>NZ_CP126269.1:0-2400000 GCF_003234445.2 Curtobacterium sp. MCLR17_036 | reverse complement strand
ACCTGCGGGTGCACGGTCCGGGGTGGGAGCCGCTCGTGCCGTCCACGATGCTCGGCGAGCCGTCGTTGTCGCGTGCCGAGGTCGCGCGTGCCTACGCCTCGGCGCGTCTCGTGCTGAACGACCACTGGCCGGACATGGCGTCGGGGGGCTTCGTCTCGAACCGCGTGTTCGACGTGTTGGCGTCCGGGGGAGTCGTCGTGACGGACCCGGTGGCCGGGCTGGCCGAGGTGCTCGACGTACCGACCCTGGCGGTGGCACGCTCGCGCGAGGAGCTCGCCGACCTGCTCGACCCGGCGCACGCCTGGCCGACCGCCGCCGAGCGGGCCGCGGTCGCCGAGCACGTCGCCGCCGAGCACTCCTTCGACGCCCGGGCCCGGGTGCTGCTCGAGGCCGCCCGCGCCGAGCGCGCCCGCCTGCGGCGGTAGGGCCGCGCGGCGACGGCGCGTCGCTGTCGCTGGTGCCTGCCGGCGCGGCCGCCGTCTCGCGGCGGGTGCGCGCGCTGCGCACAACCAAAGTGCATTCGCGCCGCGCAACCGCGCGGTTCGGACGCACTTCGGTTGTGCGGCGCGCGTTCGCGTCAGCGGCGCGGCCCCGCGGCCACGCTGCCCCGCGGCCCCGAGCTACTTCCGCGTCACCCAGCGGGCGCGGAGCGACAGGCCCGCGTGCAGGGCGACGCGCAGGGGCCAGAGCCACCACGACCGGTACTTCCGCGACAGGAAGCGGTACGCGCTGCGGTGGTGCTCGATCTCCATGCGGCGCCGGTTCGACGACGTCGAGTGTGCGCCGGTGTGGGTGACGACGGCGGAGGGCACGTAGACGTTCGCCCGGCCGGACCGTCCGACGCGCTGCCCGAGGTCGACGTCCTCGAAGTACATGAAGTACGACTCGTCGAAGCCGTCGAGCTCGCGGAACAGCGACGTGCGGATGAGGAAGCACGCGCCGGAGAGCCAGCCGGCCTCGCGCTCGACGACCTCGGTGGTGGACCAGTAGCGCTGGCTCCAGGGGTTCGCGGGCCAGAAGCGCGAGAACGCCGCGTGGCCGAGGCCGGTCCGGAGCGAGGGGAGCTGCCGCGCGGACGGGTAGGTCTCGCCCTGCTCGTCGAGGATCCGCGGGCCGAACGAGCCGCCGGACGGCAGCCGGTCGGCGGCGGCGACGAGCTCGTCGATCGAACCGGGGGCGAGCACGACGTCGGGGTTCGTGACGAGCAGGAACTCGGGCTGCACGTCGGGCAGGACGTCGTCGAGGGCGCTCAGCGCCGCGTCGATGCCCCCGCCGTACCCGCGGTTGCCGCCGGAGGACACCACGACGGCGCCGTAGGACTCGCCGATCGCGCGCAACGCGTCGACGTCGGTCGAGCCGTTGTCCGCGATGACGACGGCGACGGGATCCGTCGACGCCGCGGCGACGCTCGCGAGGAACGGCCGGATGGTCTCGCCGGTGTTGTAGGTGACCGTCAGCACCGCGACCCGGATCACCGCGGGGCCCCGTCCCGGACCCCGGCCCCGGCGACGTCGGTGTAGGCGGCGACGTGCACGGCGGCGGTGGCCTCCCACGTGAACGAGGCGGCCCGGGCCAGCGCGGCCGCGCGGTGCGACGCGACGAGCGACGGGTCGTCGAGCAGCTCCGTCATCGCGGCGGCCAGCGCGGGAGCGGAGGGCTCGGAGTACACCGCCGCGTCGCCGCCGACCTCGGGCAGGGACAGTCGGCGGGTGGTGAGGACGCACGCGCCGGAGGCCATCGCCTCGACCACGGGCAGGCCGAAGCCCTCGCCGAGGGACGGGTAGACGACGAACTCGGCGCCGCCGAGGTAGCCGGCGAGGTCCTCGAGGGGCAGGTAGCCGGCCTCGATGACGTGGTCGGCGTCCTGCAGGGTGTCGAGCCGCTCGACGGCTGCGGTGTCCCAGCCGCGGGCGCCGGAGAGCACCAACCACGGGGTGTCGGGCCGTTCCCGCCGCACGGACGCGTAGGCGTCGAGCAGCGCGGTGACGTTCTTCCGCGGCTCGATCGTGCCGAGGAACGCGATCCAGGCCGCCCCCTCGGGCAGGGTCGCGGCGATCCGTGCGTCCTCGACCTCGGCGGTGGACGGTTCGTGGAACACGGCGCGGTCGACCCCGAGCGGGGCGACCCGGACGTCGGCGCGGATGCCGGGGACGACCCGGGCGGCCTCGGTCGCGGTGGCGGCGCTCGGCACGACGACGACCGGGCGGGTGCGCAGGGACCGGCGGCTCCACCACGTGAAGAACGTGCGCTTCAGGCGGGAGTGCCACTCGGGGTTCGAGAAGAAGGTGGCGTCGTGCAGGGTGACGACCGAGCCGCCGCGCCAGCCGAAGGGGAACGTGTAGTGCGGCGAGTGCAGCACCCGCGCACCGAGCCGACGGCCGAGCGCCGGCAGGCCGGTCTGCTCCCACAGGAACCGGAGCGGCACGGAGTCGGTCCACCGCGGGGCGGTGTGCACGGTGACGCCGGGGGCGATCGCGCTGAAGTGCGCGGCGTGCACCGGTCGGACGACCAGGTGGACGTCGAGTGACGGGTCGGTCAGGTGCGACACGACCCCCTCGACGTAGCGGCCGACGCCGCCGAGGTTCTCCGGTACCGCTGTTCCGTCGACGAGGACGGTGAGCTGCGGCACGCGGGGGTCCTTCCGTGCGGACTGGTCGCGGCCGGGGCCGTCGACGGGGGAGTGACCAGGATAGCCCGAGCCGCTCATGCGCCCGTGTCGATCCGGCGGCGCGGGACCGAGGCGCGACGCGTCTCGCGGAGCCGCCGCGCCAGGTGCGACGGGAGCGCCCCGGCGACGTCGACGAGCGCTGCCAGGACGAGCCGGGCCTCCCGTCCGGAACGTCCGGAATGTCCGGAACGACCGGAACGACCGGAACGACCGGAACGACCGACCACCAGCCCGCGGACCCCGCGCACCAGGGTGCGGGCGGCCGCCCGCAGCACCGTCGGCCACGGCGCGTGCCAGAGCGCGACGACCAGCCGGTTGCGGGCGTTGCGGAAGACGAACAGGTCGCTCTGCACCCCGGAGGACGCCGAGTGGTCGTGCTCCACGACGGCGTCGGCCGCGTGCTCGACCCGCCAGCCGCGGCGGCGGAGCCGCCAGGCGAGCTCGGTGTCCTCGTAGTACATGAACAGGGACTCGTCGAGCAGGCCGACGTCGTCGAGCGCGCTCCGTCGGAGCGCGGACGCGCCGCCGGAGAACCCGAAGACGTCGACGTCCGCGACACGGTCGGCCGGCGCGAACCAGTCGCGGTCCATGCCGTTGCCGTCGCGGTCGACCAGGACGCCGGTCGAGTTGAGCCGCACGTCGCCGTCCGGCGACGGCGTCCACGCGCGCCCGGTGTGGTCCCGCAGCACCCGCTGGTCGGGTTCGGGCGTGGCTCCGGCCGGGAGGCCCGTCCAGCGTCCGGCGAGCACGATGCGGCCCGTCACCGCCCCGACCTCGGGCCCCGCCTGCGCCAGGTGGTCGCGGAGCGCCGCGACGAAGCCCGCGGCGGGGACCGCGTCGTTGTTGAGCAGGACGACGGTCTCGGCGTCGGTGTGCCGGATGCCCGCGTTCGCACCGGTGGCGAACCCGCCGTTGTGGTCCAGCGCGACGACCGTGGCGTCCGGCAGCTCGCGCCGGAGCACCGCGAGGGAGTCGTCGGACGACCCGTTGTCGACGACGACGACCTCGTCGGCAGCGCCCTCGGCGAGCACGGCCCGGACGGCCGTCGTGGTCAGGTCGGCGCGCTCCCAGTTGACGACGACGACCGCGAGGCGGTTCGTGCCGTCGGTCGGGCTCAGTCGAGCTCCTCGATCGAGGGCCGCGCGTAGACGGTGCCGACGGCGTCGCCGAACGAGGGGACCTCGAACGAGTCGCACTCCGGCATGTCGTGCAGGTGGCGGCCGGCGGAGTCCATCATCGAGACGTTGACGAAGTACTTGCCGGTGCCGAAGGCGGTGTCGGCGATCCGCAGGCGGAGCTTCCGGCGACCGTGCAGCGGCTGCAGCGTCATGCCCATGATGCCCGTCGTCGTGCCGTAGACGACCTGGCCGCCGGCGTTGTTGATCTGCACCGCGGCCTCCCAGTCGTCGATGCCGTCCAGGTGCTCGAACTCCATGTCGACGACCAGGTCGTCACCCGGCAGGACGTCGGCCTTCGGCCCCTTGCCCTCGACCTGCACGCCCGCGCCGAGGACCCGGCCGCGCCCGACGGCGACGTCCGTGCTCAGCTCGCCCTGGCGGCGTTCCTCGAGGACCTCGCGGAACATGCTCACCGCGGCCACCGGGTCGCCGTCGTGCAGCACCTTGCCCTTGTTGAGCAGGACGACGCGGTCGCACATCTCCTGGACCTGGCTCAGGGAGTGCGTGACGATGATGATCGTCTTGCCGGCCTCCTGGAAGGTGCGGATGCGGTCGAGGCACTTGCGCTGGAAGGCCTCGTCGCCGACGGCCAGGACCTCGTCGACGAGCAGCACGTCGGGGTCGGTGTGCACGGCGACGGCGAACGCGAGCCGCACGTACATGCCCGACGAGTAGAACTTCACCTGGGTGTCGATGAAGTCGCCGATGCCCGAGAACGCCAGGATGTCGTCGAACTTCTCGTCGGTCTGGCTGCGGCTCAGCCCGAGCAGGCTCGCGTTCAGGTAGACGTTCTCGCGGCCGGACAGGTCGGGGTGGAAGCCGGCGCCGAGCTCGAGCAGCGCGGCGAGGCGACCACGGCGGGACACCGTGCCCGAGGTCGGCTGGATGATGCCGCCGATCGCCTTGAGCAGCGTCGACTTGCCGGAGCCGTTCTGGCCGATGAGCCCGACGGTCGAACCGGCCTGGATCGACACGGAGACGTCGTCGAGCGCCCAGAAGTCCTGGCGGTGCTTGCGGCCGGCGCGGCCGAGCGTGACGATGCGCTCGCGCAGGGTGTTGTCCTTGCGCACGGTGAAGCGCTTGCGCACGTGGTCGATGACGATGACGTCGGGGCGCTCGGTGGTGTCACCGGTCCCGACCGGGGCGACGGGGGTGCTGATGGCCATGGTCTACAGCTCCTGCGCGAAGTTGCCCTGCAGGCGGGAGAAGATCCGCTGCGCGCCGAGGAGGCACAGGACACCGATGACGAACGCGACGCCGAGGCGCAGCATCAGGTGGTCCGGGTACGTGACGTCCGCCGGGTCGTGCAGCCAGATCGCGTTCTGCATCCCGAGCACCGACAGGGTCAGCGGGTTGTTCGTGTAGACGGCGAGCAGCCAGTCGGTCTTCACCGTGGCGACGACCCGTGCGTACGCGTAGACGATCGGCGACGCCCAGAGCAGCACCATGAGGCCGACGTCGATGACGAACTGCACGTCGCGCAGGTACACGTTGAGCGCCGACAGCACCAGGCCGATGGCCGCGCCGTAGACCAGGATCACGGCGAGCGAGGGGATCAGGTAGAGCAGACCCTCGTGCCAGGGGAACACCCCGATCACCACCGTGGCGGCCAGCAGGATCGCGAACTGGATCGTGAAGTTCACCAGGGCCGCGCCGACGCTCGCCAGCGGGAAGACCTCACGTGGGACGTAGACCTTCTTGATGAGGCCGCTGTTGCCGACGATCGAGCCCGTGGACCCGGCGACGATCTCGCTGAACAGCGTGTAGGCGGTCAGGCCCGTGAAGACGTAGATCGCGAAGTTGTCGATGCCGTTGGCGGCGCCGAGCACCTGCCCGATGACGAAGTAGTAGATGAGGAGCTGCGTCAGCGGACGCACGAGCGTCCACACGAAGCCGAGGGCCGAGTCCTTGTACCGCGCCTTGAGGTCGCGGCGGACGAGCATGCCGAGCATCTCCCGCTGCCGGAAGACGTCGCGCAGTTCGCGCCAGGTCCCGCGGAAGGCGCTCGTCGGAGCGCCGATCACGACGAGGGGTTCCTCCGCGAGCGCGGTCATGCGTGCTTGGTCGACCATACGTCTCTTCGTTCGTGGGGGCAGGACCGGAACAGCATACTCACCGGGCCCGAGGGCGGGACCGCCGCGAGCGCGACAGTCGTCGGGTACCCCCGACCGGGGGTGATTCGTGACGAACCAACCCTCAACCTTGACTTTCGAGTTACCGTTGTCGCAACCCGGACCCTTGTCAACTCCCTCAGGACGGCCCGTCAGCATGCTCCACGCATCCAGGCCGATCGCTGCGTTCGCGGTGGTCGGTGCACTCAGTCTCCTCGTGGCCGGTTGTTCCGGCGGCGACGACGCCTCGCCGAGCCCCTCGGCGTCGCGCACCACCAGCGCCACGGCCACCCCGACGTCGACCGCGACGAGCGGCGGCACGGTCGCGCCCACCGACGTCGCGTCGTCGCCGAGCGACGACCCGTCGGACGGCGGCGAGGCCTCGGACGACGACACCCCCGGGCCCTTCCCCGGCAGCGGGGCGACGAACGAGCCCGACGCCGACCCGACGGACTTCGCGGCCACGGCCGTGGTGACCTACGCCGGCTGGGACACCGGGACGAAGACGCTGCAGGCCGGCGGCCTCGTCTCCGGCACCACCGACACGTCCGGCACGTGCCGCTTCACCGCCACGAAGGGCGGTGTCACCCGCACCGCGACGAGCGCGGCTGCGGCGAGCGCGTCCTCGGTGAACTGCGCACAGGTCGCGTTCCCCGCGTCCCAGGTCGCCAGCGGCACCTGGTCCGTCACCCTGACCTACGCCGTCGGCTCCGCGTCGACGGCGTCCGACCCGATGACGGCGGAGGTGCCGTGATGCGTCCCACCCGTACTCCCCGCCGGGGACTCCGATCCGCGCTGGCCCTCGTCGCCGCGCTCGCCGTGGCCGCGACCGGCATGACCTTCGGCACCGTGCTCTCCGAGGCGACCACGACGGAGCCGGCCTCCGCCGCCGTCGCGTCGCAGTTCGACCCGGGCAACATCATCAGCGACGCCGCCTTCTACAACGGCTCGGCGATGAACGCCGCCGCCGTGCAGTCGTTCCTGAACAGCGTCGCGCCGAGCTGCACGCAGCAGAGCGGTGGCCCGGTCTGCCTCAAGAACTTCTCGCAGAAGGTCAGCACCATCAACGCGGTCTCCGGCCGGTGCAGCGCGATCGCGGGCGGCACGAAGTCCGCCGCGACGATCATCGCCCAGGTCGGCGCCGCGTGCGGCATCAGCCAGAAGGCGCTCCTCGTGCTGCTCGAGAAGGAGCAGGGCATCGTCTCGACCTCGCGGCCGACGAACTGGATGTACCAGCACGCGACCGGGTTCGCCTGCCCGGACACCGCGCCGTGCGACCCGGCGTACCGCGGCTTCGCGCAGCAGGTCTACGCCGCAGGGCTGCAGTTCAAGCGGTACCAGGCCACGCCGACCTCGTGGGCGTACCAGGCGGGCCGGAACAACTCGATCCTGCTCAACCCGAACGCCGCCTGCGGCCGGAAGACCGTGTACATCAAGAACCAGGCCACCGCCGGGCTCTACATCTACACGCCGTACACGCCGAACAGCGCCGCGATGTCGAACCTGTACGGGTCCGGCGACAGCTGCTCGGCGTACGGCAACCGCAACTTCTGGCGCATGTACACCGACTGGTTCGGGTCCTCGAACGGCGGGGGCAACCCCTACGGCAACGTCGACGCGGTCACCGCGAGCTCGACGTCGTCGATCACCGTCACCGGCTGGGCGGTCGACCCGGACACCACCAAGGCACTGCGCGTCGCGTTCTACGTCGACGGCGCGGGTGCGAAGACGGTCACCGCCGACGTCAAGCGGTCCGACCTCGCGAACACCCTCGGCTCGGGCAACACCGCGCACGGCTTCTCGACGGAGCTCACCGGGCTGTCGGTCGGGGCGCACTCGGTGTGCACGTACGCGATCAACCAGGGCGCCGGGTCGAACACGCTGCTCGGCTGCTACACCCGCACGATCACGAGTGCGGCGCCGAAGGGCGTCATCGACAGCGTCACCGGCGGTGCCGGCACGATCTCGGCGAGCGGGTGGGCACTCGACCCCGACTCGACGAAGCCGGCGACCTACAAGCTGCTCGTCGACGGCACGAACCGCGGCGGTGGGACCACCTCGACCACCCGCAAGGACGTCGCAGCGGTGTACCCGGGCGTCGGCACCACCCTCGGCTGGTCGAAGAAGCTGACCGGCATCGCGGCCGGCAAGCAGACCGTCGTGCTCTACGTCATGGACAAGCCCGGCACCGGGTACGTCAAGGTGGCCTCGAAGACGGTCACGGTCACGCCGCCCACCACGGGCAAGACCGGCAAGACCGGCACGGTCCGGGGCACCTACGAGTCGGTGACCGGTGGCGTCGGCACGGCGACGGTCACGGGGTGGGCGATCGACCCGGACGTGTGGGACCCGGTGCAGTACCTGCTGCACGTCGACGGAGCCCGTGGTGGCACCGGGACGGCGAACGCGAAGCGCACCGACGTGCAGGCGAAGCACCCGGACTGGGGCTCGGACGTCGGGCTGTCGGTGAAGCTGACCGGGCTGTCGGCGGGCAAGCACACGGTGCGGGTGTACTTCCAGGACCTGCCGAGCGGCAAGTGGGTGAGTGCCGGCACGAAGACCGTCACGGTGACCAGTGCCGCGGCCGCCGCGCCGTCCTCCGGCACCACGGGCAAGACCGGCAAGACCGGCACCGTGCAGGGCACCTACGAGTCGGTGACCGGCGGTGCCGGCACGGCGACGGTCACGGGGTGGGCGATCGACCCGGACGTGTGGGACCCGGTGCAGTACCTGCTGCACGTCGACGGTGCCCGCGGTGGCACCGGGACGGCGAACGCGAAGCGCACCGACGTGCAGGCGAAGTACCCCGGTTGGGGTTCCGACGTCGGGCTGTCGGTGAAGCTGACCGGTCTGTCGGCGGGCAAGCACACGGTGCGGGTCTACTTCCAGGACCTGCCGAGCGGCAAGTGGGTGAGTGCCGGCACGAAGACCGTCACGGTGACCAGCGCCGCGGCCGCCCCGCCGACCTCCGGCACCACGGGCAAGACCGGCAAGACCGGCTCCGTCACGGGTGCCTACGAGTCGGTGACCGGCGGTGTGCACAGCGCGACGGTCACGGGGTGGGCCATCGACCCCGACGTCTGGGACCCGGTCAAGGTCAAGATGCACCTGGACGGGGTCGCGATCGACCCGGGCGTCGCGAACGCGAAGCGCACCGACGTGCAGGCGAAGTACCCCGGCTGGGGCAGCGACGTCGGGCTGTCCCGGACCCTCACGGGCCTGACCGCCGGCACGCACACCCTGCGCGTCTACTACCAGGACCTGCCGAGCGGCACGTACAAGAGCTTCGGGACCAAGACCTTCACGGTGATCGACCCGCCGTCGACCGGCAAGACCGGCGGCACCGGGCCGGTCACGGGCGCCTTCGAGTCGGTGACCGGCGGCACCGGCACGATCACGGTGCAGGGCTGGGCCGTCGACCCGGACGTCTGGGACCCGGTCAAGTACAAGATGCACCTGGACGGCGTCGCGGTCGCCCCGGGAACCGCGAACGCGACCCGGACGGATGTTCAGCGCAGCTACCCGGACTGGGGTTCGGACGTCGGGCTCTCCCGCAAGCTCACCGGCCTGGCGAAGGGCACGCACACCGTGCGCGTCTACTTCCAGGACCTGCCGAGCGGGACCTACAAGAGCTTCGGCACGAAGACCGTCACCGTCCGGTAGACGGTCACCGACGACGGACGGGAGGCACGGTGCCAGCTGGCACCGTGCCTCCCGTCCGTTGCGTGGGTGCGTCCACCGGACCCGCTCCCGTGCCCGCCCGGGGTGCGCGGAGCGCCGGGTGTCAGCGGCGCGCGCGCCGCGCCATGAGACCGAGGCCGTGCAGGACGCGGTACTCCGGCGACCGGGTCAGGCCGTGGAACCGTGCCGCGATCTGGTCGCGCTCCGCCTCGGCGACCTGCCGCGCCGTGTCGTGGGCGCCGACCTTCTGCTCCGAGACGATGAGCCGCTCGTTGATGTCGTGCACGCCGGCCAGGTGGACGTCGCGGTCGTGCTCGGTCCGACGCAGGAGCTCGCGCTGCTCGGTCGCCCAGCGCAGGAAGGCGCTCCGCTCGCCGCTCCGGCCCGAGGCGGCGGCGACGGCGGCGTCGAGCGACGGGCCGACCTGCTCGGCACGGCTGCGGAACGAGTGCCGCTCGACGACGACGGCCCGGAGCCGTTCCACCAGGGCGGTGCGCTCCTCGCGCGGCATCGCGAGTGCACGCTCGAGCGACGCGGCGTCGTCGAAGACCGGCACCTCGGCGAGTCCGAGCTCGTCGAGGCCGAGCGCGCAGTCGGTGACGGGCAGCGCGCCGCAGGCCAGCGACTCGTACAGCCGCGAGTTGAGCGTGCCGTAGGCGGCGGCCGGGGCGATGACGTCGTCGACGACGAACCCGGCGGCGCGGTACACCTCGGGCAGCGAGAAGTACGAGACCATCGGGCGGAGCTCGACACCCGGCGAGGGCTCGACGTGGTCGACGTTGGCGGCGTACCAGATGATCGGCTCGGCCGGGGCGACCTCGGCGAGGACGTCCTGCACCAGACGGCGGACTCCCCAGAAGTTCACCGTGGTGACCGCGCGGTCGGTCCGGGCGGCGTCGGCCGCGGCGACGGGGTCGACGTCGGCCGGCTCGGCGTGGGCGTGCGGCCGGTCGGTGGTGAACAGGTCGAGGTCGACGCCGATCGGCACGACCTCCACCGTCGTGGCGACGTGCGGGGCGATCGCGTCGCGGGCGATCGTGGACGACGTCCACACGGCGTCGAACTCGTCGAGGTAGGGCAGCGCCGCCCACTTCTCGGTCCAGTTGCGCACCCAGGCCACCAGGGCGGTGCCGGCCGGCACGTACCCGGGCACGAACGACTCGATCATCACGACGACGGCCGCGGTGTCGGCGGGGACCTCGTCGCCCCAGCGCTCGAGCGGCCACATCGCGACGCCCCAGCCCTCGGCGCGCAGGGCTCGGGCCAGGCCGAGTGCCACGAACAGGTCGCCCTTGCCCTCGGCGGGGTCGGCGGTCGACACGGCGAAGCGGACGGTGCCGCGGGGGCCCTCGGCGTGCGTGCCGGCCGCGATGGCGGCGTAGTCCTCGTGCAGGACGGAGGGCAGGGGGGTGCTCGGGATGGCGGCAGTCACGCCCGCCATTCTGCACGAACCGGCGGCGGCCACCGGGGAGCGGCCGGGCGCGCCTTGTAGGGTGTCATCGGCCGCGGCACCCCGCGACCGAGCCACCGATCCGCGCCCCCGCGCGGCAGCTGCTGGAGGAACCCGCGTGACAGAGCGCAAGCCGGGAGTCGTGTCCGTCGTCCTCGTGAACTACAAGGGCACCGACGACACCCTGACGAGCATCGCGGAACTCCGCAAGCAGGACTGGCCGCAGGACAAGCTCGAGGTCATCGTCGTCGAGAACGGCTCCGGGCCGGAGCACCTCGGGCGGCTGCAGGCCTCGACCCTCGACTTCACGCTGGTCGACGCCGGTGCCAACCTCGGCTTCACCGGCGGTTGCAACCTCGGCGTCGCGAAGTCCTCGGGTGAGATCGTCGCGTTCCTCAACAACGACGCCCGGCCTGACACCGGCTGGGTGCGCGAGGCGATGGCGACGTTCGCCTCCGGCGCCGACATCGGAGCCGTCGCGTCGAAGGTCCTCGACTGGGAGGGCGTCAACGTCGACTTCACCGAGGCCGCGATGACCTGGTACGGCATGGGCTACAAGCCCTTCGCCGGGTCGCCGGACACCGGCCGGTGGGAGAGCGAGACCGACGTGCTGTTCGGCACCGGCGCCGCGATGTTCATCCGCGCCGAGCTCTTCGAGCAGCTCGACGGCTTCGACGACCGCTACTTCATGTTCTACGAGGACGTCGACCTCGGCTGGCGGCTCAACCTGCTCGGCTGGCGCTTCCGCTACCAGCCGAAGTCCGTCGCGTTCCACAAGCACCACGCGTCGATGAACAAGTTCGGCGACTTCCGCGAGACGTACCTGCTCGAGCGGAACGCCCTCTTCACGCTCTACAAGAACCTCGGCGACGAGCAGCTCGCCGCCGCCCTGCCCGGCTCGCTCGCACTCGCCGTCCGCCGGGCCGTCGGCCGCGGCGAGCTCGACTCCACCTCGCTCGACCTGCGGAACCCCGGGGACGACAGCGTCCCCACCGTCCCGGTGCCGAAGACGAGCATGGCGGGCATCTACGGCGTCGACCAGTTCGTCGAGCAGCTGCCGTCGATGACCGAGTCCCGCCGGCAGATCCAGGCGACCCGCGTCCGCACCGACCGCGAGCTCCTCCGCCTGTTCGGCAACCGCGACGAGCCGGCCTACCCGATCGAGAACTACCTGGCCGGGTACGACAAGATCGTGCACTCCCTCGGCGTGCTCGAGGTCGGCACCCGTCGCCGCGTGCTCATCATCACCGGCGACTCGATCGGCGCGAAGATGGCCGGCCCGGCGATCCGCGCGACGCAGATGGCGAAGCAGCTCGCGTCCGAGCACGACGTCCGCGTCGTCAGCCTCACCCGCTCGTCGCAGATCGACCCCTCGTACGAGGTCGTCACCGTGCCGCACCGCCACCCGCGCCAGATGGTCGAGCACGAGGGCTGGGCCGACGTCATCATCGTGCAGGGCCACGCGCTCCGGCTGTTCCCGGTGCTCGAGTCGACGAGCAAGATCCTGGTCGTCGACGTGTACGACCCGCTCCACCTCGAGCAGCTCGAGCAGGGCCGCAGCGACGACGTCGACAAGTGGAACCGCCAGATCCTCGACGCCTCGGACACGCTGAACCACCAGCTCGAGCTCGGCGACTACTTCATCTGCGCCTCGGAACGCCAGCGGATGTTCTGGCTCGGCCAGCTCGCCGGCTCCGGCCGCGTCAACGCCCGCACCTACTCGCGCGACGCCGACCTGCGCTCGCTCATCGGCGTCGTGCCGTTCGGGCTGTCCTCGACCCCGCCGGTGCACGACCAGCAGCGGGTCAAGGGCGTCGTGCCGGGCATCGGCAAGAACGACAAGCTCGTCGTCTGGGGCGGGGGGATCTACGACTGGTTCGACCCGATCACCCTGGTCCGCTCGATCGCCCAGCTCGCCGAGCGCCGTCCGTCGGTCAAGCTCTTCTTCATGGGCGTGCAGCACCCGAACCCCGACGTCCCCGAGATGGACATCGTGGCGAAGGTCCGCGCCGAGGCCGACGCGCTCGGCCTGACCGGCAAGCACGTGTTCTTCAACGACCAGTGGATCCCGTACGAGGAACGCGGCGCCTACCTGCTCGAGGCCGACGCCGGCGTCTCGACGCACTACGAGCACCTCGAGACCACGTTCTCGTTCCGCACCCGCATCCTCGACTACCTGTGGGCTCGTCTGCCGATCGTGACGACCGCGGGCGACTCCTTCGGCGACCTCGTCGCCGAGGAGAAGCTCGGCATCGCCGTGCACGAGCAGGACGTCGACGGCCTCGCCGCGGCGCTCGAGACGGCCCTGTTCGACAAGAAGGCCCGAGCGACCTTCATCGGCAACGTCGACCGGGTGCGCGAGCAGTTCACGTGGGAGAACGTCCTCGCCCCGCTCGTCGACTTCTGCCGGAACCCCGTCCGTGCCGCGGACAAGACCGTCCGCGACACCACGTCCTCGATCCAGCCGCACACCATGCGCGTCCGGGTGCCCGAGCGCAAGAAGCTCTCCGGCGTCCGCTACGACGTCGGCCGCGCGGTGCACTACCTGCGCACCGAGGGCCCGCGCAGCGTCGCGGGGAAGATCAAGCGGCGCCTCGACAACCGGTGAGCCCGACCGACGCCTCGGCGCTCGTCATCGTCCCGACGTACGACGAGGCCGAGAACGTCCGCGCGATCACGTCGGCCGTCCTGGCGGCGTCGCCCGGGGTGCACGTCCTGGTCGTCGACGACGGCAGCCCGGACGGCACCGGCGACATCGTCCGCGCGATCGCCGCCGAGGACGACCGCGTGCACCTGCTGCAGCGCTCCGGCAAGCTCGGGCTCGGCACCGCCTACGTCGCCGGGTTCCGCTGGGGCCTGGAGCGCGGCTACCCGCTGCTCGTCGAGATGGACGCGGACGGCTCGCACCCGGCCGACCGCTTGCCCGCGCTCGTCGACGCGGTCACAGCCTCGGACGACGTCCTGCTCGCGATCGGCTCCCGCTGGGTGCCCGGCGGCTCGGTCGTCGACTGGCCGCTCCGGCGTCAGGCGCTCAGCCGCGGCGCGAACACCTACGCGCGCTGGGTCCTCGGGCTCGACGTGCGGGACATCACCGCGGGGTACCGGGTGTACCGCGCCTCGGCGGTCGCCCGGATGGACCTCGGCTCGATCGACTCGAAGGGCTACTGCTTCCAGGTCGACATGACCCTGCGCGTGGACGACCTCGGCGGCCGCATCGTCGAGGTCCCGATCCGCTTCCGCGACCGCGTGCACGGTGTCTCGAAGATGAGCCGCTCGATCGTGGTCGAGGCGATGCTCCGCGTCACGCAGTGGGGCGTGCAGCGCCGCCTCGGGCGACGCACCCGTCCCTGAGGCGCGCAGCCGCGTCGCGCTTCCCGTCCGGCGGCGGGACGGGCGCGTCGTCGCTTGGTGAGCAGGAACGGTCGCGTCCGGTGCATTGAGGCGACGTCTTCTACTCACGATGTGCGCGTCAGGCGCGCTTGTCGCGTCGGACGGGAGGCGTGGCGTGCTGCCGCCACGGGCCTCCCGTCCGGCGGCAGGCGGCGACCGCGTCGCTGCGTGAGCAGAACGGAGGCGACGTCTTCTGCTCACGATGTGTGCGCCAGGAACGCACGTCGGGTCGGACGGGAGGCGCGGCGCGGTGCCGCCACGCGCCTCCCGTCCGGCGGCGGGCGCCCACCGCATCGCTTGGTGAGCAGAAACGGTCGGGTCCGATGTGCGGAGGCGACGTCTTCTGCTCACGATGTGCGCGTCAGGTACGCGTGTCGGGTCGGACGGGAGGCGCGGTGCGGTGCCGCCACGGGCCTCCCGTCCGGCGGCGGGCGCCCACTGCGTCGCTTGGTGAGCAGAAACGGTCGCTTGGGGTGCGTTGAGGCGACCGTTCCTGCTCACGATGTGCGCGCCAGGAACGTACGCCGCGTCGGACGGGAGGCGCGGTGCGGTGCGGTGCCGCCACGGGCCTCCCGTCCGGCGGCGGGCGCCCACCGCATCGCTGAGTGAGCAGAAGAGGTCGGGTCCGGAACGTGGAGGCGACATCTTCTGCTCACCATGTGCGCCCGGCGCCCCGCGCCAGGAGCCCCGCGCCCGCGCCCGCGCCCGCGCCGCGCCCGCGCCGGCGCCGCGCCCCGCCCGCCGCGCCCTACACGCGCGGCAGGTGCCGGCGCCAGGAGCGCCGCCGGGCGGCGATCACGAGCACCGTCACGAAGACCATCAGCCCCGCGCCGTGCAGCAGGTAGCTCTCGGCCGAGCTCGTCACCGCGAGCAGCACGAGGACCGCGGCGGGCCACACGTACGCGACCCCGGGGAAGGTCGTCGCCGTCACCCAGGCCCGGGCGAACGCGAGCAGGGCCGTCACCGCGAGGATGATCGTGCCCGCGAGCCCGATCTGCAGCCAGGCGTCGACGAAGGCGTTCAGGCCCGAGGTGAACCGGGCGCCGGCGGGGTCGATGAAGGTGACGTAGGGGACGACCGCCTCGTTCGGCCAGGTGCCGACCCAGCCCCAGCCCTGGATCGGGTACTGGGCGACGAACACCCGGATCTGCGACCACAGGTCGACGCGGGTGGCGGTGCCGCCGGCGGCGCCGATCTCGGCGAGCAGGCGGCCGCGTGCGAGGACCGCGAGCACGAGGGCGAGCAGGACCGCGGCGCCGAGCACGCCGTTCACCACGGGGCGGGTCGCCGGGCGGGCGTGCCGGAGGGACCAGAGCGCGAGCGCCGTGATCGCCAGGGCGATCATCGCGAGGCCGGTGATGGGGGACTGCACGAGCATGAGGGCGATCACGGCGAGTGCGGTCGACCCGATCGCCCGCCAGACGGTCACCGACCGGGTGAGGAACTCGACGACGAAGGTGACGAGTGCCATCGCGGCGATGAAGCCCATGAAGTTGCGGGTGCCGCCGATGCCCTGGATCGGGCCGCCGTAGGCGATGTCCCCGCGGATGCCGAAGGCGGGGAAGGGGACGTCGAGGACGAGGCCGGCCAGGACCTCGAGGCCGAGGGCCGTGACGAGCAGGATCCGGAAGGCATCGCCCGACGCCCGGATCACCTGCACCAGGTCGCGCCCGAGCGCCAGGTAGAGCCCGAGTCCGATGAAGCCCACCGTCTCGGTGAAGCCGCGCAGGGCGACCCAGGAGTACTCGCTCCAGAGCACGCTCAGCGCGCAGTAGCCGACGAAGGCCAGCAGTGACAGGGGGAGCACGCCGTGCCACTCGATCCGGTAGCGCTGCCCGAGCAGGCTCAGCCCGGCGAGCACGAACAGCGTGACGAGCACGGCCCAGGTGCCGGCAGGGCCGACCAGGGCCTGCACGGTGGGCTGGCCGAAGCCGAACAGCACGATGACGGTCGCGAGCGCCTGGCTGAACCGGCCACCCGCCGAGAACCCGATCCAGGCCGACAGGTAGCGGCGCCCGAGCACGTGTCTGTCCACCCGGCCGTCCGTCACGCGTCCATCTTGGCGCACGTCCGTGTGACGAGTCGCCAGGGTGCCGACGGACCACCCCTATCGACGATGCGCGATCAGGACCTACCCTCGCCCGATGGACCGCGTGCGCAGGGCCGCCGGAGCGCCGCTGGCAGCGGTCGTCGTCGGCCTGCTCGCCACCGCGCTGGCCTGGCACCGGCTCGGTCCGGTGACCCGGGGCACGGTGTGGGCCGAGGACGGCGGTGTCTTCCTACGGGAGCGCATCGCCCTCGGACCGGTCGACACGCTCCTGCACCCGTACGCCGGGTACGTCCACCTGGTGCCGCGGCTCGTGGTCGACCTCGGGTACGCGCTGCCCGCGGTCCGCTACGCCCAGGTCGTGTCGCTCGCGAGCTGCCTGGTGGTCGGCGGCGTGAGCGCGCTCGTGTTCCTGCTGTCGCGGGACCTCGTGCGCCCCTGGCCGTTCCGGCTGGTGCTCGCCGCCGTGCCGGTCGTGCTGCCGCTCGCGCCGGTCGAGACCAGCGGGAACGCCGCGAACCTGCACTGGTACGCGCTCGTCCTGGTGCCGTGGGTGTTCGCACACCGCAGCGGCACCACGTGGGGAGCGGTCGCGCTCGCCGCGGTGGCCGCCGCCGCGGTGCTCACCGAGCCGCAGACGGTGCTGTTCGCGCCGCTGCTGCTGCTCGGCTGGTGGGATCGGCGGGGGCGTCTGCGGGCACTCCCCGTCACCGTCGCGACCGTGGCGGCCGCTGCGGTGCAGGTGGTCACCGCCGTCACCCACCCGCGGACGGTCGTGCCGGGTGCGCCCGCGGTGCGCGACCTGCTGGCCGGGTACCTGCTCCGTCCGGTCGCGGGGGCGTGGGACCCGCACCTCGGTTCCGTCCTGACGGCGGTCGTCGAGCGCGGGTGGTGGGTCCTGCTCGTCCCCGTCGCCGCGCTCGCGCTCGTCCTGGTGGCGGCCGTCGTGGCCGCGCCGCTGCGGGCGCGCTGCGTCGTGGTCGCCTTCGCGGTGGCTTCCGGCGTCGTGTGGACCGCCGCCGGGCTCGCGAACGGCGGCACCGGGCGGCACTGGGCGCAGCCCGTGGCGTCGATGGCAGCGATCAGCCCGCAGCGCTACGACGCGGCCGCCGGCCTGCTGCTGGTGAGCGCCGCCGTGGTCGCCGCCGCCGTGCTCGCCGACCCCGACCACTGGTCGCCCCCGGCGCGTCGGACGGGAGGCCCGGGTCGCCTCCTCGGGGCACTGGCCGCCTGGACGGTGGTCACCCTGGTCGTCGCGTCCGCCGTGCTGCACGTCGCTCCCGACGCCACCCGGCGCAGCGGCGGACCGGTGTGGGCCGCGCAGATGCCCGCCGCAGCCGAGCAGTGCCGGGTGGACCCGTCGACCGGGGTCGTGCGCGTGCGGACGGCGCCGTGGTCGGCGCCGGTCCCGTGCGCATGGCTGTCGCGCTGACGGACGGGGAGCGGACCTCGCGGCGGTGGGGTCAGCGCGTCGCGGTCCCGCGGAACTCGCGCCGGGCGGGTGGGGTGCGCGGCCCGTCGCCGGTGGACAGCGGTTCCTCGCCGACGAGCACGATGCGGCTCTTGATCGCCAGCAGGGCGAAGAGCACCCAGTTGCCCTGGTAGAGCAGTCGTGACTCGGCGACCGACTGCACCAGGAGCGCGACGACCACCAGGAGCGGCAGCAGCGACACCGGGTCGAAGGTGCGCGGCCGGAGCGCGGCGTCGTACCCGATGCGGGTCGCCGACGCCCACGAGCGGGAGAGCGTCGTGAGCACGTACACCGCGAACAGGAGCAGACCGATGATCCCGGTCTGCATCCAGACGTCGAGGTACGCGTCGTGCGCCTGCAGGTAGGTGACGCCCTTCCGGTGCGCCAGGTCGGCCAGGGTCGGGATGCCCGGCCACCAGTAGCCGATCCAGCCCCAGCCGACGACCGGGTGCTGGTCGACCAGGCCGAGCACCTTCACCCAGATCTCGCCGCGTCCCGTCGCGTCGGAGCCCTTGCCGAGCAGCTCGGACACCGGGCCGCGCAGCACCGCCGCGGCGACGGCCGCGGCGACCGCGACGACCGCGAGCACGAGGTACCGGGGGGTGCGCCGCTCGGTCGGCACCCGGCGGATCCAGAGCGCGGCCAGCGCCACGACGACGACGACCACGGCAGCGGCGACGACCGTCGAGGACCGGGTCAGCACGAACACGAGCGCGGCCAGGGCGAGCCAGCCGACGGCCCGGTTGCGGCGCATGCGGCCCTCGGCGAACTGCACGGCGACGACGATCGCCACCAGGAGCGCGACCATCGCGAGCAGGTTCGCGTTGCCGGGGAGGCCCTGGATGCGCCCCCCGGTGAACAGCTCGGCGCGCGAGAAGTAGAAGGCGTCCGGGATGTCCGCGTCGCCGTAGTCGGTCCAGATCGGGGCGATCGGGTGCCGCACGACCACCGCGACGACGGCCTCGAAGACCAGGGAGAGCAGCAGCACCCACCGCAGGGCGAGGCCGATCGCGTCCCCGATCCGCCGCCAGGTGAGCGTGGAGGCGATGGCGAACGCGACGGCTGCGCAGATCACCTGCACGACCAGGCTCGAGATCGTCGCGAACCGCCAGTGCGACCAGACCAGCGAGACCAGGCACCAGGCGAGGAACGCCCAGAGCGCCCACGGCGTGCGCACGATCGGCGGGCGGGCCCGGACCAGGATCGTGCCGCCCCACGCCGCGACGAGCGCCCAGAGCACGCCCGCGCCGACCCAGGTCAGGGTGTTCGGCACCGCGTCGCCCGCGAACAGCACGAAGAGCGTGGTCGCCCCGAAGGCGAACGCCTCGCGCTCCGGTACGGTCCCGCGTGCGAGCGGCCAGGTGTTCGTCACGTCGCCAGGGTACCGGCCGGGCCCGGCCGCGTGGGCCCCCGGACGGCGCCGGTAGGCTCGCGGCATGTTCCTCGGCATCACCAACACGCCCCGCGACTACGCCTGGGGCTCGGTCACCGCCATCCCCGAGTTCCTCGGTCGGACCGTCACCGGAGCGCCGCAGGCGGAGCTCTGGCTCGGCGCCCACGCCGGCAGCCCGAGCGTCGTCGTGAACCCGGCCATGGTCGGCGGCGCCGACACGCTCCGCGACTGGATCGCCGCCGAACCCGAGACCGCCCTCGGGTCGGACCGCACCGGTCTGCCGTTCCTGCTCAAGGTGCTCGCCGCCGCGGCGCCGCTGTCGCTGCAGGCGCACCCGACGCCCGAGCAGGCCGAGGAGGGCTTCGCGCGCGAGGAGCGCGACGGCGTCCCCCTGGACGACCCGGCGCGGAACTACAAGGACCCGTTCCCGAAGCCCGAGCTCGTCGTCGCGCTGAGCGACCGGTTCGAGGCACTGAGCGGCTTCCGCCCGGTCGAGGACACCCTGGCCGAGGTCCGGGTGCTCGACGCCGGCAGCGGTCGGCTGGGGCCGCTCGAGGTCCACCTGATGCACGGCCTCGAGGACACCGTGCGCTGGCTCGAGACCGCCGACGACTCGGCGCTCGCCGTCGTGCAGGCCGTCAGCGACCTGGCCGCCGCCCTCGACGACGACCTGCTCACGCCGAACACCGCGACCGTCCGCGACCTCGCGGCGAGCTGGCCGGGGGACCCCGGCATCGTCGTCTCGCTGCTCATGCACCGCGTGACGCTCACCGCCGGGCAGTCGATGTACCTGCCCGCCGGGAACATCCACGCCTACCTCGACGGCCTCGGCATCGAACTGATGGCGCCCTCCGACAACGTCCTGCGCGGTGGCCTGACGCCGAAGCACGTCGACGTGCCGGAGCTGCTCCGCGTGCTCGACTTCACGGCGTACCCGGCACCCCTGCTCGAGCCGGAGCACCTGGCGGCCGGCGTCGACCGGTTCGCGCCCGAGGGCGTCGGCTTCGCGCTGGTCCGGGTGACCGGCGACGGCCGACCGGTCGGGCTGAGCACCGGCGGGGTCGCACCGCTGCGCGGCCCGTCGATCGCGATCTGCACCGAGGGCGTCGTGACGCTCGTCGGGGCGACCTCGGCGACGCTGCTGCGCAAGGGGGAGTCCTGCTTCGTCACCCCGGACGAGGGAGACGTCACGGTCGAGGCCGACTCGTCCGGCGGCGTGACCTCGACGGTGTTCATCGCCACCGGGGCGTGACGGCCGCGCGCCACCGGGGCGTGACCGTCGTCCGCTAGCGTGGCGGACATGAGTTGGCTGGTCACCGGCGGTGCCGGGTACATCGGGTCCCACGTCGTCCGCGCGCTCGGCGCTGCGGGCCTCGACACCGTCGCGTTCGACGACCTGTCGAGCGGTTTCCGTTCGTTCGTCGCCGAGGACGTCCCCTTCGTCGAGGGCACCATCCTCGACGGCGAGCTGCTCGGCCGGACGATCCGCGAGCACGGCGTCACCGGTGTCGTGCACGTCGCCGGCTACAAGTACGCCGGCGTCTCGGTGCAGCGCCCGCTGCACACCTACGAGCAGAACGTGACCGGGACGGCGACGCTCCTGCGCGCGATGGCCGAGAACGACGTCACGAAGGTCGTGTTCTCGTCGAGCGCCGCGGTGTACGGCACGCCGGACGTCGACGTCGTCGTGGAGTCCACCCCGAAGGCCCCGGAGTCGCCCTACGGCGAGTCGAAGCTCATCGGCGAGTGGCTGCTGCGCGACATGGAGGTCGCTGCCGGCTTCACCACCACCTCGCTCCGGTACTTCAACGTCGTCGGCTCCGGCGAGCCGGACCTGTACGACGCCAGCCCGCACAACCTGTTCCCGCTGGTGTTCGACGCCCTGCTCGCCGGCCGGACGCCGCGGATCAACGGCGACGACTACGCCACGCCCGACGGCACCTGTGTCCGTGACTACGTGCACGTCGCGGACCTCGCGCACTCGCACGCCGTCGCGGCCCGCAAGCTCGCCGACGGGGAGCCACTCGAGCGTGCCTACAACCTCGGCAGCGGCGACGGCGTCAGCGTCCGACAGATCATGGACGCGATGGCGTCGGCGACCGGGATCGCGTTCGAGCCCGAGGTCGCTCCCCGGCGTCCGGGCGACCCGGCCCGCATCGTCGCGACCGGCGAGGCGGCCGCCCGCGACCTCGAGTGGTCGATGCGCCACACGCTCGACGAGATGGTCACGAGCGCGTGGGAAGCCCGCCGCAGCGTCTCCTGACGGCTGCCGAGGGCCCTCGTCGTCCCCCGTCCGCGCTGCCGCAGCGTCGCGACACGCCCGTACGGGGGACATGACACGCCGAAGCGGTCAGCACCTTCTATGATCCGCGACTTGACTCCGAGGAATCACACCGGTGTAATTACACCGACGACATCAGTCGTCGTGGTCCCGATTCCGAGACGTCAGGGGTGATCAGGGTGAACGGTTCCGACTTCCACGCCGGAGTTCCGGAGGACTGGCACGTCGACCCCGTCGCGCTCGGCGTGCCCGGGGTCCGTCGTCCGGAGACCGACGACGAGGAGAACCCGCTCGCCTGGCAGGCCGACTCGCTGTGCGCGCAGACCGACCCCGAGGCGTTCTTCCCGGAGAAGGGCGGTTCGACGCGCGAGGCGAAGAAGATCTGCACCTCGTGCGAGGTCCGCAGCCAGTGCCTCGAGTACGCCCTCGAGAACGACGAGCGCTTCGGCATCTGGGGCGGCCTCTCCGAGCGCGAGCGTCGCAAACTGCGGAAGCGCGCCTGAGCGTTCACGGGGCGCCAGCCCCGTGCGAAGGCGCCGAAACCCAGCCACAATGGCGCCCCTGAGGAGCCTGCGACGAAGGCGCCGGAACCCAGCCACCTGCGTCCCGACGCTGCTGGTCGTTGAACGCCCCCACATCTTCACGCCGCGCCGCCGTCCGCAGGCCGAGCCGCGCCTCCAGACCGTAGAGTGACGCGCGTCATGCAGCCCAGTGTCTCCCAGCCCCGTGTCACCGCGATCCTCGTCGCCGCCGACGGAGCGGACCACCTCGACCGCACGCTGGACGCCCTCGCCACCCAGACCCGGCACCCGGAGAACCTGGTGGTCGTCGACGTCGGCTCGACCGACGGATCGACCGCCGAGCTGTCCTTCGGCGGGTCCGCCCGCCTGCTCCGGATCCCCGCCGGACGCCCGTTCGGCGACGCCGTCCGGGCGGGCGAGCGGGAAGCACCGCCGGCCGCCACCGACGAGCCGGTCGACGAGTGGATCTGGCTCCTCGGGCACGACAACGCGCCCGCACCGACGGCGCTGGCCGACCTGCTCTCCGCGGTCGAGATCGCCCCGTCCGTCGTCGTCGCCGGGCCGAAGCTCGTCGCGCAGGACGACCCGTCCGTGATCCGCTCGCTCGGCGAGGCGACGACCCGCTTCGGCCGGTCGCTCGCGCTCGTGCAGGACGAACTCGACCAGGGACAGCACGACCGGCACACCGACGTCATGGGCGTCGCGGCCGGCGGCATGCTCGTCCGCCGGTCGGTGTGGACGGAGCTCGGCGGGTTCGACCCGGCGCTGCCCGACGTCGACGCCGCCCTCGACTTCTGCATCCGGGTCCGGCTCGCCGGGCACCGCGTCGCCGTCGTCCCGGAGGCCAAGGTCACGAGCGCCGGGCCGGTCGAGGAGTTCGGCCGCCGGCGGGTGTCCGAGGGGCGCCGCGTGCGGATGCACCGCCAGGCCCAGCTGCACCGTCGGATGACCTACGCACCGGCCGGGCTGGTCTGGCTGCACTGGTTGACCCTCGTGCCGTTCGCGGTCGGCCGTGCCGTCGGCCACCTCGTCGCGAAGCACCCGGCTGCCGTGGCCGCCGAACTCGCCGCCGCCTTCGCCGTGGCCTTCGGCGGCGGGACCGCCCGGGCGCGGAAGAACCTCGCCCGCACGAAGAAGCTCGGCTGGTCGGCCGTCGAACCGCTCCGCGTCAGCTGGAAGCGCGTGCACGAACGGCGGACGACCACGCGCGACGTCGAACTCGCCCGCGTCGAGGACGCGCCGATCGCCCGGGCGTCGTTCCTCGGCGACGGCGGCATCTGGGTGGTGCTCGCCGCGGCCGTCCTGAGCGTCGTGACGCTCTTCCCGCTGCTCGGCTCGCCGGCCCTGACCGGCGGCGGCCTGCTGCCGCTCAGCACGACCGTCGGACAGCTCTGGGAGAACGTCGGCTACGGCTGGCACTCGCTCGGCACCGGCTTCACCGGACCGTCCGACCCGTTCGCCGCGGTGCTCGCCGTCCTCGGTTCGATCGTCTTCTGGTCGCCGTCCACCGCGGTCGTGGTCGTCGTGCTGCTCGCCCTGCCGCTGTCGGCGCTCGGCGCCTGGTTCGCGGTCCGCAAGGTCACCACGCGCACCTGGGTGCCGGTGATCGGGGCCGCGCTGTACGCCGTCGCCCCGGCCCTGATCGGCGCGGTCACCACCGGACACCTCGGCGCGGTCATCGCGCACGTGCTGCTGCCCTGGCTGTTCATCGCCGTGCTCGAGTCGCACCGCTCGTGGGCGTGGGCCTCCGGCGCGTCGCTGCTGTTCGCCGTCGTGGCGGCCTCGGCGCCGTCGCTGCTGCCCGTCCTGCTCGTCGGCTGGCTCGTCGCGCTCGTGGTCGGCTGGCGCCGGGCGCACCGCCGGGCCTTCATCCCGGTGCCGACCGCGGTGCTGTTCCTGCCCCTCGTCCTCGCGCAGGTCGCCCGCGGCAACGTCCTCGCGGTCTTCGCCGACCCGGGCGTGCCCTCGGCGACCCGGGCACCGTCGGCCCTGCAGCTCACCATCGGCCAACCGCTGCCGGACTGGAGCGGTTGGCTGCCCGCCACCTCCGGCCTCGCACTGCTGGCCTCGCTCCTGCCCGTCGTCATGGCGGTCCTGGCGCTGCCGCTCGCGGTCGCCGCGATCGGGGCCGTCCTCGGCCACCGGTGGTCGGTCGCCGGCTCCGCCCTCGTGATGGCGCTCCTCGGCTTCGCGACCGCGTTCGCCGCGACCCACGTGACCGTCACCGGTGTCGGGTCGACGACGACGATCGTCTGGCCGGGCAGCGGGCTGTCCGTCTACTGGCTCGCCCTCGTCGTCGCCGCGTGCATCGGCTTCGACGTGCTGCCGAAGGCCGCCCCGCTCGCCGGGGTCGTCACCACCGTCCTCGCCGCGGTCGCCGTGGCCCCGGCCTTCGCGGCGTTCTACCTCGGCGGCGCGGCCATCCAGCCGACCACGGGTCGCGTGCTCAGCGCCTACGTGAACGCCGAGGCCCAGGCCAACCCCGACGTCGGCACGCTCGTCGTCGAGCCGCAGGACGACGGCTCGCTCGCGGTCGCGCTCGAACGCGGCCAGGGCGCCACCCTCGACGACCAGTCGACGCTCGACGCCACGGCGCTCCGCCTGAGCACCTCCGGCTCGCGGCTGGCGACGCTGGCCGGCAACCTGGCGAGCCGCAGCGGGTACGACCCGCGCCCGGCGCTCCGTGAGCTCGGGGTCAGCTTCGTGCTGCTCGACGACGCCGGGTCCGACCCCGAGGCCCGCGCGGTCCACGACCGTGCCGCCGGGGCGATCGGCCAGAACGCGCTCTTCACGAGCATCGGCGAGACGACGAACGGCCAGCTGTTCCACTACGACGGCGAGGTCGACCGGACGGCCACGGGTTCCGCCGCCGCGCGGGCGACCCACGTGCTGTACCTGGTCGTGCTCGGGGTGGTGTTCGGCGCCGCCGCGCTGCTCGCCGTCCCGACGGCCCCGCGTCGCCGCCGTGCCACCTCGAACGTCATCGAGGCCGAGGAACCCGCGACCACCTTCGACGAGGAGCGTGACGAATGAGCACCACCACCGGCTCCGTCCGTCGCTGGCTGATCCGCGGCACCGCGACCGCCGTCGCCGTGGTGGTCGCGGCGGGCGCCGTGACCGCGGCGCACGCCTACGGCACCTCGTCCGAACCGGGCCGCCCGGCGGGCCGGACCGTGCAACCCGTGGCAGCGGACGCCGAGCGGGTCTGCGCCGGCAGCGCCCTGCGGCTCTCCGACGCCGCGGGGAACGACGCCACCCGGGCGAGCGCCGTCGGCACGCCGACCGTCGCCACGGCGACGACCGGCTCGACCGTCGAACGCTCTGCGCTCGACGCGTCGACGACGGGCGGCAGCGACCCGCAGCTGCTCACCGCCCCCGCCGGGGACCGCACCCCGCAGGTCGCCGGCAGCAGCTACCAGAGCGTCTCGAGCGGCGACCTGGTCGGCGCCGGAGCGGCGTCGTGCGACGACCCGTCACAGTCGACCTGGCTCGTCGGCGGCTCCACCGAGACCGGACGCACCAGCATCATCACGCTGTCGAACCCCACCGACGTCAACGCGACCGTCGACCTGGCGATCTTCGACGGCGACGGCACCGTGAGCGCCCCGGGGACGACGGGGATCGTCGTCGCCCCGAACACGCAGAAGGTCGTCCCGCTGTCCGGCTTCGTCTCGGACCAGGGCTCGACGGTCGTGCACGTCTCGTCCTCCGGCGGCCAGATCGTCGCGCACATGCAGGAGACCGTCGTCCGCACCCTCACCCCCGGTGGCTACGACGTCGTCTCCGGCGGTGCCGCCCCCGCGCGCTCGCAGGTGATCCCCGGCGTCGTGCTCGCCGGTGCCGAGGCCGCCCAGCGCGGCGACGACACCGCGGACGCGGCACCGATCGTGCGCCTGTTCGTGCCCGGCACCCGCGCGGCGCGCGTGACGCTCGGCATCTCGACGGCGGACGGCGGCGGCACCACGGTGAACGCCACCGCGGAACCCGGCGTCGTGACCGACGTCACGCTCGACGACTTCCCGGACGGCCGGTACTCGTTCACGGTGACGAGCACCGAACCCGTCGTCGCCGGCGCCCGCACGACGTCGCCGACGGACGGCAACGGCGACGGCAGCGACCTCGGCTGGTTCGCGTCGGCCGAGCCGCTCGGCGACTCGGCGATCACGGCGATCGCCCCGGGGGAGGGCGTGCGCCTCAACCTCGTGAACCCCACCCGCGAGGACCGCACCGTCACGATCCGCTCCGGCGACGAACGCCTGGCGGTGTCGCTGCCGTCCGGTGCGACGTCGACGGTGCCCGTGCAGACGGCGAAGCAGCTCACGCTGACCGGTGTCGACGGGGTCGTCGCGGGGGTCACCTACCGCGGCACGGACGGCATCGCCGGGTTCCCGGTGCGGCCGACCACGCAGGTGTCGAGCCCGGTCCGCGTCTACCCCTGAGCCGGCGCTCCGGTCCCGGTTCGTGGACCACGGACTCCGCGGTCCACCGCCGGGTCACCAGTGGCGGTAGCGGTCCGGGGCCAGGTCCCACGGGTCCTTGTCGATGAGCTCGCCGACCGCGCGGAAGACCGCGGTCTCGACGATGATCCGTCGGTCGAGGTCGTCCTTCTCGGGGCTGCGCGTCACCCGCTCGACGGGGATGCGGAACACCGTGACCCGGCGGCCCTCACGGTCCACCCGCCACCGCGGCATCGCGTCCGGCAGGGTCGCGTCGGTCGGCATGTCGGCGACCTGGAAGACGACGCCCGCGAGCTCGTCCGGCCACAGCCCGAGCAGGTAGTGCGCGCTGTCCCCGACGATCCGGTCGAAGTTCTCGGCCCGGGTGGTGATCGGCGCGAGCTCGGGGCCGGTGACGCTGGAGCGACCGCCACGACCGTGCCGGGAACGGCCGCGAGCGCGGTCGATCGGGGTGACGAGGCGGGGCTTCCGACGCATCCCCACATCGTACGCGCGCACCGGGTCCGGCATGACCCTCCGCTAGGCTCCCTGGCGAGATGGACGTCAGGATCTGCAGCAAGGTCGCGTGCGGCGCGAGCGCGTCGTCGACCCTGACCTACGACTACGGCGACTCCATGGTCGTCGTCGGGCCGCTCTCGACCCGGGTCGAGCCGCACGGGTACGACCTCTGCGCCCGGCACGCGGCGCGCCTGCGTGTGCCGCAGGGCTGGCAGGTGATCCGGCGGGAGCCGCTGCCGCGCGAGGCGGACTGACGGACCGCGGCCGCGACCGTGCCACAGCGGTGGACGGTCGCCGTGTGGGAGGTGACCGACGTCGGCTGGGGAGCCGCGCCTCCTGGCGTGGAAGACTGACGCCATGCCCACCGAAGCCCAGACCGCAGCACCGTACCGCGTCGCCGACCTCGCCCTCGCCGAGGCGGGACGGCACCAGATCCGCCTGGCCGAGAACGAGATGCCGGGCCTGATGGCCCTGCGCGACGAGTTCGGCGCGTCGCAGCCGCTCGCCGGCGCGCGCATCGCGGGTTCGCTGCACATGACCGTGCAGACCGCCGTGCTCATCGAGACCCTCGTCGCGCTCGGCGCGCAGGTCCGCTGGGCCAGCTGCAACATCTTCTCCACCCAGGACGAGGCCGCCGCGGCCGTCGCCGTCGGCCCGACCGGCACCCCGGACGCCCCCGCCGGCGTCCCGGTGTTCGCGTGGAAGGGCGAGACGCTCGAGGAGTACTGGTGGTGCACCAGCCGCATCTTCGACTGGAGCGCCGAGGCCGCTGCCGCCGGTGCCGACTGGACCGGGCCGAACCTGATCCTCGACGACGGCGGCGACGCCACGATGCTCGTGCACACCGGCGCCGACGCCGAGGCCGCGGGGGTCGCACCGACGGCCGGTGCCGACGCGAGCGCCGAGTGGAAGATCGTGCTCGACACCGTCGCGCGGTCGCTCGAGTCCTCGTCCGACCGCTGGACCCGCATCGCGGCCGACATCCAGGGCGTCACCGAGGAGACCACGACGGGCGTGCACCGCCTGTACGAGCTCTTCCGCAACGGCGAGCTGAAGTTCCCCGCGATCAACGTCAACGACTCGGTGACGAAGTCGAAGTTCGACAACAAGTACGGCATCCGGCACTCGCTGCCCGACGGCCTGAACCGCGCCACCGACGTGCTCATGGGCGGCAAGGTCGCGTTCGTCGTCGGCTACGGCGACGTCGGCAAGGGTGCGGCCGAGGCCCTGCGCGGGCAGGGCGCGCGCGTCATCGTGTCCGAGGTCGACCCGATCTGCGCACTGCAGGCCGCGATGGACGGCTACCAGGTCGCACGCCTGGCGGACGTCGTCGGCGAGGTCGACATGGTCATCACCTGCACGGGCAACCTCGGCGTCGTCGGCGTCGACGAGATGCTCGGCCTGAAGCACCTGGCGATCGTCGCGAACGTCGGGCACTTCGACAACGAGATCGACATGGCGGGGCTCGAGGCGCTCCCCGGTGTGGAGAAGGTCGAGATCAAGCCGCAGGTGCACGAGTGGCGCCTGCCGACCGGTCGCTCGATCCTGGTGCTGTCCGAGGGGCGGCTCATGAACCTCGGCAACGCCACCGGGCACCCGTCGTTCGTGATGAGCAACTCGTTCACGAACCAGGTCCTGGCGCAGATCGAGCTGCACACCCGCCGCGACGAGTACCCGACCGGCGTCTACGTGCTGCCGAAGCACCTGGACGAGAAGGTCGCCCGCCTGCACCTCGAAGCGCTCGGCGTGCAGCTGACCGAACTCCGTCCGGAGCAGGCGGCGTACATCGGCGTCCCCGTCGAGGGTCCCTTCAAGCCGGAGCACTACCGGTACTGAGCGCGAGGCGCGGGCCGCGCGGGCGCGGGCCGCGCGGGCGCGGGGCGCGCGTAGTCGGCCGGGCCCGCGCTGCGCGCCTGCCGACACGCGGCTGTCGAGCGTCTGTGTCGGACCGCGCCCCTTGACGGTCGTTGCGCCTCGAAGAGTCGGGGCGCAACGACCGTGACGGGGCGCACGGGGCGCACGGGGCCCGGGCGGCGCGGGCGTCGAGGAGATCAGAGCGGCGCTGGCGCTGGCTCTGGCGTTCCGGTGCATCGGGCGCCATGTGCTCGTGCCGCAGCGCGCCCGCTGGCGGTCGTTGCGCCTCGAAGAGTCGGGGCGCGATGCCCGTGATGGGGCGCACAACCGGCGCGCACAGCGCAGCGCGGCGGCGCGGGGCGCGGCCCGCAGCGGCGCCGCCCCCTCAGCGCGGGAACCCCGGGGGCCGCGCCGTCGCCGCGGCCCCCGCCGCGGTCAGCAGCTCGGCCCGGGCGCGCAGCGCCCGGACGTCCCGTCGGCGGCGCAGCACGGCCACGCCGGCCAGGAAGGCCTCCGGCGCGACGGGCGGCACCGGGTGCGCGAACGGCGCGACGTCGGCCGCCAACGCCCGCGCCGCGGCGTCGCGGAGCTCCGGCCGCATCGAGGCGGCGCCACGGAAGAACGCGCCGAGCCGGCTCTCCAGCCGCTGCGGGAGCGCCGACACGTCGGCCACCCCGGCCCACGCCGTCAGCTCCGGCGGCAGCACGACCTCGGGGTCGTGGTGCCGCGGCAGCCGCTCGTGCTGCACCACCGTGCCGGCGAGCAGGTCGCCGAGCCGCCGTGGCCGGGTGCCGAACAGCGCGACGAGCACCGCGACGGACCCGAGCGTCATCCACAGCTCGAACAGGCCGACCAGCGACCGGGTGAAGGCGTGCCGGAACCCGATCGCGCCGCCGTCGAGCCGGACGACCCGGGTGCCGGTGGCGTACCGGCCGACGCTCCGGCCCCTGGTGACGGTCTCGACCGCGGCCGGCACGAGCACGACCACCAGGACGAGCACCGCGATCGTCAGGGCGGGGATCCAGGCGTCGTCGAGGCCGCTCGGCCAGACGCGCGACAGCCCGAACAGCAGCATCACGTAGAGCAGGACCAGGCACAGCCCGTCGAGCAGCGCCGCCGCGAGCCGCAGCGCGATGCCCGCCGGTTGGACGTCGAGCGCGACGGCCTCACCGACGACGAGTTCGTCGGTGGTCTCGTCGAGCGCGCGCGAGAAGCGGGCATCGGCGAGGTCGCGCGGCGTGCGGGGCTTCGGCATGGCATCATTCTGTCGCAAGCGACACGCGCGACGTGAGGGGGAACACGTGGACCTGGACGCCTACGCCGAGGTGCACGGCGACCGGTGGCGGGAACTCGACCGGTCGGCGCGGGCCCGGAGCGTCTCCGGAGCCGACGTCGACCGCCTCGTCGCGGGCTACCAGGAGGCCGCGACGGACCTCGCCCGCATCCGCGGCGCCGCACCGCGGACGACGGCGGGGGACCGCCTGTCGCTGACGCTGTTCCGCGCCCGCCTGCGCTTCACCGGCACGCCCGTCGACCCGCTCACCGCCCTGGTCCGGTTCTCCACCCGGCAGCTGCCGGCGGCGCTGTACCGGATCCGGTGGGTGACGATCTGGGTCGCCGTCGCGACGGTCGCGATCGCGGCGCTCGTCGCCGTCTGGATCCAGGCCACCCCGGGGGCGACGGCGACGTTCGGCACGCCGGAGGCGCTCCGGCAGTACGCCACCCAGGACTTCGTCGACTACTACTCCGACCACGGCCTCGGGGCGTTCACCGCGCAGGTCTGGACGAACAACGCGTACATCGCGGCCACCATGGTCGCGTTCGGCATCACGGGGCTCTTCGTGCCGTTCTCGATCATGCAGAACGCGGTCAGCCTCGGGGTGTCGGCGGCGATCATGCACTCGCAGGGGCGGCTCGGCGACTTCTTCCTCTACATCGCCCCGCACGGGCAGCTCGAGCTGTACTCGGTCTTCCTCGCCGGCGGTGCCGGGCTGATGGTGTTCTGGTCGTGGGTCGCTCCGGGCCCGCACCGGACGCGGGCGCAGGCCCTCGCCGAGGACGGCCGTGCCCTCATCACCATCGCGATCGGCCTCGTGTTCACGCTGCTGCTCTCCGGCATCGTCGAGGGCGTCGTCACCCGCCAGGACTGGCCGTGGCCGGTGAAGATCGGCATCGGCACGATCGCCCTGGCCGCCGTGCTGGCGTACCAGTGGGTGCTCGGCGGTCGCGCGTTCCGGGCGGGGGAGCGCGGCGACCTCGAGGAGTTCGAGCGCGGCGCCTCCGCCCTCGTGGCCGGCTAGAGCCGCCCGCTCGCCTTCGCCCGCAGGTACGCGTCGGCCACCAGCGGCGGCAGCGCCTCCGGTGTCCCGCGCACGACCTCGGCCCCGGCCCGTCGGGCGACGTCGGCGACGCCGTCCGCGTCGAGCAGGGTGCGTTCCGCGGCGGCCCGGCGGTAGACGTCGCGCTCCGCCCCGGTGGCGGCCCCGGCGGGCAGGCGACCGGTCCTGCGGCGTCCCGGGAGGCCCGGCACCCGTCCGCCCCGCATCGCACGTCCGTCGTGTCCCGGCTCCACGGCCGTGCTCGCCATGGCCCGCACCGCCGGGTCGTCGACGGCGGTGACGACGACGGCGTGCCGCCGCGTCAGGCGCGGCAGCACGGCGAGCAGGTCGCCGGAGGCCCCGACGGAGTCGAGGCTCGACGCGAGCACCACGAGCGCCCGCGAGGTCGTGACCGCGTCGACGAGCGCCGGCACCGCGGACCAGTCGGTCGCCGCGAGTCCCGGTTCGGCCAGGGCGAGCGCCTCGCCGAACCGCTGCACGACGTCGGTCCGGGTGGCGCCGTGCACGCGGTCGTGGACGGTGTCACCGAGCACCGCGAGGTCGACGCGGTCACCGGCGGCCGCGGCGAGGGCGCCGAGCAGCAGCGCCGACTCGATGAAGGTGTCGAGCCGCGGTTCGTCGGCGACGCGCCCGGCTCCGGCCCGGCCCGCGTCGACGACGACGACCACCCGACGGTCGCGTTCCGGGCGCCAGGTGCGCACGACGAGGTCCTGCCGACGCGCGGTCGCCCGCCAGTCGATGGAGCGCACGTCGTCGCCGCGGACGTAGTCGCGCAGCGAGTCGAACTCGGTGCCGTGGCCCCGGAGCTGCAGCGTGGTCTCGCCGTCGAGCTCCCGGAGCCGTGCGAGCCGCGAGGGCAGGTGCCGTCGCGACCGGAACGGCGGCGTCACGACGAGTTCGCCGGGTGCCGCGAGCACCCGCTGGCGGGCGGCGAGCCCGATCGGTCCGAACGCCCGGACCGCGACCCCGGCGCTGCGGCGGCGACCGCGACGGAACGGTTCGAACCGCATCCGTGCGGTGCGGCGTTCACCGGCGGGCACGGTGAGCCGGATCCGCCGCGGCTGCTGTCCGGCGGAGGGCTCCCACATGTCCCGGACGACGCCGCGCAACGGTCGGGTGCCGTCGTTCGCGACGACGAGGGTGGCGGCCGTGGCGGTGTCGCGCCGGGCGAGCCGGGGCATCCGACGGTCCACGCGGACGCGGCGCAGGTCGGCCGCGAGCAGGACGTCGAGCGCGGCGCCGAGCACGACGACGGCGACCCACGCCGCACCCGCCCACGCGCTGGCGAGCAGCACGGTGGGGACGATCGCGACGGCGAGCAGGACGACGAACCGGCCGGAGACCGCCACTAGATCGGCACCCGCACCTGCTCGAGCACCTGCTGCAGCACCCCGTCGGCGCCGACGCCCTCGAGCTCGGCGTCCGAGGCGACCCGCAACCGGTGCCGCCAGACCGGCAGCACCATGGCCTGCACGTGGTCGGGCGTGATCGCGTCGTACCCGGTGAGCCACGCCCACGCCTTCGCCGCCGCCAGGAGCGCCGTGGCACCGCGGGGGCTGACCCCGACCCGGACGGACGGCGCCTGCCGGGTGGCGCGGGCGAGGTCGACCACGTAGGCCAGCACGTCGTCTCCGGCGCGGACGGCGCGGACGGCTCGCTGCGCGGCGAGGACCTCCTCGACACCGACCACGGGGGTGATCCCGGCCGACCGGACGTCGCGGGGGACGAAGCCGTCGGCGTGTCGACGGAGCACCTGCCACTCGACGTCCCGCGGCGGGATGTCGAGCGTCAGCTTCACGAGGAAACGGTCGAGCTGCGCCTCCGGCAGCGTGTAGGTGCCCTCGAACTCGATCGGGTTCATCGTGGCGGCGACGAAGAACGGGTCCGGCAGCCCGCGGGCGTCGCCGTCGACGCTCACCTGCCGCTCCTCCATCGCCTCGAGCAGCGCGGACTGGGTCTTCGGGGGCGTGCGGTTCACCTCGTCGGCGAGCAGCACGTTGGTGAAGACCGGCCCCTCCCGGAACGGGAACGTGCCGGTGGAGGCGTCGTACACGAGCGAGCCGGTGACGTCACCGGGCATCAGGTCCGGCGTGAACTGGATGCGCTTCGTGTCGAGCGACATGGCGCTCGCGAGGCTCCGGACGAGCAGGGTCTTCGCGACGCCGGGCACGCCCTCGAGCAGCACGTGTCCCTGTGCGAGCAGGCCGACGATCATGCCGGAGACGGCGCCCTCCTGGCCGACGACGGCCTTGCCGACCTCGGCGCGGACCCGGCCGAAGGCCTCGCGCAGTGCGGGGACGGTCGGGTCGGTCGTGCTCGCGGTCGTGGTCGGTGCGCCGCGGTCGGCGGCGTCGTGGGGCAGGTCGGTCACGGTCGTGCTCCTGGTCGGTCGTGGTCGGTCGGTCCGGTGCGGTCCCGGTGGTCGTCGGTGGTGGCGGACGCCGCCCGTCGGACGTCGCCCGAGGTCGCCCGCCGCACCGCGTCCTCGAGGGCGTCGAGCGCCGCGGTCCCCGCGACGAGTCCGCGGTCGTCGGTGGTCGGGCCGCCGACCAGGACCGCGCCGACGCGTGCCGGTGGGGTCCCGGTCGCCCGGGCGACGGCGCGGACGACCTCGTCGACGTGCGCCGAGCGGGGGAGTCCGAGCGCCCGGCCGAGTCGGCGCACCGCGGCGACCCGCAGCGTGTCGAGCGCGTGGGTGCGGTCCCGCGCACCGGCGTACATGCGGGCGCGGCCCTCGGTGGTCTCGGCGGCGCGCACGACGACCGGCATCTGCTCGACCACGAGCGGGCCGAGCCGGCGGCCGCGCCAGACGGCCGCCGCCACGGCCACCAGTCCGAGCAGGGCGAGGGCGCCGGGCACCCAGGGCGGGGCGAGCTCGCCGAGGGTCGGCGCGGCGTCGGGTGACCCGGCCACCGGCGTGTACCAGGTCAGGTGGTCGTCCGAGCCGAGGAGCGCGAGGGCGAGTGCCGCGTTGCCCGCCGTGGTGACCGTGTCGTTGCGGAGCGCCGCGGTGGTGCCGAGCAGTGTGACGTCGCCGCCTGGCCCGGCGGTGCGGACGAGCCCCCACACGCGGTCGTCCCCGGTGCCGGTCGGGGCGCACCGCTCGGCGGTCGGGTCGTCGACGGCCCACCCGTACCCGCCGGTCGACACCCGCCCGGCCGCCGCCGCCTCGGGGATCGCGCAGGTGGTCGTCGCGACGGTCTCGTCGCCGTCGACCGGGGCGCTCCCGGTGACGTCGAAGCCGAACGCCTGCAGCGCGGCCTCGTCGGTGGTCACGACGACGACGTGCCGCGCGGACCGGGCGATCCGGGCGGCTGCCCCGGCGCCGAGCAGCCCGTCGGAGTCCTCGACGAAGACCGTGCCGCCGTCGACGTCCGCGGCGCGATCTGTGACGGTGACCGTCGTGCCGCGTTGCTCGAGGACCCGGACGAGGGCGGCCGACCCGCTCGCGGTGGTGGAGGTCGGGTCGAGCGGCCGCGGGGTCCCGCCGTCGGTGCCGCGGGCCACGGCGGTGAGCACCGCGAACAGCACGGCGACGACGGCGACCGCGACCCAGAGGCCGAACCGTCGGCGCCGGGTGTCCTTCGACGCGGCGTCACCGACGACGCGGGCCGTGGTCGCGGTGCTCATGCGGGGACCGCCGGCTCGTCCGCACGGACCGGGCGGGCACGACGGACGTCGCGCTCGGCGTCGAGGACCCGGCGCGCGGTCGCCTCGTCGGCGTCCGACCCGAGGTAGCGGACCGCGTCGAACGCCGTGGCGGCGTCCTCGAGGCGGTCGCGGACCGTGGGGAACGACGCCGCGCCCCGGTCGGCGATGGCGCGGGCGGTCGCACCGGGCACGTCCGGCACCAGGTCGCGTTCGCCGAGGCCGCGGGCGAGGGCGCGGAAACCGTCGAGCACCGCCTGCGTCCAGTCCGCACGGGCGAGTGCCGCGCGGGCGGTGTCACGGAGCTCGTCGGCGGACCGCAGGTCGTCGTCGTCGAAGACGCCGCCGGTGTCGGAGGCCTTCGCGCGTGGCCGTCGTCGGGGCAGTCCGCGGGAGACGAGGACGAGCACGACCACGGCGACGAGCACGACGACCGCGATCCAGAGCGCGGTCTGCGCGACGACGGGGGAGTCGAGGCCGCCGAGGCGGAACGACCCGAGCCAGTCGAGGAACGCACTCGAGGCGCGGTCCCACCACGTGACGTGCGCGCCGTCGTAGGCCGAGCGGTCCAGCTCGCGTTCGAGCAGCCGACGGGCCTCGTCCGGGTCGACCGTGCTCACGCGCTGCCGTCCGACGGGGGGTTCCCCGGGGCGGGGTGGCCGGACGCGTCCTGCTGTCCGGACCACGGCTGCTGCGGAGCCCCCTGCTGGTGACCGGGCGCGGGCGCGGGCGGCTGCGGTGTCGACTGCTGCTGCCCCTGACCCGGCCACTGTTGCTGCGCAGGCCACTGCTGCGCCCCGGGCTGCTGCGGGGTCCACGCTTGCTGCGGGGTCCACGGCTGCTGCTGCGCCCACGGTTGCTGCGGCGTCCACTGCTGCTGCGCCCACGGCTGCTGCGGCGTCCACTGCTGCGGGCCGGGGCGCGGTCGGACGTCGCCGGTGCCCGGCGCGAACGGGTCCGTCGGCAGTCCGGTGTCCAGGTGCGACGCGATCCGTTGGTCGAGCGCCTCGGTGCGGATGCGCCGGTCGATCGCCAGGAACGTGGTGACCGACCCGGACAGCACGTCGGTGATGCACTGCACGGCCGTGGCGAGCAGGCTGCCGACCACCACCGCGATCGTCGCGCCGATCCCGATGCCGGCCGAGGCGTCCGTCTGCCCGAGCGGGTCGAAGACCCCGGAGAGCAGCGACGCACCGACGGTCAACGGCACCGCGGCGATCGAGACGGCGATGCGGAACATCACCTGCACCAGGAGCAGCACCCCGAAGGTGCGCCAGAACGCACCACGGGTGAGCCGCCACGACTGTCCGGCGGCGTCGAAGACCCGACGACCCTCGAGCGCGATGGTCGGCACGGTCAGGGAGAAGCGGGTCGCCAACCAGGCGATCAGCACCCCGAACCCGGTGGTCACGGCGAAGGCCCCGAGCAGGAACCCCGCGATGCCGGAGTCACCGGCGCCGAGGACGGCGAAGAACCCGGAGAAGACCAGGACGTAGGCGACGACGAGGACGAGGGCCGCGGCGATCTGCAGGAACATCCACGCGACGACGGAACCCCGCCGACCGGCGAGGAGCCGCCACGATCCGCCGAAGGTCGCGCGCCGGCCGAGCACGCGCTGCGCGGTGTCCGCGGCGACGGGTGCCACCAGGAACGTCCGCCCCAGGTACGCGACGAACGGCAGGCCGATCGACAGCAGCAGCCAGGCCGTCGTGCTGCCCGCGAGGATCGCCGAGGACCCGCTGCCGCCGTCGAGGGCCGAGAACACCCGCGACTGCACGGCCCGCTGGCCGAAGGTGCTCACGAGCGTCGACAGGAGCCCGACCACCCCGCTCAGCAGCACGCTCCAGAGCAGCAGCACGCGGGCGTTCCGTCGGAAGACCGTGAAGGCACCGCCGAGCACGTCGCCGAAGCCCAACGGACGCAGCGGGACCACCGGGCGGACGCCGGCGGGCCGTGGACCCGGCCCCGGGGCGGGCGGCAGCGGCACGGAGAACTGCCGCGGGCCTCCCGGCCGGCCGGGTGCCGGCGTCGGCTCCCCGCCCGGTGCGTGCCAATCGGTCATGACCCGAGCCCCCCCCTCGTCGTGTCGGGACGCGCCGCAGCGCGTCGTCCCGCCCATCCTGGCGGAAAACCCGGCGTTCCGTCGGGACGCCGCGCGACGGGCACCGGCTATCGTGTGGGGACACGTGCCGACCCGGGCACGGTCAGCACGCCACACGGAGTCCAGATCACATGACACCGCGCATCCTCGTCGTCGACGACGACCAGGCACTCGCCGAGATGATCGGCATCGTCCTCCGGTCCGAGGGCTACGAACCCGAGTTCAGCGCCGACGGCAACGACGCCGTCGAGGCGTTCCACAGCACCAAGCCGGACCTGGTCCTGCTCGACGTGATGCTGCCGGGCATCGACGGCATCGAGGTCTGCAAGCGCATCCGTGCGGAGAGCGGCACCCCGATCATCATGCTCACCGCGAAGAGCGACACCGCCGACGTCGTCGCCGGGCTCGAGAACGGTGCGGACGACTACGTGGTCAAGCCGTTCAACCCGAAGGAGCTCGTCGCCCGCATCCGCACCCGGCTGCGGCCGAGCGCGACCGACGCGACCGTGCTCCACGTCGGCGACCTCACCGTCGACGTCGCCGGCCACGAGGTCCGTCGCGGCGACACCGTCATCGCGCTCACCCCGCTCGAGTTCGACCTGCTCCGCGCCCTCGCCGAGAAGCCGAACCAGGTGTTCACCCGCGAGATGCTGCTCGAGCAGGTGTGGGGCTACCACTACAAGGCCGACACCCGTCTGGTGAACGTGCACGTGCAGCGGCTCCGCGCGAAGATCGAGCACGACCCCGACAACCCGAAGACCGTCACCACGGTGCGCGGCGTCGGGTACCGCGCCGGAGGGGCCTGACCCCCGTGCCGCCCGCCCCGCCCGCCACCGGGACCGCCGCCGGCACGACACGGTCCGTCGGCAGCGCCACCGCGCCGATCGGCGTGGTCGGCCGCGGACGGCGACGGATGCGGCGCTGGGTCCGCCGCGGGTGGCGCCCGGTCGCCTACCTGTGGCGCCGTTCGCTCATGCTGCGGTCGGTGGCGATCACCGTCATGACCACGGGCCTGGCCATCGGCATCATCGGCGCCGCGGTCATGGTGAGCATCTCGACGAACATCTACTCGCAGCGCCGCGACCAGATCGAGTCCGAGTCGGCGCGGGCGACGAACGTGGCGCAGGGCATCTTCGACGCGGCCACCGCGACCGAGGACAGCAACCAGGCCGAGCTCGAGACGCTGCAGAACGAGGCGCAGCAGGCGATCCTGTCGAACACCACGAGCCCCGGTGGCACGACCATCGCCATCGAGCGCACCCCCGGGCAGTCGACGCCGCAGACGCTGCAGACGATCGTCAGCCCCGGGTTCCCCGACGCCGTCATCACCGACTCGCTGCGCAAGGCCGTCGGGGCGAACACCGGCAAGCTCAGCCTCCAGCCGGTGGAGCTCGAGGACGGCGGACGCCGGGTCCCCGGCCTGGCGGTCGGGTCGACCCTGCAGGTCCCGAGTGCCGGCCAGTACGAGCTCTACATGGTCTACGAACTGTCCGACGCGCAGAAGACGCTCGACTTCGTCTCCCAGACGCTCTCGATCGGGGGCGTCGCCCTCATGGTGCTCATCGCCCTCGTGACCTCGCTCGTGGTCCGCCTCGTCGTCGTCCCGATCCGCGGTGCCGCCGAGACGAGCCGGAAGATCGCGGCCGGCCGGCTCGACGAACGCATCCCGGTGCGCGGCCAGGACGACCTGGCCACCCTGGCGCGGAGCTTCAACGGCATGGCCGAGGCCGTCAGCCGCCAGATCACCCAGCTCGCGGAGCTCTCCCGCGTGCAGCAGCGGTTCGTGTCCGACGTCTCCCACGAACTCCGGACCCCGCTCACCACGATCCGGCTCGCCGGCGACGTGATGTACGACTCCCGGCACGCGTTCGAACCGGCCGTCGCCCGCTCCGCCGAACTCCTCCACGCGCAGGTGGAGCGGTTCGAGCTGCTGCTCGCCGACCTGCTCGAGATCTCGCGGTACGACGCCCAGGCCGTGCAGCTCGACACGGAGCCGGTCGTCCCGGCGGCGCTCGCCGCGGACATCGTCGAGGAGTTCCGTCCGCTCGCCGAGCGCGCCGGCATCGAGCTGCAGCTCGCCACCCCCGGCGGACACACCACCATGCGGCTCGACGCGAAGCGCGTCCGCCGCATCCTGCGCAACCTGGTCGGCAACGCCGTCGAGCACGGGGACGGCCGGCCGGTGCAGGTCGTCGTCGACAGCGACGTGCGCACCGTGGCGATCGCCGTGCGCGACCAGGGTGTCGGCATGCCGGCAGAGGACACCGCCCGTGTCTTCGACCGGTTCTGGCGCGCCGACCCGAGCCGCAAGCGCACCATCGGCGGCACCGGTCTCGGCCTCGCGATCAGCCTCGGCGACGCGAAGCTGCACGGCGGCCGCATCGACGTCTGGTCCCGCCCCGGCGCGGGCTCCACCTTCGTGCTCACCCTGCCGCGCAACGAGCAGGCCACCACGGCGACGTCCGCGATCCCGCTGCCCGAACTCGACGAGTCGTACGACGGCCCCCGCGCCGTGCGAGAGGAGTCCTGATGCGATCCCGCCTCCGGCACGTCGTCGCCGCCGCCCTGGCCGCGGTGACGCTCGTCGCGCTGACCGCCTGCGTCGCGATCCCGACCGACGGCGCGGTGCGCACCGGGCAGGCCGTGAAGGACGAGGCCGTCGCCGGCTTCGACTACCGACCCGACAAGCCGACGACCGGTGCCGACCAGACCCAGATCCTGCGGGGCTTCATCGCCGCGGCCACCGGCTCCCAGGACAACTACGCGGTCGCCCGGCAGTTCCTGGCGTCGTCCTTCGCCCAGCAGTGGAACCCACGGCACGGCGTCACGATCCTCGACGGCAGCGGGACCGTGCAGCGTTCCGACGAGCGCGAGCTCACCTTCACGCTCACCGCGAGCGCGTCGGTCGACGCCGAGGGCGAGTACACCCAGGCCGTCCGCCCGACGTCGTCGACGCTCACCTTCCAGTTCACCCGCGAGGACGGGGAGTGGCGCATCGCCTACGCCCCCGACGGCATCATCCTGACGCCGACGAGCTTCGAGTCCGTCTTCCAGCAGCACGCGCTGTACTTCTTCGACCCGACCTACCACTTCCTGGTGCCCGACGAGCGGTGGTTCCTCGCCCGCTCGTCGACGAGCACCCGCATCGCGAGCGCCCTGCTCGCCGGCCCCGCCGACTGGCTCAAGGGCGCCGTCGTGTCGTCGTTCCCGGAGGGCACCCAGCTCTCCCTCAACGCGGTGACCATCGACAGCGGCACCGCGCTCGTCGACCTGTCCGGTGACGCCCTGCGCGCGAGCACCGTCGACCGCGTCCGGATGCGCGAGCAGCTCAGCAGGTCGCTCGCCTCCGTCGCGACGATCTCGTCGGTGTCCCTCACGGTGGAGGGCGCGACCCTGTCCGTGTCCGACGCGGGCGGCGCGAACGCCCAGCAGAACCCGGACGTCGACCCGCGGCCCCTCGTCGAGGAGCAGGGTGTCGTCGGCTACGCCACCCCGGGCACCGGCAAGGTGTCCGAGCTCGGCAGCGGCGTCGGCGACGCGGTCGCCGCGCTCGACCCGCGGTCCCTCGCGATCTCGGCCACGGGCCGGAACGCGGTCGTCGGCAACCGGGACGGCGTCTTCGTGGTCACCGGCAAGCGGAGCCTGCGGGTCGACACCCGCCAGGCGCTCGTCCCTCCGTCGATCGACGACCTCGGCTTCGTCTGGGTCGGGCAGCGCTCCGACACCCGGCGGATCACCGCCTACGGGCTCGGCGGCGACCCGCACCAGGTCACCACGACCCTGCCGCGCGGGGAACTCGTCTCGTTCCAGGTGTCCCGCGACTCGACCAGGGCGCTCGCCCTCATCGACACCACGGACGGTCCGGCGTTGTACGTCATGGCGATCATCCGCGGGTCCGACCGCTCGCCCTCGTCGTTCGGCGCGCCCGTGCGCGTGCAGGCGGCGACCGGCGACGCCGTCGGGGCGACGTGGGTGAACGACACCGACGTCGCGTCCGTGGCACAGGCGACGTCCGGTCCGAACATCGTGCGCTCCACGATCGGCGGCCGGTCGAGCACCCTGCCCCGGCCGGACGGGCGCGCGACGGCGATCACCGGCGGTGGCGGGGGAGCGCTCCTCCTGCGCACGGCCGACGGTTCGGTGCTGCAGTCGACGGGCGGCAGCTGGGACACGACGGGCGTCACCGCCCACGTGCTCGGCGTGCAGCGGTAGGGCGCGCGGTGCGGAGCGGTGCGGTGCCGTGCCAGCGCGCGGTCGCCCCTCCACAGGACCCCCGCTCTGGAGGCCCGTCCACAGTCCGCCGCGCCGGCCCGCGTCCGACGTCCGGTCACCGCCAGACTCGCGGCATGCCCGCCACGGATCGACGCACCGTCTGGACCGACGCCGCCCTCGCGGTGCTCGGGCTCGTCCTGCCCGTCGCCTGCCTGGGCTGCGGCCGACCGGACCGTGCCCTCTGCCGTGCCTGTCGCACCGCCCTCGACGCCCGGCCCCGGCGCGTCCGGCTCGTCGCCGGCGTCCGGCTCGACGCCGCGTTCGAGTACGAGGGCCTCGTCCGCACCCTGCTGCTCGAGCTGAAGCTGCGCGGCCGGGTCGACGTCGCCGGACCGCTCGGGCGTCGGTTCGGCGGCCTCGTCCGCGCCGCGCTCGCCGCGTCCCCGGCCGACACCGTGGTGCTGCGGGTCCCGCCGTCCCGGACCGGTGCCCGGCGCCGCGGCTTCGACCCCGTGGTGGTGCTCCTCGCACGGGGCGGGGTCCGGCGGACGGGACGACTCTCGCGGGTCCGGGCCGCACCGGGCGCGACGCACCCCGGGCAGAAGGAACGCACCGCCACCGAACGCGTCGCCGCCACGGTCGGGACCCTGCGGGCACGCGGCGTCGACGGCCGGTGCGTGGTGCTGGTCGACGACGTCGTGACCACCGGGGTGACCATGGCCGAGGGGGTCCGTGCCGTCCGCGCCGGCGGTGGTCTCGTGGTCCGGTGCGTCGCCGTCGCGAGCGTCGAGGACTGACCGGCCAGTGTCACCTCGGTGGACGCCGGGTGACCACTGGGTGTCCGGTGGGGGTCTCGAGGACTCGCCGGTGATCAGTGACGCGGGCTGCTCCACGGGGCTAGCCTCGCGACAAGGCGTTCAGGATCGCCGGATGGAGGCGACGCGCTGAGTCTGGATGGGAGCCGCCACATGGACGTGACGATCACGGGCCGGAACGTCGGGGTCACCGACCGATTCCGCACCTATGTCGAGCAGAAGTCCGAGAAGATCGACGTGCTCGCTGACCGTGCGCTGGCCTTCGAGGTCCGCATCAGCCGCCACCACGAGAAGTCCGGCAGCAGCCAGGGCGAGGACCGCGTCGAACTGACGCTCATCGGTCCCGGGCCCCTCGTGCGGGCGGAGTCCGCGGCGTCCGACAAGTACGCCGCCTTCGACCTCGCGTTCGCCCGCATCACCGAACGGCTGCGCCGCGCGCGCGACCGCCGCAAGGTGCACCGCGGACGCCACCGCCCGACCTCGGTGGCCGAGGCTGCGGGCAGCGGCTTCGACGGCATGGGTGTGGTCCCGGCCGACGGCAAGCTCATCGAGGACGTCGCCACCGGTGCCGTCCCCGTCGTCGACGCACAGGGGCCCGAGGACGACGAGACCGAGGTCTACAGCCCGGTCGTCATCCGGCACAAGGTCTTCGAGGCCGCCCCGATGACGGTCGACGACGCGCTGTACTACATGGAGCTCGTCGGGCACGACTTCTACCTGTTCGTCGACGCCGAGACCCACCGCCCGAGCGTCGTCTACCGGCGCAAGGGCTGGGACTACGGCGTGATCGGCCTCGACGGCACGTCCGACGCGTCGTCCGAGACCGCAGCCGAACCGGCCGCGGCGATCGCCTAGCGCGACCCGCACCCCACCTCCGCCCGCGGCGTGCGCGCGGCCCCCTGCCGGGGAGCGCACGCCGCGGGCGGACCCGCGACGGTGCTCCCAGCGCGGGGCACCCGCGGGTTGCTAGCATGACTGGTCGATCGGGCGCGCAGGTCGCGCGCGACGACCTCGTAAGGAGCTCACGTGGCAAACGTGCTGGAGAAGGTCCTCCGCATCGGCGAAGGACGCACCCTCCGCCGGCTGAAGGCGTACGCCTCGGCGATCAACGACCTCGAGGACGACTTCTCGAGCCTCACCGACGAGGAACTCCAGGACGAGACGAAGGAGCTCCGCGAGCGCTACGCCAACGGCGAGTCCCTCGACGACCTCCTGCCCGAGGCGTTCGCCGCCGTGCGCGAGGCGGCGAAGCGCACCCTCGGCATGCGGCACTTCGACGTGCAGCTCATGGGCGGCGCGGCCCTGCACCTCGGCAACATCGCCGAGATGAAGACCGGTGAGGGCAAGACCCTCGTCGCGACCACGGCGGCCTACCTCAACGCGATCCCGTCGCGCGGCGTGCACGTCATCACGGTCAACGACTACCTGGCGTCGTACCAGTCCGAGATCATGGGCCGCGTCTTCCGCGCCCTCGGCATGACGACCGGCTGCATCATCGCGAACCAGACGCCGGCCGAGCGCCGCGAGCAGTACGCCGCCGACATCACGTACGGCACGAACAACGAGTTCGGCTTCGACTACCTGCGCGACAACATGGCGTGGCAGGCCTCCGACATGGTGCAGCGCGGCCACTTCTTCGCCGTCGTCGACGAGGTCGACTCGATCCTCATCGACGAGGCCCGCACGCCGCTCATCATCTCCGGCCCGTCCTCGGGCGAGGCCAACCGCTGGTTCACCGAGTTCGCCTCGATCGCCAAGCGCCTCACCCCGGGCGAGGACTACGAGGTCGACGAGAAGAAGCGCACCGTGGGTGTCCTCGAGCCCGGCATCGAGAAGGTCGAGGACTACCTCGGCATCGACAACCTGTACGAGTCGGCGAACACCCCGCTCATCTCGTTCCTCAACAACTCCATCAAGGCCGTCGCCCTGTTCAAGAAGGACAAGGACTACGTCGTGATGAACGGCGAGGTGCTCATCGTCGACGAGCACACCGGCCGCATCCTGATGGGCCGTCGCTACAACGAGGGCATCCACCAGGCGATCGAGGCGAAGGAGGGCGTCGAGGTCAAGGCCGAGAACCAGACCCTCGCGACCGTCACGCTCCAGAACTACTTCCGCCTGTACCAGAAGCTCTCCGGCATGACCGGTACGGCCGAGACCGAGGCGGCAGAGTTCATGTCGACCTACAAGCTCGGCGTGGTCCCGATCCCGACGAACAAGCCGATGCAGCGCATCGACCAGACCGACCTCGTCTACAAGAACGAGAAGTCGAAGTTCGAGCAGGTCGCCGAGGACATCGCGGAGCGCCACGAGAAGGGCCAGCCCGTCCTCGTCGGCACCACGAGCGTCGAGAAGTCCGAGTACCTGTCGAAGCTCCTCGCCAAGAAGGGCGTGAAGCACGAGGTCCTCAACGCGAAGAACCACGCGCGAGAGGCCGCCATCGTCGCGCAGGCCGGTCGCCTCGGCGCCGTCACCGTCGCCACGAACATGGCCGGCCGCGGTACCGACATCATGCTCGGCGGCAACTCCGAGTTCCTCGCCGTGCAGGAGATGCACGCCAAGGGCCTGTCCCCGGCGGAGACGCCGGACGAGTACGAGGCCGCCTGGGACGACGTCTTCGCCGAGGTCAAGAAGACCGTCGAGGAAGAGGGCGACAAGGTCCGCGAGGCCGGCGGCCTCTACGTCCTCGGTACCGAGCGCCACGAGTCGCGCCGCATCGACAACCAGCTGCGCGGTCGTTCCGGCCGTCAGGGCGACCCGGGCGAGAGCCGCTTCTACCTGTCGCTCACCGACGACCTCATGCGCCTGTTCAACTCCGGTGCCGCCGAGAGCCTCATGGGCCGCTCGAACGTGCCGGACGACCTGGCGATCGAGAACAAGCTCGTCGGCCGCGCGATCCGCTCCGCGCAGGCGCAGGTCGAGGGCCGCAACGCCGAGATCCGCAAGAACGTCCTGAAGTACGACGACGTCCTGAACCGGCAGCGCGAGGCCATCTACAGCGACCGCCGCCACATCCTCGAGGGCGACGACATCAACGACCGCGCCCAGGCCTTCCTGAAGAGCGTGATCGACGACGTCATCGACACCCACACTGGTGAGGGCTCGCCGGACGACTGGGACCTCGACGCCATGTGGACCGAGCTCGGCACGCTCTACCCGATCTCGATCTCCATCGACGAGGTCATCACCGAGGCCGGCTCGAAGGGCAAGGCGTCGCGTGACTTCCTCGGCCGCGAGATCCTCTCCGACGCCAAGCTGGCCTACCAGCAGCGCGAAGAGGTCCTCGGCGACGAGGCGATGCGCGAGCTCGAGCGCCGCGTGGTGCTCTCGGTGATCGACCGCCGCTGGCGCGACCACCTGTACGAGATGGACTACCTCAAGGACGGCATCGGCCTCCGTGCGATGGCGCAGCGCGACCCGCTCGTCGAGTACCAGCGCGAGGGCTACGCCCTGTTCCAGAGCATGATGGGCCAGATCCGCGAGGAGTCCGTCGGCTACCTGTTCAACCTCGAGGTGCAGGTCCAGTCCGACGGCGAGAACGCGGTCATCGAGGCCAAGGGGCTCGGCGAGGACGAGGTCTCCGGCCTCGAGTACTCAGCACCGTCCATCGACGGCGAGGTCGAGGTCCGCGACGAGAAGGGTCGCCTCGAGCAGGCGGCCACCGCCCGCGCGCAGAAGGCACAGGCCGAGGCCGAGGCCGCAGCCGGCCCCGAGCAGGGTTCCGCCTTCGGCAACGCCGCGACGGCGTCCGGCCAGGCCGCTGCGAGCAACCGCGCGGAGCGCCGCCAGGCTGCGAAGAAGAACTAGTCCGCACCGGGCGCGCGAGCGTTCGGCGAACAGCAACGGTCGGTCCCGCCTCGGCGGACCGGCCGTTGCTGTTCCCCGGCGCCGGAGGGCCTGCGGACCGTGCGGGCGCGGGATCGAGGGACCCGCCCGCTACAACACCCCGATCGCGGTCGCGCGCCACCGGCCGTGCCAGTCCTCGAGCCGGATCGCCACCGCGCGGGCGTGGCTGCGCGTGTGGACCACGACCGACGCCTCGACGACCCCGGGAGCCGGACGGCAGAGGACGACGCTGCCGACGTGGAGCGCGGGCCGGGCCCGGGACCGCCGGGCGATCGACCGGGCGTGCGCGGCGACCGCGGCGCGGTGCTGCAGGTGCCGGTGCACGTCGTCGGTGATCCAGCGCGCGATGCTGTCGACCTCGCGCGAGCCGGTGAGCACCTCGGCCACGCAGAGGCCGAGCGCGCGTGCCGCCGACTCGGGGTCCGGCGGCTCGGAGGGACGTTCCTCGACGGGGAGCGGCGGGACCGCCACCAGCGCGGGGACGGGCGAGGCCGGTTCCCTCGTCGTCGTCTCGTCGATGCGTCGTGCCTGCTCTGCCACCTGTGCCCCTTCCGATCGTGTGGCGAGCGTACGGTCGGAGCAACATGCGAAATACCACTGGCTCTGGGCCTGTGGACAGGCGGCAGTTCTCCACAGTCCGGCGCACCTAGACTGGCGGGGTGTCGACCCTCAGTGACCTCGTCCTCGCACAAGGCCGTTCCTCCGAAGCGGACGTGGAGTGGCTCCACCTGCTGGTGGGGGACTGGCAGCTGCTCGCCGACCTGTCCTTCGCGGACATGGTCCTCTGGGTCCCGACCGCCGAGGACGGCTCGTTCGTCGCGGTCGCGCACGCCCGCCCGAGCTCCGCGGCGACGCTGTTCTACCGCGACATCGTCGGGCAGGAGATCCGCGAGGAGTGGCGCAGCCAGGTCACCGAGAGCTTCGCCGGTTCGCGGGTCGTCGACTCCGCCGAGCCGGACTGGTACGAGGACACCCCGACCCGCGTCCGTGCCATCCCGGTGCTGCGCCGCCTCAGCGCGAAGAGCGCCGAGACGACCGAGCGGCCCATCGCCGTCGTCACGCGGCACTCCAACCAGGATGAGATGCGGACCCCGAGCCGCCAGGAGCTCAACTTCACGGCGAGCGCGAACGACCTGTTCGGGATGATCGCCACGGGCGACTTCCCCGACCTCGGCGCGCCGGCCGGTCCCCGTCGTGGGGCGCCGCGCGCCAGCGACGGCCTGCTCCGCCTCGACACCGCCGGCATGGTGACCTTCGCCAGTCCGAACGGACTCAGCGCGTTCAACCGGATGGGCTTCGAGGGCGAGCTCGAGCGGAAGTCCCTCGCCGAGGTGACCACCGAGCTCATCGGCGCCCAGCTCGACGTCGACGAGTCGCTGCCCCTCGTCGTGACCGGTCGTGCGCCGTGGCGTGCCGACGTCGAGTCGAAGGGCGTCACCGTGTCCCTCCGCTCGATCCCGCTGCGCGACCACGGTGAGCGCATCGGCGCGATCGTCCTGTGCCGTGACGTGTCGGAGCTCCGGCACCAGGAGCGCGAGCTCATCACGAAGGACGCCACGATCCGCGAGATCCACCACCGTGTGAAGAACAACCTGCAGACGGTGGCGTCCCTGCTGCGCATCCAGGCGCGGCGGACCCACTCCGACGAGGCCCGCACGTCCCTGCAGAACGCGATGCGCCGGGTCGCCGCGATCGCCGTCGTGCACGACACGCTGTCGAGCGGACTGAGCCAGACGGTCGACTTCGACGACGTGTTCGACTCGGTGCTCAAGCTCGTGACCGAGGTCGCGGCCTCGCACAACACCACCGTGCACCCCAAGAAGACCGGGGAGTTCGGCGTCCTGCCGTCCGAAGCGGCGACCCCGCTCGCCCTCGGGCTCACCGAGCTCGTGACGAACGCGGTCGAGCACGGACTCGACGGTCGCGACGGCGAGGTCGAGATCGTCGCCCGCCGGTTCGACGACCACCTGGAGATCGAGGTCCGCGACAACGGCGTCGGCCTTCCCGAGGGCAAGGTCGGCTCCGGCCTCGGCACGCAGATCGTCCGCACGCTCATCCAGGGCGAACTCGGCGGCACGATCGACTGGCACACCCTGACCGGCAGCGGCACCGAGGTGACCATCACCATCCCGTTCCGCTGGCTCACCGCCCCGGCCTGACCCCGCCCGGGCACCGGAGGCCGGACGGTCCGCGCCCCTGCACGGACATCGCGCCCCGACTCCTCGGGGCGCGACGACGGCACCGGGGCGCGCCGCGCCTCGCCGCCGCACGCCGCACGCCGCACAACCACAGTGCACTCGCGCCACGCCATCGCGCGGTTCGAACGCACTGTGGTCGTGCGCCGCTACCGCCGCGCGCCGCGCGCCGCGCGCCGCGCCTGCAAGCCAACACGACCACGCCCCCCCCGCACACGACGACGCCCGCCGCCCCGGAGGGACGGCGGGCGTCAGCCGCGCGGGTGGTGCGGCGTCAGGAAGCGCGGCGGGCGCGAGCGGCGCGACGCTTCAGCGCACGACGCTCGTCCTCGCTCAGGCCGCCCCAGACACCGGAGTCCTGGTTGTTCTCGAGCGCGTACTGCAGGCACATCTCGGTGACCGTGCAACGAGCACAGACCGACTTGGCCTTCTCGATCTGGTCGACGGCGGGCCCGGTGTTCCCGACGGGGAAGAAGAGCTCGGGGTCCGCGGTGAGGCAGGCTGCCTTGTCACGCCAGTCCATGTGTGGTGCTCCTTGATGTCGATGCTCGAACGGCAGGCCGGGGCCGTGGTTCGGGGGATCGGAACGCTGACATGCATGCGGCATGACGGGACAACTGTGGGGAGGAGTCCGCAGGAAGCGAGTCTGACGCCCGCGTGACGCTCGGGGGAGGAGCGACGAACCACGGGAGACGCACACCACATCGTGCCGTCCAAACGACCTCCAATATCGTTCCATACTGATAGGGCCAAATCAAGGGTTGCGATGCTGGAGGATCACTGTGCACGACGACACCCCGACCGAGGTCGGCCGCCCCGAGCGACGGTCCCCGGCCCTGATCGGCCTGCTCGTCGTGGTCGGTCTCGAGTTCCTCGCGCTCGTCGTCGTGACGGTCGTGCTCGTCGTCGAACTTGTCGTGGCGCCGGCGACGAGCCTGGCGTCGGGGATCGCGTTGACGATCCTGGCCGCCGTCGCCGCGCTGTGGCTCGGCGCCCTGCTGAACGGCCTGTGGCAGCGTCGCGCCTGGGTCCGGTCCGGGATCATCGTCTGGCAGGTCCTGCAGGGCGCGATCGCGATCGGTGCGTTCCAGGGCGTCTTCCGCGTGCCGGCGATCGGGTGGCTCCTGCTCCTGCCGGCCCTGCTGGGCATCACGCTCGTGCTGTCGCGGTCGGTGACCGCCGCGCTCGCGCACCCGGCGGAGTAGCGCGCGCCCCGCACGGGGCGACGCGCCAGCGGCGCGCGGCGCCAGCGCCGGCCGAGCCTGCGAGGGCGGTCTGCAGGCAGCGCACTGGAGGCCCGGTGCCGGTTCTCGGAACCGGCACCGGGCCTCCAGTGCGTGGCCGGTCCTCAGACCAGGCCGAGCTTCTTCCGCAGGCTCGCCACGTGCCCGGTGGCCTTCACGTTGTAGAGCGGCAGCTGCACGGCGCCCTGCTCGTCGACGACGATCGTCGAGCGGATCGTGCCGGTGACGATCTTGCCGTAGTTGTTCTTCTCGCCCCAGGCGGCGTACGCCCTGTGCACGGCGAGGTCGGGGTCGCTCAGCAGCGGGAACGTCAGGGCCTGCTCGTGCTGGAAGTCCTTGAGCTTCGCCTGCTCGTCCTTCGAGACGCCGAGCACCTCGTAGCCGGCTGCCTGCAGCGACGACATGTTGTCGCGGAAGTCGCAGGCCTCGGTGGTGCACCCCGGGGTCGACGCCGCCGGGTAGAAGTACACGATGACCTTGCGGCCGCGCAGGTCGGCGAGCGAGTGCTCGACGCCGTCCTGGTCGGGCAGCGTGAAGTCGGGGGCGGTGTCGCCGGCGGCGAGACGGTCGGTCATGGTGCTCCTGTTCGGATCGTGTGCCCACGAGTGGTCGTGAGCGCGCGAAACCCATGCTATTGTTGATTCCCGTTGCGGCACGGAAGCCGGAACATGCACCTCTAGCTCAATTGGCAGAGCAACTGACTCTTAATCAGTGGGTTCTCGGTTCAAGTCCGAGGGGGTGCACCGCAGGACGAACGCCCCGGCTCATCGAGTCGGGGCGTTCGTGCGTTCCGGGGGAGTGACGGTCGTCAGGGCGGGACACGCCCGGGCCGCACGAGTCGGTCGATTCGGTCCGGGGGCTCCTTGCAGCCTGTCCCTCGTCGACGGCGGGCTCGATGACACCGCGCCATGCCGATGGCGGACCCTCGTCACGGGCGTCGCGGCCTGGCCCGTGGAGCCGCGGTGATGACCGCCTCGTTCGGAGACGGCGACATGAGGAAGGTGCGCGCTCACCGGCAGCCGTCGAACCGGGCAGTGGCGGGGGCTGCAACGTGGAGCGAAGTGATGCTTCGAGGCTTGCAAGTGCGGCCCGTGCCATTGAAATGTAGAACCCTGGACATGACACGTCCGTCCTGCGAGGATGACCGCTGGTCTGGAGGGGAACACGTTCATGGTCGAGAGTGCACAGAACGTCGGAGGCGTGATCACGCCGAACGAGTCTGCGAAGCGGAAGCAGTACGGCCCACCAGTGGTGCCGTCGATCGCCTGGGGCGGCGGCGGTGCCGTGGTGGCGTTCGCAGCTCCCGTTGTTGTCGGAGCGCTCCTCGCAGGGGTGGCACTGCTCGTCGGGGTGCGCGACGGCCGTGTCGTCCTGGCGAACGGTGTGTTCTCGGTCGTCGAGTCGCCGGCGGTGTCGGTGCTGGTCGTCGTCGCCGGCGCGGTGCTCGCCGTGGTGGGGTTCGGGTTCGGCGCCACCGCGTCGACGGCGGTCATGATCGCCGGAGCGGACGAGGAGTCGCTCGGTCCACGATCGGCATGGCGATGGACGTTCGGACAGCGACGGCTCGTCGTCGAGGCCGCGCTGGCAGCGGCCGTGTCGGTCGCGGTCGGGACGGTGGTGGTGCGCTCGTGGCAGGACGGCGGGCGGGTCGTCGTCGCGGCCGTGCTGGTGCTGCTGGTCGTCGTCGCGGTGCTCGCTGCGCCGCTCCTGCTCGGCTGGGTGCTCGTCGTCGCGGGCGTCCCCCGCGGTGAGGCGGTGCGTCGGGGCTGGTCGTCGGGACGCGTCGTGGTCCGAGGCGGGCTGGAAGCGACGTCGTCACCACGCCGGGCGCTGGTCGGAGCGGCCTCCGTGGCGCTGGTGCTCGGCATCGGTGTCTGGTTGCTCGTGCGGCTCCTCCCGGCATCGGCGGCGCGCGCCAGCCTGACGGTGGCGTGGTCCTGCGTCGCGGTGACCGTGCTGGTGGTGTTCGTCGTCGCGGTCGCTGCACGCGGGGCAGTAGTACGCGGCGAGGAGAGTCGGCTCCGGGCTCCGGTGGTGGCGGACTCCGGGGGTGCTCGGCGGCCCCTGCGTGACGGTCTCACCGGGGTCGGCGTCCTGCTCGTGCCTGCCCTGGTGTTCGCGGTGCTGGTGACGAGCAACCCGTTCGGCTTGGTTCAGTACAGCGTCGCGACCGTGGACACGGGGGACCTCGGCGGCGCGGATGTCGCTGACGTCGGAGATCGAACGGTCGTCGTCAGCTCGCCGCGGGCACGCTCGAGTCTCTACCGCTCGTGTCAGCGAGCACGATGCGGCGTCGGCTCCGGCGTGAGTCCCAGCGAGGTCAACTCCGCCATCGGCCCGGCCGGTGACGGCGGTCTCCTCACCGTGCAGTGGCATCCTCGCGGCGAGCGGTACACCACGGAGCGGTTCGAGCTCGAGGTCGTCCACTCCCACCCGGATGAGCTCGAGCCTCCTCAGAAGCCGCAGGACAACGCATGGCCGCGCGGGCGACGCGCCGGACCGTCCGGAGTGGAGGACGAGACCGACGCCGATCGACCTGCAGGGCGACGGACCTCGCTCGCCACCGTGCAGGTCGTCGACCGCGACCAGAGCAACTACCACGTATCCGATTCAGCCATCGCCGCACATGGTCATCGACCGGTCATCGCAGGCATCGCCCGGAGCGGCGAACCGGACGCCCGAGCACACCTGTTCGTTGTCTTCTGCCAGGAGCCGTCGTGCGCGCGGCACGCGGTCCGGCACGTGGCGCTTCCGTGGATCCCGTCGTACATCGGCGATCAAGGGTTGGACCTCGCCGTCGCACCGGACGGTACGGCCGTGGTGTCGCTGGTCTCCGAGACGGTGTCGTCGTGGCCGGAGCTGCCGTCCCTGCGAGTGGTGTCGATGCACCCGGACGGCGCGGAGCCGGTCGTGCGCGACCTCCCTGAGGCGTTCCCGCCCGCGGCATCTGCGCGGTCGTACGAGGCAGCCCCCGACGCTCGCGTCGCGATCGGCGGAGACGGCAACCCGGTCGTGCTCGGGCGGACGCACGGGGTCGATGCGCAACGGCTGACGTTCTGTTCAGACATCTCGTGCTCGTCGGCGACGCACAGGGAGATCGCGACGGTTTCGTCATCGGACGCCCCGCCGGCGTTCGTCATCGACCGATCAGGTCGACCGCTGATCGCGACCCGCGACGACGAACGAGGTGCCGTCGGGTTGGTCTCGTGCAGTGATGCACGGTGTGACGACCACCAAGAGGCCACGATCGCCCGGTTCGTACCGCCGGGGCCCATCTGGGAGAGCAGCAGCGCGCTGGCGATCGGACTGACAGCCGATGACGTGCCGATGCTGGTCTCCAGCGTGATGTCCGACAACCGGGACGAGGGTTCCCATGGGTTCGTCATCCGCTGCGACCGAGCACGCTGCGGGCTGCAATGACGCTCCCACCGCCGGTCGGAAGACGACTGCCGCCCCCGGTGTGGCCGCTGTGGATCGTCTTCGGAGTGGTCCTGCTGGTCGCGCCGATCACGGTGTTCAGCTTGGATGCCATCGCTGGGACGAGTCGAGAGCACGCCGCGCGGGAGCGGGATGCGGCGAACCGCTCCGCCGTGGTCGTCGGAGCCCTCGTCGACACGGGCACGACGTCTGGGCTACCAAAGGAGACACCGATCTACCTCCTCCGCCTACCGGCTCGGGCAGGGCTTCCGGCGCGCACCATGCGAGCGACCGGACCGTCCACGTGGGGCTTCCCGCCCTCCGTCGACCACGCACCGCAGCGAGAGTTCCTCGTCGTGATCGATCAACAGCCCCGAGTGATCGCAGACGGTGCAGTCGGCACGCTGCGTGCACCGACCCTGGAGTCGGCTGCTCGGGAGGAAACGCGCGCTCAGCGCGATGCGCGCAACGTCACTGCCGGTCGCATCGTGCTGCCCGTGGCGCTCCTCGGGGTCTCGGCGACCGCGATCGTTCTCGGCTTGCGTCGCGCACAGGCGGTCAGAGCGCTTCGGCGATCGAGGTTCGTCGACCCCACGTGGTGGGCTCCGCCGCGTGACGGATGAGGAGGGCGCCGTGACGGACGAAGTGGAGACGATCACCGCTGAGATCCAGCACCACGGGCAGGCGCGACGACTCACGCTCGACGACGTCGGCGGAACCGTACAGCCCCGAGCGTGAAGTGCATCGACCTCCTCGACGGCGCTGGCCGCAGACTGCAGGGACCCTCGTGGGACACGCCCGGACTGTGTGGTCCGCCGGAATCAGCTCGACGGGATGTCGACGATCCGCTCCTCGCCGACGACGGTCTCAACGGCGCCGCCCGACGCCGAGGCCAGGTCGGCGGTCAGCACCGCGAGGTCGTCCGCCGGGACCCAGACCTCGAAGGTCGCGGCGCGGCCGTACGTCGTCGGACCGAGTGTGGCGTGGTGGTGGCGGACCCAGTCGCGCAGGACGTTGTCGAGCCGACCTGCGTCTGCGTGGTCGGCGTCGAAGCGCACGGCGGTCAGCGCTTCGCGGCGCACGGTGTCGGCGGCGTCGAGCGTCTCCGAGACGGCCGACGAGTACGCGCGGACCAGTCCGCCAGCGCCGAGCTTGACGCCGCCGAAGTACCGGGTGACGACGGCGACGACGTCGGTGAGGTCGCGGCGGCGCAGGACCTCGAGCATCGGCACGCCGGCGGTCCCCGACGGCTCGCCGTCGTCGGACGACCGCGCCTGGTCGCCGAGCACGCCGGTGACCATCGCGGTGCAGTTGTGTCGGGCGTCCCAGTACCGACGCTTCACGTCCGCGATGACCGCCTCGGCCTCGGCGACGCCAGGGGCCGGTGCGACGGTGGTGATGAACCGTGACTTCGAGATGACGATCTCGTGCTCCACCGGGCCGGCGATGGTGGCGGGGAAGGAGCGGCTCACCCGTCGAGGGTATCGGCGCGGTGCCGGGGTGCCGCGCTACGATGTCGTGCACGCACGCGGCTGGGGAGGAGTCCGACATGGAGCCACGGGATCCGAAGGGCGGTGCCCTCGACGCATCCGAACTGGCACGACGGCTGAACCTGCTGCTCGACTTCGAGGAGTCACAGCGGGGCGCCCCGGTGCCGTTCGCCTCGATCGAGGAGTACGTCGCGTCGCACGGCGGTTCGCTGTCGCGGGCGAAGTGGACGTACATGATCTCGGGCGACGGACGACGCAACCGCGACACGGAGCTGCTCCGCCTGCTCGCGGGCTTCTTCGAGGTCGACGAGCGGTTCCTGCTCGAGGACAGCGACGTCCCGGAGCGCATCGGTGCCCAGCTCGCCCTCGTCCGGTCCCTGCGCTCGGCGCGGGTGAGCGGGTTCGCCGCACGCACGTTCCCCGGGGAGCTCTCGCCCGAGGCGCTCCGGCGCATCGCCGAGGTGCTCGAGGAGGAGTCCCAGCGCGGCACGGTGGTCTGACGCCGGGTCGATCCGACGTGTACGACGCTCCGAGGCCGCGGCGCCTCGACCTCAGCGGCACGGACGTGTACAGTCTGTAGCAAGTGCTACACACTTGAGTCCGACGGGGGTGGGACTCGGCCGCGTTGGGGGCGGCCGAGCACCACCGACCCCGTTGTCTAGACTCGGACGGTGCTCGTCTTCGCCGCAGTCGTCCTGTTCCTCGGTGCCGTCTTCAACGTCATCACGTGGCCCCGCTTCTTCCAGCGCGTGGCGAACGACACCCGGGCCCGCGACGCCGCGGGCAAGCCGACGACCTTCTACACGGTGCACCTCGTCCTGCTGCTCGTTGCGCTGGCGATCGCCGTGGCGTCGATCCTCGCGGGCATCCTGCTGTTCGTCTGAGCCGACCGGACGCTTCAGCCCTGCTTCAGCGGCGCACGGCAGGATCGTCGCCATGCGCGTGCTGGTGGTCGACGACGAGGTCCGGCTCGCCGACGGGGTCCGTCGCGGCCTCGAGGCCGAGGGATGGGCGGTCGACGTCGCCCACGACGGCGTCGACGGCCTGTGGCACGCCCGGGAGTTCCGCTACGACGTGATCGTCCTCGACCTCATGATGCCCGGGCTGAGCGGGTGGGCGGTCTGCGCCGAGCTCCGCGCCGAGCAGGACTGGACGCCCGTGCTCATGCTCACGGCGAAGGACGGCGAGTGGGACCAGGTCGAGGCACTCGACGCCGGCGCCGACGACTACGTCACGAAGCCGTTCTCCCACCCCGTGCTCGTCGCCCGGCTCCGCGCGCTGGTCCGCCGCGGCGCCCGCGAGCGTCCGACGGTCCTGGAACTCGGCGACCTCGCCGTCGACCCGGCGGCGCGGTCGGTGACCCGCGCGGGGACGCCCGTCGACCTGACGAGCCGCGAGTTCGCGGTGCTCGAACACCTGGCGCGACGGGCCGGGCAGGTGTGCTCGAAGCGCGACGTCATCGAGAACGTGTGGGACGTCGACTTCGACGGGGACCCGAACATCGTCGAGGTGTACGTCGGGCACCTGCGCCGCAAGATCGACCGCCCCTTCGGGCGCGCCGCGCTGGAGACCGTGCGCGGTGCCGGGTACCGGTTGGCGGCCGACGGTGGCTGACCGCGGGGACCGGTCGGTGCCCCGACGACGTCGGTTCCGCTCCGTCCGGGCGCGCACCACGCTCGGCGCCGGACTCGTCGTGCTCGCCGCGCTGGTCGTCGGTGCGGTGGGGTTCGTCGTCGTGCTCCGGCTGGTCCTGCTCGACGGTGTTCGTGCGGCAGCAGAGACGGGGCTCGAACAGGTGTCGTCGCGGGTGGAGTCGGAGGGCGCCGGGGCGGTGCGGGACGCCGAGGACGTGCTCGTCCAGGTCGTGGGGGAGGACGGTGCCGTCCTGGCGCACGGCGAGGACACCGAACCTGCCCCGCTGCCGACCGCCGACGAGTCGACGTGGTCGGACGACGGCGACCGGTGGCTGGTGGTGGCGGACGACGTCGACCTGCCCGGTTCCGGGTCGGCGACGCTGGTGTACGGCGTCCCGCTCGAGCAGACCGACGCGGCGATCCGGACGGCGACCGTGCTGTTGGCCGTCGGGGTGCCGGTGCTCGTGCTCCTGCTCGTGGCGGTGACCTGGTCGGTGACCGGACGGTCACTCCGCCCCGTCGAGCGGATGCGGCGCGAGGTCGAGGCGATCCGCGCCGCCCGACCGGAGGCGCGCGTCGACGTGCCGGACACGGGCGACGAGATCGCCCGGCTGGCGAGCACGATGAACGTCATGCTCGACCGGCTCGACCGGTCGGCGGAGTCGCAGCGACGCTTCGTCGCCGACGCCTCGCACGAGCTGCGGTCGCCGATCACGTCGATCCGCCAGCACGCGGAGGTCGCGGTCGCGCACCCCGACCGGTCCGACGTCCGCGACCTCTCCGCCGTCGTGCGGTCCGAGGCGGTGCGGTTGCAGGACCTCGTCGCCGCCCTCCTCGAGCTCTCCCGCCTCGACGAGGGCGGCACCGGCACGCGACGTCCGGTGGACCTCGACGACCTCGCGTTCGACGCCGTGGCCCGCGCCCGGACGACCGCGAGGGCCGGGGTCCGCGTCGACGGTTCCGGGATCTCGGCCGCTCGCGTGCTCGGTGACGAGCGCGTCCTCACCGCGGTCGTCCGCAACCTGGTCGACAACGCCGTCCGACACGCGTCCTCGCGCGTCGCCGTCACGCTCGGCACGGGCGGCGGCGAGGCCGTGCTCGCGGTGGACGACGACGGTCCCGGGGTGCCCGTGCAGGAGCGCGAGCGGGTGTTCGAGCGCTTCGTCCGCCTCGACGACGCCCGGAGCCGCGACGTCGGGGGAGCCGGCCTCGGGCTGGCGATCGTGCGCGACGCCGTCCTCGCCCACGGCGGCGACGCGATGGTGACCGACGCACCCCTCGGCGGCGCACGGTTCGTCGTGCGCATCGCACTCGCCGACTGAGCACTCGGCGGCTGAACGCGCGGCGACTGAGCACTCGGCGACTGAGCGCTCGGCAGCTGAACAGGGGGCTTCAGGCCTGCTTCAGCACCGCGCCGACATGCTCGTGCCCATGATCTTCCGCACCCAGCACCAGACGTCCACCACCCGCCGCCTCGCCGCGGTCGCCGCCCTGCCCGTGGCGGCGGTCCTCGCCCTCGCCGGCTGCTCGTCGGACGACGACGACGCCGACCGCACCGACCGGGTCGCCGGAGCCGGCGCGACCTCGGGGCCGGCCACCGGTCCGGCGACGGGCGGCACGACGGCCGCGTCCGCCGGGTCGACCGACGCACTGCTCGCTGCCGCCGCGACCGCGCGTGAGGACGTCGGATCGGGCACGGTCCTCGCGGTCGAGTGGGAGCAGGACGGCTCGGGCCACGAGGTCCTCGTCGTCACGAAGGACGGCACCGAGCACGAGGTGCGCACGGACGCTGACGGCACCGCGGTGGTCGGCACGCCCCAGCAGGAGACCGCCGACGCCGACGACCGTGCCGAGCACGAACGGTTCGTGGCGGCCGCCGACCTCGACGTCGAGCGGGCCGTGCGCGCCCTGACGGACCTGCACGACGGCGCGGTCACCGAGATCGGTCTCGACGACCACCGCGGCGCGGTCGTGTGGGAGGGCGACGTCGTCGACGCGTCCGGCACGAAGCACAGCGTGCGGGTCGACGCGGGCTCGGGCGACGTGGTGACCGACCGGGTCGACACCGACGACTGACGGCGGCCGCGGTCGCCGGGCCGCCGACCGCGTCGGATGCCGGCCCGCCGACCGCGTCGGACGCCGGGCCGCCGACCGCGTCGGGCGCCGGGCCGCCGACCGCGTCGGGCGCCGGTCAGGAGGCCGGCGGCAGCGGCGTGCCGAGAGCGCGACGCAGCGCGAGACCGGCGACCTTCTCGTCGGCGGTGTCGAGGAGCACCCGGAAGGTCTCCTGCTCGGTCACGAACTCCACGCAGACGGCGTCGAAGTCGCACGGCTCGATGCGCCAGCCCCGCACCGCGTCCATCGGGATGCGGGTGCGGGCGTCGCGCTCGAAGTCGGTCTCGGCGTCGATGCGGTCCGGGAACACCCGGACGCGACCGAAGGTCCCCCGCCAGACGAGCTGCAGGTCGAGCGAGGGGGAGACAGGAGAGTCCGGCACCCGCCGATCGTACCGACGGGTGCCGGACCACCGGCACGTCCGGAGCGCGTGGTCGCGTTCCGGGGACAGGTGTGCTGCGCTACTCGGTGCCGCCTCCCTCGCGGCGACGCACCTGCTTGGCCGGGTCGCGGCCGGTGACCGGGTACGGACCGGTCACGCCGGACCGCAGCGAGGCGATCTGCATGATGCGGTCGCGCTGCAGGTACCACCCGAGGATGAGCAGCGGGATGACGACGACGAGCGATGCGACCGTGAAGGTGCCTCGCGGGTAGTCGATCGCCATGAGCACGATGACGGTCGCAAGGAACGCCAGGGTCAGCCAGGACGTCACGGGGGCACCGGGCAGCTTGAAGGACGGCTCCTTCGCCAGGCCCTGCTTCGCCCACGAGCGCAGCTTCATCTGGCACAGGATGATCGTGCCCCAGGCGGTGACGATGCCGAGGCTCGCGATGTTCAGCGCGATCTCGAACGCCTGAGCGGGGACGAACAGGTTGAGGATCACCCCGATGAGCGTGAACGCCGAGGTGAGCAGGATGCCGGCGAACGGCACGCCGCCCTTCGTCATCTTCGTCGTCCACTTCGGCGCCGAGCCGTTCATGCCCATCGAGTGCAGTGCACGGCCGGTCGAGTAGAGCCCGGCGTTCAGCGACGACAGCGCGGCCGTCAGCACGACGAAGTTCATGACGGACCCGATGACCTCGCCCACCTGCCGGTTGCCGATCGACGAGAAGAACGTCACGAAGGGGCTGACGCCCTCCTTGTAGGACGTGTACGGCAGCAGGAGCGACAGGAGCACCACCGAGCCGACGTAGAAGACCGCGATGCGCAGCACGACGGAGTTGATGGCGCGGGGGATGACCTTCTCGGTGTCCTGCGTCTCGCCCGAGGCCGTGCCGACGAGCTCGATCGCGGCGTACGCGAACACGACGCCCTGCACGACGAGCACGGTGGGCAGCAAGCCGGTCGGGAACAGGCCGCCGTTGTCCGACCAGATGCTGAAGCCGGTGCGGACGGTCTCGCCGCCCGTCTCGACCGGGAAGGCGAAGAACAGCCAGATGAGCGCGACCACCAGGAAGGCCACGAGCGCGGCGACCTTGATGATCGCGAACCAGAACTCGAGCTCGCCGAACACCTTGACGGCCACCAGGTTCGCGGCGAGCACGATCAGCAGCGCAGCGAGGGCGAGCGCCCACTGCGGGATCGCACGCGGTCCGGCCCAGTAGTGCAGGTAGAGCGCGACCGCGGTCGTGTCGACGATCGACGTCATCGCCCAGTTGAGGAAGTACATCCAGCCGGCCGCGTAGGCGAACTTCTCGCCGTAGAACTCACGGGCGTACGAGATGAACGACCCGGAGGACGGGCGGTGCAGCACGAGCTCGCCGAGCGCCCTGAGGATGAAGAAGGCGAACACGCCCGCGATCAGGTACACGACGGCCAGGGCGGGACCCGCGGTGTGCAGGCGGCCACCGGCGCCCAGGAAGAGTCCGGTCCCGATGGCGCCGCCGATTGCGATCATCTGCAGTTGCCGGGGCTTCAGACCGTGCTGGTAGCCCTCCTGCTCGTGCGAGAAGTCGTTCGCGGGCGCGGGGGATCCCGTGTCGTTCTGCGCTGTCATTCGCGACACGCTACAGGCGGTCCGACACCGTGCGGCACCCCGACCCAGTTGAACGTCCGCACAGCATCGACCCGACCGGAGCCTGGGCGTCGCACGACGTCCGTTGCTTGCATGGAGGGATGGACATCCTCCTCCGACTCCTCGTCGCGACCGGGTTCGCCCTCCTCGTCACCGCCGTCGTCGCCCTCGTCCTGCACCTGGTGCTCCGGACGATCGCGCGCCGGGAACGGTGGGCCGGCGTGCTCTCGCGGCGGACGAAGCACCCGTTCCGCACGGTCCTGCTCGTGGTCCTGCTCTGGGTCGCGTTCACCGCGAGCGTCCCGCGCGACCCGGACGCCTACCCGTGGCGGGACGAGGTCGTGCACGGCTTCCTCATCGTGACGATCGCGGTCGGCTGCTGGCTCGCCTGCCAGGTCGCGATCTTCCTCGAGGACCTCGGCCTGCACCGCTTCCGCATCGACGTGCCGGACAACCGCCAGGCCCGACGCATCCGCACGCAGGTCCTCATCATCCGACGGCTCACCGTCGCCGTCCTCGTCATCATCGCCGTCGGCGCGATCCTGCTCACCTTCGACGGGGTCGAGGCAGCGGGGGCGAGCGTGCTCGCGAGCGCCGGGCTCATCTCGGTCGTCGCGGGCCTGGCGGCGCAGTCGACCCTCGGCAACGTCTTCGCGGGCATGCAGCTCGCGTTCTCCGGCTCGATCCGCGTCGACGACGTCGTCGTGGTCGAGCAGCAGTGGGGGCGCATCGAGGAGATCACGCTGACCTACGTCGTCGTGCACCTGTGGGACGACCGGCGTTTCGTGCTGCCGTCGACGTACTTCACGAGCACGCCGTTCGAGAACTGGACGCGCACGAACAGCGAACTGCTCGGTGCAGTCGAGTTCGACCTCGACTGGCGGGTCCGGCCGGGGGAGATACGGGACGAACTCGACCGGATCCTCGACCGCACCGAGCTGTGGGACCGTCGGGTCAAGGTGCTCCAGGTCACCGAGGCGGTGCAGGGCTGGGTGCGCATCCGGGTGCTCGCGACGTCGCACGACGCCCCGTCGCTGTTCGACCTGCGGTGCTACATCCGCGAGGAGCTCGTCGAGTGGATCCAGCGCACCCACCCGGACGCCCTGCCGGTGCAGCGCGTGCTCATGGTCGACGAGACCGCGCCGCGCCGCCGTGGCACGTCGTCCGCCGCCGACTCGGCGCTGTTCGCGCCCGGGCAGGAGGACCGCGCGGCGCTCTTCACCGGGCCGCTCCAGACGTCGGACATCCCGCGTTCGGAGCGCTGACCCCCACTGCGCGACCAGGTGCCGTGGACGGGACCGACGACGGACGGGAGGCCCGTGGCGGATCCGCCACGGGCCTCCCGTCCGTCCTGTGGTCGCGCTGGCGACCTACGGCTGCCGCGCCTTGACAGCGCGGTCGTCCTCGACGACCGTGCCGATCGCCACGATGGTGGTCGCGAGCCAGGCCACCCAGGTCAGGGCCAGGCGCCAGTCGCGCGGTCCCTGTCGGGTGGTCTGCAGCACGCTGTAGCCGCTGATGAGCGAACTCCACACGGCACCGTTGAACATGAACTTGCGCACAGAGGCCTCCTGTCGTCGTCCTGACAACGCTACCGGTCAGTACATTGGAGCGCCGCTGGTCGCCCGGGCCGGTGTGCTCGCGAAGGAGTGCCCGTGCGTCAGGCCGTCATCGGTGGAGCCCTGCTCCTGGTGGGCGCGGTGTGCGTCGCGCTCGGTCTGCTGCCCCTGGACGACCTCGGCGCCCTGGCCGAGCGGGTGCTGCCCGTCCTCGGCTTCGTCCTCGGGCTGACGATCGTGTCGGAGCTCGCGGCGGACGCCGGGGTCTTCGACCGACTCGCCGACGTCGCTGCTCGGGTCGGCGGCGGACGCACGATCGGCCTGTGGGGCGCGGTCGTCGTGCTCGCCGTGCTCTGCACCGTCTTCCTGTCCATCGACACCACCGCCGTCCTGCTGACGCCGATCGTCATCTCGCTCGCCCGACGCGTCGGCCTGCCGCCGATGCCGTTCGCCCTGACCACCGTGTGGCTGGCGAACACCGCGTCGCTGCTGCTGCCGGTGTCGAACCTCACGAACCTGCTCGCGGTCGACCGGATGGGGCTCGGCGGACCGCTGCCCTTCGCCGGCCTGATGGTGTGGGCGGCCGTCGCCGGCGTCGTCGTGCCGTGCGCGGTCCTGCTCGTCGTGTTCCGTCGCGGACTGTTCGGGCGGTACATGCGCGTCTCGGTGCGGCAGCCGTCGGACCCGGTGTCGTTCTGGGCCGCCTCGGCCGTGCTCGTCGCGCTCGTCGTGGCGCTGACGGTGGGCGTCACGGTGTGGATCGCCGCGATCGCCGCAGCGGTCGTGCTCGTCGTCGTCTCGGCGTTCCGGGCGCCGGAGCAGCTCCGCCCCTCGCGGGTGCCGTGGTCGACGCTGCTGTTCGCGGCCGGCCTGTTCGTCGTGGTCGAGACCCTGCACGCGACGGGCGTCACCGACCCGGTCGTCGATGCGCTCGGCTCCGGGACGGGAACCGGGCCGCTCCTGCTGCTCGGCGGTGCGGGCGCGGTGGCCGCGAACGCCATCGACAACCTGCCTGCCTACCTGGTGCTCGAGCCGGCCGCCGGCCACGACGCACTGCGCTACGCGGCCCTGCTCATCGGCGTGAACGCGGGCTGCCTCGTGACCCCCTGGGCGTCGCTCGCGACCCTGCTCTGGCACGCGCGCCTGTCGAGCGAGGGCGTGCACCTGTCGTGGGGGCGCTACATGCTCCTCGGTTGCATCGCGGCACCGCTCACGGTCGTCGCCGGCGTGCTCGCCCTCGCGCTCTAGCGCCGCGAGCGCCCCGGCGAGCCGCGCTGCACCCCGTCGCGGCGAGCGCAATGAGCAGAAGATGTCGAGTGGTTCCTGCCGACCCGACATCTTCTGCTCACTCGATGCCGGGGCGCCCGGCAACGCTCTCGGTCCCGCCCCGCTGCCCACCGCCCCGCCGATGGTGAGCAGAAGATGTCGAGTGCGTCCTGCCGACCCGACATCTTCTGCTCACTCGGTGCCGGGGCGCCCGACAACGCTCTCGGGCCCGTCCCGCTGCCCCCGGTCGCGCCCGATGCCCGACGGCGTGCCCCGCTGCCCCCGGTCGCGCCCCGCTGCCCATCGTCACGCCCCTGGTGAGCACAAGATGTCGAGTGGGACGTGCCGACCCGACATCTTCTGCTCGCTCGATGCAGGGCGCCGTCGCCGACGCCCCCGGTCGCGCCCGATCCCTGACTGCCCGTCCCGCTGCCCCCGGTCCCGCCCCGCTGCCCATCGCCGCGCCCTTGGTGAGCAGAAGATGTCGAGTGGGCCCTGCCGACCCGACATCTTCTGCTCACTCGATGCGGGGGCGCCGGCAACGTTCTCGGTCGCGTCCCGCTGCCCATCGCCGCGCCCTTGGTGAGCAGAAGATGTCGAGTGGGCCTTGCCGACCCGACATCTTCTGCTCACTCGACGCCGAGATCGACGCCGAGATCGACGCCGGGCCGACGCCGGGGCCGCGACCCCGACGCGGGACGCCCGACACCGACGCGCGACGCGCGACGCGCAACGCCCGGCGTCAGAGCCAGTCGCGGGAACGGAACGCGCGGTAGAGCAGCAGCGACGTCGCGATGATGAGGGAGACCGACGCGAACAGGCCGCTCCACTGTCCCTCGCCGGGGAAGGTCACGTTCTGCCCGAAGAAGCCGGTGATCGCGGTCGGGATCGCGATGATCGCCGCCCAGCTCGTCACCTTCTTCATCACCGTGTTCTGCCGGTTCGACGCCAGGTTGAGGTTCGTGTCGAGGACGCTCGACACCGCGTCGCGCAGTTGCTCGACCGAGTCGGAGATCGAGACGAGGTGGTCCTCGACGTCGCGGAAGTACGGCCGGATGCCGGTGCCGACGGCCTCGGCGTCGCCGTGCAGCAGCGACGAGACGCCGTCGCGCGTCGGCACCACGAGCCGACGGATGACGCCGAGCGCCTTCCGCAGGCGGAACGAGCGTCGCTGGATCTGCTGCTCGCGCGGGTCGCTGCGTTCGAACAGGTCGTCCTCGAGGTCGTCGATCGCCTGCTCGATCGACTCCACCACGTCGGTGGCGTGGTCGACGACGGCGTCGAGCAGCGCCCAGACGAGCCACGGCACCCCGTGCGCGGCGACGTCGTCGTTGGTCGCGAGCCGGTGCTCCATCGACGAGGTGTCGACGTCGGCGCCGTGGATCGTGACGAGGGCCCGTTCGGTGACGAAGGCCTTGACCTCGTGCGTCGCGAGCTCGCCGTCCCGCGTCCAGCCGACGTCGTAGACGACGAGGAACAGGCTGTCGCGGTAGCGGTCGAGCTTCGGGCGCTGCCCGTGCTCGAGGGCGTCCTCGACGGCGAGGGCGTGCAGCCCGAGCTCCTGCTCGACGTGCTCGAGGTCGGCGCCCTGCGGGTCGGTGTAGTCGACCCAGACGAACGTGTCCGGGTCGCTGACCAGGTCGGAGATCCGGTCGACGGGGAAGTCCTGTTCCGTGACGGCACCGTTCCGCCACGCCCGTGTCCTGACCATGCCGGTCAGCCTACGGCGACGGCCGGCCCGGGGATCCCAGGCCGGCCGTCGCGGTGCGCGGTGTGCGTCAGTAGGCGGAGACGAGCTCGCCGTCCTCGACCTTCAGGTACTCGTTGATCGCGAACTCGTCCTCGCCGTGCTCCCGGTCCCCGGTGTACGACGTGTAGTCGTACTCGACGACGCCGTCCTTCGTGCTCTGCACGATGACGTTGCCGGTGCCGGACGCCTCGAGCTCGATCTCCGGCATGGTCGTGACGTCGTACCGCACCGCCCCGTCCGCGTCGTACGGCCCGTACCAGGGGCAGTCGCTCAGCGCGCTGATGTCGGTCTTCGCCGCGCACTCCTCGATGAGGTCCGACACGTACTGGTCGACGTCGTCGTGCAGCGCCTTCGTCGGCGTCGGCTGGAAGTCGATGTAGTCGGTGGCGCGCGGCCCGACCGTCACGGACTTCGTCCCGCCGGTGAAGTACTCCGTCCCACCGACCTCGACGCCGTAGGTGCCGGGGTAGGCGAGCGACTGGAAGCGGCCGTCGGCGATCTTCCCGACCTCCTTGCCGCCGATCGTGACCGGGGCGCCCTCGAGGGCCTCGGACGCGGTCAGGGTGACGATCTGGGCGAGGGGCTGCACGATGCGCCACTCGTCCTTCACCACGAACGACGTGCCGGTGCGGCGCAGACCGATCTGGCCGGAGCGGTTCTTGCCGCCCTGGGTGTAGCTGATCGTGGCGATCGCGTTGTCCCCGCTGGTGGCGACGCGGCCCACGCGGACGTCCGTCGGGCGGTCCTTCGCGCTCTTCAGCACCGTCGAGTCGAGCATGGTGGCGTCGTCGGGCTGGTCGCTCAGGCGGCCGGCGGCGTCGGCGTCGCCGCGCTCGATCGCCTGCACGTACGACTTGACCGTCGCGCCGGGGCCCCAGACGTTCGAGCGCAGGACGCCGGCCGTGACGGCACCGGCGATGACGACGACGACCACGACGCCGCCGGCGACCAGCGAACGGACCAGGATCTTCCGCGACCGCGCCGACATCGGCTTCGGTGCGGGGCCGTCTCCGCCGATGAAGGGCTGCGCGGGCTGGGCGACGCCGGGCGTCGCGCCCCACGCCGAGGCGGCCGGGTCGACCGGACCGCCCGTCGACCACGACTGTGCGCCGGTGTGGGCCGGAGCACCCGGGGCGGCGCCGGCCTGAGCCGGGGCACCGGGGAACGCGCCGGCCTGCGCCGGGCCACCGGGGAACGCACCGCCCTGTGCCGGGCCACCGGGGAACACAGCGCCCTGTGCCGGGGCGTCCGGGAACGCACCGGCCGGTGCGGCTGCGCCGGCGGGAGCGGACACGAGCGGTCGGGGGTCCGCGCCGACCAGGCGCGACACCGCGAGCACGACCCCGCCGCCGAGGCGGGGGAGCAGCACGGGCGCGAGGTACCGGGCGACGGCCTCGACCAGACCGCCCCAGAGCAGGAACACGAACGGCGTCCACGGGGTGACGCCGAGCGAACCGCTGCCGCCGACGGCCGTGTACCCGCTGGTGTCGTAGGACACGATCCCGGTGCCGAGCACGAAGAGCAGGAGCCCGAGCGCGAACCACACCACCGGCGTGGCGACCCAGTCCAGGACCGAGCGGACCCGGTCGTTGCGCCGGACCGCGAGGGCGAGGCCCGCGACGACCGACGTGGCGAGGACGAGCAGCACGGCGAGCCACGTCCAGCCGCCGGCACCGTCGAAGACCGTGGCGCTGTCGCCACCCGACCCGAGACCGGCCGTGCCGAGGCCACCGAAGAAGCCGAGGGCCGTCACGGCGACCGCGACGTTGCCGATGAAGACCGGCAGGGCCGCACCCCACGAGGGCTGCGTCACGAGCGCGACGACGACCACGGCGACCGCGACGACGACGACCAGCACGACGGCCTGCGACGCGGCGACCCGGACGGCGCCGAGGACGCGGCCCGACCAGGTGCGGCCGCCGATCAGGACGGACGGGCGTGCGAGCAGGGCGGCGAGCGCGCCGATGAGGAACGCGCCGACGACGCTGCTGAACCCGACGGCGTGCACGGGCTCGATCTCGATGCCGGGCAGGTCGGGGAAGCGGATCGCGAGCAGCCCGGCGAAGGCGTTCACCAGGACGGTGGTGACGAGCCCGGAGACCACGGCGAGCACGACGACCTGCCAGCGGCCGAGGGCGCGCGACCGGATGCGCCGCGTCAGGACGACGGCGAGGACGACCTGCGCCGCGAGCACGAGCACCGGCACGACCGCGAGCGAGCCGGAGCCGGAGCCGAGCAGGCCGACCGAACCGGATCCGTGCAGGCGGCCGAGGTCCGCCATCGCGACGAGCTGGGCGGGGGCGCCGAGCAGGACGCTCACGCCGGACAGCAGCGACTGCACGTCCGGTGCGCCGCCGGTGCCGAGCTCGCTGCCCGACCCGCTGACGGAGCCGGACCCGAGCGACGACCCGCTGCTGCCGGTCGCGGCGACCGCGACGGTGAGCAGCAGGGAGAGGCCGGCGACGACGTAGGCGGCGACCCAGCCGCCGACGCCCGCCAGCACCGACGCGAGCCAGTCGCGGCCGGTCAGCGACTGCAGCAGGCGACCGAATGCGTCCGACGACTGCGGAGCCGGGGCGCCGGCGGGGGTGGGCTGGCCCGACCACTGGGGCGCGCCTCCCGGCTGCTGCTGCTGCCAGGGCTGCCCCTGCCCCTGCGGGGTCGACGGGTCCTGCGGTCCTGGCTGTCCCGGCGGGACGGGCGGGTGGTCGCTCACGGCTGGTGGTCCTCTCCGGCCAGGAGGCCGGTGCCGCCCTTCAGCACCTGTGTCCCCCCGACACGCGAGGAGCAGCGTACCGGAACCGCCGATCCGCCGTGAATGCGCTGTCCGGGCGCTGGTAACTTCGGGGTCGCACGCCGGCGCCCGAGCCGGACCGACGCACCCGGCGCGCCGCCGGGCGGAACGAAAGATCCCACCACCCCATGTCTGCAGACCGCACCGATCAGACCCGGTACTCGTTCGTCGTCGCCTCCAACCGCCTCCCGGTGGACCGCGTCGTCGACCAGGACGGCAACGAGGGCTGGCGGCACTCGCCCGGCGGCCTCGTCACCGCGCTCGAACCCGTGATGCGGGCGAACGACGGCGCCTGGGTGGGGTGGGTCGGGCAGCCGGCGGTCGAGGTCGAGCCGTTCGACAACGACGGGATCCACATCGTGCCGGTCCCGCTCTCCGTCGAGGACGTCGAGGAGTACTACGAGGGGTTCAGCAACGACACCCTGTGGCCGCTGTACCACGACGTGATCGAGCACCCGAGCTACCACCGTGACTGGTGGAACGCGTACAAGCGGGTCAACGAGCGCTTCGCGACGCAGATCGCCGAGATCGTCGAGCAGGACGGCATCGTCTGGGTGCAGGACTACCAGCTGCAGCTCGTGCCGGCACTGCTCCGGGCGAAGCGGCCCGACCTGACGATCGGCTTCTTCAACCACATCCCGTTCCCGCCCGTCGGCATCTACGCGCAGCTGCCCTGGCGTGCGCAGATCCTCGACGGCCTGCTCGGCGCCGACGTCATCGGCTTCCAGCGGCAGGACGACGCCAGCGACTTCCTCCGTGCGGTCCGGCACATCAAGGGCTACACGACGAAGGGGTCGATGATCGACGTGCCCGTCGACGACCCGGACGCGCCACGGAGCCGCAAGGGCATCACGGTGCGCCACGTCGAGGCGCGGCACTTCCCGATCTCGATCGACGCCGAGAGCTTCGAGGCGATCGCCCGCCGGCCCGAGGTGCAGGAACGCGCCCGCGAGATCCGGTCGAGCCTCGGCAACCCGAAGACGGTGCTGCTCGGCGTCGACCGGCTCGACTACACCAAGGGCATCCGGCACCGCATCAAGGCGTTCGGCGAGCTCGTCGAGGACGGCCGCATCAAGGTCGAGGACGCGACGCTCATCCAGGTCGCCAGCCCGAGCCGCGAGCGCGTCGACACCTACGCGACGCTGCGCGACGAGATCGAGCTGAGCGTCGGACGCATCAACGGCGACCTCGGCGTCATCGGGCACCAGCCGATCTCGTACCTGCACCACGGCTACCCGCGCGAGGAGATGGTCGCGCTCTACCTGGCCGCGGACATCATGCTCGTCACCGCGCTGCGCGACGGCATGAACCTCGTCGCCAAGGAGTACGTCGCGGCCCGCTTCGACACCGACGGGGTCCTCATCCTCTCCGAGTTCGCCGGCGCGGCCGACGAGCTCAAGCAGGCCGTCATCGTGAACCCGCACGACATCGGCGCGCTGAAGGACAGCATCCTGCGCGCCGTCGAGATGCCCCGCCGGGAGCGCTCGACCCGGATGCGCGCGCTCCGCAAGCGCGTGCGCGACAACGACGTGGCCCGCTGGTCGCGTTCCTTCCTCGAGGCGCTCGACCGGCACGCGCCGCGCAATGCGCAGCTCGACCCGTCCGCCACGGACCCGGCGGACCGCCACCGCGAGGCGCAGACCGACGGCACGTCGATCTTCGACCAGGACGCGCAGTCCGCGCGGGCCGCCGAGGACACCCGGGAGGCCCGTGATGCGTGAGCCCACCGCCGACCTGTCCGCCGTCACGGCGGCACTCGAGACGCTCGCGGCTGCGCCGCGACTCGTCGTCGCACTGGACTTCGACGGCACGCTCGCGCCGTTCGCCGACGAGCCCTCGCAGGTCGGCGCGCTCCCGGGGTCCTGGGCGGCCGTGCTCACCCTGCACCGTGCGCCGGACACCGAGGTGGTCCTCGTCTCGGGTCGACCGCTCGACAGCCTGGCCGCCGTGTCGTACGCCCCCGAGGGCATGGCGCTCGTCGGCTCGCACGGCGTCGAGTGGCGCGTCGACGGTCACGACGAGGCCGCGCTGACCGACGACGAGGCCGAGCGCGTGGCGCGGGTCGGCGCTGCGCTCGACGAGGTCGGTGCGCGGTACCCCGGCGTCGTCATCGAGCACAAGCCGGCCGGCCACGGGGTGCACACCCGCCGTGTCAGCGCCGAGGTCGCCGCCCGGGCGGACGCCGACGCGAGCGAGGCCGCGCACGCCGCCGACCCCGACGTGCTCGAGCGCGGCGGTAAGGACATCGTCGAGTTCGCCGTCCGGCACGTCACGAAGGGCGACGCGATCGTGCGGCTCCGCGAGCTGCACGGTGCCGACGCGGTGTTCTTCGCCGGCGACGACGTCACCGACGAGGACGCCTTCCGCGTGCTCGGCGACGGCGACGTCGGCGTCAAGGTGGGTCCGGGGGAGACCACCGCCGGGTACCGCGTCGCCGATCCGGCGGCGCTCACCGACGTCCTGAAGCAGCTCGCTCGCCTCCGGGCGACGCGCTGAGCAGGTGATCCGGGCCTCCCCTCCGTCCCCGTGAACATGCGGACGCATGTTGTTGCGCGACTGGTATCCCAAAGCGTCCTAGACTCACCCCATGCCTGATATCGACGTCAAGCCGCGCAGCCGGGTCGTCACCGACGGGATCGAAGCAACCACCTCGCGTGGCATGCTGCGGGCCGTCGGTATGGGAGACGAGGACTGGAGCAAGCCGCAGATCGGCATCGCGTCCTCGTGGAACGAGATCACGCCGTGCAACCTGTCGCTCGACCGGCTCGCGCAGGGCGCCAAGGAAGGCGTGCACTCCGGCGGCGGCTACCCGCTGCAGTTCGGCACCATCTCCGTCTCCGACGGCATCTCGATGGGCCACGAGGGCATGCACTTCTCGCTCGTCTCGCGCGAGGTCATCGCGGACAGCGTCGAGACCGTCGTGAACGCCGAGCGCCTGGACGGCACCGTCCTGCTCGCCGGCTGCGACAAGTCCCTGCCGGGCATGCTCATGGCCGCTGCTCGCCTCGACCTGGCGAGCGTCTTCCTCTACGCGGGCTCGGTCATGCCGGGCTACGTGAAGCAGGCCGACGGCACCATGAAGGAGGTCACGATCATCGACTCCTTCGAGGGCGTCGGCGCCTGCAAGGCCGGCACCATGTCCGAGGAGGAGCTCAAGAAGATCGAGTGCGCCATCGTCCCGGGCGAGGGCGCCTGCGGTGGCATGTACACGGCGAACACGATGGCGAGCCTGGCCGAGGCGCTCGGCATGTCGCTGCCGGGCTCGGCCGCGCCGCCGTCCGCGGACCGTCGCCGCGACTACTACGCGCACCGTTCCGGCGAGGCCGTCGTGCGGATGCTCGAGCTCGGCCTCACCGCCCGGCAGATCCTGACCAAGGAGGCGTTCGAGAACGCCATCACCGTGCTCATGGCGCTCGGCGGCTCGACGAACGCCGTCCTGCACCTGCTCGCGATCGCCTACGAGGCCGAGGTCGAGCTGTCGCTCGACGACTTCAACCGCATCGGCTCGAAGGTCCCGCACCTCGCCGACATGAAGCCGTTCGGGCGCTACGTCATGAAGGACATCGACCAGCAGGGCGGCATCCCGGTGGTCATGAAGGCGCTGCTCGACGCCGGGCTGCTGCACGGCGACGCGATGACCGTCACCGGCAAGACCCTCGCCGAGAACCTCGCCGAGATCGACCCGCCGGCGCTCGACGGCGAGGTCCTCCGCACCCTCGACAACCCGATCCACGAGACCGGCGGCCTGACGGTCCTGCAGGGCTCGTTCGCACCCGAGGGTGCCGTGGTGAAGACCGCGGGCTTCGACGCCGAGGTGTTCGAGGGCCCCGCCCGGGTGTTCGACCGGGAGCGTGCCGCGATGGACGCCCTCACCGAGGGGACGATCCAGAAGGGCGACGTCGTCGTCATCCGCTACGAGGGCCCGAAGGGCGGCCCCGGCATGCGCGAGATGCTCGCCATCACCGCGGCGATCAAGGGCGCGGGCCTCGGCAAGGATGTACTACTCTTGACCGACGGTCGATTCTCAGGCGGCACAACCGGCCTGTGCATCGGCCACATCGCACCGGAAGCAGTGGACGCAGGTCCCGTCGCTTTCGTTCGTGATGGCGACCGCATCCGTGTCGACATCGCGGCTCGTTCGCTCGACCTACTGGTCGACCCGGCCGAGCTGGAGGCCCGCCGTGACGGCTGGGCCCCGCTGCCCCCGCGCTACACCCGCGGAGTCCTCGCGAAGTACGCCAAGCTCGTCAAGTCCGCCGCCCAGGGCGCGGTCACGGGCTAGCGTCCGACACCCGCACCACCGCCACCTCTCCAGGCAAGGACCACCTCATGCCCACGGAAGCAACCCCGTTGTCCGCGGCCGCCGGTGCACGCCGGTCGCCGGAGATCCTCACCGGCTCGGGAGCCGTCCTCCGGACGCTCGAGCACCTCGGGATCACCGACGTCTTCGGCCTGCCGGGCGGCGCGATCATCCCGTTCTACGACGAGCTCATGGCGTCGACGACGATCCGGCACATCCTCGTCCGGCACGAGCAGGGCGCCGGCCACGCCGCCGAGGGGTACGCCTCGTCGTCCGGCAAGGTCGGCGTCGCCATCGCAACCTCCGGCCCCGGCGCGACGAACCTCGTCACCGCGATCGCCGACGCCTACATGGACTCGGTGCCGTTCATCGCGATCACCGGCCAGGTGTTCTCGACGCTGATGGGCACGGACGCGTTCCAGGAGGCCGACATCGTCGGCATCACGATGCCGATCACGAAGCACTCGTTCCTCGTGACGAACCCGGCCGACATCCCGGCGACGCTCGCCGCCGCGCACCAGATCGCGACGACCGGTCGCCCCGGCCCGGTGCTCGTCGACATCACGAAGGACGCCCAGCAGCTGTCGGCGCCCTACGTGTGGCCGCCGCAGGTCGACCTGCCCGGCTACCGACCGGTGACGAAGGCGCACGGCAAGCAGATCACCGCGGCCGCCCAGCTGCTCGCCGAGGCCGAGCGCCCGGTGCTGTACGTCGGCGGCGGCGTCATCCGCTCCGGCGCGACCGCCGAGCTGCTCCGCTTCGCCGAGGCGACCGGTGCCCCCGTGGTCACGACGCTGATGGCCCGCGGCGCGTTCCCGGACTCGCACCCGCAGCACCTCGGCATGCCCGGCATGCACGGCACCGTGCCCGCGGTGCTCGGCCTGCAGGACAGCGACCTCATCATCGCGCTCGGCGCCCGCTTCGACGACCGCGTGACCGGCAAGGCGGACGAGTTCGCGCCCGGCGCCAAGGTCGTGCACGTCGACATCGACCCCGCCGAGATCTCGAAGATCCGCTTCGCCGACGTCCCGATCGTCGGTGACGCACGCGAGGTCCTCGTCGACCTGCTCGACGCCTGGGGCGGCATCGCCGCCGACGACCGCGCCTCGACCGCCGCGTGGTGGGCGAAGCTCGAGCAGCTGAAGACCGACTTCCCGCTCGGCTACGCGGAGCCCACCGACGGACTCCTCGCCCCGCAGGCGATCATCAAGCGCATCGGCGAGCTGACCGGCCCCGAGGCGGTCTACGCCTCCGGTGTCGGCCAGCACCAGATGTGGTCGGCGCAGTTCATCAAGTACGAGCGGCCGAACGCCTGGCTGAACTCCGGCGGCGCCGGCACGATGGGCTACTCCGTCCCGGCCGCGATGGGCGCGAAGGTCGCCCAGCCGGACCGCGTGGTCTGGGCGATCGACGGCGACGGCTGCTTCCAGATGACGAACCAGGAACTCGCGACCTGCGTCATCAACGACATCCCGATCAAGGTCGCGATCATCAACAACTCGTCGCTCGGCATGGTGCGGCAGTGGCAGACGCTGTTCTACGACGGCCGGCACTCCTTCACCGACCTCGAGACGGGGCACCAGTCGCGCCGCGTGCCCGACTTCGTGAAGCTCGCCGACGCCTACGGTGCCCTCGGCATCCGCGTCGAGAAGGCGGACGAGGTCGACGCCGCGATCGAGCTCGCCCTCGCGACGAACGACCGTCCGGTGGTCATCGACTTCGTGGTGAGCCGCGACTCGATGGTCTGGCCGATGGTCCCGCAGGGGGTCGGCAACTCCTCGATCGAGTACGCCCGCGCCCTCGCCCCCAGCTGGGACGACGAGGACGCCGACATGACGGGGGAAACCGCATGAGCCACGTCCTCTCCCTCCTCGTCGAGGACAAGCCGGGCCTGTTGACCCGCGTGGCCGGGCTGTTCGCCCGCCGCGGCTTCAACATCGAGTCGCTCGCCGTCGGCAACACCGAGGTCGACGGCCTCAGCCGGATCACCGTCGTCGTCGACGTCGAGGACCTCCCGCTGGAGCAGGTGACGAAGCAGCTCAACAAGCTGGTCAACGTCATCAAGATCGTCGAGCTCGACTTCTCGCAGTCGGTCCAGCGCGAGCACATGCTCGTCAAGGTCCGGGTCGACAACCAGACCCGTTCGGCCGTGCTCGAGGCAGTGAACCTGTTCCGCGCACAGGTCGTCGACGTCGCGAACGACTCGCTCATCGTCGAGGTGACCGGTGACCCCGGCAAGATCCAGGCGATCCTCCGCGTCCTCGAGCCCTACGGCATCAAGGAGCTCGCGCGGGCCGGCCTGCTCGGCATGGGCCGCGGGCCGAAGAGCATCACCGACCGGGTGCGCTGAGCGCACCCCACAGACCACCAGAACCAAGGAGACACACCCTCGTGACTGACATCGTGTACGACGCCGACGCCGACCTGACGCTCATCCAGGGCAAGAAGGTCGCCGTCATCGGCTACGGCTCGCAGGGCCACGCCCACGCACTCAACCTCCGCGACTCCGGCGTCGAGGTCAAGATCGGCCTCAAGGAGGGCTCGAAGAGCCGTCAGAAGGCCGAAGAGGCGGGCTTCGAGGTCCACACGCCGGCCGAGGCCACCGCCTGGGCGGACGTCGTCGTCATCCTCGCGCCGGACCAGGTCCAGCGCATCGTCTACGCCGAGGACATCGCGCCGAACCTCAAGCCGGGCGCGACGCTCGTCTTCGGGCACGGCTTCAACATCCGCTTCGGCTACATCGAGGCGCCCGAGGGCGTCGACGTGTCGCTCGTCGCCCCGAAGGGTCCGGGCCACACGGTCCGTCGCGAGTACGAGGCCGGCCGCGGCGTCCCCGTCATCGTCGCCGTCGAGGTCGACGCTTCCGGTTCGGCGTGGGAGCTCGCCTGGTCGTACGCGAAGGCCATCGGCGGCCTGCGCTCCGGCGGCATCAAGACGACCTTCACCGAGGAGACCGAGACCGACCTGTTCGGCGAGCAGGCCGTCCTGTGCGGTGGCACCTCGCAGCTCATCCAGTACGGCTTCGAGACCCTGGTCGAGGCGGGCTACCAGCCGCAGATCGCCTACTTCGAGGTCCTGCACGAGCTCAAGCTCATCGTCGACCTCATCTGGGAGGGCGGCCTCACGAAGCAGCGCTGGTCGATCTCCGACACCGCCGAGTTCGGTGACTACGTCTCCGGCCCGCGCGTGATCTCGCCCGAGGTCAAGGAGAACATGAAGGCGGTGCTCGCGGACATCCAGAACGGTGCCTTCGCGAAGCGCTTCATCGACGACCAGGACGCCGGTGCGCCGGAGTTCAAGGCGCTCCGCGCGAAGGGCGAGGGCCACCCGATCGAGGCCACCGGCCGCGAGCTCCGCGCGCTCTTCGCGTGGAAGCAGAACGACGGCGACTACGTCGACGGCTCGGCTGCGCGGTAGTCTCGCAGGACCACTCGATGACGAGGCGGCGGTGTCCCGGCACCGCCGCCTCGCGATGTGACCCGAACGTTATGCATCTCCCTCTTGCCCACAACCACGCCGTGCACCGGCCCGTCCTCGCCGCGCTCGGCGACGATCACCGACGGCCGACGGCCGCTCAGCGCGGCCGCGGTCCGGGGCGCCCCCGACAGCATGGGATGATCGTCGGATGGCGGTGACGAAGCGAGCGGTCCACATCGGCGCCGGCAAGATCGGGCGCGGGTTCGTGGGCCAGTTCCTCGTGGCGAGCGGCTACGAGCTCACCTTCGTCGACGTCGACGAGCGCGTGGTCTCCGCGCTGAACGAGGCCGGGCGATTCGTGGTGCACGAGGTCGGCGAGCTGCCGGTCGAGCACCTCGTGTACGGCTTCCGGGCGCTGAACAGCAAGACCGACCGCGAGCGCGTGGTCCAGGCCATCGCCGAGGCCGACGTCGTCACCACGGCGGTCGGCGCACGCACCCTGCCGCTCGTCGCGCCGCTCATCGCCGAGGGGCTCGCCGCCCGCCCGGCCGAGCGCGGTGACGTCACGGTCGTCGCCTGCGAGAACGCGTTCAACGCCACCGACTCGCTGCACGCGAGCATCCGCCGCGCCCCCATCCTCGAGGACCGCGTCGTCGCGGCCGTGTTCGCGAACTGCGCGATCGACCGCATCGTCCCCGACCAGTCCGGTGTGCTCGGACAGTCCGGCGGCCTCGACGTCGTGCTCGAGCCCTTCTACGAGTGGGTCATCGAGCGCACCCCGTTCCGCGGCTCGGACTCCGAACCGCCGGCGATCGAGGGCGTGACCTGGGTCGACGACCTGCAGCCCTTCGTCGAGCGCAAGCTCTACACGGTGAACACCGCGCACGCGACGGCGGCCTACCACGGCTACGTCCGGGGCATCCGCCTCATCCGCGAGGCCCTCGAGGACTCCGCGGTGCGCGCCGAGGTCGACGGGGTGCTCGCCGAGACCACCGCGCTCCTCGTCGCCAAGCACGGCTTCGACCCCGAGGACCACGCCCGGTACGTCGCGGCGAACCTCTCGCGGATCGCGAACCCGCTCCTGCCGGACACCACGGCGCGCGTCGGACGCAACCCCCTCCGCAAGCTCGGTCGACGGGAGCGCTTCATCGGTCCGGCCTCCCAGCTCGCCGAGCGCGGCCTGCCCGTCGACCACCTGCTCGGCTCGGTCCGTGCCGCGCTCGCCTTCGACGACGAGAACGACCCCGAGTCGATCGAGCTCCACGCGCTGCTGCGTTCCGGGGCGACGGCGCACGCCCTCACCGAGATCCTCACCGGCCTGATGGAGAGCCACCCGCTCTTCCCGGCCGTGCGCGACGTCGTCGCGAGCGTCCTCGAGACGCAGCCCGCCGACGCCTGAGCGCACCCGGTCCGGGGCCCGGGTGGTCCCGTCCGTCGCCGGTCCCTCGTAGGATCGGAGGCATGACCACGGCAGCATCCCCACCAGACGGGTCGACCGACCCGGACGCGCCGAACGCCGTCGACCACGACGACGACGCGCTCAGCTGGGGCGACGCGGACGACGCCACCCACGTCGACGCGGCGCACAACCCGGTCCGCGTGAAGGACCGCGCCTCCCACGACCCCGAGGCGCCGACCGGCTCGGGCGCGCTCGTCGGCATGGGCGTCCTCGGCGGGCTGTACCTGCTCTACACGGTGGCCTGGCTCGTCAGCGCGAGCCTGCTGACGGTCAGCGGCACCGGCCTCGCGGGCGTCGCGTCCGAGACCATGCGCGTGCTCGCGATCATGGCCCCCGCGCTCTGGTTCGCCGCGACGCTCTGGCTCTGCCAGGGGCACCGTGACCGCACGCGGTTCACGTGGCTCGTCGTCGGCGCGGTCGTCCTCATCCCGTGGCCCTTCATCATGACGCGGAGCTTCGGGTGAGCGCGACACCGGTGGAACGCGCCCGGGTCGTCACGATCGGCAAGGTCGTCGTGTGGGTCGTCGCGGCCGTCGCCCTGGCCTACGTCACCTGGCAGGCGGTCGGCAACCTGGTCGGCGTCTCGCGCAACGTCACCGCCTTCAACGAGTTCGCGGCGAGCAACGGCGGGACCACCCTGCAGACGGCCGTGCCGTGGCCGGCACTGGTCGTGGACGTCGCCATCGCGCCCGTGGCCTTCGTCGTCGCCTGGCTGGTGTCGCGGCGGATGGACGTGCTCCGCACGGTCGTCGTCTTCCTCGCCGCCGGCTGCGCCGTCTCCGCGCTCTGGTTCACCCTGCTGCAGTACGTCGCGAGCACGCTGCGAATCGGCGGCTGAGCGATCGGTCCGAGCGATCGGTCCGCGTGACCGCACGACGGACGGGAGGCCCGTGGCGACCCCGCCACGGGCCTCCCGTCCGTCCGGCGCCACCACCCGACCAGCGGGACGGTCGTCACGGACCCGTCGCGTCGATAGCATGGTGGGATACCACCCGTCTCGTGTGAGGAAACAGCAGCTGTGTCGAAGCCGGTCGTCCTGATCGCCGAAGAACTCTCGCCCGCCACGGTCGACGCCCTCGGGCCCGACTTCGAGATCCGGAACGTGGACGGCACCGACCGATCCGCGCTCCTGTCAGCGCTCGCTGACGCGGATGCCGTGCTGGTGCGTTCCGCCACCAAGGTCGACGCCGAGGCGATCGCCGCCGCGCCGGGGCTCAAGGTCGTCGCCCGCGCCGGCGTCGGGCTGGACAACGTCGACATCAAGGCGGCGACCACCGCCGGCGTGATGGTGGTGAACGCGCCGACGTCGAACATCATCTCGGCGGCCGAGCTCACCGTCGGCCACATCCTGTCGCTCGCGCGCCACATCCCCGCGGCGCACGCGTCGCTGGCCGCCGGTGCCTGGAAGCGCTCGTCGTACACCGGCGTCGAGCTGTACGAGAAGACCGTCGGCATCATCGGCCTCGGCCGCATCGGCGCGCTCATCACGCAGCGTCTGCAGGCCTTCGGGGTGTCGGTCATCGCGTACGACCCCTACGTCACCACGACCCGTGCCCAGCAGCTCGGGGTCGAGCTCGTCTCCCTCGAGGACCTGCTGCGCCGCGCGGACTTCACGACGATCCACATGCCGAAGACGCCGGAGACGATCGGCATGATCTCGGACGAGCAGTTCGCGCTCATGAAGCCGACCGCCTTCGTGGTGAACGTCGCCCGCGGCGGGCTCATCGACGAGGACGCCCTGCACCGCGCCCTCACCGCGAACACCATCGCCGGGGCCGGTCTCGACGTCTTCGTGTCCGAGCCGCCGACCGACTCGCCGCTCCTGTCGCTGCCGAACGTGGTCGTCACGCCGCACCTCGGCGCCTCGACCGACGAGGCGCAGGAGAAGGCGGGCGTCTCGGTCGCCAAGTCCGTTCGCCTCGCGCTCGGCGGCGAGCTCGTGCCCGACGCCGTCAACGTCGCCGGCGGGGTCATCGACCCGTACGTGCGTCCCGGCATCCCGCTCGTCGAGAAGCTCGGGCAGGTGTTCACCGCCCTCGCCACGTCGCCCGTCACGAGCATCGACGTCGAGGTCCACGGCGAACTCGGCCAGTACGACGTCAGCGTGCTGAAGCTCGCGGCGCTCAAGGGCGTGTTCACCGACGTCGTCAGCGACCAGGTGTCCTACGTCAACGCGCCGCTCATCGCCGAGCAGCGCGGCGTCACGGTGCGGCTCATCAGCGACACCGACAGCCCCGAGTACCGCAACGTGCTGACGATCCGCGGCGCACAGTCCGACGGCCCGGCGATCAGCGTCTCCGGCACGCTCACCGGGCCGAAGCAGGTCGAGAAGCTCATCGAGATCAACGGGCACGACGTCGAGGTCGCCCTCGGCCAGCACCACGTCGTGATGGTCTACACGGACCGTCCCGGCATCGTGGCCGTCTACGGCAAGGAGTTCGGCGACGCCGGGATCAACATCGCGGCGATGCAGATCTCGCGTCGCGAGGCCGGCGGCCAGGCGCTCAGCGTCCTGACCGTGGACTCCCCGGTGCCGACCGAGATCCTCGAGCACGTGGGCCGGGCGATCGACGCGTCCTCGCTCCGCGAGATCGACATCACGCTCTGATGGAGACGCGCACGCTCAAGCTCGCGGTGATCCGCGGTGACGGCATCGGTCCGGAGGTCGTCGACGAGGCGCTGAAGGTCCTGCACGCCGTGGTCCCGGCCGACCTCGTCGTCGAGGAGACCCCGTTCGCCCTCGGGGCGACCCGGTACCTCGAGACCGGCGACGTCCTCACCGAGGACGACATGGCCGCCCTCGCCACGCACGACGCGATCCTGCTCGGCGCGGTCGGCGGCGACCCGCGTGACCCCCGTCTCGCCGGCGGGATCATCGAACGCGGGCTGCTCCTCAAACTGCGCTTCGCCTTCGACCACCACGTCAACCTGCGGCCGACGAAGGTCCGCGACGCCGTCGCGACCCCGCTCGCGGCGCCCGGCGAGGTCGACTTCGTGGTCGTGCGCGAGGGCACCGAGGGGCCGTACGTCGGCAACGGCGGCGTCATCCGCGCGGGGACGCCGCAGGAGATCGCGACCGAGGTCTCGCTCAACACGGCGTTCGGCGTCGAACGGGTCGTCCGGTACGCGTTCGACCTGGCGGACCGCCGCCCGCGGCGGCACCTGACCCTCGTGCACAAGAGCAACGTCCTCGTGCACGCCGGAGCGCTCTGGCAGCGGACCGTCGCGGCGGTCGGTGCCGAGTACCCCGACGTCACCGTGGACTACCAGCACGTCGACGCGGTCACCATCCACATGGTCCGCGACCCCGCGCGCTTCGACGTGATCGTCACCGACAACCTGTTCGGCGACATCATCACCGACCTCGCCGGCGCGATCAGCGGCGGCATCGGTCTGGCGGCCTCGGGGAACATCAACCCCGACCGCACCTTCCCGAGCATGTTCGAGCCGGTGCACGGCTCCGCCCCGGACATCGCGGGCCAGCAGCTCGCCGACCCCACGGCCGCCGTGCTGTCCGTCGCCCTGCTGCTCGACCACATCGGTCGGAGCGACCTGGCCGCCGCCGTCACGGCAGCGGTCGAGCAGGACCTCGCCGAGCGCGGCACGACGCAGCGGAGCACCGCCGAGATCGGCGACGCGATCGCCGCGGCCGCCACGGCCCGCACCACCTCAGCCTGACAAGGAGTCCCCATGAGCACCGACACCGACGCCGAGTTCGGGCCCACGTTCGCCACCACCCCCTCCGCCGACCGTCGTGCGGCCGCCGAGCGCGAGGAGATCCTCGCGGACCCGGGCTTCGGCAAGCACTTCACCGACCACATGGCGACCGTGCGGTGGACCCTCGACGACGGCTGGCACGACGCGTCGATCCACCCGTACGGACCGCTCACCCTCGACCCGAGCGCGAGCGTGCTGCACTACGCGCAGGAGATCTTCGAGGGGCTGAAGGCCTACCGCCACCAGGACGGCTCGGTGTGGACGTTCCGCCCGGACGCCAACGCCCGTCGCTTCCAGCGGTCGGCCCGACGCCTGGCACTGCCGGAACTGCCGGTCGACGCCTTCGTCGAGTCGATCCGGCAGCTCGTGCGCGCCGACGTCGACTGGGTGCCGTCGGCGCCCGAGACCAGCCTGTACCTGCGGCCGTTCATGATCGCCACCGAGTCCTTCCTGGGGGTGCGGGCCGCACAGGCGGTGGCGTACCACTGCATCGCGAGCCCGGCCGGCGCCTACTTCACGTCGGGACCGAAGCCCGTGTCGATCTGGCTGTCGACCCAGTACGCCCGCGCCGGCAAGGGCGGCACCGGTGCGGCGAAGACCGGTGGCAACTACGCGTCCTCGCTGCTGCCCCAGCAGGAGGCCTACGAGCACGGCTGCCAGCAGGTGATGTTCCTCGACTCGGTGGAGGGCAAGTACCTCGAGGAGCTCGGCGGCATGAACGTCGTCCTGGTGAAGGCCGACGGCACCCTCGTCACACCGGACTCCGACTCGATCCTCGAGGGCATCACCCGCGACTCGATCCTGCAGCTGGCGGAGGACCGGGGACTGCGCGTCGAGCGTCGTCGGGTGACCCTCGACGAGTGGCGCGACGGTGTCGCCGACGGCTCGATCACCGAGGCCTTCGCCTGCGGTACGGCCGCTGTCGTCACACCGATCGCCGAGCTGCGCGGCGACGGGTTCACGATCGGGTCGCCGACCGTGGGCGCGGGGGAGCTGACGATGTCCCTGCGCGACGAGCTCACCGACATCCAGTACGGCCGTCGTCCCGACCCGCACGGGTGGATGACGAAGCTGACCGACGCGTCCTGATCGACCGGCGAGCGTGGGTAGGGTCGAACGGTGAAGATCGCACGGTTCAGCAGCAAGGGTGAAGACCCCCGGTACGGCATCCTCGACGAGCGGCACCTGGTGGTGCTCGCGGGGGACCCGATGTACCAGGGCTTCGAGACCACGGGGGAGCGCGTCGCCCTGGCGGACGCCAAGCTCCTCGCCCCGGTGATCCCGCGGTCGAAGGTCGTCGGTGTCGGGCTCAACTACTCGGAGCACGCGTCCGAGATGGACGAGCGCGCGAGCGACGACCCCGTCGTCTTCCTCAAGCCGAACACGTCGGTGATCGGTCCCGAGGAACCGATCCGGCTCCCCGCCGACGTCGGCCGCGTCGACCACGAGGGCGAACTCGCCATCGTGATCGGCTCGCTCGCCAAGAACGTCCGCCGCGAGGACTTCGCGAGCGTGATCCTCGGGTACACCATCGCGAACGACGTCACCGCCCGTGACCTGCAGGCGCGCGACGGCCAGTGGACCCGGGCGAAGGGCTTCGACACGTTCTGCCCGCTCGGCCCGGTGATCGAGACCGAGATCGACCCTTCGGACATCCGGATCGAGACCCGCGTCGACGGCGACCTGCGTCAGGCGGCCTCGACGAACGAGATGGTGCACGACATCCCGTCGCTCGTCGAGTTCGTCTCGTCGATCTGGACGCTCCTGCCCGGCGACGTGATCCTGACCGGGACACCCGCCGGCGTCGGACAGATCCGCGACGGCGAGGTGGTGGAGGTCACGATCTCCGGCATCGGTTCGCTGAAGAACCCGGTGATCGCGCGGCACTGACGCACGCTCCGAGACGGCCCGTTCCCCAGCAGGGGAGCGGGCCGTCGGCGTTCGTGCCGGATGCCCCGTCGGCACGACACGCCCGGGATGTGGGCTGGCTTGGCGCAGCCGTTCACCTCTGCGTAGAGTAATCACTCGTTGCCGCTGAGGCGGAGAACGGAACGGCCGAGACGGTCACCGGGTCAACACCCGGAGATCTTGTCCGCCACGGTTCTTCCCCGGGCAACGAAACCGAAGCCTCTCTGGCGGAGTCTCCATGTGGGACCGAGCGGGGAGTGCGTCTGGTCCTTGAGAACTCAACAGCGTGCACATTGTCAATGCCAATTTATTGATTGACCTCGTGCCTGGTCGGCTTGCTGACCGGGTCATGATGCAATTCCTTTTGGATTGAAGATTGTCAGTAGACAGTCGACAGTCAGAATCAACTCGCTGACGCCTCGGGTGTTGGTTGTATTTTTTTACGGAGAGTTTGATCCTGGCTCAGGACGAACGCTGGCGGCGTGCTTAACACATGCAAGTCGAACGATGATCAGGAGCTTGCTCCTGTGATTAGTGGCGAACGGGTGAGTAACACGTGAGTAACCTGCCCCTGACTCTGGGATAAGCGTTGGAAACGACGTCTAATACTGGATACGATCACCGGCCGCATGGTCTGGTGGTGGAAAGATTTTTTGGTTGGGGATGGACTCGCGGCCTATCAGCTTGTTGGTGAGGTAATGGCTCACCAAGGCGACGACGGGTAGCCGGCCTGAGAGGGTGACCGGCCACACTGGGACTGAGACACGGCCCAGACTCCTACGGGAGGCAGCAGTGGGGAATATTGCACAATGGGCGAAAGCCTGATGCAGCAACGCCGCGTGAGGGATGACGGCCTTCGGGTTGTAAACCTCTTTTAGTAGGGAAGAAGCGAAAGTGACGGTACCTGCAGAAAAAGCACCGGCTAACTACGTGCCAGCAGCCGCGGTAATACGTAGGGTGCAAGCGTTGTCCGGAATTATTGGGCGTAAAGAGCTCGTAGGCGGTTTGTCGCGTCTGCTGTGAAATCCCGAGGCTCAACCTCGGGCTTGCAGTGGGTACGGGCAGACTAGAGTGCGGTAGGGGAGATTGGAATTCCTGGTGTAGCGGTGGAATGCGCAGATATCAGGAGGAACACCGATGGCGAAGGCAGATCTCTGGGCCGTAACTGACGCTGAGGAGCGAAAGCATGGGGAGCGAACAGGATTAGATACCCTGGTAGTCCATGCCGTAAACGTTGGGCGCTAGATGTAGGGACCTTTCCACGGTTTCTGTGTCGTAGCTAACGCATTAAGCGCCCCGCCTGGGGAGTACGGCCGCAAGGCTAAAACTCAAAGGAATTGACGGGGGCCCGCACAAGCGGCGGAGCATGCGGATTAATTCGATGCAACGCGAAGAACCTTACCAAGGCTTGACATACACCGGAAACGGCCAGAGATGGTCGCCCCCTTGTGGTCGGTGTACAGGTGGTGCATGGTTGTCGTCAGCTCGTGTCGTGAGATGTTGGGTTAAGTCCCGCAACGAGCGCAACCCTCGTTCTATGTTGCCAGCGGGTTATGCCGGGGACTCATAGGAGACTGCCGGGGTCAACTCGGAGGAAGGTGGGGATGACGTCAAATCATCATGCCCCTTATGTCTTGGGCTTCACGCATGCTACAATGGCCGGTACAAAGGGCTGCGATACCGTAAGGTGGAGCGAATCCCAAAAAGCCGGTCTCAGTTCGGATTGAGGTCTGCAACTCGACCTCATGAAGTCGGAGTCGCTAGTAATCGCAGATCAGCAACGCTGCGGTGAATACGTTCCCGGGCCTTGTACACACCGCCCGTCAAGTCATGAAAGTCGGTAACACCCGAAGCCGGTGGCCTAACCCTTGTGGAAGGAGCCGTCGAAGGTGGGATCGGTGATTAGGACTAAGTCGTAACAAGGTAGCCGTACCGGAAGGTGCGGCTGGATCACCTCCTTTCTAAGGAGCATCTGGCACCTCTTGGGGTGTCCAGGCGCCCGATTCGGACCGAACGTGTCCGACGGGTAGCTCATGGGTGGAACATTGACAGTGCAGTCGGGAGTGATGCTTCCGGTCTTAGTACACCTTGCTTGCAGGGTGGGAACGGGTCGGGGTGGAGCTGCTGGCTGGTGCACGTTGTTGGGTCCTGAGGGACCAGGCTTCCCGGCCGAGTGTGGTCGGGGGTTGAGCCGTGACTGGTGGCGAGGTTCTCGCTTGCTGGTTGCTGGTTCTTCGTCGGGCCAGGATGAGTCCACCGTAGGGTGGGGGAGTGCTGGTGCCGATCGTATGTTGAGAACTACACAGTGGACGCGAGCATCTTAGATCGCTCGTGACGATGATGAAGCCTTCGGGTGGAGTTGTTGTTCGAGTCGATCGCAATTTTAATCTTTGTGGTCAAGTTTCTAAGAGCAAACGGTGGATGCCTTGGCATCTGGAGCCGAAGAAGGACGTAGAAATCTGCGATAAGCCTCGGGGAGCTGATAATCGAGCTGTGAGCCGAGGATTTCCGAATGGGGAAACCCCGCCAGGCGCTTTTGTGACCTGGTGACTCCCGCCTGAATATATAGGGCGGGTAGAGGGAACGTGGGGAAGTGAAACATCTCAGTACCCACAGGAAGAGAAAACAACATGTGATTCCGTGAGTAGTGGCGAGCGAAAGCGGATGAGGCTAAACCGATCATGTGTGATAGCCGGCGGGCGTTGCATGGTCGGGGTTGTGGGACACGTCGCTCAGTTCTGCCGGACTGGGGCGGTTACAGCGCATCATAGTCGAACCGGTTTGAAAGCCGGGCCGTAGTGGGTGCCAGCCCCGTAGACGAAATGGTGTTATGGCCGGATGTGTATCCCAAGTAGCACGGGGCCCGAGAAATCCCGTGTGAATCTGTCAGGACCACCTGATAAGCCTAAATACTCCCAGATGACCGATAGCGGACAAGTACCGTGAGGGAAAGGTGAAAAGTACCCCGGGAGGGGAGTGAAATAGTACCTGAAACCGTTTGCTTACAAACCGTCGGAGCCTCCTTGTAGGGGTGACGGCGTGCCTTTTGAAGAATGAGCCTGCGAGTTAGTGATATGTGGCGAGGTTAACCCGTGAGGGGCAGCCGTAGCGAAAGCGAGTCTGAATAGGGCGTTTGAGTCGCATGTTCTAGACCCGAAGCGAAGTGATCTATCCATGGCCAGGTTGAAGCGACGGTAAGACGTCGTGGAGGACCGAACCCACTTCAGTTGAAAATGGAGGGGATGAGCTGTGGATAGGGGTGAAAGGCCAATCAAACTTCGTGATAGCTGGTTCTCTCCGAAATGCATTTAGGTGCAGCGTTGCGTGTTTCTCGCCGGAGGTAGAGCTACTGGATGGCCGATGGGCCTCAACAGGTTACTGACGTCAGCCAAACTCCGAATGCCGGTGAGTGAGAGCGCAGCAGTGAGACGGTGGGGGATAAGCTTCATCGTCGAGAGGGAAACAACCCAGACTACCAACTAAGGTCCCTAAGCGTGTGCTAAGTGGGAAAGGATGTGGAGTTGCATAGACAACCAGGAGGTTGGCTTAGAAGCAGCCACCCTTGAAAGAGTGCGTAATAGCTCACTGGTCAAGTGATTCCGCGCCGACAATGTAACGGGGCTCAAGCACACCACCGAAGTTGTAGATTTCGCACTATAGACAAGCCTTCGTGGTTCAGTCGTGCGGAGTGGTAGGAGAGCGTCGTGTGGCGAGTGAAGCGGCGGAGTGATCCAGCCGTGGACGCTACACGAGTGAGAATGCAGGCATGAGTAGCGAAAGACGGGTGAGAAACCCGTCCTCCGAAAGACCAAGGGTTCCAGGGCCAGGTTAATCCGCCCTGGGTAAGTCGGGACCTAAGGCGAGGCCGACAGGCGTAGTCGATGGACAACGGGTTGATATTCCCGTACCGGCGAACAACCGCCCAAGCTAATCCAGTGGTGCTAAGAGTCCTAACCCGGTGCATCCGGATCCCTTCGGGGTGATGGTGTCCGGTCTAACGCTCGACCCCATGCTGGTGCGGTTAGCGTATGAACAGGTGTGACGCAGGAAGGTAGCTGAGCCAGGCGATGGTATCCGTAAGGTGAACCTGGTGTAAGGATGTAGGGCTGACGATAGGCAAATCCGTCGTCTGTATGCCTGAGATCCGACGCGTACCCGTAAGGGGAAATCAGTGATCCTATGCTGCCGAGAAAAGCATCGACGCGAGGTTGCAGCCGCCCGTACCCGAAACCGACTCAGGTGGTCAGGTAGAGAATACCAAGGAGATCGAGAGAATCGTGGTTAAGGAACTCGGCAAAATGCCCCCGTAACTTCGGGAGAAGGGGGGCCGGACGCGTGACCGGATTTACTCCGTGAGCGTTGAAGGCCGCAGAGACCAGTGGGAAGCGACTGTTTACTAAAAACACAGGTCCGTGCGAAGTCGCAAGACGATGTATACGGACTGACGCCTGCCCGGTGCTGGAAGGTTAAGAGGAAGGGTTAGCCTCACGGCGAAGCTCTGAATTTAAGCCCCAGTAAACGGCGGTGGTAACTATAACCATCCTAAGGTAGCGAAATTCCTTGTCGGGTAAGTTCCGACCTGCACGAATGGCGTAACGACTTCCCAGCTGTCTCAACCGCGAACTCGGCGAAATTGCACTACGAGTAAAGATGCTCGTTACGCGCAGCAGGACGGAAAGACCCCGTGACCTTTACTACAGTTTGGTATTGGTGTTCGGAGTGGCTTGTGTAGGATAGGTGGGAGACTGTGAAGCGGGCACGCTAGTGTTCGTGGAGTCATTGTTGAAATACCACTCTGGTCACTTTGGATGTCTAACGTAGGACCCTGATCGGGTTCATGGACAGTGCCTGATGGGTAGTTTAACTGGGGCGGTTGCCTCCCAAAGAGTAACGGAGGCGCCCAAAGGTTCCCTCAACCTGGTTGGCAATCAGGTGGCGAGTGTAAGTGCACAAGGGAGCTTGACTGTGAGACTGACAGGTCGAGCAGGGACGAAAGTCGGGACTAGTGATCCGGCAGTGGCTTGTGGAAGCGCTGTCGCTCAACGGATAAAAGGTACCTCGGGGATAACAGGCTGATCTTGCCCAAGAGTCCATATCGACGGCATGGTTTGGCACCTCGATGTCGGCTCGTCGCATCCTGGGGCTGGAGTAGGTCCCAAGGGTTGGGCTGTTCGCCCATTAAAGCGGTACGCGAGCTGGGTTTAGAACGTCGTGAGACAGTTCGGTCCCTATCCGCTGCGCGCGTTGGAAATTTGAGAAGATCTATCCCTAGTACGAGAGGACCGGGATGGACGAACCTCTGGTGTGTCAGTTGTTCTGCCAAGGGCACCGCTGATTAGCTACGTTCGGACCGGATAACCGCTGAAAGCATCTAAGCGGGAAGCCGTCTTCGAGATGAGATTTCCATGCACCTTGAGTGTGAGAGGCTCCCAGCAGACTACTGGGTTGATAGGCCGGATGTGGAAGCGGGGACTAACGACCCGTGGAGCTGACCGGTACTAATAAGCCGAAGACTTGACAACACAATTATTTCCCACACCTTCGGGTGTGGGGCTCGCGTCCACTTTGTGGTTCCCGACAGACGATCGGGAATCGAAACTGAATACACCGCTCTGTCACCTTCGGGTGACGGCAGTCGGGACAGCTTTGAGACCAAGTATGATCTGGTCGAAGGTGTTCCGGTGGTCATAGCGAGAGGGAAACGCCCGGTCACATTCCGAACCCGGAAGCTAAGCCTCTCAGCGCCGATGGTACTGCAAGGGGGACCTTGTGGGAGAGTAGGACGCCGCCGGACTTAACTCAGTAAGACCAGGGAACCCCTGACCATTCGTGGTCAGGGGTTTTCTGCGATCCCGGAGCCTGGAGGCCACGGTAGGATCGGCGGGTCATGACTGCGCCATTCACCACTGCCTCCGGCTCCGACATCCGCGTCCGCTTCTGCCCGAGCCCGACGGGGACCCCGCACGTCGGGCTCATCCGCACGGCGCTCTTCAACTGGGCGTACGCGCGCCACACGGGCGGCAAGCTCGTCTTCCGCATCGAGGACACCGACGCCGCCCGTGACAGCGAGGAGTCGTACGCGCAGATCCTCGACGCGCTGCGCTGGCTGCGGCTCGACTGGGACGAGGGCGTGGACGCCGGCGGCGAGCACGGCCCGTACCGGCAGTCCGAGCGCACGGCGATCTACGACGACGTGATCGAACAGCTCAAGGCCTCCGGGCACGTCTACGAGTCCTACGTGACCCCGGACGAGATGGAAGCCCGCAACCGTGCGGCCGGCCGCGACCCGAAGCAGGGCTACGACAACCACGAGCGCGACCTCACCGACGCCGAGCGTCAGGCCTTCCGCGACGAGGGGCGCGAGCCGGCGCTGCGCCTCCGTGTGCCGGACCGCGACCTGAGCTTCGACGACCTGGTGCGCGGGGAGATCACCTTCAAGCAGGGGACCTTCCCGGACTTCGTCGTCGTGCGGCCGAACGGCAAGCCGCTCTACACGTTCACGAACCCGCTGGACGACGCCCTGATGGGCATCACGCACGTGCTCCGGGGTGAGGACCTGCTGTCGTCGACGCCGCGGCAGATCGCGCTCTACGAGGCGCTGTACGAGATCGGGATCGCTCCGGCCATCCCGGTGTTCGGCCACCTGCCGTACGTGATGGGGGAGGGCAACAAGAAGCTCTCGAAGCGCGACCCCGAGTCGAACCTGTTCCACCACCGTGCCGCCGGCATGATCCCGGAGGGGCTCGTCAACTACCTCGCGCTGCTCGGCTGGTCGATCGGCCCGGACCGCGACGTGTTCTCGATCGACGAGATGGTCGCCGCGTTCGACGTGACGCAGGTCAACCCGAACCCGGCCCGCTTCGACCACAAGAAGGCCGAGGCGATCAACGGGGACCACATCCGTCTGCTCGACGCCGACGACTTCCGGTCGCGCCTGCTGCCGTACCTGACCGAGTTCGTCTCGGACCCGGCGACACCGGAGCAGCTTGCGGTCCTCACCAAGGCCGCGCCCCTCGTGCAGGAGCGCATGCAGCTGCTCGGCGAGGCGCCCGCGATGCTCGGCTTCCTGTTCACCGACGACGCCGATCTGGTGGTCGAGGACGACGCGCTCGCCTCGCTGAAGGGCGACACCACCGAGGTCGTCACGGCCAGCACCGCCGCCCTCGAGCAGGTCGAGGACTGGACGACCGAGGCGATCGAGGCCGCGCTCCGTGCGGCGCTCATCGACGGGCTCGGACTGAAGCCGCGGGTGGCCTTCGGGCCGCTCCGCGTCGCGGTGTCCGGCCGACGCATCAGCCCGCCGCTGTTCGAGTCGATGGAGATCCTCGGCAAGGACTCGACCCTGACGCGGCTCCGCGCCTTCGCGGCCCGCTGACCCGCTGACGATGAGCACCACCGAACCGCAGGACGGGCCGGTCGTCCACGACGTCGCGGTGATCGGCGCCGGCCCGGCCGGGCTGAGCGCTGCGCTCAACCTGGTCCGTGCGAAGCGGACGGTGCTGCTCGTCGACGCCAACCGACCCCGGAACGCGGCCACGCTGCGGTCGCACGGGTTCCTGACCCGCGACGGGATCTCGCCGCTCGAGCTCCGCAAGCTCGGCCGTACCGAGGTGGAGGGGTACCCCGAGGCCACGGTCGTGCAGTCCGTCGTCGACCTCGTCACGCCCGACGCCGCGGGGTGGCGCCTGCACGGTGCGTGGCGGGGGACCGAGCTCGACGCACGGGCGCGCGCCGTCGTCGTGGCAACGGGGCTCCGCGAGGAGTTCCCGGCGCTCCCGACGTTGCGGGCGTTCTACGGCACCTCCGTGCACAGCTGCGTCGAGTGCGACGCCTACGACAAGGCCGGTGAGCCCCTCGCGTTCATCTGCGAGACCGACGACGTCGTGGACCGCGCCCTGCTCGTCGCGGCCTGGACGGACGACCTGGTCGTCTACACGAACGGCGTCGCCCGGGTGGACGACGCCGGCCGTGCCCGACTCGCCGCCGCGGGCGTCGTGGTCGACGAGCGACGGGTCGAGGACCTGGAGGGCGACCGGACCGGCATGACCGGCGTCCGGCTCGCCGACGGGCACGTGGAACCCCGCTCCGGTGGCTTCGTGCGCCCGACCTGGCACGCCGACCTCGACTGGCTGCAGGTCGGGGACGGTCCGGACGAGCGTGACGACACGCCCGGAGCGTTCCCGCCGCTCCGTCGGGACGCGGACGGGTTGCTCGTCGTCGACCGGGTCGGTCGGACCTCGGTCCCGGGGCTCTACGCCGTGGGAGACGTGACGCCTCCGGGGCCGGAACAGCTCATCGTGGCTGCCGGCCACGGTGCCGCGACGGCCGCCGCCGTGCACCGGGACCTGGTGGGTGGTCTCACGGACCTCCGGGATGCTGTACAGTAGTTGATCGTGCCCCGGACAACGGGACACGAGGCCGCAGGGCCTCTTGGGGTATGGTGTAATTGGCAACACAGCGGTTTCTGGTACCGTCGTTCTTGGTTCGAGTCCAGGTACCCCAGCACTCGACGAACAGCCCCCGGGATCTTCCCGGGGGCTGTTCTCGTCTCTGCAGGTGATCCGCGAGACCGACGCGTCGCGTCGTGGAGGCGCCCGTCGCCGTGTCGCCGGACCACGGACGGACAGGAGGCGCGGTGCGGGGCCGCGCCGTGCCTCCCGTCCGGCAGCCGGTCCCGTCCCCGGACAGTGCGCCGCCGCGCCGACCGCGCCACCTGCGCGGCGGTTGCGGGTTTCCGTATCCGCGCCGGAGTGTCCGCAAGCGCATCGGACCCGCATTGACCGCTGCCCCGCCCACGGCGATGGTTGGACCGCGGGCGAGGGTACCCACTCGGCCGCGTTCCCGGTGGCGACGGTGCCGTGCCCACCCGACGGCGGCGTCCCGTGCCGTCGCGGCGTCGTCAGCGGACGCCGGTCCCACTCCGAGACACCCGACCGCAACCCTGACCCGACAGGACCGTGCTCATGCCCGTTCGAACCGTCCGCCCCGCAGACCCGCGGGTCTCCGTCGTCATCCCGGCCCGCAACGAGGCCCGCAACCTCGAGATCATCCTGCCGATGCTCCCGCCCGTGCACGAGGTGATCCTGGTCGACGGCAACTCGGTCGACGACACCGTCGCGACGGCGCAGCGCGTGCTGCCCGGCATCCGTGTCGTGCACCAGACCCGCAAGGGCAAGGGCAACGCGCTCGCCTGCGGGTTCGAAGCCGTGACCGGCGACGTGGTCGTCATGTTCGACGCCGACTGCTCCGCCGACCCCGACGAGATCCCGCGCTTCGTGCAGGCGCTCGTCGACGGCGCCGACGTCGCGAAGGGCACCCGGTACGCCCTCGGCGGGGGGAGCGACGACATCACGATCCTGCGCAACCTCGGCAACCGCGGGCTGAACGCGCTGTGCAACGTCATCCTCGGCACCCGGTACAGCGACCTCTGCTACGGCTACAACGCCTTCTGGGCGGACGTCCTGCCGGAGATCGGGCTGCTCTCCTCCGAGCTGCCGCGCCCGGCCGACGGGACGATGCTCTGGGGCGACGGCTTCGAGATCGAGACCGTCCTGACCTGCCGCTGGTCGTCGGCCGCGTTGGCGATCACCGAGGTGCCGAGCCACGAGAAGCTCCGCGTGCACGGTCACAGCAACCTCAACGCCGTCACGGACGGCATCCGCGTGCTGAAGTCGATCATGCACGAGCGTCGTCGCGCCGTCGCCGGCCGTGCCGAGGCACGTCGCGTCGCCGTGCACGCCGTCCCCCCGATCGTCGCCGGCCAGCCGGCGGCGGCGCACGGCGCTCCCGTCGCGGCCGCTGCGGCCGCCGCCGTGGTCGTCGGCCTCGAGGAGGACGTCGCGTGACGACCGTCGCGGTCGTCATCTGCGCGTACACGCAGCAGCGGTGGGGCGACCTGCAGGACAGCGTCGAGTCCGCCGTCCGCCAGTCCGAGCAGCCCGAGGTGGTCGTGGTGATCGACCACGAGCCCGAGCTCCTGGCCCGGGCGTCGGCGCGGTGGCCCGACCTGCGGGTCGTGCCGAACACCGAGGACCGCGGGCTCTCCGGCGCGCGGAACACCGGCGTCGCCCTGACCGAGGCGGACGTGGTCGCGTTCCTCGACGACGACGCCACGGCGGACCCCGACTGGTTGCGCCACCTGCTCGCAGCGCTCGAGGACCCCGAGGTCGTCGGCGTCGGCGGCCGTGCGACGCCGTCCTGGCCGACCGCCACCGGGGCCGGCCCCTACGCCGACGAGCTGCTCTGGATCGTCGGGTGCTCGTACCGCGGGCTGCCGGAGGCGCCGGGCGACGTCCGGAACGTGATCGGGTCGAGCATGGCGTTCCGCCGCGAGGCGATCCTGCTGGCCGGGGGCTTCCGCTCCGGCATCGGCCGTGTCGGCGACCAGCCCCTCGGCTGCGAGGAGACCGAGCTGTGCATCCGGATCGCCCAGGTGCGGCCCGGCGCACGGATCCGGTACGAGCCGCGGTCGAACGTCGCGCACCGGGTCTCGCCGGACCGCGTGACCGTGCGCTACCTGCGCCGTCGGAGCTACTACGAGGGCATCTCGAAGGCGGTGCTCAGCCGGCGCGTCGGCACGGGTGACTCGCTCGCGAGCGAGTCGACGTACCTGACTCGGGTCATCCCCGGCGCCGTCCTGCGCGAACTCGGCCGGATCGGCCGCGGCGGCGGGCGCCGGGCCGGCGCGATCGTGCTGTCCGTCGCCGCGACCGTCCTCGGCTACGCCGTGGGCCGGGTGCTCGGCGGCGTGGTCGTCACCACGCCGGCGGCCCGCCCGGTCGAGCAGCCGGTGAGCGCGAGGTGACCGGCACGACGATCGCGCCGGTCACCTCGCCGGACCCGTCCGGCCCGCCCGCGTCCGACGACGGCACACCGGTGCGCGACGGCCGCGACCGGGTGATGGGACCCGCCGCGCGGCTCACGGCCGCTGCGACGGTCGTGGCCACGCTCGTCGTCGCGCTCGTCGGCACGGTCGCGGACCTGCCGACCCTGCGGGGGAGCGCCGTCGGGGTCTTCCTGTTCGCACTGCTCGGCGTCGCGCCGCTCCTGCTCGTCCGGCCGATGCCGCTCGCGCGGTTCGCCGTCCTCGCCGTCGCCGGCTCCCTGGTCGGGACGATCGGCATCGGGTACGCCATGGCGACCGCCCACAGCTGGGAGCCGTCCGGACCGTTCGTCGCCCTGGTCGTCGGCACCGTGGTGGTGCTCAACGTCGTCGTGCCGCGCGACCTGCGGGCGCTGCGGGCGCTGCGGACAGCACGCCCGGCCGGTGCGCCGCGCGGGTGGCGCGCCGGACCGACCACGATCGTCACGACGCTCTCGCTCGTCGGGCTGGGCATCGTGGTCGTCGCCGCGGTGACCCACGTCGGCGACCCCGTGCCCGCCGGGCTGTTCGGCTCGCTCGGGCCCGGGCTCGTCGTCGGGCTCGTCCTGGTGGTCGCCGCGACGGTGCTGGCACTCGTCCGCGGACGCGGACTCGCGGTCCCCGTCGTGGTGCTCGGCGGTGTCGTCCAGCTCGCACAGGCGATCACGTACGGCGTGCCGACCGTGACCGCCGCAGCCCGGCACATCGGCGTCCTCGAGTACATCCGGCAGCACGGCGGCACCGATCCCGCCGCCGACATCTTCCAGACGTGGTCCGGCCTGTTCGCCGGCGGTGCCTGGGTGGCCGACGTCGGCGGCATCGTCGACACGATGACGATCGCCGCGTGGGTGCCGGTCCTGCTCGCGTTCAGCACGACCATCGCCGTCGGGGTGCTCGCGGCACACTGGTTGCCCGGGGCCCGACGCCCCTGGGTCGCCGCGCTGCTCACCGCGATGACGGGGTCGCTCAACACGACGTACTTCTCGCCGCAGTCGACGGGCATCCTGCTGTCCGTGGTCATCCTGGTGCTCGCGACCGGGCCCGTCCGGGACGCCACGACCCCCTCCCTCGCGCGCACCCGGACCGTCGGGCCGACCCGCATCGTCGCCATCGCGGTGATCGGCGTCGTGCTCGCCGTCACGCACCAGATCTCGCCGTACCTGACGGTCGCCGCGCTCGTCGTCCTGGTGGTCTTCCGACTGCTCCGGCCCTGGTGGTTGCCGGCCGTCGTGCTCGTGCCGGCGGTGGTGTTCGCCGCGTTGAACGGCGACGTGCTCGGCAAGTTCCTGTCCCTGGCCGCCGTCGGCCGTGTGCTCGACAACGTCCAGCCGCCCGCCCACGACCTGACCGTGCTGCCGCGACCGCTCGTCACCCGGTTGGCGTTCGACGTGCCGGCGGCGGCGCTCGTGCTGCTCGGCATCGCGGCGGTCGTCACGGTGCTGCTCCGCCGGGACCGCGTGCACTGGGCCCTGCTCGCCGCGGCGGCGAGCCCGGTGTCGCTGCTCGTCGCGACGAACTACGGCCAGGAGGGCGTGTTCCGCGTCGTCCTGTTCGCGACGCCCTGGATCGCCGTCCTCGCCGCAGCGCTCCCGCTGCCGGCCGGTCGGTTCGCACCCGTCGGCGCGCTGCTTCGTCGGGTGGGCCGTCCCACCGCGGTGCGGTACGCGGTCGCCGCTGCGGGGGTCGCCGCGCTCGTCGCGGTCGGGGCGTTCGGGCAGACCGCGCTCGACTGGAACCGCGTGATGACCCGCAGTCAGTCCGAGGCCACGCGGCTGTACGACCGCACCGCACCCGCAGGATCGGTGATGCTGCTGACCGGCTCGGCGAACGCGGTGCCGAGCAACACCGGCGCGCGGTACTTCGACGTCGGCTACCTGTCCCGCGAGGCCCTGGGACCGTACCCGTCCCCGCAGGGCTACGACGCGACCGCCGACGTGTCCGTCCTGACCCGGGAGCTCGTGCAGAACTGGGCCGCGACGAAGTACTACGCGCTCGTCGCCGAACCGTTCGGCGCCTACGACGAGCGGTACGGCTACCAGAGCGACGCCGACTACCAGCGGCTCGCCCGGGCGATGGCGTCCTCGTCGCAGTGGCAGCGGGTCTGGTCGTCCGGAACCACGACGCTCTACGAGCTCACGCCGGCGGGGCTGCGCCGGGCCGCCGGGGCCGCGGGGTGACCCGCGTCGGACCGACGCTCGACCCCCGTGCCGCAGCCGCGAACGGCGCGCCGGCGGCGCACGCCACCGGGCGCTCCCGACACCGCCGTGCGGCGGGCAGCGGCCGCCGTGCCGCGCTCGTCGCCGCGGCGGTCGTGGTCGCCGCGGCCGTCGTCGCCGGTGCCACGACCGGGCGGGGCGTCGACGCGGTCGACCCGAGCGGAGCGGTGATGCCGACGGCCGACGGCGGCGGCGGGTGGCAGCGCGTCTTCGCCGAGGACTTCGCCGAACCGACCGCGACGGGCGCCTTCGAGCGCACCTACGGCGACCGGTTCTCGGTGTACCACGGGTTCGCGGACACCGCCGGGACGGGCCGCTACCAGGCCTCCGCCCTGAGCGCGCACGGCGGCGTGCTCGACGTGCACCTGCGCACCACCGCGGGCGGCACACCGCTCGCCGGCGGCGTCGTCCCCCTGGTCGACGGCCGGTGGGGCGGACAGACCGCTGGTCGGTACAGCATCCGCATGAAGAGTGACCGCGTCGACGGCTACGGCGTCGCGGTGCTGCTCTGGAGCGACGACAACGTCTGGGCGGACGGCGAGGTCGACTTCCCCGAGGGTGCGCTCGGCGGCACGGCCGGGCTCAACGTGCACTGCGTGGGCGACCCGGAGCAGAAGTGCGTGCAGCACGAGACCGCTGCGTCGCTGGCCGACTGGCACACGTACACGATCGAGTGGACGCGCTCGCGGATGTCGTTCCTGGTCGACGGTGCCCTCGTCGGCACGACGACCGAGTCGATCCCGACGGCCCCGATGCACCTGGTCGTGCAGGCCGGCTCGATCGCCGGTGTCCCGCCGCGGAGCGCCGCCGGGTCCCTGCTCGTCGACTGGGTGACGATCGACGTGCCCGCGGCCGGCGCCGACCCGCAGGCGACCACGCCGGACCGTGACGGGCGCTGAGCGCCGGCACGGTGCGTGACGGGCGCTGAGCGCCGGCACGGTGCGTGACGGGCGCCGGGCGCCGGCACGGTGCGTGACGGGCGCTGGGCGCCGGCGCGGTGTGCGACGGGCGCTGGGCGCTGGGCGGCGGCGCGGTGCGTGACGGGCGCTGGGCGGCGGCGCGGTGTGCGACGGGCGCTGGGCGCTGGGCGCCGGCGCGGTGTGCGACGGGCGTGGGCGCCGAGGCGGTGCGCGACGGGCGCTGGGCGCCGGCATGGTGCGCGGCGGGCGCTGGGCGCCGACGCGGTGTGTGCCGTGCGCTGCGCGCCCGCGCAGTGTGCGGGCGCTCGGCGCCGGGTCGGTGCTCGGCGCGGTGCGGCTTGGCGAGCCGCCCCCTACCGGACGCGCGCCCACGTGCCGCCGTCAGGACGAGGTCGCCGCGCCTCGTCCTCGAGCCGACCGCAGCCGGACGACGAACCACGGCAGGCAGGCGAGCACCCCGGCGGCCCGCACCCAGTTCCAGAGCGCGTCCTCCGGTACGAAGAGCGACGCGGCCGCCACGAGGAGCGCCCCGGCCACCGGGAGCACGACCGCGGGACCCGGGCCGTTCCAGGCACGCCGGTCGGGCAGGACCGCGAGCTGCAGCACCGCGAGCACGACGTACGCCAGGACGGTCGCGGCGCCGGCGCCGGCGATGCCGAACAGCGGGACGAGCACGAGGTTCGCGCCGATGTTCACCGCTCCGGCGACGGCCGCGATGACGCCGACGGCCACGCCGCGTCGCTCCACGAGCAGCAGCCGGCCGGTGGCGCCGCTCGCGACGACCGGCAGGGCCGTGACCGCGACGATGAAGACGACGACCGTGAGCCCCTGCACCCGGTAGGACGCCGGCGCCAGGACGGGCAGGGCGATCGGCGACACCAGGGTCACCGCGAGGAGCACGGGCGCGAGCAACCGGTACAGCTCGTCGCGGGCGTGCACGGCGAGCTCGCGCCGGGCCACGGCGTCGCGGACCGCGGCGAAGTGCGGCGCCCACGCCTGGTTCGTGAACGTGAGCAGCAGGATGACCGCCGACCCGACGACGTAGGCGATCTGGTAGCGCGCGACCTCGTCCGGACCGAGCAGCCGCTGCACGACGATCCGGTCGCCGGCGTTCAGCACGAAGTACGACAGGTTCCCGAGCGCCACCGGGATGCCGAGACGGAACGCGCGGGCGGTCGTCCTGCGGTCGAGCAGCCCCGCGATCCGCGGTCGCGTCGCTGCGATCCCCACCACCATCGCCGCGCCCTGCGCGACGACACCGCCCCACGCGTACGTGGTGGCGTCGGCGTGCACGGCGGCGAGCAGGCCGAGCCCGATGACGGACCCGCCGATCGACGACAGCAGGCTCGTCACGGCGAAGACGCGGATGCGGTCCTGGGCGACGAGCACCGCGAGGGACAGCTGGACGATCGCCGACGGCCCCGTCCAGAGCACGGCGACGAGGAGCAGCGGGTGTGCGCCGACGAACCCGGCGGCGTCGCCCCACGCGGGGATCGTCGCGAGCGCGACCGCAATCACGACGGCGGCGGTGACGACCCCGACCGCGAGCAGCCCGCGGGCCCGGCGGTCGTCGCCGTCCTCGGCACGCTGCAGGACGGTCGCCTGGTCGAGGCCGGCGACCGCCAGCACGACGAGCGCCTGGTACAGAGCGATCGCCGATGCCAGGACGCCGAACTCCGACGGCGGCATGAGGTGCGCGAGCACGGGCGAGATGAGCGACGAGACGACGAGCTGCATCGACCAGACGACGACGTAGAGCAACCCGCGGCCGAACAGGACCGAGGCGCCCTTGCGGACGGCTGATGCACCGCCGTCCTCGCCGTCCCGGGTGGCCCGGGCCTGCCGCCGGGTCTGCGGGGGCAGGGTCACGAGGCGACCGCGGCGGCCAGGCCCGGACGCAGCCCGAACGCGCCGTCGACGACGTCGAGCAGGTCGGCGCTGCGGTCCGTCGAGAACTTCCGCGCGAAGACCTGCGGCAGCGCGTCCGCGGTGTCGGTCCGGCCGGCGAGGAGCCGCCCGGCGTCCTCGATGGTCAGCCACGGCGGGCTCTTCTGCGCCGTGCCGTCCCACCCGATCCACCACAGCGAGTGCGGCACGTGCTCGTCGGCGAAGCCGGGCACCAGCGCGGGGGAGCCGAGCACGGAGAGCACGAACGTCTCGTCGGCCACCCAGGTGCGCCGCCAGAAGTCCGTCAGGTCCGGCCGGCGGTCCACCGTGTCGACGACCGCGGCCGCGTGCCGGCGCGCGAGGACCTTGAGCTGCGAGCCACCCGTCAGCACGACGTCACGCGGCGCTCGCCGGGGCACCGGCAGCCGCAGCATGTGCTTCCGCCAGGCCCAGTGCCGGTAGCGGATCCGGCCGACACCGCCGTCGCGACCCCACTCGGGGTGCGGCAGCGGGTGCGCGAACACGAACGAGCGGTCCCGGTGTGCCTCGAGCAGCGCCGTCGTCTCCGCCGGGGACGCCAACGGGTAGTCGCTGCCGGTCAGCACGGCGACGTGCGTCGCGTCCGTCTCGGCGAGCGCCGCACGGTAGCCGGCGACCTCGGCCTCGACGTTCTCCCACCGGGCCCAGCCGGTCCGGATCCGCGGCAGCAACCGCACCCGGTCGGGCAGCCCCTCGGTCATCGCCTGGTGGACGTCGTCCGGCGTCCGGGAGTCGCAGTGCAGGAACACGGGGAACGGGTCGAGCGCCTCGACGAGCCGCCGGACGTGCACGGGGTCCTCGTGCGCGAGGACGACGCAGGCCGGAGCCGCGGGGGAGATGGCCATGGACGCGACGCTAGGTGCACGCGATCGGGGCGACAAGGCGCCCGTGGGGCCACTGCGGTGAAGCGGCGGTTTCCCGCACCGGGCCCGAGGATCAGCGCTGTCGGCGGAACCTCGGGCAGTCGCACAGTGCGCAGTCGCTGCCCGGGCGGTAGTGCTCGTGGGCGTCCTGCACGTGGCCGCAGACGCAGGTGGGGACGCCGAGCTCGGTCGTGGGGCCCAGCGACATGCGTCCTCCTCGTGCCCGACGTGCTGCCGCCGGTCCTGTCGTCGATCCTAGGGGCAGCGCCCGGGAGCCGCCCGGACCGCGGAACCCGGTCCGCTCCGCCCGCCCGTCCGGGCACCTGGCGGCAAACCGCAAGTCGCGCGTCCGTCGCCGCACGCGCCCCCGGTCGTCGTTGACCGGCCGGAGCCCCCACCCGAGCATCGGAGCATGACCGAACCCCGGGCGACCGTCAGCGGCGTGCTCACCGTCACCCCCGCGATGCCGTCAGCCGGGGTCCCGACGTGGGCCGGAGCCGCCTGGGTCGGCGCCGTCGACCGGCAGGAGGCGGCCACCGCGACCGCCGTCGCCCTGCAGGACGCCGAGGGCTTCCGCCGCGCACGGCTCCTCGTCCGGGACGGCCGTGAGGTCGCCGGCTTCGTCGACGTCGCCGTCGACGCAGCGGGGGCGGTGGACCCGGCCGAGCTGGGACCGGCCGTCCGTGCACTGCGCGCCACGGGCCTCCCGGCCGCACCGACCGGCACGCCCGTCGGCCGCGTCTCCGTCGTCATCGGTACCCGCGACCGGCCGGACGACGTGCGTCACGTCGTCCGGTCGGTGCTCGACTCGGCGTACGACGACCTCGAGGTCGTCGTCGTCGACAACGCGCCCTCGACCACCGCCACCCGCGACGTGGTCGCGTCGTTCGACGACCCCCGGTTGCGCTACGTCCTGGAGGCCCGACCCGGCGTCTCACGCGCACGGAACGCCGGTCTCGCCGTCGCCTCCGGAGCCGTGGTCGCCTTCGTCGACGACGACGTGGTCGTCGACCGCCTCTGGCTCGCGGCGCTCGCCGAGGCGTACGCCCGCGACGCGGACGTCGTTTGCGTCACCGGGCTCGTGCCGAGCGGGGAACTGCGCACGCCCACCCAGCGGTACTTCGACGAGCGGGTGACCTGGGCGCGGAACACCGACCGCCGGGTCTTCCGGACCTCGGCGCCGCCGGCCGACCTGCCGCTCTTCCCGTTCTCGGTCGGCGCGTTCGGCACCGGGGCGAACATGTCGCTGCGGCGCTCGGCCGCGCTCGCCCTGGGCGGCTTCGACGTCGCCCTCGGCCCGGGGACCCCCGCCCGCGCCGGCGAGGACCCGGACCTGTTCACGCGGGTGCTGTTCTCCGGCGGGGCGCTCGCCGTGGAGCCCGCCGCGGTGGTCTGGCACCGACACCGCTCCGACCGCGCCGCCCTGCGGTCCCAGGCGCTCGGCTACGGCACCGGTCTCGGGGCGTGGGTGACGAAGCTCGTGCTGCGACCGCGGACGGCGGTGGCGGTGCTCCGTCGGGCCGTCGGCGCGCTGCGGCAGCTCGGGGCGCTCGGGCAGGGGACGGCCGGTGCCGGCGAGCCCGTCGCGGTGGACACCGTGGGCGGCTGGCCCGTCGACGACGAGTTCCGGCAGGCCACCGCCGGGCTGCAGCGCGTGGAGCTCCTCGCGGCGCTCGGCGGTCCGTGGCGGTACCTGGTCGGACGGGCGCGGCGGGGCTGACCTCCGCGCGCGGGGCCGCGGCGCGCAGGGATGGTGCGCGGGCTGGCGCGACGACGTCGGTGTCGTGCGACGGCGGTGTCGTCGCGCTCGGCGCGGCTGGCGGAGCTGCGACATCGTCGAGGTCGTGCGACGTCGAGGTTGTCGCGCTCAGCGCGGCTGGCGGGGGCTGCGACATCGTCGAGGTCGTGCGACGTCGACTTTGTCGCGCCGTGCGAGGGGCATCGGCGGCTGCGACATCGTCGGTCTCGTGCGACGTCGATCTCGTCGCACGGCAGCGCCGCCCGCACGTGCACGGCACCGGCGCACGGCACCGGCACACCGCACCGGCACAGCGAACGGACCGCACGGCACCGGTACCGGCATACCCCACCGGCACGGCACCGCCCGGTGCCCCTACGGGCGGAAGCGGCCCTCCTCGACCGAGCGCCAGAACCGTCGGCTGCGCAGGTACGCCGCCGGGCCGGCCGGGAAGCCGCGGAACTCGTGGAACGCGAGGGACCGGGGGATGCGCGTCGTCGAGGCCTCGGTCACCGTCTCCGGTGCTGCGTCGCGTCGTCCGGCCAGCCGGGAGACGAGCTGGCGGGTCTTGACGTCGGCGGCGACGGGCATGAGACGGGCCAGGGCCAGCAGGTGCCGGCGGTCCTTCACGACGAGCGCGCACATCAGGGCGGTGAAGCCGACGCCGTTCGAGTGCAGCTGGTGGTGCAGGCCGGCGAGGTCCTGGCGGTGCCGGTGGTGCACGACGGCGCGGGGTTCGAAGCCGATCCGGCCGCCGTTCCAGAGGATGTCGATGAAGATCGCCAGGTCCTCGCCGCCGCGTGCTGGTACCCCGGCGCCGAGCGTGGTGTCGAAGCCGCCCGCGGCGTCGAACGCGGACCGTCGGCACGCCCAGTTCGCGCCGGCGCCGTAGCCGCCGATGCCGTACACGGCGAAGTGCTTCCGGATCGAGCCGTCCGGGGCGACCGCGGAGACACGGGCGTGGCGCATGACACCGGGTACGTCGTCGGGCACGATCGTCACCGGGTCGAAGGTGCGCTCGCCGCTGAAGCCGCCGTAGTACGCCTCGTACCAGATCTGTGCCGGGGTGGCGAGCTCGACGGGCAGGATCATGCCGGTCACGGCCGAGAGCGCGGGCTCCCGCACGAAGCGGGTGCCGATCATCCGGAGCCACTGCGGGTCCACCCGCACGTCGTCGTCCGTGAAGGCGATGACCTCGCCGAGTGCCGCGGCGACCCCGGCGTTCCGACCCGCCGAACACCCCGGGCGGCGTTCCGTGACGAGCCGGACCGTCCGGCCCTCGAGCAGGGCGGGCAGCGGGTCGGACCCGGGCAGCACCACCCGGTTGTCGACGAGGACCACCTCGTGCCGCGGGTAGTCGAGGTGCTCGAGCACGTCGAGCAACCGGCCGAGGTCCTCGACCCGGGCGACGACGGTCGAGACGACGATCGAGATCATCGGCAGCAGCTCGTCCGGCACCGGGGTGTCGTCACCGGCGCGGTCGGCGCGGACGCCCGCGATCGGCTCGAGCGCGCGTGCGGCGTCGTCGGGGTCCGCCGTCAGCAGCACCTCGCGCGTCGCGACGGGGTGTCCGTCGCGGTAGCCGACCACCAGCGCCGAGATACCGGTCTCGTCGGCGACGAGCCGGGGCAGGGGAGCGTCGAGGTCGACGCTGACGACCCGTCGGGGCCCGGGCACGGAGACGGAGGAGAGCTGGGTCATGCCGCGGACGCTACGGGGGCACGCCGGAGCCGGACAACGGCGCAGGAACGCAGTGGCGGTGTTCGTGCGGACTCCCGCACCGTGGCGGAGCCACCCGAGCGGGGGTGAGCGCTCACGGGACATCCACGTCGGTTTCCGAGGTCACGCTCAGGTCACGGTGTCAGTGCAACCGGTTGCAGGAGCACGCCGCCGGGCGTAGCGTCACCGCCCAGCAGGCAGCGTCGCCTGCTCCAGGACAGCGTCGGACGGTCCCGTCCGACGCCGTCCTGGTGATCTCGATGAGGAGACAACGCTGTGAAGACAACACGCTCCAGGGTGCGTTTCGCATCCGTTGCCGGGGTCGCCGTCATCGGCCTCGTGCTCACCGGCTGCTCGAGCGGGAGCTCCGGCGCCGGTTCGGACGACGCCAAGAGCGGCCAGGACAGCCGCGGGCCCATCACGTACGTGCAGGGCAAGGACAACTCGAACGTCGTCCGCCCGCTGATCGCGAAGTGGAACAAGGCCCACCCCGACGAGAAGGTCACCTTCAAGGAGCAGTCCGACCAGGCCGACCAGCAGCACGACGACCTCGTGCAGCACTTCCAGGCCAAGGACGCGAACTACGACGTCGTCGACGTGGACGTCGTCTGGACCGCCGAGTTCGCCGCGAAGAGCTGGCTGACGCCGTTGACCGGGGACATGGAGATCGACACGTCGAAGCTCCTGCCGGCCACGGTGAAGACCGCGACCTACAACGACACCCTCTACGCCGCCCCGCAGACCTCGGACGGCGCGCTGCTCTACTACCGCAAGGACCTCGTCAAGACGCCCCCGACGACGTGGAGCGACATGATGGACGACTGCCAGATCGCGAAGGACAAGGGCATCGGCTGCTACGCCGGGCAGTTCGCGAAGTACGAGGGCCTGACGGTGAACGCCTCCGAGGCCATCAACGGCTCCGGCGGTTCGGTGCTCGGCAAGAGCGGGGACCCGGACGTCGACACCGCCGACGCCAAGGCCGGCCTGCAGAACCTGGTCGACGCGTTCCAGGACGGGAACATCCCGGCCGAGGCGATCACGTACCAGGAGGAGCAGGGCCGCACCGCGTTCGAGGCCGGCAAGCTGCTGTTCCTGCGCAACTGGCCGTACGTCTACAACCTGGCGAAGACCGACGGTTCGAGCAAGGTCAAGGACACCTTCGGCGTCGCCCCCATCCCGGGCGCGGACGGCGTCGGCGCCTCGACGCTCGGCGGGCACAACGCCGCGATCAGCGTGTACTCGAAGCACAAAGCGACGGCGCACGACTTCCTCGAGTTCCTCATCTCGAACGACACGCAGAAGTTCTTCGCGACCCAGGGGTCGCTCGCCCCGGTCGTCGGTGACCTCTACACCGACTCCGAGCTGACGGCGAAGCTGCCCTACCTGCCGACGCTGCTCAAGTCGATCGAGTCCGCCGAACCGCGGCCGGTCACGCCGTTCTACCCGGCGGTGACGAAGGCGATCCAGGACAACACCTACGCGGCGCTCAAGGGCTCGAAGTCGGTCGATGAAGCCCTGAAGGACATGCAGGACGCCCTCACGTCGGCGACCAGCAGCTAGCGACACGCGGCGCACGCCGCATCGGACTGGAGGCACGGTGTCATCCCGGCACGTGCCTCCAGTCCGCCCCTACTTGCGTTCCGACACCCCGGCAAGGAGGCCGACACGTGTCAGCAGCAACCGAGATCCCCGCAGCCGTCCCGAACCCCACAGGGACGGAGCCGGAGCGCCGACGGCGCCCCGGCGGACTCAACGCGGACCACGGCCGGTGGGCCGTGTACCTCATCGGCCCGACGATCGTGCTCCTCGCGGTCGTCATCGGCTACCCGGTGGTCAGCGCGGTCATCCAGTCGTTCCAGCTCGACCAGGGCCTGGACAAGGCGACGGGCATGTTCGTGCAGGGCGGCTTCGCCGGCCTGGCCAACTACGTGCACTGGCTCGGCCAGCGGTGCGGCGAGGTCAGCTGCCCGCCCGGCAGCCTCGGCTCGCAGTTCTGGGTGGCCTTCGGCAACACCTTCTTCTTCACGGCCGTGACCGTGGTGCTCGAGACCGTCATCGGGCTCTGGATGGCGATCATCATGAACCGCGACTTCCGCGGCCGTGCGTTCGTCCGCGCCGCGATCCTCGTGCCGTGGGCGATCCCGACCGCGGTGACGGCGAAGCTCTGGTACTTCATCTTCGACGCGAACGGCGTGCTCAATCACGTCATCGGTCACCAGGTCCTCTGGTTCTCGGACGAGTGGGCGTCCCGCTTCGCCATCGTCATCGCCGACACGTGGAAGACGACCCCGTTCATGGCGCTGCTCATCCTGGCCGGCCTGCAGCTCATCCCCGAGGACGTCTACGAGGCCGGCAAGATGGACGGGGCGTCGACCGTGCAACGCTTCCTGCTCATCACGTTGCCCCTGGTCCGTCCGGCACTGATGGTCGCCGTGCTGTTCCGCGTGCTCGACGCGCTGCGCATCTACGACCTCATCGCCATCATGACCGGCGGCGGTGGCGGATCCGGCAACGCGACCGTCTCGCTCTCCGTGCTCGTCGTCGACCAGATCCGGCAGGGGTTCAACGCCGCCTCGGCGCTGTCCACCATCACGTTCCTCATCGTCTTCATCGTCGCCTTCGTCTTCGTCCGCTTCCTCGGGGCGAACGTCGTGCAGACCCAGGCAGCCCAGCAGAAGGGTGAACTCAAGTGACCCTCGCAGCCGACCGACCACGGTCCCCGGCGGCGACGAGCCGCGACCGCGCCGCCGACCGTCCCGACGTCCGGGTGCGCCGCCACCACGGCCCGACCGTCCGCACCGTCGTGCAGGCCGCCGTCATCGCCGTCTGGTGCCTGCTGCCGTTCTACTGGATGGTGGTGACGAGCTTCCGCGACGTCGGCTACACCTTCGACCCGACGCCGTGGTTCACCCACGTCACGCTCGACAACTACGCGACCGCGTTCTCCACGGCACTCGGCAACCACCTCGGTCGGGCACTGCTCAACAGCGTCTTCATCGGGATCGCCGTGACCGTCATCGCGCTGCTGGTCGGCACGTCGGCGGCGTACGCACTCGCCCGGCTCGAGTTCCGCGGCAAGTCGCTCATCGCCGGCGCGATCCTCGCGGCGTCGATGTTCCCGGGCGTCGCGCTCATCTCGCCGCTGTTCCAGCTCTTCACCGACATCGGGTGGATGGGGAGCTACCAGGCGCTCATCCTGCCGAGCATCTCGTTCGTGCTGCCGCTGACGGTCTACACGCTGGCGTCGTTCTTCCGTGAGATGCCCTGGGACCTCGAAGAGGCAGCGCGCATCGACGGGTGCACCCGCATCCAGGCGTTCCGGCGGATCATCCTGCCGCTCGCCGCGCCCGCCGTGTTCACGACGGCGATCCTGGCGTTCATCTCGAGCTGGAACGAGTACCTCATCTCGTCACAGCTGTCGAGCGACGCGACGCAGCCGGTCACGGTCGCGATCGCCTCGTTCGCCGGGTCGCAGCCGCACCAGGAGCCCTACACGGCGGTGATGGCCGCGGGCACGATCGTCACGATCCCGCTCGTGGTCCTCGTCCTCGTCTTCCAACGCCGCATCGTGGCCGGCCTGACCGCCGGCGGCGTGAAGGGCTGACGACGATGGCCCAGCGCGGCCCCACCCGGCCCACCGCACGGATCGAGGAGGCGATCGGCTTCGTCGGCGCGTTCGGCGTCCTGTTCCTCGTCGTCACGGTGTCCTGCGAGCTCACCGGGCGACCGGCGCTCGGCTGGGCGCTCACCCTGCTCGCGTGCGTGCTCGCCGTGGTCGCGCTCGACCGCTGGCGGGTCCGGGTCCTCCGGCGGCAGGACGACGACGGCTCCGGGACCGCCGCCGCGTTCGTCCCCGTGCGGTCCGGCAGCAGCCGCGACGACCAGCCCGGCCCGGACGGCCGGGTGCACGGACACGTCGGCTGGGACGAGGTCGAGCGGGCCGGACGTGCCCGACGAGCCGGACGGCCACGGCGCGAGCGGCGTGACGGACCGGCCGAGCGCGGCCGCCCCGGCCCGATGGACACGACGGACGCACCCGCGGAACCGGACCACGGCGCTCGGGCCGTGCACCCGGCGGACGCGACACGCGCGACGGAGCGGTGACGGGCCTCCCGGGCGGTGCGGCGGGCATCCAGCAGATCGCGACCGCCACGGGGTTGTCGAAGTCGACGGTGTCGCGCGCGCTCCGCGGGATGCCGAGCGTGGCGGACACCACCGTCGACCAGGTGCGGCGCGTCGCCGACGAGCTCGGCTACGTCCCGAGCTCCGCGGCGGCCGGCCTCGCGACCGGGCGGCAGCGCGCGGTCGGCGTCGTGCTGCCGGTGATCGACCGGTGGTTCTTCGTCAAGGCGCTCGGCGGGGTCGACGCCGAGCTCAAGCGCGCCGGGTACGACCTCGTCCTCTACAACCTCGGCGGGCCGGGCGGCGACCGCGACCGGGCGTTCCGGCGGTCGATGCTGCGGCACCGGGTGGACGGCCTCGTCCTCATGTCCCTGGTGCTCGACGCGACCGAACGCGCCGAACTCGAACTCGCACGGCACCCGATGATCGTGATCGGCGGCCTTGCCCCGGGCCTGCGGAACGTCGGCGTGGACGACCGTGCCGTCACCCGGACCGCGGTCGGGCACCTGTGCGCGCTCGGGCACCGCGCGGTCGCCTACGTCGGCGGGCAGGACGAGGCCGGGATGAACGTCGCCGTCCCGCACCTGCGCCGGGACGGCTTCGTCGACGCGATGCGGGCCGCGGGCCGGGTCGTGCCGGCACACCGGCTGCTCGACGGCGGCTTCTCGTTCCCGGGCGGCGTCGCGGCGGGATCGGCGCTGCTCGACGCGCCGGAGCGGCCGACGGCGGTGCTCTGTGCCTCGGACGAGATGGCGCTCGGGGTGCTCCTTGCGGCGCACCGTGCCGGGCTGTCGGTGCCGGAGGACCTGTCGGTGATGGGGATCGACGGCCACGAGTACGGCCGGACCGTCGGACTGACGACGGTCGCGCAGGACCCGGAGGCGCAGGGGAGGACGGCCGCGCGCGCGGTACTCGCCGAGGTCGAGGGGGCGGCCACGCGGTCGATCGCGGCGGCGCCCGCGGCGCTCGTGGTGCGCGCGACGACGGGGCGGGTGCCGGGCGGCTGACAGCGGACGGGGCGCGGGCGCGGCGCACGCGGCTCCGGACGACGGGTGGCGCGACGCACGCGGCTCGGTGCGGGCGGCGCGGACGTGGCGCGGATTCGTGTCGCACAACCGAAGTGCGCTCGAACCCGGGAACCGCGCGGCGCGGGCTCACTTTGGTTGTGCGGCGTCACTGTCCCCGAGCGGCGAGCGGCGAGCGGCGAGCGGCGAGCGGCGAGCACCGGGCGGCGACGCGACCCACGAAGTCCCCGTCGACGCCGCGTAGGGTCGCCCGCATGGAGGTCACCAAGCTCGAACACGCCTGCCAGATCGTCACCGAGGGCACCGCACGCCTCGTCCTCGACCCCGGCGAGCTCACCCGGCCGGTGGACACCACGGGGGTCGTCGCCGTCGTGGTCACGCACGAGCACCCCGACCACGTCACGCCCGAGCAGGTGCTCCGGATCACGGCGGCGAACCCCGGCGCCGTCGTCATCGGGCCCGAGGGGGTCCGGGCCGTCCTCGCCGACGCGGGCATCGAGGTCGACGTCGTCACCCACGGCGACCACCGCACGGTCGGGCCGTTCACGCTCGACTTCCACGGGACGCGGCACAACGTCATCCACTCGAGCGTCCCCGTCGTCGACAACACCGGCGTCCTGGTGGGCGGCCGGCTGTTCCACCCCGGCGACTCGTACACCGTCCCCGACGTCCCCGTCGAGGTGCTCGCCGCTCCGGTCGGGGCACCGTGGCTGAAGGTGGGTGAGCTGATGGACTACGTCGCCGCGGTCGGTCCGGCCCGTGCCTACCCGGTCCACGAGGCCACCCTGTCCGACGTCGGGTACGCGATGCACACCGGGCGCCTCCGCGAGGCGCTCGGCACCGCGGGTGAACTCGTCGTGCTCCGACCGGGGGAGTCCCTGACCGTCTGACCACCGCCTCGTCCGCGGGGCGACCGGTCCAGGACGCCCGCACGGTCGGACGGGAGGCCCGTGGCGGGGCCGCCACGGGCCTCCCGTCCGACGGCACACCCGGGCGACACGCCTCGTTTTGGCTCCGTGCGCGGCTTGTGCCATACTTGTCGAGTTGTCGGAACGGCCCCATCGTATAGCGGCCTAGTACGCTGCCCTCTCACGGCGGTAACGCGGGTTCGAATCCCGCTGGGGTCACCACAGGTGGCTAGCCTCCGAGTCCGACGACACGCCGCGGCCCCATCGTATAGCGGCCTAGTACGCTGCCCTCTCACGGCGGTAACGCGGGTTCGAATCCCGCTGGGGTCACCAGCACGACGAAACCCCGCCGGACTCCTGTCCGGCGGGGTTTCGTGCGTTCCGCGGTTGCTCTGCTCCGCTCAGTGTCTTCCGGGGTTGCTTCGCTGCGCTCAGTGTCTTCCGGGGTTGCTTCGCTGCGCTCAGTGTCTTCCGGGGTTGCTTCGCTGCGCTCAGTGTCTTCCGGGGTTGCTTCGCTGCGCTCAATGTCTTCCGGGGTTGCTTCGCTGCGCTCAGTGCGACACGGTCATCGCGTCGAGGTTGAGGTAGTTCGCGTTCCCGGACCCTGCGGCGACGACCACCGCGTTCGAGCCCGCGGCCAGGTCGACCGTCACCGTCGTGGTGGTCCACTGCGACCAGGACGACGTGCCCGGGAACGACACGGTCGTCGCGGGCCCGTCGCCGACCCGCACGGACCGGACGGCCGTGCCGGCCGCGGCGGCGGAGCGGAACGTGAGGGTGTGGGTGCCCGCGGTCGCGACGTTCACGTGGAACGTGGCCGCGGTGCCGGCGGTGTTCCAGCCGGCGAGGTACCCGCGGCCGGTCGCCCCGGCGTTCGAGGACTCCGTCGAGATGCCCGGGTGGTCGACGTTCTCGGCCTGGTACACGCCGTCGCCCTCGACGACCGCGGTGGAGCCGTCCGGCACGGCCTGCTGCGTGATCGCGACCGTCGCCGCGGCGCCGAGCGACAGCTGGGGCGTGGTCGTCACGGACGGCGTCGGTGCGGTCCAGTCCGCGCCGCCGATGCCCTCGGGGGAGACGTGGTTCGCGGCCTGTGAGGCGTTCCGGGTGAGCACCGCCTCGTACTGGGTCTGCCCGGCATCGTCGATGAGGGCCCGGATGTCGCGCGTGAGGATCGCCTTGAAGCCCTCGGTGTCGCTCGTGCCCTCGTTCAGGAAGGTGCCCGCGACCGTCAGGTTGTCGACGGCCCAGTCGGTCGCACGTGTCGCGCGGTCGAGGTACTGCTGGTCGTCGGTGAGCAGGTACATCTGCAGGGCGGCGCCGGCGAACTGGCCCTGGTTGTAGGTCCAGTCGTAGTCGGTGAACTGTCCGGTCCCGCTGACGTGGTCGCGGATGTGGCCGTCACGGTCGAAGTTCGTCTGCAGCCAGGCGTAGAGGCGCTCGGCGGTGTCGCGGTAGGTGGTGTCCCCGGTCGCGGCGTAGAGCCGGAGCGCGGTCCAGACCGCGGTGCCGTTCGTCGCGACGTTCTTCTCGTTGCGGGTGCCGTCGCCGACGTCGACGTTCTTCCACCAGATCCCGCCGCCGTACGTGGTGTCCTCGTACTGCGCGATGTACGCGAAGATGTCCTGCGCCTCGGTGAGGTACCGGGCTTCGCCGGTGAGCTCGTAGGCGCGGATGCTGCCCCGCGCCCACCAGCCCATGTCGTCGTTCCAGTCGTTCTCGCGGAAGTCCGGGTACGCCGCACGCCAGCCGTCGAACACGTCGTCGATCATCTGCCGGCTCGCCGCGTCGTGCGTGCGCTCGTACCGGTCCATCACGGCTTCCCAGGCCTGGGCCTCCCACCAGTAGTCGGTGTACGCGCCGCCCTGTGGACCGACGGCGTGCTCGGAGTGCACCTGGTGGTCGCTCCAGGTGAAGAAGTACTTCGCGTCCGGGTCCCAGTAGGTGTCGACGAACGCGTCGTACGCGTCCGTCGCCTGGGTCGAGGTCAGCGCGGAGGCCCGGTCGGGTGCGGTCGCGAGACCGGCCCCGGTGAGCCCGGCGGTGGCGAGCGCCCCCGCGACGAGCAGGCCGACGAGTCTGTGCTGCATGGAATCTCCTTCGATCCACGCCTCATCCCGATGCCCTGCGCATCAGTAAAAAGTATACTCAAACTACTTCTTGCGCGGATGAGGCTAATCAATATAGTTGGAGCCACACCAAGAGAAGTCAAGGGGAGCAACGTGGCTCAGACGCATCAGGACCTGGTCGACCAGGTCGCAGCACAGGTGACGGACCGGCTCGGCAGCGAGGTCGGCGACCTCTTCGCGAACTGCTTCGCGAACACGCTGTCGACGACCATCACGGCGATGCCGGACGGGACGGCCTTCATGGTGACCGGCGACATCCCCGCGATGTGGCTCCGGGACTCCACGGCGCAACTGACGCCCTACCTGCACTTCGTCGCCGACGACCGGGCACTCGCCGACACGGTCGCGGCGGTGTCGCGACGCCAGCTCGCGTTCGTGCTCGTCGACCCGTACGCGAACGCCTTCAACCGCGCACCCGACGGCGCCGGCCACACCGACGACCACACGCCGATGAGCCCGTGGGTCTGGGAGCGGAAGTACGAGATCGACTCGCTCTGCTACCCGATCCAACTCGCGCACGCGCTGTGGACGCGCACCGGGCGGACGGACCACCTCGCCGACTTCCGCGCCGTCGCGGCCGCCGCCGTCGACCTCTGGACCCTCGAGCAGGACCACGAGACGGCGTCCGGCTACCGGTTCGAACGGCCCGATCCGCTGCTGCCGTCCGACACCCTGGTGCGCGACGGCGCCGGCCCGCTGACAGCCCGGACCGACCTGACCTGGAGCGCCTTCCGTCCGAGCGACGACGCGACGACGCACGGCTACAACGTGCCCGGCAACGCCTTCGCCGTGACCGAGCTCCGGCACGTGGCCGAGATCGCGACGGTCGTGCTCGACGACCACGACCTGGCCGAGCGCGCCACCGCCCTGGCGGACGAGATCGACGCGGCGATCCACCGGCACGGAACGGTCCTGCTGCCGGAGCACGGCGAGGTCCTGGCCTACGAGGTCGACGGGCTCGGCTCGGCGCTCGTCATGGACGACGCGAACGTGCCGAGCCTGCTGTCGCTGCCGATGCTCGGCTGGTGCGCGGTCGACGACCCGCTCTACCTGCGCACCCGCGCCGCCGTGCTGTCCCCGGCGAACCCGTACTGGTACGCGGGAGCTGCCGGCAGCGGCATCGGCAGCCCGCACACCCCGGGCCGGAACGTGTGGCCGATCGCCCTCGCCGTGCAGGGTCTGACGTCCACCTCGGCCGACGAGCGGGCCGCGGTGCTCGCGCAGCTCTGCGCCACGCACGCCGGTACCCGGCTCATGCACGAGTCCTTCGACGTCGACGACCCCACCGAGTTCACCCGGCCGTGGTTCTCGTGGGCGAACGCGATGTTCTGCGAGTTCGTCCTCGACGTGGCCGACCTGCGGACCGGCGCCCGTCAGCCGGAGCGGAGCACCCGGTGAGCGTCGTGACCACCCCGGAGGCGCAGGCCGTCGTCGGGGGCGAGGCCGCCGAGGCCGTCGGCGCTCCGGGACCGCAGCGTCGCCGGACCGAACGCGGCACGGGGGTCAGCGCCACCCGCAAGCAGCAGACCCGTGCGGCCTGGGTCTTCCTGGCCCTGCCCGGCGCGCTGTTCCTGCTCTTCACCGCCCTGCCCGTGGTCGTCGCCGCGGTCGTCAGCCTGAGCGACTACGCGGTCATCGGTGACCTCAAGTGGGTCGGGTTCGACAACTACACGCGGATCGCCGGCGACCCGTTCTTCTGGACGGCGCTGCGCAACACCGTGTACTACACGGCCCTCTACGTGCCGCTCGGACTCGTCATCGCGCTCGCCACCGCGCTGCTGCTCAACCGCAGTGGTCGGGCCGTCCGGATCTTCCGCACGCTCTTCTACATCCCGGTCGTCTCGTCCACCGTGGCGACCGCCACCGTCTGGTACTGGGTGCTCAACCCCCAGCACGGCCTGCTCAACGCCGCACTCGGGTGGTTCGGCATCGACGGGCCCGCGTGGCTGTACGACTCGCACTGGGCGATGTTCGCGATCGTCATGATGAGCGTCTGGGCCGGCTTCGGCGGCAACATGATGATCTTCCTCGGCGGCCTGCAGGGAGTCTCGCCGGACCTGCGCGAAGCGGCCCGGCTCGACGGCGCCAACGCGTGGCAGGTGTTCCGCTACGTGGTCCTGCCGAGCATCCGACGCACCACCTTCCTGGTGTCGACGCTGCTCATCATCAACGCGTTCCAGGTGTTCGACCAGGCCTACGTCCTGACGAAGGGCGGGCCGGGCAACTCCACCGTCACGATCGTCTACTACATCTACGACCGCGGGTTCGGATCACTGCAGATGGGCTACGCGTCCGCGCTGTCGTTCGTCCTGTTCGTGATCATCCTGGCGTTCTCCCTGATCAACGCCCGCCTCACGAACCGGGACTCCGAACGATGACCGCCACCGCACCCCGCGCCTCCGCCACCGCCACCGCCACCTCCGCTCGCCCGGCGTCGCCTGGGCCCTCGCGGCTCCGCCGCCGGGCGACCACCGTCGGACGGGTCAAGACCGTCGCCTGGTGGATCGGTGTCGTGCTGGTCAGCGTCGTCACCGTCGCGCCGCTCGTCTGGACCCTCGCGACGTCGCTGAAGCCCGCGGGGGAGATCCTCGCGCACTCGCTCTCGCTCGTCCCGCTGCGGCCGACCGTCGACAACTACGTCCAGGCCGTGACGACCGTGCCGTACGGGCGGTACTTCGTCAACACGCTCATCCTCGGCGTCGGCGGTGCCGTCGCGAACCTGTTCTTCGGGTCGCTCGCCGGCTACGCGCTGGCGAAGCTCCGGTTCGCAGGCCGTCAAGCGGTCTTCATCACGTTCCTGTCCTCGCTCATGGTGCCGAGCATCGTGACGATGATCCCGACGTTCCTGGTGCTCCGGCACTTCCCGCTGCTCGGCGGCAACGACCTGAGCGGCAACGGTGGACTCGGCCTCATCAACACGTACTGGGCCGTCATCGTCCCCGGTGCCGCGGGCGCGTTCGCGGTCTTCTTCATGAAGCAGTTCTTCGAGTCGCTGCCCGACGATCTCGGCGAGGCCGCGCGCATCGACGGAGCGGGGGAGTTCCGCATCTTCACGTCGATCTACTTCCCGCTCACGAAGGCCGGACTGGCCGTGCTCGGACTCCTCAGCTTCCAGGCGGGGTGGAACAACTTCCTCTGGCCGCTCATCGTCCTCAACGACCCGAAGATGATGACGGTCCAGGTCGGGCTCGCCGGCTTCGTGAACAACTACACGACGAACTACGGCCCGCTCATGGCCGGCACGATCATCACGATGGTCCCGGTGCTCGTGGTCTTCATCCTCGCGCAGCGCTGGATCATCGAGGGCATCGCGCACGCCGGCACCAAGTGAGACCTCCGGGAGAGCCCCCCACCGTCTGACACCCGACCACCACGGCGTCGCCGTCCGCGCGACGCCCACGCAACGAAAAGGAACACGACAATGAAGTCACGACGTCTCCTCGGAGCCGCTGCGGCCCTCGCCGCCGCGGCCCTCGTCCTCACCGGCTGCTCGTCCGGCTCGAGCGGCACCACCGGTGCCGACGGCCGCCAGCAGGTCACGATGTGGGGATCCTGGTCCGGTGACCAGGTCGAACAGATCGAGCAGATGACCACCGCGTTCAACGACTCGCAGAAGGAGTACACGGTCAAGTACGTGCCGCAGGAGCTCGTCGAGCAGAAGCTCCTCACCGCGATCGCGGGCGGACAGGTCCCCGACCTCGTGCTCTGGGACCGCTACCAGACCTCGCTCTACGCGCCGAAGGGCGCCCTGCAGGCCATCGACGACCGTGTCGAGTCGGACAAGGTCGACACCGACGAGTTCTACCCGCAGGCCCTGTCCGAGATGCGGTACGACGGCAAGCTGTACGGGCTGCCGCTGCTCGTCGACAACCGCTCGCTCGTCTACAACAAGAAGCTCTTCTCGGACGCCGGGCTCACCCCGCCCACGACCTGGGACGAACTGAAGACCGACGCGCAGAAGCTCACGGTCGACAAGGGCGGCAAGCTGCAGCAGTCCGGGTTCATGCTGAACGACCCCGGCCTGTTCTCGATGTGGCTGCAGCAGGCCGGTGGGCAGCTGCTCAGCGACGACGGCACGAAGACCGCCTACGACAGCCCCGAGGGCGTCGAGGTGCTCGACTTCTGGAAGTCCCTGATGGACGACGGCGTCTACACGAACGGCTTCGGTGACAGCAACGACGTCTTCGCCGCCGGTCAGGCAGCGATGAAGTACGACGGCCCGTGGGACGTCCCGAACCTCGACAAGGCGGACGACCTCGACTGGGCGGTCACCGAGCCCGTCGCCGGACCCGGCGGCGACAAGGGGGCCGTGATGGGCGGCTTCGGCCTCGCGATCCCGACCGGCGCGAAGCAGGCCGACGGCGCGTGGGCCTTCGAGAAGTGGTGGGCCACCAAGGCCGAGAACGGCGTCGACTTCGCCAAGATCTCCGGCTGGATCCCCGCCAACCGTGCCTCCGCCAACGACCCGTTCTTCACCGACGACCCCCGGTACGCCGGCTTCGTGAAGACGCTCGAGTACGCGAAGGTCCGCCCCGACGTCCCCGGGTACAGCGACGTCGAGGGCAAGGCGCTCACCCCGGCGCTCGAGAAGTTCATGTCCGGACAGCTCACCGCCGAGCAGGCACTCGCCCAGGCCGCGAAGCAGGGCGACCAGATCCTCCAGGAGAACCGCAAGTGACCACCACCGCAGCCACCGGCACCGCCACCTGGGCGGACCGGGCCGACCGGATCCAGGACAGCATCGAGCAGCTCTACGGCGCGCCGTGGCCCCAGTACCTGCACAACTCCTGGCCCACCGCCGACAGCGACGACGCCACGTTCAACTACTGGTGGCTCGCCCACCTGATCGACGTGCGCCTCGACGCCCACGAGCGCAGCGGCGATCCCGAACGGCTCGAACAGGCGCGGCAGGCGCACCGGAACATCGTCGAACGCAACGGCGGGAGCCTGTACAACGACTACTTCGACGACATGCTCTGGTTCGCCCTCGCGACGCTCCGCCTGCACCACGCCACCGGGGACGTCGCCTACCGGGACGACGCCGTCGCCCTGTTCGACCACGTCGTCGAGCACGGCTGGAACGACCGCGGCGGCGAGAGCCTCGCCTGGCGCAAGCAGCAGCTCGCGTACAAGAACACCCCGGCGAACGGGCCGCTCGTCATCCTCGGTGCCCGCCTGCACCGGCTGACCGGCGACGACCGGTTCCTGCGCCACGCCGACACGGCCTTCGACTGGCTCCGCCGCACCCTGGTGGGCGCGGACGGCTTCGTCGAGGACGGGATCAACCGCGAGGACGACGGCCGCGTCGACACCCAGTGGCGCTTCACCTACAACCAGGGCCTCTGGGTCGGCGCCGCCGTCGAGCTCGCCGCGACACACGACGACGCAGCGCTGCTCGACGTCGCCGCCCGCACCGCCGTCACGGCCGTGCGGGAGCTGTCCGACGGCACGGTCTTCCGACAGGAGGGGGACGGCGGCGACGAGGGGCTGTTCAAGGGGGTCTACTACCGCTACCTCGGGCTCCTGCTCGAGCGGCTCCCCGAGCAGGACGCACGCCGCACCGAGCTCCTCGACTTCCTCCGCGCGAGCACCGACGCGCTGTGGGCGTCGGTGCCGGACGCGCTCGACCGTCCCGCCGCGAACGACTGGAGCGGACCGGCGGAGGAGCGGGTGCCGTACTCGACCCAGCTCAGCGCCGTGATGGCGACGGAGCTGCGCGCCCGCCTCGACGCGTAGGCGGCGCAGCCGTCGACGCCCCCGGCACCAGCTCGGCAGGCACGAGGATCTTCCGGGACGCCGTCTCGCCCCGTGCCTGCCGCAGCAGCTGCTCGACAGCCCGGCGTCCCACGCCGGGCTGGTCCTGCGCCACGTGCGTGAACCGGAACATGCGCCGGTCGAAGGTGGCGGCGGGGTGGTCGAAGCACACGACGGACGCGTCCTCCGGCACCCGCTTGCCCAGTGCCTCCAGGGCGTCCCGCAGGAGCAGCGCGATGTTGTACTCACCGGCCACGAAGCCGGTGGCCTCCGGGTGGGACTCGACGAACGCGACCAACCGGGCGACGTCGTCCTCGGGGCGGTCCGTCGCACCCGGCAGGGTCGACTCGACGTCGTGGAAGGCGAGCCCGTCGTCGAGCGCCTTGTCGTTGCGCGCGTGCGCGCCGACCCAGCCGCGGCGGCGGTCGTCGTTCGACGTCACCCGACTGTCCGACGTCACGAGCGCGACGGCGCGGTGCCCGAGCGCGAAGAGGTGCTCGGTCGCGGCCGACCCGGCCGCGATGTTGTCGGTCGAGATGTCCGACACCGGGATCCCCTCGTACCGCCGGTCCAGGATCACCACCGGGAACCCGGCCGGCAGCAGCTCCAGCACCGCCGGCGGGATGAACTCCGAGCTGCTCGGCAGCACGATGAGGCCCTGCACCCGGGACGCCAGGGAGCGGATCGCGGCGTCCTCGGCGTCGTGGTCGCCGTGCGTGCGCTTCAGGATGACGTTCGCGCCGGTACCGGCCTCGTCGAGCATCCCCTCGAGCAGACGCGTCCCGAAGGTGTCGTCGAAGTTCGTCAGCACCACGCCGACGTCGATCTGCGCGGTCGGGTCGGTCGGAGCGGTCGCGTCGACGCTGACGACGGTGGTGCCGACCCGGGGACGCCGGGCGACGTAGCCCTCGGCGCGCAGCATGTCGAGGGCGCGGCGCAGCGTGATGGCGCTGATGCGGTAGTGCTCGAGGAGTTCCGCCTCGGTGGGGAGCCGGTCGCCCACGGCGAACTCCCCGCTCCGGATCCGTGCGCGGAGGTCCTCGAAGGTCGACTGGTACAGCATCATCGCTCCTCAATGTGTCTATTCATAATACGACTTGGCGTGCACGTGTGGGCCGTCCGGCGCCGACTCCTTCCGTTAGCCTGATCGCTGTGCGCGACGACCGACCACTGCACCGGCGGTGGCGGCTGATCGCCCTCGTCGCGCTCGGCGGCGCGATCGGCACCGGTGCGCGGGCAGCGCTCGCCGAGGCGTTCCCGGCGCACGACGGCACCAGCTGGACGATCCTGGCGATCAACGTCGTCGGGGCCTTCTGCCTCGGACTCCTGCTCGAGCGACTCGCCCACCTCGGCCCCGACACCGGCCGGCGACGGCTGGTCCGCCTGTTCGTCGGCACCGGGGTGCTCGGCGGCTTCACCACGTACAGCACCCTCGCCGACGACACCGCGCAGCTGCTCGTCGCCGGTCGCTGGGGAGCCGGCAGCGGCTACGCCCTGCTCTCGGTGCTCCTCGGACTCGTCGCCGTCGCGGCCGGCACCTGGATCGCGAGCCGGGCGCGGTGACGGCCCTCGGACTCCTGCTCGTCGCGGTGGGCGGCGGCGTCGGCGCCGCCCTGCGCTTCGTGCTCGACGGCGTCGTCAAGGCGCGGGTGACCGGGTTCCCGCTCGGCACCCTCGTCATCAACGTCTCCGGATCGCTCGTGCTCGGCGTGCTCACCGGCCTCGGACAGGCCGGGACCATCCCGCTCCCGGCGGTCGCCGTGCTCGGGACGGGCATGATGGGCGGGTACACGACGTTCTCGACGGCGAGTGTCGAGACCGTCCAGCTCCTCCGATCCGGCAGACCCCGGCTCGCCGTCCTGAACGGCCTCGGCATGCTCGTCGTCTCGGTCGGCGCGGCTGCGCTCGGCCTCTGGCTCGGAAGGAACACATGACCTCGGAACGCCCCGGCGAACTCGTCCTCGTCCGTCACGGTGAGACGGAGTGGTCGAAGAGCGGCCAGCACACCGGCCGCACCGACATCCCGCTCACCGACGCCGGCATCCAGCAAGCCGAACGCGCCGGCCGGTACCTCGCCGACCGCACGTTCGCGACGGCCCTGTCCAGCCCGCTGCAGCGCGCCCGCGACACCGCCCGCCTCATCGGCGTCGACCCCGAGCTCGACGAGGACCTGTACGAGTGGGACTACGGCGCCTACGAGGGCCTGACCACCCCGCAGATCAAGGTGCTCCGGCACGGCCCGTGGGACCTCTGGACCGACGGCGTCCCGGCCGGTGACACCCCGGGGGAGACCGCTGCCGAGGTCCGCGTCCGCGTCGAGCGCGTCCTCGACCGGGTCCGGCCGGTGCTCGCCGAGGGCGACGACGCCGTCGTCGTCGCGCACGGCCACGTGCTGCGCGCGCTCGGCGCCGCGTGGATCCGCCTCGCCCCGCAGGACGGCGCCGTGCTCGCACTGTCGACCGCGTCGGTGAGCGTCCTCGGCTACGAGCACGGCCGGCCCGTCATCGACGCCTGGAACATCCAGCCGCGCGACTGAAGCGGCGGCGCGCGCTTGGTACCGGGCGCGCGCTGGCCACGTGGTCCTTGTGGTCGGCCGGGAGGCGCGGGGCGGCTCCGTCCCGCGCCTCCCGCCCCCGGCGGGCCCGGGTCCGCACCCGCTGCTCCCGTCGTCGACGTCGCGTCGCGTCGCGGCGCTTCGCGGTTGGGAGCGATGCGGTACGGATCGTCTGGCTCCGCGGAGGTCGTCCGACCACGCGCGAACAGTCCGACCATGCGGGGATCGTCCGACCACGCGCAGTCGTTCCCATCGCCTGGGGGATGGGAAGCGGAAACGCGCGTGGCGAGGCGGAACGAACGGCATCCGACGCGCGGAACAGCCTGCCGTGCGCGGAACGGCCTCCGACGCGCGAGACGACCTGCCACGCGCAGTCGTTCCCATCGCGCGGGGGATGGGAAGCGGGAACGCGCGTGGTGGGGCGGAACGAACGGCCTCCGACGCGCGGAAGAGCCTGCCGTGCGCGGAACAGCCTTCTGTGCGCGGAACGCCCTGCCATGCGCAGTCGTTCCCATCGCGCGGGAGATGGGAAGCGGAAACGCGCGTGGTGGGGCGGAACGAACGGCCTCCTACGCGCGGAAGAGCTCCCGACGCGCGGAACGACCACCTGCGCGCAGAACAGCACCCCGCGCCCCGGCCCACCCCGGCGCCCACCCCGGCGCCCGCGCTCACACCGTACGGATCGCGCTCGTGGCGCCGAGGGCCCGGCCGCGGCGCCGCTCGATCGCCCGGCCGACGACGAGCAGCGCGACGCTCACCACGGCGCCGAGGGTGGTCTGTGCGACGCGGTCGAGCGCGAGGAGCTCGGGGGCCTCGGGCAGGCTCAGCCACGACACGGCGAGGGCGAGCGGGGTCAGGAAGAGCAGGCACACGGCGTAGTTGCGGGCGACGAAGATCTCTGCGAAGAACTGGCCGACCACCGCGATGACGACCACCCACCAGGCCGACGGTTCGAGCAGCAGGATGCCGACGGCGATCACGGTGCCGCCGATCGTCCCGATGAAGCGCTGGAACGCCCGGAGCACGGTGTGGCGCTGCCGGATCGCGGGCAGCGTCGACACGACCGCGATCACGGCCCAGTACGGGTGCCCGAGCCACGGGATCGTCGACGCCACCGCCCCGGCGGCGAGCGCGCCGACGAGGTTGAGCAGGACGGTCTCCCAGAGCGCCGGGGTGCCGAGGACCGCGAAGGAACGGTGCTTGCGGTCGGCGAGCGGCCGGAACCGGTGCGGGGCGTGCGGGTGCAGGAGCCGACGGAGCACGGCGCCGGACATCGCGACGAGCCACGCCCACGCCACGGAGCAGACGATGATCGTCGTGACGAGCGGGAGGTCGGCGGGCTGCGCCGGCACCAGGGCGGACACCAGGAAGGCGAACGTCGGGAAGATCGGCTGTGCCGGGATGGCCCGGAGCGTCGAGAGCGTGCACACGGCGAAGACGAGCACCGCGACGAGGCCGAGGGCCTGCAGCCAGAGCGGCGCGCCGAGGAGCCCGACGCCGACGCCTGCGAACATGCACAGCGCCTGCATGCCGCCGGCGACCCCGGTCGTGACGGCGCGCTGCCGGTAGGGCTCGGTCGCGCCGAAGATCGCGGTGAACCCGGCGAACACCCCGAAGGCCGCGTACTGCGGCAGACCCAGGGCGATGAGCAGGGCGAGCGGGGCGCCGCCGGCGATCGCGGCGCGTGCTGCGCCCTCGAGGTTGGTCGTCCGGGTCGAGTGCGCAGGTGTGGTCATGTCGCGACCATCCTCCCACCGCGACGGGTGTCGGGGAGTCGAGCCGGGCCTCCAGACCGTCCACCGGCCCGGGGCGCACGTTGGTATACCAAGCTGGTAGGCTGCCACCGCAGCGTCGCGTCAGCGGCGCCCGACGACACGAGAACGAGGGAGGCCGAGCCGATGGGAAAGACGCTCGCCGAGAAGGTCTGGGACGACCACGTCGTGGTCAAGGGCGAGGACGGGAAGCCGGATCTCCTCTACATCGACCTCCACCTCGTGCACGAGGTCACGAGTCCGCAGGCGTTCGACGGCCTGCGGCAGGCCGGCCGGCCCGTCCGTCGCCTCGACCTGACGATCGCGACCGAGGACCACAACACCCCGACGCTCGCCATCGACCGCCCGATCGCGGACCCGACGAGCCGGACGCAGATCGAGACCCTCCGCCGCAACTGCGAGGAGTTCGGCGTCCGTCTGCACTCGCTCGGCGACAAGGAGCAGGGCATCGTCCACGTGGTCGGCCCGCAGCTCGGCCTCACGATGCCCGGGATCACCGTGGTCTGCGGCGACTCGCACACGAGCACCCACGGGGCCTTCGGCGCCATGGCGTTCGGCATCGGCACCTCCGAGGTCGAGCACGTCCTGGCCACCCAGACCCTGCCGCTGAAGCCCTTCAAGACGATGGCGATCACGGTCGAGGGCACGCTGCGCCCGGGCGTGACCGCGAAGGACATCATCCTGGCGGTCATCGCGAAGATCGGCACCGGCGGCGGGCAGGGGTACGTGCTCGAGTACCGCGGCTCGGCGATCCGCGCGCTCTCGATGGAGGGCCGCATGACGATCTGCAACATGTCGATCGAGGCCGGCGCCCGCGCCGGCATGGTCGCCCCCGACCAGACCACCTACGACTACGTGCAGGGCCGCGACCACGCACCGACCGGCCAGGACTGGGACGACGCCGTCGCGTACTGGGACACCCTGGCGACCGACGACGACGCCGTGTTCGACGCCGAGGTCTTCATCGACGCCGACGAGCTCGAGCCCTTCGTCACCTGGGGCACGAACCCGGGCCAGGGCGTCTCGCTGTCCGAGAGCGTGCCGTCGCCCGCCGACTTCGAGGACCCGAACGACCAGGCCGCCGCGAAGCGTGCGCTGGAGTACATGGACATCGCGGCCGGCACCCCGATGAAGGACATCGCCGTCGACGCGGTCTTCATGGGGTCGTGCACGAACTCGCGCATCGAGGACCTGCGGGCCTTCGCGTCGATCATCCAGGGGCGCACCAAGGCCGACGGCGTCCGCGTGATGGTCGTGCCGGGCTCCGCGCGGGTCCGGCTCGAGGCCGAGGCCGAGGGGCTCGACAAGGTGTTCACCGACTTCGGTGCCGAGTGGCGCTTCGCCGGGTGCTCGATGTGCCTCGGCATGAACCCGGACCAGCTGGCACCGGGGGAGCGCTGCGCGAGCACCTCGAACCGCAACTTCGAGGGGCGCCAGGGCAAGGGGGGCCGCACCCACCTGGTGTCGCCGCTCGTCGCCGCCGCCACCGCGGTGCGCGGCACGCTGTCGAGCCCGTGGGACCTGGAGACCGACGACGAGATCGCGGCGGCGACGTCCGCCACCGCCACCGAGGGGACCTTCTGATGGACAAGATCACCACCGTCACCGGTATCGCCGCCCCGCTCAAGCGGTCGAACGTCGACACCGACCAGATCATCCCCGCGGTCTACCTCAAGCGCGTCACGAAGACCGGCTTCGAGGACGCCCTGTTCTCCGGCTGGCGGCAGGACCCCACGTTCGTGCTGAACCAGGCTCCGTACGACAACGCGAAGGTCCTGGTCGCCGGCCCGGACTTCGGCACCGGATCGAGTCGCGAGCACGCCGTCTGGGCGCTCCGCGACTTCGGGTTCCGGGTCGTCGTCTCGCCCCGGTTCGCCGACATCTTCAAGGGCAACGCGGGCAAGCAGGGACTGGTCACCGCGATCGTGACCGAACCGGAAGTCGAGCGGCTCTGGGCCGAGATCGAGCGGAACCCCGGGGTGTCGGCGACCGTGGACCTGGTGGAGCAGCGCGTGTCGCTCGGGGATGTGGACGTCCCCTTCGAGATCGACGCCTACACTCGTTGGCGGTTGATGGAAGGGCTCGACGACATCGGGCTCACCCTCCGTGACGAGACCTCGATCACGGAGTTCGAATCCCGCCGCTCCAGTTGGCGGCCGAAGACATTGCCGGTGAAGTAGTGAACTCTCTCGTACAGGACGCAGCGGCCGCAGGGGCGCGCGTCGGCCTCAAGTCGGACGAGATCGTCATCCGCGGGGGCAAGCCGCTCGTGGGGCGCATCGAGGTGCGCGGGGCGAAGAACCTCGCGACCAAGGCGATGGTGGCGTCGCTGCTCGGCGACACCCCGTCGATCCTCAAGGACGTGCCGGACATCTCCGACGTCAAGGTGGTCCGCGGGCTGCTCGAGGTGCACGGCGTGCGCATCACCGACCCCGCCCGCGGCGAGCTCATCCTCGACCCGTCGAACGTCGAGTCGGCCCACTTCGCCGAGATCGACGCACACGCCGGGTCGAGCCGCATCCCGATCCTGTTCTGCGGTCCGCTGCTGCACAAGCTCGGCGAGGCGTTCATCCCCGACCTCGGCGGCTGCCGCATCGGCGACCGTCCGATCGACTTCCACCTCGACGCCCTGCGCGCCATGGGCGCCGTCGTCGACAAGCAGCTCAACGGCATCCACCTGACGGCCCCGGACGGCCTCAAGGGCGCCTACATCGAGCTGCCGTACCCGAGCGTCGGGGCGACCGAGCAGGTCCTGCTCTCCGCGACCCTGGCCTCCGGTGTCACGGAGCTGCGGAACGCCGCGATCGAGCCCGAGATCATGGACCTCATCGCGATCCTGCAGAAGATGGGTGCGATCGTCTCGGTCGAGCCGAACCGCGTCATCTTCATCGAGGGCGTCGAGTCGCTCCGCGGCTACACGCACCGCGCGATCAACGACCGCAACGAGGCCGCCAGCTGGGCCTCCGCCGCGCTCGCCACCGACGGCGACATCTTCGTCGAGGGCGCGAAGCAGCAGGAGCTCATGACGTTCCTCAACGTCTTCCGCAAGGTCGGCGGCGGCTTCGACATCCAAGAGGACGGCATCCGCTTCTACCGCGAGCGCGACGTCCTGCAGCCCGTCGTCATCGAGACCGACGTGCACCCCGGCTTCATGACCGACTGGCAGCAGCCGCTCGTCGTGGCGCTCACGCAGGCCGAGGGCCAGAGCATCGTGCACGAGACCGTCTACGAGAACCGCTTTGGCTTCACCGACGCGCTCAACGAGATGGGTGCCGACATCGTCGTGCACAAGGAGGGCCTGCCCGGCCACGACCGTCGCGTCGCCCGTCGCCCCTTCGAGCAGGCCGCGGTCATCACCGGCCCGACGAAGCTGCACGCCGCGAACGTCCGTGTGCCGGACCTGCGCGGTGGCTTCAGCCACCTCATCGCGGCGCTCACCGCCGACGGCGAGTCCCACATCACCAACGTCGGCATCATCAGCCGCGGCTACGAGCACTTCATCCCGAAGCTGCGGAAGCTCGGCGCCGACTTCGACTTCGCCGGCTGAGCGCGGTGTCGGCTCCGCAGACGGGTGACGGATCGGCGCGCCCGGACGGCCGGGAGGCCCGTAGTGCGTCCGCCCTGCCCGTCGCGACCGGCGTGCCGGTGCGTGGACGGCGCTGGAAGCGCGGGGAGCTCAACCCCGCGTTCCGCACCGTGGCGTCGATCGTCATCCCGACGTTCCGGTTCTCGTCGAACTACCACTGGGTCGGCCCGAACCGCCTGCCGGCGGACGGGGCGTTCGTGCTCGCGCCGAACCACTTCACCAACATCGACCCGCTCGTCGTCGGTACCGCCGTCTACCTGAGCCGTCGGGCCCCGCGGTTCCTGGCGAAGGCGTCCCTGTTCAAGGTGCCCGTCTTCGGCAGGCTCATGTCCGGCATGGGGCAGATCCCGGTCGAGCGCTCCGGGCGCACCCGGCTGAGCGACCCGCTCGGTGGCGGTCGATCGCTCATCGAGCAGGGCGGCGCGATCATCGTCTACCCGGAGGGCACGCTGACGCGTGACCCCGACCTGTGGCCGATGCGGGGCAAGACCGGAGCCGTCCGCATCGCGCTCGAGAACGACGTGCCGCTCATCCCGATGGCTCACTGGGGCACGCAGGGCATCATGGCGCGGTACTCGAAGAAGCTCCGGCTGTTCCCGCGCTCGCGCGTCGACGTCATCGTCGGCGACCCGGTGGACCTGTCGGCGTACCGGGGGCGTCCGGTCGACCAGCAGACGCTCATCGAGGCCACCGAGGTGCTCATGCAGCGCATCACCGAGCTGCTCGAGCAGCTGCGCGGCGAACGGGCACCCGCGACCCGCTGGGACCCGGCGGCGAACAACCAGAAGGAGACCGGGAAGTTTGAGTGACCAGGGACCGGGCCTCCGCCCGCACGAGGACCGTCCGGACCCAGTGGCCGCTGCGCCGGGAGCGATCGACACCGCCGCGATCCGGGTGGTGATGCAGTCGACCGACAAGCCGCGGGTGGCGGTCATCGGTGCCGGCAGCTGGGGGACCACGTTCGCGAAGGTGCTCGCCGAGGGCGGGGCCTCCACCGTGGTGTGGGCACGTCGCCCCGAGGTCGCCCGCGAGATCACCGAGACGAAGCGCAACTCCGACTACCTGCCCGGCATCAACCTGCCGCGCACGCTCACCGCGTCGACGTCGCTCGAGCAGGTGCTCGACGGCGCCTCGCAGGTCTACGTCTCGGTGCCGTCGCAGACCCTCCGCTCGAACCTCGACGCGATCCGCGGGCTGCTGCCGGCCGACGTGCCCGTGGTCAGCCTGATGAAGGGCGTCGAGAAGGGCACCGGCCTGCGGATGAGCGAGGTCCTGCTCGAGGGGCTCGGCATCGACCGCGACCGCATCGCCGTGGCGAGCGGACCGAACCTGGCGCTCGAGATCGCCCGCCGGCAGCCGACCGCTGCCGTCGTGTCGTCGTCGTCCGCGGACACCGCGAGCGCGGTCGCGGCGGTGGCGACGAACCCGTACTTTCGGTCGTTCATCAACACCGACGTCATCGGCACCGAGTTCGGCGGCGTGCTGAAGAACCTCATCGCCGTCGCGATCGGCATCGTCGACGGTGTCGGGTACGGCGAGAACACGAAGGCGTCGATCATCACGCGCGGTCTCGCCGAGATGACCGACTTCGCCGTGTCGCTCGGCGCCCAGCCCTCGACCCTGTCCGGGCTCGCCGGCCTCGGCGACCTCATCGCCACGTGCCAGTCGCCGCTGTCGCGCAACAACACCGCCGGGCGACTGCTCGGGCAGGGGTACCGCTTCGACGAGGTCGTCCGGCAGATGAACCAGACGGCCGAGGGACTGGCGTCGGTCGCCCCGATCCTCGAGCTCGCGTCCGCGAACGGCGTCGACATGCCCATCGTGAGCCAGGTCGCCGAGGTGCTCGCCGGTAGGCTCGATCCGCGCAACATCGCGCCGCACCTCACCGAGACCGACGAACCCCAGGGCGAGTGACCGGTCCGCACCCGAGCCACGGAGGGACAGTCGTGCCAACGATCCCCGAGGAAGTCCTCATGCCCACGACCACCGTCGCCGTGCTGTTCGGCGGCCGCTCCAGCGAGCACGAGATCAGCTGCGTGACGGCCGGCGGGATCATGGACGTCGTCGACCGCACGGCGTACGAGGTCGTCCCGATCGGCATCACGAAGGACGGCGCGTTCACGCTGCAGTCCGACGACCCGACCCAGTGGACGATCCGGGACGGCGCCCTGCCGACCGTGCCGGACAACGGCACGCGCGTGGCGTTCCCGACCTCGCCGGCGACCAACGAACTCGTCGTGTCGCACCCCGACGGGTCCGTCGCGACCGTCGCCGTCGACGTGGTCTTCCCGATCCTGCACGGCCCGTTCGGCGAGGACGGCACGATCCAGGGCCTGCTCGAGATCGCCGGCCTGCCGTACGTCGGCGACGGCGTGCTCGCGAGCGCGCTGGCGATGGACAAGCACGCGGCGAAGGCCGTGCTCGAGCACGCCGGACTCCGCGTCGCGCCGTGGACAACCGTCCTGCGCCGCGAGTGGGCCGCCGAGCCCCTCGGAGTCGCCGAGACCGTCGCGGCACACGGCTGGCCGCTCTTCGTGAAGCCCGCCCGTGCCGGTTCGAGCATGGGGGTCTCGCGGGTCGACGGCCCGGACGAGCTCGCCGCGGCGATGGAGCTGGCGTTCGAGCACGACTCCAAGGTGATCGTCGAACCCCGCGTCGTCGGGCGCGAGGTCGAGGTCGCCGTGCTCGAGGGCCGCGACGGTGTGCCGCGGACGAGCCTGCCCGGCGAGATCGTCGTCGACGAGTCCGGCTTCTACGACTTCGAGTCGAAGTACCTGGGCGGCGACGAGTCGCTGCTGTGCCCGGCACCGCTCACCGAAGACGAGACCGACGCCATTCGGTCGATCGGTGCGCGTGCGTTCGAGGCGATCGGCGGCTCCGGACTCGCGCGGGTGGACTGCTTCCTCACCGACGACGGCTTCGTGGTCAACGAGGTGAACACGATGCCGGGCTTCACCCCGCTGTCGATGTACCCACGGTGCTGGGAGGCATCGGGCGTGTCCTACGCCGAGCTCGTCACCGAGCTCCTCGAGCTGGGTCGGGCCGCCGTCCGCTGAGTCGGTCGGGCGGCCGTCCGCTGAGTCGGTCGGCCCGCCTCAGCCGTCCACGTCGGACGGGTCGAGGCACCGGTGCCCGTCCGTCGGCAGGGTCGACACGGCCGTGCCGACGTCCTGCAGCACCTGGGTGCCGGCGGTCTTCGCGGTGTCCACCACGACCTGCACCGCGGGGGAGCGGCCGAAGGTCGTGTAGACGATCTGCGCGCCGCGGTCGTCGCGGATCCAGTCCACCGAGCCGAGCGAGAAGCACGGCAGGTCGGACACCGTCGGGGCAGCGACCCCGCAGTGCCAGAGCGCCGCGGTGGGGTCGCCCCAGGCCGCGGTCGACTGCGCGTTCGTGTTCCGCAGCGGGAGCGTGCCGTCGACCGTGGTCGGCAGCCGCACCTGTGCCGACGCGCACGCCGCCGCGTTCGCCGAGGGCGCCGCGGTCATCCCGACCGTGTTCGTGCACCCTGCGAGCCCGGCGGCGAGGGCGACCACGGCCCCCACGATCGCGAGGGTGCGAGGGGTGCGGCGCGCGGTGTCCATCGCCGTCCAGGCTACCGTTCTCGTGTGGACGCGACGTACGACGCCTGGGCCGGACCGACCGTGGGGCAGGTGGGCGAACTCGCCGTGCTCGAGGCGGTCACGCGACGGCTGCCTGCCGGCTCCCCGCTCGTCGGACCCGGCGACGACTGCGCCGTGGTCGCCGCCCCGGACGGCCGGTTCGTCGTCACGACCGACATGATGGTGCACGGCCCGGACTTCCGGTGGGCGTGGTCCTCGCCCGCCGACGTCGGCTGGAAGGCCGCGGCGACGAACCTGTCCGACGTCGCCGCGATGGGGGCCGTGCCGAGCGGGCTCGTGGTGGCGCTGGCCGCCCCGCAGGAGACCCCCGTGGCGGTGCTCGAGGCGTTCGCGGAGGGGGTGCGCGCCGGGGTCGAGGCCCTGGCACCGGGCTGCGGGGTCGTCGGCGGCGACCTGTCCACCTCGGCGACCTTCACGGTCACGGTGACGGCCTTCGGTGACCTCAGCGGCGGTGCAGCGGTGCTGCGTTCCGGCGCCAGCGTCGGTGACGTGCTGGCCGTCTCCGGCGCGCTCGGACCGGCCGCGCGCGGGTTGTCGCGCCTGTTCCGCGACGGCGTGGACGCCGACGGGGAGCCCTCGCGCTCGGCCGTCGTGGCGAGCGGGGCGGACACCGACCCCGACGTCGCGCGGCAGCGTCGGCCGGTGCCCCCGATCGCGGACGGACCCCTGGCCGCCACGGCCGGGGCGACCGCGATGCTCGACTTGTCGGACGGCCTGGCGATCGACGCCGGGCGGCTGGCCCGCGCGAGCCGGGTGACGCTCGAGCTCGACGACGACGAGGCACTCGACGCGGCCGCGCTGCACGGCGGCGAGGACCACGGCCTGCTCGCGACGTTCCCGCCCGGTGCGGTGCTGCCCGGCGGCTTCCGCCGGGTCGGCGTCGTGCGGGAACGCGGCGAGCACGACCTGGTGCGCGGCGGATCCGCGGTGCCGACGACCGGCTGGGACCCCTACGCCGACTGGGACGGTGCTTCCGGCTGAGCTGTTGCGGCCGGCGCGCTGGTGCCCGCGCCTTGGGAACGGGCGCGTGTGACCGTGTGTGCGACAGGGTCGACGTCGTGCGACAGCGATGTCGTCGCGCAGCCCCGCACGAGCGCCGGGCAGGGGAGTCCGGGGCAGGCGCGGTGCTTCCCGCGACATGATCGACGTCGTGCGACAGCAGTGTTGTCGCGCAGTCCCCTCACGAGCGCCGGGCGGGTGAAGCCGGAGGGTCGCGGCGCCTCCTGCGACATGGTCGATGTCGTGCGACAGCGGTGTTGTCGCGCAGACCGCGCGCGCATCGGGCAGGGCGGGCGCACCGCCGTCCGGCGATGTGGTCGACGTCGTGCGACAGCGACGTCGTCGCACGAGCTCGTCTCCAGCCCGCCGGCCCCAGCCCCTACCAGTGCCGCCCTCGCGGCCCCGCGCTCAGGACGAGGGGACCACGGCCTCCCACGCCAGGGTCTCGCCGTAGCTGCGCTTGCTGAACGGCTCGAGGCCGGCCGGCCACGTCGGCTCGGGGGAGCGCTTGCTGCGCTCGACCACGACCACCGCGTCGGCGGTGAGCCGCGGGGCGAGGGTCTCGAGCACCTCGGCCAGCTCGTGCTCCGTGACGTCGTAGGGCGGGTCGATGAACACGAGATCGAACGTTCGCACGGTACCGCGCAGGTAGCCGAGCACGGGCTGCGGCTGCACGTCGATCCGGACGCCGGGCACTCGCTGCTGCACCGCGCGCGCGTTCGCCCGGCACGCCTGCGCCGCCGCCGAGGCCCGGTCCACGAGCACGACCTCGGCCGCGCCGCGCGATGCCGCCTCGAGCCCGAGGGCACCGGTGCCCGCGTAGAGGTCGGCGACGGAGGTGCCCTGCACCAGCCCGCGGGACTCGAGCGAGGAGAACAGGGCCTCGCGCACGCGGTCGCTCGTCGGCCGGGTGCCGGACTTCGGCACCCGGAGCGTCGTGGAGCCGGCGGCACCGGCGATGATGCGGGTCATGCAGCCACCGTAGCGGCCCGACCGGACCGTCCGAGCGTTCTCCACAGGCCGGCCTGGAGGCGCGTGGCCGTCGGTCCTGCCGGGTACCGTTGACGCCGTGGTCACCTCCGCAACCCCCGCCGTGCCGCCCGCGGCCGACCTCGGTCCGGCGCCCCTCGACGCACGGCTCGCGAGCGTCCTCGGCGGCCGGACGGCGAGCGCGATCGAGAAGGCGTTCGGCTACCGCACCGTCGGCGAGTTCCTCGAGCACGCCCCGCGGCGGTACGCCGAGCGCGGGGCGCTGACCGCGCTCGACTCCCTGGCCATCGGCGAACCGGTCACCATCGTCGCCGAGGTCGTCGACGTCCGCGAACGCACGATGCGTGCCCGGCGCGGGTCGATCCTCGAAGCGAAGATCGGCGACGGCAAGGGGCTGCTCACCCTCACGTTCTTCAACCAGGGCTGGCGCACGAAGGACCTCGTGCCCGGGGCCCGCGGCATCTTCGCGGGCAAGGTCAGCGACTACCGCGGTGCCCGGCAGCTCGCGCACCCCGACTACGAGCTCTTCGACCCGGACGACCCGCGCGCCACCGCCGAGCCCGGCTCGGACGAAGCCATCCGGTGGTCGCGGCAGCCGATCCCGATCTACCCGGCGACCGCGTCCCTGTCGTCGTGGCAGATCGCGAAGTCCATCGCGATCGTGCTCGACACCCTGCCGGACCTGCCCGACCCCGTACCGGCCGCAGCACGCGGGCGGCTCGACCTCGTGCCGTTCCGTCGCGCGCTCGAGCTCCTGCACCGCCCCGAGAAGGTCGCCGACTTCAAGCGGGCGCAGGACGCCCTGCGCTACCGCGAGGCGTTCGTGCTGCAGACCGCACTGGTGCAGCGCCGGATCCGATCACGGCGCACCGCCGCCGCCGCGCGGGTGGCATCCCCCGGGGGCATCCTCGAGCGGTTCGACGCGACCCTGCCGTTCGAGCTGACCGTCGACCAACGCGCCGTGGGCGCCGAGGTCGACCAGGACCTCGCCCGCACCTGGCCGATGCACCGGCTCGTGCAGGGCGAGGTCGGTTCCGGCAAGACGCTCGTGGCCATCCGGGCCATGCTCACGGTCGCCGAGTCCGGCGGCCAGTCCGCGCTCATCGCCCCGACCGAGGTCCTGGCTGCACAGCACCTCCGCTCCATCGTGAAGTTCCTCGGACCAGACCTGGCAGCCGAGCTCCGCCCGGTGATCCTGACCGGCTCGCAGTCCACCGACGAACGTCGTCGGGCGCTGCTCGCCGCGGCGTCCGGCAGTTCCCGGCTCGTCGTCGGCACGCACGCGCTGCTCGGCGACCGCGTCGACTTCGCCGAGCTCGGGCTCGTCGTCGTCGACGAGCAGCACCGGTTCGGTGTCGAGCAGCGTGAGGCCCTGCGCACCAAGGGCGCGACGCCGCCGCACGTCCTCGTCCTCACCGCGACGCCGATCCCGCGCACCGTCGCGATGACCGTGTTCGGCGACCTCGACGTCTCGACGATCACCGGGCTGCCGTCCGGCCGTGCCGGGGTCGAGACCTTCACGGTGCCGCTCGCCGAGCACCCCGGCTGGGAGTCCCGGATCTGGTCGCGGATGGCCGAGGAGCTCGACAAGGGCCGCCAGGCGTTCGTGGTCTGCCCCGCGATCGACGACGCCCACACCGAGGACGACGGCGAGCCCGCGCCGACCGACGGCGCGGCGGAGCCCGATGCGCCGAAGCGTGCGCCGGCGACCGTGCTCGCGACGGCCGAGCGGATGCGGACGATGCCCGTGCTCGAGGGGCGGCGCATCGCGGTGCTGCACGGCCGGATGACCGCGGATGAGAAGGACCGCGTGATGACGTCGTTCGCGGCCGGCGACCTCGACGTCCTCGTCGCGACGACCGTGATCGAGGTCGGCGTCGACGTCCCGAACGCGGCCATGATGGCGGTGCTCGACGCCGACCGCTTCGGGGTGTCGCAGCTGCACCAGCTCCGCGGACGCATCGGCCGCGGGCAGTGGGCCGGGGTGTGCCTGCTCGTCACCACCGCCGAACTCGAGACCACGTCGCGCGAGCGGGTGGACGCCGTGTCGGCCTCGGACGACGGCTTCGAGCTCGCCCGGGTGGACCTCGAGCTCCGCCGCGAGGGGGACGTGCTCGGCGAACGGCAGTCCGGTGGGCGGTCGTCACTGAACCTGCTGCGTGTCGTCGAGCACGCCGACCTCATCGTCGACGCCCGCGGCGAGGCCGAATGGGTGCTCGAGCGCGACCCCGACCTGCAGGGCAGTCCCGCGCTGCGCGAGGCCCTGGCCCGACGGCTCGACGAGTCCGACGCGGCGTTCCTCGGCAAGAACTGACCGGGACCCGTCGGCACGCCGCGGACCGGTATCGTCGCTCGCATGGCGCAGATCGCGGTGGTCCCCGGTTCCTTCGACCCCGTCACCCTCGGGCACCTCGACGTGATCGGCCGTGCGGCCGGGCTGTTCGACGAGGTGCACGTCCTCGTGGTGCACAACCCCGAAAAGAAGCCGGCGATGTTCGAGGCCGCCGACCGCGTGCGGCTCATCCGCGAGTCGCTCGTCGAGGTCGGCGCTCCCGAGACGGTGACGGTGGGCGAGTGGACCGCCGGGCTCCTCGTCGACTACTGCCGGCAGGTCGGAGCGACGGTGCTGGTCAAGGGCGTGCGCTCCGGCGAGGACGTCGCGTACGAGACCCCGATGGCGATCATGAACCGCCACCTCGCCGACGTCGAGACGGTCTTCCTGCTGCCGGAGGCCTCGCGCGCCCACGTGTCGAGCTCCCTCATCCGGCAGGTGTCGTCACTCGGTGGCGACGTCACGCCGTACGTGCCCCGGGTCGTCGCTGCGGCACTCGCCGCCCGCTGACCGGCACGCTGCACGGACCCCGGAACCGGACGCGGGCGCACGACCGGTCCCGGACACGCCCCGCGCTGCCTCGACTCCCGGTCCCGATCGCGCTAGGATCGTCGATCGTGTCTTCCCACGTGAACAGCCCCTACGCCCTCCGGGTGCGCGACCTCGCGCACCGTCCGGGCGAGATGCGCGAGCACACGCTCGACGTCACGGTGCCGGACGCGATGGGCGCCGGCGTGATCGCCGTCCGCGAGGGTGCCGAGCTGCGCATCGACCTCCGTCTCGAGGGCCTGCACGAGGGCGTCCTGGTCTCCGGCCACGCCTCGGCGGACGCCACGGGGGAGTGCTCGCGCTGCCTCATCGACATCAGCGAGCCGGTCGAGGTCGATTTCGCCGAGCTGTTCGCGTACGATGTCTCGGAGGATTTCGACTTCTTCGTTCGCGATGACCACGTGGACACCGAACAGGTCGTTCGAGATGCGGTGGTGCTGGCGCTGCCGTTCCAGCCGGTCTGTCGTCCGGACTGCCCAGGACTCGACCCGGAGACGGGTGAACGCCTGGCAGACCTCGGTGAACAGCCCGCCCGACCGGCACTGGATCCCCGCTGGGCAGCGCTGAGCGCGGTCCAGCTGGACAACGACACCCCCAACGCTGACACGACCACCGAGGGTCAGGAGCGGGCCGAGGCCGAGTAGGCCCCGCGACCGCCAGCCCCCGTACCGACCACCGACCAACCGAAAGAGATCAACCATGGCCGTTCCCAAGCGCAAGCAGTCCCGTGCGAACACGCACGCCCGTCGTTCGCAGTGGAAGGCCACGCCGATCCAGCTCGTGAAGACCGTCGAGAACGGCCAGGTCACGTACAGCCTCCCGCACCGCGCGAAGGTCGTCGAGGACTCGGCCGGCACCCCCCTGTACATGGAGTACAAGGGCCGCAAGGTCGCCGACGTCTGATCGGACCGAACGCATGACGACGACGTCCGGCACCGCGGGGTCCCGCCCCGTGGGGCCGGACGTCGTCCGTCTGCAGGGCATCCTCGGGGTCGACATCGACCTCGAGCTGCTCCAGCTCGCCCTGACACACCGCTCCTACGCGTACGAGCACGGCGGGATCAAGCACAACGAGCGCCTCGAGTTCCTCGGCGACTCCATCCTCGGCCAGGCCGTGACCGTGAAGCTCTACCGGTCCTTCCCCGACCTGGACGAAGGCGACCTGGCGAAGCGCCGGGCGAGCCTGGTGTCCACTGTCGCCCTCGCCGAGATCGCCCGGATGATCGGCCTCGGTGCCTACCTCCGGCTCGGCAAGGGCGAGGAGCAGACCGGTGGCCGCGACAAGTCGTCGATCCTGGCGGACACGGTCGAGGCCGTCATCGGCGCCACCTACCTGTCCTCCGGCGCGGACCCGGCGACCGAGCTCGTGCTGCGGCTGGTCGAACCGCTCATGATCGACCCCGACCGCTTCGGCGCCGCGATGGACCCGAAGACGAGCCTGCAGGAGCTCGCGTCGAGCCTGTCGCTCGGCAACCCGGCGTACCGCGTCACCGAGACCGGCCCGGACCACGACAAGACCTTCAGCGCCACCGTCGTCCTGCAGGGCGAGGACGTCGCCGCCGGCACCGGTTCGAGCAAGAAGGCCGCCGAGATGGCCGCCGCGCTCGACGCGTGGACCCGGCTCTCCGGCCGAGCGGCCTGACCGCGTGCCCGAACTCCCCGAGGTCGAGGTCGTCCGCGCCGGCCTCGAACCCGCCGTCAGCGGCGCGCGCGTGCTGCACGTGGACGTCGTCGACGACCGCGCGCTCACCCGCCACGACGGCCCGGCCGAGGACTTCGCCGACCGGCTGACCGGCCGCACCATCGCCGCCGCCGTCCGCCGGGGCAAGTTCCTCTGGATGCCGCTGCTGCCCGAGCACGAGGGGGACCGCCCCGAGGCGCTCGTCGCCCACCTCGGCATGAGCGGGCAGATCCTGCTCGGCCGCGGGCGCGAGGCCGCGCGGCACCGCCGGATCCTCATCGACGTGCAGCCGTCCGGCACCGGTCGCGACGGTGCCGAGGAGCCGCCGGTCGAGCTCGAGTTCGTCGACCAGCGGACGTTCGGGTCGATGGCGATCGACACGATGGTCCCGACGGTCGATGGCGCACCGGCCGGGTCCGCCGGGCACGTCGACGACGCCGAGCCGGACGCCCCGTGGCGCCGGTGGGTGCCCGGCCAGGTCTCGCACATCGCGCGGGACCCGCTCGACCCCGCCTTCGACGACGACCGGTTCACCGCGATGGCCCGCAAGCGTTCGAGCGGGATCAAGCGCGTGCTGCTCGACCAGGGCGTCGTCAGCGGCATCGGCAACATCTACGCGGACGAGTCCCTCTGGGCCGCGAAGCTGCACTACGACCGACCCGCCGACCGCCTGACCCGCGGCGACCTGCGCCTGCTGCTCGACGAGGTGCGGCTCGTGCTCCGACGCGCGCTCGAGGACGGCGGCACGAGCTTCGACGCGCAGTACGTCAACGTGAACGGGCAGTCCGGGTACTTCTCGCAGCGGCTGAACGTCTACGGGCAGCAGGGCAAGCCCTGCCCGCGGTGCGGGACGACGATCGTGCGCGAGGCCTTCATGAACCGGTCGAGCCACATCTGCCCCGTGTGCCAACCGCGCTCGCGTCGGCGCACGCGTTAGCCTGACGCCCAACCAGAGCATCCGGAGACCGCATGTACTTGAAGAGCCTGACCATCAAGGGGTTCAAGTCCTTCGCGCAGCCGACGACGTTCGCCTTCGAGCCGGGCGTCACGTGCATCGTCGGGCCGAACGGTTCCGGCAAGTCCAACGTCGTCGACGCCCTGGCCTGGGTGATGGGGGAGCAGGGGGCGAAGACCCTGCGCGGCGGCAAGATGGAGGACGTCATCTTCGCCGGCACCTCGACCCGCGGCCCGCTCGGTCGCGCGCAGGTGCTCCTGACGATCGACAACACCGACGGGCTGCTGCCGATCGAGTACTCCGAGGTGACGATCTCGCGCACGCTCTTCCGGAACGGCGGCAGCGAGTACGCCATCAACGGCGAGAACTGCCGGCTGCTCGACGTCCAGGAACTGCTGAGCGACACCGGCCTCGGCCGCGAGATGCACGTCATCGTCGGGCAGGGGCAGCTCGACAAGGTGCTGCACGCCACCCCGGAGGACCGCCGCGGCTTCATCGAGGAGGCCGCCGGCATCCTCAAGCACCGCCGTCGCAAGGAGAAGACCCTCCGCAAGCTCGACGCGATGCAGACGAACCTGACCCGCCTGTCCGACCTGGCCGGCGAGATCCGGCGACAGCTGAAGCCCCTCGGGCGACAGGCCGAGGTCGCGCGCAAGGCGCAGTCGGTGGCGGCGGTGGCGCGCGACGCGAAGGCCCGCATCCTGGCCGACGACGTCGTCCGCCTGCGCCGCGAGCTGCACGACCACCAGGAGGTCGAGGCCGGCCGGAAGTCCGAGCGCATCGTGCTCACCGAGCGGCTCGACCAGACGCGGGTGCGGCAGCAGCACGTCGAGCAGAGCATGGTCGGCGACGACGTCGACCGCGCCCGCACCGTCGTGCACCGGCTCGAGAGCGTGCAGGAACGCCTGCGCGGGCTGTCCAGCCTGGCGAACCAGCGGCTGATGTTCCTCGCCCAGCAGGCCGACGCGCCGCAGCAGGGTCCGACCGTCACGCCCGAGCAGGTCGCCGGGGTCCGTGCCGAGGCCGACCGGCTCGCCGCCCGTGCCGAAGAGGTGCAGGGCGGCGCGGCGACGACGGCGCGGGCCGTGCAGCAGGCCCGCGACGCCCTGGACGCCCTCGACGAGCGCATCGCCGAGCAGGCCGCACGGGTGTCCCGCCACGACCTCGAGGCGCAGCGGCTCGCCAACGCGGTCGACGTCGCACGGTCACGACGCGGGTCGGCCGTGGCGGACCGGGAGCGTCGCGAGCGTGCCCTCGCCGAGGCCGGGGAACGTGCCGAGCGGGCGGCGTCGGCGCTGGCCGACCTCGGGACCGACCCCTCGGAGGGTGTCGACGAGGACGCACTCACGACCGCGCTCGAGGCCGCCCGCGCCGCCCTCGAACAGGCCCAGACGGTCCGTGACGGGCAGCGCGACCGGCTGCACGGTCTGGAGCGCGAGCGCGATGCCCTCGACGCCCGGGTGGCGGCGCTCGGCATGTCGATCGACGTGCGCGACGGCTCCCAGGCACTCATCGACGCCGGTCGGGCCGGGATCGTCGGCCGGCTCGCCGACCACCTGACGGTGACGCCCGGCTTCGAGGCGTCCGTCGCGATCGCCCTCGACGGACTCGCCGACGCGGTGCTCGCCGACGACCGCGACGTCGCCACGGACGCCGTCGCGCACGCACGGGCGTCGGACATCGGGCGCATCGACGTCGTCGTCGCCGACGCCGTCGTCGGGACGAGCAGCCTGCCGGACACCCTGCCCGCCGGCGTCCGACGTGCGCTCGACCTGGTGCAGGGTCCGCCCGCGCTCGCGTCCGTGCTGCGGGACACGCTGGTCGCGGAGACCGAGGGCGTCGACCTGCAGGAGGTGCTCGCCGCCGCGCCGCTGGCGACGGTCGTGACGCGGTCGGGTGACCTGGTCCGTGCGGTGCGTGTGACGGGCGGCGGTGAGCGGGTGACCTCGCGCATCGAGCTCGCCGCGGAACGCGACGACGCCGTGAGCCGGCGCGATGCGATCGCGACGGACGCCGAGGACGCTGCCACGGGCCTCCAGGCCGCGCGCGTGGCCGTCGAGGACGCGCGCCGCGCGGCGGACGAGGCCGACGCGGCATCCCGTGCGTACACCCGGGCGAAGGCGGAGTACGACCGCACGAGCGCGTCGACGCGTGCGAAGGCGGAGAACGCGGTGGCCGAGGTCGAGCGGCTCCGGGCCGCCCTGGCCGAGACGGACGGCGCGGTCGAGGCGGTGGACGCCTCGCTCGCCGAGGCCGAGGCGGCCCACCGCGCGTTCACGGAGCAGGAGCGTCCCGTCGTGGACGCCTCGGAGCGGCCGGCGCTGCAGGACGCCCTCGAGGCCGCGCGGGCGGCCGAGGTCGAGCACCGCATCCAGGTCGAGACCGTCCGCGAGCGCGTCCGGGCCGAGCGCAACCGGGCCGACCAGCTCGACCGCCAGCTCGAGGCCGAGCGTGCCGCCGCCGAGGAGGCTGCCCGGCTCGCGGTCATCCGGCGGGGGCAGATCCGGACCGCCGAGGGCGTGCTCGCCGACCTGCCCGAGGTGCTCGGCGCCGTCGACCGGTCGCTCGCCGAGGCCCGGGTGCGGCTCGCGACGGAGGAGTCCGAGCGGGCGAAGCGCAACACCGAGCTCCAGGCGATCCGCAACGAGGAACGCGAGCTCCGGGACCGCCTGCAGACGATCACCGACGGCGTGCACTCGCTCGAGATGGAGATCTACGAGAAGAAGCTGCACGTGTCCGGCGTGCTCGACCGGGCGCAGAGCGACCTCGGGCTGACCGAGGCGGTGCTCGTCGCCGAGTACGGCCCGCACGTGCCGGTGCCCGTCGACGTGCTCGTCGACCCGCGGGTGCTCGCGCGGAAGCACCGCGAGGCCGAGCGCGCCGCCGCTGCCGCAGCGCCGAGCGACCCCGACGCCCCCGCCGACGCGGGCACCGAGGGCACCGGAGACGGCGTGGGCACCGAGGACGCCGACGACGTCGCGCTCGTCGAGGCGGCCTCCACCCTGCCCGGCGGACCCGCACTGCCGGAGTTCGACACCACGGACGAGATCGACCCCGCCGACGTCGAGACCGTCCCCTACGTCCGCGCCGAGCAGGAGCGACGGCTCAAGGCCGCCGAGCGCGACCTCGGGCAGCTCGGCAAGGTGAACCCGCTCGCCCTCGAGGAGTTCCAGGCACTCGAGCAGCGGCACGCCTTCCTCGCCGAGCAGCTCGAGGACCTGCAGAAGACCCGCACCGACCTGATGACGATCATCGACGAGCTCGACACGAAGATGCAGACGATCTTCGAGTCGGCGTTCAACGACACGAAGGAAGCCTTCGACGTCGTCTTCCCGATCCTGTTCCCGGGCGGCTCGGGCTCGATCACCCTCACCGACCCGACCGACCTGCTCGGCACCGGCATCGACGTCCAGGTGAAGCCCGCCGGCAAGAAGATCGACCGCCTGACGTTGCTGTCCGGCGGTGAGCGGTCCCTCGCCGCGGTGGCGCTGCTCGTCGCGATCTTCACCGCGCGGCCGTCGCCGTTCTACATCATGGACGAGGTCGAGGCCGCGCTCGACGACGCGAACCTCGGCCGCCTGCTCACCGTGTTCCAGCGGTTGCGCGAGACCTCGCAGCTCATCGTCATCACCCACCAGAAGCGCACGATGGAGATCGCCGACGCCCTGTACGGGGTGTCGATGCGGCAGGACGGCGTCTCGGCCGTCGTCGGTCAGCGCGTGCAGAAGCCCGAGCCCGAGCCGGCCGACGCGGTCGCGGTCGCGTAGCCAGCCGGCGCACTCCGCGAAAGCGACAGGTTCGCGCGAACAGTTCGCGGCAGACAGTCGCTTTCGCGGGGATGTCCGAACGGCCACGCGAAGGCATTCGAACGATCACGCGGGCAACTCCGCGACAGCGTCAGATCTCCGCCAACAGTTCGCGGCAGACAGTCGCTTTCGCGGAGGTGTCCGGACGACCACGCGGACGACTGTCGCGCTCGCAGCAGCGAGCGCGCGGCCCTCGACGCCCCCGGCGACGGACAGGAGGCGCGGTGCCAGCTGGCACCGCGCCTCCTGTCCGGAAGGGGGTCGGGACTACTTCGCGTCCGCCTCGACGGCCTCCACGGGCTCGCCCGACGGGGTCAGGCCGCGCTTCCGACGCTTGTTCGACACGACGAGCGAGGCGACGGTCGCGACGGCGATGGTGAGCATGATGAAGCCGAGCGAGAACCAGATCGGGATCTCGGGGGCCCACTCGATGTGCTCGCCGCCGTTGATGAAGGGCAGCTCGTTGACGTGCATCGCGTGGAACACGAGCTTCACACCGATGAAGCCGAGGATGACCGCCAGCCCCTGACCGAGGTAGATGAGGCGTTCGAGCAGCCCCGCGATGAGGAAGTACAGCTGGCGCAGGCCGAGCAGCGAGAACGCGTTCGCGGTGAACACGATGAAGGCGTCCTGCGTGAGCCCGAAGATCGCGGGGATCGAGTCGAGCGCGAAGAGCACGTCGGTCAGACCGATGGCGACCATGACGAGGAGCATCGGGGTGAACAGACGCTTGCCGTCGACCTTGGTCGTCAGGCGGTCACCGTCGTAGTGGTCCGACGTGGGGATGATGCGCTTGAGCAGGCGGATCAGGCGGGAGTCGGCCTCGTCACCGCTGTGGTCGTTGCCGCTGCGGGCCTGCGACCAGGCGAGCCAGAACAGCAGGGCGCCGAACAGGTAGAAGACCCACGAGAAGTTGTCGATGATCGTGACGCCGAGGGCGATGAACACACCGCGGGCGGCGAGGGCGATCGCGACGCCGACGAGCAGGACCTTCTGCTGGAACTCCTTCGGCACCGCGAACGACGTCATGATGATGAGGAAGACGAACAGGTTGTCGACGGACAGGGCCTTCTCGGTGAGCCACCCGGCGAAGTACTCGCCACCGGCCTGCCCGCCGCCGAAGACCCAGACGCCGACACCGAAGGCGATCGCGAGGGCGATGTAGACGACCGACCAGAAGGCCGATTCACGGATGTGCGGCACGTGCGGTGTGCGCACGTGCGAGAAGAAGTCGAACACGAGCAGGCCGAGGATACCGGCGATCGTGATGAGCCAGACTGCGAGTGGGACGTCCACGGATTTCCTTCAGGTAGGAGCGCCCCGGAAAACGGGTGCGCTGAAGCCTGAAGGTCTCTTCCGCCGCGGACCGTGTGCTCTGACTGCTGCCGGAGGCCACGTGCCGCGACCGACGCCCCGGGTCCGGGTCGTTCCGGGCCGTACTGACGGGGTCGCCGAGAGGGAATACTCCCCTTCGCACCACCGAGCGTAGCGGACGCCCTGTGCGAGCGGTGCGCTCTAAGCTGGGAACATGGCGAGTTCTTGGTCACTGTCCTCCCGGCTGCGCGGGCTGTTCCAGCGCAAGACGATCGACGAGACCACGTGGGAGGACCTGGAGACCGCGCTCATCGGCGCGGACTTCGGCCCCGACATCTCCGAGGCGATCATCGAGGACCTGCACGCCCGCGTCGACCGGTACGGCACGACCGACCCCGCCGACCTGCAGCGCATGCTCCGCGAGGTCCTCGAGGAACGGCTCTCGAAGCTCGACACCACGCTCAAGCTCAGCGCACGCCCCGCCGTCGTGCTCGTCGTCGGCGTGAACGGCGTCGGCAAGACCACGACCATCGGCAAGTTCGCCAAGTTCCTGCGGACGTACGACCGCTCCGTGCTGGTCGGCGCCGCGGACACCTTCCGTGCGGCCGCGGTGGAGCAGGTCGCCACCTGGGCCCAGCGCGCCGGTGTCGACGTCGTCCGTCCCGCGCAGCCCGGGCAGGACCCGGCGTCGGTGGCCTACCAGACCGTCGAGAAGGCGATCCGCGACCAGACCGAGATCGTGGTCATCGACACCGCGGGCCGTCTGCACACGAAGGCCGGCCTGATGGACGAGCTGACCAAGATCAAGCGCGTCGTCGAGAAGCAGGTCGAGATCAGCGAGGTGCTCCTCGTGCTCGACGCCACGACCGGGCAGAACGGTCTCGCCCAGGCGCAGGCGTTCATCGAGGGTGCCGGTGTCACCGGGCTCGTCATCACGAAGCTCGACGGCTCCGCCAAGGCCGGGTTCGTGCTCAGCGTGCAGGAGAAGACCGGCATCCCGATCAAGCTCATCGGCCAGGGCGAGGGCATCAACGACCTCACCGGCTTCACGCCGCACGTGTTCGTGCAGAACCTCGTCGGCTGATCCCGGGTACCGTCTCCGCAGTACAGGGATCGTCCAGGTACACCGGAAGGAGCCCCACATGCCCGCTCTCCTGATCATCGCGATCATCGTCGGCCTGGTCCTGCTCTTCAGCGGCATCTTCGTCAGCGCCCTGAAGTTCCTGCTGTTCATCGGGATCGCCCTGATCCTGCTCTCGATCATCGGTTGGCTCCTGCGGAGCATCCGCGGACGCGCCTGAGCAGGCCGCGCCCTGCACGGGCGCAGATCCGGGACGGGAGGCACGGTGCCAGCTGGCACCGTGCCTCCCGTCCGTCCGTCTCCGGGTCTCAGACCGCCTGGCGGCCCGGAGCGGCGTCGAGCAGGTGCGACAGGTGCTCCGGCACCGAACCGCCGCGCGCGACCGTGGCCCGGGCCCAGAGGCGGCCGGCGCGGTAGGACGACCGCACCAGCGGTCCGGCGAGCACCCCGGCGAAGCCCATCGCCTCGGCCACCTCGCGCAACGCGACGAACTCGTCGGGCGTGACCCAGCGCGCCACCGGCAGGTGCCGCGGCGACGGGCGGAGGTACTGCGTCAAGGTGATGATGTCGGTGCCGGCGTCGAACAGGCGCTGCAGGGCGTCCTCGATCTCGACACGCTCCTCGCCCATGCCGAGGATGAGGTTCGACTTCGTGACCAGCCCGGCGTCGCGGCCCTGGCTGATGACGTCGAGCGACCGCTCGAACGTGAACGCGGGCCGGATGCGCTTGAAGATCCGCGGCACCGTCTCGACGTTGTGGGCGAAGACCTCGGGGCGGGCGTCGAACACCTGGCCGAGCTGGTCCGGCCGCCCGTTGAAGTCCGGCACGAGGATCTCGACACCGGTGCCGGGGGAGTGCTCGTGGATCGCACGGATCGTCTCGGCGTAGAGCCACGCGCCGCCGTCGGGCAGGTCGTCGCGGGCGACCCCGGTGACCGTGGCGTACTTCAGGCCCATCTCGGCCACGGAGTCTGCGACGCGGCGTGGCTCGTCGCGGTCGAGCGGCTCGGGCCGGCCGGTGTCGATCTGGCAGAAGTCGCACCGGCGGGTGCACTGCGAGCCGCCGATGAGGAACGTGGCCTCGCGGTCCTCCCAGCACTCGAAGACGTTGGGACAGCCGGCCTCCTGGCAGACGGTGTGCAGCTGCTTGGTCTCCACCAGGGCGGACAGCTCGCGGAACTCCGGGCCCTGGGTCGCGCGGGTCTTGATCCACGCGGGCTTCGTCTCGATCGGGGTCTCGGCGTTGCGGGCCTCGACCCGGAGCATGCGGCGGCCGTCGGGGGCGAGGGTCATACGAGGGTCTCCTGACGTGCGGGGGCGGCTGTCGCGGCGGTGCTGCTGATCCGGTGGCCGGCGTACATGCCGTCGACGGCGTCCTGCACGCGTCGCGCGACGAGCGGCACGAGGTCGTCGGGGCCGACGTGCCGACCGGCCGCCGCACTGAGCGTCGTGACGCCGGCGTCCGCGATCCCGCACGGCACGATCGCGGCGTAGGCGTCGAGGGCGTTGTCGCAGTTGATCGCGATGCCGTGGCTCGAGACCCCCTCGGCGACGTGCAGGCCGACGGCACCGACCTTGGCGGGCGGGACGTCGGTCGTCCACGCGCCGCTGCGGCCGTCGATGCGGCGGGCGTCGACGCCGACCGACGCCGCCGCGTCGAGGACGACCTGCTCGAGGTCGCGCACCCAGGCGACGACGTCGATCGGCTCGGCCAGCCGGACGATCGGGTAGACGACGAGCTGCCCGGGCCCGTGCCAGGTGATCCGGCCGCCGCGGTCGACCTCGACGACGGGGGAGCCGTCCGTCGGCAGGTCGGAGGGCTCGGTGCGCCGACCGGCGGTGTACACGGACGGGTGCTCGCAGAGGACGAGCGCTCCGGGGGAGCGGCCGGCGACGACGTCGGCGCGGAGGGCCCGCTGCAGTGCAAGACCCTCGGCGTGGTCGAGCAGGCCCGGGGGTCGCACGAGCTCGAGTGGCGGCATGGGGGGAGCGTACGCCGGTTGTTGGACGGAGTACAAGAACCGGCGTGGGGCTGTTGCTCGCGTGGTGGGTCGTTCCGCGCGTCGGGGGTCGAATCGCACGTGGGGCGTTGAACCGCGCGTGAGGCGTCGAACCGCGCTCGGGGCGTCGAACCGCGCGGAGTCGGGCGTTCCGCGCGGTTCCGCTTCCGACGCGCGGTTCCGCTCCCGACGCGTGATCCTGCTCCTGACGCGCGGTTCCGCTCCTGGTTCGCCCCGACGGCCTCAGCGCAACCGCTCCACCTCGCCGAGGAAGTACGCGTCCGCCCGCTCGCGGGCCTCGGCAGACCTGTTCTCCGGCGGCAGATCGTCGAAGGAGCGCGCCCGCTCGAGCTCGTCGGCCACGAACCGGGCCAGGACCGCGGGCGGCTCGCCGTGCCCCAGCTCCCGCGTCCGGGCCTTCACGACGATGAGCTCCGCGGCGGCCTCCCGGACCGCCTCGGGCACGGACGACTCGGCGAGGAGCGTCGGCAGGTCCATCGGCGGGGTCGCGCTCTCGGGGTGGTCACGGAGCCACCGCAGCGAGGCCGCTGTCCGCAGGATGTAGAAGAACCGCTTCAGGGTGACTCCCCGCTCCGCCTGTCGGTCCGCGACGTGCAGGTGGTGACGGCCGATGCGACCCCGGTCCGCGACGCTCGCGACGAACGCGAGCAACCGGTCGCGGAACGCCTCGTCGCCCGTGTAGACGATCGGGGAGCGGAGCCACTCACCGACCGTGGCGTTCCCGTTCACGGCGAGCCGGACCGTCTTCGCCAGGTCCCAGCCGTTCACGTCGAACACCTCGTCGAGCGGCGTCTCGATGACGTCGCGGCGGGGCCACAGCGACAGGTAGTCGTCGGGTCTGCGCACGTACAGGAAGCGGCAGTCGTAGTCGCTGTCCGGCGACGGGAACCCCCAGGCGCGCGAGCCGCTCTCGACCGCCCACGGGATCGTGACCCCGAGGTCGGTCTGCAGCCGAGCGAGTCGCTCGTCGATCTCGGCGACGACGGCGGGGTCGAGTCCTGCTGGTACGGCACGCATGTCGAGACGATACCGAGGGCCGCGGCACCCGAGCGCGAGGCCGACCCGGTAGAATCGACGGATCATGGCGCAATTCGGTTCACTCTCCGATCGGCTGACCGAGACCTTCCGCAACCTGCGGAGCAAGGGTCGGCTGACTCCGTCCGACGTCGACGGCACCGTCCGCGAGATCCGGCGGGCGCTCCTCGACGCCGACGTCGCGCTCGAGGTCGTCAAGGCGTTCACCGCAGCGGTGCGCGAGCGTGCCCTCTCCGACGAGGTCAACCGCGCGCTCAACCCGGCGCAGCAGGTCGTCCAGATCGTCAACGAGGAACTCGTCGGCATCCTCGGCGGTCAGCAGCGACGGCTCGAGTTCGCGAAGAAGCCGCCGACGGTCATCATGCTCGCGGGTCTGCAGGGTGCCGGTAAGACCACCCTCGCCGGCAAGCTCGGCAAGTGGCTCAAGAAGGACGGCCACACGCCGATGCTCGTCGCGGCGGACCTCCAGCGTCCGAACGCCGTGCAGCAGCTGCAGGTCGTCGGTGAGCAGGCGGGCGTCCACGTCTTCGCGCCGGAGCCCGGCAACGGCGTCGGCGACCCGGTCAAGGTCGCCAAGAACGCGATCAAGGCCGCCGTCGACCAGCAGTACGACACGGTCATCGTGGACACCGCCGGGCGTCTCGGCGTCGACGCCGAGCTCATGAAGCAGGCCGCGAACATCCGCAAGGCCGTCGACCCGGACGAGGTCCTGTTCGTCATCGACGCGATGATCGGTCAGGACGCCGTCGTCACCGCGCGCGCCTTCCAGGAGGGCGTCGACTTCACCGGTGTCGTCCTGTCGAAGCTCGACGGCGACGCCCGCGGTGGCGCCGCGCTCTCCGTCGCCAGTGTCACCGGTCGCCCGATCATGTTCGCGTCGACCGGCGAGGGGCTCGACGACTTCGAGCCGTTCCACCCGGACCGCATGGCGAGCCGCATCCTCGACCTCGGCGACATCATGTCGCTCATCGAGCAGGCCCAGTCGGCCTTCGACGAGGACGAGGCCCGCAAGGTCGCCGAGAAGATCGCGTCCGACTCGTTCACGCTGAACGACTTCCTCGGCCAGATGCAGCAGCTGCGCAAGGCCGGCTCGATCAAGGGCATGCTCGGCATGCTCCCGGGCGCCAAGGGCATGCGCGAGGCGCTCGACAACTTCGACGAGCGCGAGATCGTCCGCACCGAGGCCATCATCCAGTCGATGACCCCCCAGGAGCGCGAGCTCCCGAAGCTGCTGAACGGCTCGCGTCGACTGCGCATCGCCAAGGGTGCCGGGTCCACCGTGACCGAGGTCAACGCCCTCGTGAACCGGTTCGAGCAGGCCGCGAAGATGATGAAGACCGTCGCCCGCGGTGGCGTGCCGCAGATGCCGGGAATGGGCCCGATCCCTGGCATGCACGGCGGCAAGAAGCAGCAGCAGGGCGGCAAGAAGAAGTCCAAGGTGGGCAACCCGGCGAAGCGTGCGGCGCTCGCTGCCGGTGCCGCGGCCGCGCCGCAGCAGGCCCCGCAGGGATCGGGCCTCGGGCTCGGCGGAGCCGCCAAGGGCGGCAAGGCGCCGACCGAGGAAGAGCTCGCCAGCCTGCAGAAGTTCCTGGGTCGCTAGTCGCGACCACCTGACGGACGGGAGGCCCGGTGCCAGCTGGCACCGGGCCTCCCGTCCGTCTGTGCGCGCGTCCACAGCGCGCGTTCACGGCGCGCATCCACGGCGCGCGTTCCATCCCATCGCGCGCGCAGTAGGAAGCGGATTCGTGCGTAGGAGGGCGGAAGGAACGGCCTCCTACGCGCGGAACACCTCACCACGCGCGGAACAGCTCACCATGCGCGGAACAGCACCGCGCGGAAGACCTCACCACGCGCGGAACAGCCCACCACGCGCGGAACAGCACCGCGCGCGGAACAGCCCACCACGCGCGGAACACCTCACCACGCGCGGGACAGCACCGCGCGCGGGCTAGAGCGACTCGCGGAACTCCGTCACGAGGTGGCGGACGACCTCGCGCAGGTCGCCGCCGTGCTCCTGCGCGACCGCGAGCTGCCGCTGGTACGACGCGCCGCGCTCGATCATCGTGTCGAGGTGGTGGAGCTCCTCCTGGCAGCCGAGTCGCTCGGCCACCGGGTCGAGCAGCTGCACGAGGTCGTGCACCTCGTCGGTGACGAGCCGCTCGTCGCCGGCGGTGTTCGTGATGATCTCGGCCTCCATGCCGTACCGGGCGGCACGCCACTTGTTCTCGCGGATGAACCAGGGCTGCATGGTCGGCAGGGTCTCGCCGGCGTCGAGCCGGTCCGACATCGACGTGACGAGGCACTGCACGAGCGCCGTCACCGCGCCGACCTCGTGCAGGGTGGAGATGCCGTCGGACACGCGGTTCTCGAGCGTGCCCCAGCCCGGTGACGGCCGGACGTCCCACCGCAGGTCCTTCACGCCGTCGATGACGCCGGTGCGGGTGAGGTCGTCGACGACCTCCTCGAAGTTCGCCCAGGCGCCGAGCTGCGGGGGCAGGCCGCCGGTCGGGAGCTGCTGGAACATGAGCGCCCGGTTCGACGCGTACCCGGTGTCGGTGCCGGCCCAGAACGGGCTCGACGCGGTGAACGCCTGCAGGTGCGGCACGTAGGCGAGCATCGCCCCGAGGATGGGCAGCGCCTTGTCGCGGTCGTCGATGCCGACGTGCACGTGGACGCCCCAGATGAGCATCTGCCGCCCCCACCAGCGCGTGCGGTCGATGAGCGTCGTGTAGTGCTCGCTGTCCGGGGTGATCTCCTGCTGGTCCCACACGGCGAACGGATGGGTGCCGGCGCACATCACCTGCGCGTCGAGCGGCTCGGCGGCGTCGATGACCTCGCCGATGATGCCGGACAGCTCGCTCGTCGCGTCCCGCACCCGCGAGTGCACGCTCGAGACGACCTCGACGGTGTTCGTCAGCAGCTCCTCGGTGACGCGCTCGCGGTCACCGAGCCGCTCGTGGACGGCCGCGATCACGGCGGGGGCGCGGGGCGTGAGGTCGCCGGTCGCGCGGTCGACCAGGGGGAGCTCCCACTCCACGCCGATGGTCGACGGGCGGGACTCGGTGAAGCGGATGTCCATGCTGTACATCCTGCCCGGAAGGTTGTCGGACACGCACAACGAAGGCGGATCCCGGTCGTGCGGATCCGATCCACGGTAGTTCCACAGCGGGCGTACCGTTGATATGTCGAAGAAGGAAGAGGTACGCATGCAGTTGGTCGTGCGCGGCACGTCCGCACCGCTCGTCGGAGCGCTGGACATCCCGGTCTCGAAGTACCACGCGCACCGTGCCCTGGTGCTCGCGTCGCTGGCGAAGGGGACGAGCATCGTCTCCGGCATCAGCGCCACCCGCCAGGTCGAGTGGACCGTCGGCACGCTCCGGGCGCTCGGCGTCGACGTCAAGCGCCGTGGTGACGAGTACCACGTGACCGGCCTCGGCGGCCGGTACGAGGCGACCGACGTCGTCGACCACGGCTCCCGCGGAGCCGACGGCATCCTCAACATGGGGTCCTCGGGCACGACGCTCTACTTCATGACCGGCCTGGCCTCGCTCGCGGACAAGCCGATGACGCTCTCCGGCATGAAGTACTTCCAGCGCCGGCCGATCAAGGCGCTGCTCACCTCGCTCACGCAGATGGGCGTCGAGCTCGAGGCGACGAACGACTGCCCGCCCGTCACGGTCCAGCCCCGCCGACCCCGCGGCGGTGACGTCTCGATCGCCGGCACGCTGTCCCAGTGGGTGTCCGGCCTGCTCCTGGTCGCACCGTTCGCCGAGCAGGAGACCCGGATCCACATCACCGGGGGCCGGCTCAACGAGCAGCCCTACGTCGAGCTCACCGTGCGCATGATGCGGCAGTTCGGGCTGACCGTCGAGGTCTCCGACGACTGGCTCGAGTACCGGATCCCGGCGGGTCAGCAGGCGACCCCGCACGACTACGTCATCCCGCCGGACATCGGCTCGGCCGCGTTCGGCATCGCCGCGGCGGGCATCCGCGAGTCGGACCTGCTGCTCCGCGGTGTGACGGCCACGACCACCGCCGAGACGGACCACCCGGAGAGCGAGTTCCTCGACCTCGCGACGGCGATGGGCGTCCCGATGCGCATCGACGAGGAGACCGGCTTCGTCCGGATCCAGCACGACGGCTCGCCGCTGCGCGCCCTCGACATCGACTGCCAGCCGATCCCGGACCTGCTGCCGGTGCTCTCGACCATGGCCACCTTCGCCGAGGGCACGACGCGGCTCTGGAACGTGGCGCACATCCGCCTGAAGGAGTCCGACCGGGTCGCCGCGATGCTCCAGCTGAACCGTCTGGGCGGCCGCGCCGAGCAGGGCGCGGACGAGCTCCGCGTCACCGGCGTGCGTCCCGGCGACCTGCGGGGCGCGCCGATGTCCTCGTTCAACGACCACCGGGTGCTCATGTCGCTCGCCGTCGCCGCCTCGAAGGCCGAGGGGACCTCGGCGCTCACCTACCCGCGGGCCTACCGGATCTCGTACCCGACGTTCCTCGAGGCGATGAACTCGGTCGGACTCGACATGGAGGTCGGCGACGGTCTCGCCGCGCGGGCCGCCCGCGACGACCGGATCGACGCCGCCGACGCGGCCGGCGAGCGCACCGACCTCGGTGAGGGCAGGGACCTCGGCGAGCACACCGACCCGGGCGACCGCGCCGACGCCGGTACGCAGCCGGCCGACGACGCAGGGTCGGAACTGCCCGAGCTCGCCGGCGTCGACGCCGAGCCGTTGGTGCTCAGCGAGAAGGTCCGCGCACTCGCGACGAGCGACCCCGACGGCCTCGCCGTCATCGAGGTCGGCGGAGCGGCTCCCGTGGACACGACGTGGCGGGAACTGCAGGACGAGGCCGACAAGGTCTCGGCGCTCCTGCTCGAGCTCGGCGTCCGCCGGGGCGAGTCGGTCGCCATGCAGCTGCCGAACTGGCGCGAGTTCGTGTCGATCACCCTCGGTGCGATCCAGATCGGCGCGGTGGCGACGCCGATCATGCCGGTCTTCGGCCCGCGCGAGACCACCATGACGCTCGCACGGTCGCGCGCCCGGGTCGTGTTCCTGCCGAACGTGTTCCGGAAGCGCCGCCCGGCGCTCGAACTCCTCGACGTCATCGACGAGGCGAAGGCGCAGCAGCGCCGCCTGTCCGTCGAGCACGTCATCGTGCTCCGTGCCGAGGCACGCGGCCGGACGGACACCCCGACGAACCAGCCCCCGCTGCCCGCGGACGCCCTGGACCGGGTGGCCGCCAGCGACTGGCACTGGCGCTACTGGGACACCGCGATCGACGCGGTCCAGGTGGACGTCGACCAGATCACCTCGCACGCGCCCGGCCCCGACGACGTCTGCCAGCTCCTGTTCACGAGCGGCACGACGGGGGAGCCGAAGGGCGTGCAGCACCCGCACCGCACCCTCGGCCTGGCGACCGCGATGCACGTCGCGCAGTCCGGCCTGACGAGCGAGGACCGGATCTACATCCCGTCGCCGCTCGCCCACCAGACCGGGTTCCTGTACGGCATGCTGCTCGCGTTCCGGCTCGGTGCGCCGCAGGTCATCCAGCCGGTGTGGGACGGCACCGTCGCGCTCGAGCAGGCGTTCGGCGTCGCGAAGGCATCGTTCGTGCAGTGCGCCACCCCGTTCCTGACCGACCTCGTCGACCTGGTCGAGGCCGGCGCCCCGGCTCCCGAGAGCCTGCGCGTGTTCGTGCCGACCGGCGCGGCCGTCCCGCGGGCACTGGCCCAGCGGGCGAGCACGGTGCTCGGCAGCGCGATCCTCGGTGCGTTCGGCACGAGCGAGACCTGCCTCGGGGCGCTGTCCAGCCCGTCCGACGACCCGACGGACGCCTACGGGCACGACGGCCGCGCCCTGCCGGGCATCCGGATCCGCATCGTCGACGACGAGGGACACGAGCTCCCCGCCGACACCGAGGGCAACTTCGAGCTGCTCTCGCCGACGATGTTCGACGGCTACCTCGACCGCCAGGACCTGACCGACGACGTCTTCACCGAGGACGGCTGGTACCGGACGGGCGACCTGGCGAAGGTCGACGCCAAGGGCTTCCTGTCGATCACCGGCCGCGTGAAGGACGTCATCAACCGCGGTGGCGAGAAGATCCCCGTGGTCGAGATCGAGAACCTGCTCTACCAGCACCCGCTCGTGACGGACGTCGCGATCGTGGCGATGCCCGACCAGCGGCTGGGCGAGCGGGCCTGCGCGTTCGTCGTGCCGGCTGCCGGGACCGACCGGCTCGACTTCGCGTCGATGCAGCAGACGCTCGACAAGGCGGGTGTGAGCAAGTACTACTGGCCGGAGCGACTCGAGTACATCGACGAGCTGCCCCGCAACGCGGTCGGCAAGGTGCAGAAGAACGTCCTGCGGGACCAGGCAGCGGCACTCGTCGCGACGAAGGAGAACGAGACACGATGACGATGGTCACGGAGCCGGACACCGAGCCGGACACCGAGACGGCCTTCCAGCAGCTCAAGGCCGAGGTCACCGAGTGGGTCCGCGGACGCGGTGAGGAGTGGGCCGAGCAGATCGAGCGCACCGGCCAGGTCGCCCCCGAGCTCTTCCAGGAGCTCAAGGACAAGGGCTGGCTGTCGCTCGCGGCGCCGACCGAGCTCGGCGGACGGGCCGTCCCGTTCTCGCGCTACCTCGAGATCATGGAGATCGTCTCGCGGTCGCACGCGTCGATCCGGATGCTCGTGCACGTCATCAACGGCACGTGGCGCGCGATGGCCCCCTACGCGACGCCGGAGCAGATCGAGCAGGTCGTCAAGCCCTCGGTCGCGGGCGACGCGCTCGTCGCGTTCACCCTGACCGAGGCGACGGCCGGCACCGGCGCGGACATCCGCACCACCGTCCGCCGCGAGGGCGACACGTACGTCATGAACGGCGAGAAGCACCTCATCACGTTCGGGGTCAAGGCCGACTACTGGCTCATCGCCGCCCGCCTCGAGGGCACCACCGGCCAGGACGGCACGGTCGCGTTCCTCATGCCGAACAGCGGGCTGCCGGGCGCCGAGGTGATCGACGACTCGGACACCATGGGCATCCGCGGCACCGACCACGCGATCCTCCGCTTCACCGAGACGCCGATCCCCGCCTCCGCCCGCCTGGGCGAGGAGGGCCAGGGCCTCGAGGTCGCGCTCGGCGGCTTCCTGCTGCCGAGCCGCGTCTCCGTCGCGATGAGCGCCGTCGGCCTCGCCGAGCGGGCGAACGAGCTCGCCGTCGAGTACGCGAACAAGCGCGAGACCTTCGGCAAGCAGCTCTCCAGCCGCCAGGCGATCCAGTTCTACCTGGCCGAGAACTACGCCGACATCGCCGCCGCCCGCGCCCTGGTGCTCGAGGCCGCTCGCGCCTACGAAGCGGGCCGCCCCGACGCCGGCACGCTGTCGAGCGCCTCGAAGATGGTCGCGGTCGACATGCTCGCCCGCGTCACCGACAAGGCGCTGCAGGTGCACGGCGGCCAGGGCTACTGGAAGCGCAACGCCATCGAGCGCGTCTACCGCGACGCGCGCGCCCAGCGCTTCGAAGAAGGCACCAACGAGATCCAGAAGCTGGTCGTCGGCCGCGCCGTCGTGACCGGCAAGGCCGGGTTCTAGGACGCCACCACCCACCGGACGGGAGGCCCGTGGCGGTCCCGCCCCGCGCCTCCCGTCCGTCTCCACCCACGCAGAGGACAGCAGTGACCGACAGCACCAACGCACCCATCGCGCTCATCACGGGCGCCTCGCGCGGCATCGGCCGCCTGCTCGCGCAGAAGCTCGGCCAGCGCGGCGTCACCGTCGTCGTGACGTACAAGGGCAACGCCGACCTGGCCGAGGAGTCCCTGGCCGACGTCAGGGCCGCCGGCGGCGACGGCATCACCGCCCAGGTCGACATCGAGCAGCCGGAGTCGATCGACGCGCTGTTCGACCTGGTGCGCGACACCTACGGGCGGCTCGACATGTTCGTCGCGAACGCCGCGGCCAGCGCGTTCAAGCCCGTCGCCGACCTCAAGCTGCACCACCTCGACCGCAGCTACGCCACGAACGCCCGCTCGTTCGTGCTCGGCGCCCAGCGCGCCGCGGAACTCATGGACCGCGGTGGCCGCATCGTCGTCGTCACCTCGTACGGGTCGCTCCGCGCGTTCCCGACCTACGCCGCGCTCGGCGCCGCGAAGGCCATGACCGAGGCGTACACGAAGTACATGGCGGTCGAGTTCGGCCCGCGCCAGATCACCGTGAACGCGGTGAACGGCGGGCTCATCGACACCGACTCGCTCGACTACTTCTACAACTCGGTGCCGGGGATGGCGCCGATGGACTCGGTGCTGTCGAAGCTGCCGCTGCAGCGCCCGGGCACCGCCGACGACATGGCGGACGCGGTCGACTTCCTGCTGTCCGACAAGGCGTCCTACATCACCGGGCAGACCCTCTCGGTCGACGGCGGACTCACCGTGGTCGCGCCGCCGTTCTGGGCGGACACGACGTCGCCCCTTCGCGACGCGGTGCTGCCTCCGGCAGAGTAGGCACATGAGCACCGTCGCCGTCCCCGAGCTCGCCGTCGTCTCCTCGCCGTGGAGCCTCGGCCCCCTGCACCTGTCGAACCGGGTGGTGATGGGGTCGATGCACACCGGGCTCGAGGTGCACGACGACGGCGGGGCCGGCATGGCTGCCTTCTACCGCGAACGCGCCGCGGGCGGTGCGGCCTGCATCATCACCGGCGGCATCGCCCTGAGCGACGAGGCCCGCGGCGGTCCGGACTTCGCCGTGTTCGGCGTCGGGGGAGCGGACGAGCGGTTCCGCGCCGCGGTCGACGCCGTGCACGACGAGGGCTCGACGATCCTCGCGCAGCTCTTCCACGCCGGTCGGTACGCACTCGCCGCGGGGATGGTGGACCGGCACGGGGCGCCCCAGCGGGTCGTGGCGCCCTCGGCACTGCCGTGGGCGGCGGCCCGCGGCGTGGTGCCGACCGAGCTGACGGCCGCCGAGGTCGAGCGGACCATCGAGGACTTCGCCGCCGCGGCCCGCTCCGCACGCGACATCGGGTTCGACGGCGTCGAGATCATGGCGTCCGAGGGCTACCTCATCAACCAGTTCCAGTCGCCGCTGACGAACCTGCGCGACGACGCGTGGGGCGGTTCGCCGGAACGCCGACGGCGCTTCACGGTGGCGGTCGTCGAGGCCGTCCGCGCGGCGGTGCCCGACCTGGCCGTGACGATCCGGCTCTCGGGTGCCGACCTCATGCCCGGGTCCTCGACGGACGACGAGGTCGACGCCCTCGTGCACGAACTGCTGCCCCTCGGACTCGACGGGATCTCGGTCGGCATCGGCTGGCACGAGTCGCGCACGCCCACCGTGCAGGCCGCCGTGCCGCACGGAGCATGGCTCGCCTACGCGTCGCGGATCGCCCGGGTCGTGCGCGCCTCGGACCACCCCGAGGTCCGCGTCATCGCCTCGAACCGGATGACCGACCTGCGTGACGGCGAGGCGGTGCTGGCCGACGGGCTGCTCGACGCCGTCGCCCTCGCGCGGCCGTTCCTCGCCGACCCCGCGATCGTCGACCGGTCGCTCGCGGGGTCGTTCGACCTCGTGAACACCTGCATCGGCTGCAACCAGGCCTGCCTCGACCGGTCGATCATCGGCGCACCCGTGTCCTGCCTGGTCAACCCGCGGGCGGCGCGCGAGGTCGCGTTCCCGGCCCGACCGACCACCGACCCGAAGCGGGTCGACGTCGTCGGCGGGGGACCGGCGGGGCTCGCGGCAGCTGTGGACGCCGCGCGACGCGGTCACCACGTCACGCTGTGGGAGGCCTCCGACCGGCTCGGCGGACAGTTCGACCTCGCCGCGCTCGTGCCCGGCAAGGAGGACTACGCCGCCACCGTCCGGGCCGCCCGCGCCGAGCTCGCCGACCGCGGGGCCACCGTGCACCTCGGGCACCCGGCCGCCGTCGCGGACCTGGCCGGCAGCGACGCGGTCGTCGTCGCCACGGGCGTCGTGCCGCGGGCGGTCGACGTGCCGGGCGCCGACCTGCCGCACGTGCTGTCCTACGAGCAGGCCCTGCGCGACGGGGTCCCCGCCGGCACGGTCGCGATCATCGGCGGCGGCGGCATCGGCGTCGACACGGCGGCCTTCCTGACCGAGTCACCGGACGAAGCACGTCGCGCCACCGAGTTCGGCGCGCGCTGGGACGTCGACGTGGCCGAGACCGTCGTGGGCGACGTGCCGCAGCGGCTCCCCGCCGCGCAGCGCACGCTCCGGCCCGGTCCGGACGTCACTGTGCTCCGCCGGTCGGGCAAGTTCGGCCAGGGCGTCGGCATCACCTCGCGCTGGGTGGCCCTCGGCCGGCTGCGCGACGCCGGGGTCCGGATGGTCGGCGGCGTGCAGGAGTACCTGCGCATCGAACCCGGGGTCCTCTGGATCCGCGACGAGCACGGGGACGAGGTCGGCGTACCGGCGGACAGCGTCGTGGTCTGCGCGGGGCAGGAGCGCGCGCTCCCGACCGGCGACGAGGCGGACGGGCGGCCGACCGACGGACTCGTCACGGGCCTCCAGACCGCCGGCGTGCCGGTCGCCGTCGTCGGCGGCGCGCGCGACGCACGGAGCGTGGACGCGGTCCGCGCGACGTCCGAGGCACTCGAAGCCGTGCGCCGACTCGCGCCGTAGCGAGTCGGCTCGCATCACGGCCGGGAATCTGCAAGAATGAACGGTCGAATCGCCGCAGCTCGACCCTCTATCCAGCTGTGAGCGATCTCTCTCGAGCTTTCGCCGTGTGTGCCCCCACGCCCGCGGTTCCAGTTCAACCACAACGAAAGCAAACAGGAGCAATTGTGGCTGTCAAGATCCGTCTGAAGCGTCTCGGTAAGATCCGTGCGCCCTACTACCGCATCGTCGTCGCCGACTCGCGCACCAAGCGCGACGGTCGTGTCCTCGAGGAGATCGGTCAGTACCACCCGACCGAGGAGCCCTCGGTCATCAAGATCGAGTCCGAGCGTGCGCTCTACTGGCTCGGCGTCGGCGCGCAGCCGACCGAGCAGGTCGCGGCCCTCCTCAAGCTGACCGGCGACTGGGCCAAGTTCAAGGGCGAGAAGGACACCGAGTCCAAGGTCAAGGTCGCCGAGCCCAAGCAGGCCTTCGTGGCCGACTCGTCGAAGAAGGCCGTCCTCAAGCCCAAGTCGGAGAAGACCGCTCCGGCCGCCCCGGCTGCCGACGAGGCCGCCGCCGACGCCGAGACGACCGAGGCGTAATTCCTTGCTCGAATCCGCGCTGACGCACCTCGTCAAGGGGATCGTCGATCACCCTGACGACGTGCGCGTCGCCAGCTCCACCTCTGCGCGGGGCGAGGTCCTCGAGGTGCGTGTGCACCCCGAGGACCTCGGCCGCGTGATCGGTCGCGCCGGGCGCACTGCCAAGGCGCTCCGCACCCTCGTCTCGGCCCTGGCCGACGGCAAGCGCGTGCGGGTCGACGTGGTGGACACCGATTCCTAGGGAGACGACCCAGCTCCGGGTGGGTCGGATCACCAAGGCGCACGGGCTCAAGGGCGGCATCAAGCTCGAGCTCTACACCGACGACCCGGATCGTCGGTTCACCCCGGGCGCCACGTTCACGCTCCAGGTCCCCGACGACTCACCGTGGTCGGGCAAGACCCTCGAGCTCGACGAACTCCGCTGGTACAACGGTCACCCCGTCGCGTTCTTCGCCGGGATCGACGACCGCACCGGCGCCGAGTCGCTCGCCCGCGCGATCCTCTGGGTCGAGCAGGACGCCGACGCCGAGACCGGCGAGGACGATGCCTGGTACGACCACCAGCTGGTCGGCCTGCAGGTCCTCCGCGACGGCGTCGAGGTCGGCACCGTCGCCCGCGTCGACCACCTGCCCGCACAGGACCTGCTCGCGGTCGACACCCCGTCCCGCGGCGAGGTCCTGGTGCCGTTCGTCTCGGCCATCGTGCCCGCCGTCGACATCGCGGCCGGCACCGTCACCGTGACGCCCCCGCAGGGCCTGTTCGAGGACCCCGAGGACACGTCCCGCCCCGAGACGGTGACGGACTAGCCCGTGCGGATCGACATCGTCACGATCTTCCCGGAGTTCTTCTCCGTGCTCGACGTGTCCCTGCTCGGCAAGGCCCGCTCCGGCGGCCTGCTCGACCTGCACGTGCACGACCTGCGCTCCTGGACGACCGACCGGCACCGCACCGTCGACGACACCCCGTACGGCGGTGGCGCCGGCATGGTGATGAAGCCCGAGCCGTGGGCGCAGGCGCTCGAGGCCCTGCTCCGACCGGACGGGTCCTCGACCCTCGTCGTCCCGACACCGGCCGGCACCCCGTTCACGCAGTCGATCGCGCGCTCGCTCGCGTCGACGTCGGACCACCTCGTGTTCGCCTGCGGGCGGTACGAGGGCATCGACGCCCGCGTGTTCGAGTGGGCGGCGTCCCGCTGCTCGGTCGTCGAGCTCTCGCTGGGCGACTACGTCCTGAACGGTGGCGAGGTCGCGGCGATGGCGATGATCGAGGCCGTCGGGCGCCTGGTGCCCGGCGTCGTCGGCAACCCCGAGTCCCTGGTCGAGGAGTCCCACGAGGACGGCCTGCTCGAGTACCCCTCGTACACGAAGCCCGCGTCCTGGCGCGACCTCGACGTCCCGGATGTCCTGCTGAGCGGCCACCACGGCCGCGTCGCTGCGTGGCGGCACGAGCAGCAGCTCGAGCGCACCCGCCGCGTGCGCCCGGACCTGCTCCCCGACGCGTAGCGCTGCGCGGCCGCTGCGCTGCCGTGCGGCGGCGCGCCCTGTTGCTGCGCCCTGGTGCCGTTCCGCGCGTAGCGGGCGCTTTCGCGCGTGGTGAGTCGTTCCGCGCGTAGGAAGCAGGTTCTTCCTGTCTCCCACGCGCGATTCCGCTTTCCATGTCACGCGCCATGGGACGGAACGCGCGCCGGACGGGAGGCGCGGGGCGGGGCCGCACCGGGCCTCCCGTCCGGCAGGCGGTCGCGTCGGCGCGTCACGCGCCCGTCCGTCAGGCGGTCGCGTCGGCGCGTCACGCGCCCGTCCGTCAGGCGGTCGCGTCGGCGCGCTGGGCGCGTCGCAGGGTCAGGACCTCCGGACCCTGCTCGGTCACCGCGACCGTGTGCTCGACGTGTGCCGCACGCGAACCGTCGACGCTGCGCAGGGTCCAGCCGTCCTCGTCCTGGTACAGCTCGTCCGTGCCCTGCATGAGCCACGGCTCGATCGCGACGACGAGCCCCGGGCGGAGCTTCAGGCCCCGACCCGGGCGGCCGTCGTTCGGCACGTGGGGGTCGCCGTGCATGGTGTGCCCGACGCCGTGGCCGCCGAACTGCAGGTTGACGTCGTAGCCGGCGTCCTTCGCGACGCGTCCGATGGCGTACGAGACGTCGCCGAGCTTGTTGCCGGGTGCGAACTGGGCGATGCCGGCCGCGAGGGCACGCTCGACGGTGTCGACCAGTGCCTGGTCCTCGTCGCGGGGCGTCCCGACCTGCACGGTCACCGCGGAGTCCGCGACCCAGCCGTCGACGCTCGCGGCGAAGTCGAGGCTCACCAGGTCACCGTCCTGCAGCACCCGGTCGTGGGGCAGGCCGTGCAGTGCGGCGTCGTTGACCGAGGTGCAGAGGTTCTTGCCGAACGGCGACATGCCGAACGAGGGGTGGTAGTCGACGTAGCAGCTCACCGCGCCGCGGTCGGCGATCATCCGGGCCGCCACGCGGTCGAGGTCGAGCAGGTTGACGCCGACGTCGACCGTCTCGAGCAGCTCGTCGAGGACGTCGGCCACGAACCGGCCGGCGGTGCGCAGGCCGTCCAGCTCGGCGGGGGTGCGGAGTTCGATCATGGCTCCATCCTGGTCGTTTTGTCCCGGGCGCTCTCTGTGGCAGTATTGATCGCTGTGCCCTGGCTGGACTCTGCCACGGGGGAGTCGCCGACACCGGGCACGAACCACTACTTTCCGAACATCGATCCGCGGCGACCCGTGCGCGTCCGCAGAGAGTGAAACCCACCATGAGCCAGCTCCTCGACAACGTCGACGCAGCGTCGCTGCGTACCGACGTCCCGGACTTCCGCCCCGGCGACACCGTGAAGGTGCACGTCAACATCGTCGAAGGCACGCGCTCGCGTATCCAGGTCTTCCAGGGTGTCGTCATCGGCCGTCAGGGCCACGGCATCGGCGAGACCTTCAAGGTCCGCAAGGTGAGCTTCCAGGTCGGCGTCGAGCGCTGGTTCCCGGTGCACTCGCCGATCATCGACCACATCGAGATCGTCACCAAGGGTGACGTCCGTCGTGCGAAGCTCTACTACCTGCGCGAGCTCCGCGGCAAGGCGGCCCGCCGCAAGATCAAGGAGAAGCGCGACGCCTGATCGCCTTCACAGTGACGTCCGCGAGCCGGACGCTGCTGACGGCCCCTCGTCCATGTACGGTTGTGCATCGACGGGGGGCTTTCCCTTTGCGTCCGTCCTCTCCGACGGCGCTGCGTGAACGAGAGCGGAAATGACGGACACCACTGACGAGACCGGGCGTCGCCCTCGTACCGAGAAGAAGCGGAACGGTGCACTCACATTCCTCCGGGACCTCGTCATCATCTTCATCGCGGCATTGCTCGTGTCGTTCCTCGTCAAGACGTTCCTGATCCGGTCGTTCTACATCCCGTCGGGTTCGATGGAGAACACCCTGCAGATCAACGACCGGGTGATCGTGAACGAACTCGTGCCAGGAGCCGTCGCGCTCAAGCACGGTGACGTCGTCGTGTTCAAGGACCCGGGCGGGTGGCTGACCGGCGCCGACGTCCCGAGTGTCCGCCCCGACACGCAGCCAGCCAAGGCCATCGACTGGGCACTGACCCAGGTCGGGCTCGGCACCGGTGACAGCGACGACCACCTCATCAAGCGGGTCATCGGCCTGCCGGGGGACACGGTCTTCTGCTGCAACGACCTCGGACAGATGTCGGTGAACGGCGTTCCCATCAAGGAGCCGTACCTCAAGCTGCCGGCAGGGGCGCCGGCGTCGGCGAAGGACTTCTCCGTCACCGTGCCGAAGGGCACCATCTGGGTGATGGGCGACAACCGCAACAACTCGCGGGACTCCCGGTACAACGGCGACACACCGTCGAAGGGCTTCGTGCCCCTCTCCGACGTCACCGGTCGCGCGTTCGTCATCTCGTGGCCGACCAGCCGCTGGACCTGGCTCGACGACCACCCGGAGGTCTTCGCCGGGGTGGAGGAGCGGAAGCGGTGACCGCCGTCCGCCCCTCGCTCCGTGTCGAGAAGCGCCTGCTCGGCGAGGGGCGCGTCACCGTGATCGGCATGGACGAGGTGGGGCGCGGCGCGATCGCCGGCCCCGTCGGCGTGGGGGTGGCTGCGGTGACGATCGACGTCGGCCGGGTGCCGCAGGGCCTCGCCGACTCCAAGCTGTTGTCCGCGAGCCGCCGCACCGAACTCGTGCCCGTGGTCACACGCTGGGCGCGGACCGCGGTGGGGATGGCCTCGGCCGAGTACGTGGACCGGCAGGGGATCGTGCCGGCGCTCGGTGCCGCGGGCGCGCAGGCGCTCGGGTCGCTCGTCGCGGACGGCCTGTCGCTGGACGGTGCCGTCGTCGTGCTCGACGGGTCGTTCGACTGGCTGAGCCGCGCCGTCCCGCCGGCGCTGCGACTGTCCACGGACCCGCTCGAGGTCGTGGTGCGGGTCAAGGCCGACCGGGACTGTGCATCCGTCGCCGCCGCGTCCGTCGTGGCGAAGGTCGCCCGCGACGCGGTGATGATCGCCGCCCACGACGACGCCCCGCACTACGCGTGGTCGTCGAACAAGGGGTACGGGTCGACGGCGCACTACGACGCGATCCGCTCGGTCGGCGCGCACGCCCTGCACCGGAAGACCTGGCTGCACCAGGCGTCGAGCGTCGCGCTCGACGGGTTCGACGCGCTGGTCGGCTGACGCCCTGGTCGGCTGACGCTCGGGTCGGCTGACGTGGTCGTCGGCTGGCGTGGTCGTTCCGCTGGTCGGGAGGCGCGGGTCGGCTCGACGGGGACCGGTCCGGCTGGCGTGGTCGTTCCGCTGGTCGGGAGGCGCGGGTCGGCTCGACGGGGACCGGTCCGGCTGGCGTGGTCGTTCCGCTGGTCGGGAGGCGCGGGTCGGCTCGACGGGGACCGGTCGGTCGGCGCGGTCGTCCCGCTGGTCCGCAGTCGCCGTAGACTGTGCAGGCGATGGATGAGGAAGAATTCGACGACTACGACCGCGAGGTCGAGCTTGCCCTGTACCGCGAGTACCGCGACGTCGTGTCGCAGTTCCGCTACGTGGTCGAGACCGAGCGCCGCTTCTACCTGGCGAACGAGGTCGAACTCGTGCGCCGGGACACCGAGCACGACTTCTACTTCGAACTCACGATGAACGACGTGTGGGTGTGGGACGTCTACCGTTCCGACCGGTTCGTCAAGGGTGTTCGTGTGCTCACGTTCAAGGACGTGAATGTCGAGGAACTCACCTCTCGTGAACTCGAACTGCCGAAGGAACTCGCACTCGACGAGTGATCGTCAATTCCGGTGCATTCGATGAATCGCCGCCGATGCAGGACGAATGTGCATTCTCCGCGCTATTGTTGAGGGGATTTCCCGCCCCACGAACAGGAGCCGCGCATGGCACAGAAGGTCACCGTCCAGCTCGTCGACGACCTCGACGATTCCCCCATCACCTCTGGTGAGGGTCGGACCGTCGAATTCGCATTCGACGGATCGTCCTACGAGATCGACCTGTCGAACGACAACGTCGACAAGTTCCGCGAGGCGATCTCCGACTACATCGCTGCTGCCCGCAAGGTCTCCGGCCGCCGCACCGGCGGTACTGCTCCGAAGGCTGCACCGAAGCGCGGGAACTCCGAGGAACTCGGCAAGATCCGCGACTGGGCGAAGGAGAACGGCTACGAGGTCTCGAGCCGCGGCCGCATCTCGACCCAGGTGCAGGAAGCGTACGCAGCCGCACACTGACCGTCGTGTGATCGAAGGACCCTGGCGATCTCGATCGCCCGGGTCCTTCGTCATTCCTCCACAGCTCGGTTCCGACTCGGCCTCGTCCACAGACATTCACCCGTCGTGACCGTCCGAGCCGTGTTCCCGCGATCGTTGCCGCGGAGGCAACGACATGGAACAGAGAACCCACCCACCGTCGACGGGTGTGCTGCGGAATGCACCACTCGGTCGGTTCGGTGAAGACCGCGCGACGTCGTGGTTGCAGGAGCACGGATTCCGGGTCGTCGATCGGAACTGGCGTTGTGCACGCGGTGAGATCGACATCGTCGCGTGGGATTCCTGCACGCTCGCGTTCATCGAGGTGAAGACGCGCTCGGGTATCGCGACCGGGCACCCGTTCGAGTCCATCACCGCGTCGAAGATGCGGCGGATGCGCGCCCTCGTACCGGCCTGGTTCGACGCCCACCCCGAGGTGTCGGCGCGGTCGGTGCGCATCGACGCCGTCGCCGTGCACGTCGACGGCCCGCGCACCGTCGTCGAGCACCTGGCCGGTGTGCTGTGACCGGCATCGGCCGTGCCGCCGCCGTCGCGCTCCTCGGCGTGACCGGCCGTCGCATCGAGGTCGAGGCGCACCTGACGAGCCAGTTGCCGGCGTTCAGCATCATCGGGTTGCCGGACACCTCGCTCGGCGAGGCTCGCGAGCGCGTCCGTGCAGCTGCTGCCAACGCGGGGTGCCCGCTGCCGGCACGCCGCATCACGGTCAACCTCACACCGGCGGCCATCCCGAAGCGCGGGTCCGGCTTCGACCTGGCCATCGCCATGGCGGTGCTCGCCGGGGCCGGGGTCGCTCCGGCAGTGTCGGAACGCATCGTCTACATCGGCGAGCTCGGTCTCGACGGCCGGGTCCGTCCCGTCGCCGGGGTGATCCCGATGCTCGTCGCCGCCCGCGACGCCGGTGCCGAGCGGGTGGTGGTCCCGGTCGGCAACCTGCCCGAGGCCCGCGTGGTGGCCGGTGTCCGCACCGTCGGCGTCGACTCGCTCCGGGCCGCCGCCATCGACGCCGGCGCGCTCCTGCCGCCGGTCGAGGTCGAGCCGGTGCTGCCCGTGCCGGTCCCGGCGACGCAGCGTCCGACGGCCGAACTCGCCGACGTCATCGGCAACCCCGTCGGCGTGCGCGCCGTCATCGCCGCGGCGGCGGGCGGTCACCACGCGCTGCTGCTCGGACCACCCGGTGCGGGCAAGACGATGCTCGCCGAGCGGCTCCCCGGTCTCCTGCCCGACCTGGACGACGAGACCGCCCTCGAGGTCGCCGCCGTACGGTCGGTCGCCGGGCTCGGTGCGGCGTCGTGGAGCACCGAGCCCCCGTGGGAGGCGCCGCACCACTCCGCCTCGACGGCATCGTTGATCGGTGGCGGCTCCGGCGTGCTGCGTCCGGGCGCGGTCTCGCGGGCCACCGGGGGCGTCCTGTTCCTCGACGAGGCCCCGGAGTTCCCACGTGCCGTGCTCGACGCGCTGCGGCAGCCGCTCGAGTCGGGCCGGATCACGATCCACCGGACCGCCGGCGCAGCCGAGTTCCCGGCGCGGTGCCAGGTGGTCCTCGCGGCGAACCCGTGCCCGTGCGGCAACGCCGGCGGGGCGCACGGGCAGCCGTGCGAGTGCGCCCCGGCGACCGTCCGCCGCTACCTCGGCCGGATGTCCGGGCCGCTGCTCGACCGGATGGACATCCGCGTGCTCGTCCCGCGCGTGACGACGAGCCGGATCCGCGGGGCGGAACCGACACCCACGACCGCAGCCGCCCGGGCGGTCGTCGCGGCGGCGCGCGACCGGATGGCCCACCGGTTGCGGGGGACCGGGTGGACGCGCAACGCGCAGGTCACCGGGGCGTGGCTGCGGGCACCGGGTCGGACCGAACCGGGGTCGACGAAGGAGCTGGACCGGGCGCTCGAGCTCGGCACCCTGACGATGCGCGGTTGGGACCGCGTGGTGCGGTTGGCGTGGACGCTGGCCGACATCGACGAAGCGGACCGGCCCACCGCCGACCACGTCAGGAGCGCACTCGCGCTGCGGAGTGCGCTGTGATCGCCGTCGCCGGTGACGGTGACGCGCTGCTCGAGCGCATCGGGCGGCTGCTCGGCCCGGCGGTGTCGGACGTGGACACCGTCGCCACCGCGGCGCGCCTGGTGTGGTCGGTCGTCGTCGAGCCCGGGGACGCGATCGCCGGCGAACTGCTGGCCGCGCTCGGGCCGGAGCAGGCGCTCGGTGCGGTGCTGCTCGCTGCCGAGGGGGCGCCCTCCGAGCTGGTGGACGCCTGCGTCGGTGCCGGTGTTCCCGGCGCCGAGGACCCCGTCGCCTTCGCCGACGTCCTCGCGGCTGCCGTCGAGCGCTGGCGACCGCGACTCGGTACCGCGGACCCGGGCAGCGTGTTGTCGGCGGCCGAGGCGGTCGGGGCACGGCTCCTCGTGCCGAACGGTGTCGGGTGGCCGACGGCACTCGACGACCTCGGACCGCACGCGCCCCTCGTGCTCTGGGCCCGCAGTGCCGTCGAGGCCCTCGACGCACAGCCGTCCATCGCGGTGGTCGGGTCGCGGGCGAACACGGTCGCAGGGGCCGAAGCGGCAGCCGAGATCACCTCGGCAGCGGCCGACGACGGGTGCACGATCGTGAGTGGCGGCGCCTACGGCATCGATGCGGTGGCTCACCGTGTCGCGATCGCCGCCGGGGCACCGACCGTCGCGGTGCTCGCCGGGGGTATCGACCAGCTCTACCCGGCGGGCAACGTCCAGCTCCTGCAGGACGTCGCGCGGCACGGCGCGTTGCTCGCCGAGTCGGCACCGGGGACCCGGCCGACAAGGTGGCGGTTCCTGGCGCGGAACCGGCTCATCGCCGCACTGGCCGACGCGACGGTCGTGGTCGAGGCCGGGGCGCGATCGGGGGCGTTGAACACCGCGAACCACGCGGGGCAGCTCGGACGGCCGGTGTTCGCGGTGCCCGGGGCCTTCGCGTCCTCGGCGTCGGTCGGCTGCCACCGGCTCGTGGCGCAGGGGCGGGCCCAGTTGGTCGTGCACCCCGGCGACCCGACGAGCGCGCTCCGAGGCGTCGCGGAGCACGCGTCGAGTGCGGTGCCCGACGAGCCGCTCGTGTCGGTGCACCGCGACCCCGAGGTGGTGCGGGTGCTCGACGCCCTCGGCCGCCGGGCGCTGCCCGAGGCCGAGCTGGCCCGTCGGTCGGGGTTGTCGATGGGTGACACTGCCGACGCCCTCGCGCTCGCGCAGCTGCAGGGCCTGGTGGTGCAGCGCAGCGGCGGGTGGTGTCGGGCGTGACGGTCAGTGGTCGTACCCTGGCGACGTGGCAGAGCAGTCGGGATCGCGCGGCACAGGACGGCCGGAGCAGGGCGGCTCAGCGGGGCGTCGACTCGTCGACGCGGTCGATGCCTTCCTCGCGCACGCACGGCACGCCCGCGGGCTCAGCGAGCAGACGCTGCGTGCCTACGCGAACGACCTGGAGCAGCTCACGACGTTCGCTGAGCGCAGGGGGGTCGACGGGGTCGACGGAGTGGGACTCGAACTCCTGCGCGACTGGCTGTGGGAGGCCGACCAGCGCGGGCTCGCCCGGTCCACGATCGCCAGGCGGTCGTCCTCCGTCCGGGCCTTCACCCGGTGGTCGAGCGAGACCGGGGTGACCGCGACCGACGCCGGCGTCCGACTCCGTGCGCCGAAGGGCGGTGCGCACCTGCCGCGGGTGATGTCGGCCGACCAGGTGCGGAGCCTGCTCGACGGCCTCGGCTCCCGGGCGGCGACGGACGACCCTGGCGCCCTGCGCGACCTGGCGCTCGTCGAACTGCTCTACGCGGCGGCGATCCGCGTCAGCGAGCTCGTCGGCATCGACCTGCCGGACGTCGATCGCGGTCGGCTCACGGTCCGGGTGCTCGGCAAGGGCGGCAAGGAACGCGTCGTCCCGTTCGGCACGCCGGCCCGGGACGCCCTCGAGGCGTGGACGACGCGCGGTCGCCCGGAACTGGCAGCGCGGGCGGAGCAGCCGAGCACGGCGCTGTTCCTCGGCGATCGCGGCGGACGACTCGGGGTGCGGAGCGCCTACCGGGTCGTGGCGCGGCTGCTCGACGACCTGCCCGGCGAGGGGCCGAGCGGCCCGCACACCTTCCGGCACACCGCCGCCACGCACCTGCTCGACGGGGGAGCGGACCTGCGGGCGGTGCAGGAACTCCTCGGCCACGCGAGCCTCGGCACGACGCAGATCTACACGCACGTGTCGTCGGCGCGGCTACGGGAGGTCTACCGGACGGCGCACCCCCGGGCCTGAGCGCGCAGGCGCTCGTCCGCGCGACCTCTCGTGACCTCGTTCCCACCGCTTCGGGACGACGCGCTGAGGTCGTCACAGCGTACCGACGTGCACCGGTGCTGCCGCGCGTCACCCTCGCCACGCCGACTCCGGCAGGAGCACCGGCCACGCGGGCGGCGGCAGGTACGGCGTCGGGTCGACGTAGCGGCCGTCGATCCTCGCGCCGAGGTGCAGGCACGGCGCAGCGGCAGGGCAGTGGCCGACCGACACGCGGCCGACGGGGTCGCCTCGACGGACCTCGGCCCCGGTGGTGACGAGCGGCTGCACGGAGTCGAGGGTGCTCACCAGCCCGTCGCCGTGGTCGACCGTCACCACGGTCCGTCCGCCGACCGAGCCGGCGAACGCCACCGTGCCGTCGTCCACCGCGACCGCCGTCGTGCCGATCGCCGCCGGCACGTCGATGCCGCGGTGACCGGCGGTGTAGTCGCCCGACGGTGGCTCCCATCCGCGCTCGACGACGCGGGTGCCGGTGGGCCAGACCCACGGCGCGGGCTCGGCGGCGGCTGCGGGTGGTGCGGCCACCCGCGGTCGTACTGCCGTCGGCTCGTCGCGGGGAGCCACCGCCGACACGGCCGACGACACCACGACGCCGAGCGCCCCGACGAGCACCACGGTCGTCAGGAGTCTGGGGAGCGGCGTGCCTGAGCGGGGGAACGAAGCCATGCCGCCACCCTGGCGCTGTCGGAACGGCTGTGCGGGCCGGGTGGGTCGACCTGTGGAGGGTGGGGCGGGCCTCCCGGCCTGTGCAGGCCGAGCGCCCCGGCGCACGCGACACGATCGCTGTCGCACGACGTCGACGATGTCGCACGGTGGCCGTCCACGCCGTCGCACCCGGCCGACGCGACAAGATCGCGGTCGTACGACGTCGACCATGTCGCACGGTGGCCGTCCGCGCCGTCGCACGCGGCCCACGCGACACGATCGCGGTCGTACGACGTCGACCATGTCGCACGGCAACCACGCACTCTGCGACGGACCACGCGACGATCGACGCGCGCATCGTCGCAAAGCCCGTGCCCGTGCCCCCGCCGCCTGCCCATGCCCGCGCCCCGCCGCCGTGCCCGCGCCGCCCCCGTTTGTGACCCGCGCCCCCTCGAGGAGTACAGTCGGGGCCGCTCCGGAACACGCAACGCCGCTCGGACGGCGAACCAGCCGACCACCGGGGCACCGTGCAGCAACCCCCGCACGGCGGCAGAACCCAGGAGCATCGTGTCCAACACAGCGACCGGGCACGGCGAAGACCGTGCGTTCAAGGGGAAGGTCACCGCGTTCGCCATCGCAGCAGCGGTGGGCGGTTTCCTCTTCGGCTTCGACTCGTCCGTCATCAACGGTGCGGTCGACGCGATCAAGGGTGAGTTCGGGCTGTCCGAGGCCGCCAGCGGTTTCGCGGTCGCCTCGGCCCTGATCGGCTGTGCGTTCGGCGCGTTCTTCGCCGGGCGCCTCGCCGACCGGTTCGGCCGCACGCGCATCATGTTCTGGGCGGCCGTGCTGTTCCTGGTCTCGTCGATCGGCTCGGGCTTCGCCTTCGCCACGTGGGACTTCGTCATCTGGCGTCTCGTCGGCGGTCTCGGCATCGGGACCGCGTCGGTCATCGCGCCGGCCTACATCTCCGAGGTCTCCCCGAAGGCGATCCGTGGGCGGCTGGCCTCGTTCCAGCAGCTCGCCATCACGCTCGGCATCTTCGCCGCCCTGCTCTCCGACCAGTTCTTCGCGGTCACGGCGGGCGGCGCGTCCGAGGTCGTCGCCGGGCTGCCGGCCTGGCGCTGGATGTTCCTGGTCGGCATCGTCCCCTCGGTGGTCTACGGCGTGCTGGCCATCACGCTGCCGGAGTCGCCGCGCTACCTGCTGGCGAAGGGCCGCACGGACGACGCCCGCGAGGTCATGACGAAGATCGTGCCGCGCGACACCGTGAACACGAGCCTGGAGGAGATCCAGGACGGCATCGAGAAGGAAGCGCAGCAGAAGAAGGGCTCGATCCGCGGCAACCGCTTCGGTCTGCAGCCCATCGTCTGGGTCGGCATCATCCTCGCCGTGCTGCAGCAGTTCGTCGGCATCAACGTGATCTTCTACTACTCGACGACGCTCTGGCAGGCCGTCGGATTCAAGGAGGACCAGTCCTTCCTCATCTCCACCATCACCTCGGTGGTGAACGTCGCGGTCACCTTCATCGCGATCTTCACGGTCGACAAGCTCGGCCGGAAGCCGCTGCTGGTCGCCGGGTCCTCGGGCATGTTCGTGTCGCTGCTCATGGTCGCGATCGCGTTCTCGCAGGCGACGATCGTCGACGGCGAGCCGAACCTGCCCGGCGCGTGGGGCATCATCGCGCTCATCTTCGCGAACCTGTTCGTCGTGTCGTTCGGCGCGACGTGGGGTCCGCTCATGTGGGTGCTGCTCGGCGAGATGTTCCCGAACCGCATCCGTGCCACCGCGCTCGGCGTCGGCTCGGCCGCCAACTGGGTGGCGAACTTCCTCGTCACGATCACCTTCCCGGTGCTCTCGAGCTTCAACCTGACGGTCACGTACGGCATCTACGCGCTGTTCGCGCTCATCTCGCTGTTCTTCGTCATCGCGAAGATCCCGGAGACGAAGGGCCGCTCGCTCGAGGAGATGGGCATCTCCGCCGAGGGCGACACCGTGTCCGCGAAGGCCTGACGCACCAGCGTCACAGCGCGGGCACCACGCCCTGACGCACCAGCGTCACCACGCTCAGGAGGCGCGGTGCAGGTCCGACCTGCACCGCGCCTCCTGTGCGTCCACCGTCTGCTAGCATCTCCTCAGCAGTGCGCTCCGGCGCGCTGACTTCGCGTGTCCACAGCGCCGTCACCGGCGCGGCACCCGACCATCGGTCCCGCTCTCACGAGCGGGCGGTCGCGTGCCAGGGCACCAGGGACCACGACCGAGGGTCGTGGTCGACACAACCGCAACAGGTCCGCAGCGACGTGCGAGAGCACGGCTGCGCGCCGAGAAGACAGAAGGAGGACGGCACATGGCCGTCGTCACCATCCGCCAGCTGCTCGACAGCGGCGTCCACTTCGGACACCAGACCCGTCGGTGGAACCCGAAGGTGAAGCGCTTCATCCTCGCCGAGCGCTCGGGCATCCACATCATCGACCTGCAGCAGTCGCTGGCCTTCATCGACCGCGCGTACGACTTCGTCAAGGAGACGGTCGCGCACGGTGGCACGATCCTCTTCGTGGGCACCAAGAAGCAGGCCCAGGGCTCCATCGCCGAGCAGGCGACCCGCGTCGGCCAGCCGTACGTCAACCAGCGTTGGCTCGGCGGTCTGCTCACGAACTTCCAGACGGTCTCCAAGCGCCTCGCGCGCATGAAGGAGCTCGAGGAGATCGACTTCGACGACACGACGAAGGGCTTCACCAAGAAGGAGCTCCTCATCAAGAAGCGCGAGCTGGACAAGCTCCACAAGACCCTCGGTGGTATCCGCAACCTCACGCGGACCCCGAGCGCGCTCTGGATCGTCGACACCAAGAAGGAGCACCTCGCCGTCGACGAGGCGCAGAAGCTCGGTATCCCGATCATCGGCATCCTCGACACCAACTGCGACCCCGACGAGATCACCTACCCGATCCCGGGCAACGACGACGCGATCCGCTCCGTCGGTCTGCTGACCCGCATCGTCGCCGACGCCGCGGCCGAGGGCCTGAAGACCCGCCACAACGGTGGCGACGAGGACGAGGCCTCCGAGCCCCTCGCCGAGTGGGAGCAGGAGCTCCTCGGTGGCGAGGCCGCCGCCACGACCGAGGCGCCCGCCGCCCCCGTCGAGGAGAACGACGCCGACGCGCAGGTCGCAGCGAAGGAGATCGGCGAGCCGATCGCCGACGACGCGAAGAACGCGGAGCCGACGGCCGAGGCCGAGGCTGCTGCGGAGACCACCCCCGCCGAGTGAGCTGCCGGGGCGCCGGACCCGACCGGGTCCGGCGCCCCGCCTCCACTCTCCACACACTCACAGTCCAGAAAGGACTCCTGTCAATGGCAAACTTCACCGCTGCTGACGTGAAGAAGCTCCGCGAGGACCTCGGCGCCGGCATGATGGACGCCAAGAACGCCCTCGTCGAGGCTGACGGCGACTACGACAAGGCCGTCGAGCTGCTCCGCATCAAGGGTGCGAAGGCCGTCGCCAAGCGCGACGACCGCGCCACCTCCGAGGGTGTCGTCGTCGCCTCGAGCGAGAACGGCGCCGCCACGGTCGTCGAGCTCGCGAGCGAGACCGACTTCGTCGCGAAGAACGAGAAGTTCACGACGCTGGCCGACAAGGTGCTCGGGGCCGTCTCGGCCGCCGGTGCCGCCGACGTCGCCGCCGCGAACGCCGCCCCGCTGGACGGCAAGACCGTCCTCGAGGTCGTCAACGAGGCCGCCGCCGCGCTGGGCGAGAAGCTCGAGGTCCGCACGGTCCGCCGTGTCGAGGGCTCGGCCTTCGAGATCTACCTGCACAAGACCAGCCAGGACCTGCCGCCGCAGATCGCCGTCGTCATCGCTTACGAGGGCGACAACGCCGCCGAGGCCCGCTCGATCGCCCAGCACGTCGCGTTCGCGAACCCGTCGTACCTGACGCGCGAGGACGTCCCGGCCGACGCGATCGAGAAGGAGCGCGCGACCGTCGAGGCGATCACGCGCGAGGAGGGCAAGCCGGAGGCCGCCCTGCCGAAGATCGTCGAGGGTCGCGTCAACGCCTTCATCAAGCAGGTCGCGCTCCTCGACCAGGACTACGCGAAGGACAACAAGATCTCCGTCGCGAAGGCCGCCGAGAACGCCGGCATCACGATCCAGGGCTTCGCCCGCGTCAAGGTCGGCGCGTAACGAACCCGTGACGGGGTCAGGAACCAGGTTGGTTCCTGACCCCGTTTTCGCGCGCTCGTGCGCGCGGACCCGGCCTGGAGGCACGACGTGCGTCCGCCGGACCGGCTGCGGCCGGGTAGATTCCCACGAGACATCGACGAAGGGTGCGACCAGATGACCGACGAGAAGACCGGACGACGCCGGGTCCTGCTGAAGCTCTCGGGAGAGGCCTTCGGGGCCGGGTCCCTCGGCGTGAACCCCGACGTGATCGGCTCGATCGCCCGTGAGATCGCCGTGGCGGCACAGGACGTCGAGATCGCGATCGTCGTCGGCGGGGGCAACTTCTTCCGCGGCGCGGAGCTCTCGCAGCGCGGCATGGACCGCGGCCGCGCCGACTACATGGGCATGCTCGGCACGGTGATGAACGCGCTCGCGCTGCAGGACTTCCTCGAGCAGGCCGGTGCCGCGACCCGCGTGCAGTCCGCCATCTCGATGACCCAGGTCGCCGAATCGTACATCCCGCGGCGCGCCGAGCGGCACCTCGAGAAGGGCCGCGTCGTCATCTTCGGCGCCGGCGCCGGGCTGCCCTACTTCTCCACCGACACGGTCGCGGCGCAGCGTGCGCTCGAGATCAAGGCGGACGAGGTCCTCGTCGCGAAGAACGGCGTCGACGGGGTCTACACCGCCGACCCGAAGAAGGACGCCACGGCCGAGAAGCTGCACCACGTGACGTACCAGGACGCCCTGCTCAAGGGCCTCAAGGTGGTCGACGCGACCGCGTTCTCGCTCTGCATGGACAACGGCATGCCGATGCACGTCTTCGGCATGGAGGGCGAGGGCAACGTCCAGGCCGCCATCCGGGGCGAGCGCATCGGCACCGTGGTCAGCAACTGACCTGCCGCGCTGACTAGACTCGACGCCAGTACCGAAGGAGTAACACCGTGATCAGTGATGTCCTGACCGAAGCCACCGAGAAGATGGCGAAGGCGGTCGAGGTCGCCAAGGACGACTTCTCCACCGTCCGAACCGGCCGGATCAACGCCGCGCTCTTCCAGAAGATCCCCGTCGAGTACTACGGCACCCCGACGCCGCTCGCGCAGCTCGCCTCGCTGCAGACCCCCGAGGCCCGCACGCTCATCGTGACGCCGTACGACAAGTCGGCGCTCAAGGAGATCGAGCGTGCCATCGCGACGTTCCCGAACCTCGGCGCGAGCCCGTCGAACGACGGCGAGATCGTCCGCGTGACGATCCCGGAGCTCACGCAGGACCGCCGCAAGGAGTTCGTCAAGCTCGTGCGCGGCAAGGGCGAGGACCACAAGGTCGTCATCCGCAACATCCGCCGCCGCGCCAAGGACGACCTCGACGCGCTGAAGGGCGAGATCTCGGACGACGAGATCGCCCGCGGCGACAAGGACCTCGAGGCCCTGACGAAGAAGCACGTCGACCAGATCGACGACTCGCTGAAGAAGAAGGAAGCCGAACTCCTCGAGGTCTGATGCACCGCCCGCAACCGGGCGGTGACCGCCCCACAGAACCGCACGGACCCGTCGACACCGGGTCCGCGAAGAAGGGGCTGCGCCAGGACTTCGATGCGCGTGCCCGAGCGGCCCGCACCGACTTCGAGGCGCAGCTCCGGCAACGCCGGGCCGACCTCGGCGCGCGCAACGAGGCACTGACGGCGCGGACCGGGCGCAACCTGCCGGCGGCGATCGGCATCGCGCTCGCGTTCGCCGTGGTGATGCTCGGCTCGCTGCTGCTCTGGACCCCGTCGTTCATGGTCGTGGCGGCGTTCCTGCTCGGCGTGGGCGTCTACGAGCTCACGAGCGCGATGCGGTTCGCGGGTCGCGACGTGCCGCGGATCCCGAGCGTCGCGGTCGCGATCGCGATCGTGCCGGCGTCGTTCCTGTACGGACAGGTCGCCGCGCTGTTCACGTTGCTCGGCGGCATCGTGCTCATCAGCCTCTGGCGGCTGGTCGAGGTCACGGTGGCTCGGCAGAAGCCGTCCGCCGGCAACGTCTTCCGCGACCTCACGAACGGGTTGTTCGTGCAGGCGTACATCTCGCTGCTCGGCGCCTGCGTGGTGCTGCTCTCCGCGCAGCCGCAGGGCAACCTCTGGGTGATCGGGTTCATCCTGGTCGTCGTCGCCGTGGACACCGGGGCGTACGCGACCGGGCTCAACCTCGGCAAGCACCCGATGGCGCCGCGGATCAGCCCGAAGAAGACCTGGGAAGGCTTCGCCGGCTCCGTCGCGGCGAGCATCGTCGTCGGCATCCTGGTGAGCTGGCTCATGCTCGGGCTGCCCTGGTGGACCGGTGTGGTGCTCGGCGTGCTCATCTCCGGGTCGGCCACGCTCGGCGACCTGACCGAGTCGATGATCAAGCGCGACCTCGGCATCAAGGACATCTCGTCGTTCCTGCCCGGGCACGGGGGACTGCTCGACCGGATCGACAGCATCCTGCCGTCGGCCGCCGTCGGGTACGTGCTGTACCTCATCGTCAACCACTGATCGTCGTCAGCCACTGATCGTCGTCGGCCACTGATCGTCGTCAGCGGCACCGTCGCGGTGCCGTCCTCAGCGCGTCCAGGTTGTGCCACGGTGACGGACTGGCAGAATGTCGCCGTGGCAACCACCTTCCCGACCGCAGCCCGGTCCGCACTCGGTTACGACGTCGACGAGGTCGAGCGGTTCCTCGAGGACGCCCGTCGTGCGTACTCCGCCGACGACAGCGCCCCCGGGATCGAGGCCGCGAAGATCCGCGCGACGGCCTTCTCGATGCGGAAGGGCGGCTACTCGACCTCGCACGTCGACGCCGCGCTCGAGCGCCTCGAGGACGCCTTCGCCGCACGTGAGCGCGAGCGCGAGATCACCGAGGTCGGACAGAAGGCCTGGTACGCCGAGGCCCGCACCAAGGCGTCCGACGTCGTGGCGCGGCTCGAGCGGCCGGACGGGCAGCGGTTCCGCCGGGTGAGCTTCCTCGGCACCGGGTACCACCCGAAGGACGTCGACGCCTTCGCCGAACGCCTCGCCGGCTACTTCCGCGAGGGCAAGGCCCTCAGCCTCACCGAGGTCCGCTCCGTCGTGTTCCGACCGAAGCACGGCGGCTACCGCGAAGCCCAGGTCGACGCGGTCCTCGACGCCGTCGTCGAGGTCATGCTCGCGGTCCGCTGAACCGGTCCGCGACGCGCTGTGACCAGTGCTTCGTTTTCCGTGATCGTTCCGTTACCCTGGTCCTACTCATGGGCAGGCACACGGCAGACCACAGCTCCGACCGCGATCCCCGCGAGCACCTCGGCCACCAGGCCTCGGGTGAGCGCCGCGCGGCACTGAACCGAACCCGCAGCGCGGACGCCTCGGTGCTCCGAGCGGACCCACCGGTGCTGCCGGCGGTGACCGCCCCCGTCGCCACCCCGAAGTCCGTCGCGGCGAACCGGGTCTCCGACGAGAACGTCTCGGCGTTCGCGCACGAGGCGCCCCGCGTCGTGGCGACCGCGCCCGTGCGGCAGCGTCCGACCGCACGGTCGTCGGCCGGTGTCCGGCCCACCGCGACCGCGTCGGTCAACACCTTCGCCCGGAAGCGCGCCCGCGTCCCCGCCATCTCGTTCTTCGGTGTGTTCCTGTTCGTCGGCGGCTCGCTCTTCAACCCGCTGCAGGCCGACGTGGCCCAGGCCGCGGTCGACACCCCGGTGCTCGTGAAGACCCCGACGAAGCCCCAGCAGTTCACCGCCGGCGGTGCCGGCCTGACGGTTGCCGACCGTGACGGCTACGAGGTCACCGTGCCCGCGCCGAAGGTCAAGAAGGCCCCGAAGGTCGCCGAGACCACCGACGCCGACGCCACCGACGGAGCCGACGAGGCCACCGCCACCGACGAGCCGGTGTCCGCCAGCAACACGCTGGCCGCCGTGGCCGCCGCGCCGGACCCGGGCAGCGCGCAGGAGATCGCCCTCGCGCAGGTCACCGCTCGCGGCTGGGGCACCGACCAGTACAACTGCCTCGTCTCGCTGTGGAACAAGGAGTCGGGCTGGCGCGTCAACGCCTACAACCCGAGCGGCGCGTACGGCATCCCGCAGGCACTGCCCGGCAGCAAGATGGCCACGGCCGGTGCCGACTGGCAGACGAACCCGGCGACGCAGATCACGTGGGGCCTGAACTACATCGCGGGTGTCTACGGCACCCCGTGTGCTGCCTGGGGTCACAGCCAGGCCGTCAACTGGTACTGATCGGCAGCTCGGGTGCCGCGCAGCAACCGGCCGCGGCGTCCCCGCGGTCGCGACGTCGAGCCTGACGAGGCGCCGGGCCTCGACCGGCTGATGGCGGGGTGGAAGCGCACCGAGGTCCGCCGTGGGCGGGAGTACCAGGTGCAGCCGATCTCGGCCGCCTCGGCGCAGAAGGAGTACGTCTGCCCGGGCTGCGGCGGCGCCGTCCTGCCCGGGACCGCGCACGTGGTGGTCTGGCGGGCCGACGGTGTCCTCGGCGACGCCGCGGACCTCGCCTCGCGCCGCCACTGGCACAACCGCTGCTGGAGCATCGCGTGACCCCTGAGCCGTCGGCCGACACCGAGATCCGGTCCGCGACGGAACTGCCCGCGCGGCGCACCGACGTCGAGCTCGTCACCGACGACCACCTCGTCCTGGTCGGTGAGCTCGCCGAACCGGCGGAGCGTCCGGCCCGGGGCACGATCGTCACCCTGCACCCGCTGCCGACCGCGCACGGCTTCATGGACTCCCACGTCCTCAAGAAGGCGGCAGCCCGACTGCCCGCCCTGGCCGACGTCGCCGTGCTGCGCTTCAACTTCCGTTCCGTCACCTCGCCGCGCGGCACGTCCGAGGGCACCTTCGGCGACGGTGTGTCCGAGGGGTTCGACCTGCGGGCCGCCGTCGCCGAGGTCACCGACCGGGGCCTGCCGACGCCGTGGCTGGTCGGGTGGTCCTTCGGGACCGAGGTCGCGCTGAAGCACGCGCTCGAACACGTCGAGGCCGGCCGGGTCGCCGGGGTGGTGCTCCTGTCACCGCCGCTGCACCGCACGACCGACGAAGAGCTCGCCCGGTGGGCCGCCGTCCGGGTGCCCGTGGTGGCGCTCGTCCCGGAGCACGACGACTTCCTGCAGCCGGCCGAGGCGGTCGAGCGGTTCGCGCTCGCACCGAACGTCCGCGTGGTGCCGGTCGAGGGTGCGAAGCACCTGTGGGTGGGGGAGCGGTACGTGCGGATCGTCCTCGACGCGATCGCCGACCTCGTCGTGCCGGGCAGCGCTCCGCTGCCGACGCACTGGCCGGTCTGACGGACGCTGCCGGCCTGACGGACGCGGCCGGCGGGCCCTGCGACCCGCCCCCTGCACGGCGCGGGCCGACCCGGAGGCGCGGGGCGGGCCTCCAGGCAGGCCCGCGTCAGCGGTCGGTGGCGTCCGTCGCGTCGTCCCCGTCCGTGGCGTCCACGGCGGGCGCCGTGCCGAGCAGCCCGGTGGCGTGCGTGAGCACGCCGCGCAGGTTCTCCAGGTAGCCGGCCACCGCGTCGCGCTCGGTCCGGATGGCCGCCAGGCGGTCCTCGGCCTCGGCGACCACGCCCGCCGTGCGCTCCTCGGCGTCCGCGACCATGCGGTGCACGCGGTCCTGCGCGTCGGCGACGATCGTGCGGGCGTGCTCCTGCGCCTCGGTGGTGCTGGTGCGCTCGAGGTCGTCGGCCTCCTGCTGCAGACGCTCGGCCCGCTCGCGGGCCTCGGTCGCGCGGCGAGTGGCCTCGGCGAGCTGCAGGTTCGCCTCGTCGAGGTACTTCTGCGTCTCGGTGACCGTCTCGTGGTGCTTCTGCAGGTAGTCCTGCTCGGCGTCGTCCCGGCGTGACGCGAGCTCGGACTCGAGCGTCGTCCGGGCCTCGTCACGCTCGCGGGCGATCTCGGCACGTGCCTCGTCGCGCTCCTTCGCGAGGTCGGCGCGGGCGGTGTCGATCTCCTGGCGCAGCGCGGTGCGCTCGGCCTCCAGGGTGCCGAGCTCGTTCGTCCGACGGTCCGCGATCTCGGTGTCGACCTCGGCGTGCTCGCGCTCGCGGCGCGCGGCGAGGGTGTCCTCGTGCTCGCGGACGGCGCGCCCCGCGGCGGCGTCGGCTTCGGCGCGCTCCCGGGCGATGCGGTCCTGGTGCTCTTCGAGTTCGCGGGCGATGCGCTCCGCGGTCTCCTGCACGAGCCGCGCGTTCTCGACGCGGGTCTGCTCCTCGTCGACGCGGAGCTGCGCGTGGGCCGCGCCGACCTCTTGCTCGAGGGCCGTGCGGGCGGCGGCGAGTTCGCGGTCCCACTCGGCGCGGGCAGCCGCGAGGTCCTCGTCGAGCACCCGGCGGCGGTCCGCGAACTCGCTGTCGAGCTCGTCACGGCGACGGGCGACCTCGGCGTCGAGCTCGGCGCGGCCGGTCTCGAGCGCCAGGGCGTGCGCCTGCTGCTCCTCGTCGCGCTCACGGTGCCACGCGGCGCGCCCCTCGGCGACCTCGCGCTCGAGGGCCTGTCGACGCGTGGTCTCCTCGCGGTCGAGGTCCTCGGTGCGGCGCGTGTGGTCGGCCTCGAACACCGAGCGGCGGTGCTCGGTCTCGCGGTCGAGGTCGGCCGCGGCGGTGCGGGCGTCGGCGGAGGCGCGCTGTGCGGCCTCGCGCAGCTCGGCGACCTCGTGCTCGACCTGGGCACGGAGGGCGTTCGTCTCGCGGATCGCGACCGAACGGACCTCGGCTGCCTCGGTCAGCGCGGCGCCGCGGATGGCGGCGGCCTCGTTGCGGGCGTCCTGGGTGAGCAGGCCGGACTCGGCGCGGGCACGCTCGACGGTGTCGGCGGCCTCGGCGCGGGCGCGGGTCAGCTCGTTGGTCGCACGGGTGCGGGCGTCCTCGAGGGTGTCGGACGCCTCGTCGCGGGCCTCGCGCAGGGTGCGCTCGGCGTCGGCGCGGCTCGAGGCGCGGAGACGCTGGGCGTCGATGTCGGCCTGGCTGATGAGGCGGGTGGACTGCTCCTCGGCCACGCGCAGCGTCGACTCGAGGCGGGTGCCGAGTCCGCTGTAGGTCGGGGTGCCGGCTTCGTCGAGCTCGCCCTGGAGCTCGGAGACGCGCGACTGCAGCAGCCGGATCTCCTTCGCGGCGTCTGCCCGGTCGGTGTTCGACTTGATGAGCTCGCGACGCAGGTCGTTCAGGGAACGGTCGACCTCGTCGCGGCGGTACCCGCGCAGCTCGGTCCCGAACTCGGCCTCGTCGTTCGCCACGTGTCGCTCCTGGTGCTCGGCGGAGGGCCCGGTCCGGGCCGCGCACCGATTGTAATGGTGCCCGGCGGGCCGCTTCTGTGACCGACGTCAGCGCGGATGGATGCGCCGTCCAGTGTTGCTCGCTATCCTGAGTCGCTGATTCGCGCGCCGACTCCCCACCCCGGCGCGGTAGGGAGAGAGTTCGTGCGATTCGTCCTGGCGATCGTCAGTTTCGTCATCGGCCTGCTGCTCGTCGCGCTCGCGGTCGGACAGCGGACGGTGTTCGCCCCGCCGTCGTCCCTCGTCGCGCAGAGCTCGACCACCAGCTCCGCGCCGGTGACCGTCATCCCGGGGTCGACGCTCAACGCGAACCCCGGCTACCAGCGCATCAACGTCTCCGGGTCCGGCAAGGTGTTCGCCGCGTACGGCAAGACCGCCGACGTGGACGCCTGGGTGGGCGACGCCGAGCACACCACGCTCCGGTTCGACGCCGAGAAGGCCGCGCTCGTCGGTCGGACCACCGGTTCCGAGTCGAGCGTCCCCTCGCCCGAGGGCAGCGACCTCTGGTACCAGGAGTGGGACGGCGCCGGGCAGTTCACCGTCCGACTGCCGCAGGACGTCTCCGTGCTCATCGTCAGCGACGGGGAGGCCGCGGCGCCGAGCAACGTGTCCGTCACCTGGCCCCGCGACACCGCCACACCGACCGTCGGGCCGCTCCTGGTCGCCGGTGGTGTCTTCGTCCTCGGAGGGATCGTGCTCCTCGTCCTCGCGTTCCTGCACCAGCGTCGCGGCCGCGGACCCCGCCGCCGCAGCGGTGGCACCCGTCCGCCGCGCGTCCGTGCGTCCCGTCGGGCCGCCGCAGCCGGGGCCCAGGTCCCCTCGCGCGGTCGCCGCAGCTCCCGCGCGTTCATCGGCGTGCCGGTCGTCCTCGTCGGCGCGCTCACCCTGGCCGGCTGCTCGTCCGACTACTGGCCGCAGGGCGTCGACGCCTCGCTCGCGACCCCGACGCCGACCGCGACGGCGACCGGTGCCGCCACCACCACGGAGCCGACCGCGGCGACGAAGCAGCAGATCAGCCGCGTCGTCGACCGCATCGCCGACGTGGCGAAGGAAGCCGACGGCCGACGGGACCGCGACCTCGTCCGGACCCGGTTCAGCGGGGCGGCGCTCGAGCTCCGGCTGGCGAACTACTCGATCCGCGGCAAGGACTCCGAGGTCAAGGCGCCGCCGACGATCTCCTCCGGTCAGGTCTGCGTCGCGCTCCCGCAGCAGACCGACACCTGGCCCCGCACGGTGTTCACGATCGTCGCCGAGGACTGCGACGCGAAGGCCGCCCCGCAGGCGCTGACCCTCGTGCAGGACTCCGCGCGTGACCCGTACAAGGTCGCCTACGACGTCTCGCTCGAGGCCGACGCGCAGATCCCGAGCCTCGCCCCGACCACGATCGGTGCGGCGCTCCTGACGCCCGAGTCGAAGCTCCTGACGATCGCTCCCGACCAGGTGGCGACGGCCTACGCGGACATCCTGTCGAAGGACGCGAAGAGCGAGTACGCCGACCTGTTCTCGAGCGAGGGCGACGCGCTCCGCACCACGATCGGCAAGGCCTACAAGGACAAGAAGGCGAAGTCGCTGCCGGACACGGCGGAGATCGACTACTCGTCCGAGGTCCCCGCCGACAGCGCGGTCGCCATCGCGACCGACGACGCGGGGGCGCTCGTCTCGGCCGACCTGGACGAGATCGAGAAGGTGACCCCGACGGCCTCCGGCGCCGAGGTCAACACCGAGGGTGCCGTCAAGGCGTTGTCCGGTGTGGACAGCAGCAAGAAGGGGATCAGCGCGACGTACAGCGTCCAGCTGCTGTTCTCCGTCCCGCCGGTCGCCTCGGGTGGCAAAGTGGTCCTGCTCGGGTTCACGCAGGGCCTGACCGCAGCAAGTGAGGTGCAATGAGCAACATCCCCCCGACCCCGGCCGGGCTCCGTGGAGCCGTCGACCTGTCGTCCCTCGTCGACCGCGCCCAGCGGCCGCAGCAGCCCCCGCAGTCCGCGGGTGCCCCGGCGCCGCAGGGTGCCGCTGTGGACGGCTCCGAGACCGGCGGCGACCTGACCGTCCCGTCGCTCGTCCTCGACGTCACCGACCAGAGCTTCCAGGACGTGCTCCAGCTGTCCTCGGTCGTCCCGGTGATCGTCGACATCTGGGCGGAGTGGTGCGGGCCGTGCAAGCAGCTCTCGCCGATCCTCGAACAGCTGACCGCCGAGTACGCCGGACGTGTGGTGCTCGCGAAGGTCGACGCCGACACGAACCCGCAGCTCGTGCAGGCGTTCCAGGCGCAGTCGATCCCGACCGTCGCCGCGGTGATCGGCGGACGGCCCCTCGGGCTGTTCGTCGGGGCACTGCCCGAGGCGCAGGTGCGTGACGTGTTCGAGCAGGTCCTGCAGGCCGCCGAGCAGAACGGCGTGTCCGGGCGGGTCACCGTCGACGGGGCTGCCCCTGCGGACGCGACCGAGCAGGGCGAGCCGGAGCCGGAGCCACTGCCGCCGCACCACCAGGCGGCCTACGACGCCATCGAGCAGGGCGACTACGCGACGGCGATCGCCGAGTACAAGACCGCGATCGCGCAGGACCCGCACGACCAAATGGCCGTCGCCGGGCTCGCGCAGGTGTCGCTCCTCGACCGGCTCGACGGCCGGTCCGCCGACGACATCCGTGCGGCTGCCGCCGCGGGGCCGACGGACGTCCCCGCGCAGCTCGCGGTGGCGGACCTCGACGTCGCCGGTGGGCACGTCGAGGACGCCCTCGGCCGGCTGCTCGACCTCGTGCCGACGGTCTTCGGCGAGGACCGCGAGGCGCTCCGCGTGCGGCTCGTCGAGTACTTCGAGCTCGTCGGGACCGAGGACCCGCGCGTCGTCGCGGCCCGCCGGCGCCTCGCGAGCGCCCTGTACTAGACACACCACGAGACGGACGGGAGGCCCGGTGCCAGCTGGCACCGGGCCTCCCGTCCGTCTCGGCGTGCGCGCCGCGACGTCCCGTTCCGCCGCGTGTGCGGTGGGACTCAGGAACGCGCGGAGGGGGCCGGAACGACGGGCCTCCTCCGCGCGATCTGTCTTCCTGTGCGCGGAACTGCCCCGGGTCAGGGAGCGAGGCGCAGCCAGACGGCGCCGAGCGGGGGGACCACCAGGTGCGCGGAGGCCGGTCGGCCCGCCCACGGGGTCTCCTCGGCGGTGACGACCCCGAGGTTGCCCACGCCGGAGCCGCCGTACTCGGCCGCGTCGGTGTTGAGGACCTCGTGCCACTCGCCTGCGGTCGGCAGACCGAAGCGGCGCTCCACCGGCACGCCGGAGAAGTTGACGAAGACCGCGATGCGCTCGTCGCCGGCCTTCCGCAGGAACCCGATCGTCGAGTGCGGTGCGTCACCGCCCTCGATCCACTCGAAGCCCTCGGCGGTGCTGTCGTGCGTCCACAGCGCGGGGGAGTCCTTGTACACGCGGTTCAGTTCCGCGACGAGGTCCTGCACGCCACGGTGGCCCGGCTGGTCGAGGAGCCACCAGTCGAGGCCCTTCGCCTCGGACCACTCGGCGGGCTGGGCGAACTCCTGCCCCATGAAGAGCAGCTGCTTGCCGGGGTGCGACCACATGAAGGCGAGGTAGGCACGCACGTTCGCGAGCTTCTGCCACTCGTCGCCCGGCATCTTGCCGATGAGCGAGCCCTTGCCGTGCACGACCTCGTCGTGGCTGATCGGCAGGGTGAACTGCTCGCTGAAGGCGTAGACGAACGAGAACGTGATCTCGTCGTGGTGGTAGCTGCGGTACGCGGGGTCGCGCTGCACGTACTCGAGGGAGTCGTGCATCCACCCCATGTTCCACTTCTGCCCGAACCCGAGCCCGCCGGCGCTCGTCGGCTGGGTGACACCCGGCCACGAGGTGCTCTCCTCGGCGATCATCACGATGCCCGGGTAGCGCTTGTACGCCGTCGCGTTCGTCTCCTGCAGGAACGCGATCGCGTCGAGGTTCTCGCGGCCGCCGTGGACGTTCGGCAGCCAGTCGGTGCGGGAGTAGTCGAGGTAGAGCATCGAGGCCACCGCGTCGACCCGCAGGCCGTCGATGTGGAACTCCTCGAGCCAGTACAGAGCGTTCGCGACCAGGAAGTTGCGCACCTGCGGCTGCCCGAAGTCGAAGACGTAGGTGCCCCAGTCGAGCTGCTCGCCGCGGCGGGGGTCCGGGTGCTCGAACAGCGCGTAGCCGTCGAAGCGGCCGAGGGCCCACTCGTCCTTCGGGAAGTGCCCGGGGACCCAGTCCATGATCACGCCGATGCCGGCGGAGTGCAGGCGGTCGATCAGGTAGCGCAGGTCGTCCGGCGAGCCGTAGCGTGCGGTCGGCGCGTAGTACCCGGTGACCTGGTAGCCCCACGAGCCGCCGAACGGGTGCTCGGCGAGCGGCAGGAACTCGACGTGGGTGAAGCCGGTGTACTGCACGTGGCCGATGAGCTGGTCGGCGACCTCGCGGTACGACAGGCCCGGGCGCCACGAGCCGAGGTGCACCTCGTAGACGCTCATCGGGGCGTCGTGGGTGGTGGTCTGCGCCCGGCGCTCCATCCACGCAGCGTCGCCCTCGGACCACGTGTAGGTGGACTCGGTGACGACCGAGGCCGTCGCCGGGGCGATCTCCGCCTGGCGGGCGAACGGGTCGGCCCGTTCCACCCACCCGGAGTCGGTGAGGATCTGGAACTTGTAGCGCTGTCCGACGACGGCGCCGGGCCAGAACAGCTCCCAGACACCGAGGTCGTTGAGGCGGCGCATCGCGGTGGTGCGGCCCTCCCAGCCCTCGAAGTCGCCGATCACCCGGACGGCGGTGGCGCGGGGCGCCCAGACCGCGAAGGCGACCCCGTCGACGCCGTCGACCGTGCGGGCGTGCGCGCCGAGGTGGTGCCAGAGCTGCTCGTCACGGCCCTCGCCGAACAGGTGCAGGTCCAGCTCGCCGAGCGTCGGCGCGAACCGGTACGCGTCGTCGGTGGTCCAGGTGGCGTCGTCCTCGTCGGTCGACTCGTCGTGGTCGTAGTCGGCCTCGACGCGGTACCGGCCGAGGTCGCCGGCGGTGGCACCGGCCCAGAGGCCGTCGCCCTCGTGGGTCAGCTCGACGTCGTCGCCGTCGGGGCGGACGATCCGGACGGCGCGGGCCAGGTGGCGGACCACGCGGACGCTCGTGCCGCCGTCGACGGGGTGCGGCCCCAGGACGTCGTGGGGCTGCGACCAGCGGCCCTCGGCGACCTGCTGGCGCAGCCAGTCCTCGATCGGGGCCGGACGCGGGCCGGACACGGCCTCGGAACCGGCAGCGGGGGTGGCGGCCGACCCACCGGGTACGGAGGTCGGCGGCACGACGGGTGTCGGGCCTCCCGGCTGGATCCCGGGGCGCACGGGAGCCGCGGCGGCGACGGGGCCGCGCGGGTGCGCCGCGTCGCCGGGGTGTCCGGCGAGGGTGGCGGACTCGTGCACGTCGCGGTCCGGGGACTCGCGCGGTGCGGCCGGGGCACCGGGCAGGTCCTCGTCCGGAGCGGACACCTTGGGCTCGTACCGGGGCGCCGGTGCGGCGCGCGGCGGGACGGGCGGGGGCGGCGGCTGGACCGGCGGCACGGCCGGCCCCCGGTCCGGGGTCGGGGCGGAGGAGGCGGTCGGGTCGTTCGTCATCGGTGGGGTCCTTCCACGACGAGCAGGTGCACGGGTTCCTGGAACGCGTCCAGGCGGACGTAGTTCGACGATCCCCAGACCCAGCGCTGCCCGGTCACGACGTCGCGGACGTCGAACTGGCCGTCGGCCGGCAGGCCGAGCGCGGCGAGGTCCAGGTGGACCGTCGTCTCGCGGGCCGAGTGGGGGTCGACGTTCGCGACGACGATCACCGTGTCGTCGCGGCCCGAGCGGTTGAACTCGCCGGGCAGGTGCTTCGAGTACACGACGGTCGCCGGGTCCTCGGCGGTGTGCACGTGCAGGTTCCGCAGCTGGCGCAGCGCGGGGTGCGCGGCGCGCAACCGGTTGAGCATCGTCACGTACGGGGCGAGGGACGCGCCCTCGGCCTCGGCGAGCGCGAAGTCGCGGGGCTTGTACTCGTACTTCTCGTTGTCGATGTTCTCCTCGGAGCCGGGACGGGCGACGTCCTCGAAGAGCTCGTAGCCGGAGTACATGCCCCACGTCGGCGCACCGGTCGCGGCGAGCGCCGCGCGCACCTTGTAGCCGGCACGGCCGCCGTACTGCAGGTACTCGGTGAGGATGTCGGGGGTGTTCACGAAGAGGTTCGGGCGCAGGTAGTCGCTCGTCTCGTGCGAGAGCTCCTGGAAGTACTCCTCGATCTCCTCCTTCGTGTTCCGCCACGTGAAGTACGAGTAGGACTGCTGGAACCCGGTCTCGGCGAGGGCACGCATCATCGCCGGGCGGGTGAACGCCTCGGCGAGGAACACCGTGTCGGGGTGCTCGTCGCGGACCTCGCGGATGACGCGCTCCCAGAACCACAGCGGCTTCGTGTGCGGGTTGTCGACGCGGAAGATCTTGATGCCGAACGCCATCCAGTGGCGCAGCACGCGGAGCACCTCGGTGACGAGGCCCTCCGGGTCGGAGTCGAACTGGATCGGGTAGATGTCCTGGTAGCGCTTCGGCGGGTTCTCGGCCGTCGCGATGGAGCCGTCGGCGCGCTGCGTGAACCAGTCCGGGTGCTCGGTGACCCAGGGGTGGTCGGGGGAGCACTGCAGGGCGAAGTCGAGCGCGACCTCCATGCCGGTGTTCTTCGCGGTCTCGACGAAGTCGCGGAAGTCGTCCTCGGTGCCGAGGTCCGGGTGGATGGCGTCGTGCCCGCCCTCGGCGGAGCCGATGGCCCAGGGGCTGCCCGGGTCGTTCGGGCCCGGGGTGAGCGTGTTGTTCGGGCCCTTGCGCGCGGTGGTGCCGATCGGGTGGATCGGCGGCAGGTAGACGACGTCGAAGCCCATCCGGGCGACGGCCGGCAGGCGGCGGGCCGCGGTGCGGAAGTCGCCGCTCTTCCAGGAGCCGTCGGCGTTCTTCTTCGCGCCTTCGCTGCGGGGGAAGAACTCGTACCAGGCGCCGACGCCGGCGCGGGTGCGTTCGACGTCGAGCAGCTGCGTCGGCGAGGACGTGCGGAGCGAGGTGAGCGGGGCGTCCTCGACCTCGGCGACGATGCGCGGGTCGTCGACCGCGGCGAGGCGCTCGGCCGGCTCGAGGTCGGTGTCGCGGACGCGCTCCGCGGCGCGGGTGGCTGCGGGGGAGCCGGTCTCCTCGGCGAGGCGGTCGAACAGCACGGCGCCGTCGAGCAGGGTCGCCTCGGTGTCGACGCCGGCGGCGATCTTCAGCCGCGCGGCGTGCAACCACGTGGCCCAGTCGTCGGAGTACGACTCGACGTGCCAGGTCCACACGCCGACGTGGTCGACCTGCACGGTCGCCTCGTAGCGGTCGGTACCGGCGGAGACGAGCGTCAGCGGAACGGTGCGGGTGCCACCGTCCGGGCGTTCGAGGACGAGGTCGGCGCCGATGATGCCGTGTCCTTCTCGGAAGACGGTCGCACCGAACGTGATCACCTCGCCGTCGAAGGCCTTGGCGGGGAACCCGTTCGGGGTCCGTGGGGCGAGCTCGGTGATCGGGATGCGCCCGATCTTCGGGCGTCGGGGTCGGTCTGCGATGGCCACGGAGGCGACGCTACCCGGAAGGGGGCGTGTGTTCCCCGGAGACGCGCGTCGTGTGGACGGCGCGCCGACCGTCCGTGCTTGTGGAGGGACGGACGGGAGGCGCGGGTCGGGGCCGCCACGGGCCTCCCGTCCGTCCGTCGGCCGGGCCCCGGACCGCGCCCCGCTGTGGTCGTCGCACCCCGTCGCTCCGGGGCACGACGACCGCAGCGGGGCGCGGCGCGCAGGAGGCGCACGCCGCCCCGCCGGCCGGTGCCGCGCGCGCCGGCCCCGGCCGCGGCCCCGGCGCCTACGCCACCTCGAACAGGTGGATGCCCGGGCCGTACGCCGTGAACACCTGGCCGGCGGGCCGGAGTCGCTCGTGGTCGCGGTGCTTCTCGCTCGACCAGGCCAGGCGGTACCCGAGGACGTCCTCGCGCACCGGCAGGGTGAGGTCGCGGGTGCGGCCGCTGCCGTGCACGACGACGAGCACCCGGTCGGCGGGCTCGTGCTCGGGCGTCGACTCGACGAAGTACTGCAGGGCGCGGTGCACCGGCTGGTCCCAGCCCTCGACGGTCATCGGGTGGCCGTCCGGCCCGTACCAGGTCATCCGCGAGGCACCGGGCGTCTCCTGCCCCTCGACGCCGAAGCGGGTGGGGCGGAGCGCCGGGTGCGCCTGCCGCAGTCGGGCCAGGGCCGCGACGGCCTCGGTCATGGTCTCGGCGTCCTCGTCGTCCGACCAGTCGACCGGGGTGAGGTCGTCGGACACCACGTAGGCGTTGTTGTTCCCGTGCTGGGTGCGGCTCCGCTCGTCGCCCGCGGTGAGCATCGGCACCCCGGCCGAGAGCATGAGCGTCGCCGCGAGGTTGCGCATCGACCTGCCCCGCGCGGCCCGGACCCCGCGGTCGGCGGTGTCGCCCTCGGTGCCGTGGTTGAACGAGCGGTTGTCGTTCGAACCGTCGCGGTTGTCCTCGCCGTTGGCCTCGTTGTGCTTGCCGTCGTACGACACCAGGTCGAGCAGGGTGAAGCCGTCGTGGGCGGTGACGAAGTTCACGCTCGCCAGGGGACCGCGGTCGGCACCGAACGTGCTCCGCGACCCGGTCAGCGCCTCGGCCAGCCCGCCGATGCCGGTCTGCGGCAAGCCGGTGCGGCGCTCCTCGGCGATGTCGGTGAGCCAGAACTGCCGGACCGTGTTGCGGAACCCGTCGTTCCACTCGCTCGTCCGGGGCCCCGCGGCTCCGAACGCGCCGGTCTTCCAGCCGTCCGGACCGACGTCCCACGGTTCCGCGATCACCAGGGTGTCCTGCAGGTCGGGGTGGTTCCGGATCCGCTCGAGCAGCGGGTGCGACGGGTCGAACCGGTGCTCGCCGTCGCGGGCCAGTGCGGCCATCAGGTCGAAGCGGAACCCGTCGACCTGCACCTCGCGCGCCCAGTAGACCAGGCTGTCGACGATGAGGTCCGCCGTCGCCCCGACCGAGGTGTCGAGCGTGTTCCCGCACCCGGTGGTGTCGTAGTAGCCGTCCCGGTAGGGCGGCGCGGAAGCCGCCCAGCGGTAGCGGTTCGCACCGTCGATGCCGCGCAGGCTCGTCGTCGGACCGCCGAGGCCCTCTTCCGCGGTGTGGTTGTAGACGACGTCGAGCACCACCTGGATGCCGGCCTCGTGGAGCAGCCGGACCATGCCCTTGAACTCGCGCAGGACGGCGTCGGCGCCCTCCTGCTGCGCGGGCGCCGAGGCGTGCGCCGCGTGCGGGGCGAAGAACCCGAGCGTGTTGTAGCCCCAGGCGTTCTGCCGGCCGGCGTCGCGGAGCCACCGCTCGGTGTCGAACGCCTGCACCGGCAGCAGCTCGAGCGTCGTGACCCCGATGCGGTGCAGGTGCGCGATCGTGCTCTCGTGCGCGACCCCGGCGTACGTGCCGCGCAGGTGCTCCGGCAGGTGCGGGTTCGCAGCGGTCAGGGTGCGGACGTTCGCCTCGTACACGACGGCACGGTCGAGCGGGACCCGCGGCTTCACGACGCCGCCCCAGTCGAATGCGTCGTCCACGACGACGCTCGTCCACCGGGGACCGTCCGCCTCGTCGTCCCCCGTCGGCAGGATCCCGCGGGCGTACGGGTCGAGCAGGGGACGGGCCGGGTCGAACCCGTGCCGCGGCCCGACCGGTCCGTCGACGAGCAGGTGGTAGCGGTCGCCCGGAGCGACGCCGGGGACCTCGCCGGTCCACACGTCGGTCCCCGCCACGCGGTCGAGCGGGTGGCGGGTCACACCGCCGTCGGACGCTGCCGCCACGACGAGCACGACGCTCGTCGCGGTCGCCGAACGCAGGGAGAACCGCGGCACGGAACCCCCGAGGGAGAACCCCGGCGTGTGGTCGGTCGCTGTCTGGTGCACGCGACCAGGGTACGAGGACCGGCGCGTATCCTGGACATCGCTCATCCCAAGGAGTGCTCGTGTCCGTCTACCTCGACCACGCCGCGACGACGCCGATGCTGCCCGCGGCGCTCGCCGCGTTCACCGACGCGCTCGGCACCGTCGGCAACCCCTCCTCGATCCACAGCGCCGGCCAGCGCGCCAAGATGCTGCTCGAGGACGGCCGCGCCGCCGTCGCGCGCTCGCTCGACGCCGACCCGGTCGAGGTCGTCTTCACCTCCGGCGGGACCGAGAGCATCAACCTCGCCGTGAAGGGCCTGTTCTGGGCACGCCAGCGCGACCGCCGGCGACCCCGCATCGTCGTGCCGGGCGGCGAGCACCACGCCACCGTCGACACCCTGACCTGGCTGGAGACGCACGAGGGCGCGGTCGTCGACGTGGTCCCGCTGGACGCGCAGGGTCGCGTCGACCTGGCCGGACTGGAGGCCCGACTCACCGACGCCTCGGACGTCGCCCTGGTCACGTTCCTGTGGGCGAACAACGAGGTGGGCACCATCCAGCCCGTGTCGCGGATCGTCGAACTCGCGCACGCCGCCGGCGTGCCCGTGCACAGCGACGCGGTCGCCGCCTACGGGCAGGTGCCGGTGTCGTTCGCTGCCTCCGGCCTCGACGCGCTCAGCGTGTCCGCCCACAAGATCGGCGGCCCCGTGGGCATCGGCGCACTCGTGCTCGGACGCAAGGCCACGGTCGAACCCCTCATCCACGGCGGCGGGCAGCAGCGGCAGGTCCGGAGCGGCACGCAGGACGCCCCCGCGGCCGCGGCGTTCGGCGTCGCGGCGTCGACGCCACACGCCTCGGTGCAGGCCCTGCGCGACCGCCTGGTCGCCGGTGTGCTCGCGGCGGTGCCCTCGGCCGTGCTCATGGGCGACCCGGTCGACCGGTTGCCGGGCAACGCGCACTTCACGTTCCCCGGCTGCGAGGGGGACTCGCTCCTGTTCCTGCTCGACGCCGCCGGCGTCGCGGTCTCCACGGGTTCGGCCTGCCAGGCGGGCGTGCCCGAGGCGTCGCACGTGCTGCTCGCCATGGGGCTGACCGAGCAGGACGCCCGTGGGGCGCTCCGGATCACCCTCGGCCACACGTCGACCGAGGCCGACGTGGACGCGTTCCTTGCCGCCCTGCCGGACGCCGTCGCGCGGGCTGGTGCCGCCGGCATGGCGTCGCGGGAGCCGTTGCTCGGGCGCTAGCCCGGGGTCCGCGCTCCGTCCCTCCGGCCGAGGCCGCGCTCCCACCGATCGAGCCAGGGGATGAGGTCACGGAGGTCTCCGGTCTCGATCGAGACGGACGCGGCAGCACGCGCATCGGGACCGGCGTTCAGGGCGAACGACGTGGGGACCGAGCCGAAGAGCGGGAGGTCCGACCGGCTGTCGCCGACGGCGCAACACCGGTCCGGCGCAACACCACGCTGCGCGGCCAGCGCGAGCGCGCGGTCCCGCTTGCCGTACTCGTCGAGGTGTTCAGCGACGGTGCCGTCGTGGACCGTGCCGTCGACGCCGACGCGCGGACCGCCGTTCGCCGTGAAGCCGTGACGCCTCGCGATCGACGCACCGACCGGCTCCCAGGCCAGCGACGCCAGGACGGGTTCGACCTCGTGGTGCGCACACCACGCCACGACGTCGTCGATGCCGGCGATGAGCGGGAGCTCGTCGAGCCACCCCGCGATGGTCCGGACCTCCACGTCGCGCCACCCGGCCGCGTCGACCACACTGACCTCGTGGTTCGTGGCCTCACCGGCCGCGTACCGCGCCTCGGCGGCGTTCAGCTCCTCGAGGTGTCCGAGCCGCTCGGCGAGGAAACTGCTGCTCGACCGCGACGGGACGAGCGTGCCGTCGATGTCGAAGAAGACGATGCCGCGCGGGCTCATGCCCGGAGCGTACCGACCACGGCTCCGTCTCGGGGGCGAGGGACGGCGCGCTGTCGGACTCCACTGCCTGCGCTGTCACCACCACGACTGCTCGGCGTCCTGTTCGTCAGGGTCACGATCGCGCTCGTGATCCACGCCGGCCAACGGGCCTTCGGGGCCCTCAGGTCCGTCTGCGCGGCCGTCGTCCTGGTCAGCGCGCGGGTGGGACGACGGCGGTCGCGGTTCCACGGCCGACGCCGGAAGCGTGCGACGAGCACTGTCGGCGCCGCGCGACGTCGGGGAGCATGGGGGCATGGACCGAGTCGCACTCCGTGACCCCGAGGGGGTGCGCTTCGTCCCGGACGTGCCGTCGGGCGACGCAGCCCTCGTCATCGCGGGCTCGAGCGGCCGGGTCGACGTCGACCGCGCGGCCTGGTTCGCGGCGCACGGCTTCGTCGCCGAGTCCTTCCGGTGGTTCGGCGGCCCCCGACAGCACGACGGTCCGTGGGAGGTCCCGCTCGAGTCCTTCGTCGACCGAATCGAACGCCTGCGGACCACGAGCGACCGGGTGTGGGTCGTCGGGACGTCGCTCGGGTCGGAGGCCGCCCTGCTCGTGGGCGGGCAGCCGGGGGTCGCCGGGGTCGTCGCGTTCGCGCCGTCGGACGTCGTCTGGTCGTGGCCGGACGCCAGCGGCGTGCCACGCTCGCACTGGACGCTCGGGGGCGAGCCGCTGCCCTTCGTCGCCGTCGACCCGGCCGACTCCGACCGGGAGGTTCCGCCGAGGTTCCGACCGCGCTACGAGCGCTCGTACCGACGGGACCCGGCGCGCACAGAGCGTGCCACGATCCGTGTGGACGGCATACGCAAGCTCCTGCTCGTCGCAGGCGGGGACGACCAGGTCTGGCCGAGCCGCGACAGCGCCGACCGGATCGTGGCCCGGCGGTCCGCCGCAGGGCTCGGGACGGTCCTCGTCACCGCAGCAGCAGCAGCCGGTCACCGTACGGTGCTGCCCGGGGAACCGGTCCTCACAGGCGGGCAGACGATGCAGCGCGGCGGCAGCGGGGGGGGGGGCACACGCCCCCGCGTCCGGACCGGTGCGTAGGGTCGAGAGCGTGATGGCGACCTCGGACAGCGGTGCCGCGCGGGACGGCCGGTGGGCGGTCCCGCTCCGACGGGTGTTCCCGTGGTGGAACCTCGGCGGAGCGGTGGTGACGTTCGCCGCGCTGGTGCTGCTGGAGCCGTCGGTCAGCACGGCGTTCGTGGCCTTCTGGGGTCCGGCGACCGGGCTCGCGATCCAGGACCGACAGCGAGCCGCGCGGGACCGAGCCGACCGGGGGCTCTCGCTGGACCGACGGTCCCTCGCCGGTCCGCCGTGGCGTGAGCCGCTGTACGCCGCGCTGCTGACGGCGTTCGCGGTCGGGGCCGGCCTGCTCGTCCACGCGGTCTTCATCGGGTGGTCCGGGACGGCGGCGCTCGGTGCCGGCCTCCTGCTCGCGAGTGCGGCCGCGGGTGCCGCGCTCGTGCTGGTCGCCCGGGCCCGCCACCGGCGTCGGCCGACCGGACCGGAGGCGTGACCCGCACCGCTCGGTGCGGGCGCGGGGCGGACGCACCACGGCGCGGACCGCGACCGGCGTGCCGGAGCCGCACCGGGCCTCCCGACCGGTCCGACGTCTCGGCCGTCGCTCGGTACGACCGGCGCGTCGCTGGCGCGACGCGAACCCGCCGGCCACGCCGGTAGGATCGATGACCATGGTCGAACTGGACTTCTCCGAGCAGCTCTCCGCCCTCCGCGTGACGTTCGGCAACATCCGCTCGGTGGTCGACGTCGACCGCCTGCAGCGCGAGATCGCCGAACTCAGCGAACAGGCCGGGGCCCAGGACCTCTGGGACGACGTCGAGCACGCGCAGCAGGTGACGAGCGCGCTCTCGCACCGGCAGGCCGAGCTGAAGAAGATCACCGACACCGAGGCACGCATCGACGACCTCGAGGTGCTCGTCGAGATGGCGAACGAGGCCGAGGACCAGGAGGCCGCGGACGAGGCGGCCGCCGAGCTCAAGGCGATCCAGAAGACCATGGGCGACCTCGAGGTGCAGACCCTGCTCGACGGCGAGTACGACGACCGACCGGCCGTCATCACGATCCGTGCCGGTGCCGGTGGCGTCGACGCCGCGGACTTCGCGGACATGCTCATGCGCATGTACCTGCGCTACGCCGAACAGCACGGCTACAAGACGACCGTGATGGAGACCTCCTACGCGGAAGAGGCCGGCATCAAGTCGGCCACCTTCGAGGTGGACGCTCCGCACGCCTTCGGCACGCTGTCGATCGAGGCCGGCACGCACCGACTCGTCCGCATGTCGCCTTTCGGCGCCGCCGGCAAGCGCCAGACCTCGTTCGCCGCGGTCGAGGTCATCCCGCTCATGCCGGAGACCGCCGTCATCGACATCCCCGAGAACGACATCCGCGTCGACGTGTTCCGCTCGTCGGGGCCCGGTGGGCAGTCCGTCAACACGACCGACTCCGCGGTGCGCCTGACGCACATCCCGACCGGCACCGTCGTCTCGATGCAGAACGAGAAGTCGCAGATCCAGAACCGTGCGGCCGCCATGCGCGTGCTGCAGTCGCGCCTGCTCCTGCTGAAGAAGGAAGAGGAGAACGCGAAGAAGAAGGAGCTCGCCGGCAACATCACGGCGAGCTGGGGCGACCAGATCCGCTCCTACGTCCTCGCGCCCTACCAGATGGTGAAGGACCTGCGGAGCGAGCACGAGGTGAACAACCCCTCAGCCGTGTTCGACGGCGACCTGGACGGGTTCATCAACGCCGGCATCCGGTGGCGGAAGCAATCCGACGGCTCCTGAGCCGCGCGCCTCGCTCGTGTTCCAGGCAGGGCGACCTACCCTGATCCGGTCATGATCAAATTCGACCAGGTCACCAAGGTCTACTCGGGCAACCCGAGTCCGGCACTCGACAACCTCACCCTCGAGATCCTCAAGGGCGAGTTCGTGTTCCTCGTCGGCGCCTCCGGGTCCGGCAAGTCCAGCTTCCTGCGCCTCGTGCTCAAGGAGGAGAAGCCGACGAGCGGGCAGATCCACGTGCTCGGGCAGCGGCTCGGCGCACTCGCGTCCCGCAAGGTGCCGTACTTCCGGCGGAACCTCGGCGTCGTCTTCCAGGACTTCCGCCTGCTGCCGAACAAGAACGTCTTCGACAACGTCGCGTTCTCGCTGCAGGTGATCGGCAAGAGCAAGGGCTTCATCAGCGAGGCCGTCACCGACGTCCTCAAGCTCGTCGGGCTCGCCGGCAAGGCCACGCGCATGCCGCACGAGCTCTCCGGTGGTGAGCAGCAGCGCGTCGCCATCGCGCGCGCCGTGGTGAACAAGCCGTCGGTGCTCCTCGCCGACGAGCCCACCGGCAACCTCGACCCGACCACGTCGGCGGGCATCATGGCGCTCCTCGAACGCATCAACCAGGGAGGCACCACCGTGCTCATGGCGACGCACGACGCCAGCATCGTCAACCAGATGCAGCGCCGGGTCATCGAGCTCTCGAACGGCACCGTCCTGCGCGACGAGCAGTCCGGCGGCTACCAGACCCAGGCCGTGCCGATCCAGCGTGGTGCCGGTGTCTCGAACACCACCGGCATCCAGACGATCCCGGGGCTCATCCGATGAGGCTCGGACTCGTCATGTCCGAGGTCGGCTCGGGCCTGCGCCGCAACGCCTCGATGGTGGTCTCCGTCGTCCTGGTGACCTTCATCTCGCTCACGTTCGTGGGCACCGCGATCCTGCTGCAGATGCAGATCAACCAGATGAAGGGCTACTGGTACGACCGGGCGCAGGTCGCGGTGTACCTGTGCACCGACACCGACACGACCGGCAACTGCACGGGGGCCAAGGCCACCGAGGACCAGCGGAAGCAGATCCAGTCTCAGCTCGAGTCGTCGACGCTGCAGCCGTACATCGAGAAGACGTACTACGAGGACCAGGACCAGGCGTTCGCCCGGTTCAAGCAGCAGTTCAAGGACTCGGCGGCGACGGAGTTCGTCAAGCCCGAGTACCTCAACGAGACCTTCTGGGTGAACCTGAAGAACCCGTCGCAGGCCGACGTCCTGGTCGAGAGCCTGTCGAAGGTCGCCGGCGTGCAGAGCGTCGTCGACCAACGCGGTTACCTGCAGCCGATCTTCAACCTGCTCAACGCGGCCTCCTACACGGCGATCGGCGTCGCGGCGCTCATGCTCGTCGCCGCGGTGCTGCTCATCGCGACGACGATCCGGTTGTCGGCGTTCAGCCGACGGCGGGAGCTCGGCATCATGCGCCTGGTCGGCGCGTCGAACCGGTTCATCCAGACACCCTTCGTGCTCGAGGGGGTCATCGCGGCCGCCATCGGTGCGGTCCTGGCCGGCGGTGCGATCACCGCCGTGGTCTGGTTCTTCGTCCGGAACTTCCTGGCCGAGCGCTTCACCGGGACGGCCTTCATCGGCATGGGGGACGCGGCGATCGTCGTGCCCGCGGTCATCGTGATCGGGGTGCTGCTCGCGGCGGTGTCGGCGTCGATCGCGATCCGGCGCTACCTGAAGGTCTGAGCGCCGCGCCGCGCCGCCGGCCGCCGTGCCTCGCCGCGACGTCGGCGGCGGTGCCTCGCCGACGGCGGCGTCCTGCCGGCGCCGGCGGTCTCCTGTCGACGCCGGCGGTCTCCTGCCGACGCCGGCGGTCTCCTGTCGACGCCGCCGGTCTCCTGCCGCCGCCGGAGGTCTCCTGCCGACGTCGGCGCGCCGGGAAGGTGCACGGGGCCGACGGTGTTCGGTAGTCTGTAGGGCTGCGCAGTGCAGCGGCCGAATCGAGAGGAGTCCGTCATGGCGAAGGAACGCGGGGAAAAGATCGTCGCGACGAACCGTCGCGCCCGGCACGACTACCTCATCGAGGACACGTACGAAGCGGGCATGGTCCTGTCCGGCACCGAGGTGAAGTCCCTGCGCATGGGACGGGCGTCGCTGGTCGACGGGTACGCCTACATCGACGGTGGCGAAGCGTGGATCGACGCCGTGCACATCCCGGAGTACACCGAGGGCACGTGGAACAACCACTCGCCGCGACGGAAGCGCAAGCTCCTGCTCCACAAGCAGCAGATCGTGAAGATCTCGCACAAGACGGCGCAGGGCGGCTACACGCTCGTGCCCCTGCAGATCTACTTCCACGACGGCCGCGCCAAGGTCGAGATCGCCGTCGCCAAGGGCAAGCGCGAGTTCGACAAGCGGCAGGCCCTGCGTGAGAAGACCGACAAGCGCGAAGCCGAGCGGGCGATGCGCACGCGGAACCGCGTCGGCGAGTAGCGTCGGAACACCTCGGTCGACTAGACTGGGGGACTGCTCCTCCGGGGGCATCGGCAACTCAACAGCGTGACAGCGGCTCGCACGTCCGGCCCGCATGGGGATGATCGGTTTCGACATTGCCTGTGTGCCGACGGGAAGCGGGCCGAGGACCCACGGTCATCTCGTGAACGATCCGTGGAAAACAACAAGTGCCAATTCCAAGCGCACTGACTTCGCTCTCGCTGCGTAAGCAGCCCAGCACATGAAGTCCGTCGGCCAGGTGACCGTCCCCTAACCTGATCCCGGCGTCATCCAGAGGACTTGCTGCACGGTTGCGCCTCAGGGCCGTGCGGGACTTGCACTGAGACTGGGCCCGTCGTCCTAGAAGCCGGTAGCAAAGGACGGGGCCGAGCAGAACGAATCATCCGGATACGCCCGTAGAAGACGTCGAATTGCAGCGATGGACGGGGGTTCGATTCCCCCCATCTCCACCATTCGCCGGCCGTCGAGCCGCTGTCACGCCGAGTCTCCACGACGAACGCCCCGCCACCGTCCTCCCCGGACGGTCGCGGGGCGTTCGTCGTCCTGCCACCCGGCCGGACTACGCTCCGGGGTCGGATGCGGGACCCCGCCCGCGCCGAACCCGAACGAGAGGCCAGCACGTGGTGCAGGAGATCGCGATCCGAGTCCGACTGCAGGAACAGGAGCGGGTGGGACTCGCCGAGTACGAGCGGATCGTCGGGTCGGTCGCCACCGTGGCTGCCCTGACCGCCTGGCTGCCGACGCCCGACGCCCGCCTGGTCGTCCGCGGGCGCGGTGCCGAGCCGGTCCGGCTCGAGACGGTGTCGTACGGATCGACGTTCGAGATGCTCGTCGTGCTCGACCAACGCAGTGCCGCGGTGGAGCGTGCCGCCGCAGCGGTCGCCTCGCTCGTCGCTGCGGTGCGCGACGAACCGGTCGCCGACGACGCCGCCGGTGTCGCGGGGGAGCTCGACCGCCTGGACCGTGCCGCACCCCGGGGCCGCTCGGTGCCGGAGCGGACACTCCGCGCCTTCCTCGAGGGGGCGCGCGCGGACGTGCTCGCCCGGAAGAGCACGACGCGCCTGCGGGCGGCGTCGGCGCTGGTCCGGCTCGCCGAGGACGGAGCCGAGGTGACGGTCGAGCGGGTGGAGGACGCCCTGGCGACCGAGCTCACCGAGGAACCCGTCGACGCGCTCGAGGACACCGGCTCGGTGGTCGTGGTGGAGCCGACCGCAGCCGAGCAGCCCGTGGTCCCGGCGATGGACGAGCAGCAGTCCACCGACGAGCAGGAGCAGTCCGAGCAGCAGGAGTCGGGTAAGGACAAGAAGCCCGGCGGGAAGAAGTCGGACAAGCCCGACAAGAAGAAGTCCGACAAGAAGAAGTCCGACAAGAAGAAGTCGGACAAGAAGAAGTCGGACAAGAAGAAGTCCGACAAGAAGAAGTCGGACAAGAAGAAGTCCGACAAGAAGAAGTCCGACAAGAAGAAGTCGAAGCAGCGCTAGCCGCCCCGCCGCCCTAGAAGTCGAACAGGTTCGCCCGGATCCCTCCGGCGCCGTACTCCCGTCGCAGGAGTCCACGGCGTCGGAGCGCCGGCACCAGGTCCCCGAACATCCGGTGGACCTGCGCCGGGTGCAGGTCGCCGGAGAAGATGATGCCGTCGTTGTCGGCGTCGCTGCCGAGCTCCTCGATGAAGTCCGCGAACTCCTCGGCTGTGCCGACGAAGCCGTCGCGTTCGGACACCCGCCCGAGCCGGGCCTTCCGCGTGAGCAGTTCCCGCAGCGGGGCGTCCGGGGTGTCACCGACCAGGCCACGGACGGTGCCGGCGGAGACGTGGTCGCCGAAGGTGCCGGCCGGGATCGGAGCGTCGAGGTCGAGCGAGAGCAGGTCGGTCTCGGAGTCGCTCGACCAGGCGACCGCAGCGGCCCGCAGGTCGGCGTCCGTCGGGTGCGCGGACGCCTCGACGAGCCGGTCGGCCTCGGCGGACGACGACACGATGACGGGCTTGAGCACGAACAGCACGCGCAGGTCGGACGGGGAGCGGCCGGCCGACGCCGCGGCGTCCGTGACCCGGCTCCGGTACTCGCGGACGGCCGACGCAGACAGCGGAGCGAGCGCGAGCTGCACGTCCGAGTGGGTACCGGCGAACCCGAGGCCTCGGCCGGAGCCACCGGGGGACACCACGACGGGGTCGGTGTCCAGCGGCAGGGCGTTGAGCGGCCCGTCGACCGTGAAGTGGGCGCCCTCGTGGTGGAAGGCGTCGAGCGCATCGCCGTCCGCGAAGGTCCAGTCCGACGCGTCGCCGACGTACCCGGAGCCCCAGGAGTGCCAGAGCCGCCGGACGAGCGTGAGCCACTCCTCGGCCCGGTCGTAGGCCTGGTCGTGCGGGATCGGTGCCAGGCCGACGTGCCGGGCGCTGCCGGTGTCGGTGACGACGTTGATGCCGAGGCGGTCGCCGGACAGGTGCGCGAGCGTCGCGAACTGCCGTGCCGCCAGGTAGGGCGGGGTGATGCCGGCGTTCACGGTCGGGGCGATGCCGATGTGCGACGTCGCGGCGAACAACCACGGCGCGAGCAGCAGCGGGTCGTGCTTCGGGCCGCCGTAGGCCTGCCGAATCCGCAGGTCGAGCGTCGCGGGGTCGCCGAGCGAGACGGCGTCCTCGGCGATGACGAGGTCCATGCCGGCGTGTTCGAGTGTCCGGACCGACTGCTGGTAGAGCTCCGGCTTCGTCCAGTCGTGGCCCCAGTCCCAGTCCGACCGGCCCCACGCCTGCGGTCCGAAGCCGCGCGAGAAGAAGTACCCGAAGTGCTGCAGCGCCGCCACGGTCAGACCGCCCCGGCGACGACGTGCTGCGTGGCGGTGCGCCCCGACGGTCCCCGGACCGCCGCGAAGCCGCGCTCCAGGTCCTCGACCAGGTCCTCGACGTCCTCGATGCCGACGGACAGCCGGACGAGGCCGTCGTGGATGCCCAGGTCGGCACGTTCCTGCGGCGTGCGGCCGGCGTGCGTCGTGGTCGCCGGGTGCAGGATGAGCGAGCGGACGTCGCCGAGGTGGGTCATCCGGCTGAACAGCTGCACCGCGTCGATGAAGGCGTGTGCGGCGGGCTCGCCGCCGGCGAGCGTGAAGGAGAAGACCGACCCGGCTCCCCGGGGCAGGTACCGCTGGGCGAGGTCGTGGAACGGACTGGAGGCCAGGCCTGCGTGGTCGACACCCGTCACGTCCGGTTGCTGGTCCAGGAAGGTCGCGACGGCCAGCGCGTTCGCGCTGTGCCGTTGGACGCGCAGGGACAGGGTCTCGAGGCCCTGGCGGAGCAGGAACGCGTTGAACGGGGACGCGGTCGGCCCCATGCGCGAGGCGACGTCGTCGCGCGTGGCGGTGATCCACGCGCGGGCGCCGTGCCGCTCGACGTAGCTCGCGCCGCCGAGCGACCGCTCCGGGCGGGTCAGGTGGTCGAAGCGACCGGGGGTGGCGGACCAGTCGAACGTGCCGCCGTCGACGACGACCCCGCCGAGGCCCGACCCGTGGCCGGACAGGAACTTCGACGCCGAGTGCACGACGATGTCGGCGCCGTGCTCGATCGGCCGGACCAGGTACGGCGTGGCCAGGGTGTTGTCGACGACGAGGGGCACGCCGGCGCGGTGCGCGGTGCCGGCGACGCCGGCGATGTCGAGGACGTCGTTCTTCGGGTTCGGGATCGACTCGGCGAAGAACGCCTTCGTGGTCGGGCGGACGAGCCGGGCCCACGCGTCGAGGTCGCGCTGGTCGGCGACGAAGTCGACCTCGATGCCGAGTCGGCCGAGGTTCTGCACGAGCAGCCCCCTGGTGCCCTCGTAGATGCTCCGGGCGCTGACGACGTGGTCGCCGGCCTGCAGGAGTCCGAGGAACGTGATCGCCGCGGCCGCTTGACCGCTGCCGACGAGGATCGCCTCGACGCCGCCCTCGAGCAGCGCGATGCGCCGCTCGACGTCGGCGTTCGTCGGGTTGCCGAGGCGCGTGTACGTGTAGCCGTCGTCGGTGCCGGCGAAGCGGTCGCGGGCCTGGGCGGCGTCGTCGAAGAGGAACCCGGAGGACATGTGGATCGCCGGCACGCGGGCGCCGTGGGCGACGTCGGGCACGACGCCGCCGTGCACCTGCTCGGTCGTGAAGCCGCGGTGGTCGTTCGGCACGGGACACCTCCTGGGTCGGGGACGCGGTCAGCCTCGCAGTCCCGGACCGGGTCGTGGTGAACACGACGTCCGGTTACGACGGCGGCCTCCGACGGTCTTCCCAGGCGTGGTGGTGCCCGGGGCTGCGATGCTGGTGCCTTGACCACCGCAGCCCCGCCCCTCGTCTTCGTCGCGCTCGTCGTCGGCGCCGTCCTGCCGTTCGTGCCGCTGGTGGGCCGCGTCGCCCGGATCGCCGCGACCATCGCGCACGAGGTCGGCCACTGCGTCGTCGTCGTGCCCTTCGGCGGGCGCATCCAGCGAATCGACCTGCACCCGGACGGCTCCGGCGAGGCCTGGGTGCAGCTCGGCCGGGTGCCGTCCGGGGTGCGGTGGCTCGTCCGCGTGCTCAACCTGTACGCCGGCTACAGCGCGCCGCTCTGGGCGGGGGTGCTGCTCGTCACCGGGGTGCTGCACGGGTCGCGGTGGCTGCCGGTGGTGGTGCTCGGGGTGATCGGACTCGTCGCGCTCGTCTTCGTCCGGAACTGGTTCGGGGTCCTCGTCGTCGTCGGTTTCGACGCACTGGCGCTGTGGGTGGCGCTCCGGCCGTCGGAGACCACGGTGCTCGTGGTGGCCGCCGTCGGCGCGTTCTTCGTGGTCGACGGGCTGCGGTCGGTCGTGCGGGTCGCCGGGTGGCTGCTGACGGGCGCCCGGGTGCAGACGGACTTCCACATCGCCGCCGCCGAGATGCGGGTGCCGGCCGGGCTATGGTTCCTGCTGTTCGTGCTCGTGAACGCCGGAGCGGTGTGGCTCGCGCGCGGGCCGTTGCTCGCGGTGTGGGACACCGTCGTCAGCGGCGTCCGCGCGCTGACCTGAACGCGCACTGATCTGAACGCGCACTGACCTGATCGAGCGCCGCACTGACCGAGCGCCGCACTGACCGAGCGCCGACCTGGACCGAGCGCCGACCAGACCGGTCACGCGGCGGACCGGCGACTGGCGACCGGCGCGGCTACTCCGCGCTGACCGCGGCGGTCGAGCGGAGCTGCTTGTCGACGGCGCAGCCGAGTCGCAGGGCCAGGCCCCTGGCGAGCATCTGCAGGGGCACGACGGCCTCCACCGGTCCCCACGCGGCGGAGCCGACGCCCCGGGGGCCGAGGGCGGGCACGTCCGAACCCGCCCCGCCGATGGTCACCACGAAGCCCCCGCGCGCCCGGACCGCGGCCACCGCGGCCAGGGTGTCGGGCTCGCCCTGGTCGATGACGACCACCGGTGTGCCCTCGTCGACCAGGGCGAGCGCCCCGTGCTGGAGTTCGCCGACGGGGTGGGCCTCGGCCCACCGCGAGCTCAGCTCGGTGAGCTTCAGCGCGCCCTCGGCGGCGTACGGCAGTGCCGCGCCGCGGGCGGTCACGAGGAACCCGCCCGCCCGTGCCACGCTCGCGACGAGCAGCGGCATCCGGTCGGCGGACACCTGTTCGGCGTGGACGAGCCGGGCGGGCAGGTCGGCGAGCTCGTCGACCAGCAGCCGCGCACGTGCCGGTTCGATGCGGCCGGAGGCGACCATCGCCGCGACCATCGCCGTGATGCCGACCACGACCTGCGCCGTGAACGTCTTCGTCGGCGCGATGCCGACCTCGGCTCCGGCCCGGGTGTCGAGCACGGCGTCCGCCCGGTTCGCCAGGGACGAGTCGGGGGTGCTCGTCAGGGCGAGCACCGGGTACCGGTCGTCGAGGACGTCGAGCGCGCGGAGCACGCCAGCGGTCTCCCCGGACCGGCTCACCGCGAGGACGAGCGTGCTCGGCCCGAGCACGGCCTGGTCGGCCTCGCTGGCGACGACGACGTCCGTGGGGACGCCGCCGATGCCGCGCACCGCCGCGGCGATCGCCTCGCCGGCGTGCCGGGAGCTGCCGCACGCGACGACGGCCAGGCGGTGGAAGCCGGGCAGCCCGAGGCGCACCCACGCGCTGCCGTCGGCCGTGTGCGGTGCGACGCGCCGCAGGATCGACGCGACGACCGCGGGCTGCTCCGCGATCTCCTTCGCCATGTGGTCCGGGTGGTCGCCGCGGCCGGGCGTCGTCGCCGCGAAGGGTGTGGGGGTCGGGAACGGCACCGGGACGGCGACCCCGCCGGACGACCAGTCCCAGGCGTCGCCGAGCTCGACGACGTCGCCGTCGCGCAGCGCCACGAACGTCTCGCACCACGGGGCGATCGCCGCGACGTCGCTCGCCACGAAGTCGCCGAGCAGCGACCGAGCCGCCACGAGCGGGGAGCCGTCGGCGGCGACGACCATCCGTCCGTCCCGTGCGTCGAGCACGGCGACCGCCCACGACCCCTCGAGCTGTGCGGTCGCGACCTGCACGGCGAGCATCAGGTCGGGATCGACCGCGAGTGCCCGACCCACCAGGTGCGCGACGACCTCGCCGTCGTCCGCGGTCCGGAACCGGTGCCCCTGGGCGGTGAGCGTCCGGCGCAACCGTCCGGCGTTCGCGACCACGCCGTCGTGCGCCACGCTGATCCGGTCGGAGCAGCCGCCGTGCGGGCGTGCGGAGCCCACCCCGGCGACCGAGCGGGTCGCCCCCGTGCCGCCCCGGACGGTCCGGACGGCGGTGGCGGCGGAGACGCCGGCGGGGTGTCCGAGCCGGGCGAGCCCGTCGAGCAGGTACGGGGTGGCGTCGTCGGTGACGCGGACCGCGATGATGCCGCACATCTGCTGTCCCTTCGGTGGGGAGCGTGGGGTGGTGGACCAGGAGCGGGGCGGCACCGACCGCCGTCGGGTCTGCCGCGGGTCCGGGACCGCCCGTCCGGCGGTCACCGCCCGGGGATCAGGGTCGGACGGGTCGTCGGGTCGAGCGGTTCGGGTACCGGACTCGGGTACGCGGTCGGGCCCCACGAGGGGGCACGGCGGTCGGTGCAGGAGCAGCATCGCCGCGCGCCGCGACGGCGGCAACGGCCGCGCGCGCCTCTTGCGGTTCACCGCGCCCGGCGTGCGACGGGCCGCGGGCCCGTGCGGGGTCCCGCAACGCGACCGGTCCCGCGGGATGGCCGGGGGTCGCGGAGACGGGTCGTGACGGACGGGAGGCCCGGTACCAGCTGGCACCGGGCCTCCCGTCCGTCCGTCGGTCGCCCGGGGCGACCCGTGGTCACCCCAGCAGCGCGACCAGGTGCGAGCGCGAGCGCGCGCCGACCTTGCGGTAGATCTGCGTGAGCCGCAGCTCCACCGTCCGCTGCGACATGAACAGCGACGAAGCGATCTCGCGGTTGCGGTAGCCCTCGGTGACCTTCTGCACGACGGCGCGCTCCTCGGCGGTGAGCGACGTCAGCACGGCCGACGCGTCCGGAGCGCTCCGCGGCGTGCCAGGGGACGTCGGCGCGGACGCGAAGCCGGACCGCAGCGACGACACCGGACCGGACTGGGGGAGCACCATCGTCGGCGAGGGCGTCACGAGCGGACGTCGCAACCCGGCGGCCTCGTACGCCGCCGCCGCTGCCGCGCCCAGCCGAGGACGCTCGGCGGGGCTGCCGACCGCGGCGAGCGCCGCGAACGTCCGGGCACGCTCGAACTGCGAGTCGTGCGGCTGGAACAGCTCGAGCGCGCGGCGCCTGGCGGTCTCCCGCGTGGCGTCGTCGGCGACGAGCGCCAGGCTCCGTGCGAGCACCAGTGCGCCCCACCGACCCGGGCGGGCGTGGTGGTCCGCCGCGAGCCGCGCGGTCACCGCACGGGCGTCGTCGAGGCGCCCGAGCCGCGCGTAGGCCTCGACGAGGTCCCCGAGGTGGCGCAGCAGCGCCGGGTTCCGCAGCGGGCGTCCGATCGCGTCGGCCGCCTCGAGGGCGGTCACGGCCTCGTCGAGCCGGCCGTCGAGCAGCAGGATCCGCCCGCGGAGCGCGTGCAGCTTCGCCGTCGCCCCCCACAGCCGGCTCGTCGTGCGGTGTCCGAGGCAGCGCGCCAGGACGTCGAGGGCGTCGGTCGACCGGCCCTCGGCGAAGTGCCGCCACGCGATCGCGATCGCCCGCGACGGCTCGCGCAGTCGCTCGACCACCGGCGACCCGGCCTCCCACACGTCGATCGCGCGGAGTGCCTGGCGGAAGTTCCCGGAGCGGAGCTCGTTCTCGGCCGACAGGTACCGTGCGGCCTCGGTCCAGACCGGGGCCACCTCCTGCCCCCGTGACAGCACGAGTGCGAACACCCGTCGGGCGCTGCGGTACCGCTCGCCGATGCTCAGCGCGTGGGCGAGCAGCAGCAGGGCCGGTTCGGACATGGCCAGGAGCTCGGACGTCGCGAGCCCGTCGTGCAGCTCGACGTCCGGCGGCAGGACACCGTCCACCGCGGCGATGAACTCGCGCACCGAGGTGGTGACCTCGAGCGTGTGCGCGGACGCCGCGGGGGCGAGCGCGTCGGACCGGGCCAGCAGGTCCTTCGCCTGGTCGAGCTCCCACGCCTCGGCACGGAACGACGCGACCATCGTCAGCAGCCCGGCGATCCCGCCGACCTCGTCCCGGTCACCGCCGCTCACCGGGAACAGGAGCTCGTCGGCGTGCACGGCGTCGCCGCTGAGGTACTGCACGGAGTACTGCAGACGGAGCCGTCGGGTCTCGTGCGCCGTCGTGCGGAACGGCCGGATCGCCGCGAGGTACCGCGCCGCGGAGCCGAGCAGCCGGTTGGCGAGCAGGACCTCGGCGACACCGAGCAGCGCCACCTGTTCGGGCTCGCCGCCGTCCCCGACGTGCAGGGCGCGCTCGGTGAGGGTGATCGCTGCGTGCAGGTTGCCGTCCACCACGTAGGAGCGTGCGGCACCGAGCAGGGCGACGACGTCGGGGACGCCGTCGACGAAGCTCCGGTGCCACGCGGCGGCGCGCGGGTCCACCTCGGTGCTCGCCGTGGCGAGCGCGGTGTGCGCGGAGCGGCGGTCGCGCGCCGGCATGCGCCAGTACAGCGCGGACCGCACGAGCGGGTTCCGCACCGTGACGCTCTGGCCACGGACGGTCACGAGTCCGGCGCCGACCAGGTCGTCGAGCTCGTCGCGGTCCCACGCCGAGGTCTTCGCGACCGGCACCAGGGACAGCTTCGCGAGGACGTCCAGGTCGCGTCCGTCGGCCGACCCGAGCGCGCGGGCCGCGACGGCGAGCGTCGTCGGCGTGGGACGGAGCGGCAGCACGACGGGCTCGACGCCCGTGAGCTGGTCGTGGGTGAGCGCCGCGAGCTGTTCGCGGAGCGCGCCGGGGTTGCCACCGGTCTCGTCCGCGATGACGGCGAGCACGCCGTCGTTCGCGTCCGTGGGGGCCATCGCCCGGGCGAGGGCGAGGGCTTCGTCCGCGGCGAGCGGCTCGACGCGGAGCACCGGCAGGGCCGCGAGCGGACCGTCCGAGGGCACCGAGCGGACCGTGGCCACGACCCGCAGGGCGGTGCCTGCGAGCCGGCCGGCCAGGAAGGCGATGAGCTCCTGGCTCTCGGCGTCCATGCGGTCGAGGTCGTCGATGAGCACGAGCGTCGGGGGCAGGGTGAGGGCGTGCACGGCGTCGAGGAAGTGGTGCGCCGCCGCCAGGCCGGGGGCAGGGGCAGCCGGCACGCCGTCCACCTGCAGCAGGTGGGCGATGTGTGCGGTGGCGCGGGGGTCGTCGAGTGCCGTGAACAGGGAGGTCACCCCGGCCAGCGGCCAACGGGACTCACTCCCGTTGACGCCGACCCGGACGACCGGCAGGGAGACGCGGTTCGCGACCGCGTCGAGGACGCTGCTGCGTCCGGAACCAGGATCGCCGACCACGACCATCGCGGACTCCCGGGGGAGTACGGCGAGGGTCGCGATCCGGTCGACCTCGAGGCGTCGACCGGTGAGTGCCATGACTCACCGGCCTCCGGGTCCGGAGGCGGAGACGACGCGGGGGATGCCCGGCGACGCGGCGACCGGGGAGGTCGCGGAGACGGTGCGCGGGCGGGAACTGTCGTGGATCGGATGCGGTCGTCGAGTGAGGGTGCACTCGGTTCCGCGTGGGAACGATGATGTCATCGTCTGTATCACCCCTCGGGTTAGGGTCTTCCGGACGAATCGACGGGTCCGGGTCGGCCGAGGATCTAGGGAATCCCCGGGCTTCGTCGAACACGCCGTCGGATGCACGATAACCCAGGTCCCGCCCGTCCGAGCCATCCGCCAGGACACCCGTCCCCCTGGCGTGCCCCCAGTCCGGGGGGTCTGTGTGCGGGGCGTCGCGGGTGGCCGTCGGGCTGTTCGCTCGGGCGTGTCGCGATGTGGGGTACAGACCTGTCCGGTCCCCGTCACGACCACCGGGGTGTACCACGGACGTGATGTCCACCGCTGACCAGACCGACGCCCACCTCGACGACCGGACGAAGTGGCGTGCCTTCGCCGTCTGCGTCGCTGTCGCCGCCCTGACGATCCTCGACCTGTCCAAGGTCAACGTCGGCCTGCCGTCGATCGAGCAGTCCCTCGGGGCGTCGAGTTCGTCGCTGCAGCTCATCGTGGCGGGGTACGCGCTCGCCTTCGGGCTCGCCCTCGTGCCGGCCGGTCGGCTCGGCGACCTGAAGAGCCGGCGCCTGCTCTTCATCGTCGGACTCGTCGCGTTCACCGGATCGAGCCTGCTGTGCGCGATCGCCCCGACGATCCAGGTCCTCATCGTCACGCGCATCCTGCAGGGCTTCGCCGCGGGCACCCAGATGCCCCAGGTGATCGGCCTGGTGCAGCAGCTCTTCCGGGGCCCCGAGCGCGGCCGGGCGTTCGGGCTGTTCGGCGCGATGATCGGCATCTCGACCGCCCTCGGCCCCACCATCGGCGGCGGCCTCATCGCCATCGGCGGCGAGGCGTCCGGCTGGCGGCTGCTCTTCTGGATGAACGTGCCGCTCGGCATCGCCGCCCTCGTCTTCGCGATCCGGCTGCTGCCGAAGGGCGCGCAGGGGCAGGCGCGCGACCGCGAACTCGACATCGTCGGCATCCTGCTGCTCGGTGCCGCGATCATCACGCTCATGCTGCCGTTCGTGCTCACCACCGGGTCGGGCGACTCGGGCGTGCGCTGGTTCTGGCTCGTCGGCTTCGCGGTGTTCCTCGGCCTGTTCCTGCTCTGGGAGCGTCGCTACCGGCAGCGGGGGAAGTCGCCCGTCGTCCACTTCGAGCTGTTCCGACTGTCCTCGTACCGCAACGGGCTGTCGATCGTGGCGGTGTACTTCGCGGCGATCCCGGCGTCGTTCCTCATGGTGACGCTGTTCCTGCAGGAGGGGCTCGGACTCTCGCCGCTGTTCGCCGGCATGGTGAGCATCCCCTTCGCCGCGACGAGCGCCGTCGGCTCGTACGTCGGCGGCCGCATCGTCGACCGCGTCGGCCGGGCGCTCGTCGTGTTCGGCTTGTCGGTGGTCGTCATCGGGTTCGTGCTGCTCATGCTCGCGGCGACGCTCACCCCGCCGTCGGTCACGCCCTGGGCGATGGCCGGCGCCTTCCTGGTCGGCGGCCTCGGCGGCGGCTTCGTCGTGTCGCCGAACCAGACCCTGACCCTCGCCGAGATCCCGGTCGAACAGTCCGGGGTCGCCGGGTCGATGCAACAGCTCGGGCAGCGCGTCGGCACCGCCATCGGCACCGCGGTCGCGACGAGCGTGTTCTACGGCATCGTCCGCGGAGCCGCGTCGGGCTCCGGCTCCGGCTCCGGCGGACGGCTCGACGCGTACCACGACGCGTTCCGGAGCGGGACGACGTTCACGGTGTCCTTGATGGGGCTCGCCCTCGTGCTCGCGGTGGCGGACCTGGTGGTCCGGCGGCGTGCGGCTCGGCGTTCGGAGGCGGCGGCCGCCTGACGGCGCTGCGCCGTCCGCCTGGCGGCGCTGCGCCGTCCGGCGGGCGGACTGCTCGCCGTGGGGCTCCTGCGCGCCGTGCGTGGTGCCGGCGGCTGCGTCGGGGTGCCGGTGGGTGCTCCGGGGTGTTGGTCGGTCCGGCGTGGTGCGTGCGTTGCCGCTGCGTGTCGTGCGTCGGGCAGCGTCCGCTCGTCGGTCAGCGGCGGATGAGCTCGACGACCGCGTCGTGCACCAGGCCGTTCGTCGCGAGCGCGCTGCCGTGCCACGGCCCGGGGTCGCCGTCGAGCGACGTGAACCGGCCGCCGGCCTCTTCGACGATGGGCACGAGCGCCGCCATGTCCCACGGCTTGAGGTCGGGCTCGCCCGCGATGTCGAGCACCCCCTCGGCGACGAGCATGTACGACCACATGTCCCCGTACGCCCGGGTCCGCCACACCCGTCGGGACAGCGCGACCAGGGTGTCGAGGCGGTCGTCGTCGTCCCACTGCTGGATGCTGTTGTAGCTCAGGCTGGCGTCGGCCAGCTCGGCGACGCCGGACACCCGCAGCACGCCGTCGAACGAGTGCGCGCCGAGCCCCTCGGCGGCCCACCAGCGCTTGCCGAGCGCCGGGGCGCTCACGACGCCGAGGACCGGGCGGCCGTCGACCGCGAGCGCGATGAGCGTCGCCCACACCGGCACCCCGCGCAGGTAGTTCGCGGTGCCGTCGATCGGGTCGACCACCCACTGGCGGTGTCCCTCGCTCGTCGCCTCGGCCCCGGTGTCGGCGGTGGTCTCCTCGCCGAGGAACGCGTCGTCCGGTCGCTCGGCCGCGATGCGCTCGCGCAACGCGCGCTCGACGGCCTGGTCGGCGTCCGTGACGTGCGTGCTGTCGGCCTTCCTCGACACGTGCAGGTCCGCTGCGCGGAACCGCTCGAGGGCGATGCCGTCGGCGGTGTCGGCGAGGGAACGGGCGAAGTCCAGGTCGGCGCGGAGGTCCACGGGTCGAGCGTAGCGGGCGCGACCGCTCAGGCGGCGACGACCTCTTCCTCCTCGAGCCGGCTGACCTCGCGTTCCCGGGCGATCCGGGCCCGGCGGGCCACGAGGCCGTGCACGAGGACGCAGAGCAGGACGGCAGCGGCCAACCACAGCCCGAGCACCAGCCCGCTCCGGCCGAGCGACGCCCCCGGGAAGTACTGCAGGTCCTGCGCAGCACGGAGCCACGCGGCACCGCTCCAGAAGGTGTTGAGGGCCGCGAAGAACCCGGGCTGGAACGCCGGCTGGAAGATCCCACCCGACGACGTGAAGTTGAGCATCACGAACAGCATCGTCAGCACCGGCGTCGTCCACCGGCCGAGCAGCGGGTGCAGGCCGACCCCGAGCGCCACGATGACCGCGTCGTACAGCCAGGCGAACAGGAACACCTGCCACTGGTGCGTCGTGAGCACCCCGTAGACCGGCCCCGCGACGACGACACCGATGCCCGCGACGACGCCCGAGGTGGCGAGGCCGATGACCACGGTCCAGAGCGGACGCAGCCGCGTGGCGAAGGCAGCCACCGCGATCGCCGAGGCGTAGCCGCCGACGCTCAGGGCGACGAGCAGGAAGAACAGGCCCTGACCGGTGGTGTCCTGCTCGCCGGTCGGCACGACGTCGACGACGCGGAACGGCACGTGCTGCTCGAACGCGATCGGCAGGAACACCTTCTGGGCGGCGCTCGCGGTCGTCTCCGACGCGGCGGTCGACACGTACAGCGTGGCCGCGGTCGTCGTCGGGGCGTAGACCGCCGCGAGCTCGCGGTCCCGCACGAGCCGCTCCGCCTCGCCGGTGCTCCCGACGACGTGGGCGACGAGGGCGCCGTCGGACCCGTCGGTCACGGTCTGCGCGAACACCTGCGTCGCCGCGCCCTGCCCGACGACGCCGACGGGGAGCTCGTGCGGGGTCGGGGCGTGGAACGCGCCGAGGTAGGCCAGCCCCATGCCGGCCGCCAGGAACAGCGGCACGAGGATGTGCGACCCGAACGTCAGCAGCATCCGCCCGAGGCCCGCGGGGCGCAGCACGTCGTTCGGGCGCTGCGGCCTCGGGGCGCGGGAGGACTTGTGGGTGGGGGTGTGGTGCGTGTGCGACGTCGTCGTCGGACCGGTGGAGGACGGGGCGTCGACAGCGGGGGTCGGCGCAAAGTTGTACTTTGCAACTTCAGACACGAGGGCCAACTGTACACCGCGGGGTCCGGGGTGCGGCCCCGTGCGCCGGTCCTGTCCCGTCCGGTGAGATCGCACATGCGCCCGGTACCGCTCGTGCTCAGCGGCCAGAAGTGCGATCTCAGCGACGGCGGACGGCGGACGGCGGACGTCGGCCGAGGTAGCACGACCCGCCGCGGGTCGGGCGCCGAGGTCGCGCAGAGTGCCGGCCGTCGGGGCCGAGGGGAGCACATTTCGCGACCCCGACCCGCCAGCGCCTCGAGGCCCGGCACCGGCCGTCCCGAGCCCGAGCCCGAGCCCGAGCCCGGCGGCCGCGCCCGAGGTCGCACGACCCGCCGCAGGTCGAGCGCCGAGGTCGCTCGGAGTGCCGGCTGCCGGCGCCGAGCGCGGCACATTTCGCGACCTCGCGCCCGCGCACGCCAGCCGACCCGACCCGCACCCTGGCCGCTTACACGGCGCCCGAGGTCGCACGACCCGCCGCCAGTTGCGCGCCGAGGTCGCACGCAGTGCCGGCTGCCGGGGCCAAGGAGCGCACATTTCGCGACCTCGCGACCACGACCCTCGGCGCCCAGCGACCCTCGGCGCCCAGCGACCTCGGCGCCCGTGACCTCGGCGCCCGTGACCTCGGCGCCCCCAGCGGCGACCCCGCCCCGGCGCCCTACTCCGACCCGGGGTCGGCGGCGCCCATGCCGGTCAGCAGCGCGCGGAACGAGTCGAGCCGCTCGACGCCGGTCGGGCCGAGCTCCCCGTCCTGCACCCGGTCGACGATCTCCCAGTCGTGCGCCTGCGCCAGCGGGATGCCGTCGCGTGCGGGCAGCACCGGGACGGCGTGCGACGCGAACGCGCGGAAGACGTTGGCAGGGTCGACGTGGCCGAGGCCGAACGACCGTACCCCCGGGGTGTCGATGATCCAGCCGCCGTCGCGCACCTGCAGGGCGATCGACGACGACGAGGTGTGGCGGCCGCGGCCGGTCACCGCGTTCACGACGCCGGTCGCCCGCGTGGACCCGGTGATCGCGTTGACGAGGGTCGACTTGCCCACGCCGGAGTGCCCGACGGTGACGGTGACCTTGTCGTCGAGGACCTCGTGCAGGGCGTCGAACGGCACGTCGTCGGACCGGCTCGTCACGATCCGCAGGGAGAGGCACGCGAAGTGCGCCAGGAACGCGGTCGGGTCGGCGAGGTCCGTCTTCGTGATGCAGAGGACGGGGTCGAGCCCGGCGTCGAACGCCGCGACGAGGTACCGGTCGATGAGCCGGGTGCGCGGCTCGGGGTCGGCGGCGGCCACCACGATGAGCATCTGGTCGGCGTTCGCCACGATGACGCGCTCGACCTCGTCGGAGTCGTCGGCGCTCCGGCGCAGCAGGGTCGTGCGCTCCGCGACCTTCACGATCCGCGCCAGCGAGCCCGGATCGCCGGAGACGTCGCCGACCAGGGAGACGCGGTCGCCGGTGACGACGGACTTCTTGCCGAGCTCGCGGGCCTTCGTGGCGGTGATGACGCGGTCGTCGACCAGGACGCCGAACCGCCCGCGGTCGACGTTCGTCACCCACCCGACGGGGGCGTCGTCGTACGTCGGCCGGGTCTTCGTGCGGGGCCGGTTGCCCTTCGGGTTCGGGCGCACCCGGACGCTCGACTCGTCGTACTGCCCGTACGGCTCGTCCGCTTCGGAGTCGTCGCCGTCGACGTCGTCCCACCAGCTCACGGTCGGTCCCCGTCCGTCGCGGGAGCCGACGACGCCACCAACGCCGCCCACAGCTCCGGGAACTGGGGCAGCGTCTTCGCGGTCGACCCGATGTCGTCGACGGCGACGCCGTCGACGACGAGGCCCACGATCGCCCCCGCGGTCGCCATCCGGTGGTCGTCGTACGCGCCCCAGTCGCTGCCGTGGAGCGGCGCCGGCTCGATCCGCAGGCCGTCGTCGAGTTCGTGCACCGTGCCTCCAGACCGGTTGACGTCCGCCGCGAGCGCGGCGAGCCGGTCCGTCTCGTGCCCCCGCAGGTGGCCGATCCCGGTGACCACGCTCGGTCCGTCCGCCAGCGCGGCCAGCGCGACGAGGGCCGGGGCGAGTTCGCCGCCGCGGCTCAGGTCGAGTTCGAGCCCCGGCAAGGAGGCCCCACCCCGGATCCCGACGCCGCCGTCGACGACCAGGTCGTCACCGTCACGGGCCACGCTCGCCCCCCACAGGGGCAGGAGCGTCTCGAGGTCGGCACCGACCTGCGTCGTCTCGGTGGGCCAGGTGCGGATGCGGACGGTGCCGCCCGCGACGAGCGCGGCGGCCGCGAACGGCGCGGCGTTCGACAGGTCGGGTTCGATCGTGACGTCGCGGGCCGCGATCGGCCCGGGGTGCACGACCCACTCGCCGACCGACGGCTCGTCGACGGTGACGCCCCGGGCACGGAGCGCGGCGACGGTCATCTCGATGTGGGGCAGGCTGGGCAGTCGTTCGCCGACGTGGGTGAGGTGCAGGCCCTCGTCGAAGCGCGGCGCGGAGAGCAGCAGCCCGGACACGAACTGCGAGGACGCCGACGCGTCGATCTCGAGCGCCCCGCCGCGGACCGACCCGGTGCCGGTCAAGGTGAACGGCATCGCCCCGTCGCCGTCGTCCGTGACGGCGACGCCGAGGTCGGCGAGCGCGCGGATGATCGCGTGCATCGGACGCTTGCGGGCGTACGGGTCGCCGTCGACCGTGACGGGGCCGACCGCCAGGGCGGCGAGCGGCGGGACGAACCGCATCACGGTGCCGGCGAGGCCGCAGTCCAGGCGGACGTCGCCGTGCATCGGGGCCGGCGTGATCCGCAGGTCGGGTCCGTAGGGGTTCGGGGCCGCGCCGTCGACGGGGGCGACCTCGTCGATGCCGACGCCGAGCTGCCGGAGCGCGGCGATCATGAGGGCCGAGTCGCGCGAGTGCAGGGGGAGTCGGATGACCGACGGGCCGTCGGCGAGGGCGGCGAGCACGAGCTCCCGGTTCGTCAGCGACTTCGACCCGGGCAGCGACACGTCGCCGCGCAGGGGCCCGCGGGCGAGCGGGGCGATCCAGGGCCGTGCCCCGTGCTGGGAATGCGTCGTGTCTGCCATCGGTTCACCAGGGTACTGAACGCACCGGGAGGATCAGTGGCGACAGCAACACTCGTGCGAGCGCGCACCGGCACGGCCACCGTGCTGACCGCCGTGCCGACGACGCTCGGCCTAGACTTGGCCGCGATGACGACCGACGAACCGCAGGCAGCACCGCACCACCTGGTCGAGGAGACCGAGGTGCAGCTCGACGCCGTGGCCGAGGAACAGGCGGCGGCTGAGCCGGTCGACGCGAAGACCGTGTCCGAGTCGGAGCTCCGGACCCTGTTCGAGGACCAGGCCCTGCCCTTCATGGACCAGCTCTACGGTGCGGCGATGCGGATGACCCGCAACCCGGCCGACGCCTCCGACCTGGTGCAGGAGACCTTCGTCAAGGCGTTCGCCGCGTTCCGCCAGTTCAAGCAGGGCACGAACCTGAAGGCCTGGCTGTACCGGATCCTGACGAACACGTTCATCAACACGTACCGCAAGAACCAGCGGAACCCGTACCAGGGCACCATCGACGAGCTCGAGGACTGGCAGCTCGGCGGCGCCGAGAGCGTCACCCAGTCGATCTCCGCCCGGTCGGCCGAGGCCGACGCCATCGACCACCTGCCGTCGTCCGCCGTGAAGGACGCCCTGCAGTCCATCCCGGAGGACTTCCGGATGGCGGTCTACTTCGCCGATGTCGAAGGGTTCTCCTACCAGGAGATCGCCGACATCATGAAGACCCCCGTGGGGACGGTCATGAGCCGCCTCCACCGTGGTCGCCGGCTCCTGCGCGGGCTCCTGGCGGACCACGCCCGTGAGACCGGCATCGTCCCGGACGCAGCGTCGACGGCGACGATGCGCGGACGAGGCCGCAAGACCGCCGCGGCCCAGGGTCGCGTCGAAGGGAAGGAAGCACGATGAGCGGGTGCGACTGCTCGAAGGCGAAGGCCGAGCTCGAGGAGTTCCTGCACGGCGAGCTCTGCCGCGAGGACGCGGCGGACATCCGTGAGCACATGGACGGCTGCGAGGACTGCACGACCGAGCACCGCGTCGGCGTGGTGCTCATCGAGACCGTCCGCCGCGCCTGCAAGGAGACCGCTCCGGAGCAGCTGCGCGGCGAGGTCCTCGCACGCATCCGCCAGGAGCAGGCGACGCACTGACCGTGGCTGCACGGCGCCGCCGGGTTCAGCGCCCGGCGGCGAACCGCTCGGCGACCTCGTCGGCGGTGAGCGCGTGGTCGTGCACCCTGGCGGTGTCGACGTCGCCGTCGAACGCGTAGCCCGCGCTCGCCGGCCAGCCGGACAGTGTCTGCCGCCCGGCGCGCCAGTGGCCGCTGTACTGACGGAGCGTGACGGCATCCGCTCTCGTGCCCTGTTGCACCCCGTCCAGCCAGAGGGTCATCGAACGGGGTTCGAACGCCCCGACGGCGTGGTGCCACTCGCCGTCGGCCACCACAGTGCCCGACAGCAGCGTGAACTTGAACTGCGAGCCGGATTCCTCGACCCCGAAGCGCAGGCGGCCGGCACCGTCGACGTACAGGTGGCGGTCGCGGTGGGTCGAGGCGGCAGAGCGGTCGGACCCGAACCCGAACACCCTGCCGCCGCCCGTGTCGGTGGTCCGGAACCACACCTCGATGGTGAACGCGTTCGGGGCGTCGACGGCGGTGTCGGTGACGGCCCATCCCTCCAGGCCGTCCTGCGTCCGGAACGACGCGTACGGGTTGGCGAGGCAGTCGCCGTCCACCCGGGAACCGGCTGACGAGGAGAACGCACCGTCGGCGCCCGACCCGCTCGAGTCGGTCACCTGCGGACCGTTCTTCTCGGCGAAGTCCCACGCCAGGACGGCGCTGTCCTCCGGGCGGTGGAAGCACGGGAACGTCTCGGTGCCGAGCACCGAGGCCGTCGCCGTCGTGCCGCTGAAACCCGCGCCCGCGACGAGTGTCGACACGGCCGTGATCGCGGCGAGGGTGGTGACCGTCGCGACGACGGCAGGCGCGCCGCCGGTCGCGGAGTCGGGCCGACGTGCCGATCCCGGTTCTCCGACGACGGGCGAACGGAGGTCTCGGCGCGGGGCCCCGCAGCGTCGACACGGCTGGCCGTCGGCGACGTCGCGATCGAGTCGCGTGGCGGCGAGGAGGAGTGCTGCCACCGCTGCGGTGAGCAGCAGGGGCACGGGTGCGCCGGTCCGGAGCCAGACCCCCGGCAGCCCGACCCACGGGAACCGCAGCACCCCGATGCCGAGCACCGCGTCGGGGGCGACCGGCGTGCGGTCGGCAGCGGGGTTCGCGTCGCCGCGGAGCCGGAGGTCGCCGTCCTGCTCGATCCGCTCCAGGCGGTGGAGCCGGAGGCGGTCGTCGTGGTCGGGGTCGTCGACCAGCAGGACCCGCCCGGGCTCGACCGCGTCCGCGTCGGCGGGCATCGCCGCGACGACGTCCCCGGTGCGGATCCCTGGTGCCATCGAGTCCGAGACCACCGTCGTGACGTGCCAGCCGAGGGCCGCCGGCAGCGACGCCCAGACCGCGAGCAGGAGCACGGACCAGAGCACGGTGCGAGCCGTGACCGCGAGGAGCAGCCGGGGCAGGTCGCCGATGCACCGGACGGGTCGTCGGGTGACGGTGCTCGGCATGGGCTGCTCCTCGGTGTCGTCGGGCGGTGGTCGTCGTCGGGCGGTGGTCGTCGTCGGTCGGTCGGGGGCCGGGACGCGGGAGCGTCAGTCGGTCTGGGCCTCCCAGACGAACGTCGTGCCGGCCTCGGAGGACTGCACGGTGTTCGGGGCGTCCTCCGACAGGTCGTAGCTGAACCGGTAGGTCGTGCTCGTCGTGCCGGTGGCGGGCTTCCACGAGTCGAGCCCGGTGCCGAACGCGTCGTGCGCCATGAGCTCGGCGAGCGTGCCGTCGTGGACGGTCGTCGACGCCGTGAAGGTGCTGCAGTCGCCGGCGGTCCCGAGCGAACCGCGCTCGACCTGCATGCCGAGGTACTGCGCGAGGGCGTCGTCGTCGGCCTGCTCGTCGGCGTACAGCTTGACGGTCGACGCGTTCGTGGTCGCGGCGGTGACGGTGATGCAGTTCGTGCCGGACGAGCCGGGCACCAGGTCGTCGACGTCGAACATCGCCACGCCCTGGTCGTCGTCCGTGAGGGAGACGGCACCGGTCCGCCAGGCGTTGCCGGCGTTGTCGGTGCTGCTCGAGAAGGCGGCGTACGAGGCGGTGGCGATGACCGCGCCACTCGCGACGACGGCGAGGGGAACGGCGATCCAGGCTGCGGTGCGGCCGTGGCGGGAGGTGATGTGCATGGCTGTCCTGTCGGTCGGAACCACCCCGAGCGGGTGATATGCGAATAGCATATATGAATATCAGTTGATCGGGAAGGTGTCGCAACAGGACGGTCGGCCCCGGTAGGGTCGCCGACATGACCCTCACCGTCGAGTCGATCACCACGTGGTCCGACACGGACGTCGCCGACGTCGCCGCCCTCGTCCGTCTGCTCGGCCACGAGGTCGACGAACCCTCCATGCGGGCCCGCCTCGAGCGGCTCACGCCCGAGGCCGGGCACCACACCTGGGTGGTCCGGGACGGCGACGGACGGCCGGTCGCCGTCGCCGGGGCGCAGGTCACGTGGGCCTACGCGAGCGACGAGCCGACGGCGCAGCTGCTCCTGCTGGTGGTCGACGAGGCGGCCAGGAGGACCGGCACCGGTTCCGCGCTCCTCGGCACCTTCGAGACGTGGGCGCTCGAGCAGGGCGCGCGTCGCCTGAGCGCCGTGAGTGCGGCCGCGACCGACAGCGCGCACCGGTTCTACCAGAAGCGCGGCTACCACGACGCCGGGGTGCGGTACACGAAGCTCAGGTGAGCCGCGCGCGCTCGACACGCCCCGGAACGACCACTGCGCCCCGTCGTGACGGGGCGCAGTGGTCGTTGCGGGTGTGCTCTCGGTAGTGGCTAGCTCAGTGCTCGGCCGATGACGTCGGAGGCCTCCTGGGCGGAGCGCTTCGACGACCCGGTGGCCGGTGCGGCACTCGCCGGACGAGCGGCGACCGACAGCGGCCGGCCATCCAGGTGCGGCGACAGGTTCATGCACACGAACGGCCACGCGCCCTGGTTCTCCGGCTCCTCCTGCGCCCAGACGACGTCGGCGTCCGGGTAGCCGGCGAGCACCTCGAGGATGCGCTCGAGGGGGAGCGGTGCGAGCTGCTCGAGCCGGACCAGCGCGACGTCGGTGACGCCACGCTTGTCGACCTCGGCACGCAGGTCGTGGTGCACCTTGCCGGAGTGCAGCACGACGCGGCGCACGGCGGACCGGTCGACGATGCGGTCGTCGTCGAGGACGGTCTCGAACGTGCCGGTCGTGAAGTCCTGCACGGCGCTCGTCGCCTGGCGCAGCCGGAGCATGGCCTTCGGCGTGAACACCACGAGGGGCTTCTGCGGCCGCGCCCAGGCCTGCCGGCGGAGCAGGTGGAAGTACGACGCCGGCGTCGAGGGCCGGGCGACGATCATGTTGTCCTCGGCGCACAGCTGCAGGTAGCGCTCGATGCGTGCCGACGAGTGGTCCGGCCCCTGGCCCTCGTAGCCGTGGGGGAGCAGGAGCACCAGGCCGGAGCGCTGCCCCCACTTCTGCTCGGCGGACGAGATGAACTCGTCGATGACGGTCTGGGCGCCGTTCGCGAAGTCGCCGAACTGGGCCTCCCACATGACCAGCGCCTCGGGCCGCTCGACCGAGTAGCCGTACTCGAACGCCATCGCCGCGTACTCGCTGAGCAGCGAGTCGTAGACGTAGAAGCGGGCCTGGTCCTCGGTGAGGTTCGACAGCGGCAGCCACTCCTGGCCGTTCGACCGGTCGTGGAACACCGACTGCCGCTGGACGAAGGTGCCGCGACGGGCGTCCTGCCCGGCGAGCCGGACGGGCTTGCCCTCGACCAGGAGCGAGCCGATCGCCGTCAGCTCCGCCATCGCCCAGTCGATTCCGCCGTTGCGCGTCATCTCGGTGCGCTTGGCGAGCAGCTGCTGCAGCTTCGGGTGGATGGAGAAGCCGGCCGGCGGGTTGCTGTGCGCGTCGCCGACGGCCCGGACCAGGTCCTCGGAGACCGCGGTCTCGTGCACCTCGACCTCGGAGTCGTCCCGCTGGGCGGCGGGGCGCTCGAGGCCCTGCACGGCACCGTCGTCGTCGACCTCGATGACCGGGATCGTGCCGGTCTGCGCCTCGTGGGTCTCGGCGAAGGCACGCTCCAGGCGGTCCTGGAAGTCGCGGTGCGCCTCGTCGTACTCCTCTTGCGTGATGTCGCCGCGGCCGACGAGGGCCTCGGTGTACAGCGTGCGGACGGAGCGCTTCGCCTCGATGAGGTTGTACATGAGCGGCTGGGTCATCGAGGGGTCGTCGCCCTCGTTGTGCCCGCGGCGCCGGTAGCAGATGAGGTCGATCACGACGTCGCGGTGGAACTGCTCGCGGTAGGCGAAGGCGAGTTCGGCGACCCGGGCGACGGCCTCGGGGTCGTCGCCGTTCACGTGGAAGATCGGCGCCTGGATCGTCTTGGCGACGTCCGTGGAGTACACCGAGGTCCTGGCCGACTCCGGGGGTGTCGTGAAGCCGACCTGGTTGTTGATGACCAGGTGGACGGTGCCGCCGGTGCGGTACCCGCGCAGCTGCGACATCTGCAGCGTCTCGACCACGACACCCTGACCGGCCATGGCCGCGTCGCCGTGCACCAGGACCGGCAGCACCCCGAAGGTGCCGGGGGCCTCGCGGTCCTGCTTCGCACGGACGATGCCCTCGAGCACGCCGTCGACGGCCTCGAGGTGGGACGGGTTCGCGGCGATCGTCACCGGGATGGCGCTGCCGTCGCTCGCGCGGAACACGCCCTCGGTGCCCACGTGGTACTTGACGTCGCCCGAACCCTGCCCGGACACCGAGCCCGGCAGCGACGACCCCTCGAACTCGCGGAAGATCTGGCCGTAGGTCTTGCCGGCGATGTTCGTCAGGACGTTGAGGCGGCCGCGGTGCGCCATGCCGATCGCGACCTCGTCGAGCCCGGTCGCGGCGGCGTGCTGGATGAGCGTGTCGAGGAACGCGATCGTCGACTCGCCGCCCTCGAGCGAGAAGCGCTTCTGGCCGACGTACTTCGTCTGCAGGAAGGTCTCGAACGCCTCGGCCTCGTTGAGCTTGCCGAGGACGCGCAGCTGCTCGTCCTTCGACGGCTTCGAGTACGGCACCTCGATGTGCTCCTGCACCCAGCGCCGCTGTTCCGGGTCCTGGATGTGCATGTACTCGATGCCGACCGTGCGGCAGTAGGCGTCGCGCAGGATACCGAGCACGTCGCGGAGCGGTGCCGAGGTCGTGCCGGCCAGGCCGCCCGTGACGAACTCGCGGTCGAGGTCCCAGAAGGTCAGCCCGTGGCTCTCGATCTCGAGGTCGGGGTGCGTGCGCTGGCGGTACTCGAGCGGGTCGATGTCGGCCATCAGGTGCCCGCGCACCCGGAAGCTGTTGATGAGCTCCTGGACGCGTGCCGTCTTGTTCACGCGGTGCGCGAGGTCGACGTTGATGTCGTTCGCCCACTGGATCGGCTTGTAGGGGATCCGGAGCGCCGCGAAGATGCCCTCGTAGAAGCCGTGCTCGCCGATGAGCCGCTCGTGCACGTGCTTGAGGTACTCGCCCGACCCGGCGCCCTGGATGACCCGGTGGTCGTAGGTGCTCGTCAGGGTGATGGTCTTGCCGATGCCGAGCTCGACGAGCGTCTTCGCCGCCGACCCCTGGAACTGCGCGGGGTACTCGAGCGCGCCCGCGCCGATGATCGAGCCCTGCCCCTTCGTCAGGCGGGGGACCGAGTGCACGGTGCCGATGCCGCCCGGGTTCGTGAGCGAGATCGTCGTGCCCTGGAAGTCGGCCGGGGTGAGCTTGTTGTCGCGGGCGCGCTTGACGAGGTCCTCGTAGGCCGAGAGGAACTGCCCGAAGGTCAGGGTCTCGGCGCGCTTGATGCTCGGCACGAGGAGCGAGCGCGTGCCGTCCTTCTTCGGGACGTCGATCGCGATGCCGAGGTTGACGTGCGCCGGGGTGACGACGAACGGCTTGCCGTCGCGCTCCTCGTAGAACACGTTCTGGCTCGTGAAGTCCTTGAGCGCCTGCACCATCGCCCAGCCGATCAGGTGCGTGAACGAGATCTTGCCGCCGCGGGCCCGCCGCAGGTGGTTGTTGACGACGATCCGGTTGTCGATCATCAGCTTCGCCGGGATCGTCCGGACGCTCGTCGCGACCGGCACGGACAGCGAGGCGTCCATGTTCGAGGCCAGGGTCTTCGCCATGCCGCGGAGCGGGGTCGCCACGTCCTCGTGGGTCTCGTCGTGGTCGTCGGCGGCGTCGTTCGCCTCGGCCGGGATCGGCGGCGGCGTCGGCTGGCGCGACGTGGTCTTGGCCTGGATCGGTCCGCCCTGCTGCGGCGCGTTCGACTGCGGCGCTGCCGGCTGCTCGGCGGGGGCGGCCGGCTGCTGGGGGGCGGGCGGGGCGTCACCGGTCTGCGTGCGGTGGTAGCTCTCGAGGACCGGCCACCAGGACTTGTCGACCGACTCCTTGTCCGCGACGAACTGCTCGTAGAGCTCGTCGACGAGCCACTCGTTCGCCCCGAATTCGCCCGCGGTCTCGTCAGTTCCCGTCAGATGGCTCGACACAGCCGATCGCCCACTCTCCGTCGATAGATGCTCGTGTGTGTCGTGCGGAGCAACCCTGCCCCGCACAGGTGCCAAGCCTAGCCGCTCGGACATGTCCGTTCCGTGTCAGCAGCGGCGCGAGTCGGCAGCGGTCGGGCACCCGGTCGGGGCCCCGACGGGAGCCGTACAGTGGCTCCCATGAGGTTCTACGAGACCCGGCCGACGCACGACCTGACCTACTCCGACGTCTTCCTCGTCCCGAGCCGTTCCGCGGTGACGAGCCGGTTCGACGTCGACCTCTCGGCGGGCGACGGCAGCGGTGCCACCATCCCGATCGTCAGCGCCAACATGAACTCGGTCACCGGTCCGCGCCTCGCTGCGACGCTCGCCCGCCGTGGTGGCCTCGGGGTGCTCCCGCAGGACATGCACCTGCAGGACCTCGCCGCCGCGATCCGCTGGGTGAAGGACCAGCCGGTCGCGTTCGACACCGCCTACGACATGGGCGCGTCGACCACCGTCGCCGAGGCCCTCGAGCAGCTCCTGCCCGTCGCCGGCCGCGGGGTCGTCGTCCGCGACGCCGACGGCGAGTACCTCGGCTGCGTCCCCGCCGGTCGGCTCGGCGACGCCGGCCCCGACGCGACCCTCGGCGACCTGCTGCACGGTGCCTCGACGGCGATCGACGCGGACGACGCCGGGACGCCCCGCCACGTGTACGACGTGCTGAGCGCCGCCGGCGTCGACTTCGCACCGGTGGTCCGGCACGGCAGGGTCGTCGGCACGGTCAGCCAGACGAGCGCGATCCGCTCCGACATCTACACGCCGGCGGTCGACGCCTCCGGGCGCCTGCGCGTCGCCGCCGCGGTCGGCATCAACGGCGACGTCGCGGCGAAGGCCCAGGCCCTCGCCGCCGCCGGCGTCGACGTCCTCGTGCTCGACACCGCGCACGGCCACCAGGAGGGGATGCTCCGCGCACTGCGCACCGTCGCCGGACTCGGCCTGGGGATCCCGCTCGTGGCGGGCAACGTCGTCACCGCCGACGCGGTCGCCCACCTGGTCGCCGCCGGCGCCGACATCATCAAGGTCGGCGTCGGACCGGGCGCCATGTGCACCACCCGCATGATGACCGCGGTCGGACGCCCCCAGTTCTCCGCCGTGCTCGAGACCGCCGCGGCCGCCCGGTCGCTCGGCGCGCACGTCTGGGCCGACGGCGGGGTCCGGTACCCGCGTGACGTCGCCCTCGCGCTCGCGGCCGGCGCGTCCGCCGTGATGATCGGCTCGTGGTTCGCCGGCACCCTCGAGGCGCCGGGCGTGCTCCGCCGCGACGCCGCGGGCAAGGCGTACAAGGAGAGCTGGGGCATGGCCTCGGCGAAGGCCGTCCGCGAGCGCTTCGAGCGGCTCGACCCGTACGAGCGGGCCCGCAAGGCGCTCTTCGCCGAGGGGATCTCGTCCTCGACGATCTACCTCGACCCGGAGCGTCCGAGCGTCGAGGACCTGCTCGACATGATCACGACCGGCGTCCGCAGCTCCGCCACCTACGCCGGGGCGTCGTCGATGGCCGAGTTCGCCGAGCGTGCGCTGGTCGGCATCCAGTCCGCCGCCGGCTACGAAGAGGGCAAACCGCTCCCCGTCAGCTGGTAGGAGCTCCCTCTGTCGCTCCCGCGGGGGTGGACGCGGCCAGGCGACGGACGGGAGGCACGGTGCCAGCTGGCACCGTGCCTCCCGTCCGTACTCCGGTCGCGTCTACCGGCGTCGGGTCGCGTCCTCGACCTCGCCGACGAGCTCCTCGAGGATGTCCTCGAGGAAGAGCACGCCGGTGGTGCGGCCGTCCGCGTCGAAGGCGCGCGCCACGTGGCGGCCGGCCGCCCGCATGGTCGCGAGCGCGTCCTCGAGGTCCATCTCGGTGTAGAGCGAGATGAGCTGGCGGATGCGCTTCGGCGGCACCGGGTCGTCGAACTCGTCCGGGCGCAGGTCGATGACGTCCTTCACGTGCACGTAGCCGGTGGGGGAGCCGTCGTCGCCGACGAGCACGTACCGCGAGAACCCGCGCTGCGCCACCGCACGCTCGACGTCGCCGGGGGTGGCGTCCTCGGGCAGGGTGACGAGTTCGGCCATCGGCACGGCGACGTCCTTGACCTTCTTCTCGGTGAACTCGAACGCCAGGGCGAGCTTGCCGTCGTCGGTCAGCGTGCCCTCGCGGCGGGACTGCTCGACGATGGTCTGGACCTCCTCCACCGTGTAGGCGCTGACGGCCTCGTCCTTCGGCTCGACCCGGAACACGCGGAGCACGGCGTTCGCGACCTCGTTCAGGCCGACGATGACCCAGTGCAGGCCGTGGCCGATGTACCAGAGCGTCGGCACGAGCAGCAGCGCGGCGCGGTCCGGCATCGAGAACGAGATGTTCTTCGGGACCATCTCGCCGAACACCACGTGCAGGAACGACACGAGCAGCAGCGTGAACACGAAGGCCACGGTGCCGATCACCTCGACGCTCCAGCCGGTCAGGTGCAGCGGCACCTCGAGCAGGTGGTGGATCGCCGGCTCGGAGACGTTCAGGATGAGCAGCGAGCAGACCGTGATGCCGAGCTGGGTGGTGGCGAGCATGCGGGTGGCGTGCTCCATCGCCCACAGGGTCATCTGTGCGGCCTTCGAGCCCTCTTCCGCCCGCGGCTCGATCTGCGAGCGGCGCGCGGAGATGACGGCGAACTCGGCCGCGACGAAGTACGCGTTGCCCAGCAACAGGACGACGAGCCAGAAGATGCCCCACCAGTCCGAGCTCATCGGGTGCTGCCCTTCGTCGTGGTCTTCGCCGGCGTGGTCTTCGGGGTGCTGCGGGTGGACGGGATGATGATCGCCGTCGCTCCGGTGTCGTCGGACGGGGGCGTCGGGGTCCACCGGATGCGGTCGATCCGTCGGCCGTCGAGTCGTTCGACGCGGAACACGCCGCCGTCGAGCGGGACCTCGTCGCCGACGACGGGCAGCCGGCCGAGCGTCGACATCACGAAGCCACCGACGGTCTCGTAGGGGCCGTCCTCGGGGACCTTCACCCCGGCGCGGTCCTCGAGCTCGTCGGGACGGAGCAGCCCGGGGAAGGTCAGCCAGTCACGGGAGCGCACGACGTCGATCCGGGCGCGGTCGTGCTCGTCCGAGACCTCGCCGACGATCTCCTCGACGAGGTCCTCGAGGGTGACGACCCCGGCGGTGCCGCCGTACTCGTCGACGACGATGACCATCTGGTAGCCGCGGCCGCGGACCTCGGCGAGCAGGGTGTCGCCGGGCATCGTCTCGGGCACGCGCTCGGCGTCGGTCATGAGCGCGCCGACGGGGACCTCCGGGCGCTTCTCGCGCGGGACCGCCACGGCCTGCTTGACGTGCACGATGCCGACGACGTCGTCCGCGTCCTCCTCGATGACGGGGAAGCGGCTGAAGCCGGTCCTGCGAGCCAGTGCGATGACGTCCTCGGCGGACTCGGACACCCGGATGGTCGAGAGCCGCGGGCGCGGGGTCATCACGTCGCTGGCGCTCAGCTCGGAGAACGAGATCGTGCGTTCGAGCAGCGTCGCGGTGTCCTGTTCGAGGGACCCCTCGGACGCCGATCGGCGCAGCAGCGACGTGAGCTCCTCGGCGCTGCGGGCACCGGACAGCTCTTCCTGCGGCTCGATGCCCATCGACCGGAGCACGGCGTTCGCGGTGCCGTTGAGCAACGCGACCGCCGGCTTGAAGACCGTCGTGAACGCGATCTGCAGCGGCACGACGAGCTTCGCGGTCTGCAGGGGCAGCGCGAGCGCGAAGTTCTTGGGCACGAGCTCGCCGAGGATCATCGACAGCAGGGTCGCGATGACGAGCGCCACGATCGAGCCGACGGTCTCGACGACGCCCTGCGGCAGGTCCATCGCGAGGAACGGGGCCTCGAGCAGCTTCGCGATCGAGGGCTCGAGCAGGTACCCGGTCAGCAGCGTGGTGAGCGTGATGCCGAGCTGCGCGCTCGACAGGTGCGTCGAGGTGACCTTCAGCGCGCCGATCACCGGCGACAGGCCGGACTCACCGCGGTCGCGGCGTGCCTCGACCTCGGCGCGGTCGAGGTTGACGAGCGCGAACTCGGACGCGACGAACACGCCGGTGCCGAGCGTCAGCAGGATGCCGCCGATCAGCATGACGACGTCGATCGGACTCATGATTCACCTCCCGCCGGGCGCGAGGCAGTGCAGCTCACCGAGTGAGCGACGGATGAGTGAGGCGAAGAACTGTTCGGGGGATCGTCCACAGTGTTGCTCATCGTACTGCCTGCTCCGTCGCCCGGCCGAGAGTCCGTACAGGAACCGGGCTCAGGCCGTCACCCGGGCGCGGTGGTACTGCTGCGGCTCGTAGTCCACCGACACCCCGAGCTCGACGGCGGCGCGCAGGGCGAAGCCGGGGTCGCGGAGCATCTCGCGCCCGATCATCACGACGTCGGCCTGGCCGGTCGCGACGATCTGCTCGGCCTGGAAGGCCTCGGAGATCATGCCCACGGCGATGGTGCCGATGCCGGCATCGCGCTTGACGGCGGCGGCGTGCGGCACCTGGTAGCCGGGGCCGACCGGGATCGGCGCGCTCGCGACGTTGCCACCGGTCGAGACGTCGGCCAGGTCGGCGCCGTGCTCGGCGACCCAGCGGGCGACCTGCGTGGTCTCGTCGAGCGTCAGCCCGCCGTCGACCCAGTCGGTCGCCGAGAAACGGACGACGATCGGGAAGCCCGCGCCGACCTCGGCGCGGACGGCGTCGACGACCTCGAGGAGCGCACGGGCGCGGTTCTCGAGCGAGCCGCCGTACGAGTCGGCGCGGTGGTTGCTCAGCGGCGACAGGAACTGGTGCAGCAGGTAGCCGTGCGCGGCGTGCAGCTCGACCAGGTCGAACCCGGCCTCGACGGCCCGGCGGGCGGCCTGCGCGAAGGCGAGCACGACGACGCGGATGTCCTCGGTCGCGAGCTCGCGCGGCACGTCGTAACCCTCGAACGCCTCGGCCGAGGGTGCGACGGTGCTCCAGCCGCCCCGGTCGGCGGGGACGGTGCCGCGCTCGGTGTCCCACGGGCGGAAGGTCGACGCCTTGCGGCCGGCGTGCGCGAGCTGGATGCCCGCCGCCGCGCCCTGCTCGTGCAGGAAGTCGACGATCGGCGCGAAGGCGTCACGCTGCTGGTCGTTCCAGAGGCCGAGGTCCTGCGGGGTGATCCGCCCCTCCGGCACGACGCCCGTGGCCTCGACGACGACCGCGCCGGCCCCGCCCTTCGCGAACCCGCCCAGGTGCACGAGGTGCCACGGCGTCGGGACGCCGTCCTGCGCGTCGACCGAGTACTGGCACATCGGCGAGACCCAGATGCGGTTGCGGACGGTCAGGTCGCGGATGGTGATCGGTTCGAACAGGGCGTGCGTCACGCGGGACTCCTCAGATGACGGGCGCCGGCTGCTCGGCCAGTTCCGTCAGGAACGACCGCAGTGACGCCGACGACGTGTAGTGGTGGCCGACCGCCCCGATCGCTTCCGCGCCGGCGGCGTTCTCGGCCCTGTTGTCCACGAACACCATCTGCGCGGCGTCGATTCCCAGTCGCGCGCAGGTGTCGCGGTAGATGGACGCGTCGGGCTTGAGGACGTGCTCCTCGGCGCTCACCACGACGGTCTCGAACAGCGAGCCCATCGGGGAGCGGCGGTACGGGTCACCGAAGTCGAAGCCCGCGTTCGACAGCAGTGCCAGACGGGTGCCGGCATCGTGCAGCTCCTCGACGATCTCGAGGGTCGCCGGCTCGACCTCGAACCACCCGGTGAAGTCGACCGCCCAGAACCGGTGGATCTCGGAGATGCTCCAGGTCCGTCCGGTCCGTTCGGCGATGGCACGCCAGTACGCCACGACGGACAGGTCGCCGCGGTCCAGGTCGTGCCGGAGCTCCTGGTACACGGGGAACAGCTCGTCGGCCGGCACACCGGTCAGCTCGACGAGGGCGTCGCGCGAGGCGTGCGGCGTCCGGCTGATCACCTCGCCGTAGTCGAAGACCACCACGCGACCGGGCAGGAACAGGCTCATGCGCTCCACCGTAACGTGGGCGCGGTGAACGACTTCGTGCCCGTCCGTCCGTCCGATGCCGCCGCGTGGGTCACCGCGCCGACCGGGGAGTCCACCAAGTACCGCCGCGGGGTGCTCGGCGTGGCGACCGGCTCGGACCGGTACCCCGGCGCCGCGGTGCTGGGCGTCGACGCCGCCGTGCACACCGGCGTCGGCATGGTCCGCTACGTCGGACCCGACCGCGCGTCCGACCACGTGCTCACCCGCCGCCCGGAGAGCGTCGTCGGCGTCGGCCGCGTGCAGGCCTGGCTGGTCGGTTCCGGGATCTCGGCCGGGTCCCTCGGCGAACTCGACCCGGCGACCGCCGACGCCTTCGGCCACGCGTCCGACGACGGCGTCCCGGTGGTCGTCGACGCCGGCGCGATCCCGCTCGTCGACCTCGGGCCGCTCGCCGTGCTGACCCCGCACGCGGGCGAGGCCGCGACGCTGCTCGGCGACTCCCGCGAGTCCGTCGAGGCCGACCCCGCCGCTGCGGCGCTCCGTGCCGCCGAGCAGACCGGCAGCGTCGTGCTCCTCAAGGGCGAGCGGACCCACGTGGTCACCCCGGACGGTTCCGTGCGGCTGGTCGCTTCGTCGGCGACGCCGTGGCTCGCGGCCGCCGGCGCCGGGGACGTGCTCGGCGGGGTGCTCGGTGCGCTCGTCGCCGCGCGGCAGGGTGCGGCGGAGGCATCCGGCTCGTCGCTGACGCCGTCCGACCTCGCCCACCTGGCGGCCTCCGCCGCGGTGGTGCACGGCCTGGCCGCCCGGCGGGCGTCCGGCGGGGGACCCTTCCCGATGACGGCGCTCGTCGCGGCGCTGCCCGGCGTCGTCCGCGACCTCGTGGTCGACGGCGACGCACGCGGGTAGCGGTCGGTGCGCGTGCACCTTCCGACGAACCACGAGGTGATCGACGCGTGCGCCGTCGGAACGTGCACACGGATCAGATGCACGTACAGGTTCCGACGGGACACCGGCGGATCGACGCGTGCTCGGTCGGAAGATGCGCTCGCAACGAGTGCGCGTGACGGGACGTGACCACACGGCGGACGGGAGGCCCGGTGCCAGCTGGCGCCGGGCCTCCCGTCCGCCGGTGCGCACGCCACGGACGTGCGGTGCGTTGCCGGCGAGCGGTGCGTCGCGGACGCGTCGTGCGTTGCCGGCGAGCGGTGCGTCGTGGACGCGTCGTGCGTCGCGGACGTCAGCTCGCGGGGGTGGCGTGCACCAGGAACTCGACCGCGCCCGAGTCGTCGACCGTGACGAAGCCGAGGCTCGGGGCCTGCACGTCGAAGTCGGAGAAGGTGACCGGGATCGATCCGGAGATGTCGACACCGTCGCCGTTCAGACCGATCTGGAGCTCCGCGGTGACGTCCTTCGTGACGCCGTGCATCGTCAGCTCGCCGGAGGCGCGGACCGTCTTGGTGTCCGAACCGCTCGGCACCGCGTCGGCGACGGGCTCGGTGAGCGTGAAGGTCGCCTCCGGGAAGGCGGAGGTGTCCAGGGCCGAGTCGCGGAAGTACGAGTCGCGCTGGTCGGAGTCCGTGGCGATGTCGGCGACCTGCACCGTGATCGTCGCCTTCGTGATGGACGTGCCGTCGACGGTCGCGCTGCCCGAGACGCTGTCGGTGCGGCCGGTGACCGTCACGTCCGAGCCGTTGAGGACCTCGTGGACGCGGTAGCCGGCCTCGGAGTCGCCGCCGACGGTCCACGCCCCGGACAGGTCCGCTGTGTCGAGGGTGGAGGCCTGACGGCTGGCCGCGACGGACGGGGCGGCCGAGGCCTTCGCGTTCTCGCTGTTCGTGTACACCTTCGTGCCGACGACCACGCCGACCACGGCGAGGACGACGACGGCGGCGACGACGGAGATCCAGATGACGGCCTTGCGGCGCTTGCGCGGGGTGTCGGTGGTCACGGGCAGAACGGTGACACGTCATGGTTGGGGGAACCTGTGGATCCCGGCCGCTACGCTCGTCCGGTGCAGAGGACGCGGTGGATCGAGCTCGGGGGCTTCGTGGCCGCGTTCGCCCTCGTGCACGCCGTGCTGTGGTGGCTCACCTGGACGTCGGCGAACCTGCCCCTCGGGGACGTCACCATCACCTACCGACGGTGGATCGAGACCGGCCACTCGGCCCACTTCTGGGTCGGGATCGACGGCGAGTGGGTCTACCCGATCCTGGCGATCGTGCCGATGGCCGCCGCCGCGCTCGGTGGCACCCCCTCGATCGCCACGGGCTGGATGCTGCTCATGGTGCTGCTCGACGCGGTGGCGTGCGCGTTCCTGTGGCGCTTCCGGGTGGGCGTGCCGATGCGCTCCCGGCCGGTCGGTCGCACGGCGCCCGGTGTCCGCGTCGTCTGGTGGTGGCTCGTCTTCCTGCTCGCGCTCGGGCCGATCGCGCTCGGCCGCATCGACACGGTCGCGACCGTGCTCGCGCTGATCGGCGTCGCGTTCGTCGTCACACGGCCGGCCGTCGCCTCCGCGCTCTTCACCGCCGGGGCCTGGACGAAGGTCTGGCCCGCCGCCCTGGTCGCCGTCCTGCTCCTGCTGCGCCGCGGACACCGCGGGCCGGTGCTCACCGGTGCCCTCGTGGTCACCGGGCTCATCGTGCTCGTCGACGTGCTGTGGGGTGGCGCGCCGTACCTGCTGTCCTTCGTGACCGAGCAGACCGGCCGCGGGCTGCAGATCGAGGCCCCGCTCGCGACCCCCTTCCTGTGGGCGGCCGCCGCCGGGGCGTCCGGCGCCGCCGTGTTCTACGACCAGGACATCCTGACCTTCGGCGTCTCCGGAGCCGGCACCCACCTGGCCGCGGCGGTGTCGACACCGCTGATGGCCGTCGTCGTCCTCGCCGGCGTCGCGCTCGCGCTCTGGGCAGCGCACCGCGGCGCGCGACGGGTCGAGCTCGCGCCGGTGCTCGCGCTGCTGTTCGTCGCCGCGCTCATCGCGACGAACAAGGTCGGGTCGCCGCAGTACATCGGCTGGTTCGCCGTGCCCGTCGTCTGGGGGCTGGTGGCCGGATCGCCGAGCGCGCGACGGTTCGTGCCGGTGGCGATCGCCGCACTGCCGACCGCCGTGCTGACGCAGCTCGTCTACCCGGGCTTCTACGACCAGGTGCTCACGCTGCAGCCCTGGATCCTCGTGGTGCTCACGGTGCGGAACGCCCTCGAGGTCGCGGCCCTCGTCTGGGCCGTGGTCGTGCTCGTGCGGATGGGGCTGCGCGGCCCCGACGTGGCCGTGGTGCCGGGACGCCGCGTCGGAGCGCGAGGGCCGGGCGCGGTCGACGCGCGGGGCGACGGCTCGCTCGCGCGCTGACGGCGCCCACGCGGCCACCGCGCGCGCCGACGGTCGGCGGGGCAGGATGGACGCATGATCGTCGCCTTCTCCGTCGCTCCCTCTGGTGGTCCCGCTGCGCAGTCGGACGGCTCCGTGCACGACGCCGTCGCTGCCGCCGTCCGCATCGTCCGCGAGAGCGGTCTGCCGAACCGGACCTCGTCGATGTTCACCGAGCTCGAGGGGGAGTGGGACGAGGTCATGGCCGTCGTCAAGCGTGCCACCGAGGCCGTCGGGCAGTACGGCACGCGGGTGTCCCTCGTGCTGAAGGCCGACATCCGGCCGGGTCACACCGGCGAGATCGACGGCAAGCTCGACCGACTCGAGGCAGCACTCGGCGAGTAGCCCCGCAGGCGCCGTGCCCGCAGGTCGTCGGTCAGCGCCGGCCGCGGCGACGTGCCGGGATCGCGCGGCGGCGGCCCGGCCGCCCGGCCACGAGGAGCACCACGAGCGTGGCGACGACCACGACGGCGACGACGCCCACCACGAGCATGCCGATCGGGTCCGTTCGGTCCTCGCAGTTCGCCGGCGCGCCCACGGCGCACGAAGCGAGGACGGTCATGGTCGAGTCCGTGGCGACATCCAAGCGCAGGCCGGACCGCGACACGCCGACGGAGGCCCGTCGGATGTCAGGGGTCGGGTGTCTCATGGGCGCATCGGGTCACGTCGGGTGGCCCGCCCCGAGACGACGAGGAGCGCGTGATGATGCACGACGGCTGGTGCCCCGACTGCGACCTTCGGACGGTCGTCATCGACACGGACGAGACCGGCGAGAACGCCTGGGCGACGTGCGCCGAGTGCGGCACCGGGTGGGTGCACCGCGACGAGCTGCCCGAGCTGCGGTCCGCGTCGAGCGCCCCCGCCGAACAGGACCGCCGCGCGGCCTGACCACGTCGACGGTGCGGACCGGCCATCGGACTTCCGATCAGGGGTTGGAGCGGTCTACACTGCTCGGACCGGTCGGTCGACGACCGAACCGCCCCGTTCGCTGCTGAACCCGGACCGGCTCCACGTCCCGCACGTGACCGCGCAGCCTGATCGGCGGCGCGGAGCACCCGGACAGCGGACCCCGGACCGACCAGCCCCGCCCGCTCGAGAACAGGCTCCATGACCACCCTCAGGCCGGCGCGCCGCACCCTCGCCCTCGTCTCGCTCGCCCTCGGCGGTTTCGCCATCGGCTCGACCGAGTTCGTCGCCATGGGCCTGCTGCCGAACATCGCGCAGGCGCTCCTGCCCCAGCAGTACGGCGCGGACCCCGACGCCGGCATCGCGCAGGCGGGCTGGCTCGTCAGCGCCTACGCGCTCGGGGTCGTCGTCGGCGCCCCGACCATCGCCGCGGTGTCCGCTCGGTTCCCGCGCAAGGGCCTGATCCTCGTGCTGCTCGTCGGCTTCGTGCTGGCGACGGTCGCGAGCGCGCTGTTGCCGTCCTTCGGGCTGGTGCTCGTCGCGAGGTTCGTCGCCGGGCTGCCGCACGGGGCCTACTTCGGCATCGCATCCATCGTCGCGGGCGACATGATGGGGCCGGGCAAGCGCGGCAAGGGCATCGCGATGGTGCTGCTCGGCCTCAGCGTCGCGAACGTCGTCGGCGTCCCGGCCATCACCTGGGTCGGGCAGGTCGCCGGGTGGCGCGTCGCCTACGCGGTGGTCGCGGCCCTGTTCGCGCTCACCTTCGTCGCGGTGGCGGCGTTCGTGCCGACGAGCCCCCGCGACGAGCACGCGACGATCGGCCGCGAGCTCAGCGCCTTCCGCGTGCCCCAGGTGTGGATCGTGATGGGCCTCGGCGCGGTCGGCTTCGGCGGGTTCTTCGCCGTCTACTCGTACATCTCGCCGCTCGTGCAGAACGTCACCGGCATGCCGGAGTCCTTCGTGCCGGTCGTCCTCGTGCTCGTCGGCCTGGGCATGGTCGTCGGCGGGGTCCTCGGCGGTCACCTCGCCGACCACAGCGTCAAGCGCACGATCTACGTCGGCATGTTCGCCCTCATCGGCGCGCTCCTGTTCACCGTCCTGACCGCGCAGTGGGTCTGGGGCGTCCTCGCCGGGGCGTTCCTGCTCGGCGCGACCTCGTCGGCCATCCCGCCCGCGGTGCAGTCCCGCCTGATGGACGTTGCCGGGGACGCCCGCACGATCGCCGCAGCGCTTAACCACTCGGCGTTCAACATCGGCAACTCGCTCGGCGCCGCCCTCGGTGGCGCGGTCATCGCCGCGGGCTTCGGCTTCCTCGCGCCCGGCTGGCTCGGCATCGGCCTCGCGCTGCTCGGCGTCGTCGTCACGATGATCAGCTACGGCGTCGAGCGGCGGAGCACCCGTCGTGCATTGCTGCGGAGGGCGTCGACCGGCCCGATCACGGCGCCGGTCCCGACGGTCTGAGGGACAGTCGCTCGGCGCGGGGCCGCCCCGTGCCTCCCGTGGGTGGTGTGGTGCGGCAGGCTGCGCATGGTGAGCAGAAGATGTCGGGTCTCGGTGGCGGACCCGACCTTTCCTGCTCACGAAGCGGGCGTGCGTCGCGTCTGACGGGTGGGAGGCCCATGGCGGGGCCGCCCCGTGCCTCCCGCGGGTCGTGTGGTGCGGCAGGCCGCGCATGGTGAGCAGAAGAGGTCGGGTCCGGGTGGCGAACCCGACGTTTTCTGCTCACGAAGCGTGCGTGCGTCGCGTCTGACGGGTGGGAGGTTCGTGGCGGGGCCGCCCGTGCCTCCCGTGGGTCGTGTGGTGCGGCAGGCTGCGCATGGTGAGCAGAAGATGTCGGGTCTGGACGCCGGACCCGACGTTTTCTGCTCACGAGGCGTGGCGGGGCCGCCCCGCGCCTCCCGTCCGTCGCGTGGTGCGGCAGTCCGCGCATGGTGAGCAGAAGAGGTCGGGTCCCGACACAGGACCCGACCTCTTCTGCTCACGAAGCGCGCGAAGCACGAAGCGCGCGAAGCGAGAACCGCGCGCCGCACCCCTACAGCCCCAGCGGGCTGCCGTCCTGCACGATGATGCCGTCGGTGATGGCGCGCTTCCGCAGCGCCACCTTCGTGCCGACGTCGAAGCCGGCGACGCGGTACTTCTCGCGGATGCGCTTGAGGTAGCTCTTCGCGGTCTCCTCCGAGATGCCGAGCTGGTAGGCGACGCTCTTCACCGGCTCGCCGCCGCCGTAGAGCGCCATGACGCGACGCTCCTGCGCGCTGAGCTTCGGCACGCCGCCGACGTCGCCGCTGTTGATGGCCAGGTCGAGCTCGGCGGAGACGTACTGCTCGCCGCGCTGGGCCGAGCGGATCGCCTCGACGATCATGTCGGCGTCCTCGCTCTTCACCAGGTAGCCGAGGGCGCCGGAGGCCAGGGCCTCGCGCACGACGTTCGGCTCGGAGTAGGTGCTCATCACGACGGTCTTCACGCCGGCGGTCTTGAGCGTCGAGATCTTCAGCGACACGGGGATGGAGTCCTTAAGGTCCAGGTCGAGCAGCACCACGTCCACCGGGAAGGCCGGGCTGGTGAGCAGCTCCGGCCAGGTGGTGACCGCGGCCACCAGGGTGATGTCGTCGGCTGCGCTGCGGATCCACTCGGTGAGGGCCCCGAGGAGCATCCTGTGGTCGTCGACGAGTGCGAGTCGGATGGGTTCCTCTGGAGTCGCCATGCTGGCGTCCTTTCTCGGGGGCTGTACGAGTCGATCCTAGGAGGCGCGCGTACCGGTCACGGGCAGGTCGGACGGGTGTCCGCTACATCGACGGATGTCGGCTGACGACGCAGTGCACGACGATGTGCAGCGCGCCCTCGCGGACCGTCGCGGTGTACGGGCCGATGCGCTCCAGGGCGCTCCAGGCGGTCGGGCCGAGCCGGCGGCGCTGCACGCCCCGCGAGTCGATCACCACGGGGACGTCCATCGTCTCGTCGCTGACCGGGTGGCCGTCGGAACCGACCGGGCCGAGCGTGACGGACACCACGGGCATGCCGGGCTGCGCGGTGCGGCCGTCGCCCACCATCTGCCAGATCGCCTGCAGCAGGCCGTCGCGCTGTGCGGGGGACAGATGGCCGGCGAGGGCTGCGGGGTCGGCGACGCTCACCGAGCGGCCGAGGTGGTCGGACTCGGTGATCGCGTGGTAGAGCCAGGTCTCGCGGCGGCCCTCGATGAGGTGCAGGCGGAGCTCGGTGGCGAGCGAGGCGGCGACGGAGCTCGAGGCGTCGGACAGCGGCAGCGGGTCGGTACCGTTCGCGACGGCGTCGAGGAGCTTCTCGGCGGCCAGGTCGAGGCGGGCGAGCTCGTCCGAGGCGAGCATGCCGACGGCGAACTGCGGCGCCTGCACGTTGCTCTGCACGAGCACGCGGTCGAGTTCGCGCTGCACGAACTGGCGGAAGCGCTGCACCACGTGCAGGGAGATCGCCGGCGGCGCGACCACGAGCGCCAGGAGCGTCACGATCCCGGGCAGGGTCTCGGGCGTGATGGGCGTCGACAGCGCGGCCATGACGACGAACGCGACGCCGAGGACGGCGATGGCCGCGGCGACCTCGCGTGCGGGCCGCAGCGTCGTGATGGGCAGCAGCGCGAACCCCGCCGCGACCGAGGCCGAAGCGGTGGCCGCGATGTCGTGCTCGGCCCACACGGCGGTGAAGTCGAGGGCGACCACGCCGGCCAGGACCACGCAGATGAGCGCGAAGGCCGGTCCGGTGAGCCGTTCGCCGTAGGTCAGGACGCTGAGCCCCACACCGACGGCCGCCAGGACGTAGAGCCCCCACGCGGCGGTCGTCAGCCACGGGTTGGCCGCGTCCGGCCAGCGTGCCAGGAAGAACGCGATGCCGGCGACGGCCTCGATCGCGGTGAGGATCGCGGCGCCGAGGCCGAGGTACCCGGCCCCGAGCGAGGCGCCGGGCTTCGCGGCCTGGCGGAGCGACCGGGCTCCGGTGGACGTCGAGGGCAGGCCACGGGCCTGGCGACGCTCGCTCGAACGGGTGCGTTCGCGGGCCTCGCGGCGGGTGCGCGGCGCGGACGACGTGATCTCGCCGGGCAGGCCGCGGCCGATGGTGTCCTCGGGGACCCGGGTCATCGCGGTGCCTCCAGGACGACGGTGGTGCCGGAACCCGGCGCCGAGAAGAGCTTGGCGTCCCCGCCGACCTCGCGCAAGCGGCTCACGACGCTCTCCTTGAAGCCGAGCCGTTCCGCGCTGACGTGGGTGAGGTCGAACCCGACGCCGGAGTCGGTCACCATGGCGCGCACCATCTCGTTGTCGTGCACGATCGTGACGTGCGCCTCGCCGACGCCGGCGTGGCGACGGACGTTCTCGAGGCACTCGCCGAGGGCCAGCAGGAAGGCGTCGAGGACGTTCGACGGCAGGAGCACCTGGCCGGTGCCGTGCCAGCTCACCTCGAGGCCCATCCGGCCGAAGCGCTGCTTCACCGACTCGAGGGTCTGCCCGAGGGGCGACTCCTCTTCGCGCGTGAGCGAGTAGTCGCCGGACTGCGACGGCTGCGGGGTCGCGCCGAGTCGCAGGTGGCGCAGGAGCCGGGCGTCCTCGGCGGCCTGCTCGCGCATGGCCTGCTCCGAGACGCCGACGCCGGAGTGTGCGAGGAGGGTCAGGGTCGCCAGCACGGTGTCGTGCAGGAGACGCGCGCCCTGGCGCCGCTGCGCCTCGGTCTCGCTCGCCTGTCGCTCGGCGCGGTGCGCGTTGCCGATGCTGTAGATGCGGCGGGCCACACGGGGGATGCTCCGGGCGATCCAGACGGCGACCACCGCGATGAGGACCCAGACCAGGACAGCGACGCCGACCGGCGTCGACAGCGGGTCGCCCGTCGCCCAGACCATGAGGGCGACGACACCAGCCCCGGCGGCGACGGTGATGCCGAGTCCGATCGGCTTGCCGCGCTGCGCCATGAGCGGCGCCGCCATCCCGCCGGCGAGCGGCACGAGGGCGCTCGCGATGATCGGTCGGGTGTCCACGTCGACGCCGGCGAACAGCACCGTCATGGCGGCGAGTCCGGCGAGCAGGACGGCGGCGGTCCACCACTCGCTGCCGCTGCGGCCGAAGACGACCAGGGCGGCGACCATCGCGGCGATGCACAGGAGCGCGAGGACGAACGGCAGCGGCGGGACCGCGAGTGCCGAGGCGACGCCGACGATGCTCACGAGCGCGCAGACGATGCCCACGACACGGGTCGTCGACCGTAGCAAACGGTCGCGTTCCTGTGCGATGAGTTCCATCGGTGTCCTGGTTGGTGACGTTCTGGTGTGGCAGGGAAAGCGAGCGTCGGTCAGCCGAGCTCTCCGCCATCATTCCACGGGAGGCACCCGTTGGGGGGTGTTCGGCGCGCCCGGTCGCGTCGGATGGCTGCCGGATCGTTACGGCGCGTCGCTCGACCGCACCGCAGGAGCCCCGGACGTCACCTGTCGAACAGCCGACGCAGGTGGCCCCCGACCTGCTCGTGCTCGATGAGGAAGCCGTCGTGCCCGTACTCGCTCTCGATGACCGCGGCGCCGTCCCCGTCGAGCGTGTCGGGCACCCCGGCGGCGATCCGGTGCTGGTCCTCGAGGGGGAACAGCCGGTCGCTCGACACCCCGAGCACGAGCGTCCGAGCGGTGATCCGCCCGAGCGCCGCCTCGACACCACCGCGGCCGGCCCCGACGTCGTGCGAGTCCATCGCCTGCGTCAGGGTCACGTAGCTCGACGCGTCGAAACGCCGGGTGAACTTGTTGCCGTGGAAGTCGAGGTAGCTCTCCACCGAGAACCGGCCGTCGTCGCCGAGCGGGGAGACGTCGCTCTGCCAGGACCGCGCGAACCGGCCGTTCAGCTCGTCCGGCGCCCGGTACGTCATGAGCGCCATCCGACGGGCGAGCGCCAGCCCGCGGTGCGGCCCCTCGCCGGCGTGCGCCTCGTAGTAGTCCCCGCCGGCGAAGCCCGGGTCCATCTGGATCGCCGCCCGCTGCAGCGAGTTCGCCGCGATCTGGTCGGCGGTGGTCTGCGCCGTGGTGGCGAGGACCGCCAGCCGCTCGACACGCTCCGGGTGGGTCGCCGCGAACTCGAGGGCGTGCATGCCGCCCATCGACCCGCCGACGACCGCCGCGAACACGTCGATGCCGAGGCGGTCGGCGAGCTGCACCTGCACGGCGACCTGGTCGCGGATCGTGACGAACGGGAAGCGTGACCCCCACTCCGCCCCGGACGGCGACACCGAGGACGGCCCCGTCGTGCCCTGACAGCCCCCGAGCATGTTCGGCACGAGCACGAACCACCGGTCGGTGTCGATCGCCCGCCCCGGCCCGACGACGTCGCCCCACCAGCCCGCGGTGCGGTGCCCGGGGCCGGCCTCGCCGGTGACGTGCGAGTCACCGGTCATGGCGTGGAACACGAGCACGGCGTTGTCGCGCGCCGCGTTGAGGGTGCCCCACGACTCGTACGCCACGCGGACGGACGGCAGCCGTCCGCCACGGACCCACTGCTCGCCGAGCGGTTCGAACGCCCGCTCGCCGGGGTGGTCGCCCGGCCGCCAGGCTCCGGTCACGGGCGGCCCGCCGAGCGTGCCGAGTTCGGAGCCGGGCACCAGGGTGGACGGCACGGAGTCCTCGGGGGTCGTCTGCCAGTCCATGGTGCGTCCAGTCTGCCGGGAGGCACGGCTCGCCGCCGCCGTGTTACGTCACGCCCGTCGCGGGGCCGGGTTCGCGGCCGCGCTCGCGTCGTCCTGGTCCGCGCGTCGGCGGGTCGGTGCGTGGGCGGGTGCGACATCGTCGACGTCGCACGACGTCGAGGAAGTCGCACCGCGCCGTCGGCAACCGTCGCCCGGGCGGGCAGACGACGTGGTCGACGTCGTGGGACGTCGACCTCGTCGTTCCGAGTCGGTGCCCGGGAGCTGCGGCGGCGGGAGCTGCGCGGCGCGCTACGCCCGCTGTCCCTGCTGCGCGACCGCGCGGGCCGCGGCGAGCCCCGCCTCGAGGTCGGCCTTCAGGTCCTCGACGTTCTCGATGCCGACCGACAGGCGCACCAGGCCCGGCGTCACCCCGGTGGTGAGCTGCTGCTCGGGCGTGAGCTGCGAGTGCGTGGTCGACGCCGGGTGGATGACGAGCGAGCGCACGTCACCGATGTTCGCCAGGTGCGAGAACAGGCGCAGGTTGTCCACGAACGCCTTTCCGGCGGGCACGCCGCCCTTCAGCTCGAACGACAGCACCGCACCGACGCCCTTCGGCGCGTAGCGGTTCGCGGCGGCGTACCAGGGCGACGTCGGCAGCCCGGCGTAGGCGACGGTGGCGACGTCGGGGTGCTGGTCGAGCCACTCGGCGACCTCCTGGGCGTTCGACACGTGCCGCTCGATGCGGAGCGACAGCGTCTCGATGCCCTGCAGCAGCGCGAACGCGGTGTCCGCCGAGTTCGACGCACCGAGGTCGCGGAGCAGCTGCACGCGGGCCTTCACGATGTAGGCGAGCTCGTTGCCGACCGCCTCGGCGAAGACCGCGCCGTGGTACGACGGGTCCGGCGTGTTGAACTCCGGGAACCGGTCCGCGTGCTGCGACCAGGGGAACCGGCCGCTGTCGACGATGATCCCGCCGATGACCGTGCCGTGGCCGCCGAGGAACTTCGTCGCGGAGTGCACGACGACGTCGGCCCCGTGCTCGAAGGGGCGGATGAGGTACGGCGTCGCGATCGTGTTGTCGACGATGAGCGGGACGCCGGACTCGTGGGCGACGTCGCTGACGCCCGTGATGTCGAGCACGTTGATGCGCGGGTTGCCGATGGTCTCGGCGAAGAACAGCTTCGTGTTCGGGCGGACGGCGCGCCGCCACTCCTCGAGGTCGTCCTGGTCCTCGACGAAGGTCGTCTCGATCCCGAGCTTCGCGAGCGTGTACTTGAACAGGTTGTACGTGCCGCCGTAGATCGACGACGACGACACGATGTGGTCCCCGGCGCCCGCGATGTTGAGCACCGCGTACGTCTCGGCCGCCTGGCCGCTCGACACGAGCAGTGCGCCGGACCCGCCCTCGAGCGCGGCGATGCGCTGCTCGACGACGTCGTTCGTCGGGTTCATGATCCGGGAGTAGATGTTGCCCGGCTTCGCCAGCGCGAACAGGTCACGGGCCTCGTCCGAGTTCGCGAACACGTACGACGTCGTCTTGTAGATCGGCGTCGCCCGGGCCCCCGTGGTCGGGTCGGGCTGCGCACCCGCGTGCACCTGCGTGGTCTCGAACCGCCACTGCTCGGCGTCGTGCTCGGTCATCTCGGTGCTCCTGTCCGGTGCGGGTCGTGGGGTGCGGGTCGACGGGTTCGGGTCGACGGGTGCTGGTCGCGGTGCGCCCGGCCGGGAGGCACGGTGCGGCGCTGCGACGGAGGCCACGGTACGCAGGTGGTCGCGCCGGTACCAGCGCGACCGCCTCGCGACGTAACGCGCGCGCCCGGGGCGACCCGTGCCTCCAGGCCGAGCCTGCGCACCGGTCCGACGGAGGTGACACGCAGGACGGTCAGGCGACGAGGACGCCGGCCGGTGCGCGGGGAGTCACGCGTCGCGGCGGAACAACCAGCCGACCCGGGGCTCGAGCAGCCAGCGCATGCCGCGCCGCACGAACGGCTGCGCGAGGAACAGGGTCACCGCGCAGGCGATGACGACCATCAGGAGCACGTAGGGCCAGGCCGAGTGCTCCCCGGCGAGCACGCCGGACTCGCGGATCGGGTACAGCACGAACGTGTGCAGCAGGTACACGTACATCGTGGCGGCGCCGAAGCGGGTGATCCACACCGTCCGCCGGGGGATGAGCAGCAGGAACGACGCGGTGAGCAGCGTCGCCAGCAGCATCAGGCCGAAGCGCACGCCGCCCGCCCACCAGGCGTCCTCGCCGAGGCCGGAGTACGAGTCGTCGTAGAAGAACCAGTGGTGCAGGTCGAACTGCTTGAACTGCGGGATCCAGATCGCACACGACACCGCCCACGCCGCGAAGACCGCCGCGGCGGCGATCCGCACCCGCACGACGATGCGGCGCGGTGCCTCGTACCAGCGGTCGAACACGCCCCACTGCTTGACCTGCCAGCCGAGCAGGAAGAACGGCAGCAGGCTGATCGCGCGGGACAGCGACAGCGTGGAGTCGACGTTGTCGAAGTAGCCGACCCCGATGCTGAACACGACCGCCCAGAACAGCGGCCACCGCAGCTGCGCCAGGTACGGCAGGATCAGCTTGAAGATCCCCAGGGCCAGCAGGAACCACAGGGTCCAGGTCGGCTTCGTCGGGTTGAAGTCCTTCCCGCCCTCGACGATGCCCTGCACCACGGTCCAGATCGTCTGCATGATGATGTACGGCACGACGATGTCGGTGATCGTCCGGCGCATCCGCTTGGCGGTCGGGGTGTCCGCCGACGAGAAGTACCCGCTGATCACGCCGAACGCGGGCATGTGGAACGCGTAGATGAACGTGTACAGCGCCAGGGCGTGCTCACTCGCCGGCGTCTGCCGCTGGATCGCGTGGCCGATGACCACGAGCGTGACCGCGACGAACCGCGCGGTGTCCCACATCGGGATACGGCGCGGTGCCCGGCCGGGTTCGAGCTGCGTCGCCGGGGCCGAGGGAGCGGGGGGAGCGGCGTCCGTCGTCATCGCGGGTCACGTTACCGGACCGTGACCTTGACGGTCCGGGTGCGGAGGCGGGTCGTGCCGCTCGGGCGGGGTCGGCTGGTGGTGCTGCTCGGGCGGGCCCGCTGGTGGTGCTGCTCGGGTGGGACGGATCGGTGTGGCGTCCGTGGTGCCGCTCGGTACGGTGGACGTCCACTCACCCAGGAGGCAGATCACATGGCAGCACGACGCGCAGTCGTCACCGGAGCGAGCTCGGGCATCGGGGCGGCCACCGTCCGGCTGTTCCGGTCGCGGGGGTGGGACGTCCTCGCGGTCGCCCGCCGCGCCGAGAAGCTCGAGGCGCTCGCCGCGTCCACCGGTGCCGACGTCCTGGTCGCCGACATCACGAGCGCGTCCGACGTCGAGGCGCTCGCCGCCCGCGTCGGGGAGCTCGGTGGAGCGGACGTGCTCGTCAACAACGCCGGCGGTGCGTTCGGGTCCGCGTCGGTCGAGGAGTCCGACGTCGAGGACTGGCGCGCCATGTTCGAGGTCAACGTGATCGGCACGAAGCGCGTCGTGGCCGCGCTGCTGCCGCACCTGCGGGAGCGGGCGCGCGCCGGCGGGGGTGCGGACATCGTCACCGTGACGAGCACCGCGGGCTTCGTGGCGTACGAGAACGGCGGCGGCTACAACGCGGCGAAGTTCGCCGAGCACGCCCTCGTTGGCGCGCTCCGGCTCGAACTGAACGGCGAACCGATCCGCGTGGTCGAGGTCGCCCCCGGCCTGGTGAAGACCGACGAGTTCGCGCTCACCCGCTTCCGCGGCGACGCCGAGAAGGCCGCTGCGGTCTACGACGACGTGCCGGGTCCGCTCGTGGCCGAGGACGTCGCCGAGGCGATCGTGCACGCGGTCGAGCTGCCGGCGCACGTCAACCTCGACCTGATCACGATCCGGCCGGTCGCCCAGTCCGCGCAGCACAAGCTCGCCCGGGGCACGCTGGCGCCGAAGGGCTGACGCACCCGGTCCGAGCCGCTGACCGCTGCTCGGCCACTGGCCGCTGACCGCTGCTCGGCCACTGGCTGCCCTGCCGCGCGCAGCGCCCGGGGTCCGGTCGCGGGTCGCGGGCGCGGGGTCGGTGCCGGTACCGTTGTCGGATGCCGATCAGCAGCGAGCCCGGGCCCACGGCACCGGCTCAGTCGACCGTGACCGTGACGAGCGGGCCCGAGGTGCTCGGATGGCTGGAGTTCGGCGACGCCGCCCGCCTGCTGGCGAAGGACGTGCTGTCCTCCGGCTTCGAGCCCGAGGTCGTCGTGGCGGTCGCCCGCGGCGGCCTGATCATCGCCGGCGCCGTGGCCTACGCGCTCGGCACCAAGGAGTGCGGCTCGATCAACGTCGAGTTCTACACCGACGTCGAGCAGCGGCTGGACGAACCGGTCGTGCTCGCGCCGGCGCTCGACGCGCCGAGCCTCGCCGGCAAGCGCGTCCTGGTCGTCGACGACGTCTCCGACTCCGGCCGGACCCTGCGCCTCGTCGTCGACATCATCCGCGACGCTGGGGCCGACGTCCGCAGCGCCTGCCTGTACTCGAAGCCCGGCACCGTCCTCGAACCCGACCACGTGTGGCGTCGGGTCGACGGCTGGATCACGTTCCCCTGGAGTGCCCTCGCACCGGTGACGGCCGAGTCGTGAGCATCCACCTCGTCGGCGGCGGACCCTTCGCCGCCTCGGACGCCGCCGCCCCGTTCCTCGCCGAGGCCACCGCGCGCTCGGCCGCCGTGGGGCGCACCGTCCCGCGCATCGCACTGCTCTCGGTCTGCCGCGCGGACGGCACCAGCCCGTCGTCCACCGCGGACATCGCCGAGGTCCTGGGCGGCGCACGCGCCGCCGAGGTCGTCACCACCGAGGTCGCGTCCGGTCAGGCCTTCGACACCACGGTCCTGAGCGACGTCGACGCCCTCGTGGTCGCCGGCGGGCTCACGCCCGACTACCTGGCCGCCGTCGCGCCGCTCGTCGACCAGGTCCGCCTGCTCGTCGCCGACGGCCTGCCGTACCTCGGCTACTCGGCGGGCGCGATGATCGCGGCCGACCGGGCCCTCGTCGGCGGCTGGCGCATCGGCGGCGTCGAGGTCTGCCCCGAGGGTGCCTCGGAGGGTCTCGACGAGGTCGAGCTCCGGGAAGGACTCGGACTCGTCGACCTGACGATCGACGTGCACGCGGTCCAGGCGGGCACGCTCGCACGGCTCGTCGCGAGCGCAGAGGCCGAGTTCGTGACCGCCGGCCTGGCCATCGACGAGGACACCGCCCTGGTCGTCGGCGAGGGCGCCCTCGAGGTCCGCGGCACCGGCAGCGTCTGGCGCGTCGTCGCGGGCGACGAGTCGGTGGCCGTCGCGACCATGGGCGCGTAGCCGCCGTGGAGCCGCGGCCCCTCGCCGACCTCGTCGACCCGGACTGGGCCACCGCGCTCGCCCCCGTCGAGGGCGACGTCCACCGCATGGGCGACTGGCTCCGCGACGAGCACGCTGCCGGCCGGCAGACCCTGCCCGCCGGCGGCGACGTCCTCCGTGCCTTCACCACGCCGTTCGACGCCGTCAAGGTCCTGGTCGTCGGCCAGGACCCGTACCCGACGCCCGGGCACCCGATCGGCCTGTCCTTCGCCGTCGACCCCGCGGTGCGGCCCGTGCCGCGCAGCCTGGCGAACGTCTACCGCGAGCTCGAGTCCGACCTCGGCACGACCCCGCCGCCGCACGGCGATCTGCGGGCCTGGGCCGACCAGGGCGTCCTGCTGCTCAACCGCGTGCTCACCGTGCGGGCGGGCGAGGCCGGCAGCCACCGCGGCAAGGGCTGGGAGGCCGTCACCGACCAGGCCGTGCGTGCCCTGGTCGGCCGGGGCAAGCCGCTCGTCGCCGTCCTCTGGGGTGCCCAGGCGGCATCGGTCCGCCCGCTGCTCGGCGACACCCCGGTGGTGGCGTCGGCGCACCCGAGCCCGCTCAGCGCCTCGCGCGGGTTCTTCGGCAGCCGACCGTTCTCGCAGGTGAACACCCTGCTCGAGGAACAGGGCGCGACGCCCGTCGACTGGTCCCTGCCCGCTCAGTAGGCTCGACGTCGTGCTCGAGGAGGAATACCAGCGACGGCGTGTCCTGCCGCGACACCTGCGTGCTCCGGCGCCGACCGAGACCGCCTTCACGTACCGCATCCGTGCGGCCGAGACCGGCGACCTGCCCCACGTCCGCGAGATCCACGCGCACTACGTCCGCAACTCGTCGGTCACCTTCGACCCGTCGGTGCTGACCTTCGCCGGCTGGAAGCAGCGCTACGACGAGATCCGCCGCCGAGCACTGCCGTTCCTGGTGGCGGAGAACCCCGCCGGCCAGATCCTCGGCTACGCCCTGGTCGACCCGTGGAACCCCCGCGACCGCTCGAACCGCGTCGTCGAGGACTCGATCTACCTGGGGGCGGCCTCCGGCGGCAAGGGCCTCGGCCGGGCGCTCATGGAGGCCCTGCTCGACGAGTGCCGCTCGGCGGGAGTGCGCGAGGTGGTCGCGGTCATCGCGGACCGGCAGGCCGAGGCGTCGATCCGGTTGCACGAGCGGCTCGGCTTCGAGGAGGTCGGGCGGATGGGCAAGGTCGGCTACAAGTACGACCGCTGGCTCGGCACGGTGACGATGCGCCTGCGCCTGCGCGGGCCCCGGCTCTTCGCGCGGCGGTAGGGGCGCGGGACGCAGCGCGGAGGGGGCCGTTCCGCGCGGAGAGGGTCGTTCCGCGCGGGGGAGGTCGTTCCGCGCGTGGGAGGTCGTTTCGCGCGTAGGAGGTCGTTTAGCGCGTGGGAGGTTCTTCCGCGCGTAGGAGGCCCGTCGTTCCGCCCTCCGACGCGCGATCTCGCTTCCCATTCCACGCGCGATGGGACGAATCGTGCGCGCACCGGCGACGACAGCACCGGCGGACGACGGCGACGGCGACGGCGACGGCGACGGCGACAGCAGCCTCAGCCGCAGCCCCGGACCCGCAGCCCCGGCCCCCTCAGCCCCGCGGCGCCTCCGCCGTGAACTCGTCGTGGGTGACCTGCACGAGCGCGGTCATCGCGGCCGATGCAGCGGCCCCGTCGCCCGCGACGACCGCCCGCCCGACGGCCTCGTGCCGGAGCGCCGCCGAGCGCGTCCACCCGGTGATGGTGTCCCGCGACTCCGAGGTGCGGGTGCGCAGCAGGGCCTCGACGGTGCCCGCGAAGTGGGCGAACACGGCGTTGCCGGAGCCGGTGAGCAGCGCCCGGTGGAAGCGGACGTCGGCTTCGAGGTAGGCGCGGCTGTCCTCCGCTGCGCAGGCGGCGAGCATGTCCTGCGCCGCGTCGAGGACGTCCGTGCCGCCGGGGCCGGTGGCGGTGAGCGACGCCGCGACGGGCTCCACGCCGAGGCGGAGTTCGAGGAGCTCCCGCTGTTGCACGAAGTACGCCGGCGATGCGCCGCGCCACCGGATGACGGTCGGCGCGAGCAGTTCCCACGACGTGGTCCCGAGCACCTGCGTCCCGACGCGCTGTCGTGGCTCGACGAGGCCGAGCGACTGCAGGACCCGGAGCGCCTCGCGGACGACGGACCGTGACACGCCGAACTCGTCCGCGACGAGCTCGGGCCGCAGGACGGTGCCCGGCGCGAGGTCGCCGTCGACGATGCGCTGCCCGATGGTGTCGAGCACGTGGGCGTGGAGACCACGGGCGGGGGGCATGGGACCTCCGGACGGGACGGGCTGGCAGGACGCGACCAGCACGGTGCGGAACGCGCTGCTCATCGAAACGGCAGACTGCGACGCACAGTGGGAGGCGCGCGGCACATCCCCGTGTAGTCTGATTAATCAGATTATTGCGGGCGAGCAAGCACGACGCCACCCGCCCTCGACACCAAGGCGACGGAGCCGCGCGGCAGCGGCTCCAGGAAGGGGCACCGATGCCTCACGCTCCAGTCCACCTCGGAACCGTGCTCGCGGCCGAGACCGGCGGCACCGAGACGGTCGACCCGTCCGGCCCGATCCCGCAGCTGATCATCGCGGCGCTGCTCGGCATCGTCGTGATCATCGCGCTCATCACCTGGCTCAAGGTGCACCCGTTCATCGCGCTCGTCATCGGCGCGCTCGGTGTCGGCATCGGCGCAGGGCTCGCGCCGGACAAGGCGGTGACGAGCTTCGGCAACGGCTTCGGTGCGACGATGACGAGCGTCGGCATCCTGGTCGGCCTCGGGTCGATGTTCGGCAAGATGCTCGTCGACTCCGGCGCAGCCGACCGGGTGGTCGACACCCTGGTCCGCAGGTCGTCGAAGGCGATGCTGCCGTGGACGATGGCACTCATCGGCGCCCTCATCGGTCTGCCGATGTTCTTCGAGGTCGGCCTCGTGCTCCTCATCCCGATCATCGTCCTCGTCGCGAAGCGCAGCGGCGTGCCGATCATGAAGATCGCCGTGCCCGCCCTGGTCGGCCTGTCGACGATGCACGCCTTCGTGCCGCCGCACCCCGGCCCGCTCGTCGCGATCTCGACGGTCGGCGCGGACCTCGGCACGACCCTCGCCTTCGGCATCGTGCTCGCGATCCCGGTCATCGTGCTCGCCGGACCGGTCTTCGCCCGCTTCGCGGCGCGCTGGGTCGACATCCCGGTCCCCGACATGTTCGGGTCGCGCGGATCGGCCACCGGTGGCGACGACCCGGCACACGCCGGACGGGAGGCACGGCGCGGCCCCGCCACGCAGGACACCGCATCCCTGCCCAACGGCAAGAGTGACTTCACGCGCGTCATCAGCGAGCCGCGCAGCCCGTCGTTCGCGGTCGCTCTCGTCGGCATCCTGCTGCCCGTGGTGCTCATGCTGGCCCAGGCGATCCGCGAGGCGACGATGCCCGACGCCGCCGGCTCGTGGGTGAGCCTGCTCGACTTCCTCGGGTCGCCGATGATCGCGATCGGGATCGCCGCGGTCTACGCCATGGTGTTCTTCGCGATCGGCGGCGGGATGGACCGGTCCGCGGTGTCGAAGTCGCTCGAGAGCGCGCTGCCCCCGGTGGCCGGGGTCCTGCTCATCGTCGGCGCCGGCGGCGGGTTCAAGCAGGTGCTCATCGACACGGGCATCGGCGGCGTGATCGCCGACGCCGTGAAGGAGTCCGGCATCTCGGTGCTGCTCGTCGCGTGGCTCGTCTCCGCCCTGGTGCGGGTCGCCACGGGGTCGGCGACGGTCGCGACCGTGACCGCCGCGGGCATCATGGCGCCGATCGCCGCGGACCTGTCCTCGCCGATGACGTCGCTGCTCGTGCTCGCGATCGGCGCCGGGTCGGTGTTCCTGTCGCACGTGAACGACGCCGGGTTCTGGCTCGTCAAGGGCTACCTCAACACGACGGTGGGGCAGACCTTCAAGACGTGGACGGTGCTCGAGTGCCTCATCTCGGTGCTCGGCCTGCTCGGTGTGCTGCTCGCCGGGGTGTTCATCCGATGAGCGGACCGACAGCGGAGACCGATGCGCTCGATGCCCGTGTCCTGGTGGTGATGGGGGTGTCCGGCTCGGGCAAGTCCACCGTCGCCGCGATGGTCGCGGAACGCCTCGGGTGGGACTTCGCCGAGGGCGATGCCATGCACCCGCAGGCGAACGTCGACAAGATGCACGCCGGCACCCCGCTGACCGACGAGGACCGCTGGCCCTGGCTCGACGTCGTCGCCGGGTGGATCCGCGGGCACCTGGACGCCGGAACGCACGGGGTGGTGACCTGCTCGGCACTGAAGCGCGCCTACCGCGACGTGCTGCGGGCGCCCGGGGTGGTGTTCGTCCACGTCGCGGGCGACGGCGCGCTCATCGAGGAGCGGATGTCGCAGCGGTCCGGGCACTTCATGCCGACGTCGCTGCTCCGGTCCCAGCTCGACACGCTCGAGCCGCCGGAGGCCGACGAGGCGCACCTGACGATCGCCGCCGACCGCACCCCGGAGCAGGAGAGCGTGGAGGTCCTGGAGCGCCTGGGTCTGCGGCCCGTCAGCTGAACCGGATCGGGGTGCCGACGGGCAGCGCCGCGAGCGTGCGGGTCATCTCCGCCGAGACCCGGACGCACCCGTGCGAGCTGCCCGTCGGGTCGGGGTAGTAGTGCAGCGCGGTGAGTGCCGCGTTGCCGCCGTAGGACGGGATGCGCGACGAGTGCGCGCCGGTCAGGATGATCGGGTTGCCCTGCGTGTACGCGACCCGGGTGTCGACGTAGGCCGCCTCGACGTAGGTGGCGGTGTCGATCGGGGTGGGGTCCTCCGGGGTCCCGAGCCGAGCGGCCTCGCTGGTCGTGACGGAGCCGTCCCGCGTGACGACGGACACCTCGCTCGTCGCGACGTCCACCCGGATCATCCGGTCGGTGGGGCGGACGGTGAAGTCCGCTGCCCGTGCCCACGCGAAGGTGGCGCTCGGGGCCTCGGCGGTGCCGCCGTCCCCGGGGGTGCGGTTCCGTGCCGGCGTCGACACGAGGAGCATGCCGCCGTCGACCCCCGGTGACCGTCCCCAGACGGCCGTCGCGGCGGGCAGGTCGATCGTCGAGACGCGGTGGGACAGCGTCGCCACCGGACGGGCCCGCGACGACGGGCTCGCGTACAGGGCGACGAGGTCGTGCCGCGGGGTGGCGATCCGGAAGGTGTCCTCGGGGGTGACGGTCGACCCGTCGAGCAGGCGCGGGACGACGGCGTCGTGGAAGGCCAGCGGCAGGGCGGCGAGCTCGGCCGGCGTCGGCGCCGCGGGGACGGCGGCCAGCGGCTCGGCCGTGGGGGTCGGCGTCGGATGCGAAGTCGCCGCCGCCCGGGTCGGGGCGACCGCGGGTGCGTCGGAGCGTGTCGTCACGACGACGACGGCACCGGCGGCGACGAGCAGCGCGCCGACGACGGTCGCGGCGATCCCGGTCCTGCGGCGCATCCGTCCCCCTCGGTGGTCAGCGTTCGGTGACCCGCCCGGCCTCCACCCGCCACTGGCGGTCCAACCGCACGGTCTCGAGCATACGGCGGTCGTGGGTGACGAGCAGGAGCGTGCCGTCGTACGACTCGAGCGCCTGCTCGAGCTGCTCGATGGCGGCGAGGTCGAGGTGGTTCGTCGGCTCGTCGAGCACGAGCACGTTGACGCCCCGTGCCTGGAGCAGTGCGAGGCCCGCGCGGGTGCGCTCACCGGGCGAGAGCGCCGACGCGGGACGACCGACGTGGTCCGCCTTCAGCCCGAACTTCGCGAGCAGGGTCCGCACGTCGGCCGTGGTGTACTCGGGCACGATCGCCTCGAACGCCGCGGCGAGGGGCTGGTCACCGGTGAAGGCCGCCCGGGCCTGGTCGATCTCTCCGATCGCGACGCTCGACCCGGTCGAGGCGGTGCCGGTCGTGGGGGACTGCGCGCCGAGCAGCGCGCGGAGCAGCGTCGACTTGCCGGCGCCGTTCGGCCCGGTGATGCCGATGCGGTCGCCGCCGTCGACCTGCAGCGACACCGGACCGAGCGTGAAGTCGCCCTGGGTGAAGGTGGCGTCGGACAGCGTCGCGACGACCGCCGACGACCGGGGTGCGCTGCCGATGGTGAACTCGAGCTGCCACTCCTTGCGCGGCTCCTCGACCTCGTCGAGGCGGGCGATGCGCGACTCCATCTGCCGGACCTTCTGCGCCTGCTTCTCGCTCGACTCCGAGGCGGCCCGGCGGCGGATCTTGTCGTTGTCCGGGTTCTTCTTCATCGCGTTCCGGACGCCCTGGCTCGACCACTCCCGCTGCGTCCGGGCACGCGAGACGAGGTCGGCCTTCGTGGACGCGAACTCGTCGTAGGCGTCGCGCTTGTGCTGCCGGGCGATCTCGCGCTCCTCGAGGAACGAGTCGTACCCGCCGCCGAACAGCCGGTGCGAGGACTGCGCCAGGTCGAGCTCGAGCACCGACGTCACCGAGCGCGCCAGGAACTCGCGGTCGTGGCTGACGAGCACCACCCCGCCGCGCAGGCCCTTGACGAACGCCTCGATCCGGTCGAGGCCGTCCAGGTCGAGGTCGTTCGTCGGCTCGTCGAGCAGGACCACGTCGAACCGCGAGAGCAGCAGTGCGGCGAGCCCGACCCGTGCGGCCTGGCCGCCGGAGAGCGCGGTCATGAGCGACTCCGGACCGACGCCGTCCTCGTCGGAGCCGACGTCGAGCCCGAGGTCGGCGAGCACCGCCGGGATCCGGTCGTCCAGGTCGGCGGCACCGGCGGCGAGCCACCGGTCGAGCGCCGCGGAGTACCGCTCGGCGGCCGCGTCACCCGCGTCGGGATCGGCGAGCGCCGCCGCGGCCGTGTCCATCGCCTCGGTCGCCTCCGCCGAACCGGTGCGCCGGGCGATGTAGCCCGCGACGGTCTCGCCCGCCACGCGTTCGTGCTCCTGCGGCAGCCACCCGACGAAGGCGTCGGCCGGGGCGGTGGACACCGTGCCGGCGAGGGGCTGGTCGACACCGGCGAGCAGCCGCAGCAACGTCGACTTGCCGGCGCCGTTCACCCCGACGACGCCGATGACGTCACCGGGGGCCACCGTGAGGTCGAGGGAGTCGAACAGCGTGCGTGCGGCGTACCCGCCGGACAGGCCCTTGGCGACGAGCGTGGCGGTCATCCCGCAATCGTCCCACGCTGCGGGAGCGCCGACCGTCAGCGGCGGGGGACGACCAACCGTCCGGGCAGGAAGGGCAGCGGCCCGACCCGGTACTCGAGCTCGGTCGCCTCGCCGACCCGCACCGCGGCGGCACCGGAGCGCCAGACCCGGTTGAACAGGAAGACCCCGACGACGGTGTCCCCGTCGTCGGCGACCGCCCACGTCCCCGTGCCCCACTGCGCCGGGTGCCCGACGCCGTCGATCGTGACGGTGGGCCGTGCGCCCCAGGTCAGCAGGGGCCGCACCAGCCGCAGGCCGACCCGGCGCTTCGTCGTGCCGGAGGCAGCGGGTGTGTCCATGCCGACAGGGTACGGGGCGCCGGACCTGTGCCCCGGTGACCCGGCCGTCCGTAGCGTGGTCGCCATGACCACCACCGTCCTCGTCGCAGGCGCCACCGGAGACCTCGGTCGCCGCATCGTCCGCGAGCTCCTGCAGCACGACACCCGTGTCCGCGTCCTCACCCGCCCAGGCAGCGACAGCGCCCGCCAGCACTTCGGCGACGAGGAGCACGTCGACGTCGTCACCGCCGCCTACACCGATCACCCCGCGCTCGTGGCCGCCGCGTCCGGCGTCGACGTCGTCGTCTCCGCGGTCAGCGGGACCCGTGCGGTGATCGTCGACGCGCAGCGCGCGCTGCTCGACGCCGCGGTCGAGGCGGGCGTGCCCCGCTTCGTGCCGTCCGACTACAGCGCCGACTACCGGTCGATCACCCCCGGGACGAACCGCAACTTCGAGCTCCGGCGCGAGTTCGCCGCGGCCGTCGACGCCGCGCCGATCCGTGCGACGTCGATCCTGAACGGCGCGTTCGCCGACATGCTCACCGGCCAGGCGCCGCTCGTGCTCTTCGACCGGCGGCGCGTCCTGTACTGGTCGTCGCCGGACCAGGTCCTCGACTTCACCACGAAGGACGACGTCGCCCGCGTGACGGCGCTCGCCGCGCTCGACCCGGACGCACCCCGGTACGTCGAGGTCGCGGGGGACCGCGTCACCTCGCGGACCATCGCCGCCACGATGTCCCGCCTGACCGGCACCACCTTCCGGCTGCAGTGGGCCGGCACCGCCGGCACCCTGTCCGCGATGGCCCGGGTCGGTCGGCGCCTGTCGAAGGACGACGACGCGCCGTTCCCCGCCTGGCAGGGCATGCAGTACTTCGTGAGCATGTTCAGCGGCGAGGCCGAGCTGCACCACGTCGACGACGACCGCTGGGGTCCGCACACCTGGACGACGGTGCACGACGTGCTGGCGGCCCACGTGGGCCGCTGACCTGACGGGAGGCCCGGCGTGCGCCCGCCGGTCGGCGCGCGTCGGGGACGCCTAGGCTCGGGAACCGTGTTCGAACTCCACCACCTCTCCGCGCAGGAACTCTGGGACTGGATCCGCCGGGGGGAGGCGACCGCCCGCGAGGTGGCCGAGCACTACCTGGCCCGCGTGGAACGCCTCGACCCCGGACTCGGCGCCTTCGTGACGGTCACGGCGGACGCGGCACGGTTGCGTGCCGACCGTCTCGGCCACCTGGTGCCGACGTCGCGACCGTTGTGGGGCCTCCCGTCCGCCGACAAGGACCTGTACGACCGCGCCGGGGTCCCCACGCGCAGCGGCACCACGAGCCTGCCGGAGCGCCCCGCCGGGGCCGACCACCCGCTCGTCGCGGCGCTCGACGCGGCCGGCACGGTGAGCCTCGGCAAGACGGCGTCGCCGGAGTTCGGCCTGTCGTCGTCGTCGGAGACACGGCTCGGGGTGACCCGGAACCCGTACGACACCGCGCGGGCGCCCGGTGGCTCGTCGAGCGGTGCCGCGGTGGCCGTCGCCGCCGGGCTGCTGCCGGCGGCGGTCGGTTCCGACGGCGGGGGTTCCGTGCGGATCCCAGCCGCGGCGACCGGACTCGTCGGCCTCAAGCCGAGCCGCGGACGCGTGCCGTCGATGCCCGGGCGGTCCGGCGTCGGCGGGCTCTCGGTGGCGGGGCCGCTCACCCGGAACGTCGCCGACGCGGGCATGCTGCTCGACGCCCTCGTGGCACCGACCGGGCTGACCGAGCCGTCGCCGTACGCGCTCGTCACCCCGGACGTCGGCGAGGGGCCGTTCACCGCGGCGGCCGTCCGCGGCGAGGGGCGCTTCGTCGTCGGGCTGCTCGAGGGCTCACCGTGGGACGACACCGTCGACGTCGTCGTCGACCCCGCGGCGCGTGCCGTCGTCGAGACCGCCGTGCGGGTGCTCGGCGAACTGGGGCACGGCGTCGAGGACGTGCGGATGCCCCGGGTGCCCTACGCCGACGCCTTCCGCACGGCGTGGGAGAGCTCCGCGGCGCGGCTGCCGACGGTCCCCGGCATCGACCTGTCCGCGCTCACTCCGCTCGTGGCGTGGCTCGTGGAGCGGGGGCAGCGGCTCAGCGGCACGCAGGTGCTCGACGCGATGACCGCGCTCGACACGTTCTCGGCGACCCTCGTCGGCGCGTTCGACCGGTACGACGCGGTGCTCACACCGACGCTCGCGCTCACCCCACGGCCCCTCGGCTGGTACGGCGACTACCCGGAGGAGGACTTCCGCCGCCAGTGCGCCTACTCGCCGTGGACCTCGATGGCGAACGTGTCGGGGCTCCCCGCGATCACGCTGCCCGTCGGCGTCACCGCGGAGGACCACCCCGACGGCGGCGGCCTGCCGATGGGCGTGCAGCTGATCGGCCGACCGGGCGGCGAGCGCGTCCTGCTCGCCATCGGCGCCCAGCTCGAGCGGCGGCTGCGGTGGCAGCGCCGGCACCCGGGGGCCTGGACGGCCTGAGGCGGGGGCCGGTGCAGTTGCCGGTGCCGGCACCGGTGCCGGCACCGGTGCCGGTGCCTGCGCGTGGATGCGGGTTCTCGTGCTGATGCGTGCCGATGCCGGTGCGTGCCGGTGCTGACGCGCTCTGCGACCGAACACCCGTCGTTCGACCGGTGTCCCGTCGCACCATGCGCTCGCATCGTCTGCGCGTGCATGTTCCGACGGAGCACGTGTCGATCGTCGCGTGGTCTGTCGCAGGATGCGCGTGCATCGACCCGCCGGGGCGTTCCGCCGCCACTGCCGAGCGGGGTCGAGGTCGCGCGGCTCCGGGGCCCAGGCGCGACCGGCTGACCTACTGCGGAGGGCCGGTGCCCCTCGCCGAGTTGGATGTGTGCGCACCTTGCGACCGGACACCCGAGGTTCGACCGGTGTCCCGTCGCACCATGCGCTCGCATCGTCTGCGCGTGCATGTTCCGACGGAGCACGTGTCGATCGTCGCGTGGTCTGTCGCAGGATGCGCGTGCATCGAGCCCCGAGCCCCGAGCCCCGAACCGCCCCGACCCGCCCGGCTCCGCGCCGTGTGGGCCCCTGCGACAATGTCGCTGTCGTACGACGTCGATGTTGTCGTGCGCGCCGCCCCGACCCGCCCGACCCCGCGCCGTGTGGGCCCGCGCGACAAGGTCGCTGTCGTACGACGTCGACGTTGTCGCACGTCCCGGCACCCCAGCGTCCGCCGCCCCGGCCGCACCAACCGCCGCCCCCCCCGCCCCCCGACGCCCTCGGCGCCGACGCCCTACGGCAACGTCGGCGCCGCCGCCACCAACGCCTGGGTCACCGGGTGCTGCGGCGCGTCGAGCAGCGACACCGGCCCCCGCTCGACGATGCGCCCCGCCGACATGACCGCGACGGTGTCGCACAGGCGCTGCACGACTCCGATGTCGTGCGAGACGAGCACGAGCGTCAGACCGAGGTCGTCGGCGAGGGAGCGGAACAGCTCGATCACGCGGGTGCGGACGACCACGTCGAGGGCGCTCATCGGCTCGTCGCCGAACAGGATGCGGGGGGAGTGCACGACGGCCCGGGCGATCGCGATGCGCTGCCGTTGGCCGCCCGAGAACTCGTGCGGGTACCGGTTCGCCGCGTCGGCGGGCAGGTCGACCCGCTCCAGCACGTCGCGCACGAGCGACGCGTGCGAGCCGTCGACCCGGAGCGCCCGGAGGGGTTCGGCGACGATCGCACCGACGCGCATCCGCGGGTCGAGCGAGGCGTACGGGTCCTGGAAGACGATGCCGGTCTCGCGGCGGAACCAGCGCATCGCGGCAGCGGAGCCGGACGCGTCCACCTGGCGGCCGGAGGCGGTGACGGTGCCGGCGGAAGGGGCCTCCAGGCCGGCGAGCAGGCGGACCAGGGTCGACTTGCCCGATCCCGACTCGCCGACGATCCCGAGGCGGGCGCCGGGGGCGACCGTCAGGTCGACACCGTCGACGGCGGTGCGCACCGGGCCGGGCTCGAAGGGTCCGCGGCGGGGGAGCCGGTAGGTGCGGTGCAGGCCGGTGGCGTGCAGGGCGTCGGTCACGCGGTGCCTCCAGGGCGGCGGGCGGTGGCGCGGGCGGCGTCGACGAGCGCGACGGTGGCGGGGTGCCGTGGTGCGGCGAGCAGGTCCGCGACCCGACCCTGCTCGATCACCCGGCCGGCGTCGAGCACCACCGCGGTGTCGGCGATGCGGGCGAGCACGGCGAGGTCGTGGGTGACGAAGACCATGCCCGCCGACAGGCCCTCGAACAGGTCGAGGATGCGTGCCTCGGTGGTGACGTCGAGCGCCGTGGTCGGCTCGTCGGCGACCAGGTAGGACGGCTCGCCGGCCATCGCCATCGCGATGCAGACGCGCTGCCGCTGCCCGCCGGAGAGCTGGTGCGGGTACTGCCGCAGCAGCGACGCCGGGTCGGGCAGCCCCACCGACGCGGCGAGGTCGACCGCGGCCGCGCGGGCTCCCCGGCGGTCCAGGCCGCGGTGCAGCCGGAGCGGTTCGGCGATCTGCGCGCCGACGCGGCGGAGCGGGTCGAGGGCGGTGCCCGGCTCCTGGAACACCATCCCGATGCCGGCGCCGCGGTACCGGGCACGTTCGCGGTCGGGCAGGCCGACGAGTTCGGTGCCGTCGAGGCGGATGCTGCCGGTGACGGTCGCGCCCGCGGGTTCCAGGCCCATCAGGGCGAGCGAGGTCATCGACTTGCCGGATCCGGACGCGCCGATCACGCCGACACGCCGGCCGGGAGGCACGGTGAACGTCACGTCGTCCAGGATCGTCCGCCCCGTGATGCGGACCGACAGCCCGGTCACCTCGAGGCCGCCGGTCGCGGCGGCGGGGTCGCCGGACCGGGCAGTGTGGTCGGTCATGCGGTCACCCCGGGAGTGGTCGTCGCGGCGTCGTCGGCACGCCCCGTGCCCGGCCCCGCACCCGGACCGGGCGGCACGGACCGGCGGTCGCCCGTGGTCAGGCGCGGGTCGGTCGCGTCGCGCACCGCGTCGCCGAGCAGGGAGAGCGCGGCGACGACGAGGGCGATCGCGGCGCCCGGCCAGGTGGCGCTCCACGGGTGCACGCCGATGTAGGTCTGCAGGTCGGACAGCAGGCTGCCCCACGACGCGGTGTCCGAGCCGGCGCCGTAGCCCAGGTAGGACAGGCCGGCCTCGGCGAGGACCGCGGTCGCCATCGCGAGCGACAACTGCACGGTGAACAGCGGCGCCGCGTTCGGCACGAGGTGGCGGAACAGCACCCCGGCACCCCCGACGCCCGAGGCCCGCGCTGCGGTGACGTAGTCGCTGCGGGCGATGCGGCGGATCTCGCCGCGGGCGACGCGGGCGATCGTCACGCCGAAGGACAGCCCGACGCTGACGACCACCACACCGAGCGAGCCACCGAACACCGCCGTCAGGAGCATCGCGGTGAGCAGGGTCGGGAACGCCACCAGGATGTCGAGCAGGACCGCCGTGCCCTCGCGGACCCAGCGGGCGGTGAGCGAGCCGACCGCGGTGAGCAGGACCCCGACGACGCTCGCGATGACCCCGGACCCGACGGCGACGAGCACCGTCGTGCGGGTGCCGGCGAGCAGGTAGCTCGCGATGTCGCGGCCGGCGGCGTCGGTGCCGAACCAGTGCGCGCCGCTCGGGCGTTCCCACTGGTGGAACGGGTCCGTGCGGAACGGGTCCTGCGGCGTCCAGACGAGCGACACGACGGCGAGCACGACGAGCAGCCCGAGCACGACGACCGCGAAGAGCCCGGTGGGGCGGGAGACCAGGCGGCGGATCACTCGTGTGCCTCTCGCTGGCGGGGGTCGAGGGCGCGGTGCACGACGTCGACGGCGAACCCGACGAGCAGGACGAGCCCGGTCAGGACGAGGAGCTCGGACTGCACCTTCGTGACGTCGCGACGGCCGACGTCGGTCACGAGCATGCGCCCGACACCGGGGAGCGAGAAGACCTGCTCGACCACGACGGCGCCGACCAGCAGCCCGGCGATCTGCACCCCGAGCACCGCGAGCACGGTCAGCGCGACCGACGGCAGCCCGTGCCGGAGCAGCGCCCCGGTCCGGGTGAGGCCGATCGCTGCCGCGGTGCGCAGGTGGTCGGCGTCGAGCACGGACAGCGTCGCGGAGCGGGTGAAGCGGAGGATGACGGCACCCTCGACGGCGCCGATCGTCAGCGCGGGCAGCACGAGCGCGGCGAACGCCCGTCCGGGTGCCGACCAGCCGTCGAGGGGGAAGCCCTGTGCGGGCAGCCAGTGCAGTGTCACGGCGAACAGGGCCACGAGGAGCATGCCGGCCCACACGATCGGTACCGCGGCCACGGCCTGGGCCGCGAAGGCGATTACGGCGCCGCCGGGGCGTCGACGGAGCACCGCGGCGAGGACGCCGAGCGGGACCCCGATGACGAGGGCCGCCAGCAACGACATCCCGGCGAGCGGCAGCGTCACCGCGAGCTTCTGGGCGATCTCCGGACCGACCCGACCGTTCGTGACGAGCGAGTTGCCGAGGTCGCCGCGGAACACCCCGCCGATCCAGTCGAGGTACTGCACGACCACGGGGCGGTCCAGCCCGAGCTCCTGGCGGAGCCGTTCAACCTGGGCCGGGGTGGACTCGGTGCCGGCGACGACCTGGGCGACGTCGCCGGGCAGCACGCGCAGCACGGCGAAGACGATGACGCTCGCCACGAGCAGGCCGACGACGAGCAGCAGCACCCGCCCGATGAGGAACCGGGTCACGACGCCGGTGCCCCGGGGACGGGACGGATCGCCGTCACTTGACCGCGAGCCGCGACAGGTCGAGTCGCGAGTTGCCGCCGTCCACCGGGAAGCCGGTCACGCCGGAGCGCACGGCGGTGATCTCGGTCGCCGTGTACAGCCACTCGCCGGCGGCGTCCTCGCTCACGATGCGCGCGGCCTTGCGGAGCGCGTCGACCTTGTCGGCCTCGGTCGTCGCTGCGATCGACTCGGCGTAGAGCGCCTGCACCTCGGGGTTGTCGTACCCGAAGTAGTACTCGGGGTTCGCCCAATTGCCGAAGTCGCGGGCCTCGACGTGGTCGACCATCGACAGGTCGAAGTCGCGGGGGCCCTTCTTCGGCGCCTGGAACACGGTCGACAGCCAGGTGGCGAAGTCAACACGGTCCACGGTCAGGGTGATCCCGACCTCGGCGAGCTGCGACTTGAGCACGTCGCCGATCACGGCCGGGTAGACGTTGGCGTACGTCAGCGTCAGGTCGAGGTCCCGGGCGCCGGCGGCCGCCAGCAGCTTCTTCGCGTTCGCGGGGTCGTACGCGTCGATGTCGGTCAGGTCCTCGTAGCCCGGGTCGAGCTCCGGGATCGGCCCGCCCTGTTCGACACCGGTGCCGCCGACGGCCTTGATGAGCGCCTTCGGGTCGATGGCCTGCCGGATCGCCTGGCGCACCCGCTTGTCGGTGAACGGCGCCTTCTGGTCGTTGAAGGCGAGCGTGTACTTGTCGGTGGTCTTGCCGGAGTGCAGCGCGATGTCGGCGTTGCCCTCGAGCTGGCTCCGCAGGGTGCCGTCGACGGGGTTGAGCACGTCGATGTCGCCCTCGGCCATCGCGTTCACCGCGGTCGAGGGGTCGGTGATGTAGCGGAAGACGATCTTCGCGACCTTCGCCTTCGTGCCCCAGTAGTCGTCGTTGCGCTCGAAGGTGAGCGAGTCGCCCTGCTTCCAGCTCGCGACCTCGAAGGGGCCGGTGCCGTTCGCGCTGTCCGAGCGGTCGTTCTCCGCGCCCTCCTCGAGCACCAGGCCGGCCCGACCGGTCAGGTTGAAGAGCAGGTCGGAGTCGGGCTGGCGCAGGCGGAGCACGACGGTGTCGTCGGCGGGAGAGGAGATCGACCGCACCTTCGCGAGCGTGGCCGAGTCGATGTACGAGTCGTTCGCCTTGACCTGCTCGAGCGACCACACCACGTCGGCGGCGGTGACCGGCTCGCCGTCCTGGAACGTCGTGCCCTTCCGCAACGTGAACGTGTACGTGAGACCGTCGTCGGAGACCTCGTGCGACGAGGCCAGCACGTCGCGGATGTCGCCCTCGGCGGTCCGACCGACGAGCCCCTGGTACACGTTGTCGATGAGCACCTGGTCGAGCGCGGCTCCGGACTGCGTCCGGATGTCGAGGCTCGTCGGTTCGAGCACCAGGCCCACGCGGACGGTGGCGTCGGGGCCGCCCGTCGGGCCGGACGAACCGGCGCAGCCGGTCAGCGCGAGGGCGGACACGACGGCGACCGCGGTGGCGGCGAGGGCCGCGCGGCCGGTGCGGCTGGTGCGGCGGAGGAGCGGACTCATGGGTTGTGGGTTCCTTCCGGGCGCGGGGACGGTGGTCGGACCTCGCGCTCGCACGAGGTTACCGGCGGTCGGTACCGTCCGGCGACGGTTCCTCGATCGGGTGCAACAATCCGTGCCGCTCGCCCCATGCCCGGATCGCCGCGGCCAGTTCGAGGGGTGCCTGGTTCTGCACCGCGTGCCGCGCGGTGACCGTGACGACCTCGGCGTCCGGCAGGCGCTCGACGAACCCGGCGTGCAGCTTCGGGGACACGTAGCCGCGGTCGCCCCGGACGAGCAGGAGCGGCACGCGGAGCGCCTCGAGGTCCGGCCACGCGTCGGCGAACCGCCCGACCGACGACGTCCGGCCGGCCGGCAGGTGCGGGAAGTGGTGCCGGCGCACGAGCCGCCCGTCGGCACCGAGCCGCGTGGTGTGCCGGGCCTCGCGGAGGAGCACCGAGCGGTCGTCGCCGACCCGTGCCTCGACCGCGCGGTCGACGACCTGCTCGAGCGACTCGAACGCCGGCTCGGTCTCGAGGGCGCGGGCGATCCGGTCCACGGCGCGCTGCGCGAAGTCCGGCGACATGTCGACGAGCACGAGCCCGGTCACCCGCTCCGGTGCCGCCGCCGCGAGTCGCGCGGCGAGGATCGCACCGAGCGAGTGCCCGACGACGACGCCCGGTCCGACACCGAGCGCGTCGAGCGCGGCGAGCACGCCCGGCGCCGTGACGGCGGCCCCGTAGTCGGCGTCGTCCCGCCAGCTCGACCTGCCGTGGCCCGGCAGGTCGAGGGCGACCGCCGGCTCGCCCAGGGCGAGCGCCGTCTGGTCGAAGCTGTGCGCGTCGATGCCGAGCCCGTGCAGGTAGGTGACCCGGGCCTCCCGTCCGTCCGTCGTGTCCCACCGGATCGCGGACGTCTCCTGTCCGTCGTCGGTGCGGACCAGCTGCCGGGAGGCGCGGAGCGGCTCCGGCACGCCGCTCGCCGCCGCGAGCGTGGCGAGGTCGGCGAATTCGTCGTCGGGGGCATCGGACACGGGGACGATCCTCGCACCGTCGGCACCTCTGGAGACGTTAGGTAAGGCATGCCATACTCGGAGACGTGGCAACCCGGTACCGCGTCTTCCCCGTCCGCGTGGCGGCCGTCACCTCGCTCACCCCGCACTTCGTCCGGGTGACGCTGACGGGCGACGCGCTCGCCGACTTCTCGTCGGTGGGCCTGGACCAGCGGATCAAGATCGTGCTGCCGCTGCCCGACGGCGGCTTCTCCGAACTGCCGGAGGACGACGACTGGTACACCGCCTGGCGGGCGCTGCCCGACGAGGCACGGAACCCGCTGCGCACCTACACGGTGCGCTCGTTCCGACCCGACGCCCACGAGCTCGACATCGACTTCGTCGCGCACGGCGACGCCGGCCCCGCCTCGCGCTGGGTGTCGTCCTGCCGTGTCGGCGACGAGATCCGCATCGTCGGGCCGCGCGTGCCCGAGTCCTCCGCCGACCTGCCGACCGGTGCCGCGGAGTTCGCACCGGGCCACGCGAACCGGATCCTGCTCGCCGGCGACGAGACCGCCGCTCCCGCCATCTGCGCCATCCTCGAGGCCCTCGACGTCTCCACCGTCGGCCACGTCTTCATCGAGGTCCCCACCGACGCCGACCGCCTGCCCGTCACCGCGCCCGCCGGGGTCGAGGTCCGCTGGATCGCTCGCAACGGCGCGACGCACGGCGTGCGGATGACCGACCAGGTGCACGCCTGGGCGTCGTCGGTCGCCCCGGCCGCCGCGTGCGCGCCCTCCGCCGAGCTGACCGACGTCGACGTCGACGAGCAGGTCCTGTGGGACGTACCGCCACCCGCCGAGGAGCGCCCGGTCTACGCGTGGATCGCTGGCGAGGCCGGCTGCGTCAAGGAGCTCCGCCGCCACCTGGTGCGCGGCGTCGGCATCGACCGCAAGCAGGTCGCGTTCATGGGCTACTGGCGGCACGGCAAGGCCGAGCATTGACCGCTCCGGGCGGTGCGCCCTCGACCGCCCTCGGTGCACGCGGCCTGACCCTGGCCTACGACGACCGGGTCGTGGTCGACGCCCTCGACGTCGACGTGCCGGACGGTGAGCTGACGGTCATCGTCGGTCCGAACGCCTGCGGCAAGTCGACGCTGCTGCGGTCCTTCGCCCGCACCCTCAAGCCGACCGCCGGAACGGTGTACCTCGACGGCGTGCCGATCACGTCGCTGCGGCCGAAGGCGGTCGCCCGCCGGATCGGCATGCTGCCCCAGACACCGATCGCCCCGGACGGCATCACCGTGCGCGACCTCGTGTCGCGCGGCCGCTTCCCGCACCAGGACCTGCTGCACCCGTCGTCCGGTTCCGACCGCCGCGCCGTGCTCGCCGCGCTCGAGCAGACGGAGACCGTGGAGCTGGCGGACCGGAGCGTCGACGAGCTGTCCGGCGGCCAGCGCCAGCGGGTCTGGATCGCGATGGTGCTCGCCCAGGAGACCGACATCGTCCTGCTCGACGAGCCGACGACGTTCCTCGACATCGCGCACCAGTACGACGTGCTCGAACTCGCCTCGGCGCTGCACGCGGCCGGCCGCACGGTCGTCGCGGTGCTGCACGACCTGAACCAGGCGGCGCGCTACGCCACCCACGTCATCGCCATGCGCCAGGGCTCGATCGTCGCCTCGGGGGCGCCGGCCTCGGTGCTCACCGCCGACCTCGTCGAGGACGTCTTCGGCCTGCCGTGCGTCGTCGTCCCCGACCCGGAGACCGGCACGCCGCTCATCGTCCCGCGGCGGCGCGCGGCCTGACGCGCGGGTCGGGTGCGCGTCGGCTCGGACTCATCGGTGAGGTCGCGCCATGTGCCGCTTGCAGGCGCCGGAAGCGGCACGACGTGCGACCTCGGCGACCGGCGCGCGGCGTGTCGTGCGACCTCGGCGTCGGGCCTCTCGCCTGCGGGGACGGCCACTCACGACCGCCGTGGCCGGTGAGATCGCACTACGGGCCGCTTGCACTGGGCGGAAGCGGCACGAAGTGCGACCTCGGCGGTCGGCGTGCGGCGTGTCGTGCGACCTCGCCAGCGAGTCACGGCAGCCCTGCAGCGCTGCCGCCGCAGGGCCGGAGTCAGCGGTAGCCGCCGTCCTCCAGGCCCGCCTCGACCTCGAACCGGTTGCGGAGCGGGTCGCGACCGGCGACGGCGTAGAGCACCGGCATGAGCACGCCGTACCGCCGCCACTGGTCGACGTGCACGCGCTCGTGCCGGAGCACCCGGTCGCCGTCGTTGTCGCGGGTCAGGTAGACCGAGCCGACACAGGTGCCGCCGCGCCGGAAGACCCAGCGCGGCAGTCCCGTGCAGACGACGAGGCCGTCGACGACGCGGATCCGGCCGGTGGACAGCGGGATGCCGATCGCCAGGCCGAGCGCCGTCGCGGCGACCCAGCCGGCGCGCGACACGGGGGAGTCGAGCACCGCCCGCCGGACGACACCGCGGCCGGTCACACCGGGCGGCCGTAGGTCTCGAGCAGGCGGAGCCAGATCTCGTTCATGGTCGGGTAGGCCGGCACGGCGTGCCAGAGGCGGGCGACCGGGACCTCGCCGACGACGGCGACGGTGGCGGCGTGGAGCATCTCGGCGACGTCCTGTCCGACGAAGGTGACCCCGACGACGACGCCGCGGTCCTCGTCGACGACCATCTTGGCGCGTCCGGTGTAGCCGTCGGCCTGCAGGGCGGAGCCCGCGACGCTGCCGAGGTCGTACTCGACCGCGCGGACGTTCAGGCCCTGCTCGCGGGCGGCCCGCTCGGTGAGGCCGACGCTGGCGACCTCCGGGTCGGTGAAGGTGACCTGGGGGACCGCGGCGTGGTCGGCGGTCGCGACGTGCGCTCCCCACGGCTCGGTCTGCAGCGTGGTGCCCTGGAAGCGCGCGGCGATGGCCTCGCCGGCGGCACGGGCCTGGTACTTGCCCTGGTGCGTCAGGAGCGCGCGGTGGTTGGCGTCGCCGACGGCGTAGAGCCAGTCGGTGCCGTGCACGAGCATGGTGTCGTCGACCTCGAGCCAGTCGCCCGCGGTGAGTCCGACCGACTCGAGCCCGAGTTCGGCGGTGTGCGGCGAGCGTCCGGTCGCGGCGAGGACCTCGCTGGTGATGACCGTCGTGCCGTCGTCGAGCGTGGTCGTCACGAGGCCGTGCTCGTCACGGTCGACGCGGACGGGGCTGACGCCGGTGCGGACGTCGACGCCGAGCTCGCGCAGGGCGTCGCCGACGAGCTCGCCGGCGAACGGCTCCATGCCGCCGAGCAGGCCGCCGCGTGCCACGAGCGTGACCTTCGCGCCGAGCGACGCCCAGGCGGTGGCGAGCTCGGAACCGGCGACGCCGCCACCGATGACGAGCAGGCTCTCCGGGACCTGCTGTGCGCTCGTGCCCTCACGCGTGCCCCACGGCTTCGCATCGGCGAGGCCGGGCACGTCCGGCAGCGCGTGCAGGGAGCCGGTGACGACGGCGACGGCCGCGCGGGCGGTGTGCGTCTCGCCGGCGACCTCGATGGTCTTCGGGCCGGTGATGCGGGCGTGGCCGCGGATCAGGGCGATGCCGGCCGACTCGAGCCAGGACACCTGGGAGTCGTCCTTCCAGTCCGAGGTGAAGGAGTTGCGGCGGGCGAGCACGTGCGCCGCGTCGAGCGTGCCGGTGACCGCCTGTGCGGCACCGTCGAGGCGCTTCGCGGCGGCGAGGGCGTGTCCGCTCCGGAGCAGGGCCTTGGACGGCATGCACGCCCAGTAGGAGCACTCCCCGCCGACGAGTTCCGCCTCGACGACGGCGACCGACAGGCCGCGCTTGTGGGCGTAGTCCGCCACGTTCTCGCCGACTGCGCCGGCGCCGATCACGATGAGGTCGTAGTCCGTCATGCCGCCGAGCGTACGCGGGGCGGCATGGGACGGCCCGGGGCGGTCAGCCGATCCGCGCCGCGCTCGTCAGGGCGCCCACGACGCGCAGGATCACGCCGAGGTCGTCGACCGCGCGGTCCGGGTCGACCGGCGCGAAGCCGGTCAGCGCGGCACCGGCGAGTCGGCGTCCGCGGGTGGCGGCCTGGATGCGTTCGACGAGGCCCGCACCGTCGAGACCGAAGGGGACGGGTTCGAGCAGCCCGTCGATCTCGGACGGGTCCAAGACGTCGAGGTCCACGTGCACGAACACCGACGACGCGCCGGTGGCGTCGACCGCCGCGCCGAGGGCGTCGGGCGTCGCCGCGTCGACGTCGAGGTGGGCGATGCCGGCCCGGTCGAGGGCGGAGCGTTCGGCGTCCTCGAGGCCGCGGACGCCGGCGAGCACGACGGAGCCGGCCGACGGGCGGGGCAGGCCGGGGAACAGGTCGTCCGGTCGGTCGACGAGGAGCCGCAGGACCGCGGTCTCGGCGGCGACCGGCTGGGCGCGGTTCAGCGGGCGGTAGCCGCTCGACCCGGCGATGCGGACGAACGCGGTGTCGGCGTCGAGCGCGACGGTGGCGCCGAGCACGCTCGCGCCGTCGCCCCCGACCACGAGGACGGGCTCGGAGGCGACGCTCGTCTCCTCGGCGACGCGCTCGGCGACGCCGAGGACGGCGGTGTAGCGGGCGACGGCGGTCTCGAGCCGGTCGCCGGCACCCGCCGGGACCTCGACCACCGTCGTCGACGCCCGGGGCAGGTCGGCGGCGATCGCCGATGCCCCGTCACCCAGCCGCATCGCGCGGGACGACGCCGAACCCTGCCACTGACCGACCACGAGGAAGTGCATCGTCTCAGTCTGTCAGGTGGGGTCCGGCGCCGTCAGGGCGATCGTCAGATGGTCGGCGAGCCGCCGGACTTCAGCGCGGCGAGGCGTGCCTCGACCTCGGCGTCCTTGCCGACGTCCTCGAGGCTCTCGAACTGGGCGTCGAGGCTCGACGACTGCAGCTCCTGCTGGCCGAGGACCTTGGCCTCCTCGCGGCGGACCTTCTCCTCGAAGCGGCCGAGGTCGCTCGTCGGGTCGAGCACGTCGATGTTGCCGAGTGCGTCGTTGACCTTCGACTGGGCCTCGGCCGTCTTGGCGCGGGCGACGAGGTTGTCGCGCTTGGCACGGAGCTGCTCGAGCTTATGCTCCATCCCGGCGAGGCCGGTCTTGAGCTTCTCGACGGCCTCGTTCTGCGAGGCGAGGTTCGGCTCGGCGTCGGAGACCTCCTGCTCGGCGGCGATCTGCTTGCCGATCGCGATCTTGGCGAGGTTGTCGAACTTGTCCGCCTCGGCGGTCTTGCCCTCGGCGCGGTAGCGGTCGGCGGCGCTGGACGCGTTGGCGGCCTTCTGCCCCCACTCGACCGCGGCGCGCTTGTCCTCCTCGTGGTCCTGCTCGAGCAGGCGCACGTTGCCGATGGTCTGCGCGATGGCGGTCTTCGCGTCGGCGATGTTGTTCGTGTAGTCGCGCACGAGCTGGTCCAGCATCTTCTGCGGGTCCTCGGCGTCGTCGATGAGCTGGTTGATGTTCGCCCGCACGAGGGTGGAAATGCGTCCGAAGATCGTCTGCTTGGCCATGTCGTGGTCCTTTCGAGAGAGGTGTGACTGGTGATGGGGCAGGTCGTGGTCTGTGGTCTGTGGTGGGGAGGTCGTGGTGGGTCGGACGGGGTCCCGTCAGAAGCGTCCGCCGCCGGAGAAGCCCCCGCCGCCGCCCCCGCCGCCGCCGCCGAAGCCCCCGCCGCCGCTGAAGCCGCCCCCGCCGCCGAAGCCGCCGCCCCCGAAGGAGCCGCCGCCGTAGCTGCCGCCGCGGCCGCCGAGGAGCCCGCCGAGCACGATGCCGGTGACGAGGCCGCCGAGCTGCGGGCCGCCGCCGCGACCGCCGAAGCCGCCACCGCCCCAGCCGCCCAGGTCGTCGTTCGCGGCGTCCATCGCCGCGGCGGCGTACTGCTCGGCCGCCCGGGCTGCCTGCAGGGCCTGCCCCGGGTCGGTGGTGGCGAGCTGGACGGCGTCGTCGAGCGCGCGCTCGGCCTCGGAGAGCCGGGTCCTGGCGACCGGCCCGACACCGCCGCGGTGCAGGGAGACGAACTCCCGCGCCTGACTGATGCGGTTCCGTGCGTCCCGCAGGGCGTCGTCGAGCGCCCGCGCCGCGCGCTGCTGCTGCTCCTGTGCGCCGCGGGCCGCGGCGATCGCGCGGTCGATCTCGGTGTTCGCCCGGGTCAGGGCGTCGACCGCGGTGAGCGGGTCGCGCGGGTCGAGGTCCTGCCGCAGCACGGTCTCGGCGGTCGTCACGGCTGCGGCGAGGTCCGGGCCGGCGGGGGACAGGGCGCGCGCCGCCGCGATGTCGCCCTCGATGTCGGCGCGCATCGCGCCGGCGCGTGCGGTCGCCTCGGCGAACGTGCGCTCGGCGCCGACGGCGCCGTTCGTCAGCTGCTCCACCTGGGCCAGGGCGTGCTGGGCGTCGCGCACCGCGACCACGGCCTCGCCCTTCGCGCCGGTACGGAGTGCCTCGTCCGCCGCGGCGGACCGCTCGGACGCGTAGGCGAGGACCTGCCGGGCCTGGTCGACGTTGTCCGCCACGGTCGCGAGCGTCCGCCCGGTGTAGTCCGAGCGGAGCCGGTCGAGGGCGGCCGCTGCGGTGTCGACCGATGCCGGCGCGGCGGCGACCGCGCGGGTCAGCGCGGCGGCGGCGTCCTCGACGCCGTTCTCGAGGGCGCGGAGCCGGTCGAACGCCTCGGTCTGCTCGTCGATCGCGGCGTGCGCCTGTTCGCAGATCACGATGATCTGGTTCGCCCACTCGGCACGCTGCTGCGGGCTGTCCGGGACCTCGTCGTCGAGTTGCTGCTGGTACGTGAAGGCGGTGCGGACGGACCGCTGCGCTGCTGCGACGGCGTCGGCGAAGGGCTTCGCGGCGTCCGCGCCGAACTGCGCGGTCGCGAACCCGACCTCTTGCTCGGCGGTGCGGAGCTCGTCGTCGATCGTGACGAGTGCACCGCCCGCAGTCCGCTCGAGGTCGGCCAGCGAGGCCTGCTGCGCACGGGTGGCGGCGGCGGTGCGCCGCTTGTTGCGCGTCCGCACGACGAGCACGACGACGACGAGCCCGACCACGACGACGAGCAGCAGGATCCACAGCCAGGTCAGGTCCGCGGGTGCCTGGGAGTCGGTCAGGCCGCTCGCGAAGGCGGTCGCGGCGCCGGCCCAGTCGTCCTGCTTCAGCGCGGGGAGCAGGTCGTCCTGCACGGCGGTCTGTACGTCGGAGCTGCTGATCGCGGTCTCGTTCGTCTGCTGGACGTCGTAGTCGCGGTCCTGCACGGCGACGGCGAGCAGGATGCTGTCGGACTCGATCTGGTTCCGCTCGAGCACGGCCGTGCCCCACGCCGTGTGGTCGGAGGGGTTCGAGAAGGTCGGGACGAAGACGACGTAGAGCTGCGTGCTGGTGTCGGCGTACAGGTCCGACACCGCGCGCTCCACCGAGGTCTGCTGCGCTGGGGTGAGCGCGTCGGCCTCGTCGAGGACGTAGGCGCTGCCGATCTCGACGGGTTCGGTGGCGTGCGCGGTCGCGGCGGGCGCCAGGACGACCAGGGTCGCGAGCAGCGCCACGGTGAGTCGTCCGAGGAGGCGCGCTGTCCCCCTCCGTGTGCTCGTCCCGCTCGTGGTCGATCCGTGTGGGACCGCTCGCATCCGTCCTCCGTCCGTCACCGGTCGACGCCGTCGACGTCGCCCGGAACCGCGCCACCGCAGCGCTTTCGCCCGGAGTCTATCCAGGCCGATCCGAGCGCGGACAGACTCCCGGGCAACCCTGTGGACGAGCGTGATCGTGAGCGTCTTGTCCCCCGGTCCGGGGTATGCTGAGGGATCTGTTCGACGACGAACGGGAAGGGGAACAGCAATGGAGCGCACCACGAGTACCGAGGTCGTCCCGCTCGAGGACGGCTACCACCGCGTGTCGACGCCGGCCACCGGCGTCATCGGCTTCGTGCGCGAGCACGACGGCCGCTACGAGGTCCTGCGCGGACGCGTCCGCCAGGCGACGCGGTCCGAAGGGCTCTACAGCACCATGAACGTCGCGCTCATCGCGCTGACGCACGCCTGAGCGCACGGATGGCCGCTCAGCGGTCGGAGGCTGCCCGGGTGGCTGAGCCGCGCCTCCGTGACGTCACGGTGACGCTCCGAGCGCCGGGCCGGGACCGCGACGCCGACCGGGAGGCCCTCGTCGCCGCCGTCGCGTCCGCTGCGGCCGTCGACGTGGCCGCCGTGCGCGTGGGGCGCGTCTGTCCGCACTGCGCGGGGACTGACCACGGACGGCCCGTGGCGACGGTGCACGGCGCCGACGTCGGGGTGAGCCTGTCGCGCACGACCGGTGTGGTCGCGATCGCCGTCGGCCCCGGACCGCTCGGTGTCGACGTGGAGCGCGTGTCGCGGGTGGCCGCCGCGCCGCTCGACGCCTTCACGGTGCGCGAGCTGGCCGATGCGCGTGGTGACGCGACGGAGCTCGCCGCGCTGTGGGCCGTCAAGGAGGCCGTGCTGAAGCGCGACGGCCGGGGTCTGCGCGTCGACCCGCGGAACGTCGAGGTCGACCTCCGCCGTGCCACCGCCGTCCAGGAGGGGACCGCGCACCCGGTGACGGTGCTGTTCCCCGCCGCCGACACGGTGCTCGCGGTGGCGGCGGGCGGGATCAGCGTCACCGTGGCAGCGTGAGCACCTCGGCGCCGTCCTCCGTGATCGCGATGGTGTGTTCCGTGTGGGCCGTCCGGGTGCCGGTGGCGCTCCGCAGGGTCCAGCCGTCGGCGTCGGTGACGAGCCGGTCGGTGTCCGCCATCACCCAGGGTTCGAGGGCGAGCAGCAGACCCGGCCGCAGGGTGTAGCCGCGGCCGGGGCGACCGGTGTTCGACACGTGCGGGTCCTGGTGCATGGTCGAGCCGATGCCGTGGCCGCCGAACTCGACGTTCACCGGGAAGCCGGCGGACTCGAGGATGGTGCCGATGGCGTGCGACAGGTCGCCGGTGCGCGCGCCGGGTCCGGCCGCGGCGATGCCGGCCGCCAGGGCGCGCTCGGTCGCGTCGATGAGTGCGAGGTCCTCGTCGCGCGGGGTGCCGACGACGAAGCTGACGGCGGCATCGGCCGCGATGCCGTCGAGGGAGACCGCGAGGTCCAGTGTGAGCAGGTCCCCGTCGGCCAGGGCGCGGTCGTGGGGGAGCCCGTGCAGGACGGCGTCGTTGACGGCGGTGCAGATGTGGTGCCCGAAGGGGCCGCGTCCGAACGAGGGGGCGTAGTCGACGTAGCAGGAGTCGGCCCCGGCGTCCTCGATCATGGCCTTCGCCCACCGGTCGACGTCGAGCAGGTTCGTGCCGACCCGGGTGCGCTCGCGGAGGGTCTGCAGGATCGTGCCGACCAGGGCGCCGGTGGCGCGGGCCCGGTCGATCTCGGCCGGGGTGAGGATCTCGATCATCCGGATGATCATACCGGTATTACCATGACGCCATGGTCCGACTGCCCCTCACCCCTGACGAGCTCGCCCGCGGCCGCCGACTCGGCGCGCTGCTCCGTGCGGCCCGTGGCCCGCGGTCGATCGTCGACACCGCGCTGCGGGCGGGCATCTCGCCCGAGACGCTCCGGAAGATCGAGACCGGCCGCATCGCGACGCCGGCGTTCTCGACCATCGCGTCCGTCGCCGGGGTCGTCGGCGTCTCGCTCGACGCCGTGTGGGCCGAGGTCAGCAGCACCCCGGCCGACGTCGGGGAACTGGCGGGCTAGCGCGGTCCGACCGCGCCGGGCACCGCCGTCCCGTCGATCCACGGGGCGGTGACCGCGTGCACGGCGTCGGACGTGGTATCGGCCGCGTGCGCGAACGCGTCGAGGACGTCCGGCACCGTCACCGAGCCGTGCCGGTGCCGCTCCGTGATGCGCCGCAGGCCGGCGAAGAAGGCGTCGTCGCCGAACGTGCGGCGGACGGCGTGCAGGGCGAGGGCGCCGCGCTTGTAGACGCGGTCGTCGAACATGTCCGCCGCGCCCGGGTCGCCGACCACCAGGTCCTCCGGCTGGTCGAGGAGTCTCTGCCGGTACTGCTCGGCGAGGGCGTCCGCGGTGTCGCCGCCGCGCTCCTCGGACCACAGCCACTCGGCGTAGCAGGCGAACCCCTCGTGCAGCCAGATGTCCCGCCACCGGGCGAGGGTCACCGAGTTCCCGAACCACTGGTGCGCGAGCTCGTGCGCGATGAGCCGGTCGGTGCCGTGCTCGCCGTCGACGTGGTTCCGGCCGAACACGGCGAGTCCGTGGGCCTCGAGCGGGATCTCGAGCTCGTCGTCGGTGACGACGACCCCGTACGCCGCGAACGGGTACGGGCCGAAGCGGTCGCCGAACAGCGCGAGCATCTCCGGCACCTGGCCGAAGTCGGTCCGCGCCGCGGCCGCCAGGTCGGCCGGGTGGTGCAGGGTCACCGGGACGTCGCCGCCGCGGAGCCGGGTCGTGCGGTACCGACCGATCTGCACGGTCGCCAGGTACGTCGCCATCGGTTCGACCGTCGCGAAGGTCCAGCGGGTCCCGGCGCGGTCCCGCTCCTTCGCGAGCAGGTCGCCGTTCGCCACGACGTCGTAGGCGTCCTCGGTGGCGATCTCGAAGCGGTACGTGGCCTTGTCGTCCGGCCGGTCGTTGCAGGGGAACCACGTCGGGGCGCCGGTCGGCTGTGCGGCGACGATGACGCCGTCGGTCAGCTCCTCCCACCCGAGGTGCCCCCAGGCGCTCCGCACCGGTCGCGGGGTGCCCCGGTACCGCACGTGCACGGTGAACGCGGCACCCGCCGGGATCGGCGTGTGCGGGGTCACCGTGGTCTTGTGCGTCGCCGTGGCGACCTTCTTCGCGCGGTGCCCGTCGACGTCGACGCGCTCGACGTGCAGCCCGTGCAGGTCGAGGACGACCCGGTCGAGTGGTTCGACCGCCCGCGCCGTGATGGTCGCCGTGGCGTCGAGCCGGTTCGTCGCGACGCGGTAGTCGAGCCGGAGCTCGTAGTGCTGGGCGCTCCACCGACGGTCGCCGTTGTGCGGGGTGTACGGGTCGGTGGTCGCGGAGGTCGGCACGGTGCCAGTCAACATCACGCCGGACGGTCCGCTGCCCAGGGCGCGATCGGGTTGCCGGACCAGCGGGACCCGCCCGGCACCTGCTCGCCCCGCATGACGAGCGAGGCGGGCCCGACGGTCGCCCCGGTGCCGATGCCCGCCGCGGGCAGGACGACGCTGTGCGGCCCGAGCGTCGCGCCCGCGTCGAGCCGGACGGCGTCGAGCTGCATCACCCGGTCGTGGAACAGGTGCGTCTGCACCACGGTGCCCCGCGCCACCGAGGCGCCGGCACCGATCGACACGAGGTCGGCCTCCGGCAGCCAGTACGTCTCGAGCCAGGTGCCGCGGCCGATCGTCGCACCGAGGCTCCGCAGCCAGACGGCCAGCGCGGGGGTGCCCGTGGCCTGCTCGGCGAACCACGGCCGGGCGACGGTCTCGACGAAGGTGTCCTGCACCTCGTTGCGCCAGACGAACGACGACCACAGCGGGTGCTCCCGGGCGGTGATCCGGCCGACGAACGCCCACTTCGCGATCGTCGACACCACGGCGGCGACGGCTCCGGCGGCGATGAGCACCGGCCCGGCGAGCAGCACCGTCCACCCGATCCCGACGGCCGACCACAGCGCCAGCAGTGCTCCGGCCACGCCGAGCGCGACGGCGGCGGAGACCATCGGAGCGACCAGGCGCAGCAGCTCCCAGCAGCCGCGGGCGACCTTCAGCCGCCTGGACGGGCGGAAGGTCCGTGCCTCGTCGAACGCCGTCGCCGCACGCCGCAGCCGCACCGGCGGGGTCCCGAGCCACGACGACCCGCGCTTGGCCTTCTTCGGCACCGCGGACAGCACCGCCACCAGGGCCTCGCGCGGCACCGAACGTCCGGCGCCCGTCATCCCGCTGTTGCCGAGGAACGCCCGACGGCCGACCTTCGACCGACCGATCCGCACCCGACCGCCGCCGAGCTCGTACGTCGCCACCATCGTGTCGTCGGCCAGGAACGCCCCCGACGCGATCTGCGTCAGCGCGGGGATGAGCAGCACCGTCGAGATCTCGGTGTCCCGACCGACCCGAGCGCCGAGCAGCCGCAGCCACACCGGCGTCACGAGCGAGGCGTACAGCGGGAACAGCAGGGTGCGCGCCGCGTCGAGCACCCGCTCGGTCGACCACACCTGCCAGCCGATCCGGGAACGCACCGGGTGCCGCCCCTCGTGCAGGCCGAGGCCGAGCAGCCGCACCGCGACCACCACCAGCAGCGCGTACACCGCACCGGCGACGACCGTCGCCAGGGGGACCGTCACGAGCGCTCGGAGCAGCGCGTCGCCCAGGGTCGACGCCCGCCCGACCAGGGCGACCGCGACGAGCAGTCCGACCGCGACGCCGACCACCGGCAACCCGGCCACGGCCAGGGACCCGGCCCCGTACGCGAGCAGCCAGCGCCTGCGGGCGGCGGGGCGGGCCTCCCGGTCGTCACGGGCCGACCCGACGCGCTCCGCCGGCGCCCCTGCCCAGCGTTCGCCTGCCGGGACCGGCCCGCCGACCGCGGAACCGGCGGTGACCTCGGCACCCGCACCGACGTGCGCCCCCGGCAGCAGCGTCGTCCGGCTGCGCACCACGGCGTCCTCGTCGACGCGCACGTGCCCCAGGTGGAACACGTCGCCGTCGAGCCAGTGCCCGGCCAGGTCGACCTCGGGCTCGATCGACGCACGCCTGCCGATCGTGAGCATCCCGGTCACGGGTGGCAGCGTGTGCAGGTCGACGTCCCGGCCGATCCGCGCCCCGAGCGCCCGGGCGTAGTAGCTGATCCACGGGGCGCCCGCCGTCGAGGGGCCGTCGACCGCCTCGGCGATGCGCTCGGCCAGCCACACCCGCAGGTGCACCGGACCGCCACGGGGGTACGACCCCGGCCGGACCCCGGCGAGCAGCAGCCGCGCCAGCACCACGGTCACCGCCATCTTGCCGATCGGCGTCACGAACACCAGGAGCGCCAGCACGAGCACCGGCCAGGGCAGCACCGGCAGGAACGGCAGCGTCGTCGCGTGCAGCACCGCCGCCACCAGCGCCGTCCAGGTCAGCACCCGCAGCCCCCGGAGCACCTGCACCGGCAGTCCGAGCAACGTCATGAGCAGGCCCGTCGCCGGGGGGACCGGAGCCACGTCGCGCGCCGAGGCCGACACCGGCCCGGACTCGTCGAGCGCCGCCGCCAACGCCCCGATCCGCGGGTGGTCGTACACGTCCGCGACCGTCGTCGTCGGGAACCGCTCCCGGACGGCCGACACGAGCTGCGCCGCCGTCAACGACCCGCCGCCGTGCGCGAAGAAGTCGTCGTCGACGCTCACCACCGGCACCCCGAGGATCGCCGACCACCGCTCGGCGATCCACGCCACCGTGTCCGGCAGCACCGCCGCGTCCGATGCCCCGGGCAACGGCCACGGCAGCGCCGCGCGGTCGACCTTGCCCGACGTCCGCGTCGGCAGGGAGTCGACCACCGCGACCAGCGGAACCAGGGCCGCGGGCAGCTCCTGCCGCAGCCGGACGTTGGCCGCGGCCACGTCCACCGTCGCGCCGGACACCGGGGCGACGTACCCGACCAGCACCTGGTTGCCCGCGGGTGTCCGCTGCACCACCGCGGCACCGCCGGCGACGTCGTCCAGGGCCTGCAGCGCCGCGTCGACCTCGCCGAGCTCGATCCGCCGACCACCGAGCTTCACCTGGTCGTCCGCACGCCCCTGGAACACCAGCCCCTCGGGCTCGTACCGCACCAGGTCCCCGCTCCGGTACGCCCGCTCCCACCCGAGCTCGGGGAACGGCGCGTACTTCTCGGCGTCCTTCGCCGGGTCCAGGTACCGCCCCAGCCCGACACCACCGATCACCAGCTCCCCGACACCACCGGGCGCAACACGGACACCCGACGCGTCGACGACGGCCAGGTCCCACCCGTCCAGCGGCAACCCGATCCGCACCGGTGACCCGCCGTCCATCAGCGCGCCGCACGCGACGACGGTGGCCTCGGTCGGACCGTACGTGTTCCAGAGCTCCCGATCGCGCGAGGCGATGCGCGCCGCCAGCTCCGGCGGGCACGCCTCACCACCGAAGATCACCAGTCGTACCTGCTCGAGCGCGTCGTCCGGCCAGAGGGCCGCGAGCGTCGGCACCGTCGACACCACCGTGATCGCGTGCGCGATGAGCCACGGCCCGAGGTCCACCCCCGTCCGCACCAACGACCGGGGCGCCGGCACCAGCGCCGCGCCGTGCCCCCACGCCAGCCACATCTCCTCGCACGACGCGTCGAACGCCACGCTCAGCCCCGCCAGCACCCGGTCACCCGGACCGATCGGCGCCGCCTGCAGGAACATCCGGGCCTCGGCGTCCACGAACGCCGCAGCACTGCGGTGGGTGACCGCCACACCCTTGGGCACACCCGTCGAACCGGAGGTGAAGATGATCCACGCGTCGTCGGTCTCGCGGGGGAGCTCGGCGCTCGCCGCAGGGTCCGTCACCGGCAGCTCGGCGCCGTCGCGGTCCCGCAGGACGCCGCCCGCACCGATCACGCCGACGACACCGGCCTCGCCGAACACCAGCGTGGCGCGTTCCTCGGGGTCGTCGGCGTCGACGGGCACGTAGGCGGCCCCCGCGGCGAGCACGGCGAGGATCGACAGGTACAGGTCACGTCCGCCGGAGGGGATCCGCACCCCGACCCGGTCGCCCCGCCGGACGCCCCGCCGGGCCAGGTCGTCGGCCCGCTCGTGCACGGTGCGCAGCAGGGCGGCGTAGTCGAGGGTGCCGTCGGGGTCCTCGAGCGCGGTGGCGTCGGGGTGCGCGGCGGCCGTCGCGGCGAGGACGTCGAGCAGGGTGCGGGGCGCGGGCGCGTGGGCCGCGCGCGCGAGCTCCTGCTGCACGGTGCCGGCGGGGGCGTCGGGGGTCATCGTGCTCGTTTCCCGGCCGCGTGCGGGACGACCGGCCCAGGAGCGTAGTGACCCGAGGTGACGCGCAGGGAAACACGGGGTGTCACGACGATGCGTGGCCCGGTGGGACGACGAGCCGGCGGGCTGCGCAGCCGCGAGAGGATGAGAAGTGTGCCCCCAGGAGGATTCGAACCTCCGCCCCTGCCTCCGGAGGGCAGTGCTCTATCCCCTGAGCTATGGGGGCCGAGGGGTGTCACCAACCGTAGCAGGTCCCGGGAGCGCTTCCGGACAGCGCGTGTCGCGCGCGGCGCAGGACGGGGCTGACGACGGACGGGAGGCCCGTGGCGGCCTGGCACCGCGCCTCCCGTCCGTCACCTCCCGCTTCGCCCTGCCCGCCGCGCCCTGCCCGCTGCGCCCTGCTCGCGGCGTCCTGCCTGCTGCGCCTTGCCCGCTGGGCGAGCCCGTCGCTCGCCGCTCGCTGCCGTCAGCGTCCGCAGCGGCGGACGCCGTCCGTCAGCCCGCCGGTGTGGCGGAGGCGGTTGCCTGCAGGGCGGAGCGAGCGGCGTCGATGACGGGCTGGGCGCCCCCGGGCTCGGTGAAGAGCGTCGACTGCGCGGTGATCCAGTACGGGTCGGCGAACGCGTCGGCCCGACCGACCCCGTCGGCGAACGAGAAGTAGCCCTCGACCCGGTAGGTCGGCACGGAACCGCCGCGCTCGAACAGGGCGTCCTTCAGGTTCGTGAGCGACTTCTCAGGCAGGTCGGCGACGGCCAGTGTGATCGTCGTGGCGTCGTCGCCGGCGCTGCGGAACCGGCAGACGCGGCCGCGCTGGGCGGCGATCGTCGCGGCCGGGGTCCGCGCGGCCGGCCGGTACGAGTCGTCGAGCGCGAAGGTCTCGCCGTAGACGGACAGGGCGGCGCTCGGCAGCAGCGCGGCGCAGGACTGCGACACCGGCGTCCCGACCGGGGTCGCGCTGGCCGACGGAGCGCGGTCCCCGCCGCCCGAGCAGCCAGTCAGCACGAGCGCGGCGACGGAGGCGGCGACGGCGAGGGTGATCGCCCGGGCACGGCTGCGGGTCGTCATCCCGACATGATGGTGCATCGTCCGGCGTGCACCTGGGTGTCCCGGTAGACTCGTCCGCCGTGACTCCTGCCGAACTCTCCGCCGCGTACCTGTCGATCCTGACCGGGATCGTCGAGCGACGAGGCGCGTCCGAGACCGTGACGATCGGGGAGTCCCACGTGGCGCTCGAGCGGCCGAAGAACCGCGCGCACGGCGACTGGGCGTCGAACGCCGCCATGCAGCTCGCGAAGCGGCTCGGCACGAACCCCCGCGACCTCGCGACCGAGATCGCGGGCGAGCTGACGGAGCTCGACGGCGTGGCATCGGTGGACATCGCCGGCCCGGGCTTCATCAACATCACGCTCGACGCCGCGGCTGCGGGGGAGATCGCCCGCACGATCGTCGACGGCGGCGAGTCCTTCGGGCACGGCGACCTGTACGACGGCGTCCGCATCGACCTGGAGTTCGTGTCCGCGAACCCGACCGGCCCCATCCACATGGGCGGCGTGCGCTGGGCGGCCGTCGGCGACTCGCTGGCCCGCGTGTTCCAGGCGCAGGGCGGCCTGGTCACCCGGGAGTACTACTTCAACGACCACGGCGCGCAGATCGACCGCTTCGCCCGGTCGCTCGTCGCGAGCGCGCTCGGCGAGCCGACCCCGGAGGACGGCTACGGCGGCTCCTACATCGCCGAGATCGCCGCCCGTGTCATCGCGACGCTGCCCGCTGGCACCGACGTCAGCGACATGCCGCGCGACGAGGCGCAGGAGCTCTTCCGCCGCGAGGGCGTCGACTTCATGTTCGCCGACATCAAGTCCTCGCTGCACGACTTCGGCGTGGACTTCGACGTCTACTTCCACGAGAACGCCCTGCACGAGTCGAAGGCGGTCGACCGCGCGATCGAGCGGCTGCGGTCGCTCGGCATGATGTACGAGGCCGAGGGGGCGCTCTGGCTCCGCACGACCGACTTCGGCGACGACCGCGACCGCGTCGTCATCAAGTCCGACGGCGAGCCCGCCTACATCGCCGGCGACCTGGCGTACTACCTCGACAAGCGCGAGCGCGGGTTCGAGCGCAACCTCATCATGCTCGGCGCCGACCACCACGGCTACGTCGGCCGCATGATGGCGATGTGCGCCGCGTTCGGTGACGAACCGGGCAAGAACCTCGAGATCCTCATCGGGCAGATGGTCAACCTGCTCAAGGACGGGCAGCCGTTCCGGATGTCGAAGCGCAACGGCACGATCGTGTCGATGGAGGACCTCGTCGACGCCGTCGGCGTGGACGCCGGCCGCTACGCCCTCGTGCGGTTCGCGAGCGACACCTCGATCGACATCGACCTCGACCTGCTCACCAAGCGCACGAACGACAACCCCGTCTTCTACGTCCAGTACGCCCACGCCCGCACGCAGTCGGTCGCGCGCAACGCCGCTGCCGCCGGGGTCGACCGCTCCGCCTTCGACGCCTCGCTGCTGACGCACGAGTCCGAGGGGGCGCTGCTCGGGGCCCTCGCCGAGTACCCGCGCGTCGTGCGCCAGGCCGCCGAGCTGCGCGAGCCGCACCGCATCGCCCGGTACATCGAGCAGCTCGCCGGGCTCTACCACCGCTGGTACGACTCCTGCCGCGTGACGCCCCTCGGCGACGAGCCGGTGACCGACCTGCACCGCACCCGCCTCTGGGTGAACGACGCCACCGGCCAGGTCGTGCGCAACGGCCTCGGGCTGCTCGGCGTGAGCGCCCCCTCGCGCATGTAGTACTTCGCGCAGAGCCAGGTTCCGGACACAGCACCGCAGCTTCCCGCGGTGCTGTGTCCGTCCCGCGGTGTGCACGACCGCCACCCCGCACCTCCCGGCGCGCTGCCGGGAGCGCCTGGCAGGGTGGGACGCATGTCCGCCGCCACCGAGACCCCCCGGAAGCGCCGTCGCTGGCCCGTCGTCCTCGTCGTGGTGCTCGTCGTGCTCGCCGGACTCGTCGTCGTCGCCGAGTTCGTGCTCCGCGGCGTCGTCGACCGCATCATCGCCGAGCAGGTCGAGCAGGCGCTGCCCGACGGCACGACCGGCCAGGTGGACGCGCACGCCGACGGCATCGTCATCCCGCAGCTCCTCCGCGGCACGCTCGACCGGGTGGCGATCTCGTCGTCGAAGCTCACCGTCGACGGCGTCCCGCTCGCCGCCGAGGTCACCGCCGAGGACGTCCCGGTCGACGGGAAGGGCGACGTGCACGACGTCGACGGACACGTCACGCTCGCGGCGTCGAGCATCAAGGACCTGGCGAAGTACAGCCCGCTGTTCGACCGGATGACCCTGGTGGACGGCGGCGTCGAGCTCTCCGGCTCGACGGCCGTGCTCGGCTACGACATCACCTACGCGGCCCGCGGCCAGGTCGTCGCGCAGGACGACGGCAAGGGCGTGACGATCACGCCGAAGACGGTGCGCATCACGAACTCGGCCCTCGGCCTGCAGCTCGAGAAGATCCCCGGCGTCACGAACGTGCCCGTGCAGGTGTGCACGGCGACGTTCCTGCCGGAGGCGCTCCGCGTCCGCTCCTTCGACGTCTCGCAGCGGCAGGCCACGGTGCGCATCACCGCCGACGCCCTGCCCCTCACCGAGCAGGGACTCCGCACCGTCGGCAGCTGCGGCTGACGACGCGGTTCCGTCACACGACGAGGAGGCGCGGTTCGGCTCGCTAGGATCGGGTCCCGTGAGCGAGAACCCCCTTGCCCCGCAGCGACTGCGGTTCCCGACGGACGCCTCCGAACTGGTGGACCGCATCTGGCCAGCGTCCGCGACGCGGACGGACGACGGCACGCTGGTCGTGGGCGGTGTCACCGCGACGGACCTCGTCGCGCAGTTCGGTACGCCGCTCTACGTGGTCGACGAGCGCGACGTGCAGTCCCGCGCCGTGCGGGTCCGCGACGCCTTCGCCGAGGCGTTCGGCCGGATCGGCACGCGGGCGCACGTCTACTACGCCGGCAAGGCGTTCCTGACGACGCAGGTCGTGGCGTGGATGGCCGAGGCGGGCCTGCGCGTCGACGTCTGCACCGGTGGCGAGCTCGCGGTCGCCCTGGCCGGCGGCATCGACCCGGCGAGGCTCGGGTTCCACGGCAACGACAAGTCGGACGCCGAGATCGCCCGTGCGGTCGAGGTCGGTGTCGGCACCATCGTGCTCGACAGCCACGAGGAAGTGCAGCGCGTCGCCCGCGCCGCCGCCGACGCCGGGGTCGTGCAGCGCGTCCGCATCCGGATCAACAGCGGGGTGCACGCCTCGACCCACGACTACCTGGCCACGGCGCGCGAGGACCAGAAGTTCGGCATCCCGCTGACCGAGGCCGTCACCGCTGCCGAGGCCGTCCGTGCCGAGCCCTCGCTCGCGTTCGTCGGCCTGCACTCGCACATCGGGTCGCAGATCTTCGACGAGTCGGGCTTCCGCGAGGCCGCTCGGCGCCTCGTGGACGTGCACGCCACCCTGGTCGCGTCCGGCCCGGTGCCGGAGCTCAACCTCGGCGGTGGCTGGGGCATCGACTACACCGAGGCCGACGCGGCCTTCGCGCCGGAGGACGTCGCCGAGGCACTCGCCACGATCGTCGCCGAGGCGTGCGCCGAGCGCGACGTCCCGGTGCCGGAGATCGCGGTCGAACCCGGCCGCTACATCGTCGGCCCGGCCGGCATCACGCTGTACTCCGTCGGCACGATCAAGCCCGTGACGCTGGAGCTCGAGCCGCCCGTGTCCGACGGGACCGAGCAGGTGCTCGCGACCGAGGACCACGCCCTCGCCGCCGACGCGCCGACCGCCCACGCCGCGACCCGCACCTACGTGTCCGTCGACGGCGGGATGAGCGACAACGCCCGCCCCGCCCTGTACGGCGCCGACTACACGGCCCGGCTGGCCCGGACGTCCGAGGCGCCGGCGGTGCTCACCCGGGTCGTCGGCAAGCACTGCGAGAGCGGTGACGTCGTGGTGCAGGACGAGTACCTGCCCGGCGACGTGCAGCGCGGCGACCTGCTCGCCGTCGCCGCCACCGGTGCGTACTGCTGGGCGCTCTCGAGCAACTACAACCACGTCGGACGCCCGCCGGTCGTCGCGGTCGCCGACGGCACAGCCCGTATCCTCGTGCGGGGCGAGTCGATCGACGACCTCCTCGCCCGTGACACCGGGGTCGTGCCCGTGCCCCTCGACGGCAGCGGCCACTGACCCCCGACCCGACGGGCCGCGGCCCGATGACAGGAACCACCAGATGATCGAATACCGCAACGTCCGCGTCGCGCTGCTCGGGGCCGGCTCGGTCGGATCCCAGGTCGCGCGGCTCCTCCTCGAGCACGGCGACGAGCTCGCCTCACGCGCGGGTGCCGGGCTCGAGCTCGTCGGGATCGCCGTGCGGGACGTCGACGCCGCGCGCGACGTCGACCTGCCGAAGGACCTCTTCACCACCGACGCCGAGTCGCTCATCCTCGGCGCCGACATCGTGGTGGAGCTCATCGGCGGCATCGAGCCGGCGCGCACGCTCGTCCTGCAGGCGCTGCAGTCCGGGGCCGACGTCGTCACCGGCAACAAGGCGCTCCTCGCGACCCACGGTCCGGAGTTGTTCGCCGCGGCCGAGCAGGTCGGCGCGCAGCTGTACTACGAGGCGGCCGTCGCCGGGGCGATCCCGATCATCCGTCCGCTGCACGACTCGCTCGCGGGCGACCGCATCGAGCGGATCATGGGCATCGTCAACGGCACCACGAACTTCATCCTCGACCTGATGGACCGCGAGGGCGCCACGTTCGAGGACGCCCTGGCCACCGCGACCGAGCTCGGGTACGCCGAGGCCGACCCGACGGCCGACGTCGAGGGCTACGACGCCGCGCAGAAGGCCGCGATCCTGGCGTCGCTGGCGTTCCACACCTCGGTGCCGCTCGCCGCCGTGCACCGCGAGGGCATCACCCACGTGACCATCGACCAGGTCCGCGCCGCCCGCAAGGCCGGCTACGTCGTGAAGATCCTCGCGACCGCGGAGCGCCTGACCGACGCGGACGGCCGCGAGGGCGTCAGCGCCCGCGTCTACCCCGCGCTCGTCCCCGAGTCGCACCCGCTCGCGAGCGTGCACGGCGCGAAGAACGCCGTCTTCGTCGAGGCCGAGGCCGCCGGCGACCTCATGTTCTACGGCGCCGGTGCCGGCGGCGTCGAGACGGCCTCGGCCGTGCTCGGCGACCTCGTTTCCGCCGCCCGTCGGCACGTCATCGGCGGCCCCGGCGTCGCCGAGTCGACGCAGTCTGCGCTGCCGGTCTTCCCGATCGGCACGGTGCGCACCCGCTACCAGATCGCCCTGCAGGTCGCCGACGCCCCCGGCGTGCTGTCGACCGTCGCCGGGGTGCTCGCGAAGCACGGCGTGAGCGTCGAGACCGTCGAGCAGACCACCGAGGGTGCCGCGGAGCAGACCGCCGCGCTCGTCATCGGGACCCACCTGGCACGCGAGTCGGACCTGGCGGACACCGTCGCGGCCCTCCGCGGCGAGGACGTCGTCCTGGACGTGACCAGTGTCCTGCGCTTCGTCGGCGCCTGACGCACCACGGGCCTCCCGACCGACCCGCACCACCACCAGACCGACCCACCGGACAGAGAGAGAAGCCTGATGGCCCACCAGTGGCAGGGTGTCCTGCGCGAGTACGCCGACCGACTCGACGTGACGGCGGCGACGCCGATCGTCACGCTCGGCGAGGGCGGCACGCCCCTCATCCCGGCCCGTCGACTGTCCGAGCGCACCGGCGCCCAGGTCTACGTCAAGTTCGAGGGCATGAACCCGACCGGGTCCTTCAAGGACCGCGGCATGACGATGGCGATCTCGAAGGCCGTCGAGCACGGCGCGAAGGCCGTCATCTGTGCCTCGACGGGCAACACGAGCGCCTCGGCCGCCGCGTACGCGACCCACGCCGGCATCACCGCAGCGGTGCTCGTACCGGAGGGCAAGATCGCCATGGGCAAGCTCAGCCAGGCCGTCGCCCACGATGCTCAGCTGCTGCAGGTGCAGGGCAACTTCGACGACTGCCTCGACATCGCCCGCGACCTGGCGGCCAACTACCCGGTGCACCTCGTCAACTCGGTCAACAACGACCGCATCGAGGGGCAGAAGACCGCCGCGTTCGAGGTCGTCGACGTGCTCGGCGACGCGCCGGACTTCCACTTCCTGCCCGTCGGCAACGCGGGCAACTACACCGCGTACTCGCGCGGCTACCGCGAGGACGTCGCTGCCGGCCGCAGCACGAAGCTGCCCCGCATGTTCGGGTTCCAGGCCGCCGGCTCCGCCCCGATCGTCCGCGGCGAGGTCGTCAAGAACCCGGACACCATCGCGTCGGCGATCCGCATCGGCAACCCGGCGTCGTGGAAGTACGCGCTCGAGGCCCGCGACGAGACCGACGGCTACTTCGGTGCGATCTCCGACGAGGCGATCCTCGCGGCGCACCACATCCTGTCCGCCGAGGTCGGCGTCTTCGTCGAGCCGGCCTCGGCCATCGGTGTCGCCGGGCTGCTCGAGCGCGCCGACGCGGGCGCGGTGCCGAAGGGCGCCACGGTCGTCATCACGGTGACCGGCCACGGTCTGAAGGACCCGCAGTGGGCACTCCGCACGCAGGACGGCGGCGAGGTCACCCCGACGAGCGTGCCGGTCGACACGAAGTCGATCGCCGACGTGCTCGGACTGGTCAGCGAGCAGTGAGCGCCGACCGCTCGTCCGGACCGGGGGAGGGCGTCGCCGCCCACAGTGCTGCACCGGCCGGACGGGTGGTCAGTGCCGGTCGCGTGCCCGCCGGGCGCGCGGTCCGCGTGCGCGTGCCGGCGACCTCGGCGAACCTCGGCCCGGGGTTCGACTCGCTCGGGCTCGCGTTGTCGCTGTACGACGAGGTCACGGTCCGCGTGCGGCGCGAGCCCGGATCGACCGTCACGGTCGAGGGGGTCGGCGCCGGCGAGGTCCCGACGGACGACACGAACCTCGTCGTCCGCGCCGTGCGCCGCGGCCTCGAGCACGCGGGCGTGCCGCAGCCCGGCCTCGCGCTGCACGGGACGAACGCGATCCCGCACGGCCGCGGCCTCGGGTCGTCGGCCGCGGCGATCGTCGCCGGGCTGATGGCGGCCCGCGGACTCCTCGAGGGCGTCGTCGACCTCGACGCGTCGACGCTGCTCGCCCTCGCCACCGAGATGGAGGGGCACCCCGACAACGTCGCGCCCGCGCTCTTCGGCGGGCTCACGATCGCGTGGATGACCGCCGACGGGCCGGCGTACAAGCGGCTCCTCGTGCACCGCGGTGTCGCGCCGGTGGTGTTCGTGCCGACGTCGACCCTGTCGACGAAGCTCGCACGGTCCCTGCAGCCGGAGCACGTCCCGCACGCCGACGCCGCGTTCAACGTCTCGCGCTCGGCGCTGCTCGTCGCGGCGCTCATCCAGAGCCCGGAGCTGCTGCTCGCCGCCACCGAGGACCGACTGCACCAGTCGTACCGGGCGAGCGCGATGCCGGAGACCGACGTGCTCATCGGGTTGCTGCGGCAGCACGGTCTCGCCGCCGTGGTCTCCGGTGCCGGCCCGAGCCTGCTCGTGCTCGGCAGCGACCCGGCGCAGCGCCTGACGGCCGCCGACCTGGTCGACCGACACGCGCAGAGCGACTGGCGGGCGCTCATGCTGGCCGTCGATCTGGGTGGTGCTACAGTGGGGGCGCACTCGGCGCTCGAAGCCGAACCCGCGTAACCGCACGGATCGCCCGTCCCCCTGGACAGCTCCTGCGACGTCGCAGGGTCCGGTGCGCGGGGGCACATCTCTTTCTGATCACCGAATCCCGGTCCGTCGTCTGAACGGCGGTCGACGCACACCCGTGCGTCCGGGACGGTGGAAACTCTCCGCGTTCTGCGGTTCGAAAGGAAACACCGACCGTGACCGACAACAACTCCGCCCAGGTGGAGATCCCCGCCGACCTGCGCGCCCTCCGGCTCCCGGAGCTCCAGCGCATCGCCTCCTCGCTCGGCATCACCGGGCTCTCGAAGCTCCGCAAGGGCGACCTCATCGCCTCGATCGAGGACAAGCGCCCCGTCGCCGACGAGACCCCGGCCGCCCCGGCGACCACGCAGCCGACGCTGCCCGAGCCGACCGCCGACGCGACCCCCGCCGCGTCGACCCCGGCCACCGACGCGCCCGTCGCCGACACCACCGACGCTCCCGCCGCCGACGCCCCGGCCGCGCCGTCACGTGCCCGTCGCTCGCGCCGTGCCTCGTCGGGCGGCACCGTGAACGCCGCGCCGACCTCGGCCGCCGAGCACACGAACCACGCGCACACCGGCACCGAGGACCTGCTCGCGGGCCTCGACCAGGTGCGCGCCGAGAAGGACGCACAGGAAGCAGCGCAGGCCGGTGGCCAGCGCCGCGGGCGCGGGCAGCGCGGTGCCGACCAGCAGGGCCAGGCAGCAGCCCAGCCGGAGCAGCAGGGCCAGCAGTCGCCGACGTCGGCGGACCAGGCGGAGCAGTCCGGCGCCGAGACCGGCGACCAGCAGGACCAGAACGGCGAGCAGCAGGACCAGAACGGCGAGCAGGGCGAGGGCGGCCAGCGCCGCGGTCGTCGCAGCCGCGGACGCGGTCGCGGCCGTGGGCAGAACGCCGAGAACGGCGAGCAGCAGAACGCCGACCAGGGCGCCGGCCAGCAGAACGGCGCGCAGCAGAACGGCGGCCAGCAGAACGGTGGCCAGCAGAAGCAGGACGACCGCGCGGAGCAGCAGAAGCAGGGCAACGCCCAGCAGAAGCAGGGTGACGCGAAGCAGGGCGACGCCAAGCAGGACGACCGTGCCGAGCAGCAGAAGCAGGGCAACGCCCAGCAGAAGCAGGCCCAGCAGAAGCAGGCCCAGCAGAACGCCGACGAGACCGAGGGCGGCCGCAGCCGTCGCCAGCGTGACCGCAAGCGCGGCCGTGGCGGCCAGAACGACGACTTCGAGCCCGAGGTCACCGAGGACGACGTCCTGATCCCGATCGCGGGCATCCTCGACGTCCTCGACAACTACGCCTTCGTGCGCACCACCGGCTACCTGCCCGGCCCGAGCGACGTCTACGTCTCCCTCGGCCAGGTGAAGAAGTACCACCTGCGCAAGGGCGACGCGGTCGTCGGCTCGATCAAGCAGCCGCGCGACGGCGAGCAGCAGAGCCGCCAGAAGTACAACGCGCTCGTCACCGTCGACTCGATCAACGGTCAGACCACCGACGAGGCGGCGGCCCGGGTCGACTTCTCCGACCTCACCCCGCTGTACCCGAACGAGCGCCTGCGCCTCGAGACCGAGCCCGGCAAGCTGTCGACCCGCATCATCGACCTCGTGTCGCCGATCGGCAAGGGCCAGCGCGGTCTCATCGTGTCCCCGCCGAAGGCCGGCAAGACCGTCGTGCTGCAGGCCATCGCGAACGCCGTCGCCAAGAACAACCCCGAGGCGCACCTCATGGTCGTCCTCGTCGACGAGCGGCCCGAAGAGGTCACCGACATGCAGCGCACGGTGAAGGGCGAGGTCATCGCCTCGACCTTCGACCGTCCCGCCGAGGACCACACCACCGTCGCCGAGCTCGCCATCGAGCGTGCGAAGCGCCTGGTGGAGCTGGGCCACGACGTCGTGCTGCTGCTCGACTCGATCACCCGCCTGGGCCGTGCGTACAACCTGTCGACCCCGCCGTCGGGCCGCGTGCTCTCCGGTGGCGTCGACTCGGCGGCGCTGTACCCGCCGAAGCGCTTCTTCGGCGCCGCGCGCAACATCGAGGACGGCGGCTCGCTGACCATCCTCGCGACCGCGCTCGTCGAGACCGGCTCCAAGATGGACGAGGTCATCTTCGAGGAGTTCAAGGGCACCGGCAACATGGAGCTCCGCCTGAACCGGCACCTCGCCGACAAGCGGATCTTCCCCGCCGTCGACGTGAACGCCTCGGGCACCCGTCGCGAGGAGCAGCTGCTCTCCGCCGACGAGGTCACGATCACGTGGCGTCTGCGCCGCGCCCTCGCCGGGCTCGACCCGCAGCAGGCCCTCGAGATCGTGCTGCGGAACCTCAAGGAGACGCAGTCGAACGTCGAGTTCCTGGTGCAGGTGCAGAAGTCGGTCCCCACGACCGGCGGCGCCCACCACAACGGTCACCAGGAGTAACGCGTGTTCGAGTCGGTGGCAGGGCTGCTGGCGGAACACGAGGACCTGACACAGCAGCTGTCGGACCCCGCGCTCCACGCCGATGCGGCCCGGGCGAAGAAGGTGAACCGGCGGTACGCCGAGCTCAACCAGATCAAGTCCGCGTACGAGGCCTGGCAGGCGGCGGGGGACGACCTCGCCGCCGCCCAGGAGCTCGCCCGTGAGGACGAGGCGTTCGCCGACGAGGTCCCCGGCCTCGAGGAGCAGCTGTCGGAGCGCCAGGAGCGTCTCCGCCGGCTGCTCATCCCGCGGGACCCCGACGACGGCCGCGACGTCATCATGGAGATCAAGGGCGGCGAGGGCGGCGAGGAGTCGGCGCTCTTCGCGGCCGACCTGCTGCGCATGTACTCGCACTACGCAGAGACGAAGGGCTGGAAGGTCGAGCTCCTCGAGCGCACCGAGTCCGACCTCGGCGGCTACAAGGACGTCCAGGTCGCGATCAAGTCGAACGCGACCGACCCGTCCCAGGGCGTCTGGGCGCACCTGAAGTACGAAGGCGGCGTGCACCGCGTGCAACGCGTGCCGCAGACCGAGTCGCAGGGGCGCATCCACACCTCGACCACCGGCGTGCTGGTGTTCCCCGAGGTGGACGAGCCCGAAGAGGTCCAGATCAACCAGAACGACCTGAAGATCGACGTCTACCGGTCCTCCGGCCCGGGCGGCCAGTCCGTCAACACGACGGACTCCGCGGTCCGCATCACCCACCTGCCCACGGGCATCACGGTGGCGATGCAGAACGAGAAGTCGCAGCTGCAGAACCGCGAGGCCGGCATGCGCGTGCTCCGCGCACGCATCCTCGCGCGCCAGCAGGAGGAGCTCGACGCGATCGCCTCGGACGCGCGCAAGTCGCAGATCCGCGGGATGGACCGTTCGGAGCGCATCCGCACGTACAACTTCCCGGAGAACCGGATCGCGGACCACCGCACCGGCTACAAGGCGTACGACCTGGACCGCGTGATGAACGGTGCGCTCGAGCCCGTCGTCCAGTCCGCCATCCAGGCGGACGAAGAGGCACGTCTGGCCGCCATCGGCGACCAGGACGCGTGAGCGACGCCCCGTCGGACGGCCAGGAGGCCCGGATCACCTCCGACACGGCCGTCACGTTCGCCGCGGATCGCCTCCTGCGGGAGGCGTCCGCGGCGCTCGGCGCTGCGGGAGTCCCGACGCCGCAGGTCGACGCCGAGCTCCTGCTCGCCTGGGCGACCGACACCTCGCGCGGCGCCGTGCAGGCCCGCGCGCTGATCGGCGGGACGATCGAGCCGTCGCACGTGGCGCGCTTCCGGCACGCCGTCGCCCGGCGCACCACGCGCGAGCCCCTGCAACACATCACGGGCGAGGCGTACTTCCGCGCACTGACCCTGGCGGTGGGACCCGGTGTGTTCGTCCCGCGGCCCGAGACCGAGGGCGTCGTGCAGTTCGGCATCGACGCGCTGCGGGCCACCGCGGTGCCCGCGCCGGTGGCCGTCGACCTGGGCTCCGGCAGCGGTGCGATCGCGATCGGGATGGACACCGAGGTGCCGAACGCCGTGGTCTACGCCGTCGAACGCTCACCCGAGGCCCTGCCCTGGACCCGCCGCAACGTCGACGCCCACGGCGGCACCGTCCGGCTCGTCGAGGGCGACCTCGCCGACGCGCTGCCCGAACTCGACGGCACCGTCTCCGTCGTCGTCTCGAACCCCCCGTACGTCCCCGACGACGCGATCCCGATCGACCCCGAGGTGCGTGACCACGACCCGGCGATGGCGCTCTACGGCGGGCCGGACGGTCTCGACGCCGTCCGGGCACTCGCCGAGACGGCCTGGCGGTTGCTGGTGCCCGGGGGAGTCCTGGTCATCGAGCACGCCGAACCGCAGGGCGCCGGCGTCCGCGAGGTCCTGGCGCGCCGCGGCTTCCGCACCCCCGAGACGCACGTCGACCTGACCGGCCGCGACCGCACCACCACCGCGACGCGCTAGGCGGGTTGGGCGCGGCGGGTGCTCGCGTGCTCGGGCTCGGGTGCTCGGGCTCGGGTGCTCGGGTGCTGTTCCGCGCGTGGTGGGGTCTTTCGCGCGTAGGGAGCCGTTCTTTCCTGCTGTCTACGCGCGGTTCTGCTTCCCATGCCGGGCGCGATGGGACGGAACGTGCGGGGCGGGCCTCCTGGCCGGGGCGAGGCGAGGCGAGGCGAGGTGTTCCGCGCAAGGGGTGCTGTTCCGCGCGTGGGAAGCCGTTTCTTCCTGCCTCCTCCGCGCGATCCTGCTTCCCATGCCGAGCGCGATGGGACGGAACGAGCGAGGCGGGGGCGGGGCGGGCCTCCTGGCCGGGGCCAGCCGGGCTGTTCTGCGCGTGGTGGGGTCTTTCGCGCGTAGGGAGCCGTTCTTTCCTGCTGTCTACGCGCGATTCTGCTTGCCATGCCGAGCGCGATGGGACGGAACGAGCGAGGCGGGGCGGGGCGGGCCTCCTGGCCGGGGCAGGAGAGCTGTGCCGTGCGTGGGGAGCCCCGTCGTTCCTGCTGACTACGCGCGGTTCTGCTCCCCGTGCCGTGCGTGACGGGACGGAACGCCCGCGGTCAGGCGACGGGGGAGGCCTCGCGCTGGGCGGCGACGAAGGCGCGCACGTGGTCGCGCAGGTCGGTGTCGTGTTCGACCAGGACCGCGTGGATGCCGACGCTGCGGGCCCCCGCGACGTTCTCCGGCATGTCGTCGGCGAAGAAGGTGCGCTCGGCGGGGACGTCGTGGTGTTCGAGCGCGCGGAGGAAGACCTCGGGCTCGGGCTTGCGGGCGCCGAAGTTGCTCGAGGTGTCGAGGTGCTCGCCGAAGAGCTGCGGCAGCGACGGGGCCCACTCGTGGATCCAACGGCCGGCGAGGGGGCCGTTGTTGGTGAGGAGGCCGACGCGCCCGTGCTCGCTCGCGATGCGGACCGCCTCGATGCGCTCGGGCAGCTCGGTCATCGCGGCCCCGCGGATCCGGGCCCACTCGGCTTCGGGGACGTCGCACTCCATGGCCTCGGCGAACGCGGCGAGGTAGGCGTCGGCGTCGAGGAAGCCACCGGCCTCGGCCCGCTGCTCGTTGCCGGAGTCCCACCAGCGGCGACGGAGTTCCTGGAACTCGTGCCCGGTGAAGTCGGAGAGGGCGGCCATCCGGACCCGCCAGTCGTACCGGACGAGCACGTCGTCCATGTCGAAGAGGAACAGGAGCGGGGGCGCGGAGGTCTCGTTCACGATGTCCTCCATTGTGTCGCACTATCATCGTCGAGTCATGGCATCCCGATACGACTGCACCGACTCCGACGGGCTCCTGACCGGGATGCGGCTCGCACGAGCCGCGCTCGGACGCGGAGAGCTCGTCGTCGTCCCCACCGACACCGTCTACGGCGTGGCCGCGGACGCCTTCAGCGCGACGGCGGTCCAGCGGCTGCTCGACGCGAAGGGCCGGACGCGGCAGTCGCCGCCGCCGGTGCTGATCCCGGGGCCGCCGACACTCGACGCGCTGGCCGTCGACGTGCCGCAGGCGGTGCGCGACCTCGTCGCCGAGTTCTGGCCGGGCGGGCTGACGGTGATCCTCCGGGCGCAGCCCTCGCTCGACTGGGACCTCGGCGAGACGCGGGGCACGGTCGCCCTGCGGATGCCGGACTCCCGGATCGCGCTCGAGCTGCTGCAGGAGGTCGGGCCGTTGGCGGTGTCCTCCGCGAACTCGACGGGCGACCCGGCGGCGATGGACGCGGACGACGCCGAACGCATGCTCGGTGACAGCGTGGCCGTCTACCTGGACGGCGGACCGATCGAGCTGCACGACGGCTTCGAGGCGTCCACGGGCTCGACGATCGTCGACGCCACCGGGCTCTCCGACGGCGGCACGTTGCGCATCGTCCGTCACGGCGTGATCCCCGACGAGGAGATCATCCGGGTCGTCGGAGCCGACCTCGTCACATGAAGTACTACCTGCTGGCGGGGGCGATCGCCGCGGTCGTGAGCTTCTGCGTCAGCTGGCTCGTCTGGAAGCTCGGGCTCCGGTACGGGTGGTACCCGAAGGTCCGCGAGCGGGACGTGCACCGGACGCCCACGCCACGGCTCGGCGGGATCGCCATGTACCTCGGCGTCATCGCCTCGCTGCTGGCCGCCTGGTTCCTGTTCCCCTCCATCGCGGGGACCGACTACTTCCGGCTGGTGTTCTCGGAACCCGGCCGGGTGCTGGCGGTGCTCGGCGGAGCGACGATCATCGTCGTGCTCGGTGTCGCCGACGACATCTGGGACCTCGACTGGATGACGAAGCTCGCGGGGCAGATCATCGCCGCCGGCATCCTCGCGTGGCAGGGCGTGGCCATCGTGTCGCTGCCCATCGGGAACACGCTCGGCGTCGGATCGTCGTACATGAGCCTGATCTTCACCGTGCTGGCGGTGGTGCTCGTGATGAACGCGGTGAACTTCATCGACGGGCTCGACGGTCTCGTGGCGGGCGTCGCGATCATCGCCGGTGGCGTGTTCTTCCTGTACACGTTCTTCATCAACCGCGTGGTCGTCGAGACCGAGTTCTTCTTCAACCTGCCGTCGCTGCTCACCGCGGTGCTCGTCGGCTCGTGCTTCGGCTTCCTCATCCTCAACTGGCACCCCGCGAAGCTCTTCATGGGCGACGCCGGCGCCCTGCTCGTCGGGTTCCTCATGGCCACGAGCGCGGTGTCCGTGACCGGGAACATCGATCCAGCAGCGGTGCAGACACGCCAGGCGCTGCTGCCGGCCTTCATCCCGATCCTGCTGCCGTTCGCGATCCTCATCGTGCCGATCCTGGACTTCGGGCTCGCGGTGACCCGACGGCTCAGCGCCGGCAAGTCGCCGTTCTCGGCTGACCGGAAGCACCTGCACCACCGCCTGCTCGACATGGGGCACTCGCACTTCCACGCGGTGCTGATCTTCTACGCGTGGACGGCCACCGTGGCCTTCGGCTGCCTGCTGTTCCTGTTCCTCGACTGGTACTGGGTCGTCACCTTCGTCGCCGTCGGCTTCACGGTGTGCGCCGTGGCCACCTTCGCGCCGCTCGGCCGGAAGCGCACCGAGATCGCCGCCCAGACCGCCAACCGTTCCGCCGCCGTGGTGGACCCCGCCCTCGACCCGCTCGACCGGGCAGCCAACGACCGCACGATCCCTGGAGACATCACGTGACCGCACCGAACGCGCTCGACCACGTCCGGCCGGTGTTCCGCCGCATCATCCTGTGGGGCGCCGTCCTCGCCGTCGCCCTGGCGGTGGTGGGGGGAGTCGTCGGCCTGCTCGTGGCCGACACGCCCGGCCTGCTCGGTGGCCTGCTCGGCGCCGTGCTGAGCGTGGTGTTCCTCGGGCTCACCGCGGTCAGTGTCCTGGTGGCGCTGCGGGTCTCGAAGGGGCAGATGATCTCGGGCGCCTTCTTCGGCATCGTGATGGGCACCTGGTTGCTCAAGTTCGTGGTGTTCATCGTGGTGCTCGTGCTGCTGCGCAACCAGGACTGGGTGGACTTCCCGGTGCTCGCATTCGTGATCATCGCGGGCGTCGTCGGCTCCCTCGTCATCGACGTGGTCGCCGTGGCCAAGGCACGCATCCCCGTCGGGGTGTCGCTGCCGGGCGACAGCGGGTACCCCTCGGACGGCGCGCGACAGGTGTCGGGCGGCTCCACGGAGCCTGGGAAGTCCGGTCCGAGCGACTGAGAAGCCGGGAAGCCTCTCGCACCTGATAGGCTTCTCGGAGTCCGCAACCGGAGCCTGCGCTCGGAGCGGACGAGCCTCCACAACGTCCACCATCGCGTGCCATGATGTGCGCGCGCCGACACAGGAGACAGCGCTGCTATCCCACGCTCTTCCCCTGTCCCTCTCCGCTGCGGTTGACACCGTCGCGGCGGGGAGCAGCAAGGCCGCCGAGTTCCATGGTCCGTCGATCAACGAGTTCTTCCCGGATGCGATCTTCTTCGCCGGGACGCCGTTCGAGATCGATCGGCTCGTCCTCATCCGCTTCTTCGCCGTCGCCGTGCTCCTGGTGTTCGCGTTCGTCGGCACCCGTGCACTGAAGCTCGTGCCGGGTCGCGGTCAGGCGTTCATCGAGTACGCGTTCGACGTCGTCCGCCGCAACACCTTCGACAACCTCGGAGAGAAGGACGGCAAGCGCTTCCTGCCGCTCCTCGCGACGATCTTCTTCGGCGTGCTGTTCATGAACCTGACCGGTCTGGTGCCGTTCATGAACCTGGCCGGCACGAGCCGCATCGCGATGCCGATGATCCTCGCGATCGTCGCGTACCTCGCGTTCATCTACGCCGGCCTCCGCAAGCACCCGGGCACGTTCCTCCGGAACTCGCTCTTCCCGCCCGGGGTGCCGTGGTTCCTCTACATCATCGTGACGCCGATCGAGCTGGTCTCGACCTTCGTGCTCCGTCCGGTGACGCTGACGCTGCGACTCCTCATGAACATGGTCGTCGGCCACCTGCTGCTCGTCCTGTTCTTCTCGGCCACACAGTTCTTCTTCTTCGACGCTTCCCTGGGCTTCAAGGCCTTCGGCGTCGGCACCATCGCGTTCGGCATCGCGTTCAGCTTCTTCGAGGTCCTCGTCGCGCTGCTCCAGGCCTACGTCTTCATGCTCCTCACCGCCGTCTACATCCAGCTGGCGCTGGCCGACGAGCACTGATTCCTCACTGACCCCCTACGGGGCCGACGACCGTCGGGCCCGCACCTCGAAAGGAAAACACGTGGACGCAACGACCGTTCTCGCGGAGATCAACGGCAACATCGCGACGGTTGGCTACGGCCTCGCAGCGATCGGCCCGGCCATCGGCGTCGGCATCGTCGTCGGCAAGACGATCGAGTCCGTCGCTCGCCAGCCCGAGCTCCAGGGCCGCCTGACGACCCTCATGTACATCGGTATCGCCTTCACCGAGGCCCTGGCCTTCATCGGTATCGCCACGTACTTCATCTTCACCGGCACCAACTAAGGCCCCTCGATGCACAACGCACTCATCATCGCGGCGGAGGAGACGCACAACCCGCTGATCCCGCCGTTGTACGACGTCGTTTGGTCGGCGCTCGCCTTCGTCATCATCTTCCTGGTGATGTGGCGTGTCGTCACGCCGCGCATCACGAAGATGCTCGATGAGCGCACCGAGGCCATCGAAGGTGGCATCAAGAAGGCGGAAGCTGCGCAGCAGCAGGCCGCTGCGGCGCTCGACGAGTACAACAAGCAGCTCGCCGACGCCCGTGCCGAGGCATCCCGCATCCGCGAGCAGGCCCGCGCCGACGCCACGGCGATCGGCAACGAGGTCCGCGAGCAGGCGTCCGCCGATGCAGCACGCATCACGGCGAACGCCCAGGCGCAGATCGAGGCCGAGCGGCAGAGCGCCGTCCAGGCACTGCGTGCCGAGGTCGGCACCCTCGCGCTGGACCTCGCGTCCGGTGTGATCGGTGAGTCCCTCAAGGACGACGCCAAGTCGACCGCCGTCGTCGATCGCTTCCTCGCCGACCTCGAGGCCTCGCAGGGCACGAAGACGGGGGAGCACTGAGCATGCGCAGCGCTACCAGAGAAGCACTCGCGTCCACCAGGGCGGTGCTGACGGACCTCGGTCCGAGTGCCGACCTGGCCGCGGGTGCCGAGATCCTCGCCTCCGGGCGAGCGATCGCCGGTGCGCCGCAGCTGCTCGGGCTGCTGTCCGACCCGACGGCCGACCCGGCCGGCAAGAAGGTCCTCATCGACCGCGTCTTCGCCGGACAGTCGGACGCGACGCGCGCGGTGCTGACCGCGGTGGCCGGCTCGCGCTGGTCCTCGCAGCAGGACCTCCTCGCGGGCATCGAGGACGCGGGCATCCGCGCCGTCGCCGCCACCGCGGGTGCCGAGTCGCCCATCGAGTCAGAGCTGTTCGCCTTCGAGACCGCCGTCCGCTCGGACGCCGGCCTCGAGCTCGCGCTCGGCACGAAGCTCGGCAGCCCGGACCAGAAGGGTGCGCTCGTCGAGCGTCTCCTCGGGTCCAAGGCCTCGCCGCAGACCGTGACGATCGTCTCCGCGCTCGTGCAGCAGCCCCGTGGCCGCCGCATCGGCGAACTGGTCCGCGATGCCTCGCGCATCGTGGCCGAGCAGAACGGCAAGCTCGTCGCCACCGTGGTCACCGCCACGGAATTGACGACCGCCCAGTCGGCCCGCGTCGCGCGCGGTCTGGCCGAGCGCTACGGCAAGGACATCAGCATCAACCAGGTCGTCGACCCCTCGGTCGTCGGCGGGGTTCGGGTGCAGATCGGCGGGGACGTCATCGACGGCACCGTGTCCACGCGGCTCTCGGAGCTCCGGCTCCAGCTCGCCGGCTAGGCGTACGGTCGAAGCCGCTCCTCCCAAGTCCACAACGGGAACTGCCGAGTCCGGCAGCGTCACCCTCTCGGAGCCGAAGGGCCCCGGAAAACCACAAGGAAAATCCCATGGCAGACATCACCATCAGCCCCGATGAGATCCGTGATGCCCTGAAGGACTTCGTCTCGAACTACGAGCCGACGAAGGCCTCCACGGCCGAGGTCGGGCACGTCACCGACGCCGGTGACGGCATCGCGCACGTCGAGGGCCTCCCCGGCGTCATGGCCAACGAGCTCATCCGCTTCCAGGACGGCACGCTCGGCCTCGCGCAGAACCTCGACGAAGACGAGATCGGCGCCATCGTGCTCGGCGAGTTCGCCGGCATCGAGGAGGGCATGGAGGTCACCCGCACCGGCGAGGTCCTCTCCGCCCCCGTCGGCGACGGCTTCCTCGGCCGTGTCGTCGACCCGCTCGGCGCCCCGATCGACGGTCTCGGCGAGATCGCAGCCGAGGGCCGCCGTGCCCTCGAGCTCCAGGCCCCGGGCGTCATGTCCCGCAAGTCGGTCCACGAGCCGCTGCAGACCGGCATCAAGGCCATCGACGCGATGATCCCCGTCGGTCGCGGTCAGCGTCAGCTGATCATCGGCGACCGCCAGACCGGCAAGACGGCCATCGCGATCGACACGATCATCAACCAGAAGGCCAACTGGGAGTCCGGCGACGAGAACAAGCAGGTCCGCTGCATCTACGTCGCCATCGGTCAGAAGGGCTCCACGATCGCCTCCGTCAAGGGCGCGCTCGAGGACGCCGGTGCGATGGAGTACACGACGATCGTCGCCGCTCCCGCGTCGGACCCGGCCGGCTTCAAGTACCTCGCCCCCTACACCGGCTCGGCCATCGGCCAGCACTGGATGTACCAGGGCAAGCACGTCCTCATCATCTTCGATGACCTGTCCAAGCAGGCCGAGGCCTACCGTGCGGTGTCGCTCCTCCTGCGTCGTCCGCCGGGCCGCGAGGCCTACCCGGGTGACGTCTTCTACCTGCACTCCCGTCTGCTGGAGCGTTGCGCGAAGCTGTCCGACGAGCTCGGCGCCGGTTCGATGACGGGTCTCCCGATCATCGAGACCAAGGCGAACGACGTCTCGGCGTACATCCCGACCAACGTCATCTCCATCACCGACGGCCAGATCTTCCTGCAGTCGGACCTCTTCAACGCGAACCAGCGTCCGGCCGTCGACGTGGGCATCTCGGTGTCGCGCGTCGGTGGTGACGCCCAGGTGAAGTCGATCAAGAAGGTCTCCGGCACGCTGAAGCTCGAGCTCGCGCAGTACCGCTCGCTCGAGGCGTTCGCGATGTTCGCGTCCGACCTCGACCAGGCGTCGCGTCGCCAGCTGGACCGCGGTGCCCGCCTCACCGAGCTCCTCAAGCAGCCGCAGTACTCGCCGTACCCGGTCGAGGAGCAGGTCGTCTCGATCTGGGCCGGCACGAACGGCAAGCTCGACACCGTCCCGGTGCCGGACGTGCTCCGCTTCGAGTCCGAGCTGCTCGACCACCTGCGTCGCAACTCCGAGGTCCTCACGACCCTGCGCGAGACGAACCAGCTCAGCGACGAGACCGTCGCCGAGATGGAGAAGCAGATCGACGAGTTCTCGAAGAGCTTCCAGACGAGCGACGGCAAGACCCTCGGCTCCGAGCAGTTCGACGCGGCTGACGCCGAGGACGTCGACCAGGAGCAGATCGTCAAGGGTCGTCGCTAGATGGCAGCGCAGGTCCGGGTCTACCGACAGCGAATCAAGTCCGCGAAGACCACGAAGAAGGTCACTCGCGCGATGGAACTGATCTCGGCGTCGCGGATCCAGAAGGCGCAGGCCCGCATGGCTGCGTCCGGCCCGTACTCGCGAGCCGTGACGCGTGCGGTGTCGGCCGTGGCGACGTTCTCGAACGTCGACCACGTGCTGACCACCGAGCCGGAGTCCTCGACCCGCGCGGCCGTGGTGCTCTTCACCTCGGACCGCGGTCTGAACGGTGCGTTCAGCACGAACGTCCTCAAGCAGGGCGAGGAGCTCGCCTCCCTGCTCCGCAGCGAGGGCAAGGACGTCGTCTACTACCTGGTCGGCCGCAAGGCCGTCGGGTACTTCGCGTTCCGTGAGCGCGCGTCGGAGCAGCAGTGGGTCGGCAACACCGACCAGCCGGAGTTCTCGACGGCCAAGGAGATCGGCGACGCCGTCGTGGCGAAGTTCCTGCAGGACACGGCCGAGGGCGGCGTGGACGAGATCCACATCGTCTTCAACCGCTTCCTGAGCCTGGCGACCCAGGAGCCGCAGGTCGTGCGCCTGCTCCCGCTCGAGGTCGTCGACGGCGTCGAGGAGCCCGCGGGCGACGAGCCGCTGCCGCTCTACGAGTTCGAGCCGGACGCCGACGCGGTGCTCGACTCGCTGCTCCCGGTCTACATCGAGAGCCGCATCTTCAACGCCATGCTGCAGTCGGCTGCTTCCGAGCACGCCGCCCGTCAGAAGGCGATGAAGGCGGCCAGCGACAACGCCGACTCGCTGATCCGTGACTTCACCCGACTCGCGAACAACGCGCGTCAGGCGGAGATCACCCAGCAGATCTCCGAGATCGTCGGCGGCGCCGACGCCCTCTCGTCGAAGAAGAAGTAGTCCGCGTCGTTCGCGGACAGATACCCACCCTCAGGAAGGCACCAGCCATGACCGACACCGCAACCACCGCGGTCGAGACGTCGTCGGCGCCCGGTGTCGGCCGGATCGCCCGTGTCACGGGCCCCGTCGTCGACATCGAGTTCCCCCACGACGCAATCCCGGAGATGTACAACCTCCTGTTCACGACCATCACCATCGGTGACTCGTCGCAGGAGATCGGCCTCGAGGTCGCGCAGCACCTCGGCGACGACCTCGTCCGCGCCATCTCCCTGAAGCCGACCGACGGTCTGGTCCGTGGCCAGGAGGTCCGTGACTCGGGCGCTCCGATCTCGGTCCCCGTCGGCGACGTCACCAAGGGCAAGGTCTTCGACGTCCTCGGCAACGTGCTCAACACGGACGAGAAGCTCGAGATCACCGAGCGCTGGCCGATCCACCGCAAGGCCCCGGCCTTCGACCAGCTCGAGTCCAAGACCTCGATGTTCGAGACCGGCATCAAGTCCATCGACCTCCTCACCCCGTACGTGCAGGGTGGCAAGATCGGCCTCTTCGGTGGTGCGGGCGTCGGCAAGACCGTCCTCATCCAGGAGATGATCCAGCGCGTCGCGCAGGACCACGGCGGTGTGTCGGTGTTCGCCGGTGTCGGTGAGCGCACCCGTGAGGGCAACGACCTCATCGGTGAGATGGAAGAGGCGGGTGTCTTCGACAAGACGGCCCTCGTGTTCGGCCAGATGGACGAGCCGCCGGGAACGCGTCTGCGCGTGGCCCTGTCGGCGCTGACGATGGCGGAGTACTTCCGCGATGTCCAGAAGCAGGACGTGCTCCTCTTCATCGACAACATCTTCCGCTTCACGCAGGCCGGTTCCGAGGTCTCGACGCTGCTCGGCCGCATGCCGTCCGCGGTGGGCTACCAGCCGAACCTCGCCGACGAGATGGGTGTGCTCCAGGAGCGCATCACCTCGACGCGTGGTCACTCGATCACCTCGCTGCAGGCGATCTACGTGCCGGCCGACGACTACACCGACCCGGCTCCGGCCACCACGTTCGCGCACCTCGACGCGACGACCGAGCTCTCGCGTGAGATCGCGTCGCAGGGTCTGTACCCGGCAATCGACCCGCTGACCTCGACGTCCCGCATCATGGACCCGCGGTACCTGGGCGCCGACCACTACGAGACGGCCACGCGCGTCAAGCAGATCCTCCAGAAGAACAAGGAGCTGCAGGAGATCATCGCCATCCTCGGTGTCGACGAGCTCTCCGAAGAGGACAAGATCACGGTCGAGCGCGCTCGTCGGATCCAGCAGTTCCTCTCGCAGAACACCTACATGGCGAAGAAGTTCACGGGTGTCGAGGGCTCCACGGTGCCGCTCAAGGACACCATCGAGTCCTTCCGCGCCATCGCGGACGGCGAGTTCGACCACGTCGCGACGCAGGCGTTCTTCAACGTCGGTGGCATCAACGACGTGGAAGAGAAGTGGGCGCAGATCCAGAAGGAGAACCGCTGACATGGCGGGTCTCAGCGTGAGCGTCGTCTCGGCCGACCGCGAGGTCTGGTCGGGCGACACCACCATGGTCGTCGCACGGACGACAGAGGGTCAGATCGGCATCCTCGCCGGGCACGAGCCGATGCTCGCGATCCTGGCGCAGGGTCAGGTCCGCATCACGCGGGCCGACGGGTCGACCGTCACGGTCGACGCCGAGGACGGCTTCCTGTCGGTCGAGCACGACACGGTGACGATCGTCGCGCGGCAGGCCGCGCTGGCGTCCTGACCGGACTGACCGTCCTCCTCCCGCCTTCGGAGACGAAGCGGGAGGGCGGGGACCGGACCCGCACGCTCGACCTGCGTGCGTTGTCCTTCCCGGAACTGATCGGCGAGCGGGCCGCGGTGATCACCGCGGCCCGCTCCGTCAGTTCCGAGGAGTCCTCTGCCCGGACGGCGTTGAAGCTCGGCCCGAAGTCCGTCGGGGAGCGCTTGCGCAACCTCGAGCTCGAGACCTCCGGGACGATGCCGGCGATCGAGCGCTACACCGGTGTGCTCTACGACCCGCTCGGGGCCGTCGACGCAGCCGAGGCCACTCGGAACTGGTGGGCGGAGCACGTGGTCGTCCAGTCCGCGATGTTCGGCCCGATCGGTGCAGGTGACCGGATCCCCGCGTACCGGTTGTCGCACGACTCGCGCCTGGGCGCGCTCCGGCTGGCCACGCACTGGCCCGCCGCCTCGAGCCGTGCACTCGTGCAGCGTGGTGACGGTCTCGTGCTCGACCTCCGGTCGGAGGGCTACCGCAAGCTCGGTCCGGTCCCGGGCGCCGTCGCACCCCGCGTCGTGAGCGTCGACGGGACGCGTCGGCGTCGGGCGCTCAACCACTGGAACAAGACCGCGAAGGGCCGTCTCGTCGCGTTGCTCGGACGCACCGCCGCTGCGGTCGCGTCGATGGACGACCTGGTCGACTGGGCTGCCGGCAACGGGGTCGTCCTCGAGCGCGGCGCCGACGGGTGGGACCTGGTCGCCGAGAGCCTGGAGCCCGTCGCCGCCTGACGGCGGGCACCAAGGTCGGTCCTCCACAGGCTCCGTCAGCGTGGCGGCCGTCCACAGACGGTCCGGGTGGGCCGGTCGGGAGGCGCGGATCACGCTTCGATGGCGTGCATGATCCCTCTCACGGCTCGATCCGACCACGACTCCGCAGTGCGGTTCCCTCGCGAGATCGCGGCTGCGGTGACCCTCCCCGCCGCGGCCGCAGCGCTCGTCGCGCCCGGCGACGGCCCGCTGCGTGCGACCGCGGCGACGGCCGTCGTCACGGCGTGCGGCGCGCTCGCGACCCGGATGGCCCTGGTGGACTTCCTGGCCGCCCCCGGTGTGCGTGACCCTCGGACGCTCCGGGCCTTCGACCCCTTCCACGACGACACACCGCCGGCGCTCTCCGGGATCGGTCCGCGGCCCTCGCGCTCCCGTCTGCGGACGGCGGGGGACCGGTGCGTCGAGGCCTGGCGGACCTGGCACGTGCAGGACGGCCCGGCCGACGGCACGGCTGGAGCGGCCGGTGCGCTGGCCCTCGCAGCCTGGTGCGCCTGGGCGCTGGGGTCGGCGGCCCGCGCCGAGACCCGGGCGCGGTACGCGCTCGACGTCCGTGACGACGACGCGCTGGCCGGACTCGTGCTGCGTTCGGTGCTCGCGGACAGCCGTCCGACGTGGTCGCCGCGGTGATGCGGGGTCGACAGGATCGTCTACGGTGGACGCAACCACTTGGGAAGGGCTCCGGTTGCGCGACGACGACGACGGCTTCGAGGACATCGAGGACACCGTCATCCGGCGACCCCGTGCGGCGCTCAGCAGCGACCGCGTCGCAGCGGCACTCGACGACACCGTCATCCGCGGCCGTACCGACGACGGCGCCGCGGTCGACGACACGGTCGTCCGGCCCGGGCCCTCGGTCCCTGCGATGCCCGGGGCGTCGGCAGGCGTCGATGACGATGTGCTCGGCGACACGGTCCTCCGGCCGGCGTTGGGGCTCCGACCGGTGTCCGGCTCCTCGGACGGCGTCGACGGGGACGCCCTCGGCGACACGGTCCTCCGGCCGGTGTCGCATGTGCGACCGGCGCCCGGCCCGTCCGACGACGTCGACGGCGACCCCCTCGGCGACACGGTCCTCCGACCGGCGTCCGCGCTGCCGCCGCTGCCGCCGCTGCCGCCGCAACCCGGTGCGTCGGACGGCGTCGACGACCCGCACGGGGACACGGTCGTCCGCCGCCTGCCTCCGGTGCCCGGTGCGTCGCCCGACGCGCACGACGACCCGTTCGGCGACACGGTCATCCGGCCCCTGCCGCCCGTCCCGGGCCTCGGCGTCGGCGGTGCGCCGGCCCGGGGCGCACCCGATGCGGCGGACAGCGACGCAACGGGCACCAACGCGACGGACACTGACGCGACGGACACCGACGCGACGGACACGGACGCGACGGACACCGACGCGGCGGACACCGATGCCGAGGCCACGGTCGTCCGCGCCCCGGGCCGACCACCCACGCGACCGGGCGCCGCCGGCGGAGCCGCACCGGGCCTCCCGTCCGCTCCGACGGAACGCACGGCGAAGGTGCCGTCGATCCGGATCGGCGACCAGCTCTTCCGCCTCGACCACCCCGTGGTCATCGGACGACGGCCGTCGCTGCCGCGGATCACCCGCGGGCCGGAACCCGAGCTGGTGACCGTGCGCTCCGTGCACGGGCAGGTCTCGTCGTCGCACGTCCGACTGCACGCCGAGGGCGAGGCCGTCGTCGTGCAGGACCTCCGGTCGACGAACGGCACCGTCGTCCGTCCGGCCGGCGCACCCGCGTACCGCATGCCGTCGGGTGCGTCGATCGTCGCGCTGACGGGTACGGTAGTCGAGATCGGTGACGGCAACGCCATCGAGGTCCTCTCGCCGTACCTCCGGGTCGCACCGACGGCGGACGGGTCCGCTCCGGTTCCCCCGTGGCCCTCCGATCAGCAAGCACACGGCACGCCCCGACCCACCAGAGAGCGATCCTGACACGTGACCGAACTCGGCCGAGCAGCCACTGCGCACGCCATCGACGTCCCCGGTGCCGACGGCGCCACCCTCACCCTGTCGTGGGGAGCCTCGACCGACGTCGGGAGACGGCGTGACCACAACGAGGACAGCTACATCGTCGGTGCCCCCTTCTTCGTCGTCGCGGACGGCATGGGCGGTCACCTGGCCGGTGACCGGGCGAGCGACGCCGTGGTGCGGCGCCTCGAGCAGGTGACGACCGACCCGTTCACGACGCGGCAGGGCATCCAGCGGGCGTTGCTCCTGGCGACCGCCGACATCGAGCGGGCCGCGGGCGGCAACGCCATCGGCGCGGGGACGACCGTCACCGGCATCGCCCTCGTGGCCTCGCTCGGGCAGCCCGCCGCGCTGGTGTTCAACGTCGGCGACTCCCGGACCTACCGCATCGAGGGCGGCGTGCTCCGTCGCGTCACGGTCGACCACTCGGTCGTGCAGGAGATGGTGGACGCCGGTCTGCTCCGCGCCGAGGACGCCGAACGACACCCCGACAGCAACGTCATCACCCGCGCGGTGGGCTTCGGCGAACCGCCGGCACCCGACTGGTGGACGCTCCCGCTGCGGGCCGGCGATCGCTACATCGTGTGCTCGGACGGGCTCACCAAGGAGCTCGGCGACGCCGGCATCGCGCGGATCGCAGCCCGCGAATCCGACGCGCAGCAGCTCGCGGAGCGCCTGGTCGGCGACGCGGTCGTCGCCGGGGGACGCGACAACGTCACGGTGGTCGTCCTGCAGGTCGACGGTGCCCCCGACGACGGTGACCTCGAGGACACGCTGCCCCGGCACTGACCGTCCCCCGAACTGGGGGACCGCGCCCGCCCACGGCCCACCGGCGCGCGGCGACCCGTCCACGAACGGTTCGTACAATGAGCAGGGCCACGACGAGACACGCGGCCACCCGGCCCGGGGAGGAGAGGACGATGGCGCGACGCCTGCCGTCCAACCCGCCCGTCATCGGCGGCTTCAGCCCCGTGCACGTGCTCGGCTCCGGTGGCTTCGCCGACGTCTTCCTGTACGAGCAGGACATGCCGCGCCGACAGGTCGCCGTGAAGGTGCTCCTCGACGAGGTCGTCGACGACCGCGTGCGGCAGATGTTCCAGGCCGAGGCGAACCTCATGGCCCGGCTCAGCACGCACCCGTCGATCCTCACCGTCTTCCAGGCGAGCGTGGCCGCGGACGGCCGCCCGTACCTCGTCATGGAGCTCTGCTCGTCCTCGCTCAGCGAGCGGTACCGACGTGAGCCGATCCCGGTGTCCGAGGTCCTGTCCATCGGCATCCGCATCGGGTCGGCGCTCGAGACGGCGCACCGCGAGGGTGTGCTGCACCGGGACATCAAGCCCTCGAACATCCTGCTCACGGCGTACGGCAACCCGGTGCTGTCCGACTTCGGCATCGCCGCGACCATCGGCGGGACCGACCCCGACGAACCGGTCGGCATGTCCATCCCGTGGTCGGCGCCCGAGGTGCTCATCGACGAGTCCCGCGGCACGATCCAGTCCGAGGTCTACTCCCTCGCCGCCACCGTCTACTCGTTGCTCGCCGGCCGCAGCCCGTTCGAGATCCGCGGCGGCAAGAACGGCGCGAACGACCTGATGCACCGGATCGACAAGGGCGGCGTCAAGCCGACGGGACGCACCGACGTGCCGCCGTCGCTCGAGCGGCTGCTCGCGACGGCCCTGTCCCGCAAGGCGCAGGCGCGCCCCGCGACGGTCATCGAGTTCGTCCGCGGCCTGCAGCAGGTCGAGGCCGAGCTCGGGATCCCGCAGACCCCTGCCGACGTCGCGGTCGAGGCGTGGGCGGTGGCGTCGCCGACGCCCGCCGGTGAACGCACGACGGTGCGGCAACTGCAGGCACCCGCACGGGTCGGCGGTCGGCGTCGCACCCGTCGTCCGGTCCAGGGCGGGATGGTCGCCGGTGGCGCGCAGAGCGTCGGGACCGTGCACCGGACCGGTTCCGTCACCCGCACCCGTCGCCGCACGCGCTCGACGCTCCTCTGGGCGACGTCGCTCACCGTCGTGGTCGTCGCGGCCCTCGCCGTCGCGACGGTCGTCGTGGTCAGCCGTCTCGGCACCGGGGCGATCCCGGTCGTGGCCGACGTGCGGGCATCGACCTCGGCCAGTGCGGTCTCGTTCTCGTGGGCCGACCCGGGCCTGCGCACCGGTGACACGTACGTCATCTCGTCGAACGGGTCCTCGAGCCAGCAGTCCGGCACGACGTTCGTCGTCTCGGGGGAGCGTGGCGAGGAGCAGTGCATCGCGGTCGCCGTGAACCGCGACGGCAAGACCGGCGCAGCGAGTGCGCAGAAGTGCGCGACGATCGGGAGCGCCGGGTGATCCGCGCGCTCCTCGCGAAGCACCGATCGGCCGCCGTCACCACGGGTGTGTCCGTGCTCGTCGCCGCCGTGGTCGCCGGCACCGCGATCGTCTCGACCGGCTACCACACGCAGCGCGTGGACCTCGGCGACGGGACGGTCTGGGTGCCCTCGGCCGAGTACGGCGCGGTCGGTCGTGCGAACACCCAGGTGCTGCAGCTCAACACGGCCGTCGAGACCGCGAGCGACGACCTCTCGGTCCTGCAACGCGGCTCCACCGTCTACAGCGTCGACGAGACCAAGGGCACCGTCGCGAAGGTCGACGTCGCGGCCGCCACGGTCGGCGACGCCGTCACCCTGCCCGCCGGTTCGCCACAGGTCTTCCTGGCCGGGGACACCGCCGTCATCGGCAACGCCGAGACCGGCGAGCTCTGGGCGACACCGGCCGACCAGCTCGAGGAGTTCGACGCCTCCACCAAGGCCGACCTGACGCTCGGCGCCGACACCGTGTTCGACGCCTCGGACGACCACGTCGCCGTCTACTCGGCGAAGACCGGCACCGCCTCGCTCGTCGACATCGGTGCGACCCTGACCGTCGACCGCCGTTGGAAGGTCGACGCCGGTCGCGGCGACGACTTCCAGGTCGCCGCCTTCGGGTCGCACCTCGCCGTGCTCGACCGCACGAGCGGCACCCTGACGGTGGACGGCGACGCGGTCGACCTCGGCGACCGCGTGGGCTCGTCCCCGGCGCTGCAGCGGTCGTCGGACGCCGGCTCGGACGTCACGGTGGCCGGGACGGCCGGCCTGGCCCGGGTCACACCGTCCGGGCGGGTCGACGGCACGCCGCTGGCCGTGTCCGGCCGAGCCGCGCGGCCCTACGTCGACGGCAGCTGCACCTACGCCGCGTGGGCCGGCGGTCAGGCCGTGGACACCTGCGACGGCCGCGCGCTCCAGCGCCTGGCGAGCACCGGTGGGACGAGCGAGATGCAGATCCTCCACAACGGTCGGACGGTCGTCGCCAACGACCCGTCGAGCGGCCGGTCGTGGGCGATCGACCGCAGCGGGCAGCTCATCGACAACTGGTCCGACCTCGTCGAGCAGGACGACCAGAAGCAGCGCGAGCAGGTCTCCGACGAGGACCCCGAGGTCGACAAGGACCAGAAGCCGCCGGTGGCGGTGGACGACGAGCTGGGCGCTCGTCCGGGACGCACCACGAGCCTCCCGGTCCTGCTCAACGACTACGACCCGAACGGCGACCCGATCGTGGTGAGCGAGGTCGGACGGCTCTCGGACTCCGCCGGCCGCGTCGCGATCGTCGGCGACGGCCAACGTCTGCAGGTGACGCTGTCGTCGCGTGCCTCCGGGACCGTGTCGTTCCAGTACACGATCACCGACGGCAACGGCGGTTCCGACACCGCGACCGTCCGCGTCAGCGTCCGGCCCGAGTCGCAGAACGAGGCTCCGCGCCAGGTGCGCGACACCTCGGCGGACGTCGTGCAGAACGGGCACGTCGTGACGAACGTGCTCGGCGACTGGGTCGACCCCGACGGCGACCCCGTCTACCTCGAGTCGGCGACGGCGTCCGACCGCGACAACGCGTCGACCACGCCGGACGGCCTGCTCGACTACCGCAACGACAGCGGCAGGACCGGCGAGCGGTCGGTGCAGGTCGTCGTCAGCGACGGGCGTGCGGACGGCCGCGGCTCGGCGACGATGCGGGTCGCGAAGCAGGGCAGCGTGCCGCTCCGCGCCGACCCCTTCCCGGTGAGCGGGTACGCGGGCAAGGCGTTCAGCGTCGACCCGCTCGACCACGTGCGCGGCGGCAACGGCACCGTGACCCTCACCAGCGTGTCCTCGGCGTCCGGTCTGACGGTGACCCCGAGCTACGACGCCGGCACCTTCCGCGTGCTCGGCGCCGGTGCGGGTGACCACCAGCTCGAGTACACGGTGACCGACGGTGTGAAGACGTCGAGCGGCATCGTGCGGGTGACGATCCTCGCGCCGCCGGACGCCTCGACCGCCCCCATCACGACACCGAAGACGGTGTTCGTGAACACGCTGTCGACGAAGGACACCGACGTCACCGCGACCGACATCGACCCGGCCGGCGGCGTGCTCATGGTGAGCGCCATCGACGCGCCGCAGCGGTCGAGCGGCGTGCAGGCGAGCATCCTCGACCAGCACACCGTGCGCATCACCCTGACGGCGCCGCTCGACGGGCCGGTGTCCTTCGAGTACACCGAGACGAACGGCCTGGCGTCGTCCACCGGCACGATCACCGTCGTCGAGATCCCCCGACCGGACCGCATCCAGCCGCCGGTGGCGCAGCCCGACAGCAGCACGGTCCGGGTGGGCGACGTCGCGAACATCGCCGTCCTCGACAACGACACCCAGCCCGAGGGCGAGCCGCTGACGCTCGAGCCGGACCTGGTGCAGAACGTGCCCGGCGACGGCGGTCTGCTCTTCGTCTCCGGCGACCACCTGCGCTACCTGGCCCCGAAGACCCCCGGCAACTACACGGCCGTGTACCGCGTCGCCGGTCCGGACGGCCAGCACGCCGATGCGTCCGTCTCGATCTCGGTCCGCGAGCGCGACGCCGCCACGAACAACCCGCCGGTCCCGCCGACGGTGACCGCGCGCGTCGTCGCGGGGTCCTCGGTGCGGGTGTCGATCCCGCTGAACGGCGTCGACCCGGACGGCGACTCGGTGCAGCTCGTCGGCGTCGGGTCCAACCCGGACAAGGGCTCGGTGAGCGACGTCTCGAAGGACTCGCTGACCTACCAGGCGGGTGACTACTCGGCCGGCACCGACGAGTTCACCTACACGGTCGTCGACGCACTCGGCGCCCGTGCGAGCGGAACCGTGCGCGTCGGGATCGCGCCGCGCGCCGAGCAGGCGTCGAACCCCGTCGCCCAGGCCGACCACGTGACCATCCGTCCCGGCGGGTCGGTGACCGTCCGGGTGATGCAGAACGACTCCGACCCCGAGGGCGGGCAGCTCACCGTCACCGCGGCGGAGCCCACCGCCGACGACGTCGCGGCGAAGATCCTGCGGAAGCAGCAGATCCGGGTGACCCCGCCGAAGACGGCGAAGTCCGGCGACTACGCCGTGCTGTACACGGTCACCAACAGCAGCGGCGGTTCGAGCACGGCGTTCCTGACCGTCACGGTGGACGAGGACGCCCAGCCGCTGCGACCCGAGGTGGACGACACCACGCTCGACCTGCAGGACATCCTGCACCGCCAGACCGTGACGGTCGACGTGCTCGAGAACGTCTTCTTCGCCGAGGGCACCTCGGCCGACCTCCGGGTGGGGCTGGTCGACGGCTACGGCGACACCGCCCGCACCACGGACGACGACCGGATCACCGTCCGGCTCACCGACGACTCGCAGGTGATCCCGTTCTCGGTGGCCCGGGTCGACCACCCGGACATCGTGTCCTACGGCTTCATCAACGTGCCGGGCTTCGACGACGCACTGCCGCAGATCAACCGCAGCGCGGGGTCGATCACGGTGAAGAGCGAGGCGACCGTGCGGATCCCGCTCGACGACTTCGTGGTGACCGCGAACGGCAAGACCGCGACGATCACCGACCGCGGTACGGTCAAGGCGACCCACGCGAACGGGCAGCGCCTGGTCGTCGACTCGTCGACCCTGCAGTTCACGTCGTCGAAGCTGTACTACGGCAACGCCTCCATCTCGTTCGAGGTCACGGACGGCTCGTCGGCGAACGGCGGCAAGGGACGCGTCGCGACCCTCGTGCTGCCCATCACCGTGACGCCCCGGTCGAACCAGCCGCCGGCGTTCACCGGCTCCGCCGTCGAGATGCAGCCGGGGGAGCGCCGCACCATCGACCTGACGAAGCTCACCGACTACCCGTACCCGCGGGACCTGCCCGAGCTGCGGTACTCGGTCGTCGGGCGTCCGGCGGACGGCGTCACCGCGAGCATCGCGAAGCAGCGGCTGACCATCGCCGTCGCCGACACGGCCAAGAAGAACACGACGGCCGCCATCGGGGTGGGCGTGACCGACGACGCGAACGCCGGGCGCGCGGGGACCGTCACGGTCGGCATCGTCGGGTCGACCCGACCGCTCGTCCAGCCGGGCGCGGACCGGTCCGTCACGAAGCGCGGCGCGACGACCACCATCGACGTCCTGACGAACGACCAGCCGACCAACCCGTTCCCCGGGCAGCGGCTGCGCGTGGTGAACATCCGCGGTCTGTCCGGCGGCCTGCCGAGCGGTGTGACCGTCACACCGAGCGAGGACCGCTCCCGGCTCCAGGTCCGTGTCTCGGACACGGCGAAGCCCGTCGACGCGCACCTGCAGTACCAGGTCGCAGACGCGACGAACGACCCGAACCGGTACGTCTGGGGCGACGTCACGATCTCGGTGCAGGACGTCCCCGACGCCCCCGGCACGCCGACCCGCACGGGGTCGTACGACGGTGGCCAGCTCTCGCTCACCTGGGCCGCACCGCAGGGCAACAACTCGCCGATCACGGGCTACCGCGTCGTCGGGACGAACGGGCTCACGAAGAACTGCGGGACGTCGACGGTCTGCCAGCTGACCGGGATCGACCCGAAGGCGTCGTACCGCTTCCAGGTCGTCGCGACGAACGCCATCGGCGACTCGAAGCCGTCGGCGCGGTCCGTCTCGATGAGCGCCGACTACGTGCCGGCGCCGCCGAAGAACATCACGGTCTCACCGAGCAAGAGCACCCCGAACCAGCTCGACGTCGCATGGACGCCGGTGCCAGCACCGAAGGGCGGCAGCGCGGTCGACGACTACGTCGTGACGGTCAAGGGGCCGGGCCTGTCCACGATGCGCCGCACCGGGACCGCGACGAGCACCTCGTTCACCGGCGCCGAGAGCGGTGCGAAGTACTCCGTCTCGGTCTCCGCGCGCAACGACGCGGACCGCAACGGCACCGTGGTGCAGTGGAACTCCGGCTCGGGGTCGGGCACGGCGGTCGGGACGCCCGGCAAGCCGTCGAACGTGCAGGCCGAGGCCGGTGCACAGGCGGACGAGTCCGGTCGGTCGACGGTGAACGTCACCTGGGGTCCGGCGGACGCCGCCGGGGGATCGGGGCTGCGGTACGCGGCGTACCGCTCCGCCGACGTCGACTGCAAGGCGCCGCCGTCGAACTCGCTCGGCACCAGCAGCCCGGCTCGGGACTCCGGGGTCGGCGCCGGGACCACGCGGTACGCGGTGACCGTCTCGAACGGCTACTTCTGCAACGTGGCGTACGCAGACGCGGTGACGTACGAACGCCCGACCGCCACCGGGCGCGCCGGCGTCGACGTGACGAAGGTCGGGACGAACACGTGGAACGTCAGCGTCACCGCGTCGTCCCGTGACGCGCACCACTACCAGCTCGAGACCGGCGGCCAGACGGTGTCGTTGCGACCAGGCGAGACGTGGACCGGTGTCCCCGGCTCGGGTGCGCGCAACGTCGCCGTGCAGCTGCTCGTCCGCGCCTGCGGTGGGCCCGGCAGCTCGTTCTGCACGAGCGACGACCAGTCCTGGACGGGGACGGCTGCCGCGTACGACACGACCGCGACCGTCACCTCGGCGCAGGAGGGACAGCCGCTCGGGGTCACCGGGCCGAGCGGTACCGGCGTCGGTGTGCACTTCACGGCGTACTGGTACCTCGACGAAGAGGGCACCGTCCCCGCCCTGCCGCGGTCTGCGGGATGGAACGCGGGCGAGGCGACCCCGACCCCGCTCTCGTACGCGAAGTCCGTGAAGGTGCGTGCGACACTGACGCTCGCGGACGGGTCGAACGAGGCCATCGGCGATGCATCGGAGGCGTTCCCGATCACGCCGGCACCCGAACCGGAGCCCGACCCCGAGCCCGCCCCGTCCGACCCCGTCCCGTCCGATCCCGCGGCCCCCTGACCCCCAGCCTTGACCCGCGGCCCCGACCCGCGGCCAGCCCGACCGCCCCACCGCCCGCACGCCACCAACGAAGGACCGACCCCGCATGAGCATGACCCCGGAGCAGGCCACCTGGTTCGCCGACGTCGCCGGCCGCATCGTGACCAACGTCGAGCAGGTGCTCCTCGGGAAGACGTTCGTGATCCGCCTCGCGGTCACGGCGATGCTCAGCGAGGGCCACCTGCTGCTCGAGGACGTCCCCGGAACCGGCAAGACCAGCCTCGCCCGGGCGATGGCGCAGAGCGTGCAGGGCACGACGAACCGGATCCAGTTCACGCCGGACCTGCTGCCCGGCGACATCACGGGCATCAGTGTGTACGACCAGCGCACCCAGGAGTTCGACTTCCACCGCGGGCCGGTGTTCGCGAACATCGTGCTCGCCGACGAGATCAACCGGGCGAGCCCGAAGACCCAGTCCGCCCTGCTCGAGGCGATGGAGGAGTCCGCGATCACCGTCGACGGCGTGAACCACCGGCTCGCCGCCCCGTTCATGGTCATCGCCACGCAGAACCCCGTCGAGCAGGCCGGCACGTACCGTCTGCCCGAGGCGCAGCTCGACCGCTTCCTCATGAAGACCTCGATCGGCTACCCGGACCACGCCGCGACGGTGAAGATCCTCGAGACGTCCTCGGCACCCTCGGCCTCGGTGCCGCTCGCGAGCGTCGTCCCCGCGGCGACGATCACCGAGATGGCCGCGCTCGCCCGCTCGGTGCACGTCGACGCCGTGATCGCCGACTACGTGGCACGGCTCGTCGACGCCACCCGCTCGGCCAGCGAGGTCCGCCTCGGCGTCAGCGTGCGTGGCGCGATGGGCCTCATCCGGGCCGCCCGGGTGTTCGCGGCGCTGAACGGCCGTCACTACGTCACGCCGGACGACGTCAAGGCCCTCGCCGTGCCCGTGCTCGCGCACCGGCTCGTGCTCGACGCCGAGGCCGAGTTCGACGGCGTCAGCTCGCCGAGCGTGATCGCGCAGCTCCTGGTCGAGACCCCGCCGCCGGCCGACCGGGTCACGACGTGACGGACCGCCGGCCCGTCTCCACGCGCTCGCGCCGCCCGTCCTCGACGCGGTCGCGTCGCGGGACGACGGCGTACGAGCGCACGGGGACGGTCGCCGGCATGACCAACGTCCGGTCCCGGATCGTCGGGGACCGCGAGGGCGTGGCAGCGGATGCCGTCGTCGGCGTCGTCCGCGCCTGGGCGACGGTCTGGAGGCTCGTCACGCGTTCCTGGGGCGAGGTCTCGTCGGTCGTCACCGGGCTCGGCTGGACGGTCGCCGCGCTCACGCTCGTCGCGTTCGTGACGGGCTACCGGTTCGGGCTGCGCGAGATCGTGGTCGTCGGGTTCGCCGGTGCGGTGCTGGTGGTCGTCGCGGCCGTCGCGCTCATCGGCCGGTCACGGCTGGTGATCCGGATGCGGCTGCCGCAGCACCGGGTGGCCGTCGGCGACGCCGCTGGCGTGGTGGTCACCGCGGAGAACCCCTCGCGACTGCCCTCCGTGCCGACGACCGTCGAGGTGCCCGTCGGTTCCGGTCTGGTCGACGTCGCCGTCCCCGCGATCGGCCCGCAGGGCACGTTCGAGCGCGAGGTGCCGGTGCCGACCCTGCGCCGCGGCGTGCTCGACGTCGGTCCGGTGACCGGCGTCCGCGCCGACCCGGTCGGGCTGGTCCGTCGCGAGGTCGTCTGGACGGCCCGCGAGCAGGTCATCGTGCACCCGCGGACCATCGCGATCCCGTCGACGAGCACCGGTCTGGTGCGGGACCTCGAGGGACAGGCGACCACCGACCTCTCGCCGGCGGACATCGCGTTCCACGCCATCCGCGAGTACATGCCGGGCGACGACCCTCGCACGATCCACTGGAAGTCGACGGCGAAGTCCGGCGCGCTGATGGTGCGCCAGTTCGAGGACACCCGCCGCTCGCACCTCGTCGTCGCACTGGGCACGGCGCGCGCCGAGTTCGGTGACGACGACGAGTTCGAGCTCGCCGTCAGCGCCGCCGCCTCGCTCGGCGCACGGGCGATCCGCGACGGCCGCGAGGTCTCCGTCGTGGTCTCCGAACGGACGCCCGAGTTCGCACGGCGCGCGGTCTACGCGGTGCGGTCCCTGCCGACGGTCACGCCGACGCGCCTGCTCGACGACTTCGCGTCCGTCGGCCTCGCCGACGCCTGCCTGCCGGTCTCCGAGGTCGCGCGGATCGTCGGCAACGACGCCGAGGGGATCTCGGTCGCCTTCCTGGTGGTTGGGTCGACCGTCGGGCTGCCGGCGCTCCGGCTCGCGGCCACGCGCTTCCCGGTGGGGGTCGAGGTCGTCGCGGTGATCTGCGAGCCGGAGGCGCAGCCCCGGTTCCTGCGGGTCGCCGGCCTGACGGTGATGACCATCGGCTACCTGGACGACCTCCGGCACGCGCTGCACCGATCGGCAGCGGCCGCATGAGCGCAGCACCCGTGGTCGAGCCGACCGCGCCGGAGCGCGCACGGCGCACCACCCGGCGTTCCGACCGCCGGGACGCCCGCCGTGCCGCACCGCTCCGGTTGGCCGGCAGCACCCTGGTCGTCTGGCTCCTGCTCGCCGTGGCGAGCACGTCCTGGTGGCCGGTCTACCGCGACCAGGCGATGGTCGCCGCGGCGGTCACCGCGATCGTCGCCGGCACGCTCGTCGCCCTGCTCGGCGCCGTCTTCCGGCTGCCCGCTGCGGTGGTCGCCGTCGCCGGCGTCGCGGCGTTCACCCTGACCGGCGTGCCGGCCGCGGTGCCCGACCGGGCGGCCGGTCTGCTGCCCACCGGTCCCGGGCTCCTCGACCTCTTCGCCGGCGTCGCGCTCGGCTGGAAGCAGCTGGTGACCATCAGCCTGCCGGTCGGGTCGTACGAGGCGCTCCTCGTGCCGTACTTCGTGACGCTCCTGGTGGCGGCGGTGACGTCCGTGAGCGTGGCGACCCGTGCCTCCCGACCGGAGCTCGCGAGCATCCCGGCACTGGTGCTGTTCGCGGTCGGCGTGGTCGTCGGACCGACCCGTCTCGACACGTCCGTGCTGACCGCGGTGGTGCTCGTGGGGATCGCCCTGGTGTGGGCGCTGACCGTCCGCCACGCGCGACGCGCGGTGGCCGTCGCGACCACCATCGGCACGAGGGTCCCGCTCGTGCGGTCCGTCGTGCGGCCGGCGCTCGTGGGGACGGGCACCATCGTCGCCGCTGCGGTCGTCGCGACCGGACTCGGTCTCGTGGCGCCGCCCACCGTGGGGCGCACCGTGGCGCGGACCGACGTCGTGAAGCCCTTCGACCCGCGCGACCACGTCAGCCCGCTCAGCGGTTTCCGGGCCTACGAGGAGCCGGCCGCCGCGGACACCGCGCAGCTGCGGGTGACCGGGCTCCCCGAGGACGGGTTCGTGCGCATCGCCACCCTCGACACGTACGACGGCGTCGTCTACCGGGTGGGGGGTGCCGACGGGTCGTCGGCGTCGGGCACCTTCGAGCGGGTGCCGACCTCGGTCGACGTGCGCGGGGTCGACGGCACCACCGTGCGCGTCGGCGTGACCGTCGACGGGTACAGCGGCGTGTGGCTGCCGACGGTGGGCGACCTCGAGCGGGTCGAGTTCACCGGTCGCGGCGCGGAGTCCGAGCGCGGAGCGTTCTTCTACAACGCGTCGACGCAGACCGGAGCCGTGGTGGGCGGGGTCGGTGACGGCACGTCGTACGACCTGACCGCCGTGGTGCCCGACCAGCCGACCCAGGAGCAGCTCGCCGCGGCGCGACCGGGCACCGCGTCGGTGCCGGCGACCCGGGACGTCCCGGAGGCCGTGCGGGACACCGTCGAGTCGACGACCCGCGGTGAGACCGCGCCCGGCGCGAAGCTCCTGGCCGCGCTGCAGTCGCTCAAGCGCAACGGGTACGTCAGCCACGGGGTCGGCGACGACCGGATGAGTCGTTCGGGCCACGGTGCCGACCGGATCCAGGAGCTCCTCACCGCGCCGCTGATGATCGGTGACCAGGAGCAGTACGCCGCCGCCGCGGCGCTGATGGCCGACGAGCTGGGGTTCCCCGCGCGCGTCGTGATGGGGTTCAGCGCCGGCGGCGACTCCGGGGCCGACCGCGGCGACGCGGGCACGAGCGGCGGCACGACGACGTTCCGCGGCTCGGACGTGACGGCGCGCATCGAGGTGGACACCGCGCAGTGGGGATGGGTCATGCTCGACCCGAACCCGACCGTGCGCGAGATCCCGGACGAGCAGCAGCAGACCCCGCAGCCCGTGACCCGGCCGGAGACGGTGGTGCCGCCGCCCCCCGTCACCCAGCAGGACCAGGACCAGCAGGCCCCGCCGCAGACCGACCGCAACACGCCGCCGGTGCAGCCGCTGTGGCTGCAGATCCTGCTCGCCGCGTTGCCGTGGGTGCTCGGCGTGCTCGGCCTCGCGGCGCTCGTGCTGCTGCCGTTCGCGGTGATCGTGCTCGTGAAGCGCGCACGGCGCCGCCGCCGCCGTCGCGCGCCGACGCCGCGCGGCCGTGTCGTCGGCGCGTGGGACGAGTACCGCGACGCGCTGCTCGACCGCGGGCACGACGTGTCCCGGTCGGCGACGCGACGCGAAGCGGTGGCGGGCGCTCCCGGCGACGGCGGGACCGGCCTCGCCGCCCTCGCCGACCGCGCGGTCTTCGGTCCGAGCGACGTCGACGAGTCGGTCGCCGACCGGATGTGGTCGGCGACGGACGACGCGATCGGCAGTCTCCGGACCGGACGGAACCGACGGGAACGGTTCCGCACCGCCGTCTCGCTGCGGTCGCTCCGGGGACGGCGACCCCCTCGTGGGCGCACCCGGCAGGGTGCTCGGGGACGCGGCGACTACGATGGGCCGAGGCCCGGCGAGCGTCGTGCAGGGCCGAGTGAGGACAGAGGCACCCCGTGATCAGATGCGAACACTGCGGATCGATGCTCCCGGACGGGGCGATCTTCTGCGGTGAGTGCGGCCGCGCGGTGACCGCCGCGGCCAGCCGTCGCCCGGTCGCCCAGCCCCCCGTTGAACAGACACCGCCGCCACCGCTGCAGCAGCCCGACGCGCACGGCCGCCGCTCCGACCCCGCCGCCGACGCCTGGCTCCCCGAGGCCACGCTCGACCCGGCGACGCGCGCCTGGTTGACCGGCTCCGACCGTCCGGGCAGCGGTGCCGTCCCCGTCCAGCGACCCGACGACTTCGCCCCCCGGCAGGCACCCTCGCACGTCCACGGAGCCGACTCCGGGTTGGCGGAGCGCGGTGCGCCGAACCCGCAGAGCGCCGAGCCCTCGCTGGACCCCGCCGACCACCACTCCGAGCCCATCCCCGGCGCGGACCTCGCCGACGATCCCGAGCGGACCCGCCTGGCGCCCCCCGCGTCGGCTGCCGCCCCGACGGACGCTCCCGCGGCCGACCACGGCGTCCCGGCATCGGTGTGGGCGCCCCCGGCGGACGTCGCACCGCCGGCCGCGCCGGCCGGTCCCTCGTGGTGGGTGGGTCGCGGCAACGCCGCCGAACCCGAGGTCGTCGCCGACCCCGTCGTCCCCCCGGTGCCGCCCGTCCCGCCGGTGCCGCCCGTCCGCGGTCCCGCCGACGACGAGGCCGCCGGAGCATCCGCCGAGCACGGCCCGGGCGACGACCAGTCCGACGGTGCCGGCATCGAGGGCCTGCGCGTCCCCGCTCCGGCCGCCGAGTCGACGGACGACGGCGACGCGCAGTCGGGCCACGCCGTCGTGCCCGCTGCGGACGGCCCGGTCGCGTCGCCGCCGCAGCCCGGTGACACCGCGGTCGTCGAACCCCTGGTCGACCGCCGACCGCTCCGTCCGGCTCCGCTGGTCACCCCGGGCATGCACGCCACGACGACCTGCCACGTGTGCGGACACCAGCTCGAGCCCGACGACATCTTCTGCGGTGAGTGCGGCGCGGTCCGCCCGGCCGTGACCGCCGCCTTCACCGGACCGGTCGTCCCACTGCCGATGGCGCGTCCGGACTGGGCTGCCGACGACGAGGCCGAGGTCGTCGACGATGCGTCCGCGGACGCCACCGGCGGGGGTGCGGAAGACACCGACGGCGACCCGGACGGTGACGACGCGGACGCGGACAGCGACGACGGCGGCGCCACCGACGGCGCCGGAGCGGACGGCGCCCCGACCGCGGCGGACGACGAGTTCGCGGACTCCGGGCCGCGCCTCCGCCCGCGCGGGGTGCACGCCGCCCCGAGCCTGTCCCCGGACGCCTTCCCCTCGGCGCCGGCGACCACGCCGCCGGGATCGGCGACCGTGCCCTCCGCGGCACCGTCGGCTGCGCCGCTCGCCGCGCCGCTGCCCCCGATCCCGGGTGCCCCGGGAGCGATCCCGCCGATGCCGGGTGCTTCCGTCGACGCCCCGCACGGGCCGGTCACGCCGGACCCGGCGTCCCTGGTGTCCAGCGCGAACGACGACGGCCTCGGGCAAGACGGTCTCGGGGACGACGGTCTCGGTGATGACGTCGAGGAGACCCGCATCGTCGGGCAGGCTCCGGTCCAGGCCCCCTTCGTGCTGCACTTCAGCACCGGTGAGCGCTTCGGCGTGCACGGCACGGGGCTGCTCGGCCGCCTGCCCCGCCCGCAGCCGGGCGAGCGGTTCGACGACCTGCTGACCGTGCACGACCCCGGCAAGTCGGTGTCGAAGATCCACCTGGAGCTCGGTCGTGACGGCGACGACCTCTGGGTGTCGGACCGCTTCTCGGGTAACGGGACCGTGGTCCGGCACATCGACGGTTCGATCCGTCGGTGCGAACCGGGCCGTCGGTACCGGGTCGAGCGTGGTGCCCGGGTCGACATCGGGGAGCAGTTCTTCCTGGTGCAGTAGTCGGCGCCGGCTGTCCACAGTTCCCGTCGGAGGGCCCACGGCTGCGACGGGGACGTGCTCGGATGGAGCGGTGTCCCCGTTCACCGCCCGCTGCGTCCTGGTCGTCACCGCGGTCGTGCTGGTGCTGTCCGGCCTGCTCGGGCCCGTGGCGGGGAGTGGACGGGTGGCGCTGCTGGCGGCGGCGGCCTGCTGTGCCGTGCTCGACGTCGTGCTGCACCGATCGACCACCTCGGCGGAACCCGAGCAGGCGGGGGAGCCACTGCCGCTGCCCCTGCTCCCACACCTCGAGCAGGCCGACCTGGCGTCGACCGGGTTCGTCCTCGGGCACCGGCCGGAGGGTGCGGTCGTCCTCCACCCAGCCCCGGCGCACCTGGTCGTCGTCGGGACCGGTGCCGTCGCCGACTCGGTGTTCCGGGCACTGGCCGCGCAGCTCGCAGCGGGTCCGGCCGCGGACGACCACGCCGCGGGCGAGGACGGCGCGGGCGAGGACGGCGCGGACGACCACGCCGCGGGCGACGACGGCGTCGCGCCGAGGACCGAGGGCAGCCACCAGCAGGTCGCGGACCCACACGGCCCCGCCCGGACGGTTCGCTGGGGGAGCGACCCGGATCGGGACCCGCCCGTGCGCCCGTGCACGGGCTCGGGCTCGGGCTCGAGCTCGAGCTCGGGCACGAGCACGGACCGGGTCGGTCGGATGCCGCCCGGCACGGCCGCGGCGGTCCGGTTCGACGACGCCGGACGCCCGGCCTCCACGGTGGTGCACGTGCCGGGTCTCGGGGCGATGCCGAGGACCTGGGACGTCGCCGTCGTCGTCTCCCGTTACGGCTGCACGAGCCGTCGCCCGGCCGATCCGGCCGCGGAACCGCTCGTCCCCGTGCTCCCGGTCGCACCGGACCCGGACCCGGACCCGGACCAGGACCCGGACCCGCGGACGTCAGGGACGTCAGGGACGTCGGTGACACCGACCGCATCGTGACCGCGCAGCGGCACCCGTCCGTGGCGGCCGACGGTCAGCAGCCGCTGTTCCGTCAGCGCAGACCCGCACCCACCCGCACCGCGCCGACCGGCACGCCGCCGCCGAGCACCTGCTCGCCGGTGGCCGCCACGACGTCCGCCACACCCTCGGCGTCGACGAGGCCGTTCCGCTCCAGCAGCGTCAGCGCGGCGAGCGTGCCCGCCCGCGCCGAGCCGTCGAGCATCTTCACGGCCACCGCAGCACCGCCGGGCAGTCCCATCACCATGACGCCCTCGGCGCCGAGCTTCGCGAGCACCCCGAGCCGCTCGATCGTGACGGTGTTCGCCCGGCCGATGCCGTCGATGGCCCACGGGTGCGCCAGGACCGCGTCGGTGAGCGCCGCCGAGTCGCTGTCGGCCCGCGCGACGACCCCGGCGAAGCCCCGTGCGAGCCCGGTGAGCGTCAGCGGGAACACCGGCGCGCCGCAGCCGTCGGTCCCGACGACGTCGACGGTCTCGTGCGTGTACTCCTGCACGACGCTGCGGACGCGCTCCTGCATCGGGTGGGTCACGTCGAGGTAGGTCGCCTCGTCCCATCCGTTGACCCGGCACGCGGCGAGCATGCCGGCGTGCTTCCCCGAGCAGTTCATCGCCAGGCGGCGCGGGCCGTCCATGGTGCGTGCGGTCGCGCGGTCGAAGGGCATGTCCGGCGGGCAGCCGAGGTCGGCCTCGACGTGGTCGAAGGACTCGAGCATGTGCCGGGCGAGCGCCTGGTGTGCGACGGTGCCGGCGTGGCTCGCGGTGGTGAGCACGAGTTCCTCGTCGGAGAACAGCGCGCCGGCGCCGCGCACGGCGAGCGCCTGGAACGGCTTCATCGTCGAGCGGGGGTAGATGCTGGCGGTGGCGTCGCCCACCGAGTCGAGGACCGTGCCCGAGGCGTCGACGACGACGCCGGCGCCGACGTGGCGGCTCTCGTCGAAGCCGGAGCGGTCGAGCACCGCGAGCTCGACCGACCCCTCGGCGGTGAGAGGATGGCGATCAGTGCGGACTCCGTGGCTCACCGTCATGCCGCCATGCTAACGAACCGAGAAGGGCGTCCCGCGTGCACGACCACTCCTACGAGGTCTCCGTCCGGTGGACCGGCGACCGCGGCACCGGCACGTCCGGTCACCGCGACTTCGGGCGCGACCACGTCGTGTCCGCCGCGGGCCACCCGGACGTGCCCGGGTCGGCGGACCCGACGTTCCGCGGCGACCGGGACCGCTGGAACCCCGAGGAGATGGTCGTCGCCGCCCTCGCGCAGTGCCACATGCTCAGCTACCTGCACGTCGCGGTCACGCAGGGCTTCACGGTCGTCGACTACCGCGACACCGCGACGGCGTCGCTGCGGCTCAACCGGGACGGCTCCGGCGAGCTCACCGAGGCGACCCTGCACCCCGTGGTCACGATCCTCGAGGCCGACCGGGTGGCGGACGCCGAGGCCGCCCACGTCACGGCCAACGCCCTGTGCTTCATCGCCCGTTCGGTGGCGTTCCCGGTCCACCACCAGGCCGAGACGATCGTCCGACCTGCGTCGTCGTCAGCGGACTCGTCGACCGGTGGGGCAGACTAGGGTCCCGTGAAGCGACTCCGCCTGCTCCCGATCGCCATCGTCCCCGCCGTCGTGCTGGGACTCGCCGCGTGCTCCGGCGCCGGATCCGAGGGGTCATCGGCCACGCCGACGCCCTCCGCCAGCGCCACGGTCTCGCCGATCACGGCCTGCCCGAAGCCGGGCGACGAGTCGGACTCGATCCGCGCCGCCGGGAAGTTCGGGGGTGGCAAGGCCCCGATCGTGAAGTTCGACGCCGGCCTGTCGGCGACGCCGCCGCAGGCGACGAAGCTCGAGTCCGGCAAGGGTGCCGCGCTCGACGAGGGCGACTACGCCCAGGTGTCGTACTCGGTGTACGAGGCGAAGGACGCCAAGAAGCTCGGCACGGTCGGCTTCGACGAGGGCAACCCCCAGGTCCTGTCGGTCGGTGGGACCGGGTTCGGTGCGCTCCTCGCCTGCTCGAAGGTCGGCGACCGGGTGGCGGCCGTCGGCCAGTCCGCCGCGCTCGGCTTCAACACGGGCGGCGAGATCGTCGTCGTCGCGGACGTCGTCGCCCAGGTCCCCACGAAGGCGGACGGCACGCCGCAGGACCAGGACCCGAAGCTGCCCACGGTGAAGGACAAGGCCTCCGGCGAACCGGAGATCACCATCCCCGACGGTGTGAAGGCCCCGTCGAAGACCGAGGTCGAGGTCCTCAAGCAGGGCGACGGCGCGACGATCGCAGACGGCGACACCGCGCTCGTGCAGTACAAGGGCGTCGTCTACAGCACCGGCAAGGAGTTCGACTCCTCGTGGTCGAAGGGCACCCCGGCGTCCTTCACGGTCTCCGAGTCGGCGCTCATCAAGGGCTTCGTGACCGGGCTCGTCGGCCAGAAGGTCGGCTCGCAGGTCCTCATCGTCGCGACCCCGGAGGACGCCTACGGCGCGAACCCGCAGGAGGGCTCGGGCATCCCGAAGAACGCCACCCTGGTGTTCGTCGTCGACGTCCTCGCCAAGGGCTGACCGTGACGGACCGCCGCGACGCCGGTCCCGCCCGCAGGCGCATCGTCGTCCTCGGCAGCACCGGCTCGATCGGCACGCAGGCGCTCGACGTCGTCGCCCGCAACCCCGACCGGTTCGAGGTCGTCGGGCTGACGGCGGGCAGCAACCGTGCGCTCGTCGCCGAGCAGGCCGCCCGGTTCGGCGTCCGGGACACCGCGTTCGGCGCGGCGGACGCGGAGCAGCTCGTCCGCAGCGTCGAGGCCGAAGTCGTCCTGAACGGCATCACCGGGTCGGTCGGCCTCGGTCCGACCCTGGCGGCGCTGGAGTCCGGAGCGACCCTGGCGCTGGCGAACAAGGAGAGCCTGATCGTCGGCGGCCCGCTCGTGCAGCAGGCCGCCGCGCCGGGACAGATCGTGCCGGTCGACAGCGAGCACTCCGCGATCGCGCAGGCGCTCCGCTCCGGCGCCGACACCGAGGTGCACCGGCTCGTGCTGACCGCGAGCGGCGGGCCGTTCCGCGGGCGCTCCCGCGAGCAGCTCCGCGACGTCACCCCGGCCGAGGCGCTGGCGCACCCGACCTGGGACATGGGACTCGTCGTCACGACGAACTCGGCCACCCTGGTGAACAAGGGCCTCGAGGTCATCGAGGCGCACCTGCTCTTCGACGTCCCCTACGACCGGATCGACGTCACCGTGCACGCGCAGTCGATCGTGCACTCGATGGTCGAGTTCGTCGACGGCTCGACCATCGCCCAGGCGTCCCCGCCGGACATGCGCCTGCCGATCGCACTCGGGCTGGCATGGCCGGACCGGGTGCCCGGCGTCGGCGTCCCGCTCGACTGGACGACCGCGAGCACCTGGACCTTCGAGCCGCTCGACCAGGACGCCTTCGGTGCCGTCGCGCTCGCGAAGCGGGTCGGCGAGCTCGGCGGGACCTTCCCGGCCGTCTTCAACGCCGCGAACGAGCAGGCGGTCGCCGCGTTCCACGCGGGTGCCATCGGCTTCCTCGACATCGTCGACACCGTCGAGCGCATCGTCGACGAGCACACCGCGGGGGAGCCGTCGCTCGACGGCGTGCTCGCGGCGGAGCAGTGGGCACGCACGGCTGCGGACCGCGCGCTGGCCCGCTGACGGGAGGCCCGTCCCACCTCCCAGACGGCGCTCGGCTCCGCCATGGGGTCGGTCCCGTACGCTTTCCCGGTGACCGTCGAATCCGTCCTGCTCTTCGTCCTCGGCGTGGTCGTCTTCATCGTCGGCCTGCTGGTCTCGATCGGGCTCCACGAGCTGGGGCACCTGTCCTTCGCGAAGCTGTTCAACGTCAAGGTGACGCAGTACTCGCTCGGGTTCGGCAAGGCGATCTGGTCCTTCCGCCGCGGTGAGACCGAGTACGGCATCCGACCGATCCTGCTCGGCGGGTACATCTCGATGGTCGGCATGCTCAAGCCGCGTGCCTCGGGCCGGGCGAACGCGATCACGAACACCGGCATGTACGGCGCCTTCGTGCAGGACGCCCGCCAGGCCAGCGCCGAGCAGATCGCGGACTCGGGTGGCGACGACTCCCGGGCGTTCTACCGGCTCACCCCGTGGAAGCGCATCATCGTGATGGTCGCCGGACCGGCGATGAACCTCGTCATCGGCATCGTGCTGTTCGGCGTGCTCCTGTGCGGGTTCGGCGCGCCGACGACGACGTTCACTTCCAGCGTCGACTGTGTGTTGCCCACCAGCCAGGCCACCGAGTGCGCCCCGGGTGACGCGGAGTCGCCCGCGAAGCAGGCGGGCATCGTGTCCGGTGACGTCGTGCTGTCGGTGAACGGCGAGCAGGACCCCACCATCGCCCGCGTCTCCGAGGTGTTCCAGCGATCGGCCGGTGAGCAGGTGACGGTCGTCGTCGAGCGCGACGGTGCCCGGAAGACGCTCGAGATCACGCCGACGACGGCCACCCGCGACGTGTACGACGCCGAGGGCAAGGCTGTCGAGAACGCCGACGGCACCACGAAGACCCAGCAGGTCGGCGTGGTCGGCGTCAGCATCGGGCAGTCCCTGGTGCGGCAGTCGCCGACCGAGGTCCTGCCGGCGACCGGCGCGCAGATCGCGGCGTCGGCGCACCTCATCATCGACCTGCCGCAGCGGCTCGTCGCCGTGTGGAACGCGGCGTTCGGCGCCCAGGAACGCTCGCAGGACAGCCCGGTGTCCGTGGTCGGTGTCGGCCGTGCCATCGGCGAGGTCTCGTCGATGAGCGGCGTCCCGGTGGTCGACAAGGCGTACACGATCCTCGGCCTGCTCGCGTCGCTGAACATCGGCCTGTTCGTGCTGAACATGTTGCCGCTGCTGCCGCTCGACGGCGGACACATCGCGGGCGCGCTGTGGGAGGCGATCAAGCGACGTGCGTTCACGCTCGTCGGCAAGGCCGACCCCGGTCCCATCGACCTGGCGAAGACGATGCCCCTGACGATGGTGGTCGTGGTGCTGCTGGCGGGCATGAGCGCGCTGCTCATCTACGCCGACCTCGTGCGCCCCGTGGACCTGTTCGGGTAGTCGGCCGCGCACTACGCTCGGCGCATGAGCACCGTGCCGGCCAAGCCCACGCCCGAGGTCCGCGCCGTCGAACGGCAGGGCCTCGACGTCATCGCCGAGGTCGACCGCAAGGGCACCCCGCGCGGGCTGTTCTGGCCGTGGTTCGCGGCGAACGTCTCCGTGCTCGGCCTCGCCTACGGGTCGTTCGTGCTCGACTTCGGCATCTCGCTCGTCCAGGCGACCGTCGTCTCCGTCGTCGGCGTCGCGTTCTCGTTCCTGCTCTGCGGCGTCGTCGCGATCGCCGGCAAGCGGGGCTCAGCGCCCACGATGGTGCTGAGCCGCGCGGCGTTCGGCGTGCGTGGCAACCGCCTGCCCTCGTTCCTCAGCTGGGTGCTCACGGTCGGGTGGGAGACCGCGCTGGCGGCCCTGGCGGTCCTCGCCACCTCGACGGTGTTCACCGAGCTCGGCTGGGACGGCGGGGTCCTCACCAAGCTCGTCGCGCTCGTCGTCGTGGCCGCGCTCGTGGTCGGTGCCGGCGTCGCGGGCTTCGACGTCATCATGCGCCTGCAGACGGTGATCACCGTCGTCACGGCCGTGCTGACCGTCCTCTACGTGGTCCTCGCGGCGCCGACGATCGACACGGCGGCGCTCGGCGCCCTGCCCTCGGGCAGCGCCCAGCAGGTGATCGGGGCGCTCGTGCTCGTGATGACCGGGTTCGGCCTCGGCTGGGTGAACGCCGCGGCCGACTACTCGCGCTACCTGCCGCGGACCGCCTCGACCCGCGGGGTGGTCGGCTGGACGACGTTCGGCGGAGCGCTCGCCCCGGCGGTGCTCGTCGTGGTCGGCCTGGTGCTCGCGGGGTCGTCGCCGGACCTGCGGGCGGCGATCGGCGCCGACCCGATCGGAGCGCTCACCACCGTGCTGCCGGTGTGGTTCCTCGTCCCCTTCGCGGTCGTGGCGATCCTCGGCATCGTCGGTGGCGCCGTGCTCGACATCTACTCGTCGGGCCTCGCGCTGCTCAGCGCGGGCGTCCGCATCCCGCGACCGGTCGCCGCCGGGGTCGACGGCGTCGTCATGGTCGTCGGCGCGGTGTACGTCGTCTTCTTCGCCACCGACTTCCTGCAGCCGTTCCAGGCGTTCCTCATCACGCTCGGGGTCCCCGTCGCCGCGTGGGCGGGCGTGTTCGTCGCCGACGTCCTGCTGCGACGGACGGCGTACGCCGAGGCGGAGCTCGACGACCGCCGCGGCCGCTACGGCGACGTGCGGTGGGGCGCCGTCGCGCTGGTCCTGGTCGGCACGGCGCTGGGCTGGGGACTCGTGACGCTCTCGTCGCCCGTGTGGCTGTCGTGGCAGGGGTACCTGCTCGGCCCGTTCGGCCTCGGTGGGCGCGGCGGCCCCTGGGCGTACGCGAACCTCGGCGTCCTCGTCGCGCTCGTCGTCGGGTTCGTCGGCACGCTGCTCACCGCCCGTCGCGCCGTGCGTCGCCAGGAGTCGCAGCGGTGACCACGACCGTGCCGGAGGACGCCTGGCTCGTGGTCGTCGACATGCAGCAGGTCTTCTCGGGCGAGAGCCCGTGGGCGACGCCGCGGTACGACCACGCCGGGTACGCGATCGAGCACCTGCTGCCGCGGTTCACCGGCCGCACCGTGTTCACCCGGTTCGTCGCCCCGGCACAGCCCGAGGGTGCGTGGGTGCCGTACTACCGCGACTGGCCCTTCGCCCTCGTCCCGGATGCCGACCCGCTGTACGCACTCACCGAGCCCTTCGCGTCGGCCGCTGCGGACCGGGGCGACCCCGTCGTGACGGAACCGACGTTCGGCAAGTGGGGGACGGGCCTCCAGGCCGTCGTCGGCGACCACCCGCACCTCGTGCTGACGGGCGTGTCCACGGACTGCTGCGTCCTGTCGACCGCGCTCGCGGCGGCGGACGCCGGCGCGACGGTGACCGTCGTGGCGGACGCCTGCGCCGGCGCGAGCGACGCCGACCACGACCGGGCACTCGACGTCATGCGCCTCTACGCGCCGCTGATCACCGTCGTCGACGCGGCCGCGGACGTGGTGCGGGGGAGCGTCAGGGCGAGCGCGTAGAGTGCTGACGTGCCCGCAGTCAACCTCGGTATGCCCAAGACGCCCGAAACTCTCGCCCCCCGTCGCAGGTCGCGGCAGATCCGGGTCGGCAAGGTGCTCGTCGGCGGCGACGCGCCCGTGTCCGTCCAGTCGATGACCACGACCCCCACGACGAACATCAACGCGACCCTGCAGCAGATCGCCGAGCTCACCGCCTCCGGCTGCGACATCGTCCGGGTGGCCGTGCCGAGCCAGGACGACGCCGACGCGCTGCCGATCATCGCGAAGAAGTCGCAGATCCCGGTGATCGCCGACATCCACTTCCAGCCGAAGTACGTCTTCCAGGCCATCGACGCCGGGTGTGCCGCGGTCCGCGTCAACCCCGGCAACATCCGCAAGTTCGACGACCAGGTCGGTGCCATCGCCCGCGCCGCGAAGGACGCCGGGGTGTCCCTGCGCATCGGCGTGAACGCCGGCTCCCTCGAGCCGAGCCTGCTGCAGAAGTACGGCAAGGCGACGCCCGAGGCGCTCGTCGAGTCCGCCGTGTGGGAGGCCTCGTTGTTCGAGGAGCACGACTTCCACGACTTCAAGATCTCGGTGAAGCACAACGACCCCATCGTCATGGTGAAGGCCTACCGGCAGCTCGCGGCCGCCGGCGACTGGCCGCTGCACCTCGGCGTGACCGAGGCCGGCCCGGAGTTCCAGGGCACGATCAAGAGCGCCACCGCGTTCGGCATCCTGCTCGCCGAGGGCATCGGCGACACCATCCGCGTGTCCCTGTCCGCGCCCCCCGCGCAGGAGGTCAAGGTCGGCCTGCAGATCCTGCAGTCCCTCAACCTGCGCGAGCGCAAGCTCGAGATCGTCTCGTGCCCGAGCTGCGGCCGTGCGCAGGTCGACGTCTACCAGCTCGCGAACGACGTGACGAAGGGACTCGAGGGCATGACCGTGCCGCTGCGCGTCGCCGTCATGGGCTGCGTCGTGAACGGCCCGGGCGAGGCCCGCGAGGCCGACCTCGGCGTCGCGTCCGGCAACGGCAAGGGCCAGATCTTCGTCAAGGGCGAGGTCGTCAAGACCGTGCCGGAGCACGAGATCGTCCCGACCCTGATCGCCGAGGCGAACCGCATCGCCGCCGAGATGGGCCCCGAGGCCGCACTCGGCTCGCCCCAGGTCATCACCGCGCCGTAGCGCACGGGTCGAGCGCGCCCGCGCCTGCGGGGCCGCGCGCCCCTTCGTGAGCAGAAGGTGTCGGGTCGCGCGGGCGCACTCGACATCTTCTGCTCACCAAGTGCCGACGGCCACGACCGCGGCGCCGCGCACGGTGACCTTCGCCGCCGCGCGCCCTTTGGTGAGCAGAAGGTGTTGGGTCGCGCAGGCGCAACCGACATCTTCTGCTCACCGAGTGCCGACGGCCAGCGCCTCGGCGTCGAGCACGCGCCCGCGTCGGTGCTGCGCGCCCCTTCGTGAGCAGAAGGTGTCGGGTCGCGCGGGCGCACTCGACATCTTCTGCTCGCGAAGTGCCGATGGGCGCGACCGTGGTGACGGGCACGCGCTCCCGCCGGCGTTGCGCGCCCCTTCGTGAGCAGAAGGTGTCGGGTCGCGCAGGCCCACTCGACATCTTCTGCTCACCAAGTGCCGGCCGGCACGACCGCGACCGCGACCGCGACCGCGACCACCGCCACGACCACGCCCCCCGTCGCCGCTAGGCTTGCCCCGTGGTCACACGGCTTTCGCATCTCTTCCTCCGTACCCTCCGCGACGACCCCTCCGACGCCGAGGTGACGAGCGCCAAGCTGCTCGTCCGCGCCGGGTACGTCCGTCGCCAGTCGCCGGGCATCTTCGCCTGGCTGCCGCTCGGCCTGCGGGTCCGTGCGCGCATCGAGGGCATCATCCGCGACGAGATGGTGGCGGCCGGCGCGCAGGAGGTCCTGCTCCCCGCGCTCCTGCCGCGCGAGCCGTACGAGGCGACGAACCGCTGGACCGAGTACGGCGACGGCATGTTCCGCCTGCAGGACCGCAAGGGCGCCGACTACCTGCTCGCGCCGACGCACGAGGAGATGTTCGCGCTCCTGGTGAAGGACCTGTACTCGTCGTACAAGGACCTGCCCGTCACCCTGTTCCAGATCCAGGACAAGTACCGCGACGAGGCCCGCCCCCGCGCCGGACTCCTGCGCGGCCGCGAGTTCACGATGAAGGACGCGTACTCGTTCGACATCTCCGACGAGGGCCTCGAGCGCAGCTACCAGGTCATGCGCGACGCGTACGAGAAGATCTTCGCCCGGCTCGGCCTCGAGTACGTGATCGTCAAGGCGGACGCCGGGGCCATGGGCGGCTCGAAGTCCGAGGAGTTCCTGCACCCGATCGGCGTCGGCGAGGACACCTTCGTCCGCAGCGCGGGCGGCTACGCGGCGAACGTCGAGGCGTACGTCACCCCGGTCCCCGACGCCCTGCCGATCGAGGGGCAGCCGGAGCCGGTGCTGCTCCCCGCGTCGGACACCCCGACGATCGACTCCCTCGTCGAGCACGCGAACGCGGTCGCCCCGCGCGAAGGCGCGCCGTGGACCGCCGCGGACACCCTGAAGAACGTCGTCCTCGCGCTCACCCACCTCGACGGCACGCGCGAGGTCGTGGTCGTCGGGCTGCCCGGCGACCGCGACGTCGACCTGAAGCGTGCCGAGGTGGCCTTCGCCCCCGCCGAGGTCGAGGCCGCAGGCGACGACGACTTCCGCAAGCACAAGGGCCTCGTGAAGGGCTACATCGGCCCGCAGGTGCTCGGCGCGGAGAGCGCCACGGGCCTGCGCTACTTCGTCGACCCGCGCGTGGTCGACGGCACCGCCTGGGTCACGGGCGCCAACGAGCGCGGCGTGCACGTCTCCGGGCTGGTCGCCGGTCGTGACTTCGTCGCGGACGGCGTCGCCGAGGTGTCCGACGTCCGTGCCGGCGACCCGGCACCCGACGGGTCCGGCCCGCTCGAGACGGCCCGTGGCATGGAGATCGGCCACGTCTTCCAGCTCGGCCGCAAGTACGCCGAGGCGCTCGGCCTCAAGGTGCAGGACGAGAACGGCAAGCTCGCCACGGTCACGATGGGCTCCTACGGGATCGGCGTGACGCGGATCCTGGCGATCCTCGCCGAGGCGCACAACGACGACAAGGGCCTGGTCTGGCCGAAGAACGTCGCGCCCTTCGACGTGCACGTGGTCGCCACCGGCAAGGACGCGGTCGCCTACGACCTGGCGACGGACATCGTCGCGCAGCTCGAGGGCGAGCGCTTCGAGGTCGTGTACGACGACCGGCCGAAGGTCTCGCCCGGCGTGAAGCTCCGCGACGCGGAACTCCTCGGCATGCCGATCGTCGTCGTCGCCGGTCGCGGCGCGGCAGACGGCGTCGTCGAGCTCTGGGACCGCGCCACGGGCGAGCGTCGCGACGTCCCGGTCGCCGAGCTGCTCGACGCGGTCCGCGCGATCTAGACGCAACCACGGGACGGACGGGAGGCCCGGTGCCAGCTGGCACCGGGCCTCCCGTCCGTCCCGGGGTTCTGGGGTACGCTTGTGGCCGACTTCTGCGCAGTCCCACCCCGCGGAAGCGACTCATCTGAATACGGAGGCCCTCGGTGAAGATCGATCTCGCAGTCCTGCGACTCATGGAGCGCGAGCGGGAGATCCCGTTCGACGAGCTCGTCCAGATCATCGAATCTGCCATCCTGACCGCCTACCAGAAGCACGCCGACGAGAACGGCGAGCCGGCCCACGCCCAGTCGCGCGTCGAGCTCGACCGCAAGTCCGGCGAGGTCAGCGTCTACGTCCCCGAGCTCGACGACGAGGGCGCCGTCATCGGCGAAGCCGTCGACCAGCCGAGCGACTTCGGCCGCATCGCGGCGTTCGCGGCGAAGCAGGTCATCAACCAGCGTCTGCGCGACATCGGCGACGACAAGATCCTCGGCGAGTTCCGCGGCAAGGAGGGCGACATCGTCGCGGGTGTGGTCCAGCAGGGCCCGAACCCGAAGATGGTGCACGTCGACCTCGGCACGATCGAGGCGATCCTGCCGCCGGAGGAGCAGGTGCCGGGGGAGTCCTACACGCACGGCTCCCGCATCCGCGTGTACGTGACGAGCGTCGCCCGCGGCAACAAGGGCCCGCAGATCACGGTGTCCCGCACGCACCCGGGTCTCGTCCGCAAGCTGTTCGCACTCGAGGTCCCGGAGATCGCGTCCGGGGTCGTCGAGATCACTTCGCTCGCGCGTGAGGCCGGTCACCGCACGAAGATCGCGGTGAAGGCGAACGAGCCCGGCGTGAACGCGAAGGGCGCGTGCATCGGTGAGCTCGGTGCCCGTGTCCGCTCCGTCACGAACGAGCTCGGCGCCGAGAAGATCGACATCGTCGACTGGTCGTCCGACCTCGCCTCGTTCGTCGCGAGCGCCCTGTCGCCGGCCAAGGTGACGAGCGCGTTCGTGCTCGACGCCTCGACGAAGGCCGTCCGCGCGCTCGTGCCGGACTACCAGCTGTCGCTCGCGATCGGCAAGGAGGGGCAGAACGCCCGCCTCGCCGCGAAGCTCACCGGTGCCCGCATCGACATCCAGCCGGACTCGATCCTGGACGGCGAGGACTAGACGGATTCCGCCCTCGGCGTGACGCCGAGGGCGCGCCGGATCGCGCACGTCCGAGGCAAGGAGTAGAGTGGACCCCGTCAGAACGTGCATCGGCAGTCGTCGTCGCGCTTCCCGATCCTCCCTCCTCCGAGTCGTCGCCCTGAGCGACGGGCGCGTGGTGGCGGATCCGAAGGCAGTCATGCCGGGCCGGGGAGCATGGCTCACACCGACCGTCGATGCCTACGATCAGGCCGTCAAGCGCAGGGCTTTCCGCCGTGCGCTGCGGCTGGATCGCGATCCCGACACGTCCGCGGTGCTCGACCACATCGCCGGTCTCCCACAGGAGTCGGCCGAGCGCCCGGACATGACAGAACAGGCTGAACGGCTTATGGACAACTGATGAGCGGCTCGAAATGAGACCCGTCATCCATTGAGTCCTGCCCCTTCACGGGGTGGGACCCGTGAAGGAGAACAGTGGCTAAACCACGCGTACACGAGATCGCAAGCGAACTCGGCGTCGACAGCAAGACCGCACTCGAGAAGCTCAAGGAGCTCGGCGAGTTCGTCCGGGGTGCCAGCTCGAGCATCGAGCCCCCCGTCGCCCGGAAGCTCCGCGCCGCCCTGCAGGCGGACGGTGCCCCGGCGAAGCCGGCTGCCACGGCCCCCGCGCCGAGCGCACCCGCGAAGACCAGCGCCCCGAAGTCCGGCGCGCCGAAGCCCGGCGGCCCCCGCCCGGGTCCGGTCCGTCCGGCACGCGCTCCGGAGCCCGAGGCCCCGGCAGCACAGGCGGCTCCCGCCGAGGACGCCCCGACCCCGGCCGCGCCGAAGTCCGTCGCCCAGCGACAGGCCGAGGCCGAGGCTGCGCAGAAGGCCCGCGCCGAGAAGGCCGCGGCCGCCTCGAACGACGACGCCGCGAAGACCGACGCCGTCAAGCCGGGCACCAACCCGAAGCCCGCCGCCGCCGGTCCGAAGCCGGGTGGCCCGAAGCCCGGTGGCGCACGTCCGGGCAACAACCCCTACGCGTCGAACCAGGGCATGGGCTCGCGCCCTCCGCGTCCCGGCAACAACCCGTTCGCCTCGAACCAGGGCATGGGGCAGCGTCCGGCTGCCGGCTCCGGTGGTGGCAACGGCATCCCGCGTCCGGCTCCGCCGCGTCCGGGTGTCCCCCGTCCGGGCGCTCCGCGTCCCGGCGGCCCCGGTCAGGGCAACCGTGCCCCCGGCTTCGGGCAGCGCCCGGGCCAGGGCGGCGGCCGTGGCGGCCCCGGTGGTCGTCCGGGTGGTGCCGGTGCCGGTGCCGGTGGGGGCTTCCCGCGTCCGGCCTTCAGCGGCCCGCGTCCCTCCGGTGGCGGCGGCCGTGGCCGTGGTCCCGGCGGCGGGACCGCCGGTGCGTTCGGTCGCGGTGGCGGCAAGAGCCGTGCCCGCAAGTCGAAGCGGACGAAGCGCGCCGAGTACGAGATGCGGCAGGCACCGTCGCTCGGCGGTGTGCAGGTCCCTCGCGGCGACGGCAACACGGTCGTCCGACTCCGTCGTGGTGCGAGCATCTCGGACTTCGCGGACAAGATCGACGCCATGCCCGGCAACCTCGTGACGGTGCTGTTCCACCTCGGTGAGATGGCGACCGCGACCGAGTCGCTGGACGAGGCCACGTTCGAGGTCCTCGGCGAGGAACTGGGCTACAAGATCCAGATCGTCTCGCCGGAGGACGAGGACAAGGAGCTCCTCGAGGGCTTCGACATCGACATCGATGCCGAGTACGCCGACGAGGACGACTCCGTCCTGCAGCAGCGTCCCCCGGTCGTCACCGTCATGGGTCACGTCGACCACGGCAAGACCCGCCTGCTCGACGCGATCCGGAACTCGAAGGTCGTCGAGGGCGAGGCCGGTGGCATCACCCAGCACATCGGTGCGTACCAGATCGTCACCGAGCACGAGGGCATCGAGCGTCCGATCACGTTCATCGACACCCCGGGTCACGAGGCCTTCACGGCCATGCGTGCCCGTGGTGCGCAGGTCACCGACATCGCGATCCTCGTGGTCGCGGCGGACGACGGCATCATGCCCCAGACGATCGAGGCACTGAACCACGCGCAGTCGGCCGGTGTGCCGATCGTGGTCGCGGTGAACAAGATCGACAAGGAAGGCGCGAACCCGGCCAAGGTGCGCCAGCAGCTCACCGAGTACAACCTGGTGGCCGAGGAGTACGGCGGCGACGTCATGTTCGTCGACGTGTCGGCTCGCCAGAACGTCGGCATCCAGGACCTCCTGGACGCCGTGCTGCTCACCGCCGACGCCGGTCTCGACCTGCGTGCGAACCCCGACAAGGACGCCCGCGGTGTCGCGATCGAAGCCCGGCTCGACAAGGGCCGCGGTGCGGTGGCGACCGTCCTCATCCAGTCCGGCACGCTGCACGTCGGTGACGCCATCGTGGCGGGCACGGCCTACGGCCGCGTCCGTGCGATGACCGACGAGAACGGTGTCGCGGTCAAGGCTGCGACGCCGAGCCGCCCGGTCCAGGTGCAGGGTCTGTCCTCGGTGCCCCGCGCCGGTGACACGTTCCTCGTCACCGAGGAGGACCGCACGGCACGTCAGATCGCCGAGAAGCGTGAAGCCGCCGAGCGCAACGCCCAGCTGGCCAAGGCCCGCAAGCGCATCTCGCTCGAGGACTTCACCCGTGCGCTCGAAGAGGGCAAGGTCGACTCGCTCAACCTCATCATCAAGGGTGACGTCTCCGGTGCCGTCGAGGCACTCGAGCAGTCGCTCCTGGACATCGAGGTCGACGACAGCGTCCAGCTCCGGATCCTGCACCGCGGTGTCGGTGCGATCACGGAGTCGGACATCGACCTCGCCACGATCGACAACGCGATCGTCGTCGGCTTCAACGTCCGCCCGGACGTCAAGGCCCGCGAGCGTGCGGCGCGCGAAGGCATCGACGTGCGCTTCTACTCGGTCATCTACAACGCACTCGAGGACATCGAGCAGTCCCTCAAGGGCATGCTCAAGCCCGAGTACGAAGAGGTCCAGTCCGGTGTCGCCGAGATCCGCGAGGTCTTCCGATCCTCGAAGTTCGGCAACATCGCGGGTGTCATCGTCCGCTCCGGCACGATCACGCGCAACGCCAAGGCGCGCGTCATCCGTGACGGCGTGGTCCTGGCCGACGGACTGGCGATCGAGTCGCTCCGTCGCTTCAAGGACGACGTCACCGAGGTGCGGACGGACTTCGAGGCCGGTATCGGTCTCGGCAAGTTCAACGACATCCAGATCGGCGACGAGATCGAGACCACCGAGCTCGTCGAGAAGCCGCGCGACTGATCGCGTGAGTACCCTGGGCCCCGGCTTCCTTCACGGGAGGCCGGGGCCCGACCCCGTTCCAGAGCACGACATCTCCACAGGAGGCACCCATGGCCGACCCGCAGCGCGCACGCAAGATGGCGGACCGCATCAAGGAAGTCGTCGCCCGTCGACTCGACAAGGGCCTGCGGGACCCGCGACTCGGGTTCGTCACGATCACCGACGTCCGGGTGACCGGTGACCTGCAGCACGCGTCGGTGTTCTACACCGTCTACGGCACGGACGAGGAGCGCGCCGACTCCGCCGCCGCCCTGAAGGCTGCGACGGGCATGCTCCGGTCCGAGGTCGGCAAGAACATCACGGCGCGGCTCACGCCGTCGCTCGAGTTCATCGCGGACGCCCTGCCGGAGACGTCGGCGCACATGGAGGACCTGCTCGTGCAGGCCCAGGTGCGCGACGAGCAGGTGCGTGCGGCCGCGGCCGGCGCGAGCTACGCCGGCGACGCCGACCCGTACAAGCACGACGAGGACGAGGACGAGGACGCAGACGACGCCGACGCGGCGCGCGCCTGAGCCGTCCGGTCAGCCCTCCGGCAGCCGGTACCCGCTCGCGTCGTCGCCGACGGCGAGTCCGTCGCGCACCAACGACGCGAGCGCCCGGTCCCGCTGGGCGGCGTCCGGCCACACCGGTTCGATCTCGGACCGCGTGACCGGGACGTCGCTCGCGCGGAGCTCGGCCATGATGAGGCCGCGCACCTGCCGGTCGCTCCCGGCGAACCTCGCCTGCTTCGGCGCCCGGGGCCCCTCGTGCTCCGGGTACCCGGCCGCGCGCCACGCGCAGCGGTCCGCGATCGGGCACGCGTCGCAGGCCGGGGCGCGGGCGACGCAGACGAGTGCACCGAGCTCCATCACCGCGGCGTTCGTCGCTGCGGCGTCGTCGCGGTCCGCGGGCAGCACCGACTCCATGAGCGGCAGGTCGACCTTGGCCTTCGCGGGCCCGGGGTCGCCCTCACCGAGGAGCGCACGCTTCAGGACGCGGCGCACGTTGACGTCGACGACGGGGTGCCGGTCGCCGTACGCGAAGACCGCGACGGCCCGCGCCGTGTAGTCACCGATGCCCGGCAGCGCGAGCAGCGCCTCGACGTCGCGCGGCACCACGTTGCCGTGTCGCTCGGCGATCGCCGTGGCGGCGGCGTGCAGCGCGAGCGCGCGTCTCGGGTAGCCGAGCCGGTCCCAGGCACGCACCGCGTCCGCCGGGGGCGACGCGGCGAGGTCCGCAGGGGTCGGCCACCGGGTGAGCCACGCCTCCAGTCGGGGGACCACGCGCGCGACCTGCGTCTGCTGCAGCATGATCTCGCTGACCAGCGTGCCCCACGCAGGGAAGCCGGGCCGCCGCCACGGCAGGTCCCGTCCGGCAGTCCGGAACCAGGTGATCAGCGGGGTCGCGACGTCCGGGACGCTCGCGTTGTCCACATCCGGTCGGGAGGCCCTGCTCGCGTTCACCACGACAGCCTACGGTGGTCGTCATGGCACGCTGGGCACCGCAGGAGACCGACACCATGGCCGCGATCGCGTCGGAGGTGATCGCACAGGTCGGCACGAACCGGACCGTCATCGGCATCGACGGACAGGACGGCACCGACCTCGAGCGGGTCGCCCGCGGCCTGGTCGCCGGCTTCGAGCAGCAGGGCGTGTCCGCGATGGCCGCGGCGGCGCCCTCCACCGACGCCGACACCCTGCGTGCCGACCTCGTCGCCCCCTTCCGCACCACCGGTGCCGGCGACGGCGTCCTCGTCGTGCACGGGCAGGGCGTCCTCGGGCACGGTGTCCGCGGCCTCTGGCGCTGGTCGCTCTGGGTCGAGCAGGAGGCCGGTCGGCTCGAACGCCGGGCGGACGTCAAGATCGCCGCGTCGGCGGTGCTCGACGTCACCGACCCGGACCACCCCCGCCGCGAGTGGAACGACGCCTGCTGACCGGCGCTGTTACGCTCCTCTGGTGCTCGAAACCGTGCCGGACGGCATCCTCCTCGTCGACAAGCCGCAGGGGATCTCCAGCCACCGCGTCGTCTCCATCGCACGCCGGCGGCTCGGCCTGAAGAAGATCGGCCACGCGGGCACCCTCGACCCGATGGCCACCGGGCTGCTGCTGCTCGGCGTCGGCGCGTCGACGCGGCTGCTGACGCACCTCGTCGGGCTCGGCAAGACCTACACGGCGACCATCCGCCTCGGCGTCTCGACCGACTCGGACGACGCCGACGGCACGCCGACCGCAGCGGTCGGGGTCGCCGACGCCGACGTGTCGGAGGGCGCCGTCGAACGGGCCGTCGCGGCGCAGCGCGGGCAGATCGACCAGGTGCCGTCGACGGTGAGCGCGATCAAGGTCGACGGCCGACGCGCCTACGACCTGGCACGCAAGGGCGAGACGGTCGAGCTGCGCTCCCGCAGCGTCACGGTGTCGCGCTTCGACGTCACGGCCCGGACCGAGCACACCGTCACGGTCGACGGAGCCGACGTGGCGGTCGTCGACCTCGACGTCGTGGTCACCTGCTCGTCCGGCACCTACGTCCGCGCCCTCGCACGGGACGTCGGGGCCGCCCTCGGCACCGGGGCCCACCTCACCGCGCTCCGACGCACCGCGGTCGGCCCCTTCGACGTCGCCGACGCGGTGGACGTCGAGTCCGAGGCCGTCGATGTCCGGGCCGCCCTCGCCCGACCGGTCGACGTCGCACGCCGCCTGTTCCCGACGGTGGCGCTCGACGCCGCCGCGGCGAAGGACCTGACCGACGGCAAGCGCGTGGCCGCCGACCACCCCGACTCGGACGCACCCGTCGCCGCCGTCGCGGTCGCGGACGACCGCCTGGTGGGCCTGGTGTCGGTGCGACGCGGACAGCTGCGGGTCATCACGAACTTCCCGGCACCGACGGAGGCGCGCCCGTGATCGAGTGGTACATGTGGGTGCAGCTCGTCGTCGCGGTGCTGGCCGGCCTCTTCGCGGTCGTGGTCGGCTTCGTCGGGTGGAAGCCGAACGACTACACCGTCGGTTCGCTCGTGCTCGTCGAGCTGCTGCTCGTGGCGCAGGGCGTCATCTCGCTCGTGCTGCCGCTGACCGGCAGCCCGCCGCAGGGGAACGCCCTGGAGTTCGGCGTCTACGCCGTGTCGGTGCTGCTCGTGCCGCCGGCCGCCGTGGTGTGGGCCCTCGTCGACCGCACGAAGTGGAGCACCGTGGTGCTCGGCGCCGGCGCGTTCACGGTCGCCGTGATGGTCTACCGGATGTACCAGATCTGGTTCGCCCTGAACTGACCCGGCCCGGCACCCGGGAGCGGTACGGAGCGTCGTCGGTCGTCGGTAGGATCGGTGCAATGGCGACCAGATCCTCACTCGCGACCGGCATCGGCCGCGTCCTCATCGCCGTCTACGGCATCCTCGCCCTCGCGGCGACGGGTCGGAGCGTCGTCCAGATCATCGAGAAGTTCTCGTTCGCGCCGTTCGCCTACACGCTGAGCGCCGTCGCGGCCGTGGTCTACATCGTGGCGATGATCGCGCTCATCGTCCCCGGACGCACCTGGTACCGCATCGCCTGCGTGACCATCGGCTTCGAGATGACCGGGGTGCTCGTCATCGGCACCCTGTCGCTCGTCGACCGCCAGCTGTTCCCCGACGACACCATCTGGTCGTACTACGGCCTGGGCTACGCCTTCGCGCCCCTCGTCCTGCCGATCGCCGGGCTCTGGTGGCTGCGCAAGCACCACCGCACCGCGGCGGGCGTGCCCGCGACGTCGGCCGACGCCCCGGTGAGCGAGTAGGAGCCCCCGTGCAGTACTACGACGACCCGGCCGACGTGGCCGACGGCTTCGGCCCGAGCGCGGTGACCATCGGCAAGTTCGACGGCGTCCACGTCGGACACCGTGCGGTCATCGCGCACCTCGAGCGCGCCGCACGCGAGCACGGCCTGGTGTCCACCGTCGTGACCTTCGACCGGCACCCGCTCAACGTCATCGACCCCCCGCACGTGCCGCCGGCGCTCACCAGCACGACGCAGCGCCGCGAGCTCCTCGCCGAGGCCGGGGTCGACGCCACGCTGCTGCTCCGCTTCGACGAGGCCCTGCAGTCCAAGGCTCCAGAGGCCTTCGTGTCCGAGGTCCTCGTCGACACCTTGCACGCACGCCTGGTCTTCGTCGGCAGCGACTTCCGGTTCGGCGCGAAGGGCGCCGGCGACGTGACGCTCCTGCGGGCACTGGGGGAGCAGCACGGCTTCACCGTCGAGCTCATCGACGACGTCGACCTGGTGGACGACGTCCGCCCGGACGGTGAACGCCGGGTCTCCTCGACGTGGATCCGCGAGCTCCTCGGGCAGGGCCGCGTCGCCGAGGCCGCGCGGCTGCTCGGCCGCGAGCACGCCGTCCGCAGCACCGTCGTGCACGGCAACCAGCGCGGTCGCGCGATGGGCTACCCGACGGCCAACCTCGACCCGGCGTGCGAGGGCTTCGTGCCGGCCGACGGCGTGTACGCAGCGCGCGTGCTGCACGACGGCACGGTCTACCCGGCGGCGGTGTCGGTGGGCAACAACCCGACGTTCGAGGGCGTGCCCGCGAAGCAGATCGAGGCCCACCTGCTCGACGTCGACATCGACCTGTACGACGACCGCATCTCGGTGCTCTTCGTGTCGTACGTGCGCGGGATGGTCAAGTTCTCGTCGATGGACGAGCTCGCTGCGCAGATGCGGCAGGACGACCTCGACATCCGCCTGCTGCTCGGGCTGCCCGCGCCGGTCTGAGCCGGGCGGCGCCTGCCGCGACGCGGCGGGCCACCCACCTACGCAGGACGCCCCGCGACCGATGGGTCGCGGGGCGTGCTGCGTGGGGCCCTGGTGGGTCGCGGCTCAGCCGCCGAGGGCGTCGAGCCAGATCTTGCGGGCGTCGAGGGCTTCCTGCGCGTCCTTGATCTTGCGGGCGTCCCCGGTGGCCTGCGCGGCGGCGAGTTCGGACTCGAGCTTGCCGATGGCGTCCTCGAGCTGGCTGGCGAGCCCGGTCTGACGAGCCTTGCGCTCCGGGTTCGACTCCTTCCAGTGCGCGTCCTCGAGGCCACGGACGTGGTCCTCGACGGCACGCAGGCGGTCCTCGACGCGGCGGACGTCCCCGCGGGGGACCTTGCCGATCTCGTCCCACTGGCGCTGGATGCCGGTCAGGGTCTTCCGGGCGGACACGCGGTCGGTCGCCTGCAGCAGCGGCTCGGCCTCGACCAGGAGGGCCTGCTTGGCCTCGAGGTTGGCCGAGAACTCCTCGTTCTCGGCGGCGCTCTCGGCGTGGCGCTGCTCGAACAGCACGTCACCGGCCGCCTTGAAGCGCGCCCACAGCGTGTCGTCGTGGCGCTTGCCGGCGCGGCCGGCGTTCTTCCACTCGTCGAGCAGCTGCCGGTACGCGGGGATGGCGTCCGAGCCGCGGGGCGCGAGCGCCTCGGCCTGCTGCACGAGCTCCTGCTTGCGCGACCGCGCGTCGCGGTGCTGCGCGTCGAGCTCCGAGTAGAAGGCACGACGGTGCTGGTCGACCGTCGAGCGCGCGGCGCGGAACCGCTTCCAGAGCTCGTTGGCCTCGTTCTTGGGGATCCGCGGGCCGTCGTGCTGGTGCTGCTGCCACCGCGCGAACACGTCGTCGAGCTGCGCCGTGACCTGCTTCCACTGCGCGCGGGCCGGGTCGACCGCGGCCAGGGCCTCGGCTTCCTCGACCAGGGCGGTGCGGTGCGCCAGGGCGTCGTCGAGGGCCTGCTGGGCCTGCTGCGCCTGCGCCTGGGTGAGGGAGCCGAGCTGCTCGGAGAGCGCCGCCACCCGGGTCTCGAGCGACTTCAGGTCGCCGACGACGCGGGCCTCTGCCACCTGGGTGGACAGGTGCTCGACGGTGCGGGCGACGTCGTTCGCCGAGGCACCGCGCTGCACGCGCTGCTCCGCGATCTTCACCTGCCCCTCGAGGTCGGCGTACTTCCGCGCGAAGTAGGCGAGGGCTTCGTCGGGGGTGGCGTCCGGGTACTCGCCCACGACACGCTCGGTCTCGTCGTACCGGACGTACACGGTCCCGTTCTCGTCGACCCGCCCCCAGGTCGTTGCTTCGTCAGATGCCACAGGTCTCGCCTCGATCGTGGTCGTGCATCGCCGACGTCCCCGTCGGCACGGTCAGGTCGTCAGCCTATTGCACGGACGGGGTCGTCGGTCCGCCGCCGGTGCCTGCTTGTGGACTACTTCTCTTCCGCGATGGTCGCCGCGGTGATCGTGGTGGCCACCTTCGGCTCCCCGGTGCCGTCGTCGCCGGGCGAGGAGATGCCCTTGTCCGCGATCTCGGACCGCAGCTCGGACAGGCCGCTCGTCACCTTGCCGACCACGGTGTAGCCGCCGGTGGAGCCGTCGAGCGTGGTGTCGCCGTAGACGATGAAGAACTGGGTCGACTGCGAGTAGGGCGAGCTCGAGCGTGCGATCGCGATCGTGCCCTCGTCGTAGACGCCGTCGCTCGGCACGTTCTCGAGCGGCCCGTACTGGAACCCGGCGTCGCCCGTGCCGTCGCCGTTGGCGGAGCCGCACTGCAGGAACCGCAGCCCGTCGCTGTCGGCGAGCCGGTGGCAGGAGGTGCCGTTGTAGAACTGCTCCTTGATCAACGAGATCTCGACGCTCGCGGCCTGCGGGGCCTTCGCGCCGTCCAGTTCGATGCCGAGGTCGATCGACCCGTTCAGCGTCAGCGAGCCCGTCCAGGTCGCGCCCTTCGCGATCGCCTTGCTCGGCACGTCGCCGGTGTTGCCCGGGGTGGCGCTGGCCGACGGCGTCGGCGTGGCGGTGGCCGCCGCCCCGGCGGTGTCGTCCCGTTGGGTGCCCGCGAAGGCGAGCTGCGAACCCGTGGCGAGCGCGGCGACGAGCACGAGCGCACCGACGCCGAGCAGGTCGTCCCGCTTCCGGCGGCGACGCTGCCGCTCGTGCAGCCCCTGACGGGCCTGGTAGAGGCGCAGGCGCTCGCGCGCCTCGCGGTTGTCACGCGCTGGGTTCTTCGGTGCCACGGTGCTGGTCTGCCCTCTCCTCGCAGTGTGCGACGAGCGTATCCGAACGGTCACCCTGCCCGACCGGGAGGCGCGGCCTGCGTCGGTGGACCGGCCTACGATTGCAGGATGGCAGCGGACTCGGGCATGCGTGCCCCCACGACGGGTGGTCGCGCCGGTCTCGCGCAGGGCTCCGTCCCGCTCGCGGTCCGGATGCGCCCCACCAGCCTCGACGAGGTCGCCGGGCAGCAGCACCTGCTCGGGCGCGGGTCGCCCCTCGTGCAGCTGGCGTCCGGCACGCGTGAGAACCCCGGCGGTGTCTCGGTGATCCTCTGGGGACCGCCCGGCACCGGCAAGACGACCCTGGCGCAGGCGATCGCACGGCAGTCCGGGCGCGAGTTCGTCGAGCTGTCCGCGGTGACGGCCGGCGTGAAGGACGTGCGCGAGGTCATGGAGAAGGCCCTCACCCACCGCGACCTGTACGGGTCGACGACCGTCCTGTTCCTCGACGAGATCCACCGCTTCAGCAAGGCCCAGCAGGACGCCCTGCTGCCCGGGGTCGAGAACGGGTGGGTGATCCTCATCGCCGCCACCACCGAGAACCCGTCGTTCTCGGTGATCTCCCCGCTGCTGTCCCGTTCGCTGCTCCTCACGCTCAAGCCGCTCACCGACGCCGACCTCGGCATGCTCGTCGACCGCGCGGTCGAGGACCCGCGCGGGCTCGGCGGCGCCGTCGTGCTCGGCGACGAGGCACGCGGCGCGATCATCCGGTTGGCCTCGGGCGACGCCCGGCGCGCCCTCACCGCACTCGAGGCCGCAGCGGCGTCCGCCACCGCTGCCCAGGACGACGAGGACGACACCGTCCCCGTGGTCGACGCGGACACCGTCGCCGCAGCCGTCGACCGCGCGCTGCTCCGGTACGACCGGCAGGGCGACGAGCACTACGACGTCATCAGCGCGTTCATCAAGTCGGTGCGGGGGAGCGACGTCGACGCGGCGCTGCACTACCTGGCGCGGATGATCGAGGCGGGCGAGGACTCGCGGTTCATCGCCCGGCGCATCATCATCTCGGCCTCCGAGGACATCGGCATGGCCGACCCGCAGGCGCTGCCCATCGCCGTCGCCGCGGCCCAGGCGGTGCAGCTCATCGGCATGCCCGAGGGCCGCATCCCGCTGGCGGAGGCCGTGGTCTACCTGGCCACCGCACCGAAGTCGAACGCCGCCTACAACGGTGTGAACCAGGCGATGGCCGACGTCAAGGCCGGGCGCATGGGCACCGTGCCGATGCACCTGCGTGACGCGCACTACGCCGGGGCGAAGCGGCTCGGCCACGGCAAGGGCTACGTCTACTCGCACGACGCCGAGCACGGGGTCGCCGAGCAGCAGTACCTGCCGGACGCCCTCGAGGGCACCGAGTACTACACGCCGACCACGAACGGCTACGAGCGCGAGGTCGGGCCGCGTCTCGAACGACTCCGGAAGATCACGCGCGGGCACTGACGCGGTGCTTCTGCACCCGCTCGGATGCTGCTATCGTTGACGGGCCTACGTCCTGGTCCTCGGGCTCGGCTGCATCGAGGACAGAGTGCCACTCCGGTGGTACGCGGACAGAGGTTCGGACTGTAGCCGTCCGATCCCACAGGCTCATCCCTCTGGATCCCGTCGTCGGGTTCGAGCGTGCACGGCCAGGCCGTGACCACTCGTGCGATGCCCGCGACCACCCAGTTCGAACAGAGAAAAGGACCCTGTGTCTACCAAGTCACGTACCCGCAGCAAGACCCGCCTCTCGCGCGCGCTCGGCATCCCGCTGACGCCGAAGGCGGCCCGTTACCTCGAGAAGCGCCCCTACGGCCCCGGCGAGCACGGTCGCACCCGTCGCCGCGCGGACAGCGACTACGCCGTCCGTCTCCGTGAGAAGCAGCGTCTGCGCGCCCAGTACGGCATCCGCGAGAAGCAGCTCCGCATCGTCTTCGAAGAGGCCCGCAAGACGAAGGGCCTGACCGGTGAGAACCTGGTCGAGCTCCTCGAGCAGCGCCTCGACGCCCTCGTGCTCCGTGCCGGCTTCGCCCGCACGACCGCGCAGGCCCGTCAGCTCATCGTGCACCGCCACATCCTGGTGGACGGCAAGCTCGTCGACCGCCCCTCCTTCCGCGTCAAGGAGGGCCAGCAGATCCACGTCAAGCAGCGCTCCGAGTCGCTCGAGCCCTTCCAGGTCGCCGCTGCCGGTGGTCACCAGGAGGTCCTGCCGAAGGTCCCGGGTTACCTCGAGGTCGAGATCGACAAGCTCCAGGCCCGCCTCGTGCGTCGCCCGAAGCGCGCCGAGGTCCCCGTGACCTGCGAAGTGCAGCTCGTCGTCGAGTACTACGCAGCTCGCTGATCTCCTGATCGCACCCGAACGGCGGGTCGTCCTCTCGAGGACGGCCCGCCGTTCGGCGTCCCGGGCCCGACGGCTAAGCTTGTCGCGGCATGCACCGCCGGGTGCAGAGAGGGAGAGGCACCGTGAAGCAGCTGTTCTTCGTCGTCGTCGGCGTCGTCATCGGGGCCGCCGTCGCGCACCAGGTCACCCGGACCCCCGGTGGCGCACGGTTCCTCACCGAGGTCGACGCCCGGACGAAGGCCTTCACCGGTGCGGTCGCCGACGGCTACCGGTCCCGCGAGGCCGAGCTCCGCACCGACGCCTGAGCCGACCGGCACCCGGCCGGCCCGTCGCTCCTCCCGCCCACGACCTGAACCCAGGAAGCACCATGCAGACCGCAGAGATCCGCCGCCGTTGGCTCCAGTACTTCGGTGACCGCGGCCACACCGTCGTCCCGTCCGCGTCCCTCGTCTCCGACGACCCGTCGCTCCTGTTCACGGTGGCCGGCATGGTGCCGTTCATCCCGTACCTGACCGGGCTCGTCCCCGCTCCGTACCCGCGTGCCACCAGCGTGCAGAAGTGCATCCGCACGAACGACATCGAAGAGGTCGGCAAGACCCCGCGGCACGGCACGTTCTTCCAGATGAACGGGAACTTCTCGTTCGGTGACTACTTCAAGGAGCAGGCGATCCAGTACGCCTGGGAGTTCCTGACGAACGACGAGTCCGACGGCGGCCTCGGCTTCTCCGCCGACGACCTCTGGGTGACGGTGTACGAGGACGACGACGAGGCGATCGCGTTCTGGAAGCAGCACTCCTCGCTGCCTGACGAGCGCATCCAGCGCCTCGGCAAGGACACGAACTACTGGTCGACCGGGCAGCCCGGTCCGGCCGGCCCCTGCTCGGAGATCTTCTTCGACCGCGGGCCGGAGTACGGCGTCGACGGCGGTCCCGCCACCGACGACGACCGCTACGTCGAGATCTGGAACCTCGTGTTCATGCAGTACCAGATCGCCGACGTCCGCTCGAAGTACGACTTCGCGATCACCGGCGAGCTGCCGAACAAGAACATCGACACCGGCATGGGCCTCGAGCGCGTCGCGTTCATCAAGCAGGGCGTCGACAACATGTACGAGATCGACCAGGTCCGCCCGGTCCTCGACCGTGCCGCCGAGATCTCCGGACGTCGCTACGGCGCCGACCACGACGACGACGTCCGGATGCGCGTGATCGCCGACCACGTCCGGTCCTCGCTCATGCTCATCGCGGACGGGGTCAGCCCGTCGAACGAGGGGCGCGGCTACATCCTGCGCCGCCTGCTCCGCCGCACCGTGCGCGCGATGCGCCTGCTCGGCGTCGAGACCGCGACGTTCCCCGAGCTGTTCCCGGCATCGCGCGACGCGATGCGCGACGCGTACCCGGAGGTCGGCACGGACTACGACCGGATCGCCCGCATCGCCTACGCGGAGGAGGAGACCTTCCTCCGCACCCTCGCGCAGGGCACCACGATCCTCGACGTCGCGGTCGAGCGGGCGAAGCAGGACGGTGCGCCCTCGATCGGCGGCGACACCGCGTTCCTGCTGCACGACACCTTCGGGTTCCCGATCGACCTGACGATGGAGATGGCGGAGGAGGCCGGCGTCCACGTCGACCGCACCGCCTTCGAGACCCTCATGTCGGAGCAGCGCGCCCGCGCCAAGGCCGACGCGAAGAGCAAGAAGACCGCGATCGCCGACCTCAGCGTCTACAGCGCGTTCCGGGCGCAGGGCGAGACCGTGTTCCTCGGCTACGACGCGCTCGAGGCCGAGACGACCGTGCTCGGCATCATCGTCGGTGGCGTCAGCGTCGACCGCGCGGTCGCGGGCGACATCGCCGAGGTCGTCCTCGGTGAGACCTCGCTCTACGCGGAGTCCGGTGGCCAGGACGCCGACCAGGGCTCGATCGTCGGCAACGGCTTCGACCTCGAGGTCCTCGACGTCCAGCGTCCCGTCGCCGGACTCTGGAGCCACACCGTGCAGGTCCGTTCCGGCGAGGTCGGCGTGGGCGACGCGGCGAGCACCGTCGTCGACGCCGAGTACCGCCGCGGCGCGACCCAGGCGCACTCCGCGACCCACCTGGTGAACGCGGCGCTCCGCGACATCCTCGGGCCGGAGGCGCTGCAGGCCGGCTCGTACAACAAGTCCGGCTACATGCGGCTCGACTTCTCGTGGTCGCAGCCGGTCTCGCTTGCGACCCGCTCCGAGATCGAGGAGGTCGTGAACACCGCGATCCGCACCGACCTCGAGGTCACGACCCGCGTCATGCCGATCGACGAGGCCAAGGCACTCGGCGCGCAGGCGCTCTTCGGCGAGAAGTACGGCGCCGAGGTCCGCATGGTCGACATCGGCGGCCCGTGGTCCCGCGAGCTCTGCGGTGGCACGCACGTCGCCTCGAGCGCCCAGGTCGGCCTCGTCAACCTGGTGGGGGAGTCGAGCGTCGGCTCGACGAACCGACGCGTCGAGGCCCTCGTCGGGCTCGAGGGCTTCCGCGACCTCGCGGTGGAACGCACCATCGTGTCGCAGCTCTCGAGTGCGCTGAAGGCCCCCCGCGCCGACCTGCCCACCCGCGTGCAGTCGCTCATGGAGGACCTGCGGACCGCGCAGAAGAAGATCGCCGAGTACGAGTCGGCGAACCTGCAGCAGCGTGTCCCCACGATCGCCCGCACCGCGACGACGATCGGCGCGACGACGGTGGTGGCCGAGACCGTCGACGGCCTGCAGTCCGGCGACGACCTGCGCTCGCTCGCCACCGGCGTCCGGGCCCAGCTCGGTGACGGTGCCGCCGTGGTCGTGCTCGGCGCGGTCGTGTCCGGCAAGCCGATCGTCATCGTCGCGACGAACGACGCCGCCCGCTCCGCCGGGGTCCAGGCCGGCCCGCTCGCCAAGGAAGCCGCCGGCGTGCTCGGCGGCGGTGGCGGCGGCAAGCCGGACCTGGCGCAGGGCGGCGGGACCGACGCCGCCGCGCTCCCGGCCGCGCTGCGCGCCGTGACCGCACGGCTCGCGGGCTGACCGTGACGATCCGGTCCGGGCGTCGTCTCGGCGTGGACGTCGGGCGCGCCCGGATCGGCGTCGCCGTGTGCGACCGCGACGGCCTGCTGGCGACGCCGGTCGAGACCGTGCGCCGCGACGACGACACGGACCTCGGTCGCATCCTCGCCATCGCCGACGAGTACGACGTGCTCGAGGTGGTCGTCGGGCTGCCGCTGTCGATGTCCGGTGGCGACACCCCGTCGACCGCGGACGCCCGCGACTTCGCGGCGCGGATCGCCGCCCACCGACCGGTCCGGCTCGTCGACGAACGCCTGTCGACGGTGACCGCGCAGCGGGGGCTGCACCAGGCCGGCAGGAACACGAAGAAGTCCCGAGCCGTGATCGACCAAGCGGCCGCTGTTATCATTCTGCAACACGCGCTCGACCACGAGCGCCGTGCCGGTGCCCCTCCGGGCGCCAGGCTTCCCTGACAGGGCTGTCCGTACCGTCACCCGGCTGTCCTGCCGTCACCCGTCGACGGCGGTACCCAGGTGGAGTTCCCGACCGAGAGACCGAGGACCGTTGACAGACGATCTGGACTGGAACGCGATCATCGCGCCCGGCGACGACCCCGATCGGCGGAGGACCCCCTCCGACCGTCCGCTGTCCCGACGCGAGGCCCGCGCCCTCGAGGCAGAACGTGCTCGCCGGTCCTCCGCCGAGGACACCGACCCGCGTGAGGCCACGGTCCGCGGGGACGAGGGCGACACCGTCGACGGCCCGCGGAGCGACGACCGGCCGGTGTCCCCGGCCGATGCGCCGGTCGCATCGCGGCCGGAGGAGCTCCACCCGGAGGTGCAGGCGCTCCTGACCGGCGAGGTCCCCTCGGCTGCGTCGGTCGCCGCGTCCGGTGGCGGCGCGAGCGACGGCGGCGACCACGCCGGGGGCGGTGGACGCGGTGGCGCCGGTGGTGACGGTCGTGGCGGACGTGGTCGGGCCTCCCGGCCGCCGCGCGAACCGCGACCGGGACGGCGACGTGGACCGCTCATCGCGGGCATCGTCATCGTCGCCATCGTGCTCGCCGGCGGGGTGAGCGCGTACGCGTTCGCCGCGCCGAAGGTGCAGCAGCTCGTCTCGGCGTTCAGCGGCTCGAAGGAGCCCGACGACTACACCGGGTCCGGCAAGGACAAGGTGACCATCACCATCAAGCAGGGCGACATCGGCGAGAACGTCGCCGCGACGCTGCAGCGCAGCGGCGTCGTGAAGGACTCGAAGGTCTTCTACAAGCTGCTGCTCGCGTCCCCGGACGTCCAGTTCCAACCCGGGTCGTACGCGATGAAGAAGCAGATGAGCTCCAAGTCGGCGCTGGCCGCGCTGCAGGACGACTCCAACCGCGTGCAGGCCTCGATCGTCATCCCCGAGGGCACGGCACTGGCCGACATCGAGGCCGGCATGGTGTCGAAGGCCGGGCTGACGAAGACCGAGGTCGCCGCGGCCGCGAAGGACGTCTCGGCCTACGGGCTGCCGTCCGGCGTCACCACGCTCGAAGGTTGGCTGTTCCCCGCCACGTACCCGATCAACCCGGGCTGGTCCGCGCAGCAGTACTTCCAGGCGATGGTCGACACGATGCAGGAGCACCTTGCCGCCGCCGGTGTGCGGAAGGCCGACCAGGAGCGGACGATCGTGTTCGCGTCGCTCGTGCAGAAGGAAGCCGGCCTCGCTGCCGACTACCCGAAGGTCGCCCGGGTGTTCCAGAACCGGCTCGACATCGACATGCCGCTGCAGTCCGACGCCACGGTCGCATACGGCACGGGCAACACGCACCGCGTGACGACGACGGACGACGAGCGCGGCGACGCGTCGAACCCGTACAACACGTACGAGCACAGCGGGCTGCCGCCGGCACCGATCTCGAACCCCGGTGACGTGGCGATCAAGGCGGTCACGAACATGGCGCAGGGCAAGTGGCTGTACTTCGTCACGGTGGACCTGGAGACCGGCGAGACGGTGTTCTCGGACACCTACGACCAGCACCTCGTGGCCGTCGACCAGTTCCAGGCCTGGCTCCGCGCCCACCCCGACTACCAGTGACGCACGAGACCCCGCAGCACGGTGCTGCGGGGTCTCGCCGCCCGGTGCTCCGGGGTCTCGCCACGCTGTACTGCGGGGTCTCGCCGTGCGGGGCTGTGGGAGGATGGTGTCCATGCTTCGTTGGTTGACCGCAGGTGAGTCCCACGGACCCGAACTGATCGCGATGCTCGAGGGCCTGCCCGCGGGTGTCCCGGTGTCGTTCGCGTCCATCCGCGCCGATCTCGCACGACGCAAGCTCGGCTACGGCCGCGGCTCGCGCATGAAGTTCGAGCAGGACGAACTGCACGTCTCCGGCGGCGTCCGCCACGGGTACTCGATCGGCAGCCCGATCGCGATCCGCATCGGCAACACCGAGTGGCCGAAGTGGGTCGAGGTCATGAACCCCGAGCCGGTCGAGTCGACGGGGATGTCCCGCGGCCGCAGCGCACCCCTGACCCGTCCGCGGCCCGGGCACGCCGACCTGGTGGGCATGCAGAAGTACGGTTTCGACGAGGCCCGCCCGATCCTCGAGCGCGCGAGCGCCCGCGAGACCGCGGCGCGGGTCGCGCTCGGCGCGGTCGCGAAGGCGTTCCTGGCCGAGCTCGGCATGCGGTCCGTCGCGCACACGCTGCAGGTCGGGACCGTCCGCGTGCCGGACGGCACCGAGCTGCCGCTCCCCGACGACGTCGACCGCCTCGACGACGACCAGCTGCGGTGCTTCGACGCCGAGACCTCCGCCCGCATGGTGACCGAGGTCGAGGCCGCGAAGAAGGACGGCGACACCCTCGGCGGTGTCGTCGAGGTCCTGTTCTACGGCGTCCCACCGGGGCTCGGCTCGCACGTGCAGTGGGACCGCCGGCTCGACGCGCGCCTCGCCGCCGCGATCATGGGCATCCAGGCGATCAAGGGCGTCGAGGTCGGCGACGGCTTCGCGACCGCCGGCCGCCGCGGATCGGCCGCGCACGACGAGCTGTACCGCGAGGACGGCGAGATCCACCGCACGACCGACCGCGCCGGCGGCACCGAGGGCGGCATGTCCACGGGGACCGTGCTGCGCGTCCGGGCGGGCATGAAGCCGATCGCGACGGTGCCGCACGCGCTGCACACCATCGACGTCGCCTCCGGAGAGGAAGCCTCCGCGCACCACCAGCGGTCCGACGTCTGCGCGGTCCCGGCCGCCGGCGTCGTCGCCGAGGCCATGGTCGCGCTCGTGCTCGCCGACGCCGTGCTCGAGAAGTTCGGCGGCGACAACGTCGTCGAGACGAAGCGCAACCTCGACGCGTACCTCGCCTCGATCCCGGAGACGCTGCGCACCCGTCGGACGGAGCCGGCGGCACCGGCCGACGCCCAGTGACCACGGACGGCGCCGCGCCCGGCACGGGTGCCACTGCCGGCGGCGGTGCACCCGTCGTCGTCATCGGTCCGATGGGCGCCGGCAAGTCCAGCGTCGGCAAGCGCGTCGCGAAGGCGCTCGGCGTGCCGTTCACCGACACCGACCGCGTGATCGTCCGCGAGCACGGTCCGATCCCGGGCATCTTCGCCGAGCAGGGCGAGCCGGCGTTCCGCGCCCTCGAGGCCGAGGCCGTCCGGGTCGCGCTCCGCACCGGCGGCGTCATCGCCGTCGGCGGGGGAGCCGTCACCCACGCGGACACCCGCTCCGCACTCGTCGGCGCGCGCATCGTCCTGCTCACCGTCTCGCCCGAGGCCGTCGCCGACCGCATCGCCGGCTCCGACCGACCGCTCCTGGCGTCCGGCGGGATCGACGCCTGGCAGACGATCATGGACGACCGCGCCGCGACCTACGCCGAGCTCGCGCACGTGGTCGTCGACACGTCGCGGCGTCCGATGTCCCGCGTCGTCGACGAGGTCGTCGCCTGGCTGCGCGGCGACGGACACCGGGACGACCGCGGCGGCACCGCCTCCGGCGTGAGCGCCGACCCCACCACCGAAGGAGCACCGTGACCGACCCGATCCTGCCCGCAGGGACCACCGAGATCCGCGTCGGCGGTGCGGACGGCTACACCGTGGCCGTCGGTTCCGGCCTGCTCGGTGCGCTGCCCGCGATCCTGGGACCCCGGGTCGCGAAGGTCCTCATCGTCCACGCACCGACGCTCGGCGCCCGGGCGAACGAGCTGCGGGAGCTCCTGGTCGGCGCCGGGCTCGAAGCACTCATCGCCGAGGTGCCGGACGCCGAGGGCGCCAAGCGCGTCGAGGTCGCCGCCTTCTGCTGGCAGATCATGGGCCAGTCCGACTTCACCCGCACCGACGCCGTCATCGGGCTCGGCGGCGGCGCGGTCACCGACCTCGCGGGGTTCGTCGCCGCCACCTGGCTGCGCGGCGTGCCGTACGTGGGGGTCCCGACGAGCGTGCTCGGCATGGTCGACGCGAGCGTCGGCGGCAAGACCGGGATCAACACCAACGAGGGCAAGAACCTCGTCGGGGCGTTCTCGGCACCGCGCGCCGTGGTCGTCGACCTGGACCTCGTCCGGACGCTGCCCCGCAACGAGATCCTGACGGGCTTCGCCGAGATCGTGAAGGCCGGGTTCATCGCGGTCCCGGAGATCCTGGACATCGTCGAGGCCGACGTCGCCCGGGTGACGGACCCGACGACGCCGGAGTTCCGGCGCGTCGTCGAGCTCGCCATCGCCCTGAAGGCCGAGGTCGTGACCGACGACTTCACCGAGCAGGGGCGCCGCGAGGTCCTGAACTACGGCCACACCCTCGGGCACGCGATCGAGCACGCCGAGCGCTACCAGTGGCGCCACGGTGCGGCGGTGTCGGTCGGCATGGTCTTCGCTGCGGAACTCGCCCGCCTGACCGGGCACCTGGACGACGCGACCGTCGACCGCCACCGGACGATCCTCGAGTCGCTCGAACTGCCGACGACCTACGGCCTCGGCCGGTGGGAGGGGCTGCTCGCGACGATGCGTCGGGACAAGAAGGCCCGCGCCGGCATGCTGCGCTTCATCATCCTGGACGGCGTCGGGAAGCCCACGACCCTCGAGGGCCCCGAGGACCACCTGCTCTTCACCGCCTACCAGGAGGTCGGGGTCTAGCCGGTCGGGGTCCAGCCGGTCGGCTCAGCGCAGGACGCGGCGGGTGCGGCGCCACCACCACTTCACGCGCATCGAGAGGGTCACCACGCCGGTGCGCTGTGCTTCCCGCCATTCGTCGAGGGTGGCGCCGTTGTCCCACGCGAAGAGGACCTCGTCGTCGTCGTCGAGGTCGGGAGCATCGGGGAGTGGTCGCAGGATCGACATCACCGTGGTCCTTCCTGTTGCGTCTGGTCGTCGGAGTCCGGCCGGTCGGGCATCGCTCGTCTCCAGAGTGCTCGCCCGGCGAGCCGACGGTCCCGCTCCGACCACCACGCTACGGACTCCAGCTCGCGGAGCACAGCTGTCGAGATGTCGTATGTTCTCCGGTCGTGGTGCGGCGAGACTGCCCACGTGAAGCGACGCCACGCGTGGTCACGATCGGCCGTCCGACGGTTCTGGAACGCCCCGAATCAACTGACGATCGCAGCGACGATCGCCGCTCCGGCGGCGATGCACGCCGCGACCAGTGCTGTCTCCATGCGCCGAGTCTGACCCGGCCGACGCGACCCGGGGGCGCGCGGTGCCCGACCTGTGGAGAGCCGGCCCGTGCCTCCGGTCTGTGGAGGACGGAGCGACCGGCGTCACCCGCACCGCGCGGGAAGCTCCGCCCCAGCCCCGGGGAGCAGAGTGGCAGGCGTGCCCACCCCACCCCGTCTGAGCGACCTCTCCGCACCACGCGACACCGACGCCGGCACGCTGCGCGCCCGCGGCCGTCGCTTCACCGAACTGCTCGCGATCGCCCGGCGGCACCACCTGCTGCCCTTCCGGCGTCTCGACTTCTCGCACGACCCCGCGACGTCCGCGCTGCGCGCGGGCCAGGCAGAGCACCTGCGCCGGGCGCTCGAGGAGGCCGGCGGCGGGTTCGTGAAGATGGGGCAGCTGCTGTCGACCCGCGACGACCTGCTGCCGGAGGAGTGGACCGAGGGCCTCGCGCACCTGCAGCGCAACGTCACGGCGGCCCCCGTCGACGAGGTGCGCGCGCTGCTCGAGCGGGAACTGGGCGCCCCGGTCGACCAGGTCTTCGCGGCCTTCGACCCGGTGCCGGTCGCCGCCGCGTCGATCGCCCAGGTGCACCGGGCCCGGTTGCAGGACGGCACCGCGGTCGCGGTGAAGGTCCAGCGACCCGGCATCGACGCCGCGGTGCGTCGGGACGTCGACATCGCCCTGCGGGTGGTCCGGTTCATGGCCCGGTGGTCGTCCGAGGCGCGGCAGGTCGGCGTGCAGGAGGTCGCGCAGCAGTACGCCGACGACCTCGTCCGGCAGGTCGACTTCGTCTCGGAGCTGCGGAACCTCACCGCGCTCCGCGCCGCCCAGGCCCGCAGCGCCCGCCCCGACGAGGTCCGGTTCCCGGACCCGTACCCCGACCTGTCCGGCCGACGCGTGCTCGTCATGGAGTTCCTGGAGGGCGACACGCTCAGCGCGATCCGCGCCGAGCGCGCGGACCGCGACCTCGACGCGCCGATGCGCGCGATCCTCCGCGCCTTCCTGCGGCAGGTCGTCTTCGACGGCGTGTACCACGCCGACCTGCACCCGGGGAACGTCCTGGTGCTGCCCGACGGGCGGCCCGCGTTGATCGACTTCGGCTCGGTCGGGAGGCTCGACCCCGGTCTCCGGGACACGGTGCAGGACCTGTTGGTCGCCTACCTGCAGGACGACACCACGCGGATCGCCGACGCGGTCCTGCGGATGGCGCCGGTGCGCGACGCGCACGACGAGCCCGACTTCCGACGCGACATCGCGCGCTTCGTCGCCGACGAGCTCGGCCCCGGCGCGCGGATCGGCGTCGAGACGGTCGACGACGCGGTCGAGGTGTTCGGGCGCTACCGGCTGAAGGCCCCGGCGGACTTCGTCGCCGCGGCCCGCGCGCTGGCGATCTTCGAGGGGACGCTCCGCACGCTCGCACCGTCGTTCGACCTGCTCGAGGAGTCGCGGGGGCTCGCCCGCCAGCAGCTCACCGACCAGCTGCGTCCGGGGAAGCTGCGCGACCTGGCGGCGAAGGAGCTCATCGGCGTGGTGTCGGCGGCACGTCGGCTGCCGCGCCGCATCGACCGCATCGGCGAGGCGATCGAGACCGGGAAGTTCACCGTGAACATCCGGCTGTTCGCCGACAGCCGCGACCGCGAGACGGTGACCGGGCTGATCCGTCGCGTCCTGCTCGTGCTGCTCGGGGCGGGCGCGGGGATCCTGGCGATCGTCTACCTGGCGCTCCCGGCCCGCCCGACCGCAGCACTGTCGACCGGGGCGGCCGGTGCGTTGCTCGGGGGAGCGGCCGTCGTGCTGCTCGGCTGGGCGGCGGTCGACTCGTGGCGCGCCCGACGACGACGCTGACGACGCCACGGGCGGCGGGCGGGCGTCCGGTACACTCGTCCGGGGCCCAGCGCCCGAAGACCTTCCACAACACGACCGAACGGGACACCGAAGACTCATGGCCAGTACCACTGACATCAAGAACGGCGCCGTTCTCATCATCGACGGCCAGCTGTGGTCGGTCGTGGAGTTCCAGCACGTCAAGCCCGGCAAGGGCGGCGCGTTCGTCCGCACGAAGCTCAAGAACGTCGTCTCCGGCAAGGTCGTCGACCGCACGTTCAACGCCGGCGCGAAGATCGACACCGCGACCGTGGACCGCCGCGACTACCAGTTCCTCTACGAGGACGGCGACTCCTACGTGTTCATGGACACCGACACCTACGACCAGATCCCGGTCTCGGCGACGGTCGTCGGCGATGCGAAGAACTACCTGCTCGAGTCCGCGATGGTCACCATCGCGATGAACGAGGGCAACCCGCTGTACGTCGAGCTCCCGACGTCGATCACGACCGAGGTCGAGACCGAGCCCGGCCTGCAGGGCGACCGCTCCTCCGGTGGCACGAAGGACGCGACCATCATCGCGACCGGCCACCGCATCCAGGTGCCGCTGTACCTGGAGTCCGGCACCACGGTGAAGATCGACACGCGCGACGGCAGCTTCCTCGGCCGCGTCAACTCCTAGGCGCCGACCGCATGAGTGCTCGTTCGAAGGCCCGCAAGCGCGCCCTCGACATGCTCTACGTGGCCGAGGTGCGTGAGCTGCCCATCGCGGACGTCCTCGCCACGGAGACCGTCCGCCACCTCGACCAGCCCGAGCGCGCCTCGAGCTGGGACTACGCACGCCAGATCGTGACGGGCGTCGACGAGGCGCGCCACGAGATCGACGCCGTCATCGTCGACCACGCCCAGGGCTGGTCGATCGCGCGCATGCCGGTGCTCGACCGCTGCATCCTGCGCATGGGCGTCTGGGAGCTCCGGTTCAACCCGGAGGTGCCCGACGCCGTCGCGATCGCCGAGGCGGTCGAGCTCGCGCAGTCGCTGTCGACGGACGACTCCGCCGGGTTCGTCAACGGCGTGCTCGGAGCCGTCTCCGGTGGTCGTGCACCGTCCGGTCGGACGGTCGCAGGGGACGCCGGGTCCCGCTAGGGTTGACCACGTCAGCATCCTTTAATGCCGTCCTGTGAGGCGGGGAAGGGGGTCGACGTGGGTACCAGAACGGTCCTGCAGCAACCCGACATCACGCGTGCCCTGACACGCATCGCACACGAGATCCTCGAGGCCAACCACGGTGCCTCGGACCTCGTGCTCCTCGGCATCCCGACCCGGGGTGCGGTCCTCGCCGACCGTCTGGCGTCGGTCCTGGCCGACATCGAGCCCGAGTGGGCGGCGGAGCGCGACCAGCGCCTCGGCACCCTCGACGTCACGATGCACCGGGACGACCTCGGCCACGGCATCGGCCGCGCGCCGCACCGGACCACCATCCCGACGAGCGGGATCGACGGCAAGGTCGTCGTGCTCGTCGACGACGTGCTCTACTCCGGCCGCACGGTGCGTGCCGCGCTCGACGCCCTGCAGGGCATCGGCCGGCCGCGCGCCGTCCGGCTCGCCGTGCTCGTCGACCGCGGACACCGCGAGCTGCCGATCCGCGCCGACCACGTCGGCAAGAACCTGCCGACCGCGTCCGACGAGCGCGTCACGCTCCGCCTGACCGAGACCGACGGCGCCGACGAGGTCGTCATCGAGCAGGGGGCGGCGTGATGCGACACCTGCTCTCCACCGCGGACCTGAGCCGCGACCAGGCCGTGCACATCCTCGACGTCGCCGAGGAGATGGCGGAGGTCAACCAGCGCGAGGTCCGGAAGCTCCCCGCGCTCCGCGGCAAGACCGTCGTCAACCTGTTCTTCGAGGACTCGACGCGCACCCGGATCTCCTTCGAGGCCGCCGCGAAGCGCCTCTCCGCCGACGTCATCAACTTCGCCGCGAAGGGGTCGAGCGTCTCGAAGGGCGAGTCGCTCAAGGACACCGTGCAGACCCTCGGCGCGATGGGCATCGACGGCATCGTCATGCGGCACGGCGCGTCCGGCGCCCCTCGGGTGCTCGCCGACGCCGACTGGATCGACGTGCCGGTGGTGAACGCCGGCGACGGCACCCACGAGCACCCGACGCAGGCGCTGCTCGACGCGTTCACGATGCGGCGACGCCTGCACGGGGACGCGAGCCGGGGCCAGGGGCTCGACGGGGTCCGCGTCGCGGTCGTCGGCGACGTCCTGCACAGCCGCGTGGCCAGGAGCAACGCCTGGCTCCTCCGCACGCTCGGCGCCGAGGTCACCTTCGTCGCCCCGCCGACGCTGCTGCCCGCGGTGGAGCGTCCGTTCGGTGCCGCCGTGCACCACGACCTCGACGCCGCCCTCGCCGAGGACCCGGACGTCGTGATGACCCTCCGGATCCAGCAGGAGCGCATGCACGACGCCTTCTTCCCGAACGAGCGCGAGTACACCCGGCACTTCGGCCTGACCGCCGCACGCGCCGCCCGGCTGTCCGAGCGCACGCTGATCATGCACCCCGGTCCGATGAACCGCGGGCTCGAGATCGCCGGCGTCGCCGCCGACGACCCCCGCTCGACCGTGGTCGAACAGGTCGCGAACGGCGTGAGCGTGCGGATGGCCGTGCTCTACCTCGCGCTCACCGGTTCCGACACCACGAACGCCGCACCCTCGAAGGAGACCACCGCATGACCGCCCACCTCATCCGCGGCGCGCAGCTGGTCGACGGCACGCGTGCCGACATCCGACTGCAGGGAGCACGCATCACCGCGGTCGGGTCCGGGCTCGACGCGTCCGGCGCCACCGTCGTGGACGCCGACGGACTCGTCGCCCTGCCCGGTCTCGTCGACCTGCACACGCACCTGCGCGAGCCCGGGCACGAGGAGTCCGAGACGGTCCTCACCGGCTCGCGCGCCGCGGCCGCCGGTGGCTTCACCGCCGTGAACGCGATGGCGAACTCGAACCCCGTGGCGGACACCGCCGGCGTGGTGGAGCAGGTGCAGGCCCTCGGGGACGACGCCGGCTACGTCACCGTCCGACCGATCGGTGCCGTCTCGCAGGGGCTGCAGGGCACGCACCTGTCCGAGATCGGGGCGATGGCGACGAGCCGGGCCAGGGTCCGGGTCTTCTCGGACGACGGCTCCTGCGTGGCCGACCCGCTGCTCATGCGCCGTGCGCTCGAGTACATCAAGGGCTTCGGCGGCGTCCTCGCGCAGCACGCGCAGGAACCGCGGCTGACCATCGGCGCGCAGATGAATGAGGGCCGTCTGTCGTCGGAGCTCGGCCTCGCCGGCTGGCCCGCCGTCGCGGAGGAGGCGATCATCGCCCGCGACGTCCTGCTCGCCGACCACGTCGGTGCCCGCCTGCACGTCTGCCACGTCTCCACCGCCGGCAGCGTCGAGGTGATCCGCTGGGCGAAGTCCCGCGGCATCGCCGTCACGGCCGAGGTCACGCCGCACCACCTCGTGCTCACCGAGGACCTCATCGCCGGGCACGACGGCGCCGCCGGGTACGACGCCCGCTACAAGGTGAACCCGCCGCTGCGGTCGCGCGAGGACGTCGACGCGCTCCGGGCCGCCCTGGCCGACGGCACCATCGACATCGTCGCGACCGACCACGCGCCGCACACCGCCGAGGCGAAGTGCTGCGAGTGGCCCGCCGCGGCGAACGGCATGGTCGGGCTCGAGTCAGCGCTCAGCGTCGTGCAGGCCGCCGTCGTCGACAGCGGGCAGCTCGACTGGGCCGACGTCGCCCGGGTGCTGTCCGAGGCACCGGCGCGGATCGGGCAGGTCGAGGGCCACGGGCAGCGGATCGCCGAGGGCGCGCCGGCCGAACTCGCGCTCTACGACCCGTCGGCGGTCCGCGACTTCTCGGTCGACGACCTCGCCGGCCAGTCGCAGAACTCCCCGTACCTGGGCATGCGGCTGCCCGGTCGCGTCGTCGCGACGTTCCACCACGGTGCGGCCACCGTGCTCGACGGCGCACTCGTCGACGCCGAGACGGTCGCCGCGCACGCCAGGGCCGTCCGGGTCGGGGCGAGCGCATGAGCGGGGTGTCCGCATGAGCGCCGACGCCCTGCGCTGGCTCGTCGGCGGGATCGTCCTCGTCCTCGTCGCCGCACTGTTCGTCGCCATGGCACGCACCTGGCGGACGCGGGCGAGGAAGCAGACGGAGGCCGTGCCTCCCGTCCCGGTGCCGACCGACGTCGGACCGGCGGCCGGGTCGTGGGACGGCTTCACCGTCGCGACGACCCGCGCCGACCAGCCGCTCGAGCGGATGACGGCCGGCGGACTCGGGTTCCGCGGCCGCGGCGGGGTCACCGTCCACGACACCGGTGTGGTGCTCCACCACGCCGGCACCCCGGACCGGTGGATCGCGGCGGCGGCGGTCCGCGGTGCGGACCGGGCGACGTGGGCGATCGACCGCGTGGTCGAGCCCGGGGGACTGGTCCGTCTGCGATGGACGGCGACCGGCGCCGCGGGCGCGTCGGACCTCGACACCTACTTCCGGTTCCCGCAGGGCGACGCAGCTGCGCTCGTCGCCCTGCAGGGACTGTCGACGAAGCACGAACCCCCGCAGACCGCGGGCGAAGGGACGAACTCATGACACGCGAACGGGCCGTACTGGTCCTCGAAGACGGCACCCGGTACGACGGCTGGGCCTACGGCGCCCGTGGGCGCACGCTCGGCGAGGTGGTCTTCGCGACCGGCATGACCGGCTACCAGGAGACGCTGACCGACCCCTCCTACGCCGGGCAGATCGTGGTGCAGACCGCACCGCACATCGGCAACACCGGGGTGAACGACGAGGACCCCGAGTCCCGTCGCATCTGGGTCGCCGGGTACGTGGTGCGCGACCCCAGCCGCGTGGTGTCGAACCACCGCGCGAACGCCACGCTCGACGACCACCTGGTGCGCGACGGCATCGTCGGCATCTCCGGCATCGACACCCGTGCCCTCACCCGGCGCATCCGCGACGCCGGCGCCATGAAGGGCGGCGTGTTCAGCGGTGCGGACGCGGCACTGCCGGCCGCCGAGCAGGAGCAGCTCGTGCGTGACCAGGCCGGCATGGCCGGGGCGAGCTTCTCGTCGGTCGTGTCGACCCCCGAGACCTACGTCGTCCCCGCCGTCGGCGAGCAGATCGGCACCCTGGCCGTGCTCGACCTCGGCGTGAAGGCCTCGACCATCCGGTACCTCGCCGCCCGCGGCTTCGAGGTGCACGTGGTGCCGCAGGACATCTCCGCCGAGTCGCTGGAGGCCCTGGCGCCGGACGCCCTGTTCTACTCGAACGGTCCCGGCGACCCCGCCGCGAGCGACGCGCAGGTGGAGCTGCTGCAGGAGTCGCTGCGGAGCGGCCGTCCGTTCTTCGGCATCTGCTTCGGCAACCAGCTGCTCGGCCGTGCCCTCGGCTTCGGCACGTACAAGCTGCCCTTCGGCCACCGCGGCATCAACCAGCCGGTGCTCGACACCACGACGGGCAAGGTCGAGATCACGAGCCAGAACCACGGCTTCGCGGTGGACGCGCCCCTCGGCGAGGTCCTCGAGTCGCCGGCCGGCTTCGGCCGGGTCGAGGTCTCGCACTACTCGCTCAACGACAACGTCGTCGAGGGCCTCCGCGCGCTCGACGTGCCGGCGTTCAGCGTGCAGTACCACCCCGAGGCCGCCGCCGGACCGCACGACAGCATGTACCTCTTCGACCGGTTCGCGGACATGGTGCGCGAGCGTCGCGACGGGCAGCCGCTCGACCCGGCCACCGCCACCGCGACCACCCCTGCAGCAGACGTCACGAAGGAAGCCAACTGATGCCGAAGCGCGCAGACATCAACTCCGTCCTGGTCATCGGTTCCGGCCCGATCGTCATCGGCCAGGCGGCCGAGTTCGACTACTCCGGCACCCAGGCCTGCCGTGTCCTCCGGGCCGAGGGCGTCCGGGTCATCCTGGTCAACCCGAACCCGGCGACGATCATGACCGACCCCGACTTCGCGGACGCGACGTACATCGAGCCGATCACGAACGCGTCGCTCGAGGAGATCATCCGCATCGAGAAGCCGGACGCCGTCCTGCCGACCCTCGGCGGGCAGACCGCCCTGAACGCGGCCATCGCGCTCGACGAGGCCGGCATCCTGACGAAGCACGGCGTCGAGCTCATCGGCGCCAAGGTCGAGGCGATCCAGCGCGGCGAGGACCGCCAGCTCTTCAAGGAGCTCGTGCTCGAGTCCGGCGCCGACGTCGCCCGCAGCCACATCGCGCACACGCTGGAAGAAGCGAAGGAGTTCGCGAAGGACCTCGGGTACCCGCTGGTCGTCCGCCCGTCCTTCACCATGGGCGGCCTCGGCTCGGGCTTCGCCTACAACGAGGAAGAACTCGTCCGCTTCGTCGGCGACGGGCTGCAGTCCAGCCCGACGACCGAGGTCCTGCTCGAGGAGTCGATCCTCGGCTGGAAGGAGTACGAGCTCGAGCTGATGCGCGACAACTACGACAACACCGTCGTCATCTGCTCCATCGAGAACGTCGACCCGGTCGGCGTGCACACCGGTGACTCGATCACGGTCGCCCCCGCGCTGACCCTGACCGACCGCGAGTACCAGAACATGCGGAACATCGGCATCGACATCATCCGTCGCGTCGGCGTCGACACCGGTGGCTGCAACATCCAGTTCGCCGTCGACCCGTCGAACGGCCGCGTCATCGTCATCGAGATGAACCCCCGCGTGTCCCGCTCGTCGGCCCTCGCGTCGAAGGCGACGGGCTTCCCGATCGCGAAGATCGCCGCGAAGCTCGCCATCGGCTACCGCCTGGACGAGATCGAGAACGACATCACCCGCGTCACCCCGGCGAGCTTCGAGCCGACGCTCGACTACGTGGTCGTGAAGACCCCGCGGTTCGCGTTCGAGAAGTTCCCGGCCGCCGACGCCACGCTGACCACGACGATGAAGAGCGTCGGCGAGGCGATGGCCATCGGCCGGAACTACGCCACCGCACTGCAGAAGTCGCTGCGCTCGCTCGAGAAGCGCGGGTCGAGCTTCCACTGGGACACCCCGGCGGCGGAGCTCGACAAGGACGCCCTGCTGACGAAGGCCCAGGTGCCGACCGACGGCCGCATCGTCACGGTGCAGCAGGCCCTGGTCGCGGGTGCCACCGCGGACGAGGTCTTCGAGGCCACGAAGATCGACCCCTGGTTCATCGACCAGATCGTGCTCATCAACGAGGTCGCCGACGAGGTCCGTGCCGCTGAGACCCTCGACGCGGACACCCTGCGCTGGGCGAAGGAGCACGGCTTCAGCGACGTCCAGATCGCGTCGCTGCGCAGCACCCCGGAGCACCCGGTGAGCGAGCAGCAGGTCCGCGGCGACCGGCACGCCCTCGGCATCCGCCCGGTCTTCAAGACCGTCGACACCTGCGCCGGCGAGTTCCCGGCCCTGACGCCGTACCACTACTCGTCGTACGACACCGAGACCGAGGTTGCCCCGAGCGACCGCAAGAAGGTCGTCATCCTCGGCTCCGGCCCGAACCGCATCGGGCAGGGCGTCGAGTTCGACTACTCGTGCGTGCACGCGTCGTTCGCGCTGAGCGCCGCCGGGTTCGAGACGATCATGATCAACTGCAACCCCGAGACCGTGTCGACCGACTACGACACCTCGGACCGCCTGTACTTCGAGCCGCTGACCGCCGAGGACGTCCTCGAGGTCATCGAGGCCGAGGCGGCGTCCGGCGAGCTCGTGGGCGTCGTCGTGCAGCTCGGCGGCCAGACCGCGCTGGGCCTGGCGAAGCCGCTCGAGGCCGCGGGCATCCCGATCCTCGGCACCAGCCCGAGCGCGATCGACTCGGCCGAGGAGCGCGGGCAGTTCTCCGCCATCCTCGACGCCGCCGGTCTGCTCGCCCCGCGGAACGGCACGGCCCACGACCTGGCGAGCGCGACCACGGTGGCCGAGGAGATCGGCTACCCCGTCCTCGTCCGCCCGTCGTTCGTGCTCGGCGGCCGCGGCATGGAGATCCTGTACGACTCCCCGTCGCTCGCGGACTACTTCGACCGGATGGCCGACCAGGCGATCATCGGCCCGGAGCTCCCGCTGCTGGTCGACCGGTTCCTCGACGACGCCGTGGAGATCGACGTCGACGCGCTCTTCGACGGCGAGCGGCTCTACATCGGCGGCATCATGGAGCACCTCGAAGAGGCCGGCATCCACTCCGGCGACTCGGCCTGCACCCTGCCCCCGGTCGGCCTCGGCCGTGCGGAGATCCAGGGCGTCGTCGACGCGACCGAGAAGATCGCCCGCGGCATCGGCGTGCAGGGCCTGCTCAACGTCCAGTTCGCCATCGGCGCCGGCGTGCTCTACGTTCTCGAGGCGAACCCGCGCGCCAGCCGCACGGTGCCCTTCGTCTCGAAGGCGCTCGGCATCCCGCTGGCGAAGGCCGCGTCCCGCATCATGACCGGCACCACGGTCGCCGAGCTCGTCGCCGAGGGCATGTTGCCCGAGCGCGACGGCGCCTTGGTGCCCGCGCAGTCCCCGGTCGCCGTGAAGGAGGCCGTGCTGCCCTTCCGTCGCTTCCGCACCCGCGAGGGCCAGGTCGTCGACTCGGTGCTCAGCCCCGAGATGCGCTCCACCGGCGAGGTCATGGGCATCGACCGCGACTTCCCGCGGGCGTTCCTCAAGTCGCAGGACGCCGCGTACGGCGGCCTGCCGACCAGCGGCACGGTCTTCGTGAGCGTCGCCGACACCGACAAGCGCGCGATCGTGCTGCCGGTGCACCGCCTGCAGCAGCTCGGCTTCACGATCATCGCGACCGAGGGCACGGCGGAGATCCTCCGCCGCAACGGCATCGAGGTCGGGATCGTCGGCAAGTACAGCCAGGGCGGCGAGAGCGTCGTCGACCTGCTCGCCACGGGCGAGGTCGACATCGTCATCAACACGCCGTCGGGTGCCGCCGGTCGTGCGGACGGGTACGAGATCCGTGCGGCCACCGTCGCGGCGGACAAGCCACTGTTCACGACGATCGCGCAGATCGGTGCGGCCGTCGCGGCGATCGAGACGATCGGCTCGCCGCTCAACGTCCGCAGCCTGCAGGACTACGCGCTCGAGCGCGCGACCTGGTGAGCGTGACCACCCGCACAGGAGGCCCGGCCCCCTTCGGCGACCGTCTCGCGGCCGCCATCGGGTCGCGTTCACCCCTCTGCGTCGGCATCGACCCCCACGCCGCCACCCTGGCGGCGTGGGGGCTCGGCCGCGACGAGCAGGGGTTGACCGCCTTCGGTGCTGCCCTGGTCGACGCGGCCGCCGGCCGCGCGGCGATCGTGAAGCCGCAGGTGGCCTTCTTCGAGGCGGCCGGGGTGGCGGGCTACCGCGCGCTCGACGCGACGATCCGTCGGGCACGCGATGTGGGCCTCCTGGTCGTCGCCGACGTGAAGCGGGGCGACATCGGGACCACCGGTGACGACTACGCGCTCGCGTGGCTCGACCGCGACGGGCCGTTCGCGGCCGACGCGATGACGGTGTCGCCGTACCTCGGCTACGGCTCGCTCGCCGGCACGGTGGCCGTGGCCCGCCGGAACGGTGCGGGCGTCTTCGTCCTCGCCGCGACGAGCAACCCCGAGGCCCGGGTGCTGCAGACCGCCGTGCTCGCCGAGGGGCCGCGCGCGGGCCGCAGCGTGGCTGCCGGTATCGTCTTGGACGTGGCAGACGACAACCGGACCGCGGGCGACCACGCCCTCGGGGACGTCGGGCTCGTGCTCGGCGCGACCCTTCACCTCGACGACTTCGGCATCGACGCGGACGCCATCGGCTCCGCGCCGGTGCTCGCCCCGGGCTTCGGTGCCCAGGGTGCACGCATCGAGGACCTCCGCGCGCTGTACGGCGCCCGCGCCGAGCAGGTGCTCGTGAGCGAGTCCCGCGGGCTGCTCACCGACGGGCCCGAGGGCGTCGCCGCGCTCGTCGCCGACCGTGCCGACCGGATCCGGGCCGCACTGGGGGCAGCCGCATGACGTCGGACCGCGACGACAAGCCCGCCCACCGCAACCCGCCCGAGGTCGACCGGGCCGCCGCCGCGCAGGCCGCGGTGGCGGCGCGACGCGCCCGGGCAGCGGTGAAGGCCGCGATCGCGTCGGGGGAGCGCTCCGCCCTCGAGGTCGCCCGGTCCGCGTGGTCCGACGAGCTCGTCGAGTCGACCTCGGCGGAACGCTCGCTGCGGGTCCGCGACCTGCTGACGAGCCTGTCCGGCATCGGGCCGGCGCGCGCCGAGACGGTCATGGGAGAGCTGCGCATCGCGCCGTCGAAGCGCCTCGGCGGACTCGGCTCCCGGCAGCGCACCGCCCTGGCGGACTGGCTCGCCGCACGCGGGCGCCGACGCGGTGCGTCGAAGCTCGTCGTGCTCGCCGGGCCGACCGCCGTGGGCAAGGGCACGGTCAGTGCCCACATCCGCGAGCAGTACCCGGACGTCGAGCTGAGCGTGTCCGCCACCACCCGGAAGCCCCGCCCCGGCGAGGTCGACGGGGTGCACTACTACTTCGTCGACGACGACGAGTTCGACCGGATGATCCGCGACCGCGAGCTGCTCGAGTGGGCCACGGTGCACAACTCGTACCGCTACGGCACCCCGCGGCCGCCGATCGACCGCGCGCTCGACGCCGGCGAGAAGGTCATGCTCGAGATCGACCTGCAGGGCGCGCGACAGGTCCGCGACGCGATGCCCGAGGCCGTCCTCGTGTTCCTGCTGCCCCCCACCTGGGACGAACTCGTGCGCCGGCTCATCGGCCGCGGGACCGAGTCGGCCGAGGAACAGGCCCGCCGTCTCGAGACCGCGAAGGTCGAACTGGCCGCACAGGACGAGTTCGACGTGCGGATCGTGAACTCGGATGTCAGCACGGCGGCACGCGAGGTCGTAGACTTGTTCTCTGCGCCCTGACGGGTGCACGGGTGCGCGTGCGTGCCGGGGCCCTCGCGGTCCGCGCGCAGGACACCCGCCCACGACATCCGCAGTCGACAGGAGACACCATGGCCAACCCCCAGGGCATCATCGACCCGCCCATCGACGACCTGCTCAGCAAGGTCGAGTCGAAGTACGCGCTGGTCATCTTCGCGTCGAAGCGTGCGCGGCAGATCAACGACTACTACGCCGACCTGCACGAGGGCTCGCTCTTCGACAACGTGGGCCCGCTCGTCGACTCGACGATCGACGACAAGCCGCTGTCCGTCGCGCTCCACGAGATCAACGAGGACAAGCTCACCGTCACCAAGCAGCAGCAGCCCACCGACTGATCCCGGTGACCAACGCTCCGCTGCGCCTCTTCACGTCCGAGTCGGTGACCGAGGGGCACCCCGACAAGATCTGCGACCAGATCTCGGACAGCATCCTCGACGCGCTGCTCGCGGTCGACCCGAACGCCCGGGTCGCCGTCGAGACGATGGTCACGACGGGCCTCGTGCACGTCGCCGGCGAGGTCACGACCTCGGGCTACGTCGAGATCCCCAAGCTCGTCCGCGACGTCATCACGGGCATCGGCTACAACTCGTCCGACGTCTCCTTCGACGGCCGCACCTGCGGCGTCGAGGTCTCGATCGGCGCGCAGTCGCCCGACATTGCGCAGGGCGTCGACGAGTCGCTCGACTCCCGCAGCGGCGCCGGTGTCGACCCGCTCGACCGCCAGGGTGCGGGTGACCAGGGCATCATGTTCGGCTTCGCCACGAACGAGACGCCCGAGTACATGCCGGTCGCGATCTGGCTGGCGCACCGGTTGGCCGAACGCCTCGCCGCCGTCCGCAAGTCCGGCGAGCTGCCGTTCCTGCGCCCCGACGGCAAGACCCAGGTCACCATCGGCTACGACGGCGTCGTGCCGAAGACCGTCGAGACCGTCGTGCTCTCCACGCAGCACGCCCCGACCGTCACGCTCGACCAGCTGACCGCCGACATCACCGAGCACGTCATCCGCCCGGTGCTCGACCTGGTCGACCTCGACTCGTCCCACGTCGACGTCATCGTCAACCCGACCGGCCGGTTCGAGATCGGCGGGCCCCAGGGCGACGCCGGTCTGACCGGACGCAAGGTCATCGTCGACACCTACGGCGGCGCCTCGCGGCACGGCGGTGGCGCGTTCAGCGGCAAGGACCCGTCGAAGGTCGACCGCTCGGCGGCCTACGCCCTGCGCTGGGTCGCGAAGAACGCCGTCGCGGCCGGCCTCGCGGACCGCCTCGAGGTGCAGGTCGCCTACGCCATCGGGCGCGCGAAGCCCGTCGGCCTGTACGTCGAGACCTTCGGCACCGGGCACGTCGACGACGCCACGATCGAGGCAGCGATCCGCCAGGTCTTCGACCTGCGTCCCGCCGCGATCATCCGCGACCTCGACCTGCTCAAGCCGCGCTACGCGCAGACCGCGACCTACGGCCACTTCGGTCGCGAGCTCCCCGGGTTCACCTGGGAGCAGCTCGACCGTGTCGAGGAACTCCGCGCCGCAGCAGGGCTCGTCACCGCCGCCGTCTGAGGCGACCGCGTGACCACCGTCGCGCGGGTCGTCCTCGACTCGCCGCTCCCGCAGTTGGACCGACTGTTCGACTACCGGGTGCCGGCCGAGCTCGAGGACGACTGCGTCGCGGGGGTCCGGGTGAAGGTGCCGCTGCGCACCGGCGCCCGGATGTCCGATGGGTACGTCGTCGAGATCGTCAGCGAAGGTGAGTACCCGGGCGAGCTCAGCCAGGTCGAGGCCGTCCTGTCCCCGGTGCCGGTCCTGGCGCCCGAGATCTGGACCCTCGCCCGCGCCGTGGCCGACCGCGCCGCCGGGGTCGCCTCGGACGTGCTCCGGCTCGCCGTCCCGACCCGTCAGGTCCGCGCCGAGAAGGCGTGGCTCGCCCGCGACACCACGTGGACACCACCCGCGGTCACCCCGCCAGCGGTCACCGGGTACACCGACGGCGTGCTCGAGGGCATCGTCGCCGAGCACGGCCGGGCCGCCGTCGCCGCGGTGCCGCACCCCGTCGCACTCGGTCCGGAGTCCGCACCCGTCTGGGTGCCCGGGTGGGCGGCGACGCTCGCACAGGCCGCCGCGCACGCCCTCGCCGCCGAGGAGTCGGCCGTCATCGCCGTCCCGGACTTCCGCGACGTCGGCGACCTCGAGCGCGCGCTGCTCGCCGTGCTCCCCGCCGAACGCGTCGTGCGGTTCGACGCGAAGCAGACGAACGGCCAGCGGGCGAAGGCCCTGCTGCAGGCCCGGTCGCACGCCGTCGTCGCGATCGGCAACCGCACCGCCGTGTACGCGCCGGCGACGACCCTCGGCCTCATCGCGATGTGGGACGACGGCGACGCCTCGTTCGCCGAGCCCCGGGCGCCGTACGTGCACACGCGGGACGTCGCCCTGGTGCGCGCGGCGCAGTCCGGGGCGGCGCTGCTGTTCCTGTCCCACGCCCGGAGCACCGACGTCCAGCGGCTCGTCGAACTGCACTGGCTGCAGGAGGTCACCCCGTACCGGGCGAAGACGCCGAAGGTGATCCCGACCCTGCAGCAGACCGGCGCCGACGGCTACGCGGCCCAGGCACGGATCCCGAGCTCGGCGTGGCGGGCCGCCCGCGAGGCGAGCCAGCACGGCCCCGTCCTGGTGCAGGTGGCGAGCCCGGGCTTCGGCACCGGCCTGGTCTGCGCGGAGTGCGGGGAGCGCGCGCACTGCCGGGTGTGCGGGGGACCGCTCGGCAGCCCGCACCGCGGTGCCACGCCGCAGTGCCGGTTCTGCGGCGCCCTCGCCGTGGGCTTCCGGTGCCCGACCTGTGGCAACGGCACGGTCAAGCCGGTCGGCCAGGGCGCCCAGCGCACCGCCGACGAGCTCGGCCGCGCCTTCCCCGGCACCCGGATCGTCGTGGCGGACGGCTCCCGACCGCTCGACGAGGTCCCCGCGAAGCCGTCCGTCGTGGTCGCGACCCGCGGGGCCGAACCGAGCGTCGCGGGCGGGTACGCCTGCGTGCTCCTGCTCGACGGCGAGAAGATGCTCGCGCGAGAGGGCCTGCGCGTGCAGGAGGACGTCCTGCGCTTCTGGACCGACGCCGCGGCGAAGGGCGCACCGGGCGCCGAGGTCTACCTGGTGGGAATCGGCGGCAAGCTCGCGACGGCGATGGCGCTGTGGCGGCTCGACGGACCCGCGCACGACGAGCTGACCGACCGGCGCGAGCTGCACTTCCCGCCCGCCGTCCGGGTGGCGACGCTGACCGGCACCGACCAGGCGGTCACCGCAGCGGTCGAGGCGCTCGAGGGGCTCACCGCCGGTCCGGTCCTCGGGCCGGTGCCCGTCGAGGACGACGCCCTGCCGGGCTCGGTCCGGGTGATCGTGCGGTTCCCGTACGCGCACGGCGCCGAGGTCGCGGCGACGCTCAAGGCCGAGGTCATCCGCCGGTCGTCGACCCGGCGGGTGCTGCCCGGCGGCAACCGCCGACGTGCCGCGCCGGCGCTGCGGGCCCGGCTCGACGACGCGGAGCCGTTCACCGAGGTCTGACGCGCGCGGACGCGCTGCTCGGGGTGGGCGCTGTCGATCGACGACATCGACGTCGTGCGACAGCGATCACGTCGTGGAGCGTCGGCGCCGAGGCGGTGCCGGCGGCGCCCACGCCGGGCGTCGACGTCGTGCGACGACACCGACGTCGTGCGACAGCGATCACGTCGTGGAGCGTCGGCGCCGAGGCCGTGCCGCCGGCGCACGCCCCGCCCCACCGGCACCGTCGCCGGGCCCCGGACACACCACGACCCCGGACACACCACGACCCCGGAGCGCGCGCCCCGGGGTCGTGTCGTTCGGTCGGCCGTCGGCCGTCAGGCGCCGACCGGGCGCTGCCGCATGCGCGGGAACACGATACCGAGCGCGACCATGCCGACGGCGAGCACGAGGTGCAGCCAGTTGTCGGCGTTGTTGAGCGGCACGAAGTTCGCACCGGAGGAGTGGCCGGCGGTGAAGAGCCCGTAGATCCAGAGCACGAAGTAGACGATCCCGCCGATCACCAGGTACATGCGCGAGCCGGAGGCGCGACCGGCGGCCGCCAGCCCGACGACCCCGAACAGCAGGTGCACGATGTTGTGCAGCACCGAGACCTGGAAGATCCCGAGCAGCATCGCCATCGAGTCGTGGCCGGCGCCCGCGAGCGACCCGGAGGTCAGGCCGGGCACGAAGCCGGCGATCCCGACGAGCAGGAACACGATGCCGACGACGAGCGCGACCTTCTGGATGCTCGAGCCGGCGTATCGGTTGGTGGACGTGGTGACATCGGACATGGTCGTCTCCCTGATCGTGGTGGGTGCGACCGTACTCACCTCGCTCACAGCCGGTTCGCGGTCGATCCGCAGAACGCGCACGCGGGACGACCGACCGCCGACCGGATGCGGTGTCCCGGGGCCGCGCGGGGAGTCCGGCGCGACCCGTGGGAGACTCGGGGAGTGACGACGGGGGAACGGCGCGGTCCGCTCACGGGCTGGCGCTACCGGGGGACGCTGCGGCGCTACCAGGCGGACGTGCTCGAGCGGGTGCCGGTCGTGCCGGGCGACCCCGTGCACGTGGTCGCACCGCCGGGGTCGGGCAAGACCCTGCTCGGTCTCCTGCTCGCCGGACGGCACGGGGCGCGGGCCGTCGCACTCGCTCCGACCGCGACGATCCGCGCCCAGTGGGCCGCATCGGCGGCCGCCCTCGACACCTCCGACGGCAGCCGGTCGGTCTCGGTGTCCGAGGACCCCGCACGCCTCGGGGACCTGACCGCGCTGACCTACCAGATGCTCTCGGTGCTCGAGACGGGGAACCCGCTCACGGACGTCGCCGCCGCGGACTGGCGCCGCGAACTCGTCGAGGGCGGCCGGGACGAACAGGCTGCGGCGGTGTGGCTCGCCGACCTCGAGACCGCGAACCCGACGGCGTACCGGACGGGCATCGCGCGGCGCTCCCGCGCCGTCCGCCGACGACTCGCCCGCGAGGACCCCGCGCTCCTCGAGGCCGCCCTCCACCCGAACGCGCGCGCCCTCGTCGACCGCCTCGTCGCGCACGGTGTCGAGACGATCGTCCTCGACGAGTGCCACCACCTGCTCGACCACTGGGCGCTGGTCGTCGCGTACCTGGCGGCACGCATCCGGGAGTCGGGCCGTGAGCCCCTGCTCATCGGACTCACCGCGACCCTGCCGTCCACCGACGACCGGGACGCGCACGACAACTACACCGCGCTGCTCGGGGACGTCGACCACGAGGTCCCCACCCCGGCCGTGGTGAAGGAGGGCAACCTCGCCCCGTACCGCGACCACGTCTGGTTCGTCGAACCCAGCGCCGAGGAACGCGCGTTCCTCCGCGACCACGAGGAACGGCTCGAAGCGCTCGTGGGCACGACGTTCGACGATCCCGACGGCGCCGACTGGCTCGTGCACACCCTGCAACCGTCGGCCGACGACCCCGAGGGCGACGGAGGACGTCCCGGGCAGGCGTCGCCGGAGGCACGACTCGCCCGCGCGTTCGACGCCGACTTCGCGGTCGCCGAGTCCGCTGCGCGCATGCTCGCCGAGGTTCGACCCGGTCACCCGCTCCTCGCCCTCGTGCACCCCGGTGCCCGGACCGCTCCCGACGCGGAGCAGCGCCTCCGGCTCCTCGCCCGGTACGCACTCGACCGGCTCCTGCCCGACCCCGAACGGGCCGAACAGTGGCAGCGCATCAAGCGGTCCATCGTCGACTTCGGGTTCACCCTGACGGACCGCGGGGTGCGTCGCGGTCGCGACCCGGTGGACACCGTGCTCGCGTCGTCGTCCGCGAAGGACGGCGCCGTCGCGGAGATCCTCCGACTCGAACTCGCACAGGACGCCGCGGACCACCTCCGTGCCGTCGTCGTCACCGACCACGCCACGCACGGGAACGCCCGTGGCAGCGGACGCCGCGGCGCCGGTGCGCTCCGGACGTTCGGCACCGTCGTCGCCGACCCGACCACCGCCGCACTCCGGCCCGTGCTCGTCACCGCGGAGCACCTCCGCATCGCCGCCCGCGACGCCGACCTCCTCCTGCCCGCCCTGCGACGCCTGCTCGACGCCGAGCTGGTCGCCTCGCCGTCGGCGGACGGACCCGACGTCCTCGAGGTCGACACCGGCGGCACCGGTTCGGCCGCGGTCGTCGCCGGTGTCTCGGCCCTGCTCACGGACGGCACGACCCGCCTGGTGGTCGGGACGCGCGGACTGCTCGGAGAGGGCTGGGACTGCCCCGCGGCGAACACCCTGATCGACCTCACCGCCGTGGCGACCTCGTCCGCCACGCAGCAGCTCCGCGGTCGCACCCTCCGGCTCGACCCGGCCTGGCCCCGCAAGGTGGCCCACAACTGGACCGTCACCGCGGTCCTGCCCGCCGACGTCCCGCTCCTCGCCGCGCCGGACGTCAGTCGGATGCACCGCAAGCACCAGCAGATCTGGGGACTCCTCCGCGAGGACGACGCCCAGGTCGTCCGGGGAGTCGGGACCGCACTCTCCGACGTGCAGGCCCGCCGACTCGTCGCACTCGTCGGCAAGGACCGGCGGCAGACCGTCCGGGCACTCGACGACGACGTCGCGGCTGCCCTCCCGCCCCGCGAGCAGACCCGTCGGGCCTGGCGCATCGGTGAACCGTACGCCGACCGGGAGAGCACCGCCACCGTCCTCCGCGAGCCGGACGTGGCTCCCTTCACCACCGGGCCCACCGCGGCCGCCGTGATGAGCGCGGTCCTGGCGCTCGTGCTCGCCGTCGTGGGCCAGTCGCTGCGCGTCCTCGTGGAACTGTGGCGCGGCGGTGCCGTCCTCGGCGCCGTCGGGACCGTGGCCGTCGTGGTCGTCGCGATCGCGGTCGCCTGGCCCGTCGCGCGCCAGTTGGGCACCGCGCTCCGGCAGCGGCTCGACACCGCCCTCGGGTACCGACGTGCCGTCCGGGTCGTGCTGGACGGCCTGCACCGTGCCGGACGCGTCCCCGCGTACGGGGACGGCGACATCAGGGTCACCCCGACCGTGGCCGGCGGAGTGCCGGTGGCGTTCACCATGGAGGCCGTCGGCGGCACGGTCGCAGACCGCCGCACGGTGACCACCGCGCTCGCGGAGCTGTTCGGTCCGGTCCGGACGCCGCGGTTCCTGCTCGAGACCGGACGCGGGGACCGCGCGCGACTCCGACGGGCGCCGTTGCTCACGCTCGCGCTCTGGGCGGCTCAGACGCTCACCCGTCGCAGCCGCTGCCTGGCGGTCCCCACCGGCATCGGTCGGCGGCGGGAGGACGCCGAGGCGTTCGCCGCCGACTGGGCACGTTCCGTCGGTCCGTGTCGCCTCCACGAGGTCGACTCGCCGGAGTCGCTCGTGCTGCTGCTGCGCGCTCGTCGCGACTCCGGGGCGACGAGGACGCCCCCGTCCCTGCGGGACCAGTGGTCCTGACGACGGGTCCGTGCCGGCCGCCCGCGCGGGGACGGTCGGTCCGTGCGCACGTGGGACGATGGACCCCATGCGTCTCGTCGTCGCCGGCAGCCCCGCTGCGGCCGTCCCCACCCTCCGTCGCCTCGCGGCGTCCGACCACGAGATCGCCGCGGTCCTCACCCGTCCGCCGACACCGCAGGGGCGCAAGCGGGTCCTGACGCCGACGCCGGTGGCACAGGCCGCGGCGGAGCTCGGACTGCCGGTCATCGAGGCGGTCCGGGTCGACGAGGGGGTCACCGCGGAGCTGGTCGCCCTCGACGTCGACCTCGGCGTCATCGTCGCCTACGGCGCGCTGCTCCGCCGGCCGGCCCTCGACGCGCCCCGGCACGGCTGGGTGAACCTGCACTTCTCCGACCTCCCCGCGTACCGCGGTGCGGCGCCCGTGCAGCGCGCCGTCATGGCGGGCGATGCCCGGACCGCCGCGACGGTGTTCCAGCTCGTCGAGGAGCTCGACGCCGGCCCCGTGTACGCGTCCGACCCGTTCGACATCGACCCGGAGGCGACCTCCGGCGAGGTCCTCGCCGCCATGGCCGAGTCCGGCGCCGAGACCGTCGCCCGGGTGGTCGACGGCATCGCCGCCGGCACCGCGGAGGCGACCGAGCAGACGGGGACGCCGACCCTGGCTCCGAAGACCACCATCGAGGACGGCCGCATCGACTTCGATGCCCCCGCCGCGGTCGTGCACGCACGCCTGCGCGGGGTCACACCCGAGCCCGGCGCGTACGCCCACCTCGGCGAGACCCGGGTGAAGCTGCTCCGCAGCAACCGGCTGACGGGAGGCACGGGGGACCCCGCCCCGCAGCTCGCGCCCGGTGCGCTGGCACTCCACGGCGGCCGGCTGCTGGTCGGGACCGCCGACACCCCGCTGGCGCTGCTCGAGGTGCAGCCGGCCGGCAAGAAGGCGATGGACGCCGCCGCCTGGGCCCGCGGCCTGGGCGAACTGGACGGGAAGGTCCTCGCATGAGCCAGCCGACGAACACCCGGGGCGTCCGCCGCGGCCCGCGCCCCGCGAACGCCCGACGTGTCGCGTTCGACGTGCTCCGTGCCGTGCAGGTCGACGACGCGTACGCGAACCTGCTGCTGCCGACGCGGATCCGCCGCGCCGGCCTGTCCGCCCGCGACGCCGGGTTCGCGACCGAGCTGACCTACGGGTCGATCCGGATGCTCGGCCGCTACGACGTCGTCATCGCGCTCGCGTCCGGCCGCCGTGCGGAGAACATCGAGGCCGACGTGCTCGACGTGCTGCGGCTCGGTGCCCACCAGCTGCTCGCGATGCGGACCCCGACGCACGCCGCGGTCGACGCCACGGTCGAGCTCGCGCGCGAGGTCGGCGCCCGCCGTGCGACCGGCTTCGTGAACGCCGTGATGCGGAAGATCGCCGCGCGGTCCGACGACGAGTGGGACGCCCTCATCACCGAGGGGCGCGGCGGCGACGCCCTGCTCGCCACACGGTGGTCGCACCCGACGTGGGTCGTCTCGGCGCTGCGCGACGCCCTGGCCGCCGAGCGCTCCCGCGACGAGCTCGCCGCCCTGCTCGCGGCGGACAACGCCGCGCCGCGGGTCCAGCTCGCGGCGCTGCCCGGACTCGCCACCGACGAGGACGTCGCCGCCGCCACCGCGCGCACCGCGACGGACGCCGACGACGCCGCGTTCGCCGACGCGACCGGCGCGGCGGACGCCCCGGCGGCCCTGGTGGCGGCCGACGACGAACCGGAGGCCGACGGGGCGACCGGCACCGTGCCTCCCGTCCGGACCGTCGACCCGGTGCCGGAGGCCGACGCGTCACCGGTGTCACCCGTCGGCATCCGGGGCGTCTCCGGCGACCCGGCCCGCGTGCCGGGCGTCGCCGCTGGTCGCCTGCGCGTGCAGGACGAGGGATCGCAGCTCGCCGCGCTGGCGCTCAGCCGCTCGTCCGCGGTGCGCGCGGGGGAGCGGTGGCTCGACATGTGCGCCGGCCCCGGCGGGAAGGCGGCGCTGCTCGCGGCCGAGGCCCAGCAGGGCGGCGCGACCCTCGTCGCGAACGAACTCGTGCCGGCGCGTGCCGGCCTCGTGCGGAACGCGCTCGGCGTGTTCGGCGACCACGTGCGCGTCGTCGAGGGCGACGCCCGGCGGTACGGGCGGGACGGCACCGGGCTCACCTTCGACCGCATCCTGCTCGACGCGCCCTGCACCGGGCTCGGCGCCCTGCGGCGTCGGCCGGAGGCGCGCTGGCGGAAGGCACCGGAGGACGTCCAGGAGCTCGCGGCCCTGCAGTCCGAGCTGCTCGACGCGGCCGTCCGGGTCCTGGCGCCGGGCGGGACGCTCGCCTACGTGACCTGCTCGCCGCACCTGGCCGAGACCCGGGGGCAGGTCGACGCGCTCATGCGGCGGCACGGTGACCTGCTCGAACAGCTCGACACGGCGTCGGTCGTCCGGGGCGTCGCCGCCCGCGACCCTCGGGTGGCGGACGGCGACACCGTGCAGCTCTGGCCGCACCGCGTGGGGACGGACGCGATGTTCATCGCGCTGTTCCGCCGCGTCGGCTGACCACCGCGTCGACTGACCACCGCGCCGACTGACCACCGTGCCGACTGACCACCGCGCCGACCGGGACCGGGCTCAGCGCGACCGTCGGTAGGCACTGCCGTCGCACGTGTGCACGGCCGTGTCGTCGAACAGCGTGCGCAGGTTGTACGCGGCGCAGTCCCGGAAGGTGCCGATGCTGATCCACCGCGCCGAGCGGCGCAGCTCGCCCTTGGAGGGGCCGTCCGAGCCGATGCCGGCGCGGTGGACCGTCCAGGCGATGTCCTGCGCCTCGGCGTCGAGGTAGCGCATCACCGACTCGTTGTCCGCGTGCTGCCCGAGGTACTCCCGCGCGAGCGTCGACCGGACGAGGCGGAGCACCGGCGCGAGCCGCTTGCCGGGAGGCGCGCTCAGCCCACCGGCCTGGTACAGCAGCCGCCGCGTGCCGCTCCGGCGCATGGCCGGCACGAGCGTGCGGACGAACGCGGTGTTGACCGGTCGCTCGCGCTGCGCGGCGACGTCCCCGAGCATCACGACCACGCCCGTCACGCCGTCGAGCAGCGCGTCGAGGTCGAGGCCGTCGGTGACCGAGCCCTGCACGACCTGCAGGTCGGCGTGCTGGACCGTCAGCTTCGACGGTGTCCGGACGACGGCGCGGACGCGGTGTCCGGCGTCGAGTGCGAGGCGGGTGAAATGCTGGCCGGTCTGGCCGGTGGCGCCGAGGACGAGCAGGTGCTCTCGAGATGTCATGCGCCCAATCTAGGCACTGACTAGAAAATAGGCAATGCCTAGTACCGCGGTAGGCTCTCCCCATGCCGGAGCGTCCCTTCCACCACGGGAACCTGCGGGCCGTGCTGCTCGACGAGGCCGTCCAGGTCCTGCGCGAGGACGGCGTCGACGGGTTGTCCCTCCGCGACCTGGCGCGCCGCGCCGGGGTCAGCCACGGTGCGCCGCGGAGCCACTTCGTCGACCGCCAGGCCCTGCTCGACGCCCTCGCCGTGCTCGGCTTCGAGCGACTGACCACCGCGGTGCGCCGGGCACTCTCCGGCTCGGGCGACCTCGACGAGCGGTTCCGCCGGGTCGCCCTGGCGTACGTCGACTTCGCAGTCGACGACGCGGCGCTCATGGACCTCATGTTCCAGGCGTCGACGACCGGCCGGTCCGGGTCCGTGCGGACCGCTGCCGAGTCGCTGTTCGCCGTGCTCGACGGTGCGCTCGGCACCGCACCGGTCGAGCCCGGCGACGACCCCCGGACCACGTTCAAGCTCCTGTTCGCCGCGACCATGCAGGGGATCGCGGCCCTCGTCGTGTCGCGCCGGATCGACCGCCCCCAGGGCGAGTGGCTCGTCGAAGCAGCACTCGGGACGATGCTCCGGTCCGACCTCGGCACGCGCGCCCTCGGCACGCGCGCCCTCGGCACCGGCTGAGTCCGCCCGGAACGGTGTGGCGGGCACCGGTGCGGGGCGGCCGGGCAGGCGCACGCCGGTAGGCTCGACGCGTGACGATCCGCATCTCGCCGAGCATCCTGTCCGCCGACTTCGCGAACCTCGAGCGGGAGCTGCACCGCATCGAGACCGCCGACCTGGTGCACGTCGACGTGATGGACAACCACTTCGTGCCGAACCTGACCCTCGGGCTGCCGATCGTGCAGCGCCTGCAGCAGGTGTCGCCGGTGCCGCTCGACGTCCACCTCATGATCACCGACGCCGACACCGAGGCCCCGAAGTACGCCGAGACCGGTGCGTCGAGCGTCACGTTCCACTTCGAGGCCGCCGACGACCCGGTGGCCACCGCCGCCGCGATCCGCTCGAACGGAGCCCGCGCCGCCGTCGCCGTCAAGCCCGGCACCCCGATCACCCCGGTGCTGCACCACCTCGACGCCTACGACATGATCCTGCTCATGACCGTCGAGCCGGGCTTCGGTGGCCAGTCGTTCATGCCCTCCGTGATGCCGAAGCTCGCCGACGCGCGCGCCGCCGTCGACGCCTCCGGGCTCGACGTCTGGCTCGAGGTGGACGGCGGCATCGCCGTCGACACCGTCGCCGAGGCCGTCCGCAGCGGCGCGGACACGCTCGTGGCCGGCTCGGCCGTCTACGGCGGCGAGCCCGCTGCGCGCATCGCCGACCTGCGTGCGGCGGCCGCCGCGGCCCGCTCGTGACCGGGGGAGCGCCGGGCGCGACCGGACCCGCGGAGCCGCTCCGGGCCTCCCGTCCGGACGGTGCGTCGGCCGGGACCGCGGAGACCGGTAGCCTGGTCGGCGTGAAGACGTTCGACGACCTGTTCGCGGAGCTGACCGAGAAGGCGCGCACGCGCCCGGACGGCTCCGGCACCGTCGCCGAACTGGATGCCGGCGTGCACCAGATCGGCAAGAAGATCGTGGAAGAGGCCGCCGAGGTCTGGATGGCGGCCGAGTACGAGGGTGACGAGCGCACCTCGGAGGAGATCTCCCAGCTGATCTACCACCTCCAGGTGCTCATGGTCGCCAAGGGGCTCACCCCGGCGGACGTCTGGCGACATCTCTGATCCGCTGATCAGCCGCCGACACCCCTCCCAGAAAGCAGACCCCCTGATGCTCCGCATCGCCGTGCCCAACAAGGGCTCCCTGTCCGAGACCGCCTCCGAGATGCTCCGCGAGGCCGGGTACGCCGGCCGCCGCGACCCGAAGGCGCTGCACCTGCTCGACGAGCGCAACGGGGTGGAGTTCTTCTTCCTCCGACCGCGCGACATCGCCACCTACGTGGGGTCGGGCGCGCTCGACGTCGGCATCACCGGCCGTGACCTGCTGCTCGACTCCGGGTCCGAGGCGCACGAGGTCGACGCGCTCGGCTTCGCCGACTCGACCTTCCGCTTCGCCGGCACGCCCGGGCGCTTCGGGTCGCTGCAGGACCTCGACGGCGTCCGGGTCGCCACGAGCTACCCCGGCCTGGTCGGCGCGTTCCTCGCCGAGCACGGGGTGACCGCGACGCTCGTGAAGCTCGACGGTGCCGTCGAGAGCGCCGTCCGCCTCGGGGTCGCCGACGCCGTCGCCGACGTCGTGTCCACGGGCAGCACGCTCCGCCAGGCCGGGCTCGAGATCTTCGGCCCGGTGATCCTCGAGTCGACGGCGGTGCTCGTCTCCACCGACGAGACCATCCCCGGCGTCGACGTCCTGCGCCGACGCCTGCAGGGCGTCCTCGTCGCCCGCGGCTACGTCATGCTCGACTACGATGTCCCCACGGCCCTGCTCGAGCAGGCCACCGCGCTCGCCTCCGGCATCGAGTCGCCGACCGTGTCGCCGCTGCACGACCGTGACTGGGCCGCCGTCCGGGTGATGATCCCGCGCGACGACGCGAACCTCATCATGGACGCGCTCTGGGACCTCGGCGCCCGGGCGATCCTCGTCAGCCCGATCCACGCCGCACGCCTGTGACCGCCGGTGGCGTGTCGGTCCGGGTCATCCCGTGCCTCGACGTCCAGGGCGGGCGGGTCGTCAAGGGCGTCAACTTCCTGGACCTGCAGGACGCCGGTGACCCCGTCGAGCTCGCGGCCCGGTACTACGAGCAGGGTGCCGACGAGCTGACCTTCCTGGACGTCGGCGCCACGGTCGAGAACCGGGCGACGATGTACGACACCGTGACCCGGACCGCCGAGCAGGTCTTCATCCCGCTCACCGTCGGCGGCGGTGTCCGCAGCGTCGACGACGTCTCGCGGCTGCAGCAGTGCGGGGCCGACAAGATCGGTGTGAACAGCGCGGCCATCGCCCGGCACGAGCTCGTCGGCGAGATCGCCGACCGGTTCGGCGCGCAGGCCGTCGTGCTCTCGCTCGACGTCAAGCGCTCCGACCGCATGCCCTCGGGCTTCGTCGTCACCACGCACGGCGGCCGGACCGAGTCCGACCTCGACGCCGTCGCGTGGGCACGCGAGGCCGTCGAGCGCGGCGCCGGGGAACTGCTCGTCAACTCCATCGACGCCGACGGCACGAAGAACGGGTTCGACCTCGACCTCGTGGCCGCGGTGCGCGCCGTCTCGTCCGTCCCGGTGATCGCCTCGGGAGGCGCGGGTCGCGTCGAGCACTTCGCCCCGGCCGTCGACGCGGGTGCGGACGCAGTCCTCGCCGCGTCCGTCTTCCACCGTGGCGAGATGACGGTCGGCGACGTCAAGGCCGCGCTCCGCGCGACCGGCCACGCCGTCCGCTGACGCGGCCGCGGGCCGCCCGTCGCGGTTCTCCACACCCCCACTGCCCGCGTCCCGGCACGCCGTAGGCTAGGAGCCTCATGACCGACAGCACCAGCACCGACACCGACGCGGTCCTCGACCGTGCACGCTTCGGAGCCGACGGGCTGCTCCCCGCCATCGTGCAGGAGGAATCGTCGAAGGACGTCCTCATGCTCGGCTGGATGGACCGGGAAGCGCTCCGACGCACCCTGACCGAGGGGCGCGTGACGTTCTGGTCCCGGTCGCGGAACGAGTACTGGCGCAAGGGCGACACCTCCGGGCACGCCCAGTACGTGCGGGGCGCGGCGCTCGACTGCGACGACGACACCCTGCTCGTCACCGTCCAGCAGGTCGGGGCCGCCTGCCACACCGGTGCGCACCGGTGCTTCGACGTCGACCCGCTCACGCCGGTGACGGCGTCCGCGCCGTCGTCCGCCGGGTCGTCGGATGCTGCCGGGACCGCCGGTGCGGGCGCCGCCGGGTCCGCCGGCGCGGATGCCGCCGGGTCCGCCGGCGCGGACGCGGACGCTGCTGTCGAGGTGACCCGGTGACCGCCGCGACCGTCTCCGACCAGCCGCACACGACCTCCCGGCCGGAGTTCGACGCCCTGCTCGGCGACCACCGGGTCGTGCCGGTGGTGCGTGCGCTCTACGCCGACAGCGAGACGCCGGTCGGTGTCTACCGGAAGCTGGCCGACGGCCGCCCCGGCTCGTTCCTGCTCGAGTCCGCCGGACAGGGCGGCCTGTGGTCGCGCTGGTCGTTCGTCGGCGTGCGCAGCTTCGGCGTGCTGACGCAGGACGGCGAGCGTGCCGCCTGGATCGACACCGGCATCGACGCCGCCCGCGCCGTCGGGTCCCTCGAGGGCCAGCCGCTCGAGGTCCTCGCGCGGCTGCACGAGCGCTGGGCGACGCCGCGCGTCCCCGGCACGCCGCCGCTCGTCGGCGGCACCGTCGGCTTCATCGGCTGGGAGGCCGTCCGACAGCTCGAGCACCTGCCGAACGTCCCGCCGTCGGACTTCGACGTCCCCGGGCAGGCACTGTCCTTCGTGTCCGAACTCGCCGCGCTCGACCACCGCACCGGGCTGGTGCTGCTCGTCGCGAGCGCCCTGAACGACGGCGTCGACGACCCCGACACGCTGTGGCGCGACGCGCAGGCCCGGCTCGACCGCATGCAGGCCGACCTCGTGCAGCCCTCGGTGGCGACCGTGGCCGAGGCCTTCGACATCGCCGAGCCGAGCCCCGTGCACCGGTCGACGCCGGACGAGTACATGGCCTCGGTCCTGCGTTCGAAGGACTTCATCCGCGACGGCGACGTCTTCCAGGTCGTCATCTCGCAGCGGTTCGACCACGAGGTGACCGCCGACCCGCTCGACGTCTACCGCGTGCTCCGGACGCTCAACCCGAGTCCGTACATGTACTTCCTCGCACTCGCGGACACCGCCGACGAGCGCTCCTGGATCGTCGGCGCCTCACCGGAGGCCCTGGTCAAGGTGCAGGGCGGCCGGGCCATCACCCACCCGATCGCCGGGTCGCGCCCGCGCGGGGCGACCCCCGAGCAGGACGTCCGCCTGGGCGAGGACCTGCTCGGCGACCCGAAGGAGCGCGCCGAGCACCTGATGCTCGTCGACCTGGCCCGCAACGACCTGCAGAAGGTCTGCCAGCCCGGGTCCGTCGCGGTCACCGAGTTCATGACCGTCGAGCGGTTCAGCCACATCATGCACCTGGTGTCGAGCGTCGAGGGCGCGGTGCGTCCGGAAGCGTCGGCGATCGACGTGTTCCGCGCGACGTTCCCGGCCGGCACGCTCTCGGGGGCACCGAAGCCGCGCGCGCTCGAGATCATCGACGAGCTCGAACCCGCCGGCCGCGGCGCGTACGCCGGGGTCGTCGGCTACTTCGACTTCGCCGGCGACGCCGACCTCGCCATCGCCATCCGCACCGCCCTCATCAAGGACGGCGTCGCCCGCGTGCAGGCCGGTGCCGGTCTCGTCGCGGACTCGGACCCCGAGACCGAGCACGTCGAGGCCGTGAACAAGGCCGCCGCCCCGCTCCGCGCGGTCGCCACCGCGAACCGGATGCGCGAGGTGCGCGCATGAGGCGTTCCCGTCCGATCGTCGTCGTCGCCGGGCTCCTGGTGGCCGGCGTCGTCATGCTGGCCTGGACCCAGACGTGGTTCACCGTCCACCTGCACGCGGGCGACGCCGTCACCGGCACGGTCGACGCCGACGGTGCGGCCGTGGTGCCCTCGTACACGGCGTTGGCGATCGCGAGCCTGGCGCTGTTCCTCGCGATGACCATCGCCGGACGGGTGCTGCGCGTCGTCCTCGCCCTCGTCGAGGTCCTGCTCGGCCTCGGTGTCGTCGTCAGCGGCGTCAGCGCCCTGCGCGACCCGGTCGCGGCCGCCCGCGGAGCGATCGGCCAGGTCGCCGGGGTGAGCGACCTCGGGGCCGTGCGCCGCGTGGTGACCGAGGTCGACGTGACCCCGTGGCCCGTCGTCGGCATCGTCGGCGGGGTGCTCGCGATGGCGCTCGGCGTCGTCGCTGTGGTCGTGCAGCGCTCCTGGCCGGGTCCGAGCCGCAAGTACGGCGCGGCGACGGCCGGCGCTGCCGCGGACGCCCGCGCGTCGGCGCCGGTCGAACGCGACGCCGTCGTCGACTGGGACGACCTCAGTGCCGGTGTGGACCCGACGACGCTCGACGGGACGGCCGCCGCCGCCGCGGACGACCAGGGCGGCACGGGCGGCGCGGTCGCCGGTCCCGTCGGGGACGACACGGTAGGATCGACACGGCGTCGCTCGGACGACGACGCCGGAGCAGAACGAGGAGCACCGTGAGCAACACCGAACCCGCAGAACTCGGCGAAGGCCACTCGCCGGCAGCCTGGACCGCCGTCGTCATCATGCTGATCGGCTTCGCTGCGGGCACGTTGTTCTTCTGGTTCGACATGCCCTGGGGTGTGTGGGCGTCCGCCGCCGTCGTGCTCATCGGCCTCATCGTCGGTGGCGTCATGAAGAAGGCCGGCTACGGCGTCGACGGCCCGAAGTTCGTCCCCAAGCACCACGGCGAGTAGGAACCACATGCCGAACGTGCTCGAGACCCTCGTCGCGGGCGCGCTCGAGGACGCCGCCACCCGTCGCCTCGACCGTCCCGTGACGGACGTCGAACGCGACCTCGACCGGGTGGCGCCGCCGCTCGACGCCCTCGACCACCTGCGTCCCGGTGACCACGTCAAGGTCATCGCCGAGGTCAAGCGCGCCAGCCCCTCACGCGGGTCGATGGCCCCGATCGAGGACCCGGCATCGCTCGCCGCCGACTACGAGCGCGGCGGTGCGTCGACGATCAGCGTCCTGACCGAGGGGCGCAAGTTCCTCGGCAGCCTCGCCGACCTGCAGGCCGTCAAGCAGCGGGTCGCGATCCCGGTGCTCCGCAAGGACTTCATCGCGGACCCGTACCAGGTGCTCGAGGCCCGCGCGGCCGGAGCCGACGTCGTGCTGCTCATCGTGGCGGCGCTCGAACAGCGGCAGCTCGTCGAGCTGCACACCCTGGCCGAGTCCCTCGGCATGCGCGTGCTCGTCGAGGCGCACTCTGGTGACGAGGTCGCCCGCGGGCTCGACGCCGGTGCGCGCATCCTCGGCGTGAACGCCCGCGACCTGACGGACTTCTCGCTCGACCGCGACCTGTTCGGTTCGCTCGCCGACCGCATCCCCGACGGGGTCGTGCGGGTCGCCGAGTCCGCGGTCGCCGGTCCTGCCGACGTGGCGCACTACCGGGCGGCCGGCGCCGACGTCGTGCTCGTGGGCGAGGCCCTCGTCACCGGGGCCGACCCCGCCGCCACCCTCGCATCGTTCATCGACGCCGCCGACCGCGGCTGACCCCCACACCGCATCCCGGCCGCGGACCGCGGCCGCACGACCCACCCCGTCCGGCTCCGGCTCCGCGCCGCGCCGGGCTCGTCCCGGAAGACCCCATCGTGACCTCACTCCGCGACCTGCACGGCCCCTACTTCGGCGAGTTCGGGGGACGCTTCGTCCCCGAGTCGCTCGTGCTCGCCCTCGACGAGCTCGAGGCGGCGTTCCGCACGGCCTGGGCCGACCCCGAGTTCCGTGCGGAGCTCGACGCGCTCCAGCGCGACTACACCGGCCGTCCCTCGATCATCACCGAGGTGCCCCGCTTCGCGAAGCACGCCGGCGGCGCCCGCGTCATCCTCAAGCGCGAGGACCTCAACCACACCGGATCGCACAAGATCAACAACGTGCTCGGGCAGGCGCTCGTCGCCCGTCGCCTCGGCAAGACGCGGCTCATCGCCGAGACCGGCGCCGGACAGCACGGTGTCGCCACCGCGACCGCCGCCGCGCTCTTCGGCATGGAGTGCGTCGTGTACATGGGCGCGGTGGACACCGAGCGCCAGGCCCTCAACGTCGCCCGGATGCGACTGCTCGGCGCCGAGGTCATCCCGGTCGAGACCGGATCCCGCACCCTGAAGGACGCCATCAACGAGGCGCTCCGCGACTGGGTCGCCAACGTGGAGTCCACGCACTACCTGCTCGGCACCGTCGCGGGACCGCACCCGTTCCCCGAGATGGTGCGCGAGTTCCACAAGGTCATCGGCGAAGAAGCCCGGCAGCAGGTCCTCGACACCGTCGGGCGCCTGCCGGACGCCGTCGCGGCCTGCGTCGGCGGCGGCTCGAACGCGATGGGGATCTTCGAGGCCTTCCTCGACGACGAGGCCGTCGCACTGTACGGCTTCGAGGCGGGCGGCGACGGCGTCGAGACCGGCCGGCACGCCGCGAGCATCACGCTCGGCCGACAGGGAGTGCTCCAGGGCACGAAGTCGTACCTCATGCAGGACGAGGACGGCCAGACCATCGAGAGCCACAGCATCTCCGCCGGCCTCGACTACCCGAGCGTCGGGCCGGAGCACGCGCACCTGGCCTCGATCGGCCGCGCGACCTACCGACCCATCACCGACGCCGAGGCGATGGAGGCGTTCCGCCTGCTGAGCCAGACCGAGGGGATCATCCCCGCGATCGAGTCGTCGCACGCGCTGGCCGGTGCCATGCAGCTCGGCAAGGAGCTCGGCCCCGACGGGGTCGTGCTCGTCAACCTGTCCGGCCGAGGGGACAAGGACGTCGCGTCCGCCAGTCGGTACTTCGGCATCCTCGACGAGAACGCGGTGCAGCTGTGAGCCAGAACCGGACCGTCGCCACGACGATCGACACCGCCAACGCCGAGCGTGCCGGCGCCGTCGTCGGGTACCTGCCCGCCGGGTACCCGGACCTGCAGACCAGCGTCGACGCGGCCGTCGCCCTCGCCGAGAACGGCGTGGACGTCATCGAGCTCGGCCTGCCGTACTCCGACCCCGTGATGGACGGCCCGGTGATCCAGCGCGCGGCCGAGGAGAGCCTGGCGAACGGCTTCCGGGTCGCCCACGTCTTCGACGCCGTGCAGCAGATCACCGAGCGCGTGGACGTCCCCGTGCTCGTCATGACGTACTGGAACCCGGTGCTGCGCTACGGCGTCGACCGGTTCGCCGACGACCTCGTGTCCTCCGGCGCCGCCGGGCTCATCACGCCCGACCTCATCCCCGACGAGGCCTCCGAGTGGACCGCCGCGTCCGAGCGCACCGGCCTCGACCGCGTCTTCCTCGCCGCCCCCTCGTCGTCCGACGTGCGGATGCGCCAGGCCGTCGAGTCGAGCCGCGGCTTCGTGTACGCGGTCTCGACGATGGGCGTCACCGGCGCCCGCGCCGGGGTCGACGTCGCGGCCCGGACCGTCGTGTCACGGCTGCGTGACGCCGGGGTCGAGCGCACGTGCGTCGGCCTCGGCATCTCGACCGCCGAGCAGGTCCGCGAGGTCCTCGAGTACGCCGACGGCGCGATCGTCGGTTCGGCGTTCGTCCGTGCCCTCGCCGACCTCGGCGTGCAGGGCGTCGCGGACCGCGCCGCCGACCTCACCGCGGGCGCCCGCCGCGGGTAGCCCCGGTTCCTGTCGGCCCCGTCCCGCGCGCTACAGTGAGCGGGGCCGACGCCACGTCGACACCGCGCCCAGTCAGTTCCGAAAGGCGACCGCACCTCCATGCCCCTCCTGAGCATCCCGAGCCCGAGCACCGCCTGGCAGTACTTCGACCTGACCGCATGGCTGCGCGACGTCTTCGGCTGGTCGCTGCCGCTCGACTTCCGCATCCACGCGTACGCGATCTGCATCCTCATCGGGATCGTCGCGGCCGTGGTGCTCGCGAACCGTCGTCTCAACGCGCGCGGTGTCGAACGGTGGATCATCATCGACATCGCGATCTGGGCCGTGCCGGCCGGCATCATCGGCGGCCGGGCGTTCCACGTGCTCACGCACGTCAGCGACTACTTCGGCCCCGGCATCCTCTGGTGGAAGCCGCTCGCGATCTGGGAGGGCGGCCTCGCGATCTTCGGCGCGCTCATCCTCGGCTCGGTCGGTGCCTGGATCGGCTGCCGCCAGGTCGGCCTGCGGTTCTCGTCGTTCATCGACGCCGTCGTGCCGGGCGTCCTGCTCGCCCAGGCGTTCGGGCGGCTCGGCAACTACTTCAACCACGAGCTCTTCGGCATGCCGACGAGTCTGCCGTGGGGTCTGCAGATCGAGTCGTCGAACCCGGCGTACCCGGCCGGTCTGCCCGAGGGCACCCTGTTCCACCCGACCTTCCTGTACGAGATCATCTGGAACCTCGTCGGCGTCGCGGTGATCCTGCTGCTCGACCGCCGCTTCCAGCTGCAGTGGGGCAAGGTCCTCGCGCTGTACCTCATCTGGTACGGCACCGGCCGTTCCGTCCTCGAGTCGATCCGCGTGGACACGAGCGAGACCTTCGCCGGCATCCGCACGAACGTCTGGATGTCCTTCGCCGCGATCCTGCTCGGCATCGTCATCTTCGTCGTGCAGTCGCGACGCCACACCGGCAAGGAGCCGAGCCCGTACCTGCCGGGCCGCCAGCCCGGTCCGAAGTCCGATGTAGACTCCGACGACACCTTCTCGGAGCACGACGACGACGCGGACGACGACTCCACGCACGACCACTCCACGGACGTCCCGAGCACCGATCCGGTCGCGTCCCCGCGCTGACCGGACCGCACGGGTCCCACCAGCACCACCCGTCGGTCCCCGCCACAAGCGGGTCCGACTCCTCGCCGGCCGACAGCGCACCTCACTGACGGCGGGCACGGGCACCAGTCCCGCCCGCTCGGGCGGAACGCACCACCGGGCCACCGCTGTCCCTGTTCCACTTCCTCGTGAGGACGGTTCCCCATGGCGCTCCAGCCAGACCTGACACCGGCATCGACGACGCTCGTGCCGCCGCACCGCCGCTTCTCGGCGATCCCGGACGCCACGGGTCTCTACGACCCGGCGAACGAGAAGGACGCCTGCGGCCTCGCCATGGTGGCGACCCTGCGCGGGACGCCCGGCCACGACATCGTCGACGCCGCCCTCGGCGCGCTCCGCAACCTCGAGCACCGCGGTGCGGTCGGCTCGGACGCGGGGACCGGCGACGGCGCCGGCATCCTCTGCCAGGTGCCCGACGAGTTCCTGCGGGCCGTCGTGCCGTTCGAGCTGCCCGCAGCGGGGGAGTACGCCGTCGGCACGGCCTACCTGCCCACCGACGACGACCGCCGGCACGCGGTCAAGGGCGCGGTCGAGCGCCTCGCGCGTGAAGAGGGCCTGAAGGTCCTCGGCTGGCGCACCGTCCCGGTCCGGCCCGAGGTGCTCGGGTCGTTGGCCCGCGCCGCCATGCCGGCGTTCGAGCAGCTCTTCGTGGCGTCGGTCCGGCACGACGTGCACGGCCGCGCCTGGAGCGGCATCGCGCTCGACCGCCAGGCCTTCCGGCTGCGCAAGCGGGCCGAGCACGACGACGACCTGTACTTCATGTCCCTGTCGAGCCGGACCACGGTCTACAAGGGCATGGTCACGACGCTCCAGCTCGAGCCGTTCTACCCGGACCTCAGCGACGAGCGCTTCGCGTCGAAGCTCGCGATCGTGCACTCCCGCTACTCGACGAACACGTTCCCGTCGTGGCCGCTCGCCCAGCCGTTCCGGACGATCGCGCACAACGGCGAGATCAACACGGTCCGCGGCAACCGCAACTGGATGCGGGCGCGCCAGTCGCAGCTCGAGAGCGAGCTGCTCGGCGACATGGCACCGCTGCTGCCGATCGTCAGCCCGGGCGCCAGCGACTCGGCCTCGTTCGACGAGGTGCTCGAGCTGCTCACGCTGACCGGCCGCTCGCTGCCGCACGCGGTGTCGATGATGGTGCCCGAGGCCTGGGAGAACCAGGTCGCGATGGACCCGGACCTCCGTGCCTTCTACGAGTACCACTCGATGCTCATGGAGCCGTGGGACGGCCCCGCCGCCATCACGTTCACCGACGGCTCGCTCGTCGGCGCGACGCTGGACCGCAACGGGCTCCGCCCCGGACGCTTCCTGGTCACCGACGACGGGCTCATCGTGATGGGTTCGGAGACCGGCGTCATCGACGTGCCGGCCGAGAAGGTCGTGCGCAAGGGTCGACTCCGACCCGGACGCATGTTCCTCGTCGACACCGAGGCCGGCCGGATCATCGAGGACGACGAGGTGAAGCGCGGGCTGGCCGCATCGGGTCCGTGGGCCAAGTGGCTCGGGTCCGGGCGCATCAACCTCAACGACCTCCCCGACCGCGAGCACATCGTGCACACCCCGGCGTCGGTCACCCGACGGCAGCGCGCCTTCGGCTACACCGAGGAAGAAGTCCGCATCCTGCTCCGTCCGATGGCGCAGACCGGCGCGGAGCCGCTCGGTGCGATGGGTTCGGACACGCCGATCGCGGTGCTCTCGCAGCGGCCGCGCCTGCTGTTCGACTACTTCACGCAGCAGTTCGCGCAGGTCACGAACCCGCCGCTCGACTCGATCCGCGAGCAGGTCATCACGTCGATGGGCATGGGCCTCGGACCGGAGCGCAACCTGCTCTCGGCCGGCCCCGAGCACGCGAAGCAGATCACGCTCGACTTCCCGGTGATCGACAACGACCAGCTCGCCAAGGTGCAGCACTTCGAGACCGGCTCGGGCCGTCACCTCACCGTGACGATCAAGGGGCTCTACCGCGTGGACGCCGGCAAGAAGGCGATGCAGAAGCGCATCGCCGCCGTGTGCGACGAGGTCGACGCCGCGATCGAGTCCGGCAAGCAGTTCATCGTGCTCTCCGACCGCGACGGCAACGCCGAGCAGGCACCCGTGCCGTCGCTGCTGCTGCTCGCCGCGGTGCACCACCACCTCATCCGCACCGAGCAGCGCATGAAGGTCGGGCTCATCGTCGAGGCCGGCGACGTGCGCGAGGTCCACCACGTGGCCACGCTGATCGGGTACGGCGCCTCGGCGATCAACCCGTACCTCGCCATGGAGACCTGCGAGAACCTCGTGCGCTCCGGCATGATCAGCGGGATCAGCCCCGAGCAGGCCGTCAAGAACGTCATCAAGGCGCTCGGCAAGGGCGTCCTGAAGATCATGTCGAAGATGGGCATCTCGACCGTCTCGAGCTACGCGGGCGCCCAGGCGTTCGAAGCGGTGGGACTGAGCCAGGAGTTCGTCGACCGCTACTTCACCGGCACGTCGTCGATCCTCGGCGGCGTCGACATCGACGTCATCGCGAAGGAGAACGCCGAGCGCCACGCCCAGGCGTACCCGCAGGACGGCGCGGTGCTCTCGCACGAGCGGCTGCAGACGGGCGGCGAGTACCAGTGGCGCCGCGAGGGTCCGCCGCACCTGTTCAACCCGGACACGGTCTTCCGTCTGCAGCACGCCACGCGGGCGCGGCGGTACGACATCTTCCGCGAGTACTCGAGCGCCGTGGACGACCAGTCCGAGGAGCTCATGACGCTCCGCGGCCTGTTCCGGTTCAAGCACGGTGTCCGCCCGCCGATCGCGCTCGACGACGTCGAGCCGATCGAGTCGATCGTGCAACGGTTCAACACCGGTGCCATGTCCTACGGGTCGATCTCGAAGGAGGCCCACGAGACGCTCGCCATCGCGATGAACCGCCTCGGCGGACGCTCGAACACCGGTGAGGGCGGCGAGGACGTCGACCGCCTGCTCGACCCGGAGCGCCGCAGCGCCATCAAGCAGGTGGCGTCGGGCCGGTTCGGCGTGACGAGCATGTACCTGACGCACGCCACGGACATCCAGCTGAAGATGGCCCAGGGTGCGAAGCCCGGCGAGGGCGGCCAGCTGCCGCCGACCAAGGTCTACCCGTGGGTGGCCCGGACCCGGCACGCCACCGCGGGCGTCGGGCTCATCTCGCCGCCCCCGCACCATGACATCTACTCGATCGAGGACCTCAAGCAGCTGATCTTCGACGTGAAGCGCGCGAACCCCGCCGCCCGCGTCCACGTGAAGCTGGTGAGCCAGTCCGGCATCGGCGCGGTCGCCGCCGGCGTGACGAAGGCCCTGGCCGACGTCGTGCTCGTCTCCGGTCACGACGGCGGGACGGGGGCGTCACCGCTCAACTCGCTCAAGCACGCCGGCACGCCGTGGGAGATCGGTCTCGCCGAGACGCAGCAGACGCTCATGCTGAACGGCATGCGCGACCGCGTCGTCGTGCAGGTCGACGGCCAGATGAAGACCGGTCGCGACGTCGTCGTCGCCGCGCTCCTCGGGGCCGAGGAGTACGGCTTCGCCACCGCGCCGCTCGTGGTCGAGGGCTGCATCCTCATGCGTGTCTGCCACCTCGACACCTGCCCGGTGGGCGTCGCGACGCAGAACCCGGAGCTCCGCAAGCGCTTCTCGGGCAAGCCCGAGTTCGTCGTGAACTTCTTCGAGTTCATCGCACAGGAGGTCCGTGAGCTCCTCGCCGAGCTCGGCTTCCGCACGCTCGACGAGGCCATCGGCCAGTCCGACGTGCTCGACGTCGACCGTGCACTCGAGCACTGGAAGGCCTCCGGCCTCGACCTCGGCCCGGTGCTCACCGGACCGCACTTCGACGCGTCCGAGCCCCGCCGGCACCACCGCGCGCAGGACCACGAGCTCGAGCAGCACTTCGACGTGCAGCTCATCGAGCAGACGGCCGACGTCCTCGACCACGGCGGCTCGATCGCGCTCGACCTGCCGATCCGGAACACGGAGCGCGCGGTCGGCACGATGCTCGGCCACGAGGTCACCCGCCGCCACGGCGAGCACGGGCTGCCGAACGGTTCGATCGACATCACGCTCCGCGGTTCCGCCGGGCAGTCGCTCGGTGCGTTCCTGCCCGCCGGCGTCACGCTGCGGCTCGTCGGCGACAGCAACGACTACGTCGGCAAGGGCCTGTCCGGCGGCGAGATCGTCGTGCGGCCGGACGCGGGCTCCGGCTTCGACCCGGCCGAGAACGTCATCGCCGGCAACGTCATCGGCTACGGGGCGACGCAGGGCAGCATGTTCATCCGCGGCATCGTGGGGGAGCGCTTCCTGGTCCGCAACTCGGGTGCCACCGCCGTCGTCGAGGGCGTGGGCGACCACGCGCTCGAGTACATGACGGGTGGCCTCGCGCTCATCCTCGGCGAGACCGGTCGGAACCTCGGCGCCGGCATGTCCGGCGGGACCGCGTACGTCCGCGGCCTGCGCGAGGAGCACGTCAACACGGACGCCCTCGCGACCGGGGAACTCCGGCTGGAGCCCCTCGACAGCGCCGACGTCGAGATCGTGACCGACCTGCTCACCCGGCACGCCGACGAGACGGGGTCGACCCTCGCGGCGGACCTGCTCGCGGCCGGCGACCTGAGCGAGTTCGTCAAGGTGCTGCCGCGTGACTACGCGGCGGTGCTCGAGACCCGCAAGCAGGCGGTCGACGAGGGGCTCGACCCCGACGGCGACGTGGTCTGGAACCGGATCCTCGAGGTGACCGGTGGCTGAGCACGGCACGCACCCCGCACCACCGACCACGACCAGCAACGACACGACGGAGGCGACCCGTGGCTGACCCGAAGGGCTTCCTCAAGGTCCAGGAGCGCGAGCTCCCGGCCCGACGACCCGTACCCGTGCGGCTCATGGACTGGAAAGAGGTCTACGAGCAGCAGGAGTCCGGCGCGCTCAAGCGCCAGGCCGGCCGCTGCATGGACTGCGGCGTGCCGTTCTGCCACCAGGGCTGCCCGCTCGGCAACCTCATCCCGGAGTGGAACGACCTGACCTGGCGGGGCGAGGGCCGCCAGGCCATCGAGCGCCTGCACGCCACGAACAACTTCCCGGAGTTCACCGGCCGCCTGTGCCCGGCTCCGTGCGAGGCGTCCTGCGTGCTCGGCATCAACCAGCCCCCGGTGACGATCAAGCAGGTCGAGGTCTCGATCATCGACGAGGCGTTCCAGCAGGGCTGGGTCACGCCGCACCCGCCGGAGCGCCTGACCGGCAAGACCGTCGCCGTCGTCGGGTCCGGTCCGGCCGGGCTCGCCGCCGCGCAGCAGCTCACGCGCGCCGGGCACACCGTCGCCGTCTACGAGCGGGACGACCGCATCGGCGGCCTGCTCCGCTACGGCATCCCGGACTTCAAGATGGAGAAGCGCCAGATCGACGCGCGCCTCGCCCAGATGCAGGCCGAAGGCACCCGGTTCCGTGCCGGGGTCGAGATCGGGCGGGACATCACCTGGGACGACCTGAAGTCGCGCTACGACGCCGTCGTGGTCGCGACCGGCGCCACCGTGCCGCGCGACCTGCCGATCCCGGGCCGGGACCTCGAGGGCGTGCACTTCGCGATGGACTACCTCGTGCAGCAGAACAAGGCGAACGCGGGCACCCGGGTCGACAACCAGCTGACGGCCGAGGGCAAGCACGTCATCGTCATCGGCGGCGGCGACACCGGTGCGGACTGCATCGGCACGGCCCACCGGCAGGGCGCCCTGAGCGTAACGAACCTGGCGATCGGCAAGCAGCCGCCGCTCGAGCGTCCGTCCGAGCAGCCCTGGCCGATGTTCCCCACCGTGTTCGAGGTCACCAGCGCGCACGAGGAGGGCGGCGAGCGGCACTTCCTCGCCTCCACCGTCGAGTTCCTGGCGAACGAGGCCGGCGAGGTCCGCGCACTGCGGGTCGCCGAGACCGAGTACCTCGACGGCCGACGCGTGCCGAAGGCGGGCACCGAGCGCGAGATCCCGGCGGACCTCGTGCTCATCGCGATGGGTTTCACCGGCCCCGAGTCGGAGACGATCGAGCCGCAGCTCGGCCTGCCGACGACGGTCTCCGGTGCGATCGACCGCCGCCCCGACTACGCGACGAACGAGCCGGGCGTCTTCGTCGCCGGCGACGCCGGCCGCGGGCAGTCGCTCATCGTCTGGGCCATCGCCGAGGGTCGCGCCGCCGCCGCGAAGGTCGACGAGTACCTCGAGGGCTCGACGATCCTGCCGGCCCCGGTGAAGGCGACCGACCGGGCGATCTCGGTCTGATGTCGGACCACCACCAGATGCTCACCTCGACGTGAGCGGGAGGCCACCAGTACTCGGTAGGGTGCTGGTGGCCTCGTTCGTTCCGCGCGGCCCCACAGCGTGGAAACCGAAGGCTCCATCCACCACCACGAAGGAATCCATTGAGACGCGCAAAGATCGTTTCGACGCTCGGACCGGCAACGTCGGAGTACGAGACCGTCAAGGAGATCATCGAAGCGGGCGTCGACGTCGCCCGACTGAACCTCAGCCACGGTGACTACAGCGTCCACGAGGCCAACTACGTGAACGTCCGTCGCGCCGCCGAGGAGCTCGGCAAGCCGGTCGCGATCCTCGTCGACCTGCAGGGTCCGAAGATCCGCCTCGCCAAGTTCGCGGACGGGCCGCACGAGCTCGCCGTCGGCGACGTGTTCACGATCACCACCGAGGACGTCCCCGGCACGAAGGAGATCTGCGGCACGACGTTCAAGGGCCTGCCCCAGGACGTCGAGCCCGGCGACCCGCTGCTCATCGACGACGGCCGCGTGCGCCTGCGCGTCCTCGACACCGACGGGGTGCGCGTCCGCACCGAGGTCGTCGTCGCCGGCACCGTCTCGAACAACAAGGGCATCAACCTGCCCGGCGTCGCCGTCAACGTCCCCGCGCTGAGCGAGAAGGACGAGGCCGACCTGCGCTGGGCGATCCGCCAGGGCGCAGACCTCATCGCGCTGTCGTTCGTGCGCAACGCCGCCGACGTCGACCGCGCGCACGAGATCATGGACGAGGAGGGCAAGCGCCTGCCCGTGATCGCCAAGGTCGAGAAGCCGCAGGCCGTCGACGCCCTCGAGGAGATCATCGACGCCTTCGACAGCATCATGGTCGCCCGCGGTGACCTCGGCGTCGAACTCCCGCTCGAGGCCGTCCCGATCGTGCAGAAGCGCGCCGTCGAGCTGTCCCGCCGCATGGCGAAGCCCGTCATCGTCGCGACGCAGATGCTCGAGTCGATGATCTCGTCGCCGATCCCCACCCGCGCCGAGACGTCCGACGTCGCGAACGCCGTCCTCGACGGCGCGGACGCGGTCATGCTCTCGGGCGAGACGAGCGTCGGCGAGTACCCGGTGCAGACCGTCCGCACGATGGCCCGCATCGTCGAGTCGACCGAGGACCACGGCCTCGAGCGCATCGCGCCGCTCGGCACGAAGCCGCGCACCCTCGGTGGCGCGATCACGCTCGCCGCGGTCGAGATCGCCGAGTTCACCGAGGCCTCGTACCTCTGCGTCTTCACCGAGTCCGGTGACTCGGCCCGTCGCATGTCGCGGCTCCGCCACGGCCTGCCGATCATCGCCTTCACCCCGAACGAGGCCACGCGCCGCCGGATGGCCCTCACCTGGGGTGTCCGTTCGTTCCTGGTGGAGCGGAAGACCCACACCGACGAGCTCTTCTCGCAGGTCGACGACGTCCTCCTCGAGAACGGCCTCGCCGCCCCCGGCGACCGCGTCATCGTGACGGCGGGGTCCCCTCCCGGCATCGAGGGCTCGACGAACGACCTGCGGGTGCACCGCGTGGGCGACGCCCACGCCGAGGCCGCCCCGGCCTACGTCCGGGACTGATCCGCGGGATCCGTCGCCACAGGGCGCGGACGGGAGGCACGGCGCACGTGGTGCGCGCAGCCTCCGGTCTGCGCCCTGTTGCGTCGCACCCCGGACCCCGGGCTCCTGACGCCGGACGCCGGACGCGTTGCGGGTGCGCCCCGCAGCGGTCGTCGCGCCCCCGCTCACCGGGGCGCGACGGCGTCCGCGGGGCGCGATCGCGGGTTCCCGATGCGCGTCGACGCTCGGGGCGCGCCCGGTGGGGTGGAGCCGGGGCGCGACCGGACCGCCGGCCGGGCAGGATGGGCGGGGTGAGCCTCCAGGACGACACCGTCACCGCACCCACCGCAGCCGACGTCCGCCGGTGGCGTCGGTACCTGGCGGACGAGCGCGCCGAAGCCGCCGTCTACCGCAACCTCGCCGCGCGCCGTTCCGGCGAGGAACGCGACATCCTCGCTGCGCTGGCCGAGGCCGAGGGCCGGCACGAGCAGCACTGGGTCGAGCTGCTCGGCGAGGACGTCGGCCGCCCGCAGCGGGGCAGCCTGCGCACCCGGGTCCTGGCGTCGCTCGCGAAGCGGTTCGGCTCGGTGTTCGTCCTCGCGCTCATGCAGCGGGCGGAGGACCGCTCGCCCTACGCCGACGACGCGGACGCGACCGCGCAGATGGCGGCCGACGAGCGCATCCACGGCGAGGTCGTCCGCGGGCTGGCGAACCGGGGCCGCATGCGCCTGTCGGGGACGTTCCGCGCGGCGGTGTTCGGCGCGAACGACGGCCTCGTGTCGAACCTGGCACTCATCATCGGGATCAGCGCCTCGGGTGCCGACCGGCACTTCGTCCTGCTGAGCGGCATCGCCGGTCTGCTCGCCGGTGCCTTGTCGATGGGGGCGGGGGAGTACGTGTCGGTGCGGTCGCAGCGCGAACTCCTCGACGCGTCCGCACCGCACCCCGAGGCGGGCCGCGCGGTCGCCGACCTGGACGTCGACGCGAACGAGCTCGCCCTCGTCTACCGGGCGCGCGGCATGTCGGAAGCCGACGCGACCGAGCACGCCGCGCAGGTGCTCTCCGGCATCGGCGAGCGGTCCCCGGCCACCGGCGGGATCGTGACCACCGCCGACCACGAGGCCGTCGGTACCGGGCTCAGTGCCGCGGTGTCGAGCTTCTGCTTCTTCGCCTCCGGGGCGGTCATCCCCGTGCTGCCGTTCCTGTTCGGCATGCAGGGCTGGGCGGCGATCGCCGTCGCCGGTGCGCTCGTCGGGCTCGCCCTGCTCGGGACGGGCGCGGTCGTCGGTGTGCTCAGCGGGGCCTCGCCGGGTCGCCGCGCACTGCGCCAGCTCGCGATCGGGTTCGGAGCCGCGGTGGTGACCTACGCGCTCGGGCTGCTGTTCGGGACGGGCAACGCCTGATCCGCAGCCCTACCAGCGGCGGACCGCGGCCCGCGGCGGCAGCAACAGCAGCGTCCCCGCACCGACGACGACGAGTGCGATGCCGGCGAACACCGTGAAGACCGCGAGCGCCGTCCCCGGGGCGAGCAGCACGACCACCCCGGCGAGCACCGACACCACGCCGCTCACGAGCGTCGGGACGCGTGACGAACCGGGGTGCCCGACGAAGCCGCCGACGAGCGACGCGACGCCCTCGACGACGAAGCCGATGCCCGCGAGCACCGCGTAGACGAGCAGCGGGATGACGGGGTCGACGAGGGTGACCAGTCCGGCCACCGCGACGAGCGTCCCGACCACCCCGGAGGTCCACCGCCAGGGCGTCGGTGTGCCGTGACCCCGCGCTGCCGCCAGCACGCGCAGGGCGCCCGCGACGACGAGGTACACACCGAACACCAGTGCCACCACCACGAGCGACGGGCGGGGCCAGGCGATCGCGGTGACGCCGAGCACGATCGCGACGACCGCGGTGACGACGACGAACACGCGGAACGTGCGGACGGCACGAGAGTCCACGAGCACTCCTTGCTGATCTGACCGCTGACGTCCACGACGCTACCCGGCAGCGGGCGACTCGGGTTCCGTCCGTGCCGACGCAGCGGCCGGGAGGCACGGGGTGCACGACCCGCTCGGGTCGCGCCCGGTGCCACCCGGCCCCGACGTCAGGAGCCCGAGCCCGAGCCGGGCTGCGGGGTCGCGGTCGCCGACGCGTCGGGACGGCCCGGCGTCGGTGCGGCGGGAGCGTCGCCCTGCTTGGGCGGCTTCGGGGTGTCGCCCTGCTTGGGCGGCTTCGGTGCGTCGCCCTGCTTCGGCGGTGCCGGTGCGTCGCCCTGCTTGGGCGGCTTCGGTGCGTCGCCCTGCTCGGGCGGCTTCGGGGTGTCGCCCTGCTTCGGCGGTGCCGGCGGTGCCGGGGTCTTCCCGTCACCGTCACCGTCACCGCCGCCGGCGCCCGGCAGTGCGGCGCACCCGGGTGCTGCTGCGTCGGGTCCGGCCGGCCCGGGGACGGGCGTCGCTCCGTCGGCGGGTCCGGCCGGCCCGGGGACCACGGTGGCGTCGTCGCCCGGCGCGTCGCTCGGCCCGCTGCTCGCGGCCGCCGAGGGCCCGGCGGTGGCCCCGCCCGTCGCAGCGGTGGCGGCGCTGACGCCGACGCCGCCGAGCACGAGGACCGCTGCCGCCGCCGCTCCGACGCCCACCCGCCGCAGCACCGCCCGGCGGCGCGTCCCCGTCGTCCCCGTCGTCCCCGGCGTCTCGTCGTCTCGTTCGTCGTGCATGGTGGTGTCTCCTGTTCGGGTCGGAGGTGGGCCGTGTGGTCCACCGACGAGGACGACGCTCGAGTCCGAATCTGAAGCAGACCTGAAGCACAGGGGTTCTCCAGCGTCCTCCAGGCTCCGTACCCGACGGCAGGCCCTACCGTGTCCGCCGTGCCTGCTCCTGCCCGCGTCCTCGTGGTCGACGACGACGACTCCATCCGCACCGCCGTCGCGACGACCCTCCGTGCCGAGGGGTTCCTCGTCGCCGAGGCCCCCGACGGTCGCGCCGTCCTCGAGGACCTCCGTCGCGCAGCCCCCGACCTGGTCCTGCTCGACTGGATGATGCCCGGACCGAGCGGCATCCTGCTCGCCGGGCGCATCCGGTCGGCCTCCGACGCGGCGGTCGTGATGATGACCGCCCGCGACGAACTCGACGAACGGCTGCGGGGGTTCGCCGAGGGCGCGGACGACTACGTGGTGAAGCCCTTCGCGATGGCCGAGCTCGTCGCCCGCGTCACGGCGGTGCGCCGGCGCCGCGGTCGGATTCCGTCGGTGGTCGAGGTCGCCGACCTCGTCGTGGACCCCGAGGCCGCGACGGCGCACCGCGCGGGTGTCCGGCTCGAGCTCACCGCGACGGAGTTCCGCCTCCTGCGCTTCCTGGCCGAGAGCCGCGGCCGGACGGTCTCGAAGGCGCAGATCACGACGCAGGTGTGGGGGTACGAGGAGGTCGCGGCGAACGTGGTCGAGGTGCACCTCAGCGCGCTCCGCCGGAAGATGGAGGCGCACGGTCCCCGGCTCGTGCACACCGTCCGGGGCCTCGGCTACCGGCTCAGCGACGACCGGACGCCGGCGTGAGCGACGGACGGACCGGCGGCCTCCGCACGACCTCGTTGCGACTGCGGACCGTCGTCGCCACCGTGGTCTTGCTCGCGGTCCTGCTCGCCGGCCTCGCGGTCGCGGTGGAGGCGCTGCTCGGGGTCCGTCTCCGTGCCCAGGTCGAGGACCGGCTCCGCGACCGGGCCTCGGCGGCCGCGGCGCTCGTCGGCACGGTCGACGCCGAGGACCTCGCGGACCGGCTCTCCGCACAGGGCCTGTCGGTCCGGATCGTGCAACCCGACGGCGCCGCGGTCGAGGCCGGCCCGACCCCGGACGAACTGCGCTCCGGTCCACCGGATCCGGCTGCGCTCCCGGTCCCCGGTCCGGCCCGGCGCCCCGGGACGGACGCCTCGGCCTCGCCCTCGGCGTCCCCGTCGGCGTCGACCGGTTCCGACGGGGGCCGGACGGTCACCTCGTCGCAGCTGCGGGAGGACGACGGCGTGCTCACCCTGGTCAGCCGGCTCGACGACGGCACGCGGATCACGCTGACGACCGGCACGCGGGACGTCCAGGACACGCTCGTGCAGCTCGGGTGGGTGATGGGCGGTGCCTCGGCGGTCTTCCTGGGCGTGGCGGTCGTCGGCGTGGTGCTCGTCGTCCGCCGGTCGCTGCGGCCCCTCGACGTCATGACCACCACGGCACGGTCGATCGCAGCGGGCGACCGTGGGCGTCGCCTGCGCCCCTCGCGCCGGGACACCGAGATCGGCCGGGTCGCCGTCGCGATGGACGAGATGCTCGACGCCGTCGAGGGGGCCGAGCACGACGCGGTCGCCGCCGAGGCCCGGGTCCGCTCGTTCCTGTCCGACGCCGCGCACGAACTCCGCACGCCGGTCGCCGGCGTCCGTGCCGCGGCGGACACGCTCGTGCGCGGCGGGGGCGACGACGCGACCCGCGAGGCCCTGGCGGTGCACGTCGTGCGTCAGGCGGACCGGGCCGCACGGCTCGTCGACGACATGCTCACGATGGCCCGGCTCGACCGCGGCATCGAGCTCGACCGGCGCTCGGTCGACCTCGGCGCGGTGCTCGTCGCCGAGGGGGACCGGCTCCGTCTGCGGCTGCCGTCCGTCGACCTGCGCGTCGCGGTCCCCGACGGCCCGGTCCCGGCGACCGTCGACGCCGAGCGGCTGGCCCAGGTCGTCGGCAACCTGGTCGACAACGCCGCACGCGCCACCGGCGGTCGGGGCACCGTCGTCATCACGCTCGAGGACCGCGGGCGCGAGGCCGCGGTCCGCGTCGCGGACGACGGCCCCGGCATCCCGCCGGCCGACCGCGAGCGGGTCTTCGACCGGCTCGTTCGGCTCGAGGCGTCGCGCGACGCCCGGACGGGCGGCGCCGGGCTCGGGCTGCCCATCGCGCGGGGGATCGCCGAGGCGCACGGCGGCACCCTGCGGTACGTGGAGGCCGCGGGCGGAGCGGCGCCCGGGGGTGCGGTGTTCGAGCTGGCGCTGCCGACCTCGTCCGCGCCCGCGACCAGGACCGGGATCGGGACGGTACCCGGGTCCTGCTAGCCTGGAGCCCTCGCGAGTGTGGTGGAATCGGCAGACACGGGGCACTCAAAATGCTCTGCCTCACGGCGTGCGGGTTCAAGTCCCGCCACTCGTACAAGCACCGTCCACGGCGTCCTGGATCGGGCAGGCGCGCTGTGGAACCGCACAGGCACGCGCGGCGCGCAACTCCCTGATCGGCACCACTTCCGCCGTCTAGTAGGCTCTCCTCCGTGAGTGACTCAGAAGCAACAGCAACCGCACCCCGTCGCGTCGTCGTCGCTGAGGACGAGTCGCTCATCCGCCTCGACATCGTGGAGATCCTCCGCGACAACGGGTTCGACGTCGTCGGCGAAGCCGGTGACGGCGAGACCGCGGTGCAGCTCGCGACCGACCTCCGCCCCGACCTCGTCGTGATGGACGTCAAGATGCCGCAGCTCGACGGCATCTCCGCGGCCGAGAAGCTCTCGAAGAACCACATCGCCCCCGTGGTCCTGCTCACCGCCTTCAGCCAGAAGGACCTCGTCGAGCGTGCGACCGAGGCCGGCGCCCTCGCCTACGTGGTCAAGCCCTTCACCCCGAACGACCTGCTCCCCGCGATCGAGATCGCCCTCTCGCGGTACCAGCAGATCATCACGCTCGAGGCCGAGGTCGCCGACCTCGTCGAGCGCTTCGAGACCCGCAAGCTCGTCGACCGCGCCAAGGGCCTGCTCAACGAGAAGATGGGTCTCACCGAGCCCGAGGCGTTCCGCTGGATCCAGAAGGCCTCGATGGACCGCCGCCTGACCATGCACGACGTCGCCAAGGCGATCATCGAGCAGCTCAGCGCCAAGAAGTAGGCGACACCGTCGCTCACGCCAGCGCCGTCGGACCCGGTCCGGCGGCGCTGCTGCACGTCCGGGGCACGAGAGCCGGCCACCTGGCAGGCTGGAGCGGTGGACGACGTGGTGATCCGGGCCTCCCGGCCTGACGACATGCCTGCGGTGGCCGACCTGCGCTGGCGGTGGAGCGTCGACGAGGGCGGGGCGGTGCCGGCGGCGACGCCCGCCGCGTACCGCGAGGCGATGGTCGCGTTCGCTGCGGCGAACCCGGACACCCACCGGTGCGTGGTGGCCGAGCGTGACGGCGTCGTGCTCGGGATGGCGTGGCTCGCCCTCGTGTCGCGCCCTCCGACGCCCGACCACCCGGGGCGACGGCTGACCGCGGACGTGCAGACGGTCTACGTGCACCCGGACCTTCGCGGTGCCGGCGTCGCCGGGCGGCTCGTCACCGCACTGCTCGACGTCACCGACGACCTCGGTGTCGAGCGGACGAGCGTGCACTCGAGCGTCGACGGGGAGCGGCTCTACCGGCGGCTCGGCTTCGGGGACGCTCGCCTGCTGCTGCAGCGTCCGCCCGAGGACTGACACGCCGGCACGGCGCGGTGATCAGCGCGGTCCGAGGGTCAGCGCCGCTCGCGGATCATGTTCGTGATGCGCACCGTCGAGCACCGTCGGCCCTGGTCGTCGGTGAGGACGATCTCGTGCGTGGTGAGCGTACCGCCGAGGTGTATCGCGGTGCAGGTGCCGGTGACGGTGCCGCTCGTGGCGCTGCGCGAGTGCGAGGCGCTCAGCTCGATGCCGACGGCGTAGCGGCCGGGACCGGCGTGCACGTTCGCCGCCATCGACCCGAGGCTCTCGGCGAGCACGACGTACGCGCCCCCGTGCAGCAGACCGACCGGTTGCCGGTTGCCCTCGACCGGGATCGTGCCCACCGCACGCTCGGCGCTGAGCTCGGTGATGACCATGCCCATCTTCTCGGCCAGCTCGCCGACACCCCGCTCGGTGAGCCGCTCGTCGACGCCGGTGCTGGTGGTCGCTTCGTCGGTCACGTGGTCGGACTCCCGTGTCGGATGGCGTCGGTAGGCTGTCCGGGTGTCGGACTCCGCAAAGCCTACCCTCATGGTCATCGACGGCCATTCGCTCGCCTTCCGGGCCTTCTACGCACTGCCGGTGGACAGCTTCGTCAACCGTGACGGGCAGCACACGAACGCCATCCACGGCTTCATCTCGATGCTGCTCATGCTCCTGCAGCGCGAGAAGCCGACGCACCTCGCGGTCGCGTTCGACATCTCCCGCTTCTCCTTCCGCACGCGGGAGTACGCCGAGTACAAGGGCACCCGCTCGGAGACCCCGGCCGAGTTCAAGGGCCAGATCCCGCTGCTCCAGCAGGCGCTCGAGGCGATGGGCATCACCACCGTGACGAAGGAGGACTACGAGGCCGACGACATCCTCGCGACCCTCTCGTCGCAGGGTGCCGCCCAGGGCTTCCAGGTCTACGTCGTCTCCGGCGACCGTGACTCGATCCAGCTCGTGAACGACGACGTCACGCTGCTCTACCCGTCGGTCCGCGGGGTGTCCGAGCTCACCCGCTACGACCGCGACAAGGTGTACGAGCGGTACGGCATCGAGCCGCACCAGTACCCCGACATCGCCGCACTCGTCGGCGAGACGAGCGACAACCTCATCGGCATCGACAAGGTCGGCGAGAAGACCGCCGTGAAGTGGGTCACCCAGTACGGCTCCCTCGACGGCGTCCTCGAGCACGCCGACGAGATCAAGGGCGTCGTCGGCAACAACCTGCGCGAGCAGAAGGACCGCGCGGTCCGCAACCGGCGGCTGAACCGCCTGGTCACCGACGTGGAGCTGCCGGTCGGCCCCGCCGACGTGGCGCTCCGTCCCCTCGACGAGACCGCGGTGCGCGAGCTGTTCGCCAAGCTGCAGTTCCGCACCCTGCTCGACCGCGTGTTCAAGGTCGCCGGCTCGGGTGAACCGTCCGACGCCACCGCGGCCGAGGGCTCGGTCGACGACGGCGCCCCGACCCCGCCGCCGGTCAAGACCCTCATCGACGAGGAACTCGGCTACTGGCTCGAGCGCCGCAACGCGACCGAGGCGGCGAACGGCTACGGCGTCGCGGTCGAGGTCATCGACGGCCGGCTCAGTGCGATCGGCATCGCCACCCACGACGACGCCGTGCTCGTCCCCGGTGGCAGCGGTGCGAAGGACTACGAACAGCTCACCGCCTGGTTCGCGTCCGACGCCCCGAAGCACTTCCACGACGCGAAGGCGGCGATCAAGGCCCTCGGCACGGTCGGCATCGCCGTGAACGGCGTCGCCGGCGACGCCCGGATCATGGGCTGGCTCGCCAACCCCGGCAAGCAGGGCCAGCCCCTGGCCGACCTCGTCTACCAGGAGCTCGGCGAGGAACTCCCCACCGCCGACCCGAACCAGCTCGTGCCCGAGACCGACCCGGTGAACATCGGCGTGCACGCCTGGTTCGTGCTCCGCGTCGTGACCGCGCTGCGCGCCCGCATCGACGAGTCCTCGCTCACCGTGCTCGACGACATCGAGCTGCCCCTCGTCTCGGTGCTCGCGGGCATGGAGACCATCGGCGTCGGGATCGACCGCCCGGTGCTCACCGGGCTGTCGAAGGAACTGGGGGAGCGCGCCGCCGAACTCGCCCAGCAGGCGTTCGCCGAGATCGGCCACGAGGTCAACCTCGGGTCGCCGAAGCAGCTGCAGGAGGTCCTGTTCACCGAGCTCGCGATGCCGAAGACCCGCAAGACGAAGACGGGCTTCTCGACCGACGCGGCGAGCCTCGCCGACCTGCAGGAGCAGCACCCGCACCCGTTCCTCGGCCTGCTGCTGCAGCACCGCGACGCCACGAAGCTGCGCCAGATCGTCGACACGCTCGACGCCGCGGTCGTCGACGGTCGCATCCACACCCGCTACGAGCAGACCGGCACGAGCACCGGCCGTGTCTCGTCGACCGACCCGAACCTGCAGAACATCCCGGTGAAGACCGCCGTCGGCCGCCGCATCCGGTCGGCGTTCGCCGTCGCCGAGCCGTACACGACGCTCGTCACCGCCGACTACTCGCAGATCGAGATGCGCATCATGGCGCACCTGTCCGGCGACCCCGGCCTCATCCAGGCCTTCAACGAGGGCGAGGACCTGCACCGTTTCGTCGGCGCCCGGGTCTTCGGCGTCGACCCGTCCGAGGTCACCCCGGAGATGCGCACGAAGGTCAAGGCGATGTCCTACGGCCTGGCCTACGGGTTGAGCGCCTTCGGGCTCTCGAAGCAGCTGCGCATCGAGCAGTCCGAGGCCCGCACGCTGATGACCGAGTACTTCGCCCGCTTCGGCGCGGTGCGCGACTACCTGCGCAACGTCGTCGAGCAGGCGCGCGAGGACGGCTACACCGAGACGATCTTCGGGCGCCGCCGCCCGTTCCCGGACCTGAAGAGCCCGAACCGCGTGCTGCGCGAGAACGCCGAGCGTGCCGCGCTGAACGCCCCGATCCAGGGCTCCGCCGCGGACATCATGAAGATCGCGATGCTCGGCGTCGCGGACGACCTGCGCGACGGGGGCCTCGACTCCCACCTGCTGCTCCAGGTGCACGACGAACTCATCCTCGAGGTCGCGCCCGGCGAGCAGGAGCGCGTCGAGGAGATCCTCCGCACCCGGATGGGCGCCGCCGCCGAACTGACCGTCCCGCTGGACGTGTCGATCGGCGTGGGCCCGAACTGGGAGAGCGCAGCGCACTAGCCGCGCGCTGCGGACGCGGGTCGCGACCACACCACGGACGGGAGGCCCGGTGCCGGCTGGCACCGGGCCTCCCGTCCGTCCTGTGGTCGGTCTCTCCCATCGCATGCGGCGTGGGAAGCAGATCCGCGCGTGGGAGGGCGTCCGGCGCGACTGCCCACGCGCGGAACGGCCCACCATGCGCGGAAGTGCCGCGGCGGTGGCAGTCGGTAGGGTCGGGGCATGAGCGATGAACGACCCGTCCGCCAGCCGTCCGCCGTCGACCGCGTCGCCGAGGACTGGGTGACCACCCTCGTCGACCTCGACCCGATGACCGCCACGTACATCGGCGTCCCCGGACGCACGGGGGAGTACGGCGACACCTCGCCGGCCGGGGCCGACGCCGCGGCCGACGCCGCCCGTGCGGCCAAGCGCGCGCTCGACGCGGCGCCGGCGGTCGACGCGGTCGACGCGGTGACCAAGGCCGACCTCGGAGCCGAGCTCGACCTCGTGCTCGAGTCGCACGAGCGGAAGCTCCACCTGCGCGACCTCAACGTGATCGCGAGCCCGGCGCAGTCGGTGCGCGAGATCATCGACCTCATGCCGACCGCCACCGAGTCGGACTGGCAGGACGTCGCCGGTCGGCTGAACGCCCTGCCGGACGCGCTCGAGGGCATCCGCGAGACCCTGCTCCAGGGCACGCGCGAGGACGTCACCCCCGCCAAGCGCCAGGTCGCGCTCATCGCGGAGCAGGCCGCCCGGAACGGCGCCGAGGACGGCTTCTTCCGCCGCCTGGTCGACGGTGCCGCGTTCGACGACGGCGGCAGCGTGCCGGAGGCACTGCGGGCCGACCTCGAGCGCGGCGCCACCGTCGCGGCCGCTGCGTACCGGTCGTTCGGGCGGTTCCTCGAGCACGAGCTCCTGCCGCTCGCCACCCCGGTGGACGCGGTCGGGCGCGACGCCTACGAACTGCACTCCCGCCGCTTCCTCGGCGCCACCGTGGACCTCGACGAGACCTACGAGTGGGGACTCGAGGAACTCGCCCGGATGCGCGACGAGCAGGAGCGCATCGCGGACCGGATCGAGCCGGGCGCGAGCGTCGCCCGTGCGATCGAGGTCCTCGACGCCGACCCGTCCCGCGTCCTGCACGGCACCGAGGCGCTGCAGCGGTGGATGCAGGAGACGAGCGACGCCTCGATCGAGGCGATGGCCGGCACCTACTTCGACATCCCGGACCCGATCCGCCGCCTCGAGTGCCGGATCGCGCCGACGCAGGAGGGCGGCATCTACTACAGCGGCCCCTCCGACGACTTCTCGCGCGCCGGTCGCATGTGGTGGTCCGTCCCGCAGGGCGTCACCGAGTTCGGGACCTGGCGCGAGAAGACGACGGTGTACCACGAGGGCGTCCCCGGACACCACCTGCAGATCAGCCAGGGCGTCTACAACCGCGGCGAGCTGAACACGTGGCGTCGGCAGCTCGCCGGCTCGTCCGGGCACGTCGAGGGGTGGGCGCTCTACGCCGAGCGCCTCATGGAGCAGCTCGGCTTCCTCGACGACGACGGCGACCGGCTCGGCATGCTCGACGGCCAGCGGATGCGCGCCGCCCGTGTCGTGCTCGACATCGGCGTGCACCTGCAGAAGACGAACCCCGACGGCGGCGGCTGGACGTGGGAGTACGCCCTCGACTTCATGCGCGAGAACGTCAACATGGACGACGCGTTCGTCCGGTTCGAGGTCGCGCGGTACTTCGGCTGGCCCGGGCAGGCGCCGTCCTACAAGGTCGGCCAGCGGGTGTGGGAGTCGATCCGCGACGAGGTCGCCGCTCGCGAGGGCGCGGCCTTCGACCTGAAGGCCTTCCACCACCGCGCGCTGTCCCTCGGCAGCATCGGGCTGGACACCCTGCGGAGCGCCCTGGTCGGATGACGCGCCGGGTCCCCGCACGGTTGTGGGGCTTCCGCCGGTGCGGTTAGACTTGTGCGGCGCAATCCGCGTCAACACACCAATCGCCACGGCGGAGCACCACGGGGGCTGATCCCCCTCCCGCCACGGCCCGACTCATGTCCGTTCGGAGCAATCTCTACATGACAACCACTACGACCAAGGCTCCTAAGCAGGTCGCCATCAACGACATCGGTTCGGCTGATGACTTCCTGGCCGAGGTCGAGAAGACCCTGAAGTTCTTCAACGACGGTGATCTCATCTCCGGCACCGTCGTGAAGATCGACCGCGACGAGGTCCTCCTCGACGTCGGTTACAAGACCGAGGGCGTCATCCCCTCGCGCGAGCTCTCGATCAAGCACGACGTCGACCCCAACGAGGTCGTCGAGGTCGGCGACGAGGTCGAGGCCCTGGTCCTCCAGAAGGAGGACAAGGAAGGTCGCCTCATCCTGTCGAAGAAGCGCGCGCAGTACGAGCGTGCGTGGGGCGACGTCGAGAAGATCAAGGAGTCCGACGGCGTCGTGACCGGCACGGTCATCGAGGTCGTCAAGGGCGGCCTCATCGTCGACATCGGTCTCCGCGGCTTCCTCCCGGCATCGCTCATCGAGCTCCGCCGCGTCCGCGACCTCACGCCGTACCTCGGCCAGGAGATCGAGGCGAAGATCCTCGAGCTCGACAAGAACCGCAACAACGTGGTCCTGTCGCGCCGTGCGCTCCTCGAGCAGACGCAGTCCGAGTCCCGCACCACCTTCCTCAACAACCTCCACAAGGGCCAGGTCCGCAAGGGCATCGTGTCCTCGATCGTCAACTTCGGTGCGTTCGTGGACCTCGGTGGCGTCGACGGTCTCGTCCACGTCTCCGAGCTCAGCTGGAAGCACATCGAGCACGCCAGCGAGGTCGTCGAGGTCGGTCAGGAAGTCACCGTCGAGATCCTCGAGGTCGACCTGGACCGCGAGCGCGTGTCGCTCTCGCTCAAGGCGACCCAGGAGGACCCGTGGCAGGTCTTCGCCCGCACCCACGCGATCGGCCAGATCGCACCGGGCAAGGTCACGAAGCTCGTGCCGTTCGGTGCGTTCGTCCGTGTCGCCGACGGCATCGAGGGCCTCGTGCACATCTCGGAGCTCTCGAACAAGCACGTCGAGCTCGCCGAGCAGGTCGTCTCGGTCAACGACGAGGTCTTCGTCAAGATCATCGACATCGACCTCGACCGTCGCCGCATCTCGCTCAGCCTCAAGCAGGCGAACGAGGGCGTGGACCCGGAGGGCACCGAGTTCGACCCGGCGCTCTACGGCATGCCGACGGAGTACGACGAGAAGGGCGACTACAAGTACCCGGACGGCTTCGACCCGGAGACGAACGAGTGGCTCGAGGGCTACGACACCCAGCGCACCGAGTGGGAGGGCCAGTACGCGGCCGCCCAGTCGCGTTGGGAAGCCCACAAGGCGCAGGTCGCGAAGACCATCGCCGACGAGGCGCAGGGCGGCTTCGACCTGCCCGCCGCCGCGTCGTCGTCGTTCACGAGCGAGTCGAACAACGCCAGCCCGCTGGCTGACGACGCCTCGCTCGCGGCGCTCCGCGAGAAGCTCAGCTCGACCAACTGATCGAGCGGGTCACCCCGACCGGAAGCCCGGCACCCTCGTGGTGCCGGGCTTCCGGCGTTCCCGGGCACCTGCTCGGCGGGCGCCGTGTGCCGTGTGCCGTGAGCCGTGAGCGTCGGCGCCGGGTCGTAGCCTGGGTCGGTGCGCATCATCGGTCTCACGGGCGGCATCGCCGCGGGCAAGTCGACGGTCTCCCGACGCTGGGCCGAGCACGGGGCGGTCGTGGTCGATGCCGATCGTCTCGCCCGGCAGGCGGTCGAACCGGGGAGTCCCGGACTGGCCCGGGTCGCGGAACGGTTCGGGCCGGGCGTCATCGCCGAGGACGGGTCGCTCGACCGCCCCGCGCTCGGCGCGGTCGTGTTCGCCGACGCGGCGGCGCGGAAGGACCTCGAGGCGATCACCCACCCCGAGGTCTGGCGGCTCGCGCAGCAGGCGTTCGACGCGGCAGCTGCCGCCGACCCGGACGCCGTCGTCGTCTACGACGTCCCGCTGCTCGCCGAGGCGCGGGGTTCGCGCCCGATCCGCTTCGACGCCGTCGTGGTCGTGGACGCGCCCGCGGCGCAGCGCGTCGAGCGGCTCGTCACGCACCGGGGGATGGCCCGCGACGAGGCCGAGCGCCGGGTGGCCGCGCAGGCGAGCGACGAGGACCGACTCGCACTCGCCGACCACGTCGTCGACGCTACGGGGGACCTGGACCGCACCGTCCGGTCCGCCGACGAGGTCTGGGCCCGCCTCCTCGCCTGACGCCCGACGACCGGCGCGCGGGCACGTGTCAGTGGTGCCGACTACCGTTGGCGTCATGGGTGTTGCGATCGAACCGACCAGGGCGATACGGCCGTTCGAGGTCATCAGCGAGTACTCGCCGAGCGGTGACCAGCCGGCCGCGATCGCCGAGCTCGCCGGGCGCATCAACGCCGGTGAGACCGACGTCGTGCTCCTCGGTGCGACCGGTACCGGCAAGTCCGCGACGACGGCCTGGCTCATCGAGCAGGTCCAGCGCCCGACGCTGGTGCTCGCGCACAACAAGACGCTGGCGGCACAGCTCGCCAACGAGTTCCGCGGACTGCTCCCGAACAACGCGGTCGAGTACTTCGTGTCGTACTACGACTACTACCAGCCCGAGGCCTACGTCCCGCAGACGGACACCTTCATCGAGAAGGACTCGTCGGTGAACGCCGAGGTCGAACGGCTCCGGCACTCCACGACGAACTCGCTGCTCAGCCGCCGTGACACCGTGGTCGTCTCGACGGTGTCCTGCATCTACGGTCTCGGCACGCCCGAGCAGTACATCAACGCGTCCGTCGCCCTGCACGTCGGGCAGACGATCTCGCGCGACCAGCTCGTCCGCAAGTTCGTCGCGATGCAGTACCAGCGGAACGACGTCGACTTCGCCCGTGGCACCTTCCGGGTGCGCGGCGACACGATCGAGATCATCCCGATGTACGAAGAGCACGCGATCCGCATCGAGATGTTCGGTGACGAGATCGAAGCGCTCTCCTCGCTGCACCCGCTGACCGGCAGCGTGATCGACGACCTGCCTGCCGTGTCGATCTTCCCTGCGTCGCACTACGTCGCGGACACCGACGTCATGCACCGGGCGATCGGCGCCATCAAGGAAGAACTCGCCGAACGCCTCGCCGAGCTCGAAGGCCAGGGCAAGCTGCTCGAGGCCCAGCGGCTCCGGATGCGCACCACGTTCGACATCGAGATGATGGAGCAGATCGGGTTCTGCTCGGGCATCGAGAACTACTCGCGGCACATGGACGGCCGTGCCGCGGGCGAGGCCCCGCACTGCCTCATCGACTACTTCCCGGACGACTTCCTCATCGTCATCGACGAGTCGCACGTCACGGTCCCGCAGATCGGCGCGATGTACGAGGGCGACGCCTCGCGCAAGCGCACGCTCGTCGAGCACGGTTTCCGCCTGCCGAGCGCCCTCGACAACCGCCCGCTCACGTGGGAGGAGTTCCTCGATCGCGTGGGCCAGAAGGTCTACCTGTCCGCGACCCCCGGTCGCTACGAACTCGGCGTCACGGACAGCGTCGTCGAGCAGATCATCCGCCCGACGGGCCTGATCGACCCGGAGATCGTGGTGAAGCCGAGCGACGGCCAGATCGACGACCTGCTCGAGGAGATCAAGCAGCGCGTCGAGAAGGACGAGCGCGTGCTCGTCACCACGCTCACCAAGCGGATGGCCGAGGAGCTCACCGACTTCCTCGGCAACGCCGGCGTCCGGGTGCGCTACCTGCACTCCGACGTCGACACCCTGAAGCGCGTGGAGCTGCTCACCGAGCTGCGCCAGGGCGTGTACGACGTGCTCGTCGGCATCAACCTGCTGCGCGAGGGGCTCGACCTGCCCGAGGTGTCGCTCGTCGCGATCCTCGACGCCGACAAGGAGGGCTTCCTCCGCTCGTCGACCTCGCTCATCCAGACGATCGGTCGCGCGGCGCGCAACGTGTCGGGCCAGGTGCTCATGTACGCCGACAAGATGACCGACTCGATGAAGACGGCGATCGAGGAGACCGACCGCCGACGCGAGAAGCAGGTCGCCTACAACCTCGAGCGGGGGATCGACCCGCAGCCGCTCCGCAAGAAGATCGCGGACATCACCGAGGTCCTGCAGCGCGAGAACGACGACACCAAGGCGCTGCTGAACGGCCGCGGTGCCGCGGACGGGCGTCGATCGCCCACGCCGAACCTGCGCCGCGAGGGCATCGCGGGCGAGGGGGCGACCCAGCTCGAGGCCACGATCGCCGACCTGAACGACCAGATGCTGCAGGCGGCCGCCGAGCTGAAGTTCGAGCTCGCCGCCCGACTGCGCGACGAGGTCCAGGACCTGAAGAAGTCGCTGCGGCAGATGGAGTCGGCCGGTCATGTCCGCTGACACCGCCCGCCGCACCGTCGTCGTGACGGGGGCGAGCGCCGGCCTCGGGTACCACGCCGCCGAGCAGCTCGCCGCCGCCGGTCACCGGGTCGTCCTCGCGACGCGCGACCGCGAGCGCGGCGCGGCGGCGGAGCGCAGCATCCGTCGCCACGTGGCCGACGCCGACCTGGCGCACCTGCACCTCGACCTGGCCGACATCGAGAGCGTGCGCGCGGCCGTCGACGCCCTCGCCGACCTCGGGCCGGTGCACGCGCTGCTCAACAACGCCGGCGTGGTGGGTTCCGCGCAGCGGCGGGACACCGCCCAGGGGGTCGAGCTGCAGGTCGGGACGAACCACCTCGGCCACTTCGCCTTCACGGCGCTGGCGCTGCCCCTGCTCGACCAGGAGACCGGCCGCGTCGTGCACCTCGGGTCCATCGCGCACCGCTTCGCCACCCTCGACCGGCGCGACCCACTCGCGACCGGACGCTACGAGGGGCACCGGCAGTACGCCCGCAGCAAGATCGCGGTGATGCTCTTCGGCTTCGAGCTCGCGCAGCGGTTGGCCGACGCCGGGTCACGGGTCCTGAGCGTCGTCGCGCACCCCGGCCTGTCGCTCGACGCCGCGGCGCCGCCCCGTCCGGACATCGCGCCGACCCGGTCGGAGCCCGCCTGGATGCGCCTCGGCTCGGGCTGGGTCGCGCAGGGGAAGGACGTCGGCGCGCACCCGCTCGTGCACGCGGCCGTCGGTGCCGGTGTCCGTTCGGGCGAGTACTGGGGCCCCGGCGGGCCGTTCCAGTTCGCGGGCGCTCCCGCGCTCGTGCCGGCGCAGCCCCGGGCCCACGACCGGACCGAGGCGGCACGGCTGTGGACCGCGAGCGAGCGGGCGGCCGGGGTCGCGTTCGCTCTCGACGCAAGCGTCTGACCGCGACGCGCGGGCGGATGTCGGACCCACTTCGTAGAATCGTCGGCGATGACAATCACCTCTGACCGCGGCACTGCGACCCCCGGCCGGAACGCCTTCGGCGAGCCGACCGATCCCGACCTCCCCGGCGTGACGACGCCCACGAGCTCCACGACGCTCAGCGTCCGCGGCGCCCGGGTGCACAACCTGCGGAACGTCGACCTCGAGATCCCGCGCGACTCCCTCGTGGTGTTCACCGGGCTGTCCGGGTCGGGCAAGTCCTCGTTGGCCTTCGACACGATCTTCGCCGAGGGGCAGCGTCGCTACGTCGAGTCGCTCTCCGCGTACGCGCGCCAGTTCCTCGGCCAGGTCGATCGTCCCGACGTCGACTTCATCGAGGGACTGTCGCCCGCGGTCTCGATCGACCAGAAGTCGACGAACCGCAACCCGCGGTCGACGGTGGGCACGATCACCGAGGTCTACGACTACATGCGTCTGCTCTGGGCGCGCATCGGTGTGCCGCACTGCCCCACCTGCGGCGAGGTCATCAGCAAGCAGAGCGTGCAGCAGATCGCCGACCAGCTCATGGCCTTCGAGTCCGGCACCCGCTTCCAGGTGCTCGCGCCGGTCGTCTCGAAGAAGAAGGGCGAGTTCGTCGACCTCTTCCAGGAGCTCGCGGCGTCGGGGTACGCGCGTGCGATCGTCGACGGCGAGCGGATCCAGCTGAGCGACCCGCCGAAGCTGAAGAAGCAGGTCAAGCACGACATCTCGGTCATCGTCGACCGCCTGGTGGCGAGCGACGACATCCTCGGCCGCCTGACCGACTCCCTCGAGACCGCGCTGCGCCTGACGAACGGCACGGTGGGCATCGACCTCGTCGACCACGAGGGGCCCGGAGCCGTCCGGACGTACTCCGAGAACCTGTCCTGCCCGAACAACCACCCGCTGGCGCTCACCGAGATCGAGCCGCGCACCTTCTCGTTCAACGCACCCTTCGGCGCCTGCCCGGAGTGCTCCGGGCTCGGCACCCGCATGTCGGTCGACCCCGACCTGGTGCTCGGCGACCCCGAGGCCTCGCTGCGGTCCGGCGTGCTGCTGCCCTGGACCGGGACGAGCGGGCTGTACTCGTACTTCGAGAAGCTCCTCGCCGGTCTCGGCAAGGAGCTCGGGTTCGACCTCGACACCCCGTGGAACCGGCTCGACCCGTCGGTGCAGGCCGCGATCCTCACCGGCAAGGACTTCCAGGTGTCGGTGTCGTGGCGCAACCGCTTCGGCCGCGAGATGCGGTACACGAGCGGCTTCGAGGGCGTCATGCCGTACATCGAGCGCAAGTTCGCCGAGGCCGAGTCGGACTCGCAGCGGCAGCGCTTCCAGGGCTACCTGCGCGAGGTCCCGTGCCCGGTGTGCGACGGGACCCGCCTCAAGCCCGAGGTCCTCGCGGTGACGGTCGACGGCCGCAGCATTGCCGACGTGACCGACATGTCCCTCGACAACGCCTACGCGTTCATGGAGACGCTCGAGCTGACCGACCGCGAGGCGCACATCGCCGCGGCCGTCCTGCGCGAGATCCGTGCCCGCCTCGAGTTCCTGCTCGAGGTCGGTCTCAACTACCTGACCCTGGCGCGCGGCGCGGGCGGCCTCTCGGGTGGCGAGGCCCAGCGCATCCGCCTCGCGACGCAGATCGGCTCCGGCCTGACCGGCGTGCTCTACGTGCTCGACGAGCCGAGCATCGGCCTGCACCAGCGCGACAACCGTCGGCTCATCGACACGCTCGTCAAGCTCAAGGACCTCGGCAACACGCTCATCGTCGTCGAGCACGACGAGGACACCATCCGCACCGCCGACTGGGTCGTCGACATCGGTCCGGGCGCCGGCGTCAACGGCGGTCGCGTCGTGCACTCCGGCTCGTACGAGGGCATCATCGAGAACCGCGAGTCGGTCACCGGTGACTACCTGGCCGGACGGCGCGCGATCGAGGTCCCCGCCGAGCGGCGCAAGGTGAACCTCAAGCGCACGATCAGCGTCCAGGGCGCCCGTGCGAACAACCTCAAGACGATCGACGCCGACTTCCCGCTCGGGGTCTTCACGGCGGTCACCGGCGTGAGCGGCTCGGGCAAGTCCACCCTGGTCAACGACATCCTGTACAAGGTGCTCGCGAACCAGCTCAACGGCGCCCGGCACATTGCGGGCAAGCACACCCGCGTCAAGGGCGTGGACCAGCTCGACAAGGTCGTGCACGTCGACCAGGCGCCGATCGGCCGCACGCCGCGGTCGAACCCGGCGACGTACACGGGCGTGTTCGACCGCATCCGCCAGCTCTTCGCGGAGACCCCGGAGGCGAAGACCCGTGGCTACCAGCCCGGTCGCTTCAGCTTCAACGTCAAGGGCGGCCGCTGCGAGAACTGCTCGGGTGACGGCACGATCAAGATCGAGATGAACTTCCTGCCCGACGTCTACGTCGCGTGCGAGGTCTGCGGCGGCGCGCGGTACAACCGCGAGACGCTCCAGGTGCACTACAAGGGCAAGAGCATCTCCGAGGTCCTCGACATGCCCATCAGCGAGGCGGCCGAGTTCTTCGAGCCGATCTCCGCGATCCACCGCTACATGGCGACCCTGGTGGACGTCGGCCTCGGCTACGTGCGGCTCGGTCAGAGCGCCACGACGCTGTCCGGCGGCGAGGCGCAGCGCGTCAAGCTCGCGACGGAGCTGCAGCGCCGGTCGAACGGCCGCACGGTGTACGTGCTCGACGAGCCGACGACGGGTCTGCACTTCGAGGACGTCCGCAAGCTCCTCCTCGTGCTGCAGAGCCTGGTCGACAAGGGCAACACCGTCATCACGATCGAGCACAACCTCGACGTGATCAAGTCCGCCGACTGGGTCATCGACATGGGTCCCGAGGGCGGCGCCGGTGGCGGCACCGTGCTGGCCACGGGTACGCCCGAGCACGTCGCGGACGTCCCGGAGAGCCACACCGGCGTCTTCCTGCGCGAGATCTTCGACGCGCAGGACGCCCGGGTCGGCAAGCAGCAGGCCGTCGGGGCGCGCCAGGCGACCCAGAAGCAGGCGGGCTCGAAGCAGAAGGCGGGTGCTCGGTAGGTGGCGGACACCGTCCCGTGGCGCCCGAAGGCCGGCGAGATCCCGACCGACCCCGGCGTCTACCGTTGGCGCGACGAGGCCGGCCGGGTGTTGTACGTCGGCAAGGCGAAGAACCTCCGGGCCCGGCTGAGCAACTACTTCGCCCCGCTGCCCACGCTGCACGAGCGGACGCGGCGCATGGTCCTGACGGCTCGCAGTGTCGAGTGGACGACCGTCGGGTCCGAGATCGAGGCGCTCCAGCTCGAGTACACCTGGATCAAGGAGTTCGACCCGCCGTTCAACGTCAAGTTCCGGGACGACAAGTCGTACCCGTACATGGCGATCACCATGGCGGACGAGGCGCCCCGGGTGATGGTGACGCGCAACCGCAAGATCAAGGGGGCCAAGTACTTCGGGCCCTACCCGAAGATCTGGGCGGTGCACGACACCATCGACCTGATGATCAAGGTGTTCCCGATCCGCACGTGCTCGGACTCGTCCTACAAGCGGGCGATGCAGACCGGCAAGCCCTGCTTCCCCGGTCAGATCGGCAAGTGCGGCGGGCCGTGCTCCCAGAAGGTCAGCATCGAGGAGCACCGTGCGCTCGTCGAGGAGTTCGTCCGGTTCATGGGCAGCTACGACCGCCGGGTGATCACCGAACTGCGTCAGCGCATGGGCGCCTCGGCCGACGCCATGCAGTACGAGCAGGCCGCACGCTACCGCGACCAGGTCGGTGCGCTCGAGGCCGTGCTCGAGAAGTCCGCGGTCGTGCTCCGCGACTCCGTCGACCTCGACCTGTTCGGCATCTCGGAGGACGAGCTCGCCGCCGCGGTGCAGCTGTTCTCGGTCCGTGGCGGACGCATCCGCGGTGTGCGCGGCTGGGTCGTCGACAAGGAGCTCGACATCGCGACGGGGGAGCTCGTCGAGCAGATCGTGCAGGCCAACTACGTCACCGACGAGCCACCGCGCGAGGTCGTCGTCCCCGCCCTGCCGGAGGACGCCGACGCGCTGCAGCAGTGGCTCAGCGAGCGGCGCGGCGGTCGCGGCACGAAGCTCAGCACCGCGCAGCGCGGCGACCGGGCGGGACTCGCCCGCACCGCGGCGCAGAACGCCGCACAGGCGCTCATGCTCTACAAGACCAAGCGCTCCGCGGACTACACCACGCGGTCGGCGGCGCTGGCGGACATCCAGGACGCCCTCGGCATGACCGAGGCACCGCTCCGGATGGAGTGCTACGACATCTCGCACCTGCAGGGGACGAACGTCGTCGCCTCGATGGTCGTGTTCGAGGACGGCCTGCCCCGCAAGGACCAGTACCGCCGGTACACGATCGCGGAGACCACCGACGACACCGACAGCATGTACCAGGTCCTGTCGCGGCGGCTCGCCCGCCTCGACGAGGACGCCGAGCTGCCGGACGTCCCCGACGTCACGACGGACGAGGTCGTCGAGGGGTCGAAGCCGACGAAGCGCTTCGCGTACCGTCCACAGCTGCTCATCGTCGACGGCGGTCAGCCCCAGGTGCAGGCAGCGAAGCGTGCGATGGACGAGGCCGGTGTACACGACGTCGCCCTGGTCGGCATCGCGAAGCGCCTCGAGGAGCTCTGGCTGCCCGACGACGACTTCCCGGTGATCCTGCCGCGCAACTCCGAGGCCCTGTTCCTCATCCAGCGCATCCGTGACGAGGCGCACCGCTTCGCCATCACCCACCAGCGCACCCGGCGCAAGCGTGACGTCCGGTCGCGACTGTCCGAGATCCCGGGCCTCGGACCGACGCGGGTCAACGCGCTGCTCAAGCACTTCGGCTCGGTCGCGCGGCTGCGCGAGGCGACCGCCGAGCAGATCGGCGAGGTGAACGGCGTCGGCCCGGCCACCGCGGCCGCGGTCGTCGCGAAGCTGGCGCAGACCCCGACGAGTGCGGACGGTCCGACGAGCGCCGAGGCCCCGACGAGCGCGGACGGTCCGACGAGCGCGGACGCCCAGACGAGCGCCGGGGCCCCGACCAGCGCCGCCGTCCCCACCAGCGCCACGGTCCCGACGAGCGCCGAGGCGCCGTCGGGCCCACCCGTGGGCGGCGCGCCGTCCGCGTCCGGGCCGGTTCGGGTGCCGGACGTGACCGCCGACGGTCCGCAGCGACCGTCGTGACGTCCCACGAGCCTCCCGGGCCCCCGTCCGACGACCCGGGGGGATCCGTCACCGGAACCCGACGCCCCGCGTGGCCGGCCGTCGGCCGGACGGTAGCCTGGACCCGCAGCCGAGACCTCCCCGGGCGACGCGCCCGGGCCGCCACGACGGAGCCCACTCCCAGATGACCGACAGCGCCACCACGACGCCGCACGCGTCGCAACACGACATCCTCATCGTCACCGGCATGTCCGGGGCCGGGCGCTCGACGGTCGGCAAGGCCCTCGAGGACCTCGGCTGGTACGTGGTCGACAACCTGCCGACGCAGATGCTCGCCCCGCTCACCGAACTCGCGGACCGCGCGGGCGAGAAGATCCCGAAGATCGCCACGGTGGTCGACGTGCGCGGCGGGCGGTTCTTCACCGACCTCGAGCAGGCGGTCGAGCAGGTCCGCTCGAGCACGTCGGCGCGGGTCCGCGTGCTGTTCCTCGAGGCCACCGACGCCGTCCTCGTGCGTCGCTTCGAGCAGGTCCGCCGGCCGCACCCGCTGCAGGCCGAGGACACCCTGCTCGACGGCATCGCGCGGGAGCGCACCCGGCTCGCGGGGCTGCGCGAGGCCTCCGACATGGTCATCGACACCTCGCACCTGAACATCCACCAACTCGCGAACACCGTCACCGAGCAGTTCGCCGACGACCACTTCGTCGGCGTGCAGGTAACCCTGATGAGCTTCGGCTTCAAGTACGGGCTGCCCGCCGACGCCGACATGGTGGCGGACGTCCGGTTCCTGCCGAACCCCTACTGGGTCCCGGAACTGCGGGCCCACACGGGGCTCGACCGACCCGTCTCCGACTACGTGCTCGCCCAGTCCGGGGCCCGCCCGTTCGTCGACCGGTACGCCTCCGTGCTCGAGCCCGTGCTCGAGGGGTACCAGCGCGAGAACAAAAGACACGCTACGATCGCCATCGGCTGTACCGGCGGCAAGCACCGCTCGGTCGCCATCGTCGCCGAGTTGGCGAGTCTCCTCCGCGGGATGCCCAACGTCGCCGTGCGGGTGAAGAACCGAGATCTCGGCCGGGAGTGACCGTCCCTCCGGCCGCTCCCCACGCACGGGTGCCGGACCCGCGGGACCACCAGAAAACGTTAGGAATGATGCTGTGCCGTTGACTGCCGAGGTCAAGGACGAACTGGCCAGGGTCGCCGTGAGCCGCAACACGGTCCGCGCCGCCGAACTCGCCACGATCCTCCGGTTCGCGGGTGGCCTGCACGTCATCTCGGGGCGGATCGCGGTCGAGGTCGAGCTCGACACCCGGATCATCGTCCACCGGGTCCGCAAGGACCTCGCCGAGCTCTACGGCGTCCGCAGCGAGGCCTCCGTCGGCTCGTCGGCGTCCGCCCGTCGGGGCACCCGCTACCTGGTCCGCGTGCTCGAGGCGGGGGAGACCCTCGCGCGCCAGACCGGTCTGATGGACGCCCGTCGCCGCCCCGTCCGCGGGCTGCCGAACCGGCTCACGACCGGCAACCGCGAGGACCTCGCCGCCATCTGGCGTGGCGCATTCCTGGCGTCCGGCACCCTGACCGACCCGGGTCGAGCCGCGGCGCTCGAGGTCACGTGCCCGGGCAACGAGGCCGCGATGGCGCTCGTCGGCGCAGCCTCGCGGCTCGGCGTCGCCGCGAAGGGCCGCGAGGTCCGCGGCGTGCACCGCGTGGTCGTCCGCGACGGCGAGGCCATCGGGCAGATGCTCACGGTGATGGGTGCCGCGCGCACCACCGCCGACTGGGAGGAGATGCGCCAGCGCCGCGAGGTCCGCGCGACCGCGAACCGCCTGGTCAACTTCGACGACGCGAACCTGCGTCGCTCGGCCCAGGCCGCCGTCGCCGCCTGCGCCCGCGTCGAGCGCGCCCTCGAGATCCTCGGCGACGAGGTCCCGGACCACCTGCAGTACGCCGGCACGCTGCGCCTGCAGCACCGCGACGCCTCGCTCGACGAGCTCGGCCAGCACGCCGACCCGCCCATGACGAAGGACGCCATCGCCGGCCGCATCCGCCGCCTGCTCGCGATGGCCGACAAGCGTGCGTCGGACCTCGGCATCCCGGGCACCGAAGCGAGCGTCCCCGAGGAGCTCGAGGGGGCCTGAGCGACGGTCGTGACGACGTTCCGGACGGGAGGCGCGGTGCCGGCTGGCACCGCGCCTCCCGTCCGTTTCCCGGTGCGTCCGGGGCGTCGGTCGCGACCGTCCGGACGGAGCGTCATCCAGCGCGGTCGCGCAGTGTCCGACTGCTAGGGTCGTTACGGCGACGTTACGGGGCGTATCGTCCACCACACGCGGGCCCGCCAGGGCGCGCGCCTCCGAAAGCAGCGCCCCCCGGGCGCTCCACACCCACCAGGAGATCCATTGACCGTCAAGATCGGTATCAACGGCTTCGGCCGCATCGGCCGTAACTTCTTCCGGGCCGCCCTCGCCAAGGGCTCCGACCTCGAGATCGTGGCGGTGAACGACCTCACCGACAACGCCGCACTGGCGAACCTGCTGAAGTTCGACTCCGTCACGGGTCGTCTCGGCGTCTCCGTCGAGCTCGACGGCGACAGCATCGTCGTCGACGGCAAGCCGATCAAGGTCCTGGCCGAGCGCGACCCCGCCAGCCTGCCCTGGGGCGAGCTGGGCGTCGACATCGTCATCGAGTCGACCGGCTTCTTCACCAAGGCCGCCGATGCGCAGAAGCACATCGACGCGGGTGCCAAGAAGGTCATCATCTCCGCCCCGGCCACCGGTGACGACGTCACCGTCGTGCTCGGCGTGAACGAGGACCAGTACGACCCGGCGAACCACCACATCATCTCGAACGCGTCGTGCACCACGAACAGCCTCGCGCCGCTCGCCAAGGTCTTCAACGACAAGTTCGGCATCGAGCGTGGCCTCATGACCACGGTCCACGCGTACACCGCCGACCAGAACCTGCAGGACGGCCCGCACAAGGACCCCCGTCGTGCCCGCGCCGCCGCGCTGAACATCGTGCCGACCTCGACCGGTGCCGCCAAGGCCATCGGCCAGGTCATGCCGGAGCTCGCCGGCAAGCTCGACGGCTTCGCGCTCCGCGTGCCGGTCCCGACCGGTTCGATCACCGACCTCACCCTCGAGACCAAGTCCGAGGTCACCGTCGACGAGATCAACGCCGCCTACAAGGAGGCCGCAGAGGGCCCGCTCAAGGGCATCCTGCTCTACAGCGAGGACCCGCTGGTGTCGACCGACATCACGACGGACCCGCACTCCTCGATCTACGACTCCGGCCTGACCAAGGTCATCGGCGGCCTCGTGAAGATCACCTCGTGGTACGACAACGAGTGGGGCTACTCGAACCGCCTCGTCGACCTGACCGAGTACGTCGGCGAGCGTCTGTAACACATGGCCCTCCGCACCCTCGAGGACCTCGGCGACCTCGCCGGCAAGCGCGTCGTCGTCCGTTGTGACCTGAACGTCCCGCTCAAGGACGGCACGATCACGGACGACGGCCGCGTCCGCGCGTCGTTGAGCACCCTGAACACGCTGATCACCGCCGGCGCTCGCGTCATCGTGATCTCCCACCTGGGCCGCCCCGACGGGAAGCCCGCGCAGGAGTTCTCGCTCGCGCCGGTCGGTCAGCGGCTGTCCGAGCTGCTCGGCAAGCCGGTCACGTTCGTCGGCGAGACCGTCGGCGACGAGGCCACCGCTGCCGCCGAGGCCCTCGAGGACGGCGACGTCCTGCTGCTCGAGAACCTCCGCTTCAACCCGGAGGAGACCTCGAAGGACGCCGACGCCCGCCGGGCGTTCGCGGAACGCATCGCCGCCCTCGGCGACGCGTTCGTCTCCGACGGGTTCGGCGTCGTGCACCGCAAGCAGGCGTCGGTCTACGAGCTCGCGTCGGCGCTGCCGTCCGCGGCCGGCTCGCTCATCGAGACCGAGCTCGGCGTGCTCGAGCGACTGACCACCTCACCGGAGCGGCCCTACACGGTCGTGCTCGGCGGGTCGAAGGTCAGCGACAAGCTCGGCGTCATCGACCACCTCCTGCCGCAGGTCGACACCCTGTGCATCGGTGGCGGCATGCTCTTCACGTTCCTCGCGGCCCAGGGCCACGGGGTCGCGAAGTCCCTGCTCGAGGCGGACCAGCTCGACGTCGTCCGCGAGTACCTCTCACGGGCGAAGGGGCTCGGCGTGACGATCGACCTGCCGACGGACGTCGTCGTGGCCTCCGGGTTCGCGGCCGACGCGTCGCACGAGACCGTCGCCGCGGACGCGATCGAGTCGTCGTCCTTCGGGGCGGACGGCATCGGCCTCGACATCGGTCCGGAGACGGCGGCGCGGTTCGCGTCCGCGGTCTCCGCGTCGAAGACCGTGTTCTGGAACGGCCCGATGGGCGTGTTCGAGTTCCCGGCCTTCGCTGCTGGCACGAAGACGGTCGCGCAGGCCCTGACCGAGGTCGACGGCCTCGGCGTGGTCGGCGGCGGCGACTCCGCCGCGGCCGTGCGGTCGCTCGGGTTCTCCGACGACCAGTTCGGGCACATCTCCACCGGCGGTGGGGCGAGCCTCGAGTTCCTCGAGGGCAAGTCGCTCCCCGGCCTCGAGGCTCTGGGGTGGTCGCGATGAGCCGCACGCCCCTGATCGCGGGAAACTGGAAGATGAACCTGGACCACCTCCAGGCCATCGCCACCGTGCAGAAGCTCGCGTGGACGCTGAAGGACGCACGCCACGACCACGACGACGTCGAGGTCGCGGTGTTCCCGCCCTTCACCGACCTGCGCAGCGTGCAGACGCTCATCTCGGCCGACAAGCTGTCGATCCGCTTCGGTGCGCAGGACCTCTCGCAGCACGACTCCGGTGCCTACACCGGCGACGTGTCGGGAGCCTTCCTCGCCGCGCTCGACGCCCAGTACGTCATCGTCGGGCACTCCGAACGGCGCACGATGCACGGCGAGACCGACGAGGTCGTCGCCGCGAAGGCCGCGGCGGCCGTCAAGCACGGCCTGGTCCCCGTGGTGTGCGTCGGTGAGACCGGTGCGCAGCGCGAGGAGCGCGGCGCCGGCGTCGTCCCCGTCGAGCAGCTCCGTGTCGTGCTCGACGCGGTGCAGCCGGCCGAGATCGTCGTCGCCTACGAGCCCGTCTGGGCGATCGGCTCCGGCCAGGCCGCCACGGCCGAGCAGGCGCAGGACGAGTGCGCGGCGATCCGTCGCGGCATCGCCGACGTCTGGGGCGAGCAGGCCGCAGCGGACACCCGCGTGCTCTACGGGGGATCGGTCAAGTCCGGCAACATCGCCGGGTTCCTCCGCGAGCCGGACATCGACGGTGCCCTCGTCGGCGGCGCGTCCCTCGACGTGCAGGAGTTCGCGGCCATCGCACGCTTCCGCCAGCACGTCGGGCTGTAGTCCGCACCACTCCCGTCCAGGTACCGGCCGTGCTCCGCGCGGCCGGTACACTGGTACGGCTGACTGACACGAAAGGTACGTCGTGGCGATACTCTCCGTCGTGCTGCAGGTCCTGCTCGCAATCACGAGCCTCCTGCTCACGCTCCTCATCCTGCTGCACAAGGGCCGCGGTGGCGGCCTCTCCGACATGTTCGGTGGCGGTGTGACGAGCAACCTCGGTGCCTCCGGCGTGGCCGAGCGCAACCTCAACCGCATCACGGTGATCCTCGGTCTGGTCTGGATCGTCAGCATCATCGTGCTCGGTCTCATCAACAAGTTCACGGCGGGGGTCTGATCCATGGCTAGCGGAGGCAGTGCAATCCGAGGGTCCCGCGTCGGCGCCGGCCCGATGGGTGAGCAGGACCGCGGGGTCCAGGCAGAGCGTGTGGCGATCTCCTACTGGGACGCCCTCGGCAACGAGGTCGTCCGGTACTTCGCCGCGAACCTCCCCGACGAGGAGATCCCCGAGACGGTCGACTCGCCGTCCACCGGACTCCCGGCCGGTCGCGACAAGGAGAACCCGCCCGTGGTCTCCAAGACCGAGCCCTACAAGACGCACCTCGCGTACGTGAAGGAACGCCGCACCGAGGAAGAGGCAGCGCAGCTCCTCGAGGACGCGCTCCAGCAGCTCCGCGAGCGTCGCGGCACCGCGAAGAAGGACTAGCGCACCGAGCGCGACGAAGGCCCCCGAACCGATCCGGTCCGGGGGCCTTCGTGCGTCTGGTGCTGCGTGGGCTCGTCCCGTCGGGGGCTGTGCCTCGAGGGTGCGCGTCGTGGCGTCGTGGCGTCGTGGCGTCGTGGCGTCGTGGCGTCGTGGCGTCGTGGCGTCGTGGCGTCGTGGCGTCCTGGCGCCTCGGCCGTCGGGCCCGGGCGAGCTGGCGCGGACGCGCAGGCGCAGCGCCGGCACCGGCACCCGCGCGGGCACCGACACCCGCGCGGGCTTCAGCCTCCCGAGTGCTCACGACATGCCGCACGCCGGACGCCGAGTGTGCACGACCCGTCGCTCGGCGCGGAGTCGGGCGACACGTTGTGCACTCTCGCCGTCCCCGGTGTCGCTTCGGTGCGCACGGGGGTCGGGGTGTGGCTCGAGCGCGCAGCTTCGAAGTCGCTCGACCCGGATCGCCGAGTGGGCACGACATGCCGCGTCGTCGATGCCGGGGGTGCAGGAATTGCCGCTCGGCGCGAGGACAGGCGACACCTCGTGCGACCTCGGCGGCACGCGGACGGCGCGTCGTGACCACTCGGCGCCGACGCACCCCCGTGTGCCCCGTCACCCCGGCCGACGACCCCGGCCCGAGGCGCCCAGCGCCAGGACGCACGAGACCCGGTGCCGATCGGCACCGGGTCTCGTGGTCGTCAGGACGACAGGGCTAGTACGTCGACGCGATGAGGTTCTCGGGGACGTCGCGGGCGGCGTCCTGGTCGACGAAGAACACCGTGCGCTTCCGACCCTGCACGCCGCCGACCGGGACCTCGTCCACGGCGGCACCGGCCAGGGCGAGCCCGAGGACGGAGGCCTTCTCGGCACCGGACAGGATGACCCACACCCGCTGCGACGCGTTGATCACCGGGAAGGTGACGGTCAGGCGCTGCGGCGGCGGCTTGGGGGAGTCGTCGACGGACACGACGGCGCGGTCCTTCACCGCGAGCTGCGGGAACTCGGGGAAGAGGGAGGCCGTGTGGCCGTCGGGGCCGACGCCGAGCAGGGTGATGTCGAACCGGGGTGCGACGGCACCCTCCGGGGCGGCGTCCTGCAGCTCGCGCTCGTACTGCGCTGCGGCCTCGTCGATGGAGAGTCCGGCGTCCGAGGTGGCCATCGGGTGGATGTTCGCCTCGGGGATGTCGACGTGGTCGAAGAAGTCGGTCTGCGTCCCGGTGGTGTTCCGGTCCGCGTCACCCGCGGGCACCCAGCGTTCGTCGACCCACCACACGTGGACCTTGGACCAGTCGACGCTCTCGTGCGCCGGCGACTGCGCGATCGCCGCGAGCACCAGCGACGACACCGAGCCACCGCTGATGGCGATGTCGGCGCGCTCCTGCTCGTCGAGCACGTCGATGATCTTCGTGATGAAGCGTGCGGCGACCGAAGCGCCGAGGGCCTGCTTGTCCGGGTGCACGAGCACCCGCCGTTCGTTGGTCACATGACTCCCGTGTTCGTGGCGGCCGACCGGTCGGGCGACGGCCTTCGGTCCGACCGGCCCTCCGGCCGTCGCCCGTGGTGTGCGGGCGACGGCCGGTCGGGACGGCCGTGTGGGGTGCTCAGCGGGCGATGGTCTCGCGCAGCTGGGCGACCCCGTGCTTGACGACGTCTCCGAAGAGGACGTCCGGGTCGAGTCTACGGAGTTCCTCGGCCAGGCAGTCGCGCAGGTTGCGGCGTGGCAGCGACAGGTCGTGCGTCGGCTGTCCGGGCATCGAGAGCGTCGCGACGTCCACCAGGGACCGTTCGAGGTCGATGGTGCCGGACTCGCGCACCAGCTTGACGCCGTGGATGCCGCTCGATCCGGTCGCACGGGGCGACGTCACGACCGACACCGGCACCTGGAGCTGCAGCTGCAGCCAGGCCGCGAGCAGGATCGTCGACGGGCTGTCGAACGCGCCGCTGACCTCGACCGCGGTGATCGGTTCGTACGGCGGCTGGTCGAGCGCCGCGGCCAGCTGGTTCCGCCACAGGGTCAGGCGGGTCCACGCGAAGTCGGTGTCGCCCGGAACGTACGAGGCGCCGAGCGCCTCGATCGCCCCGTTCGGGTCCTTCTGCGCCGCGGCGTCGGTGATCCGGCGCTGGGCGATGCGGCCGAGCGCCGAGGCGGCCGGCTGCTCCGGGGCAGTCTGCGGCCACCAGGCCACGACGGGGGCGTCCGGCAGGAGCAGGCCGGTGACCAGGCTCTCCTCGTCGGTCGCGGTCTCGCCGTAGGCGCGCAGCACGATGACCTCGCTGGCGCCCGCGTCGCTGCCGACACGGATCTGCGCGTCGAGGCGCCCGGGCGACTTCGTGTCCCCGTCGTTCTTCGACACGATGATGACGCGCATCGGGTGCTCACGGGACGCCTCGTTCGCGGCCTCGATCGCCTCTTCCTCGTGGCCCAGGGCCGTCGAGATGATGAGGGTCAGGACGCGTCCGAGTGCGACGGCGCCGCCCTCCTCGCGGATGTGGACGAGCTTCTTCTGGATCTTCGAGACCGTGGTGTTCGGCATGTCGATCTTCATGGACGCCTCCAGGTCCGGCCGTCGCGGGCGAGCAGGGCGTCGGCGGATGCCGGACCCCACGTGCCGGGACGGTACTGCTCGGGCTGGCCCTGCGTGGCCCAGAACTCCTCGATCGGGTCGAGGATCTTCCAGGACAGCTCGACCTCCTGGTGCCGCGGGAACAGCGGCGGGTCGCCGAGGAGCACGTCGAGGATGAGTCGCTCGTACGCCTCGGGGGATGCCTCGGTGAACGCGTGGCCGTAGCCGAAGTCCATCGTCACGTCGCGCACCTGGGTGCCGACGCCGGGGACCTTCGAGCCGAAGCGGAGCGTGACGCCCTCGTCCGGCTGCACACGGATGACGAGCGCGTTCTGTCCGAGGGGCGACTGGCTGTTGCCGTAGACGTCCTCGGGGACGCGCTTGAACACGATGGCGATCTCGGTGACGCGGCGGCCGAGTCGCTTGCCGGCACGCAGGTAGAACGGGACGCCCTGCCAGCGACGGGTCGCGATGTCGAGCTTGATCGCCGCGTACGTCTCGGTGCCGGACTGCGGGTCCATGCCCGCCTCGTCGAGGAAGCCGAGCACCTTCTCGCCGCCCTGCCAGCCGCCGGCGTACTGCCCGCGGGCGGTGGCGGTCGACAGGTCCTCGGGCAGGCGCACGGCGGAGAGCACCTTCTCCTTCTCAGCACGCAGGTCGGCGGCCTTGAACGAGACGGGCTCCTCCATCGCGGTGAGCGCGAGGAGCTGCAGCAGGTGGTTCTGGATGACGTCGCGCGCTGCGCCGATGCCGTCGTAGTAGGCGGCGCGTCCGGCGACGCCGATGTCCTCGGCCATCGTGATCTGGACGTGGTCGACGTAGTTCGAGTTCCAGATGGGTTCGTACATCTGGTTCGCGAAGCGGAGCGTCAGCAGGTTCTGGACGGTCTCCTTGCCGAGGTAGTGGTCGATGCGGAACACGTCGTCGGGGGCGAAGACGCTCTCGACGATCGCGTTCAGCTCGCGCGCGGTGCGGAGGTCGGAGCCGAACGGCTTCTCGACGACCACGCGGCTCCAGGAGCCGTCGCGCTTCTCGGTCAGGCCGGACAGCTTGAGCTGTTCGGTGACGACCGGGAACATCTTCGGCGGGATCGACAGGTAGAACGCGTGGTTGCCCAGCGTCCCGCGCTCGGCGTCGAGGTCGTCGACGGTCCGCTTGAGTTCGCGGAACGCCTCGGGGTCGTCGAACGAGCCCTGCACGAAGCGGATGCCCTGTTCGAGCTGACGCCAGACGTCCTCGTCGAACGGGGTGCGGGAGTGTTCCTTGACCGCGTCGTGCACGAGCTGGGAGAAGTCCTGGTCCTCCCAGTCGCGTCGGGCGAAGCCGACGAGCGCGAAGCCCGGGGGCAGCAGCCCCCGGTTGGCCAGGTCGTAGACCGCGGGCATCAGCTTCTTGCGGGACAGGTCGCCCGTCACGCCGAAGATGATGAGCGTGCTCGGTCCCGCGATCCGGTTCAGTCGACGATCCGTGGGCAGTCGGAGCGGGTTGTGCTCCGGAGTGACAGCCACCGGTGACATGAGTCGGTGAACTCCTTCGGGGGTCAGTGTGAGACGGCGGAGGCGATGGCCGCGGTGGCGGCGTGCGCGTCCGACGTCGTGAGGGTCAGGACCGGCCGGCCGTGCTGCGCGAGGACACTCGCGTCACCGGCGGCCTGGGCCTGGATGAGTCGGCCGAACGAGAAGGGACGCCCCGGGATCGCCAGGTCATCCGCTTCGTCGGCCACGATCTGCAGGAAGACGCCGTTCGCGGGTCCGCCCTTGTGGTACTGCCCGGTCGAGTGCAGGAACCGCGGGCCGTACCCGAAGGTGACGGGACGGCCGGTCCGCGCCGCGATCGCGTCGCGCAGCGACTCGAGGTCGCCGTTCGCGGTGCGGTCCACGTACGCCTGCACCGACACGTAGCCGGTCGCGTCGAGTCCGGACAGGAGGCCCGACACGGCTTCCGCGAGCGTCGTCCCGACCGGCAGTCCAGGCGTCGCGCGGACGGCGATGCCGTCCTCGGAGAACGCCGGCTCGGCCGGCACGGGACGGTCCTCGAGCAGTCCCCGGGTCGCGACCTTGGCGGCCTCGACGTCGGGCTGGTCGAACGGGTTGATGCCGAGCAGACGTCCGGCGACCGCGACGGCGTACTCCCAGACGAGGATCTGCCCACCGAGCGTGCCGGTGATCTCGACCTCGCCCTCGACGACGTGGCGCTCGTCCTCGCGCGATCCGACCAGGCGGATGACCTGGACGTCGGGCAGGCCGGCGGTGACCTCGGGGGAGTCGGGGTGCAGGACGACGGGCAGGAGCCCGCGGCCGTCCTTGCCGGTCGACTCGGCGATCAGCTGCTCGACCCAGTCGCCGAAGCCGACGATGTGGGTGCCGTCCGGCACGATCGCGATCTTGTCGCGCAGCGGTTCCGTCCCGGCGAGGACCGCGCCGAGCACGAGCCCGGGGTTCTCGTCGAGGTCGACGGAGAGCAGCGCCGAGATGGCGTCCGCCTCGTCGAGGAGCTCCGCGATGTCCGCACCGGCAAGCCCCGAGGGCACGAGGCCGAACGCGGTGAGCGCGGAGTAGCGGCCGCCGACGGTCGGGTCGGCGGTGAAGACGCGGTACCCGGCCGCGGTCGCGGTGGCCTCGAGCTCGGAGCCCGGGTCGGTCACGACGACGATGCGGCGGGCGGGGTCGATGCCGGCGTCGCGGAAGGCCTGCTCGTACACCCGACGCTGCGAGTCCGTCTCGAGCGTGGAGCCCGACTTCGACGACACGACGAGCACGGTGCGCTCGAGGTCGGTGGCGACGGCCGCCCGGACCTGGGCCGGGTCGGTCGAGTCGAGCACGGTCAGCGGGACGCCCGCGGTCCGGGTGATGACCTCGGGCGCGAGCGACGAGCCGCCCATGCCGGCGAGGACGACACGGTCGACCCCGTCGGCGATGAGCGACTCGCGCAGTGCAGACACCTCGGCGACGAGCGGGCGGGAGACCGAGACGGCCTCCACCCAGCCGAGGCGCTTCGACGCCTCGGCCTCGGCGTCGGCTCCCCACAGGTCGGCGTCCTGGGCGGTGATGCCCGAGGCCACCAGGTCAGCGACGAGCCGCGGGACCACCTGTTCGATGGCCCGCGCGGCATCGCCGCTGGCTGCGATGGAAACCGTCACTACTTCGCGCCCTCGAGCGCGGCCTTGACGGTGTCGACGAGCTCGCCCCACGACACGTTGAACTTGTCCACGCCCTCCTTCTCGAGGAGCGCCACGACGTCGTCGTAGTCGATGCCCTGCGCGGCGAGCTGGTCGAGGACCTGCTGCGCGTCGTCGAACGAGCCGGCGATGGCGTCGCCGTGGATCTCGCCGTGCTCGAAGGTCGCGTCGAGGGTCTTGCCCGGCATGGTGTTGACCGTGTTCGGGGCGGCGAGCTCGGTCACGTAGAGCGTGTCGGGGAGCGACGGGTCCTTGACGCCGGTCGAGGCCCACAGCGGGCGCTGCGTGTTCGCACCGGACTCGAGCAGGCCGAGGGCGCGCTCGGAGGCGAACGCCTCGGTCCAGACCTGGTAGGCGAGCTGCGCGTTGGCGATGCCGGCCTTCGACTTGAGGGCCGTGGCCTCGTCGGTGCCGACGGCGTCCAGGCGCTTGTCGATCTCGGAGTCGACGCGCGACACGAAGAACGACGCGACCGAGTGGATCTTCGACAGGTCGTGGCCGGCGGCCTTGGCCTTCTCGAGCCCACCGAGGTAGGCGTCGATGACGGCGCGGTAGCGCTCGAGCGAGAAGATCAGCGTGACGTTGACGGAGATGCCGGCGCCGATGACCTCGGTGATGGCCTCGAGGCCCTCGACCGTGGCGGGGATCTTGATGAGGACGTTCTCGCGACCGACCTTCTCGAACAGGAACTTGGCCTGCTCGATGGTCTTCTCGGTCTCGTGGGCCAGGCCCGGCTCGACCTCGATCGAGACACGGCCGTCGAAGCCCTTGGTCTCGTCGTAGATCGGCTTGAAGACGTCGGACGCGTTCGCGACGTCCTGCGTGGTGATCTCGAAGATCGCCTCGGTGACCTCGGTGCCCGCAGCGGCGAGCTCCTTGACCTGCGAGTCGTAGCGCTCGCCCTTGGCGAGGGCCGACGCGAAGATCGTCGGGTTCGTCGTCACGCCGACGACGTTCTTCTGCTCGATGAGCTCGGTGAGCTTGCCGGTCTCGAGGAGCTCGCGCGAGAGGTCGTCGAGCCAGATGCTCACGCCGACCGCGGAGAGGGCGGCGGTGGGGGTGGTGTCAGCCATGTGTTTCTCTTCTTCTTTCGTCGACGGGTCCGTGAGGACCGTGAGTCGGGGTCTGGGGGCCGGGAGGCCCGGGGCGGAACCGCGCCGCGCCTCCCGGCAGAAGGGCCGGATCCGGGTGACCGGACCCGGCCCCGGTGGGTCAGGAAGCCGCGATCGATTCCTTCGCGGCGGCGACGACGTGCTCCGTCGTGAAGCCGAACTCCTTGAAGAGCGTCTGGTAGTCGGCCGAGGCACCGAAGTGCTCGATCGAGACGCTGCGGCCCTTGTCGCCGACGATGTCGCGCCAGCTCATGGCGATGCCGGCCTCGACCGACACGCGTGCGGTGACGTCCTTCGGGAGCACCTGGTCCTGGTAGTTCTCGGACTGGGCGCGGAACCACTCGAGCGACGGTGCGCTGACGACGCGGGCGTTGATGCCCTCGCCCTTCAGCTGCTCGCGGGCCTCGACGGCGATCTGGACCTCGGAACCGGTCGCGATGAGGATCACGTCCGGGGTGCCGTTCGGCGCCTCGGCCAGGATGTACGCACCCTTGCCGACGTTCTTCGCCGACGCGAAGGTCTCACCCGACGCCTCGCCCTCGCCACGCTCGAAGACGGGGAGGTTCTGACGGCTCAGCGCGATGCCGGCCGGGCGGTCGGTGTGCTTGAGCATCTCGAGCCAGGCGTACGCGACCTCGTTGGCGTCGGCGGGGCGGACCACGTCGAGGCCGGGGATCGCACGGAGCGACGAGATCTGCTCGATCGGCTGGTGCGTCGGGCCGTCCTCACCGAGGGCGACGGAGTCGTGCGTCCAGACGTAGATCGCCGGCGCCTGCATGAGCGCGGCGAGACGGACCGCCGGGCGCATGTAGTCGCTGAAGATGAGGAACGTGCCGCCGAAGGGGCGGGTGTTCCCGTGCAGCACGATGCCGGACAGGATCGAGCCCATCGCGTGCTCGCGGATGCCGAAGTGCAGCACGCGGCCGTACGGGTCGGTGCTCCAGGCCTTCGTCGAGGCCTCGGCCGGACCGAAGGACTTGGCGCCCTCGATCGTCGTCAGGTTCGACTCGGCGAGGTCCGCCGAACCGCCCCAGAACTCGGGCATGAGCGGCGCGATGGCGTTGATGACCTTGCCGGAGGCGGCGCGGGTCGAGACGGCCTTGTCGGTCGGGAAGACGGGGAGCGCCTCCTCGAGGCCCTCGGGGAGCTCGCCCGCGTTGATGCGGTCGAGGATCGCCTTCTTCTCCGGGTTGGCCGCGGCCCACGCGTCGAAGGTCTTCTGCCACTCGGCGTGCTCGGCCTGGCCCTTGGCGACGGCGCCGCGGGTGTACTCGAGGACCTCGGGGTCGACGTGGAAGGTCTGCTCGGGGTCGAAGCCGAGGACCTCCTTGAGGCCCTTCAGCTCCTCGCCACCGAGGGCGGAGCCGTGGATCTTGCCGGAGTTCTGCTTGGTCGGCGACGGCCAGCCGATGATCGTCTTGAGGACGATGAGCGACGGCTTGTCGGAGACGGCCTTGGCGGCCTCGACCGCGGCGAAGAGCGCCTCGGCGTCCTCCGAGTACTCGCCGGTCTGCTTCCAGTCGACGGTCTGGACGTGCCAGCCGAGGGCCTCGTAGCGGTCCGGGACGCTCTCCGAGAAGGAGATGTCGGTGTCGTCCTCGATCGAGATCTGGTTCGAGTCGTAGAAGACGACGAGGCGACCGAGCTGCTGGCGGCCGGCGAGGCTCGCGGCCTCGTTCGTGACGCCCTCCTGCATGTCACCGTCACCGGCGATCACGTAGGTGAAGTGGTCGAACGGCGACTCGCCGTCGGCGGTCTCCGGGTCGAACAGGCCGCGCTCGAAGCGCTGCGCGTAGCCGAAGCCCACGGCGCTGGCGAGGCCCTGGCCGAGCGGGCCGGTGGTGATCTCGACACCGTCGGTGTGGCCGTACTCCGGGTGACCCGGGGTCTTCGAGCCCCACTTCCGCAGGTGCTGGAGGTCCTCGAGCTCGAGGCCGTAGCCGTGCAGGTAGAACTGCACGTACTGCAGGATCGAGGCGTGACCGGCGGAGAGGATGAAGCGGTCGCGGCCGATCCAGGTGGAGTCGCTCGGGTCGCGACGCATCACCTTCTGGAAGAGCAGGTGGGCGAGCGGAGCGAGGCTCATCGCGGTGCCGGGGTGACCGTTGCCGGCGGCCTCGACCGAGTCGGCGGCGAGTACGCGGGCCGTGTCGACGGCCTTCCGGTCGATGGCGTCCCAGGTGAATTCAGCCACTTGGATGTTGACCCTTCTTGATGCGACATGTGCGAGGGCTCGTGCCATCGCACGGACATGTGGCCATCCCGGGGCCGAGTCGTGTCGCCGTCGAGCGGCGGCCGACCGGCTCGTCACGCCGACGTCATCGGGGCACGCACTGCGGGAGGGCATGTCCAGCATAGTGACCCGGCACTCAGAGGGGGTTCAGGAGACCTCCGAAGTCGGCGCCCGGGCAGTCGTCGGCGCTCCCCGCCGGGCGTGTCGGCGGCGTCGGGGTCCGGAGCGGATCCGGTCGGGATGTCGGAGCGGGGCACCGTCGCGGCGCTTCCATCGCGTAAACTGATCGGGACCCGTGGACATTCCGGGTCAGCGCATGCCCGGACGCCGCCGCAGTCGTCCACCGAGTGTGCGAGCTGATGCGAACAGACTGAGGTTCCCTTGCCGACTGCCACCGTGACCCGGCCAGACACCGACCGACCCCGTTCGGTCCTGTCGCGCAAGGTCCGTGCGTACGTCTCGTTGACGAAGCCGCGCGTGATGGAGCTGCTGCTCGTCACCACGGCGCCGACGATGTTCCTGGCCGAGCGCGGTGTGCCGGACCTGTGGCTCGTCTTCTGGACGATGCTCGGCGGCGCGATGTCCGCCGGCTCCGCGTCGGCGTTCAACTGCTACATCGACCGCGACATCGACCGCCTCATGAAGCGGACGAGCACGCGGCCGCTCGTCACCGGGGAGCTCTCGGACCGCGAGGCCCTCGTGTTCTCGTGGGTGCTCGCCGTGCTCTCCACGGCGGTGCTCGGGTTCCTGGTGAACTGGCTCGCCGCGGCGCTGAGCGTCGTCGCGATCCTCATCTACGTGTTCGTGTACACGCTGTGGCTCAAGCGCCGCACCCCGCAGAACATCGTCTGGGGCGGCTCCGCCGGCTGCATGCCCGTCCTCATCGGCTGGGCCGGCGTCACCGGGTCGCTCACCTGGGCCCCGGTCATCCTGTTCATGGTCATCTTCCTGTGGACGCCGCCGCACTACTGGCCGCTCTCGATGAAGTACCGCGACGACTACGACGCCGCCGACGTCCCGATGCTCGCGGTGGTCCGCGGCCGCACCGTCGTCGGCCTGCAGGTGGTCCTGTACGCCTGGGCGACGCTCGTCTGCTCGCTCCTGCTCATCCCGGTCGCGCACATGGGGCCGCTCTACACGGTGGTGGCACTGGCCGGCGGCATCTGGTTCGTCGTCGAGTCCCACCGGCTGTACTCGCGGGCGATCCAGCACGTCGAGCACGTGCAGCCGATGCGCGTCTTCCACAGCTCGATCACCTACCTGACGCTGCTCTTCATCGCCGTGGGCATCGACCCGCTGCTGCCGCAGGTCTTCACCTTCTAGGACGGGTCGTCGCCGCTGGGCGACGTCCGTGTCGTCGAGACGCCGCCGGGGACGGCGGCGTCTCGTGCGTTGCGGCGCGTGCCGGCCGACGTCGGTGCGCTGCGGTGCACGACGTGCTCGATCGGCGGTCGGGAGGCCCGTGGCGGCGCCGCCACGGGCCTCCCGACCGCCCGGTGCGAGCGGGGGCGCGGGGGCGCGGGGCGCAGGGCGTGGGGCGCACGCTGGTTGCGACGATCCACCGGTCGATCGTCGCGTGGGCTGACGGACGGTGCGCGCGCACCGGATGCGTGCGCAACGAGCGACACCCCACGAGTCGATCGACTCGTGGGGTGTCGCAGGACGGTGCCGAGGGCGCGACGCGCCCGGGCGTCAGGCGTCGAGCGGTTCCCGCAGGGCGAGGCGGCCGGCGCTGCCCCGGGTCGAGAGCACGACGGCGGTGGTCGCGCCGACGAGCAGCCCCGCGAGCACCATGTGCGTGCCGACGAGGCCGGCCGGCAGACCCGTCCGGGCCTGCGTCAGGCCGACCGCGATCTGCAGGAACTCGACGACGAGCAGCAGGAGCGCCCACTTGCTCGACAGCCGCAGGCGCACCGCGCCGACGACGAGCACGAGGGTGAGGGCGAAGAGGGCGTAGGCCGGCCAGGCGTGCACGTGCTCCATGACCGCGGGGTCGAAGCCGGTGCGGTGCAGGCGTCCGCCGTCGACCTTCTCGTCGGCGCCGGCGTGCGGGCCGCTGCCGGTGGTGAGGATGCCGACGAGCACGGTGACGACGACGGCGGCGACGGTGGCGCGGACGACGCCGGTGTACCAGGCCGGCACGAGCCGGTCGGCGGTGCGGGGACCGTGCACGGTGCGGTAGACGAGGGCGGCGGTGACGGCGGTGAGGGCGGCCGAGACCACGAAGTGCAGACCGACCACGAACGGGTTCAGGCTGGTGAGGACGCTCAGCCCGCCGATGACGGCCTGCACCGGGATCGCGACGCCCTGGGCGAACGCGAGCCAGAACAGCTCGGACCGGGTGCGGAGCATCCGGACGACCGCCAGGAACATCGCCACGGCGACGACCACGAGCACGAACGTGAGCAGGCGGTTGCCGAACTCGATGACGCCGTGGATGCCCATCTCGGGCGTCGACACGAGCGACTCGGCGGTGCACTTCGGCCAGGTCGGGCAGCCGAGGCCCGAAGCGGTGAGCCGCACGAGGCCGCCGGTGCCGATCAGCAGGACCTCGACGACGAACGACGCCCAGGCGAGCGCGACCACGCGACCGTCGACCGCGCGGGGGAGCGTCCACCACCGCTCGGAGCGGACGTCCTGCTCGACGGGGGTTCCGACGCTTGTCACGAGGGTGGTGCCTTCCTGTTGTTCCGTGCAGTGAACCTGTAGGATTCGAGGGTTCAGCAGCAGTCAAGTCTAGGCAGGCGCCGGCTCCGAATGAGCCGAGTTCGCCGATCACTCCACGGACTGCGTGGAACCATTGTCGTTGCGAGGGAGCAGCACCGTGTCCGCCTGTCGGCGGTCTGCGGTGGAATGGCGTCCAGACGCCACGGGTTCACACCCGAGAACGCTGTCCGCGAGAAGGAAACGAGGAGACCATGTCCGACGTGCTCATCGACCGTCCCGAGCTCGAAGGGCTCGGCCAATACGAGTTCGGCTGGTCCGACTCCGACTCGGCCGGCGCCTCCGCCCGTCGCGGTGTCTCGGACGAGGTCGTCACCGACATCTCGAACCTCAAGGGCGAGCCCGAGTGGATGCTGAAGAACCGCCTCAAGGGGCTGTCGCTCTTCGGCCGCAAGCCGATGCCGACGTGGGGTGCCGACCTGACCGGCATCGACTTCGACAACATCAAGTACTTCGTGCGCTCCACGGAGAAGCAGGCGCAGTCGTGGGAGGACCTGCCCGCCGACATCCGTGAGACCTACGAGAAGCTCGGCATCCCCGAGGCGGAGCGCCAGCGCCTCGTCGCCGGTGTCGCCGCGCAGTACGAGTCCGAGGTCGTCTACCACCAGATCCGCGAGGACCTGGAGCAGCAGGGCGTCATCTTCATGGACACCGACACGGCGCTCCGCGAGCACCCCGAGCTGTTCGAGGAGTACTTCGGCACCGTGATCCCGGCCGGCGACAACAAGTTCGCCGCGCTGAACACGGCCGTCTGGTCCGGTGGCTCGTTCGTCTACGTCCCGAAGGGCGTGCACGTCGAGATCCCGCTGCAGGCCTACTTCCGGATCAACACCGAGAACATGGGCCAGTTCGAGCGGACGCTGATCATCGCGGACGAGGACTCGTACGTCCACTACATCGAGGGCTGCACCGCCCCGATCTACAAGTCGGACTCGCTGCACTCGGCCGTCGTCGAGATCATCGTGAAGAAGAACGCCCGCGTGCGGTACACGACGATCCAGAACTGGTCGAACAACGTCTACAACCTCGTCACCAAGCGTGCGATCGCGCACGAGGGCGCGACGATGGAGTGGATCGACGGCAACATCGGGTCCAAGGTCACGATGAAGTACCCGTCGATCTACCTCGCCGGCGAGCACGCCAAGGGCGAGACCCTGTCGGTCGCCTTCGCTGGCCCGGGCCAGCACCAGGACGCCGGCGCGAAGATGGTCCACATGGCGCCGTACACGACGTCGTCGATCGTCTCGAAGTCGATCGCCCGCGGTGGCGGTCGTGCCGGGTACCGCGGCGAGGTCCGCGTCGACGCCAGCGCACACCACTCGGCGAACACCGTGCGCTGTGACGCGCTGCTGGTGGACACGATCAGCCGGAGCGACACCTACCCGGCGATCGACATCCGGGTCGACGACGTGCAGCTCGGCCACGAGGCCACGGTCTCGCGGGTCAGCGAGGAGCAGCTCTTCTACCTGATGTCGCGCGGCATGCCCGAGGACGAGGCGATGGCGATGATCGTGCGCGGCTTCATCGAGCCGATCGCCCGTGAGCTCCCGATGGAGTACGCACTCGAACTCAACAAGCTCATCGAGATGAGCATGGAAGGATCCGTCGGCTAGATGTCCAGCACCACCCCTCCCCACATCGACCAGCCGATCGAGCCCGCGGCCCCCGCCCAGGGCGGAACCCAGCACGGCGCCGGAGCCCACTCCGACGGCGGCTGGGACGCCCCCGACAAGACCGTCCCGGTCCAGACCCGCTCCGAGCGGTTCCGGTCCGGTGACCTCGACGCGTTCCCGGCGGTCACCGGGCGCGAGGTGAACTGGAAGTTTGCGCCGCTCGCGAAGCTCCAGCCGCTGCTCGACGGCGGACTCGACGGGTCCGCCTACCCGTACCTCGCGCGCCAGTCCGACGGTGCCGACGTGGACTGGGGTCGCAGCGACGACCCCCGCGTCGGTTCCGCCGGGCTCCCCGAGGACCGCGCCGCCGCGGCGGCCTGGTCCGCGCGGGACGCGGTGCTCGCGGTCACGATCACGGCCACCGACGCGAACGAGTTCATCACGCTGACCCGTTCGGACTTCGGCTCCCAGCCCCGCGCGGCGCACACGGTGATCACCGCCGAGCCGCACGCGCAGGGCATCGTCGTCCTCGACAACCGGGGTTCCGCGCTCCTCACCGAGAACGTCGAGATCGTCGTGCAGGACGGCGCGCGGCTGACGGTCGTCAGCGTGCAGGACTGGGACGACGACGCGGTGCACGTCGCGACCCACTTCGCCGAGGTCGGCCGCGACGCCTTCCTCAAGCACGTCGTGGTCTCGCTCGGCGGCGACGTGGTCCGGGTGAACCCCTCGACGCACCTCGGCGCCCAGGGCGCCGACACCGAGATGTACGGCGTGTACTTCGCCGACGCGGGTCAGTACATCGAGCAGCAGGTCTACGTGAACCACGACGCGCCGAACACGCGCGGTCGGGTCAACTACAAGGGCGCGCTGCAGGGCCAGGGGGCGCACACCGTCTGGATCGGTGACGTCCTCATCGGGCGCGCCGGCGACGGCACCGACTCGTACGAGCAGAACCGCAACCTCGTCCTGACGGACGGCACCCGTGCCGACAGCATCCCGAACCTCGAGATCGAGACGGGCAACATCGAGGGCGCCGGCCACGCGAGTGCGACCGGGCGCTTCGACGACGAGCAGCTGTTCTACCTGCAGGCCCGCGGGATCCCGGAGGAAGAGGCCCGGCGCCTCGTCGTGCTCGGCTTCCTGGTCGAGATCATCCAGAAGATCGGTGCGCCCGAACTCGAGGAACGTCTCATCGCCGCCGTCGAGCAGGAGCTGGCGGAGGGCCGTTCGGTCATCGCCGCACCTGCGGAACCCACCGAGGCGGCGTCCGAGAACACCGAGGCGACCGTCTGATGGCCGAGAAGGTCTGCGCCGAAGCCGACATCGCGGTGGACAGCCCGATGCGGGTCGTCGTCGGCGGCACCGCCGTCGCCATCGTGAAGGACTCTGCCGGCGCCGTCCACGCGATCGGCGACACCTGCACGCACGGCGACATCTCGCTGGCCGAGGGTTTCGTCGAGGGCGACTCGCTGGAGTGCTGGGCCCACGGGTCCCGCTTCTCGCTGACCACCGGCAAGCCGCAGAACTTCCCGGCCTACGAGCCGGTCCCGGTCTTCCGGGTCGAGGTCCGCGACGGCGACGTGTACGTCGACGTCCAGGACGTCGTCCCGGTCGACTGAGCCCCCACACTTCCCGCGGCTGACGCCGCACCACAGCTGCAACCGAAGGAACGCAATGTCCACTCTGGAAATCCGTGACCTCAAGGTCTCGATCGACACCGATCAGGGCACGAAGGACATCCTCAAGGGTGTCGACCTCACCATCAACGAGGGCGAGATCCACGCGATCATGGGGCCGAACGGCTCCGGCAAGTCGACCCTGGCGTACACGATCGCCGGACACCCCCGCTACAACGTGGTCGGCGGCTCGATCACGCTCGACGGCCAGGACGTCCTCGCGATGAGCGTCGACGAGCGTGCCCGCGCCGGCATGTTCCTCGCCATGCAGTACCCGGTCGAGATCCCCGGCGTCACGGTGTCGAACTTCCTCCGCACCGCCAAGACGGCGATCGACGGCGAGGCCCCGGCCCTGCGCGGCTGGATCAAGGAGCTCCGCCAGTCGATGGCCGACCTCAAGATGGACTCGTCGTTCGCCGAGCGCAACGTCAACGAGGGCTTCTCCGGTGGCGAGAAGAAGCGCCACGAGATCATGCAGCTCGAGCTCCTCAAGCCGAAGTTCGCCGTTCTCGACGAGACCGACTCCGGCCTGGACGTCGACGCGCTGAAGATCGTGTCCGAGGGCGTCAACCGCGCCAAGGCCGCCACCGGCCTGGGCGTGCTGCTCATCACGCACTACACACGCATCCTCCGCTACATCAAGCCGGACTTCGTGCACGTCTTCGTCGCCGGCAAGGTCGCGGAGCAGGGCGGCCCGGAGCTCGCCGAGCGCCTCGAGAACGAGGGCTACGACCGCTACGTGCAGGCCGCGGCCGCCGAGGTGCAGGCCTGATGATCGCCGCACTGGCACCCGAGAAGTTCGACGAGGTCGTCGAGGGCCTCAAGGAGGTCCAAGACCCGGAACTCGGCGTCAACATCGTCGACCTCGGGCTCATCTACGACCTCGCCTGGGACGACGACGCGAACGCGCTCGTCATCAGCATGACGCTCACGAGCGCCGGCTGCCCGCTGACCGACGTCATCGAGGGCGACACCGCGAACGCCCTCGACGGCATCGTGGACGCGTTCCGCATCAACTGGGTCTGGATGCCGCCGTGGGGTCCGGAGCGGATCACGGATGACGGGCGCGAGATGATGCGCGCCCTCGGGTTCGCGATCTAGTCGCGACCCACCGACGGACGGGAGGCGCGGTGCCAGCTGGCACCGCGCCTCCCGTCCGTTCGTCGGTGCGTCACGCGCGGGGCGCGCCGCCGAGGTCGCGCAATCTGTCGCTCGCGACGCGATCCGGCGGCACCTCGGGCGACCTCGGCGAACCGCACGCGGCGTGTCCTGCGACCTCGGCGCCCGTACGCAGAACGGCCCCGCACCGATCCGGTGCGGGGCCGTTCTCGGCACGCTCAGCGGCGGCCGAGGGCCTTCCAGGCGAGGGGCAGGACGCCCGCCGCGATGAGGGCCTTCGCGACGCCACCGAGGATGAACGGGTACAGGCCGGCGGCGAGCACCGACTGGACGTCGTTCGGGGCGCCGAGCTGGCCGAGCGCCACGGCGAGGTAGGGGAGCCCGGTCACGAACGGGACGGCGCTGGCGAGCAGCATCGCGACCGCTGCGCGACCGACGTGACGGTCCCAGTCCCGGCGCGCGAGCCAGCCGACGAGCCCGGCGGCCGGGATGAAGCCGATGACGTACCCGAAGCTCGGCAGGGCCAGGGCCTGCAGGCCGCCCTGCATGTCGGCGAAGAACGGGGCGCCTGCGAGCCCGGCGACCGCGTAGACGAGCAGCGAGAGCATGCCGCGGCGTGCGCCGAGCGTCGCGCCGACGAGCACGACGGCGAGCGTCTGCCCGGTGATCGGGACCGGCCACATCGGGACCTCGAGCTGTGCCATCGCGGCGGTGAAGAGCGCTCCGCCGGCGACCAGGGCGGCGTTCGTGGCCAGGCCGTGCGACCGGAGACGGTCGGCGAGGACTGCGCGGGGAGCGAACCCGGTGGCGTTCGTCATGGATTCTCCTAGAATGGACTGCTGGTCCCGTTCGGGACCATCGGTCCCGTCAGCGTAGCGGTGCACCTCCCGCACACGTCGTTGTGCAAAACCACCAACTGATTGGACGTCCACTGTGCTTGCCGTGCACGAACTCGAGATCCGCGTCGGAGCTCGTCTCCTCATGGAGGACGTCTCCTTCCGCGTCGAGAAGGGCGACAAGATCGGACTCGTCGGCCGGAACGGCGCGGGGAAGACGACGATGACCAAGGCCCTGGCCGGGGAGACCCAGCCGACGGACGGCAAGATCGAGCGCGGTGGCGAGATCGGCTACCTGCCGCAGGACCCGCGCTCCGGCGACCCGGAGGAGACCGCCCGCAAGCGCATCCTCGATGCTCGCGGGCTCGGTGAGCTCGTCGAGGGCATCCGCCTCGCGACGCTCGACATGGCGAGCGAGGACGCCGCCGTGGCCGAGAAGGCGATGCGCCGCTACAGCCGTCTCGACGACCAGTTCAACGCGCTCGGCGGCTACGCGGCCGAGGCCGAGGCCGCGTCGATCGCCTCGAACCTCAAGCTGCCGGACCGCATCCTCGACCAGCAGCTGAAGACCCTGTCCGGTGGTCAGCGTCGACGCATCGAGCTCGCCCGGATCCTGTTCTCGGACGCCGAGACGATGATCCTCGACGAGCCGACCAACCACCTCGACGCCGACTCGGTGGTCTGGCTGCGGGAGCACCTGAAGACCTACCCCGGCGGCGTCATCATCATCTCCCACGACGTCGAGCTCGTCGACGAGGTCGTCAACCGCGTGTTCTACCTCGACGCGAACCGGCAGACCATCGACATCTACAACATGGGCTGGAAGCTCTACCAGCGGCAGCGCGTCGCCGACGAGGAGCGTCGCCGCAAGGAGCGCGCCGGCGCCGAGAAGAAGGCCGCCACGCTCAAGGACCAGGCGGCCCGCTTCGGTGCGAAGGCCTCGAAGGCTGCCGCAGCGCACCAGATGGTCGCGCGCGCGGACAAGCTGCTCGCCGGCCTCGAGGACGAGCGCGTCGCCGACCGGGTCGCGAAGATCCGTTTCCCCACGCCGGCCCCGTGCGGCCGCACGCCGCTCATGGCCGAGGGGTTGTCGAAGTCCTACGGGTCGCTCGAGATCTTCGCGGGCGTCGACCTGGCGATCGACCGCGGCTCGCGCGTCGTGATCCTCGGCTTCAACGGCGCGGGCAAGACGACGCTGCTGCGGATCCTGGCGGGCGCCGACCTGCCCGACACCGGCGAGATCCAGCCCGGCCACGGCCTGCGCATCGGCTACTACGCGCAGGAGCACGAGAACATCGACGTCAACCGCACCGTGATCGAGAACATGGTGTCGGCGTCGACCGACCTCAACGAGACCGAGGCCCGTCGCGTGCTCGGGTCGTTCCTGTTCACCGGCGACGACGGCTACAAGAAGGCCGGGGTCCTGTCCGGCGGTGAGAAGACCCGACTGTCGCTCGCGATGATCGTGGTCTCCGGTGCCAACGTGCTGCTGCTCGACGAGCCGACCAACAACCTGGACCCGGCGTCGCGCGAGGAGATCCTCAACGCCCTCGCCGGCTTCGAGGGCGCGGTCGTCCTGGTGTCCCACGACGCCGGCGCGGTCGAGGCGCTCAACCCCGAGCGCGTCCTGCTCCTGCCGGACGGCACCGAGGACCACTGGAACAAGGACTACGCGGAGCTCATCGAGCTCGCCTAGGCGCGCTGGTCCGGCTGGACGGGCTGACGGACGGGAGGCCCGTGGCGAGATCGCCGCGGGCCTCCCGTCCGTCGTGTGCGCACCTGACGAGGACCGGACGCGAAGGCTGACCACGCGCGGGAGTTCTCATCGCGCGCGGCATCGGAAGGTGAATCGCGCGTGGTGGGGCGGAACGTTCGGCCTCCTCCGCGCGGAACTGCCAGCCACGCGCGGAACTGCTTCTGACGCGCGGAAGTGCAGCGCCCCGCGGCAGGAAGGCTTCCCACGCGCGGAAGTTCCCATCGCGCCCGACCTGGAAGGGCGAATCGCGCATGGTGGGGCGGAACGTTCGGCCTCCTACGCGCGAGAGTGCTTCCCATGCGCGGAAAGACCTCCTACGCGCGCAACTGCATCCCACGCGCGGAACTGCACCCCGCGCGCGGATCAGCGGCGCGACGCGAGCAGCTCGTCCTCGATCTCGGCGTCGGTCTTCGGCTTGGCGTCCTTGCGGCGCTGCCGCTCGAGGGCGCGCTCGCGTTCCTCGGGGTCGTCCTGGTTGAGGTTGCGGTACTCCTGCACCATCACGTACGCCAGGAAGCCGAAGCCCCCGGCCGCGAACAGGAACCACTGGATGAAGTAGCTCAGGTGCAGCCCGGTGTCGGCGTTCGGGCGTTCCCAGCCGAGGGGACGGGCCTCGGAAGGGGCGGGGGACTCCGACGCGAGCTGGCCGTAGGCGCCGGTCCAGATCGGAGTGTCGACCTTCTTCGCGACGTCGCCGAGGGTCACCGACTGCACCTGGTCGGTGTGCGCGGGGTCGGTGCGACCGGGGATGCGGGGCTCGCTCTCCTGCAGGCGGACGATCGCGGTGACCTCGCCCGACGGGGGAGCGGGCACGTGGTCGGGGGCGTCCTGCGCGTTGCCGGTCGGGACCCAGCCACGGTCGACGATGAAGGCGCGGCCCTCCGCGGTGACGAGCGGGGTCAGGACCTCGAACCCGGGCTGCCCGTTGTGCACGCGGTTGCGGACGAGGAGCTGGGCGTCGGTGTCGTAGCGACCGGTGACGGCGACGCGGAGCCACTCCTGCTCGTCCTGCCAGCTCGACGCCTTCGGCAGCGCCTGGTCGAGCGGGACGGGGGTGTGGTCGTAGTTCTGCGCGACCTGCTCGTTCTGGCGGACGGCCTCGTTGCGGCGGTCCCACTGCCACATGCCGAACAGTGCGCACACGATCGCGAAGGCCACGGCGATCGCGAAGTAGCCGAGCCAGCGGCGGCTGCGGACGAAGCGCCACCCGACGAACGGCTCGTCCGGGTCGCGGGGGGACTCGTCGTCGCGCCGGACCTGTGCCGTGGCCTGCTGCAGCCGGGCGGCGTGCTTGCGGCCGTAGCGGGAGTGCGGGTCGAACGGCTCCGTCATCGCGAGGTGCCGGTGGAGCGCACCCCGACGTCGTTCTTGGGCGCCGCTGCCGGGTCGCGTTCGTCGTCGAGGTGGTCGACGTCCTCGTGCATGCCGGTGACGCGCACCGGGAAGGAGCGGGACCGCAGGTAGTCGGCCAGGAAGTCACGGTGCTCGTCGCACGCCGCCCAGATCTTCACGCGGTCGGCGGAGTGGATGCGCGGGTTGCGCCAGTTGACGCGCCACGCGGCGGTGGACGTGCAGCCGGCCCGCGAGCACACCGGTGTCGAACCCGGCTCGGTGTGCAGGTCGAAGGTCGCGCCCATCAGCGGTGGCCCCACATCTTCGAGCGGTCGCCGTTGCGCTGCCACTCGTCCTGCGCGTTCTGGGCCTGCTCGCGAAGACGGTCCTGCTCGTCGCGGTAGGCCTGGGCGCGGGCGTCCTCCTGCTGCTCACGCAGGCGCGGATCGACCGCGTCGTAGAGCACGATGGCACCGGCGGGGGAGATCATGTCGCTCTCGGTGCGACTGCCCGCGTTCGCGATGACGACGGCGACCCAGGGGATCACGGCGGCGAGGACGATCGGGATGACCGCGAACCACGAGTGCCAGGTCGTCCAGACCAGCACGGCGACGATGAACAGGACGACCCTGACGGCCATCTGCCAGATGTAGCGGGACAGGCGGTGCGCCCGGTCCTGCTCCGGCGAATCCGGGAGCGTCGTGATGCTCGTGTGCGTGCTCTTCATACAGATGGTCTCCGTCTACCAGGACTCCAGCCTAAGCCCGCGAGGCCGTGCGTGGTCACGGCGCGCGCACGCCGGACGGCGCGTCGTGCGCAGGCCGGACGGCCGCGGTGCCTCCGGTACGCTCGTCCGGGCGTGTCCGCCGGTGATCCGGTTCGACCCGCCGGCAGACCACTACCGAACGGAGCGATCATGACCACCCCCCGTACCGTCCTCATCACCGGCGGCAACCGCGGCATCGGCCACGCGCTCGCAGCGCGGTTCGTCGCCGCCGGGCACCGCGTCGCCGTGACGTCGCGCAGTGGCCAGGGCGGTCCCGAGGGCGCGCTCACCGTGCAGGCCGACATCACCGACACGGCCTCGGTCGACGCGGCCTTCACGCAGGTCGAGGCCGAGCTCGGACCGATCGAGGTCCTCGTCGCGAACGCCGGCGTCACGAACGACCAGCTGCTGCTCCGCATGTCCGAGGAGGACTTCACGAGCGTCATCGACACGAACCTCACCGGCACCTTCCGCGTCGTGAAGCGCGCGACGAAGGGCATGATGAAGGCGAAGTTCGGCCGCATCGTGCTCATGTCGAGCGTCGTCGGCGCCTACGGGCAGGTCGGGCAGGTCAACTACGCCTCGTCGAAGGCGGCGCTCGTCGGCATGGCGCGGTCGATCACGCGCGAGCTCGGCTCCCGCGGCATCACGGCGAACGTGGTCGCGCCGGGGTTCATCCAGACCGACATGACGGCGGCGCTCCCCGCCGAGCTGCAGGCCGAGTTCAAGAAGCAGATCCCCGCCGCCCGCTACGGCACCGTCGACGACGTGGCAGACGCGACGCTGTTCCTGGCGAGCGACGGCGCCGGCTACGTCTCCGGTGCGATCATCCCCGTCGACGGCGGCCTCGGGATGGGCCACTAGCCCGCCACTGGCCCCGGGACGCCTCAGCCGCGCAGGCCGAGCGCCGCGAGCACCGTCGACAGGTCGCGGTCGACCACGGCGACGTCGGCCTGCTCGCGGACGCGCGGCTTCGCGTCGAACGCCACCGAGAGCGCGGCGACCCGCATCATCTCGAGGTCGTTCGCCCCGTCGCCGACCGCGACGGTGCGGACGTCGTCGAACCCGTCGACCGCGGCCCACTCCCGCAGGGCGTCGGCCTTGGCGCGCGCGTCGACGACCTCGCCGAGGACGCGCCCGGTGAGCACGCCGTCGGCGACCCCGAGCCGGTTCGCGCGGCAGTGGTCGAGCCCCAGCCGCTCGGCGAACGGGTCGAGGACCTCGTGGAAGCCGCCGGACACCACCCCGACGGTCCCGCCCGCGGCGTGCACGCCGCGGACGAGCTGGTCGGCGCCCCGCGTCACACGGACCGCCTGCTGTGCGCGTCGGAAGACGTCGGTCGGGAGGCCCGCCAGGGTCGCGACACGCTCCCGGAGGCTCTCGGCGAAGTCGAGCTCCCCGCGCATGGCGCGCTCCGTGATCGCCGCCACCTGTGGCCGGGTCCCGGCGCTGTCGGCGAGGAGTTCGATGACCTCGTCCTCGAGGAGGGTGGAATCGGCATCGAGGACGACGAGGAAGCGGGGCACGCACCAACGGTACCGACAGCAGGAGGCACGGCTGCGTCGTGTGACGCGAGCCGTGCCTCCTGTCCGTTCCCGGTGGACCCGCTGACGTGAGCGGCCGACGCTACGCCTCGACGCGGACGCCCTTGCCCACCAGACGGGTGCAGTCCGGACTCGGCGCCTCGCTCAGGCCTCGACGCGGACGCCCTTGCCCACCACGGTGATCCCCGACTCGGTCACGGTGAAGCCGCGCGCCTCGTCGGTTTCGCGGTCGACCCCCACCTGGGCGCCCGGTGCGAGGACGACGTCCTTGTCGAGGATGGCGCGGTGCACGACCGCCCCGGCGCCGATGGTGGCGCGCTCGAACACGATCGAGTCGAGCACCTTCGCACCCGAGTCGATGCCGCACCAGGGGCCGATCATGCTGCGCTCGACCTGCGCGCCGGACACCAGGCAACCGAGCGACACGAGCGAGTCGACCGTGGAGCCGGTGTTGCCGTTCGCGTCACGGACGAACTTCGCCGGGGGCAGGTTCGTCTGCTGGTTGAAGATCGGCCAGTCCTGGTTGTACAGGTTGAAGACCGGCACCGGCGCGATGAGGTCCATGTGCGCGTCGAAGAACGAGTCGATCGTCCCCACGTCGCGCCAGTAGTACTTGTCGCGGTCGGTGGAGCCGGGGACGTCGTTGCGCTGCAGGTCGTACACGCCGGCGTCGCCGCGGGCCACGAAGTCCGGGACGATGTCGCCGCCCATGTCGTGGGCCGAGGACTCGACCTGGCCGTCGCGCAGGACGGCGTCGACGAGGGCGTCGGCGTTGAACACGTAGTTGCCCATCGACGCGAGGACCTCGCCGGGGGAGTCGGCCAGGCCGACCGCGTCCTTCGGCTTCTCGAGGAACGCGTCGATCTTCGTCGGGTCGTCGGGGTCGACCTGGATGACGCCGAACTGGTCGGCGAGACCGATGGGCTGGCGGATCGCGGCGACCGTGGCACTGCGGCCGGACTCGATGTGCGCCTGGACCATCTGGTCGAAGTCCATCCGGTACACGTGGTCGGCGCCGACGACCACCACGATGTCGGGACGCTCGTCGCGCAGCAGGTTGAGCGACTGCAGGATCGCGTCGGCCGAGCCGGCGAACCAGCGCTTGCCGAGGCGCTGCTGCGCGGGGACCGAGGCGACGTACGAGCCGAGCAGGCCCTCCATGCGCCAGGTCTCGGCGACGTGCCGGTCGAGACTGTGGGACTTGTACTGGGTGAGGACGACGATCTTCTGCAGACCGGAGTTCACCAGGTTCGAGAGCGCGAAGTCGATGAGCCGGAAGTTCCCGCCGAACGGGACAGCGGGTTTCGCGCGGTCGGCCGTGAGCGGCATGAGCCGCTTTCCCTCGCCTCCGGCGAGCACGATGCCGAATACCTTCTTTGGTGCCATGACGCTCACAGTAGGCGTCAGCACTGGGAACCCGTTACGTTGAACCGGTGCGAGTCGATCTACTGACCAGGGAGTATCCGCCGGAGGTCTACGGCGGAGCAGGTGTCCACGTTGCCGAACTGACCTCGGCGCTGCGGTCCGGGACCGACACCGAGGTGCGCGTCCGCGCCTTCGGGGCGTTCCGCGACGAGGCCGACGTCTGGGCCTACCGGACCCCCGCCGGCCTCGAGCAGGCCAACGGTGCGCTGCAGGCACTCGGCACCGACGTCGCCATCGCGGCCGACGTCGAGGGTGCCGACCTCGTGCACTCGCACACCTGGTACGCGAACGCCGCGGGCCGGATCGCGCAGTTGACGCACGGCATCCCGCACGTCGTCACCGCCCACAGCCTCGAGCCGCTGCGTCCGTGGAAGGCCGAGCAGCTCGGCGGCGGCTACCGCCTGTCGAGCTGGATGGAGCGCGAGGCGTTCGAGCAGGCCGACGGCGTCATCGCCGTGTCCAAGGCGATGCGCGCGGACATCCTGCGGTCCTACCCGTCCATCGACCCCGCCAAGGTGCACGTCGTCTACAACGGCATCGACATCGACGAGTGGAAGCCGACCGTCGACGAGGACGCCGTGCGTGCCCTCGGCATCGACCCCTCGCGGCCGAGCGTCGTCTTCGTCGGGCGCATCACCCGCCAGAAGGGGCTGCCGTACCTGCTCCGCGCCGTGGCGTCCCTGCCCGCCGAGGTGCAGATCGTCCTGTGCGCCGGCGCGCCGGACACCCCGGAGATCATGGCCGAGGTCACCGGCCTAGTCGAGGGCCTGCGGGAGCAGCGCGAGGGCGTCGTCTGGATCGACCGGATGCTCGAGCACCGCGAGATCGTGAACGTGCTGTCCTCCGGCACCGTGTTCGTCTGCCCGTCGGTGTACGAGCCGCTCGGCATCGTGAACCTCGAGGCGATGGCCTGCGGGATCCCCGTCGTCGGCACCGGTACCGGGGGCATCCCCGAGGTCGTCGCCGACGGACTGACCGGCCGCATCGTCCCGATCGACCAGGTCCAGGACGGCACGGGCACCCCGACCGACCCCGACCGCTTCGTGGCGGACCTGGCGGCGACCCTCACCGAGGTGCTCGCCGACGAGGGCCTGGCGAAGCTCATGGGCCGCGCCGGACGCCTGCGCGTCGAGACCGAGTTCACCTGGGACGCGATCGCCACCAGGACACGGCAGGTCTACGACGAGGTGCTGGCCCGGACCCCGTAGGCTGGTCGCATGCCCTCGGTCGTGCGCTTGTCAGACGTCTCCGTGGTCCGCAACGGGGCCACCATCCTCGACACGATCTCGTGGGAGGTGCAGGACGACGAACGCTGGGTCGTGCTCGGCGCGAACGGCGCCGGCAAGACCACGCTGCTGCAGGTCGCCGGGGCGCAGACGTTCCCGACCTCCGGCGACGTCGAGGTGCTCGGCACCGAGCTCGGCGGGGCCGACCTGTTCGAGCTCCGGCCCCGCATCGGCTTCGCGTCGACCGCGCTCGCCCGCCGCATCCCGGTGACCGAGAAGGTCATCGACGTCGTGCTCACCGCGGCGTACTCGGTGACGGGTCGCTGGAACGAGGAGTACGAGGAGCTCGACGTCCGTCGCGCCCAGCGCGTGCTCGACGAGTGGGGCCTCGGCGCCTTCACCGACCGCACCTTCGGTGAGCTGAGCGACGGTGAGCAGAAGCGCGTCCAGATCGCCCGCGCGGTGATGACGGACCCGGAGATCCTGTTCCTCGACGAGCCCGCCGCCTCGCTCGACCTCGGTGCCCGCGAGAGCCTCGTCCGGACCCTCGGCGGCTACGCCCAGAGCTCGGACTCGCCGGCGATCGTGATCGTCACCCACCACGTCGAGGAGATCCCCGCCGGCTTCACGCACGCGCTCGTCCTCGCCGATGGCCACGTGCAGGCGGCCGGCCCGATCGACGACGTCCTGACCGACGCGACCCTCACCGAGGCGTTCGGCATCGCGCTGACCGTCACGAAGGACGCGGATCGCTGGACGGCGCGCGCGGCGTAGCGCTCCCGATCCGGCCGTCTCTCTGGTAACGTGGACGGCTGGCGCAAGCCGATGACTTCCCGCGCAGTTCGCGCAATTGCTCACGACCGCTACAGAGGAATCCCCATGAAGACCGACACCCACCCCGAGTACCGCGCCATCGTCTTCCGCGACCTGGCCTCCGGTGAGACCTTCCTGACGCGTTCCACCGCGAACAGCGACAAGACGATCGAGCTCGACGGTGCCACCTACCCGGTGATCGACGTCGAGATCTCGTCCGCTTCGCACCCGTTCTACACGGGCAAGCAGCGCATCCTCGACTCGGCCGGTCGCGTCGAGAAGTTCAACCAGCGCTTCAAGGGCTTCTCCAAGTAAGGAGCCCCGGTACGCCGGAACGGGCGGTCCTCCTGCGGGAGGGCCGCCCGTTCTGCGTGTGCGGGGCGGTGGGAGCTGGATCCGCGTGCTGTGTGTGCGAGGCGCGGTGGGGACCGGACTCGTGAGCTGCGTGGGCGCGGGTCCGTGTGCCGGACCCCGCGCCCACCCTGCTCCGTCAGGCGGCGTCGACGGCCGCGCGTGCCCGGTCGATGATCTCCTGGCCGGCCAGGACCCCGCGGGCGTCCGTGACGATCAGGCCCGGGGCGGTCCACCCGGCGGCGTCGAGCTCGCCGTGCGCCGGCCGGATCGCGACGTCCGCCCACGCGAGCATCGCCTGGTCGAGCAGCGAGTCGCCGGCCGCGACGGTCCGGGTGGCGCCGATGCGCTCGGCGACGGCGGCGAGGGCACGCTCCTTGCGGACGGCGGTCGGCACGACGTAGAGCTTCCGGCCCTGCAGCGAGACGGTCCACCCGATCGCGGTCATCGCGGCGGTGAGCTCCGCGAGCGCGCTGTCGGGCAGCGCACGACGCTCGACCACCGCGTAGGCGAAGAGCTCCTCGGCACGGTGGTGCCGGAGCAGCGCCGCCGGGGGCACCGCGGCGAGCAGCCCGCGCTCGGCCTCGGCGAGCGGGGCCGACGTGGCGTCGATCTCGGCGCGCAGGGACGTCGTCCAGTCCTCGTCGGGGACGCCGTCGTGCAGCACGACGGCACCGTTCGTGGTGACCGCCCAGCCGCCGACCGGCAGCGGCAGCCGGATGCGGCGGTACTGCGCGACGGTGCGGGTCGTCACCGGGACGACGGTCGCCCGGGCGGCGAGCTCGGCGAGGGCGCCCTCGGCCTGTCGGGTCATGAACGACAGCGGGGCGCCGTCGTACACCTCGGCCACGACGAGCGACGGGGCCTCGTGGTCCGGGCCGTCGAGCAGCAGCGCGGCGGCCGAGTAGACGATGGTGCGGTCGAGGTCGAAACCGACGAGCGCGGTCATGCGCGGGCCTCCGCGGGGCTGTCGGCGGTGGTGGCGTCGCCGGACTCCACGACGCGGCTGCCCAGCGGGTGGATGAGCCCGACGCAGCTGTACGCCAGGTCCGGGCGTGCGACCACCGGGACGCCGCGCTCCCGTGACAGGGCGACGACGTGCGCGACGTCCGGGTCGTCCGGGTCGCGGACGAGCACCTGCCACGGCACACGGCGGAGCAGCACGCGGGTCGTCTCGCCGACGCCGGGCTTGACGAGGTGCAGGTCCTCGATGCCGAACTCAGCGCCGACGGCCTCGACGGTGCGCATGCCCCGCCAGTCGACGGCGCGCTCCGGGGCGGTGCCGGTCGGCGGCTCGCGGTCGATCGTGTCCTGCACGCGGGCGGTCACGTCGGGGAACCGCTCTGCGATCGTCGCGATGTACGAGCGGGACCGGTCGCGGTCGGCGAGGTCCCGGTACTGCTTCGCGCCGTGCAGGGTGCCCTCCGGCGTCCAGCGGCGGTTGAACACCGTGCGGGACACGAGCCCGGACACGGTCGAGTTGAGGCAGGCGGACGGCACGAGGTAGTCCTCGCGGGTGCCGTGCAGCGGGGTGCAGCCGGCCGGGTCGGCGAGGACGGCGAGGTCGCTGCGGAACCGGACGCCGTCCGTCGCCGCGAAGCGGTCGAGTGCGTCGGTGAGTTCCCGGGTGATGGCGCCCTTGCCCGTCCAGCCGTCGACGAACACGACCTGCTCGGGGTCGTGGTGGGCGGCGAGCCAGCGCAGGGCCGTCTCGTCGATGCCCACTCCGCGGACGATGCTCGCCGTGTAGTGCGGCAGCAGGACGCCGTGGTGTTCGAGGGCCCAGCGGCGCATGAGGACGCCGACCGGGGTGCCGGCGCGGGCGAGCGAGACGAGGACGGCTCGAGGGCGGTCCCGGAGCACCAGTTCGGTGACGACCCCGACGGCCTCGGCGATGCGTTCCGCCGAGCGGTCGAGCGCGTCGCGGTAGAGCTCCTCGTAGGCGTCGGACGGCACGTACTCGACCGGGAGCGACTCCGCGTAGTTCGCGCCCTCGAGCTGGATCGCGCGCTCCCGCGACGCGGTGTCGGCCTCGAGCTCGGCGTCCGCCAGGTCCTGCAGCAGCCAGGTGACGTCGTCGGGCTCGTAGGACCCGAACGACGGCCCGGTGAGCGGTCGCGGTGCGGTGTGTGCCGCGGCCCCGGCGAGCGGGCTGTCGACGACGACGACCTGCGGGGCGACCGCGCCGAGGGCGGCGAGCAGGCCGTCGTCGCCCTCGAGTGCGGCGGTGTCCGTGCCGGGCTCCGGCAGGACGACGATCGCGTCGAACCCGCGGACGTTGTAGGCGTAGCGCTCGCCCGGACCGTCGACGGTGCGGTCGTGGGAACGGTGCCGGACGCCGGAGCGGATCGGCCACGACGGGTCGTCGAGGATCGCGACGGGGGAGCGGGTCGTCGTCGAGGACCGGACGTCGCGTCCGCTCTGCCGGCGCAGGGCGTCGGCGACCGTGAGCGGCGTGTGCATGTGCTCCTCGGTGCCGAGCACGAGCACGCGCCTGGCGGTCGGGTCGAGCCGGGCGAGCACGTCGGCCGCGATGCCCTCGACGTCGGTGCGCGGCTGACGGACCCGTGCCGCGGGGGTGCCGTGGCGGTCCACCGTGGTGGCCGGGGCGGCGACGCGGACCGGGGACGGCTCCGGGAGCCCGGGCGCGGACCCGCTGCGGGCACCGTCCGTTGGCCGGCTCGCACCCGAGGCCACGAGCGCCGCGGCGGTGTCCAGGACGTCGGCCGGCAGGTCGACCCGACCCCGGCCGAGGGCGACGACGTCGACGCGGGCGCCGAGCTCGTCGGCGAGTGCCGCGGTCGCGGCGGTGTCCGCCGCGGACCGCAGGTCGACGAGGCTCGCGACGACCCAGTGGCGCTGCGGGGCGACGGCGTGCAGGGCCCGGATGGTCTCGCGGGCGGTGCGTCCGGTGCTCAGCTCGTCGTCGACGAGGACGACCGTGCCGTTCCGGGGCAGCCAGTCGGCGTCCGCCGGCAGCAGCCGGTGCGCGGTGGCGTGCGAGTGCTCCTCGGAGAACCCCGCGGCTGGCACGGAGCCGGGCGGGTCGTGGCGGGTGGAGTGCAGGTACGCGGAACCGAGGGTCTCGGCGACGAGCGCGCCGAGGGCGGTGGCGGTCTCGGCGAAGCCGAGGACGAGCACGTCCGGGTGGTTGGTCCGTTGCGCGGCGAGGTCGGTGCGGAGCGTCGTGGCCGCGCGGTGCAGCCCGGACGAGCGGTCGGCGTCCGCGTCGACGTCGGCATCCGCGTCGTCGGGATCGGTGCTCGCGGCGATCGCTCGCTGGTCGCGGAGCACCGCGTCGAGCCGTGCGACGACGGCGTCGTCGAAGCGCGGGTGCGCGGGGGCGTCGAGCAGGTCCGCCACGAGGGTGCCGAGCGCCTCGCCGGCGAGCAGCGCGATCGCCGGCACGGTCGGCACGTGCTTGGCGAGCACGGTCGAGACGAGCAGGTGCGCACGCTTCGGGTTGCGGCGCAGCGCCAGGCGCACGAGGTCGCCGAGCGGTACCGTCGGGCCCTGCTGCCCGTCGGCGTCGACGACGGCCAGGCCCAGGTCGGCGGGGGACGGCAGGGGCACGTTCACGGCAGGCTCCGCTCGAGCAGGTCGACGTAGGTCACGTCGGGGGTGGACACGCCGAACGCCCGGGCACGCAGCATCGTGCGCTCCGCCCAGGCGTGGTGCGGCTTCATCTCGTTCATCTTGTTGCCGTAGCGCGAGGGGGCGACCCCGCCCGACTCCCGGGCGAGCACGTCGGAGGCGTCCGAGTACTCCTCGTCGGTCACCACCGACATCGCGTGCACGAGCGGCACGTGACGCGGGTGGATGACCGTCTTGCCGGTGAGCCCGTTCGCGCGGTCGAGCGCGACCTCGCGGAGCAGGCCGTCGAAGCCCTCGAGCAGCAGCTGGCGGCGCAGTGCCAGGTCGCCGGCCTCCTGGAACGGGGTGGTGCGCAGCTGGGTCCTGAACACGCGGTCGGACGACGGGTAGTGCTCCCACACGGGCCCCGCGACGACGAACCCGTCGTTCGCCCGGCCGAGCGTGTTGACGACGTCGCCGATGACGGAGGCGAGGACGTGCACGTCGTGCACGGTGAGGTCGGACGGACGCCGGAGCCCGAAGACGCTCGACAGGTCGGTCGCGCCGATGCGCACCGCCAGCACGTCGGCCCGTCGCGCGGCGAGCAGTTCGTGGATGCCGGCGAGCGTCGTGGTCCGGGTCTCGCGGTGCATGATCGACGGCGACTCGAGGATCGGCATGACGAGCAGTCGTCGGCCGCCGCTCCGGGTGGCGTTGACCCGGTCGAGGACGGAGAAGTACCGTTCCCCGGCGCCGTCGGTCGCCTCGAACTTCGGCAGCACGATGCCGCTCAGCGCGTCGAGCGGGCGGTCGCCGAACCGCTCGACGAGGCGCTCGAGGTGCTCGGGGCTGCGGACGCGCAGGAAGAGCTGCGGCAGCACCGCCGGGTCGTCCTCGGTGGCGAGCAGACGGAGCGCCTGCTCGACCTGCTGCTCGGCGAGCGGGAGATCGTCGTCGGCGACGGAGTCCTCGAGGCAGAGCACCAGGGACCCGGCACCGAGCGCCGTCTGCCGGTGCACGTCGCGCACCAGGTCCGGTCGGATGCCCGGCACGTACAGCGTCGCGCCGAGCGCGACGGCACGCAGGGCCGGATCGCTGTCGCGTCCGACGTCCTCGGGTTCGCGCAGGAACAGCGCGCCGTGGTCGTCCAGGTTCGCGAAGTGCCGCATCGGTCAGCCTCTCGGGTTCGGGGCGGAGAGGACGAACCCGAACGCGGCGAACACGTCGCCGTCGTGCGACGCCCGCGGGAAGGGTTCCGCCCGCAGTTCCAGTTCGCCGTCGAGCACCGACAGCGCGGTGATCGTCATGGTCTCGGGGTCGCCGGCGTCCACCGCCAGCACCGTGCCGTCGTGCAGGCTCACGACGGCCCGGTCGTCGCCGCGTGCCATGACGAGGGCGCGGCGCAGCGAGCGAACGTGCCGGAGCGCGACGACGACGTCGCCGTCGTGGAAGCCGACCAGGGGACGGTTGCCCGGTGTCTGCACGTCGCGCCCGGCGGCACGGCCGTCCGAGGTCGTGGCGCCGACGGTCCCGTCGACGGTCTCCCACGCCACGCTGGTCGCGCCGGACACGCGGAGCGCCCCGACCGCCGACCGCCGGCGGTCGACGCGGACGACCGGGGTGTCCGGACCGAGCATCCTGACGTCGGCCGGATCGGGTGCCGGGAAGGGGCGGACCCGGGAGGCACGGGCACGTCGGCGTTCGAGCACGCGTTCCGAGACGGTCGCCTGCGGAGCCGCGGTGCGGTCCGGCGCGCGCGTCGCGTCGTCGGGTGCGTGCACCGTCCGCGAGGCGGACGGGGTGGCGGTCGGTACCGCGGCCGGTGCCGTGGGCGGCGCCGCCGACGGGCGGTCGAACCCGAGGCTCAGCCCGGCACCGCGGGCGACGGGGGCAGCCGCGCCCGTGCCCGCACCGGTGCCCGTGCCCGGGGACGGGTTCGTGTTCGTGTTCGTGCTCGGACGTGGGTCGTCGGCGACCGCTCCGGCGCCAGCGCTCGACGGGCGGTCCTGCGCCGGACGCGTGCGTCGTCGCAGGTACGGGTGCCGTGCGGTCATCGCGCGCGGCCGATGCCGTGGTCGGCACGGAGGCCGGTGAGGCCCGTGGTGTAGCCCTGCCCGACGGCGCGGAACTTCCACTCGGCGCGGTGCCGGTACAGCTCGCCGAGGATGACGGCGTCGATCGTGTGGTTCCGGTCGGAGGGCAGTGCGAAGCGCACGAGCTCGCGCCCGTCCGGCGCGCACACACGGATCGCCATCGAGCGGATCGACCCGAGGTCCTTCGGCGACCGCGGGTCCGGGTCGAGGTACACCGCGAAGACGATCTTGTCGACGGCCTCGGGCACGGAGCCGAGGTCGACGTCGATCTCCTCCTGGTCGGACTCGTCCAGGTAGTGCACCGCGGCCGAGGCGTCGTCGATCTGGTTGAAGAACACCAGGTCGTCGTCGGAGAGCACGCGGCCGTCGGTGCCGCAGACGATCGCCAGGGGCACGAGCTCGGCGGACGGGCCACGGCTCGGGATCTGCTCCCACGCGATGCCGACGACCACGGCGGTCAGGTCGGGGTTCTCGGCGGTGAGCGCGGCGTTCGCACCGGGCACGAGCTCGCCGGTCACGAGCCCGCTCCCGGGAGCCGCAGGCCGGGGTCGCCCTCGCCGAGGCGCCCCTGCAGGAAGCGGCCGTGCGCAGAGAGCTCGGCGATGGCGCCGCTCCTGATCTGTTCGTGCATGTCCTCCACCGTCTCCGCGACGACGTCGAGTTGGGCCGCCAGCGACCGGGTGGTGGCGCTGTCGGGCGTGCGGTCCTCCGGCGGGAGCGAGCGGTAGGTGCGCACCGGCGTCGGGACGTAGTCGCCCACGATCGCCTGGAACAGGTACCGCTGCTCGGTCGACGCACCCTGGGCGACGACGGTGCGGGACACCTGGCGCAGCTGGTCCTCGACGTGCCGGACGCGCGACGAGATCACGGTCGGGAGCTCGGCGCCGGCGGCACGGACCACCGTGCGCAGGTCGTCGAGGCCCGCGGCCGTCGCGGCGTCGTCGGTGGCGCCCCCGGAGCCGCGCACGTCGATGCGCGCCGCCGCAGCGGCGGCGACCGACGACGCGGACTCCGGCTCGGGCGGACGTGGGTCGTCGCCGCGGCCGAAGAGCCCGCGGAGCCGGTCACGCACGGCCCGTGACCGCCTCGGTCATCGGGTCGGACGGTTGGAGTCGTCGGACTGCAGGGAACGCTCGAGGTAGGGCTTCGAGCGTTCGATGCCGGACTCGAGCGCCGCGACGGTCGAGGACATGTTCTTCGCGGCCTCGGACCGGAAGGTGTCGATCGCGTCCATCGTCTGGAACACGTTGTCGAACGCCTTCTGCAGCGTCTCCACGCTGACGCCGGAGTTCGTCGCCTGCTGGTGGATCCGCGTCGTCTGGTCGCGCAGCATCTCGCTCGTCTGCAGGATCATCGCGTTCGTGGTGTTGTTCACCGCGTCGATCTGGTCGAGCACCATCTTCTGGTTCGCCAGGGCCTGCGCGACGATCACCGCGGTGCGCAGCGCGGCGATGGTGGTGGTCCGGGCCCGCTCGACGCCCTTGATGAGCTCGGTGTTGTTCTTGCGGATGAGGTCCATCGCCAGGTAGCCCTGCACCGACACCGCGAGCTGGGTGAGGATGTCCTGGTGCCGCTGGCGGACCGGGAAGAGCACGTCCGACTCGAGCTTCTGCGCCTCGTCGACCCGGCCGCTGTTCCGCAGCGTGTCGATCTTCTGCACCGCGGCCGCGTCGAGGGCCTTCGCGAAGACGGCGTACTCGCTCAGCTGCTGCATGGTCTCCCACAGCTGGACCTTCTCGTCGGCGAGCGAGGCGTTGTCCTTGCGGAGCTCGTCCTGCCCGGCCATGAGCGACTTGATGATCGCGTCGAGCTGGGTCTGCGCCGACTCGTACTTCTGGAAGTACTTCGCCAGCTTGTTGCCGCCGGGGATCATGCCGAGGATCTTCCGGCCGGTGCTCAGGTCGGCCTGGTTCGGCGTGAGGTCCTCGACCGTGGAGCGGAGGTCGCCCAGGGTCGAGGCCACGCGCACCTGCGCGTTGTCACCGGTGCGGCGGGCACCCGCGACCGAGGACTGCGACCGGTCGAGCATGCGCGACGAGAAGCCGCCGGAGCGGGCGATCTCGCCACCGGCGATCGACGTGATGCCGTCGACCTTGTCGCCGAACTCGGGGGAGCGGGGGTCGAGCGCGGCGACCTCGTCCACGAAGTCGCGCGCCTGTGCGGCGATCTGCGACTGCCGACCCGGGTCGACCGGGACCATGCCCGGCGCGTCGTCCGGCGTGACGGTCTCCGGTGAGTCCGCCGGCTTGAGGACGAGGGCGTCCTCGGCGTTGTCGGCGGGCTCCGGCGGGGCGAGGGGTCCGGGCATCGGTCTGCTCCTGGTTGCTGTCGGTGCTGGTGAGGTGGGTGCGGCGGGGTCAGCCGAGCTGGACGCCGAAGTCCGTCGCGATGCCGGCGAGACCGGTCGTGTAGCCCTGGCCGACGGCGCGGAACTTCCACTCGGCGCCGTTGCGGTAGAGCTCCGAGAAGATCATCGCGGTCTCGGGAGCGGCGTCCTCCGACAGGTCGTAGCGCACGATCTCGGTGCCGTCCTGGTCGAGCACGCGCGAGTACGCGCTGCGGACCTGGCCGAAGTTCTGCCGACGGGCCTCGCCCTGGTCGATCGAGACCACGATGACGACGCGCTCGACGTCGGCGGGCACGGCCTGCAGGTCGATGGCGATGCGCTCGTCGTCGCCGTCGCCCTCGCCGGTCCGGTTGTCGCCCTGGTGCTCCACCGAGCCGTCGGCGCTGCGCGGCTGGTTGTAGAAGATGAAGTCCGCGTCGGAGCGGACCTTGCCCGAGGCGCCGACGAGCAGCGCCGAGGCGTCGAGGTCGAACTGCTCACCGGAGGTGGTGCGCGGGTCCCAGCCGAGGCCGACGGTCGCGACGGTCAGTCCGGGGCTCGTCTTGGTGAGCGAGAGGTTGTTGCCCTTCGCGAGGGTGAGTCCTGCCATGGTCGTGCCTTCCGTTCGTTCGGGGGGTGGCGTCAGTCGAGGACGACGCCGTAGTCGGTGGCCACGCCGCGCAGGCCGGTGGCGTAGCCCTGGCCCACCGCGCGGAACTTCCACTCACCGTCATACCGGTAGATCTCCGAGAAGATCATCCCGGTCTCGGAGGCAGCGTCCTCGGTGAGGTCGTACCGGACGACCTCGTTGCCCGTCTCGTCGTTGACGACGCGGCAGAACGCGCCGCGGACCTGGCCGAAGTTCTGCCGGCGCAGCTCGGCCTGGTCGATGGTCACGACGATGACGACGCGCTCGACGTCGGGCGCGACGGCGTCGAGGTCGATGAGGATCTGCTCGTCGTCGCCCTCGCCCTCGCCGGTGCGGTTGTCGCCCTGGTGGACGACGGCGCCGTCGACGGACTGCAGCTGGTTGTAGAAGATGAAGTCGTCGTTCGAGCGGACCTTGCCGTTCGCCGCGACGAGGAGCGCCGAGGCGTCGAGGTCGAACTGCTCACCGGCGGTCGTGCGGGGGTCCCAGCCGAGACCGATCATCGCGCGACGGAGCCCGGGGTCGGTCTTGCTGAGGGAGAGGTTCGTGCCCTTGGAGAGCGAGAGGGAGGCCATGTGGTGCGGGTCCTTCCGCTCAGAGCGCCGCGGAGGCGGGGGCGACGAGGTCCTGCACGGTCCGGCCGTTCGCACGGTCGCCGATGGCGCTGAAGCTCCAGCCGCCGCCGGAGCGCGACACCTTGGCCATCACCATGGCGGTGTGCGGGCCGGAGTCGGTCAGCTGGTAGCGGGCGACCTCGGGGGAGCCGGCCGTCGAGTCGTCGACGAGTCGGCAGAACGCGTTCTCGACGGTGTCGAAGGTCTGCCGGCTGTAGCTGCTGATCACGAAGACGATCTGCGCGACGCTCTGGTGCACGGCGCTCAGGTCGACGCGGATCGTCTCGTCGTCACCGGAACCGTCACCGGTGAGGTTGTCACCGGTGTGCTGCGCGGAGCCGTCCTTGCTGCGGAGCTGGTTGAACCAGACGTAGTCGACCGCGGTGCCCTGGGCGTCGAAGAAGATCGCCGAGGCGTCGAGGTCGACGTCGGCGGCCTTGCGGCCGCCGAACAGCCCGCGCTTCACGGCGACGGCGTCCCATCCGAGGCCGAGACGGACGCGCGTCAGTGCGCTGCCGTCGTTCTTCGTCAGGGAGAGCGACTGACCCTTCTGCAGGCTGAGTCCCATGGGGTGACCTTTCGTGGTGTCGGTCCACGTCCGGTGTCGGACGCGGTGTGGGGCGGTGCGACGCTCAGTGCGTCGCGACGGCGGTGTCCTCGACGGGCGCGTGCGCGGCCTTGCGACGGTTGCGCACCACCGAGGAGAAGAACGCGGCGAGGATGAAGACCACGCCGATGAGGCCGGTGACGACCTCGTTGATCTCGGTCGTGATGGTGACGAGCAGGATCACGGCGAGGGCGCCGATGGCCCAGTGCGCACCGTGGTCGAGGTACTCGAACTCGTCGAGCGTGCCCTGCCGCACCAGGAAGACGGTGAGCGACCGGACGAACATCGCGCCGATGAGGCCGAGGCCGAGGGCGATGATGATCGGGTCCGCCGTGATGGCGAAGGCGCCGATGACCCCGTCGAAGGAGAACGACGCGTCGATCACCTCGAGGTAGAGGAACAGCAGGAACGCGGCGCGACCGGCGACGTGGCCGAGACGACGCTGCTTGCCGATGCGGTTCGCCTCGGCGACCATCTCGCCGGTGTTCTCGAACGAGTTGCCGTCGTCCTCGGGGTCGCCGACGTCGAAGAGCCCGCCGAGCCCGGTGACCAGGAAGTACGTGATGAGTCCGGCGATGCCCGCGACGAGGACGACGGCCTGGTGGTCGCCGGAGGTCGCACCGAACAGCGCGAGGAGCGCGAGGGCGACGACGACGTTCACCATCGGCAGCTTGCCGACGAAGAGCAGCGGCCGCTCGAGCCAGCGGAGCCAGAGGATGTCGCGCTCCTCGAACATGAAGTCGAGGAAGATCATGAGCAGGAACATCCCGCCGAAGGCGGCGATCTGCGGGTGGGCCTCGTGCAGCAGGTAGGCGTAGGTGCCCGGCTCGTCGATCGGTCCCTTCTCGAGCGCGAGCTGCACGGCCTCGACCGGGTTGAGCTGCGCCGTGACGCCGACGATGAGCAGCGGGAAGAGCACGCGCATGCCGAAGACGGCGATGATGATGCCGACCGTCAGGAACATCTTCTGCCAGAACGGGCTCATCCGCTCGAGGATGCGGGCGTTCACGACCGCGTTGTCGAAGCTGAGGCTGATCTCGAGCACGCCGAGGATGAGCGTGATGGCCACCGCACTCCAGCTGCCGTAGATCAGGGCCGTGGCGAGGGCGATGACGGTGATCACGAGGGACCAGCCGAAGGTCTTCAAGAACACGTGTGACGGTCTCCCGGTTGGTGCGTCAGTGCGACGGTGGGTCGGGACGCTCTCGTCGATCGCCCCCGCTGCATGCTACATGCCTGCTGCTGCGCCGCGGTGTGGCCACCGGCCGTCCGCCGTGAAGGACGGGTCGCGCTTCGCGCGCATGTACTGCTGGAACGAGGCAGCCTGGTCGGCACACCACCCGACCTGCTTGCGGTGGAGTTCCTCGGCGGTGATGCCGAGCTCCTCCGGGTAGCGCCCGGCGATGGCCTGGGCGACGCGCCCGGCGGCGACGGCGTCGGCACCGGCGTCGTGGGCGTCGTCGAGGGTGACGCCGTACGTCTCGGACGCGGCCTCGAGCGTCCGCTTGCCCTTGCGGTAGGTGTCGAGGGCCTTGTCGATGACGAGCGGGTCGACCACGTTGCCGATCACGGGCGAGGCGAAGCCGTGCCGCTTCGCCTCGCGGTCGAGGACGGTGAGGTCGTACGGGGCGTTGTAGATCACGAGCGGGATCCCGCGGGCGAACACTGCCTCGATCGCGGCGATCACCTCGGCCACGACCTCGGCCGCCGGGCGGCCCTCGGCCTGGGCGCGCTCGGTCGTGTAGCCGTGCACCGCCGCGGCGCCCTCGGGGACGGGCACGCCGGGGTCGGCGACCCACGCGCCCTCGACGATGGACGCACCGGTCATGTCGATGAGCCCGACGTGCGCGGTGACGATCCGTGCGGTCTCGACGTCGACCCCGGTGGTCTCGAGGTCGAAGACCCCGAGCGCGTGCCACCACGGACGGCCGGCGAGGTCCTGCGGCGGGGCGGGCGTGTCCGTGGGGGCGGTGGAGAACGTCACGCGGTCAGGCTAGCCGTGCGCACCGACACCACTGCCTACTGGACCGGCGCGCCGACGTGCAGCCAGTAGAACGACTGCGTCCCCATGGTGAGCGTGACCTCGCCGTCCTCGTCGAACGACGGGAACGAGCCGCCGCCGAACAGGTCGTACAGCGGGCGACCGGCGAACTCCGGCGCGGAGACGGTGACAGACGTCGGGTTCGTCGCGAACGAGAAGACGCAGAGGACGTCCTCGGCGGACGGTCCGAACTGCTGCCCGGAACCCTCCCACGAGCGGACGAAGGCGAGCACCGACTCGTTCGAGGTCTGCTGGACGTCGAGCGTCCCCATGCCGAAGACGGGGTGCGCCTTGCGCACGTGGATCACGTTGCGCACCCAGTGCAGCAGCGAACGGGACTGCGCGAGCTGCGCCTCGACGTTGACCTGCGCGTAGTTGTAGACGAGCGACTGCACGACCGGCAGGTAGAGCTTGCCCGGGTCGGCGGTCGAGAAGCCGGCGTTGCGGTCCGGCGTCCACTGCATCGGCGTGCGCGAGGAGTCGCGGTCCGGCAGCCAGATGTTGTCGCCCATGCCGATCTCGTCGCCGTAGTACAGGAACGGCGACCCCGGCAGCGAGAACAGCAGTGCGTGGATGAGCTCGAGCTCGGCGCGGGAGTTGTCGAGCAGCGGGGCGAGTCGGCGTCGGATGCCGATGTTCGACCGCATCCGCGGGTCGTAGCCGTACCAGCCGTACATCGCCTGGCGGTACTCCTCGCTCACCATCTCGAGCGTCAGCTCGTCGTGGTTGCGCAGGAACACGCCCCAGGCGGCGCTGTCCGGCACGTCGAGGGTCTCGGACAGGATCGCGGCGAGCTCCTTCGCGTGCTGCGCACGGAGCGAGTAGAAGATGCGGGGCATGACCGGGAAGTCGAACGCCATGTGGCACTCGGGCTCGTCGTCGGTGCCGAAGAACGCCGCGGTCTCGCGCGGCCACTGGTTCGCCTCGGCGAGCAGCACCCGGCCGGGGTACTCGTCGTCGACCATCGCGCGGAGCTTCTTGAGGAACTCGTGGGTCTCCGGCTCGCCCTCGCCGTTGCCCTCCTCGGACGCGAACAGGTAGGGGATCGCGTCGAGCCGCAGCCCGTCGACGCCCATGTCGAGCCAGTGCCGCACGACGTCGTAGACCGCCTCGACGACCGCCGGGTTCTCGAAGTTCAGGTCGGGCTGGTGCGAGAAGAACCGGTGGAAGAAGAACTGCCGTCGCACCGGGTCGAACGTCCAGTTCGACTCCTCGGTGTCGACGAAGATGATGCGGATGTTCGAGAACTCCTGGTCGGTGTCCCGCCAGACGTAGAAGTCGCCGTAGGGGCCGTCCGGGTCCTCGCGCGACTGCTGGAACCACTCGTGCTGGTCGCTCGTGTGGTTGATCACCATGTCGATGACGATGCGCATGTTGCGCTCGTGCGACTTCGTGACGAGTTCGCGGAAGTCGTCGAGCGTGCCGAACTCCGGAAGGATCGCCTTGTAGTCCTGGATGTCGTAGCCGCCGTCGCGCATCGGCGACTGGAAGAACGGCGGCAGCCACAGGGCGTCGACGCCGAGCCACTGCAGGTAGTCGAGCTTGCCGATGACGCCCTGCAGGTCACCGATGCCGTCCCCGTTCGAGTCGACGAACGAGCGGATCATGCACTCGTAGAACACCGAGCGCTTGTACCACTGCGGGTCGAGCGTCAAGCCGGGCAGCTGGATCGGGGCTGTGAAGGTCACCGTGCTCCTCGTCGTGGGTGGTCGGACCGCCGCACGGCCCGCCCCGGACACGATAGGCGCGCGATGCTCCGGGTGTCCGGGGTTTCGTCCAGCGGCCTCCCTAGACTGGCGCCGATGCAAACGCCCGTGCTCTCCCCGTACCAGTCGCTCATGGCCGCCACCCCGGTCGTCCACCGGTCCGTGCAGGTCGACGGCCGCACCACCCACTACTGGGAGTACGGCCCCGCCGACGCCGAGCAAACGGTGCTCGCCGTGCACGGCTTCCGCGGCGACCACCACGGCCTCGAGACCATCGCCGCGCACCTCGAGGGCGTGCGGGTGGTCGTGCCGGACCTGCCCGGCTTCGGCATCTCGGACCCGCTCGCGGTCTCTGACATCGAGTCCTACGTGGCCTGGGTCACCGGGTTCCACGCGGCGCTCGGCCTCACCCGGGACACCGTCGTCCTCGGGCACTCGTTCGGCTCGATCGTGGTGGCCGCCGCCGTGGCCGCCGGCCTCGACACCCGCCTGCTCGTCCTGGTGAACCCGATCGCCGCCCCGGCGCTGCAGGGCCCCCGGGCCGTCGCCACCGGCATCGCGATCGGCTACTACCGCGCCGGCGCCGTGCTGCCCCGGCCGATCGGGCTCGGACTGCTCCGCAACCCGGCCATCGTGCGCGTGATGAGCCTCGCCATGCTCAAGTCGCACGACCGCGACCTGCGGCGCTGGGTCCACGACCAGCACGACCGGTACTTCTCGGCCTTCGCGAACCGCACCAGCGTGCTCGAGGCGTTCCGCACCTCGGTCACCCACGACGTGTCCGAGTACGCCGACCGCATCGACGTCCCCGTGCTCATGATCGCCGCCGAGCGCGACGACATCACCGCCGTGCCGGAGCAGCAGGCGCTCGCCCGACGGCTCCGCGATGCCGAGCTCGTCGTCATCCCCGAGGTCGGCCACCTGGTGCACTACGAGACGCCGGCGCCGGCCGCACAGGCGGTCCTGCGACGGATGGCGGACCCGGCCCCGCGCCGCGGACGCGGCCGACGCACCGACGCGGGCCGGTCGACGGGCGCGGGACGGGCCTCCCGACCGGCCGCGACGGAGGCGACCGACCAGGCGGACGGGGCGGACGCGTGACCCGTCGGCTGCGCATCGGGATCGACTGCCGCTACGTGCGGATCGGACGGCACGACGGGATCAGCCGGTTCACGGCCGGCATCGCCGCGCACCTGCCGGACCGGCACGACCACGTCCTGCTCGTGCACGACGAGCGGCAGCTCGAGTCGCTGCCGGACCACCTGCCGTGGGAGCTGCTGCCCGCTCCGACGGACGCGGGGGAGCCGCTCGTCGCGCGCCGGGTGAACCGCCTCGGCCTCGACGCGGTGTTCTCGCCGATGCAGACGATGGGCTCGCGCGGTCGGCACTACGCGCTCGTGCTGACGCTGCACGACCTCATCTACTACCGCAACCGCACGCCCCCGCGGGAGTTCTCGTGGCCGCTGCGGCTCGGCTGGCGGGCGTTCCACCTGTCGTGGACGCCGCAGCGCGTCCTGCTGAACGGCGCCGACGGTGTCGTGACCGTGTCCGAGACGACCGCCGGGCTCATCGCCGAGCACCGGCTCACCCGGCGACCGGTCACCGTCGCGTACAACGCCGCTGACCCGGCCACGCCCCGTGCCGACGACGCCCCGCGCGAGCGGTCGCTCGTCTACATGGGGTCGTTCATGCCGTACAAGAACGTCGAGACGCTCGCGGCCGCGATCCCGCTGCTCGGACCGGACTGGACCCTGCACCTGATGTCCCGGGTGACCGACGCCGACCGTGCCCGGCTCGAGGCGCTCGCACCGGCCGGCACCCTCGTGTTCCACGACGGCGCCACCGACGACGAGTACCTGTCCGTGCTCCGGTCGGCGACGGCGCTCGCGACGGCGTCACGGGACGAGGGCTTCGGCATCCCGCTCGTCGAGGCGATGGGCGTCGGGACCCCGGTCGTCGTGAGCGACATCCCGATCTTCCGCGAGATCGGGGGCGACGCCGCGGAGTACTTCGACCCGGGGTCGCCCTCCGCCGTCGCGGCCGCGGTCCGCCGGGTCGAGGCGCGGTGGGACGACGCCTCGCGGCGGTCGGTCGAGCAGGCGGCGCGGTTCCGGTGGCAGGACTCGGCCGAGCAGGTCGTGCAGGCGGTCGAGCGGGCGGTCGCGGCGCGGGGGTAGGTGCGCGGGCGCGGGGCGGCGCGGGGCGTGGTGCGCTGGGCGGGCGGGCGCGGGGGCGCGGGGGCGCGGGGGCGCGGGGCGCTTGGTGAGCAGGAATGGTCGGGTGCGCGGCGGCGACCCGACCTCTTCTGCTCACGATGCATCGGCGAGCGGGCGCCCGGCACACCGGCGCTCGGCGTTCGGCGTTCGGCCTGGAGGCTCGGCTCGGCCCCGGCACTGCACCTCCGGCCTCGACGTGCGCCGCACCGCGGTCGGGTCGGGTGCGCAGGACAGATCGCGTCCGGTGGGAGGCGACGGTCGCGTCGCGCTCCGGCTCACCCCGCGGGCAGCACCTGCACGCTCGCGCCCGGGAACACCCGCTGCGTCTCCTCGGTCACGCGGGCCACGATGGGCGGCACCGCACGGCCCCGGCCCGGGGTCTCGACGACGACGGCCTGGTCCTCGGCGGCGTCCGACGACTGCGCACCGCGACCCCACGAGCACCGCACCGCGGTGACGCCGCCGATCCGGTCGAGGGTGTCCGCCAGCTGCAGGCGTCGGCCGGCGACGTCGGCGTGCTCGGTGACGCCGACCTGCTGGACGCCGAGGTCGGCGATCGCGACGACGTGGACGCCGTTGCCGCTCGCCTCGTCCGACGCCCGGCTGAGCGCCCGGACGAGTTCGGCGCGTGCCGCCGGTTCGAGTGCCGGGTCGGCGGTGACGGTCGCCGACACCTCGTAGCTCGCGAACGCGGTCTTCTCGGCCTGGTGGCGCTGCACGTCGGTCACACCGGGCAGGTCGCGGGCGTCGCTGACGAACCGGTCGAGGGCGGTGTCCGGTCGGGGGAACACCCCGCCGATGCCGGTCTGCACCGACCCGACGATGGTGCCGAGCACCAGGACGATGACGCCGGCGACGACCACGGTGCCGCCGCCGATCAGGACCGCCGTGCGGACCCGGTGGCCGGAGCGGGTGGCGGTGCTCCCGGTGTCGGGCCCGAAGGCCCGGTCGAGGTCGTCGGGCGCCAGCGAACGGTCGGCGTCGGGCGCCAGTGCACGGTCGGCGTCGGGTTCCAGCGAACGGTCGGCGTCGAGTTCCAGCGAACGGCCGTCGTCGGGCGCCAGCGAACGGTCGGCGTCGGGCGCGGGTGCGGGTGCTCGGTCGGCGTCGGGTCCGTCGGTCGGCATGTCGCTCCCTCCGCCCGGGCGTCTGGTCGGTCCGGGTCCGTCGGAGCGTAGTCCCCGGTCAGTCGCGGCGTTCGAGCGGGTTCTGGGCGGCGAAGGGGGCGCCGCCCGTCTCGTCCGAGACGACGTCGATCGGGTCGTCGAAGCGCACCAGTTCGGCGTGGAAGCGCTCCGGGTCCCAGCGGAACGAGTGGACCGACCCGTTCCGGATCGGCGTACCGCGGCGTTCCACCGTGCCGGGCGCCGAGGCGTTCACCACGCTGCGGATGACCGCGCCGTGGGTCGCGACCACGACGACGCCGCCGTCGTACCGCACCGCGACCTCGCCGAGGGTCTCGGTCACCCGGGCGAGCAGGGCCGAACGGGACTCACGTCCGGGGATGTCGTCGTGCGGGTACCGCTCGGCGACCTCGTCGTCGGTCAGGCCCTCGGCCTCGCCGTAGGAACGCTCGGCCAGGCCGGGGTACTCGGCGGGCGTGTCGAGGCCGAGCCGGTCGGCGATGATCGCGCCGGTCTCGGCTGCCCGCGACAACGGCGAGGCGACCACGGCGTCGAAGCTGCGGCGCGCGAGCAGCTCGGCCGCCTCGGCCGCCTGGCGGCGTCCGGTGTCGTTGAGGGGGATGTCGGTGGAGCCCTGGATGCGGCGCTGCGCGTTCCAGTCGGTCTCGCCGTGCCGGACCAGGTAGAGGAGCGTCGTCACCGCTCGATCATCGCAGACGCGGGCTCCGGCACGACGCCGTCGTCACCGGCCGGTCGGTGCGAGCCGTTCGGCCAGGTGCACGAGCGTCTCGGTGGTGCCGGCGTCGATCTTGGCGACGGCGCGCCGGTCGCTGCGGGTGTCACCCCGGTTGACGATGACGACCGGGTTCTTCCGGCGGGTGGCGTGGTCGACCAGGCGGACGCCCGAGTTCACGGTCAGCGAGGAGCCGACCACGAGCAGGGCGTCGGCGTCGGCCACGATGGAGACCGCCTCGCGGAACTTCTCGGCGGGCACGAACTCCCCGAAGAAGACCACGTCCGGCTTGAGCACGCCGCCGCAGACCGAGCAGTCGGGCACGACGAAGCGCTCGACGTCGGTGATCTCGACGTCGCCGTCGGGCTGCAGCTGCACCGAGCCGGGCTCGTCGATCCAGGGGTTGGCGCGGTCGATCGTCGCGGCGAGGTCGGCGCGCGAGAAGACCTGGCCGCAGGTCAGGCAGACGGCCCGGTCCATGGAGCCGTGGATCTCGACCACGCGGCGGGAGCCGGCGCGCAGGTGCAGGCCGTCGACGTTCTGGGTGACGACACCGGTGACGACGCCGGCGTCCTCGAGTGCGGCGAGGCTGCGGTGGCCGTCGTTCGGTCGCGCCGCCGCGAAGGTGCGCCAGCCGAGGTGCGAGCCGGCCCAGTAGCGCTGTCGCTTCGCGGGGTCGGCGCGGAACTCCTGGAAGGTCATCGGCTTGCGGACCACCCGGCCGGCGCCGCGGTAGTCGGGGATGCCCGAGTCGGTGCTGAGACCGGCGCCGGAGAGCACGGCGAGGCGCTTGCCCGCGAGCAGGTCGACGACCCGGTCGAGGTCGTCGGACGTCGTCGACGCAGCATCATCCAGCACCCTGTTCACGGTACCCTCAACAGCCGACCGTCCCGGTCGCTTCCCACCCGGTCCACCGGGTCCGCCCCACCTCCGACTCCCGCCCCGGACCCCACCGGAACGAGCCCCGTGCACCCCGTCCGCATCGACTCCCTCGACGACCCCCGTCTCGACGACTTCGCCCGCCTGACCGACGTGGCCCTGCGCCGGGTGACCGAGCCCGAGGGCGGGCTGTACATCGCCGAGTCGAACACGGTCATCGAGCGCGCGGTCCGGGCCGGACACGTGCCGCGCAGCGTGCTCGTGCAGGAGAAGTGGCTGGACAGCGTCCTGCCGCTCGTCGCGGACCACGACGGCCCGGTCTTCGTCGGCCCCGACGCGCTGCTCGAGGAGCTCACCGGCTTCCGCATGCACCGCGGGGCGATCGCCGCCGTGCACCGCCCCGCGCTGCCGAGCGTCGCCGACGTGGTGCGGGACGCCCGCCTGGTCGTCGTCCTCGAGGACATCGTCGACCACACGAACGTCGGCGCGGTGTTCCGCAGCGTCGCCGGGCTCGGTGCCGACGCCGTGCTCGTCAGCCCCCGGTGCGCGGACCCGCTCTACCGCCGGAGCGTCCGCGTGAGCATGGGCACGGTCCTGCAGGTGCCGTGGACCCGGATCGGTGACTGGCCGGAGGCCGGCGAGGAGCTCACGGCACAGGGCTTCCACGTCGCCGCCATGGCGCTCACCGACCGGTCCGTCGACCTCGACGCCTTCGTCGCCGACGTCCCCGAGCGCGTCGCGCTCGTGATGGGCACCGAGGGCCAGGGCCTGACCCCGGCCGCGATCGCGGCGGCCGACACCACGGTGCGGATCCCGATGGCGCACGGCGTCGACTCGCTGAACGTCGCCGCGGCGAGCGCCGTCGGGCTCTGGGCGGTCCGGGACGCCCAGCGCCGCAGCGCGTAACGCTCCGTACCCAGTACCCGGTACCCCGGTCGGGAGGCCCGTCCCGCCTTCTCCACACCGGCGGCGGTTCCCCGGGTGGCCGGTGCCGCACACCGCTACGCTCTGGTGCCGTGTCACGAGTCGTCCGCCGCCCCCGCTCCGCTGTCCGGAGGCCGGTGACGATCACGGTCCTCGCCGTCCTCGTCCTGGCGATCGGCTACCTCGTGGCCGCGGCCGTCGTGCCGTTCGCCCCGGCGAGCGCCACGACCACCACGTACTCGGCGCCGACGTCGAGCGTGCCGGACCTGCGGTTCCCGGGCTACGGCGCGACGGCGGTGCAGGCGACGGGGTTCCCGGAGAGCCTGCGGACGAGCGGTGACGAGCAGCCGCGCTCCATCGCGAGCATCACGAAGGTGGTGACCGCGCTCGTCGTCCTCGACGAGAAGCCGCTCGAGCGCGGGCAGTCCGGTCCGGCGATCCGCTTCACGGAGCAGATGCAGGGGCTCTACGCGAAGTACCTCGCGCAGAACGGCGAGGTCGCACCGATGCCGGCGGGGCTGCGGCTGACGGAGCACCAGACGTTCCAGGTCATGCTCATGAAGTCGGCGAACAACTACGCCGGCGCCCTCGCGCTGTGGGCGTTCGGGTCGATGGACGCCTACGAGCGGGCAGCGGACCGCTGGCTCGACGAGCACGGTCTCGACGACACGACGATCCACGAGCCGACCGGGCTCGACCCGGCGAACACGTCCACCGCGACCGACCTGGTCGAGCTCGGCCGGCTCGCCCTGGCGGACCCGGTCGTGCGGGAGATCGTCGGCACGAAGGACGTCACCATCCCGACGGTCGGGCCGATCGAGAACTCGAACAAACTGCTGGGGCTCGACGGCATCGAGGGGATCAAGACCGGCACCCTCGACGAGGCCGGGGCCTGCCTGCTGTTCGCAGCGACGTACGAGCGCGGCGGACGCGACGTCACGGTGATCGGCGTCATGCTCGGCGGGGTCGACCACGACTCGCTCGACGCGGACGTGCAGCGGCTGCTCCGGTCGGTGGCCGACAACTTCCAGGTGGTGACGCTCACCCACGCCGGACAGACCTTCGGGACCTTCTCGACGCCGTGGCAGGACGAGGCCGACGCGGTCACGGCGAAGGCGTCCGAGGTCCTGGTCTGGGGTCGGACGAAGGTCCGCGCGAAGGCGCACCTCGACGAGGTCACCCTGGGCACGAAGGGCGAGCGGGTGGGGACGGTCCGCTTCACCGTCACGGACCACGACCCGGTGACGGTCCCGCTCGTGCTCGAGCGGACCATCGACGACCCGGGCGTCTGGTGGCGGTGGACGAACCCGTTCCAGGGAGCCTGACGCCGCGGCCCGGCACGCCGTAGGGTCGGATCCGTGACGACGACGTTCCCGCGCAGCTCCCCGTCCGCCCTCGGCATCGACGCCCGCGGTGTCGACGCCCTCGTCGACGCGCTGGAGCGCACACCCGGCGTCGAGCCGCACGGTCTCGTGCTGCTCCGCCACGGGCAGGTCGCCGCGCAGGGCTGGTGGGCGCCCTACGGCCCGGACCGCGTGCACCTGCTGTACTCGCTGAGCAAGAGCTTCACGGCCGCCGCCGTGGGGATCGCGGTCCGCGAGGGGCTCGTCGACCTCGACGCGACCGCCCTGTCGTACTTCCCGGAGCTCGACGCCGACGTCACGGACGACCGCAGCCGACGGATCCGGGTCCGGGACCTGCTCGCGATGGCGAGCGGTCACCGCGAGGAGACCATCGACCGCGCGGAGGCCCTCGACCCGGCGAACACGGTGCGTGGATTCCTGCTGCTCCCGCCGGACGAGGAGCCCGGGTCGGTCTTCGCCTACAACCAGCCGTGCACGTACACGCTCGCAGCCATCGTCCGGCGGGTGAGCGGCGGGTCGCTCGTCGAGTACCTGCGGCCCCGGCTCCTCGACCCGCTCGGCATCGACGACCTCGCGTGGCGGCGTGACGACACCGGCGCCGAGCTCGGCTTCAGCGGCTGCTACGCCCAGACCTCGGCGATCGCGGCACTCGGTCAGCTGTACCTGCAGCGCGGCGTGTGGGACGGCGAACGGATCCTCGACGAGGACTGGGTCGCCGCCGCCACGTCGACCCAGGTCGAGAACCCGGGCGAGGAGAACCCGGACTGGTCCCAGGGCTACGGCTTCCAGTTCTGGATGGCCCGGCACGGCTTCCGCGGCGACGGCGCCTACGGCCAGTTCTGCGTCGTCCTGCCGGAACACGACGTCGTCCTCGCGATGACCGGGCAGAGCCTCGACATGCAGGCGGTCCTCGACGCGGTCTGGCAGCACCTGCTGCCCGCCGTCGACGGCACGACGGACACGGGTGCGGACGCCGCCCTGGCGGCACGACTCGCCGCCCTGGGGCTGCCGGCGGTCGTCGGCGGCCCGCTCACGGGCACCGCGGACCTCGGCCCGTTGGCGCACGACGACGCCGGGTGGCGGCTGACGCTCGACGTCGACGGCGGGACGCTGTCCGTGCCGGTCGGCGAGGGGGAGTGGGCCGTCGAGGGGCCGCTGGCCGCGAGCGGCGCGGTCGCGGCGGACGGCCGCACCGTGCTCGTCGACGTCCGGTTCGTCGAGACCCCGCACCTGCTGCACGTCCGGGTGGACCGGTCGACGGGCGACACCGCGACGGCGTGGGAGACCGTGCCGCTGCACGACGGTCCGCTCACGCTGCGCCGCCCCACGGACTGACCGACCCCCCACGCGAGCGCCCCACACGGGACCGACGCCGCACGCGACCGCGCCCCGCACGGGACCGACGCCGCACGCGACCGCGCCCCGCACGGGACCGACGCCGCACGCGACCGCGCCCCGCACGCGACCGCACGCGACCGTGACGGGGCGCGTCGGGCGGCGCGCCCCGGCTCCTCGGGGCCAGCCGCCCGGGCAGGGGCCAGCCGCCCGTGCAGGGGCCAGCCGCCCGTCCGGGGCGCGACGACCGTGCAGGGGCGCGTCGGGTGGGACCCGTCGACCGTCGACTAGGGCGTGTCGGACCGGTGCTCGACGACGTCCTGCAGCTCGGGTCGCTTGGCGGAGACCCCGTCGCCGGAGGACGTGTGCCGGATGCGCCGGACGACCCACGGCACCAGGTACTCCCGCGCCCAGCCGAGGTCCTCGGCGCGGGCCTCGCGCCACGGCCTCGCTTCGAGCGGTTCCGGGTTGAACGGTTCGAGCCCGTGCGCGACACCGAGGGTGTCGAGGACCGCGGCGGCGACGGTGGCGTGCCCGGTCGGGGAGTGGTGCAGTCGGTCCGGGGCCCACATCCGCGGGTCGCGGAGCACGCGGAGCGCCCACATGTCGGCGACGAGCGCCCCGTGCTTCAGGGCGATCGCGTGCAGGTTCTCGTTGTAGATCGCGGTCTTGCCGCGGACCATGCCGAGCACGGGGGTCATGCCGACGTCCGGCCCGGTGAAGAGCACGACCGTGGCCCCGTCGCTCCGCAGCCGGGCGACCATCGCGTCGACGCGCTCCGCGAGCTCGTCCGGGTCGGAGCCCGGGCGGATGATGTCGTTCCCGCCGGCGGAGACCGTCACCAGGTCCGGGCGGAGCGCGAGTGCCGGCTCCACCTGCTCGTCGACGATCTGCTGCAGCAGGCGGCCGCGGATCGCCAGGTTCGCGTAGGCGAAGTCGTCGGACCCGTGCGCCAGGACCTCGGCGACGCGGTCCGCCCACCCCCGGTTGCCCCCGGGAACGGTCGGGTCGGGGTCGCCGATCCCCTCGGTGAACGAGTCACCGATCGCGACGTACCTGGACCACGGATGACGAGCTGACACGATCCGAACCTTAGTCTCGTGCCATGACATCGGCCACCAGGGACACAGCCGGCTGGACCCCGCCGCAGGACCTCCTCGCCCGCATCGCGGCGCGTGCCCCCGGGTACGACGCGGCCAACGCGTTCTGCGTCGAGGACCTCGACGAACTGCGCGCGGCCGGCTACCTGCGCATCGGCGTGCCCGCGGAACAGGGCGGCGCCGACCTCGGCCTCCGGGCGACGACGGTGGTGCAGCGCCTGCTCGCCCGGGCCGCGCCGGCGACGGCGCTCGGCCTGGGGATGCACCAGGTGTGGGTGCAGGCGGCCCGGGCCGTGTCCGCGCGGGGTGGGGCGTTCCTCCAAACCGTCACGGACCACGCGGCGGACGACCACCTGCTCGCCTTCGGGGTGAGCGAACCCGGCAACGACGCGGTGCTGTTCGACTCGTCGACCACGGCGGAGCCGGACGGCGACGGCGGGTACCGCTTCACCGGGACGAAGGTGTCCACCTCGCTCGCGCCGGCGTGGGACGTCCTCAGCGTGTTCGGCCGCGACGACTCCGGGCCGGAGCCGCGGCTCGTGCACGGGTTCGTGCTCCGGTCCGACGGGCACGTCGAGCAGGGGGACGAGTGGGACACGCTCGGCATGCGGGCGACGCAGAGCCACGGGACCCGGCTGCTCGGGGTGCACGTGCCCGCGGAGCGGATCGTGCGCGTGCTGCCCGTCGGGCCGAACCAGGACCCGCTGGTCTTCGGCGTGTTCGCGGCGTTCGAGCTGCTCGTCGCGTCGGTGTACGTCGGGATCGCCGAGCGCGCGCTGGAGCTCGCGGTGTCGGCGGTCACCCGTCGCGTGGCGGCCGACGGGTCGTCCCGCGCCCAGGACCCCGACGCCCGTCGGGCGATCGCGGACGTGCGCGGCGCGGTGGACGCCGTGTCGATGCAGGTGGACTCGCTGGCCCGCTCGGTCGACGAGGGCGACGACCTCGGCGCCCGGTGGTTCCCGCTGCTCGTCGGCACGAAGGCACGGACGGTGGACGCGGCGCAGCACGCGGTCGACGAGGCGATGCGGATCGCCGGCGGCTCGGCGTTCCGGTCGACGAGCGAACTGGCCCGGCTCGCGCGGGACGTGCGGGCGGGGCAGTACCACCCCTCCACCCGGGACTCCGCGGCCCGGACCATCGCCGCGTCGGTGCTCGGACCGCTGCCGTGACGGTCCCGCCCGCGCACCGCGACGCTCCGGTGTCGGTGGCACCTGGCACCATCGCCTCGTGAGCAAGCAGGACGGCAGCAACCGGCTCGTCTCGGACACCCCCGTCGACGACGTGTCGGCCACGGTGCTGCACGTCGACATGGACGCCTTCTTCGCCTCCGTCGAGCTCCTCGACCGTCCCGACCTGCAGGGGCTGCCGGTGATCGTCGGCCACGACTCCGACCGGTCGGTGGTGACCGCCGCCACGTACGAGGCCCGGCGCTACGGCGTGAACTCGGCGATGCCGATGGCGGTCGCCAAGCGGCGCTGCCCGAACGCCGTCATCGTCGAACCGCACTTCGAGAAGTACCGCGCGAAGTCCGCCGCGGTCATGGCCGTCTTCGACCGCTTCACGCCACGGGTCGAACGACTCGGCATCGACGAGGCCTTCCTCGACGTCGCCGGCGCTCTCCGCCTGTACGGCACGCCGTGGCAGATCGGGCAGGCGATCCGTCGCGCCGTCCACGCCGAGACCGGCCTGCAGTGCTCCGTCGGGGCGGCGTCGACGAAGTTCGTCGCGAAGCTCGCGTCCAGTCGTGCCAAGCCGGCCGGGCTGCTCGTCGTGCCGGCCGCCGACACCGTCGCGTTCCTGCACCCGCAGCCGGTCTCCGCGCTCTGGGGCGTCGGCGGCAAGACGCAGGAGACCCTCGAGCGCCGGGGCATCCGCACCGTCGGCGACCTCGCGCACACGCCGCTCGGGTCCCTGGTGTCCGCGCTCGGGCCGGCCGGCGGCCAGAAGCTGCACGACCTGTCCTGGGGTCGCGACCCGCGCGTGGTCGACACCGGCGTCAGCGAGAAGTCGATCGGGCACGAGGTCACCTTCGGGCACGACCTGACCGACCGCGACGACGTCGCCCGCGAACTCCTGCGCCTGGCCGACAAGGTCGCCGTGCGGCTGCGGCACGCCGACGTGCAGGCGCGCACCGTGGCCCTGAAGGTCCGGTACACCGACTTCACCACGCTCACCCGGTCCCGCACCCTCGCCGAGCCGACCGACGTCGCCAAGCGGCTGCACCGCGAGGCCGTCGAGCTCTACGACGTCCTGCACCGACCCGGCAACCGCATCCGGCTCATCGGCGTCCGCGGCGAGAACCTCGTGCCGGCCGCCGCCAGCAACGCCCTGTGGGACGACGACGCGCCGTGGCGCGAGACCGAGACGACCGTCGACGCCGTGGCCGCGCGATTCGGCGCAGGCGTGCTGCGACCGGCATCGCTCGTCCGGGGGACCCGTGACGGGCACGCCCCGCACGCCAGGCAGGACTGAGCGTGGCGGTAGGATCAGGTCCAGTGAGCGCAGCGGAGTACGACGACCAGCAGCCCGCCACGCTGTGGGCCGAGACCGGGGACGACCGGGTCGGCGACGGCGGTGCGGTACCGGCACACACCGACCAGACCGCGACCGCCGGGGCCACGGCGGCGCGTGACGAGGCCGACGCCGCGGCGCTGGCCGAGGCCGCCGGCAACTCCGCCGTCCAGCACCTCTCCCCGGCGTTCCCCGACCGCGCCGCGTGGGGGACCGCGTCGAAGCTCCGTGCCTGGCAGGTCGAGGCGCTGACGAAGTACTTCGAGACCGAACCGCGCGACTTCCTGACGGCGGCGACGCCCGGCGCCGGCAAGACCACCTTCGCGCTGCGCCTCGCCACCGAGCTCCTGGCGCGGGGCACCGTCGACCGCATCGTCGTGGTCGCGCCGACCGAGCACCTCAAGCGCCAGTGGGCCGACTCGGCCGACCGTGTGGGCATCCGCATCGATCCGATGTTCAAGAACGGCGACGGCATGTTCGGCCGCCACTACCAGGGCGTCGCGATCACCTACGCCCAGGTCGGCATGAACCCCGAGGTGCACCAGCGGATCACCGCGGGCGGCAAGACCCTCGTGATCCTCGACGAGGTCCACCACGGCGGTGACGCGCTGACCTGGGGCGACGGCATCAGAGAGGCCTTCTCCGGGGCCACCCGCCGCCTGTCGCTCTCCGGCACGCCGTTCCGCTCGGACACCGCGCCGATCCCGTTCGTGCAGTACGCCCCCGATGAGCAGGGCATCCGTACCTCGATCTCCGACTACAACTACGGCTACGGCCGCGCGCTCAAGGACGGCGTCGTCCGACCGGTGCTCTTCATGGCCTACGCCGGGCAGATGCGCTGGAAGACCCGGATGGGCGACGAGATGTCGGCCTCGCTCGGCGAGCAGGTCACGAAGGACATCACCGCGCAGGCCTGGCGCACGGCGCTCTCGCCCGAGGGCGAGTGGATGCCCGCCGTGCTCTCCGCCGCCGACAAGCGCCTGACCGAGGTCCGCCGCGGCGTGCCGGACGCGGGCGGCCTGGTCATCGCGACGGACACCACGACCGCGCGCGCCTACGCCCGGATCCTGCAGCAGATCACCGGCGAACGGCCGACCGTCGTCCTGTCCGACGAGGCCGCGGGGTCGAGCCGGATCAGCGCGTTCGCCGAGGACACCTCGCGCTGGATGGTGGCCGTCCGGATGGTGTCCGAGGGCGTCGACGTCCCGCGCCTGTGCGTCGGTGTCTACGCCACGAGCGCGAGCACGCCGCTGTTCTTCGCCCAGGTGATCGGCCGCTTCGTGCGCGCCCGCCGGCGCGGCGAGACGGCGAGCGTGTTCCTGCCGAGCGTGCCCGGGCTCATGGCCCTGGCGGCCTCCCTCGAGCTCGAACGCGACCACGCGCTCGACCGCCCGAAGGACACCGACGACGGGTTGTACAACCCCGAGGACGCCATGGTCGCCGAGGCCAACAAGGAGGACCGCGCGTCCGAGAGCCTGCTCGAGGTCCAGCCGTTCGAGGCCCTCGACTCGCAGGCGTCGTTCGACCGCGTCCTCTACGACGGCGGCGAGTTCGGCACCGGCGGCGAGGTCGGCTCGCTCGAGGAACTCGACTTCATCGGCATCCCCGGGCTCCTCGAACCCGACCAGGTGCGCGACCTGCTGCGTGCCCGGCAGGCCACCCAGGCCAAGCGCTCGAAGGGCCGGACCGTGAAGGACGGCCAGCCCAAGCAGGCCGAGCCGGACCGCCCGATGTACATGACGATCAAGGAGCAGCGCACCGAGCTCGCCCGGCTCGTGTCGATCTGGTCCCGCCACTCGAACGAGCCGCACGGCGCGATCCACGCCGAACTCCGGCGGATCAGCGGCGGTCCGGCCGTGGCGCAGGCGAGCATCGAGCAGATCCAGAAGCGCATCGACGTGCTGCGCTCCCGCATCGGCGGGCGACGGTGACCGCGGCGTGATCGAGCCGGTCGACGACCGCACCTGGTACGTCAAGCGCGACGCCGAGTCCTCGCCCGAAGCGATCATCGACCGCTTCGGCGGCGGCTACCGGTTGCGACGGTTCTCGCTCACCGAGTCCCGGCGCACCCCGCACGGTGTGTACACCGGTGTGGAGCTCGCCGAGACCGCCTGGTGGCGGCTGAAGCGACGCTGATTCCCGCCAGGGGCGCGGCGCTGGTGACGTTGACGGCCGTCATCCGGTAGACCGGAGGAATGGCAGACTCGATCCCTCACGTCCTCGTCCTCGGCGGCGGCTCCGCTGGCTACTCCACCGTCAAGCAGCTGCAGAAGCACGCGGCCACCGTGCCGATGCGGATCACACTGGTGGACCAGAACACCTACTACACGTACCTGCCGTTCCTGCCCGAGGTCGCGGGCGGTCACATCGCCCCGAAGGACGTGACGGTCGAACTCCGTCGCGCCCTGCGCAAGACCCGGGTCATCCAGGGCAAGGTCACCGCGATCTCGTCGGCCGACAAGACCGTCTCGATCGCGACCGCCGGCGGTGACGACCGCACGCTCGGCTACGACCAGCTCGTCGTCGCCCTCGGTTCCGTCACCCGCACCTTCCCGACCCCCGGGCTCGAGGAGTACGGCGTCGGCTTCAAGAGCGTCGAGGAGGCCGCCTACGTGCGCTCCAAGCTCCTCGACAACATCGCGAAGGCCGCGGCCACCCGCGACGAGGACGAGCGTCGTCGTCTGCTCACGAGCGTCTTCGTCGGCGGTGGCTACACCGGCGTCGAGGCCATCGGCGAACTGTTCGACGTCTCGCAGGCCGCCATCGCGACCTACCCGTCGCTCGCGGGCGAGCAGCCCCGCTGGATCCTCATCGACGCGCTCGACCGCGTCGCGCCCGAGGTCGGCCCGGAGCTGTCGAAGTGGACCCTCGAGTCGCTCCGCGCCCGCGGCATCGACGTCCGGCTGAAGACCACCATGCCGAGCGCTGAGGGCGGCGTCGTCACGCTGTCCGACGGCGACGAGATCCCGACCGGGCTGCTCGTCTGGACCGCCGGCGTCAAGCCGAACCCGCTCCTCGACGCCTCCGACCTGCCGCGCGGCCCGAAGGGGCACCTCGCCGCCAACGCGAAGCTCCAGGTCGAGGCCGAGGACACCCACGAGGTCGTCGACGGCGTCTGGGGCCTCGGTGACGTGGCCCAGGTCCCCGACCTGACCGCCGACAAGCAGCCGGCGTTCTACCCGCCGAACGCGCAGAACGCCGTGCGCCAGGCCGTCGTCGCCGCCGACAACATCGTGGCGACGATCACCGGCAAGCCGATCGAGGAGTACCGCCACCCCTCCATCGGCACCGTCGCCTCGTACGGCGTCGGCAAGGGTGCCGCGAACATCAAGGGCATCAAGATGACCAACGTGCTCGCCTGGCTCGCGCACCGCGCGTACCACGTGTACGCGATGCCGACCCTGAACCGCAAGGTCCGGATCGTCATCGGTTGGGTGACCGGCGCCGTCTCCGGTCGCGACGCGACCTCCCTCATCAAGGAGACCGACCCGCGCCGCAACTTCGTCGAGGCGTCCAAGAGCTGATGCTGCGCTGACGCACCGACAGGACGGACGGGAGGCGCGGTGCCGGCTGGCACCGCGCCTCCCGTCCGTCCTGTGGTCGCGCCGACGCGCCCGGTGCGGCAGACTGACTCCCTCGGTGCTGCTGCACGGAGGTCCCGGAAGAGGCCACACGTGACCACCACCTCCTGCACCCGGTGCGGGGCTGCGCGACGCACGTCCGGTACCCACCGGTGCCCCGGCCCCACCGACCCCGCGCGTGCGCTGGGCGTCGGCACGGCCGTCGACGCCGTCCTCGTGGCGCTCGGCAGCGTCGGGCGCCCGTTCCTGGTCGGCGGCGTGGTCCGCGACGCCCTGTTGCGGTCGGCCGGGCGTGCGGTCCCGGAGGACGACGACCACGACGTCGACGTCGAGGTACACGGTGCGGACACGACCCCGGTCGTGGACGCCCTGCGCACTGCGGGCGCGGTCGTCGTGACGACCGGCCGGCGGTTCGAGGTGCTCCGGGTCGTGCTCGACGACGTGCACGTCGACGTCGCGGTGGTCCCGGGGGCCGGCGACGACCGCGCACTCGCCGAGGCCGCCGCGCGTCGTGACTTCACCGTCGATGCGGTCGCGTGGGACCCGGCGACGAACGAGTACGTCGACGCGTCCGGCGGCATCGACGACGCCGCTCGGGGCGTGCTCCGGCACACGTCCGAGCGGTTCGGCGACGACCCGTTGCGGGTCCTGCGCGCGGTGCAGCTCGTGGCGCGGTTCGACCTCGCCGTCCACCCGACGACGATCGAGCTCGCGCGGTCGCTCGCGGACGCCTGGTCCTCCATCGCGCCGGAGCGCATCTGGCCGGAGATCCGGAAGGCGGCGAGGGGCGACCACCAGTCGCACGCGCTGCAGGTCCTCCACGACATCGGGTGGGAGCGGCACTTCCCGGAACTCGCCGCCGTGCGGGACGTGCCACAGGACCCCCGGTGGCACCCCGAGGGGCCGGTGCACGTGCACCTGGGCCTCGCGGCGGACGCGGCCGCTGCCGCCTGCACGGCGGACGGGGTGACGGGGGAGGACCGCACCGTCGTGGTGCTCGGGGCACTCCTGCACGACCTCGGCAAGGCCGGCGACGGCACGCGGACGGTCCACCGTGACGACGGCACCGTCCGGATCCGCAGCCTCGGGCACGAGGTCTCCGGAGCGCGGGCCGCCCGCGACCTGTTGCGGCGGATCGGCGCGCCCCGGACCGTGACCGACCGCATCGGTGCCGTCGTGCGCGAGCACATGGTGGTGCACTCGACGGACGGTGCGGCGCCCTCGGTGCCCGCAGCGCGTCGGCTGCTGCGCCGCCTGGGCGGATCGATCGCGACCGCGGAGTGCTGGGCACGGGTGTGCGAGGCGGACTCGCAGGGGCGGGGTCCGGCGTCGTCGGCCTCGACGGCGGGAGCATGGCTCGCGGTCGTCCGCGCGGTCGCCGCCGCGGATCGCGTCCGCCTGGTGACCGGGCGGGACCTCATCGCGTCGGGTCTCACCCCGGGGCCGCGGTTCCGCGAGGTCCTCGACGCCGCCGCCGCGGCCCAGGACGACGGCCTGTTCGAGGACGCCGAGGGTGCGCGCGCCTGGCTGTCGGAGCAGCTCGGCGATTGACACAACAGGAAATGCCCCCGGGCCACTGGCCTGGGGGCATTCCTTGTGTTCGTGTTGTTCTTCTTGTCTGTGTCCGAGGGGGGACTTGAACCCCCACGCCCTAATACGGGCACTAGCACCTCAAGCTAGCGCGTCTACCAATTCCGCCACCCGGACAGGGTGTCTGGTGTCTGTTTCCCGAGTGCAACCCGGCGTTCCTGCCGAGAGAAGACACTAGCACGGCTCCGAGGGCACGCTGCACACGGGCGTGCATCCCGGGCGCGTCCCGGTTCGCGGGGCCCGCTGCCGCGTCGGTGCGGGGCGGGTCGGGGGCCGGTCGCCGGGTCGGTGCGGCCCGATAGCGTGGAGCCATGACGAACCCGGAGCCGACCGTGCCCGAGCTCGAGGCGACGGCGGCGATCGCCCGCGACCTCATCCGCATCGACACGACGAACTGGGGCGAGGGCAAGTCCCGCGGCGAGACCGAGGCGGCGCACTACGTCGAGGCCGAACTGCGTCGCCTGGGGCTCGAACCGCAGCTGTTCGAGTCCGAGCCGGACCGCGTCAGCGTCGTGGCGCGGGTGCCCGGCCGCGACCGCGACAAGCCGGCGCTCGTCGTGCACGGCCACCTCGACGTCGTGCCGGCGGACCCCGCCAACTGGACGGTCGACCCGTTCGGCGGCGTCGTGCGGGACGGTTCGCTGTGGGGCCGCGGCGCCGTGGACATGAAGAACATGGACGCGATGATGCTCACGTCCCTGGCGGACGTCATCCAGCAGCAGGGGGCGCCCGAGCGCGACCTGGTGATCGCCTACTTCGCCGACGAGGAAGCCGGGGGAGTCCTCGGCTCGCACCACGTCGTCGAGCACCACCCCGAGGTCTTCGCCGGCGCGACCGCCGCGATCAGCGAGGTCGGCGGCTACTCGATCACCCTCGGCGACCGGCGGGCGTACCTGCTGCAGACCGGCGAGAAGGCGCTCATGTGGGTGAAGCTCGTCGCGCGCGGCACGGCGGCGCACGGTTCGCACGTCATCCGCGACAACGCCGTCACGAAGCTCGCCGCCGCGGTCGCCCGCATCGGCAGCGAGGAGTGGCCGGTCCGCCTCTCCGCCACGACCGACGCCATGGTCGCCGAGGTCGCCCGGTTCCTCGGCGTCGACCCGGCGGTGACCGGCCCGGACGAGGTCGCCCTGGCCACCGGCTCCGCCTCGCGGTTCATCCACGCGGCACTGCACACCACGTCGAACCCGACGGTGCTCACCGCCGGGTACAAGCACAACGTCATCCCGGACACCGCCGAGGCCCTGGTGGACATCCGTTGCCTGCCCGGCGACGAGGACACCGTGCTCGCGCGCGTCCGCGAACTCGCCGGCGACGAGGTCGAGGTCGTCACCTCGTTCCGCGACGTCGGCCTCGAGCAGGACTTCGGCGGGCCCCTGGTCGACGCCGTCCGCGACGTCCTCGGTCGGCACGACCCCGGGGCGCCGGTGCTGCCGTACCTGCTGTCCGGCGGCACGGACAACAAGGCGCTGTCGAACCTCGGCATCGCGGGCTACGGCTTCGTCCCGCTGCAGCTGCCCGCCGGCGTCGACTTCCCGGCGATGTTCCACGGCGTCGACGAGCGGGTGCCGCTCGATGCGCTCGCGTTCGGGCGGCGCGTCCTCGGCGACCTCTTCGCCACGTACTGATATCTTGCATGGTCGCCTGCGGGCGGTGTCCTGATCCACTGCACCCCGAAAGGTCCGTGCGATGCACATCCTCGAGGCGATCTTCCTCGGCTTCGTCCAGGGGCTGACCGAGTTCCTGCCGGTCTCGTCCAGCGCACACCTGCGCATCGTCGGGCTGTTCCTGCCCGACGCGAAGGACCCCGGAGCGGCCTTCACCGCGGTGACGCAGCTCGGCACCGAGACCGCGGTGCTCATCTACTTCTGGAAGGACATCACCCGGATCATCGGGCGGTGGTTCCGCTCGGTGTTCCGACGGGACGTGCCGCAGGGCGACCCGGACGTCCGGCTCGGCTGGCTGGTCATCATCGGCACCATCCCGATCGGCATCGCCGGGCTGCTGCTCAAGGACTCCATCGAGACCACCTTCCGGTCGCTCTGGATCGTCGCGATCGTGCTCATCGTCTTCGGGGTCGTGCTCGGTGTGCTCGACCGCGTCGGCCGCAAGGAACGCCGCATCGAGCACATGACGTTCGGCGGCGGCGTGCTCATCGGCCTGGCGCAGGTGCTCGCGCTCGTCCCAGGCGTCTCGCGGTCCGGCGCCACCGTGTCGATGGGCCTCGCCCTCGGCTACACCCGGCCGGCAGCCGCCCGGTTCGCGTTCCTGCTCGCCGTGCCCGCCGTGTTCCTGTCCGGCCTGTACGAGGCCGCGACGAGCCTCGGCGACACCGGCGCGCCGTTCGGCATCGCCGACACGCTCATCGCGACGGTGGTGGCGTTCCTCGTCGGCTTCGTCGTCATCGCGGCGTTCATGAACTACATCAGCAAGCGGAGCTTCATGCCCTTCGTGGTCTACCGGATCGCACTGGGTATCGTTCTGATCGTGTTGTTGTCGCTCGGAGTGATCCAGCCGTGAGGGCCTGGCAGGCCCCGTCCCTTCCCGACGTCGCCGGTGCGGCGCCGCGACCCGTCGTGCACGACACGGCGACCGGCAAGCCGGTCGACCCGAGCCGTGGCGAGGACCGCGCCGCGCTCTACGTGTGCGGCATCACCCCCTACGACGCGACCCACCTCGGGCACGCGGCGACGTACCTGGCGTTCGACACGCTCGGCCGGGCCTGGCGTGACGCGGGGCTCGACGTCGAGTACGCGCAGAACGTCACGGACGTCGACGACCCCCTGCTCGAGCGCGCCGCCCGCGACGGTGTCGACTGGCGCGAGCTCGCCGCCTCGCAGATCGACCTGTTCCGTCGCGACATGGAGTCGCTCCGGATCCTGCCGCCCGACGACTTCGTGGCCGTGACCGACCAGGTCGACCGCGTCGCCGAGGCCGTCTCGTTCCTGCAGGAGACCGGCTACGCCTACGAGGTGCCGACCGACGGCGCCGAGGGCGACGACCTGTACTTCGACGTGACGCGCCCGACCGAGTCGTGGAAGCTCGGCGACGAGAGCGGTCTCGACCGCGACACCATGCTGACGCTCGCTGCCGAGCGCGGCGGTGACCCGGAACGCCCCGGCAAGCGGGACCCGCTCGACCCACTGCTCTGGCGCGCCGCGCGCGAGGGCGAACCGTCCTGGGACACCGAGATCGGCCCCGGACGCCCCGGCTGGCACATCGAGTGCAGCGTCATCGCCGGCGACCGCCTCGGCCTGCCGATCAGCGTGCAGGGCGGCGGCAGCGACCTCGTCTTCCCGCACCACGAGATGAGCGCCGGGCACGCCGCCGCGCTCGCACACCAGCCCCTCGCGCACGCCTACGTGCACACCGGCATGATCGCCTACCAGGGCACGAAGATCTCGAAGTCGCTCGGCAACCTCGTCACCGTGCGCGGGCTGCTCGACGACGGCGCGGACCCCCGGGCCATCCGCCTCGCACTGCTCTCGCACAAGTACTCCGACGACTGGGAGTGGTTCGACACCGAGCTCACGAGCGCCACCACGCGGCTCGCGGGCTGGGACGCCTGGGCCTCCGGCTCGGCCGCGGGACACGCCGACGACGCCGCCGACGTGGCGGCCCGCATCCGCGCTCGTGTCTCCGACGACCTCGACACCCCGGGTGCCGTCGCCGCGGTCGACACCGCGATCGCGGGCGGCACCGCGGTCACGCCCGAGCTCGTCGACCTGGTCGACGCCCTGCTCGGCATCCGCCTGGGCTGACGGTCGGACGGACGGGAGGCCCGGGGCGGCTCCGCCGCGCGCGTCTCGTCCGCCAGGTGTCCAGCTCCGTCGGTCCGTCCGGCTCGTTCCCGCCGAGTGGTCTCGACGCGCCGCGTGCAGGTCGCCGAGGTCGCGCAAGGTGTCGCCCGCCGGCGCCGCACGCGACAGTTCGTGCGACCTCGGCGGTCGCCAGCGTGCGTGGAGGCGCCGTGCACGGAGCCGGTGCGCGAGTCAGTGCGCGCCGAGCGTCGGACGGGAGGCCCGTGTCGCCTCCCCGTCGGGCGCCTCCCGTCCGCCGAGTGGTCACGACGCGCCGCGTGCGTATCGCCGAGATCGCGCGAAGTGTCGCCCGCCAGCGCCGCACGCGACAGTACGTGCCACCTCGGCGCATGCCGGCGCGCGTGGAGGTGCCGCACGCGACAGTTCGTGCGACCTCGGCGCCCGCCGGCGCCCGCGCGCCGAGCGAGCTCCGGGCGGGAGGCCCGGGTCGCACCGCCGGGCACGTCCCGCCCGCCGAGTGGGCACGACGCGCCGCACGCGTGCCACCGAGGTCGCGCAAGGTGCCGCCCGCCGGCGCTGCACGCGGCAGTTCGTGCGACCTCGGCAATCGCCAGCACCGGACGGCGCGCCGCCGGCACCGGTGAGATCGCACTTCGGCCCGGATGACGCGGCCGGACGTGGGCCGAAGTGCGACCTCAGCGCACCCGGCAGCTGCCCCTCGCCCTACTGCGGGGGCTGCGGCGGGCGCCAGGGGCCCTCGCCGCCGGCGGTGCCGCCGTCCTTGCCGTCCTTGCGCTCGCGCCGACGGAGGTACTGCTCGAACTCCTGCGCGATGGCGTCGCCGGAGGCCTCGGGCGAGTCGACGGTGTCCCGCGCCTGCTCGAGCTGCCCGATGTAGGACGCCATGTCCTCGTCGTCGGCGGCGAGGGCGTCGATGCCCTCCTCCCACTCCGTCGCGTCGTCGAGCAGGGACCCGCGCGGCACGGTGACGTCGGTGAGCTCCTCGATCTTGTCGAGCAGCGAGAGCGTCGCCTTGGGCGAGGGGGAGTTGTGTACGTAGTGCGGCACCGACGCCCAGAGGGACAGGGTGGTGAGCCCGGCCTTGTCCATCGCGTCGGCGAGGACCCCGAGGATGCCGGTCGGGCCCTCGTACGACGAGCGGTCGACGTCGAAGGCGGCGCGGACGCCGGCGTCCTCGCTCGACACGAACACCGAGATCGGGCGGGTGTGCGGGACGTCGGCGAGCATCGCGCCGACGAAGACCACGGCGTCGATCGAGTACACGTCGGCCAGGTCGATGATCTCGGCGCAGAAGCCGCGCCAGGTGCGCGAGGGCTCCGGGCCGACGAGCACGAAGACGTCGCGGTCGGTGGGGGAGCCGGTCGCACCGATCACGGGGCGGCCCTCGGCGCCGGGGCCGTGCAGCACGATGCGCGGCCACTGGACGCCGCGGTCGCCGTTCTCGTCGGGACCGACGGTCGGCCGGTTGAACTGGTAGTCGACGTACCGCTCGCCGTCGAGTTCACGCAGCTCGTCGAGCTCGAGCGACTCGACGATGCGTCGGGCGAGTCCGCTCGCGGCCTCGCCGGCGTCGTTCCAGCCCTCGAAGGCGACGACGAGCAGCCGACCGTCGCTGAAGGGAGAGTGCTGTGGCACGGAGCGGACCTCCTGGTGGTGGCGCGGAGCGGGGCGGGGCGACGGGCGCTCCCGGCCGGACACGATTCAGGCATCCACTGTAGGCCCAGGCGTCCCGCCCGGCCGTTCGCGTCCGCGCCCAGCGGAACGCCCCCGGTAGACTCGTCGCCCGTGACTGAGCATCCTCCTGCCCCCGTCCTGCCCGCAGCCGTCCTGTGGGACATGGACGGCACGATCGTCGACACCGAGCCGATCTGGCAGCGGTCCCAGGTCGAGCTCACCGGGCGCTACGGCGTCGAGTGGACCCACGCCGAGGGCCTCGCACTGGTCGGCAGCGGTCTCGAACGCTCCGGCGAGATCCTGCGCGACAAGGGCGTCGACATGGAGGTCGAGGAGATCGTCGAGTGGATGACCGACTACGTGATGGAGCGCCTGCGCGACGGCGAGCTGCCGTGGCGCCCGGGTGCCCGTGAACTCGTCGAGGAGCTGCACGCCCGCGGCATCCCCACCGCGCTCGTCACGATGTCCCGCCGCAAGATGGCCCTCGTCACGGCAGAGGCCCTGGGCGAGCGCGGCTTCCGGGTCGTGGTCGCTGGCGACGACGTCGACCGCCCGAAGCCCCACCCGGACGCCTACCTGTCCGCCGCCGCGCAGCTCGGCGTCGAGCCGACCGCGTGCGTCGCGATCGAGGACTCCGCCACCGGCGTCGCCTCGGCCGTCGCCTCCGGCGCCGTCACGGTGGCCGTCGAGCACATCGTCCCGCTGTCCGAGATCGGCGGCGGCGACGTGCACCTCACCACATTGGCCGGGGTCGACGTCGACCGTCTGGTCGAGTTGACGACGCCGGCCCTGACCGCACGGGGCGGGATCCCGGGAGGCGCGGTGCCGGACCCGGCGCACGCTGCGGACACCGAGGAGGTCGCCCGATGAGCCACGCCGACGACGCACGCGACGAGGCGGACGCGAGCCGAGCCTCCCGTCCGGCCACCGACCCGACCGCAGCGCTCCCGCACACCGCGGGCGGCGCCCCGCACACCCCGCCGCGCGGCCCGTTCCGCGCCGGCGACCGCGTCCAGCTGACCGGTCCGAAGGGCAAGCTCACGACGCTGTCGCTCGAGACCGCGGGGGAGTACCACACGCACCGCGGCGTGCTCCGGCACGACGACGTCATCGGGCAGCCCGACGGCTCCGTCATCCGGGCGAGCACCGGCGACGAGTACCTGGCGCTGCGGCCGCTGCTCAACGACTACGTCATGTCGATGCCGCGCGGCGCCGCGATCGTCTACCCGAAGGACGCAGCGCAGATCGTGGCCTTCGCGGACGTCTTCCCCGGCGCCCGCGTGGTCGAGGCCGGTGTCGGTTCCGGCGCCCTGTCGTTGTTCCTGCTCCGGGCGATCGGCCCGACCGGTCGGCTGCAGTCGTTCGAGCGCCGCGAGGAGTTCGCAGCGATCGCGAAGGGCAACGTCGGCACCTTCCTGGGTGCCGTGCCGGACAACTGGTCGGTGACCGTCGGCGACCTCGTCGAGGAGCTGCCCGACGCCGTCGAGGAGCAGAGCGTCGACCGCGTCGTGCTCGACATGCTCGCGCCGTGGGAGTGCGTCGACGCCGCTGCGGACGCCCTCGTGCCCGGTGGCCTCATCGTCTGCTACGTCGCGACCGTCACCCAGCTGTCGCGCACGGCCGAGGCCCTGCGCGACACCGGCCGCTTCACCGACCCGATGCCGAGCGAGACCCTGGTGCGCACCTGGCACGTCGAGGGCCTCGCGGTCCGGCCGGACCACCGGATGGTCGGGCACACCGGCTTCCTCGTCACGGCGCGTCGCCTGGCGGACGGCACCGTGCTGCCGAACCTGAAGCGCCGCGCGGGCAAGGCCGAGTTCTCGGACGAGGACGTCGAGGCCTGGACCCCCGGTGCCGTGGGCGAGCGGGCGACGAGCGACAAGAAGCTCCGCAAGGTGGCTCGGCAGTCGGCAGCGCAGGCGCGGAAGGTGGCGGCGGCCGAGGCGGCCTCGGGTGCGGCGCCCGCCGGTGCGGTCTCGTCCGGTGCGGTCTCGTCCGGTCCGGTCTCGCCCGGTGCGGGCTCGTCCGTTGCGGTCTCGTCCGGAGCCGACGAGGACGAACGGTAGGCTGACGGCGTGCCCGTCCTGCATCGAACGGAAAGAGGGTCCGTGCGCACCATCCCCGCACTCCTGGTCACCATCGGTCTCGCGGTGTCGCTGACGGCGTGCGCCTCGAACGGCGCCGGCACCACCCCCTCGAACTGCGCCGCTCCCGGCGACGCCTCCGCCGCCGTGACGGCGACGGGCGCGTTCGGCAAGGAGCCGAAGGTGTCGATCCCGAACGGCCTCACCACGAAGGGCACGCAGGTGTCCGTCCTCCGCCACGGCGACGGCCGCCAGGTCGACGAGGGCACCCCGGTGCAGATCGCGTACACGATCCTCGACGGCAAGAACGGCGAGGTCGCCTCGACGAGCGGCTACACGAACCAGGTGGCCCCGATCACCGCGGGTGCGAGCACCTACGGCGCGCTCGGCGAGGCCGTCGAGTGCGCGCACGTCGGTGACCGGCTCGCCGTCGCGCTGCCGAAGAGCGCGGTGAACAACCCGGCGAACGGTGCCCCGGCGGCGTCGACCGGCAAGGCGGAGTCCGCCGCGATCGCCGTCATCGACGTGCAGCGCGCCTTCGACGCCCGTGCGACCGGCACCCCGCAGCTCGCCGGCGACCGCATGCCGGCCGTCGTCCTCGCCCCCTCGGGCGCCCCCGGAGTGACGATCCCGTCGTGGGACGCCCCGACCTCGGACGAGGTCCACCTGCTGCGCAAGGGCTCGGGCAAGGTGCTCACCGAGCAGGACAACGCGGTGATCAAGGCCCTGGTCGTCCCGTGGACCGTCGGTGCCGACGCCACCGGCTCGAGCTGGACCGGCGGCGCGGGTGCCCAGGTCGTCTCGCTCGCCAAGGGCCAGCTCAACCCCGAGGGCGTCCGGAAGGCCCTCGTCGGCCACCGTGTCGGCGACCAGGTCCTGGCCGTCGTGCACGAGCAGGGCGCCGTCGACGTGTACGTCATCGACCTGCTCGGATCGCTGTCGAACTGACCCGCACACACCGTCCACCGACCGCGGCGCGGGTGCACTCCGGTGCACCCGCGCTGCCGTAGGATCGGCTCGTGCCAGCGACCCGTGTGCCCCGTGTGCCCGCCGAGGAGCGGCTGTTCAGCCTCGTGCTCGCGCTGCTCTCGACGGAGTCGGGGCTGACCAAGGGCGAGATCCTGGCGAACGTGCAGGGCTACCGGCAGCGCTTCACCGCCGGCGGGGACAACGCGTCGCTGGAGCGCCAGTTCGAGCGCGACAAGGACGACGTCCGTGAGCTCGGCATCCCGCTCGAGACGATCGAGACCCCCGGCGCGGCGGGCAACAACCAGACGCTGCGCTACCGGATCCCGAAGGGCGAGTACGACCTGCCCGTCGACGTCCGCTTCACCCCCGACGAGTCGGCACTGTTGTCGCTCGCGGCGATGGCGTGGCGCGAGGGCGCACTCTCCGCCGACTCGCGGCGCGGGCTGCTCAAGGTGCGGTCGGCCGGTGCCGAGGACGACGACGGCGCACTGCAGCTCGGCGTCGATGCCTACGCGCCCCGGCTCCGCGCCCGCGACGCCGCGTTCGAACCGCTGCGCTCCGCACTCGACCGCGCCGCGGCCGTCCGCTTCGACTACATCACGCCCGGCCAGCACGCCGCACGTCGGCGCGACGTCGCCCCGCTCGCCCTCGTGCAGCACGGCGGCCGCTGGATGCTCGCGGCCCACGAGTTCGCGACCGACTCGGACAAGAACTACCTGCTCTCGCGGATCGTCGGGCCCGTCTCGCAGTACGCCGTCGGGCAACACACCGCCCCGGCCGGCGCGGCGGAGCGCACCCTCGCCGGGCTCGAGCGCATCTGGGCGACGCGCACGGCGCGGATCGCGGTGACCCCCGGGTCGGATGCGGAACGCCGCCTCACCCGACGACGGGACACGGAGACCGACGCGGACGGCTCGCTCGTGCTCCACCACGTCGACCCGCAGATCCTCGCCGAGGAGCTCGCGGCCTTCGGGCCCGAGGTCCGTGTGCTCGAACCCGACGACCTGCGCGCACGCGTGCTCGACCGGCTCCGCGCCCTCGTCGACGACCACGCGACCCCCGACGCCGGAGAGGAGCCCGCCCGTGGCTGACGCCCAGCCCCTGCAGGCGCAGGACAAGCTCGCGTTCCTGCTGTCCCTCGTGCCGTACCTGATCGACCGCGAGCGCGTCTCCGTCGCCGAGGCCGCCCGCCACTTCGGGGTGCCCGAGTCCCGCATCCGCCGTGCGGTCGAGCTCATCGCGGTGTCCGGCGTGCCCGGCGAGACGATGCAGTACCAGCACGGCGACCTGTTCGACATCGCCTGGGACGACTTCGACCAGAACGACATGATCGTGCTGACGAACCTCGTCGCGATCGACGACTCGCCGCGGCTCTCCGCCCGTGAGGCCTCCGCCCTCATCGCCGGCCTGCAGTACCTCTCCGCCCTCCCCGAGGCCGCCGACCGCGACGCCATCCGCGCCCTGATGGCCAAGCTGTCCCGCGGTGCCGGCGGTGCCACGTCGACCGTCGCCGTCGGCCAGGACCTGCACGACGTCGCCCTCGCCACCATCCGACGGGCCATGGCCGACGGCAAGGGGCTCTCGTTCGAGTACGTCGGACCGCGCTCCCGCGGTGGCACCCGACGCGTGGACCCGCTCCGGGTCGAGTCCATCGACACCGACTGGTACCTCCGCGCGTGGGACCTCGACCGCCAGGCGCTCCGCACCTTCCGCCTCGACCGGATGTCCGCCGTCCAGGTCGACGACCGCGCGGTGGAGAAGACCGTCGACCAGGTCGTCATGCCGGACACGCTCTTCCAGCAGTCCGCCGAGGACGTCATCGTGACGGTCGAGCTCGACTCGTCCTCGCTGCCCCTGGTGGCGGACTTCCTCGCCGACACGGCGGACGCCCCCGACGCCGACGGCCGGGTCCGCATCCGCCTCGCCGCGTCGCATGGCTTCGACGGGGTGGTCCGGCTCGTGGCGGGGCTGCCCGGCCGTGCGGTGGTCCTCGACCCGCCGGCCGCCCGCGCCGCCGTGCGCGACTTCGCGGCCGCGGCGCTCGACGCGGGCTGAGGTTCGGCGGCCCGGGACGTCGCCGGAAGCTGGGGCTGGGGCTGAGGTTCTGGGGCTTTGGCTTCTCGGGGCTGTTTCGCGCGTTGGAGGTCGTTCCGCGCTTAGGAAGCAGTTTCGCGCGTAGGAGGTCCCGAGTTCCTGCTCACCACGCGCGATTCCGCTTCCTACTGCGCGTGCGATGGGAAGGATCGTCGGGCTGCGCGGCACTTGTGGTCGCGAACACAGGTGCCGCCGGGCGCGGGGCTGCTCGCCGCGGGTGGTCGTTCCGCGCGTGGGAAGCAGTTTCGCGCGTCGGAGGTCCCGAGTTCCTGTTCACCACGCGCGATTCCGCTTCCTACTGCGCGTGCGATGGGAAGGATCGTCGGGCTGCGCGGCACTTGTGGTCTCGAACACAGGTGCCGCCGGGCGCGGGGCTGCTCGCCGCGGGTGGTCGTTCCGCGCGTGGGAAGCAGTTCCGCGCGTCGGAGGTCCCGATTTCCTGCTCACCACGCGCGATCCTGCTTCCTACTGCGCGTGCGATGGGAAGGAATCTTGGGCTGCGCGGTACTTGTGGTCGCGAACACAGATGCAGCCGGGCGCGGGGCAGCTCGCCGCGGGGTGGTCGTTCCGCGCTTAGGAAGCAGTCCCGCGCGTAGAGGGTCCCGAGTTCCTGCTCACCACGCGCGATTCCGCTTCCCACTCCACGTGCGATGGGAAGGAATCCCGGGCCCGGTGCCGGAGCGGCTCCTGCCGACCTGCCTCGCCCCGCCCCGCCGAGGGCCACGTGTGCGTTCCCACCGAGCGCGCCGGACTGTCGGTCCCGACACCGTAAGATCGACGCATGGCTTCGACGACCGCGCGCGGGCGAGCGAAGCGGCAGGGGCGCCAGCAGACCGACGCCGAAGGCCGCATGTCGCTCGGGCAGCACCTCATCGAGCTGCGCAACCGGCTGCTCCGCGCCGTCATCGCAGTGGTCGCCGCCGCGATCGGTGGGTGGTTCCTCACGCCGTTCGTCCTCGACGCGCTGCGCGCTCCGGTCACCCAGCTGGCCGAGGTCGGCGGGCACACGGCCGAGCTGAACTTCCCGATGATCACCGGTGCGTTCGACCTGCGGTTGCAGATCGCGATCACGATCGGTGTCGTCATCTCGAGCCCGGTGTGGCTGTACCAGATCTGGGCGTTCATCGTGCCGGCGCTGGTCCGGCGTGAGAAGCAGTACGTGTGGGGCTTCCTCGGCACCGCGATCCCGCTGTTCTTCGGCGGGTGCTTCTTCGGGTGGTACATCCTGCCGCACGTGGTCAGCATCCTCGGCAGCTTCGTGTCGACGCAGGACACCTCGATCGTCGACGCGAAGGCCTACTACGACTTCGTCATCAAGCTCATCGTGGCGGTCGGCATCGCGTTCGTGCTGCCGGTCTTCCTCGTCCTGCTCAACTTCGTCGGGGTGCTCAGCGCGAAGGCCATCCTCAAGTCGTGGCGCATCGCGATCATCTGCATCCTGGTGTTCTGCGCGATCGTCACGCCGAGCGCCGACCTCATCTCCATGTTCCTGCTGGCGATCCCGATGACGGTGCTCTACCTCGCCGCCTGTGCCATCACGTGGATCCACGACCGTCGGCTCGCGAAGCGGCAGGCCAAGCTCGACGAGGAGTACGGCCTGTGACCGCCGCCGGGCTCAGCGCCGCCGAGCGCTTCGCGGCGGCGAAGGTGCGCAACCGGTCCCGCAACCTCGAGCTGTTCCGCTCCGATCTGCGGTTCGACCTCGACCCGTTCCAGTTCGCCGCCTGCGACTCGCTCGACCAGGGCCGGAGCGTGCTGGTGGCCGCGCCGACCGGTGCGGGCAAGACCATCGTCGCCGAGTTCGCGATCTGGCTCGCGATGCGGCAGCCGACGGCGAAGGTGTTCTACACGACGCCGATGAAGGCGCTGAGCAACCAGAAGTACGCCGAACTCGTCGAGGAGTACGGCGAGACCGAGGTCGGCCTGCTCACCGGTGACACGAACGTCAACCCGCGGGCCCGCGTCGTGGTGATGACCACCGAGGTCCTCCGCAACATGATCTACGCGGACTCCGACCTGCTCGACGACCTGGCGTGGGTGGTCCTCGACGAGGTCCACTACCTGGCCGACCGGTTCCGCGGTGCGGTGTGGGAAGAGGTGATCCTGCACCTGCCGACCGAGGTCCGGCTCGTCTCGCTCAGCGCGACGGTGTCCAACGCCGAGGAGTTCGGCGACTGGCTGCAGACGGTCCGTGGGGACACGGACGTGATCGTGTCCGAGGACCGTCCGGTCCCGCTCGAGCAGCACGTGCTCGTGGGGTCGAAGATGGTCGACCTGTTCGACTCGAGCGGCGCCGCGGCGACGAACCGGGTGAACCCGGAGCTGCTCCGGCTGGTCGGCGGTGCTTCGCGCAGTGAGCGGCACGGCGGCGGGCACCGCGGCGGCCGGGGTCGTGGCGGCTACCACGACCGCCGTGGTCCGCGGACCGAGAAGCTCCACCGTGAACGCATCGCGCACATGCTCGACGAGCGGATGCTGCTGCCCGCGATCTTCTTCGTGTTCAGCCGCGCCGGGTGCGACCAGGGCGTCCGGAACGTCCTGCGCTCCGGGCTGTCGCTCACCACGCTGCCGGAGCGCAACGAGATCCGCGAGACCGCGGAGTACCACTGCCGCACCCTGCCCGACGAGGACCTCGCCGTCCTCGGCTACTGGGAGTTCCTCGAGGGGCTCGAACGTGGGGTCGCCGCACACCACGCGGGCATGCTGCCCGCGTTCAAGGAGGTCGTGGAGAACCTCTTCCAGCGCAAGCTGCTGAAGGTCGTCTTCGCGACCGAGACGCTGGCGCTCGGCGTGAACATGCCGGCCCGCACGGTCGTGCTCGAGAAGCTCGAGAAGTTCAACGGCGAGGCCCGGGTGCCGATCACGCCGGGGGAGTACACGCAGCTCACCGGTCGCGCCGGCCGCCGCGGCATCGACGTCGAGGGGCACTCGGTCATCCAGTGGACCGACGGGCTCGACCCGCAGGCCGTCGCATCGCTCGCCAGCCGGCGCACGTACCCCCTCAACTCCTCGTTCAAGCCGACCTACAACATGGCCGTTAACCTGATCGACCAGTTCGGACGGCAGCGCACGCGCGAGGTGCTCGAGACCTCGTTCGCGCAGTTCCAGGCCGACCGGTCCGTGGTGGACCTGGCCCGCAAGGTGCGCTCACAGCAGGAGTCGCTCGAGGGCTACCGCGAGGCGATGCAGTGCCACCTCGGCGACTCCACCGAGTACGCGGCGCTCCGACGCCAGCTCTCCGACCTCGAGCGCTCGAACGTGCCCGGTGGGCGCGAGGCCTCGCACGGTGCGCGCCAGGAACGGCAGGCCGCGATCACCGAGGTCCGCCGCAAGATGCAGCGGCACCCCTGCCACGCCTGCCCCGACCGCGAGGCGCACGCCCGGTGGGCCGAGCGTTGGTGGAAGCTCAAGCGCGTCAACGACAAGCTGGTCCAGCAGATCCGGTCCCGCACCGGTGCCGTGGCGACCACGTTCGACCGGGTTACCGACGTGCTCCTGCAGCTCGGGTACCTGGTCGACGCCGGCAACGGTGAGGCCACCGTCGCCGCGGGTGGTCGCCGTCTGCAGCGCATCTACGGTGACCGCGACCTGCTCGTCGCCGAGTGCCTCGAGGCCGGGGTCTGGAAGGACCTCACGCCGGCGCAGCTCGCCGCGATGGCCGCCACGATCATCTACCAGCCCCGTCGTGACGACGCCCCCGGTACCGAGCACGCCCTGCCGCGTGGTGCCTTCCGTCCGGCACTCGACGAGACCCTGACGATCTGGTCGCGCCTCGACGACATCGAGCGCGACGCCCGCCTGGCGGGCTCGCAGCCGCCCACCCCAGCGATGGCGGTCGGCATGTTCCGCTGGGCGTCCGGCTCGGCCCTCGACGACGTCCTGCGCACCCTCGACCTGCCCGCCGGTGACTTCGTCCGCTGGTCGAAGCAGGTCATCGACCTGCTCGACCAGATCCGGAACGCCGGTGACGACGACCTCGCCCAGACCGCCCGACGTGCGACCGACGCGGTGCGCCGAGGCATCGTCGCGTACGCAGCGGTCTGACGGGAGGCACGGTGCGGGTTCCGGAGACCGGTGTGCGCGGGGTGCGCGCTCGCCTCGGCCGCGGGGCGGTCGCGGACGGCCCGTTCGCCGCGCTGCCGCTCGGTTCGGCGCTGCCGCTCGCCGTCATCGGTGGTCTGCTCTTCGCGCTCTCGTTCCCGTCGCCCGGCTGGTGGTTCCTCACCTACCCGGCGCTCGCCTGCCTGCTGCTCGCGGCGATGGGCCAGCGTGCCCGCAGGGCCGCCTGGCTCGGGTACGTCGCCGGCGCCGCGTTCTTCGTCCCCGCGATCTCGTGGGCCGGGCGGTACCTGGGGCCCGTCCCGTGGCTCGCGCTGGCCCTCTTCGAGGCGGCGTTCTTCGCCCTCGGCATCGTGGCCATCGCCCTCGCGTACCGGTGGGTCGCCCGCGTGGTGACCTCGTCCGCCGGGCGTGTGTGGGGCCTCCCGGCCGTCGTCGCCGCACTGTGGACCGGACGCGAGTGGTTCTCGGGGAGCTGGCCGTACGGCGGATTCGCGTGGGGTCGGGTCGGACTGTCGCAGTCGCAGGGTCCCTTCACGCACCTCGCCGCCTGGGTCGGGATCCTCGGGTTGAGCTTCGTCGTGGTGTACTGCGTCGCCGTCGTGGTGTCGCTCGCCCTCGTCGTGCCGCGGACGCCCGGGGCACCGGTGCGCGTGCCGGTGCGGGTGGCCACGGCCGGGCTGCTGGTCACGGCCGTCCTCGCGGTGCCGGCCTGGCCCGCGACGACCGACGGCACCATCCGGGTCGAGGCCGTGCAGGGGAACGGGCCGGCCGGGTACTTCGACCGCGCGGAGCCGGGCGACGTGCTGGCGTCGCAGGTGGCCGCCACGGACATCGAGGCCCGGGGCGTCGACGTCGTCGTCTGGCCCGAGGCGTCCGCCGAGTACGACCCGCGGCGGGAGCGGGTCATCGCGTCGGCGCTCGACTCGGTGGTCGACTCCGTCGGTGCGCCGATCGTCGCCGGTGCGATCACCCAGACGTCCTCGGGGGTGCTGCACAACACCTCGTTCGTGTGGACCGCCGACGGTTGGCAGTCGTCCTACGACAAGAAGCGTCCGGTGCCGTTCGGCGAGTACGTGCCCGACCGGTGGTTCTTCTCGAAGCTCGCGCCCTCGCTGATCGGGCTGCTGCAGCGTGACTACACCCCGGGGACGAAGCCGAACGTGCTGTCCGTCGCCGGTGTCCGTGCGGGCATCGCGATCTGCTTCGACGTCGTCGACGACGGGCTCGCCACGGACATGGTGCGCGGGGGAGCGCAGGTGATCTTCGCGCAGACGAACAACGCGGACTTCTCCGGGACGGACGAGAACCTGCAGCAGCTCGAGATCGCCCGCATGCGCGCGGTCGAGACCGGTCGCTCGCTCGTCAACATCTCGACGGTCGGTGCCTCGCAGGTCATCGACCCGACCGGTCGCACCATCGACCGGGTGCCCGCGTACACCGCGACGTCGATGATCACCGACGTGCCCCTCGGCACCTCGACGACGCCGGCGTCGCTCGCGTCGGGATCGATCGCGCTGCTGCTCTCGCTCGGCGGCCTGCTCGTCCTGCTCGCCTGCGCGCCGTGGGGTCGTCGCCTCCGCCGCTGAACCGATCGGTGCCGGGGCCGCTCCCGCGCCCACCCACTGGGAACGGACTGTGAATGCGCCGGGTCGGGAACGACCCCGCGTGGGACAGTGTTGTGGAGGGGTAGACGAGCGAGAGGAGCACACACATGGCTGATCGGAGTCTCCGCGGCATGCGGCTCGGGAGTCAGAGCCTCCAGAGCGAAGAGGGCGTCGAGCTCTCGGATCGCAAGCGCGCGGTCTACCAGACGGAATCGGGGGAGACGTTCGACATCGTCTTCTCCGCCGACGCGGACGTCCCGCAGACCTGGTCGGAGCCGCGCTCCGGCCGTGAGGGCCGGCTGCTCGGTGACGACGGCATCCCCGTCGAGGTCGCCGCAGAGGACGTCAAGGCACCTCGCACCCACTGGGACATGCTGCTCGAACGGCGTTCGCGCGAGGAACTCGAGGAGCTCCTCGAAGAGCGGTTGCAGTTCCTCCGCGCCCGACGCGGCGCCTGACGACACCACACGACGACGCCCGCCCCGGTTCGACCGGGGCGGGCGTCGTCGTTCGTGCTCGGGGTCAGCGGCGACCGGACCCGTCGCTGGTGCGGTGACCGGAGGCGTCGTCGGCCGAGCTGGCCGCGGTGCCCGGGGCGTCGGCGGGCTTGTCGAGCGTCACGTCGGTCTGCTGGGCGGTCGCGTCGTCGGCGGCCGCCAGGTGCGCGTCGACGCTGCGGTTCGACTCGGCGAGCCGGGCGTCGAGGTCGGACTCGGGCACGATGTCCGCCGCGGTGGCGTCGGCCCGCGGCATGGCGGCATCCGCGCTGGCTGCAGCCGTGGTGTTCGCCAGGCTCTCGTTCGCGAGCTTCGAGATGCGCGACAGGAAGTCGGAGCCACCCGCACCACCCGCGGCGGACCCGCCGCCGGTCCGACCGGTGCTGAAGCCCTTCGCGATGCCGGAGAGCGCCTCGGTGAACTCGCTCGGGATCATCCAGAGCTTGTTCGCGGTGCCCTCGGCGATCTTCGGCAGGGTCTGCAGGTACTGGTAGGACAGCAGCTTCTCGTCGGGGTCACCGGTGTGGATCGCCTCGAAGACGGTCGCGATGGCCTGGGCCTCACCCTCGGCGCGCAGGACCTGTGCCTTCGCGTCACCCTCGGCCGCGAGGATGGCGGCCTGCCGCTGGCCCTCGGCCTCGAGGATCTGCGACTGCTTCGTGCCTTCGGCCTGCAGGATCGCGGCACGACGGCTGCGCTCGGCACGGAGCTGCTGCTCCATGGCGTCCTGGATGGACACGGGCGGCTCGATCGCCTTGAGCTCGACACGACCGACGCGGATGCCCCACTTGCCGGTCGCCTCGTCGAGGACGACGCGCAGCTGCCCGTTGATGTTGTCGCGGCTCGTCAGGGCCTCTTCGAGGTTGAGGCCACCGACGACGTTGCGGAGCGTGGTGGTGGTGAGCTGCTCGACGGCGCCGAGGTAGTTCGCGATCTCGTACGTCGCGGCGCGGGCGTCGGTCACCTGGAAGTACACGACGGTGTCGATCGAGACGACCAGGTTGTCCTCGGTGATCACCGGCTGCGGCGGGAACGAGACGACCTGCTCACGCATGTCGAGCAGCGGGCGGAGCCGGTCGATGAAGGGGACCAGCAGGTTCAACCCGGGGTTGAGGGTCTTGTGGTACTTGCCGAGTCGTTCGACGATGCCCGCGGTCGCCTGCGGCACGATGCGGATCGCGCGGGACAGGACGACGATCACGAAGATGACGACGACCAGGATGAGGACGAGCAGAGCGATCGTCCCGGCTGAGATGGTCACGAGGTGGCCCTTTCTCCGAGGCGGACGACGGCTGTCGACCCCTCGATCGACTCGACGACCACGGGGGTCCCGAGCGGCGGTGTGCGGTCGGTGGCACCGGCGGCGATGCGGGCGCTCCACGTCTCGCCGTTGGCCAGGCGCACCTGGCCGGGAGCGGACGCGGTGAAGGCCACGGCGACGGTGCCGGGGAGTCCGATGAGGCCGTCGACGTTCGTGCGGTGCGGGTCCGCACCGCGACCGAGCGCGAGCAGCAGACGGGGGCGCACGAGCGCGAGCAGCACGAGCGCCAGCACGGCGGCGATGACGGCGGAGAGCCACCACGGAGCGCCGAGCAGCGCGGCCACGAGCCCGCCGGCGGCACCGGCCGCGAGCATGATGAAGATGAAGTCGAGCGTGAAGACCTCGACCACCCCCAGCAGCAGTACGAGTCCGATCCAGACTGTGCTCTGGATCCAATCGATCCCGTTCACGCGATCTCCCTCCCTCGGTCGCGCGCGGCGGCTCGCAGCGTCGCGACGGCCGGTACAACTCCGTTCAACATATCAGGGGCGTCTGACAGCCGTGCGGGCCGTTGGTAGGCTCGGTGCGGCCGACCGCCGGAAACCCACCAGGAGAACACGACTGTGAGCAACCCCCTCGCCCCCGGATCCCTCGCCGACACGCGCGCCGTCGTCACTGGCTCGTCGCGTGGCATCGGTGCCGACACCGTCGGCTACCTGGCCGAGGCCGGTGCCAAGGTCGTCGTGAACTACCGCAACAAGGCGAAGCGTGCGGAGCAGATCGCCGACAAGATCATCGCCGGCGGAGGATCGGCCCTCGCCGTCGGCGCGGACCTCACCGACCACGAGTCGGTGCAGGGACTCGTCGACACGGTCGTCCGCGAGTGGGGCGGCATCGACCTGCTCGTCCTGAACGCCTCGGGCGGCATGGAGTCCGGCCTCGGCGAGGACTACGCGCTGCGCCTGAACCGCGACGCACAGGTCGACATGCTGCAGACCGCGGTGCCGCACATGCCCGCAGGGTCCCGCGTCGTGTTCGTCACGAGCCACCAGGCGCACTTCATCGAGACCGCCGAGACGATGGACGAGTACGTCCCGGTGGCGAAGAGCAAGCGCGCCGGCGAGCTCGCCCTGCGCGAGCTCGTGCCGCAGCTCGAGGCCGCCGGCATCGAGTTCGTCGTCGTCTCCGGCGACATGATCGAGGGCACGATCACCGCGACGCTGCTCAACCGGCTCAACCCGGGTGCCATCGAAGGGCGCCGCGAAGAGGTCGGCAAGCTCTACAGCGTCTCCGAGTTCGCCGCCGAGATCGCCCTGGCCGCCGTCGAGCCGATCCCGGCGGACCACACGAAGCTCGTCGGTGACGTCAGCGGCTTCACCCGCTAGCGTCTGCGGATGACCGCGACGCCCGGCCTCCGCCGAACCTCACGCATCCTGCTCCTCGACCCGGCGGGCCGGGTGTTCCTGATGGACACCAACGCGCCGTCGTCGGACGGGTTCCACCGTTGGATCACGCCCGGTGGCGGCGTCGACCCGGGGGAGAGCCACCGGGACGCGGCGATCCGGGAGCTCCGCGAGGAGACCGGCATCGTCATCGACGAGCCGGGGGAGCCGGTCTGGTCGTGGGACTTCGCGGTGGACTGGGACCAGGCCGACCACGATCGGGGCCACTCCGAGTTCTACGTGGTGCGCACCACGGGCTTCACACTGTCCGACGCCGGGTGGACCGACGACGAGCGGGTCGACATCCTCGGGGCCCGGTGGTGGACCGCCGACGAACTCGAGGCGACGGCCGAGTCGTTCGAGCCGGCCGAACTGCCGGGGCTCGTGCGTCGGCACCGCGCCTAGGACGACGCGGCGGTCAGGAGACCGACCCGGATCCGGACGGGAGGCCCGTGGCGGCGCCGCCACGGGCCTCCCGTCCGTCCGCTGACCGGCATGCCGTCCACACCGCTCGCCGCGGAATCTGTGCTGTGGGACAGGCTCGACAGCCGAACCTGAACACCAGCCGTGTGTGAGGACTACCGTTCCACCGGACGCCCACGATCGGCTGCCCGGCCCGGATCGGCGTCCTGACCGAAGAGGAGCTCCACCATGTCCAACCCCGGCAACGCACCTGCGCAGTCGAACACCTTCGCCATCGTCTCCCTGGTGCTCGGCATCGTCGGCGTCGCAGGCGGTTTCTTCCTCGCCATCATCGGCGTGGTCGCGGGTGTCGTCGGTCTCGTGTTCGGCATCCTGTCGCGCAAGCGTGGCGGCAGCCGCGGGATGATCCTCGCCGGCATCATCCTGTCCGTGATCGCGATCGTCGTCGGGATCATCGGGTACGTGCTGGTGGCCGCCAACCCGCCGACGGTCTGACGTCAGCGGGCCGCACGGCGGCCGAGGACGACGGTCGGGCCGCGCGAGCGACCCGGCCGTTCGTCGTGTTCCGCGGACGTCTCCAGGCGGGCGCGCGTAGCGTCCGGCGCATGAGCTACAGCCAGCCTGACCCAGCCGAAGAGACCACGCAGAGCGAGACGCCCGAGCAGCCGGACACCGACCAGGACGACCTGCACGAGCAGGACGCCGACTCGCCGTCGCTCGAGATCAAGTCCGAGGACGTCCCGACCGAACCGGCGGACTGACCGCGCCGGACGACGAACGAGACAGCACGACGATGGTCGAGTGGACGTGATCCACTCGACCATCGTCGTTCACCGGCCCTTCCGGCCCAGCGGCTGGGCGCCGATAATACATATTATGTCAACTCATGTCCACCGGGGCGCTACCCCAGCGACTCCGTCGCGACCCGGAGTTCCTCCAGTGCCGCGATGACGTGGTGCTCGAGATCGCCCTCGGCGCCGTCCGGGGCGTCGGTCCACGCCGTGTAGCCCCGCTCGAACGCGAGCACACCGAGCTCCGCGGCGACCCGCGCCGTCGTCGGCGTCGTCCCCCTGGCTTCGAGCGCGTCGGACAGCGCGACGGCGAGCCCGGCGCTCTTGAGCATGCTGCGCTCCCGGAGTTCGGTGTTCGCAGCGATCGCGGCGGTGATGCTCGGTCCGAGTGCGCGGTTCCACGGCTGCATGACCGACGATGCTCGGCGGAGCCCGGACGCCACGGCCTGCATCGGTGTCGCGGACTCCCCTGCGTCGGCCACCCCCTCGGCCAGCAGTGCGCTGAGGGTCGCCTGGCCGGCGACGAGGATCTCGCGCTTGTCCGGAAAGTGCCGGAACAGCGTGCTCTTCGTCACGCCGGCGCGTTCGGCGATCTGCGTCACGGTGGTCTCGTCGTAGCCGTGCTCGGCGAAGAGCTCGGCGGCGGCCATCACGAGCCGCTCTCGTGCCCCGGGTTCCCATCGCGCCATGGCACGATCATACCGACGGGACAACGGTCCCATCGCGTGCTACCGTGATGCGACAACAGTCCCATCACGTTCGAGCACTGGAGCAGGACATGCAGGTCTTCATCACCGGCGGTACCGGACTCGTCGGCACCGCCGTCGTCCACGAACTCACGACGCACGGGCACCACGTCACCGGACTCGCCCGTTCCGACCGGGCCGCCGCCGTCCTGGCCGAGCAGGGTGCGGAGAGCATCCGGGGCGACCTCGGCGAGCTGGACGCCGTCCGTCGAGCAGCAGCCGACGCCGACGGGGTCGTCCACCTGGCCTTCCGGAACGACTTCGGCTCCGCTGGTGCCCTCGCCGCCGCGATCGCCGAGGAGACCGCCGCGATCGAGACGATCGGGGCGACGTTGCGCGGCACCGGCAAGCCGTTCGTCGTGGTGTCCGGCACCCCGTGGATCGCCGGTCGCGCGTCGACCGAGGCGGATCCGCTGCCGGTCGACGGACCGGTCGGCGGCCGGGGTCGCACGGTGCAGGCCGCGCTCGGTCTGGCACAACACGGGGTACGGGTGAGCGCCGTCCGACTCCCCCGCACCGTGCACGCGGACGGCCGGGGCGGCTTCGCCGGCCTGCTCACCGGGATGGCCCGCGACGCCGGGGTGTCCGGCTACCCCGGTGACGGCACCCAGCGGTGGCCGGCCGTCCACGCACGGGACGCCGCGGTGCTCTTCCGGCTCGCACTCGAGGCAGCGCCGGCCGGCACGGCGTGGCACGCGGTCGCGGACGAGGGCGACGCGGTCCGCGACATCGCCGCTGTCATCGGTCGTCGGCTCGGACTGCCGGTCGAGTCCGTGCCGGCCGAGCGCTTCGGCCCCATCGGCCCGGTGTTCGCCATGGACCAGCCGGCCTCGAGCGCCCACACCCGTGCGGAACTCGGCTGGGAGCCGTCCCACCCGTCGCTGCTGGCGGACCTGGAGCGCCTCGAACCCTGAACCGGACCGCGCCCGTTCAGACCGAACCCGTCCGGACCGAACACGTCTGGTCCGGACCGCTCCGTCGGCTGCGGGTTACTCGCCGAAGCCGGACCGGACGAGCTCCGCGAGCGCGTCCACCGCGTCCTGCGCGTCCGCGCCGGAGGCTGCGATAGTGACGACGGCGCCCTTCGGCAACGCGAGCGCCATGATGCCGAGCAGGCTCTTGGCGTCCACGCCGTCGACGCGGACGTCGGCCTCGAAGCGGGCGGCCGTCTTCACGAACTCGGCCGCCGGGCGGGCGTGCAACCCGGACTCGTTGACGAGCTCGGCGGTGGTGGACGCGGCCACCCCGTCGACCGGGGCGGTCGACGCGACCGGTGCCGGGCCTCCTGGCAGGGGCGACTCCCCCGCGTCGGAAGCCGCCGTCGCCGACGCGGCGGCTGCCAGGACGGCGTCGACGTCGCCGCCGGTCTGGGCGGCCACCGCTGCGGCGACCGCACCCTCGACGAGCGGCGCCGGCGAGACGTGCACCCGAGCGCGGTCGTCGTCGTCCAGGAAGTCGAGCGCGGTGTCGGTGGTGAGGTAGGCGGAGCCGAGGTCGCAGAGCACGACGACCGCGTCGGCGGGCCGGAGCTCCTCGATGCCCGCGGTGACGGCGTCGAACGAGGTGCCGATGCCACCGTCGTCGGTGCCGCCCGCGGCGACCATCGGCACGTCCGCGGCCATCTGCCGGGCGAGCTCGACGGTCCCGGTGGCGATCGCGGCGCTGTGCGAGACGACGAGCAGTCCGACGGTCACGCTGCGTCCACCGCTGCGCGCAGGAGGTACGCCGACGACTGCGCGCCCGGGTCCCGGTGCCCGATCGCGCGCTCCCCCAGGTAGCTCGCACGGCCCTTGCGGGCGACGAGCGGGTCCGTCGACTCGGCACCGGTGGCGGCAGCGTCGGCGGCCGCCTCGAGCACGCGCTCGGGCGGCTCCCCCGCGGTGGCCGCGGTCGCGGCGGCGTCGACGGCCGCGCTCCAGGCGTCGACCATGGTCTTGTCGCCGACCTCGGCCTTGCCGCGCGACACGATGCCGTCGCGGGCGGCGGTGAGGACGGCGACCAGGGCGTCGCTGTCGAGCTCGGACGCGTCACCGGCGGCCTGTGCGGCCTTCAGGTAGGCGGTGCCGAACAGCGGGCCGGCCGCCCCGCCGACCGTGGAGATGAGCTTCGTCGCGACGGTCTTGAAGACGGCGCCGGGGGTGTCGAAGGACCCGGCGTCGACCGCCTCGACCACGGCACGGAAGCCCCGGTCGAGGTTCTCACCGTGGTCGCCGTCGCCGATCTCGCGGTCGAGCGTCACGAGCTCCGCCCGGTGCTCGTCGATCGTCGCGGCGGTGCGGCGTACCCAGTCGATGGCCCATGCGGTGTCGAGCGCCAATGCGGTTCCCTTCGTGTGTCCGGCCCGGACGGGCTCGGTGTCGTGGTGCGGTGGTCAGCGCCCCCAGCGCAGTGCCGGGGTGTCCACCGGGGCGTCCCAGAGGGCGATCAGGTCGTCGTCGAGCACCGTGACGGTGATCGAGAAGCCCTGCATCTCGAGGGACGTGACGTAGTCCCCGACCAGGCTACGCGCGACCTCGTACCCACGGTCCGCCAGGACCTCGGCGGCGCGTCGGTACGCGATGTAGAGCTCGGACAGCGGCGTGCCGCCCATGCCGTTCACGAACAGCAGCAACCGGGACCCCGCCGGTGCGTCGAGGTCCGTGAGCACGGGTTCGAGCACGCGGTCGACCAGCTCGTCCGCCGGCGCGAGCGGGATGCGCTCGCGGCCCGGTTCACCGTGGATGCCGATGCCGAGCTCGACCTCGTCGTCGCCGAGCGTGAAGGACGGCTCCCCCGCGTGCGGCACGGTGCCTGGTGCGAGTGCGAGCCCCATCGAGCGGGTGACCTGGTTGACGTGGCGCGCGACCGCCACGACCGCGTCGAGGTCGTCGCCGCGCTCGGCGGCGGCGCCGGCGCACTTCTCCACGACGACGGTTCCCGCGACACCGCGGCGACCGGCCGTGTACAGGGAGTCCTGCACGGCGACGTCGTCGTCCACCACGACGGACTCGACGCGGATGCCCTCGACCTCGGCGAGCTCGGCCGCGGTCTCGAAGTTGAGCACGTCGCCGGTGTAGTTCTTCACGATGTGCAGGACGCCGGCACCCGCGTCGACCGCCTGGGTGGCGGCGACGATCGGGTCGGGCGTCGGGCTGGTGAACACCGGTCCGGGCACGGCGGCGTCGAGCATGCCGTGTCCGACGAACCCGGCGTGCAGTGGCTCGTGACCGCTCCCACCACCGCTGACCAGTCCGACCTTGCCCGCGACCGGTGCGTCCGCGCGGTGCAGGTGGACCGGGTCCTCGACGAGCACGACCCGGTCCGCGTGGGCGGCCGCGAAGCCGCGCACCGACTCGGTGACGACGTCGTGCGGGTCGTTGATGAGCTTCTTCATGGCGGAGCCTTCCGGGTCGGCGGGACCGGGGACGCCTGCACACCGCCGACGTCGTCCGGAGTCGGCTCAGCGTACCTCGGCCGGGCGTGCCCCCACCCTGCACGTTCGTGCACCTGGTCGCCCTTGCCGGGTGCTCGTCGGAGGGTGTTGCGCACACTGCTCCTGCACGTTCGTGCAGTTCGGCCGGGATCGCGTCCGTCCGCGTCGCCCCCAGCGAAAACCCAGCAGTATGCTCGCCCCAATCACTCGATGGGGAGTGCCCGAGCAGCAGCGGGGCCCCCAACCAGCACACCTGGAGGTCACCGATGGACGACATCGGCGTCAAGTTCATGTCAGAGCTCGTCGGCACCGCGATGCTCATCATCCTGGGTGGCGGTGTCGTCGCCGCCGTCTCGCTCACGAAGTCCAAGGGCTTCGGCGCCGGCTTCCTCATGGTCACGATCGGCTGGGGCTTCGCGGTCTTCGCCGGTGTCACCGTCTCGTACAAGTCCGGCGGTCAGCTCAACCCGGCCGTCAGCCTGGCGCAGGCGATCATCGGCAACATCAGCGTCGGCGAGATGTTCCTGTTCTGGCTCGCGCAGCTCATCGGCGCCGTGATCGGTGCCGTCATCGTCTGGCTCGCCTACAAGCAGCACTTCGACGAGGAGCCCGACGCCGCCGCGAAGCTCGGCGTCTTCTCGACCGGCCCCGCCATCCGCTCGTACGGCTGGAACCTCGTCACCGAGATCATCGGCACCTTCGTCCTCGTCTTCGTCGTCATCGCCTTCACGAACGGCCAGACCCCCGCGCAGCTCGGCGCGATCCCCGTCGCCTTCCTCGTGATCGCGATCGGTGTCTCGCTCGGTGGCCCCACCGGCTACGCCATCAACCCGGCCCGTGACCTCGGTCCGCGTCTCGCGCACGCCTTCCTGCCGATCAAGGGCAAGGGCTCGAGCGACTGGGCCTACGCCTGGGTGCCGGTCGTCGGCCCCCTGCTCGGCGGTGCCATCGCAGCCGGTCTGTCGACCGTCCTGCTGCCCGTCGTCTCCTGACGCGAGCCCACCGCGACGGCCGGACCGACCACCGCACGCACCACGACGCGACGGTCCGACCGGCACCCGCACGCACGACCCCGCGACGGTCGGCCCCACCGACGGGGCCGACCGCAGCACCGAACACCCTCACGACGGCCGGTCCCACCGACGGGGCCGACCGCAGCACCGAACACCCGTAAGGAGCACCCATGGCCGACTACATCGTCGCCATCGACCAGGGCACGACCAGCACCCGAGCGATCGTCTTCGATCACGCCGGTTCGATCGTGTCGACCGGACAGAAGGAGCACGAGCAGATCTTCCCGCGTGCCGGTTGGGTCGAGCACGACCCGTCCGAGATCTGGGACAACACCCGCGAGGTCATCGGCCAGGCGCTGTCCCGCGCGGACATCACGCGGCACGACGTCGCGGCGGTCGGCATCACCAACCAGCGCGAGACCGCGGTGGTGTGGGACAAGAACACCGGCAAGCCGGTCTACAACGCGATCGTGTGGCAGGACACCCGCACGCAGGCGATCGTCGACAAGCTCGCCGACGGCGACACCGACCGCTACAAGTCCATCGTCGGACTCCCCCTGGCGACGTACTTCGCCGGCACCAAGATCATGTGGATCCTCGAGAACGTCGAGGGCGCCCGCGAGAAGGCGGAGGCCGGGGACCTGCTCTTCGGCACCACCGACACCTGGGTCCTCTGGAACCTGACCGGCGGCACCGACGGCGGCGTGCACAAGACCGACGTCACGAACGCGTCCCGCACGCTGTTCATGGACCTCGAGACGCTGCAGTGGCGCGACGACATCCTCGCCGACTTCGGCGTGCCGAAGGCCATGCTCCCCGAGATCGTCAGCTCGTCCGAGGTCTACGGCCACGTCGAGTCCTCGAGCCTGCTCCGCGAGGTGCCGATCGCCGGCATCCTCGGCGACCAGCAGGCGGCGACGTTCGGCCAGGCCGCCTTCGACAAGGGCGAGTCGAAGAACACCTACGGCACCGGCAACTTCCTCATCTTCAACACCGGCACGGACATCGTGCGGTCGGAGAACGGCCTGCTCACCACCGTCGGCTACAAGCTCGGCGACCAGGAGACGCACTACGCGCTCGAGGGCTCGATCGCCGTCACGGGTTCGCTCATCCAGTGGCTGCGCGACAACCTCGGCCTCATCGGCAGCGCCCCGGAAGTCGAGGCCCTGGCCAAGACCGTGGAGGACAACGGCGGTGTGTACTTCGTGCCGGCGTTCTCCGGGCTCTTCGCGCCGTACTGGCGTCCGGACGCCCGCGGCGCCATCGTCGGCCTCACCCGCTACGTCAACAAGGGCCACATCGCACGTGCCGCCCTCGAGGCGACGGCGCTGCAGACCCGCGAGGTCCTCGACGCCGTCAACGCCGACTCGGGGGTCGACCTGACGGAGCTCAAGGTGGACGGCGGCATGACCGCCAACAACGAGCTCATGCAGTTCCAGGCCGACATCCTCGACGTGCCGGTCGTCCGCCCGGTGGTCGCCGAGACGACCGCGCTCGGCGCGGCCTACGCGGCCGGCCTCGCGGTCGGCTTCTGGGCCAACCTCGACGAGCTCCGTGCCAACTGGCAGGAGGACCAGCGCTGGGAGCCGCAGCTCGACGCCGCCGAGCGCGACCGCACGCTGCGCCTCTGGAAGAAGGCCGTCACGAAGACCTTCGACTGGGTCGACGAGGACGTCCAGTAGCCCGCTGCTGACGTGACCGCCTGGAGGCGCGGTGCGGGTCCGACGGACCGGCACCGCGCCTCCAGGCCGTTGCGGTGGGCGCGGGGCGCGCGTACCGACGCCGGCCCCCGGCTCGCAGGGTCCTGCGAAACCAGGTTCCGGGCACAGCACCACGCTGTTCCGCGGTGCTGTGTCCAGAGCCTGGTTCCGACCCGCCGGAACCCGGTTCCGCCGGACGGCCGGACCGCTGTCGCGGCGGAGCGCCGTCAGGCGGCGGGTGCGGTGCCGACCCAGTCGGCGAGCTTGCGCGCGGCGGCACCGGAGTCGATCGCCTCGGCGGCGACGAGGAGCTGCTCGCGGAACCGGTGCAGGATCGGCCGGTCGGCCTCGGCGGGGTCCTGCGCGAGCCGGAACGCCACGAGGCCGGCTGCTGCGTTGAGCAGCACGATGTCGCGGACGGGACCGGTCTCCCCCGCGAGCACACGGTGCACGACCGCCGCGTTGTGCTCCGGCTCGCCGCCGAGCAGGTCCGAGGTCTGCGCGCGGGCGATCCCGAGGTCACGCGGGTCGAGGTCGTGCTCGATGACCCGGCCGCCGGTGACCTCCCAGATGTGGCTGTGACCCGTCGTCGTCAGTTCGTCGAGGCCGTCGTCGCCGCGGAACACGAGAGCGGTCGCACCACGGGTCTGGAACACGCCCGTGATGATCGGCACGAGGCCGAGCTGCGCCACGCCCACCGCGTTCGCCTCGCAACGCGCGGGGTTCACGAGCGGACCGAGGAAGTTGAAGACGGTCGGCACGCCGAGCTCGCGGCGGACCGGGGCGGCGTGCGCGAACCCGGGGTGGAAGGCGTTCGCGAAGGCGAAGGTCAGACCGACACGCCGGAACGTGTCCGCCACGCGCACCGCGTCCATCGTGAGGTCGAGTCCGAGCGCGGCGAGCACGTCGCTCGATCCGGACTTCGACGAGCTCGCGCGGTTGCCGTGCTTGACGACCGGGACCCCGGCGCCGGCGATGACGATCGCGGCCATGGTCGAGACGTTCACGGTGCCGACCACGTCGCCGCCGGTGCCGACGATGTCGAGCGCCATCGGGTCCACGTCCAGCGGGACGGCGGCATCGAGGATCGCGTCGCGGAAGCCGACGACCTCGTCGACGGTCTCGCCCTTCGCACGGAGCGCCACCGCGAACGCCCCGATCTGTGCAGCGGTGGCGCGCCCGGTGACGATCTGCTCCATGGCCCATGTCGACTGCCTGATCGTCAGGTCCGTGCGGGCCATGAGCGCGCTGATGACGGTAGGCCAGGTGAGAGCGTCGAGCATGCCCCGATCGTAGTGAATTCGAGAGACCCGCCAGTGTCCTGCGAAAACACTGTCTGGGGTTTCGGCCATAATGGACGACGTGACTAGCACCTCTCTCTCCAGAACCGCCAGCGGTCCGGCCCTGAACCGGCCGAACGCCGTTGCCGTGGGGACGATCGTGTGGCTGGGCAGCGAGGTCATGTTCTTCGCCGGCCTGTTCGCGATCTACTTCACGCTGCGCAGCACGTCCCCCGAGCTCTGGGCGACCGAGACCGCCAAGCTCGAGGTGCCGTTCGCCTCCGTGAACACGATCATCCTGGTGCTGTCGAGCTTCGCCTGCCAGTTCGCGGTCTTCGCCGCCGAGCGCTTCCAGGTGCACCGCACGAGCTGGAGCCCCTTCAAGTGGGGCATGACCGAGTGGTTCTTCGTCACCTACGCGATGGGCGCGATCTTCGTCTGCGGCCAGATCTTCGAGTACGCCAACCTCTGGCACGAGGGCGTCACGCTCTCCTCGAGCGCGTACGGCTCGGCGTTCTACATGACCACGGGCTTCCACGGCCTGCACGTCACGGGTGGCCTCATCGCCTTCCTGCTGACCCTCGGCCGCGGCTTCGCCGCCAAGAACTTCGGTCACAAGGAAGCCACCACCGCGATCGTCGTGTCGTACTACTGGCACTTCGTCGACGTGGTCTGGATCTTCCTCTTCTTCGTCATCTACCTTCTCAAGTAGGAACTGGACACCCCTCAGCACATGTTCAACAGGACCAAGTCCAAGAAGGGCCGCCGTTCACCGATGGCGACCGTGTCGCTCATCGTCGTCGGTCTCATGACCACCGGCGGCGCCTACGCGCTGTTCAGCTCCTCGGCCAACGCGGACGACAGCACGAGCACCATCGCGGCCACGAGCCAGTCGAAGGTGAACGAAGGACAGAAGCTCTTCGCCTCGAACTGCGCCACCTGCCACGGCCTGTCCGCGCAGGGCACCGGCGAGGGCCCGTCCCTCATCGGTGTCGGCGCCGCGTCGGTCGACTTCCAGGTCGGTACCGGTCGCATGCCGATGGCAGCCCAGGGCCCCCAGGCCGAGGAGAAGCCCGCGCAGTTCACGGACGAGCAGGTCGACGCCCTCGCCGAGTACGTCGCCTCGCTCGGCCCCGGCCCGGCGGTCCCCTCCACCGAGCTGACCGACGGCCAGGACGGCGACGCCGCCGAGGGTGCGGAGCTCTTCCGGATCAACTGCGCGATGTGCCACAACGTCGCCGGTGCCGGTGGCGCGCTGACCGAGGGCAAGTACGCCCCGAACCTCTCCACGGTCTCCGGCAAGCACATCTACGAGGCGATGCAGACCGGCCCGCAGAACATGCCGGTCTTCAACGACCTGAACCTGACGCCGGACCAGAAGGCCGACATCATCACGTACCTCAAGTACGTGCAGGACAACAAGTCGCCGGGCGGGTTCGCACTCGGCTCCCTCGGCCCGGTGGCAGAGGGTCTGTTCATCTGGATCTTCGGACTCGGTGCGGTCGTCGCGATGACCGTCTGGCTGACCGCGAAGTCCAACTGATCGTCCGTGTCGAACGACACTGAAGGGAACACCATGGCAGAGCACGACGACGAGACACTGAACTCGTCCTCGGCTGTCGAGAAGCACGGCACGACCACCTCCCCCGGGATCGCGGTGCTGCCCACCGACCCGTTCGAGAACCCGGGCGAGCCCCCGCACCGCCCCCGCCGCACCGACGTCGACCCGAAGAAGCAGCGTCTGGCCGAGCGCCAGGTCGCGACCTTCTTCTACGTCTCGATCGTCGGCAGCGTGCTGTCGATCGCCGCGTACATCGCCTTCCCGATCGACTCAAACGACTTCGGCACGGTCCGCTCCGCGAACCTCTTCCTCGGTCTCTCGATCGCCCTGGCGCTCATCGCGCTGGGCCTCGGCGCCGTGTACTGGTCGAAGTCGCTCGTCGTCGACCGCGAGATCACCGAGCTCCGGCACGGCACTCGCGGCACCGACGCGACCCGCGCGAAGGCCGTCGAGGCCTTCCAGCTCGCCGACAAGGAGTCGGGCTTCAGCCGTCGCAAGCTGATCCGCAACTCGATGATCGGTGCACTGGCCGCGTTCCCGCTGCCCGGCATCGTCCTCGTCCGCGACCTCGCCCCGGCAGAGGACCCGAACGAGCTGCTCCGCCACACCTTCTGGAAGCAGGGCCTGCGCCTGACGAAGGACCCGACGGGTCTGCCGATCAAGGCCTCCGACGTCACCATCGGCTCGGTCTTCCACGTCATCCCCGACGGGATGCTCGACTCCGAGCACATGCTGGAGGAGAAGGCCAAGGCCTCCGTCCTGCTCATGCGTCTCGACCCGAAGGACCTCAACCCCGCCAAGGGCCAGGAGAACTGGGGTTACGACGGCATCGTCGCGTACTCCAAGATCTGCACCCACGTCGGCTGCCCGGTCGCGCTCTACGAGCAGCAGACGCACCACCTGCTGTGCCCGTGCCACCAGTCCACCTTCGACGTCGCGAACAACTGCGAGGTCATCTTCGGTCCGGCCGCACGCCCCCTCCCCCAACTTCCGATCGCGATCGACGACGACGGCTACCTGGTTGCCCAGAGCGACTTCCACGAGCCGGTCGGACCGTCCTTCTGGGAGCGTGAACGCTGATGACCAGCACCCCCACCACCACGACCACCAACGCGCCGGGCGCGGCCACCCGGCCGGCTCCGCAGCGCGGCTCCCGCATCATCGGCGGAGTGTCGAACTACATCGACGAGCGCACCAGCATCTCCGGGCTCGTCAAGGAAGTCGGCCGCAAGATCTTCCCGGACCACTGGAGCTTCATGCTCGGCGAGGTGGCGCTGTACAGCTTCGTCGTCGTGCTGCTCTCCGGGACCTTCCTGACGTTCTTCTTCCAGGCGTCCATGTCCGAGGTCGTCTACGACGGCACCTACGTGCCGCTCAAGGGCGTCGAGATGTCGACCGCGCTGCAGTCGACGCTGAACATCTCGTTCGACATCCGCGGTGGGCTCTTCGTGCGCCAGGTCCACCACTGGGCGGCCCTGCTGTTCGTGGCGTCGATCATGCTTCACATGGCCCGCGTGTTCTTCACCGGCGCGTTCCGCAAGCCCCGCGAGCTCAACTGGGTCTTCGGCTTCCTGCTCTGGGTCCTCGCCATGGGTGAGGGCTTCACGGGCTACTCGCTCCCCGACGACCTGCTCTCCGGCAACGGTCTGCGCATCATCGTCGGCATGATCGAGGGCGTCCCGGTGATCGGCGTCTGGATCGCCTACCTGCTGTTCGGCGGTGAGTTCCCGGGCACCGACATCGTCGGCCGCCTGTACACGCTGCACATCCTGCTGCTGCCCGCGATCCTGGTCGCGGTGCTCGGTGTGCACCTCGTGCTCGTCGTCATCAACAAGCACACGCAGTTCGCCGGTCCGGGCAAGACGAACGAGAACGTCGTCGGTGTCCCGATCCTCCCGGCGTTCGCGGCCAAGGCCGGTGGGTTCTTCTTCATCGTCGCCGGCATCATCGCCCTCATCGCGGCCACGTTCACGATCAACCCGATCTGGAACTACGGCCCGTACGACCCCTCGCCGGTCTCCGCCGGTACCCAGCCCGACTGGTACATCGGCTTCGCCGACGGCGCGCTCCGTCTGGTGCCGCCGCACTGGGAGGTCGTGTGGTTCGGCTACACGGTGTCGTTCAACATCCTGGCGCCCATCGCGGTCCTGGTGGCGCTCATCCTGGCGATCCTGCTCTACCCCTTCATCGAGGGCTGGGTCACCGGTGACAAGCGCGAGCACCACATCCTCGACCGCCCGCGCAACGCCCCGACGCGCACCGCGATCGGCGCGGCCGGCATCACGCTCTACGCGAGCCTCTGGGCCGCCGCCTCGTCGGACATCATCGCGACGCACTTCCTGGTGTCGATCGAGCACGTGATCCACGTGATCCAGGCCACGACGGTCCTCGGCCCGTTCGTCGCCTTCTGGATCACGAAGCGCGTGTGCCTCGCCCTGCAGAAGAAGGACCGCGAGATCGTCCTGCACGGGTACGAGTCGGGCCGCATCGTCCGACTCCCCCACGGCGAGTACATCGAGGTGCACGAGCAGCTCGACGAGTACGAGCGCTGGAAGCTCCTGCAGTTCAACGAGTACAAGCCGCTGATGATCCGTCCGAACGCCCAGGGCAAGATCACCGCCGTGCAGAAGGTCCGCGCGAACGTCTCGCGGTTCTTCTTCGAGGACCGCATCGAGCCGGTCTCGAAGGCGGAGCTCGAGGCGGCGCACGCCGCCCACCACGGTCCGGACCTGGAGGGCAGCCACCAGGCCCCGCAGGTCGGCCCCGGGGTGAAGTAAGACTCCTCGGCACGTACGCGAACACCCCTCGTCCACTCTGTGGGCGGGGGGTGTTCCCGTTGGGTGCCACAACACGCCGCCCCCAGTTCACGGCTGGTTCACCGACACGTGCTGGACTCGTCCAGGACGGTGTGGCAACGTGTTGCACCACGCATCCGCCAACGGAATGAGACCCCATTGGACAGCCGGACGGCCGAACACCCCAGGCCGAACCACTTCCTGCTCCACCTCAGCGACACCCACCTCGTGGCTGGTGACGGCGCCCTGTACGGGGACGTCGACTCCGCCGCACGACTCGGCGAGATCATCGCCGACATCGAAGCCTCGGGCACCCGGCCGGAAGCGATCGTCGTCACGGGCGACGTTGCCGACAAGGGCGAACCCGGCGCGTACGCCCGCGTCCGTGAGATCGTCGAGCCGGCCGCTCGCCGGATCGGTGCCCAGGTCATCTGGGCCATGGGCAACCACGACGAGCGCGGCGCCTTCCGCCAGGAGCTCTTCGGCCTGCAGCCCACCGACCGTCCCGTCGACTTCGTCTACGACGTCAACGGACTGCGCGTCATCACCCTCGACACGAGCGTGCCCGGGCACCACCACGGCGAGGTCTCCCCCGAGCAGCTCGACTGGCTCGCCGAGGTCCTGTCCGAGGCGGCGCCGCACGGCACCATCCTCGCGATGCACCACCCGCCGGTGCCGAGCGTGCAGGACCTGACCGTCCTCGTCGAGCTCCGCGACCAGCAGGCCCTGGCCGAGGTCGTCGAGGGCAGTGACGTGCTGGCGATCATCGCCGGACACCTGCACTACTCGACGAGTGCGGTCTTCGCCGGCGTCCCGGTGTCCGTCGCGAGTGCCACGTGCTACACGCAGGACCTCACCGAGTACCAGGGCGGCACGCGGGGGCGGGACGGCGCGCAGTCGTTCAACCTCGTGCACGTCTACGGCCGGAACGTCGTGCACTCGGTCGTGCCGATCGGTCACTACTCGACGGTCGGCCAGCCGGTCACCGCAGCCGAGACGGAAGCACGGCTCGAAGCCGCCGGCGTCCGCATCCCGCCTGCGGTCGAGCCGGCCCCGGTGACGTCGAGCATCCCGGTGTTCACGCTCGACACCGTGCCCGTCTCCCCCGTGCACCGGTAGGTCGCCACACTTCGTGAGCAGCAATGGTCGGGTCCGCGGTGCGGACCCGACCGTTCGTGCTCACCATACGTGGTGAGGGCGTGTGGACGGGAGGCGCGTGGTGGCTCCCGTCCGTTCGTCGCGCTTCGTGAGCAGCAACGGTCGGGTCCGCGGTACGGACCCGACCATTCGTGCTCACCAAGGGTGAGGGCGTGCGTGAGGGCGTGCGGACGGGAGGCGCGTGGCGGGTCCGCCACGGGCCTCCCGGGAGGTCGTCAGCGCGCAGAGCGCGAGCCTGGGCTCCGGCGCCGGGCTCGCTGGCTCGCCCGTGCACCGGTAGGTCGTCAGGCTCCACTGAGAAGCAGACGTCGGATCCGGTGTGCGGACCCGACGTCTGCTGCTCACTCGGCGGCCGCGCACCCGGCGGCAGGGCGGATGGGAGGCTCGAGGGGACCCTGCCACGGGCCTTCCAGCAGGACGCTGGCGCCGTCCCACGCGCTGACGCGTCTTACGCGCTGACGCGTCCTACGCGCTGTCGCGCTCCCACGGCGCCGGGAAGGGGAAGTACCGCTCCAGGAAGTCCGTGACGCGCTGCGTCCGCTCCTCGTCGCTGACCTCGGGGAAGCTGCCGTCGTTCAGGCAGAAGAAGTCGACGTTCCGCTTCTTGAGCAGCTCGTCCAGGGTGCGCAGGCCGGACTGCATCGTCGTGTCGATGTACTTGACCGGTGCGTTCTCCTGCACGATCGCCCGCCCGGTGAGCAGGGCGTAGTAGTGGTACAGCGAGTTCGTCACCGAGATGTTGTCCGCTGCCCGGAACCGCGAGGCGGCCGTGGCGCGGAACTCGTCGGCGAACTCGTGCTCCATCTCGGTCATGATCGACGAGCGCAGGGGCGTCGGCGCGTGCTCGAGGTGCCGCGTCGTCACTGCACCGAAGCGCTGCTGCAGGAGTCGTCGGTTCACGCGGGCCGAGTTCTCGAAGCCGCTCCGTGCCGGGTGGTTCGACCCGAGCCCGATGCGGGTGTCGGCGAGGATGAACTTCGTCACGGAGCCCGGGCTGAAGAACACCGACGGGTCGACGAGCCGTCCGAAGAACATGTCGTCGTTCGAGTAGATGAAGTGCTCGCTGATGCCCGGGATGTGGTGCAGCTGCGACTCGACGGCCTGCGAGTTGTGCGTCGGCAGGACCGAGGGGTCGGCGAAGAACTCCTCGCTCCGGACGATGCGCACCTTGGGGTGGTCGGCCAGCCAGTGCGGCGCCGGCGAGTCCGTGGCGATGTAGATCTGGCGGATCCACGGCGCGAACGTGTGCACCGAGCGGAGCGCGTACTTCAGCTCGTCGATCTGCCGGAACCGGGCGGGGGCGTCGTCGCCCTCACCGAGCACCGCGGTCGACTGGGCGGCCTGCCGGGCGCGCTGGTACTCGATCGCGTTGCCGTCCACCCACGAGAAGACGATGTCGATCGGGAACCGGATGTCCGACACGTGGTCGTCGAACATGTGCTCGACGGTGCGCCAGGTGCGGCCGTAGCGCTCGATGTCGACGAGCACGAACTCGTCGATCGGCAGGCTGCGACGCATCAGGGCGTTCTCGACGGGCGCCAGGACCTCGGTGTCGGTGACGCGCCAGAACTCGAGCTGGACGCTGGTCTCCGCGCCGTAGCGCAGGCGGCCGAGCGGCTCGAGGCGGGGCCGGAAGACCCGCAGGACCGGCTCGTCGACGTGGCCGAGGCCGTCGTCGGTCACGAGCACGGCGGGCTCGCCCGGGGGCTTCGCGTAGAACGGTTCGTTGACGGCCGCGGCCATCACGGCGCTCTCGGCTCGCTGGCGGTCGCGTTCGTCGATCGCGATGACGGGCCGCTGGTCGTTGCCGCGGATGAGCAGGTGGTCGACGTCACCGGCGGTGAGTGCGTCGTCGAGGAACAGCAGGTCCTCGATCATCGACTGCTGCGGCGTCAGGTGTCCGTTGAGCAACGTCAGACGGCCCTTGCGGACCACGACGTCGGATCGGTCGAGACCGCCGGAGGACGGTCGAGGGGTCAGCAGAGGACTCTCGGTCACCGGCTCGGTCTCGTCGTTCATCCATGCCCTTCGGGTGCGGTGCCGGGTCCTGCACCCGACTGACCGATCCTACCGTCCGGCGGACCCCGGTGCCGCACGCGGCAGAGCGACGGTCAGGAGGCCCGGGGTGCGTCCGCCTCGCGGGGCACCTTCACGACGAGGCCGACCACCACGAAGAGCGCGGCCGCCACGAGCTGCAGCGCCGCCCAGACCTCGCCGGGGATCGGCACGGTGACCAACGGGTTCCAGCAGACCGCGACGGCCGCCATGAGCACGGCGGCCCACCAGGTCCGCCCGCGGACGGCGAAGACGAGCACGATGAGCGCGAGCACGGTCACGCCCCACCGGGCGAAGACGAAGCCCGACGAGTCCACGATCGCGACGCACGCCAGCAGCACGACGGCGGCGATCATCGACGGAGCGAGTGCGGGGCGGGTGAACCCCGGCGTCTCGCGGGCGGCCGTCGTGCGTGCCGCCGGGGCGGCCCGGGTGGGCACGCCGGTCTGGGACGACCCCACCGGGGGTCGCCCCTTCCGTGCGGCCATCAGTCGGCGTCCTCGCCGAGGTCGATCGCCTGGATCGAGCGGGACATCGGCGGCAGGCCGCGGACCCGTTCGAGCGCGGGGACGAGCTCGGCCACGTACGCGCGGTAGCCCTCCTCGGTCAGGTGCAGGCCGTCGTCGGTGAAGCGTTCGTCGAGCCGGTCGCCGTCGGCCAGTGCCGGCCACGCGTCGAGGTACTGCGCGTGGCACGTGGCGACGAACTGCCGGAGGTGCCGGTTCGCCTCCTCGATCTTCGCGGCGTGGTCGGCCTGCCGGGGCAGGATCGACACGAGCAGCAGCCGCACCCCGGGCAGTTCGCGGCGCAGGGTGACGAGGATCGTCTCGACGTTGCGGACGACGTGCTCGGCGCTCGCCCGGTGGTTGCCGAAGTCGTTCGTGCCGATGAGCAGCACGATCACCTCGGGCTGCTCGGCGACCACGGCGTCGAGGCGTCCGAGCACCCCGTCGGTCGTGTCGCCGCCGATCCCCTGGTTCAGGGTGTGCTCGTCGGGGAGCCACGTGTCCCACGCGCCCTGTTCGGTGATGCTGTCCCCCAGGAAGAGGACGGGGCTGCGGTCGTCGGTCATGCTGCCTCCTCGTGCGCCGGCTCAGGGGTCCCATTGTGCTGGGTCCGGTTGCGCTGCGTCGACTCGGTGTTGTCGGACTCCCGCTCGGCGGCCGCGGTGATGCGCTCGACCATGCCCGGGAAGATGATGCCGTGGAAGGGCAGGATGCCGTACCAGTACAGGCGCCCGGCGAGCCCCTGCGGGAAGTAGATCGCCCGCTGGTGGTAGTCGCTGCCCCCGTCCGGCGTCGGGGTGACGGTCATCTCGAGCCACGCGCGACCCGGCGACTTGAACTCGGCGCGGAGCCGCAGGTAGTGCCCACGCTCCAGGCGTTCGACGCGCCACCAGTCGAGCGCATCGCCCTGCTCGAGCCGCTGCTGGTCGCGACGACCACGGCTCAGGCCGACGCCGCCGGCGACCTTGTCCATCCAGCCGCGCGCCACCCAGGCGAGCGGGAACGAGTACCAGCCGTTCTCGCCGCCGATCGACTCGACGACGCGCCAGACGTCGGCCGCCGATGCGTTCGAGTGCCGCTTCCGGTCGTCGACGTAGACGGTGTGACCCGCCCAGTCGGGGTCGCTCGGCATCGGGTCGGCCGAGGCGCTCGAGAGCGTCGCGCTCCGCCAGCTCGTCTCGACCTGGCCCGACCGCATCTTGTTGAGCGCCAGGCGCACGGCCCCGCGGTACGAGGTGAGCCCGCCCTCGGGCTGCGGCACGACGTCGTCGATGTCGTGCTCGCGCTGGACGCACTCGAACTGCAGCGACTCGATGATGGGTGTCGCGAGCTTGCGCGGGATCGGTGTCACCACGTTGAACCAGTGCGCGGCGAGGCGCGGGGTGAGCACGGGCAGCACCGTGATCGGGCGCTGCGGCAGCTTCGCCTCGACCGCGTAGCCGTTGAGCATCTGGCCGTACCGGAGCACGTCCGGGCCGCCGATGTCGAAGGTGCGGTTCGTGTCAGCCGGCACGTCGAGGGCCGCGACCAGGTAGTACAGGACGTCGCGGACGGCGATCGGTTGGATCCGGTTGCGGACCCACCGCGGTGCCGGCATCCAGGGCAGGACGTCGGTGAGGTGTCGGATCATCTCGAACGACGTGCTGCCGGAGCCGATGACGACGCCGGCCTGGTACGCCACCGTCGGGACGCCGGAGCCGAGCAGGATGTCACCGACCTCCTTGCGGCTGCGCAGGTGCTTCGACAGTTCGCCGTCCGGGTGCAGCCCGCCGAGGTAGACGAAGCGGCTGACGCCGGCGGCCTTCGCCTCGTGCGCCATGGTCTCGGCGGCCTCGCGCTCGGCGGCCTCGAAGTCGCCGTCGGCGCCCATCGCGTGGGCGAGGTAGTACACCGCCTCGACACCGTCGACGGCGGCGCGCACCGCCTCGGCGTCCTGGAGGTCGCCCTCGGCGACGTCGACGTCGCCCCTCCACGGGACGTCCTGGAGCTTGCGCGGGTTGCGGACGAACACGCGCACGGCGTGTCCGGCCTCGAGGAGACGGGGGACGAGACGACCGCCGATGTAGCCGGTGGCACCGGTGACGAGGACCTGCATGGACCGCACGCTACGCGGTGTGCCTGACGGCTAGGATTGCCCGGTGGACAACGCAGCCTTCCCCGTCACGACCGACGCCGTCCGCGGCCTCATCGACCACGCGATCCTCAAGCCGGAGCTCACCCGCTCGGACGTCGACGCCCAGCTCGACGAAGCCGCCGCGTACCGGGTCTTCAGCGTGTGCGTGCGCCCGAGCGACGTCACCCACGCGGTCGCCCGACTGCAGGGCACCGGCGTCGGCGTCGGCACCGTGATCGGCTTCCCGCACGGCACCACCTCGACCGAGGCGAAGGTCGCCGAGTCGCTGCAGGCCCTGGCCGACGGCGCCTTCGAACTCGACATGGTGCAGAACATCGGCGCGGCGAAGTCGGGTGACTGGGAGCGGGTCGAGCGCGACGTCCGCGCGGTCGTCGACGCCGCCGGCTCCACCGTGGTCAAGGTCATCCTCGAGACCGCGTTCCTCACCGACGACGAGATCGTCGCGGCATCGCGTGCCGCGCAGTCCGCCGGCGCCGCCTTCGTGAAGACCTCGACCGGCTTCGCCGGTGGCGGCGCGACCGCCGAGCACATCGCCCTCATGCGGCACACCGTCGGCGCCGACACCGGCGTGAAGGCCTCGGGCGGCGTCCGCGGCCTCGACACCCTGCTCGAGATGGTGCAGGCCGGTGCGGACCGCATCGGCACGAGCGCCTCGGCCCGCATCCTCGACGAGGTCGCCCACCGCGTCGAGACCGGTGCCGCGTCGTCGCTCGGCGACGACACCTCGTCGTACTGACCGGCGAACAGCACCCGACCCGCACGACCCGACCCATCCCCGCACCAGGCCGGTGACCGCCGGACGCGACGCCGCGTCCCCAGGCCGCACCGGGCCTCCAGACCGCCGCATCGGAGCGCGCATGTCCAGCACCGCACCCCTGTCCACCACCCTGGCCCTCGCCGTCGACCTCGGCGGGACGAAGGTCGAGGCGGCGCTCGTCACCGACCAGGGCGTCGTGCTGCCGGCCACCCGCTTCCGCAGCCCGACGGGCCCGGAGCGGACGTCCGACGAGCTGCAGGCCGCGGTCGACGAGGTCGTGACCGCCGCCCTCGCGACCCTGCCCGCCGACGCGACGCTCGTCGGTGTCGGCATCGGGTCCGCCGGCCCGGTCGACGAGGAGCACGGGCTCGTCTCACCGCTCAACATGCCGGTGTGGCGCGGTCACCCGCTCCGCGACCGCATCGCCGCTCTCGTGCCCGCCGGCGTCCCGGTGACGCTGCGCATGGACGGCCTGGCGATCACGCTCGCCGAGCACTGGGTCGGTGCCGCGCAGGGCTCGGACCACGTGATGGGCATGATCGTCTCGACGGGCGTCGGCGGCGGCCTGATCCTGCACGGCCGCACCGTCAGCGGTCCCACCGGGAACGCCGGGCACATCGGCCACGTCGAGTGCGGTGGGTACGACGACCCCTGCGCCTGCGGCGGCACCGGCTGCCTCGAGGCGATCGCCAGCGGCCCGAAGACCGTCGCCTGGGCGCGCCGGCAGGGCTTCACCGGCACGACCGGCGAGGAGCTCTCGGCCGCCTACGCCGCGGGCGACGAGATCGCGGTCGCGGCGGTGCGCCGGAGCGGCCGCGCCCTCGGGCAGGCGATCGCGGCCGCCACGAGCCTGGTCGACCTCGAGGTGGTCGCGATCGGCGGCGGCTTCTCGCACGTCACGCCGGACCTGTTCGAGTACGCCCGCCAGGCCGTGGCCGAGCGCGTCGAGTTCGGGTTCGTCACCAAGGTGCGGATCGTGCCGACCGCCCTGTCGCAGGACGGCCCGCTCATCGGCGCCGCCGCCCTCGTGCACCGGGCCGACGTCCTGCGCTGACGGCCGACGCCCTTCGCCCGGTCGGTCTGCTCTCCACAGGGGGCGGACGCCGTCGTGTGGGTCGGGCAGGATGACGGGGTGCCCCGGTCCCGACTCGTCACCACGGACGACTGGCCGGAAGCCGAACTCCGCGGTGCCGTCCTCGCCGGTGAGCTCGTCGCGGTCGGACCGTGCTGGGCATCCCCCGCCACGCCGCAGGACCCGTCGCTGCGGGCCGAGGCGGCTGCGTGGGTGCTCCGCGACCCGCGGATGACCGCCGCCGGACGGACGGCCGCCTGGATCTGGGGAGCGTCGTCACGCCCGCCCGACCCGATGGACGCGAGCGTCTCACCGCGGGTGCGGCTGACCGCCGGTCCGGCCGTCCGGCTGCGCGAGGTCACGCTGCCCGAGGACGACGTGGTCCGCGTGGGCGAGCAACGCGTGCCGGTCACGACCCCAGCGCGCACGGCCCTCGACCTGCTCCGGACACCGGGACCGCCGTCGGGCCCACGGTCCGACGCCGTCGCCGGAATGCTCGCCACCGGGGCCGTGACCGCGGAGGAGCTCCGCTCGCGGCTGCGCGGCCTCGGGACGATCCCGATGGCCCGGCAGGCCGAGCGACGCCTGCGGGACCTGCTCAGCCGGCGCTGACCCGGTAGACGTCGTAGACGGCGTCGATGCGCCGGACGGCGTTGAGCACGCGATCGAGGTGGATCGTGTCGCCCATCTCGAACACGAAGCGGCTGAGGGCCAGGCGGTCCGAGGACGTCGAGACCGTCGCGGACAGGATGTTCACGTGGTGGTCGGTCAGCACCCGGGTGACGTCGCTGAGCAGTCCGGAACGGTCGAGGGCCTCGATCTGGATCTGCACCAGGAACACCGACTTCGACGACGGCGCCCACTCGACCTCGATCATGCGGTCGGGCTCGTTCATCAGGGACTTCACGTTGGTGCAGGACGACTGGTGCACCGAGACGCCCTGACCGCGGGTGATGAACCCGACGATCTGGTCACCGGGGACCGGGGTGCAGCACTTGGCGAGCTTCACCAGGATGTCGGGCGCCCCACGGACGAGGACGCCGCTGTCGCTGGTGCGGAGCTGTCGGCTCGTCACCTGCCGCGGGAACGACAGCTCGGTCTCGTCGGTCTCCGTCTCGGTCTGGACGCTGCCGAGCACCTTCTCGATCACCGACTGCGTGGACACGTGGCCCTCGCCTATCGCGGCGTACAGGGCGGAGACGTCCTCGTACCGCATCGACGAGGCGATCTCGGCGATGGTGTCCTGGCTCATCAGGCGCTGGAGCGGCAGGTTCTGCTTGCGCATCGCGCGGGCGATGGCGTCGCGGCCCTGCTCGATCGCCTCTTCGCGGCGCTCCTTGGTGAACCACTGCTTGATCTTGTTCCGCGCCCGGGGGCTGCGGACGAACTGCAGCCAGTCCTGGCTCGGGCCGGAGTCCGGGTTCTTCGACGTGAAGATCTCGACGACGTCGCCGCTGGACAGCTGGCTCTCGAGCGGCACGAGCCGGCCGTTCACCTTCGCGCCCATCGTGCGGTGACCGATCTCGGTGTGCACGGCGTACGCGAAGTCGACCGGGGTGGCGCCGGACGGCAGGCCGATGACCTTGCCCTGCGGCGTGAAGACGTACGTCTCCTTCGCACCGATCTCGTAGCGGAGCGAGTCGAGGAACTCCCCCGGGTCGCTCGTCTCGGCCTGCCAGTCCGTGATGTGGGCGAGCCACGCCATGTCCTGGTCGTCGGTCGTCGACGAGGCTCCGACGTCACGGCCGGCGGCACGCTGCTTGTACTTCCAGTGGGCGGCGACACCGAACTCGGCGCGCTGGTGCATCTCGTGCGTGCGGATCTGGATCTCGACGGCGCGACCCTGGGGCCCGAGCACCGAGGTGTGCAGGGACTGGTACAGGTTGAACTTCGGCGTCGCGATGTAGTCCTTGAAGCGGCCGGGCAGCGGGGTCCAGCGCGCGTGCACCGACCCGAGCATCGCGTAGCAGTCGCGCACGGTCGGCACGAGCACCCGGATGCCCACGAGGTCGTAGATCTCCTCGAACTCGCGCCCGCGCACGATCATCTTCTGGTAGATCGAGTAGTACTGCTTCGGTCGGCCCATGACCTCGCCGCGGATCTTCGCGGCCTTCAGGTCCTTCTTGAGCGTGCCGATGACGGTCTGCACGAACTGCTCGCGCTTCGGCTGGCGTTCCTTCACCAGGCTGTCGATCTCGACGTAGAGCTTCGGGTGCAGGACCGCGAAGGACAGGTCCTCGAGCTCCAGCTTGATCATCTGGATGCCGAGCCGGTGCGCGAGGGGCGCGTAGATCTCGAGCGTCTCCTTCGCCTTGCGCGTGGCCGAGGCGGACTCGACGAAGCCCCAGGTGCGGGCGTTGTGCAGGCGGTCGGCGAGCTTGATGACGAGCACGCGGATGTCCTTCGACATCGCGATCACCATCTTGCGGACGGTCTCAGCCTGGGCGCTGTCGCCGTACTTGACCTTGTCGAGCTTCGTGACGCCGTCGACGAGCATCGCGATCTCGTCGCCGAAGTCGACGCGCAGCTGGTCGAGCTGGTAGTCGGTGTCCTCGACGGTGTCGTGCAGCAGTGCGGCGGCGATCGTGATCGCGCCGATGCCGAGGTCGGCGAGGATCTGGGCGACGGCGACGGGGTGCGTGATGTACGGCTCGCCCGACTTGCGCTTCTGCCCGTCGTGCGCACGCTCGGCCACCGAGTACGCCCGCTCGATGAGCGTGACGTCGGCCTTCGGGTGGTGCGACCGGACGGTGCGGATGAGCGTGTCCACCGCGCCGGCCGGCTGCGCGCGCGAGAACAGGCGCGGCAGCAGGGAGCGGAGCGACCCGAGGTTGCCGGTGGTGTTCGGCCCGATCGGACTCGAGGGCCGCGGAGCGGAACCGGGGCGGCTCGGTGCGGACGGCTCTTCGCGGGTGTCCGTCATGGTGCGCCTCCCAGGACTCGGTCCGAGAGCTCGATCCGAGCTCGATCCGACAACACTACGCGTGTCCGGTCAGTGCTCGTGACGCGGTTCGCCCTGGGCGTCGCGGACGACCGGCTCCCCCGACTGCTCCCAGGCGACCATCCCGCCGGCCAGGCTCACCGCGGGGACGCCGGACTGCTCGAGGGCCGCCACGACGCGGGCGGAGCGGACGCCGGAGTGGCACACGACGATGGCCGGCTCGTCGCCGCCGTCGATCTCCTGCCACCGGTCGACCAGGGCGGACATCGGCACGAGCGTCGCCTCGGTGGCGTGCACCTCGTCCCACTCCCCCTGCTCGCGGACGTCGAAGAGCCGGGCGCCGGCGTCGAGGCGGCGACGCGCCTCGGCGACGTCGATCTCGTGCACGTCGATCGGCATCAGACGTCCGCCGTCGCCGCGTCGACCTCGCGCTGGCGCTTCTCGGCAGCGGCCGTCTTCTTCGCGTCGGCCTGCTTGACCTTCGGTTCGTTCTCGCGCAGGTGCGCGTACATCGGCGAGGCGATGAAGATCGTCGAGTAGGTGCCGACGATGATGCCGATGAACAGGGCGAGCGAGATGTCGCGCAGGGTGCCGGCCCCGAGCACGTACGACCCGATGAAGAGGATCGCCGCGACCGGCAGCAGCGCGACGACCGAGGTGTTGATCGAGCGCACCAGGGTCTGGTTGACCGCCAGGTTGACCGACTGCACGAAGGTGCGGTGCGACTCCTGGCTCGTGTTCTCGCGCACCTTGTCGAACACCACGACGGTGTCGTACAGCGAGTAGCCGAGGATCGTCAGGAAGCCGATCACCGCGGCGGGGGTGACCTCGAGCCCGACGATGCCGTAGACGCCCGCCGTGATGAGCAGGTCGTGCAGCAGCGCGACCATCGCGGAGAGCGACATCTTCCAGGTGCGGAAGTACAGCGCCATCACGACGGCGGCGAGGGCGAGGAAGATCACCAGGCCGCGGATGGCCTGGGCGAGCACGTCGGCGCCCCACGTGGCACCGATGAAGGTGGCGGCGACCTGCTCGTCGGGCACGTCGTAGGCCTTCGCGAGGGCGTCCCGCACCTCGGTGGTCTCACGGTCGGTCAGCTGACCGGTCTGCACGCGGAGCCCGTGCGTGCCGAGCTGCGAGACGCGCGGGATGCCCTCGGGGACGATCTCCTCGACGGTGTCCGTCGCGATGCTCTGGTCGGTGTTCCGGACGTCGGACAGCGTGAACTCCGAGCCGCCGGTGAACTCGATGCCGAGCTGGTAGCCCCCGCGGAGCCACGGCACGGCGAGCGAGACCACGATCGCGATGACCGCGATGAGGTACCACGTCTTGCGGCGGCCGACGATGTCGTACGAGCGCTTGCCCGTGTAGAGGTCGCTGCCGAACTGGCTGAAGCTGGCCATCAGTCGTCCTTCCCGTCCGGCGTGGTGCCGTCCTGCCCGGAGGCCTGCTGGGCCTTCCGTTCCGCGATGGTCTGGCGGCGCTGGGCCTCGCCCGCGCTGCGCTGGCGCTTGCCGTCCACGACGGGCGCGCGGAACTGTGCGCGACCGCGGTAGACCGCGCCGAGGGCGGCGGGGTCGAGTCCGCTGAACCGGTGGCCCTCGCCGAAGAACCGGCTGCGGGCGATGAGCTGCATCATCGGGTGCGTGAAGAGCACGACGACGACCACGTCGATCAGGGTGGTCAGCAGCAGGGTGAACGCGAAGCCCTTCACGTCGCTGACCGCGAGCACGTAGAGCACGACGGCGGCGAGGAAGTTGATCGAGTCGGACGCCAGGATCGTGCGCAGGGCCCGCTTCCACCCGGCCTCGACCGCGCTCTCCAGCCCACGTCCGTCGCGCAGTTCGTCGCGGATGCGCTCGAAGTACACGATGAACGAGTCCGCCGTGATGCCGATCGCCACGATCAGACCGGCGACCCCCGCGAGCGAGAGGCGGTAGTCGACGCGCCAGGACATGATCGCGATCACCAGGTAGGTCAGTGCGGCGGCGACGCCGAGCGACAGGACCGTGACGAACGCGAGCGCTCGGTACTGGATGAGCGAGTAGATGATGACGAGGATGAGCCCGATGAGGCCGGCCACCAGGCCGCCGACGAGCTGCGCGGTGCCCAGGGTGGCGGAGATGTTCTCGTTCGACTGCACCTGGAAGTTGATCGGCAGCGCGCCGTACTTCAGCTGGTCGGCGAGTGCCTTCGCCGAGTCGGCGGTGAAGTTGCCGCTGATCTCCGCCTTGCCGTTCGGGATCGCGACGTTCGTGGTCGGCGCACTGATGACCGAGCCGTCGAGCACGATCGCGAACTGGTTCTGCGGCTGCTGCAGCTTCACCAGGCGGTTCGTGACCGTGCCGAAGTCCTTCGTGCCGGTGCCGTCGAAGGTCAGGTTGACGACCCACTGGCCCGTCGAGGTGCCCTGCGAGTCGGTGCCGAGGCCGGAGGTCGCGTTGCTGATGTTCGCGCCGGAGACCTCGACCGGACCGAGGATGTACTTGCCCGCACCGTCCTGGTCGCACGTGACGAGCGGCTCGTCGTCCGGGGCGGTCGAGACGTCGTCCGGAGCGGCGCAGTCGTAGTTGGTGTACAGGTCCTGCAGGGCCGGGGTGGCCCAGGCGAGGTCACTCGCGTTCGTCGGCTTCGTGCTCGGCGTGGCCGGCAGCGAGGCGGGCGGCGAGTACGGCGTCGGCGACGCGCTGGCCGACCCGGAGTCGCCGACGGACGAGTTCGTGGCCGCTTGGGTGTACAGCACCGGGCGGAACGTGAGTCGTGCGGCCGCCTCGATGCGGTCGATCGTCGCCTGGTCCGGCTTGCCCGGGATCGACACGACGATGTTGTTCGTGCCCTGGGTGTTGATCTGCGACTCGGAGACGCCGGTGGCGTTGATGCGCTGGCGGATGATCTCCACCGCCTGGTCGAGCTGCTGCCGCGTGACGGAGTCGCCCTCGGTGTTCTGCGCCGCGAGGGTCAGCTGCGTGCCGCCCTGCAGGTCGAGCGCCAGCTCGGGGACCCAGCTCGCACCCTGGTACCACTTGTCGGTGTCGTCCTTCGAGGAGCCGGCGAGGACCGACGCGGCGGTGTTCAGGCCGGCGAGGATCGCCATCAGGATCACCAACCAGGTGAGCGAGCGAAGCGCCTTCTTGACGGGTGTCGATCGTGCCACCGGTCGTCTCGTCTTTCTGTCAGGACCGTCGGCACAGCGTGCGACGGCGTCGGAGGGCCGCCGGGTCAGTCGACCCGGCGGTCGAGGGCGTCAGTCGTCGGACTTGCGCTTCGTGGGGTCGGTGTCCTCGACCCGCTCGCCGTAGACCGGCTCGCCGTTCAGCTCGACGACGCCGGGCTCGGTCGTTCCGCGCTCGACCGGCGTCGTCGCCTCGGCCTCGGGCGTCGCGGTGGTCACGACGTCGTTCGCGGTGTCGTCGACCACGCGGGACAGCGTCTGCCGGTGCACGGTCACGACGGTGCCCGGGGCGATCTCGACGTCGGCGGTGACCTTCTCGTCGTCGACGGAGAGCAGGGTGCCGTACAGGCCGAAGGAGAGCATGACCTTGGCACCGGGGACCATCTTGTCGGCGATCTCGGCCTGCTGCTTCTTGCGCTTGCGGCTGCTGTAGAACATGAAGGCCGCGAACGCCACGATGATGACGATGAGGATGACGGATTGGTCCATGGTGCGATGCCTTCTCTGGTATTTCGGTTTCGGGCCGTAGCAGTCTAGGGCACGGCACTGGACGCGGTGTGTCGGTCCGGTGATCCGCCGTCAGTCCGTGGCGTCCTGGTCGTCGAACAGCGCCGGGGCGGCCACGGCGCCCTGCCCGGGGGTCAGTCCGAGGTGGCGCCAGGCCAGCGGCGTGGCGATGCGACCGCGGGGCGTCCGGGTGACGAGACCGACGCGGACGAGGAAGGGCTCGACGACGGACTCGACCGTCTCGGACTCCTCGCCGACGGACACCGCGAGCGTGTTGAGCCCCACGGGCCCGCCGTCGAAGCGGGTCAGCATCGTCTCGACGACGGCACGGTCGAGCCGGTCGAGCCCGAGCTCGTCGACGTCGTACAGGTCGAGCGCGCCCTGCACCGCGGCCATGCCGTCGGTGGTGCGGTGCACCAGGGCGTAGTCGCGGACCCGTCGGAGCAGTCGGTTCGCGATGCGCGGCGTGCCGCGGGAGCGCCCGGCGATCTCGCGCAGGGCGGACCGGTCGATGTCGAGTTCGAGCAGGTGCGCCGCACGGATGAGGACCTGTTCGAGCTCGTCCTTCTCGTAGAACTCGAGGTGGGCGGTGAAGCCGAAGCGGTCACGCAGCGGGTTCGGCAGCAGACCGGCGCGGGTGGTCGCCCCGACGAGGGTGAACGGCGCGAGGTCGAGCGGGATGCTCGTCGCGCCGGCTCCCTTGCCGACCATCACGTCGATGCGGAAGTCCTCCATGGCCAGGTAGAGCATCTCCTCTGCCGAGCGGGCCATGCGGTGGATCTCGTCGATGAACAGGACCTCGCCGGGCACGAGCGAGGAGAGCACGGCGGCGAGGTCGCCGGCGTGCTGGATGGCGGGTCCGCTCGACATGCGCAGGGGTCGACCGGACTCGTGCGCGACGATCATGGCGAGCGTCGTCTTGCCGAGGCCGGGCGGGCCGGCCAACAGGATGTGGTCGGGGGTGCGGTCCTGCAGCGCGGCCGCCTTGAGGAGCAGGTCGAGCTGTCCGCGGACCTTGCGCTGGCCGACGAACTCGTCGAGCGACTTCGGCCGCAGCGCGCCCTCGAACGCGAGTTCCTCTTGCGACTCGGCGCCGGCGGCGGTGATGCCGCTCACCGCCCGGCCCCGGCGGGCCGCAGGGCGCCGAGCGCGGCGCGCAGGAGCGCCTGGGTGCCCATCGCCGCGACGCCCGGCTCGGTCGCGACGGTGTCGTCGACCGCACGCTGGGCGGCGTCCTCGCGCCAGCCGAGACCGACCAGGGCGGCGACGACGTCGACGGCGGCGGGGTGCGCGGTGCCGGACACGGTCGCGGCGGTCGGCGCGTGCTCGAAGGCGGCGAGCTTGCCGGAGAGCGCGACGATGATGAGCTTGGCGGTCTTCGGGCCGATGCCGGAGACCTTGCGGAACGCGCCGTCGTCCTCGGAGGCAACGGCGTTCGCGACCTGCGCCGGTTCCATGTGGGCCAGGACGCCCATCGCCGACTTCGGTCCGACGCCGGAGACGCCGCGGAGCAGGTCGAACACCTGCAGCGCGTCGGTCGAGGCGAACCCGAACAGCAGGTGCTCGTCCTCGCGCACGATCATGGCCGTGCGGACGAACACCTCGGACCCGTGGCGCATCGTCAGCGCGTGTGCGGGCGTCACCGTGACGGCGTACCCGACTCCCCCGGCCTCGATCACCACGACCGATCCGGCGATGTCGATGCAGGTGCCCCGGAGACTCGCGATCATGCTCCGAGCCTAGGGCCGCCCACCGACGACGCCGACCTGCCACGCGGCGGCCGCGCGGCCGCCGCGGCGGCCCGCGCGAGCGGGGTGTCGGTGGTGCCGGCCTGCGCGTCCCGCCAGGCGCGCTGGGCGGGGGTGAGGTTCGTCGGACGCGAGCCGGCGACGTCCGGCGATCCGAGCCTCCAGGCATGGCACACGGCCAGCGCGAGCGCGTCGGCGGCGTCGGCCGGCTTCGGGGCCTCGTCGAGCCCGAGCACGCGCGCGATCATGGTCTGCACCTGCCGCTTGTCGGCGTTGCCGTAGCCGGTGACGGCGGCCTTGACCTCGGACGGGGTGTGCAGTCCGACGGGCAGGCCGCGCGCCGCCGCGGCGTGCAGCGCGAGCCCGGCCGCCTGGGCCGTCCCCATCACCGTGCGGACGTTCGCCTGCGCGAAGACCCGCTCGACGGCGACCGCGTCGGGGCGGTGCTCGTCGATCTCGGCGGCGATGCCGTCGGCGATCCGGAGCAGCCGCTGCTCGAGCGGCATGTCCGGCGGGGTGCGCACGACCGTCACGTGGACGAGTCGTGCGCGCCGGTTCGGTGCGACCTCGACGACGCCGACACCGCACCGGGTGAGCCCGGGGTCCACCCCGAGCACGCGGAGCACGGCTACTCGCCCTCGTCCTCGTCGAGCTCGGCCTGGACGTCGGCGGGGATGTCGAAGTTCGAGTAGACGTTCTGCACGTCGTCCGAGTCCTCGAGCGCGTCGATGAGGCGGAAGACCTTGCGGGCGGTCTCGGCGTCGACCGGGACCTTGAGGCCGGGGACGAACTCGGCGTCGGCGGAGTCGTAGTCGATGCCGGCGTCCTGCAGCGCGGTGCGCGCGGCGACCAGGTCGCTCGCCTCGGTGATGACCTCGAAGCCGCCGCCCTGGTCGACGACGTCCTCGACGCCGGCGTCCAGCACCGCCGTCATGACGGTGTCCTCGTCGAGGCCGTCGGTCTTCGTGACCGAGATGACGCCCTTGCGCGAGAAGTTGTAGGCGACGCTGCCCGGGTCGGCCATGGTGCCGCCGTTGCGCGACATCGCGGTCCGGACCTCGGCCGCGGCACGGTTCTTGTTGTCCGTGAGGCACTCGATGAGCATCGCGACGCCGTTCGGGCCGTAGCCCTCGTACATGATCGTCGTGTACTCGATGGTCTCGCCCGTGAGACCCGCACCGCGCTTGATCGCGCGGTCGATGTTGTCGTTGGGGACCGAGGTCTTCTTCGCCTTCTGCACGGCGTCGACCAGGGTCGGGTTGCCGGACAGGTCGGCGCCGCCCATCTTCGCGGCGACCTCGATGTTCTTGATCAGCTTGGCGAACGACTTGGCACGGCGCTGGTCGATGACCGCCTTCTTGTGCTTGGTCGTTGCCCACTTGGAATGCCCGGACACGGTTCTCCTTGCGTATTGCGGAACGTCCCGCCCACTTTAGCGGTCCGCGGGCCGTCCACCGGCCTGGAGGCACGGCGCGGCTCCGTCACACCGGTGCCGGATCCGGCGGTCGGTCCCGTCCACCGCCCTACGATGGTCCGGCAGGGAACGAACCACCAGGGGGACGCATGACCGATCCGTTGTCCGCACTCGCCGCGGCCGTCGCCGCGCTGCCCGAGGACCGCGCGCTGCGTCTGCGGTACGCCGAACTGCTCGCCGACGCCGGGCGGCACGGCGAGGCGATCGAGCAGGCGTCCACCGTGCTGCAGCAGGCGCCGGACGACGCGCGGGCCGCCGGGATCGTGCGGGCGTCCGCCCTGGCCGCCGCGGCGGCGCCGGCTGCGGGCGCGGACGGCCTCGGTGCGGACGGCCCCGGTGCGGCGGGTTCCGGTGCGGCGGGCCACGGTTCGGCGGGATCCGGTCCGGTGGGCGCCGGTTCGGCCGCCGGCGGGGACGGGAGCGGTGGGTCGACGGCCGGCCCGGCGACGCCGGCGCACGGCGACGGCATCGACTGGTCGGCGCTCGAGCGGTCGATCGCCGACCCGACCGAGCCGCCGTTCCTCGAGCGGGCGGTGACCGAGGACGGCGAGGCGGTCGCGGCCGTCCCCGAGGACGCCGACCCCGTGGTCGAGGTCCGGCGCGAGACCGTCCGGCTCGCCGACGTCGGTGGCCTCGAGGTCGTGAAGCGTCGCATCGACGAGTCCTTCCTGCAGCCGATGGCGCACCCCGAGATCGCGGCCGCCTTCGGCAAGCAGCTCCGCGGGGGCCTGCTGCTCTACGGGCCGCCCGGGTGCGGCAAGACGTTCCTGGCCCGCGCGATCGCCGGCGAGCTCGGAGCGCACTTCCTGTCCGTGACGCTGACGGACGTGCTCGACAAGTTCATCGGCGAGAGCGAGAAGAACGTGCACCGCGTCTTCCGCGAGGCACGACGCCACGCCCCGGCGGTGCTGTTCTTCGACGAGATGGACGCGATCGGCGGCAAGCGCAGCGGCAACACGTCGTCGTCGTTCCGGAACGTGGTGAACCAACTCCTCGTCGAGATGGACGGCGTCGACTCGCAGAACGACGGCGTCTACGTGCTCGCCGCGACGAACCACCCGTGGGACGTCGACGCCGCGCTGAAGCGCCCGGGCCGGTTCGACCGGATGGTCCTGGTGCGCCCGCCGGACGAGGCCGCCCGCGAGGCGATCCTGCGCGGACACCTGCGGAAGCGCCCGATCGAGGGCATCGACCTCGACGACCTCGTCCGACGGACCCGTGGGTTCTCCGGCGCCGACCTCGAGCACCTCGTGACGACCGCGGCCGAGAAGGCGATGACCGACTCGATCCGTTCCGGCGCCGTGCGACCGGTGCGGATGCCCGACCTGCGCGACGCCCTCAAGGAGGTCAAGCCCTCCATCGGCCCGTGGGTGCAGGCCGCCCGCAACGTGGCCGAGTACTCGAACAGCAGCGGCGAGTACGACGACATGGCCGAGTGGCTGCGCGAGGAGCGCGAGCTCTGATGTCGGACGCCGTCGACGTCGTCGTCGAACGCGCGGACGCCCTGCTCGGGTTCGGGCGCCCCGACGAGGCCAGGACGGTGCTCACGGCGGCGGTCGCCGGCGCACCGGACGACGTGCGGCTCTGGGCGATGCTCGCCCGAGCGGAACGGGCGCGGCACGACCACGCGGCGAGCCGGGTCGCCGCGGAACGCGCGCTGGCGATCGACCCCGAGCACGCCGGCGCGATGTGGACCCGGCTCAACGCGCTCCTCGACACGAACGAGCGGCTCGAGGCGAAGCGCGCTGCCGACCGGCTGCTCGACCGCAGCCCCGACTGGGCGCAGGCGCACCTGCTCTGGGCCTTCGCGCACACCCGGTGGTCCCGGGCCAAGCGCACCATCACCGAGGAGCAGATCTGGCCCCTCGCCGACGTGCCTCGGGCCGCGGCCGCCCTCGACCGGGCACTCGAACTCGCCCCGCACGACGCTGTGCTCCTCGCCGACGCCGCCGGGTGCTACCGCGCCCTGTCCTGGACGGACGAGACCTACCGGCCGCAGGCGACGGCTGCCCTCGACCGCGCCCTCGAACTCGACCCGAACAACGAGTGGGTGATGCTCGCGGCGGGATCCGCGATGCACGCGCCGGGGCGGGTCGCCAACGCGGCGCAGGTGCTCGCGCAGCACCCGACGTCGTGGGAGGCCCTGCGCCGGGTGGACCACGGGGTCTGGAACCTCGTGTCCATCCCGGTGGCGATCGTCACCTGGCTGCTGCTCGCCTCGGTCCTCGGCGCACACGTCGCGGCGGGCGGCGGCGCGAACGTGGTGACGAAGGTCCTCGGCTGGGCGGTCACCGGGATCGTGGCCCTCTGGGTGCTGGTGGCCGAGGTGAACTCGTTCGTGACCTTCCCCCGCGGCCTCCTCCGCCGGACCGCGCGTCGCATCCCGCTCGTGCCGGTCGTCCTCGTGCTGACCGCCGTCACGTGGATCGCCGGCACCGGCATCGCGGTGGTGCTGCTCGCCGGGATCGTGCCACCGGACGGAGACGCCGTCGCCGCGCTCGTCGCCGCCCTCGCCGTCGCGCTCCTGCTCGAATCGGCCGCGCGGAGCGGAGTCACGATCGCCCGTCGACGGACCCAGGTGCGATCGGGGTTGTGGACCGGACCGGTCGCCGACCGGGGGCGCCGCCGCGAGGACGACAGCGATCGGACCGGAGCGCTCCTCAGCGGCCTGGCAGCCCTCGCCGCGTGGCTCCTCGTCGCCCTGTCGGCGCCGTCCGTCGGCTCCTGGGCGGCGTGGTCGGTGCCGCTCCTGCTGGCCGCGCGGGTGTTCGTCTTCCGGTTCTCGGCGGAGCTCCTGCGCGCTGCGGGCGGACGGCGCCGACCGCGGGCCGTGGTGGACGCCGTGCTCGCGGGCGTGTTCGCCGCTGCGGCGGTGGGCGCCGTCGGCATGCAGGTCGCGACGGCGCTCGGCGTCGTCTGACCGTCGGTCGGGGCCAGCCCCTCGGTGCTCGTTGTTCGGTACCCGGCCCTGCTGTGCGCGGCGGAGCTCTGCGCTCAGGCCGTGCGGACCAGGTCCAGGAAGCGCCGGTGGAAGCGGTCCTCGCCAGCGACCTCCGGGTGGAACGCACTCGCGATGACGTTGCCCTGCTGCACCGCGACCACCTGGCCGTCCGGCAGGGCACCGAGCACGTGCACGTCGTCGCCGTGCTGCTCGACCACCGGCGCGCGGATGAAGACCGCGTGCACCGGCGCCTCTCCGAGGTCCGGCATCGGGATGTCGGTCTCGAACGAGTCGTTCTGTGCGCCGAACGCGTTGCGCCGCACGGTGGTGTCGAGCACGTCGAGCGTCTGCTGCCCCGGGATCCCGGCGGCGATCCGCGACGACAGCATGATCATGCCGGCACACGTGCCGTACGTCGGCAGTCCCCCGCGGATCGCCTCGGACAGCGGCGCAGCGACGCCGAACGCGCGGGACAGCTTGTCCATCACGCTCGACTCGCCGCCGGGGACCACGACGCCGTCGAGCGACGCGATCTCCTCCGGTCGACGGAGCGGCACCACGTCGGCGCCGAGCTCGGTCAACGACGCGATGTGCTCACGGAAGTCGCCCTGCAGCGCGAGGACCCCGATGCGGGGCCGGGCACTCACCAGCCGCGCTCGGCGAGACGGTGCGGCGCAGGGACGTCGGCGACGTTGATGCCGACCATCGCCTCGCCCAGCCCGCGGGACACCTCGGCGATGACCTTCGGGTCGTCGTGGAAGGTGACGGCCTTGACGATCGCCGCGGCACGCTTGGCCGGGTCGCCGGACTTGAAGATGCCGGACCCGACGAACACGCCGTCGGCACCGAGCTGCATCATCATCGCGGCGTCGGCCGGGGTGGCGACACCGCCGGCGGTGAAGAGCACGACGGGGAGCTTGCCGGTGCGGGCGACCTCCTGCACGACGTCGATCGGAGCCTGGAGCTCCTTCGCGGCGACGTAGAGCTCGTCCTCCTTGAGGTTGCGCAGCGCCGCGATCTCCTTGCTGATCGTGCGGATGTGCTTCGTGGCCTCGGACACGTCACCCGTGCCGGCCTCGCCCTTGGAACGGATCATCGCCGCGCCCTCGGTGATGCGACGGAGCGCCTCGCCCAGGTTGGTGGCACCGCAGACGAAGGGGGTGGTGAACTTCCACTTGTCGATGTGGTTGACGTAGTCGGCCGGCGACAGGACCTCGGACTCGTCGATGTAGTCGACGCCGAGCTCCTGCAGGACCTGGGCCTCGACGAAGTGACCGATGCGGGCCTTCGCCATGACCGGGATCGACACGGCGGCGATGATCTCCTCGATCATCGACGGGTCGGACATGCGGGCCACGCCGCCCTGGGCGCGGATGTCGGCGGGGACGCGCTCGAGGGCCATGACGGCGGTCGCGCCGGCCTCTTCCGCGATGCGGGCCTGCTCGGCGTCGACGACGTCCATGATGACGCCGCCCTTGAGCATCTCCGCGAGTCCGCGCTTGACGCGGTCGGAGCCGGTGATCGAGGTGCCGGGGGTGCTCGGGGTGCTGCTGCTGTCGCTCATGATGCCGACAGTCTAGTGCTGTGCGGGCCAGCCCTCGGCGACGAGTCGGCGGGTCTCGCCGAGCATCTGCGACATCGACTTCGTCCGGGCGATGATCGGGAAGAAGTTCGCGTCGGACGCCCACCGCGGCACGATGTGCTGGTGCAGGTGCGCGGCGATGCCCGCTCCGGCGACCTCGCCCTGGTTCATGCCGATGTTGAAGCCGTCGCAGTGGGACACCTGCCGGAGCACCCGCATCGCGGTCTGCGTGAGCTCCCCCATCTCGCGCAGCTCGTCCGGGGTGGCCTCGTCGTAGAGCGGGACGTGCCGGTACGGGCACACGAGCAGGTGGCCGCTGTTGTACGGGAACAGGTTGAGCAGGACGTAGGCGTGCTCGCCGCGCGCGACGATGAGGGCGTCCTCGTCGGACTTGTGCGGCGCCTCGCAGAACGGGCAGTCGTCGCGGTGCCCGCGGCCCTCGCCCTCGCGGCCGGCGTCGATGTACGCCATCCGGTGCGGGTTCCAGAGCCGCTGGAACGCGTCCGGCACCGCGGCGCCGGTCGCGGCGTCGCGGATCACGAGCGGGTCACCGGCCGCGCCGGCACCAGCCGGACCAGCCGCGCCGATCAGGTCCGGCGCACCGGTCGGGTCCGACGCACCGACCGGGACCGACGTGTCGGAAGCGGCCCGCGCGCCGGGACCGGCCACGTCGTCGACGCGACCGGTCCCGGGGACGGGATCCGTGCCTCCTGGGATGGTCATCAGACCTGCGCGCGCTCGCGGATCGCGGTGAGGATCCGGTCGACGGCCTCGTCGACGGGCACGGCGTTGTCCTGCCGGCCGTCGCGGAACCGGAACGAGACCGCCCCGGCGTCGCGGTCGTCGCCACCGGCGATGAGCTGGAACGGCACCTTCGCCTTGGTGTGCGTGCGGATCTTCTTCTGCATGCGGTCGTCGGAGTGGTCGACCTCCGCGCGGACGCCGTGCGACCGGAGCTTCGCGACCACCTCGTCGAGGTAGTCGCCGTACTCCGCCGCGACCGGGATGCCGACGACCTGCACCGGCGAGAGCCACGCCGGGAAGGCGCCGGCGTAGTGCTCGGTGAGCACGCCGAAGAACCGCTCGATCGACCCGAACAGCGCGCGGTGGATCATCACCGGACGCTGCCGCGAGCCGTCGGCGGCGGTGTACTCGATGCCGAACCGCTCGGGCAGGTTGAAGTCGAGCTGCACGGTCGACATCTGCCAGGTGCGGCCGATGGCGTCGCGGGCCTGCACCGAGATCTTCGGGCCGTAGAACGCGGCGCCTGCCGGGTCGGGGACGAGCTCGAGCCCGGACTCCTCGGCGACCTCGCGCAGCGTGTTCGTCGCGATCTCCCAGACGTCGTCGTCACCGACGTACTTCTCCGGGTCCTTCGTGGAGAGCTCGAGGTAGAAGTCCTCGAGGCCGTAGTCGCGCAGCAGCGAGAGCACGAAGTCGAGGGTCGTGGTGAGCTCCTCCTTCATCTTCTCCGGCGTGGTGAAGATGTGCGCGTCGTCCTGGGTCAGGCCGCGGACGCGGGTGAGGCCGTGGATGACGCCGGACTTCTCGTTGCGGTAGACCGTGCCGAACTCGAACATCCGCAGGGGCAGGTCGCGGTAGGACCGTGCCTGCGACCGGTACGCCAGGATGTGCATCGGGCAGTTCATCGGCTTGAGGTAGTAGTCGGCGCCCTGGCGGGTGACGTTGCCGTCCTCGTCGCGTGCCTCGTCCATGTGCATGGCCGGGAACATGCCGTCCTTGTACCAACCGAGGTGACCGGACTGCTCGAACAGGTCGCCCTTGGTGATGTGCGGCGTGTAGACGAACGAGTAGCCCTCCTGCTCGTGCCGACGGCGCGAGTAGTCCTCCATCTCGCGGCGGATGATGCCGCCCTTCGGGTGGAAGATCGCCAGCCCGGACCCGATCTCGTCGGGGAAGGAGAACAGGTCGAGCTCGGCACCGAGCTTTCGGTGGTCGCGCTTCGCTGCCTCTTCCAGGCGCACGAGGTAGGCCTTCAGCTGGTCCTTGTCGGGCCAGGCGGTGCCGTAGATGCGCTGCAGCTGCGGGTTCTTCTCGGAGCCGCGCCAGTAGGCCGCCGCCACGCGCATGAGCTTCGCGGCGTTGCCGATCCAGCGGGTGTGCGGGACGTGCGGGCCGCGGCAGAGGTCCTGCCAGACGACCTCGCCCGACTTCGGGTCGACGTTCTCGTAGACGGTGAGCTCGCCGGCGCCGACCTCGACGCTCTCGCCGGAGTCGCCGTCGGTCGCCGCGCCCTTGAGCCCGATGAGCTCCTGCTTGTACGGCTCCCCCGCCATCAGCTCGCGCGCTTGCTCGTCGGTGACGACCACGCGCCGGAAGCGCTGGGCCTGCTTGACGATGCGGTCCATGCCCTTCTCGATCGCCTTGAGGTCCTCGGGGGTGAAGGGCTCGGCGACGTCGAAGTCGTAGTAGAAGCCGTCGGTGACGGGCGGGCCGATGCCGAGCTTCGCGTCCGGGTTGATCTGCTGCACCGCCTGCGCCAGCACGTGTGCGGCGGAGTGCCGGAGGATGTCGAGCCCGTCCTGCTCCTGCAGGGTGACGGCCTCGGCGGTCTCGCCGGCCAGGACCTCGGCCGCGAGGTCCTTCAGCACGCCGTCGACGCGGATCGCGACGACGCCGCGCTCACCGTCGAAGAGCTCGGTGCCCGTCGTGGTCGTCGTCGCGGTCCGGGGCTCGGGTGCCTGGGGAAGCTCTGCGGGCGCGGGGGCGACTGACTCGGTCACGATGATGGGACTCCTCGATCGAATTGGTGCGTCAAGACTAGTGCGCACGCGGGGCCCGCGAACGCGCCTGTGCAATCAGGCCGGGACGGCACCGAGCGTCGCGACGGGCAGGCGCGGCTCGAGCCGCTCGCGCCCGGACAGCCCGTCGAGCTCGAGCAGCGCGGCGAAGCCGATCGCCTGGTAGCCGGCGCGTTCGAGCAGCGTGATGGTGGCGGCTCCGGTCCCCCCGGTGGCGAGCACGTCGTCCACCACGAGCACGCGGGTGCCGGCGGGCAGCTGCCCGGGCCGGAGCTCGAGCTCGGCCTCGCCGTACTCGAGCGCGTACTGCTCGCTGAGCACCTCGCCGGGCAGCTTGCCGGCCTTCCGCACGGTCAGCACGCCGACCTGGTGCTGGGCGGCGATGCCGCCGGCGAGGGCGAAGCCCCGGGCCTCGATGCCGGCGACGGCGTCGAACCCGGCCCCCACCGCGAACGGTGCTGCGAGTGCCTCGCACACGCGGCCGAACGCGACGGCGTCCGAGAACACCGGCGTCACGTCGCGGAACAGCACCCCCGGCTTCGGGAAGTCCGGCACGAGGGCGGTGAGGCGTTCGACGAGTGCAGCTGCGGTTTCGGTCACCCGACAACGGTACGGGAGGCCCGGGGTGCGTCCGACACGGTGGCCGCGCGGGTGCGGACGCACAGGCCGGTCCCGGTGCAGCGCCTGGCGCGGATGCGCTGCGCACGACAGAGGTCACGTCGGCCCGTGCGACGGCGTGGTTCGAGGTGACTCCGGTCGTGCGGTGGTCGTCGTCACCCCCGCCGCGCACGTTCCGTCCCATCGCACGCGGCATGGGAAGCAGAACCGCGCGTCGGGAGCAGGAACGAACGGCTGCCCACGCGCGGAACAGCTCACCATGCGCGAGACCGCCGACGGCGACGGACGAGGGAGGCACGGCCCACCCCCGCCGCGCACTTTCCGTCCCATCGCGTGCGGCACGGGAAGCGGAACCGCGCGTAGGAGGCCGGAAGGAACGGACTACCAACGAGCCGGCGACGGGCTCTGGAGGCACGCCTCACCCCCGCCGCACACGTTCTGTCCCATCGCGCGCGGCATAGGAAGCGGAACCGCGCGTAGGGGGCCGGAAGGAACGGCCTCCTACGCGCGAAACGCCTCACCACGCGCGGAACAGCTCCCGACGCGCGGAACTGCACCCGAGCACCCGACCGCCGCGGCGCCCGCAGTCCGACGCGAGCAGCACCACGGTGCCGCCGTCACCGCCACTGGCGCAGTGGGGCGGCGGCCTGCTGCAGCCAGCGGTCCTCGCGGGCTTGCCGTTCGCGCTGCAGGCGGAGGAGCGTCGACGGGTCGAGTCGCGGCCGGACCCGGCGGGTGCGGCGGCTCCAGATGATGAGGGCCAGACCGACGCGGAGCGCGAGTCGGTCGGCGAGGGAGACCCGGCGCGGCGCCGGGTGGAGATCGGGTGGACGGGTGGTGGTCTTGACGGACACGATGATGCCTTTCGGGCACGACGGAGCTGCCCGGCACGCGGGCACGACGGAAACACCCGTCGTCGGGCGACGACGGGAATGCGCAGGAATGCGCGCCGCGACCGTCAGGGAATGCCGGACGGTGCGGTACGGGAATGCACGGACCGCGAGCGTCAGACTGCTCCTCGACACCGTCGGACCCCGATCGTCGTCGACCGACCGTCGCACGTCAGGTGTGCGACGACGGGTCGACCGGTGATCGGTGGGTCCGCCGCGACCGGAGCGCGATCGGCCTGCGATCGGCTCGGTACGGGAGGTCCGCTGACGACGAGGTCAGCGGACGGAGATGTCGGGAGGGAGTCGGACGCCCCGGGTCAGCGGACGCGGAACGGGGTACCGACGCGGCCACGCATTCCACGGAACGGAGTGGTTGCAGGAATCATCATGGTCGGCCCCCTTTCGGTCTCGAGCTGTTCGGGTCGCTGGCTTTCGCGACGCTCGAACACTATCCGCACGACATTCCCGAGCGCAAGCCTTTCCCGCACATTCTTCCGGAATTGCATTCGCGAATACCGGGGCCGCGCCCCGCGGACACGACGACGGCCCGGTACCGAACCGGTACCGGGCCGTCGTGCGGGTGCCCGTGCGGGCGGTGTCGCTACAGTGCCGCGTGCTCCGCGACGGTCGCCGTCAGGGTGTCGCCCGCGACGTCGATCCGCACGGTGTCGCCCGCGCCGGCCGCGCCGTCGACCACCAGGGTCGCGATGCGGTCGTCGACCTCGCGCTGGATGAGGCGGCGGAGCGGACGGGCGCCGTACTCGGGCTCGTAGCCGTGCTCGGCGAGCCAGTCGACCGCGGCGTCGGACACCGACAGGACCATGTCCTGCGCGACGAGCCGGAGCGCGGTGTCCTGCAGGAGCAGGGACACGATCGACGCGATCTGGGACCGGTCGAGCTTGCGGAACAGCACGATCTCGTCGATGCGGTTGATGAACTCGGGCCGCATCGCCTCGCGGAGCTTGCCCATCACGCGGGCCCGCAGGTCGTCCGCGGCGTACCCGTCGGTGGCGCCGACCGGGGAGAAACCGAGCGCTCCCGAGCGGGAGGCCAGGAACTCCGAGCCGATGTTCGACGTCATGATGACGACGGTGTTCCGGAAGTCCACGGTCCGCCCCTGTCCGTCGGTGAGCCGGCCGTCGTCGAGCACCTGCAGCAGCAGGTTGAAGACGTCCGGGTGGGCCTTCTCGACCTCGTCGAGCAGGATCACCGAGTACGGGTTGCGGCGGACCCGCTCGGTGAGCTGGCCGGCCTCGTCGTAGCCGACGTACCCGGGAGGGGCACCGACCAGGCGGGACACCGTGTGGCGCTCGCCGAACTCGCTCATGTCGAAGCGGAGCATGGCGGACTCGTCACCGAACAGCGACGACGCGAGGGCCTTCGCGAGTTCGGTCTTGCCGACGCCCGTCGGGCCGAGGAACAGGAAGCTGCCGACCGGACGACGGGGGTCGCCCATGCCGGTCCGGCTGCGCCGCACCGCGGTTGCGATCGCCCGCACGGCGTCGTCCTGGCCGACGACGCGGTCGTGCAGCTCGGACTCGAGGGCGGCGAGCCGCGTCTTGTCGGCCGAACCGAGGCGGGTCACCGGGATGCCGGTGGCGCGTGACACCACGGCGGCGATGTCACCCTCCGTGATCGACGTGTCCGCGGATTCCGGACGGGAGGCGCGGGTGGCGTCCGCCGACGAGGCGGCGGTGATCCGGGCCTCCAGTCCGACGATCTCGTCGCGCAGGTCGGACGCTTCCTCGTAGTGCTCCTCGGCGACCGCGCGGTCCTTGCGGGCCGTCAGGTCGGTGACCTGCGCACGCAGGGCGTCGACGTCGACGTCGCCCGACAGGGCGAGGCGACGGCGTGCACCGGCCTGGTCGACGAGGTCGATGGCCTTGTCGGGCAGGTGCCGGTCGGTCACGTACCGGTGCGAGAGCTCGACGGCGGCGCGGAGTGCCTCGGGCGTGTAGACGACGCCGTGGTGCTCCTCGTAGCGCGGGGCGAGGCCGGTCAGGATCGCGACGGCGTCCTCGACGGTCGGCTCCCCCACCGTGACGGGCTGGAAGCGGCGCTCGAGCGCGGCGTCCTTCTCGATCCGGCGGTACTCGTTCAGCGTCGTCGCGCCGACCAGGTGCAGGTCGCCGCGGGCGAGCCGGGGCTTGAGGATGTTGCCGGCGTCCATCGAGCCGCCCTCGCCGCCGCCACCGGCGCCGACGACGGTGTGCAGCTCGTCGACGAAGACGATGAGCTCGTCGGCGTGCGCCGCGATCTCGTCCATCGCCTTCGTTAGGCGCTCCTCGAAGTCGCCGCGGAAGCGGGTGCCGGCGAGCATGCCGGGCAGGTCGAGCGCGACGACCCGCTTGCCCTGCAGCAGGGCCGGGACGTCACCGTCGACGATGCGCTGAGCGAGGCCCTCGACGATCGCGGTCTTGCCGACACCGGGCTCGCCGATCAGCACCGGGTTGTTCTTGGTGCGGCGGAGCAGGATCTCGACGGTCTGCTCGATCTCGTCGGCGCGGCCGATCACCGGGTCGACGTGCCCGTCACGGGCACGGGCGGTGAGGTCGGTGCCGAACTGGTCGAGCGTCGGGGTGTCGCCGTCGGTGGCCTGATCGCTGCTGGCGGTGTCGGGTGTTCCGGGCACGGGGCGCCCCTCTCTCGCGGCGGCGGCAGCCTGTGCCGCGTAGTCCTGCATGACCTGCGGGGTGATGCCGGCGCTGGCGAGCAGCTGCCCGGTCACGGTCTCCTGGTCCATCACGAGCGCGAAGAAGACGTGCTCGGGGTCGGTGTACGTGCTGCCGAAGCCGCGCGCGGCCTGCGTCGCCTCGACGAGGATGCGCTGCGCGGTGGCGGTCAGCGCCGGGCGACCGGACTGCTCGGCGACCGGTTCGTGCGCCATCGGCAGGCGCTGTTCGATCTCGTCGGCGAGGCGCTCGGGGTCGACCCCGGCGGAGCGCACGACGGCGTCGAACGGTTCGGTGCGGACGAGCACGTGCAGGACGTGCAGTGCGTCGACCTCGCGCTGGCCCTGCGCGACCGCGTACTCGGCGGTGTGCTGGAGCAGCTCGTGGGTCCGGCGGCTGAGCAGCCGGGTGATGTCGACCGGTCGGCCGAACGCGCGGACGCGCTGCTGGTCACCGGTGCGCTGTGCCGCGAGCAGGCGGGCGAGGAACTCGTCGAACGAGTCGTTGCTGCCGGTCGGGCCGAACGTGTCTGGCAAAGGGACCTCCTGGGGAACTTGAGTGCCTTCGACTCAATGCAACGCAGGAGGGCCCGGGTCATTCCCGGGTGCGGGAGAAACTTGCGGCGACCCGACTCAGGTCCGGGCGATCGGCGCCGTGACGGCGTCGGTGACGCGCGCGAGGTCCGTCGGCGCGACCTCGATGTCGAACCCGCGGCGCCCCCCGGAGACGAAGATGCTCGCGTACGACAGCGCCGACTCGTCGAGCACGGTGCGCAGCCGGGTCTTCTGGCCGACCGGGCTGATGCCGCCGACGACGTAGCCCGTGCGCTTCTCGGCGAGGGCCGGGTCCGCCAGGGTCGCCTTCTTGCCACCGACCGCCGCGGCGATCGCCTTGAGGTCGAGCCGGTTCGCCACCGGCACGATCGCCACGGCGAGGGCGCCGTCGACCGAGACGACGAGGGTCTTGAAGACCTGCTCCTCGCGCAGCCCGAGGGCGGCGGCGGCCTCTTCTCCGAAGTTGGTGGCGCTCTCGTGGTGCTCGTACACGTGCGGCGTCCAGGGGATCCCGGCCGCCTCGAGCGCGACGGTCGCTGGGGTGCTCGGCGAACCTGCGGTCATGTCGTGATCCTCCCCCGTGCGACCCGTCTGTCCGGCGCGGCACGCGGGCGCTACGCTGATCGCACCATGACCGTCCTCGCGTCGCTGCTGCGCATCCTCGCCGTGCTGGTCACCGGGTTCCCGGTGACCACGGCGTCCGGCGCGCCGGGCGTGGTGCCCGTGCTGACCGTCGCCGCGCTGGGCATCGCCGCGGTCGTGACCGCCGTCGTGCTCGCACGCGTGCTGCTCGCCGTGCTCGTGACGCTGCTCGCCGCCGGTCAGCGGGCCGTCGTCAGCAGAGCGGTCCCGGACCTCGTGACCCGCATCGCGTGGAGCCACCCGGACGCCGACGGACAGGTCCGCTCGCGGGCCCCGGGAGTCGTCGCCACGGCCTGACCACCGATCGGTGGTCGGGCCGCACACGCCTCCCGCACCCACGATCGATCGGAACGTCATGGACCTGTCCACCCTGCCCCTCGTCGGCCCGCTGCTGCACGGCGGCGCCGACCTGCTCGCCGCCCTGACCGCGGCGCTCTCCCCCGTCACGGGGTCCTTCTCGGCCGCGCTCGCGGTCGTCCTCGTCACCATCGCGATCCGGGCCGCACTCGTGCCGCTCGCCGTCCTGCAGGTCCGCGCGGAACGCGACCGTCGTCGACTCGCGCCCCTGCTCGCCGCCCTGCGGAAACGGCACGGCAAGGACTCCGCGGCACTCCAGCGCGCGGTGCAGGAGCTCTACACGAACGAGAAGGTGTCGCCGCTGGCGGGCTGCCTGCCGGTGCTGGCACAGGCGCCGGTGCTCTCGCTCGTCTACGCCCTGTTCTCGCACGGCAGCATCGGCGGCACCGCGAACGCCCTGCTCGAGGCCACGCTCGTCGGCGTCCCGCTCGGACACTCCCTGGTCGTGACCCTGACGTCGCCGCTGTGGGTGCACGCGTGGGTGGTCGTGCTGCTGCTGGCCGTGCTCGCGGTCGTCGTCGAACTGAGTCGGCGCGCGAACCTGCGGTGGAACCCGGTGCCCCCGGCGGAACCCGGAGCGGCCGTGCCGGGGACGGCCGCCGCCGAGACCGTCGGCCGGATCGCACCGTTCATCTCGGTGGTGTTCGCCGCGATCGCACCCCTCGCCGCGGCCCTCTACGTCGTGACGAGTGCGACGTGGACCGCCGCGGAGCGCGCCGTGCTCCGCCGCGCGATCCGGTGACGCGTCAGCCGCCCTGCCCCTCCTGCTGCGGGCCCTGGTCGACGGGGTCGTACTCGGTGCCGCGGCCCTGCTCCTCGTCGGCGGTCGGCACGTGGCGTTCGGTGCCGGACCCGCCGGGGCTCGTCGCGACGTAGTCGGCCTCGCCGGACTGCGTGTCGTGGCTCAGCGGCTCGAGGGTCTCGGGATCGGCGTCGTGCCGGTCTGCTGGTTCGGTGCTCATGCGTCACGCCTACTCCCTCGTTCTGGGTGCGCGCACCCGCACGGACGGTGCCACGATGGACCCACGTCCGGCAGAGCGGGAGTGCGCATGGACCACGACGACGTGGATGCGGAACGGGCACGGCTCGAGGCCGTCGCCTGGGGAGCGGGTTCGACCCCGGAGGACGCGGCGCGCGCCCGGATCGCGCTGGCGGGCCTCGAGCGCGGGCGCGGTCGCGGAGGCGGACACCGGTCAGGAGGCCCGACCGCGGTCAGCGGACAGCCTGCCTCGTCGACGCGGCCGGGTCGGGCGCCGCGGTCCGGTGGTGTGGGGACCCCCGGCTGGGCACGAGCGTCCGGTGCCGGGTCGGCAGCGACCCCTCCCGACGGTGTCGGGAGGGACGTCTGGCTGGAATCGGCCGGCGCCGGCGCCGGTGCTGGCTCCGGCTCTCGCCCTGGGCCGGACCCCGAGGGCGGTCCGGTCGCTGCCGGAGGACCGGACGAGTCCGCAGGTGCAGTCTCGGGCACGGCGACGAGCAGTGGGCCGGGTGCGAGCACGAGTGGAGCCGCGAGTACGGGTACGGCCGCGGGTGTGGGCCTGGGTTCGGGCGCGAGTGTGGGCCCGAACCCGGGCTCGGGTCCGGGCTCGGTTCCGGGTCCGGGTCCGAGGACTCCAGCGCGGTCGGGTCCAGGTCCGGGCACCGTCACCGGCCCGGACCGGGCCCTGGGCGCGACCTCGGGTCCGGGCTCAGGTCTCGGCACGACCTCCGGTTCGGGCGCGGGTCCGGGCAGGACCTCGGATCCCGGTCGGGGCAGGGCGGGATCGCCGGGCGCGACGGCGGACCCCGAGGTGCCCACGGGTTCGGTGTGGGACTCATGGCCTCGCCTGGCTGAGGCTGAGGCTGAGGCTGCGGGTCGGGACTCGGTGGCACAGCCGGTCGCATCCTCCGCAGCTCCCTCGGCAGCGGCGTCGGCCGACGGAGCATCCGCGTCGTGGTCGACCTCGCCCGAGGGACCCGGCACGACGTCGGAGCCGGACGCCGGCGGCCGAGCCGACCACGGCGCCGGACCCGGCCACGCTGCCGAGGTGGGCGGCGACGTCGGAGGTGCGCCGGGCCTCCCGACCGGACCGCAGCCGGTGCCCCGGTGGCGGACGGCGCTGTTCAGTGCACGGCCCCGCTTGTGGATCGCGCTCGGTGCGGCCGCGGCGATCGGGGTCGTCTTCGCGGCGGGCACGCTCGTCGGGAGCTCGTTGCCGGAGGTGCCGGCGGCGCCGTCGATCACGCCGACCGCCGGGACCGTGACGCTCGAGGAGCTCCTCGACATGCCGCAGACGTTCGCCGACCAGCTGCCCGGACCGGTCGAGGCGCCGGTGAGCCTGCACACGACGCGACTCGTCTTCACGAACCGGGCGCTCGACGGCGGGTCGTTCGAGACGCCGTGGAACGTCTGGGCCGGGGTCGGGACGGACCGGTCGACGATCTGCCTCGTGGCGACGGCGGACCGGATCGAGTCGACCTCCGCCTGCTTCCCCCGCGAGGCAGCGCTGCACGGGTCGGTGTCGATGTCCGCGCAGTCGATGAGCGGGACCCTGACGATCGCGCTGCGCGGTGGCGGGGTACAGGGTCGGGTGACGAACGAGTACTGATCCGGGGCCGTGGAGGTCGGTTCTGTTCGCTCCTCGCTGACAATCGTTGGAGCGCTCCCAGAAATTGTGCCGAGGCCCTCGCCAGGGTCCATCGAGCGTGCAACACTGGATCAGCGCACTCGCCGTGGAGTCGTACCCACATCATCCACACCAGCAGCGAGCGCGCCCCGCAGACCCCCGGTCACACGCCGTCCCCGACGGCGTCGTCGCGCGTTCCGCCGTTCCCCGGAGGAGGTCAGCATCGTGTCCACCAACACCACCACCTCGGCCGTGTCGACGAACACGCGGCCGATCACCGTCACCAGCCAGTCGATCGTCGGCATCGCCGTGCTCGGCCTGGCGACGTTCTTCGCCATCACCACCGAGCTCATGCCGGTCGGGCTGCTCGGCACCATGAGCGCCGACCTCGGCGTCTCCGAGGCGACGATGGGCATCGTCGTCACCGTGTACGCCGCCGCCGTGGCGATCCTCGCGCTGCCGCTCACCGCGTTCACCGCGAAGCTGCCGCGCAAGACCGTGCTCGTCGCGACCCTCGTCGGGTACACGGTCTCGAACCTGATGATCGCGTTCGCGCCGTCGTTCGCGGTCGTCTGCGCCGGCCGCGTCGTCGGCGGCATCGCACACGCCCTGTTCTTCTCGGTGGCCTCGGCCTACGCGACACGCATCGTGCCGCCGCGCCTGGCCGGCCGAGCCATCGCGTTCGTGTACTCCGGCAGCTCGCTCGGCTTCGTGCTCGGCGTCCCGGTCGCCACCTTCGTCGCCCAGCACATCGGCTGGCGCCCCGCCGTGTTCTCGGTCGCCGTCGCCGCCGCGGCGCTCGCCGCCGTCGCACTGCTCTTCCTGCCGGCGGTCAGCGGCGCTGCGTCGCCGCACATCGGTTCCCCGAAGGCCTGGGCGCGCACCGGACTGCTGTCCGTCGTCGTCGCCGACCTGCTGCTCTTCGCCGGCCACTACGTCGTCTACACGTACATCGGCCCGTACGCGATCGACGCCGGGCTCGACGCCTCGCTCGTCAGCGGCGCGCTGCTCGTGCTCGGCGGCACCGGCGTCATCGGGCTCTGGCTCGCCGGCATGTTCGTCGACCGGGCACCGCGGCAGACCCTCGTCGTCGCCGTCGCCACGATGGCGGTCGCCTTCGCCGCCCTGCCGTTCGTGCACGGCTCGCTGGTCGGCACGATGGTCGTCGCCGGGGTCTGGATGGCCGCGAACGGCACCACCGGCACGCTCTTCATGGCAGCCGCGATCCGCTCGGGCGGGGTCTCCCCCGACATCGCCGGTGCCCTCGTCAACGGCGCGTCGAACATCGGCATCGCCGGCGGCGCCGCCATCGGCGGGCAGGCACTCGGACTCGTCGGGCTGCAGTACCTGCCGTTCGCCGGCGCCGCCGTGCTCGTCGGCTCGCTCGGCGTCGTGCTCGCCGCGCGGCGCGGGTTCCCGGTGCACTCGCACCACCAGGAGCACCTGTCCACGTCGTCGATCGAGGCGATCACGTCCTCGCTCGCGGTGGTCACCACGTCGGTCCCCATCGTCAGCCGGGCGATCCAGACCGTCACCGGGTCGATCGGCATCGTCACCGGGTCGATCCGGACGCAGCGGCGGAGCTCCGAGCTGGGCTGAGGGCGGCGGGCCGGGCGGGTCGGGGGTCGATCGAGCACCGAGGTCGCAGAACGTGCCGCATCCCGGCGCTCGGAACGGCACGAAGTGCGACCTCGACGGTCCGGCCGCGGCGTGTCGTGCGACCTCGGCGCTCGGCCTCGGACCTCGGACCCGCCGTGCACGCCGAGTTCGGGTGTCGCACGAGGCACGGGTGCGTCAGCCGTGCGGCCCGCACCGCCGCGGCACTGAGGTCGCAGAACGTGCCGCATCCCGGCGCTCGAAGCGGCACGAAGAGCGACCTCGAGGTTCCGGCTGCGGCGTGTCGTGCGACCTCGTACGCCGGACGAGCCTCGGGTGCGCCCGCTGCACGGCCCGTGCGCCCGCGGCACTGAGGTCGCAGAACGTGCCGCATCCCGGCGCTCGAAGCGGCACGAAGTGCGACCTCGACGGCCCGGCGGCGGCGTGTTGTGCGACCTCGCCGCCTGTCGGCCCCTCGGCCCTGCGGTCCCTCGGCCCTGCGGCCCGCGACGACCCCGCCGCCCGCGACGACCCTGCACTCCACGAAGGGCGGGCCGGCACCAGCCGACCCGCCCGCCGTTCGAGCGCGCTCAGTCCTGCAGGTGCGACCGGCGGCGGTTGCGCACCGCACGGTAGGTGAGCAGCCCAGCGCCGAGGAGCACGAGCACCCCGGCAGCGATGAGGCCCGGCGTCAGGTCAGCGCCGGTGTAGGCCAGCGGCCCGCCGTCCGCGGCGTCGGACGGGTCGTCCACGGGGACGTTCCCCGAGCCGCCCGGGACGGTGGGCGTCGCCGAGCCCGAGGGCACGGGCGCGGCGGTCGCGCTCGGCGACGGGTTCGTCGGCGGGGTCGTCTCGGCGGCCGGCACCACGAAGGCGAGCGGGGTCGCCGAACCGGTGTCCGGCGTGACGATGGTCTCGGGCTCGACGCCGTCGACGTCGAGGGCGATCTCGTAGGACGTCGTGGGTGCGAGGCCGGCGAGGTCGAACGCGCCGTCGGCGTCGGTCTCGACGGCGACCGGGCCGCCGGCGTCGTCCTCGGTCGGGGTGGCGACGACCCGCACGCCTGCTGCGGGCTCGCCGTTCGTGTCGGTGACGGTGCCGGGCTGGTCGGTCGTGACGACCTCCGGCTCGGCGGGCGACGCGAAGGGCAGGTCGGAGTCGACCGTGTCCCCGACGACCGCGGTCACGCCGGTGTTCGTGGTGTCGCCGGTCGCTCCGGGCACGGGGACCGTCGTGCGGACGGTGTAGGTGCCGGCGACGGTGGCGAAGGTGTAGCGGCCGTCCGCGTCCGTCGTGGTCGAACCGACGACGGCGCCCGTGCCGTCCAGGAGCTCGACGACCTGGCCGGCCTCGACCGGGGCGTCGTCGAGGGTCACGAAGCCGGTGACGGTCGCGATGACCGACGGCGGGGCGGTGATCGCGTCGGTCGGCACCACCGGCACCCCGGCGTCACCGGTGTCCACGGGCGTGGGGTCGTCGTCCGAGCCGACGACCGAGACGTCGACCGAGGCGTCGGTCGGCAGGTCGGAGACCACGAAGACGCCGTCGGTGTTCGTCGTGGTCGTGACCGGGTCACCGTTCGGCACGTCGACGACGACGGGGACGTTCGAGGCCGGGTTGCCCGCTTCGTCCTCGACGGTGCCGATGATCGAGGTCGTGTCCGTGGGCGAGGTGAAGGCGAAGACGACGTCGTTCCGGTCGTTGCCCGCGGCGACTTCGTTGAGCGTGACCTCGCGGACCACCGAGACGCCGTCGTCGGTGCCGTCGGGGTCGACCGCTCCGGCAGGCGTCGCGATGCGGACGACGTAGTCGTTGATCTGCGGCAGCGCCGGGAACGAGTAGCGTCCCTGCGCGTCGGTCGTGGTCGTGTAGACGACGCCGCGCGGTGCCGTCGCCGTGACGGTCGCTCCGGGGATCGCCGTGCCGTCGAGGGTCGCGACACCGCTGATCTGCGCCGTCTTCGACGCGAACCAGGTCTGGTAGACCGGGAAGCCGCTGCGCTGCTGGTACGTGATGGTGAGCGTCTTCAGCGACGCGGTCGGGCTGAACCAGGCGGTCGCACCCGCGGTGTCCGAGGCCGACGCGTTGCCGACGAGCGTGCCACCGCCGACGGCGGCGTCCGTGTTCGGCGTCCAGGTCGGGACGTCCTTCCCGACGGAGCCGTCCGGGTCGGCGCTGCAGGACCATCCGCCGGCAACCGCTGCCGAGCAGGAGTTGTAGCCGACGGTGCCGCCGTCGCGGCCGCCGAAGCCGAGTCCGGCCGCCGCGACCGGGTTGCCGTTCGCATCGGTCGCCGTGACGGTCGCCTGGTCGGCGTCGACGTCGCCGAGGACGAAGGCCCACGAGCGTGCGCCCGGGGTCGGTTCGGCGAAGGTGTAGGTGGTGACCGACGGGTTCGTCGCATTGTCCGCCAGGGGTCGCTGGTTCATGTAGGTCGTGCCGCGGCTGGTGCCGAAGCCGGCCTTGCCGACCGGCGTGTCCGCTGACTGCCACGTCGACGCCCCGCTGACCACGGTCGACTGCCGCGAGTTCGACGTGAACGTCGTCTCCGGGAACCCGGCCAGGGTCATCGTGCCGGTGTAGTCCTTGCTCGCCCCGCTCAGGGTGAACGTGCCCCAGTTCCCCGCCGGGTCGGCGGACGCCGTCGTGGCACCGCTGATCGCGAGTCCGGTGCCGAGTGCGAGGGTGGTCAACCCCGCCGTGATGGTGCGCCAGCGCCGCATCTGTACTCCCCTGGTGTCCGCGACGGCCCGCCCGACGCTCCGCCAGGCTAACCACGGGGTCCGACGCTCGTCCGGTGCGTTGTCACATCGTGATGCGGTCGAGCAGCCGTACCTGCCCGGCGACGAGCAGGTCGCGGGCTGCGTCGAGCCCCACCCACCGTGCGTCGTCGACCTCCGGCACGTCGACGAACCGCCCGGATCCGCGCGGCAGCTCGAGCCGCACCGTGTTGCTCCGCACCGTCGCGACGTCGAAGCCGCGAGGGGCGGGTGCCGAGAAGACCCGGACGCGCTTACCGGACGCCTGCCGCACCTCGCCGAGGTCGGTCACGTCGTCCGCCCCGACCGGAGCGGGGACCCCGAGTTCCTCACCGAACTCGCGGAACGCGGTCGCGAGCGGCTCCTCGTCGCCCTCCACGAGTCCCTTCGGCACCGACCACGCCCGTGGCCGGTTGCGCCAGAAGGGCCCGCCCATGTGCACGAGGAACACCTCGGGCCCGGTCGGTCCGGCCCGGTGCAGCAACAGTCCGGCGCTCACCACCACGTCCGCGACCCTACCGACCGGTCGGCCGGGAGGCCCGGATCACCGCCGACGGACCGCCCGCGTCCGACGACACGCGGCTCCGGCGTCGCGCGCGTCGGGTGTCAACCGGCGAGGGCGCCGATGACGCTCGCCAGGCGGTCGGTCAGGTACGCGACCCCGCGGCCGTTCGGGTGCAGCGCGCCCGTCTCGAGGTCGATCCGACGCAGGTCGCCGGTGCCGGTCAGGGTGACCCCGGCGACGTAGCGGTCGTCACGGGCGGCGCACGCGGAGTGCCCCGCGGTGTCCGCGAGCACGTCGACGAAGCGGACCCCGGCGGCGTCGGCCGCCGTGCGGGACACCTCGTTCAGCTGCTCCTGCACGTCGTGCAGGTAGGCGACGTCGGTGTCGGTGAAGGGGAACGTGTCGGACGGGAACGACCCTGTCAGCGACCCGAGGTCGAGCGCCGACCGGAAGCACCCCTTCGCCGGGGTGTGCTCGGCGTCCGGGAAGATCGCGGGGTACCCGAGGAACACCACGACGGCGTTCGGTGCCGCCCGTCGCACGGCGGCCAGGGTGTCGGCGACGCCGAGCGCCACCCGGGACTGGATCGTCACGCCGAGCTGATCGACGCCGTCCCGCACCAGGCTGCTCGCGCAGGACGGCGCGTCCCGGCCGGAGAACACCGGGCCGTGCGCCGAGAGCGCCAGGCACGAGGCCGCGGTGCCGAACAGGTCTGCGTCGTTCCCGCCGATGGTCAGGGTGACGAGCCGAGTGCGGGCCGACAGTGCCTCGATCTGCGGCGGGACACCGGCGAACTGGTGCCCGGACACGACATCGGTGCTCGTGGCTCCGGCGCACGTCACGTCGGTCAGGGCGAGCCCGAACCGCGCGGCCAGCCGGTGCGGGTAGTCCCGCGCCGACTGCACGCACGCGGTCGTCGGCAGACCGGTCAGCGGGCGGAGGCCGTACCCGGCGGAGTACGAGTCCCCGAGCGCGACGTACTCACTGCCCGGCGGCAGGTCCGCGAGCGGCTCGGCCGGGTCGGACGTCACCGGGTACGGCTGCGGCACCGGCCACATCGGGGCGGCCGACGCCGCGGTGCCGACGCCCGGTGCCGCCCCGGTGACGACCAGACCGACGACGCTGAGCGCAGACAGCACCGCGAGCAGCGTCCTGGTGGTGCGGAGCAGTTGCGGCCTCCGGGCGGGTCGGGTCGTGATGGGGATCGTGCCGTGCGGGACGGCTCGGGGTCAGCGGCGTCCGAGTCGGCGCTCGCCGCCGCTGCCCGTGCGGTACTCGAGGCCGTAGTGCTGGTAGAGCACCGGCTCGGTCTCCGCCTCGAGCTGCCCGTCGGTCGGGATCGACGGGGCGTCCTTGACGAGCTTCTTCGGGAAGGTCACGCGCAGGTGCTTCGGGGTCACGGTCGCGCCGACGAGCGGCACGAACAGGAGCTTCTGGAAGCCGACCATGCCGGTCGTCAGCGCACCGAACGACGCCTCGGACGTCGCCGTGTCGTAGTAGATGCTCTCGAGCGTGCCGACCTTGTCGTCGGCCTCGTCGACGACCGGCAGGCCGATCCAGTCTCGGATGTCAGCAGCTTCGAACACGGGTGCTCCTTCCGAGCCCCCGGCAGGTCCGGGTGGCTCTCGGTCGACGCTACAGGCCGGTCGGCTGAGCGGTCTCCCGGGCGACCCCGAGGCGGTCCACGGCGTCGAGCACGTCGGACGCCTGCACGGCGAGGATCGCGGGGTCCGGGTCCTCGGCGAAGACGTCGCCGCGTCGGACCGAGGCGTCGGTCAGGACGACGTGCGGGCCGGAGGCCGGCGGGCCCCACGCCTCGGGCGGGGCCGGGCCGAACAGCACGACCGAGGGGACGCCGTAGGCGGTCGCGAGGTGCGCCGCCCCGGTGTCCACCGTGACGACGACGCGGGCGGCGGCGGCCACGCCGGCGAAGTCCTGCAGTTCCAGGGAACCGGCCAGCACCGCCTCCGGCGCCAGCCCGGCCCCGTCGGCGACGGCAGCTGCGCGCTCGACGTCGGCCGAGCCTCCTGTCAGGACGACGTCGAGACCGCGGGCGCGGAGTCCGCGCACCACCTCGGCGAAGCGGTCGGTCGGCCAGTGCCGGGCACCGTGGAAGGCTCCCACGTGCACGACGGCGCCGTCCGCGGCGGCCGGCGGGGCCGCCGGACGCTCGATCGCGACGTCGTCGGCATCGGCGGGGATCCCGTGCCAGGTGAGCAGGTCCGCCCACCGGTCGCGCTCGTGCACGCCCTCGGGCCACTCCGGTCCGTCGTAGCCGTGCGTCGGGTCGGCGTGCCCGATCACGCGACGGGGTGCGAGCGCGGCGATCAGGTCGGACGACTCCGGGCCGGCACCGTGCAGGTTGACGGCGACGTCGACGGTGCCGGTCGGGACGGCGATCGGGTGGTCGAGCCCGTGCTGGGCGAGGTGCACGTCCACGCCGGACACGAGCTCGACGACCGGCGCGAGCCAGGCCGTCGTCGCGAGCGTGATGCGGTGGTCCGGGAAGGCACGACGCAACGCGCGCAGCGCGGGGACTGCGACGAGCAGGTCGCCGAGCTTGATGGCACGGAGGACGAGGAGTTCGGGGCGGCCGTCGGACGGCGGCAGGCTCTCGAGAGCGGTCACCGCCGAGATCGTAGACGGGAGCACCTGGTGCGCCGCGGAGCGACCGCGTTCCCTGGCTGTTCCTGGGGCACTGCACTGGTGGTCGTCGGTACGCCGGAGTCATGCCCCTCGATCCGGACCGCACCGTGCGCGGCCTGCTCTTCGACCGCGACGACACCATCGTCGTGGACGTCCCCTACAACGCCGACCCGCACCTCGTGGTGCCCGTGCCCGGAGCCCGCCGCGCCGTCGAGCGCGCCCGTGCCGCCGGTCTGGCAGTCGGGGTGGTGACGAACCAGTCGGTCGTCACCAAGGGCATGGCCACGCGGGACCAGGTCGACGCGACGAACGCCCGCGTCGACGAGCTCGTCGGTCCGTTCGACGTCTGGTGCGTCTGCCCGCACGACGCCGGTGACGACTGCGCGTGCCGCAAGCCGCGGCCGGGGATGGTGCTCGAGGCCGCGGAGCGTCTCGGCCTGCCGCCGGAGTCCCTCGTGGTCGTCGGCGACATCGGCGCCGACGTCGGGGCCGCCCAGGCGGCCGGTGCGCAGGGGATCCTCGTGCCGACCCCGCGCACCCGGCAGCAGGAGGTGGACGTCGCGACCACCGTGGCCGGCGGACTCGACGAGGCCGTCGACCTCGTGATCGCCCGCACGGCCACCCGGCTCGCCGGTCCGGACGTCGCGGCGGCCCGGGCGTGACCCGGCCGCGCGTCCTCGTCGCCCGGCTCGACTCGTTCGGCGACGTGCTCGTCGCGGGCCCGGCCGTCCGTGCCGTCGCCGCCCGGGCCGCGCACGTCACGATGCTGTGCGGACCGCAGGGCGCACCCGCCGGCGGTCTGCTGCCCGGTGTCGACAGCCTGCGGGTCTGGGCGGCGCCGTGGGTGACCGAGACCGCACGCCCGATCGACGACGCGGTCCTCGCCGAGTTCCGTGCGCTCGTCGCCGAGGAACGCCCCGACGAGGCCGTCGTGCTGACGTCCTTCCACCAGTCCCCGCTGCCGCTCGCCGTGCTGCTGCGCCTGGCCGGCGTGCCCCGGGTGTCCGGTGCGTCCGTGGACCACCCCGGCTCGCTGCTCGACGTCCGCCTGCGCCCGGGCGAGGACCTGCCCGAGGACATCCCCGAGCCCGAGCGCGCGCTGCGGATCGCGGACGCCGCCGGGTTCCCGCTGCCCGCGGGCGACGACGGCCGGCTCGCGGTGCGGACCGACGCGGCCCTGCCCGACGTCGTCGCGGCGCTCGACCGGTACGTCGTCGTGCACCCGGGGGCGAGCGTCCCCGCACGGTCCTGGCCGGAGTCGCACCACCGGGCGCTCGTGGCCGCCTACGCCGAGCGCGGCGTCCCCGTCGTCGTCACCGGCTCACCGGGCGAACGCGCCCTCACGGCCGCCGTCGCCGGGGAGACCGGCATCGACCTCGGCGGACGCACGAGTCCGGCGGAGCTCGCCGCCGTCCTGGCCGGCGCCGAAGTGGTCGTCGTGGGCAACACCGGGCCGGCCCACCTCGCCGCAGCGGTCGGCGCCCCGATCGTCAGCCTGTTCTCCCCCGTCGTGCCCGCAGCGAAGTGGGCGCCGTACGCACCACACGTCGAACTGCTCGGCGACCAGGGTGCGGCGTGCCGCCTGAGCCGCGCCCGCGAGTGCCCCGTCCCCGGGCACCCGTGCCTGTCCACGGTGCGCGTCGAGGACGTCCTGGAAGCGCACGATCGGCTGCTCCTCTGCGCTTGACGGATGGACCGGAGAAGTCTGCGGAGCAGCCCAGAGGCGAGTGCGTAGCGTCCGGCGAAGGCCCGTGCCGCGTCCCGAGTCCTCCGGACGGACGCATGCGGGCCCTCACGACCCTCTCGACCCGAACGGAAGCACGCATGCGGATCCTCGTCTGGCACGTCCACGGCGGCTGGATGGACGCCTTCGTCCGCGGACAGCACGAGTACCTGATCCCCACCACTCCGGCCCGGGACGGCTGGGGCCTCGGCCGCGGCGGCCGCGCCTGGCCCGACAACGCGATCGAGATCGACCCGGCCGACGTCGCCGACGCCGAGGTCGACGTCGTCGTGCTCCAGCGCACCGAGGAGCACGACGAGGCCCGGCGCCTGCTCGGCGGCCGCGACGTGCCGATGGTCTTCGTCGAGCACAACGCGCCCCGCGTCGACGTGCCGAACAGCCTGCACCCGTTCCGCGACCGCGACGACCTGACGATCGCCCACGTGACGCACTGGAACGCGCTCATGTGGGACTGCGGGACCACCCGCACCACCGTCGTCGAACACGGCGTCGTCGACCCGGGCCCGCTGTACTCCGGCACGCTCGACCGTCTCGGCGTCGTCATCAACGAACCCGTCCGCCGCAACCGCGTCGTCGGCACCGACCTGCTCCCCCGGTTCGCGGCCGTCGCCCCGGTCGACGTGTGGGGCATGGGCGCCGAGCGCCTGCCCGAGCTCGGCTTCGGCGACCGCGTGGTCGCGCTCGGCGACGTGCCGAGCGACCCGATGCACGCCGCGCTCGCGGAGCGTCGCGCCTACGTGCACCCGAACCGGTGGACCTCGCTCGGCCTCTCGCTCATCGAGGCCATGCACATGGCGATGCCGGTGCTGGTGCTCGCCACCACGGACGCCGCCAGGACCGTGCCCCCGGAAGCCGGGGCGATCTCGACCGACGTCGAGGACCTGGTGCGCGCCGCGGCCGTGCTGCTCGACGACCCGGACGAGGCCCGACGCCGGGGCGCGATCGCGCGCGAGGCCGTCCTCGCCCGCCACGGACTCGGTCGCTTCACCGCCGACTGGGACGACCTGCTCGACGACGCCGTCGACCGGGCGGCACGACGGAACCGCGCGACGGGAGCCGCGCTCGAAGGGAGCCTGCGATGAGGATCGCGATGGTGTCCGAGCACGCGAGTCCGCTCGCCGTGCTCGGCGGAGTGGACGCCGGCGGGCAGAACGTGCACGTCGCCGAGCTGTCCGGGGCACTCGCCGACCGTGGCCACCAGGTTACGGTGTACACGCGGCGCGACGACGCCGAGCAGCCCGTCCGGGTGCTCCTGCGTCCGGGCGTCGAGGTCGTGCACGTCGATGCCGGGCCCGCGCGGCACGTGCCGAAGGACGACCTGTTCCCCTACATGGGCACGTTCGCGGCGGTGCTCGCCGCCGAGTGGTTCGTCGACCGTCCCGACGTCGTGCACACCCACTTCTGGATGTCCGGGCACGCGGCCCTCGAGGCCGTCACGCAGGTGCAGGCCCGCACCGGCGGCGTCCGCATCCCGGTCGTGCACACCTTCCACGCCCTCGGCGTCGTCAAGCGGCGCCACCAGGGTTCGGCGGACACGAGCCCCGACGAGCGCGAGTGGGTCGAGCCGGCCGTCGGCCGCACCGTCGACCAGGTCATCGCGACCTGCTCCGACGAGGCCTTCGAGCTGAAGACCCTCGGCGTGCCGCTGCAGCGCATCTCCGTCGTGCCGTGCGGCGTCGACACCACCCTGTTCCGGCCGGACGGCCCCGTCGAGGCACGCGGCCGCGCCCTGCGGGTGCTCACCGCGTCGCGTCTCGTGCAGCGCAAGGGCGTCGGCACGACCATCGCCGCGATCGCCGAGCTCGTGCACCAGGGCCGCGACGTCGAGCTCGTCGTCGTCGGCGGTGCCGGTGTCGCCGGGGCCGACCTGGTCGACGACCCGGAGTACCAGCGCCTCGACGCCCTGGCCCGCTCGCTCGGCATCCGCGACCACGTGTCCTTCCGCGGGCAGCTCGGCCAGCACGACATGCCCGAGGTCTACCGCAGCGCCGACGTCGTCGTGTGCGCCCCCTGGTACGAGCCGTTCGGCATCGTGCCGCTCGAGGCCATGGCCTGCGGACGCCCGGTCGTCGCCTCGAGCGTCGGCGGGCTCATCGACACCGTCGTCGAGGACGCCACCGGCCTGCACGTCCCGCCGCGCGACGAGGCAGCGGTCGCCGCCGCCGTCGGTGCGCTGCTCGACGACCCCGAGCGCCGCGAGGCCTACGGTCGCGCCGGACGGGAGCGTGCCGAGTCGCGCTACACCTGGCAGAAGGTCGCCGCCGACAGCGAGCGCGTCTACGAGCGGCTCCTCGCCGGGGCCGTCCCCGCCGCGACCGCACCCACCACGGCCGCACGCACGCGTGCGACCGGATCCCCCACCCACGCCGGCCGGGTCGCCCGTGCCGCACAGCCGACGGAGCGGAGCGCACGATGACCATCGACCAGCAGACCGGGATCGACGAGCAGACGATCACCGCGAGCGAACGCGCGGTGCTCGACCACATCGCCGCGTCGGTCCCCGTGATCGCGTCGCTCGTCGACCACCACGGCCACATCGCCGACTGGGCCGACGACATCGCCGCGCGGCTCGTCGCCGGCCGTCGCCTGCTCGCCGCGGGCAACGGCGGGTCCGCCGCCGAGGCGCAGCACCTGACCTCCGAGCTCACCGGCCGCTTCGACGGTGACCGTCCCGCGTACTCGGCGATCTCCCTGCACGCGGAGACCTCGGCCGTGACCGCGATCGGCAACGACTACGGCTTCGACCAGGTGTTCGCCCGCCAGGTGTCGGCGCACGCCCGCGCCGGCGACGTCGTCGTCCTGCTCACCACGAGCGGGAAGAGCCCGAACCTACTCCGCGCCGCCGAGGCCGCCCGCGCCGTCGGCGCCCGGACCATCGCCATGACGGGTCCCCGCCCGAACCCCCTCGCCGACGCCGTCGACGACGTCATCGCCATCGAGGGGCCGTCCGCACACGTGCAGGAGGCCCAACTCGTGCTCGTGCACGCCCTGTGCCGGGCCATGGAGCCCGCGCTGCGCCGAGGCGGCCGCCGATGAGCGCCCGGTCGGTCCAGCCGGCCCGGACGCTCCGCATCGCCGTCGTCGGCGACACGCTGCTCGACGTCGACGTCTCCGGCACGAGCGAACGGCTCAGCCCCGACGCCCCGGTGCCCGTGGTCGACGTGACGACCGACGACCGCCGTGCCGGCGGGGCCGGCCTCGTCGCGACGATGCTCGCGCGGGACGGCCACGACGTCACCCTGGTCACCGTGCTCGGCGACGACACCCGCGCCCAGGAGATCCGCGACCTGCTGCCCGACGTCACGATCGTCGAGGGTCCGTCCGGTGCACCGACGCCGGTCAAGACCCGCGTGCGCGTCGTCGACCACGCCCTCGTCCGCATCGACGAGGGCTGCGCGACCCCGCCCGTGCCCGACGTCACGGACGCGATGACCGCGGTGCTCGACACCGTCGACGCCGTCGTCGTCGCCGACTACGGTCGCGGCGTCGCATCGGCCGAGGCCATGCGCACCGCGCTGACCGCCACCGCGTCGCGCATCCCCGTCGTCTGGGACCCGCACCCCAAGGGCGCGGCACCGGTGCGCGGGGTCGCCGTCGCCACGCCGAACGCCTCGGAGGCACGCCGGTTCACCGACCTGCCGGGTGAGGGCGTGCCCTTCGCCACCGTCGCCGCCGCGACCCTCGTCGAGCGCTGGGGCGCCGGCGCGGTCGCCGTGACGCTCGGCGACCGCGGCGCGATCGTCGCCGACGACCGGTCCGGCAGCCGCTTCGTGCCCGCTCCGTCCGTCACCGCGGGCGACCCGTGCGGCGCCGGCGACCGGCTCGCCGCCGGCGTCGCCGTGGCGCTCGCCTCCGGTCTCGACGTCGCCGACGCCGTGACCGCGGGCGTCGAGGCGGCCTCGGAGTACCTGGCCGCCGGCGGCGTCACCGCGCTCTTCGCCGACGCCGGCCCGGCACCGATCGCCGTGCCCGGTGCCGACCGCGACGCGCTCCGTGTCGTGCACGACGTCCGGAGCGCCGGCGGCACCGTCGTCGCGACCGGCGGCTGCTTCGACCTGCTGCACGCCGGACACGCCCGCACGCTGTCCGCGGCGCGTGCGCTCGGCGACTGCCTCGTGGTCTGCCTGAACTCCGACGACTCGGTCCGGGCGCTCAAGGGCCCCGACCGGCCGATCATGACCCAGGACGACCGGGTCGAGCTCCTCCTCGCCCTGGACTGCGTCGACGCCGTCGTGGTGTTCGACGAGCAGACCCCGGACGAGGCCCTGCGCCGCTTCCGCCCCGACGTCTGGGCGAAGGGCGGCGACTACACCGCGGCCGAGCTGCCCGAGTCGGCGACCCTCGCCGAGTGGGGCGGGCGCGTCGTCACCGTGCCGTTCCACCCGGGTCGCTCGACGACCCGGCTGGCAGCAGCCCTCGAACACGTCGGCTGACCGACACCTCCCCGCCGGTCCGCCGGCGGAACCGCACGACGTCACTGCACCACGTCCCCACGAAGTCCTGATGCAAAGGAACCACATGCCCGTCCCCACCACCCCGATCGGCCGCGTCCTCGTCACCGGCGGCGCCTCCGGACTCGGCGCCGCGGTCGTCGCGGCCGTCACCGAGGCCGGCGGCACCCCGATCGTGCTCGACCTGCGCGTCGACGCGGTCGCCGACGGCGTCGACGCCGTCGCGGTCGACGTCTCCGACACCGAGGCCGTCGAGCAGGCCGTCCGGGATGCCGCCGAGCGCCACGGCGGCCTCGACGCGGTCGTCACCGCCGCGGGCATCGACACCCCCGCACCGATCGACGCCATCTCGTCGGGCAAGTGGGAGCAGATCGTCGCGGTCAACCTCATCGGCACCGCCTCGGTCGTGCGCGCCGCACTGCCCGCACTCGAGGCCACCCACGGCCGCGTCGTGACCGTCTCGTCGTCGCTCGCCCTGCGCGGCGTCGGCCACGGCACCGCCTACTCCGCGTCGAAGTTCGGCGTGCGCGGCTTCTCGCAGGCCCTCGCCGCCGAGACCGCTGGTCGCATCGGCGTCACGAACGTCATCCCCGCCGGCATGCGGACGAACTTCTTCGCCGACCGCACCGAGCAGTACAAGCCGGGCCCGGATGCCCAGCTCATCGAGCCGGAGTACGTCGCCAACTCGATCATCTTCGCCCTGTCGCAGCCGGCCGGCTGCGAGATCCGCGAGCTGTCGATCATGCCCGCCACGGAGCCGAGCTGGCCGTAGGCCCCTCGCCCCTCGCGAACGCGACAGGACCCCGCGGATCTCCCGCGGGGTCCTGTCGCGTTCGCGCTCGTGTTGCGGTGGTCGACCGCGGCCCAGTCGCGCCGTCAGTGCCGTCAGTACCGCCGGAGCGACAGATCCCGCCCGCCGCACTCGACCACCCCGCCAACGCGACAGACCTGCGTGAAAGGTTCGCGTGGATCTGTCGCTTTCGCGACCGCCGGGCGGGAGGCACGGTGCCGGACGTGCGCCGCGCCTCCCGCCCGGCAGGCGGGCGCGACCACCCCGTCAAAGCGACAGATCCCGTCCGCCCGCGCACAACCACCCCGGCAAAGCGACAGACCCGCGTGGAACGTCCACGTGGAACTGTCGCTTTCGCGACCACCCCGCCGAAGCGACAGACCCCGACCGCCCGTGCGAGACCACCCCGCCGAAGCGACAGACCCGCGCGGAACGTTCGCAGGAACCTGTCGCTTCCGCAGGCAAGTCCTCGGGCACAGCCCCCGCAGCCCGCCCTCAGAGCGTGCGCAACAGGTCCGCGACGTCCTCGATGACGGCCTCGGGTCGGACCTCGTCGACGTAGGACGGGTCGTGCTCGCAGCGCTCCGCGGTCCAGCCGACCTGGGTGACGTCGATGCCGCAGACCGGGCAGCGCGTGACGTAGGACATGTGCACGCGGTGGCGGCCACGGTCGATCGGGCCGGCGTTCACGACATTGCCGAACCAGAAGACGCCGACGGTGGGCGTGCCGACGGCGACGGCGAGGTGGCGGGGGCCGGAGTCGTCGCCGACCATGACGTCGGCGGCGGCGAGGACGGCGGGCAGCTCGCGCAGGGGCAGCGACCCGGTCAGGTCGTGGACGCGGTCCTCGCCGACGGCGCGGCGGATGGCGTTGGCGGCCGGGACGTCGCTGGCGTCGCCGACGAGCACGACGTCGTCACCGGCCTCGAGGCGGGCGCGCACGACCGCGGCGAAGTGGTCCGGGCTCCAGCGGCGGCGCGGGTCGGTCGCGCCGGGGTGGACGGCGACCAGCCTGCCGGTGACGCCGAGTCGGCTGCGCACGGCGGCGCGTTCGTCCTCGGTGACCTGCACGCGCGGGTCGAGGGTGACCGGTTCGGCGCCGGCGAGCGAGGCGACCTCGAGCCCCCGGACCACCTCGTGCTGGTAGTAGACGTAGCGGACCCAGCGTTCCAGGACCTCGGCGTCCTCGGTGGCGGTGCCGACCGTGTGCCGGGCGCCGAGCCGCAGCAGGAACGGGTTCGAGTTCCGCCCGCCGCCGTGGAGCTGCACGGCCAGGTCGAAGCGTCCGTGCAGCCGCGCGGTGAAGTCCTCGAGGGACGGGGCGTCGTCGCCGGCGTCCCGGACGCCGGGCGAGACCGGGAGCTCCTCGAAGGCGTGCACGGCGTCGGTCCGGCCCTCGAGCACGGCGGGCGCGACCGGGGTGCTCAGCAGGGTGATCCGGGCCGACGGGTACGCCGCGGCCAGGGCCTCGAGCGCCGGCACGGCGAACATGAGGTCCCCCAGTCCTCCGCCGCGGAGCACCGCGATCTCCTCGACACCCTCGAACCGTTCTCCGCCCACACCGATCTGTTGCACGCTTCACGTCTACCGGTCGGGACCCGGTCGAACGCCCAGTCCGGTGCCCGGATGGTCGAGAAGCGCGATGCCGAGACCACACCCAGCGACTTCCGGGCACCGTGAGAGGCCCGCCCGTCCCCGGAAGGACCCCATGACGATCGCACCCCCCGCCGCCGCAGCCGAGCTCGTGGTGATCGACCCGGTCGACGGCTCCGTCGCCTCGAACCACCCCCGCTCGTCCGACGAGGACGTCCGGGACGCGGTCGCCCGCGCCCGGGCGGCTGCACCCGCGTGGGCCCGCACCGCACCGGCGGAACGCGGCGCACTGCTGCGTGCGGCGGCCGAGCACGTCCGCGCGCACGCGCAGGAGCTCGCCGACCTGAACACCCGCGAGACCGGCAAGGTCCCCGGGGACGCACTCGGCGGCGTCGAGGCCGGCGTCGGCACGCTCGTGCAGTACGCCGAGCTCGGGCCGGTCCACCGCGGCGAGGCGCTCCGCGGCGGCTTCGGTGCCGCCGACTGGGCGGTCCCGCACCCCCGCGGCGTCGTCCTCGCGCTCACCCCGTGGAACGACCCGGTGGCCGTGGCGTGCGGCATGCTCGGTGCCGCGATCGTCACCGGCAACACCGTCGTGCACAAGGGCAGCGAGCGCTCCCCCGCGACCATCGCCCGGCTGAACGCCCTGCTCGCCGAGGTCCTGCCCGACGGCGTGCTCGTCGGCGTCGACGGCGACGGTGCGACCGGTGAGCTGCTCCTCGAGCAGGACGGCATCGACGTGTACGCGCACGTCGGCTCCACCGCGACCGGCGACCGGCTGAGCGAGGTCGCCCTGCGCACCCGCGCGCACGTCGTGCGCGAGAACGGCGGCAACGACGCGGTCGTCGTCGACGCCGACGTCGACCCCGCCTGGGCCGCGGCGCAGGTCGCGCTGGGTGCCTTCGCGAACACCGGCCAGATCTGCACGAGCGTCGAGCGGGTGTACGTGCACCGTGACGTCGCCGAGCCGTTCGTGGCGGCGCTCGTCGCCGAGGCCGACCGTCGCACCGCCGCCCCGGCCGTGACCTACGGGCCGCTCGTCGACGACCGGCTCCGGCAGACCGTGCAGTCGCACGTCGACGACGCCCGGCAGCAGGGCGCGACCGTCCTGACCGGCGGTGTCACGCCCGGCGGCCCCGGCACCTTCTACCCGGCCACGGTGCTGACCGACTGCACCGACGACATGCTCGTGATGACCGAGGAGACCTTCGGTCCGATCGCCCCCGTCCGTGTCGTCGACGACTTCGACGAGGGCCTGCGCCTCGCCGCGAACGACCGCTACGGCCTGGCGGCGACCGTCCTCACCAACGACACCGGGCACGCGCTCCGCGCTGCGGCGGAGCTGCCCGTCGGCACCGTCAAGGTGAACGCCGTCTTCGGCGGGGCACCCGGTGGCAGCGCGCAGCCGCGCGGCGCCTCGGGCGCCGGATTCGGCTACGGCCCGCACCTGCTCGACGAGATGACCACGATGACCGTCGTGCACCTCGAACCGGCCCAGCCGCGCACCGCCGGCGGTGCCGCGTGAGCACCGACGTGCGGCTCGTCCGCGACTTCGTGGCGACCGTCGACGACCGCGAGCCGCTCGTCGTCGTGATCGGCGACTGCATCCTCGACCGGTGGACCGTCGGCGAGGCGGAGCGCGTCTCGCGCGAGGCCCCTGCACCCGTCGTCCGGGTCACCGAGACCATCGCGGTTCCGGGCGGCGCGGCGAACACCGCCGTCAACGCCCGCGCGCTCGGCGCCCGCGTCCGCATGGTCGGGCTCATCGGGGACGACGAGGCCGGCGACGTGCTGCGCGAGCGGCTCGAGACCGCCGGTGTCGACACGGCGTTCCTCGTCGTCATCCCCGGCGCCCGCACCACGACGAAGTCGCGCGTCGTCGGCGGCGACCGCGTCGTCGTCCGCGTCGACGACCTCGCCCGCACCCCCACCGACGACCACCAGGCGCAGCTCGCCGACGCCGTCGCCCGAGCCGTGCGCTCGGCGGACGCCGCGGTGGTCTGCGACTACGGCCTCGGCGTCCGCGCCGAGGACATCGTCCCCGTGCTCGACCGCGACCGGCCGGACGCAGTCGTCGTGGACGCCCACGACCTCACCCGCTGGGCGGGGCTGCACCCCGACCTGGTGACGCCGAACGCCGGCGAGGCAGCGTCCCTGCTCGGCCGCGACCTCGGCACCGGCACCGACCGGGTCGCCGCCGTCCTCGACGCCCGCGACGACGTGTTCGCCCGGACCGGCGCCCGCAACGCCGTCGTGACGCTGGACCGGGACGGCACCGTGCTGCTCGAGCCGGGCAGCGACCGCGGGTACCGCACCCGGGCCGTCCCCGCCTCCGAGCAGCAGGCGTCCGGCGCCGGCGACACGTTCTGCGCCACCGCGACGGTGGCCCTGGCCGTGCACGCACCGGTCCGCGACGCGGTCGCGGTCGCGCAGGCCGCCGCCGACGTCGTCGTGCGCGAGGCCGGCACCTCGGTGTGCAGCGCCGCGGCCCTGCTCGAGTCCGTCACGGCACCCGCCGCGACGGTCGTCGACCACGACGAGCTCGCCACCGCCGTCGAGGCCGCCCGTGCGACCGGCCGCCGGGTCGTCTTCACGAACGGCTGCTTCGACGTCGTCCACCGCGGGCACACCACGTACCTGCGGCAGGCCCGCGACCTCGGCGACCTGCTCGTCGTCGCGCTCAACGACGACGACTCGGTGCGCCGCCTGAAGGGTCCGGAGCGACCGATCAACACGGCCGAGGACCGCGCCGGCGTGCTCGCCGCGCTCGCGTGCGTCGACCTGGTGACGGTGTTCCCGACGGACACACCGATCCCCCTGATCGAGCGCCTGCGTCCGGACGTCTACGTCAAGGGCGGCGACTACTCGCCGGAGATGCTCAGCGAGACCGAGGTCGTGCGCGGGTACGGCGGCGAGGTCGTCATGGTCGACTACGTCGCCGAGCACTCCACGACCGCCGTGGTGCGCCGCATCCGCGAGGCCGCGGCCCGACCCGAACCGGACCCGGCACCGTGACCGCCCGCTGGTCCGGGTCGTGGGCGACGGAGCCCGATCCAGCGGACACCACCAGGGTGGACGTCGACGTGCTCGTGCCGACCGTCGACCGGCCGGCCGAGCTCGCCACGACGCTCGCCGGCCTCGCGGCCCAGACGGACGTCGCGTTCCGCGTCGTGGTGAGCGACCAGTCGGCGGGTGGCGAGGCCGTCACCGCGCCGGCGGTCGCCGCCATGCTGCGCGTCCTGGAGGCCCAGGGCCGGCCCGTCACGCTCCTCACCCACCCGGAACGCCGTGGCCTGGCAGAGCACCGGCAGTTCCTGCTCGACCACGCCACCGCACCGGCGGTGCTGTTCCTCGACGACGACGTCTGGCTCGAGCCGGGCTCGGTCGGGCGGATGCTCGACGCCCTGCGCACGCTGGACTGCGGCTTCGTCGGGAGCGCCGTGCAGGGGCTGTCCTACCTGCACGACCGTCGGCCGCACGAAACGGCGGTGTTCGAGCGCTGGGACGGCCCGGTCGTCCCCGAGGTGGTGCGCCGCGGCACGCCGGGCTTCGACCGGTGGTCGCTGCACAACGCCGCGAACCCGACGCACCTCGCTGCGGACCTCGACGTGCCGCCGGGCGGCTGGGTGCCGTACCGCGTCGCCTGGGTCGGCGCCTGTGTGCTCTACGACCGGCAGGCCCTCGACGACGTCGGCGGATTCCGCTTCTGGGACGCGTTGCCGCCGGACCACGCCGGCGAGGACGTCGTCGCCCAGTGGCGGGTCATGGAGCGCTTCGGCGGGGTCGGCATCCTGCCGTCGGGAGCGGTGCACCTGGAGGCCCCGACCACCGTGGTCGACCGCCGGGTCGACGCGCCGGACGTGGTCTTCGACGAGTGGGCGGACGCCGCGCGGTAGCGCACCGCGCACGGCCGTCGGCGCCCGCCCTCGGACGGCCCCGGACGTACTCCGGCGTGCTCGGGCGCGCTTCGGCGTGCTCGGGTGTGCTCCGGCGCGCTCAGGCGGCGAGGTGCGCCTGCAGGAACCAGCGGTCCTTCGTCAGCCCGCGCTCGATCTCGATCGCGACGTCCTGGCTGTTGAGGTCGACCTCGTCGAGGCCCTCGACGGCCCGACGGACCTGCAGCAGCGCCGCGTCGATCTCGGCGATGACCTCGGTGATCGTGACGTCCGAGTGCTGGAACCCCTCGGACAGCGGCGGCACCGTGGTGCGCGCGGCGACGGTGGTCAGGCGCGCGTCGACCGGCAGGCCGAGCGCGACGATCCGCTCGGCGGCGGTGTCGGCGTACTCCTGCGCGTGCTCGACGACCTGGTCGAGCAGCTCGTGCACCCCGACGAAGTTGCGGCCGCGCACGTGCCAGTGCGCCTGCTTCCCGTTCACCACGATCGCCTCGAGGTCGATGACGACCGGGGCGAGGAACTGCGCCACGCCGGCGGCGAGCTCGGGGGTCGTCGAGAACGGCGACGGGGTCGACGACGCGGCGGTCGACGTGCGGACGTCCGTGCTGGTGCTGCTGCTGTGCGTGCTCATGGGGACCACCATGCGCCCTGTCCGGACGCAGCACAAGCAAGCGCAGGCTCCCCTTCCGAAGCCCAGGCTGGCCTTCGGAAGGGCAGGCTCACCTCACCCGCCGTACTCGACCTCGACCTGCTGGCCGGCGTCGGCGAGCTCGATCTCGAGCACCGACCGCGCCCGTTCGACCCACGGGCTGTCGGCCAGCCCGACCCACACGGCGGTGCGCGGTTCGCAGCCGACGACGCACCACTCGGCGGCCCATCCGGCCAGTGCGCCGGCCAGGAGCTCGCCGTGGTCGGCGATCACGAGCGACGGCAGGAGCGAGCCGCGGGCGGACCGCACCAGCCAGGTGACGGTCAGCCGGGGCGGCGCGGGCAGGATGCAGACCTGTTCGTCGAGGGCGACCTCGACGAAGACCTGGCCGTAGGCGTTCTCGGGCAGGTCCTCGAGGCGGCGACGGATCTCCGGCAGGTCCGCGGCGCCACCGGCGACGAGGACGCGATCGGTGGGCTGTCGCCGGGTCCGGGCCATGCTGCCACGGTAAGGCAAGCCTCACCTGCCCACAAGGGCGGTGGCGGCGCTCCGGGTACGCGTCGGTCCGGAGACCGCGTCGCGCGCACCCGAGCCGCCCGCGTGGAGCATGATCGACTGGGGCGGAGCGACCGGCTCCGCCGCAGACGAGACGCGACCGCGGACGACAGGAGCACGATGGCCACGTTCACCAGGGGCTTCGGCGGACGCCGCCGTGACCGCGACGACACCCGGCTGCCACCCGGGCAGACACTCGTCGCCGACTGGCCGGTGATGTCGGCCGGAGCGACGCCGACCGTCACCCCGGAGACGTGGAGCTTCTCGATCCGGACCGAGTCCGGCCTGCACGAGTGGTCCTGGGACGAGGTCCGGGCGCTCGGCGTCGAGGACGTCACGGTCGACGTGCACTGCGTCACGCACTGGACGAAGCTCGACATGCCGTGGCGCGGTGTCCCGCTCGACAAGCTGTTCGCGCAGGTCGAGACCGCGCTCGGCCACTGCATGGTGCACAGCTTCGGCGGCTACACCACGAACGTGCCCCTCGACGAGCTGCTCGGCGGCCGGGCCTGGATCGCCTTCGAGGCCGACGGTGCGCCGCTCACCCCGGAGCACGGCGGCCCGGCGCGGCTGCTCGTGCCGCACCTGTACTTCTGGAAGAGCGCGAAGTGGGTGCGCGGCATCGTCATGCACGGCGAGGACGAGCCCGGCTTCTGGGAGCAGAACGGCTACAACATGCACGGCGACCCGTGGAAGGAAGAGCGCTACTGGTGACGGACCCCACGCCCACGCTCGCACCCGCGTCCCGCCGCCCCGCCTGGTACCCGGCGACCATCGCCGCGGTCGCGCCCGAGACCCCGAACGCCCGCCGGATCGTCCTCGACGTCCCCGGCTGGCCGGGCAGCGCCCCCGGGCAGCACGTGGACGTGCGGCTGACGGCCGAGGACGGCTACCAGGCGTCGCGCTCCTACTCACTCGCGTCCTCCGGTGGAGGCGGGACGGTCGTGCTCGCGGTCGACCGCGTCGAGGACGGCGAGGTCTCCCCCTTCCTGGTCGACGCGGCCGAGGTCGGCGACGCCGTCGAGGTGCAGGGCCCGCTCGGTGGCTGGTTCGTGTGGCGTCCCGGCGAGTCGACGCGCCCCGTGCAGCTCATCGCCGGCGGCTCGGGCATCGTGCCGCTCGCCGCGATCGCCACGGCGCACGCCGACGCGGCCGACCCCACGCCCTTCCGGCTGCTCGTGTCGGTGCGCACCCCGGAGGACCTGTTCTTCCGCGCCGAGCTCGAGCGTGCCGTGGCGGTGCCGACGGCGCCGCTCGACGTCACGGTCGTGCACACCCGACGCGCACCGGACGGTGCGGTGGCACCGGCCGGCCGGCTCACGCGTGACCGCCTCGCCGAGGCCGTGTTCCCGCCGGAGACCGGGGCGCTGGTGTACGTGTGCGGCTCGACGCCGTTCGTCGAGCAGGTGCTGCAGTGGCTCGGCGAGCTCGGCCACGACACCGCTGACGTACGTGCCGAGCGGTTCGGCGGCGCCGGCTGACCGAGCCCCGGCGGGCGTGGTGCCTGCCGGCGTGGCCCGGAACGACGAAGGCCCCGGTCTGGTGACCGGGGCCTTCGTGCTGTTCCGAGCGGATGACGAGATTCGAACTCGCGACCCTCACCTTGGCAAGGTGATGCGCTACCACTGCGCCACATCCGCGTACGTGGACACTCTACCCGGTCGTGGTGCCGGTCGTGGGATCCGGGCGGAAACCGGGCGTGTCCCCGCTGCTCCCGGCGTTCCACAGGCGTCGCGGAGTTCGATCGTCCCATGAGCTACGTCCACGACAACCCCGGCGGCACCGAGGCGCACGGCGTCGACCTCCTCGACGGCGACGAACCCGCGGTGCGCATCCTCGTGCACGGCGACCTGCCCACGACCATCGAGCACGAGGGTCGCACGTGGCTGGCCACCGGGCAGGGGCACGACGCCGGCGAGGACGGCACGCCGCCGATCGCCATCTACCGCCCGGTCTGACCGGACGCCCCGACCGCGCGACCGCTGCACGGTGTCGGTCGTCGGCCGTAGCGTGCTGCCGTGCCCGAGGGTGACTCCGTGTTCCGGTTGGCCGCGCGTCTGCGCGCCGTCGACGGCGCCCTGGTCGCGCGCGGGGAGCTCCGTGGCGGCGGCGCCGCGGGCCGCTCGCTCGCCGGCCGTCGGGTCCTGGAGCACGCCACGCACGGCAAGCACCTGCTGACCCGCTTCGACGACGGCACCACGCTGCACACCCACATGCGCATGCAGGGGTCGTGGACGACCACGCGGCCGGGTCGGCGGCCCCCGGTCGAGGTCGTCCGTCGGGCACGGGTGCGGCTCGGCCTCGAGGACGGCCGCACCGTCTGGGGCGTCGACCTGCCGGTGGTCGACCTCGTGGACACCGCGGACGAGCACAGCGTCGTCGGACACCTCGGTCCCGACCTGCTGCACGACGACTTCGACGCCGCCGAGGCCGCACGCCGGCTGCTCGCCGACCCCGACGCGACGGTCCGGACGGCCCTGCTCGACCAGCGGAACGTCGCGGGCCTCGGCAACCTCTGGGTGAACGAGCTCGGCTTCGTGCGCGGGCTGCACCCCGATCGACCGATCGGCACGGTCGACGTGCCCGGTCTGGTCGCGTCCGCGCGACGGATGCTCGTCCGCTCCGCGACCGTCCCGGACGCCTACCAGGTCACGACGGGGTCGCTCCGTCGCGGCGAGCGGCACTGGGTCGTCGGCCGTGCGGGTCGGCCCTGCCTGCGCTGCGGCACGTCAGTCGTGGGTCGCGATGCGGTCGAGGTCGTCGGCTCCGCCCCGCGGCGCACCTGGTGGTGTCCGCGCTGCCAACCCCGCGATGCGCTGGGCGCACCGGAGCACTGACCAGCGGCGCCCGAGAGTACGGGCCAGCGGCGCCAGAGGGCACGGGCCAGCGACCCCCAGAGGGCACAGACCAGCGGCGCCCGACCTCCGTCGGGCGCCGCTCGTCGCCTGCCGCGTGCTCCCCCGCGTCAGCGGGTCTGATCGCGGCGACGACGGGTGCGGGCCGTCAGCACTGCAGCACCGGTGAGCACGAGGGCCGCGGCGGCGAGGCTGCCCGGCAGCACGCTCCCGGAACCGGTGTAGGCGAGCTCACCGGTCCCACCGCCCACGACGGGCACCGCGGTCGCCGACGGGCCGCCGGCCGGAGTGGTCGCTCCCGGAGTGGTGGTCGGCGTCGCGCTCGGGGCGACGCTCGGCACGGCGCTCGCGGTCGCGGCCGGTCGGATCGTGACGACGTAGGTCGCGGTGTCGGCCGGTGCCGTGCCGTTGTCCGCGGTCACCGTCACCGTCGAGGTGCCGGCGGTGGTCGGGGTACCCGACACGACGCCGGTGGTGCTGTCGATGGTCAGGCCGTCCGGCAGTCCGGTCGCGGTGTAGGTCGGCGCGGGACTGCCGGTCGCGGTGACGGGGAACGAGTACTCCGTCCCGACGGTGCCGGACGAGGGCGCGCCGGACGTGATCTCCGGAGCGGTGGTCTCCGTGATCGTGCCGTCGGCGGGACAGCCGGTCGGGGCGGTGATCGTGTTCGTGTCGAGGGTCACGGCACCGGCGCGGGCGAGCAACCGCCCGGCGACGGTGGCGCCGGTCGTCGCGGTGATCGACTGCCGCGCGAGCACGGTGCCCTGGAACTGCGCCGCCGACCCGATGGTCGCCGAGCTGCCGACCTGCCAGAAGACGTTGCAGGACGACGCGCCGCCGGTGATGGTGATGCGGCTCGCGTCGCCGATCGTCAGGGTCGAACCGGCCTGGAACACCCAGACCGAGTCGGCGTCGCCGGCCAGGGTGAGCGCGCCGCCGCCGGCGAGCTGGAGGAAGTCCCCGCGGTACACGCCGGGTGCCAGCGACCGGCCGTTCAGCTCGGTGAGGCCCGTCGTGGTCGGGGTGAGCGACGCCGCGGTGTCGTAGGCCGTGGTGGTGGCGTCCTGCGCGCGGTCGGCGACGGCGTCGCCGCGGTGGATCGTCCCGCTGGCGGAGCCGCCGGGCGCTCCGTCGAAGCCGGTGATCGCCGTGCCGGGCGAGACCCCGACGTCGCCGGTGACGACGGTCGGGCCGGTGTTCGTCACGGTGCTCGCGCCGAGCACGCCGTAGGGCGCTGCGGTGCCCAGGCCGACGGGGCCGTCGATGACGGTCGCCGCCGAGGCAGCGGTCGCGCCGGTACCGGTGACGCCGAGGGCGGCCAGTCCGATCGTCGTCGCGAGGAGCACGAGTGTGCGTGGGCGTCTGGTCATCGGGGATGCCTGCCTGTCGGAGAGGCGAGGGGTCGTCGACGACGAGCGCGCAGTCTCGGTCTGCTGAGTATGCGCGCAGCAACGACGATCACCTAGGGATCCCCAGGACCGGCCCGTCGGTTGCGTCCGGCCGCCCTGGGCCGGTGGTCGATCAGCGCGGCAGCCGCGGCACCGCGTCGAGCAGCGCGCTCGTGTAGGCGGACTCCGGCGCACCGAGCACGCGCGAGGTCGCGCCCTGCTCGACGATGCGGCCGCGCCGGAGCACGACCGTCTCGGCGCACAGCCGGGCGACCACGGCGAGGTCGTGCGACACGAGCACGATGGTCATCCCGTGCTCGGCCGCCAGACGTTCGAAGAGCTCGAGCACGGCGACCCGGGTCGTCAGGTCGAGCGCGCTCACCGGCTCGTCGGCGACGAGCACCCGGGGCCCCGCGACGACGGCGCGGGCGATGGCGATCCGCTGGCGCTGCCCGCCGGAGAACTCGTGCGGGTACCGGCGACCGGCGTCGCCGTCGAGCCCCACGTCGCGGAGCGCGGCCTCGACGCGGTCGGATGCCTCGGACCCGGTCGCGACGGCGAGGGAGCGGAGCGGCTCCCCCACGATGCGGTCCACGCGCTGGCGCGGGTCGAGCGACGAGTACGGGTCCTGGAACACCGGCTGCACCGCCGCGCGGAACCGCCGCACCGCGGCACGGTCGCGCAGGTCCAGGGGTGCGCCGTCGAACGTGACGGTGCCGGAGTCCGGTGCCTGCAGGCCGAGCAGCATGCGCAGCACGGTGGTCTTGCCGGCACCGGACTCCCCCACGATGCCGACGTGCTGTCCGGCGCGGACGGCGAAGGAGACGTCGTCGAGCGCGAGTGCGGCGTTCCGCCCCGGGTAGGCGAACGACGCGTGGTCGACGGCGAGCAGCGGCGGCGTGGTGGTGGTGGGCACGGTCACGAAGGGTTCCCCCGTCCGGCGTCGAGGGCGTCCTGCAGGGCGCGTGCACTCGCGACGAGTCGGCGGGTGTACGGCTCGGCGGGCGAGGCGATGACCCGGCGCACGTCGCCCTGTTCCACCGCGCGGCCGTGCTCGAGCACGAGGACGCGGTCGACGGTGCGGGCGACGACGGCCAGGTCGTGGCTGATGAAGAGCAGTCCCATGCCGCGGTCGGCGACGGCGCGGTCGAGCAGGTCGAGGACCTGCGCCTGCACGGTCACGTCGAGCGCGGTCGTCGGCTCGTCGGCGATGAGCACCCGCGGACGGCACGCCAGGGCCATCGCGACCGCCACGCGCTGCCGCTGCCCGCCGGAGAGCTCCCACGGGTACGCGGCGGCGACCCGCTCCGGGTCCGGCAGGGCGACGTCGTCGACCGCGTCGCGCACGGCCTGACGGAGCGCGGCACCGCGCAGGCCGCGGTGGCGCCGCAGCGGCTCGGCGATCTGGTCACCGGCCCGCATGAGCGGGTCGAGTGCCGTCATCGGTTCCTGGAACACGGGAGCGACGGCCGCGCCGCGGATGCCGCGGAGCGTCCGTTCCGGGGCCCCGAGCACCTCGACACCGCCGACGCGCACCGATCCCTCGGCGCGGAGTCCGGGCGGCAACAGGCCCATCACCGCGAGGGCGGTGAGGGACTTGCCGCTGCCGGACTCGCCGACGATGCCGAGGCGGGCGCCGTCGTCGACGGCGAAGGTGACGTCGTCGACCAGCGTCGCGCCGTCGGCGGTGGTGATGCGCAGGTCGGTGACCTCGATGGCGGGGTTCACACGGGCCTCCCGTCCGTCTCGCCGGTCGCGGTGGTCGCGCTGGCCGCTGTGTCGGACTGGAGGCGCGGGTCGGCCGGGCGCGCCGCCCGCCGCCGGCGACGGGTCGGGTCCGCGACGTCACGCAGGCCGTCGGCGAGCAGGTTCGCCCCGATGACGAGGGCGACGAGCGCGAGGCCGGGGGCGAGGACGCCGGCGGGCGCCTCGAAGGCGGTCTGCTGGGCGTCCTGCAGCATGCGGCCCCACGACGCGTTCGGCGGCGGGGCACCGAGGCCGAGGTAGGACAGGCTTGCCTCGGCGAGCACCGCGAGCCCGAACTGCAGCGCCAGGTTGACCGCGAGGGTCGGCCAGACGTTCGGCAGCACGTGCTCGACGACGATCCGCGGCCACGAGGTGCCGGAGGTGCGCGATGCGGTGACGAAGTCCTGCCGCAGCACCCGGCGCACCAGGATGCGGACGAGCCGGGCGACGACCGCCGCCATCACCAGTCCGATCGCGACGATCGCGGTGCCGAGCGAGGCACCGCGGGCGGCGACGAGCAGCATCGCGACGAGCAGCGTCGGGAACGCGATGACGATGTCGAGCACGGCCGAGAGCGTGTCGTCGAGCCAGGGGCGGGCGAAGGCCGCGACGAGCCCGACGGCGGTGCCGAGCACCCCGCCGACGAGCACGGCGCCGACCCCGGTCGCGAGCGCGATGCGGGCACCGACGAGCAGCTGGGTCGCCAGGTCGCGGCCGAGGGTGTCGGTGCCGAGCCAGTGCGCCGCCCCTGGTGGGGTGAGCCGACCGCCCGTGGTGTCGTAGAGCGAGTAGGGCGTCCAGACGAGCGAGACGACCGCGGCGACGAGCACGACGCCGACGAGCACGGTCCCGACCGTCAGGGACACCGACCGGCGGGCGCTCATCGGTTCCCCGAGACGGTCGCGCGCAGGCGCGGGTCGACGAGGCGCTGCACCACGTCGGCGACGAAGCCGATGACGAGCACGGCGACCGTCGAGACGAGCAGGACGCCCTGGATGCTCGGGTAGTCGTGCTGCTCGATGCCGGTGATGAGCATGCTGCCGAGCCCGGGCAGGGCGAACACGCTCTCGACGACGACGGCGCCGAGGAACGTCGAGGCGAGCTCGATGCCGAGCACCGCGATGACCGGCACCACCGCCGACCGGACGCCGTGCCGCAGGAACGCCGAGGCGGTGGAGGCGCCGAGCGCCCGGGCCGTCCGGATGTGGTCGGCCCCGAGCACGTCGAGCACGGCGCTCCGCACGTACCGGGCGATCGACGCGGTCATCACGACGGCGACGGTGACGATCGGCAGTGCGAGCGCCTCGAGCGCGTCACCCGGGTAGGTCCAGTCGTCGCGGGGGAAGCCGCTCGACGGCAGCAGGCCCCAGCGCAGCGACACGACCTGCACGAGCAGGATGCCGATCCAGAACACCGGCACGGCGATGCCGAGCTGGGTCACCCCGGACAGCAGCACGCCGTACCAGCGGTCGGCGCGGGCCGCGGCGACGAACCCGACCAGGCACGCGGCGACGACGGCCACCACGAACGCGATGAGCGTCAGCGGCACGGTCACGACGAGGCGCTGCGCCAGGTCGGGCAGGACCGGCAGGCCGCTCGTGAACGACGTGCCGAGGTCGAGGTGCAGCACCTGGCCGACCCACTGCACGAACTGCTGCGTCAGCGGCAGGTCCGACCCGACCTGGCGCCGCGCCGCCTCGATCTGGTCGGGGGTGGCGTTCGCCGCGAGCAGCGCGTTCGCCGGGTCCCCCGGCAGGATCCGCAGCAGCGCGAACACCACGACCAGGGCGACCACGAGCGAGAGCACGAGGATGCCGAGGCGGCGGAGGACGTAGGCGGTCATGCGGTGGTGCGGGTCCTTGCTCGGGGTGGGGGTGCGGGTGCGGCGGTCCGCGCGGGTCAGGAGACGGTGATGCCGGAGACGGGGAACTGCGAGTTCAGCCCGTTCTTCCAGTATCCCGTGACGTCCTTGTCCGACACGACGATCTGCGGGTACAGGTACAGCCACGCGCTCGCGGCGTCCTGCACGATCTGCTCGTTCGCCTGGGCGAGCAGCTCGGTCTGCCGGTCCTCGGAGGTCGCCTGCTCTGCGTCCGCGATGTCGCGCTGCACCTTCTCGTTGTCGTACCCGAAGTAGAAGTCCGGGTTGCCGTAGAACACGACGTCGCGGTCGTTCACGTGCTCCTGCAGCGTCGCCTCGAAGTCGTGCTGCTGGTACACCTTCGTGTACCACTCGTCGGCGCTGATCGTGTTGATCTCCATCGTCACGCCGACCTTCCGCAGCGCGCTCTGCAGGTACTGCGCGACGGCCGGGTGCGGGTCGTACGACGGGGTGTCGAGGGTGAACGTGAAGCCGTCGGCGTGGCCGGCGTCGGCGAGCAGCTCCTTCGCCTTCGCGGGGTCGTAGGCGTTGACGCTCGTCAGGTCCTCGTACCAGGGGTCGGTCGGCGGCACCATCGAGCCGTTCACCGTGCCGTAGTCGCCCCAGATCGCCTCGAGCAGGGCCTTCCGGTCGATCGCCGCGGAGATCGCGCGGCGGAGCGTGACGTCGGTGAAGGGCCCCTTCGCGTCGTTGAACGCCAGGAGCTCCTTCGTGGTCGAGTCCCCCTCGCTGACGGTGTACTTGGATTCGTCGGCGGTGAACCGGGACAGCGCGTCCGGCGACTGGATGCTCGTGATGACGTCGACCCGGCCGCTCGCCAGCGCGTTCGACAGCGTGGAGGCGCTGGTGAAGTAGTCGAACTCGACGCCGCCGTTCTCCGGCTTCTTCCCCCAGTACCCGTCGTAGGGCTCGAGGGTGAGCGAGGAGCCGCGCTTCCAGGTGCCGAGGGTGTACGGCCCGGTGCCGTCCTCCTCGGTCTTCAGCTTGGTCTCGTCGGCGGGGACGATCCAGACGTAGGACAGGTTGTAGACGAACGAGATCGACCGCTCGGACAGGTGCACAACGACCGTGTCGTCGTCCGGTGTCTCGATCGACCGCACCACGGCCAGGCTCGACTTGCGCGAGGACTGCGAGTCCTCGGCGGTGACCCGCTCGATCGAGCGCTTGACGTCGGCGCTGGTGAGCTCCGCGCCGCTGTGGAACGTGACGCCCGAGCGGAGGGTGAACGTGTACGTGAGGCCGTCGGACGACGTGTCGTACGACTTCGCGAGCAGCGGGGTGACCTTGCCGTCGTCACCGAGGCGGAACAGCCCCTCGTAGACGTTGTCCTGGAAGGCCTCGTTGACGCCCTGGCCGCCGCCGTCGACGTTCGACAGGTTGGTCGGCTCGTACAGCGAACCGATCGCGACGGTGGCGTCGGCACCGCGCGACGAGCCGCCGTTCGGGGACGAGCAGCCGGCGAGGGCGAGGCTGAGGGCGACGCCGGTGGCGGCGAGCGCGAGGATGCGGGTCTTCACGGGGCTCCTGGTGGTGGTGCTGCGGATGTGCTGGGTGGTGGGGTCGGCGGCCGGGTCAGTCGCGGTGCGCGACGTACCGCTCGCCGGCGTGCACGGGGACCTGCAGGCGGTTCTGCGCCGGGGGCAGCGGGCAGTTGTACTGGTCGCTGTAGCCGCACGGCGGCACGAACGCGTGGTTGAAGTCGAGGACGACGTCGGACTCCTGGCCCGTCGACGACCCCTCGGGGCGCTCGACGAACAGGAACCGGCCGGTGCCGTACGTGCGGTCGGCGTCGTCGTGGCTGCGGTTGGTCGGGTCGCCGAAGACGAGCAGCAGCGTGCCGTCGTCGTCGAAGGCGCTGAGGGTGTACTCCTGCCCGTCGATCGTCGCCGTGATGTCTCCGGGCACGACGAGGTCGCGGGTGGCGCCGGCGGCGTCGCGCAGGTGCTCGTACGGGATCGTCCGACCGGGCTCGGCCGGCGCGAAGTGCGCGGTGATCCGCCACGACGGGTCGTACGGGAACACCGGGGTGTCGACGTAGGAGCGGATCGCCGGGGACTGCGCGTCCCAGAGGCGGTACCCGTGCTCCGGGGCACCGGTGTCGAGGTCGCGGCGGTGCACGGCCGTCGCGACGACCGTGTCGGGCTGCCCGTCGAGCACGGCCTGCAGGTCCGGCTCGGCGCCGCCCGGCAGCCACTCGGTCCGGACGAGGGCGAGGTCGCCCTGCGGGCCGGTCACGCGCTGCCGACGGGCCTCGCGCCAGGCGTCCCACGATGCGGGGGCGTCGGTGCTGTTCGAGGCGGTGGAGCTGGGCGCGGTGGTGCTGGGATCGGACGTCACGGGGATCGACAATCGCAGAGTGCGACTCGGTATTCCCGACCCGCCGTCACACGGCGCAACAGTCGGGCGCGTCGGGGGTGCCGGCCGGCCCGGCCGGCGGGTTCGTGGGGCACTTCGTGAGCAGACGATGTCGGGTCCGGGCGGGCCACCCGACACCTTCTGCTCACGAAGAGGGGCGAACGCGTCGGGCGGGCGCGTCGGGCGGGGCGTGTGGGCTGGACGGGCGCGTTCGTGGCGCACTTCGTGAGCAGAAGACGTCGGGTCCGGGCGGACGAACCGACCTCTTCTGCTCACTCGATGGCACGCGCGTTCGTCGTCGTCGTCGGCGGCACCGCCGGGCCGACCGTGCGCTCAGTCCCGGACGACTCCTCCGTACGGCCACTGGACCCAGGACGGGTCACCCGCGTCGAACAGGTGGGCGGCGAGCATGTGTGCCTCTTGGTAGTCCCGCCCAGAGGCGCCGAGCGCAGCGGCGAGCTGATCGGACACCACCGTGGTCGTCGTGTCACCCTCGCGGACCTCGTACAGGGCGGGCGGCCCCACCAGGAACAGCCCGAGCACGGCCCTGCGGCCTCTGGTCTTCCGGAACTCCACGTCGTCTCCTCGCTCGCGTGACCAGGTGGCGGACGGGAGGCCCGTGGCGGCCCGGCGCCGGGCCTCCCGGCCGACGCACGGGGACGTCGCGAGCCGCGCCGCCTCCCCTGCCGTCGTCAGCCGGTGCGCTCCGCGGTCGCGTCGAAGACCGTCGAGAGCGTGCCGGTGATCGCCCAACCCGGGTCGTCCTGCTCGTCGGAGGGCACGAGCGTGCCCGCCGCGGACGGCCGTGGTGTCGGAGGGGTCCGGGGTCATCGGCTCAGCGTAGCGACGACCCTCGCGCCGACGCGGGTCGACGGTCGACGGCCGTGGTGCTCGGACGCGCGCTGTGCGAGTCTGCTCCCGTGGCATCGGTGCAGACACTCGACGACGACGACCGCCGCGTCCTCGCCGGCTGGGCAGCGACGTGCGCGGAACGCGTCCTGGCCCTGTTCGAGGCCGAGGCCGACGGCGACGAGGGAGCACGCGACGGCATCGAGCGTGCCCGGGCCTTCGCCCGCGGGGAGCTCGACACCGCCGGCGAGATCCGCCGTCGCTTCGTGGCGGGGCGTGCCGCGCGGTCCGCGACCTCTCCGGCGGGCCGTGCTGCTGCGCGCGCGGCCGGACAGGCGGCGGCCGTCGCACACATGGGCGCGCACGCGCTCGGAGCGGCGGCGTACGCGGCGCGGGCAGCGGAACTGGCCGACCCGGCACGCGGCGGCTCGGCGGAACTCGCGTGGCAGGTCGCTGCGATGAGCGAACCCGTCCGTCGTGCGCTCCGGCTCCTGCCACCGGTCGGCACCGACCCGACCGGTCCGCTCGGGCCGGGGCTCCTGTCCTCCGGCGCACTCGGGGCGCACATCGCGGCCGTGCAGGCGAGCCTGCAGGGGTCCTGACGGTGGCGGACGGTCGGCTCAGCGGCTGACGCCCGGGCGGGCGACGTCGACCGCCAGGGTCGTCCGCAGCCGTTCCTCGGTGCGGTCGACGTCGTCGAGCCACGGGATGCGCTGGACCAGCCCCGCCGCGAGTGCCGGCACGCTCCGCGGAGCGACCATCCAGCGACCGAGCGACCGTGTGAGGAACTGCGACTGTGCGTGCCGACTGTGCCACCCGTCGGCGGCGGAGTAGCCGGACTCCCCCGCAGACTCCGCGGCGATCTGCTCCGCGACGACGTGCGCGATGCGCAGGGGCTCGATCGCCGCCGTGACCTGCACGATCCGCACGCGGCTCCGCCAGCGGAACAGCGTGCCGGGCGCGGTGGCGAACGCGGTGGTGACGCCGAACGCCGACCGCACGTCGCGCAGCGAGGGCGCTGCGTCCCGTGGACCGCACGCGCCCGCCGTGTAGACGGTGCCGAAGACGAGGTCGTCGACCGCGGCGCCCGCGCCGGTCCGACCGGCGAGGGACCGGACCGGCTCGAACGGCGTCCGGTCGAGGTACTGGTCGAGCCCGAGCCCGAAGCGTGACCACCAGGGCCGGGGGCGCTGCACCTCGACGCCGAGTTGCAGGACGAGGCTCCGGGGAGCCCGCCGGAGTGCCTCGAGTCGCGTCTCGAGCGCGCCTGCCACGTCGTCCCGGTCGCCTGCCCGCCGATCCGCGAGGTCGTGGCGCGCGACCGTCCGGATGCGTTCGAGCGCGTCCGGGACGGAGCCGGTGCGTCGTGTCATCCCGTGTCGGTCCTTCCCCTGCCCGTCGACGCTACGGGCCGGCACCCCGGTGCCGGCACCCCCAGCACCGGGGACGTGCGGAGCGTCGGCTCACCTGCGCGACCAGCAGGCGGACGGGAGGCCCGTGGCGGCCCGGCACCGTGCCTCCCGTCCGACACCACGTCGCATCGCACGCGCGACGCGTCCGTCAGCACCCTGCCGCTCGCCGCCAGTCGGCGTTCGCCGCTGCCAGGTGTGGGTAGACGACGAGCATCCGCCGTGGGTCGACCTCCCACAGGTCGTCGTCCCACGCCCTGCGGGCGTCGTCCTCGCTGCGGTGGTACTCGGGCAGGTCGCGGAGTCGCTCCGCGACGGTGGACTCGGCGATGGCCGCGCGCACGCTCGCCGTCAGCGGTCGGAGTGCTCCCGCGTCGACGAGCCACTGCACCACGGCGGCCATGACCGCGGTGCCCGGCCCCTTGCCCTTCGTGTCCTCGATGAGCCCGGAGTGGGCGCGACCGGGCACGACGACCCACCCGTTCGTCGCCGGGGCGTCGCCGCGACCGGCGATCTGCCGCCCGGAGGAACGCGAGTCGACGATCTCCCACAGCAGGTACCCCTCGCAGCGGAGGAAGGCGGCGCGGTCGGTGCGGCTCAGCTCCGGGTAGGCGACGGCTGCGCGGCCGGGGTCGGAGGGGCCCGGCTGCAGTGCGACGTTCACCCGACGCCACCAGTCGGCGAGGCGGCTCACGCCGGGACTCCGCGGCAGGGCTGCCGCTGGTCCCGCTCGTCCGGACCGCTGCCGCTTCCCGCCGTGCCGTGGTCGTGCATGGTCCCTCCCCGTTCCGTGGTCGACGGTAGAGGACGCCACCCTCGCGTGCCAGCAGGTCGCAGAGGACTGCTGCGTGGGCGACTACTGTCGAACCCGTGCAACCGTCCAGACGCCGAGGGCTCATCCTGCTCGGTGGCGGGTGCCTCTTCGTCGTGGTGTTCGGCTCGCTGTTCTTCCTCTCCCCGCGATCACAGGACACGTTGATCCCGCAGATCGGTGTCGCGTTCGGCATCGGGGAGATCGTGACGGGGATCGTGCTGCTCCTGCGCTCGCGGCGGTAGCACGCTCACCCCGCCTCGGATCGGCGTTGCTCGGGTGACCCGGGGTCTGCGCGCCGGGCGCAGGAGTCCCCGAGCGAGGAGTCGACCGGGAGCGTGCTAGCGCGCTGAGATGACCAGGCCCTGGACGACGACGGCGACGAGGCCGCCCGGCACCATGACCACCAGCGCGACGGGAGCCGCCCACGCCTGGTGCACCCAGGGGTGACCGCCGGGCCTGGTGCGCGCCATCGCGGCGAAGGAGCACGCGGACACGAGCACCGCCCACGCGGCCGTCATGCAGATGATCAGCACAGGGTGCACGTCCTGGGTCACCAGCGGGTGGATCAACGGCAGGAGGAACATCGCCGGTGCGAGCACGAACCCGATCCGTGCGATGCGCCGGAAGGCGGTCCGGTCACTGTTCATCGCCGCGATGGTCGGCCCGTCGGTCATGCCGACCCCGACGCCAGGTCGGCGACGAAGCCGAGCGTCCCGAGCACGCGTGCGCCGGCGAGGACGGCGGCGATGGCCCCCAGGACCGCTCCCGTCACGGCGGAGCGGATCGGAACGGCGGCCAGCCGCCCGCGGATGCCGACGACGACCGCGGCGACGCCGAGCGCCGTGGTGACGACACCGAGCAGCCCGACGACCGGCACCGCCAGGTACGGGTCGGCGACGGCGAACAGGAGCGGCAGCGCGAGCAGCGGCAGGACGAGCAACACGAGTGCGGTGATGCCGAGCGGTAGTGCCTTCGAGCGGCGCGGACGTCCGGATGCGATGGTCATGGTTCCCCCTGCCGGCACGCTACTGCGCCGCACCTCGGGAGCACCGGTGTCCACCAGCAGGGCGGAACCACGTCCCTCGGTCAGACGAGGAGTCCGACCGTGAGCGCGACGAGACCGACGACGACGAGCACGGTGGGCACCGTGCTGCGGATGCGGTGACGCGCACCGGACCACGCTGCCGAGGCTGCGGCGACGACTGCGGACGCACCGCCGGCGTATATGAGCACGAAGGCTTCCGGGAAGTAGCCGAGCACGTGGGTCGCGAGGCCGGCGATCACGATCACGGACCCCGTGACGGCGTGCACGCGTGCGGCAGCTGCTCCGGGTGTCGTTCCGCGGAGGTCCAGCAGCGCGGCGACGATGCCCCAGATCGCGGCTGTCGAGAGGACCGCGCCGCTGATCGAGATGATCGCGGCGCCGATGACGGTGGCGTCCACGTGTCACGCCCCGATCGTCGCGGCGGCGTTGATCGCAGCGCCGCGCGGTTCCCCGAACCAGGTCCGGAGTGCCGTCCCGACGTCGGTGGGGTCGGTCCGCGACCACGCGACGAAGCCGTCGGGTCGGATCAGCATCGACGGCAGTCCGCTCCCCGGTGCCAGTCCGATGTGGTCGACCCGGTCCGACCAGGGCGCAGCAGCGTCGCGCAGGCTGCCGTCGTCGTCGAGCAGGACGGGACGTGCGGCGTGGAGCAGCTCGGGGACCCGGCGACGGGTGCCGTCGGCGAGGGTGAGCTGCGCGGACGGCGCGAACCAACCGGTGGGGCCGTCGGGATCGGTGGCACCCGTCTGGTAGCGGACGTCGGCGCCTGCGAGCAGGTCCGCGATGCGCTGCACCGTGCCCGTGTCGGTGAGCATCTCGGCGAAGAGGTCGCGGAGCGCCGTGACGTCCGACCCGGGCGCCATGAGCGCCGTCTGCGCCTGCGTCTGCATGAAGACCCGCTGTCCGAGCGGCCGGCGTTCCGACTCGTAGGTGTCGAGCAACCCTGCCGGCGCCGTGCCCGCGAGGTCGGCGGCGAGTTTCCACGCCAGGTTCGCGGCGTCCTGCAGTGCGAGGTTCAGCCCGGGGCCGCCTGCGGCGGAGTGGACGTGGGCAGCGTCGCCGAGCAGGAACACGCGACGGTCCCGGTAGCGGTCGGCGACGCGGGTGTTCCTGCCGGAGAGCCGACGCAGCAGGGTGGGGTGTCCCTGCGCGGGAGGCGCGAGGGCGACACGGACACCGAGGACGCGTTCGAGACTGTCCTCCATCTCGGCCAGGGTCATCGCTGCCCCGTCACCGGGGAAGCTGCCCTCGGGTTCGTCCTCCCACTCCGCGGTGTACACCAGCGGGTGCTCGGGGTCGTGGAGCGCGATCGTCGCGACTCCTGTCTCGGTCCGGTGGAACGCTGCCGCGATCTCGCCGAGTCCGGCGACGCGCACCTTCCCGGGGCCGGCTGCGACCAACACGTCGGTCGGGGCGATGAGCGCCGTGCGGTCCACGACGTGGCGGTCGGTGTTCCCGGGGAAACCGATGCCGGACTGCTTGCGGACGGTGCTCCGCGCCCCGTCGCTCCCGATCAGGTACGGAGCCGACAGCGTGCTCTCGACCTCGGTCGTGGTGTCGACGACGGTGACGTCGACGCGGTCGTCGTGCTGCAGGAAGGACCGCAGCTCGACGCCGCGACGGATCTCCACGCCCAGCTCGGCGGCGCGCTCGTTCAGGACGCGCTCCAGGTCGCGCTGGTTGATGTGCAGCAGGTACATCGGGTTGCGCTCGCCGAGCACGTGCAGCGGCACGGGGAGCGCGCCGAAGAAGAAGGCCGGAGCCGGGGACGGCTCGGCCACCCCTGCGCACCGCTCGAACAGGCCGCGCTGGTCCAGCAGACGGACGACCTGGCCGGTGAGGCCGTGTGCCTTGTCCCACTGGTTGATCGCGGGGAGACGTTCGAGGACCAGCGGGTTCGCACCCGCGAGTCGCAGCTCGCAGGCGACGAAGACGCCCACGGGGCCGCCACCGACGATGAGGACGTCGTACATGAGGAAGAGCCTTTCCGGACGGTGCGGGTGGAGGTCAGACGTGCAGGCGGTCGAAGCCGCTGCCGAGCCGCTGGAAGGCAGCGACGAGCATCGGCTCGAGCGGGCCCGCGTCGCTGCTCGACGCCCAGGACTCCAAGGTGGTCAGCAGGGTGGAGAGCGCTGCCGCCGCGACGGCCGCCGGCAGCGGATCGTCGCGCTCGACACCGAGCCGTGCGGCGATCGCCTGCGCGAGGACGCTGTTCGCGGTCCGGGCGCCACGATCGACCGCGGACTGCATGCCGGGTGTCGCGAGCACGGCCGTGAGGCCGCTCTGGTCGTCCCCGGACGGCCCCACCGCTCGTGCCCGGTACGGCGCCAGCAGGACCGCGGTGACCGCTGCCCACAGCGGCTCGTCGTCCGGGTGCTGTGCGAGGTCGGTCGCCGCCGCCCGGACACGTTGCACGTGGCGGTCGGCGATCGCGTCCTCCTTGCTCGAGAAGTAGTTGCCGAACGTCCGGCGGGACACGCCGACCTGGCGGACGATGTCCTCGACACGGACGTTGTCGAGGCCGCGCTCGCGTGCCAGCAGCACGGTGGTGACGCTCAGTTCGTCGCGGAGTGCCGCCTTCTTCTGGTCGCGGAGCGACGGGGTTGCTGCCATGGACTCACCGTAGCCAGAACTTGCCCAATGCGCAATCATGCCCATTGGGCAAAAGATGATCGACCGAACCGCACCGCCGCTCCCACCACCCCTTCACGTCGCGATGACAGCCAGCAAGTCGGCACGCACGGGTGACGGCGACGGCCGAGGCTGACGACGCTCGGCTGTGGCTCCGCGTCGACCTACTCCCACCACCCGCTGAGGCGGCTCACGTGGTGGGTGCGGTGAAGGGCATCCACGGGTTGGCGCTGACCCGGTCGGCGGTCGCGAGCTGCGGGTAGACAGCCAGCATCGCCTCGGGGTGCACGCGCATGAACTGCTCCTCGAGCGGCGGTTCGTCGCCGCCGACCCTCGCGTGCACGATGCTGTCCGTCAGGAGCGCTGCAGCGTCGGCGGCCGGCATGCTGGTGAGCGCTCCGGCATCCTCGAGCCAGGCTGTGAGGGCGGGAACACGTCCGTCGAACCCGGCCGAGCCTCTCGTGTCGTCGTACCGCTGCTGGTCCGCGTTCCGCGGCCACAACACCCATCGCCAGTTCGCCCTGCCGCTGATGAGGTCCGGACCGTGCACCGCGGCGTCGTCGATGTGGGTCAGGAGTTCCCGCTCCATCTCGGCCCACTGCCCGACCTGCTGCGGCTCCCCGCGGAAGACGTCCGGGTAGGGGATGATGGCGGTTCCCGCCAGATCGCGGACACGCGGCATCGCTCCCCCTCAGGTCTGCCTTCCACCGTAGGGGACGCGGCGACGCCCTCTCGTGAGGCAGAGGTCTCGAACGCTTCGGGTGCGCAGACCGGCATGCGGTGCCTTTCGCTCCTGCCGTCGACGGCGCCGTCGGGAAGGCGTTCGCTGTGGACCACCTGCAGTGATTCCTCCCGAAGTGGGGTCACCTCGACAACAGGTAGAGCCAGTGGATGACGGCCCCGTACAGGAAGAAGGCGGCGAGCCCGCCGGGCACCATCACGATGACGGCTGTGGGTACCGCCCACGTCTGATGGACGCCGGGATGACCACCGGGTCTGGTGTTCGCCATCGCGGCGAACGAGCACGCCGAGACGAGTACCGCCCACGCTGCGGTCATGCAGATGATGACCCAGGCGTGCCACTCGCGAGTCACCAGCGGCACGATGAGCGGCAGGAAGAACATCGCCGGCGCGAGGACGAACCCGATGCGGGCGACTCTCCGGTAGACGGACCGCTTGCGGTTCGCCTCCTCGATGGCACGTTGCGGGGTCTCCTCGTCGGGCCAGGAGCTGGAGAGCGCTCCTGGCCAGGAGTCTGCAGGGAAGGCGTCGCTGTGGGCGGGGTCGAGCACGGGTGCAGTCCTTCCGAGAACGGTCGTGGGGGTGCTGGTCGGATCGAAGCGGTCAGGCCGGTGCAGCGTGGTCCGAGCCAGGGTCCTCGTCGAGCGGGGTGTCCGCCACCGCCGCGGAGGAACAGGCGGAGACGACAACTGCGAACGCCGTGGTCATGCCGACGGCCGTCCACGCTGCGGAGGAGCTGGTGACCGTCAGGCAGACGAGCGGCAGGAAGGACATCGCCAGCGCCAGGACGATCCCGGTGCGTGCGACGAGTCGGTCCGTGCTCCGGGTGCTGCTCGGCTCGGCGGTGGTCGTCGTTCACGTCCTCCCCCGTCGTTCCCCTGGCGGTCAGCGTAGCCCGGTCTGTGCACGGACGGGTCAGCGTCGCGCGTCGAGTCGCGTCGCGTCGCGCGTCGGGTCGATGAGCGTTGCGCGCAGCGCCCGCACGTCGTCCTCAGCACTGGGCGCTGGCGACGTCGCCCTCTGCGTCGAGACGGAGCCATCGGTGATCGCGCGGACGGCGTGCTCCGCGCCGGAGCAGCCCGCGCTGGCCGGAGGGGCCCGTGCGCTCGTGCTGCACACCCAGGGACAGCCGCTCCACGTAGGGTCTGGTGCATGGCCGAGCTCGGTGGATCCGTCGCGGGCGCGTTGCTCCGCAGCAGCGAGGCAGTCGATGACGCTCGACCCGCGGCGGTCGTCCGGGGACCCCGAGGCGCCGGTGCGCGGTTCGCCGCGCTCCGGGCGTCGACGAACCCGCGGGCGCAGCGGCTGACCGTCCTCCGGATGCAGAGGCCGGCGGCGGCTGCTGCCCCGGCCCGGGGACGCCGACAGGAGGAGCAGCGACCATGACCGACCGGGGACGTCCCGCCGGACGCCGAGGCAGCGCCTGGAGGACCATCGCCGCGGGCGCGGGGTTCCTCGCGGCGTTCGTCGTCGCGCCGCTGTTCGGGGCCGTCTTCGTCCTCGGCGCCGTCGCTGGGTTCGTCGCCGACGGGTACCGATCGCACCAGGACGACGAGTTCCGCGCGGTCGCGACGGCCACGACGGGGACCGTCGACGAGGTCGACGTGCGTCACTTCACCGACGGCCTCGGACCGGGCAGGACCGAGTGCGTGCCCCAGGTGACGGGGATGGCGAACGGGAGACCGCACACGTGGGACTCGGTGGACCACGCCGCCTGCGGCGACGTCTACGAGGTCGGCCGACAGCTGCAGATCCTGTACGACCCGGACGACGTCGACCACGCGGTGCTCGCGGACCGAGAGGCCCCAGGCGTGCGCTCGCGCGCCACCGGTGTGCACGTGCAGGTGCTCCTGGTCGGCGTCGCGCTCGCGGCCGTCGGCGCCGGGTGCTGGACGTGGCTGGTCCGCAGCAACCGGCGACTCCAGCGGAAGCGGGAACAGGCGTGAGCCGTCGCCGCGCCCGCGACCGGCCTGCGCATCGCCGGCAGCGCCCCTTCGGTACGGTCGAGGGGTGACGGGGGGAGAACGTGTGCGGCCGGTGACGGTGCGCGGCAAGCGGACCACGCCGGTGGCGTGGACCGCGCTCGGGACCGGTGTCGTGGCCGCCGGGCTGTGGCTGGCGTGCAGCCCCGAGGTGTTCGGCGCCGTCCGGGCGACGCGCGAGTGGACGAGCGGGCTGCTGCTGCTCGTCGGCGCGTTCACACTGTTCCTGTCCGTCGGCTCGCTCCGCACCCGCGTGGAGGTGTTCCCCGACCGTCTCGAGGTGACCCGCGGCTTCCGCCGGACGCAGGTCATCAGCCCCGGCGAACTCGTGCACTTCCGGGCCTCCGGCAAGGGCAACACCGTCATCAGCGCCGCCACCGCCCGAGGCCGCGGCTTCACCACGAACCGGTTCCACCTGCACCACGACGCGCTCACCGACTGGCTCGACCAGAACACCGGCGACGAGTGGACGGCGTTCCGGACCTTCTTCGGCAAGCTGACCGTCCAGGAACACCCGGCGCCCGTCCGGGACCTGCTGTCGATGCTGCTCATCGTCGGCGTCTTCCTCGCCACCCTGCTGACGTTCCCCGGCCTGTCCGTCGCGAACGCCTACGACGCCGCACACCAGGAGCAGGTCACCTGCACCGTCACCGCTGCCGAGGCCGTCACCGTGTCCAGTCGCTCCGTCAGGGGCATCGGATCATCCCGCGCGGGGGTCGGCATCGAGACGTCGGACTGCGGGCGGCTCACCCTGACGCGCGGCGTCTCGAACGACGACCGAGACGACATCGCCCGGGCGTTGAACCGCTCGAAGGGGCCGCACTCGTTCACCGTCGGCGGCGGCTCGTTCTGGTGGCGGGAGCACACGCCGTTCTCCGTGCCGGCACCGACGGTCTACAGCATCGACGACCTCTCCGGAGTCCGGGACGGCCCGACGACGGGCGGGTGACCGACGGCTGCGCTCGGTGGTGCGTCGCAGCGGCGACCAGTGGTCTGCACCGATCCGTCGTGATCGCTGTCGCGGCGTGCCGCGCGGCCGTGTCCGCCCGCGACTCCCTCGGCGAGCAGACGGCGAGCGGCGCGTCCGGGCCGTGTGGGCAGTCCCGTGGTCGAACGACGGGCGACGCGCTCCGCACCGCAGCACCGACGGGTCGGGAAACGACGAAAGCCCCCGGTTACCCGGGGGCTTTCTGTGGTGGGCGATACTGGGATCGAACCAGTGACCTCTTCCGTGTCAGGGAAGCGCGCTACCGCTGCGCCAATCGCCCAGAGGAGTGTGGAACTGGAGGTGGGGACGGGATTCGAACCCGCGTGGACGGCTTTGCAGGCCGCTGCCTAGCCTCTCGGCCACCCCACCATCGAGGTTCACGTCTCCGTGAGTACCCGAACGGTGGGATACCCTCTGGTGAGTCGCGGTCTTCCGGAGAAGACCACACTCGAGCGGATGACGAGATTCGAACTCGCGACCCTCACCTTGGCAAGGTGATGCGCTACCACTGCGCCACATCCGCACTTGTCGTTCCGCTGTCGCGGCGACGACGTAAACTCTATACGCACCGGGGCACTTCCGCCAAAATTCATCCCGTTCACCGGGCGTGTCCCCCGTGTTCATGCGGATCGAGGCCCCTCAGCAGGTCCGTCGGGCGCCGCGCCACACCCGGGGCGCGCGCCGTGTTCGGTGCACCGCCGCAGATCCGCTACTATCGACTCGCACGAACAGTGCAGGGGGCGATTGGCGCAGTTGGTAGCGCGCTTCGTTCACACCGAAGAGGTCATCAGTTCGAGTCTGGTATCGCCCACGTAGCAACAAGCACACCACCGACAAGAGCCCGACGCAGCAGCGTCGGGCTCTTGTCATCTCCCCGGTCCGCAGCACGCGGGCCGGACCACCAGCACGATCGGACGAAGGGGCGCATGACCGACGTCGACCTCGAGTTCGCCCGGGTCCGAGCGGTCCTCGACCGTCCGACCCTGCGGCTCATGTCCCGGCCGACCAGCGCCACGGTCCTCGCCGTGTTCCGCACGGTGTTCGACCGTGACGTGCAGTACGTCCCCGCCGACCGCATGCACCTGCAGGTCGAGGAGCACGTCGCGCGTCTGCAGGCCGCCGGCGCACGCGTCCCCGCCAGCGAGCAGGCCGAGGGCGAGCAGGAGGCCCGACCGAACGGCCGCGCGCTGTGCCGCGAGTGGGTCGGTGCGCAGTGGCTCGTGCGCTCGAACTCCCCCGACGGCGACGAGCAGTACTCGCTGACGAGCCACGCGCTCGAAGCCCTGAGCCTCGTCGACGCCCTGTCGGCCGACCGCGCGCTCATCAGCGAGAGCCGGCTGGCGATGATCGTCGACGCGGTGCACCGGTGGGCGGCCCGCGCCGAGCCCGATCCCGACGTGCAGATCCGCCGGATCGACGCCCAGATCGCCGAACTGCAGGCCGAGCGCGAGCGGCTCGAGCACGGCGACGACGTCGTGGCCGTCGACGACGACCGGATGCGCGACGGGTACACGAACATCTCGGACCTCATCCGCCAGCTGCCGAGCGACTTCAAGCGCGTGGAAGAGGCGGTCGCGACGATGCACCGCTCGATCGTCGAGGACTTCCGGCAGGAGGTCCGCCCCATCGGCGAGATCCTCGACGACTACCTGGCGCGCACGGACAACCTGATGGAGGCCACCCCCGAGGGCCGCGCCTTCGAGGGCGCGTTCGAGCTCCTGCGCGACGACGCCCTGCTGCTGCGGCTCCGCGACGACATCGCGACGATCCTGTCGCACCCGTTCGCGCAGGGGCTCGGCGCGGGCGAGCGGCGGGCCTTCCGCAACACCGTGACGATCCTGCGCCAGGGCATCGAGGACGTCCTCGCCCAGCGCCGCCAGCTCACCGCCACGCTCCGCGACCAGATCGTCGCGCACGACGTGGTGCGCGACCGCGAGCTCGACGCCGTGCTCCGCTCGATCAACCGCGGCCTCGCGACGTTGATGGACCAGGGCGGCGCGCGCGACCGCATCCCGCTGCCGCTCCTGCCGGCGGCCGCCGAGGTCGGCACGCTGCGCGAGCGCTTCTACGACCCGGACGCCGAGTCCGTGCCGCCGCCCATCGAGGAGCCCGACGACGACGTCTTCGAGGACCTCGACGTCGAGATGCTCCGCAGGCACGGCGGGCCGCTCCTGACCGAGCTGCGCGCGGCGCTCCGCTTCGCCGAGGCCGACTCCAGCGTCGACGCGTTCCACGGGCTGCCGCCCGAGCAGCGGCGGCCGGTCGAGCTCTTCGGCCTGGCGCACCTGCTGACGGGGCGCGAGGACTTCGAGTCCGCCACGCACCTCGCCCAGCACCGCACGGTTCGTCCCGACGGCAGTCCCGTCACCTTCCACATGCCCACCGCCGCACTCACCGACGAGCGCACACCGGTCGGCGACGCACACGACGAGCACGCACAGGAGGCACGGTGAGCGACACGACGCCGGCACCGGTCGACGAGACGGTCCCCTACGACGACCCCGCATCCGAGTTGCAGGACGACGAGCGCGACGAGTCCAGCTTCGCCCTCTTCGAGGGCGACGAGGGCCGGCTCGACGAGCACCAGCGGCGGGCCCTGGTGGCGCTGTTGCGGCACTCGTACGTCAGCTCCCGCACGCACCCCGACGAGTGGCGTGCGGTCCTCGATGCCGAGTACCAGCTGCGGTCCCGCCTGAACGACCTGTTCCTCGAGCTGCACGTCGACCGTGACCGCGAGGTCGCCTGGAAGCGCCAGGCCCGGTCGGAGAGCCAGCGCCGCACGTTCCCGACCCTGCTCCGCGACCTGCCGTACACCCGCGAGGAGACGATCGTCCTCGTCTACCTGCGGATGCGCCTGCGCGCCGACGCCCGACCGGGCCCGGACCAGGTCGTGGTCGACCGGTCCGAGATCCTCGGGCACGTGGCGGGCTTCCGTCCGGCGACCGCGACCGACCGCACCCGCGACGAGGGCCGGGTCGCGAAGGCCATCGAGCGCCTCGTGACGGCGCGCATCCTCATCCGCACCTCCGACCCGGACCGCTTCCGGGTGGCGAGCGTCGTCGAGGTGCTGCTCCCCCTGGAGCGCCTGCTCGAACTGGACGCCTGGTTGCGGACCACCACCGCGCAGGGCGAGGCGACCGCCCCGGGCGGCGAGCCGACCGACAGGGACGACCCGGGCCTCCCGGCAGACGGCGAAGCCGAGACCGACACCGACGACGAAGGCGAGACGGAAGCGTGACCGACACGTTCGAGATCCCGGCGCTCTTCGACACGGTCGCGCAGTGGCGCGCCGAGTCGATGCAGGTCGTCAACTGGGGCGGTTTCCACGGCCACCGGCAGGTCGAGCTGTCCGGCACGGCGACGCTCATCTCCGGCGCATCGGGCACCGGCAAGTCCACCCTGATGGACGCCTACCTGGCCGTGATGATGCCGTCCGACGTGCCGTTCAACGGTGCCTCGAACGACGCAACCACCGGCCGCGCGCGCAGCGCGGACCAGCGCAACCTGCTCACCTACCTGCGCGGCAAGGTCGACACCCGGCGCGACCCCGAGTCCGGCGCCCTGCGCGACGTCAACCTGCGCGGCGACGACCAGACCACGTGGGGTGCGGCGGCGGTCACGTTCCGGAACGACGACGAGCGACGATTCACCGTGCTGCGCGCGTACATCGTGCCGAAGCGTGCACGGGGCGTCGGCGACATCCAGATGACCATGGCGACGGTCGACGACACCTTCGACCTGCGCCGGCTCGAGGAGTTCGTGCCGTCGCGGTTCCACCACCTCGAGCTGACCGGCCGGGTGCCGGGGCTCGTCATCCGCGACACCTACCAGGAGCTCGCGTACACCCTGCAGACCCGCCTCGGCATCGGCGACTCCGGCGGCGGCAACCGCGCGATGCGCCTGCTCGCCCGGATCCAGGCCGGGCAGCACCTGCCGACGGTCGACGCGCTCTACAAGTCGCTCGTGCTCGAGACCCCGGGCACGTACGAGGCGGCCGACCGCGCCCTCGCGCACTTCTCGGCGCTGGACGAGGCGTACGAGGCGATGGACACCGAGGAGCGCAAGGTGCGCATCCTCTCCCCCATCACCGACCTGCACGACGAGATCGCGCGCGCGACCGAGGCCGCTGCGGCACTCGACGGCATCGCCACCGGCGCCGAGGTCTCCCCGTTCGCGCACTGGACCGCCACCCGGAAGCGTGCGCTGCTCGACGACGAGGTCGCCCGCAACGCGCGTGAGCGCACCGCGGCCCGCGCCGAGGTCGAGGCCGCCGAAGCCCGGCACACCGCCGTCGACATCGAGCTCCGCGACGCCGAGGCCCGGCTCCGCGACCAGGGCGGCAACGCGCTCGCCCACCTCGAGGACCGCATCGACCGGCTCGGCCGCGAACGCGACGCCGTGGTCCGCACCCGCACCACCTTCGACGAGCGCACCGCCGTGCTCGGGCTGGCGGCGTCGCTCTCGTCGGAAGCCGGCTTCACGAGCGCCCAGCGGGCGTCCCACGACTTCCTCGGGACGTACGCGGAGGCACGCTCGCAGTTGGACGACCGCCGCGACGCCCTGACCCGCGAGGAGTACCCGCTCCTCGACCGCGAGCGGTCCCTGCGCCAGGAGCGGCAGTCGCTCGAGCACCGGCAGGGCGCGATGCCGCTGCCGATGCACGAGGCCCGCCTCGCCATGGCCCGCGCCGCCGGCATCGACCCGTCCGAACTGCCGTTCGTGGCGGAGCTGCTCGACGTGCTGCCCGGCGAGGAACGCTGGCGCACGGCGATCGAGTCCGTCCTGGCCCCCGTCGCCCGGACGCTGCTCGTCGACCAGGACCGCCTGGCCGACTTCAGCGAGGCGATCGACGCGCTGCGCCTGCCGGTGCGCGTGCAGTTCGAGGGCGTGCCGACCGGCCCGCACCTGGACCTCGACGGCGACCCGGCCATGGTCTCCGGCAAGCTCGCCATCAAGCCGTCGCCGTTCAGCACCTGGGTGCGCGAGCGGATCGAGTCGGACCGCACCGACGCCCGCTGTGTCACCTCGGCATCGGACCTCGGCGGAGGCGGACGCCGGGTCACCGAGTCCGGACAGCTGCGCGACGGCCGTCGGGGCGCGCACGGTGACCGCCGGCAGTCGAACGTCATCGGCTTCACGAACGAGGCCCGCGTCGCCGCGGTCGAGCAGGAGCTCGCCTCGATCGCGCAGGACCTCGCCACGCTCGAGGCCCGCCGCACCGACGTCGCGCAGGACCGCAGCGCGCTCGACGTGCTCCGCGCCGCGCACCAGCACGTGGTCGACGTCACGTGGGCCGCGATCGACGTCTCCGGCACCGACGAGTCCCTCGCGCGCCTCGACGAGGAACGGCAGGCACTGCTCTCCGCAGACGACGGGCTGCGGACCCTGCGCTCGGCGGTCAGCCGGCTCCGGGCGTCCCTCGACGAGGCGGCCGACCGCCGGGCCGCCGCACGCCGCTCCGTCACCCGGCTCGACGAGCGGCACGCCGTCCTCGTCGACGGCCAGGACGCCGCCGCCGAGATCCTCGCGCGCTTCGACGACACCCCGGAGTCGCTGCCCGACGACGCGCAGGCGAGGCTGCTGTCCGAGACGTTCGACGAGGTCGGGGCGCCCGACGGCATCGACGGCTTCGACGACGCCACCCGCCGGCTCAAGCGCCGGCTCGAGGAACGGCTGACCCAGGCGCTCGACGGCGCCGCGGCGGCCTCGACCTCGTTGACGCTGACGTTCCAGCGGTACCAGGACGCCTGGCCCGACCCGAACCTCGGCACCGGCGTCGCGTCGTACCCCGATTACCACGCGATCCTCGACCAGATCGTGGCGACCGGCCTGCACGCGCGTCGGAGCGAGTGGCGTCGACGGCTGTCGCAGTGGAGCGGCGAGGACCTCGTCCCGCTCGCCGGTGCCTTCGACCGCGCCGTCGTCGAGATCGAGGAACGCCTGGAACCGGTCAACGAGATCCTGCGGGAGCTGCCCTTCGGCGCGAACCGGGACCGCCTGAAGATCCAGATCCGCCGGGTCACCCGCGAGGACGTCACCGCCTTCCGCCGCGAGCTCCGCGCCCTGTCCGCCTCGGTCGACACCGAGCTGACCGACGACGTGCTCGAGACCCGGTTCCGACGGCTCCGGCGCTTCATGGCGGTCATCCGGCCCGACCCGTCCGTTCCGCGCGGCGGCCGGACCACGCAGCGCGACGCCGTGCTCGACGTCCGCCGGCACATGGAGATCACGGCCGTCCGGTACGACACGTCCGGTGCCGACCTCGGCGTCTACTCGTCGCTCGGCGACAAGTCCGGCGGTGAGACGCAGGAGCTCGTGGCCTTCATCGTCGGCGCGGCCCTGCGCTACCAGCTCGGCGACGAGACCCGGCCGCGGCCCCGGTTCGCGCCGGTGTTCCTCGACGAGGCGTTCATCAAGGCGGACTCGGAGTTCGCGGGCCGTGCGGTCACCGCGTGGCTCCGGCTCGGGTTCCAGCTCGTCGTCAGCGCACCGCTCGACAAGGTCACGGCGCTCGAGCCGTCGATGGAGCGGCTCCTGTCCATGCGCAAGCACCCCGAGACGGGCCACTCCTCCATCACCGAGATCGCCCGGGTGGAGCCCGCCGCCGTCTGACGGCGGTCGGGCGGGCGGGCGGGTCGCCCCGGCTGCCCCGAGGTCGCACGATCTGCCGCCCGGCATCGGCTCGAACGGCCCTTCGCGCGACCTCGGCGCCGTCCACGCGGCGTGTTGCGCGACCCCGGCCCGGCGGTCCCCGCACGGAAGGGCCGAGGCGCACCGGCACCCCCGCCCGACGCCCCGGTTGCCCCGGTTGCCGCGAGGTCGCACGATGTGCCGCCCGGCGGCGGCTCGAGCGGCACTTCGCGCGACCTCGGCGCCTGTCGCGCGGCGTGTCGTGCGACCTCGGTGCCGCACCGGGTCTCCGACGGGACGTCGGATGCGCACGGTACGGTGTTGGCGTGTTCGGACGACGCTCCCCCAGCCCCCGCCCCGACGACCGCCCCGGACTCGGGATCGGCGCCCTCGTGCAGGTGGTCGACACCGACCGCGGCGGCGAGCAGTGGGCCGACGAGCCGATCGGCGTGGTCGTGCCACCGGGCGGCAGCCAGATCGGCGGGCTGCAGCGCACCTGGACCGTCGCGTTCGAGGAGCCCGCATGGACGAAGGACGGCCGCGGCCCCTTCGAGCGCGCGACCGTCCTGAGTCGTCAACTGGTGCCGGTCACGACCGACATCGCGGAGTAGTCCGGGTCAGTACTCCTCGGACCCGCTCTTCATCATGGCGGCGACGGCCATGCAGCAGCCCACGCCGCCGAGCACGCCGACGCCGATGATGATGCCTGCGATGAGTTCGAGCATGGGGTGACTCCTTGGTTGCGAGCGTACGGCTGCACTCAGGTTAGCGGATGCCGCGCATGAGCCTCAGCACCGGCTTGGCGACGAGCAGGAGCACGACGCCGACCGCGACGGCCACGAGTCCGAGCACCGTGAAGTACGGCGCCTCGTGCTCCGGGTCGTAGTACTGGGACAGGACGCCGGTGGCCGCGGTGCCGAGCGACACCGACAGGAAGAACAGCGCGACCATCTGCGTCTGGAACTTGGCCGGCGCGAGCTTCGTCGCCACCGACTGGCCCACGGGCGACAGCAGGAGTTCGGCGAGCGTGAAGACGAGCAGGATCCCGACGAGTGCGAGCAGCGGGGTACCGTTCTCGCCGGTGCCGACGAACGGCAGGAAGAGCAGGAACGCGACGCCCATGATGCCGGTGCCGAGGCCGAACTTCGTCGGGGTGGACGGCTGCCGGTCGCCCAGCCGGGTCCAGAGTGCCGCGAAGACGCCGGAGAGCACGATGATGAAGACCGGGTTGATCGACGTCACCCACGACACCGGCATCTCCGAGCCGAACACGGACCGGTCGAGCCGCTGGTCCGAGTAGATCGTGACGACGGTGAACTGCTGCTGGTACAGCGACCAGAAGACCGCGCTGCCGATGAACAGCGGGATGAACGCGAACACGCGCGAGCGTTCCTGCGGGGTGATCCCGCTCGACAGGATCACGACGAAGTAGCCGATGGTCGCGAGCACGACGACGGCGACCACGACGAGGGGCAGGGTGTCGACGGTCAGCAGACCGGTCAGCACGGCGACGACGACGAGCACCACGGCGACGACCGCCCCCACGACGATGAGCGGCAGCCGGCGTCGGTCGACGGGGTTGGTGACGTCGCGAACGACCTCGGGCAGGTGCTTCCGGCGCACCGCGTACTGCGTGAGCCCGGCGGCCATGCCGACCGCGGCGAGGCCGAACCCGTAGTGGAAGCCGAGCGTGTTCTGCAGCAACCCGGTGAGCAGCGGGCCGGCGAAGGCGCCGAGGTTGACCCCGAGGTAGTACAGCGAGAACCCGGCGTCGCGGCGGACGTCGTCGCGGCGGTAGAGGCCGCCGACGATCGTCGTGGCGGTCGCCTTGAGTCCGCCGGACCCGAGCGCGATGAGCACGAGGCCGACGCCGACCCCGGCGACCCCGGGGATGAGCGCGAGGGCGATGTGCCCGAGCATGACGACGACGGCGCTGCCGAACAGGGTCCGGTCGGCGCCGAGCAGCCGGTCGGCGATCCAGGCCCCGATGATGGTGAACAGGTAGACCGCGCCGCCGTAGGCGCCCATGATGCCGGTCGCGACGCCCTCGCTGATTCCGAGGCCGCCGTTCTTCACCGTGTAGTACATGTACAGCAGGACGATGCCCTGCATGCCGTAGAACGAGAAGCGCTCCCACAGTTCGACGGCGAACGGGGTCGAGAGCTCGAACGGTTGTCCGAAGAAGGTGCGGCCACCCCGATCCGGCTGCTCGGTGCTGGACTTGTGTGACGGGGTGGTGCGGGACATGACGGCCATGATGCCCGCTCGGTCCTGCTTCCGCCGATTCCCCGAGGGCGGCTCGCGTCCGGCCGAAGGGTCAGTCGGTTGGAGGGTTCCCACGACCGGTCCGCGCCGTCGACGCTCGCCCGTTGTGCCCCCGGCACCGTTGTCGAGCGGCACACGGTCGGGCTGTCTAGCGTGGACGGAGCGCCACCGGACACCGCAGTTCCCAGGAGGACCCCGACCATGGTCGACACCGCACCCGCACGTTCCGCCGCCCGCCCCGCTGGGGCCGCCGACCCGACCGACGCCGACGCGGCGCCCGCCTCCGGCGTCGTCACCGAGGGTGCGCCGAAGCCCGACGCGACCGGAGACCCCGCCGGCGGCACGCCGACCGCGGGCACGGACACGGACGTGCAGATCGACGTCGCCGTGGTGCAGCAGCTCCTGCTCGGACGGTGGGCGGACGACCGCCGCACCTCGCGGCGGCTGGCGCTCGACCCGGCGATGCACAAGATCGAGGGGATGGCGTACGCCGACGCGCGCGCCCGCACGCTCGACCAGTTGCGCATCCTGGTCGACGCCGGCGCGATCCAGCGGCCCTACCCCGAGGAGTTCGGCGGCCAGAGCAACCACGGCGGCAACCTCGCCGCGTTCGAGGAGCTCACGACCGCCGACCCGTCGATGCAGATCAAGGCCGGTGTGCAGTGGGGCCTGTTCGGCTCCGCGGTCCACCACCTCGGCACGGAGCGCAACCACCGCGAGTTCCTGCCGGGCATCGTCTCGTTCGACGTCCCCGGCTGCTTCGCGATGACGGAGACCGGACACGGCTCGGACGTCCAGAGCATCGCCACCCGCGCCACCTACGACCCGGAGACGCGCGAGTTCAAGATCCACACGCCGTTCCGCGGAGCGTGGAAGGACTACATCGGCAACGCCGCCCTGCACGGCAAGGCCGCGGTCGTGTTCGCGAAGCTCGTGACGCAGGGCGTCGACCACGGCGTGCACGCGTTCTACGTGCCGCTCCGCGACGCCGACGGGGCGTTCCTGCCCGGCGTCGGCGGCGAGGACGACGGCTACAAGGGCGGCCTGAACGGCATCGACAACGGCCGGCTGCACTTCGACCACGTCCGGGTCCCCCGCACGAACCTGCTCAACCGCTACGGCGACGTCGCCGAGGACGGCACGTACTCGTCGCCGATCGCCTCGCCCGGTCGGCGCTTCTTCACGATGCTCGGCACCCTGGTGCAGGGCCGGGTCTCGCTCGACGGGGCCGCGGTGGTGGCGCAGAAGATCGGGCTGCAGATCGCGCTCACCTACGCCGCGCAGCGCCGCCAGTTCCCGACCGGGGACGGCACCGAGGGCGTCCTGCTCGACTACGGCCGGCACCAGCGTCGGTTGATCCCGCGCCTGGCGACGGTGTTCGCGCAGTCGTTCGCCCACGAGCAACTCCTGCGCACCTTCGACGACGTGTTCAGCGGGCGGCAGGACACCCCCGAGCGCCGTGAGGACCTGGAGACCCAGGCCGCGGCCTTCAAGTCGATGTCGACCTGGTCGGCGCTCGACACCCTGCAGGAGTGCCGCGAGGCCTGCGGCGGCGCGGGCTTCCTCGCCGAGAACCGGCTCACCGGGCTCCGCGCCGACCTCGACGTCTACGTCACCTTCGAGGGCGACAACACCGTCCTGCTGCAGCTCGTCGGCAAGCGGTTGCTCACCGAGTTCCGCGCGAAGGCCCCGAAGGACCCGGCAGCGACCGCGCGCTTCGCGGCGTCGATCGCCGCCGGCAAGCTGGCCGACGCCAGCGGCGTGCGCCGCATCGGGCAGAGCGTCGCCGACCGCGGATCGCTGGCCCGCTCCGTCGCCGACCTGCGCGACGCCGGCTCCCAGCGCGCCCTGCTCGCGGGTCGCGTCGAGACGATGGTCGCCGAGATCGGGATGCGCCTGGCCTCGGCGGGCAAGGACCGTGCCCGCGCGGCCCGGCTGCTGAACCGCTCGCAGCACGAGCTCATCGAGGCCGCGAAGGCGCACGCCGAGCTCATGCAGTGGGACGCGTTCACCGACGCCCTCGAGCAGGTCCCCGAGGGCGACACCCGACGGGTGCTCGTCTGGCTCCGCGACCTGTTCGCCCTCGGTCTGCTCGAGCAGCACCTGGACTGGTACCTGGTGCACGGGCGCCTGTCGGCGCAGCGGGCCCGGGCGGTGTCGGCCGGGGTCGACCGGCTCGTGGCCCGGCTGCGGCCGATCGTGCCCCGGCTGCTCGAGACCTTCGGCTACGAGGACGGGCACGTGCGTGCGCCGATCGCCCTCGGCGAGGAGCAGGCACGCCAGGACGAGGCCGCGGCGTGGTTCGCCGCCGAGGCCGCCGCCGGTCGTCTGCCCGAGCAGGAGAAGAAGCCCCGCGCGTAGCCGCCCGGTGCGGACGGTCCGGCCTGGAGGCACGGGTCGGCTCGTCCCCGCCGGCGCCGCTCCGCCGCGCGCGCGTCCACAGCGCCATGGCCCGGTCGACCCGCACCGGATCCGGTCCGCGCCCCGCCAGCGTCGTCGCGCCCCGAAGAGACGGGGCGCGACCCCCGACGTGGGGCGCGTCCCGCGGGTGCCCGCGGACGCAGGCGCCCGCGCCCGCGCTGCGTCGCGCCGAATCCGGTCCGCGACCAGCCAGCGTCGTCGCACCCCGAAGAGACGGGGCGCGACGCCCGCCTCGGGGCGCGTCCCGCGGGTGCCCGCGGACGCAGGCGCCCGCGCCCGCGCTGCGTCGCGCCGGATCCAGTCCGCGCCCTGCCAGCGTCGTCGCGCCCCGAAGAGACGGGGCGCGACGCCCGCCGCGGGGCGCGCCACGAGGTCGCCCCGCGCGAGGCGCGCCTCGGGGCGCGCTCGACGATCACCGCGCCGCAGCGACCGTGCGCGGGCGCCCGAGCGCGCAGCCCGCGCGCCCCCGCCCGACTACGCCTGGTCGGCCCCGCCGCGGTCGCCGAGCGCCCGGCGCAGGCGCGCCTCGGCGTCGTCGTCGGCCCCGGCAGCGGCGGCCGCTGCCTCGGCGTTCGCCTCGGTGACGGCGCGCACGACCTCTTCGCGTTGGATCTTCACCCCACGCGGGGCGTCGATGCCGATCCGCACCCCGTCGCCCCGGGCGTCGAGGACGGTGATGACGATGTCGTCACCGACGAGGATCCGCTCGCCGACCTTCCGCGTGAGTACCAGCACCCGCTCAGCCTAGCGACAGGACCGGGACCCCCAGCAGGTCGACGGACTCCGGCGTGGCGGTCTCCCCCGCCCCGATGGCGACGACGCCGGCGACGGGCAGCCGGTCGGCCACGGCGGACAGCATCGCCGCGGCGTCCTCGGGCTTCCGGCCGACGTCGACGACGACCCAGACCTGGTCGGCCTCGACGCCGTCGCCGGTGGCCCGGTCGTCCCACGCGGCCACCGCCAGGACGGCGTGGCCGTCGCGGACGCCGTCGGCCCGCGCCAGGATCGCCGAGCGTCGGTCGGCGGCGTCGCTCGGCCGCAGGCCGTAGCGGAGCGCGAACAGCCCGGCGGCGGCGTCGACGTCGTTCGGCCGGCCGACGAGCAGCACCAGGTCGCCGTCAGCGGACCGCACGGCGGGGGCGGCGGGCCGGGCCGCCCGCACGGCGCGGGCGGTGTCGGGGACGCTGGTCGGGCCTCCCGGCCGCGCGTCGGCGACGGCCTGGAGGCGCGGGTCGACGTCCAGGGGCGCGTCCGGCTCCGCCAGGGCGCGCGTCGGGTGCGGCGCGCTCCCCGTGATGCCGTCCAGGGCGAAGCCGTCGAGCACCGAGGCGAACGCGTCGGCGCGGGTCGTCGCGGTGCCGTCGGTGCCGGCGATGCGGGCCTCGGTCGCCTCGGCGTCGGCCAGGAGCGCCGCGATCCCGATCCGCTGCACCGGCGTGCTCGCGATGGTGACCTGCGCGGTCGGCGGGTCCGTCGGGTCGGGGACCTCGACGGTGGCCTCGACGTGCGCCTTGCGGAACAGCCCGCCGAGGCCGGGCGTGGTGACGCGCTCGGCGGCGACGATGCGCGCGGACGGCCCGAACTCGGCCCGGACGGCGTCGCGCAGGGCCTCGAGCGTCGCGCCGCTACGCTGCGATCGGGTCGGCGGCACGGACGACTCCCACGGTCTCGATGGTGGAGCCCGCGGCGGTGGCCTCCTGGTAGGAGAGCACCGGCAGGCCGTTCGACTGCGCCGCGACCATGCGGTGCACGGCGGGGCGCAGCTGCGGGGCGCAGACGAGCACGGCGGACAGGCCCTGGTCCTCGACGCTGCGCACGGCGTCGCGCAGGGACCCGAGCACCTGCTCGATGCGGTGCGCGTCGATCACGATCTGGGTGCCCTGCTCCGACGGCCGCAGCCCCTCGAGCATCGCCTGCTCGAGCAGGGGGTCGATCATGATGACGCGGAGCGTGCCGGCGTCGGCGTGGCGTGCGGCCAGGGCCGGGCCGAGGGCGGCGCGGGCGGCCTCGACGAGCCCCTCGGGGTCGGTGGACGCCTTCGCGCGGAGCGTCAGGGCCTCGCAGATGCGCCCGAGGTCGTTGATCGGCACCCGCTCGGCGAGCAGCCCCTGCAGCACGCGCTGCAGCTCGGCCATCGACAGCATGCCGGGGACGAGCTCCTCGACCGCGGCCGGGTTGACCTGCTTGACGCCCTCGGTCAGGACCTTGACGTCCTCGCGGGTCAGGAGCCGGGCGGCGTTGTCGCCGATGATGGCCTGCAGGTGGGTGACGAGCACCGAGACCCGGTCGATGACGGTCGCCCCGGTCATCTCCGCGGCGTGCCGCAGCTCGGCGGGGACCCACTTGCCGGTCAGGCCGAAGACGGGTTCGACCGTCGTGTCGCCGGGCAGGCCGTCCAGGTGGTCGCCGAGCGCCAGGACGCTCCGCGCCGGGGCGGTGCCGCGGCCGGCCTCGACCCCGGCGATGCGGATCGCGTAGGTCGACGGGGGCAGGTCGATGCTGTCGCGGGTGCGCACCGGGGGGACGACGACGCCCATGTCGACGGCGACCTTGCGGCGGAGCGCCCGGACCCGGCCGAGCAGGTCGTCCGACGCGCCGCTGACCATGTCCACGAGGTCGGGGGCGAGCAGGATCTCGAGCGCGTGCACGCGCATCTGCTCGACGAGGTCCTCGGGGGTGTCGCCGGACGGGGCCGCTGCCTCGAGCGCCTGCTGCTGCGAGGCCTCTCGCTCGGCCTTCGCGGCGTTCTGGCCGATGCGCCACCCGGTGAACAGCAGCGTCGCGCCGACGAGCAGGAACGGCAGGATCGGCATGCCGGGGATGAAGCCCATGGCGATCGCGGCGACACCGGCGATGAGCAGCGCGTTCCGCGACTGCGACAGCTGCGTCGCGGCGGACGCGCCCATCTCCGACTCCGCGCCGGAGCGCGTCACGATCATGCCCGTGGACACCGCCATGAGCAGCGCGGGGATCTGGGTGACGAGGCCGTCGCCGATCGTCAGGATGCCGTACTTCGACAGGGCGTCGGTGGCGGAGAGCCCGTTCTGCAGCATGCCGATCGCGATGCCGCCGACCAGGTTGATGACGATGATGAGGATGCCGGCGATGGCGTCGCCCTTGACGAACTTCGACGCACCGTCCATCGCGCCGTAGAAGTCGGCCTCGGCGGACACCGCGGCGCGGCGCTCCTTCGCCTGCTCGTCCGTGATGAGGCCGGCGTTGAGGTCGGCGTCGATCGCCATCTGCTTGCCGGGCATCGCGTCGAGCGTGAAGCGGGCGCCCACCTCGGCGACGCGCTCGGCGCCCTTCGTCACCACGACGAACTGGATGACGATGAGGATGAGGAAGATCACCGCGCCGATGATGATCGAGCCGGACACGGCGACGTGGCCGAACGCCTGGATGACGTCGCCGGCGAACCCCTCGCCGAGCACGAGCCGGGTCGACGCCACGTTCAGCCCGAGCCGGAACAGCGTCGCGACGAGCAGCAGCGACGGGAACACCGAGAAGTCGAGCGGCTTCTTCACGAACAGCGTCGTGAGCAGGATCACCAGCGCCAACAGGATGTTGATGATGATGAGGAAGTCGAGCAGGAACGACGGCACCGGCAGGATCAGCAGCAGGATGATGCCGACGATGAACACCGGGACGACGAGCTTCGGCAGGTCCTTGCGGTTCATGCGGGGAGTCCTTCGGGGCGGGGTGGTCGGAGCTTGCGGGGACGGAGGTCGCCGGTCAGGGTCGCGGGGTCGATGACCGTGGCGACCTCGGCGGCCGTGGTGGGCACGGGGGGCGCGTGCGTGCCGGCTGCCGCACCGCGCGCCTTGAGCGCCATCACGAAGGACAGCACCCGCGCCACCGGCGTGTAGAGGTCGGCGGGGATCTCGTGGCCGAGCTCGCACGCGGCGTGCAGGGCCCGGGTGAGCGGCACGTCGCGGACGATCGGCACGCGCTCGTCCTCGGCACGGGACCGGATGACGTCGGCGACGGGTCCGGCCCCCTTCGCGACGACGCGCGGCGCGGACTTGCCGGGTTCGTACCGCAGGGCGACGGCGTAGTGGGTCGGGTTCGTCATCACGACGTCCGCGGTGCCGATCGCCTCGATCATCCGGTTGCGGCTCATCGCGAGCTGCCGTGAGCGGCGCTGTCCCTTGACGAGCGGGTCGCCGTCGCTCGACTTGTGCTCGTCCTTGACCTCGCGCTTCGTCATCATGGTGCGCTTGCGGTTGCGGCGGACCACCACGAAGACGTCGATCGCCGCGAGCAGCAGTCCGGCGACGATGGCGGCCCGGAGCAGGGTGCCGGCGCCGTCGGCCGCGGCCTCGAGCACGGCGGACAGCGGGAGCGAGCCGCTCGTCATGAGCACGGGCATGAGGCCTTGCACGGCGAACCAGAGCACGAGGCCGACGACGGCGGTCTTGAGCAGGGCCTTCACCCCGTTCCAGAGCGCCTGCACGCCGAACACCCGCTTGAGGCCGGCGACGGGGTCGAAGTGCGACGGCTCCGGCATGAGCTTCCGGACGTGCACGCCGCCCTGCGCGACGGCGGCGGCCGTGACGGCGACGAGGACGACGGCGAGCGGCGGACCGAGCGTCGCCCCGATGCTCGCCATCGCGTCGTGGAAGACCCGGTCGACGGTGCCGATGGTCGGGTTGGCGATGACGGTGCGGACGGCCGCCATCTGCGAGGTCCCCGCCGCCGCCGCGTTGCCGATCACCGACGGCACCATCATCGCGACGACGGCGATGCCGACCCACGCGCCGAGGTCCTGGGAGCGCCCGAGCTGGCCCTTCCGGTGGACCTCGCGCATGCGCTTGTCGGTGGCCTTCTCGGACTTCTCACCGCTGTCGGACATCGCTGGTCACCCCCGTCCCGTGATCGCCTGGACGGCGTCGCCGGTCAGCGACGACACCACCGAGGGCAGGGCCATGAAGAGCGCACCGGCGAAGAGCACGGTGAGCCCGATCTTGATCGGGAACCCGAGCTGGAACGCGTTGAGCGCCGGGGCGACGCGGGTGAGCAGCCCGAGGCCGACGTCGGCCAGGAACAGCACGACGACGAGCGGACCGGCGATCTGCAGGCTCGCCAGGAACATCTGCGACACGGCGGTGACGAGCAGCGGGGCGAGTGCGTCCACCCCGAAGGAACCGGTGAGCGGCACGGCGTCGAACGAGCGCACGAGGCCGCCGACGATGAGCTGGTACCCGCCGGAGGTGAAGAGCAGGGCGAGCGCCGCCATCTGGAACAGCCGGGTGAACTGGGCGCCGTTGACCTGGGACTGCGGGTCGAACGCCTGCGCCAGGGTGAACCCGCCGAACAGGTCGATGAGGGCGCCGGCGGACTGCACCGCGGCGAACACCAGGAACACGAGGAACCCGAGCCCGAGCCCGACCAGCAGCTGCGTCAGCAACGCGAGCAGGAACGGCCCGGTCGCGAGCGACTCGTAGCCCACCGCGACGCGCGGTGCGACGCCGATGGCCAGGCCGAGCCCGAGGATCACCTTCACGGCACCCGGGAACGCCCGGTACGAGAACGGCGGGGCGATCACGAGGAACGCCACCAACCGGACGCCGGCGAGCATGGTCGCCTCCAGTCGGTCGGCGTCGAACGCGAGCTCCACCGGCTACGCCCCGAGCAGCTTCGGGATCATGTCGAAGGCGACGTGGGTGAACGACACCATCTCCGAGATCATCCAGTTGCCGCAGACCACGAGGGCGATCGCGACGGCGACGGCCTTCGGCACGAACGAGAGCGTGACCTCCTGGATCTGCGTGACGGACTGGAAGAGCGAGATCGCGAAGCCGACCACGAGGGACGTCACGAGGACGGGCGCGGCGAGCTTGCCGGCCACCAGGAGGGCCTGGAGCACGAGGTCGATGACCGCCTGCTGGTTCACGCGCGCCCCCTAGACAACGTGGTAGCTCTCGATGAGCGACCGGATGATGAGGCCCCAGCCGTCGACGAGGACGAAGAGCAGGATCTTGAACGGCAGCGAGATCATCACCGGCGGGAGCATCATCATGCCCATCGACATGAGCGCTGCGGAGACGACGAGGTCGATGACCAGGAACGGGATGAAGATGACGAACCCGATGATGAACGCGCTGCGGAGCTCCGAGATGATGAACGCCGGGATGACGGTCGTCATCGGCACGTCGGCCGTCGACGCCGGGTTGTCCAGGCCGGCGGCACGGGTGATGAGCGCCAGGTCCTCGTCGCGGGTCTGGTGGAGCATGAAGGTCCGGAGCGGCTTCGTGCCGATCTCGACGGCCTGGTCGAAGCTGAGGTGCCCGGCCAGGTAGGGCTGCAGCGCGTCGTCGTTGATGTGCCCGATCACGGGTGCCATCACGAACAGCGACAGGAACAGGGCGAGGCCGGCGATCACCTGGTTCGGCGGGATCGACTGCAGGCCGAGCGCGTTCCGGGTCATCGCGAGCACCACGAAGATCTTCGTGAACGACGTCATCATGAGCATGAGCGCCGGAGCGACGCTGAGCAGGGTGATGCCGATGAGCGTCACGACGGCGGACGACGGACCGCCGTCCGGACCGTTCACGCTGACGCTGAAGTCCCCGCCGGCGGGCGGCGTCGGGGTCGCCGGGGCGGTCGGCCCGACCGCGCCCGCGGCGTGCGCGCCCGTCGCGGTCACCATGAGGACGCCGGCGACGACGGTGACCCCGAGCAGGACGAGGGCCAGCACGCGCGCCGTGCGGACGGCGGTCACCCGGCCCGCCGGTTCCGCAGCGCGGCCGCCGCCTGCCGCCACGTGTCCGCGGACAGGATCGAGCCCTGCAGCTGCGCCGCCGTCGGGACGACGGTGCGCTGCTGACGTCGGTTGCGGGGACGCATCGGCAGCGGTTCCGCGGTCGCCGCGGCGTCGGACGGGAGGCCCGGGGTGGCGTCAGCGTGCAGCGCGAGTTCCTGACGGAACGCGTCGGCCGACGGGGCGGGACGCACCGGCAGCGTGACGGGACCGGTCACGATGGTGAGCTCGGGGGCGGGTGCCTGCCCGCTCGTGAGCAGGTTCACGCCGTGCTCGGAGACCCCGAGGACGAGGCGCTCCCCCTCGACGTCGACCACGACGACGCTCGCCTTGCCGCCGATCCCCTGCCGCCCGACGACCTCGACGGACGCCGCGCGGCGTCCGGAGGTCCGCCCGCCCGTGAAGCGCTTGCGGCTGGCGCGGTGCAGCACCCACATGAGGGCGAGCACGACGCCGAGCGAGAGCGCGACGCGGAGGGTGATGAGCAGGGTGTCCACGGTCGGCGGCTCAGACGGATTCGGCGACGTCGAGGATGCGGGTGATGCGGACGGCGTAGTCCTGGTCGACGACGACGACCTCGCCGTGCGCGATGAGCCGCCCGTTCAACAGCACGTCGGCGGGGGCACCGGCGCTGCGGTCGAGCTCGACGACGGCGCCCGGCTCCATGCCGAGCACGTCGCGCACCGACATCCGGGTGCGTCCGATCTCGACCGTCAGGGTCATCTCGACGTTGTTGATGCGGCCGAGGTTGCCCGTCGGCAGGGCCGCGGGGGCCACCGCCGCCGACACCGTGCCGTTCTCACGCACGCGCAGCCCGAACCAGCCACCGGGGACGCCGCCGGCGGCGAGCTCGAACACGACGGTGTCCGGGTCGGCCAGCAGCGACGCGGCCGACTCGCGGCTCGCCTCGCCGAGGACGCCGACGCCGAGCACGGACGCCGCGGCCTCGAGCGAGGGGCGCAGGACGTCGGTGACCGCGACGATGCCGTGCTCGGTCCCGCCCGCGGCGGTGATCGCCTCGAGGTCGGTGAGCACGAGGGCCAGGTCGGCCGACAGGCCGCCGACGAACGACGCGACCACGGCGTCCGCCGCCGCGTCGAGGACGACGCTGGTCGCGCCTCCCGGCAGGAGCACCGCACCCAGGGGGGCGGCTGTCGGGAGCTGCGCCGCGAGCGACTCGGCCGCAGCGGTCTGGAGGGTGGTGACGGTCATGCGTGCTGCTCCGATGTGGTGGTGGTGACGACGATGCCGGCCAGGCGCGACCCGTTCGCGCCGACCGCGGCCGTGCCGACGGGCTCGCCGTCGACGGCGATGGTGAGGGGTCGGTGCTGCGGGTGCGGCAGGGGCAGGACGTCGCCGACGGCGAGTCGGAGCACCTGCTGCGGCAGGACCGACGCCGACGCGAACCGCAGTCCGACCCCGACCGGCACACCGGCGAGCTGCGCGTCGAGCAGCGCCTGGGTGTCCGCGGGCGACGGCGTCGACGCGGTCTCGCCGAGCTGCGGCAGCACCGCCTCGGCGGGCAGCGCGAGGGTGCCGGGCGCCACCCGGTCGCCGACGCGGATCGAGAACGACGCGACGATCATCAGGTCGGCCTTCTGCGCGGCCTGGGCGAACTGCGAGTTGAACTGGAAGCCACCCGTGGCGACCTCGTGCACGAGCAACCCGCCGAACGAGTAGCGGAGGTCGTCGAGGGCGTCCTCGACGATCTTCCGCACGAGCGCCTGCTCGATCGGCGTGAAGGTGCGTTCCGGCGTCGGCAGCGGCTTCGAAGCGCCGAGCGCGTGCGACACCCAGGTGAGCGCGGCGTCGAGGGGCACCTGCAGCACGCCCTTCGCGCTGAGGTGGGCGATCGGCAGCAGCACCATGCCGGTGAGCGCCGGCAGCGAGGCGGCGTACTCGTCGTACGTCGTCATCTGCACCTGCTCGCAGGTGACCTGGCTCACCGCGCGCACCTTGGCGGTGAGCTGCGTGCCCCACTGCCGGGCGAACGTCTCGAAGGCGAGCTCGAGGACCCGGGCGTGCTCGCGGGCGAGCGTCGACGGGCGCGCGAAGTCGTACACCTCGGGCGCGGTCAGGGTCTCGGTCACGGGTGCGTCTATCGGTCGGCTGTGTACCGGCCGTCAGTGCTGTACCCCGTAGTGGGGCGGTCGAGGGTTGTCCGCCGGTCGCTCCGCCCTGTGCGTCTGCGTCAGCCGGCGGTCGCTCCGTCCTGCGCCTTCGCGAGTGCCGGCATGAGGGCGCTGACGTCCTGGTCGGCGTTCGACAGCACCACGATGTCGACGCGGCGGTTCAGGGCGAGGTCGGCCTCGGTGCCACCCTTCGCCAGCGGGCGGCTCGACCCGAACCCGACGCTCTGCACGTGGTCGCCCGGCATGCCGCCCCGTTCGACCAGGTCGCGGAGCACCCCGGTCGCCCGCGCCGCGCTGAGCTCCCAGTTCGTGGCGTAGGGCGCCGTCGAGTTCCGCTGGTCGGCGTGGCCCTCGATGCTGACGTCGTGGTGGCTCGTCCGCAGCACCGGCGCGATCGCGTCCATGATCCCCTCGGCCTGCGCGGACAGGTCGGCGCTGTTCGTGCCGAAGTAGGTCTCGCTGCCGACCAGGCGCACCGTCAGCCCGCGGGCGTCGACCGTGAACTGCACGTTCGCGGTCTGTCCGGCCTTCGAAAGGTTGCGCTGGATCGCACGCTCGAGCTTCGTCAGGTCGTCGAGCTCGCGCTTCGCCGCCGCGAGGTCCTGCTTCGACGCGGTCGTCGGCACCACCGTCGAGGCCGGGTCGACGTTCGTGTCCTTCGTGCCGGACGAGGCCGTGGAGTGGTCGGCCTGCGACTTGTCCGTCGAGTACCCGGAGCCGTCCTCGACCTGGTCCTTCGTCACGACGGTGCCGGACGCGGTGTCGACCTTCTGCGACTTCACCTCGCCGAAGCCGGTGGCGAGCGAGTTCTTCAGCTGGATGTACTTCTGCTGGTCCACCGTCGACATCGCGAACAGCACGAGGAACATGCACATCAGGACGGTGATCATGTCCATGTAGGACGCCATCCAGCGCTCGTCGGGGTGCTCGGCCTCGTCGTGCGACTTCTTCGCGCGGCCACGGCCACGCCCGCGGGGGTTGGCGCTCATCGTCAGGCCGCCAGCTGCTGGTCGTCGGCGTCGACGCTCTTCGCGCCCTTGCCGCCCTTGCCCGCAGCCGCGTCGACCCGGGCCGCCGGCGGGACCATCGCCTTGAGCCGCTCGCCGAGCAGGCGTGGCTGGCTGCCCGCCTGCACCGCGAGCAGGCCCTCCATGAGCAGGGTCTGCCGGTCCGTCTCGAGCTGCGCGAGCTTCCGGAGCTTGCCGCCGAACGGCAGCCACAGGAAGTTCGCGGTGAGCAGGCCCCACAGCGTCGCGACGAACGCGCTGGCGATGAGCGGGCCGAGCTCGTCCGGCTTGCCGAGGTTCGCGAGCACGTGGGTCAGCGACACCACGGTGCCGATGATGCCGACCGTGGGCGCGAAGCCACCGAGCCCCATGAAGAACGCGCTCGCGCTCCGCATCGGCGCGTTGTTCGACTCGATCTCGTCCTCGAGCAGGATCCGCAGCTCGTCACCGTCGGTGCCGTCGGCGATGTTCTGCAGCGCCTTCTTCATGAACGGGTCGTCGTGCTTGTCGGCCTCCTGCTCGAGGGCGAGCAGCCCGTTCGCCCGCGCCGTCTCTGCCAGGCCGACCACGTCGTCGATGACCGACTGCGGCGGGGTGACCTTGCCGGTGAACGCCTTCGGCACGGCCTTGAACGCGGCGAGGGCGTCCTTGAGCGTCGTGCTCGCGACCCCGCAGCCGATGGTGGCGACGAAGACGAGGAGCATCGGCGCGGGCAGGAAGAGCCCCGCCATCTCGACGTGCTCCATCTGCGCCATGCCGAACAGGGCGCCGAAGGCCAGGAGGATCCCGATGATGGTCGCGATGTCCACGTCAGCGACCCCCGTCCTGCACGCGCGGGTGCTGCGGGTGGATCGGCGCCACCGGGGCGAGGGTCGGCTGCGGGCCGGTCGCGTCGCGGACCGTGCCGACGGAGGTGTCGGTGCCGTAGGCCATCCCGACGATCCGGGCGCGGTACGCGGCGATGAGGTCGATGACGTCGGCCATGGACTCGCGGACGATGTACTTCGCCCCGTCGACCATGATGAGCGTCGTGTCCGGCGTCTCCTGGATGCGCTCCACGAGATCGGGGTTCACAGCGAATCCGCTGCCGTTCAGTCGTGTGACGACGATCATGGCCCGTCCTGGTTCTCGATCGTCCCGCCGCCGTCCGTGGGGCGGGATGCGGCCCGTCCGTGGGCTGCACGGAGGACTATCGGCGGGGTCGGCGGCGGCGTTAGCGGTGGGCACTACCCTGGCCCGGTGCTCACCACCACTGACCTGACCGTCGGCCCTCGTGGACGGCGGTTCTGCTCCGCACTGCTCGACCAGGTGCTCGACGCCGACGGGCGGGCGGCGGAGCGTCTCGGGCAGGTGCGGTTCTGGGCCGAGTACCACCTGGCGCGGGAGCGCGGTGACGCCGTCTCGTTGTTCGGCGCCGGAACCGGCCCCCGACCCGTCCCGGAGCCGGCGCCGCCCGTCACCGAGGTCGCGGCGGCGATCGACGCTGCATTCGCGACGGTCACGCCGTCCGACGTCGGCGTGCGCCACGTCCTCCGCGCGCTCGCCGAGACCACCGCCAGCGCGATGTCGTGGCAGGAACCGGACGCGGCCGACGTCGTGCTCGCGGATCCCGCTCTGGCACCCGTCGTCGCACGCCTGGCCACCGCCTGGGCGGGCCTGCCGGCGGTCCGGGCGGTGCTCGACGCGCCGCGCGGTGCCCCGCAGTGGAGCACGGTGTTCCACGGCGAGCACGGCCGCCACCCCGAGCACGGTCAGGGGCCGGACGCCGCGGCCCGCGCGCTCGGCGCCTGGCGCACGGCGCTCGACGACGAGGTCGCAGCGGTGCGCCCGCGCGATCGACGGCGCCCGGCCGATGCTGCGGTGGGCGGTTCGTGGTGGTCCACCCCTCCTGACGGGCTCGTCACCACGACGGCCGCGCACGGCGCGAACGGCCCGGTCGGCCTGTGGGCGGTCGAGGACGACTTCGGCTGGGAACGCGCCGCGGTCGCGCCCGTGCACACGGCGCCCGGTGCGCGCGTCCTGGTGGTCGACGACGCGGACGACTGGGCCGCTCTGTGCCGGCGGTGGTCGATCGACGTCAGCGGCACGACCCGGCGGCACGACTGGTACCACACGACCGGGCGCGACGGCGACTGGGCGACCCCCGACTGGGCCGGGGTCGCCGAGGAACACGACGCCGTCCATCTGACGGTCCTCTGCTGGCTCCGCGCCGCCGGGACGGCGGTCCCGGTCGGCGCCGGAGCGGCCAGTGTCATCGCCGGGTGGACGCCCGGCGCCACGGTCTGGCTCCGCGACCCGCAACCGGTGCCCGGGGCGACCGAGGACTGGGTGTTCGACGACAGCGACCTCGGTTGGCACCGCGCCTGACTTCTCATGGACGGTGTATTCCCACGCTCCATGTGAACACCCTGGGTGCTGTACCCCCCGTTTTATCTCATGAGCGTGTTACCGTGACGACATGTCCGACACCACCTCCGTCGTCACGCCGATCGCCCCGGCAGCCACCACCGCCGCGCCGCTCCGCGAGGTCGGCGCCCTCATCCGGGGCGCCCGCAAGGGTCGCAGCATGACCCAGGCGCAGCTCGCCGAACGCGTCGGCACGAGCCAGAGCGCGATCAACCGCATCGAGCAGGGCGGCCAGAACCTGTCCCTCGAGATGCTCACCCGCATCAGCGACGCCCTCGACCAGCAGATCGTCTCGATCGGCGGCGCCCCGCAGCGCGCCCACCTGCGTGTGCAGGGTGGTCGCAAGCTCAGCGGCTCCATCGCCGTCAACTCGAGCAAGAACGCCGCCGTCGCACTGCTCTGCGCCTCGCTGCTCAACCGCGGCGTCACCCGCCTGCACAAGGTGGCACGCATCGTCGAGGTCGACCGGATCATCGACGTGCTCCGCAGCCTCGGCGCGAGCGTCACCTGGAGCGAGGACGGCGAGACGCTCGAGATCGTCGCACCCGACGACCTGCGCCTCGACGCGATCGACGCCGACGCCGCCCGTCGCACCCGCAGCGTCCTCATGTTCCTCGGTCCGCTCAGCGGCCGCTTCGAGTCCTTCCGACTCCCCTACGCCGGCGGCTGCGACCTCGGCACCCGCACCGTCGAGCCGCACCTCATCGCTCTGCGCCCCTTCGGTGTCGACGTCGAGGCGACCTCCGGCTGGTACGAGGTCGGCGTCGCGAACCAGGCCGTCCCCTCGAAGTCCGTCGTGCTGACCGAGCGTGGCGACACGGTGACCGAGAACGCGATCCTCGCCGCGGCCGCCCGCGACGGTGAGACCGTCATCCGCAACGCCAGCCCCAACTACATGGTGCAGGACCTCTGCTTCTTCCTCGAGCTGCTCGGGGTGCGCATCGAGGGCATCGGCACGACCACGCTCCGCATCACCGGCAAGAGCCGCATCGACGAGGTCGTGGACTACTGGCCGAGCGAGGACCCGGTCGAGGCCATGAGCCTGCTCACCGCCGGCATCGTCACCGGTTCGACCCTGACCGTCACGCGCGCACCGATCGAGTTCCTCGAGATCGAGCTCGCCACCCTCGCCGAGATGGGCCTGCGCTTCGACGTCAGCGAGGAGTACGCCGCCGCGAACGGCCGCACCCGCCTGGTCGACGTCACCGTGCACCCGTCCGAGCTGCACGCGCCTATCGACAAGATCCACGCGATGCCGTTCCCCGGCCTGAACATCGACAACCTGCCGTTCTTCGTCGTCATCGCGGCCTGCGCGTCGGGCACCACGCTCGTGCACGACTGGGTGTACGAGGGCCGTGCGATCCACCTGCTCGACCTGACCCGCCTCGGCGCGAGCGTGACCCTGCGCGACCCGCACCGGCTCGACGTCACGGGCCCGACGCACTTCTCCGGCGCCGAGATCAGCTGCCCGCCGGCGCTCCGGCCCGCCGTGGTCATCCTGCTGGCGATGCTCGCGGCCAAGGGCGAGAGCGTGCTCCGCAACGTGGGCATCATCGCCCGTGGCTACGAGCAGCTGCAGGAGCGCCTCAACTCGCTCGGCGCGTCGATCGAGACGTTCCACGACTGACGTTCGCGCTCGCGCACGTTCGCGCTCGCGCTCGCGCGTCACGTTCGCGCTCGCGCACTTCCGGTGAGCAGAAGACGTCGGGTCGACACCTTCGACCCGACGTCTTCTGCTCACTGTGTGCATCCCCCACGTGATCCGCGTTGAGTGGAGTGTCGGTCGAACGAGGAGTGCGCGTGCTGGGTCCTGAACTGGTGGTCGTGCTCGGCCTCGCAATCGCGTTGACGGCCGGGCTCGCCGACCGTCTGCGGGTCGCCCCGCCCGTGCTGCTCCTCGTCTTCGGCGCCCTGCTCGCCTTCGTGCCGGCGTTCGCGCACGTCGAGCTGCCCGCCGACGCCGTGCTGCTGCTCTTCCTGCCGGCGCTGCTGTACTGGGAGAGCCTCACCACGTCGCTGCGCGAGATCCGGAAGAACCTGCGCGGCATCGTGCTGATGGGCACCCTGCTCGTCGTCGTCACCGCGGGCGCGGTCGCCGTCCTGCTGCACCTGCTCGGCATGCCGTGGGGGCCGGCCTGGGTGCTCGGTGCCGCCGTCGCGCCGACCGACGCCACCGCGGTCGGTGTGCTCACGAAGATGCTGCCCCGGCGCAACGTGACGGTGCTCCGCGCGGAGAGCCTGGTCAACGACGGCACGACCCTCGTCGTCTACGGCATCGCGGTCGCGGTGACCGTCGGCACGCAGGAGCTGACCTTCTGGGGCGTGTCCGGCATGCTCGCGCTGTCCTACCTGGGCGGCGTCGCGGCCGGTCTCGCCGCCGCGTGGGTCGGCACCCTGGTGCTCCGACGGGTCGACACCGTCGTGCTCGAGAACCTCGTCACCCTGCTCGTGCCGTTCGCCGCGTTCCTGGCGGCCGAGGCGATCGGTGCCTCGGGCGTCCTGGCGGTGGTGGCGGCCGGGATCGTCGTGAGCCAGGTCGGCCCGAAGCTCGATCGTGCCGAGACCCGGCAGCAGGTCCGCGCGTTCTGGTCCTTCCTGACCTTCCTGCTGAACGGCGCACTGTTCGTGCTCGTCGGCATCGAGGCGATGGTCGCCGCCCGCGCGCTCGAACCCCGCGACCTGCTGCGCGCCGGCGGCATCATCCTCGCGGTCGCCGCCGTCCTCGTGCTCGTGCGCTTCGCCTTCCTCAACGCCGCGGGCGGTGCCGTCTGGGTCGTCACCCGCCGCACCGGCGGCGCCCCGCGCGAAGGGCACCGCGACCGCCTGGTGAGTGGCTTCGCCGGGTTCCGCGGGGCGGTGTCGCTCGCGATGGCCGTCGCCGTGCCGCGCACCCTCGAGTCCGGCAGCGGGTTCCCGGACCGCGACCTCATCGTCTTCGTGACCGCCGGCGTCGTCGTCGTGACCATCGTCGGGCAGGCGCTCGTGCTGCCCGCGGTGCTCCGGGCCGCCGCGCTGCCCGAGGACGAGTCCGTCGGCGAGGAGCGCCGGTACGCCGAACGGACGGCCATCGAGGAAGCGCTCGCCGCGCTCCCCCGCCTCGCCCGCTCCGCCGGTGCCGACCGCGCCACGGTCGAGCGGGTGCGCAAGGACTACGAGGCACACCTCGACGTCATCCAGGCCCGCGAGGAGGACGACGACGACCACCCCGCCGTCCAGCGGCACGACAGCGCCGTCGCCCTGGAACTCGCCCTCGTGCAGCACAAGGCGGCGACGCTGCTGCGCCTCCGCGACGCCGACGAGATCGACGACCTGGTCCTGCGGCAGGTGCGCGCCGGCTACGACGCGGAAGAGGCCCGGCTCGGCGGCATCACACCCCCGTGACCGCCGGGGCGCGCCGCGCCGCCGCCGGACCGCAGAGCGCCGACTGCCGCGGCCTGCCCGCTACGCGTCGGGCTGGTCGCCGGCGGCGTCGCCGCTCGGCGCGGGGTCGGACGCGAGTGCCCGCCGCCGCTGCGTGACCTGCACCGCGATCGCCACCGGCACCGCGACGAGGGCGACGGCGCGCAGCCACGGCCGGTCGAGGACGTGCCGCGTCGCGTGGTCGAGCGACACCGGGCCGGGGCCGCCCAGGGCGAACATCGCCGCCGTGAAGCCGAGGAACGCCGGGAACTCGAGCCCGCCGTCCGCGTTGAAGAACCCGTTCGGCGTGTGCACGCTCGACGCGACGCCCATGGTCGTGGCGGCCCCGGCGCCCGCGATCGGAGTGGCGAGCCCGAGGGCCAGGGCCGCTCCGGAACCGGCCTCGCCGATCCCCGCGAGCACGGCGTTGCGGCGTCCGGGCCGGAAGCCCATGGCGTGCATGCCCTGGGCGGTCCCCTCGATCCCGCCGCCGCCGAACGCGCCGAAGAGCTTCTGGGAGCCGTGCGAGACGAGCACCGCCCCCAGCGCGAGGCGGAGCAGGGTGCGGGCGGTGACCGAAGCGGTGGTGACGTGCTGGCTCATGCGATCCTCCTGGTCGTCGGTGCGGCTCGCCCCGAGCGGGACGACCGCGGTGTCGCCGACCGTACGCCGCGGAACGCCGTCCGGGACCGTGCCGGTGTCCGCGACGTCCGTGGCGCGTGCGAGGATCGATCAGTGCTCCCCCACCAACGCCCGATCGCGGTCGTCATCGCCGCCATGAGCGAAGAGGTCGCGGCCTTCGCCTCGCTCTTCGACGGCACACCGGTCCTCGACGGCCCGGTCGGCGGCCACGACGACCACCACCTGCTCGACATCGACGGCGCGACCGTCGCGGTGCGCCGCAGCGGCATCGGCTTCACGAACGCGACCGCCACCGTGGCGCACTGCTTCCACGACTACGGTCCCGGCGTGCCGGTCATCAGCGTGGGCACCGCCGGCGGGCTGATGCACGGCGTCGCGATCGGGGACGTGGTCGTCGGGGACCGCTACGTGAACCTCAACGCCGACGCGACGGCCTTCGGCTACGCGCTCGGCCAGGTGCCGGGCATGCCGACGGGCTACGCACCCGACGACCGGCTGCTCGCGCTCGCACGCAACGCCGACACCGAGGACCGGGTACTGGCCGCGACCATCGGCTCGAGCGAGGTCTTCGTCACCGAGGGCCGCGCCCGCCTGCTCCGCGACGCCTTCCCCACCGTCGCCGCGGTCGACATGGAGTCCGCGGCCATCGCGCAGTTCGCGCACGTGCACGACATGCCGTTCGTCTCGGTCCGGTGCATCAGCGACCTGTGCGCCCCCGACGGCGACGAGTTCCGCGAGCACCTGGACGACGCGGCTGCCCGGGCGGCCCGGGTCGTGCACGACATCGTCCTCGGCCTGACGGCCTGACGGCCTGACCGCCTGACGACCCGCGGTACGCCGCGGTCCGGGCGAGGCCGGACGCTCCGTGAGCAGGAATGGTCGAGTCCCCCGAAGGGACCCGACCATTCCTGCTCACGATGCGCGAAAAGGCACCAGCGCGCGACGCGCCCGGACTACCGCTTCAGGTTCGTCAGCTCCTGCAGCACCTCGTCCGAGGTGGTGATGATGCGGGCGTTCGCCTGGAACCCGCGCTGCGCGACGATGAGGTTCGTGAACTCCTGCGACAGGTCGACGTTCGACATCTCGAGCGTGCCCGAGGCGAGTGAGCCGACGCCGGCGGAGCCGGGCGTGCCGACGGCCGGCTGGCCCGAGTTCGCGGTGGCGCGGTAGCCCGAGGCGCCGGTCTTCTCGAGGCCGGCCGGGTTGGCGAACGTCGCGAGGGCGATGCGTCCGAGCGCGAGCGACGCGCCGTTCGAGAACGTGCCCGTGACCGTGCCGTCCTTCGAGATCGAGTAGCCCTGCAGGGCGCCGGCCTCGCGGCCGTTCTGCGACGAGATCGACGCGGTGGTGAGCCCCGCGAAGCCGGTCAGCTGGGTCATGTCGACCCGGACGCCGTTGACCGTCATGGCCGACCCCGAGGCGATGGAGCCGTCGGCCGCGAAGGTGATCGCGCCGCGCACCGGGTTGCCCGTGCCGTCCGAGCCCGAGACGTTCCAGCCGTCGGCGGTGCGCGTGTACGCGAGGGACAGCGTGCGCTTCGTGCCGTTCTGGTCGTAGACGGTGACGTCGCGGTTGAGCGTCTGGTTGAGCGGTGTGTCCGACGGCAGGTTGCCGCTCACCGTGGCCGCGGTCGTCGCGGTCGCGGGGGCAGCCGCGTCGAGCGGCAGGCGGATGTCCGAGAGCTCGCCGCCCTCGTTCACGACGCCGTTCGTGGCCGAGTAGCCCTGCACGATCTTGCCATCGGCGGTGACCAGGCGGCCGTTCGCGTCGAAGTCGAACGCGCCGGCGCGGCTGTAGACCGTGTCGTTGCCGAGGCGGGTGACGAAGAAGCCGTCGCCGGAGATCATCAGGTCGGTCGCCTTGCCGGTGGCCTGCGCGGAGCCCTGCGCGAAGTTCGTCGACACGCCGGCGACCTGCACGCCGAGGCCGATCTGCGCCGGGTTCGTGCCGCCGATGCCGGTCTGCGGTCCGCCGGCACCCTGGGTCATCTGCGACAGGGTGTCCTGGAAGACGGTGGTCGACGACTTGAAGCCGACGGTGTTCACGTTGGCGATGTTGTTGCCGGTCACGTCGAGCATCTGCTGGTGCGAGCGGAGGCCGGAGATGCCGGAGTAGAGCGAGCGGAGCATGGTGCGTCCTTTCGGAAGAACGGAGGAAGAACTGGGGAAGAGCGGAGGGAGAGCAGAGGGAGAGCGGAGGAAGACCGCAGACGGAGCGACCGAGGGGTCAGGGGGCCGTGGTGGTGGTGATGCCGGAGATCACGTCGAGGGCGACCTCCTTCCCGTTCACGGTGACCGTGGGCACGCTCTTCGCGTACGACACGGCCGAGGCGGTCCCGGTGACGGACTTCCCCGAGTCGGCGTCGGTGTAGCTCACCTGCTTGCCGACGAGGTTCGCGGCGGCGATTCGCATCTGCAACGAGAAGTTCTCGTTCCCCGTCGTGGTCTGGTTGGTGATCTGCTCCATCATCGCGAGCTGCGTCTGCTGGCTGATCATCTGGTTCGTGTCCATCGGCGAGGACGGGTCCTGGTTCCGCAGCTGCGTGACGAGCAGCTTCATGAACACCTCGGAGTCCATCGTCTGGGACTTCTGGTTGCTCGCGTTCGCGGCGAGGGCCGCTGCCTGCGTGGCCTGGTCCACGCTGCCGGTGATGCCGTCGACGGGCATGTCGGTTCCTGTCTCTCGTTCGTGGGCCGGTCAGGCGAGGACGTCGAGTCCCGCGGTGCGGACGCTGGGTGTCGTGGTGGTGGGCTGGGTGCGCGGGGTGGCCCGTGCCTCCAGGCCGGTCTCCGCACGGGGCGGGCCGGCGGCCGGGCGCTGGTCGCGACCCGGGGACGTGTCGGGGTGGTTCTGCGACGACAGGTCGAGCGTGGTGGCGGCCCCGCTGCCGGCGGCGTCGCGGCGCAGGTCCGGCAGGACCTGCCGGACCGCGTCGCGGCCCGCGTCCGAGGCGGCGAACAGCTCGACGTGCATGCCGTGGGTGGTGACGTGGGCGCGGACCGTGACCGGTCCGAGGGCGTCCGGCGTGAGCTGCACCGTCACGACGTGCTCGCCGGGCCCGGCCTGGGCGAGCGAGAAGACCGGTCGGGCGAGCTGCTGCGCGACCGGCGCGGACGTCGTGGCCGGCGCGGGTGCGGCGGGCGAGGCGACGGTGGTCGCGGCAGCGCGGGCGGTGGGGACGGTCGGGAGGCCCTGGTCGCCCGCCGTCGACCGCTGCGGCTGGTCCTCGGAGCCGGTCCGGGCGCCGCTCGCGTCGGCAGCGTCGGCTGCCGGTGCGACGACGGGACCGGCGGTGGTCGCGCTGGGTGCGGAGGACGGGGTCGGCCCGGCGGTGTCGGTCACGACCGCGGGGGTCGTCGGCCGGGAGGGGACGGCTCCGGCGGCCGCGACCGTGGTCGCTGTGGCGGCGGGCACGCCGGTACCGACGCCGGGCCGGTCCGGGGAGGCCGCGGGGACGGTCGACGCCACCGCCTCGTCGGCCGATGCGGCCGGTGCGGCCGGTGCGGCGGCGGCCGTGGGCACCGCACCGCCGAGGGGTGTCGAGGCCGGCGCCGGTGTCGAGGCCGGCGTCGGTGTCGGCGCCGGTGCTGCGGTACCGACGGCCACGGCCGGAGCCGCAGCCGCAGCCGCAGCGATCACCGGGCCGGCGGGACGAGCCTGGGCCGTGGTCGCCGGGGCCGCGGTGGTCACGGAGGGCTCCGCCGCGCGGACGGCCCCGGCCGCGGTCGACGGGTCGGTCGACTGGGTAGTCGACGGGGCAGTCGGAGCGTCCGTCGACTCGTCCGATGTCGGCAGGAGCGCGGCGAGAGCGGTCGACGCCGGCGAGGGCGCGGTCACGGTCGACGCTGTCGTCGTCGTCGTCGTCTCGAGCGTGTCCGCGGTGACCTCGGCCGGGGCGGACGCCGACAGGACGGGGACGAGCGCGACGGGCACCAGCGTCAGCGGCGGCACCGCCCCCGGGTCGACGCCGTCCGGCTCCGGAGCACTGTCGTCGCGCCCCGGCGTCGGCTGCGCGGAGCGGCCCGCGGCGCGGTCGCCCCTGCGGTCGGCGCCGTGGTCAGCGCCGTGGTCGGCACCGCGGCGGTCGGTCGCCACGGCGGCGGACAGCGCGGCGTCGAACGAGCCGCCGTCCGCCGGGTCCACCGTCGGGCGTCCCGCACCGGTGGGGGCCGGCGCGGCGGGCTGGGTGCTGATGGTCATGCTCAAGCGGCGCTCCCGGACTGCATCATGGACAGCAGCGCGGCGGTCTGCAGGTCGGTGGCGCTCCGCGCCGCGGTGCCCGCGGTCGCTGCCGTCGCTGCCGTCGCGGCGGACGGCTGTGCGGGGACGATGCGGCGGATGGTCGCGATGTCGGCGTCGGAGTACCAGTTGTCGACGATCCGGACGTCCTTGCCGGGGCGCGGCGCGTGCAGCACCTTCCCGTCGCCGACGTAGATGACGACGTGCTGCTCGCCCTTCGGCACGATGAGGTCGCCGGGCTGCGCGTCGCGCAGGGAGCCGACCTCGACGCCCATCCGTGCCTGGTCCGGCACGACCCGGGGCATCGTGACGCCGAGGTCCTTGAAGACCGTCTGCACGAGGCCCGAGCAGTCCATCCCCGACGTGGTCGTGCCGCCGAACACGTACGGCACGCCGAGGTACTTCTTCGCGTCGGCCACCACGTCGGACCCGGTGGCGCCGCTGCCGGTGGCCAGGGTGTCCTTGCCCGCGTCGACCGAGGTCGCCGGGGTCCTGGTCGCGGTGGCGGCGGCCGGACCCGCGGCGGTCGACCCGACACCCGCGCCGGCCCCGCCGTCGGTCGCGGTCGCCAGCGCGTCGGCGAAGGCGCTCGACGACGCGGCGGTGGACGACGACCCGGCGGTCGAGGACGGCGCGACGGCCGGCGTCCCCCGCAGGGAGTCGATCTGGGACCGGATCTCGGAGATCCGGGAGAGCACGGCCTCGACGCTCACCGAGCACCACCTTCCGTGCGGCGGCGTGCCGCGATCTCGTCGAGGGCGTCCTGTTCGACGCGGAGCTCCTCGGCTGCCTGCTGTTCGACGTGCTTGCCCTCGAGCTTCTCGAGGCCGACCGCAGCGCGGCGCGCGGCGGTGTACGCCTGCTGGGCGTGGTCGGCGTCGGCCTGACGGGTGCGGACGACGGCGTCGAGCTCCTCGAGCATCCCCCGGGTCGCGGCGCGGGCCGCGGCGACGGCGCTCAGGGTGGCGGCGTCCTGGATCGGCTGCGTGCCCTCGGTGTCGGCCAGGCTGCGACGGGCGGCGATCCGGGCGTCGGCGGCGTCGCGCACCCGCTCGTTCGCGGTGGCGAGCGACGCCGCGGCACGGTCCTGTTCGGCGTGCCGCAGGCGCAGGAGCCCGGCGAGTGGGAAGCGGCGGGCCATCACGCCACCCCCAGCTGCTGCACGAGGCCGCCGAGCCGCTGCCACGACGACGACGCCGTGGCCCGCTCGTCCATGCCCTGCTGCAGGAACGCGTCGATCGCGCCCTGGTGGTCCACCGCTGCGTCCACGAGGGGGTTCGTCCCGCGCTGGTAGGCGCCGACGTCGAGCAGGTCCTGGGCGGCGCGGCGCGCGGCCATGACCTTCCGGAGCGTCGTCGCGGCGGCGCGCTGCGCCGGGTCGGTGACCTTCGACGCGACGCGCGAGACCGACCCGAGGGCGTCGACCGACGGGAAGTGTCCGGTGATCGCGAGCTTGCGGTCGAGCACGACGTGCCCGTCCAGGATGCTGCGGGCCGCGTCCGCGATCGGTTCGTTGTGGTCGTCGCCGTCGACGAGCACCGTGTACATGCCCGTGATGCTGCCGACCCGGTCCGTCCCGGCGCGTTCGAGCAGCCCGGCGAGCACCGAGAAGGTCGACGGCGGGTAGCCCCGGGTCGCCGGCGGCTCCCCCACCGACAGGCCGATCTCGCGCTGCGCCATCGCGACGCGGGTGAGCGAGTCCATCATGAGCACGACGTCCTGGCCGGCGTCGCGGAACGACTCGGCGATCCGGGTCGCGACGAACGCGGCGCGCAGGCGCATGAGGGCGGGCTCGTCCGAGGTCGAGACGACGACGATCGAGCGGGCGAGCCCCTCGGCGCCGAGGTCGTCCTCGAGGAACTCACGGACCTCGCGACCGCGCTCGCCGACGAGTGCGATGACGTTGACGGCCGCGTCGCTCCCGCGCGCGATCATCGACAGCAGCGACGACTTGCCGACGCCGGAGCCGGCGAACAAGCCCATGCGCTGTCCGCGACCGACCGTGGTCAGGGTGTCGAGCACGCGCACGCCGAGCTGCATCGGGGTGTCGATGCGGGTGCGGGCCATCGCGTCCGGGGTGGCGTGGTCGAGCGGCACGAGCGCGACCGGCCCGCCGTCCGGAGCCGTCAGCGGCCCGCGGCCGTCGATCGGTCGGCCGAGGCCGTCGAGCACCCGGCCGAACAGTCCGGCGCCGGTCGGCACGAGCACGGGGCGGCCGGTCGGGCGCGCCGGGGTGCCGGTGGTGACGCCGGTCAGGCGGCCGAGGGGCATGCAGCGCACGCCCGAACCGTCGGTGGCGACGACCTCGACGGCGGTCTGCTCGCCGTCCTCGGGCCCGACGAGGACGACCTCGCCGACGGAGGCCTCGAGGCCCGCGACGGTCAGGCCGAGGCCGACGGCGCTCGTCACGACGCCGACCCGCTGCGGGACGGCGAGGCGGAGGGCGTCGTCGAGGCCGCGGGGACGGAGCAGGGTCGCGGTCACCGGTCGCCCTCCAGCGCGGTGCGGGCGCGGTCGAGCGCCGTCGCGATCCGTGCGTCGAGCAGTCCGTCCGGCAGGTCGACGACGGCGTCGCCGTCGTGCAGCGCCGGGTCGGCGACGACCGGGACCGGCAGGTCGAGGTCGGCCACGCGGGCCGCGTCGCCGACGCTCAGCCGGACCGCCACGGCGACCGTGCGGTCGACGGACGCGAGCGCCCGCTCGACGGTGGCGTGCGCGCCGGCGGCGATCTCCGCCTCCTCGCCGGCCCCCGTCGTGTCGGCGGGCCGGGAGGCACGGATCGCGTACCCGACGACGGCCTCGGCCAGGTCGAGGGCCGCGCTGGCGACGGACGCCTCGGCGTCGTCGAGGACGGGCGCGACGCGGGACAGCAGCGCGGTCGCCGCGGCGTCGAGGACGGCGACGCGGCGGGCGGTGTCCGCCTGCAGCGCGGCGACCCGGGCGGTGTGCTCGGCCTCGAGCCGGGCGCGCAGCGCGTCGGTCTCGGCCTGCGCGGCGCGCAGCCCGGCGGTGTAGCCGGCGGCGTGCCCGCGCACGTCCGCACTCGTGGCGCGTTCGCGGCCGGCCGGGTCCCCGATCACGGGGAAGGCGACGCGCTGCACGGTCGTGGTGTCAGTCAACGAGCTCGTCCTCCTCGGCGCGGTGCACGGTCACGACGCCCTGGGCCTCGAGCTCGCGCACGGAGCGGACGACCTCGGCGCGTGCTTCCTCGACCTGCGAGACACGCACCGGCCCCATGGCCTGCAGCTCGTCGTCGAGGAGCGAGCGGTTGCGTTCGGAGACGTTCGCGCGGATGGTCTCGACGACCGGGCCGGCGGCGCCCTTCATCGCGGTGGCGAGGAGCTTCGAGTCGATGCCGCGCAGGACCTGCTGGATGTCGCGGGCCTCGAGCTTGACGATGTCCTCGAAGGTGAGCATGCGCGAGCGGATGTCCTCGGCGAGCTCCGGGTCGCGGGCCTCGAGCCCGTCGAGCACGGCCTTCTCGGTGGCGACGTCGGAGCGGTTGATGATGTCGACGAGCGGCGCGATGCCCCCGACGACCTCGACGCTCTCGCGCGGCGACACGACGGCGCCGGCGCGCTGCCGGAGGACCCCGGCGACGATGCCGACCGCCTCCGGGGTGGCGCTGCCCATGGTCGCGAACGCCTGCGCGACGTCGGTCCGGACCCGGTCGTCGACGCCGGCGAGCACGGCGCTGGCCTGTCCGGGCGCGAGGTGCGCCAGGACGAGGGCGATGGTCTGCGGCAGCTCGCCCTCGAGCAGGCTGATGACCTGGCCGGGCTCGGCGTCGTCGAGGAAGTCGAACGACTGGCCGGCCAGGTTCGAGGCGAGCCGGTCCATGACGCCCGCGGCGCGCTCGGCGCCGAAGGACGCCTCGAGCAGGCCGAGCGCCGTGTCCTTGCCGCCGCGCTTCTGCAGCCGCCCGCTCGTCGTGAGCCGGTGGAACTCGGACATCGTCTGGTCGACGACGCTGTCGTCGACGCGGCGCATCCGGACGATCTCGGCCGAGATCTCCTCGGCCTCGAGCTCGGTGAACTGCTTCATCACCTCGGCGGCGCGGTCGGTCTCCATCTGCATGAGGATGAGGGCGACCTTCTGGGCGCCGGAGAGCGTGCGCTCGGCCTGCGGGCCGGAGCCGCCGCCGATCGGGACGAGGCTCACACGCCCGCCCGGTCGTCGAGGAGCCCGCGGAGGAGCTCGGCCGTGCGCTTCGGGTCGCGCTCGGCGAGGGCGGAGATGTCCTGCCGGCGGCGCTCGGCGGTGATGTCCTCGGTGCGGAGCACCTCGGTCGGGGCGTCGCCTGCCGGCATCGCCGAGAGGACGGCCGTCGGGGCGTCCCCGGCACCGAGCGTCGCGAGGTCCGGCGCACCGTCGACCGCCAGGGGCAGCTGGAAGGTGTCGCCGGCGAAGGCGTCGAGCTCGCCGAGGTCGACGGCCTCGCGCTCCTGCTTGCGGCTGCGGCGGGCGAGCACCACGCCGAGAGCGATGACCGCGAGGATGACACCGATGACGATCGCCGCCGTGCGGATGGTCGACCAGAGGGCCTCCTGCTGGTCGGCCTGCTGCTGCGCCTCGAGCGCCTTGGCGGCCTCGTCCTTCGCGCTGGTGTCGAAGTCCATCATCGCGACCTTCACCTGGTCGCCCCGGGCGGGGTCGACGCCGGCGGCGGCGGCCACCATGTCGTTGATGCTCTGCAGGTTCGCGTTCTGCACGGCGTCGGCCTTCGCGTTGAGCGCGACCGAGATGGTCTGCCGGCTGAGCGCGCCCGCCGGGATCTGCGTGGTCTCGGTGGTGTGGTCGACGGCGTTGTTCTTCGTCGCCGAGTCGTTCTTGTAGCCGTCGTCGCCGGTGCCGTCGGCGCCGTCGCCGTTCGGGACGGCGATGTTGTCCGGTCCGAGCACGCCCGTCGCCCCGCGGCCGGCGCCGGACCCGGCGCCGTACTCCTCGGTCGAGCTCGACTCGTTGAGCGCGACCGGACCCGAGGTCGGCGTCGCGTAGCTCTCCGACGTGCGGGTGCCGGACTCCTGGTTCATCGTCGCGGACACGACGACGCTGGCGTTCCCGACGCCGAGCGTGGTGTCGAGCTGGTCCTGGATCTTCTTGCTCGTCGCGGCGTCGTAGTCGGCGGCCCGGTCGGCGCCGCTGCCGGTCGCGCCGGTGCCGACGGCGGAGAGCGTCTGGCCCTTCGCGTCGACGACCGAGACGTCGGTGGGCTGCATGCCCTCGACCGCGGCGCTCGTCAGGTGCACGATGGCCTGCACCTGGTCGCTCGTCAGCTGCGTGCCGTTCTCCGGCGCGATGAACACCGACGCCGTCGGGTCCTTCTCCTCGGACACGAACACGGACTTCTCCGGGATCGCGAGCTGCACGGTCGCGGTCTGCACGCCGTCCATCGCACCGATGGTCTTGGCGAGTTCGCCCTCGATCGCGCGCTTGTACGTGACGTCCTGCTGGAACTCCGAGCTCGTCACGCCCATCTGGTCGAGCAGCGAGTACCCGCCCTCGTTCGACGACGGCAGGCCGTTCGACGCGGCCTTGAGGCGCTCCGAGTACACCTGCGCCTGCGGCACGAGGATCGTGGCCCCGCCGTCGGTGAGCTGGAACGGCACACCGTCGGTCTGCAGCTGGTCCGTGATCGAGCTGGCGTCGGCGGCGGCGAGTCCGGTGAACAGCGGCGCGTAGGACGCCTTGCCGAGCCACGACGCCAGGGCGATCCCGCCGAGCACGAGGGCCGCGACGACGAGGATCGCGATGGTGCGCTGCGCGGCGGAGAAGCCCTTGACGTAGGCGCCGAGGCGCGCGAGCACGTTCTTGACGGCGACGGGCATCAGGCCTGCATCCTCATGATCTCGTTGAACGCGTCCACACCCTTGTTGCGGACGGCGGCGACGAGCTCGAGCGTGACCTGCGCGCGGGTGGCGGCGATGGTCGCGTCGTGGATGTCGTCGAGGTTGCCGGTGACGGCCTTGAGCGCCAGCGTCTTCGAGTCGGACTGCAGCGCCTGCAGCCCGTCGACGGCGCCGGTCAGGCTCGCGGCGAAGCCGCTGCCGCCGGTGCCGGTCGCGCCGGCCGCGCCGGTCGTCGTGCTGTCGCTCGACGTGCCGGAGACGCTGGTCAGGGCGTTCGTCATCGCGTTGGTGGTCACACCGTTCACGGCGTCGATGGGCATCAGTTCTTCCCGATCTGCAGGGCCGCCTCGTAGGCGGTCTTCGCACGGTCGACCACGGCGGCGTTCGCCTGGTAGCCGCGCTGGGCCATGATGAGGTCCGCCATCTGCGTGCCGAGGTCGATGTCCGGCATGCGGACGTAGCCCTCGTCGTTCGCGAGCGGGTTGTCCGGGTCGTAGGTCACCCGGCCGGCGGCGCTGCCGAACGCGGCGCCCTTCACGTACGCGCCGGAGACGCCGTTGCCCTCCTGGACCTCGACGTAGCGGGCCTGGAATGCGGTGTCGTCCATCGACTTCACCGTGTTGGCGTTGGCGATGTTGTCGGAGATCGCGTCGAGCCACTTCCGGTGCACGGTCAGACCGGTGCTCGCGATGCCGATCGCGTCGAAGGTCGTCACGAGTTCGTCCGCATCGCCGCACGCAGGGCCGTGGCCTCGCCACCGACCGCCTGCGTCGCGAACTGGTACCGCAGCACCGTGTCGACGTTCGACAACGTCTCCTCGTCGAGGTCGACGTTGTTGCCGTTCGTGTTCGTCGGCTCGAGGCTCCGCGTGGTGGTCGGGGCGACGTGGCCGTCACCGTCGACGATCGACTGCGCCAGGGTGTCCTCGAACCGGACCTTCTCGGCGTGGTACCCGGGGGTGTTGATGTTCGCGATGTTGTTCGCGATCACGCGCTGGCGCATCGACAGGCCGTCGAGTGCGCTCTGCAGCGCGACGCTCGTCACGGAATCGAACACAGGAGTGGTCCCCTCGTCATGGCGGGTCGCGGGAGTGGTGCGACGTCGCCGTGCGGTGGTGGCCGATCCGTGGCCGAACTGGTGAGCGATCCGTGCTCGGAGGGCGCTATCGGAGCCCGTCGAGTGCCGCGTTAGGCGTCGCCCCGAACGGGGGTGGGGGTGGGTGCAGGTGCGGGTCGGGTGGTGTGCGGTCGGGGCTGCGCGGGTCGGGGCTGCGCGGCCGCGGTCGCTGTGGTGCGACGAGATCGCTGTCGCACGACGTCGGTCTTGTCGCACCCGTCCGACGGGGATCGGCCGCGCGCTGTCGCACGACGAGGTCGCTGTCGGACGACGTCGACGATGTCGCGGTCATGCAGCCGTTGGCCGTGTGAACGCCGCCGTACGCCGTACGCCGTGCGCCGTGCGCCGTGCCGAGTCGCACACGTCCGGCGGGCGTCGGCCGCGCGCTGTCGCACGACGAGGTCGCTGTCGGACGACGTCGACGATGTCGCGGTCGTACCGCCGTGGGGCCCGTGCACGCCGCCGTACGCCGTGCGCCGAGCTGTGACGCGGGCCGTTCGTCGATGCGGGCCGTCCGCTGTCGTCCGACGAGGTCGCTGTCCGACGACGTCGACGTCGTCGCACTGCCGGTTGCTGTGCCGAGCGCGGGATGCCGGACGTCGCCGGACGAGCGCTGTCCGACGACGAGGTCGCTGTCGCACGACCTCGACCGTGTCGCGGCGGAGCGGTCAGGCCGAGGCGTCGAGGTACACGGAACCGCGGGGCTCCCGCGTCGCGTCGACGGCGCGGAGCGCACCGAGGTGCTCGAGCGTCGCCCGACGGTCGGCCTCGAGCACGGCCAGGCGGTCGCGCTGCGCCGCGAGCAGTCGGGAGGCCCGCCCCACCAGATCACGCGGGATCGGTCCCAGACCGGTCGGCTCCGACCAGTCGGTCACGGCCGTCGGGCCGGCCACCGGGCCAGCCGTCTGCCCGGCCGCGTCCTGCTCCAAGGAGGTGAGCAGGGCCTCCCATGCGGCGCGGTCGGTGACGAGGTCAGGCGACACCGAGCGCCCCGCCGGTCGCCTGCGGTGCTGCGGTGGCCGGCAGCGAGGCGGCGGCCTCGTGCCAGGACTGCCGGAGCGGCTCGAGGATGCGGATGCAGTCGCGCGTGGCCTGCACGTCGCGGTGCACGTTCGCGGTGATGAGCGAGGTCGAGGCGTAGTTGTAGATCGCCAGCAGGCCCTCGCCGCCGTCCCACACGTCGATGCGCAGGGTCGAGGACAGCTCGCCGACGATGGCCTGGGCGTGCAGGAGCTGCTCGCGGGCGGCCTCCCAGTCGGCGGTGGTCTGGGCGGCTTCGGCGCGGTGCAGGTCGAGCAGCAGCCGGTCGTACAGCATCGTGACGAGCTGGGCCGGCGTCGCGGAGAGCACGGCCTCGTTCGTGTACTGGGCGCGGCGCTGGTCGGTCACCGAGCGGGGCTGGGCGGCCTGGCGGAACGCGGCTGCCTGGAGGTCGAAGGTCATGGTGTTCCCGTCAGCTCGACGTCGACGCCAGCTGGCTGGTGAGCCAGCTGGACTGGGACTGGAGTTTGCTGAGGCTCGTCTCGAGGGCCGAGTACTGCGCCTGCAGGGTCGCCCGACGGCGGGTCAAGCGGTCGGACCAGGTGTCGATCTGGGTGTTGAGGTCCTTCGCGATCGACTGCTGGCCGGTGATCGAGGTCGTGATCGACCCGTTGTACTTGTCGGACGCGGCGGTCGCGGCGGCGCCGACGTTCGCGGCCACCCCGGAGAGCACCGCCTGGGTGCCCTGCGGGTCGGTGGTCAGGGCCTTCTGGAAGGCGTCCGGATCGAACGTGAAGGTGCCGTCCTTCTGGATGACGATCCCGATGGACGACGGCGACTTCCCGCCGATCGGCGCCGACATGGTGCTCGTGAGACGCTGCACGACGTCGCGGGTCGTCGCGTCGCCGGTGAGCACCCCGGCCTTCGTGGTCGTCGTGCCGGTGGTCGCACTCGTCGTGCTCGTCACGGCGGTGTTCGTGCCGTAGTAGCTCGTGATCGCGTTGAGCGCGTCGACGAGACCGGAGGCCACGGCCTGCGCCTTCGTCGTGTCCTGCGCGACCGTGATCGTCACCGGGTCCGTCGACGGCTTCGTCACCGTGACGTCGACGCCGGGGAGCAGTCCGGTGAAGGTGTTCGTGGCGCTCGTGACGGTCTGCGCCGCCGCGGTGCCGGCCCAGAGCGTCACGCTCGCGTCGCGGGCCGACGTGACGACAGCGGCCCCGGGCTGCGCGAACACGTCCGTCGCGGTGCCGGCGGTGACGTCCGCGCCGCTGCCGCGGTACAGCGAGAATGCGCCGGCAGCACCCGTCGACGTCGACGTGAGCTGCAGGCGGTAGAGCTTGGTGCCGTCGGCGTCGGTGCCGGCCGACACCTTGGTCGCGGTCACCCCCGCGGCGGCTGCGTTGACGGCCGAGACCGCGTCGTCGAGCGACCCGGAGGCGGGCGTGACGGTGGTCTGCTTGCCGCCGGCGCCGACGATCGCGATCGGCTCGGCGGCGGACGACCAGGTCGCCATCGCTGCGGTCACCCCGACCTGAGCGGCGGCGGTCGTGCCGACGGTGAAGTCGATCGAGCCCTTCGCCGCGGTGGGTCCCGCGACGACACTGACCGTCGGCGTCGAGCTCGTCGCGGTGAAGACGTCGAGCGAGCTCGTCTTCTGGGCCGCGGTGGCTCTGGTCGCCAGGGTCTGCACGAGCGAGTTGATCGTCTGCAGCGACGAGATGAACGAGTTCGTGCTCGCGAGCTTCGACTTCAGCAGCGTCTGCGGGACGGCCTCGACGCTCATCAGCGAGTTGATGAGGTCGGTGGTCTTCAGCCCGCTGACGAGGCCGTCGATGGCCAGGCTGTTCGCCGAGGAGACGGACGACATCGATGGCTCCTGCCGGTGTGCGGTGGGGGTCGGATGCGGACGACGCCGCCCACCGGGGAACCCGAACGGTCCCGGTGAGCGGCGTCAGGGGTGCTAGCGCAGGAGCGAGAGCACGCCCTGCGTGCTCTGGTTCGCCTGTGCGAGCATCGAGGTGCCGGCCTGGCTCAGGATGTTGTCGCGCGTGTACTTGACCATCTCCTGCGCCATGTCGACGTCGGTGATGCGCGAACCGGCAGCGGTGAGGTTCTCCTTGGCCACGTTCGTCACGTTGATGGCGTGGTCGAAGCGGTTCTGGACCGCACCGAGGTTCGAACGAGCCTCCGAGACGGACTTGATCTGCTTGTCGATCTCGGTGATCGCCAGCTGGGCGTTGGCGGCCGAGTCGAACTTGATCTTGCCCGCCTCGTCGACGGTGCCGTCCTCGGCGTAGGTGTTCGTCGTGAGTGCCGACGCGATGGTCGTGACGTTGGCACCCGCCAGGTCCACCGTGATCTGGCTCTGCGCGTCGCCGTTCGCACCGACCTGGAAGCGGAGCTTCCCGTCGGCGTCGGAGCCGGCCTTGCCGTCGAGCAGCTTGATCCCGTTGAAGTTGGTCGAGTCCGCGATGCGGCCGAGCTCCTTCTGGAGCTGGCCGACCTCGGTCTCGATCGCCTTGCGCGAGTCCTCGTTGTTCGAGTCGTTGCCGGCCTGGACGGCCAGGTCGCGCATGCGCTGGAGGATCGAGTGGGTCTCGGTGAGGCCACCTTCAGCGGTCTGCACGACGGAGATGCCGTCCTGCGCGTTGCGGGCGGCGACCGTGAGGCCACCGACCTGGGACTTCAGCCCCTCGGAGATCGACAGACCGGCAGCGTCGTCGGCAGCACGGTTGATGCGGAGACCGGTCGAGAGCTTCTCGAGGGACTTCGACAGGTCGTTCTGCGTCGCGTTGAGGTTCCGGTACGTGTTGAGTGCCGAGAGGTTGGTGTTGATGGACATACCCATGGTGTGTTCCTCCGTGAATCTGGGTCGTGCGTCTGCCCGTCCGTGGGCTGACATGGATGACTCTCGACCGGGTGCCGGGAGTCGTTAGGGGATCGGCGGGATTTCTTCCTGCCGACGTCTCAGCTCGCCGCCACGGCCGGCCCGGACGCCGCGTCGTGCACGGCCCGGGCCACCCCTGCGGCGGCGTTCGTCGCGACGCGTGCCAAGTAGGCGCTGCGCCGGGCCGCGGTGGTCCGCGACGCGTGCTCCGGGGCCGGGCCACCGTCGCCGTAGTGCGCGGAGAGTCCGTCGCGGAGCAGCCGCATCGCCTCGGAGCGCTGCTGCGAGACGGCCGAGTGCGTGATGCCGAGCTCGGTCGCGACGTCGGTGACGGTCCGGTCGCCGAAGTAGACGGCCTCGACGATGAAGCGCATCCGCTCGGGCAGCGCCTGCACGGCGGCGACGAGGTAGCGGCGCTTCTCGGTCTCGAGCAGGTCGTCGCCGGGCAGCGGGAGCTCGGCGGCCACGAGGTCGTGGACGGTCTCGTCGAGCGGGGCGACGGTGCGCGCGGCATCGCTCATCGCGTCGGCGGCTGCCTGCCGGTCGACGCCCATCGCGTCGGCGATCTCCTGCACGCCCACGCTCCGGCCGAGCCGTGCGGACAGGGCCTCCTGCGTGGCGAGCGTCTCGCGGATCCGCTTCCGGGTGCCGCGGGACGCCCAGTCAGCGGAGCGCATGTCGTCGGCGATCGCGCCGGTGACCCGGGTGCGGGCGTACGCGCCGAAGGGCACGCCGAGCGTGGGGTCGAACGCGTCCGCAGCGGCGACGAGGGCGAGGGAACCGACGGCGGCGAGGTCGTCGCGGTCCAGGTGCGTGGCACGGGAGCGGACGTCGGCGACGATGTAGCCGACGAGCGGCAGGTGCTCCACGATCATCGCGTTGCGTTCGGTGCGGTCCATGCTGTCCCTCGATCGAGCTGCTGAGTTCGACCCGTCCCTGGGCGCGACGGACGCCGGCCTCGGATGGCCGGTGCGTACGCCGAAGAACCCCCCGGATCCGTCCGGGTGGTACACGCCGCGCTCGGGACACGCGGTGCGGGGTGTCCCCCGCGGTGCGTTTCTGAATGTATCGGGTGGACGCGCGCCGCACAGGTCCCGCACCGTCCCCAGTGCGGGGGTCCGGGGCCCCTCGAGCGGTCGGCATTTGGGAGGACATCGGGTGGAGAACCGACGTTCTTGTCCCCCGTCGTGGTCGCACCGGTACCCCGTGACGACGGTGTCGGGGTGTACTCCGGCGGCCCGCGCTTACGGTCGGCCCACGGGCGTCGATAGGTCGTGGTGTCCGCAGGATGACGGACCGGGGAACGACCCCGGACCGACCTGCGGCCCACGACGAGACCCGCACCCTGGGAGGAGCTGATGACCGTGAACGACCTGTCCGCCGTGCTCTGGCGCGAACGCGAACTGCTCGAGCTGCTCACCTTCAAGCTCGAGGAGGAGCAGCTGCTGCTCTCCGCCGGGCGGTCCCGTTGGGTGTCGCACGCCAGCCGCGAGGTCGAGCAGGTCCTCGACCGTCTGCGCAGCACCGGGCTCGAGCGCGCCGCGTCGAGCGCCGAGGTGGCCGAGGAGTGGGGCGTCCCCGCCGACGCTCCCCTGCGCGAGGTCGTCGCCGCCGCACCGAGCGGCCCGTGGGGCGAGATCCTCGCCGCGCACCTCGCCGCGATGGTCGAGCTGACGACGCAGATCGCGGCCCTCCGCGACGAGAACGACCGGTTCCTGCGCACCGCCGCCCAGGCCACCGAGGAGACCCTCGCCGGGACCGTGACGGGTGCAGCCACGTACGATGCGAGCGGCTCGTCGGGCTCCGGCACCGACGGCGCCCGCCTGTTCGAGGGGACCCTGTAGCACCGTGGTCAGCACCTTCGGATCCCTCGCCACCGCGTACTCCGGCCTCGCAGCCGCCCGCGCCGGACTCGACGTCACCGGGCAGAACATCGCGAACGCCGGCACCGCCGGGTACACGCGACAGCGCATCACCCAGACCTCGGTCCCGGCGCCGCAGACCGGCTTCGTGCGCGGCACCGCCGCCCTCGCCGGACAGGGCGTGTCCGTCGACGGCATCGCCCGGCTCGCCTCGCTCACCCTCGACGCCGGCGTCCGCGTCGCCGCCGGCTCGTCGGCCTACGCCGGGGCCCGCGCGAGCGCCCTGAGCGCCCTGGAGACCGGCCTGCACGAACCCGGCTCGGACGGGCTGAGCGCGAAGCTCGACCTGTTCTGGTCGTCGTGGGGGCAGCTCGCGAGCCACCCGGACGACCCTGGAGCCGCCAGCACCGTGCTCGCCGCCGCCGCGACGGTCGCCTCGGTGCTCGCGACCGGGTCGAAGGCCGTCGACGCCCAGTGGTCCTCGGTCCGCGGGACCGTGACCGGACAGGTCGCGCAGCTCAACGACGCCGCGAAGCAGGTCGCCGACCTGAACGGACGCATCCGCACCGCCGTCGCGTCCGGGGGCTCGGCGAACGAGCTCATGAACCAGCGCGACCAGCTCACCGAGCAGATCGCCACGCTCGCCGGCGGGACCACCCGCACGAACGCCGACGGCACCGTCGACGTGCTCCTCGGCGGCAACCCGCTCGTGCAGGGCACCGACGCCCGTGCGGTGGCGCTCGGCGGTGGGACGCGGCTCGCCGACGGCGCCGCCGTGACCCTGTCCTGGACATCCGGCTCCGGCGGCGCGGTCGCGCTGTCCGGCGGCTCGATCGGCGGCGCCCTCGCCGTCCTCGCGCCGACGTCCGGCACCGGCACCGGCGGTGCACTCGCCGAGGCCTCGGCCGCCTACGACGCCGTCGCGACGCAGCTCGCCACCGCGGTGAACGCCGTGCACGCCACCGGCACCACTCCGGACGGCGCGACCGGCGCCCCGTTCTTCGCGATCACCGCCGGGGTGCCCGCCGCGCAGGGCCTCACCGTCGTGCCGACCGACGCCGGCGGCCTGGCGACGCGGAACGCAGCGGGGCAGCTCGACGACTCGTTCGCCGACGCGCTCTCGCGACTCGGGGCGGCGTCGGACGGCGCCGACCGCACCTGGGCGACGTTCGTGGCGGGGGTGGGCACCGCCTCCCGGTCGGCCGCGACGGAGTCGACGCTCACCGGGCTCGCCCTGACCAACGCACGCGCGCAGCAGCAGTCGAGCGCCGGCGTCGACCTCGACGAGGAGAACGTGGCCCTGCTGACCTACCAGCACGCCTACCAGGGCGCGGCACGTGTCCTGACGGCCGTCGACGAGATGCTCGACACCATCATCAACCGCACCGGACTCGTCGGGAGGGCGTGATCGTGATCACCCGGGTGACCACCCAGATGTCGATGGCCGCGGCCGCGGACCGGCTGCAGGCCGGTGCCGCACGCGTCGCGCAGCTCACCGAGCAGGCGACGACGCTGCAGGCGATCCAGAAGCCGTCGGACGACCCGAGCGGCACCGCGTCGGCGATGCAGGTCCGCAAGGAACAGGCCGCCACCGCGCAGTACACGCGGAACGCCGACGACGCCGTCGGGTGGCTCGCGCAGACCGACAGCGCCCTGTCGAGCGTCTACTCGACGCTCAACCGCGTGCGGGACCTGACCGTGCAGGCCGCCAACTCCGGCACCATGAGCGAGACCGACCGCGACGCGTTCGTCACGCAGTTCCGGTCCCTGCGCGCCGACCTCGAGGCCCGCGCGAACACCACCTACGGCACCCGCTCGGTCTTCGCCGGGTCGTCGACCGGAGCGTCCGCGTACGACCCCGCGACGGGGTGGGCGGCGTCGGGCACCGCCGTCTCGCGACGTGTCGGGGACGGCAGCACCGTGCGCGTCGACACCTCCGGCGAAGCCGTCTTCGGCACCGGTGCGACGTCCGTGTTCGGGATGATCGACTCCATCGTCAGCGACCTGCAGAACGGGACCAACGTGAACCCGCGCATCAACGACGTCGACGCCGCGCTGAGCAGCGTGCGCGGCGCCCAGGCCGACGTCGGCGTCCGACACGCCACCGCCCTCGCCGCCCAGGACTCGCTGAAGACCGCGACCGTCGCCCTCGAGGGACGCCGCTCCGGCATCGAGGACGTCGACCTCGCCAAGGCCGTGCTCGACCTGCAGGTGCAGCAGACCAACTACCAGGCAGCCCTCGCCGTCACCGCGAAGGTCCTGCAGCCGACCCTGATGGACTACCTCCGATGAGCATCCCCCTGACCTTCGCCGTCCCGCCGTTCGGCCTGGCCCCTGCCGACGTCTTCACCCTGACCCCGGTGGACGGTGCCGAGGGCCTGTTCACGCTGGTCGGGGACTCCTCGCGCTTGTTCGTGCTCGACGCCGCGGTGCACCTGCCGTCCTACGCGCCGGAGCTCACCGACGAACAGGCCGCGGGGCTCTCGCTGACCGATCCCGCCGACGCCATGCTGCTCGTCGTGGCGAACCCCGGCGGCGCGCACTCGACGGGCACCACCGTGAACCTGCTCGCACCGATCGTCGTGAACGCCCGCACGGGCGCCGGCGCCCAGGTCATCCTGGAGGACAGCGACCTGCCGCTGCGGGCGGAGCTGGCGCGGGCGTAGGGGCTGGCGCGGGCGGGGCGGCGGCGGGCAGCTCGGTTCGCACCGACTTTCCGACGATCCGCGCGTCGATCGTCACGTGATCGGTCGCAACATGCACATGCATCAGATGCACGCGCATCGAGCGACGGAACACGCGACGATCACCTCGTGTCCTGTCGACTGATGCCCGTGCATCGGACGGCGCCGGCGATCCGGAGAGGCGACGATCGGCGCCGAGCAGGAGCGGCAGCGGCAGGCGGCAGCGGCGGGCGACAGCGGTCAGCACGCGCTTTGCGACGATGCGCTCGTCGATCGTCACGTGCTAGGTCGCAACATGCACACGCATCAGATGCACGCGCATCGGGCGACTGACCACGCGACGATCACCTGGTGTCCTGTCGACTGATGCACCTGCATCGGGTGCCCCCACTCCTGCACACCCCTGCTGGTCGGCGTGACTCTCCACAGAGCGGCGCCGAGCCACCCCGAGCGGAGCCCGTTCGGCGACGCTGGCGCAGTGACAAGCGCCATCGACATCGAACTGATCCGGACCACCGGCCTGCCGCCCTCGGAACGACGGGCGCTCGAACGTGACGTCCGACGCGGGGTCCTGGAGCGCATCCGGCCCGGCGTGCTCGTCCGACCGGGCGCGCTCACGGGGCTGCACCCCGCCGAACGGCACCACCTCCTGGTGCGTGCGGCAGCTCATCGACTCCGACCGGGCGACGTGGTGTCGCACCAGTCTGCAGCGGCCGTGCTCGGCTACCCGATGCTCGGTGCTCCCCCGCCGAAGGTGCACGTCCTCGACGCGACCACGTCGCACACGCGGGTGTCAGGCTGGTTCGTCCGCCACGGCGTGCTCGCGAGGCCGCCGTCGGCGGCGCTCGACGTGGCGGGTGTGCTCGTCACGACCGCACCACGCACCGCGGTCGACGTCGCAGCGACCCGGCCGCTCGCGGTCGCCCTGCCGGTCGTCGACCACGTCCTCGCAAACCGGAAGACGACTGCCGCTGCCCTGGACGGAGAAGTCGCCACACTGACCGCTGCCCGGACCAAGGCAGCGACAGCGGTCGGCATGGGATCGGCCCTGTCCGGATCACCGGCCGAGTCGCTGTTCCGCGTGCGGTGCCGGGAACTCGCAGCGCCGGAGTACGTCCAACAGCACCCGTTCCGGCGCCCGGGCACGCAGAGCGCGATCGTCGACTTCTGGTTCCCGGCACAGGGCGTCGTCGTCGAGATCGACGGCCGCGCGAAGTACGAGGACCCCGCGATGCTCGCCGGTCGCTCCGTGGAGGACGCGCACTGGCAGGAGAAACGCCGTGAGGACTTCGTCCGCTCCTTCCCCGAGGTCCGGACGGTCGTCCGGCTCTCCTTCGCGGACGTGTCGTCGGCCGACCGGGTCCGGACGGCGCTGCGGCGAGCGGAGGTGCCGTGCCGATGACGGACGCGCAGCCGTCGTCCCGGTCAGCGGCGAGGCGCGTCGGGGTGGTGCGCCCGCTGCCGCTCGACCTCCGGCCGGGTGGCGCCCCCGGTCACCACGGCGACCTCGCCGACGCCGACCCGCACGCCGTGCACGCGGCCGGTGCCCTTGACGACGCCCGCACGACGGTCCGGGTCGGGTTCACGGTGGTCCCCTCCCGCCGCGAGCACGACGTTCCGCAGCGAGACGGAGCCGAGCACCTGGGCACCGGCGCCGATGTCGGCCGGCGCCTCGACCACGCACCCGCCGCGCAGCCGGGCGGCTGCACCGATCGCGACGTCGACCACCGTGTCCACCGTGTCCACCGTGTCCACCGACGCGGCGGTCACCTCCGAGCGGTACGCCGTGATCGTCACGGGTCCCGGCCCGAGCTCGGCACCGCGACCGACCCGGACGTGGGCACCGTGCGCGACGACCGTGACCGGTCCGGGGCCGAGGCGGGCACCGGCCTCCACGACGATCGTCCCGCCGTCCCGGGTCTCCAGGGTCGTCGACGGGTGGAGCACCGCGCCGGGGTGGACCGTCGCACCGCTCCCGAGCAGCACGGACGCCGGGTCGAGCACGAGCACCTGCGGGGCGAGTGCGGCGACCTCCCCCACCGTGCGGAAGCCGGCGGTGCGCCGTGCCTCGTCCAGGGCCGGAGTGCTCACGGTGCCGTCGTCCATCCAGGCAGCCTCCCACGTCCTCGGCGTACGGTGAACGAATGGCTCGTGCCCCGAAGAACCAGGCGATCGTGCCGCTGCCGAACGCTCCGGTCGTCCCCACCGCTCCCGACGACGACCACCAGATCCCGGTCGCCGAGAACACCGGATGGGTCAAGTGGCTCGACCGTGTGATCAGTGTGCAGCGCCCGGTCGTGGTCGCCCACGTCAACGCCATCCGACGCCGCCGCCCGGACGCCACCCCCGCCGAGGTGATCCAGATCCTCGAGCGGCAGTACCTGGCGGCCGTCACCACCGGCGGCGCAGCGGTGGGCGCGAGTGCGGTCATCCCCGGCGTCGGGATGGCAGCGGCGTTGAGCCTGAGCGGTGCGGAGACCGTCGGGTTCCTCGAGACCACGGCACTCTTCGCCCAGTCGGTCACCGAGGTGCACGGCATCGCGCTCGACGACCCGGAGCGCGCCCGCACGCTCGTCATGGCCATGATCCTCGGCGCCCCGGGCACGCAGCTCATCAAGCAGCTCGCGGGCCAGGCGGCCGGCGGTCAGGCGCGGACGGCGTTCTGGGGCGAGATGGTCACCGCCTCGTTGCCGAAGCAGGTCGTCAGCGGCATCGGCGGCCAGGTCCGCTCGCAGTTCGTCAAGCGGTTCGCCGCTCGCCAGGGTTCGACGATCCTCGGGCGGGCGCTCCCGTTCGGCATCGGAGCGGCCGTCGGCGGGCTCGGCAACCACGCGCTCGGGCGCAAGGTGATCCAGGCCTCGCGGACGGGCTTCGGCATGCCGCCGGCGCAGTTCCCGGTCGTGCTCGAGGTCGCCGGCTCGAAGCGCGAGGCGCGGAAGGCCATCAAGGCGTCCAAGAAGTCCCGTGGTGCCCACGACGACGACCTCTGGCCGGACGACCGACCCGCCGCCTGACCGCGGCGGCGGCGTCCGGCCCCGGGCTCGGACTCGGACTCGGGCAGGGCAGCTCCGCCGCACCGACCGCGACTACGACCAGAGCCACTGCCACTGCCACAGCCAGAGCCAGAGCCGCTCGAATGGTCGGTGGTCCCTCGAGCCTACCCGAGGGCCGGCGCGGGCTGCGACGCCCCTCAGCGTGGGCCGAGCGGGCGTGCACCGGCCGGCGCGCCGGACGTGCCACTCCGGCGACGACGGCCGCCACATCGACGACGGCCGCCGCGCCGGTGTCGGCGAGCCCGCCCGTCCTAGAAGGACCGCACCGGCGTCCGGACGACCTGACCGGCGTGTGCGAACCCGCCGCCGAAGCCGAACAGCAGTGCCGGAACACCCTCTGGCAGGTCGCCGCGCGCCCACGCCTTCGACAGGCCGAGCGGCACGCTCGCGGCCGAGGTGTTCCCGGACTCGACGACGTCCCGCACGACGAACTTCGACTCGCCGCCCAGGGCCGTCACGAGCGGCTCGATGATGCGCAGGTTCGCCTGGTGGAAGGCGAAGACCTCGATGTCGTCGAGGGTGAGCCCCGCTGCCTCGACGACGGCGCGTGCGTGGCCCTCGGCCTCGGTGATGGCCCAGCGGTAGATGGAGCGGCCTTCCTGCTGGAAGTACTCCGGGTCACCGGAGACTCGGACCGCGTCCTGCAGGTGGGGCACGCTCCCCCACGAGACGGGGCCGATCTCGGGCGTCTCGGTCGCGCCGAGCACGGCGGCTCCGGCTCCGTCGCCGACGAGCACGCAGGTCGAGCGGTCGGTCCAGTCGGCGATGCCGGACAGGATCTCCGATCCGACGACCACCGCGACGTCGGCGGACCCGACGCGGATGGCCTGGTCGGCGAGGGCGAGGGCGTACTCGAAGCCGCTGCAGGCGGTGTTGATGTCGATCGGAGCGGGGCCGTTGGTCATGCCGAGCGCCGCGGCGACGCGGCCGGCGGTGTACGGCGCGCGGTCGCGGTGCGTGGTGGAGGCGACGATCACGAGGCCGACGGCGGACGGTGCGACACCGGCGTCGGCCAGTGCGTTGCGCGCGGCTTCGATCGCCATCGAGGTGACAGTGTCGTCGGGCCCGGCGATGTGCCGGGTCTCGATCCCGGTGCGGGTCCGGATCCACTCGTCGTTCGTGTCGACCATCGTGGAGAGCTCGTCGTTGGTCAGGATGCGTTCGGGCTGGTGGTGACCGAACCCGAGGATCCGGCTGCCACGGAGTGCTGGGGTGTTCACCCTCGGCACGCTACTCCCCTGCCGGACGGGCTCATGCCCGTGCAGGCATGGTCCGCGGCGCCGGGAGGTCGCGACACGGCAGCACAGCGGTGGGTCGTCATCCAGGGGGACCGTGCCGCGTCCCGGGTCCCGGGTCCCGAGTCCCGAGTCCCCAGGCAGCCTCCGAGTCGTCGTGCCGAGCCCCGAGCCCCCACGACGCGCCCCGATCCACCACGCCGCGCCCCCGAGCCGTCACGCATCGCTCGAGTCGCCGCACCGCACCGCACCCTCGGACACGGCGACCGGCACCGGGCCCGCTCGCCGGAGCCCCGACCGGTACTCCCAGGGCCTTCCTCCAGCCAGGGGTGGCGCGTAGACCGGGTGCATGGACTACACACACCTCGGACGGACAGGGCTGTCGGTCTCGCGAGCCGTGCTCGGGACGATGAACTTCGGCCCGGAGACCAGCGAGGACGACTCGCACGCCATCATGGACCGGGCCCACGAGCTCGGCGTCAACTTCTTCGACACCGCCAACGGCTACGGCGGCTCGGTGGGCAAGGGTGCCACCGAGGAGATCATCGGCCGCTGGTTCGCGAAGGGCCACGGCCGTCGCGAGAAGACCGTGCTCGCGACGAAGGCCTACGGCGAGATGATCGACTGGCCGAACGGCGGCCGGCTCTCGGCGCTGAACATCCGGCAGTCGCTCGACGCCAGCCTCCGCCGCCTGCAGACGGACCACGTCGACCTGTTCCAGATGCACCACGTCGACCGGGACACCCCGTGGGACGAGATCTGGCAGGCGATGGAGCTCGCGGTCGCGCAGGGCAAGGTGCTCTACGTCGGGTCGTCGAACTTCGCCGGGTGGCACATCGCCCAGGCGCAGGAGGCCGCGGCCCACCGCAACTTCCTCGGCCTGGTGAGCGAGCAGTCGATCTACAACCTCGTCGTCCGCGACGTCGAACGCGAGGTCCTGCCGGCCGCGCAGCACTACGGCCTCGGCGTCATCCCGTGGTCGCCGCTGCAGGGCGGGCTGCTCGGTGGCGTCATCGAGAAGACCGAGAACGGCTCGCGGCGGCTCTCCGGCCGCAGCGCCGAGTACGTCGACGCGCACCGCGACCAGCTGCAGGCGTACGAGTCGTTCGCGAAGGAGCTCGGGCACACCCCGGGCGAGCTCGCCCTGGCGTGGCTGCTGCACCAGCCGGGCGTCACCGCCCCGATCACCGGCCCCCGCACGATGGAGCAGTGGGAGTCCGCGGTCCGCGCGGTCGACATCCGCCTCGACCAGCGGGCGCTCGACCGGTTGGACGAGCTCTTCCCGGGCTACGCGACCTCGCCCGAGGACTACGCCTGGTGACCTGACCCGCCGGACCGGTGGCGGTTCGACGACCGATCACGGACGGGAGGCACGGTGTGCGTCGGACGCGCACCGTGCCTCCCGTCCGTGGTCCGGACCACGCCGACCCGCGTGGAGTGTCGGGAGTGCCCGGGCACACGACGACGGGCCCCGCGCTTCCGCGCGGGGCCCGTCGTCGTGCTGGTGTCCTAGCCGACCCGGAGGGGGCTGTCGTCCCGCTCCTCGGAGAGCACGTAGCCCTCTTCGCCGTGGACGGCGGTGTCGATGCCGGCGACCTCGTCCTCGGTGGTGACGCGGAAGCCCATCGTCTTCTCGATGACGAACCCGATGATGAAGGCGAGCACGAACGAGTACGCACCGACGGCGAGGGCCGCTGCGGCCTGCTTGCCGAGCTGCTCGAACGAGCCCGAGTAGATCAGACCGGAGTCGTTGGCGAAGAAGCCGAGGTAGAGCGTGCCGACGATGCCGCCGACCAGGTGGACGCCGACGACGTCGAGCGAGTCGTCGAAGCCCAGGCGGTACTTCCAGTCGATGGCGAAGCAGCAGATGATGCCGGCGACGAAGCCGAGCAGGATGCCCCAGCCCGGGGTCAGGTTGGCGCAGGCCGGGGTGATCGCGACGAGACCGGTGACGGCGCCCGAGGCGGCGCCGACGGACGTGGCCTTGCCGTCCTTGAGCTTCTCGATGAGCAGCCAGCCGAGGATGGCGGCGGCCGGGGCGGCGAGCGTGTTCACCCAGGCGATCGCGGCGATGCCGTCGGCGGCGCCCTCCGAGCCGGCGTTGAAGCCGAACCAGCCGAACCACAGGATCGCGGCACCGAGCAGGACGAAGGGCGGGTTGTGCGGCTTGTGCGCGCCCTTGGCGAAGCCGACGCGCTTGCCGAGGACGATCGCGAGCGCCAGGCCCGCGGCACCGGCGTTGATGTGCACCGCGGTGCCACCGGCGAAGTCGATGACGCCCCAGGTGGCGGCCCAGCCCGAGGTCAGGTTGAACACCCACGAGGCGACCGGGAAGTACACGACCGTGACCCAGACGCCGGCGAAGACCATCCACGCACCGAACTTGGCGCGGTCGGCGATGGCGCCGGAGATGAGCGCGACGGTGATGATCGCGAACGTGGCCTGGAAGCCGACGAAGGCCATCGACGGGTAGGCGGCCTGGATGTCCGAGGACTGGGCCTCCTCGAAGGCCTGGCCGAGGCCGATCTGGTTCCAGTCGATGCTGAAGAAGCCGACGACGCCCGAGACCGCCGCGCCGTCACCGTGGTTGGCGAAGGCGATCGCGTAGCCGTAGACGACCCACAGGACGCTCACGAGTGCGATCGCGCCGAACGACATCATCATCATGGAGATGACGGACTTGGCCTTCACCAAGCCGCCGTAGAAGAAGGCCAGGCCGGGTGTCATGAACAACACCAGCGCCGCCATCACCAACACGAAGGTCGTGTTGCCCTGATCAAGCATCTGTTCACCTCTCGATTGCACGAGCGGTTCTGGGACCGCCTCGGGTGTGACCGAGTCTGGCGAGGCGAGGTTTCACGAGGGAGCACGATCTGTTTCGCGGATGTAACGCGACGGGGCACTTTGTAAACGTCGTGTTTCGAGTGGCCCGATGACCCCTGGACAGGGGCCACCAGTCGGCACGGTCCGTCCGGACGGTGCCCGACAGCCGTCGTACACCGCACCCCGCCGCGGTCGTCGCGCCCCGGCTCCTCGGGGCGCGACGACCGCAGGCGGGCGCGAAGCTCGCGCCGGCCCCGGCCCGATCCCGGCCCCGTGCGCCGGCTCCGGCCCGATCCCGGCCCCGTGCGCCGGCTCCGGCGACAGGCCGGACGCCGCGCCCCGTCGCGGTCATCGCGCCCCGGCTCCTCGGGGCGCGACGACCCCAGGCGGGCGCGGAGCCCGCGCCACCCCACGCCACCCCGACCCACGCGAGCGCGGAACCCGCGCCACCCGAGCCCGGACCACCGCGCCACCCGCGCCACCAGCGCCACTCCGACCCGACCACCGACGGCCGGGAGGCTCGTGGCGGACCCGTCACGCGCCTCCCGGCCGTCAGGCGGTTCAGTCCAGGGCGCGGGTCAGCGCCACCACGCGCGATGCGGCGCGCAGGTACTTCTTCCGGTAGCCGCCCTGCAGCATCGCCTCGGGGTACACCTGGTCGAGCGGCGTGCCCGAGGCGACGATCCGCACCTGCGCGTCGTACAGCCGGTCCACCAGGGCCACCCAGCGCAGCGCGTCGGTCTGGTCCGCGAACGCTCGGACGTCGGTGAGCCCGACGGCGTCGAGGCCCTCGACCAGGGCGACGTACTTCGACGGGTGCACGGAACCGAGGTGCGCGACGACGGCTCCGAAGTCGTCGAGCGTCACCGAGCCGGACGGCAGCGCTGCCGGCACGTCGGACACGACCTGGGCCGACTCGTCGACCGCTCGGCGGCGGAAGTCGAGGCCGTCGATCCGCATCGTCTCGAAGCGGTCGGACATCGCCTGGATCTCGCGCAGGAAGTCCTGGGCGGCGAACCGGCCCTCGCCGAGTGCGCCGGGCGGCGTGTTCGACGTCGCGGCGAAGCGGGTGCCGGTCTCGGTGAGCTCCTTGATCAGGCGCGTCATCACCATCGTGTCGCCCGGGTCGTCGAGCTCGAACTCGTCGATGCAGACCAGGGCCGTGCCGCGGAGCAGCTCGACCGTGCCCTGGAAGCCGAGGGCCCCGACGAGCGCGGTGTACTCGATGAACGTGCCGAACGTCTTCCGCCCGCTGGCCGCGTGGTAGGCCGCCGCGAGCAGGTGGGTCTTGCCGACGCCGAAGCCGCCGTCCAGGTACACGCCGGACTTCGCGGCGGGTTCCGCGGCCGCCTTCCGCCGGCCGAATAGCCCTCGACGCGGGGCGTCGGCGGGGCCGGCGGCGACGAACGCGGCGACGGCGTCGCGGACGTCGGCCTGCGAGGCGTAGTCGGGGTCCGGCCGGTAGGACTCGAACGAGGCGTCCGCGAACTGCGGCGGCGGCACGAGTGCGGCGGCCATCTGCTGCGGGGTCACCTGCGGGTCACGGTCGACGAGGTGACTCGGCACCGAAGCGTGTTCAGGCAAGGACGGCCCTTCCGGGAAGCATGTCGTGGGGTGTCACGTTGCGGCTGGAGCACGGCACGTCCGCGTACCGTTGCCCACAGGCACCGACGACCGATCCTAGTCCGGTGCCGGATCACCACCTGGAGGTAGCCCACCATGACCGCACCGGTCGACCCGTCCGAGAAGTTCGCCGCCTACGCGCACCCCGAGCGGCTCGTCTCCACCGAGTGGCTGCAGGAGCAGCTCGACGCCGGCACCGGCGCACCCGACCTGGTGGTGGTCGAGTCCGACGAGGACGTCCTGCTCTACGAGACCGGGCACGTCCCCGGCGCGGTGAAGATCGACTGGCACACCGACCTCAACGACCCGGTGCAGCGCGACTACGTCGACGGCGCCGCGTTCGCCGAGCTCCTCGGCGGCAAGGGCATCGGCCGCGACACCACCGTCGTCATCTACGGTGACAAGAACAACTGGTGGGCCGCGTACGCCCTGTGGGTCTTCGCGCTGTTCGGCCACGAGGACGTCCGCCTGCTCGACGGCGGCCGCGCGAAGTGGATCGCCGAGGACCGCGCCCTGACCACCGACGAGACCCCGGTCACGCCCGTCGAGTACCCCGTCGTCGAGCGCCGTGACGAGACCGTCCGGGCCTTCAAGGAGGACGTCCTCGCCCACCTCGGCAAGCCCCTCATCGACGTCCGCAGCGCCCCGGAGTACAGCGGTGAGCGCACCACCGCGCCGGACTACCCGGAAGAGGGCGCGCTGCGCGGCGGACACGTCCCCACCGCCGTGAACATCCCCTGGGCGACCGCCGCCGCCCCGGACGGCACCTTCAAGCCGCGCGCCGAGCTCGACGCGATCTACCGCGAGGGTGCCGGCATCGGCGACGCCGACCAGGTCATCGCGTACTGCCGCATCGGCGAGCGGTCGAGCCACACGTGGTTCGTCCTGCAGCACCTGCTCGGCTACGACGACGTCCGCAACTACGACGGTTCGTGGACGGAGTGGGGCAGCGCGGTCCGCGTCCCGATCGTGCAGGGCGCCGAGCCGGGTACTGTTCCGAACCGATGAGCGACCGTACCGAGACACCCCTCCCCGCCACCCTCGCCGAGATCCGCGACGACTTCGTCGCCCTCGGCCAGAAGGACCGCCTGCAGCTCCTGCTCGAGTTCTCGGACGAGCTGCCCGCCCTGCCCGAGCGGTTGCAGGGGCACGAGGACGAACTCGAACGCGTCGAGGAGTGCCAGTCCCCCGTCTTCATCACGGTCACCGTGGGCGCGGACGGCGACGCCCCCGACGTCGTCCGCATGCACGCCACCGCGCCGCGCGAGGCGCCGACCACGCGCGGCTTCGCCTCGATCCTCGCGCAGGGACTGTCCGGTCTGACGGTGGCCGAGGTGCTCGCCGTGCCGGCGGACTACCCGCTGACGATCGGGCTCACCGAGGCGGTCAGCCCCCTGCGCATCCGCGGCATGGTCGGCATGCTCGGTCGCGTACAGCGGCAGGTGCAGGCGGCGGCCGCGTAGACCCTTTCGCGCTTCGTGAGCAGCAATGGTCGGGTGCGTGATCGCGACCCGACCATCCCTGCTCACGAAGCGCCGGACGGACCCGGGACGGACGGGAGGCACGGTGCCAGCTGGCACCGCGCCTCCCGTCCGTCGCCCGCCCGGTGCGCACGCCGTCCTCCGGGACGCCGGTCGGCTCCCGTGCCACCATGGAGTCAGCACCAGGGGGGCGAAGATGGCGGACATCGACGGGACCGTTCCGACCGGCACCTCGGTCAGCGCGGCGGACGGCCTCGAGTCGCCACGACGGCGCGCGCGTCGTCGGCCGGGAGCGGGTGGCGCATGGCCGAACTGACCGCCGACGACGTCCACCTCGCACTCGTCGGGGAGACCGTCGACCTCATCTGGGTCGACTTCAGGCTCACCCTCGCGTTCTCGAACCGGAGCATGGTCTCGTTCGAGACCCCGTTCCGCGTGGGCAGCGTGGACGGCGAGATCGTCCCGGTGGATCCCGAGGACAAGGACTCCCTGCTCCCGGCGCTCCACCTGCACACACAGACGGTCTCGGCGGCGCAGATCGACGGGAGCACGCTCCGGATCGACTTCGCGTCGGGAACGACGCTCCGAGCGCACGCTGACGACCACCACGAATCGTGGCACTACTCCGGGCCGGAGACGCCGCCGGTCCGAGCGATCGCCCTCGGCGGGGGCGAGCTGTTCATCTCGCTCCCGTCTGGGGACCGCCCCGGACGAGCCGGTTGACGTCTCCACTGGCCGAGTCTTGCGGGCGGTGCGCCACCACATCGTGAGCAGCAATGGTCGGGTGCGTGATCGCGACCCGACCGTTCCTGCTCACGAAGTGCCGGACGGACCCGGGACGGACGGGAGGCGCGGTGCCAGCTGGCGCGACACCGCTGAGCGGGGCGCGCCCGTCTTCGTCCGGTCGCGTCTACCGCGCACTGGCCGCCCCGCGACGCTCGACCACCTCGGTGAGCCACGCGAGGATCCGGGCGTCGAACCAGTCGGCGTCGTGGTTCCAGAGCTTGGTGTGCCGCGCGGTGGTCTGCACCTCGAGCCGGACCAGGTCCGGCCGGGCCGCGGCCAGGGCGTGCGAGGCGGACGACGGCACGAACCCGTCGTCGTCGCTGTGCAGCAGCAGGATCGGCACCGTGAGCTCGTCGGCGCGGGCGACCATGTCGAGCTCCCGCAGGTCGACGGGCTGCCGGAGCCCGGTCAGGCGGTGCAGCACCGGCGTGCGGAGCAGGCGTTGGGCGACCTTCCGCACCGGGCGCGGCAGGCGGAGCAGCTGACTCTGCGACTTGAGGACCGCGTGCCAGTCGACGACGGCCGACTCGAGGACGACCCCGTCGACGAGGTCGGCGAACCGCGACCGCACCAGGGTCTGCAGCACCACCGCGCCGCCCATCGACCACCCCATGAGCACGACGCTCGTCGCGTGCTGCCCGGTGAGCCAGCGGAGGACGCTGTCGATGTCCTCCCACTCGGTGCTGCCGAGCCCGTAGCGACGGTCGATGCTCGGCGGGGCGACCCCGTCGTTCCGCCACGACGCGAGCACGACGGAGTAGCCGGCGGCGCGGAACACCGGCACGGCACGGATGGTCTCGGCACGTGTGACGCCCCGGCCGTGCACGAGGACCGCCCACGGCGCCGCGGGGTCGTCGGCGCGGACGACCCAGGCCGGTGCGGGACCGTTCGGGGTGGGGACGTCGACGTCCTCGACCGGCACGTCGAGCTCACCGGGGGTCAGGTAGAACCAGCCGCCCCAGCGTCCGCGGCGCGCGGTCGTGGGGTCACCGGCGTCGATGGCGATGATGCGTCGGGTGACCGTGGTGTCGGTCGTCGCGACGACGTCGCCGACCCGCATGTGGCCGGTGCCGCCGCCGAACCACAGGCTGTAGCGGCCCTGCAGCTCGGTGTCGGGCGTGCGTTCGAGGGTGACGGTCCCCCGCACGCGGTCGACGGCGTGGATCGGGACGCGTTCGGTGCGCTTCCGGTCGGGCGTGACGACGGCTCGTGCGACCGCAGCGACGAAACCGCCGACGACGGCCGTGCCGACCAGGGCGGCGGCGACACCCGCGCCGAGGGCGACGAGTCCGGCCGAGCGGGCGGTGTCCTGGACGCCGTCACCGGCGGGTCGCGCGGATCGGGACATGCTCCGGAGCCTAGTCTGCAAGCGTGTCCGAAACCCGAGAGCCCGACGCCTTCGCGCGGCTCCGCGCGTTCGTGTCCTCCGGCAGCAGCCGCGCCGAGACCACGGTCACCGAGATCCCCTCGCCGACGCGCATCGCGCCGTTCTCGATCGCCCTGGCGGCGGACGTCTCGGGCACCGCGCACGGCGTCGAGTCGGACCTCGGCACCGGCCGGTTCATCGCCCTGCACGACCCGGAGGAACCCGAGGGCTGGCAGGGAACGTTCCGCATCGTGACGTTCGCCCAGGCACCGCTCGAACCGGAGATCGGCGTCGACGAGTTCGTCGCCGACGTCACGTGGAGCTGGCTCGTCGACGCGCTCGAGGCGCACGGTGCCGTCTACGACCACGCCTCCGGGACGGCCACCAAGATCATCTCGCGCGGGTACGGCGACCTCGCCGCCCAGGGTGACGGCGCCCAGCTGGAACTCCGCGCGTCGTGGACGCCGCGGGGCGAGGACCTCACCCCGCACGTCCGGGCGTGGCAGGACATCGTCGCCATGCTCGCCGGTCTGCCTCCCGCCTCGGACGGTGTGACCCTGTTGGCCCCGAGGAGGCTCGCCAAGTGACCGACCCGAACCGCACCCCAGACCCGGACGGATCGTCCCCGTCGTCCCCGGCGGGTTCGTCCCCGGCCGCGTCGACCCCGGCGGGATCGTCCCCGGCCGGGTCGTCCCCGGCCACGCCGGCGTTCGAGGACGCCCACGAGGCCGTCAAGGTCATCGAGTCGCGCGGGGACTACCTCGCCGCGGTCGCCGCGATCGCCGCCGGACACGGTCCCGTCGCGGTCGATGCCGAGCGGGCCAGCGGCTACCGGTACTCGCAGCGCGCGTACCTCATCCAGGTCTTCCGCCGCGGTGCCGGCGCGTTCCTGTTCGACCCGATCGCGATCGGTGACTTCTCCGACCTGCAGGCCGCCATCGTCGACGAGGAGTGGCTCTTCCACGCCGCCTCGCAGGACCTGCCGTGCCTGCAGGAGGTCGGCCTCGTCCCGACGCGCATCTTCGACACCGAACTCGGTGCCCGCATCGCCGGGTTCCCGCGCGTCGGCCTCGGAGCCGTGGTGGAGCAGCTGCTCGGCATCACGCTCGCCAAGGCGCACTCCGCCGCCGACTGGTCGACGCGGCCCCTGCCGCAGTCGTGGCTCGTGTACGCCTCGCTCGACGTCGAACTGCTCCCCGACCTGCGGGACGCCCTCGCCGAGCAGCTCGAGGTCGCCGGCAAGACGCGGATCGCCGCCGAGGAGTTCGCCGCCGTGCTCACCCGCGCGCCGAAGCCCCCGCGCGCCGAGCCGTGGCGACGACTGTCCGGCATGCACGCGCTGCGCGGAGCCAGGGCCCTGGCGATCGCCCGGTCGCTGTGGACGGCACGGGACGCCTACGCCCGCGACGCCGACGTCGCCCCCGGTCGCACGATCCCCGACGCGGCGATCGTCGCCGCGGCGGCAGCGGCCCCGGCGTCCCGCAGCGAGCTCGCCGGTCTGCGGGCGTTCACGGGCCGGGCGAGCCGCTCCGAGCTCGACCGCTGGTGGGCCGCCGTCGACGAGGGCCGCACCACCGAGGACCTGCCGAAGCTCCGCGGCACCGGCGAGGCGACGCTGCCCCCGCCCCGCGCCTGGGCCGACCGCAACCCCGCCGCCGACCGGCGGTACAAGGCCGCCCGTGCCGCGGTCACCGCTCGTGCCGAGGAGCTCGACATCCCGCTCGAGAACGTCCTCACGCCGGAGACCCTGCGTCAGGTCGCGTGGGAACCGCCGACGCCGGTCGCGACCGAGACCGTCGGGGCGGTGCTGGCGTCCCACGACGCCCGCCCGTGGCAGGTCGAGGAGACCGCGTCGATCATCGCGTCGGCGTTTGTCGCTGCCGAACAGCAGCCGGCGTCGTCGGACGACGACGCGTCGTAGGAACCGCCCAACCGGCATGCGGCCGCCCAGCCTGGGGGCATAGCGTCGGGAGCGTCGCCGGGCGAGGCCCGGCCCGGCCGGACCGACCAGCGGTCCGGCCCGATCGATGAGGATCTGGAGGCCCAGTTGCCAAAGGCATCAGACGTCGTCTTCGTGGACGGCGTACGGACACCGTTCGGACGAGCCGGCGAGAAGGGGGTGTTCTGGAAGACCCGGTCCGACGACCTCGCGGTGCACGCGATGCGCGGCCTGCTCGACCGGAACGCCCAGCTCGACGGAGCGGCGGTGGACGACGTCGCCGTCGCGGCCACCACGCAGCAGGGTGACCAGGGGCTGACGCTCGGCCGCACGGTCGGGATGCTCGCGGGACTGCCGAAGTCGGTGCCCGGGTACGCCATCGACCGCATGTGCGCGGGCGCGATGACGAGCGTCACGACGCTCGCCGGGGCCATCGCCTTCGGCGCGGCCGACGTCGCGATCGCCGGCGGTGTCGAGCACATGGGGCGCCACCCGATGGGCTTCAACGCCGACCCGAACCCCCGCTTCGTCGCGGAGCGCATGGTGTCGAGCGACGCGCTCGTGATGGGCGCCACCGCCGAACGGCTGCACGACCGCTTCCCCGCGATCACGAAGGACCGCACGGACGCCTTCGCCGTCCAGTCCCAGCAGCGCTACGCCGCCGCCTGGGCCGCCGGCAAGCTCCAGCCCGACGTCATCCCGGTCGAGGTCAACAAGGGCGACGGCTGGGACGTCGTCAGCGCCGACGAGCCGCCGCGGCCGGGCACCACCCTGGAGGCCCTGGCCGCGTTGAAGACGCCGTTCCGGCCCCACGGACGGGTCACCGCCGGCAACGCCGCCGGACTGAACGACGGCGCGACCATGAGCCTGCTCGCGTCGGAGGACGGCGCGAAGCAGCACGGCCTGCCCACGAAGATGCGCATGGTCTCGTTCGCCTTCGCCGGCGTCGAGCCCGAGGTGATGGGCGTCGGACCGGTGCCCGCCACCGACAAGGCCCTGGCGAAGGCCGGCCTTTCGATCGACGACATCGGCCTGTTCGAGATCAACGAGGCGTTCGCCGTCCAGGTGCTCGCGTTCCTCGACAACTACGGCATCGCCCAGGACTCCGCGAACGTCAACGCGTGGGGCGGCGCGATCGCCGTCGGCCACCCGCTCGCGTCGAGCGGCGTCCGCCTGATGACCCAGCTCGCCGCGCAGTTCGCCGAGCGTCCCGACGTCAAGTACGGCATCACCACGATGTGCATCGGACTCGGCCAGGGCGGCACCGTCATCTGGGAGAACCCGAACTGGTCGCGCAGCGCGGCCCGGAAGGCGGCCTGACCGTGAGCACCGTCGAGAACGACCGACTGACCGAACTGAGCGAGGACGAGGTCGTCACGCACTCGTACGTGAAGCACGTCACGATGCCGTCCGGCGGCACGCTGGCGCTCATCACGCTCGACAACGGCAAGGACCACAAGCGGCCGAACACCCTCGGCCCGCGCACCCTGCGCGAGCTCTCCGGGGTGCTCGACACCCTGAAGACCGAGGCAGCCGCCGGCACGATCCAGGGCGTCGCGATCACCGGCAAGGAGTACTGCTTCGCCGCCGGCGCCGACCTGTCGCAGGCGGCCTCGGTGCCGTCGCGGCAGGTGGCGCACGAGCTCGCGGCCCTCGGGCACGCGACGCTGCGCAAGTTCTCCGACCTCGGGGTCCCCTCCTTCGCCTTCGTGAACATGCTGGCGCTCGGCGGCGGGCTCGAGATCGCCCTGCACTGCACGTACCGGGTGTTCTCCTCGGCCGCGCAGGGCATCGGGCTGCCCGAGGTCTTCCTCGGCATCATCCCCGGCTGGGGCGGCGCGACGCTGCTCCCCCGGCTGATCGGGCCCGAGAAGGCGCTCCGCGTCATCGTGGAGAACCCGCTCAAGAACAATCGCCTGCTCGACGGTCCTGCTGCGGTCGAGCTCGGCATCGGTGACGCGCTCATCCCGTCGGTCACGTTCCTGCCCTCGGCCGTGGCCTGGGCCGACGGCGTCATCACCGGCGCGACCAAGGTCGTGCGGAAGAACGAGCCGGGCATGCTCGAGAAGGCCGCCTGGGGCACGGTCGTCAAGGTCGCGCGGAACCAGGTCGCGTCGAAGATCGGCACGGTCCCGAAGTCGCCGTTCCGGGCGCTCGACCTCGTCGCTGCCGCGAAATCGGGTTCCCTCGACGAGCGCTTCGCGGACGAGGACGACGCCCTCGCCGACCTCATCTCCGGCGACCAGTTCGCCGCGTCGATGTACGCGTTCGACCTCGTGCAGAAGCGCGCGAAGAAGCCCGTCGGGGCTCCGGAGGGCGTCGAGCCGAAGAAGATCACGAAGGTCGGCGTCCTCGGCGCCGGGCTCATGGCGTCCCAGTTCGCGCTGCTGTTCGCCCGCCGTCTGGGCGTCCCCGTCGTCATCACCGACGTCGACCAGTCCCGCGTCGACGCCGGGGTCGAGCGGATCCGCGGCGAGGTCGCGAAACTGCTCGACAAGGGTCGGATCTCCCCTGACGACGCGAACCGCATCACCGCACTCGTCAGCGGCTCGGTGTCGTACGACGCCTTCGCCGACGCCGACTGGGTGATCGAGGCCGTCTTCGAGGAGATGTCCGTCAAGCAGGACGTGCTCCGTCGCGTCGAGGCGGTCATCGCGCCGGACGCGATCCTCGCGACGAACACGTCGTCGCTGTCGGTGTCCGAGATGGGTTCGGTGCTCGCCGACCCGTCGCGCCTGGTGGGCTTCCACTTCTTCAACCCGGTCGCGGTCATGCCGCTCCTCGAGGTCGTCCGCACCGCGGCGACCTCGGACGAGACCCTCGTCACGGCCCTCGCCGTGGCGAAGACGCTGAAGAAGACCGCGATCATCACCGCGGACCAGCCGGGCTTCGTCGTCAACCGGGTGCTCGCACGCGTCCTCGGTGAGGCGATGCGCGGCGTCGAGCAGGGCACCTCGTTCGACACGGTGGCGCAGGGCGCCGCACCGCTCGGCCTGCCGATGTCGCCGTTCGAGCTGCTCGAACTCGTCGGGCTGCCGGTCGGCGCGCACGTGCTCGACTCGCACCACGCGGCCTGGCCGGAGCGCTTCTACCCCGGCGACGGGCTGGGGAAGATCGCCGAGCACGGGACGATCCTGACCCGCGACAAGAAGGGCAACGCGACCGGGTACGACCCCGCCGCCGTGAAGCTGGTCGCGCCGTCCAAGAAGGACGCGTCCCCGGTCGACGCCGCCGAGATGCAGCGACGCTTCGAGGACGCCCTGGCCGACGAGGTGCACCGCATGCTCGAGGACGGTGTGGTGCAGCACGTCGAGGAGATCGACCTCGGTCTCATCCTCGGCGCCGGCTACCCGTTCCAGGCCGGTGGCATCAGCCCGTACCTCGACCGTTCCGGCGCGTCCGAGCGGGTCTTCGGCGGGACGTTCCACCAGCCGCCGATCGTCGGCCCGACCTCCCGCTAGCCGGCGCCAGTGTCGCGCCCCGAGGCGGGCGTCGCGCCCCGACTCTTCGGGGCGCGATGCCCGCTCGCGGGCGCGACGCGTGGCTGCGGCCGCGAAGCGCGCCCGCGCTCGAGCGCGCGAGCGCTCAGGTCGCGCCCCGAGGCGCGCATCGCGCCCCGACTCTTCGGGGCGCGATGCCCGCTCGCGGGTGCGACGCGTGGCTGCGGCCGCGAAGCGCGGCACAACCACCCGCGACGACCGCCCGCGCGGCGCAGCCGCCAGCGCGACTCAGCGGTCGGACGCCGCCGACTCGCGGGAGCGCGCGGGCTTCGCCTGCGGCAGCTTCGTGCCGACGACCTGGTCGATGACGTCGCGGGCGATCGCCTGCGCCGTGAGCCCCACGTCGGCGAGGATCTCGGAGCGTGTCGCGTGGTCGATGAACTCCTCCGGCAGACCGAGCTCGTTCACCCCGGTGTCGACGCCGGCGGCCCGCAGGTCCTGCCGCAGGCGCGTGCCGACGCCGCCGACCCGCACGCCGTCCTCCATCGTGATGACGAGACGGTGCGTCCGGGACAGCTCGATGAGCGACGCCGGGATCGGCACCACCCAGCGCGGGTCCACCACGGTGACGCCGATGCCCTGCGCCTCGAGCAGCGCGGCGGCCTCGAGGGCGGTGGGGACCATCGACCCGACGGCGACGAACAGCACGTCGGGTGAGCCCTCGGGCGCGTCGCGGAGCACGTCCACCCCGTCGGACAGCCGTCGGAGCGCGGGGATGTCCGGTCCGACCTGGCCCTTCGGGAAGCGCACCACCGTCGGGGCGTCGTCGACCGCGACGGCCTCGCGGAACTCCTCGCGCAGGGTCGCGGCATCGCGGGGTGCGGCGATGCGGATGCCCGGCACCACCTGGAGCAGTGCGAGGTCCCACATGCCGTGGTGCGACGGGCCGTCCGGGCCGGTGATGCCGGCACGGTCGAGCACGAACGTCACGCCCGCCTTGTGCAGGGCGACGTCCATGAGCACCTGGTCGAACGCCCGGTTGAGGAACGTCGCGTAGAGCGCCACGACCGGGTGGAGTCCCCCGTAGGCCAGGCCCGCCGCGGTCGTGACGGCGTGCTGCTCGGCGATGCCGACGTCGTAGACGCGGTCGGGGTGCTGCTCCTGGAACAGGTGCAGCCCGGTCGGCCGGAGCATCGCGGCGGTGATGGCGACGATTCGCGGATCCGCCGATCCGGCGTCGGCCAGCGACGACGCGAACACCGAGGTCCACGACGGTCCGGAGGTCGTGTCGAGCGACTCCCCGGTCTCCGGGTCGATGTGGCCGACGGCGTGGAACTGGTCGGCTTGGTCGCGCAGGGCAGGCTCGAAGCCGTGGCCCTTCTCCGTGATCGCGTGCACGATCGTCGGGGCGCCGTAGGCCTTGGCCTGCCGGAGCGCGGCCTCCATCGCGCGCTGGTCGTGCCCGTTCACCGGACCGATGTACTTGATGTCGAGGTTCGAGTAGAGCGCCTCGTTGTTCGTGAAGCGTGACAGGAACCCGTGCAGGCCGCCCCGCATGCCCCGGTACACCGCGCGCCCCGGCGCACCGAACCGGTCGGCCACCGCCCGCGAGGTCTCGTACAGCGCCCGGTACTCGCGCCGCGTCCGCATCGAGCTGAGGAACCGCGCCATGCCGCCGATCGTCGGCGCGTACGAGCGACCGTTGTCGTTCACGACGATGACGAGTCGACGGTCGTTGTCGTCGGAGATGTTGTTGAGCGCCTCCCACGTCATCCCGCCGGTCAGCGCGCCGTCCCCGACGACCGCGACGACGGTGCGGTCGGTCTGCCCCGTCTGCCCGAAGGCGCGGGAGATGCCGTCCGCCCACGACAGCGACGACGACGCGTGCGAGGACTCGACGATGTCGTGCTCGGACTCGCTCCGCTGCGGGTACCCGGCGATGCCGCCCCGCTCGCGCAGCTTCGAGAAGTCCTGGCGCCCGGTGACGAGCTTGTGCACGTACGACTGGTGCCCGGTGTCGAAGACGAACGGATCGCTCGGCGAGTCGAATACGCGGTGCATCGCCAGCGTCAGCTCGACGACGCCGAGGTTCGGCCCCAGGTGCCCACCGGTCTTCGCGACCTCGGCGACCAGGAAGCGTCGGATCTCGGCGGCGAGGTCGGTCATCTGCGCGTCGGACAGACGCTTCAGTTCGCGCGGCGACGTGATGCTGCTGAGCAGGCTCACGGGCGCTCCTTTCGTGGGGCTGTCGGCCCACTCTATTCTCGGGGACCGACAACGGACGGGAGGCCCGTGGCGGTGTCGCCACGGGCCTCCCGTCCGTCCTGTGGTCGCGTCAGCGGCCCGTGCGCCGTCGGTCAGACGAGCGAGCGGAGCACGTACTGCAGGATGCCGCCGTTGCGGTAGTAGTCGGCCTCACCGGGGGTGTCGATGCGGACGACCGCGTCGAACTCGATCGGCTGCTTGCCGGCCGGCGAGTGCTCGCTCGGCGTCGCGGTGACGTGCACCGTCTTCGGGGTGCGGCCCTCGTTCAGCTCGGTCAGCCCGGAGATCGAGACGACCTCGGTGCCGTCGAGCCCGAGGGACTCGACCGTTTCGCCCGCCGGGAACTGCAGCGGGACGACGCCCATGCCGATGAGGTTCGAGCGGTGGATCCGCTCGAAGCTCTCGGTGATGACCGCACGGACGCCGAGCAGGTTCGTGCCCTTGGCCGCCCAGTCGCGCGACGAGCCGGAGCCGTACTCCTTGCCACCGAAGATGACGAGCGGGATGCCCTGCTCCTGGTAGTGCTGCGAGGCGTCGTAGATGAAGGACTGGGCACCGTCGGGCGTCGTGAAGTCACGGGTGTAGCCGCCCTCCACGCCAGCGCCGTCGTTCGCGGACGCGAGCAGCTGGTTGCGCAGACGGATGTTCGCGAACGTGCCGCGGATCATGACCTCGTGGTTGCCGCGACGCGAGCCGTAGGAGTTGAAGTCCTTGCGGTCGACGCCGTGCTCGGCGAGGTACTGGCCGGCGGGGCTGTCGGCCTTGATCGAACCGGCCGGCGAGATGTGGTCGGTCGTGACCGAGTCGCCGAGCTTCGCGAGCACCCGGGCACCGGAGATGTCCGACACCGCGTCGGGCTGCATCGTCATGCCCTCGAAGTACGGGGGCTTCCGGACGTAGGTCGACTCCTGGTCCCACTCGAAGGTGTCACCGGTCGGGGTCGGCAGGTTCTTCCAGCGGTCGTCGCCCTCGAACACGGAGCCGTACTCGTGCGTGAACATCTCGGTGTCGATGGAGGTGTCGATGACCTGCTGCACCTCGGCCGCGTCGGGCCAGATGTCGGTGAGGTAGACGTCATTGCCGTCCTGGTCGGTGCCGAGGGCGTCCTTGTCGAAGTCGAAGTGCATCGACCCGGCCAGGGCGTACGCGATGACCAGCGGCGGGGACGCCAGGTAGTTCATCTTCACGTCGGGGTTGATCCGGCCCTCGAAGTTGCGGTTGCCCGAGAGCACCGCGGTGACGGCGAGGTCGTTGTCCTGCACGGCCTGCGAGATCTCTTCCGGCAGCGGGCCCGAGTTGCCGATGCAGGTGGTGCAGCCGTAGCCGACCGTGTAGAAGCCGAGCTGCTCGAGGTAGGTCGTGAGGCCGGCCTTCTCGTAGTAGTCGGTGACGACCTTCGACCCGGGCGCGAGGGTGGTCTTCACCCAGGGCTTCGCGGTGAGGCCCTTCTTCGCGGCGTTCCGGGCCAGGATGCCGGCGGCCATCATGACCGACGGGTTCGACGTGTTCGTGCACGACGTGATCGCGGCGATCGCGACGGCGCCGTGGTCGATCGTGAACGGCGCACCGTCGGCGATCGCGACCGAGGTCGGCTTCGAGACGGTGCCGGGCGCGCTCGAGGCGTGCACGGGGACCTCTGAACCGGGGGCGTCCTGCTGGTCGTCCACGGCGTGCTCGTCGCCGGGGGCCGCTGCCACCGGGTCGGACGCCGGGAAGGTGTCGGCAACGGCCTTGTCCTGCTCGCTGTGGTCGATGCTCGCGTAGTTGGCGAGGTCGACCTCGAACTGGTCCTTGGCCTGCGAGAGCTCGATGCGGTCCTGCGGGCGCTTCGGGCCGGAGATCGACGGCACGACCGTGGACAGGTCGAGCTCCATGTACTCGGAGTAGTTCGGCTCCACCGAGGCGTCGTGCCACAGGCCCTGGGTCTTCGAGTAGGCCTCGACCAGGGCGATCTGCGCCTCGTCGCGACCGGTCAGACGCAGGTAGTCGAGCGTGACGTCGTCGACCGGGAAGATCGCGGCGGTCGATCCGAACTCCGGCGACATGTTGCCGATGGTGGCGCGGTTCGCGAGCGGGACGGCGCTGACGCCCTCGCCGTAGAACTCGACGAACTTGCCGACGACGCCGTGCTTGCGGAGCTCCTGCGTGATGGTGAGCACCACGTCGGTCGCGGTCACACCGGCCGGGATCTCGCCGGAGAGCTTGAAGCCGACGACCTTCGGGATGAGCATCGACACGGGCTGGCCGAGCATCGCGGCCTCGGCCTCGATGCCGCCCACACCCCAGCCGAGCACGCCGAGGCCGTTCACCATCGTGGTGTGCGAGTCGGTGCCGACGAGCGTGTCCGGGTAGGCGTACGTCTCGCCGTCGAACTGGCGCGTGTACGTGACCTTGGCCAGGTACTCGATGTTGACCTGGTGGACGATGCCGGTGCCCGGCGGGACGACCTTGAAGTCCTCGAACGCGGTCTGGCCCCAGCGGAGGAACTGGTAGCGCTCACCGTTGCGCTCGTACTCGAGGTCGGTGTTGCGCTGCAGGGCGTCCTCGCGACCGAACAGGTCGGCGATGACGGAGTGGTCGATGACCATCTCGGCCGGCGACAGCGGGTTGATCTTGTTCGGGTCGCCGCCGATCTCCGCCATCGCCTCGCGCATGGTGGCGAGGTCGACGATGCACGGGACGCCGGTGAAGTCCTGCATGACCACACGGGCCGGGGAGAACTGGATCTCGGTGTCCGGCTCGGCGTCGGGCTGCCACGAGCCCAGGGCGCGGATCTGCGCCTCGGTGACGTTCTTGCCGTCCTCGGTGCGGAGCAGGTTCTCGAGCAGCACCTTCAGGCTGTACGGCAGCTTCTCGTGACCGGGAACCGTGTCGATCCGGTGGATCGCGTAGTCGACACCCCCAACCGACAGTGTGTCCTTCGAGCCGAAGCTATTGACTGCAGCCACCGTGCCGCCTCCCTACTGATCGGTTTGCCCTCATCTTCGCGGGCCGTGGACCGTCCCACCAGCAAGGCAAACCTAATCCCGTGGCCGCCGGAGCGCCCGCGGGAACTGTCTCGATGTCGAGACAACTCTACACCGCGGCGGTGTCGTCCTCGCGTCGGAACACGGTGCGGACGAGCAGCCAGGTGACCCAGAGCACCGCCGCGTAGAGCGGGACGCCGGTGATGAGCTTGATGCCCGCCAGCAGCTCGACCTGGGCGGTCACGTAGAGGGGGATCTCGATGAGCAGCCGGACCGCGAAGAGGCCGACCCAGATCCAGGTGGCGACGGTCAGCACGCGGCGCTTCGCCGGATCGGCGCGCCAGTCCTGGTGCGAGCCGTCCGCGTCGGGCGGCAGCAGGAACCCGACGATCAGCCCGATGAGCGGACGTCGGATCGCCAGCGTCACGAGCAGCCCGACGAGCCACACGGCGTTGATGACGATCCCCGGGATGAAGTTGCTCTCGGCCTTGCCCGTGACGAGCGCGAGACCGGCCGAGATCGCCACGCCGAGGATGCCGGCGAGCGACATCGCGAGGGACTGCCGCTGCAGCAGCCGGAGCACGACGAACACCGCTCCGATCACGACCGGGATCACGACGCTCGGCACGAGCTCCTTCGTGATCGCGTAGACGACCAGGAAGGCGAGACCGGGCAGGACGGACTCGGCGAGACCGCGCACGCCGCCCACCGCGGTGAGCAGGGCACGGCCGGACGGCGCCTCGCCGGGGGCGACCTGGCCGATGCCGGCGTTCCGCACCGCGTCGCGGAGCTGCGCGTTCAGCGACAGCGGCTCGGCGCGCTCCGACGCGAGGGGGTCGTCGGTGACCCCGTCGGGTCGCGGGGAGTCGTCGTGGTCCGGCACCGGGCCTCCTGGCAGATCGTGTCGCGGTCGACGCGGTGACGCGTCAGATCGCGGTCTGGGTCGACTTCGGCATGTGCAGCGGGATGAGGTCGCGCGGCGGCATCGGCGTCGTGCCGCGCACGACGACGACGCTGCGGAACAGCTCCTCGATCTCGGATGCGTCGTCGGGCTGCTCGGCCGCCTTGCCGGCGATCACGCCGCGCAGGAACCAGCGGGGGCCGTCGACGCCGACGAAGCGCGCCGGGCGCATGCCCGCGACCCCGCCCTCGGCCGCGACCGGGACCGAGGCACGGAGCTCCGGGCCGAACGGCCCGTCGACCTCGGTCACGGTGCCGCCCTGCTGTTCGATCTGGTCGGCGATCTGCGCGCGGATCTCGTGCCACAGGCCGGTCGACCGCGGGGCGGCGAACGGCTGCACCTGCAGGGTCGACTCGTCGAAGTCCAGGCCCACCGCGACGACGCGCTGCGAGCCCTCCTCGACCTCGAGGCGCAGGTGCAGGCCCTCGCGCGGCAGCACCTTCACGCCGCCGAGGTCCACGTACGGACGGACCAGGTTCGCCTCGGTCTCGTCGTGCGGGCCGTTCTCGGCACGGTCGCCGGGAGCGGACTTGTCCGTGGGGGCGACCTCGTCGACCTCGTCGAGGTCTGCGTCGGCATCGATCGCGATGTCGACCTCGGGCGTGGTGTCCGCCACCTCGACGTCGTCGACGACGGCTTCCGCCACCCCGACCTCGTCACGCTTGCGTCGGCCGAACTTCATGCGCGCGTTCCTTCCTGAACGTCTCCGGCGGTGCCGCTGGCGGCACCGCTCCGGTCACCGTAGCCCGATGAGCCGAAGCCGCCCTGGCCGCGGACGCTGTCGGGCAGCTCGTCCACCCGCGTGTAGGTCACCCGGGGCACCGGCATCACGATCACCTGTGCGATCCGGTCGCCGACCTGCACCGCGTACGACTCGGTCTGGTCCGTGTTGAGCAGCGCCACCTTGACCTCGCCGCGGTAGCCGGCGTCGACGGTCCCCGGCGCGTTCACGATCGTGATGCCGTGCTTCGCCGCGAGACCGCTGCGCGGGACGACGAACGCCGCGTACCCGTCGGGCAGCGCGATCCGCAGGCCCGTGCCGACCAGGCGTCGCTCGCCCGGCTGCAGCACGAAGGCCTCGGTCGAGACGAGGTCGGCACCGGCGTCGCCGGGGTGTGCGTGGCCGGGGGCGTTCTCCCCGGTCCAGAGGACGTCGACTGGTTCGGTCACGTGACGAGGGTAGTGCAGAGCGTGACCGGACCGTGACCTCGGCCGAGTCGTGGTCGAATGGACCCGTGACCCTGTACCGCGAACGACTCTGGGCGCCCCCGGCGCTCTACCTGGCGACGGCCCTCGTCATCCCGGCGTCCCTGCTCGTCTTCCTGCCCATCAGCGTCCTGGCCGGCGTACTCGTGGCCATCGGCATGTACCTCGGCGTGCTCGTCCTGCTCTGGGTCCTCGCCCCCGTCGTCGAGGTCACCGACACCGAGTTCCGCGCGGGTCGGGCTCGACTCCCCCGGGCCCTCGTCGGATCGGTCGAGGCCTACGAGGGCGCCGAGGCCACCGCGCAGCGCGGGCCGCGGCTCGACGCCCGGGCGTGGACGCTGTTCCGCGGGTACGTGCGCGACGTCGTGAAGGTCGAGGTCCGCGACGACGCCGACCCCACGCCGTACTGGCTCGTCAGCGTGCGGCAGCCGGCCAAGGTCGTCGAGGCGCTGCGGTCCTGACGGGCGGTTCCGCGCGGGTGCAGTTCCGCGCGTGGGTGGCTGTTCCGCGCGTGGGTGGCTGTTCCGCGCGTGGGTGGCTGTTCCGCGCGTGGGTGGCTGTTCCGCGCGTCGGTGGCTGTTCCGCGCAGCAGTCCCGCGCGTCGGAGGACGAATCGCGCGTAGGAGGCCGGAAGAAAGGGCTCCCTACGCGCGATTCGCCTCACCACGCGCGATCCGACCCAACGCGCGACCCGACCCAACGCGCGACCCGACCCACAACGCGCAGAACAGCTCACCACGCGCGCAACAGCACAGCACGCGCGGAACCGCGGGGACGGCGAAGGCCCGCTGCTCCGGGGAACAGCGGGCCTTCGGTGATCGGTGCGTCGAGAGCGCTGCGACAGTGCTTGCTACAGCGCTGCGCATTCCGCGCAGACCGGTCCGAGCTTCGACTCGTGGTCGAGCTGGGAGCGGTGCTTCACGAGGAAGCACTCGACGCAGGTGAACTCATCGACCTGCGGGGGCAGCACCACGACGTCGAGGTCGACGTCGCTGAGGTCCTGCCCGGCGAGTTCGAAGCTGCCGGGGTTGTCCGAATCATCGTCGACGACCCCCGACATCTTGTCGGGAACGCGCTCCTTGAGGGCCTCGATCGACTCCGAGTCGGAGTTGTCGTCGGTCTTCCGGGGGGCGTCGTAATCGGTGGCCATGCCCATCCATTTCTCGTATCGAGAGGTCGTCGCCGGGTGATCGGCGGCGACAGTTTGCACCACGTCCCGCCGGAGCGCAAACCGAGTGCTCGTGCGGGTCGTCGTGGCCCTGCAACCCGCGGTCGGCGCCGGACATTCCCGGAGTCCGACGACGTCCGTCGTGCAGTACGCGGCACGCCCGTGCGCCTCCCACGGAACGCCGCGCGGTGACTGCATACTCACGGGGTACGAGGCACGACCGTACGTGATGCTCGGAAGGCGGAACCATGCAAGACGTGAGAGTCATCGGAGTCGAGTCCGGCGCACTCCTGCTGGCGACCGACGGCGGCACCGAGTTCCGGTTGCCCGTCACGTCGTCGCTGCCGGGGCAGGTCCGCCAGGCGAACCCGGAGGCGGGATCGCAGAAGCGCGTCTCCCCGAAGGACGTCCAGGCGCGCATCCGCGGCGGTGCCGACGCCGCGGACGTCGCCGCCGCGCTCGACGTGGACGTCGAGTACGTCCGTCGCTTCGAGGGCCCGGTGCTGGCCGAGCGTGCTTTCATCCTCGACGCCTCGCACCGCGTCCCGGTGACCCCGGTCGACGACCAGGCCCCCGACACCTTCGGCGAGGCGATCACCGCCAAGCTCGAGGCCGGCGAGGCCACCGCGATCACCTGGGGCTCCTGGAAGCACCCGGAGAGCGGCTGGCAGGTGCGCGTGCGCTACACGGCGGCCGAGGTCGAGCACGACGCGCAGTGGCGCTTCGACCCGAAGACGTCGACCCTGGTGCCGGACAACGGCGACGCCCACCGGTTGTCGCACACCGAGGACGAGGGCATCGCCCCGCGTCTGCGTGCCGTCGAGTACGAGCAGCAGGACGACGACGGCACCCGCTTCGACTCGGGCGCCTTCCGCGTCGACGAGCCCGACGAGGCCCCTGCCGAGCCCGAGCCCGTGGACCGCGCGCCCCTGCGTGCGCCGCTGCCCCGCATCGGCCAGGCCGTGGTGGACGAGCGTGCGCCCGGCAACGAGACCGCCGACCTGCTCGAGGCCCTGCGTCGCCGACGCGGTGAGCGCGAGGCCGCCTCCTTCACGGACCAGCGAGACGAGCCCCGCGGCACGTCGATCAGCGTCGTGGACATCCCGCTGCAGGGCTTCGAGGACGACGACGCACGCGGGACGGCACCGCAGCCGACCGAGGACCGTCCGACCTCCGCCCCCGAGGCCGAGGGACGTCAGGAGCGTCGCAAGCGCAACCGTCGGTCGATGCCGAGCTGGGACGAGATCGTCTTCGGCACCCGTCCGGACGACGACCCCGCCTGACCCGGGCCGTCCCGCGGCGGTCGGTGGCCTAGGCGAAGGCGCCGGCGAGCCGGAGCGGGACGAACAGCTCGTCGTCCGTCATGGCCCCGTGCTGACCGACCATCCGGCGAGGCGTCTCGTTCGCACGCAGCGCCCGGTCGTCGTTGAAGGCCCAGGAACCGCGGGCGACCAGGACCACGTCGCCGATGCGCGGTGCGACCCGCGGGTCGACGGTGCCGAACCAGCCCGCCTCGACGGCCTCGTCACGGCTCGCCACGAAGGCCTTCTTGCCGTACTTCGCCCGGAAGGCACCGACCAGGGCCCGGACGTCGGTACCGGGGGCGACGGTGAGCTGCCGGCAACGCGGGTCCCCCGCGACGCCGACGACGTCGGTCAGCAGCAGCGGGTCGATGGCGATGTTCGCGTGCTCGGGGACGTCGAGCACGCCGTGGTCCGCCGTCACGAGCACGCCGACGTCGGCAGCCGACCGGGCGTCGAGCCGGGCGAGCTCCCCGTCGAGCAGTTCGAGCGCCGCGGTCCAGCGGTCCGACTGCCAGCCGTGCTTGTGCCCGATCGAGTCGAGCTCCGGCACGTACAGGTAGACGAGCGAGCGGCCGGTCGCCGTCGCGGCGAGGGCGGCGTCGACGCGGTCCGGGATCGAGTCGGCCGAGACGTAGCGCGCCCCGCCGAGCACGTTCGCGGTCATGCCCGACGACCGGTAGCGATCGGGGCCGACCACCACCGGGTCGACGCCGAGCCCGGTCGCGCGGGTGAACAGTGTCTCTGACAGCAGCCACCCCGCCGGGACCTGGTTGTCCCACCCGCTCAGCAGGTTGACGACGGTGCCGGAACCGGGCTCCCACCCGCTGTAACCGACGACCCCGTGGGTGCCGGGCGAGCGCCCCGTCGTGAGCGTCGTGAGCGCGGCGGCCGTGGTCGTCGGGAACCCGCTCCGCAGCTTCTTCGCGGTGCCGGTCCCCTTCGCTGCCGCGAGCCAACGGGCGTGCCCGGCACGCGCGGACAGCGCGCCGGCACCGAGGCCGTCGACCAGCACGACGACCGCGGAACGGGCGGGGCGGAGGGTGATCCGGGCCTCCAGGCCGCTCTCGCGCAACCACGTGTCGTCCGCGGCGCCGAGCGCGACGAGGCAACTCGGCAGGACGTCGGCGAGGTTCGCGGCGGCGTCGGGGGCCGTCGGTACGCTGGTTCCCATTCCACAGAGTCTTCCAGACCGCGGTCTTCCAGACGACGCTGGCCAGCCAGCGCGGTCTGTCCGCCCAGAAAGGTGCCATGGCACGCACGGACGCAGTCGGGCTGCCCGACGGTGAGCGCATCGAGGAGATCGACGTCTCCGAGGAGATGCAGGGGTCGTTCCTCGAGTACGCGTACTCCGTCATCTACTCGCGCGCACTGCCGGATGCCCGCGACGGCCTGAAGCCGGTCCAGCGGCGGATCCTGTACCAGATGGCCGAGATGGGCCTGCGGCCGGACCGCGGACACGTCAAGAGCGCCCGTGTGACGGGCGAGGTCATGGGCAAGTTGCACCCCCACGGCGACGGTGCCATCTACGACGCGCTCGTCCGCATGGCCCAGCCCTTCACGATGCGGGTGCCGCTGGTCGACGGGCACGGCAACTTCGGCTCGCTCGACGACGGTCCCGCCGCGGCCCGGTACACCGAGGCGCGGCTCGCCGAGCCCTCGATGGCGATGACCGAGGGCCTGGGCGAGGACGTCGTCGACTTCGTCCCGAACTACGACAACCAGATCATGCAGCCGGGCGTGCTGCCCGCGGCGTTCCCGAACCTCCTCGTCAACGGTGCCTCCGGCATCGCGGTCGGCATGGCCACGAACATGGCGCCGCACAACCTCGGCGAGGTCGTCGAGGCCGCGAAGCACCTGCTCATGAACCCGGGCGCCACGCTCGACGAGCTCATGGAGTTCGTCCCCGGCCCCGACCTGCCCGGCGGCGGCACGATCGTCGGGCTGTCCGGGGTCCGCGACGCCTACGCGACGGGGCGCGGTTCGTTCCGCACCCGGTCGAAGGTCAGCATCGAGAACCTGACGCCGCGACGGGTCGGCCTCGTCGTGACCGAGCTGCCGTACCTGGTCGGGCCGGAACGCGTGATCGAGAAGATCAAGGACGGCGTCCAGTCGAAGAAGCTCGTCGGCATCTCCGACGTCAAGGACCTGACCGACCGCAACCACGGGCTGCGGCTGGTCATCGAGATCAAGAGCGGCTTCAACCCGACCGCCGTGCTCGAGCAGCTGTACAAGCACACCCCGCTCGAGGACGGCTTCGGCATCAACAACGTGGCGCTCGTCGGGGGCTCCCCGCGCACGCTCGGGCTGCGCGAGCTCCTCGACGTGTACGTGCAGCACCGTCTGGACGTCGTCACCCGCCGGTCGCAGTACCGGTTGGCCCGGCGCCGGGAACGGCTGCACCTGGTCGAGGGCCTGCTCATCGCGATCCTCGACATCGACGAGGTCATCCAGGTCATCCGCACCTCGGACGACTCCGAGGCCGCGCGCAACCGCCTGCGTGACGTCTTCGACCTGTCCGAAGTCCAGGCCGAGTACATCCTCGAGCTGCGTCTGCGCCGCCTGACGAAGTTCTCGCGGATGGAGCTCGAGGCCGAACGCGACCAGCTCCTCGCCGACATCGCCGCCCTCGAGGAACTGCTGGCATCGGACGAGCGGCTGCGCGCCCAGGTCGCGCTCGAGCTGACCGAGGTCTCCGACCGGTTCGCGACCCCACGCCGGACCCTGCTCACCGAGGCCGACGCCCCGGTGCGGGGCGGCCGCAAGGCCGCGGTGGACCCCGAGTCGCTGCAGATCGCCGACTCGCCGTGCCGCGTGCTGCTCTCGACCACCGGGCGGCTCGTGCGCGTCGACATCCCGACGTCCGAGCTCGGCATCGTGCGGGTCCCGAAGCGCTCCAAGCACGACGCCGTCCGTTCGGCGATCGTGAGTTCCGTGCGCGGGCAGGTCGGCGCGCTGACCTCAACGGGTCGGGTGCTGCGGATGTCGCCCGTCGACGTCCCGGCGGTCCCGCCCGCCGCGGTGCGGCTGGACGCCGGTGTGCGGGTCACCGACTTCCTCACCCTGACCAAGGGCGAGACCGTCGTGGCACTCGTCGACCTGTCCGGCGCCTCGTCGGACTCGCTCGCGATCGGCACCGTGCAGGGCGTCGTGAAGCGGGTCGTGCCCGGCGCCTGGCCCGACAAGCCGGAGTTCCCCGCCATCGGCCTGAAGCCGGGCGACGCCGTGGTCGGCGCTGCGCAGGCTCCGGAGTCCGACGACCTCGTCTTCATCACGTCGAACGCGCAGCTGCTGCGGTTCCCGGCGTCGGCCGTGCGGCCGCAGGGCCTGCCGGCCGGTGGCGTCGCCGGCGTCGCACTCGCAGCTGGCGCCGCGGTCGTCTGGTTCGGGTCCGTCGCCCGGTCCAACGAGGCCGTGGTCGCCACCGTGTCGACGACCTCGACCGCGCTGCCCGGCACCGACGCCGGTCGGGCGAAGGTGTCGGCGCTGTCCGAGTTCCCGGCGAAGGGCCGAGCCACGCAGGGTGTCCGGGCGCACGCGTTCCTGAAGGGCGAGGACGGCCTGACCGTGGGCTGGGCCGGCATCGCTCCGCCGCACGCCGTCGGCACCGACGGTGCAGCACGGACCCTGCCGGACTGGCTGTCGAAGCGCGACGGGTCGGGGGCGCCGCTCGAGGCCGTCATCGGCTCGATCGGCGGCAGCGCCGCGACGCTCGACGGCACCGCGGGCGAGGCGTAGCGCCGCACCCGCTCCCGTGCCGGCTCGATCGGCGGCAGCGCCGCGACGCTCGACGGCACCGCGGGCGAGGCGTAGTGCCGCACCCGCTCCCGTGCGCTGCGGCCGCGTGTCGCGCGGCAGCGGCTGCGGGCGGCGGGCGGCGGCCCCGCGGGCTGCGGGCTGATGGCTACGGACCCGCGGGCTGCGGGCTACGGCCGTCGCTGCAGGCTGCGGCTGGCGGCGAGCGGCCGCGGTGGGCTGGTGCTGCGAAAGCGACAGCCATCCGCCAACGGTTCGTGCAGGACTGTCGCTTTCGCGAAGGAACCGGCGCAGTTGACGGACGGGAGGCGCGGGTCGACCCCGCCACGGGCCTCCCGTCCGTCCACGTAGAAGTGGGCCGCGGGGCGGCCCCGTTGTCCCCACGCGGAAGCGCGGCGGCGCGGCGGCGGGGCGAGCACGGGAGCCCCGTCCCCCTGCCGCGCGAAAGCGACAGAACGGCGGGAACTGTCGGCGGGATCCTGTCGCTCTCGCGGAACAGAGCGCGCACGACGGCGGCTCGGAGTCGCTCGCGCAAGACCGGGTCGCTTTCGCGGCACCGCCGCACGTCAGCGGCACCGCCGCTTTCCCGGCACCGAGTCGCTTTCGCGGCACCGAGTCGCCTTCGCGGCACCGCATACCGCAGCGCAGCTGCACAGCCAGCCGGACAGCCGAGCAGCCGGCCAACCGCACGACGCGGCCGCAGCGCACCCGCTACGCGTCGATGCGGTCCCGGTCCAGCCCCTCGCCGGCCAGGATGAACTCCTTGCGCGGGGCGACGTCGTTGCCCATGAGCAGCTCGAACACCTTGGCGGCGCTCTCGGCATCGCTGATGTTCACCCGTCGCAGGGTGCGGTGGGTCCGGTCCATCGTGGTCTCGGCGAGCTGGTCGGCGTCCATCTCCCCCAGACCCTTGTAGCGCTGGATCGGCTCCTGGTACTTCTTGCCGGTCTTCTCGAGCTTCTTGAGGACCCGCTGGAGCTCCTGCTCGGAGTACGTGTACAACGTGTCGTTCGGCTTGCCGCGGTTCACGACGACGACCCGGTGCAGCGGCGGCACGGCCGCGAAGACCCGTCCCTGCTCGATCATCGGGCGCATGTAGCGGAAGAAGAGCGTCAGCAGCAGGGTGCGGATGTGCGCGCCGTCGACGTCGGCGTCGGACATGATGATGACCTTGCCGTAGCGCGCCTGGTCGATCTCGAACGTGCGGCCGGAGCCGGCGCCGATGACCTGGATGATCGAGGCGCACTCGACGTTCGACAGCATGTCCGAGACGGACGCCTTCTGCACGTTGAGGATCTTGCCGCGGATCGGCAGCAGCGCCTGGTACTCGCTGTTCCGCGCGAGCTTCGCCGTGCCGAGCGCCGAGTCCCCCTCGACGATGAACAGCTCGGTGCCCTCGGTCTCCTGCGAGCGGCAGTCGGCGAGCTTCGTCGGCAGCGAGGAGTTCTCGAGCGCGTTCTTGCGCCGCTGGGTCTCCTTGTGGGCGCGGGCGGAGATGCGGGTCTTCATCTCGGAGACGACCTTCTCGAGGAGGGTCGCCGCCTGCGCCTTCTCTGCGCGCTGCGTCGAGGTGAGGAGCTCGGTCATCCGCTTCGACACCACCTGGTCGACGATCTTGCGCACGGCCGGGGTGCCGAGGATCTCCTTCGTCTGTCCCTCGAACTGCGGCTCCGGCAGCCGGACGGTCAACACGGCGGTCAGGCCCGCGAGGACGTCGTCCTTGTCGAGCTTGTCCTGCCCGACCTTGAGCTTGCGGGCGTTCGCCTCGACCTGTGCCCGCACGGCCTTCACGAGACCGGACTCGAACCCGGCCTGGTGGGTCCCGCCCTTCGGCGTCGCGATGATGTTGACGAAGCTCCGGAACACGGTCTCGTACCCGCTGCCCCAGCGGAGCGCGACGTCGACCTCGCAGGAACGCTCGACCGACGTGGACACCATGTGCCCCTTGTCGTCGAGCATCGGGACCGTCTCGGTGAAGGTGCCCGTGCCCTGGATGCGCCAGACGTCGGTGATGGCGGTGTCGACGGCCAGGTGCTCGACGAACTCGCCGATGCCGCCCTCGTACCGGAAGCGCTCGACGACCGGGCCGGTCTCCACGGCGGTGCCGGTCGCCTCGGCGCGTGCGGCAGCGGCCTCGATCGAGGACACCCGCGAGTCGGTGATGGTGATGCCGAGCCCCGGCACGAGGAACGCCGTCTGTCGGGCGCGGGTGACGAGGTCGTCGGTGCTGAAGCGGGCGTCGGCCGTGAAGATCTGCCGGTCGGCCCAGTAGCGGATGCGTGAACCCGTGACGCCCTTCTTGACCTTGCCGACGACGCGGAGCTCACTGCCCGAGGTGAAGGGCGTGAAGGGTGCGTCCGGGCCGATCCCCTTCGCGTCGTCGAACGTGCCGGGCTCACCGCGGTGGAACGACATGGCGTAGGTCTTGCCGCCGCGGTCGACCTCGACGTCGAGCCGTTCCGACAGGGCGTTCACGACGGATGCGCCGACCCCGTGCAGACCACCGGAGGCCGCGTAGGACCCGGATCCGAACTTGCCGCCGGCGTGCAGCTTGGTGAACACGACCTCGACCCCGGTGAGCCCGGTCTTCGGCTCGACGTCGACCGGGATGCCGCGCGCGGTGTCGCGCACCTCGACCGACCCGTCGGCGTGCAGCACGACGCCGATCTCGTCACCGTGCCCCGCCAGGGCTTCGTCCACGGAGTTGTCGATGATCTCCCACAGGCAGTGCATGAGCCCGCGGGAGTCGGTCGAGCCGATGTACATGCCGGGACGCTTCCGGACCGCCTCGAGCCCTTCGAGGACGGAGAGATGGCGTGCGGAGTAGTCGGAGCTCACCCCCCAAGGCTAGCGAGCCGCACCGACACCCCTGACGAGGACACTCGCACTGGGGACAACCGGTCCGCGCTGAGCGAAACAGTGCTGCAGGATGCATCGTTCTCAGGCATCACGTGTTGAAATGGTGCAACCACCCGGCACCACCTGCGATCCGTGAGGAGCACAGCAATGACCCAGACCGTGCAGGACCCCTCCATCGACGAAGTCAGCAACCACCAGCTGACCGCCGCCGACCGTTGCGACAGCTGCGGGGCGCAGGCCTACATCCGAGCCACCATGTCGAGCGGCGAGCTCTTCTTCTGCGCCCACCACGGCGCCGAGTTCAAGGACAAGCTCGCGGCGACCGCCATCGAGTGGCACGACGAGAGCAGCCGACTCTACGAGTCGAAGTAACGTCCAGAGCGACGGACAGGAGGCGCGGTGCCAGCTGGCACCGCGCCTCCTGTCGTTCTGTGGTCGCCTAGAAGGCTCGGTTCAGCGCCCAGGCGGCACCGCGGTAGCTGTTCGGCCCCCACACGCCGTCGATCGGTCCGCTGTACCGGCCGTGCGCGGCCGCCCACCGCTGCAGCGCTGCGACGACGTCCTTGCTCTCGTACCCCCACGCGACCGGAGCCTGGTAGTACCCGCCCTTCGCAAGCTGGTTGGATGCCCCGATCCACGAGTTCGGCCCCATCACGCCGTCGATCGGTCCGGTGTAGCCAGCCATGCTGCCCAGGCACTGGAGCCGCTTGTAGAAGATGGTGCCCGGGATCCCGTCGGACTCCGTCGTGGTCGTCGGTACCGACGCGCACGCCGGACTGATGCGGGTCATCGCGGCCTGGGCCGGTTCCGCCTGGCCCACTGCGCCGGCACCCGTCAGGCCGACGACGAGTGCGCCGACCAGAGCGAGGACGATTGTGTTGCGTTGCATGTGACCTCCTTATTCGGCCTCCAACATTTCAGATGCTGGATGCATCGGGAAGGAGTTGCCAGATGTTGCCACCATCGCGGGAACGACGAAGGCCGGGCCCTCTTCGGACCCGGCCTTCCTCGGTGTCGATCGACGTCTCGGTGTCGATCGATGTCGACGTCAAGCGATGCGCTTGAACGCCTTGTCGACGTAGCGGTCGACGGTCGCGCGTGCCTCGCGGGCGTAGCGGTCGATGGCCGCCGTCCGCTCGGGATCGGGCGCGTACTCCCGACCGAGGCGCGTCGTCGCCGCGGCGAGCACACCGTCGGTGAGCTGCGGGTTGAGCGGCAGGATCGGCCCCTGGGTGTGGGTGCCGAACGAGGTCCCGACGATCGCGCCCTCGACCGGAGAACCGGCCTGGTTGCCGCCGCCGGACACGACGTCCGCGAAGGGGACGACACCGTCTGCGAGCTCGATGCGCGTCGCGTGGTCCTCGAAGCCGGCGAGGCGCGTCGGCGCTCCCGGCAGCAGCGGGTAGCGGGTGTCGAGGACGAAGTAGTTGACCCGACGCTCCGCACCGCGGACGGCGCGGGCGTCGAACACACCGAAGCCCTGCACGGGCGCTCCCTCGGTGGGCACGACCTCGTTCGTCGCGAGGTCGAACCCGCCGCCGACCGCCACGACCGGCACGCCGGACGCGGCGAGGGCACGGAGCGGTTCCGCGATGCGGGTGACGTCGGCGCCGAGTGACCGCATCGCGCTGAGCGGCCCGTTGCCGATCACGACGATGTCGGCCGTCGTGGGGAGCACGTCGCCGGGTGCGTACTCGACGACCTCGGTTGCGATGTCCGCTGCGGCTGCGCGGCGGACGATGGCCGCGACGTTGCCGCGGTCCCCCGAGACACCCATCTGACGGGGGTAGACGTGCAGGATGGTCAGCCGGTCGGCCGTCATGCGGTCTTCTCCATGTCCGGGTGGCCGAGGGCCTTGCGGGCGATCATCATGATCTCGTAGTTGACGATGAAGTTCTTCGTCCCGCGGGTCGTCGAGCCGAGCTGCTCCATGTGCTTGATGGCTGCCTCGACGTCGGGCTCGACCCGACCGATGCGGACACCGGCGTGCTCGAGCGCGATCGCGATCTGCCACGCCTTGTCACCGGAGACGACGTCCACGTGGTCGAGCTTCGAGAAGTCGATGTCGTAGATCCACGAGATGTCGGGCGTGCCCTCGTCGATCGCCATGAGGACCTGCTCGGGCTGGTCCGGCAGGGCGTCGAGGTTGAGCTGCAGACTCGCGGCGTTCTTGAACATCGTGAACTCGGCGGACTCACCAGCGATGGGCAGCCGCTCGCCACGGCCGTACGCCGGCTTCATCGTGCCGAACGCCTTGGTCACGGCGTCCGCGCGGAACTGCGCGCCGAGGGCGGCACTCGCCGTCGCGGTGGCCGCAGCGGCGTCGACCGCGTAGTGCAGGCCGCGGGCGGGCAGACGGACCGGGATCTCAACGCCGTCGAAGCGAATCGTCGCGCCGTCGCCGGTGTTCACGACGACCTCGGCGTCCGCCTCGTTCGCCTGACCGTCCTGACGGTCGAAGTCGTCGGCGTTCTGCAGGCCGTTCGGGGCCGCAGCGACGACCTCGGCGCTCGCACCGAAGCGCAGCACACGCTGGTCGCCGGACGTCGCGTACGCGTCGAGGAACTGGTCGTCACGGTTCGTGATGACGTTGCGCGACGCCAGGGCAGCGGTGTCGAGCATCATGTCCGCGACGCGCTCGGTCTCGAAGAACCGGTAGAGCTGGTCGACCTGGACGTTGAGCATCGTGACCGTCGCCGGCGACAGGATGCCGGCGAGCTCGACCGCGAAGGCCTCGTCGACCTCGAGGATGCCGATGTCCGCCTTGAGCTTGCCGGTCAACGAGACCTCGGACAGCAGCGCCGACGCGATGCCCTGCGGCAGGTTCGCACCGGACGGGTTCGTGAAGACGCGGAGCCCGTGCGCCCGCACGATGTCCGAGATCATGTGCGTCGTCGTCGACTTGCCGTTCGAGCCGAGCACGAAGACGACGCCGTTCGGGAACTGCTTCGTCACGTGCTGCAGGAAGTCCGGCACGAGCTTGAGCACGATGTAGCCCGGGTAGGCGGACCCGCCGCCCCGCGCACGGGCGAGGGCGCGGAGGATCCGCCCGATCAGGATCGGGATGAAGAACCGCATGCCGGCTTACTCGAGGTAGTCGCGGAGCGACTGCGACCGGGACGGGTGGCGGAGCTTCGCCATCGTCTTGGACTCGATCTGACGGATGCGCTCACGCGTCACGCCGAACGTGTCACCGATCTGGTCGAGGGTCTTCGGCTGGCCGTCGCCGAGGCCGAAGCGCATGCGGATGACACCGGCCTCGCGCTCGGACAGGGAGTCGAGCAGGCTCTCGAGCTGCTTCTGCAGCATCGTGAAGCCCACCGCGTCGGCCGGCACGACCGCCTCGGTGTCCTCGATGAGGTCACCGAACTCCGAGTCGCCGTCCTCGCCCAGGGGCGTGTGCAGCGAGATCGGCTCGCGGCCGTACTTCTGGACCTCGACGACCTTCTCCGGGGTCATGTCGAGCTCGCGGGCGAGCTCTTCCGGGGTGGGTTCGCGACCGAGGTCCTGCAGCATCTGCCGCTGGACGCGGGCGAGCTTGTTGATGACCTCGACCATGTGCACCGGGATGCGGATGGTACGGGCCTGGTCGGCCATGGCGCGGGTGATCGCCTGGCGGATCCACCACGTCGCGTAGGTCGAGAACTTGAAGCCCTTGGTGTAGTCGAACTTCTCGACCGCACGGATCAGGCCCAGGTTGCCCTCCTGGATGAGGTCGAGGAACTGCATGCCGCGACCGGTGTAGCGCTTGGCGAGCGACACGACCAGGCGGAGGTTCGCGCCGAGCAGGTGCGACTTCGCACGCTGACCGTCGCGGGCGACCCAGCGGAGCTCGCGCTCGGCGGGCTTGGAGAGCCCGGTCGCGTGCTGCAGCTTGTCCTCGGCGAACAGGCCGGCCTCGATGCGCATCGCGAGCTCGACCTCCTGCTCGGCGTTGAGCAGCGCGACCTTGCCGATCTGCTTCAGGTAGTCCTTCACCGGGTCGGCGGTCGCACCCGTGATGGTCGTCGAGTAGACCGGCGCCTCGTCGTCGTCGGTCTGCGAGATGACGAGCGCCCCTGCGGCCACCGCGGCTGCGGCGTCCGGCTTGACCGTCTTGTCCTCGGTCTCGTCGGCTTCGTCGGTCGGCTCCTCGACGGGCTCGTCGGAGGCGATGGCCTCGTCGACGGCGTCGGTCTTCTTCGCCTTCGGGGCGGCCTTCTTCGCCGGTGCCTTCTTGGCGGGGGCCTTCGTGGCGCGCTTCTTCGGCGCGGCCGTGCCCTCGGTCTCCGCGGTCTCGTCCGCGGTGCCCTCGGGCGCGTTGTCCTTCGTGGGATCGATCGTCGTGCTCCGGGCAGCCATGCGATCACCTCTCTCGTCGTGCCACGTTCGTGGGGTCGTGGCCTCCCTCGCCGCCCCAGGCCCCGCGCCGCGGTTCCCCGCGTCGGACGAGTCCTACCGTTCCGGGCAGCACTAGGACCCATGTCAAGTCCCCCGCGTTCGCGGCGCTCTGGAGAGCACTGACGGACGAGGGAGCCCGAACGGGTCCGTGATCATTATTGCACGGACCGCTTCCGCAGGCGTGCAACGAGGGCAACCCAGAGCGGGCCGACGCGTATTCCCTCTTCCGCGTGCAGCTGGCGCCGTGTCCGGCGGCGTGCGTGCAGCAGCATCGCGACCCCGAACCCGACCACGAGGTACTGCACGGTGAGCGCGACGCGGAAGTTGTCCCAGGCGAAGACCGTCTCGCCGGTGACCCCCGCAGCGACGTCGAGCACCAGCCCGATGAGGTACATCATCACGAAGGCCGCCAGGAACCCGCCCACGTTCACGATCCCGTTCGCCGAGCCGAGCGACCCGACGGGGTTGAAGGTGCGCGCGAAGTCGAACCCGATGAGCGACCCCGGGCCGCCGATGCCCATCGCGACGACCAGCAGCACGAGCAGCCAGGTCGGCGGGTGCCCCGGCCAGAGCAGGATCGCTGTCCACACCACGGCGAGCAGGACGACCGCCCCGAGCACCAGGTTCGACCGCCGCATCGGGAAGCGGGCGCAGAGCACGCCGAGCGCGGGACCGGCGACGAAGCCGACCAGCACGATCACGGTGAGGAACCCCGCGGCCTCGCCGGGGGTGTAGCCGAGCCCGCGCAGCATCGGCACGCCCCAGAGCAGCGAGAACACGGTCCCGGACGACTGCGTCACGTAGTGCGACCAGAACCCGAGCTGGGTGCCGGGGCGGCGGAGCGCGTGCCCGAACGTCCGGAACGCACCGCCCCAGGAACCCGGGAGCGGGATGGACCCGGTGCGCGCGGGGACCGGACCGTTCCGCACGAAGACGACGACGAGCACGAGCCCGACCGCGCTCGCGGCCGCGGCGACGCCGAACGCGGGGGTCCACCCCGCCGTGTGCAGCAGCACCGCGAAGGGGAACGCCGACAGGATCTGGCCGACCTGGCCGAGGTTGCCGGTCCACTGCGAGATCTGCGGCAGGATCCGGCCGCTGAACCACATCGGGACGAGGCGGATGACCGAGATGAACGTCATCGCGTCGCCGGCGCCGACGAGCACGCGGCCCGCGATCGCCGGAACGATCGACGGCGAGACCGCGACCACCGCCTGGCCGACGACGAGCAGGACGGCACCGATGACGAGCAGCCGGCGGGGTCCGATGCGGTCGAGGGCGATCCCGACCGGGATCTGCAGGGCGGCGTAGACGGCGATCTGCACCACGGCGAGGGTGGACAGCACCGCTGCGGAGACCGCGAACCGCTCCTGTGCGTCGACACCGGACACCCCGAGCGAGGAGCGCTGCACGACGGCGAGGACGTAGGCGAGGACCGCGACCCCCCAGATGAGGAAGGCACGACGGGAGTTCACCAGGACAGGCTACCGACGCCGGTCCGCGTCGGGGACGCCGGCCGGTCCCGGGGACGCGGGGCGGATGAACGACGCATGTCGCGCAGGGTGACGACGTGCGTGGCGGAGGCCCCCCGGGCCTCCTGGCCGGTCACTCCCCCGGCTCGCCCTGGCTCCGGCGGTCGGCGAGGAAGCGCTCGAGCTCGGCGGCGATCGCGTCGGCCGTCGGGACCTGACCGTCGACGCCGGTCAGCGGCGACCCGACCGGGTTGCCCTCCATGTAGGTGTCGTGGCGTTCCTCGAGCACGGAGACGAGCCGTTCGAGCTCACCGTTGCCGGCAACCTGCTCGTCGACCCGCGTCAGGAACTCGCGACCCGACTCGCGTAACGCGTCGGTCGGGAAGATGAGGCCGGTGGCAGCTGCGATGCCGGACAGCGCCGCGACGGCGGCGTCGGGGAACTCGGTGTCGGCCAGGTAGTGCGGCACGAGCAGCACCAGCCCGGTGACCTGGGCACCGGACTCGGCCAGGCGGTGCTCGACGAGGTGCAGGACGTTCGCCGGCGCCTGGGTCTCGGGCTTCCAGACGCTCATCTGCTCGACGAGGTCGGCCCGGGTGCCGGACACGGTGAGGTTGATCGGCCGGGTGTGCGGCACCGGCATCGGGATCGCCTGCACCCACGTGGTCTCGACGACCTGCAGGCGCTCGGCGAGCTCGGTGACGGCGCGGACGAACCGGTTCCACTGGAAGTCCGGCTCGTAGCCCGACAGGAAGAGGAACGGCTGCCCGATCTCGTCGCGGACGAGGTGCAGCGTGAGGCGCGGCGGCTCGACCGCGGCGATGTGGTCGTGCTCGAAGGTGATCGCCGGCCGGCGGGCCCGCCAGTCGAGCAGGGCGTCGGGGTCGAACTCGGCGACGAGCTGGGTGTCCAGGTCCTCGAGGATCGACGTGGTGACCTGCGCGACCGCGGCGCCGGCGTCGGCGAACCCGGTCAGTCCGGCGACCAGGTGCAGCCCGACGGGGACGCTCGGGGCGTCCGGGTCGAAGGTGTAGAGCTCCTCGGGGTGGTTCACCGTCCCCATGCTAGGCGGGGCGTCCGACGGTCCCGTGCGCGCAGGCCACGCCGTCAGCGAACACCGCGTGGATAGGCTTGGAGCATGGTCCGACCGACGCTCTCCACCACCACTTCCTCCCCCGAGACCACCGCCGCCGACGTCCTCGTCGTCGGGGTCCGCCCCGCTCCGTCCGGCGCTGCAACCGACGCGACGACCGGTGCGACCGTCGCACCGAGCGCGCTCGGCGCCGTGGCGGCCCTCGCCGACCTCGACCTCGCCGCGATCGGTGTCACGGGCGCCAAGGACCAGCTCGTGCGCATCCCGGGCACCGGCGTCACCGCGTCGTCGATCGCGCTCGTCGGGCTCGGCTCGTCCGCCGACGCCGCAGCGGTCCGCGCAGCGGCCGGCAGCGCCGTCCGCCAGCTCCCGCACGCCGCCTCGATCGTCCTCGCGCTGCCGACCGACTCCGCGGAGCTCGTCGACGCCGCGCTCGAGGGCGCCGCGCTCGGCGCCTACGCCTTCACCCGGCACAAGGGCGCCGGCAGCACCGGCCCGACCCGCGGTGAGCAGCGCATCGAGGTCGTGGCCCCCGCCGACGTCACCGACGCGACCGTGCGCCCGACCGTCGTCGGCGACGCCGCCGCCCTGGTCCGCGACCTCGTGAACACCGCCGCCGGCGACCTCGGCCCGTCCGACGTGGCCGACGTCGCGACCGGCCTGGCCGACGGCCTGCCGCTCACCGTCGAGGTGCTCGACGAGCACGCGCTCGAGGAGCAGGGCTTCGGGGGCATCCTCGGCGTCGGCCGCGGCTCGGTCCGCCCGCCGCGACTCGTGGTCGTCCGGTACGCACCGGAGTCGGCGACGAAGCACCTGGCCCTCGTCGGGAAGGGCATCACCTTCGACTCGGGCGGCCTCTCGCTCAAGCCGGCCGCGTCGATGCTCGGCATGAAGACCGACATGACCGGCGCCGCGACCGTCCTGGCCGCCACCGTCGCCGCCGCCCGGCTCGGTCTCGACGTGCGCGTGACCGCCTGGCTCGCCCTCGCCGAGAACATGCCCTCGGGTTCGGCGACCCGCCCGGGCGACGTCCTGACGCTGAAGAACGGCAAGACCGTCGAGGTGACGAACACCGACGCCGAGGGCCGTCTCGTGCTCGGTGACGCGATGGCCGCTGCCTCGCTCGAGCACCCCGACGCGATCGTCGACGTCGCCACCCTGACCGGCGCACAGGTCGTCGCGCTCGGTGAGCGCACCACCGGCCTGATGGGCAGCGACGACCTGGTCGAGCGTGTCCGCGCGATCGCCGGCTCCGTCGCGGAGCCGATCTGGCCGATGCCGCTGCCCGAGGAGATGGGGTCGCGACTCGGCAGCGAGATCGCCGACATGCTCAACGCCACCGTCGGCAACACGGCCGGTGGCATGCTGCTGGCCGGTGCGTTCCTGGAGCGCTTCGTCGGCGAGGGCATCCCGTGGGCGCACCTCGACATCGCCGGTCCGTCCGAGCACAAGGGCGGCGGCTACGGCTGGCTCGGCAAGGGCGCGACGGCCGTCATGGTCCGCACCCTCATCGCGCTCGCAGAAGACCTCCAGTCCGAGTAGTAGGTTTGGTACCGGTGGGCACGGCGCTCCGGAGCGCCTCCCACCGGTACTGCACGGGACGGGACCGGAACCACGCGGTCCGACCGTCGGACGCCGCCACCGCGGTGTCCACGCGGGCCCGACCGGCCCGACACGCACGAGGGAGTTGCACCAGGTGACGGAACAGACTTACGACGTCGTGGTCCTCGGTGGCGGGAGCGGTGGGTACGCCGCAGCGCTGCGGGCCGCCGAGCTCGGCATGAGCGTCGCGCTCATCGAGGGCGACAAGCTCGGAGGGACGTGCCTGCACCGCGGCTGCATCCCCACGAAGGCGCTGCTGCACGCCGCCGAGATCGCCGACGGGACCCGTGACGCCGAGAAGTACGGCGTCATCGCCGAGTTCGCCGGTGTCGAGGTGCCCAAGGTCATCGAGTACCAGCAGGGCGTCATCAACTCGAAGTACAAGGGCCTGCAGGGCCTCATCAAGGCCCGCGGCATCACCGTCGTCGAGGGCTGGGGCCGCCTGACCTCGCAGAACACCGTCCAGGTGGGCGACCAGACCGTCACCGGCAAGAACGTCGTGCTCGCGACCGGCTCCTACTCGAAGTCCCTGCCGGGGCTCGAGATCGGCGGCCGCGTGATCACCTCCGACACCGCCCTCCGCATGGACTACGTGCCGAACAAGGTCGTCATCCTGGGCGGCGGCGTCATCGGCGTCGAGTTCGCCAGCGTCTGGAAGTCCTTCGGCGCCGAGGTCACGATCGTCGAGGCGCTCCCGCACCTCGTGCCGGCCGAGGACGAATCGATGTCGAAGCAGCTCGAGCGCGCGTTCCGCAAGCGCGGCATCGAGTTCTCGCTCGGTGTCCGGTTCCAGGGCGTCGAGCAGCACGAGAACGGCGTCGTCGTCACCCTCGAGGACGGCAAGACCTTCGACGGGGACGTCCTCCTCGTCGCGGTCGGCCGCGGCCCGGTCACGCAGAACGTCGGCTTCGAGGAGGTCGGCGTCGCCATGGACCGCGGCTTCGTCACCACGAACGAGCGCCTCGCAACCAACCTGCCGAACGTCTACGCCGTCGGCGACATCGTCCCCGGCCTGCAGCTCGCGCACCGCGGCTTCCAGCAGGGCATGTTCGTCGCCGAGGAGATCGCCGGGCTCAACCCGGTGATCATCGAGGACAAGAACATCCCGAAGGTCACGTACTCCGACCCCGAGGTCGCCTCGGTCGGCCTGTCGCAGTCGAAGGCCGAAGAGCAGTACGGCGCCGACAAGGTGGACTCGTACGAGTACAACCTGGCCGGCAACGGCAAGAGCCACATCATCGGCACCTCCGGTTCGGTGAAGGTCGTGCGTGTCGTCGACGGCCCGGTCGTCGGCGTCAGCATGATCGGCGCGCGCGTCGGCGAGCTGATCGGCGAGGCACAGCTCGCCGTGAACTGGGAGGCCCACCCGGAGGACGTCGCTCCCCTGGTGCACGCCCACCCCACCCAGAACGAAGCCCTCGGCGAGGCCTTCCTGCACCTCGCGGGCAAGCCGCTGCACGCCCTGTGAACACCATGACCACCACCACGAACCACCCCTGCGAAGAGGAGTCCACCCGATGAGCGAATCCGTCAACCTCCCGGCGCTCGGCGAGAGCGTCACCGAGGGCACGGTGACCCGATGGCTGAAGAACGTCGGTGACCGGGTCGAGGTCGACGAGCCGCTGCTCGAGGTCTCGACCGACAAGGTCGACACCGAGATCCCGTCGCCGATCGCCGGCGTCATCGAGGAGATCCTCGTCCCCGAGGACGAGACCGTCGAGGTCGGCACCGCCCTCGTGAAGATCGGCGACGGCTCCGGCTCGTCCGACTCCGGTTCCTCCGACCAGGGTTCGTCCGACACGGACTCGTCGAACGCCGCCGCTGCCGAGGCCGAGGAGCCCGAGGCCGAGCCGAGCACCGAGCAGGAGTCCGAGACCCCCGCTCCGGCGCCCGCCCAGCCCGAGCCCGCCCCCGCCGGCCAGACCCAGCCCGCAGCACCGCAGGCCCCGTCGGCGCCGCCCGCCGCCGCTCCGGTGCCGCAGGCCGCCCCGGTGCCGCCGCCCGCCGCCGTCCCGGCTCCGCCCGCAGCCGTGCCGGCCCCGGCCGCTGCGGCTCCCGCCGCCGGTGGCACCACCGCCGCCGCGGTGCCGAACCCGACGCAGGACGGCGCCGCCTCCGGCTACGTCACCCCGCTCGTCCGCAAGCTCGCCAACGAGCAGGGCGTCGACCTGTCCACCGTCACCGGTTCGGGTGTCGGCGGTCGTGTCCGCAAGGAGGACGTGCTCGCCGCCGCCGCGAAGGCCCCGGCCGCCGCCGGCTCGGCAGCACCCGCCGCCGCCTCCGGTCCGTTCGTCGCCGAGGTCTCGCCACTGCGCGGCACCCGCGAGAAGATGACGCGCCTGCGCAAGGTCGTCGCCGAGCGCGCCGTGCAGTCGATGACGTCGACCGCTCAGCTGACCAGCGTCGTCGAGGTGGACGTCACCAAGGTGGCCCAGTTCCGCGACGCCAACAAGGCCGAGTTCCTCGAGAAGACCGGTTCGAAGCTCTCCTTCATGCCGTTCTTCGCCCTGGCGGCCTCCGAGGCGCTCAAGGCCCACCCGAAGATCAACTCGACCGTGGACGGCGACGAGATCGTCTACCCGGAGACCGAGAACGTCTCGATCGCGGTGGACACCGAGCGCGGCCTGCTCACCCCGGTGATCAAGGACGCCGCGTCGCTCGACCTCGCACAGTTCTCGAAGTCGATCGCGGACCTGGCCGAGCGCACCCGCAACAACCAGCTCAAGCCCGACGAGCTCGCCGGCGGCACGTTCACGCTGACCAACACCGGTTCGCGTGGCGCGCTGTTCGACACGCCCGTCGTGTTCCTGCCGCAGTCGGCGATCCTCGGCACGGGCATCGTGACGAAGCGTCCGGCGGTCGTGAAGGTGGACGGCCAGGAGGCGATCGCCATCCGGTCGTTCGTCTACCTCGCGCTGTCGTACGACCACCGCATCATCGACGGTGCGGACGCGTCGCGCTACCTGGTCGCAGTGAAGAACCGTCTGGAAGAGGGCAACTTCGCCCCCAACCTCGGGTACTGACCCGCACCACCGCCGACGGCCCCGGTCCCCTTCGTGGGACCGGGGCCGTCGTCGTCCACGGGCACTCGTCGTCCACGTGCCGTCGTCGTCCATGTGCCTTCGTCGTCCACGGGCCTTCGTCGTCCACGGGCCGTCGTCGTCCACGGGCCTTCGTCGTCGACGGGCCCTCGTCGTTCACGGGGCGAGCAGGACGCCGCCGGCGACGACGGTGCCGACCAGCACGACGACCCCGACCAGCAGGCGCCGCAGCGGTACCCGGCGGTCGCCGATCGGCAGCCCGCGCTCGACGGCGTCCTGCAGGCGGGCGAACGGCGTCGGCGGGGTCGGAACCGGACCGGGTGCCGCGAAGACCAGGTCGGCCGGGGCCGGGTCCCAGCGGAAGGGCCGCGGGGCGGCGCTCGCACGGACCGCGTCGAGCGCGGCGACCGCCGCGCGCCGGTCGCCGTCGACGGCTGCCTCGAGTGCGGGATCGACGACGGCGCGCGCCGGGTCGGCGGGGTCGACCCGGTCCCACACCGTGCGTGCCGCGAGGGCGGCGGTGCGTGCGGCGTCGGCGACCGTCGGGGACGGTCCGGCCGTCCCGCGCGGTGCGGTCGGTGTCGCGCCGGGCGGGCGGTCGCAGAGCACCACCGCACCGGCATCGTCGACCACGACGTCGTCGGCTGCGGCCGTGCCGAGCAGCACGGTGCCGTCACGCGCGGCGAGGACCACCGTGAGCAGCGGCACACTCAGGGTCACCGCGACGCCCGTGGTCAGGCTGCCGATGCGGTCGAGCGCCTGCGCCAGGGGTGTCCCACCAGGACGGACGAGGTCGACCACGAGGTCGCCGCCCCCAGTGCGGGCGACGGCGTGGACGGCGACGAGGTGGCGGTCGACCGTGGCGCTGCGGTCGAGCGCCCAGGCCCACGCGTCGTGATCGTCCGCCGGCGCGGACCAGCGTTCGGCGAGGTCCGGCTCGCACCGGCGGCCGGGGTGGACTGGACTCGTGTGCACGGTGACCAGCGTGGCGGAGCGGAGCCGGGCCTCCCGATCGTCCACGTCAACCTGTGGAGAGCGCGCGTTCGCCCACAGCCGGACCGTGCGCGGTCCGCGCCGGGCGGCGCAGGCCGTATCCTGTCTGCATGGCACGCAGCACTTCCACGGACAAGAAGGCGAAGGAGCCGGGGCGTCTCAAGCAGATGTACCAGGTCTTCCAGATGACCCGTCGGGCGGACCCGAAGTCGGTGTGGTGGTTCGCGCTCGCCTTCGTCGGACCGGTCGTCCTCGGCGTGCTGCTCGCGCTGCTGCTGCCGGGGCAGAACTGGCTCGCGGTCGTCCTCTGGATCGTCGCTGGCGTGATGCTCGGCATCCTGCTGTTCCTGATCGTGCTGAGCCGTCTGGCCGAGCGTGCCGCGTACCGGCAGATCGAGGGGCAGCCGGGCGCCGTCGGTGCCGTACTGACGAACTCGCTCCGCCGCCAGTGGCGTTCGAGCGAGATGCCCGTCGCCGTCCACGGCCGCTCGCAGTCGGCGGTCTACCGCGCAGTCGGGCGCCCCGGTGTCGTCCTGATCACCGAGGGGCAGCGGGGCAACCTGACCCGCCAGCTCGGCGAGGAACGCCGGAAGGTCCAGCGCATCGTGCCGAACGTCCCGGTCCACGTCGTCCACGTCGACGACGGTGACGACGGTGACGACGCCGTGACCCTGCACAAGCTCCCCCGGGCGATGAACAAGTTCAAGAGCTCGCTGAACCGCAACGAGGTCCTCGCGGTCGCGAACCGTCTCGACTCCCTGACGCAGAGCCCGGCGTCGGCGATCCCGAAGGGCATGGACCCGATGCGTGCGCGCGCCGGGCGTCCGCGCTGATCGGCAGACCGCTCGACGGAACGCCCCCGACCGTGCCAGGTCGGGGGCGTTCCGTGCGTGAGGGGTGGAACGACGCCGTGTCCGGGATGGACGGACGGGCGACCGTTCGGACCAGTGGCCGGGGCTCAGCGGCGGACGAGCACCGTGCCGGCGATCCGGTCGTGGGCGCCGCGGCTGTCGCGGTCGATGATGAGCGGCGGCACGATGAGGCAGAGCAGCACCGTCCGGAGGACCGGACGCCACACGCCGATGTACCCGCCGCGCATCGGGACCAGCCGGAGCCCGACGCAGATGTGACCGAACGAGCCGGACAGCAGGCAGATGAAGAGGACCTGGAGCCCGGCGAAGATCGCGATCTGCACCCAGGAGTGCGCGATGTCGGCCGTGCCCTGCACCGGCGACCAGACCCCGGTCACGTAGGCGATGAGATCTGCCAGCGCGCCGTCGATGACGAGCGCGACGAGCCGTCGCCCGATCCGGCCGACGCTCCGCGGTCCTTCCTCGGGCAGGCCGAGGTCCTTCCCCGGCCACCCGTCCGGGTGCTCGGAGGACGCGGACGGGCTGGGGGTGTTGCGGGCCATTGCTCCAGCGTAGGCGACGGCGGGGATCGGCAGCCCCCGGACGGGACGGGCTCCGGCGTCGGACTGGGCGTAACACGCCGGAAACAATCCAGTCATGTCCGGGAAACCCCGTGTCAATAGCCTCGTCGGAGGGTGCCTTGACCGGTACCTCCGACATCACCCAACCCATTGGAGATCGGCCCCATGTTCAGCGATTCCTCCGAGGTCCTGGCCTTCATCAAGGACACCGACGTCAAGTTCCTCGACATCCGCTTCACGGACCTGCCCGGTGTGCAGCAGCACTTCAACATCCCGGCATCGACCGTCGACGAGGACTTCTTCTCGGTGGGTCAGCTGTTCGACGGCTCCTCGATCCGTGGCTTCGCGTCGATCCACGAGTCCGACATGCAGCTCATCCCCGATGTCACGACGGCGTACATCGACCAGTTCCGCGCCGAGCGCACGCTCATCATGGTGTTCGACATCTACAACCCCCGCAACGGCGAGATCTACGGCCGCGACCCGCGCCAGGTCGCGAAGAAGGCCGAGAAGTACCTCGCGTCGACGGGCATCGCGGACACCGCGTTCTTCGCCCCCGAGGCCGAGTTCTACATCTTCGACGACGTCCGCTACTCGGTCACGCAGAACGAGTCCTTCTACGCCGTCGACTCGGAAGAGGGCGCGTGGAACACCGGTCGTGACGAAGAGGGCGGCAACCTCGCCAACAAGACCCCGTACAAGGGCGGCTACTTCCCCGTCTCGCCGGTCGACAAGACCGCCGACCTGCGCGACGACATCACGCTCAAGCTGATCGAGGCCGGCTTCACCCTCGAGCGCTCGCACCACGAGGTGGGCACCGGCGGCCAGCAGGAGATCAACTACAAGTTCGACACGATGGTCCACGCCGCGGACGACATCCTGAAGTTCAAGTACATCGTCAAGAACACCGCGGACCAGTGGGGCAAGGTCGCCACGTTCATGCCGAAGCCGCTGTTCGGTGACAACGGTTCGGGCATGCACACCCACCAGTCCCTCTGGAACGACGGCAAGCCGCTCTTCTACGACGAGAACGGCTACGGCGGTCTGTCGGACGTCGCCCGTTGGTACATCGGCGGCATCCTCAAGCACGCCTCGGCGCTGCTCGCCTTCACGAACCCGTCGATCAACTCGTACCACCGTCTGGTCAAGGGCTTCGAGGCTCCGGTCAACCTGGTCTACTCGGCCGGCAACCGCTCCGCCGCGATCCGCATCCCGATCACCGGCACCAACCCGAAGGCGAAGCGCATCGAGTTCCGCGCCCCCGACGCCTCGGGCAACCCGTACCTCGCGTTCGCCGCGCAGCTGATGGCGGGCCTCGACGGCATCCAGAACCGCATCGAGCCGCACGAGCCGGTCGACAAGGACCTGTACGAGCTCCCGCCGGAGGAGGCCAAGGGCATCCCCCAGGTCCCCGGCTCGCTCGACGAGGCCCTCGAGGCCCTCGAGGCGGACCACGAGTTCCTCACGAAGGGCAACGTCTTCACCGAGGACCTCATCCAGACCTGGATCGACTACAAGCGCGAGAACGAGATCCTCCCGCTGGCCCAGCGCCCGCACCCGTTCGAGTACGAGCTGTACTTCGGCGTCTGATCCACGCCCGCCCGCTGGCGAAGGCCCCGCACCGTTTCTCCGGTGCGGGGCCTTCCGCTGTGCTGGACCGGGCCCGGCGTGCCGGGTGCGTTGAGTGTGCTCGCGCGCGCTCGGGTACACGGCATCGCAGCGCGGTTCTTCCCATCGCCCGTGCTGGAGGGAACAGGATCGCGTGTCGGCGGCGGGAACGTCGGGCCTCCGACGCGCCGGACTGCCTGCCGTGCGCGGGACCGCTTCCCACGCGCTCTCTGCGGAACGTCCGTCCTGACCGACTGGAGGCCCGGTGCCGGTCCCAGGGACCGGCACCGGGCCTCCAGTCGGTCACGGATGCGCGCGGGGCGCGACGCGCCCGGGTCAGCGGTCCGTCGCCCACTGGGCGTCCGGGGCGCCGAGGACGGCGGTGGAACCGGCCCTGCCGAGCACGAGCACCCCGCGGGTCGCACGGTACCAGCGCCGCACGTCAGCGGCCTCGACTGCGATGGACGACGGTGCGCGAGCAGCAGCCACGCCGACACGACGCGCATTCCTTCCCATCGCCGGCGCCATGGGAAGCGAGATCGCGCGTAGGTGGTGGGAACATCGGGCCTCCTACGCGCGGAACAACCTCCGACGCGCGAAACGACCTCCCACGCGCGAAACAGCACCCCCGCACCCGCACCCGCACCCGCACCCGCGCCCACGCCGGGCCCCCGCCCCCGCACGCAGGAACGGGGTCCGCGCCGCCCCCGGCACGGACGCTACGCCTGCGGTGACTACCGGGCCGTGGCCACGGCGTCGTTCGTCCCCGCTGCGACGCTCACGGGTGCACCCGTGACCGGCGTGGGCCGTCCCAGGGAACGGACGGACCACCCCGCTCGGACCCAGTCCTGGACCGGGAGGCAGTTGCGTGCGTCGACGACCACGCGGCGGCCGACGATGTCGGCGAGTCGAGCGGCGTCGGCCGTGACGACCTCGTCCCACTCGGTGAGCACGAGCACGACGTCGGCGTCCTCGACGGCGTCCTCCATCGAGGTCGCGTAGGTCAGCGTCGGGAAGGAACGCCGAGCGGTCTCGAGGGCCTCGGGGTCCCAGAGCGTCACCTGGGCACCGCGAAGGTGCAGCGCCGCGGCGACGTTGAGCGCGGGCGAGTCGCGGACGTCGTCGGTGAGGGGCTTGAAGGCGGCCCCGACCACGGCGACGCGTCGGTTCAGCACGGACCCGCCGAGGGCCTCGATCGTCATGTCGATGACGCGCTCGCGCTGACCCATGTTGATCTCGTCGACCTGCTGCATGAGTCCGACGACGCGGCCCGCGCCGAGCTCGTTCGCACGGTGCATGAGGGCACGGATGTCCTTCGGCAGGCAGCCGCCGCCGAAGCCGAGCCCGGCGTTCAGGAACTTCCGACCGATGCGGGCGTCGTGGCCGAGGGCGTCGGCCAACGTGGTGACGTCGGCGCCGGTGATCGCGCACATCTCGGAGATGGCGTTGATGAACGAGATCTTCGTCGCGAGGAACGCGTTCGCGCTCACCTTGACGAGCTCGGCCGTGGCGAGGTCGGTCGTGATGACCGGGGTGCCCTCGGCGATCGGTGCGGCGTACACCTCGCGGATCACGGCGTCGGCGGCCTCCGACGCGCCACCCCAGACCAGACGGTCCGGGTGCAGGGTGTCGTCGACGGCCTTGCCCTCGCGCAGGAACTCCGGGTTCCAGATGAGCTCCGCGGCGATGCCGGCCGGGGCGAACTCGCTGACGATGCCCCGGAGCCGGGCGGCGGTGCCGACCGGGACGGTCGACTTGCCGACGATCAGGCCCGGGTGGGTGAGGTGCTCGGCGACACCACGGGTCGCGGCCTCGACGTACGTCAGGTTCGCGGCGTGCGACCCGGCACGCTGCGGGGTGCCGACGCAGACGAAGTGGACGTCGGCCGCGGCCACGGCCTCGGCGAGCGAGGCGGTGAAGCGGAGCTTGCCGCTGGCGACGTGCTTCGTGATGAGCTCGGGCAGACCCGGCTCGTAGAACGGGACCTCACCGGCCGACAGCGCGGCGAGCTTCGCCGGGTCGACGTCCACGCCGATGGTCTCGAAGCCCATCTCGGCCATGGCGGCGGCGTGGGTGGCGCCGAGGTAGCCGGTGCCGATGACGCTGATGACGGGAGCGGGACGGACGTCGGCGGACGGGGTGGCAGCGGAAGAAGCGGACGCGGTCATGGCGTGACCTCCTGCAGGTCGTAGTCGATGTCGGTGCGCTTGATGCCCTCGGCGAAGGCCGCCAGGGAGTCGGCACGGGAGTTGAGCCGCCAGTCGTTCGTCGTGCGCTTGCCGTCGACGATGGTGGTGGCGGTCTCGCTGAAGTAGGCGAAGCCGACGATGTCCGCGTTGGCGGGGTCGGCGAGGGCGTCGAAGAGCGAGGTGATCCACTGCGTCTTCTGCGAGTTCGAGACGCTGCCCCCGGTCTCGGTCGCGCCGATCTCGTTGAGCACGATGCCCTTGCCCGGCGCGATCTGCCGGATCTGGGCGAGCGTGGCACCGAACGTGTTCGCGAAGGTGGGCTGCTCGGCGGTGTCGCGGTAGTAGCCGCTCATGCCGACCCAGTCCACGTACTCGGATCCGGGGTAGTACTGCTGCATGTAGTCGAGCGTCTGGTACTTCGGGTTGCCGAGCTTGTCGATGCGCGACGGCGACCAGTCCCAGATGGCGTACTGGTTGGCGCCGTTGTCCTCGAAGACCTGCCAGACGTGCTGCCACATCCGCTTGTAGGAACCGGCGGCGTTCTGCTGCTTCGCCGACTCGGACCAGTTGTACCACTGGCCGTTCATCTCGTGGTCGAAGCGGATGACGAGCGGCTGCCCGTTGGCCGCGAGGGCCTTCGCGTACTTCGTCAGGTAGGCGTCGAAGCTGCCCGAGGTGATGTCCTCGTTGGTGTAGCCCTCGACGTAGGGCTGGTCGTTGCCGGTCAGTGCGGGGACGGACTCCCACGTCATCATCGGCAGGCGACCGTTCGCCCAGGACCGCTGGACGGCGTTCTGGTTGAAGTCCTGGTCGAAGCCCTGGAAGAAGCCGACCATGTTCGTGGCCCGGCCGACCTGGCGCGACACGTCGTCGTACTCGGCCCAGTTGAAGGGCGACTGCGCCGTGTACAGGCCGTACCAGCGGGACTGCTGCGCGAGCACCTCGGCCTTCGTAGGGACGTCGACCGGCGTCGGGCCGGGGTCCGTGGACGGACCGGGGTTCGGGTTGGTGGCTCCGCCGCCGGTACCGCCGCCGGAGCCGTTCCCGGACCCGGAGCCGTTGCCCGCACCGGAACCGGGTCCACTGCCCGATCCGTTGTCGGAACCGACGCCGCCGACACCGCCGGCGGCACCGCCGCCGCCCGACCCCGAGCCGGAACCCGAGCCGGACCCGCTGCCGGCACCGACGCCCGAGGCGGAACCACCCGACGAACCGGAGCCCGCGGCGTCGACGGAGGACGCGCCTCCCGAGCCGGAGGCGGCACCGAGCTGGGACCGCAGCGACGCGATCTGCGCTTCGAGCTCGCTGATCTGGTCACCACGCGAGCCGGACTGCGCGGTGCGCGAGTCGAGCTTGCCCTCGAGCGCCCAGATGCGCTTCTGCGCGGCGTCGAGCTTGGTCTGCAGCTCCGCGGCGGAGACCTTCGTGGACTTCGGCGCCTCGACCCCGAGTGCCTGGTGCACGGCGGTGGAGACCGGGCCGGACGGGGACACCCAGACGGACCAGGTGATGAGGCCGAGGGTCAGGACGATCGCGGTCGTCCCGATGGCCGTGCGGCGGGCGTGCTTGCTCGACTGCGCCCACCAGGCGCTCGAGGATCGGATGATGTCAGACAATGAGGAACGCCTCCAGGGCGAAGATCGCGATGCCGATCACGTACGGGATCGCGGCGTACGGGTTGTACCGGCGGGTCGTCGTCGGGGCGGTCGTCCGCGCGGCGGCGGACGCCGCCTGCGACGCGGCGGCCTCGCGCCGGGTCGCCAGGACGGTCGCGGTGGAGTTGGTGGTGGCGTCGGCTCCGAAGAGCTCGTCGAACGCGCGGTCGGCGGCCACCTGGTCGTCACCCCGGACGCGGGCGACACCGTCGGCGGCGTGCGTGCCGCCGGCCAGCGGGCCCGTGGCGGCGTCGACCGGGCTGACCGGTGCCGCGCCGAAGCCGGCGGGCAGGGCGGCGTCGGACGGGTCCTCCTGCATCGGGCCGCCGGCGTAGGCGCCTGCCCGGGTCCCCCAACCGGACGCGTGCGCCAGGCGGAAGAAGCCGATGAGCCGGATCGGCATGAGGAAGAACGTCGACACGATGATGAACATCGGCAGGCGGAAGAAGTCGCTCGGCTTCTCGGCGAGGTGGCGCATCTGCCGGATCGCCATGCTGAGCACCGACGAGACGACCATGAGCGCCGCCACGTAGACGAAGCCGGTGGAGAACCCGTACTGCGACAGGATGCCCTGGTACAGGTTCTCGCCCTGCCCGGTCAGTGCGCGGTAGATCCAGCCGGCGATCACGCCGAAGAGCATGAACGGCAGGATGATGTCGGTGATGAAGAAGGCGGCGAGGATCGGCGCGTGGCCGAGCATCCAGGGCAGCATCCGCAGGGTGTTGTACTGCGAGCCGCGGGCCCAGCGGAGCTGCTGCTTGAACAGCTTCTTCACCTGCAGCGGGGCGTCCGTGTAGACCAGCGACGTGTACTGGTAGACGGTGCGGTACCCCTCCTTGAGCGTGAGGTTCGTCAGCGTGCGGTCGTCCGAGACCTCGAGGAACACGCCCATGAACTTCTCGTGCATGAAGCGGTCCATGACCCGCACCAGGATGTTCCGGCGGAACGCGATGGTCCGGCCCGGCAGGCAGCCGATCTGGCCGAGGACGCTCTGCGCGGGCATCGAGTACAGCGCCCGCGAGTTCTCGAGCCAGTCGGCCCAGCGGGTGATCCAGCTGCGCTCCGGCTCGAGGATGCGCTGCCGGGTCGTGACTCCGCCGACCGACTCGTCGGCGAACGGCTTGAGCAGCTCGTCGAGGGTGCCGGGCGTCCACACCGTGTCGGAGTCGACGAGCACGGTGATGTCACCGTTCGACATCTCGGTGCCGACCTTGACGGCGTTGCGCTTGCCCGGGATGGGCGTGTGGGTCCAGCGGACGAGTGGGGCGAACTCGTCGCAGACGGCTTCGAGTGCCTCGTTGCGGGCACCGTTGATGACGACGATGATCTCGCCGGGTCGCTGCTCGACCATGCGACCGATGACGTCGCGGAACAGGTCGAGCGGTTCGTCCACGACGGGGACGACGACGCTGGTGGTACCGATGAAGGTGCCGGTGAAGGGGCGGTAACGGGCGGACAGGACGACCTTGAGCAGCCAGAGCAACCAGATCACCGCGGAGTACACGGCGAACAGGTAGAACTCGGGGTGCCCTTCGACCATCTGCCTGATCTGCAGAATGAAGGTGAACATCGATCCCTGCTTCAACGTTCGAGGTGGTGATTCCGCGCCATCGGGGAATCAGGGTCGGTTCGGGTGACCCCATTGATGCAGACCGCGGACCCCTTCGCAACGCGGCCCCCGAGCGGGGGTGTTACCGGCGCGTTACGGGGTACACGCCGGTCCCCCTCCGGTGTCGCCGCGGCGGTCCCCCGAGGTGCTGACAGCACTCCGGCGGACCGCGTTCACCCTGCCGGTCACCCTGCTGGACGACGGGTGCGGTCTGGAGGCCCGGGTCGACCGGGCGCGAAAGCCCCGGTCAGCGCGTGGTTGCGATCGTGACCGACACCAGTCGTCGAGTTCCGCGTCCGCTTGGACCGCTACACCGATCACGGCGCGGTAACGCCCGGCCTCCGGGGTACACGGCGGCGCCGATCGGGGGACGTCCGGCGTCATCGCGAATTCACCTGCGCAGGTCGGGTCAGCGGGGTGCCATCTCTGCCGCCCGGGCGTGTCGGGCACGCGCGGGAGTGGGCGCGCTGCCGTCCGTGCCACGGGTCGTCGCCCGTGGGAGCGCCTGCGCGGCTCGGGTCGTGGCCCGAGGGAGCGGGCGCGTCGCGACCGTGGGGACGGGCGCGCGCCTCGGTTCGTGGCCCGAGGGAGCGGGCTCGCGCCTCGGGTCGTCTCCCGTGGGAGCGGGCATCGCGACCGTGGGGGACGGGCGCGCGCCTCGGGTCGTCGCCCGTGTGAGCGCCCGCGTTGCGACCGTGCCACGGAGCTGCACGCCCGTGATCGCTGCGTCCTCCCGCCGTCCCGTCGTGCCGTCGTGCCGTCGTTCCTTCCCATTGCTCGTGCGATGGGAAGCAGATCCGCGCGTGGGCAGCCGGAAGGAACGGCTTCCGACGCGCGGAACAGCTCCCTGCGCGCGGAACGACCTCCGACGCGCGGAACTGCAACCAGGGCCGCGCGACCGGTCAGGCGCCGCTCAGGCGCCGCTGCGGACGCCGCGGTGAGCGCCGCTCAGCGCCGCTCAGCGCCGCTGCACGCGTCGCGCTCAGGCGCCGTAGAACTCGCGCTCGAACACCTGCCGCGCGCGGCGCGTGACGCCGAGGTAGTCCTCCTCGAGCTCGCTCGCCGACCCCGGCGGGTACTCCAGCAGCCGCGCCACACCCTCGAGTTGGACCCGGTCGACGGGCAGCACGTCGGTGGTCTTCCCCGACCACAGGACGAGGGCGCTCCGGGTGCGCGACGCGAACCGCCACGCGGCCCCGAGCCGCTCGCCGTCCTCGGCGGCGACGAAGCCCGCGGCGACCGCACCGTGGAGCGCCTCGAGGGTGGAGGTCGTGCGGAGCGCCGGGACCTCGAGCGCGTGCTGCAGCTGCAGGAGCTGGACGAACCACTCCACGTCGCTCAGCGATCCCCGACCGAGCTTGAGGTGCCGGGCCGGGTCGGCGCCGCGCGGCAGCCGCTCGGACTCGACGCGAGCCTTGATGCGCCTGACCTCGCGGACCTCGTTGTCGTCGATGTGGTCCGGGTAGCGGGTGCGGTCGGCCAGGTGCTCGAAGTCGCGGAGCAGCTGCTCGTCGCCGACGGCGCCGCGAGCACGCAGCAACGCCTGCGCCTCCCACGTGAGCGACCAGCGGGCGTAGTACGCGCCGTACGACTCGAGGGTGCGGACGACGGGTCCGTTCTTCCCCTCGGGGCGCAGGTCGATGTCGAGGTCGAGCGGGTGGATCGTGTCCTCGGTGAGGCGGTTCAGCTCGCGCACGATCGCTTGGGCGGCGCGGGACGCCACCTCGGGCGCCAGGTCGGGTGCCCGGTGGACGTAGAGCACGTCGGCGTCGGAGCCGAAGCCGAGCTCGCGGCCGCCGAACCGGCCCATCGCGATGATCCCGAACTCCAGGCCCTCGGGGGCGTCGCGGCGGGCCAGGGCGAGCGCACCGGCGAGCGTGGCCTCGGTGACGTCGCTGAGGGCCGGCCCGAGGCCGTCGACGTCGAGGTGTCCGAGCACCGCGGCCATGCCGAGCCGCAGCGTCTCGCGCCGTCGGGCCGACCGCAGCAGCGCGGCGGACCCGTCGACGTCGTTGCCGTGGCGGGCGGTCGTCGCGGTCATCTCGGCGAGCAGCGACTCGATCGGGCGGGGCCGGAGCAGGGACTCGGGTTCGTCGAGCCAGGCGACGGCCTCCGGGAACCGTTCGAGCAGTCCGGCGAGGAACGCCGACTCGGAGAGCACGGTCGTCAGCGAGTGCGCCGCCCCGGACGAGTCACGGAGCATCCGGAGGAACCAGCTCGACTCCCCCAGGGTGTCGCTCAGGCGGCGGAAGGCCAGCAGGGCGCGGTCGGGCGCCGGCCCCTCGGCCATCCACCGCAGGAGCACCGGCAGCAGGTTGCGCTGGATGGCGGCGCGACGGCTCGTGCCCTGCGTCAGGGCGCGGATGTGCCGGATCGCGCCGGCCGGGTCGACGAAGCCGATCGCACCGAGCCGGTCGACCACCTGGTCGTTCGTCAGGGCGACGCCGTCGGCGGCCGCGACGGCGGACAGCAGCGGACGGTAGAACAACCGCTCGTGCAGACCGCGGACTTCGAGCTTGACGGCACGCCAGCGCGTCTCGAGCGCCGCGGCGGACGTCGCGACGCCGCTCGACCGGGCGAGGACCCGCAGCTCCTCTTCGTCGGTCGGCATGAGGTGCGTGCGCTGCAGGCGGCGCAGCTGGATGCGGTGCTCGAGGACGCGCAGCAGGGCGTAGTCGGGCCCGAAGCGGGCGGCCTCGGCCCGGCCGACGTACCCGGCGTCGGTCAGGGCGTCCATCGCCTCGAGCGTCGACCGGACCCGCACGGAGGGGTCGTCGCGGCCGTGCACGAGCTGCAGCAGCTGCACCGTGAACTCGACGTCGCGCAGGCCGCCGGGGCCGAGCTTGAGCTGCCGGTCGACGTCCGCGTCCGGGATGTGCTCGGTGACGCGCTCGCGCATCCGCTGCACGGACTCGACGAAGCCGGGCCGGCCGGACGAGCTCCACACGAAGGGCGCGACGGCCTCGGCGTAGCGCCGGCCGAGGTCGGCCGACCCGGCGATCGGCCGCGCCTTCAGCAGGGCCTGGAACTCCCACCCCTTCGCCCAGCGCTCGTAGTAGGCCACGTGCGAGTCGAGGGTGCGGACGAGGGCGCCGTCCTTGCCCTCGGGCCGCAGGTTCGCGTCGACCTCCCACAGGGCCGGCTCGGCGGCGAGGTCGGTGATGGCGTGCGTCGCGGCGATCGCGATCCGGGTGGAGACGAGCACCGCGCGGTCGGTGGGCACCGCGTCGGTGGCCTCGGTGACGAAGATGACGTCGACGTCGCTGACGTAGTTCAGCTCGCGCGCGCCGGCCTTGCCCATCGCGATGACCGCGAGCGGGGTCGCGGCGACGTCGTCGGCCGGGAACGGGACCTCGCGCCGGGCGACCTGCACCGCTGCCTCGAGCGCGGCGCCGGCCAGGTCGGCGAGCCCGGCGGCGACGCTCGGGAACGCCTCGGTCGGGGCGGCGTGCAGCACGTCGTACAGCGCGATCTGGGCGAGGTGCCGTCGGTAGCGCACCCGCAGGCGGACGCGGGCGTCCTCGCCCGTGGTGCCGTCCACCGCCCGCACCAGCGACTCCGTGTAGCGCTCCTGCGACCACGGCTCGCGCACCGGTTCGAGGAGCAGGTCGAGCTCCGCCGGCCGACGGTGCAGGAACTCGCCGAGCCCGACCGAGGCGCCGAGCAGGCGGACCAGGCGCTCGGTCGCGGCCTCGTCGGCCAGCACGGGCCGCAGCGCGTCCGGGGCGCGCTCGAGCAGGCGCTCCAGCGACCGCAGCGCACCGTCCGGGTCCGCGGTCACGCCCCAGAGTGCGCCCCCGCCGTCGACGGGCAGGGGCACGCCGGCCCCGAACCGTTCGCGCAGGTCGGCGATCCGCTCGAGGCTCTCCGACAACTCGGCGAAGCCCAGGCGCGCCAACTCGGATCGTGACGTCGTCGTCCGACCGGTCATCTGGTGCGCACTCCGCCTACAGCGCGCCGAGGTTGGTGTCGAGCTCGAACGGCGTCACCTGGTCGCGGTACCGCTTCCACTCCTGGCGCTTGTTGAGCAGCACGAAGTTGAACACCTGCTCGCCGAGGGTCTCGGCGACGAGCTCGGAGTCCTCCATCAGGCTCAGCGCGTGGTCGAGGCTCGCCGGCAGCTGGCTGTAGCCGAGGGCCTTGCGCTCCGAGTCGCTGAGGCTCCAGACGTTGTCCTCCGCCTCGGCGGGGAGCTCGTACTCCTCCTCGATGCCCTTGAGCCCGGCGGCGAGCAGGAGCGAGTACGCCAGGTACGGGTTCGCCGCGGAGTCGATGCCGCGGTACTCGATGCGCGACGACTGGCCCTTGTTCGGCTTGTACAGCGGCACGCGGACGAGCGCGGACCGGTTGTTGTGGCCCCAGGTGACGAACGAGGGGGCCTCGTCGCCGCCCCACAGGCGCTTGTACGAGTTGACGAACTGGTTCGTCACCGCGGTGATCTCCGGCGCGTGCTTGAGCACACCGGCGATGAAGTGCTTGGCCGTCTGCGAGAGCTGGTACTGGCCGCCGGCCTCGTAGAACGCGTTCTGGTCGCCCTCGAACAGCGACACGTGCGTGTGCATGCCCGAGCCGGGCTGGCCGGAGATCGGCTTCGGCATGAACGTCGCGTAGACGCCCTGCTCGATCGCGACCTCCTTCACGACGGTGCGGAAGGTCATGATGTTGTCGGCCATCGTGAGCGCGTCCGCGTACCGCAGGTCGATCTCGTTCTGGCCGGGGCCGGCCTCGTGGTGGCTGTACTCCACCGAGATGCCGAGGTCCTCGAGCATCCGCACCGAGCGGCGGCGGAAGTCGTGGGCGCTGCCGCCGGGCACGTTGTCGAAGTAGCCGGCCTGGTCGACGGGCTGCGGGCCGCCGTCCCGCCACTCGCGGCTCTTGAGCAGGTAGAACTCGATCTCGGGGTGCGTGTAGAACGTGAAGCCGCGGTCGCTCGCCCGGGCCAGGGTGCGCTTCAGCACGTTGCGCGGGTCGGCGACGGCCGGCTGCCCGTCCGGGGTCGTGATGTCGCAGAACATCCGCGCGGTCGGGTCGATCTCGCCGCGCCACGGCAGGATCTGGAACGTCGAGGGGTCCGGGTGCGCGAGCACGTCGGCCTCGTAGCTGCGGGTGAGGCCCTCGATCGCGGAGCCGTCGAACCCGATGCCCTCGGCGAAGGCACCCTCGACCTCGGCCGGGGCGATCGCCACCGACTTGAGCGTCCCGATGACGTCCGTGAACCAGAGTCGGATGAACTTGATCCCGCGCTCCTCGATGGTGCGGAGCACGAAGTCCGTCTGCTTGTCCATGCACGACCTTTCCGTGTATCGGGTGGCCGCGGGCGGGCCTGGTCCCAGGCTAGTGGTCCGGTGGGACGGACGGGGTGCGGCCGGGCGGGTCAGCGGTCCTCGGCGTCCCACTTCTCGTTGTTCGCGGCGATGCGGTCGAGCGCGTGCTGCGCTTCCTCGCGCGTGGCGAAGGGGCCGATGCGGTCACGCTGCGGCGACTGCGGCCCCTGCTCGACCTGGCCGGTCTTGTCGTTGAACCACCACTGGGACTCGATGCGCTCGTCACTCATGCCGCCCACCGTACCGACGCGGTGCGTCGGTGGTCCGCGCGCCGCTACGGCGCGCTGGTCGCCGTGCGGCCGGCTGTCGGGGAGCGCCCCGCGCCCGGGGTGACGGCCTGGAGGCCCGACCGCCGTCCGGCGGACCGGTGCCGCGCCTCCAGGCGGTCGCGTCCCGGCGCACACGCGGGCGGCCGCTCGGGACCCGCGCGGCGACGGACGCGGCCCCGGCTAGAGTGGTCCGCATGCCCCGGGACGAACACGGACACCTGACCGCCGGCCGCGTCTCCCCCCAGCTGGCCGTCCCGCAGGACATCGAGCGGCCGGAGTACGTCGGCCGGGTCGAACCGCACGAGCACGGACTCGGCGACACCTACACCCCGGACGAGGTCGAGCGGATCCGCACCGCGGGCCGGATCGCCTCGCGGGCCATCGACGCCGTCGCCGCGGCGATCCGACCGGGCGTCACCACCGACGAGCTCGACCGCATCGGGCACGAGTACGTCGTCGCGCACGGCGCCTACCCGTCGACGCTCGGCTACCGCGGGTACCCGAAGTCGTTGTGCTCGAGCCTCAACGAGGTGATCTGCCACGGGATCCCGGACGACACCGTGCTGCAGGACGGCGACATCGTCAACATCGACATCACGGCCTACAAGGACGGCATGCACGGCGACACGAACCGCACGTTCGTCGTCGGGCAGGCCGCGCCGGAGGTCGAGGACCTCGTCACCCGCACCCGACTCGCCCTCGAGCGCGGCATCAAGGCCGTGGCGCCCGGTCGCCAGGTCAACGTCATCGGCCGCGCCATCGAGGCGTACGCGAAGCGCTTCGGCTACGGGGTGGTCCGCGACTACACCGGCCACGGCGTCGGGCGGGCCTTCCACTCCGGCCTGATCATCCCCCACTACGACGCCCCGCAGTACGACACCGTCATCGAGCCGGGCATGGTGTTCACCATCGAGCCCATGCTGACGCTCGGCGGGGTGGCGGCGGACATCTGGTCCGACGACTGGACGGTCTCCACGCGGGACAAGTCCTGGACCGCCCAGTTCGAGCACACCCTCGTCGTCACCGAGCGCGGCGCGGAACTCCTCACCGTCTCCTGAGACCCCCACCGAAAGGCTCCTCATGACCACCCTCGCAGTCGGCGTCGACATCGGCGGTACGGGCATCAAGGGCGCGATCGTCGACGTCGCCTCGGGCGAACTGACGACCGACCGGATCAAGAAGGCCACCCCCGAGGGCGGGAAGCCCCACGACATCGTCGCGGTCGCGAAGTCCATCGTCGAGGAGCTCGCCCCGGCCGCCGACGTGCCGGTGGGCGTGTGCTTCCCGGCCATCGTCCGTGACGGCAAGACCATGTCGGCCGCCAACGTCTCGAAGAAGTGGATCGGCTTCGAGGCCGAGGCACTGTTCGAGAAGGAGCTCGGCCGCTCCATCCACTTCGTCAACGACGCCGACGCCGCCGGGTTCGCCGAGCAGCAGTTCGGCGCGGCGAAGGGCAAGGACGGCCTCGTCATCGTCACGACGCTCGGCACCGGGATCGGCACCGCGCTCATCAACGACGGCGTGCTCATCGTCAACTCCGAGCTCGGGCACCTGGAGATCGACGGCCACGACGCCGAGTCGCGCGCCTCGTTCGCAGCCAAGGAGCGCGACGACCTGTCGTGGAAGCACTGGGCGAAGCGCCTGCAGCACTACTACTCGACGCTCGAGGCCCTGCTCTCCCCGGAGCTCTTCGTCGTCGGCGGCGGCGTCTCGAAGCAGCACGAGGAGTACCTGCCGCTCCTCGACCTGCAGGCCGACATCATCCCGGCGACGCTCCGCAACAACGCGGGCATCATCGGCGCGGCGACCCTGGCGGCGCAGAGCGCCTGAGGCACCTGGCCGCGGGGCGTCCGGCGACGTCCCCGGCCGGTGAGGTCGCACGACACGCCGCGTCCGCGTCGCCCTGGTCGCGCGAGCTGCCGCAGAACGGCCGTCCGGGCGGCACTCCGTGCGACCTCGACGGCTCGGCCGCCGGCCGCACACACAGCGTCCACGGGCGGCGGGGCCCGCGCGGTCGGGCGCCGAGGTCGCACGACATGCCACGTGCGCGTCCCCCGGGTCGCGCGACGTGCCGGACGACGGCCGTCCGGGCGGCACTCCGTGCGACCTCGGCGGGTCCGGCCCCGGGGCGCACGCGCTAGGCTGGCCGTGCGAATGGGTCGGTGAGACGGTCGCGTCACTCCTCCGGGAGTGCCGAGGAACGTCCGGGCTCCACAGAGCAGGGCGGTGGGTAACACCCACCCGGAGCAATCCGCGAGACAGTGCCACAGAAAGCAGACCGCCGGCGGCGACGTCGGTAAGGGTGAAACGGTGGTGTAAGAGACCACCAGGGGTCCGGGTGACCGGATCCGCTCGGTAAACCTCGCCCGGAGCAAGGTCAGACAGAGGACGCTGAGGCTGCTCGCCGAGTCCTCGGGTAGACCGCTGGAGGCCGACGGCAACGTCGGTCCGAGAGAGATGGCCGTCACCGCCGCGCGAGCGGCGGGACAGAACCCGGCGTACGGCCGGCCCATTCGCCCACACCACGCCGCGGGCCGCCGCCCGCGGTGGCGACCGTCGGAAGGCGCTGACGTGTTCCTCCCCGAAGCCCTCGCGCCGCTGTACCTGCGCGCCACCCGGGCGAACCGGCCCTACCGGACCGTCGAGGGCGCCGCGCGCGAGGTCCGCCGCCACGCTCGGCACCCCGAGCCGGCCGTCCCGCCGGAGCGCCTGCGGCTGCGCCCGGACGTCGCCGTCACCCTGCGCCGCGAGCACGGACGTCCGGTGTACACCGTCACGCCCACCCGGTCCACGCCCGTCGGCGAGACCGTGTACGTCCACGGCGGCGGGTGGGTGCACGACATCAGCCGGCAGCACTGGGCGCTCGTCGCGCAGGTCGCCGCCGAGGCGAACACCACGGTCACCGTGCCGCTGTACGCGCTGCTCCCCCACGGCGATGCCGCGGCGGCCGTCGCGCTCGTCGTGCAGCTGTTCGAGGCCGCGACGGCGACCGGCCGCGAGGTGCGCCTGGCCGGCGACTCGGCCGGCGGCCAGATCGCCCTGTCCGCCGCGCTCGCGCTCCGTGACCGCGGACACCGGGCAGTGCGCACCGTCCTGCTCGCGCCGGCGCTCGACCTGACGATGGCGAACCCGCGGCTCGCCGAGGTGCTGCCGTCCGACCCGTGGCTCGGTGTCGACGGGCTCCGCCACCTCGGCGCGCAGTGGGCCGGGCGCCACCCCGTGACGGACCCGACGGTGAGTCCCCTGGCGGGCGACCCGACCGGGCTCGGCCCGGTCCTGCTGCTCACGGGCACGCGCGACGTCCTCAACCCGGACGCGCACGTGCTCGCCGCGGGGGCCCGGGCCGCCGGCGTCGACGTCGAACTCGTCGAACGCCGCGGGGCCGTGCACGTGTTCCCGCTGCTGCCGACGCGTCCCGCTGCGGCAGCCCGCGACCGCATCGTCGCCGCGCTGCGCGCCTGAGACGCGTGAGACGGGGCGCGGCTCGGGCAGGCCCGGGCCGGCCCGGCCGGGCCCGGTCCGGGCTACAGACCCGACTCGGCCGTGCGCACCAGGATCGCGTCGCTGTCGGGGCAGAGCACGACGTCGTCCGGAGCGGCACGGCGGATGTCCTGCAGGTCCGAGTTGGTGAGCGACACCCCGGAGGCCGTGGACACGCCGCCCTGCAGCAGCGAGGCGCCGAAGCCGTAGCGGGCGCGCTGCCGGTCGTACAGCGCGAGCAGGTCGGCCGGCACCTTCGCGGCGACGGCGGCGCGGCTCTGCTCGGCCGAGTCCTTGTCGCCGGTCAGCCGTGCGATCTCGGCGTCGCGGTCGGCGACGAGCCCGGCTCGTGCGGCGTCGACCTCGGCGAGCTTCGCCTCGACGTCGCCCACCCGCGCGCGGAGCACGTCGAGGTTCTCCATGATCTCGAGCTCGGCGGTCTCGAGGCCGCCGATGCGCCGCTGCAGCGACTCGAGCTCGCTCTGCAGGCCGGCGGCGTCCTTCGAGTTCGACACGTTCTGCAGCATGGTGGTGTCGCGCTCGATGCGGGCGTGGGCGGTCGCGGTGTCGGACTCCAGGCGTGCGAGCTCGCGCTCGGCGTCCTCGACCTCGCCGGTGGCCGCGACGAGCTCGCTGCGCAGCCCGGCGGCCCTGGTGCCGAGCTCGGTGAGCTGGTCGCCCTTCTGCAGCGACGTGATGCGGTGCGCGATCCGGGTGACGTCGTTGTCGAGTCGTTGGAGGTCGAGGAGGATGACCTGGTCCTCGGGTGCTGCCTTCATGGTCAGACTCCTTCAGTGGGGGTGGTGGGTTCGGCGGCCGGCAGGACGGCGAAGTCCCACGGGTCGGTGCGGAGGTCACTCACGGTGACGCGGACACCGGCGGCCTCGCGCAGCTGCGCCGCCGCGACGTCGAGCCAGAGCCACTCGGTGGCCCAGTGCGACGTGTCGACGAGGGCCGGTCCGCCGTGGAGCAGTGCCTGTTCGCGGAACTCGGACGCCGGGTGGTGGCGGAGGTCGCTGGTGACGTACACGTCGGCGTCGAGCACGGCGGGGTGACCGAGCAGGGAGTCACCGGCACCGGCGCAGAGCGCGACGGTGCGGACGGGCTGGTCGAAGTCCCCGGAGACGCGGACGCCGGTGGCGGTCGGCGGCAGCAGGTCGACGAGCCGCCGGGCGAGCGCACCGAGCGTGGTCGGTTCCGCCAGGACGCCTACACGGCCGATGCCGGTCGCGGGGTCGGACCCGGCGTCGAGCGGGCGCTGCTCGGTCAGGCCGATGCGGTCGGCGAGCACGGCCGAGGTGCCGGTGGTGACGACGTCGGCGTTGGTGTGCGCGGCGACGAGGCCGCAGCCACCCCGCACCAGGGTCGCGAGCACGCTGCCCTTGTAGGTGGTCTCGGCGATCGTGGTCACCCCGCGCAGCAGCAGCGGGTGGTGCGTCAGGAGGAGCCCGGCTCCGAGTTCGACCGCTTCGCGCGCGGTGGCCGGCACGGCGTCGACGGCCAGGTGCACGTGCTCGACGACGGCGTCGGGGTCACCGGCGACCAGGCCCACGCTGTCCCAGGACTCGGCGCCCGCGGCGGGCCACAGGTCCTCGATCACGGCCTGGAGTTCGCGGAGCGTCGGCATCCCGTCAGTCTACCGAGGCGTCCGCCCCGTCAGCGGCCGAGCAGGTGCAGCAGCCGGGCCACGAGACGCGACCACCAGCCGGGGCGCTCCGCCTCGGCCTGCTGCGGAACCGGCTCGTGCGCGACGGGGCCGGCGGGCACGACCGCGTCCGGCAGGACGACGGGCGTGCTCGCGGTCCGGCCCTGGTGCGCCGTGAGCGCTGCGGCGAACGCGGCGCGGTCGATCACGGTCGGCCCGGTGGCGGGCTGGACGAGCGGCGTCGGTCGCGTGTTCGCGGACACCGGCGACACGGCCGGGAGGCCCGCCACCGGCCGGACGGGTTCGTCGCGTTCCGGCAGCACCAGCTCCACGGCCGGGCGCGCCGTCGCGATGTCGGCTCGCGGTGCCGACGTGCTGCGGCCGGTCGGTGCGGGTGCCGGAGCGACGACGACGGGGACGGGGACGGGCGTCGTCGCGACACGGCGGGCTGCGGCCCGGTCGCGGCGGTCGGCCTCGAGGGCGGCGTCGGCGAGCAGGTCGGCGAACACCGTGCGGGCGAAGTCGCGGGCGGCGCGCACCTCGGGGTCGTCGGTGCCGGCGACGGTGGCCTCCCAGGCCGCGAGGCGTGCGAGGTCCTCGTCGCGACGACGGACCTCGTCCTCGAGCAGCACGATGCGCTCGACGGTGCTGCGACCGGTCGACGAGGCGACCTCGACGGCCAGGTCCTCGATGCGCAGGGCGATCCGCTCCGGCGGTTCCGGGAACGACGGCGCGCACGAGGCGGCGTGCCGGGCGTGGTCGCGCACGCGGTCGCGGCGGAAGGCCGGGGCCGGGGTCGTCGCTGCCGACAGACCCGCCGACGGCGTCGCCGCCGTGACCTCGCTGACCGGAGCGACGGACGTCGTGTCCGTACCGGTGTCGGCACCGCGCTCGGCGCTGGCGTCAGCATCGCGCTCGGCGCTGGCGTCAGCATCGCGCTCGGCGCTGGCGTCAGTACTGTGGGCAGGCGTGCGGCGACGGTCCTCGACCGGGGTGGCCGGTGCGCGGTCGGGCCGCTGCACGGGGCCGGTGACGGGCGGGACCACCAGGTCCGCCACGTACGGCGTCCGCGTCGCCGGGGCGTCGCGGAGCCACTCCTCGAGCTCGCGACCGAACGGGTCCACGAGCGGGGTGCGTGCGCCGGACTGGGTCTCCATGTCCGAAGGGTAAATATCGCACGGCCCGGATCGTCGGACATCCGCGGTGTGTCGCCGGGTTCCGTGACATGTCGCCCCGAACGTGAACGGCGTGTCGGCCGCGGTGTGGGCGGGCGTCAGAGCGCGTCTTCGAGGTCGTCGAGGAGCGAGCGCCCCGCCGGCCACGCACCGACCCCGCTCGCGACGTTGACGTGGCCGAGCGCGCCGACCCGCAGCACCGTCGCACCGAGGGTGCGTGCAAAGGCCGTCGCCCGGTCGACGGAGCAGTACGGGTCGTCGTCGCTCACGACCATCCGCGTCGGGACGTGCGCGCCGTCGGGCAGCGGTCGCGGGGCGGCGAAGCCCCCTGCGGCCTCCGGGAACCCGGGCGCGGCGGGGTCGGGCGGGGCGACCAGGAACGCGCCGGCTGCCGTCCCCACGGCGGCGGCGAGCCAGTCCGCCACGGCGAGGACGCCGAGGCTGTGCGCGACGAGCACCGGCGGCTCCGGGCAGGACCGGACGGCACGCGTGATCGCGTCCCGCCAGTCGGCCGGGTCGGGGTCGCTCCACGAGGCCGGCTCGATGCGGACGGCTCCGGCACCGCGCTCGTCCTGCCAGACGGACTGCCAGTGCTCCGGGTCGGAGTTCCAGATCCCGGGGACGATCACCCACGGTCGAGGTCTGCGCACCGCGCCAGCGTAGCGGCGACCGGGCCGGTCGTCAGCGCTGGAGCGTCTCGCGCGGGTACTCGCCGAAGCGGGACGCGTACGCCGCCGAGAACCGTCCGAGGTGCGCGAAGCCCCACCGCACGGCGATCGCCGCCACCGTGGTCTCGCTGGCCGAGGAGCGACGGAGCTCCTCGCGCACCCGGTCGAGACGGATGCCCCGGAGCATCGCGTTCGGGGCGGTGCCCACCTGTCGCTGGAACGCCTGTTGCAGACCGCGGACGCTCAGCCCGACGTACTCGGCGACGTCGGTCGTCGACATCGGGGTGTGCGAGTGGGCGTGCATGTACTCGATCGCCTCGCAGACCCGGCCGGTCGCGCCCTGGGGCAGGGTCACCTCGGGCGCGAGCACCTGGTGCGGGAACGTCCGGAGCAGGCTGTGCGCGGTCGCCCGGGCCGTCTCGGCGAAGGCGAGGGCGGACACCGGGCCGGTCCCGAGCACGGTCGCGGCCGCACCCTGCACCTGGGCGTTCCAGCCGCGCAGGTCCTCGGGGTCGGGCGCCGCGGTGTGGTCGAAGACGAGCGGACCGGGCTGGGTGCCGTGCACCTCGGCCGCGATGCCCTCGAGGTACGACCGGTCGAACTGCACCAGGCTCTGCCGGACGTCCTGCAGGTCGAAGGCGAAGGGTCGTCCGGTCGGGAACACCACCGGGTGGCCGGGGCGCAGCGCGACCTCGTCGCGGCCGATGTCGATCCGACCGCCGCCCTCGGTGGTCCAGTTGACGACGTACTCGCCGCCGTCGTCGATCTCGCCCTGCATGCGGGCGTCGAAGCGGGTCGAGCGGAAGGACATGACGTCGTCCCCGACCACCCGGAACCGGTACGCGAAGGGCCGGTCGGTCCGGGTCGCGTCGAAGCCGGTCCCGTCGTAGGCGTCCTCGTACATGTGCAGGGCCGCCTCGAGGTCGGCCCCCGACGTCTCGAAGCTGATCCGTGGATCGGCTGGTTCGACTGTCATCGTGCGAATCGTGACACGGCGGTCGGCACCAGCGGGAATCGGCGCCGTCGTCGTGCGGGAAACGGCCCCGTCGTTGCGCGTCGCGGACACCCGGCTCAGCGACGCGCGCGCGCCACCGTCCAGCGGTTGCGGTCGTCGACGCGCTCGTAGCGCAGGTCGTCGACGACCATGCGCACCAGGGCGAGCCCGCGACCGCTCTCGGCGAGGTCCTCGGGCAGCCGTGCCGCGTCCGGGTCCACCGTCGCGGGCGAGCCGTCGTCCGACAGCAGCGCGTCGACGCGGTCGTCCCCGATCGCGAGCCGGAGCTGGCACGAGACGCCGTGCGCGTGCGCACCGTGCTCGATGACGTTCGAGGTGAGTTCGACGAGCGCGAGTTCGAGTGCCATCCGGTCCTCGGCGGAGACCGTCGGTTCGCGGTCCCAGACCCCGGACAGGAACGTGTGGACGGCGGACACGTCGTCCGGCGGGCACGCGAGTTCGAGCAGGTGCTCGCCGGTCGTCACCGTGCTCACCAGCCGACGACCGCGGCGTCCCCGTCCGGGTACGTGCGCAGGATCTTGTCGATGTTCGAGAGCTTCAGGACCATCTGCACCTGCTCGGACGGTGCGGCGAGTCGGAGGTCGCCGCCGGCCTGCCGAGCGGTCTTCAGGCTGCCGACGAGCGCGCCGAGACCGGACGAGTCCATGAACTCCACGGCCGAGAGCTCGACCACGATCCGTGCGCGGCCGTTGCCGACCACCTGGGCGACGGTCTCGCGGAACGACGGTGCGGACACCATGTTGAGCCGTCCGCTGCACTCCAGGACGGCGGTGTCGGTCTCCGCCTCGTGTACGACGATGTCCATGCCGTGTGGTCCCCTCGTGTCGGTTCGCCTTGCACCATGCAACCTACCGGTTCGTCACCGTCAGGTCCGGCCGGCGTGCCGCCGCGTCGCGGTGACCTGCACCACCACGGCCGCCGCCATGAGCGCCGCCATGACCCCGCCCATCGCCAGCGCCGTGCCGCCGAGCGCGCCCGCGAGCGGTGTGCCGAGCCCGCCGATGCCGAAGGTGAGTCCGCCCTGCAGGGCCGCGGCGGTCCCCGGGTGCGCCGCGCCGACGTGCTGCGTCCGGGTCATCGCGGCCGGCAGCACGAAGCCCCACGCCGCCGTGACGACCGCGAGCGCGCACCACACCACGACCGGACCGGCACCGGTCAACGCCGCGACGAGCACCCCCGTCGCGCCCGTCGTACCGACCACCAGGCCGGCGGTGAGCAGGGCGTCCTCGGAGAACCGCCCGACGACCCGCCGGAACACCAGGGTGGTGACGACCATCATCGACGCGTTCGTCGCGAACACGAGCGTGTACCCACCCTCGGAGAACCCGTACTCCGTCTGGAAGACGAACGAGCTCGTGGCGATGTAGGCGAAGAACCCCACCGTGGACAGCACGCCGCTGAGCACGTAGGCGCGGAAGCGTGCGATGCCGAGCAGCTCGCGGATCCGCCGGCCGTTCGCGGCGAACCCGGCGCCCCCGCGGCGTCCCACGGGCAGGGTCTCGTGGAACCGCAGCACCACGATCGCGCACAGCAGCAGCCCGAGGGCGGCGAGCACGACGAACATGAGCCGCCAGGTGCCGACGGTCAGCACCGCTCCCCCGGCCAGCGGCGCCACCACGGGCCCAATGGCGTTGATCGCGGCGAGGGTGCCGAACACCCGCGCCATCCGCGTCCCGTTCGCCACGTCGGACACCATCGCGCGACCCGCCACCGCACCGGCCGCACCGCCGAGCCCCTGCGCGATGCGTGCGAGGACGAGCACGACGACGTCCGGGGCGAGGGCGCACGCCACCGACGCCGCGGCGAACACCGCGGTCCCGACGACGAGCATCGGGCGGCGGCCGACGCCGTCGCTCACCGGGCCGACGAGCAGCTGCCCGACCGCGAACGCCACGAGGAAGGCGGTCAGCGAGAGCTGCACGGTGCCCGGCGTCGTACCGAGGTCGCGCGCGATCGCGGGCAGTGCCGGGATCTACATGTCTGTGGCGAACGGCGACACACCGACGACGAGCGCGAGCGGCACGATCGGCGGCAGCGTCGTCGTGGTCCTCCGCTGGCGCCCCGTCGTCACGACCGCCACGCTACGCGGACCGGGGTGGACCGTCACGTGCGCGCGTCCGGGACGCGCACCGAGGCGGACGGAGGGGACGTCGCCGGGCCGCACCGGGCCTCCCGTCCGACACGCGGTGCACGCGACCCGGACGGGCGACGCGTCAGCCGGTGTTCTGCAGACCGGCGGCGATGCCGTTGACCGTCAGCAGGAGCAGTCGGTGGTCGGCGTCCGTCGGGTCGGTGCTGCCGGTGGTGCGGATCGACCGCAACGCACGGAGCTGCAGGTGCGACAGTGCGTCGACGTACGGGCTGCGCAGGCGGACGGCCCGCGCCAGCACCGGCCGGTCGGCCAGCACGTCGCTGCCGCCGGAGACGCGGAGCACCCAGTCGCGGGTGCGGAGCATCTCGTCCAGGACCGCGGCGGCGAGGTCGTCGCGGTCCGCGAGCTCGAGGTAGCGGCGCGCGATGTGCTCGTCGGTCTTGGCGAGCGACATCTCGACGTTGCGGATCATCGCGGCGAACAGCGGCCAGTCGCGGTAGGCGGCGCGCAGGGCCTCGACGTCGCCGACGGCCTCGAGCGCGGAACCCAGGCCGTACCAGCCGGCGAGGTTGATGCGCGCCTGCGTCCACGAGAACACCCACGGGATCGCGCGGAGGTCCTCGAGGGACTCGACGCTCAGCCCGCGTCGGGCGGGGCGGGAGCCGAGCGGGAGCAGACCGATCTCCTCCATCGGGGTGACCCGGGCGAACCACGGTGCGAAGCCGTCCGCCTTGACCAGCCCGTAGAACGCCTCGCGCGAGACGTCGTCGAGCCGCTGCGCGAGGTCGGCGAAGCGCTGCGCCGCCTGCTCGGTGTGCGACTCGTTCGACGGCGACGACGCGAACAGCGTCGCCGAGGCCATCTGCTCGAGGTGACGGGCGGCGATGTCCTGGTCGCCGTACTGGGCGAAGATGACCTCACCCTGCTCGGTGAGCTTGAGCCGTCCGGCGATCGACCCCGGCGGCTGCGCGAGCACGGCCTCGTTGGCCGGACCGCCGCCGCGGCCGAGGGAGCCGCCACGGCCGTGGAACAGCGTGAGCTCCACGTCGTTGTCGCGGGCCCAGTCCGCGATCCGCGCCTGTGCGTCGTACAGCGCCAGGTTCGCGGAGACCGGGCCGACGTCCTTCGACGAGTCGGAGTAGCCGAGCATGACCTCGAGCCGACGGCCGGTCGCGGCGAGACGCCGCTGGAACGCCTCGGTGCGGACGGCCTCGTCGAGGACGTCGACGCTGGCGTGCAGGTCGGCGAAGGTCTCGAACAGCGGGATGACGTCGAGGACGGGCGCCGCCTCGACCGAACCGAGCGCGGCGACGGCGAGCTCGTGCACGTTCGCCAGGTCGGCCGGCGACTGCGTGAACGACACGATGTACCGGCTGGCCGCACGGACGCCGAAGCGGGCCTGCAGCGCGGCGATGGTCCGGAAGACCGCGAGGACCTCTTCCGTGGTCTCGCTGCGGGGTCCCCCGGCGCGGATCTCGGCGAGGGCGGTCCGGTGCACCTGCGAGTGCTGCCGGACCTCGAGCTCGGCGAGGTGGAAGCCGAAGGTCTCGACCTGCCAGATGAGGTTCTGCAGCTCGCCGTTCGCCGGCCGGAAGGCACCCGCCTGCACCAGGGAGGTCTGGATGGTGCGCAGGTCGGTGAGGAGCGCTTCCGGGCCCGGGTACGCGAGCGGCGTCTCGCCGAGGCGGGTCGCGTCGATGCGCGCGGCGGCGAAGAGCAGCGCGCGACGGTGGGTCTCGTTCGGCGCGCGGATGCCGATGCGCTCGGCGATGCCGGGGTCGAGCGACTCCTGCGCGGCGACGAGCGCGGTCAGGCCGGCGTCGGCCGGGGTCTCGTTCGCGTCGAGCGTCAGGGTGCTGCCGATGCGGGTGGCGGCTCGGGCGAGCCCGAGCAGGATGTGCTCGGCGGCGATCTCGGCGGCCTGGCGGGTGACCTCGGCGGTGACGTGCGGGTTGCCGTCGCGGTCGCCACCGATCCACGTGCCGAAGCGGACGAAGGCCGGGGCGGTGACCGGCACGCGGCCGGCGTCGTCGCCCTGCAGCCGGTCGTCGAGCAGGCGGTACACCTGCGGCACGATCTCGAACAGGGTCTGGTCGAAGACGCTCATCGCGGTGCGGACCTCGTCGAGCGGGGTCGGCCGCGTGGTGCGGAGCGGCGAGGTGCGCAGGAGGGTGGTGATCTCCTCGAGCAGTCGACGCTCGTTCTCGGCACGGGCGGTGGCGTTGCGCGCCCGGTCCCGCTCGTCGATGAGGTCGCTGATGCGGCGGACGCCGGTCGTCACCGCGCGGCGGCGCGCCTCGGTCGGGTGCGCCGTGAGCACGGGGTGGAACCGCAGGGTCCGCAGCCGCTCGGCGGCCTCGGCCTCGCCGACCTCGGCCACGAGCTGCGCGTAGGTCGCGGGGAACGAGTCACCGGCGTGCCCGCCGTCGTCGCCGCGCTGCCGGAGGACGCGCACCCGGTGGTGCTCCTCGGCGAGGTTCGTGAGGTGGAAGTACGTCGTGAAGGCCTGCGCGACCGCCTCGGCCCGCTCGGCCGACATCGCGGACACCAGGGCCTCGGCCCGGGCGGCGCCGTCGGCGTGGTCGCCCTCGTAGGCGTCGATGACGGCGGCACGCAGCGTCTCGACGTCGGAGAGCAGCTCGTCCCCGCCGTTCTCGCGCAGCACGCGTCCGAGCAGGTTGCCGAGGTACCGCACGTCGGCGCGCAGGTCGCTGTCGACCGCCCCGCTGACGTCGTCCCGCGCACGCTCGTGGCGCGCGGATCCGTCGATCGCCGTCATGGAGTCCTCTCCGGGTCTGCCGGGAACGCGTCCCGGGTCCCGAGCAGCGTAGCGGCCTCGGCGGACGCGTGACGACGACCGTCCGGACGGACCGCGGCCGGGCCTCCAGGTGGCGGCCGACGGCGCGCCCGACCGTGGTGTGCTCGTCGCCGCAGCGCACACAGCGGATGCCGACCGAGCGGGAGGAAGCTCGGCTCCGATGAGCGCGAAACCCAAACGTCCCCAGCACGTCTTCGTCGTCGACCGCACCGAACGGCTCACGCCGCACATGGTGCGCGTGCACTTGGGCGGCCCCGCCTTCGACGACTTCGTGGCCGCCGCCGACCCGGCGAAGGTCGCCGCCACGGACAAGTATGTCAAGCTCCTGGTCGCGAAGCCCGGCCTCGGCCTCGAGCCGCCCTTCGACCTCGACGCGCTGCGCGAGACCCTGCCCAAGCAGGACCGTCCGTCGCGCCGCACCTACACCGTGCGCTCGGTCGACCACGACGCGCGCACGATCGCGATCGACTTCGTCGTGCACGGGGACCAGGGACTCGCCGGTCCCTGGGCCGCCGCGGCCCGCCCCGGCGACCGCCTCGCCCTCTCCGGCCCCGGCGGCGCCTACACGCCGAGCGCCGACCCCGCGGTCACGCACGTGCTGCTCGGCGACGACAGCGCCCTGCCGGCGGTCTCCGCCGCGCTCGAGGCCATGCCCGACAGCGCCACGGGCGTCGCCCTGGTCGAGGTCGCCGGCCCGGCCGACGAGCAGCAGGTCGCGCACCCCGCCGGGGTCGACCTGCGGTGGCTGCACCGCGACGCCACCGGCGCCGCGCCGGGCACGCTCCTGCTGGAGGCCGCCCGCTCGCTGGAGCGCGCCTCGCGGCCGGTACAGGTCTTCGCGCACGGCGAGCGGGCCGCGATGAAGGCGATCCGCCGGCTGCTGCAGGACGACTGGGGACTCGAGAAGTCCGAGATGTCGCTGTCCGCCTACTGGGCGCTCGGCCGTGCCGAGGACCGCTTCCAGGAGGAGAAGCGCGAACCCGTGGGTGTCATCTTCACGGACTGACCGCTGCGGTCCGGTCCGATCCGGTCCGGTCCGGTCGGGAGGCCCGTCCCGCGTCGGTGGGTCGGGTTAGCGTTCCCGGCATGGTCGCCTCCACGTGCTGTGTGCCCGGGTGCCGGAGCACGCCCGCCCCGGCGCTCGGCGGCGTCCCGCTGTGCGCGGGACACGTCGCGCTCATCACGGACCTCGCCGCCGAGCACACCGGCGTCGAGGACCTGCTGCCCGGCCCGTGTCCGGTCTGCGGTTCGCGGGTCGGCGTGCGGTACCCGTCCGGCGCGGTGTGCTCGACGTGCGAGTGGCGCTGGGGCGACGTGCCGGACGGCGACCTCGCTCCCCCGCGCGTCGACGTCGTCTACTACCTGCGGATGCGCGACGACTTCGGCGACCGCATCAAGATCGGCACGACGACGAACCCGAGGCAGCGGCTCGCGGCGATCCCGCACCAGGAGCTCCTCGGCTTCGAGCGCGGCGACCGCACGCTCGAGCGCCGACGCCACGCGCGCTTCGCGGCGACGCGCTACCCGCGCACGGAGTGGTTCCGGGTGACGCCCGAGCTGCTCGCGCACGTCGAGCGGGTCGCGGCCGGGGTGACCGACCCGTGGGAGCTGCACGCCCGCTGGACGAGCGAGGCGCTCGCGCTGCGGGGGTGACGGGCGGCGCGGCGCGGTGCGGTGCGGGCGCTTCGTTCCGCGCGGTGCGGGTGCGGATGCGATGCCGGTGCGGGGTGCTTCGTTCGGCGCGGTGCGCGGTGCTTCGTGAGCAGGAATGGTCGGGTCCAAGGAGCGGACCCGACCACTTCTGCTCACGATGTGTGCGCGCTCTAGGTGCTGCCGGTCAGGCGGCCTGCAGCATGCGGTCGGCGGTGCGGAGCGAGAGCGCCATGATCATGAGCGCGGGGTTCGCGATGACGGCGCTCGGGAACACCGAGTTGTCGCAGATCCACAGGTTCGGGACGTCCCACGAACGACCGTCGCCGTCCACCACGGAGCTCGCGCGGTCGGTCCCCATCCGTGCCGTGCCGATGGTGTGCGCGGTGCGCTCGAGCACGCGGATGTCCTTCCCGCCGGCGGCCTCGACCAGGGTCGTCATCGTGCGGACGGCGTGTGCGCGGATGGCTTCCTCGTTCGAGCCCGGCGTGAACGAGACCCGGGCGCGCGGGACGCCGTGCTCGTCGAGCTCGTCGGACAGCTCGAGGCGGTTGTCCTCGTAGGGCAGGCACTCGGCGTTGATGCCGACCCCCGCCGAGTACGGGTAGTCGTGCAGCGCCTGCACGAGCTCGGCGCCGCGGAGCCCAGCGCCGCGCACCAGGGTGTTCGCGAAGGTCTGCGGCTGCGCCCCGAGGCTCTGGATCAGGTAGCCGCCGGCGAAGTCCGCGTCGGCGGGGCGCACGAAGTCCTCGGTGATGATCGAGGACGGGTACCCGCGGTAGGACCGCATCGACTGGTCGAAGCGTCCCCACACCTGCGTGGCGCCGTGCGCCGTGAAGTTGCGGCCGACCTGGCCGCTGCCGTTCGCGATCCCGGTGTGCAGGAGCAGCCGGGGCGTCTCCACACCGCCGGCGGCCAGGACCAGGGCCTTGCAGCGCTGCCGCACCTCGCGACCGGCGTGCGTGTAGACGACCGCCGCGACCTGCCCGGACGCGTCCAGCTCGATGCCGTGCACGAACGAGTCCGGCCGGATCTCGGCGCCGAACGCCACGGCGGCCGGCAGGTACGAGGTGTCCATCGAGACCTTGGCGCCGTTGCGGCAGCCCTGGTGGCACGAGCCGCAGGACACGCAGGCGTGCCGCAGGCCGAAGTGCTCCTGATGCCGGTCCTCGGTGGTGAGCGCGACCGGCGCGTCCGTCGCCGTGATGCCGGCGGCGGCAGCACCGCGCATCATCATGTCCGACGAGGCGTTCCGCGCCGGCGGGGCCATGCGGTAGCGGCGGGCCGGGTCCCACGGGTAGTGCGCGGGACCGGCGACGCCGACGTCGTGCTCGACCTGCTCGATCCACTCGGTGAGCTCGGCGTGCGCGATCGGCCAGTCCTGGCCCTCGCCGCTCCCCGACCGCAGGCGCAGGTCGTGCTCGGACGGCCGCGGGGTGAACGCGCCCCAGTGCAGCGTCGAACCGCCGACACCGGTGCCGCTGTTGTTCGGGCCGAACGCGGTCGGGGCGCCGCCGCCGCTCAGGCGTTCGTCCATCCAGTTGATCTGGGCCGCCGCCGTCGACTCGTCCGGGGTGTGCTCGCCGGGCTCGGTGTTGCTGCCGGCCTCGAGGGCGACGACGCGCAGGCCGCGCCGTGCGAGCGAGGCGAGCAGCGGTGCGCCACCGGCGCCCGTGCCGACCACCACCACGTCGACGACGTCGTCCGTGCCGTACGTGCGCTGTCCGTCGAGTCTCATCGTGCTGCTCCAGTCGTGGTGGTTCCGGTCGCGGGGGTGCCCGTCGGCCGGGGTTCCCAGGCTTCGCGCTGGTCGGCGCCGAGCAGCTGGAAGCCCTGTTTGCGGACACCGTCGCCACCGTTGGCGAAGCCGTCGTAGTCGATCTCGGCCATCGTCGCCGGGTGCGCGAGCCACTGCTTGACGAGGTCGACGCTCGCGTCCTCGAACCAGGTGCGCAGCTGCGCGGCGTCGAGCCGTCCGTCGGCGCGGTACCGGCCGGCGGCGACCGCCTCGAGGGCCTGGTCGAGACCGCCGTCACGCGCCGGGGCGGCGAGCACGTCGAGCGCGCCGCGGTACGCCTCGGCATCGGTGGGCATGCCGTCGGTGCGCCAGCCGTCGCCCTCGCCGGCGGCGAGCTGCGCGTCGACCCGCAGGGCGAGGTCGACCTGTCGTTCACCGGGCTGCGGCACGACGATCCGGGCGATGGCCCGCAGGGTCTCGAGCTGGAGGGCCGTGAGTGCACGGGGTTCGGCGGCGGGGTCGTCCGGCAGCGCACGCGCGGCGAAGACGCCACGGGTCTTGGCGCTCACCCGCGGCGAGGCGATCACCCGGGCGGTCTCCTGCGGGACGACCGGCCCTGCCGTCAGCCGGCGCGAGCAGAAGTCGCGGATGCGCTCGGCGACGGCCTCCGGCTGCTCCCACGGCAGCAGGTGCGCGGCACCGTCGACGACGTGGAGCTCGGAGTCCGGCCAGTGCGGCAGCGTCAGGCGCCGCTGCGCGTCGGCGTCGAGGTCGCCGTCCTCGGCGCCGGCGAACACGAGTGCGGGGACCGGGTTCGTCGGTGCGTCGGACCAGTCCTCGCGGCTGCCGCGGGTGAGCCAGTCGGTCCAGGCCTCGGGGTCCGTCCGTTCGACGTCCTGCACGGCGGTGAGGTGCCGGTCGGGCGCGAGGGTCGAGGCGGTGTTCGCGTCGACGAACTCCACGGCGGCCGAGGCGTCGATCGGCCCGTCGGCCGCCCACGCCAGCATCGACCGGCGGCGCTCCTCGTCCATCGGCTCCGGCGCGAGCGGCGATGCCGCGAGCAGGACCACGGCGCGCAGGCCGAACAGGCCGTTCGCGCCGGACATCGTGCGGTCCGCGACGACGGTCGCGACCTTGCCGCCCATCGAGTGGCCGAGCAGCACCCAGTCGGTGGCGCCGCTGGCACCGATCGCGCGCTCGACCAGCACGGCCATCTCCTCGACCGTCGTCCCGGAGGACGCAGGGCTGCGGCCGAAGCCGGGCAGGTCGACACCGATCAGGTCGAGGTCGCCCACGAGCTCCTTGCGGAGCGGGACGAACTCCTCGGAACTCGATCCGAGGGCGTGGAGGCAGAAGGCTACGGTCACGTGTCCTGCCTACCCGCCGTGCGGGAGCGGTCCCAGGCGCGCCGTACCCCGAGGGCCCGATCGGGGTACAGGAGCGCGCGTGTCGCCGCCGTGACGTGTCCGGTCACCGCACCGACCGCCGTCACCGGCGCCGTCCCCGTCACCGGCTCCGCGCCGTTCATCGCGCGTACGCGTCGACGAACAACGCGCCGCGGATGGTTCGGAGCGTGTCGGCCAACCGCTCGATGGTCGCCCGCGAGATGCCGGACACCTCGAGGTCGTGCGGCCCGAGCGCCTGGAGCCGCCCGGTGCGGATGCGGATGACCTCCCACCCGACGCCGCGGACGGCCCGGTCCTTGCGCCGGTCGGTCTCCTGCCGCGGTCCGACGTGTTCGAGGCCGTGGCGACCGGTCGAGTCGTACTCGATGGCGACGCGCAGCTCGGGCAGCACGATGTCCGGCCACACCTCGACGTGGTCGAAGAACGGGCGGTCGAGCCGGATCGCGGTGTGGTCGAAGGTGAACGCGAACCGGTCGGAGAGCGCCGCACGGAGCTCGGCCTCGACCGCCGAGGCCGTCGCCGGGGCGCAGACGCTCGTGAAGGACTCCCCCGACGGCAGCCGAGGCGTCTTCGCGCAGATCGTGCGCGCGGGCGCCTGGCCCGCCTGGCGTGGGGCTCCGGTGACGGGCCGACGCGACCGGGACCGGGACCGGGTCGAGGCGACCGCGCCGGCAGGTACCCCGCGCGCGGGCGCCGCCGGCAGCGTCTGCCGCCCGGTCGCACGGACGACGCGCTGCGGCACCGGGACCTGCTCGGGCCAGTCCGACGGCAGCACCGGCCAGCGCTGGGGTTGTGCCTGCACCGCGCACTCCGGGCACCACACCGACCGGCGTCGCTCGCGCCCGGGCCGACCGCGCTGCTCGGCGGGGGTGGCGACGAAGACGTGGCCGACGTCGCACTCCCAGGTCAGCAGGACCTCGGCGGCCGGGGGCACCTGGGACAGGACCACACCGTGGTTCCACTCCGGGTGGTACTGCCGCACGAGCACCGGGTACGACGCCCACTCGGCGCGGAACGCCCCGACGGCGTACGGCACCGCCGCGCCGCGCGACCACTGCCGGCGGCGCCACCACGCATCCACGGGTTCGGCCACGTCGACACCGTAGGGACGGCCACCGACACCGGCGGGTGGGGCCGGCATCGGTGGCCGGCGTGGGGCGGCGGGCGGCGGCGGGCGGCGGCGGCGTGCTCGCGACGGGAGGTCCGTACGCGCGCATGTTGCGACAGACCACGCGTCGATCGACCGGTAGTCCGTCGTCCGATGCACACGCACCCGATGCAGGCGCATGGTTCGACAGACCACGTGACGAACGACGGGTGTTCCGTCGCACGATGCACCCGCATGCGCCTCGACGCCGCCCGGTTCCCGTCGCCCGGGACGGCGGCGAGCAGAGGCCGTGCTGCCAGCGGTAGGTCGATGCGTGCACATCCTGCGACAGACCACGCGTCGATCGACCGGTGTTCCGTCGCACGATGCACACGCACCCGATGCAGGCGCATGTTGCGACAGACCACGTGACGAACGACGGGTGTTCCGTCGCACGATGCACCCGCATGCACTCGACCCGTCGCCGCCGCGATTGCCACCGCGCCCGCACCCGTCCCCGCCGCCGCGCCCGCGCCCGTCCCCGCATGCACCGCCGCTGCCCCCGCCACCGCCTGCGCGCACCCGCCACGCCCGCATCCGCCCGCGCGTGCGCCGCCGCACCCACCCACCCACCCACCCACCCACCCACCCCGTGGCAGGATCGCCCGATGGTGTCGTCGTTCCTCACCCACGCCGAGGTCGTCGTGGACCCCGCTGCCCCAATCGAGTCGTGGGGCCTCTCGCCCGAGGGCAGGGCCCGGGCAGCCGGAGCGGCCGCGGTCGCGTGGCACCCCGGGGTGCGCCGGATCGTCTCGAGCACGGAGCGGAAGGCCGTAGAGACCGCGGCGGTCCTGGGTCGGGCGGTCGGGGTCGACCCCGAGCAGGACGCCCGGCTCGGCGAGATCGACCGCAGTGCGACGGGGTACCTGCCCCTCGACGAGTTCGAGGGCGTGGTGGACGCGTTCTTCGCCGCACCCCGGTCGTCGGTGCGCGGGTGGGAGCGAGCGGTCGACGCCCAGGCGCGGATCATCGACGCGGTCCGTCACCTGGCCGCGGGCGGGGACGTGACGATCGTGTCGCACGGGGCGGTCGGGGCACTGCTGCTCGCGGACCTGCACGGCGTGCCGGTCTCGCGTGCGCTGGACCAGCCGGGCATGGGGAGCGTCTTCACCTTCGACCCGCAGCGGTGGTGCGCCACGAGCGGCTGGGCGCGGGTCGTTCCGCGCTGACTCCTCGGGCAGCGCAGCGCGCGACGCGACTGCTCACCAGGGGTGGGCGATGCTGCGGGCGGGCACCGGGCCTCCCGGCCGACCGCCGGTGCCGGACGCGACCAGGACCGGCATCGCCAGGCCGGCGCGCAGGACGGAGCAGGCAGCGCCGCGCGCGACGGCGGCCTCGCCGTGGTCCGTGAACGCGACCGTGGGGAACGGGCCGGACGGCAGGCGCTCGGCGAGTCGACGTCGGACGGCGGTGAGGAAGACGTCGCCGCCGGCGAGTGCCGCGCTGCCGCCGATCGTGGCGCGCGGCACGTCGAGCAGTTCGACGACCAGGGCGAGCGCGGACCCGAGGGCAGCGCCGGCCTCGGCGACGAGCGGCGCGGCGCCGGGCAGGGCGCACAGCCGGGCGAACGCGCGGCGCACGTCGACGGCACGGTCGAGCGGCACCGCGGCGGGCAGCAGCCCGACTTCGATCGCACGCCGGACCTGTTGCAGGGGTTGGCATGCCTCCCAGACCTCCGTCCAGCCGCCGTGGGCGTGCACGGGCATGCCGCCGAACTCGCCGGCGTTGCCGCTCGCTCCGCGGACGACCTCGCCGTGGGCGACCGTCGCCGCGCCGATGCCGTGGCCGAGGAACACGGACACCAGGTCGTCGGGCGCGGGACCGGCCCAGACCTCGCCGAGGGCGCTGGCGGTGCTGTCCTTCTCGAGTCGGACCGGCACTCCGGTGCGGGCGGCGAGCTCCGCGGCGACGGGCAGGTGCTGCCAGGCGGGCAGCTGTGCCGGGGACCCGGTGCGGACGCCGTCCGGGTCGATCGGGCCCGGCACGGCGAGGCCGATGCCGTCGACCGCGGCGCCGTCGGCGCACACGCGTCCGACCGCGGCGGCCGCGGTGTCCAGGGTCGCGCCGGGGTCGTCGACGGCGTCGAGGTCGACGTGGTCCTCGGCGAGGACCCGGCCCGTCAGGTCGGTGCGGACGACGACGAGGTGCGCCGGATCGAGGTGGACGCCGACCGCCGAGCGGGCGGTGGCGACGACCTCCAGCCCGCGGCCGCCGTCCGGGGACTCCCGCAGGAGGCCGCCCCGCACGAGCGGCGCCGCGATGTTCGTCACGGTCTGGGCGCTCAGGCCGGTCGACCGGGCGAGGTCCGCCCGGGTGACCGGCCCCCGCCGCCGGACGAGGTCGACGACGAGCGCGCGGTTGTGCTCGCCGACGTGCACGAGGTTCGTACCGGTCCCCGAGTCGCCGCGCGATCCCGCCCGCTCTCCGCGCTCGACACGCTCCGTTCCGCCATGCAGCACGTTGCGACGAGAGGGTTGACGCGGCTCGGCCATGATCCATAGCATCGCTGCCCAAACGAATTTGTCAATCAATTGGATTGAGCTGGGTCGGCGACCAGGAACGCCGGCCCGGTGACGGATTCGCCCGTGGGACATCGGGGTCCCCCGGGGCAGGAGGGGACGCTCGTGACGACCACGACACGATCCGGGACCGCACCACCACGGCCGACCACGACCGGCCGCACCGCCGCCACGCAGCGGCGACGACCACGCGAGCGGCATCCGTGGACACCGGCCGAGAAGCGCCGGCTGCGGATCGGCATCGCGTTCATCTCGCCGTGGATCGTCGGCGTGCTCGTGTTCGTCGCCTACCCGCTGCTGTACTCGTTCGGCATCAGCCTGACCCGCTACTCGGGCATGGCGGACGCGACCTGGGTCGGCTTCGCCAACTACGTGGCGGCGTTCATCGACCCGCTCGTCCACACCGCGGTCGGCAACACGGTGTTCTACGCCGTCATCGCGGTCCCGGTGGGGATCGTCGTCGCCATCGTCATCGCGATCGCGATGAACCAGGACGTCCGCGAGATCAGCTGGTACCGCACCGCGCTGTACATCCCGTCGCTCATCCCGACCTTCGCGCTCGCGTTCATCTTCGTGGTGCTCGTCAACCCGCAGACCGGCATCGTGAACCAGGCGATGAAGCTCGTGGGGATCCCCGCGACGAACCTGCTCGGCGACCCGACGACGGCCAAGCTCGTCATCATCGCGCTCGCGCAGATGGGGGCGGGCAACGCGGCGCTCATCTTCCTCGCCGGCATGCGTGGGATCCCGAAGTCGCTGTACGAGGCGGCCCGCGTCGACGGCGCCGGTCCGGTCCGCCAGTTCTTCGCGCTGACGCTGCCGCTGCTGTCGCCGGCGATCCTGTTCAACCTCATCACCGGGATCAGCAACGGCCTGCAGGTGTTCACCGAGGCGTACATCATCTCGTCCGGCACGGGCGGCCTCGGCAGCCCGGACAACGGGACGTTGTTCTACATGCTCTACCTGTACAAGAACGCGTTCGGGTACGCGCAGCTCGGCTTCGCGAGCGCGATGGCCGTGCTGCTGTTCCTGGCCGGGATGGTCCTGTCCGGGCTCGTGTACTGGCTGTCCAAGCGCTTCGTCAACTACGACGTGACCGGGGAGTGACCGATGAGCCTGCGAACCGAACGCCACCCCGACCGGGGCACCGTCACCTCGTCGCTCGAGGCCGTCCGTCCGTCCGGGCGCGGCCGACGCGACCGCGACGCCGAGCGGTCGCGCAACGCGGACGGCTCCGTCCGCTCCCCCTGGTCGTCGATCGGTGCCCGCGCGGTGCTCATCGCGATGAGCCTGCTGTTCCTCGTGCCGATCTACTGGATGGTGATCTCGGCGCTGAAGGGGAACACCGAGCTCGGTGCCTTCCCGCCGACGTGGTTCCCGCAGTGGATCGACTGGTCCAACTTCGGCAAGGCCGTCGACGCGATGCCGTTCTTCACGTTCTTCCGGAACACGCTCGTCATCACCGCCGCCGTCACGCTGTTCTCGATGGTCTCGAACCTCGTCATCGCCTACGGCTTCGCCTGCATCGACTGGCGCGGCCGCGACAAGGTGTTCTACGTCGTCCTCGCGACGCTGTTCATCCCGTTCCCGGTCACGCTCATCCCGATGTTCGACCTGTACGCCCGGCTCGGGTGGATCAACACCTTCCTGCCGCTCATCGTGCCGAGCCTGTTCGGGTCCGCCTTCTACGTGTTCCTGCTGCGGCAGTTCCTGCTGCAGATCCCGAAGGACCTGCTCGACGCCGCGCGGATGGACGGCGCGTCGGAGTGGCGGATCCTGTGGCGCATCGTGTTCCCGCAGGCCAAGGCCGCGCTCGTCACGGTCGGCATCTTCGCCGCGGTCGGCGCGTGGAACGACTTCCTCGGGCCGCTCATCTACCTGCAGGACGAACGCGTGCAGACGCTGTCGATCGGGTTGCAGGTGTTCCGGCTGAACAACGCCGCGGACTTCCAGTTCAACCAGCTGATGGCGGCGTCGATCCTCATCATCCTGCCGCTCGTCGTCCTGTTCTTCTTCTTCCAGCGGAGCTTCCTCCGCGGCGTCCAGATCGGGAGCTTCAAATGACCGACGCGTTCACCCGACGGAACTTCCTGCGCGGAGCGGCCGCCACGGGCGGAGCCGGAGCCCTCGCCCTGCTCGCGGCGGCCTGTTCCACCGGCTCCGGCGGCCGCAGCAGCGACCCGAACCGGGTGTCGCTCTGGGGCGTCACCGGCACGTTCGTGCCGTTCCAGACGAAGGTCATCGAGGACTTCACGCGGCTGCACCCGGAGATCGACGTCCAGGTGGACGTCGTGCCGTCGCAGGGCACCGGCGACGCGACGAGCATCATCACGGCGGTCCGCGGCGGCACCGCCCCGGACCTCTGGCTGCTCGACCGGTTCAGCGCCGCGCAGTACGCCGCGATCGGCCTCATCGAACCGATCGACGAGCTCATCGACCGCTACGAGGACCAGCCGAAGGACGAGTTCCTGCAGCAGTGGCTCGGGTTCACCGTCGGCGAGCTGACGTACGAGGGCGCGACGTACGGGCTGCCGCACGACACCGACGCCCGCGGCATGTTCGTGAACCGCCGGATGCTGCGGAACGCGGGCGTCGACCCGGACGAGTTCGACTGGGAGCAGAACGGCCCGTCGACCTTCGAGCGCGTGTGGGAGGTCAGCGAGAAGGTCACGAAGAAGTCCGGCAGCGACTACACGCACGTCGGTCTGCTGCCCTGGTACGGCGAGGGGTGGCCGTTCACGTGGGGTCTCGGCCTCGGGGCGTCCTACTACGACCAGCAGGCGTCACGGATGACGATGGACTCCGCCGGGGTCCGCCGCGTCTTCGAGTTCTACGCGGACTGGGCGGAGCGCTACGGCTACCGCGCAGCCGACACGTTCAAGGCCACCTACGAGCCCACCGGTCACCCGCCGGGACAGATGGCGTTCCTGGCCGACCGGATGGCCTTCATGGTGAGCGTCCCCTCGACCATCCAGACCTTCGACAACTACGGGCCCGACGACCTCGACTGGACGATGTCGTACCTGCCGACCGAGTCCGCCGGCGACCCGTCGTACACCTGGTCGGGCGGCTACGCGCTGTGCCTGCCGAAGGGGTCGAAGAAGACCCGTGCCGTGTGGGAGGTCATGAAGTACTTCACCGGGCGGCAGGGGCAGAAGACGTACATGGTGCCCGCCACGAGCGTGCCGTCGAACGTCGAGGCGCTCCGCGACCCGACCGCCTCGGCGAAGTCCATCCGGTTCTTCGTCGAGAGCATGGGCGACTCCACCTGCCGACCGCCGCTGCCGGTCGGCGGCGCCTGGTGGGACTCGCTCGCCGACGCCCGGTCGAGCGTCCTGATCGGCTCCGCGACCCCGCAGGAGGCCGTCGAGCGGGCACAGGCCCGGGTCGACCCGATGATGCAGACCTACGCACCGTTCCGCCTGCCGGCGGACTACGACCGCGTCCAGGTCTGACCGCACCCCAGGACGTCGTCCGGCGTCAGCGAGCCGTCGGTCCTGCGGCCGGTCCGGCTGCCGGTGCTGCGTCCTCGTCGTCGGCGGCCTGCAGCACCGACTCGGCCTGCCCGAGCAGGTGGCGCGCGGCGAGGTGCAGCGACCGCACCCCGACCACGGCGACGAGCGCGGAGAGCAGCGCGAGCAGGGCGGTCGTCGGCACCGCGGCCAGGGGCAGGTCGAGCACCCGGAACCACTCCACGGCAGCGGTCACGACCGCCGCGGCCGGGAACACGAACGACCAGGCGCCGAGCGAGAACGGCAGGCGCACGTACCGCGGCAGCAGTGCGAGCTGGACGAGGAACATGAGCACGCCGAGGCCGGCGATCGCCTGCACCGGCAGGGTGAGCGCGTCGTCGGTGAGCGCGAACAGGGACACCGTCGCGACGGCTGGCGGTGCCACCAGGATCGCCATCGTCGGGACGAGCGGGTCGGGCAGCGCGGCGCGGAACGACAGCCGGATGAGCAGCAGCCCGGTCATGACGCCCCAGAAGAAGACACCGACGCCGAAGCACGCCCAGGACAGCCCGGTCACACCGACCTCGTGCGTGGCGACGGCGGCGACGAGCGCGGCGGCGACGGTGGGCAGCAGGTAGCCGCCGTGCACGGCCTCGAGGGTCAGGCGCCCCTCGAACCAGGTGCTCAGCAACCAGGCCGCGAACCCGGCGGCGACGGCCACCGCCACGAGGACGAGGACGCGGCCCCCGGTCGGCCAGACCCGAGCGAGGTCGACCCCGAGCAGCATCGCGGTCGCCGGGACGAGCGCCGCGATCGGCCCCTGCGCCGGATGCCGGAGCTGGTCGACCAGGCGCTCGGCCACACGGGCGCCCCGGAGGACGTGCGCGCCGAGCAACCAGACCCACGCCACCGCCGCGATTCCCCAGAACACCTGCGGCACGACGTCGGGCACCCCGAGCACGGGTGCCGCGTACGTCCAGGACTCCGCGAAGCCGGCCAGGCCGAACGGGGCGGCGAGGGTGTTGAGCGGGATGCGGGAGGTCGGGCGTGCTGTCGGCATGGGTCTCCCATCCTCCCGCACCGCATCGTCTCCCGGCGTCACGCGGGCCCTGCCGGGGGTGCACCGTGGCAGATTGGGCACCATGTCCTTCGAGAACACCGACCACGTCCAGGCCACCACCGCCGGGTCGCTCCCCCGGACGCCCGACCTCATCGCGGCGAACGCCGCGCGGCCCGTCGCCGAGGACGGCTTCACGCTCGAGACCACCGACGAGGTCCGTGCGCTGACGAGCGCGGCCGTCGACGACGTGGTCGCCCGGCAGACCGCCCTCGGCATCACGCAGCCGGGCGACGGCGAGTTCGGCAAGGCGATGTCGAACAGCGTCGACTACGGCGCGTGGTGGGGGTACTCGTTCCAGCGCGTCAGTGGTCTCAGCCTGACCGACGAGAACGTCTTCACGCAGGAGCCGGTCCGCTCCGAGCCCGGACGCATCCGGCTGACGAGCTTCCCGGACCGCCGGGACTGGACGACCTTCCGCGAGGCGTACTCCGACCCGGGGTCGGGCATCGGCACCGGCAAGAACGCGACGGCCTTCCCGACCACGACCGGACCGATCGCCTACACCGGGCACGAGGCCGCGCGCACCGACGCCGCGAACCTCCGGCACGCCGTCGAGGCCGCGGGCGCCGCGAACGGCTTCATCACGGCGCTGTCCCCCGGGTCCGCCGCGCGGGTCGCCAACGAGTACTACGCCACCGACGAGGAGCACATCTGGGCCTGGGCCGAGGCCCTGCGCGAGGAGTACCGGATCGTCCTCGACGCCGGGCTCGTGCTGCAGATCGACGACCCGTCCATCGCCGAGAACTGGGACCAGATCAACCCGGAACCGAGCGTCGAGGACTACCGGGCGTTCACCCGCATCCGGGTCGAGGCGCTCAACCACGCCCTGCGGGGACTCGACACGAGTCGCGTCCGGTTCCACCTGTGCTGGGGCTCGTGGCACGGTCCGCACACCACCGACATCGAGCTCCGCCACATCGTCGACCTCATGCTCGACATCGACGCCGGCGCGTACTCGTTCGAGGCCGCGAACGCCCGCCACGAGCACGAGTGGACGGTCTGGCAGGACGTCGCCCTGCCCGACGGCAAGGTCATCGTGCCGGGTGTCGTCGGCCACGCCACGAACGTCGTCGAGCACCCGGACCTCGTCGCACAGCGCATCGAACGGTTCGCCTCGGTCGTCGGCCGTGAGCGCGTCATCGCCGGCACCGACTGCGGCCTCGGCGGACGCATCCACCCGCAGATCGCCGCGGCGAAGCTCGAGTCCCTCGGCGAGGGCGCACGGCGGGCGAGCGCAGAGCTGTTCTGATCACGGACGGGAGGCGCGGTGCCGGCTGGCACCGCGCCTCCCGTCCGACGTGACCCGCGACTACCGGCGCGAGCGGCCGAGCACGACGGCGCCGACCGCGGCGGCCGCACCGAGCCACACGAGCGGACGGGTGACCCGCCGACGCTTCGCGACCCAGCCGCCGTCGGTGGCGTTGCCCGCGTCGGCCGGTGCGTACAGGTTGCCGTCCGTCGGCTCCTGCCGACCGCGCAGGGCGAACGTCTCGACCATCGGCTTCGTGATCTTGTGGAACAGGCCCGGGAACACGTACTGCAGCGGCACGAGCGAGGCCTGGATCCGCCCCACGTAGCGGTAGCGCTTCGGGTGGGTCGCGGCGCGGACCACGGCGCGACCGGCACGCTCGACCGAGACCGTCGGGGGCAGCGGGTGCGAGTTCTTGCCGGTGTAGTTCGCGCCGTTCTGGTAGATCGGGGTGTCGATCGTCGACGGCAGCAGCGTGGTGAAGTGGATGCCGGTGTGCGCGAACTCGTCGCCGAGGACGTCGACGAGACCGAGGGCGGCGTGCTTGCTCGTCACGTAGGCCGACTGGTACGGCGCGGAGAGCAGCGACTGGATCGACCCGACCAGGACGTACGTGCCCTTCCCGCGTTGCTTCCAGTGCGGCAGCAGGTGCGTGATGGCGTTGAGGTGGCCGTAGAGGTTCGTGTCGACGACCCGCTTGAACGCCTCGGTGGGCGTCTGCTCGAACAGGCCGTACACGAACAGGGCGGCGTTGCCGACGAAGACGTCGATGCGGCCGAAGCGCGTCGTGGTCGTGCTGATGAGGTCCTTGACCTGGTGTTCGTCGGCGACGTCCGTGCGGATCGCCACCGCCTCGGCGCCGAGCTTGCGGCACTCGGCCGCTGCGGCCTCGAGCGAGTCGTGCCCGCGGGCGGCGAGCACGAGGGTGGCGCCCTGCCGGGCGAACTCGTGCGCGGCTGCCCTGCCGATGCCGCTCGATGCTCCTGTGACGACGACGATCTTCCCGCGGTACCGATGAGCCATGCATCCGTTCCTACGCGCTCGCCGGTGCGCCCACGCACAGGAGCGCCGTCGGGGGTGCGGTGCGAAGATGGGGCATGCGCAAGGACGACCTGACCGTCGACGAAGCCGCGGTCATTGCCGAACACGCCCGCTCCGGTGCCCTCGAGCTCGACGATCCCGAGGTCCGGAAGGTCGTCGAGCAGGCGAACCGGGTGCTCGTGCGTGCGCAGATGTGGGGCGAGGAACGCAGCCCGAAGCTCCGGCGTCGCCGACGGTTCATCGCGGTCGGCGCGCTCCTGATGGTGTGCGTCTGGGTGGCCGGGCTGCTCGTGCCCCTGGCGATCCGGATCGCCGAGTAGGACGAGCAGCGCGGGTCAGGGACGGCCGCGGGCGTTCCGGGCCAGCAACCACAGGTAGGTGCTGTGCCCGAGCAGGGCGATGCCGAAGAACACCGCGGCGACGGCGTAGACGCGGTCGAGCTTCCCCTGGCCGATCACGAGCATCACGATGCAGAACACGACGGCGACGGCGAGGACGCCGACCTGGATCGTCGACCAGATCCGTCGGAAGCGCGGCATGCCCGTCTCGTTCACGTGACCATTCTGCCGGAAACACGTCCGGACCCGGACGTGGACGGGGTCAGTGGTTGCGGAGTTCCTCGACGAGCTCGGCCTTCCGCTTCGACGAGTAGCCGGTCAGCCCGAGTTCCTTCGCCCGCTTCCGCAGGTCCGCGACGGTCCAGTCGTCGTACGAGCCGGACTCCCCGCCCTTGCGCCCGACGGCCTTCGTCCCCCGGGCGGCAGCCGCGTTGCTGATCCGCGCGGCCTTCTCCTTCGAGGCACCCTGCTCGCGCAGCGCATCGTACATCTCGGGCTTCTGCAACTGGTCGGGCACGGCACGAAGCGTACGCGCGACGGCTCAGTCCTTCTCGGGGTCGTGTCCCCAGTTCATGAGCGACCAGCGCCAGTGCGAGTCGTGCACGTCGCCGTCGGGACGCTGCGCCGCGTGCCGGGCGACGTACCCGACGACCTTGCGCATGTGCGCGCGGTCGGCGTCGGTGAGCTCGGCCTGCTTCTTGCCGAGGATGCGCACGATGTGGCGCCCGCTCTCGTGCCCGGTCGACTCCCCGCCGCCGGACGGCTTCTGTCCGACCTGCTTCGACTCGTCGGTGTCGAGCCAGTGGCGGAGCTCGGTTGCCGTCATGTTCACGGCGGCGTCGAAGTCCTCGCGCGTCTGCCGTTCGTCATCGCTCATGCCCTGACCGAACTCCGCACTCCTGGGGATCGGTCCAGAGGCGGTTGGTTCGCTGGTGCGCACGAACAACGATCCACAGGAGGCACTCCATGCGCGCAGTCGTGTGGCACGGCATCGGCGACATCCGACTCGAGGACGTCCCCCAGCCGACCATCCAGGACCCGGAGGACGCGATCGTCCGGATCACCCGCAGCGCGATCTGCGGCACCGACCTGCACTTCGTCCGCGGCACCATGGCACCGATGGAGCCGGGCACGATCCTCGGCCACGAAGCCGTCGGGGTCGTCACCGAGGTCGGCGACGCCGTGCGCGGCTTCAGCCCCGGCGACCGCGTCGTCATCAACTCGACCGTGTCGTGCGGCGCGTGCCGCTACTGCCGGATGGGCAAGACCGCGCAGTGCGACCGCTCGAACAGCAACGGCCCGCAGGCCGGCACCGCGTTCTTCGGCGGCCCCGCCTCGACCGGTCCGATCAACGGCCTGCAGGCCGAGTACGTCCGCGTGCCGTGGGCCCGGAACACGATGCACCCGCTGCCCGAGAACGTCTCCGACGAGCAGGCGATCCTGCTCTCCGACATCTTCCCGACCGGCTGGTTCGGCGCCGAGCTCGCCGGCGTCACCCGCGGCGACGTCGTCGTCGTGTTCGGTGCGGGCATCGTCGGGCAGTTCGCCGCCGCCTCCGCGTACAAGCAGGGTGCGGCGCGCGTCATCGTCGTCGACGGCGAGGAGACCCGTCTGGCGGCCGCGCTGTCCCAGCACTGCGAGGTCGTCGACTACAACCGCGAGGACCCGGTCGAGGCGATCATGGCGCTCACCGACGGTGTCGGCGCGGACTGCGTCATCGACGCCGTCGGGGTCGACGCCGAACGCCCGAAGCGGGGCCCCGCCGCCGTGGACCAGGAGCAGGCCGACGCGTTCGACGCCGAGGTCGCCGCCGTGGCTCCCGACGCCGCCCCGCAGGGCCACGGCGACGCGCAGCAGTGGAAGCCCGGCGACGGCCCGTCGCAGGTGTCCCGCTGGGCGGTCGCCGCCGTCGCCAAGTACGGCCGCATCGGCATCATCGGTGTCTACGGCCCCACCGCCGAGCAGTACCCGATCGGCGAGGCGATGCTCAAGAACCTGACCATCCGCATGGGCAACTGCGACCACCACTCGGTGACGCCGCCGCTCATCGACATGGTCGCCGCCGGGCAGTTCGACCCGACGGCACTCATCACCGAACACGAGCCGATCGCGTCCGCGATCGACGCCTACGAAGCATTCGACCGGCGCGAGCCGGGCTGGATCAAGGTCGAACTGGAGGCCAACTGACATGCCCGAGGACCAGTACGAGTTCGGGGACCCGCGCACGCGCTACCCCGACGTCAAGCCGGAGCCGCAGACCCAGGCCGAGCCGGGCCTCCAGTCCGAGATGGACCCGGTGCCCGACCTCGGTGAGACGAGCTACCGCGGCACCGGCCGGCTCGCCGGCCGGAAGGCCCTGATCACCGGCGCCGACTCCGGCATCGGCGGCGCCGTCGCGATCGCCTTCGCCCGCGAGGGCGCCGACGTCGCGCTCGCCTACCTGCCCGAGGAGCAGTCCGACGCCGACCACGTGATCGAGCAGATCCGGGCCGCCGGGCGCACCGCCGTGGCGATCCCCGGCGACCTGCGCGACAAGGCGTACGCCCAGGAGCTCGTCGACCAGGCGGTCGCCGGACTCGGCGGCATCGACGCGCTCGTCAGCGTCGCCGGCAAGCAGCGCTGGCAGCCGGACCTGCTCGACATCACCGACGAGCAGTTCGAGGCCACGTTCGACGTCAACCTGTTCGGGCTCTTCCGGCTCGTCAAGGCGGCGCTCCCGCACCTGCAGCCGGGCGCGACCATCACGACGACCGCGTCGATGGAGGCCTACCAGCCGGCGGCGGATCGCCTCGACTACGCGGCGTCGAAGGGTGCGATCAACAACTTCTCGAAGGGGCTGTCGCAGCTGCTCGTCGAGCGCGGCATCCGCGTGAACATCGTCGCCCCGGGCCCGACGTGGACCGTGCTCCAGCCGAGCGGCGGGGTCGACCCGTCGACACTGCCGGAGTTCGGCTCGAGCGAGTCCCCGATGGGCCGCGCCGGCCAGCCGGCCGAGCTCGCACCGGCGTACGTGTTCCTCGCCTCGCAGGAGTCGAGCTTCGTGGCCGGCGAGACGCTCAACGTCAACGGGGGCATGGTCACCCCCTGACCACCAGCACCGGGTGGGAATGGAAACCGCCCGCCCGGTGTCGAACACTGCACCGAACGCGAAGGAGCACACCATGAGCCTCGACCTCCACGACCTCCACAAGAGCGCCGGGATCGACGACGACCGCACCTGCCTGCCGAAGTCGGCCCTGTCCAGCCTGCGCGACGAGCGCACCCCGTCCTTCGGACGGTGGCTCGGACAGATCAACGGTCAGGACTGACCGAGGACGCTCCACGCGAGGAACGGGAGGCGCGGTGCCGGACGGCACCGCGCCTCCCGTTCGTCCGTCCGGCAGCCACCGCGCTGCTACGGTGCAGCCATGTCCTGGGGTCGGCGGTACTTCGCGCTGCAGGCCGCGGGCGGAGCGGTCTGGTGGCTCGCCGTCGCCCTGGTCCCGGCAGTCCGGCAACTGACGCTCGGGTCGCTCGACCCCGTCACGGTGGCCGTCGTCGACGTCCCGCTCTTCGTGGTCGCCTCGGCGCTGGCTGCGGCGGGGCTGCGGTGGGCCGCCGTGGTGACCACCGGCTGGACCGTGCTGGTGCTCGCTGCCCTGGCCTGCTGGGCGACCGCCACGCGTGAGGCCGGCTGGGGCGTCCTGGTGATGACCGCCGCGGCCGTCGGGTCGGTGCTCGCACTGTGCCTGGTCATGCTCGGCCGTGTGCCGACCGAGTGGGTGACGTCCGGTCCCCTGCGGTTCGCGACCGCCGACCCGCAGGCCCCGCGATCCCGCCACGTGCGCGGGACCGTGCTGCAGATCGTCGTGTTCTGGGGCCTGTTCCTCGGCGTGTTCCCGCTCCTCGTCGCGGCCGCGGAGCACCGCTGGCAGCTCCACCCACCGCTCCCCCCGGCCGTCCGGACCGGAGCCACGGTGCTCGGTGTCGTCGTGCTCCTCGGTGCGAGCGCCCTCGGCATCGCCGCGGCCGCCGTGATGTCGACGCTCGGCGACGGCACGCCCCTGCCGTCCGCGTCGGCGAACCGCCTGGTCGTCGCCGGCCCGTACCGGTCCGTCCGCAACCCCATGGCGCTCGCCGGCATCACGCAGGGCGTCGCGGTCGGCCTGCTGTTCGGTTCGTGGCTCGTCGTCGTCTACGCCGTCGCCGGTTCCGTCGTGTGGAACTGCGTGGTGCGCCCGCTCGAGGAGGCGGACCTCGAGCGTCGCTTCGGCGACGACTTCCGGCGCTACGCTGCGCAGGTGCGCTGCTGGGTCCCCCGACCACCGGTCCCGTCGTCCGTGCGGTGACGACCCGACGGACGGGAGGCCCGTGGCGGCGTCGCGCCGGGCCTCCCGACCCTCAGCGGGTCGCGTCCGGACCCGGCAGGTCGCGGATCCGTCGGGCGGGCACCCCGGCGTAGACGCCGTGCGCCGTGAGGCGCCCGACGACCACCGCGCCGGCGGCCACGACGACGTCGTGCTCGATGTGCGCGCCGGGCACGACCGTCACGCGGCCGCCGAGCCAGACGTGCTCCTCGATCACCACCGGCCGTGCCGACGCGGTGTCGTCCCACCGGCCGCGGTCGTCGATCGCGTGGTGGCTCGTCATGATGAGCACCTGCATGCCGATGGCGGTGCCCACGCCGATCGTGACCGGTGCGACCGCCTCGACCGTCACGCCGCGGTTGCAGAACACCCCGCGGCCGATCGTCAGGTTGCGCGGGTCGCCGGTGAGCGAGAAGCCGGCCCCCGGCCCCGACTCGACGTGCGCGCCGACCGCCGTGAGCAGGCCGCGCCGGGCGACGCGCGGCAGCAGCGGCGAGCCGAGGAGCGCGGTCAGCAGCAGGTGCTCGCGGGCGTACGCGACGTCCTCGCGCAGCCGGGACCCGAGGCCGGGATGGGTGGTGGCGGTCATGCGGCCTCCGCAGGGTCGGGACGCCGCCGGTCGGACGCCCACTGCGGCACCGTACGGGCGCGGCCACCGGACCGGCCATCGGGGGCCTCCGCGGTTGCGCGATCCTTGCGGTACCCCGCCGAGGTGTGGTCCGCGGCCGGTCAGTCGCGGGCGGCCTGCGCGGTCTGGCGCGGGAGCTCGCCGAACTCCTCACGGTAGCTGCCGGCGAAGCGGCCGAGGTGCGCGAAGCCGGTCGCCCGGGCGATCTCCGCGACGCTGCGGTCGCCGCCGGCCTGCAACTGCTCACGGGCGAGCAGGAGCCGGATCCGCCGCAGGTACATCGTCGGCGTGATCCCGTGGTGCCGCTGGAACGCGGCCTGCAGGCCGCGGACGCTCAGACCCGCCGCCGCGGCGACCTCCTCGACGGTGATCGACTCGGTGGCGTGGTCGAGCAGGAAGGTCTCGGCTCGGGCGAACCGCGCCGTCGAGGCGAGGGCGGGCTCATGCCGCCCCACCGGCCAGTGCGGGATCGCCGTGAGCAGCCCGGCCGCGGCGAACCGGGCCAGCTCGTGCTCGCGGGCCGCCGACACCTCGCTCGGCCCGCGCAGCACGTGCTCGGCGACGGAGCGGACCGTCAGCCACCACGCCGCCAGCGCCGGCCCCTCGGGCACGTGGTGCGGTCGGAACCGCAGCGGCCCGGGCCGCCAGTCCCCGCGCTCGGCGGCGACCTGCTCGACGACCGTCCGGTCGATGCGCAGGACGTCGTGCTGGAAGTCCTCCCACCGGAAGCGCTGCGGCTCCTGTCGGTACAGGACGGGCCGCCCGATCGGCACCGGCTCGTCGTCGACGACCGCGGAGCCGGACTTCAGCCAGACGATCATCATCGTCGTCCCGGCCTCGACGGACCCGCTCAGGACGCCGGAGCACCCGGTCGACCCGAGGGACAGCAGCGCCGTGCCGCGGACCCGTTCCGTGAAGACGAACGGCCCGGAACCCGCCACGACGACGAGGTCGTGCGTCGTGTACGTGCGCGACAATGCCTCGGCGGCGGCCGAGGGTTCGGCGGTCGTGATCTCCCGCTGGGAGCGGTGCATCATCTCGGGCACGTGACGATCCTCGCGACATGTCGCCATCCGCGCAACGCACACCGCAGGGCGTTCCTGGGTCCGCGTGAGGGGGCGGTGGACAGGATGGAGTTCCGGAGGCACCACCCATGAAGACGATCCAGTACGACCGTTCGACGATCCTGACGAGCGACGACGTCGCCGACGCGGTGATCGAGTACGCCGCGGCCCTCGCCGGCGGCAGCCGAGCGGACACGATCGCGATCCCCGCGGTGGCCGCCGACGGCACCATGACGACGACGAAGGTGCTCATCGGGCCGTCGAGCCAACTCGTCGTCGAGGACGCCGACGAGGACGAGCTCGAGCTGGAGAACGGCGACTTCGTGGCGCGGTTGCAGGCCGCTGCGGCGACCTTCACCCACCACGACCCGATCCACGCGGACCAGCGGGACGACCTGCTGCCGGACGACCGGCGCCCGTAGCGTCCCGGTCGGCGTCGTCACCGGCCGAAGTCGGACCGGGAGACGGGGACACCGATGGCCAGCACGGACTCGGTACGGCTGGTGATCTCGCGCAGGAACGCGTCGCCGTCGGGTTCGAGGTCGTCGTCCGGCGCCGGTTCCACCGCGACCGCGACGGCCGGAGCGAGCAGGACCTCGACCGTGGCGGCCGATCCGTAGTCGTCGACCGTCGGGACGGAGACGACGTCGCTCAGCCGGCTCTGGTGCAGCGCCGCGGCGTAGCGCATGACCGCCTCGGCGATCGCGTCGCCGGTCAGGACACGGACGGTGCCCGCGTAGTTGAGGTACTTCACGGTGGCGGCTCCCTGGTGACGAGGAGCGCCCGCCACGGTGACGGGTTCCGGATCCCCCCGAACAGTAGGCCGCCGCGGGTGAGCGGCACACATGTTCGACCGACGGAGTCCCCCAGGGCCCCCGCACCCCGCGGTGCAGCGCCACCGGCGGTGTCCGGTTCCCGTACTGCTCTCGGCTCCCCGCTGGTACGAACAGAAGGGCGCCGCCGTTCCGTGCGGTGCGGGAAGGGAACGCATCTTGACCGAGATCACCGCCCACCACGGGCTCTTCAAGGACACCAACCTGCACGTCGACGACACCGGCGGCTCCGGCCGCACCGTCGTCCTGATCCACGGCTGGCCGCTGTCCGGCGAGTCCTGGAGCAAGCAGGTCCCCGCCTTCGTCGACGCCGGCTACCGGGTCGTCACGTACGACCGCCGCGGCTTCGGGCGCAGCGACAAGCCGAAGACCGGCTACGACTACGACCACCTGACCGAGGACCTGCACACCCTGCTCACCGAGCTCGACCTGCAGGACGTCACCCTGGTCGGCTTCTCGATGGGCGGCGGCGAGGTCGCACGCTACTTCAGCAAGTACGGCACCGAGCGGGTGCACAGCGTCGTCTTCGCCTCGGCGGTCCCGCCGTACCTGCTCCAGACGTCGGACAACCCCGACGGCCCCCTGCCGAAGTCGCAGGCCGAGGAGATGACGGCCGGCCTGACGAAGGACGCGGACGCCTTCTACGACCAGTTCACCACCGACTTCTTCTCGGTCGACGGCACCCTGGTCGTCTCCGAGCAGGACCGTCAGGAGGCCCTGGCTCTCGCGAAGCAGGCGTCGAAGACCGCCGCCCTCGAGGCCATGGCGTCCTTCGCGAACACCGACTTCCGCGAGGACCTGCCGAAGGTCACCGTCCCGACGCTCGTCATCCACGGTGACGGCGACGCCACCGTGCCCTTCGAGGGGTCCGGTGCCCGCACCCACGCCGCGATCGCCGGATCCGAGCTGCACGTCGTCGCGGGCGGCCCGCACGGCGTGAACGTCAGCCACCCGGACGAGTGGAACCGCGTCGTGCTGGAGTTCCTGCAGAAGTAGCACCAGCACCACCAGGAGACGTCGGGTCCGCCCCAGGACCCGACGTCTCCTGCGTGTCCGGGGTCGACCCCCTGGTGTGCACGGAACACGTGGGGCATCCTGGAGCCGTGCGGACGGCTCGGGGGTTCGGAACGGTCGGGGCGGCGCTGCTCCTCGCGGTGACGGGCGGCTGCGCGCTCGGGCCGGGGACGGCGTGCCCGGCGATCGGGTACACGAACACCGTCGAGCTGCGGCTCGAGGGTGCCGAGGCCGACCGCGTCGCACGGATCGCGTACTGTTCCGGCGCCGGGTGCACGCCGACCACCGCGCCGTCCCTCGCGCCGTCGGACGACGCTCCGCTCGCGCCGAGCGACGCAGCAGCGGCGCCGCGACCGGGCGCCGCAACGCCGGCCGCACCGCCGACGGGGACACCCGGGCCTGCCGCTCCGCTGTTCCCCGCCACGGAGCACGACGGCGATGTCTGGCGCATCGTCGGGATCGCCGACGCACCGGCGCAGGCGCGCGTCGCATTGCTCGACGAACGCGGCGGCACGCTCCGGACAGCCGAGGTGACCCTGCGGTGGACCCGTGTCGGCGGGTCCGAGCAGTGCGGCGGCCCGTCGACGGCACGCGCGCGCGTCGACCTCGACCAGGCGCACTGACGCCCGGCGCACCGACGCCGTGCGCATCAACACCGTGCGCACCGACACCGTGCGCATCACCACCGTGCGCATCAACACCGTGCGCGCGGACACGGTCCCGCATCCGCCGCAGGGACCGTGTGTCCGGCGACACAGTTCCCCCGGCAGGCGGATGCACCCGGGGCAGCCCCGCGGGACAGTGGAGCCGTGCGGGGAATCCGGGTGGACGCGGCCGCGGTCGTGGGGGCCGCGGCCGCGGGCCCGGGTGTCGCGGGCCTCGGTGTCGCGGGCCCGGGTGCCGCGGGCCTCGGTGTCACGGGCCCGGGTGCCGCCTTCACGGACCGGACCCGTTGCCCCGTGCGGGACACGGGGAGCAGACTGCGGCGATGGACCACGACGCAGCGCTGACCACCGCACTCGTCCCCGCCGGGGCGACGACGGCCGAGGTGGTCGAGTGGTCGACGACGGACCCGGACACCGGCGTCACCGCGACCCTGCACGATGATCTCGGCCCGGTGCGGATGACCGTGCGCACGATCGTCCGGACGGGCGAACGCCTGACCGACGAGGGGTTCGCGCACGGCGTCGCCACCGATGCGCTCACGCTCGCTGCGAGCGCAGCCCGGGCGTTCCTCGCCGCGCGCCTGCCACCGATCGAGTCGGAGGACCAGCGTCCCGCAGCGCTCGCTGCGGCCCGCGCAGTCGACGTCGAGGCGGATGCGCTCGGCGCCCGCCTGCCCGATCAGGACGTGTGGCCGATCCGAGCGGTCGAGGTCGATGGCGTGCGGTACGCCCTGCGTGTGCACGCCTTCCCCGACGGCGTCGCGGGCTTCGGCGACCTCGGATCCGAGGTCTTCACCGTCGCCGCCGACCGGCTGCCCGAGGACCTGGTGCTCCTGCGGCGGCCGGTGCGGGGACGGGTGCTGCTCGACGGGTGACGGCGGACGGCCGTGAGACGATCAGGGCCGCTCGTCCACCAGCGCCACGAAACGACTCCCCACGCCCTCGACCTCGCGGCGGGTGAGCCCTGCGGTGGGTTCGGGTGCCTGGTAGGGCGCGTGGTAGTCGCACATCAGGTAGTCCCACTCGGGCCACCACTTCTTCGGCCTCGCCGACTCCGCGTAACCGCAGACGACGCACTCCAGGCGGGTCCACACCTTCTTGGCACCGGTCCGGTTCGCCCGGGACTGCGCGAGCCACGCCGGCGGGTCCTGGTCGATCGCATCGAGCTCGGCCTCGCTGAGCCGTGCCGGGATCCCGTGGTGGACCGCCATCTCGATCGGGATGTCGAGTCGGATCGCGGCGTCACGTCGGGAGAGCATCCCCCCAGGGTAGGTTCTGTCGGCCGCGGGACCCGACACGCGGACGGTGAAGGACGCCCAGGCGTCCGGGGCCAGCTCCGGCCGCCCGGGCACGGCCCGGTGCTCGAGCACCCACTCGTCGTCGGCCTCCGCGGCCACGGACCGCCAGAAGGCCGACGCGACGGTGTTGGCGTCCTGGAACGCGACGGACCAGCGTCCGGGACGCTGTCCTGTCAGGCGACGGACCGCCTGCCGGCCGATGCCCGACCGGCGCGCGCCGTGCACGACGAAGAAGCTGCTGATCACGCCTTCGTCGGCGTCCAGGCCGCGCAGCACCGCGAGTCCGACGGGGTGGGACCCGAGACGGAACAGGTGCACGGCGCGGTCGGAACGCTCCAGTCCGGCGTCCAGGCGTTCCTGACGGAACCGCCCGTGCGCGTCGGGGAGCGCCGCGGTGAACGCGGACATCTCGTGCCGGAACATGGTCCAGAGCTGTTCGAGCACGGGTCGGTCCCGAGCGTCGGCTCGGTTGACGGTGAGGGCTGCTGTCGGAGTGGTCACACGAGAAAACCTCCACCGCGAGCGGTGGAGGTTTCGTACCCGTATCTTACCGCCCCGGGCGGCCGGACCGCCACGGGTCACAGTTCGGCAGCACGCACGAGGCTCGTGATCGGCGGCAGGCCCGCGCGCGTCGCTGGATCCGTCTCGTCGACGACCACGACCACCAGGACCACCTCGGCCCCGCACTCCTCGACCAGGCGGGCGACGGCGGACGCCTGGCTCCCCGTCTCGATCCAGTCGTCGACCAGCACGACCCGTTGCCCCGGAGCGAACAGGTCCCGCCGCGCCGAGAGCGTCCGGCGGTTGCCGCGGTAGTCGACCTCGGTGCGCCGCGCGACGAGCAGACCGGGGAACACCGCGCCGTCCTTGCGGACCGGGGCGAACCCGACGCCGAGCGCCAGTGCGACGGCGGGAGCGAGCACGAAGCCCCGCGACTCGATGCCGACGACGACGTCCGGGGAAGCCGCACCCGCCGACGCGGCGAGCGCTCCGACGATCGCCGCGAGCCCCGCTCCCGAGCCCAGCATCGTCCACGTGTCGGCCGCCCCGTCGATCCACCGGAACTGGTCGAGCACGACCGCACGCCCACGGTCCACCGCCTCGTCGTCGATCACGAGGGCCACGCTACCGAGCAGCGGGGCGACCACGGGCTCCTCCTGCTCTCAGGGTTCCAGCAGGCGACAGGACGATCTTCGAGGACATCGGGTGTGGCGCCGTGCCGAAGCCCGAGTGCCTGGGGGATCAGGATGCACGTTCGTCCGTCGTCGTCCCTGCACACACCTGGACACGAGGAGCAACCGTGAACAAACCCGTCCGACTCGCCGGAACCGTCCTGACCGTGTTGACGGTCGCAGCCGCCCTCACCGCGTGCTCGTCGGCGGACCCGACACCGGCGCCCTCGGCCTCCACGACGGAGGCCACCGACGTCACGACGTCGACCCCGACTCCCACTCCCTCCGAGACCGCGACCACCGTGCCGGAGACGCCGACTCCGACGCCCACGTCCCGCCCGACGTCGAGCCCCACCGGTTCGGCGCTCGCGCAACACATCTACGAGCAGTGCAGCACCGGCGCCGCCGACGCCGGCGTGCGACTGACGTTCACCGAGGACCCGTCCGGGTACACGGCTGCCAACGGGCACTACCAGCTCGTCTACCCCTTCGAGTTCCTCGACGGGCACGACGACCCGTACGCGATCTACACCTGCAGCCTCACCGACGACACGCTGCAGTCGACCTGGGTCGGTGGGGGCATCGGCGACAGCCGCTGACCCGGGGTGTCGGCAGCGCCCGGGCGCGCTCCGGCGCAGCGGGTCGAGGTCGCTAGGCTTCCGGCGTGCCGAGCCGTGACGAGATCCTGCGCTTCGACGAACCCCCGGTGCCCGCCGGGGCGAGCCCGTGGGTGGTCGAGCCGACGCCCACCGCCATCGAGGTGGTGGAGTACGACGCGACCTGGCCGGACATGGCCGAGCGGATCGCCGACCGGATCCGCGCGGCGCTGGGCACGCGAGCGGTCCGCATCGAGCACGTCGGGTCGACGGCCGTGCCGGGCCTGCCCGCCAAACCGGTGATCGACCTCGACCTCACGGTCGCCGACCCCGGGGCCGAGGACGGCTGGCTCCCCCGGTTGCAGGACGCCGGCTTCGTGCTGACGGTCCGGGAACCGTGGTGGCACGAGCACCGTCTGGTGCGCGGCGTCCACCCCGTCGGCGCGGACGCGTCCGACGGCCGGGGCGTCGCCACCAACGTGCACGTCTTCGGCCCGGACAGCCCCGAACTCGTCAAGCACGTCGTGTTCCGCGACTGGCTGCGCACGGACGCCGCCGACCGGGAACGGTACGCGGCGGCCAAGCGTGCCGCCGCGCACGGGACCGCGCAGCGCGTCATGGACTACAACGCCCGGAAGGAAGCGGTGGTCCGGGCGATCTACGACCGGGCGTTCCGCGCGGCGGGCTTCCTCGACTGACCACCACGGTGCCGGTACCCCTCCGACGCGGGGTCGTGCGCACCGGAGCGCTCCGCCAGCATGGGACCGAGGAACTCGAGGTGGGTTCCAGAGGGCGGGTCGCGGTGCACGAGGACGGTCGTCGTGGACGTGTGACGTCGGCAGAACGGAAGGGCGTGCTCGCGGCCGCGGTGCTCGCAGCCATCGGGATCGGGTCGATCGTCGTCGCCACCGACCGAGCAGGACACCTGGACGGATGGTCGTCCGTGCTGTCCGTGGTCCTCGGGTACCTCATCGGTGCTGCGTGTCTCGCGTTCGTCGGCTGGTTCGCGGTGGCGCTCGTGCGGCAGGTGCGGTCGTCGCGCCGGTTCAGTGACCCGTTCGGTGACGGCGACGCGACCGCCGTCGCGGAGGCGGCGGCCGGTGCCGAGCTCGCGGGCGTCCGGTCGGTGCTGTTCGTCAGCCCTCGCGGGATCGGGCGGAGCCGGATGGCGGCGGCGTACCTGCAGGCGCTGACGCTCGGGACGCACCGCATCGTCGCGGCGGCGGCAGCGCCGGACCCTGCCTCGACACCACCGCCAGCACGCAACGAGGCGTTCCTCGTCATGGGACTCGACCAGGCGGCCTTCGACCCGACACGACCGGTGCATCGCGCCTCCCCCGGTCTGGTGGAGCGCGCCGACCTGGTGGTCCGCATCGGCTGCGCCCGGTCGTTCCGGGTACCGACGTACACGCGCGTCCGCGACTGGGACGTCCCCGACCCGGTCGGTGCCGGGGTCGCCGTCGCGTGGGAGACCCGTGACGAGGTCAAGCGTCGGGTCGAGGAACTCGCCGTCGCGCTCGGCCTCGCGAACCGCTCGCTCGCCCTGCGTGACCGGGTCATCCCGGGACAACGGCAGGTCTTCGCTACGGGACGGGCAACCGAGCCCTACCCGGACGACGACGACGACGAGACGACGTGGATGTTCCGGCACGCCGAGGCACGAGTGCTCGCCGAGGTCGCCGAGGCCCCGACCCTCGCCGACGAGGTCAACGGCCGGGGTCCGCGGCGTCCGGACTTCGTCGTGCCCTGGATGATCTCGACCGGCGCAGCAGCGTCGGCGTTCGCGGAGGAACTCGCGTGGCGTTCCGTCGGCACGTCTCCGCGCCTGGCCCTCGCCGAGGGAGCCGTCGACCGGGTGGTCGCGTGGCTCGCTGCGGCCGGTGCCCTCCGGCCGTTGTCCGAGGCACACCGCCTCGAACTGCAGCGGTCCGGCCGTGCACAGCGCACCCACGAGCACCCGCCGGAGGACTGGCCGACCGGACTCGCCGGTGAGTACCCCGCCATGGCGTCGCTGCGCGCCGCGGAAGAGGACCGCTCGACCTGGGAGGTCGTGCCGGACCGGATGCTCGCCGTGTACCCGGACCTCGACCTCGAAGGGCGAGCATGGGCAGGCGCGACGCGGAGCCACCCGTGACGGAGGACGACGACGTGCGGTCACGAGCACCCCGCAGCCGCTGGTCGTCCCGCCTCGACCTCGTCCTCACCTGGGCCCTCGCGGTCGCCGGGGTCGTCGTGGTGCTCGGCTGCGCCCTGTTCGTGTTCGACCTGAACCTCCGCGCCTACGCGATGTGCTGGGAGTTCCCGCGGACGGGCTGCTCGAACGCCGGGTGGCTCGTCAGCGAGGGGCTGACCTCCTTCGGCGGCATCGCAGCCGTGTCCGTCGGCGCGGTCGTCGGGATCCGCCGGTCGCGACAGGGCCGCACCGGCGCGTGGTCCCCCGTGCTCGGGATCGCAGCGGTCGTCGCGCTGACGGCGCTGGCGGTCCTGGTCCTGCGGCTCACCACGAGCGCCTGAGCCCGGATCGCGGACGCGACCGGGAGACGGACGGGAGGCACGGTGCCAGCCGGCACCGTGCCTCCCGTCCGTCCTGTGGTCCCGACCCCCGCCGGTCAGCGACGGAGCGTCTCGCTCGGCAACTCGCCGAACCGCCGCGCGTACGCGGCGGAGAAGCGGCCGGCGTGCGCGAAGCCCCACTCGCGGGCGACCGCGGCGATCGTCGTCTCGCCCACCGAGGAGTACTGCAGCTCCGCGCGGACGCGGTCGAACCGGATGCCCCGCAGGACCGCGTTCGGCGATTGGCCGACCTGTCGCTGGAACCCCTGCTGCAACCCGCGGACGCTGAGGCCGACGTACTCGGCGACGTCGGTCGTCGAGATCGGGGTGTCGGCGTTGGCGTGCATGTACTCGACGGCCCGCCGCACCCGGCCCTTCGCCGTGGGCGGCACCGGCGCCTTCGATGCGAGCGTCACGTGCGGGAACGTGCGGAGCAGCGCGAAGGCCGTCCGACGCGCTGCCGCAGCCATCGCCAGGGGCGTCACCGGCGCGGGCCCGAGGACCACCGCGGCCGCTTCGCGGAGTTCCGTGTTCCAGGTGCGCACGGCCTCGCGGTCGGGGGCGAGCGCGTGGTCGAACACGATCGGTGCCGGCTCGACCCCGTGCAGCTCGGCGGCGACCTTCTCGAGCGTCCGCCGGTCGAACTGCACCACGTTCTGCCGCACGTTCTCGAGGTCGAAGCGGAACGCCCGCTCGCTCGGGAACACCACCGGACGACCGGGAGCGAGCACGACCTCGTCACGGCCGACGTCCATCACGCCGCCACCGTCGCTTACCCAGGTCACGAAGTAGTGGCTCGTCGCGTCGACCTCGCCGACCATCCGGGCGTCGAAGCGCTTCGCGTCGAACGTCAGCGTCGCGTCGCCGACCGCGCGGAACCGGTACCCGAACTGCCGCGCCGTCCGCTCAGGCAGGAAGCCCGACGCACCGTACGCCGACTCGAACATCGCGCGAGCCGCGTCGAGGTCGCTGCCCGACGTCTCGACGACGTGGCGGACGTCCGGTTCGGTGACGGTCATGCTCCGATGCTCTCACCTCGTGCCTGAGCTTCCTCGCCCGGTACTCCCTGTCGGGCGCGGGATCGACCGCCGTGTGGTCGGATGGCGACGTGTCGATCGTGATCCTGACCGGGATGCCCGGAGCCGGCAAGTCCACCGTGGGCCGTCCCGTCGCGGCCGCGCTCCCCCGGGCCGCACGGTTGGCCGCCGACGAGCTCGACGGGATGATCGTCTCCGGGGCCGTGTGGCCGCTCGGACAGCCCGCTGCCGAAGCGGACCGGCAGGTGCAGCTCGGCCACCGCAACCTCGGAGCCCTCGCCGAGAACTTCACGGACGCCGGGTTCGACGTCGTCGTCGACTGCGTCGTCCCGGACCGCGCGCACCTCGGCAGGCTCGTCGCGTGCCTGCCGCCCCGGCCAACCGAGCTCGTCGTCCTCGCCCCGGGCCCGGCGACGTGCCGAGCTCGGAACGCGAGCCGGGAACCGGTCGAGCGCTTCGACTTCGACGGGTACGACGAGCTGGACCGGACGATGCGAGCCGGGTTCGGCGACCAGGGGTGGTGGCTCGACACCGCTGCCCTGACCGCCGAGGCGACCGCGGCGATGATCGTCGCGAGGCTCGACCGGGGACGCGGCGCGGCAGAGTGACGCACGCTCGGTCGGGTCGGGTCGGGTCGGGTCCGATCCGATCGATCAGCCGCCGAGCGGGACGACCCGCAGGTGACCGGTGCGCTGGCGATGACGAGCAGTCCCTTTCCTACCGCTCCGTCTCCGTCCGCAGTGGCGAGCACACGGCCACCACGACGGCTCCGGCGGACACGAGGGTCACCGCGAGCAGGGCCACGCCGTGTCCAGCGACGGTCAGGAGTGCCCCTCCGCCCACCGCTCCCGCGGCCGCGAGCGTCCGGTTCGCGCTGCGCATCGTGCCGTTCATCCGCCCGAGGAGCGCGTCAGGGGTGACCGTCTGGCGCAGGCTCATCTCGTTCGCGTTCTCACAGCCCGCGGCGACGCCGTGCACGGCGAACGCGACGAAGAGGACCACCACCGTCGCCGGCGGTGCTGCGCCACCGATCCCGACGGTCACGAGCGTGATCGCCGCCCAGGCGACCGGGTACGCGGCCCGAGCGCCGATGATCGTCCGACCGGCACCGAAGCGTGCTCCGAGGCGCGGCGCGGCGCTGGCACCGACGAGCATCGCCACCCCGCTGACGGCGACGACGGCCCCGTACACCGCCGCTGGGAGCGCGAGCGTCCGGAGCGCGACGATCGCGAACACCGTCAGCCCGGCGGCGTTGGCGAGGAACCAGAGGTGCGTGGACAGCGCCAGCGGAGCGAGCGTCGGATGGCCGTACGTCCAACGCAGGCCGTCGACGATGTCGCTCCAGAGTCTCGTTCCCCCGTCGCGGGTCCGCTCCTGCTCGTTCGTTCCCCCGCCGCGGGTCCGCTCCTGCTCGCTCGTTCCCGCGTCGCGGGTCCGCTCCTGCTCGACGACGGGGACCCGGGCGACGAGGACGGCGTCGACGAAGTAGCTCACCGCGTCGAGCGCGATCGCCACCGGCGCCGTCACGACGCTGACCAGGACCCCTCCGAGCGCCGGGCCCGCCGTCTGGGCCGCCGCCTCGCTCTGGTCCACCCGCGCGTTCGCAGTCAAGAGGAGCGGAGCGGGCACGATCCGGGGCAGGAGCGACTGGGTCGCGGCGAAGCCGACGACGGACAGGATGCCGAACACGAACAACACCGCTGCCGTCACCCAGAGGTCCAACAGCCCGACCGACCAGAGCACCGGGATCGCCGCCAGGCTCACGCCGCGACCGACACTCGCCCAGACCAGGAGCGGCTTCCGCCGGAAGCGGTCGACGAAGACGCCGACCACGAGGCCGAACACGGCGTACGGCAGGAACTGGGCAGCGTTCACCAGCCCCACCTCGAACGGACTGGCGTCCAGCACCCGCACCACGAGGACCGGGACCGCCACCGCGCTCACCGCTGACCCGAACGACGAGACGGTCGCAGCAGACCAGTACGAGCGGAACCCGGGCACCCGACCCAGCGTGGTCACGTCGTCGCCCATGCGCCAACGCTGGCAGACCGCGTCTCCCCGAGCAAGGTCGCACGACGAGCGTGACGGGCGAGGGACGATCGGCTACCGGTCGCTGGAGGAACCTGCGGGGTACCAGAGCGTGGACCGCGGCAGACGGCGCAGCGCCTCGCCGTCCGCACCGACGTAGACGGTCTCGGAGCTCGCGGCTGCCACCGGGAGGTCCGTCACGGAGTCCGTGTAGAACGTCGCCGCGGCCAGCGGGACGCGAGCCGCTCGGAGGGTGGCGAGCTTCTGCTCGCCGACGTTGTGCACCGCGAACCGGAGCCCGCGTGCCGTCAGTTCGAGTTCCGACCCGAGGACCGCGACACCGCGGACGTCGAGCACGTCGAGGAACGCGCGGACGAGCATCGACTCGCTCGCGGTCGCCACCACCGTCCGGCCTCTCGATGCCGCCGACCGCAACTCCGCCACCAGGTCGTGCCGCAGCCAACCAGCGTCGACGAAGCGCGACACCACGATCCGGGTCAGGTCCTCGTACCCTGCGCGGTCCAGACCACGCAACGCCACCGCGACGAGCGCCCGGTCCGACCGCTGACGAACACCGGCGTCGCGAGAGAACGACCGCCGCAGGAGCGACGGGACCGCAGCGACGAGTCGACGTGGGTCGCTCAGGAGGCGCAGCCGACAGACGAACACCATCGTGTCCCGACTCGTCAGCACCCCGTCGAAGTCGAAGACGACCACCCCACCGTCACGCACGGGAGCCAGTCTGACACCGAGCCCGCGCCTGGTGACCTCCGCAACGCTGTCGACGAGAGCGGTCGTCGTCACTACGGTCGAGGTGTGGAAGCGACCGACCCCACTGCCCTCGTCGTCCGGCCCGCGGCGCTCGCCGACGCAGTGGGCATCGCCCGCGTCCACGCCGCCTCGTGGCGCGAGACCTACGGACGCTTCGTCGACGATCCCGACACCGACACCTGGTTCAGCGTTGAGCGACGTGTCGACATGTGGCAGGCGATCCTGGAGCGGGACGCCTCGACGACCGTCGTCGCCGAGGACGAGTCCGGCCCCGTCGGGTTCGGCGCAACGGACTCGACGCCGGGTCCCGACGCTGTCCGTCCCGAGGAGCTGACGATGCTGTACGTGCTCGCGCGCGCCCACGGCAACGGAGCGGGGCAAGCGCTCCTGGACGCGGCGCTCGGGCGGCGACCCGCATCACTGTGGGTCGCGGCCGACAACCCTCGCGCGCACGCCTTCTACCGACGGAACGGGTTCGCCGCCGACGGCGCCACGTCGAGCTTCGGACCGATCAAGACCACGGTGCGGCTGGTCCGCTGACCACTCGGTCGTCTCCTCCACCACGACGTGGCCGCTCGCTCGGTGACCCCCTCCGTCTACTCGGCGGTCGGCTTGCTGAACAGGTTGACGACGTTGCCGTCCGGGTCCCGGACCAGTGCGGAGCGGTTGCCCCACGGCATCGTGGTCGGTTCGAGGACCACGTCGTCGTCCGCGAGTCCGAGCCCGGCGAACGCGCCGTCGACGTCCGCGACCTCGAACTCGATGAACACGGACCGGTTCGTCGATGGAGTGAGCGCGCCACCGAGCATCGCGACGGTCTCGGTGCTGGCGATCGCGAGGTTCGCGGGGCCGCTGAACTGCGCGAAGACCGGGGCTGGGCGCTCGGCCTGCTGGCCGGTGACCTGCTCGTAGAAGGCGACGAGACCGTCGAGGTCGTCGGTGACGATGCGGATGGACGCGAACGACATGGGGTTCCTCCGGGTGGTGCGGTGCGATGGGATCCCCAGCATCGCCGGTCGTCGCGACACCGTCCTGTCGGTGTTTCGCGGATATCGTCCGCTCCGGTTCAGTCGTCGATGACGGACCTGAGCCGTCCGTACTGGATCGCGAGGTCCTCAGCGCGGAGCGTGCGCGTCGGGGGCCGTTCGTCGGTGACCCTGACCGAGAGCATCCGGTCGCCGCGGAACGCTCGCACACCGTGTCGGAGCCGGCACCAGGCGATCAGGTACCACTGCCCTTCCTTCTCGATCGACCCCAACGGTTCGACGTCCCGGGTGGACTCCGCACCGCCCGCGTCCTGGTAGCGCAGCTGGACGACCCGGTCCGCGCGCAGGGCCTCGGCGAACGCGACCGGCGTGGTCGTGTCCTCGTCGCTCTCCAGGAAGTGCACCCGGGACGCGAAGGCGCTCGCGCGTGCTGCGTCCTGGTCCGGCATGACCGCGAGCATCTTCCGGGCCGCCGTCCGGGCGGAGTGCCGGAACGGGCTGTGCCGGAGCGCGCCGAGCCCGATCAGCACCGCGAGGGCCTCGTCCAGCGTGAACCCCGCCGGGCCGAGCGTCGCCGAGGCGTCGATGACGTACCCACCGGTCCGGCCGGGCTCCGCCCAGATCGGCAGACCCGACTGCTGCAACGCGGCGAGGTCCCGCTCGATGGTCCGCACGGACACCTCGAAGCGTTCAGCGAGGCGACGGGCGCTCCTCGGCCGCGGTGACACGGCCCGCAGCTCCTCCACGAGACCGTAGAGGCGATCGGTGCGGTTCACCGACCCATCTTCTTCCACGGACCGCCGTCGCCGTCGCTCCACCCTCGGTGGTCCGTACCGACGGTGTGATGACCACGGCGCTCGAGTTCGCCGAGCGAGGTCGACTTGCCCGCTCGTCGGTGATCTGTTCGAGCCAGGTGTTGGTCTGGGTTGAATCGTCCGCAGCTTCGAGGACGGCGATGTGTTCCATGACGCTGTCCTGACCGGCGGCGTGGAAGTGCTCCCCGCCGGGCGCGGAGGAGATCGTCTGGCCGGGATGCACGTCGACGATGCCGCCGACGCGGCCCGGTCAGGAGGCACGGATCACCGTGCGTCGAGAGCGGCGGTCGGCCAGGATGGTCACGAAGGTCGACGCCGAGGAGGGCGCCATGCGGTTCGTCAACTGGTTCTTCGGAGTGCTGGTCGCGGTCGGGAGGGGGCAGGATGCCGCGAACGGCGTCGGGCCCGGCGTTCCGGCGGACACCGCGAGCAGGCTCGCGGGCGACGGACGCAACCACCGGCGACGGAACGATCACCGTCCCTGATCCGCGGCAGCACCGGTTCCGTGCCGCCGTGCGGGTGTCAGCAGGTGCTCCCGCCGAAGCGGGTCCCTCGGCACACCGCTCGCCGTCGTCACAGGAGCGGTCCTGCTCGTCGGGAGCATCGGGATGGTCGTCCGACGGCGGTCGTGACGGTCGCGCGTCATCCGCTGCGCCGGGACGTCGGACCGGTGCGCTGCTCCCTCGCTGCGTGCCCGAGGACCTCGACCGCTGCTCGCCCCCAGCCGGTGGGGTCGTCGCTGGGAGGCACGAGTGCCAGGGAGTACCAGAGGACGAGGACCGGCCACCACCGGAGTTCCTCCTCGGTGAGGACGGCAACCGTCCGGTAGCCGTCCAGGAACCGCTGCCGTACGGACTCCGACACGGGCCCCCAGTCCCGGAAGAGCGTGCCGAGCAGGACCGCTGAACGGGCGAGCTCGACGATCCGGTGGTCGACGCGGAGCTCCTCGAAGTCCAGGACCCCGACGACCACGCCGCCGGCGCACAGGATGTTCGCGGCGCGGTAGTCGCCCTGCACGAGCTGCACGGGTGGCAGGGCGGTCGGCGCTCGTTCGAGCAGCCGCCCCAGGACGTCCCGAGCACGCAGCGACAGCGTCGGCGGATCGGAAGCGATCCAGTCGGTGACCTGCTCCGTGAGCGGTGTCGGCACGGCGAGCACCTCGGGTCGCGGGTCCTGCGCGGGCCAGGAGCGGAGCGCCTCGTGCAGTCGAGCGAGTGTCGCCCCGGCCGATCCGACCTGTGCAGCGTCCTCGACGTCCAGGTGCGATCCGTCGATGACGTGTTGGAGGCTCATCGACACGCCCTCGTCCGTCAGCTGCAGGTCGCCGGCGGTCGCCGGTACCGGAGCGGACACGGGCAGCCCGAGCGTGCCGAGCCACGCGGTGACCTGCGCGACGAACGCGAGCCGCTCGGATCGCTCAGGGGCGAACGACCACTTCAGCAGGAGTCGTTCGTCGCCCCGGCGCACCCACGCGAGGGCGTTGCGGTCGCTCAACACGACCCGCTCCGGGGAGGCGACCCGGATGTCCCAGTGCCGCTCGAGCATCGAGACGACCCAGTCGCCCACCGCCGCAGCGTCCGCGAAGCCGAAACGATCGCGGAGCACCTCGTCCGGCTCGTCCTGCTCCCACAACATCTCGATCGTCATCGATCCCCCGTTCCACGAGACGAGCATCCCGCTCGTTGCTCCACTCGATCATCCCCCACACGGAGGCGCGCACCAGCCCATGGAGGCACCGCCTCGTGGACGCAGCGCCTCGTGGACACAGCGCCGACGGGACGGGACGGCCGCCGACAGGGGTGCCCGGCTGCGACGTCCGGAACCCGCCAGCCGCCGCGTGCACGGACCGCGAGACTCAGCGGTGCTCGCGTTCGACGCGGGCCCCGACAGAGAGCAGCCCGTGCAGCACACCCGTATCGATCCCGCGATCCTCTACTTCGGCACACCCGTCGTCCTCCTGAGCACCATCGATGCGGACGGCGTGACGAACACCGCTCCGATGTCGTCGGTGTTCTGGCTCGGACACACCGCGGTGCTCGGCATGGGCGGCCGGTCCCAGACCGCCAGGAACCTGTTGGCGACGGGAGAGTGCGTCATCAACCTGCCCTCGGCCCCGCTGGTCTCGGCTGTGGACGCCCTCGCGCTCACCACCGGGCGCGATCCCGTCCCTGTCGGGAAGGAACGGGTCGGCTACCGGCACGTCCCGGACAAGCTCGCGGCAGCTGGCCTGCACGGGCGGCCCGGGGACACCGTCCGCGCCGAGCGGGTCGACGAGTGCCCGGTGCACCTCGAAGCACGCGTCGTCGACGCGCACACGCTCGCGGGGCAGGAGCCGGGCGATGACGCCACCTTCCTGTTCGAAGCCGCGGTGTCCCGCGTCCACGTGCACGAGGACATCCGCGCAGCGGGGACGACGAACCGCATCGACCCGGACCGGTGGCGCCCGCTCATCATGGCCTTCCAGCGCTTCTACGGCCTGGCCGGGGAACTGCGGCCGTCGAGACTCGCCACGATCGACGAGGAGTGGTACCGCTGACCCGGGACACCGCCGTCCTCAGGTTCACGTCTCGATGGCCGATCGGTCAGTGAGATCGCTGCTCAGCATCGGCGGGACCGGTTCTCCGGGACCACCGGCTGGCTTGCCAGACAGTGTTCCCGCCCACGAGCGCGAGCATGACGACGAGGACCAGCACGAACACGGCGGGGTGCCACTCGTTGTGTTCGGCGAGTTCCCACGTCTCCTTGACGGCGTTGAACGAGCCACCGACCGCGACGACGAACCAGCCGGTTGTCGTGCGGACGAAGCGGTCGCGGTGCGCACGCTGCTGCGGCGTCAGGACCGAAAGGATCGTGCGGTGGTGAGCGATGCTGCGTCTGCGGCGAAGGACCAGCATCACCGGAGGGAGGAACCACCACCAGGGCGAGGGCGGTGGTGGCGGTGCGATCGGCGACGTCGGGTCGGCCACGGTCTCCGAGAGAGCGCAGACGGTGGCACGCCCTGATCCAGGCATGAAGAACGATCCATCAGGCGTCTCGTCAGCCGATCGGCTGTTGGTGCACGGGTCAGCCGGCGGCCCGCTCGAACGACCGAACGTGCCACACCAGGAGGACCGGGAGCGCCAGCAGCTCGATCGCGAGCGCCGCTGTGAACGGACCGGGCCAGCCCTCGACGAGCAACGACACCAGTCGTCCGACACCGCCACCGATCGCGGCGATCAGCACGACTCGCGTGACGGCCGACCGGCTCGCGGGTCGTACGAGCGACCACCAGAGCGCCACGCCGAGTACCAGCCAGACGCCGCTGAGGAACCGGTACTCGCTGCTCGTCGAGACCGCGACGTGCTGCGCTTCGGGCCCCGTGACGGCGCCCAGCACCATCCCGAGGCCGCCGCCGACGACGGCGATTGCCCCGACGACGGTCAGCAAGACGACGAGCACCGCCCGGTTCGGGGCCTCGCGTGCGGTGGGCTCCGGATGTTGCCTGTCGATCACTGCGTTCCTCCGATCGTTGGCGGCCAGCCCTCCGACGGTGTCGGCGGGGGCCGGGCTGAACGTCGCCTGGTCACCGGGATCGCTCGACGACCGCGATGCTGCGGCCGCGCGTGCACGCACCGACGTCGCGACGATCAGCATCCTGCAGCAGCGTACGGCGGAGACACTCGACGTGGACCTGGACTCCGCGTTCGCGGTGTTGCGCGGGTGTGCCGGGACGGAGCAGCGACTCCTGAGCGACGCGGCGGCTGCGATCATCCGCCGCGAACGCCCCGTCCCGGGCGTGGACGCGGTCTCGGCGCGGTGCGCCGCCCGCTGACGGACGGGAGGCCCGGTGCCAGCCGGCACCGGGCCTCCCGTCCGTCACGGTGTCGGCTCATTCCTTGTTGAACGTGTCCTGCACGGCGCCGGCCGCCTTCTCGACGAGGTTCGGCACCTCGGTCGTGCCGTAGAACCGGGCGTCCGCATGCGTCGGCGGCGGCATCGGCACCGACGACGTCGGCCCGTCGTGATAGCTGTACTCGCCCTTGCCGTCGAACGAGGGACCGCTCGCCCACGGACCGTCACCCGCCTGGGCGCCGTCGGAGAAGTTCAGGTACTGGTACGCGACCTCGTTCGCCTGGTGCGACTCCGGGAACTTGTTCGGCACCGGGAAGTCCTCGATCCCCGACTCGCGCAGTTCTGCGGCCGCCGAAGCCCACATGTTCTGGTGCATCGTGTCGCGGGCGATCAGGAAGCCCAGCAGGTCCCGCACGCCGTGGTCATCCGTCATGTGGTACAGCCGCGCAGCCTGCACACGCCCCTGCATCTCGGCGTTCTCGTTCGCCGTGAAGTCGGCGAGCAGGTTGCCGCTCGCGGTGATGTACGAGCCCTGCCACGGGTTGCCGTTGCTGTCGACGGGACGCGCTCCGGCGCCCGCGACGATGCCGTGCTGCACGTCCGTCCCACCGATGACCGCGGCCACGGTCGGGTCGTCCTGCACGGCGTCCTCGGTGATGCCGAGGGGCGACTTCTCGAGCAGCTGCGCGATCATCGTCGCGAGCATCTCGACGTGACCCATCTCCTCCGCGCCGATGCCGAACACCAGGTCCCGGTACTTGCCGGGCATGTGCATGTTCCACGCCTGGAACTGGTACTGCATCGCCACGGAGATCTCGCCGTACTGACCGCCGAGCACCTCCTGCAGCTTGCGGGCGTAGACGGCGTCGGGCTTGTCGGGGGTGGCCTTGAACTGGAGTTCCTGCTTGTGGAAGTACACGGTCTGCTCCTCTCCCGGGCGGCGGCCCGGACTTGGTCTCGGACGCGGTGGCCCGTCGTGCGATCCCGACGGTCGCCCGTGCCACCTCCGTGCGTGTCCGGAATGTGCAGATCACGCAGGCGCACTGCCGCGGCACGACTCACCCGGTCGGCCGTCGACGAACCCCTGAGCGCTCCCCGAGACGACGGCACCGCACAGCCGCAGCGATCGAGCTCGCTCCACAGGGTTTCGCCGACGATCGGTCCGTTCGCCACGTCCCACTCCTCGCCTGAGCGAACGACTCGCCGGATGAACGGACCGGTCCGGCCCCGAGAACCACTGCTCAGCCTCGGTGGAGACGTCACCTCGATGGAGACGTCACCTCCGTGTGTTGAGCAACCAGACCAGAGTCCTCCCATAGCTCGGTTCGACCTCCGGGATGCGAGCAGAGGTGAACGCCGCGAGGGCGACGCCGGATGGTGAAGCCGGGGCCCCACCCGGCGGTGGACCAAGAGGTCCTGATCTGCTTGTCCTCGACCCACCCACCATCATCTGAAGCAGATCGTCGACTCCCTCAGCGCACAACTGCGGCGTCCGGACGACGTTCACTGACCTGTCTCGACACCCGCTCCATCAGCGGACAATCACGAGCGCCACTCACTCGCGACATGTGTTCGCTGCTCATAGTCTTGCTGGGTGATCGCGCGAGTTCTTGGTTCTGGTCGTCCTCTTGTCGCGCTCCACGGTTTCGGGGTGGACCACCGCATCATGCTGCCGCTGGCGGATGCGGTTCAGGACCTGCCGTGGCGGCTGGTGTTCCTCGACCTGCCATGGGCTGAAGCCGCCTCGGCGACCGCAACCGCGAAGAGCGCGGCCGACGTGGCCGCCGAGGTACTCGCCGACATCGACGCCCACCTCGGCGACGAGCCCTTCGCTGTCATCGGGAACTCCTTCGGCGGCATGATCGCCCGACACGTCGCCCACGAACGCCGCGACCACATCCTCGGCGTCGCGACCCTGGCAGGTGTCGTGCAGCCGACACATGCAGACCGCGCCGTCCCCAAGCGCACCGTGTTGCACACCGAACCGTCCGTCCTCGAAGCCGCGGGCGACGCGCGAGAAGCATTCGCGGAGGTCAGCGTCATCCAGGACGCCGCAGCGTTCGCAGCGTTCGAGCGGTACGTGCTGCCCGGTCTCCGTGGCGCCGACCCTGCGGTGATGGACCGCATCGCCGCCGACTACGCATTGGACGCCGTGCCGGAGGAACTCCATCCGGAACCGTTCACCGCTCCGGCCCTGCACCTGTTCGGTCGGCAGGACGACGTCGTCGGCTACGAGGACGGGCTCGCACTCCGTGACCACTACCCGCGAGGGAGCTTCGTCGTCCTCGACGGTGCTGGACACAACGTGCACCTCGAGCAACCCGGGATCACCGCCGCCCTGATCTGCGACTGGCTCGCACGGATCGACAGGTAGAGGATCGGTCAGCGAGGCGGCTCGACAGCGATCTCGGTGACAGCATCCGAAGGCATGTCCGGGTAGTGGTTCTCGCGAGCTGCTGTGCGAAGAGTTGCATTTCGGTCCCGGGAGGCTGATGGGCTTGTTCAGCCGTGAGGGCGCCCAGCCGGTACCGGCCCACGGCGATCACGACGCCCGGGACCGGTCTTGCGGTCGGGTGGTCGGGTGGTCGTCGAAGACGAACACGGCTGCTCCTACCGGTACGTTCTCGTTCCAGCGGACGGGTGGTGGCCTTTTCACCACATGACCGCTTCACGGTGCCTGCGATGGAAGTGGAACGTTCCGGGCGCTGCGCCGAACATGCATCCACTCTGCCGCAATAGCCGGGAGGGACGATCGGTCGACCAGCAGCCCGAGGAGTGCTCCGTCCGCTCGACCACCCGCTGACGGGACATTCTGCTCAACCACGTTCCCAGTGGCACCCTGCCAGCAGCCGCCTCGTTGCCCAGTCCCTACTCTAGGGTGGCGATCATGTCGAAGCTGGCGACGTGCGTGCTCATCACCGGCACCGTCGGGTCCGGGAAGACCTCCACGGCCTACGCGGTCGGTCGACTCCTGCGCGCTTCGCAGGTGCCGCACGCCGTCATCGACCTCGACGAGCTCCGGCGATGCTGGCCAGCCCCGCCCGATGACCCGTTCAACACCGCTGTCGAAGCCGCGAACCTTCGTTCGGTGTCGGACAACTACCGTCGCGCTGGCGTGGCTCGGTTCGTCGTAGCCGGGGTGGTCGAGGGTGCGGGAGCGCTGCAGCGGTACAGCGAGGCGCTCGGCTGTCCGGTCGTCCTCGTTCGTCTCCGAGTCGACCTGCATCGCGTGCGAGAGCGCCTTCTGGAACGGCACGAGCCCGGCGACGAGCGAGATTGGCACCTGTCCCGGAGCGGGCAGTTGGATGGGATCCTCGACGAGGAGAACGCAGCGAGCATCACGATCGACGTGTCCTCCGAACCGTTGGACAGCGTCGCCCGGCGCGTCATCACCGCCGTGAACTGGGCGTGACCCTGCTCGGGCAACCGCTCGACGGCGTCGCAACGGCTGGGAGCGGGTCGCGCGATCGGCGGCGGCCGCGAGTGACGGTCCTGATGCTGTCTCAGCGACCGATCGGCTACCGGTCTGTCGAACGCTGCTCGCCGTCGGGCAGGAGATGCCCGATGGCTCGTAGGACGTCGCCGAGCCACACGAGTTCCCACATCACCGTCCGATCCGCGTCCATCGCCGACGTCAGGTTGTCCCACGACTCGGTCAACTGCCCGATCGTGGGTTCGGGTGGGTCGCTCGACACGTCGTACAGATCCGGAGTGGGTAACGAGTAAAAGTAGTCCTCACGCAGCACGACCGACTCCCCGTTCACACGCTCGACGTGCGCAAGGATCCGATCGAACACGAGACGCAGATCAGCCACCGGGATCTGGAGACCGTTCCACTCACGCATGCCACGAACATCCCGCAGGAGGACCTGTCTCGTCAATGGATCGGCCAGCGAGATGCTCTTGACAGAGACAGAGGGCGCGGTTCGCAGCGCCTCCCCGCGGCTGAGCGGTCGGATCAGACGACGAGTGCGTCGAGCACCATCGCACGCTCGATGGTGTCGCGCGCTGCCGCTGGTTCAGACCGGCTGACGTACCAGAGCGACGACTCGACGAGGCGTGCCACGCACCAGGCGGCGATCCGGACCGGTGACTCTCCGGTCATGTCGGCGAGCAACGAGATGCGAGCCCGCAGGTGCCCCTCGGTGTCCCGGAGCGCGAAGGGGTCGTCGATCTGCATGAGCATCGGGCCCAGGTCGTACGCCGGGTCGCCGACCATGGGTTTCGGATCGATGACGAGCCACGGCTCTCGCGTCGCGGTGAGGAGGTTGCCGGGGTTGTAGTCGCCGTGCACGACCACAGTCCGAGGGGCCGTCACGGGGAGCTCACGAAGCAGCGCCGTTCCACGAGCGACCGCGACGAGGTCGAGATCTGGCCGGAGTGTGCGCACGCGCTCCTCGACGAGGTCGGCCCACTCGGCGGTGACGTCGGCCACACGCTCGAACGGTCTGGACGGGACGGGCATCGTGGTCGTGCCGGGATCGCTGGACGCTGTGCGGGACCACAACCGGGTGAGTGCAGTCGCGGCGATCGACAGCCGGCGTTCCGGCGACAGATCGTGCCGGTCGGCCAGCCGCACGCCCGGATCGCACCGTTCGAGCAACAGCACGAACGGATCGTCGAGGTCACCCTCGAGCAGTCGAACCGCCCCTGAGCCGTCCCACCAACGAAGCGCCGAAGCCTCGTCACGCGCCTCACGATGCGGGAAGGAGAGCTTCAGGACCGCATCTCGTCCGGTGGCGGTGCGCACGGAGACCACGTGCGACGCGCTCCCGCCGACGTGCACGCGCCCGAGCGTCAGGCCCCAACGGGCCACCGCGCAGGCGAGGAGCTCGGGAACGGTGCTCCGCCATGCCTCCACGGTCGGCCACATGCGCAGCAGTCTACGAACCCGGCGCCGCAACCACAGCGCGAGCACCGGAGGCATCGCCGGAGTCGGGTGCGGACCTCGTTCCGCGATCCGATCCTGCCCAGAACCGCGGCTTCGAGGTCCGATGCTCGACGCGCTGCGGGGAGAGCGTGCGGACGCTGACGCCCCCAGATGGCAGCCCCGTGGACCCAGTCATCGCCGGCGTCTCGAACGAGAGGTCGGCGGATGGTCACCGCTCCCATGGTGGGCCCTGCCGGGATCGAACCGACGACATCCACGGTGTAAACGTGGCGCTCTACCAGCTGAGCTAAAGGCCCTCGCGTCGATCCTACGGGAACGGAAGATCGATCCCCGTTCAGCCCACGCCTTACTTTCGCCGAAATGAAGGTCTACGCTTAACCCATGTCCGAGACCTCGGTGTTCGCCGTGATCGTCGACCTGGTCGACTCCCGCAAGCTCGACGACCGGGCCGCCGCCCAGCACGCGGTCGAGGCCGCCTTCGACCGTACCGCGGACGTCGACGCGCTCGATCCGCTGCGCGCCACCGTCGGCGACGAGTTCCAGACCGTCTACGCCACGCTGGCCGACGCCCTCGTGGCGACGACGGCCGCGATCCTCGCCCTGCCGCCGACGGTGCAGGTCCGCCTCGGCATCGGGCGGGGGCCGGTCCGGGCGATCGGCGACGGCGCGGTCGGTCCCCTGCAGGACGGCCCGGGATGGTGGTCGGCCCGCGACGCCATCAACGAGACCCACCGCCGCGAGGACGGCCGGACCCCGTTCCTGCGGTCCTGGTACCACGACTCCGAGGACCGGCTCGGCCCGACCGAGCGGCTGGTCGACGCCTGGTTCCTCAGCCGCGACCACGTCCTGTCACGGCTGACCCCGCGTGCGCGACGGGTCGCCCTCGGTCTGCTGCAGGGCCGCACCCAGGCGCAGATCGCGGCGGCCGAGGGCATCACCCCGTCGGCGGTGTCCCAGTCGGTGCAGCGTTCCGGTGTCGCCGCCGTGGTCGAGGGCCTGCGCGTCCTCGCCGACGGGGGCCGCTGATGCTCGCCGGGGTCCTCCTGGCCCTCGTCGGGCTCGCCGACGTGGTCCGGGCGCGCGCCGGTGGTGGTCCGGCGCGGCGGCGGGTGGTGACCACCTCGGTCGTCGTCGTCCTGTGGGCCGGTGTGGTCGTCGTCGCGGCCGCGGGCCTCGGCCTGCCGACGTGGGCCGTCCTCGTCGTGGTCGTGCTGGCAGCGCTCTGGGTCGCGACGACGTTCCCGGTCCGCGCGGACGACGACGAGGACGAGGACGACCACGCTGCTGCCGCGACTCGCCTCCCCCGCTGGCGGCGGTCCGGGTCGTGGCCGGCGGTCCTGCTCGCCGTCGCCGTCGTCGCGCTGCTGCTGTGGGCGCCGTTCCCGGACGCGTCGGGCTTCGTGGTCGACTGGCAGCGGGACGCCGGTCCGGCGTTCGTCGGGAGCGTCCCCCTCGCCGCGGTCGTCGGCGGTGTCGGCTCGGCGCTGTTCCTGGTCGACTCCGCGAACGTGGTGGTCGCCCAGGCGCTGCCGCCGGGGCTCGCACCCGACGCGCACCCCGATCCGACGGCCACGCGTCCCGCACGCCTGCGCTTCCTCCGCCTCCGGACGCCGCGCCTGCCCGGGGACGACGGACAGGGTACGGGCGAGCGGTCCCCCGGCTCGGTCACCCTGAAGGGCGGCCGGATGATCGGTCCGATCGAACGGCTGCTGCTCGCGGGATTCGCCCTGGCCGGTGCCTTCCCGGTGGTGGCGGCGCTCATCGCCGCGAAGGGCATCGTGCGGTTCCCCGAGATCCGGCGTGAGACGACCGGGTACCAGGCGGAGTACTTCCTCATCGGCAGCCTGGTGAGCTGGTCGATGGCCTTCGCCGCGGCCGGCCTCTGCTGGCTGCTCGCTCGCGGCTGACACCGACCCCGTCCGACCACCGCCGTCCCGGCCGGCGCGGGTACCCTCTCCCTCGTGAACGGTGTCGGAGTCGGTGTCCTCGACGAAGCCGGTCGGCTCCGCCTGCTCGGTGCGGGAGTGACGGGCGCGGCCTTCGCCGTGGTGCTCGTCATGCTGGTCCTGTCGTCGTGGTCCGAGGCGACCACCACGGTCCTCGTCTCGGTCGGCATCCCGACCGCGGTGGCGGGAGCCGCGATCGCCGTCGTCCTGCAGCGCCGTGCCTGGCGCGCCGAGGGCGGCTACGAACGGTCGATCGTCGTCCGTGAGTGGATCGCCGAGGGCCGGGTGCCCGAGGGGGTGCCGGCCGAGCAGTGGATCCCGCTCGTCCAGGCCCAGGCGGACCGCGAGGGCGCCGGCTGGGGCAAGGTCGTCCTCGGCGTGCTGTGGATCGCGATGACCTGGTCGATGCGCGACCAGCACGGCACGCTCATCACGACGATGCTCATCCTGCTGTGGAGCGCGATGGCCCTGTGGGCAGCCGTCTGGGTCATCCCCCGCGCCCGGGCAGCGCGAGCGCTCCTGCGCCGCGGCGTCACCGCGATCGGCTGAACCCCGCTCGACTGAACCCCGCTCGTGCGCGCCTGACTACGCTCAGCCCCATGCAGAGTCGCTCCCTCGGCCGCACCGGTCGCTCCGTCTCCCCCATCGGTCTCGGTACCTGGCAGTTCGGCGGTGACTGGGGTCCCGTCTCCGACGCCGACGCGGACGCCGTCATGGACGCCTCGGTCGAGTCCGGCGTCACCCTGTTCGACACCGCCGACGTCTACGGCGACGGTCGCAGCGAGCAGCTCATCGGCGCGTGGCGTGCCGCGAACCCGGACGTGCCGCTGACGGTCACCACGAAGATGGGCCGTCGCGCCGAGCAGGTCCCCGGCAACTACGTGGCCGCGAACTTCCGCGAGTGGGTCGACCGCTCCCGCACGAACCTGCGGCAGGACACCCTCGACCTCGTGCAGCTGCACTGCCCGCCGACACCGGTCTACGAGGACGACGCCGTCTACGACGCGCTCGACGCGCTGGTCGCCGACGGCTCGGTCGCCGCCTACGGCGTCAGCGTCGAGACCGCGGACCAGGCGCTCGCCGCGATCGCCCGGCCCGGCGTCGCGAGCGTCCAGATCATCCTCAACGCGTTCCGGCTCAAGCCGCTGGACCGCGTCCTGCCGGCGGCCCGGGAGGCAGGGGTCGGCATCCTCGCGCGTGTCCCGTTGGCCTCGGGGTTGCTCTCCGGCAAGTACACGACGGAAACGTCGTTCGCCGAGGGCGACCACCGCAACTACAACCGCCACGGCGAGGCCTTCGACCAGGGCGAGACCTTCAGCGGTGTCGACTACGACGACGGCGTGCGGGCGGCGCAGACCTTCGCGGCGTCCCTGCCCGACGCCGTCTCGGTGCCGCAGGCGGCACTCGCGTGGATCATCGCGCAGGACGGCGTGACCGCGGCCATCCCGGGCGCCCGCAACCCGGAGCAGGCCCGGTCGAACGCGGCCGCCGGTGACCTGCCGCCGGTCGAGGGCCTCGACGCGACCGTGCACGACCTGTACGACACGTGGTTCCGCGCGAGCGTCCACGACCGCTGGTGAGGCTCCGGAGCGTCGCGGTCGCGGTGGCCGGGGTCCTGCTGCTGGCCGGTTGCGCCGCACCCGGTGCGGTGACGACCCGTGACGCCCCACCGTGGGAGCGGCCGACCGACCTCAGCGCGCGGGCCGAGGCGGCGGGTCTGCGGAACGTGTGGGGTGAGCGGCTGGCCGAGCACGTCCACACGCACCTGACGATCCTGGACGGCGACGAACCGGTCACCGTGCCGGCGAACGTCGGACACTCCGCGAAGGCGCGGTTCGCCGCCGAGATCCACACGCACGACACCTCGGGGATCGTGCACGTGGAGTCCCCCGACGAGCGGACGTTCACGCTCGGGCAGTTCTTCGATGAGTGGGGCGTCTCGCTCGGTCCGGAGCACGTCGGCGGGCTCCGCGGCGAGCTGACCGTGTGGGTGGACGGCCACCGCCGCATCGGCAACCCGCGGTCGATCGCGCTCACCGACCGCCGGCAGGTCGTCCTCATCGTCACCACGATCGGCGAGGTCCCCCGGCTCCCGACGCCGTTCGACTGGCCGCCGCAGTACCGCTGAGTCCGTGCCGCTCCCGGTGCCGCTGCGTAGCCTGCACCCATGACCACGATCCGCACCGGCACCGACCTGGCCGCGGTCGAGGACGTGGCCGCGGGCATCACTGCGCACGGCGAGCGCTACCTCGACCGGCTCTTCACCGCCCGTGAGCGGTCGGACACCGCGGACGACCCGGAGCGGCTGGCGGCGCGCTTCGCCGGGAAGGAGGCGGTGGTCAAGCTCCTCCGCCCGACCGCCGGCGAGCCCGTGGCGCTGCGCGACGTCGCGATCGTGCTCGACGCCGACGGTGCCCCGTCGGTCGAGCTGACCGGCACGGCCGCCGCGCTGGCACAGGCCGTCGGCTGCGGGCCGATCGCGGTGTCGCTCGCGCACGAGCGCGGGCTCGCGATCGCGACGGCGGTGGCGCTCAGCGAGCGGTGACCCCTGCGGACCCCCGAGCAGCAGTGCGGTTTCGCGCACCCGCACGGCGGTTTCCCGATGCCCGGTCCTCCTTATCGTTGCCGACATGGACCAGGACCCGAACGCCTCCAGCACGTCCGTCGTACTCGCCGACCCGGACGTCGACCGGGCCGTCCGACGTGCGCTGGCCGACCACGGACGCCTCACCGTCGACGTGGACGACCTCGACCCGACGGCCGACCTCTACGCGCTCGGGCTCACCTCGCACGCGACGGTCAACGTCATGCTCGCCGTCGAGACCGACCTGGACGTCGAGTTCCCGGACGCCGTGCTGCACCGGGCGACCTTCGCCACCATCGAGTCGATCGCGGCCGCCGCGGAGCAGGCGTCGTGACGTTGACCGCGCCGACGCGCACCGTCACGACGACGGAGACCGGCACCGCGACCGGGTCCCCCACCGCGCCCCAGCCGGGGACCGCGACCGCGCCGGCGTCAGCGCCCCGGCCACCGGCAGGCACCGCGGCCGCGCCGGGCACGGCGACGGACCGCTTCACCGAGCGCACGGCCGCCGTCGCGGCGACCGCTGCCCTGTACGCCGACGAGGTCGACCGCGACGCCCGCCCCCCGCGCGAGGCGATCGCCGCGATGCGCGAGACCGGACTGCTCGCCGCAGCGGTCCCCGTCGCTCACGGCGGCGAGGGGGCGTCGGTCACCGAGCTGTCGTCGATCGCCACCGAGCTCGGCCGCGCCTGCGCGGCGACGGGCATGGTCTTCGCCATGCACCACAGCCAGGTGATGGCGCTCTGGCGGCACGGCGGTGCAGGCCGCGGGGTGCTCGACGCCCTCGAGGCAGTCCGCACCGGCGCACTCGTCGCGTCGGCCACCACCGAGCGCGGCATCGGCGGCGACGCCCGGAGCTCGTCCTGCGCGATCGAGCCCACCGACGACGGCCGGATCCGGCTGCGGAAGGACGCCCCGGTCATCTCCTACGCCACCGAGGCCGACGCGGTGTTCGTCACCGCCCGGCGCTCGCCCGACGCCCCGGCGTCCGACCAGCGGCTGCTCGTCTGCCGGACGGACGAGATGCTGCTGTCGCAGACCTCGACCTGGGACACGATGGGCCTGCGCGGCACGTGCAGCAACGGGTGGATCCTCGACGCCGAGACCACCGTCGACCACGTGTTCCGCGACGACTACGCCACGATCTCGGCGCACACGGTGCTGCCGGTCTCGCACGTCCTCTGGGCCTCGGTCTGGCTCGGCATCGCGGCCGGTGCGGCCGAGCGCGCGCGGACGGCGGTCCGCCGGCAGGCGCGCGCCGCCGTCGGCACGACCCCGCCCGGCGCCCTCCGGCTCGCCGAGCTGCTCGTCGAGCTGCAGACCATGGCCGATGCCGTGCGGCACGCCGCGGAACGGTACGACGCCGCGGCGGACGACCCGGACGTGCTCACCTCGAGCGCGTTCGCGCTGGCCGCCAACGCCCTGAAGATCGGCGCGTCCGAACGCGTCGCCGACATCACCACGAAGGCGATGCGCATCATCGGGATCGCGGGCTACGCGGCCTCCGGTCCGATGAGCACCGCCCGACACCTCCGAGACGCCCACGGTGCCGCCGTCATGGTGAGCAACGACCGTCTCCTCGCCAACGACGCCGACCTCTCACTCATGACGGGAGTGATCCTGTGACGATCACCGAACCCACCACCGGCGCCGTGCCGGACCTCGACGCGGCGCGTGCCGCCCTCCGCTCCCGCCTGCTCGACGACGGCGTGCTCGTCGACCTCGGCTCCCCCGGCCTGTACGGGCGCACCGGCGTGTTCGAGCGCGTGTACGCCGCGGTCGACGCCGCCGGGGTCCGCAGCCAGGCCGACCTGGGCGCGGACGTGCTCCGCTTCCCGCCGGTGGAGACGCTCACCGCGTTCGAGCGCACCGACTACATCGCATCCTTCCCGGACCTCGCGGCCTCGGTGTCCGCCTTCACCGGCGACGACCGCACGCACCGGGCACTCCTCGCCGCCCGCGAGCGGGGCGACCGCTGGGAGGACTTCCTCGAGCCGGCGGACCTCATGCTCACCCCGGCGGTCTGCCACCCGGTGTACGGCCTGGTCGGGGACACCGTGCCGCAGTCCGGGCGCACCTTCGACATCGTCGGCGACTCGTTCCGCCGCGAGCCGTCCCTCGACCCGATGCGCCTGCAGGCCTTCCACATGCACGAGTTCGTCGTCATCGGCACGCCGGAGGACGCCCGCGCGCACCGCGACGGCCGGATCCCCGGCATGCGCGCCCTGCTCGAGTCCTTCGGGCTCGCGATCGACGTCGTGCCGGCGAACGACCCGTTCTTCGGCCGGGTCGGGCAGATCCTCGCCCGGAACCAGGTCGAGCAGTCGCTCAAGTTCGAGTTCGTCACGCCCGTCTACGGACCGGACCACGCTGCGACCGCGATCAGCTCCGCCAACCTGCACGAGGACCACTTCGGCACCGCGTTCGGCATCCGCACCCCCGACGGCGAGGTCGCGCACAGCGCCTGCGTCGCCTTCGGCCTGGAGCGCATCACGATCGCGCTGTTCGCCGCGCACGGCACCGACCCCGACGCCTGGCCCGAGACGGTCCGCGCGGCGCTCGCACTGTGAGCACCCGGCACGGCTGGTCCGGGTCGCCCGCCATCCGGCTCGCGGTGCAGGCACCGGCCGCCGCGCGCGCCGGCGTCGTCATCTGCCCGCCGCTCGGACAGGAGGGCGTCATCGCCTACCGCACGCTCCGGCTGCTGGCGGACCGACTGGAGGCCCGTGGCATCGCCTCGGTGCGCTACGACCCGTCGGGACGTGGCGACTCCACCCCGGACACCGACCCCGACGCGCAGGTGCGGTCCGCACGCCGCGCGGCGGCCGTGCTGCGCACGACCGGGGTCCGGCAGGTCGCCTTCGTCGGGCTCGCCTCCGCGGCGCTCGTCGCGGCGGCCGCCGCCGGGGACGCCGACGGCCTGGTCGTCTGGGACGCGCCGGCCTCCGGTCGTGCGTGGCTCCGTCGGCAGCGCGCCCTCGCCACGCTCACCATCGGCGAGGACCGCGTCGTCGACGCGACCGAGAGCCTCATCGGCATGGACGTGACGACCGACGAGGCGGCCGTGATCGGCGCCCTCGCCTTCGCGCCGCGGACCGGCCCGACGGTGGCGCTCGTCCGTCCGGGCAGCCGAGCACCACGGGCCCTGGGCACCGTGCCCACCACCGAGGTGGTCGGCAGCGCCGAGCTCCTCGACGGCACGAGCGTCCAGGCGCGGATCCCGGGGGCAGCGGTGGACGCCGCCGTCGCCTGGCTCGACGCCTGGGCACCCGACGACCACGTGGTCGTCACCCCGCCCGCGCTCGACGAGGTGCTCGACGTGGACGGCCGGGTCTCCGAACGCATCGTCCGGATGGGTCCGCAGGGGCTCTTCGCGGTCGAGACGGTGTCGTCGGCGCAGCACCACGACGCCCCCGTCGTCGTGCTGCACAACGGCGGCGCCGAGCACCACGTCGGTGCCACCGACTACCAGGTCGACCTCGCCCGGGCGCTCGCCCGCGACGGCGCCCGGGTGGTCCGCGTCGACCGCCGGGCCACCGGGGAGAGCACCGGCGTCCACGAGGACGAGCGCAGCTTCCTGTTCGCCGGCGAGTGGCTCGAGGACCAGTCCGCGGTCGTCGCCGCGCTCGGGACGCCCGCCGACCGGCTCGTGCTCGTCGGCATGTGCGCCGGCGCGTGGCTGGCCGGTCGCGCGGTCGACGAGCCGCCGCGGCTCGTCGTCGAGATCAGCCCGAACGACTACCGTCGCCGTCCCGCCGAGCCCGGCGCCTACGCCGATGCGGTGCGCGCGATCGACGCGCCGTCCCCGGCACGGCGCTGGGTGCGCGAGCGGTACAACCGCGTCGTGCCGCGGTCGGTGCGCGACCGGTTGGCCCGTCGTGACCGTGCCGGTGGGGTCGTCGCCCACGTGCGGCCGCTCGTCGAGCACGGCACCGACGTCGTCGTGATCGTGGCCCCCGAGGACGCCGAGCTGTTCGACCGGCTCGGCGGACGCCGGGCCGAGCGTCGGTACGGCGGCACGGGCCGCCGCGGCTCGGTGTCCGTGGTGCGGGTGGAGGACGGCGACCACGCCCTGTTCTCGCGGGCGATGCGCGACGCCGTGGTCGCCGAGGTCCGCACCCGGGTCGCCGAGACGTTCCCGGTGCACGCCTGAGTCGCGTTCAGGCGAGACCGAGGGTGCGGGCGACCGCGTCCGGCTTCTCGACGTGGGCGAAGTGCCCGCACGCGTCGAGCAGCACCGTCCGCGTCTGCGGCACGATCGCACGCAGGGCCTCGAGGTCCGACCGGCGGGCGAACACGTCGTCGCGCCCGGCGATCGCCGTGACCGGGACGGTGACCGCGCCCCAACGCTCGAGGTCGTAGCGCGCGGCGGCGCGGGCGGCGTCGACGAAGCGGGTCGGCCGGAGCTCCTCGACGAAGGCGTCGAGGACGCTCGGGTCCAACCGGCGGACGGCGGTGAACACCGGGGCGGCGAGCAGCGGCAGGAGGCCCACCCGCGCGCACGCGCGCAGGATCGGCCGCCCGGCCTCGCCCGTCACCGCGAGCCCGGCGCGCAGCAGGGTGAAGGCCGGCAGGGAGCGCAGACCGCGCAGCGGGTCGCGTGCCGCGGCGGCGGTCGCGACGGTCGTGCCGGAGACCAGCGCCACCGAGCGCACCCGGTCCGGTGCGGCCACGGCGAGGTGCATGCCGACGAAGGCCCCCATCGAGTGCCCGACGACGTCGACGGTCGGCACCGCGAGGGCGTCGAGCACCGTCGTCAGCACGCGGGCGACGTCGTCCAGGTCGAACGGGCCGTCGGCTGCGGGCGACGACCCCCACCCCGGCAGGTCGACGAGGACGAGGCCGCGGTCACCGACCCCGTGCGCCGCGGTGAGCAGCGGTGTCCAGGTCGACCAGGAACCGGCCACACCGTGCAGCAGCAGGAGCGGCTCGGGGCCGGGCCGGTGGTGCACGACGACCGGTCCGGTCGCGGTCGGCACGACGCTCCGACGCAGCCGCCACGTGTCCGGCGTCGGCGACACCGGGTACGGGGCGTAGGCGGTGGGCGCGACCACGCGCGGTCGCGGGTCGCTGTCGGTGGCGTGCACCGGGCCTCCTGTCCGACGCGGGAGCGTCTCGGAGGGATTCGGAACGCTAGCCGACGGGGACGGGTGCGGAGCAGGCGGCGAGCCGGTCGAGCGCGGCCTTGTACTCGGCGACGTCGCGCTGCAGCCCGGGCTCGGTGATGATCGACGCCTTGATGCGGCCCTGGACGTCGATGACGAAGGTCGCGCGGGTGGCGAAGCCCTTGTGCTCGAGGAACACGCCGTACTCCTTCGAGACGGCGCCGTGCGGCCAGAAGTCGGCGAGGAGCTCGAAGTCGTAGCCGTTGACCTCGGCGAAGGAGCGCAGCGTCGCCTTCGAGTCGACGGAGATGCCGATGAGCTCGACACGCTGGTCCTGGAACATCGCGACGTTGTCCTGCAGGGCGCAGAGCTCGTTCGTGCAGTTCGACGAGAACGCGAGGGGGAAGAAGACGAGGGCGACGGGGCGGGTGCCGCGGAAGTCGCTGAGTCGGACGTGCTCGCCGAACTGGTTCGGGAGCTCGAAGTCCGGCGCGAGTGAGCCGATCTCCAGTGCCATCGGTGCGTGTGCTTCTTCCTCGGGCGTCGGGTGTGCCCGTCGGTCCGTGCGCTCGCGGGTCGCGGACGCACGATCGGCAATCGTACGCCGACGTCACCCGAATGCAAGCACCCGTCCACGTGCACGACACCATCAGCATCGCCGTCGGTGCTGGGGCCTAGAGTGGACGGGGCCCCAGCCGGTCGTGACCCGACCGATGGAGCCGCCATGTCCACCACCACGAGAACGAACGAGGTCAAGGGTGACGGTGAACGACCAGGACCCGTACAGCACCGGGGCGAACGACCAGGACCCCGAGGAGACCGCCGAATGGCGTGAGTCCCTCGACGGACTGGTCGCGACCCACGGCCACCAGCGCGGTCGCGAGATCATGCTGAGCCTGCTCAAGCGGTCCAAGGAACTGCACCTCGGTGTGCCGATGGTCCCGACGACGGACTACGTGAACACCATCGCGCCGGAGAACGAGCCGGAGTTCCCCGGGGACGAAGAGCTCGAGCGCCGCTACCGCCGGTGGATCCGCTGGAACGCGGCGATCACGGTGCACCGTGCGCAGCGGCCGGGCATCAGCGTCGGCGGCCACATCTCGACGTACGCGTCGAGCGCCGCCATGTACGAGGTCGGCTACAACCACTTCTTCCGCGCGCAGGACCACGAGTCCGGTGGCGACCAGGTCTTCTTCCAGGGCCACGCCTCCCCCGGCATGTACGCCCGCGCCTACATGGAAGGGCGCCTCGGCGAGGACCAGCTCGACGGCTTCCGGCAGGAGAAGTCCCACGCCGGCGGCGGGCTCTCGTCGTACCCGCACCCGCGCCTCATGCCGCACTTCTGGCAGTTCCCGACCGTGTCGATGGGCATCGGCCCGATCAACGCGATCTACCAGGCGCAGCAGGCCAAGTACCTGTCGAACCGCGGCATCAAGGACGCCTCCGACCAGCAGGTCTGGGCCTTCCTCGGCGACGGCGAGATGGACGAGGTCGAGTCCCGCGGGCAGCTCCAGGTCGCCGCGAACGACGGCCTCGACAACCTGAACTTCGTGATCAACTGCAACCTGCAGCGTCTCGACGGTCCGGTCCGCGGCAACGGCAAGATCATCCAGGAGCTCGAGGCGTTCTTCCGCGGTGCGGGCTGGAACGTCATCAAGGTCGTCTGGGGCCGCGAGTGGGACGACCTGCTCGCCCGCGACACCGAGGGCGCGCTCCTCAACCTGATGAACCAGACGCCGGACGGCGACTACCAGACGTACAAGGCCGAGAACGGCGCGTACGTCCGCGAGAACTTCTTCGGGCGCGACCCGAAGGCGCTCGAGCTGGTGTCGGACTACTCCGACGACCAGATCTGGAACCTCAAGCGCGGTGGCCACGACTACCGCAAGGTCTACGCCGCGTTCAAGGCCGCGACGGAGCACAAGGGCCAGCCGACCGTCATCCTGGCGAAGACGGTCAAGGGCTACGGCCTCGGCCCGAGCTTCGAGGGCCGCAACGCGACCCACCAGATGAAGAAGCTCACGCTCGACAACCTCAAGCAGTTCCGCGACGAGATGCGCATCCCGATCTCCGACGCCCAGCTGGAGGAGAACCCCTACACGCCGCCGTACTACCACCCGGGCAACGACGACGAGGCGATCCAGTACATGCACGAGCGTCGTCGCGCGCTCGGCGGGTACGTGCCGGAGCGCCGCACCAAGTACACGTCGATCACCCTCCCCGAGGACTCCAAGTACCAGGTCGTCAAGAAGGGCTCCGGCAAGCAGGAGATCGCCACCACCATGGCGTTCGCCCGTCTGCTGAAGGACCTGCTGCGCTCGCCCGACTTCGGCGACCGCGTGGTGCCGATCATCCCGGACGAGGCCCGCACGTTCGGCATGGACGCGTACTTCCCGACGGCGAAGATCTACAACCCGAACGGCCAGCACTACACGTCGGTCGACCGCGAGCTCCTGCTGGCCTACAAGGAGAGCCCGCAGGGCCAGATCATCCACGTCGGCATCAACGAGGCCGGTGCCCTCGCGGCGTTCACCGCCGTCGGCACCTCGTACTCGACGCAGGGTGAACCGCTCATCCCGGTCTACGTCTTCTACTCGATGTTCGGCTTCCAGCGCACCGGCGACGCGATCTGGGCCGCCGGTGACCAGATGGCCCGCGGCTTCATGATCGGCGCCACCGCCGGTCGCACGACGCTGACGGGCGAGGGCCTGCAGCACGCCGACGGCCACTCGCTGCTGCTCGCGACGACGAACCCGGCCGTGGTGGCGTACGACCCCGCGTACGGCTACGAGATCGGGCACATCGTCAAGGCCGGCCTCGACCGGATGTACGGCACGAACGAGGACGGCAGCGCGAAGCACGCCGACCCGAACGTCATGTACTACCTGACGGTCTACAACGAGCCGATCGTCCAGCCGGCCGAGCCGGAGGGCGTCGACGCCGAGGGCATCGTCAAGGGCATGTACCTGCTCAAGCCGAGCGAGCACGACGGGCCGAAGGCCCAGCTGCTCGCCTCGGGTGTCGCGGTGCCGTGGATCCTCGAGGCACAGCAGCTGTTGGCCGAGGACTGGGGCGTCTCCGCCGACGTCTGGAGCGTCACGAGCTGGGGTGAGCTGTACCGCGACGGTCTCGACGCGGAGCAGCAGGCGTTCCTCAACCCGGGCGAAGCGCCGCGCACGCCGTACGTCACCGAGCGCCTGCTCGGCACCGAGGGCCCCGTCGTCGCCGTGAGCGACTTCATGCACGCGGTGCAGGAGCAGATCCGTCCGTTCGTCCCGACGGACTACGCCACGCTGGGCGCCGACGGCTTCGGCTTCTCGGACACCCGTCCGGCAGCCCGTCGCTTCTTCCACATCGACGGCCCCTCGGTCGTCGTGCGGACGCTGCAGCAGCTGGCGAAGCAGGGCAAGGTCGACCAGGCAGTCGTGCAGCAGGCGATCGACAAGTACCGGCTGCACGACGTGAACGCCGGCACCACGGGCAGCGCCGGCGGCGAGAGCTGATCACCCGGTGACGACACCCCGCACCGACCCTGCCGGAGCCCAGCAGAGCGACCGCGAACGCGCGCTCTCCTGGCTCCGGCAGGTGTCGGGCGAACTCTCGACCGCGACGATCAAGCGCCTCGAGGACACCCTGCCGTGGTACAGCGAGATGCCGCCGGGGCGTCGCTCCGCCGTCGGTCTGGTCGCCCAGGCCGGCATCACCTCGTTCATCAGCTGGCTCGAGGGCACCGCGTCGACGCCGTGGATCGCGGCGGCCGACGTCTTCGGCTCGGCACCGCGTGAGCTCCTCCGCTCGGTGAGCCTGCAGCAGACCCTGCAGCTCATCCGCGTCGTGGTCACCGTGGTCGAGGAACGCGCCGCCGACGACGAGATGCTGCAGGAGGCGATCCTCAAGTACTCGCGGGACATCGCCTTCGCCGCCGCCGACGTCTACGCCCGGGCGGCCGAGGCCCGCGGGCTGTGGGACGCCCGGCTCGAAGCGCTCGTGGTCGACTCGATCCTGTCGGGCGAGTACGACGACGAACTGCCGTCCCGCATCGCCGCCCTCGGGTGGCACGGCCACGGCGAGGTCGCGGTGCTCGTCGGCACCGCACCGAAGCAGCTCGAGGTCGACCAGGTCCGCCGCACCGCTCGCCACCTGGACGCCGACGTGCTCGTCGGGGTGCAGGGCTCGCGGCTCGTCGTCGTGATCGGCCGGGCCACCCCGCGCGACGACGTGCCCGAGGGCGAGGAGCCGGTCTCCTTCACGACCATCGCGCAGGCCCTCGAACCGCTGTTCGGCGACGGCCACCTCGTGCTCGGCAACGAGGTCCCCGGTGTCGTCGACGCGTCGACGAGCGCCAAGGCCGCCCTGGCCGGGTTCGCCGTGGCACGGGCGTGGCGCGGGGTGCCGCGTCCGGCCCTCGCCGACGACCTGCTGCCCGAACGCGCACTGGCCGGCGACCCGCTCGCCCGTTCCGCCCTCGTGCAGCGCATCTACGTCCCGCTCAAGGACCAGTCGACCGAGCTCCTGCAGACCCTGTGGTGCTACCTCGACACCGGTCGCTCGCTCGAGGCCACCGCCCGCGAGCTCTTCGTGCACCCGAACACGGTGCGCTACCGCCTGCGGCGCGTGGCCGACATCATCGGGTGGGACGCCACGCACGCCCGCGACGCCCTCATCGTGCAGTCCGCCCTGATCCTCGGGGCGATGTCCGAATCGGCCGCCGGCCGCCGGCGCACCACGCCGCGCCGCTGAACAGGACCGCTGCGCCGGACCGCCGCGCTGATCGCACCGGCGCGCCGGACTGAGGATCGCCACAACGTCCCGCGGGGTTTCGTGTCGGATGTCCACACGAGCCCCGCGGGCCATCGGCGACAGGATTGTCCGGTGATCGTCGTCGTCGCGCCCGGACAGGGCTCCCAGACCCCCGGCTTCCTCGCCCCCTGGCTCGAGGACGCCGCCGTCCGTGAACGAGTGGGCCAGTGGTCCGAGTCCATCGGGGTGGACCTCGCCGCGCACGGCACGACCTCGGACGCGGACACCATCAAGGACACCGCGCTCGCCCAGCCCCTCATCGTCGCCGCCGGTCTCGTCACCGCCGACGCACTGCTCGCCGACGGCCGTCGCGGCCTGGTCGGCGGTGTCGCCGGACACTCGGTCGGCGAGTTCACCGCCGCCGCCGTCGCCGGCGTGCTCGAGCCGACCGACGCGGTCGCCCTCGTCGCCGCCCGCGGTCGCGCGATGGCCGACGCCGCGGCCCTCGAGCCGACGTCGATGGCCGCCGTGCTCGGCGGGGACGCCGACGCCGTCGCCGCCGCCCTCGACGCCCACGGGCTCGTCCCCGCGAACCACAACGGTGGCGGCCAGACCGTCGTCGCCGGTGCCGCCGACGCCATCGCCGCCCTCGCCGCCGACCCGCCCGCCCGGGCCCGGGTCGTGCCGCTCGCCGTCGCCGGGGCGTTCCACACCCGGTACATGACCTCCGCCGTCGCCCGCGTCGCCCCGGTGGCCGCAGCCGCCACCGTGCACGACCCGACGCTGCCGATCTGGACGAACGCCGACGGCTCGCGCGTCGACGACGGCCGCCGCTTCGTCGACCTCATGGTGCAGCAGATCGCGAACCCGGTGCACTGGGACGCCGTCATGGAGTCGTTCGCCGCCGCCGGTGTGACCGGCATCGTCGAGCTCGCCCCCGCCGGGGCCCTCGTCGGCCTCGCCAAGCGCGGGCTGCGCGGCACGCCGACCGTCGCCATCAAGACCCCCGACGACCTGCCCGCCGCGATCGACCTGCTGCAGCAGGCGGCCGACGAGACCGGATCCACCCAGGAAGCAGACGCACCCGCATGACCGACGTGACCGACCCGACCGACGCCACCACGGGCCTCCCGACCGGACCCGCGGGCACGACCGGTGCCGCACCGACCGGGCGACCGCTCCTGCAGCAGCGCCGCGGCCACGAGTACACCCGCATCCTCGCCTTCGGCGCGGCCCGCGGCGAGAACGTCGTGCCGAACGACGACCTCGTCGGACCGATCGACTCGTCCGACGAGTGGATCCGCCAGCGCACCGGCATCGTCACGCGGAAGCGCGCCGGGCGCGACGTCGAGGCCGTCGACCTGGCCGAGACCGCCGCGCGCGAGGCCATCGAGAAGGCCGGGCTGCGCCCCGAGCAGATCGGCGTGGTCCTCGTCAGCACCGTGTCGCACACGGTGGCGACCCCGTCGCTCGCGTCGCTGCTCGCCGAACGCATCGGTGCGACGCCGGCCGCGGCCTACGACATCAGCGCCGCGTGCGCCGGGTACGCCTACGGCATCGCCCAGGCCGACTCGTTCGTGAAGTCCGGCATCGCCGACCACGTGCTCGTCATCGGCGCCGAGAAGCTCAGCGACCTCGTCGACCCGACCGACCGCTCCATCTCGTTCCTGCTCGGCGACGGCGCCGGAGCGGCGGTCGTCGGCCCGAGCGACTTCCCCGGCATCGCGCCGACGATCTGGGGTTCCGACGGCTCCAAGTGGGACGCCATCGGCATGACGGCCACCTACAACGAGTGGGAGGCCGGCGCGCCCCGCCCGACCATGCGCCAGGCCGGCCAGACGGTGTTCCGCTGGGCGGTGTGGGAGATGGTCAAGGTCGCCCGACAGGCGCTCGAGACCGCCGGCGTCACCGCGGCCGACCTCGCCGCGTTCGTCCCGCACCAGGCGAACATCCGCATCATCGACGAGTTCGCCAAGCAGCTCGGCCTGCCCGAGTCCGTGATGATCGCCCGCGACATCACCACCACCGGCAACACCTCCGCCGCGAGCATCCCGCTCGCCACGCACCGCCTGCTCGACGAGCACCCCGAGCTGTCGGGCGGTCTCGCCCTGCAGATCGGGTTCGGCGCCGGCCTGGTGTTCGGCGCGCAGGTGGTCGTCCTCCCCTAGCCCATCCACCCGGTCGCGCGGCAGCAGCACCGCCGACGCGACCCGGTCGCCCGGCAGCAGCACCGCCGACGCGACCACCCGATCAGCCTCCGGGCGCGAGTGCCACTCGTGCCCTAGGCTGGTCCACGGTCAAACGACACCCCCCAAGGAGAAACTCATGGCCCTGTCCAACGAAGAAGTCCTCGCCGGCCTGGCCGAGCTGATCAACGACGAGACCGGTATCGCCACCGACACCGTCGCCGCCGACAAGTCCTTCACGGACGACCTCGACATCGACTCGATCTCGATGATGACCATCGTCGTGAACGCCGAGGAGAAGTTCGACGTCAAGATCCCCGACGAAGAGGTCAAGAACCTCAAGACCGTGGGCAACGCGGTCGACTACATCGTCAAGGCCCAGGCCTGACACGAGCTTCCTGAGCGCCGCGGCCCGCGGGTCCCCCTCGGCCGCGGCGCTCATCTCGTTCACCCCAACGAAAGAACCCGTCGTTCATGACCAAGAAGACCGTCGTCGTCACCGGCATCGGTGCGATCTCACCGCTCGCAGCGACCGCCCCGGAGACGTGGGAAGCGCTGCTCGCCGGCAAGTCCGGCATCACCCGCATCGAGGACCCGCGCTACGCCGAGCTCGAACTCCCCGTCGAGTTCGCCGGTCAGGCACGTCGGTTCCTCACCGACCAGCTCACCCGTCCGGAGTCGAAGCGCCTCGACCCGTCGTCGCAGCTGTCGCTCGTCGCCGCACGTGAGGCCTGGGCCGACGCCGGCATCGACCCCGAGTCCGTCGTCCCCGAGCGCCTCATCGTCGACTGGGCGACCGGCATCGGCGGCGTGAACACCCTGCTCGACGCGTGGGACACCCTGCGAGAGAAGGGCCCGCGGCGCGTCCTGCCGATGACGGTCCCGATGCTCATGGCGAACGGCCCCGCCGCCGCCATCGAGATGGAGTTCGGCGCCCGCGGCGGCGCCCGCACCTACCTGTCGGCGTGCGCGTCCTCCACCGAGTCCCTGGCGGAGGCGTACCGCCACGTCGCCGACGGCGACGCCGACATCGTCATCACCGGTGGCGCCGAGGCCGCCCTGCACCCGCTGCCCCTGGCGGCCTTCGCGGCCATGCAGGCCCTGTCGCGCCGCAACGACTCCCCCGAGACCGCGTCGCGTCCGTACGACGTCACGCGCGACGGCTTCGTGCTCGGCGACGGCGCAGCAGCGCTCATCCTCGAGTCGAAGGAGCACGCCGAGGCCCGCGGCGCCACCATCTACGCCGAGGTCGCCGGTGCGGGCATCACGTCCGACGCCTTCCACATCACCGCGCCGGACCCCGAGGGCAGCGCCGCCGCCCGCGCCGTCATCACCGCGCTCGAGCACGCCGGCGCGAGCCGCGAGGACGTCGTCCACGTCAACGCGCACGCCACCTCGACCCCGGTCGGCGACGTCGCCGAGTACCACGCGATGCGCCGGGTCTTCGGCGACCACCTCGACGACGTCGTCGTCTCGGCCACCAAGGCCTCGACCGGGCACCTGCTCGGTGGTGCCGGTGCGATCGAGGCGGTCTTCACCGTCCTCGCGCTGCACGAGCGCGTCGCCCCGCCGACGATCAACCTGAACGACCAGGACCCGGAGATCGTCATGGACGTCGCGCGCGAGCCCCGGCCGCTCCCGGCCGGCGACCTGCTCGCGGTGAGCAACTCGTTCGGCTTCGGTGGGCACAACGCCGTGGTCGCGTTCCGCAGCGTCTGATCCGTCACGCCCGGCCAGGAGGCCCGCCCGCGTCGTCGGGGCGGGCCTCCTGTCGTTCCCGGGGCCGGGTTCGTGCATGCATCGGGTCCGTGCTGCGTACCGGGTGCTCGGTGCTGTGTGCTGGGCTGTGAGTACCGGGTGCGATGTGTCGCGAAAGCGACAGGTGCACGCGAACTGTTCGCCGGAGAGTGTCGCTTCCGCGAGCAAGACGGCGGCGGCGGCTCGGGAAGGAACCTCGACGAGCGCTGCGGACCGCGCCCGGAGCCAGACGCCGTCGGTGCCGCAGAAGCGACACCGCTCCCGGTCCTGACGGCGACGGTCCCGTCAGAGCGACAGGTACACGCGAACTGTTCGCCGAAGACTGTCGCTTCCGCGAGCAAGACGGCGGTGGCTGCTCGGGAACGAACCTCGACGAGCGCTGCGGACCGCGCCCGGAGCCAGACGCCGTCGGTGCCGCAGAAGCGACACTGCTCCCGGTCCTGACGGCGACGGTGCCGTCAGAGCGACAATCGCACGCGAACTGTTCGGCGAAGACTGTCGCTATCGCGAGCAAGACGGTGGCGGCTGCTCGGGAAGGAACCCCGACGAGCGCCGCGGACCGCGCCCGGAGCCGGACGCCGTCGGTGCCGCAGAAGCGACACTGCTCCCGGTCCTGACGGCGACGGTGCCGTCAGAGCGACAGGTGCACGGGAACTGTTCGGCGAAGACTGTCGCTACCGCGGACCGGGCCGCGACGGACCGGGACCGACCGGCAGGACCCGCCCCGCTCAGCCGACCCGGTGCAGCCAGACGACGGGGTTGCCCTCGGCCGCGTGGCGGAAGGGCTCGAGCTCGTCGTCCCAGGCCTGGCCGAGCGCCAGCCGGAGCTCGCGGTGGAGTTCGAGCGCGTTGCTGCCGGCGACCTCCATGGCGTAGCGGACGCGGTCCTCGGGGATGACCATGTTGCCGGTGACGTCGGTCTGGGCGTAGAAGACACCGAGGTCGGGCGTGTGCATCCACCGGCCGCCGTCCGAGGCGTCGGTCGGTTCCTCGGTGACCTCGTACCGCAGATGCTCCCACCCGCGCAGCGCCGAGGCGATCGCGGCACCCGCACCGACCGCACCGGACCACGTGAACTCCGTGCGACGCGCACCGTCCTGCGCCGGCTGGTCGAGCCACGAGAAGTTCACGGCACGGTTCATGGCGCGACCTGCTGCCCATTCGACGTGCGGGCAGAGCGCGCGTGGTGCGGAGTGCACGTAGAGCACCCCGGTCGTCGTTCCGTTCACGGTTCCTCCGATACGTCAGGTGCGACTTCCCCATCGACCTGCTGTGTGGAGGACCCGTCGGCCGAGCGGCCGCGGAACCATCGGTATCCGATTGTGATGTCCGAGAAGGACACGCCCATTATGCAGCGTCCCCGCTGGGAACGGCAAGGACCGCAGCGACCGGATCCGACCGACGTCCGACGAGCCCGTCGGCGTCAGTGCAGGACGGCGCCGTCCGCGTCGACGGGGTGGCGCTCCCCCGCGACGATCGGCACCGGCACGCGGTTCTCGGGCGGCGGGATCGGGCAGGCGAACTGGTACGAGAACGCACACGGCGGCAGGACGAGCAGGTTCCAGTCGAGCTCCACCGACGCGGCGTGCCCCGGGTCGTCGAGGTACAGGAACCGGCCCATGGAGTACGAGCTGCCGGGGTCGTCCTCGGGCAGGGCGCTCGTGGCGTCCTGCACGATGAGCTGCAGGCGGGGAGCGCCGCGGAACGCGGCCGACCGGACCGCGACGAACCGCACGGTCGTCGTGCCGAAGGCCGTCTCGACGTGCCCGGCGATCGGGAGCGCGTCGCCGGCTGCGTCGAGGACGCTGCCCCGGGCCTCCTGGTCGTCGCCGTCGTCGACCGTCACGTAGCTGCCGGTGGTGACCACGTCGTCGGACCGCGCGAACCGGGCGATGCCGGCGAAGCGGCCGATCGGCTCGGCGCTCGGGTCCCAGACGCGCAGCGTGGACCCGGAGACCGTGCCGGCCATCCCGTCGGGGAAGGCGACCTCGGACGGGACGACCGCGGTGTCGCCCGCGACGAGCACGGTGCCGTCGACCGGGACCCCGTCGACCACGACGCCGTCGTCGGCCGTGGCCGTGACCGTCAGGCCGCCGGACGCCGGCGCCCAGGTCCCCGGCACCGGCCAGACCGACTGCGGCAGGTCGACGCGCTGGGCGTTCACGAGCGCGAGCGGGCCGCGCGGACCGCGCGCCCACCGGTCGCGACCGGCGACGTGCTCGGTGAACGCGGCGTCGGTGGTGCCGGTCATGCCAGTTCCTGTCGGGGGTAGATGACCTTCTGCACGATGATGATCACCGACGCGGCGACGGGCAGGGCGACGAGGGCGCCGAGCACGCCGCCGATCGTGCCGCCGGCGACCGCGGCGATGACCACGAGGGCGCCGGGGACCTGCACCGCGCGGGACATGATGCGCGGCGAGATGAGGTAGGCCTCGACCTGCATGTAGACGAGGTAGTAGATCGCCGCGGCGAGGGCCGTCACCGGTGAGGCGAACAGGCAGAGCACCGAGATGACGACCGCGGCGCTCAGGGTGCCGACGAGCGGGATGAGCGAGCCGAGGAAGGCGAACGAGGCGAGCAGCACCGGCAGCGGCGCGCCGATGATGAGCAGCCAGACCAGGCTGAGCACGCCGTTGATGAGCGCCTGCGAGACCTGCCCGACGACGTAGCGGCCGACCGCCTGGGTGATCTGCTCGCTCACGTCGATGAAGTTCTCGCGTCGCGACGCCGGCACGAACCGGTAGGCGGCGCGCTTCATGCCGCGCATCGAGGCGAGGAAGTACAGCATGAGGATGAGGACGATCAGCGCGCCGGTCACCCCGGACAGGATGCCGCTGCCGACCGCCAGGATCCCGCCGCCGACGCTGAGCAGGTTGCCCGGGTTCTCGACGAAGGTCTGCACGGACTCGAGGGCGTGGTCGATGTCGAAGGAGCCCGCGAACTGGCGCGACAGGTCCTGCACCCACTGCTGCTTCGAGATGTCGTCGACGATCTCGGGGAAGTTCTGGATCAGGTTCGTCGCCTGCTCGACGAGGATCGGGACGACCGCGAACACGACCCCGGCGAACGCGGCGAGCACGCCGACGACGACGATCGTGATCGCCGCCCAGCGCGGGATGACCCGCTCGAGGAACGAGACGAGCGGGTCGATGCCGAGCGCGAGGAAGAGGGCGACGCCGATGTACACGAGCACCGTGCTCAGCTCGTGGATGATCGAGCCCGCGAGCAGCGCGACGAGCACGCCGATCGCACCCATGAACCCGAGGCGGAAGGCGTTCACGCGCACGCCGGTGCCACCGCGCGTCACCTCGAAGGTGACGTTCGGTGTCGGGCCGACGCCGTCGGGGTCGTCGTCGCGCTTGCGTTTCAACTGCACGTGGGGCGGGCGGGACTTGAACCCGCGGATCGTTCGGTTATGAGCCGACTGCCTTGACCAGCTTGGCTACCGCCCCCGGAGGCCGTCAGGCCACCGTTTCCCCACGATACAGCGCCTCGAAGGTCGAGAGCGTGCGGTTGATGTCGTGTGCCTCGATCATCGCGAGGCTGCGGTCGCGCATGGCGGTGTAGTCGGCGTCGGACGCCGTGAGCACCGCCTCGAGCTTGGCCGCCAGGTCGCGCTCGTCGCCCGGGGCGAACAGGTACCCGTTGCCGTCGATGAGGTGCGGCAGCGCCATCGAGTCGGCCGCGACCACCGGCAGCCCGGAGGCCATGCCCTCGAGCGACGAGATGCTCTGCAGCTCGGCGGTCGACGGCATCGCGAAGACGGTGGCGTTCGTCAGGGCGGTGCGCTTGTCCTCGTCGGAGACGAACCCGAGGAACCGGACACGGTCCTCGAGGCCGAGCTCCTTCGCCAGAGCGGTGAGCTTCGGGATCATCTCGCCGTCGCCGACGATCGACAACGTCGCGCCGAGCGAGCCGGGCAGCAGCGCCATCGCGCGCACCAGGACGTCGAGGTTCTTCTCCGGCGCGACCCGGCCGACGAAGACGACGTCGTTGCCCGGCGGGCGTCCCGGACGGGCGACGTAGCGGGTGGCGTCGATGCCGCAGGAGATCGCGAGCACCTGCTGGCCGGCGATGGCCCGGCGCAGGTAGTCGGCGGCCAGGTTCGTCGGGGTCGTGATGGTGTCGGCCTGGCGGTAGGTCTTCGCCGCGTCGTTCCAGGCGATCTTCAACGCGATCGGCAGGGTCCACTTGCCGAACGGCGTGTACTCGAGCAGGTTCTCGGGCATGAAGTGGTTCGTGGCGACGACGCGGATGCCGCGCTCCTTCGCCTCGTGCACGATGCCGCGGCCGATGACGACGTGCGACTGGATGTGCAGGACGTCGGGCCGCACGGCGTCGAGGATCGGGCCGGTCCACTTGCGGACGCTCCACGGCCAGACGAAGCGGAGCCAGGCGTGCAGCGGCCACTTGTAGGACTTCAGGCGGTGGACGACGAGGGTCACGCCCTGGTGCTCCTCGTCGAAGGTGCCGTGGTGGCTGCTCGACGCCGGGGCGACGACGTGGACCTCGTGCCCGCGCTCGGCGAGTCCGACGGCGAGCTGCTCGGCGAAGGTCGCCGCGCCGTTGACGTCGGGCGGGAACGTGTCGGCGGCGATCATGACGCGCAGGCGGCGGGTGTCGCCGGTCGCGTCCGTCGGTCCGGGGGCGGCGGTGGTGGCGTCTCCTGACACGGCGGGCGTCGTCCTCTCGTGGGGGAAGCGGGTCGGTCTGGAACGCTAGCGCACCAGGATCGACGCCCGCGTCAGCCGCGCGGCGGATGCGGGCGTCACGGAGCACGCACCCCGGCGGCGGGGCAGGCGGCCCCGCGGGTCAGCGCCGGGCTTCCGGGTGGTGCTTCGCGAGCAGGAACACCCCGGTGATCGCGATGGCCGCCGCGACGACGAACCCGGCGACGGCGAACCACGGCGCCCCGGCGGCCTCGTCGAGCACGACGACGCCGATGCCGACCGCGACGATCGGGTCGATGACGGTGAGGCCCGCGATGACGAGGTCGGCCGACCCGCTCGAGTAGGCGTTCTGCACGAAGTACCCGCCGAGCGACGCCGCGACGACCACGCCCACGATGGCGAGCACCGTCAGCCAGTCGAACGTGCCGTTCACGAACCGGTTCAGCACGACCTTCGCCAGGGTGGCCACGAACCCGTAGAGGACCCCGGCCCCGGCGATGTAGTAGAGCGCGTTGCGGTGCTTCGCCACGAGGCGGAACGTCGCCAGCACGAGGACGAGCACGACGGCGAGGACCACCAGGACGGTGACGAGCTGCTGCCGGGTGATGGCGCTCTCGTGCCCGACGAAGGCGGCGATGCCGACGAAGATGCCGACACCGATGATGCAGGTCCAGACCGCGCGTCGTGCTGCCTGCCCGAGCGGGACCCCGGACGAGCGCGAGGAGAACCACGTCGTGATGACGAGTGCGACCGCGCCGAGCGGCTGCACGACGATGAGCGGTGCGTTCGTGATGCTGACGAGCTGCAGGACGACGGCGATGCCGAGCATGAGGGTGCCGAGGACCCACCAGCCGCTCGACAGCAGACCGACGACGTGCCGGACGCTCAGGCCCTTCGACTGCCGGCCGAGGCGCGCCTCGACCCGCTGCACCCCGCGGCTCTGGAACTGGGCGCCGAGCGACAGGAAGACCGCGCCGATCAGGGCGACGGGGATCATGAGCGCCTGGAAGGGGGTCAGGTTGTTGACCGCATCCGGCAGCTGGAGGTCCGTCGTCACGCGTCGAGGCTACCGTCCGCCGCCGGATAACCTGGGTGAATGGCCGTTCTCCCGATCCGCATCACCGGTGAACCCGTCCTGCACGAGCGTGCAGCCGAGGTCACCGCGTTCGATGACGACCTGCGCACGCTCGTCGCCGACATGTACGAGACGATGGACCTGGCCCCCGGTGTCGGCCTGGCCGGCCCGCAGGTCGGCGTCGGCAAGCGCCTCTTCGTGTACTCGTACACCGACGACGACGAGGTCCTGCACCGCGGCGTCGCCGTCAACCCCGTGCTGTGGACGACGCCCGCCGTCCCCGAGTCCGTCGAGGAGCTCGACGAGGACGACGAGTCCGAGGGCTGCCTGTCGATCCCGGGCGAGCGCTTCCCGCTGCGCCGGTCCGAGGGCGCCCTGCTGCGGGCGGTCGACGAGCACGGCGAGCCGTTCGAGGTCGAGGCCCACGGCTGGCTGGCCCGCATCTTCCAGCACGAGTACGACCACCTCGACGGCTGGCTGTACGCCGACCGTCTCGTGCACCCGTACGGCAAGCAGGTCGCGAAGGCGATCCGCAAGAGCAGCTGGGGCGGCCCCGGCCAGTCGTGGTTGCCGGGTCGCGACCACCCCGAGGGCTGACGCCCGCTCGAGCACCCGACGGGCGACCGGGAGGCCCGGCTCAGCCCCGGTACGTCGACAGCGCGTCGCGCAGGTGGTCGGTCTCCGGGTGCCCGGGGCAGTACCGCAGGAGCGCCGCGGCGACCTGCGCCCCACGTCGCGTGGTCACCGCGGTCGTCCACGGTGCGGTGCCGGTGTCCGCGCACGTGGCCGCGAGCTCGACGAGGGTCGCGGCTCCGTCCGCGGCACGGACCGCGGCCTGCTGCTGCTCCGACGGCACCGAACCGGTGAGCCGGTGCGCCGTGCACGACGAGCGTTCGGCCTCCCACACGGCGGAGTAGGTCGTGTAGCGCTCGCGGTCGCCGCCGTCGTCGCACTCGAAGGCGAACACGACGGGTGACGCGCCGTCGCTGACGACGCTCTCGGAGCCGGTCGGCCCCTCGGTCGGGTCGGCGTCCGCGCCCTGCCCGCTGCAGGCCGCGAGGACCGTCACGAGCAGCACGCCGAGGAGCGCGGCGCGGGGCGGACGGGATCGGAGCACCTGAGAACGCTAACAGCAACACCCCGGCAGGACCCGCACGGCCAGTCCTGCCATGATTGGGCGAGCACTGCGCCCTGGAGGTCGTCATCCCCCGTCTGCACTCCCGTCCGCTGCGCGGCACCGCCTTCGTCGTGGTGGCCGCCGCAGCGCTGTTCGTCGCGTTCTGGCACCTGGGGCGCGCCACGATCGTGAACGACGAGTTCATCTACCTGCGGGCGAGCTGGGCCTACGTGCACGGTGACTTCTCGCTCAACCTCGAGCACCCGCCGACGGCGAAGTACCTCTACGGCATCGCGCAACTCGTCGTCGGCCAGGGCCCGCTCGGACCGCGGCTCGTGGCCGCGGTCGCGATGCTCGCCACCGGTGCGGTGCTGTTCGTCTGGCTCCGGCGCGAGGTCGGCTTCTGGACCGGGCTGCTCGCCGCGGGCGCCTGGTGGCTGACCCCGCGCGCCGCCGGGGCCACCTGGGCCGACGCCGGTTCGGTGATCGGCGCCCGCATCGACCGGTTCGCGATGCTCGAACCGCTCATGGTGTTCTTCGCGGTGGCGTCGCTCGCGGCCGCCTGGCGCTGGATGCGGACCGGCAACCGCTGGTGGGTCGCCGCGGCCGGGGCCCTGCTGGCGCTGTCCGTCACGTCGAAGGTCTCCACCGCGGTCCTGGTGCTCGCGATCGGGGCGCTGCCGCTGCTGGCGCGTCGCTGGAAGGACCTCGGGGTCGGGGCGCTGTGGGGCGGCGTGCCGTTCGTCGTCGTGTTCGTCCTGCTCTACCTGCCGGTCGGGCTGTTCTCCGCGATCGGGCACATGCTCGCCTTCCAGGCGCAGCAGAACGCGCACGGCCACCCGACGACGATCCTCGGCACCGTGTTCGCGCGTGCGCCGTGGTGGGCGAACTTCGCGTTCCTGTTCGCCGGCACCGGCTGGTTGCTCCTCGCCCTGCTCGTGGTCGGCGTCGTCTGCGCTCTCGCCGTCCGCCCCGACCGGCTCGTGGCCTACCTCGGCATCGCCCTCGGCGTATTCGTCGTGTTCTACGTCGTCGTCGCGAACGTGTCGCTTCCCTACTACTACGACGCGTGGATGCCGCTCGTCGTCGCCCTCGCGGCGATCGGGTACGCGCGCCTGGCGTCGGTGCGACCGCCGCTCGGTCGCGTGGCGGCACTCGTGCTCGTCGCCGGTCTGCTCGTCCCTGCTGGGCGGCTCGGGGTCGCCGTGGCCGAGACCCGGCCGAGCGGGATCGCGCTGCTGACCGACGCCCTGACCGTCCGGGGGCACGGCACCGAGGGCGTCCTGTTCAGCCGCTTCAGCGCGAACACGTGGCGCATCTACTTCGGGGACCGCGGCTCGATGCGACCGGAGAACGGCCCGTTCGACGCCGTGGTGGTCGGCTCGGACACGCGCCGGACGATGCCCGCGCAGGTCCGGACGTTCCTGGACGAGCACGCCGACGAGCTCGAGCACTTCCGGCTCGACTACCTCGACGTCTACGTGCCGGAGCAGGGCACGATCGTCGACAACAACGTCGACGGCACGCTGAGCATCGAGCGCTGACGGACCACCGCCCCGCCGTGCGGGGTCGCGCTCAGCCCGTGGGACCGCTGACGGTCACGACCACGGGGACCTCGAGCCGGCCGCCGAGCCGGGCGTCGGTCTGCAGGCGGCACCGCACGGTCGTCTCGCCGACAGCGGCGGTCACCACCCGGTCGGTGCAGCGGGGTGCGGTCACGCCGGTCGGCAGCGCGAGGCGCAGGACGGTGCGGACCGGACGGCCGTCGGGGCTCCGGAGGGCGATCGGCGCGGGGTCCAGGATCGTGTCGGGGGCGTCGAGGTCCTCGATCCGTGCACCGGACAGGTCCGCGCCGTCGAGGTCGGCCCCGTCGAGCCGCGCGGACGACAGGTCCGCGGCGGACAGCCGGGCGTCGCGCAGGTCGGCGGCGCGCAGGTCGGCCGCGTGCAGGTCGGCGCCGCGCAGGTCCGCCCCGCGCAGGTCGGCCCGACGCAGGTCCGCACCGTAGAGCACGGCGTCCGACAGGTCGGCGGCACGCAGGTCGACCCGCTGGAGCTCGGCGAGCCGCAGGTCCGCGGCGGCCAGGTCGACGCCGGACAGCCGCGCCGACGGACAGGACGTCGCGACCTCGGGGCCCGGGGCGGAGACGACGGCGCAGCCGTCGACCTCGTGCACGCTGCCGCCGTCGCTGCCCGGCCGCAGGAACGCCGCGACCCCGATCGCCGCGACGAAGGCGACGGATGCGATCCCGACGACCACGCCCCGGACGCGCGGCCGCGCGGTCACGGGTCGACCCCGGTCAACCAGTGCGGCAGCACCTCGAGCGCCCACCCGGAGTACCAGGCGGCCGAGCGTGCCGACGGGAAGAACGCGCTCACCGGGTTGTACAGGACGAAGAGCGCCGCGAGCACCACGCCGACCACGACCGTGAGCACCACCCGTGCCCGTCGCGGCAGGCGGCGCAGCCACGAGTGGACCCCGACGAGCACGACGGCGACCGCGAGCGGCATCGCCGGCAGCAGGTAGCGCCCGGAGAACGCGTACGTCTGCCCGAGGTTCACCACCGTCGCGGCGTTGAAGCAGAGGACCGCGAACACGTAGGTGTTGGCGACGGCCGCGCACCATGCGAGCGCCGGGTTCGCGAGCACGCGTCGCAGCTGGGTGGCGGCGACCACGGCCGCGACGAGGACGGACACGGCACCGGCGAGCACGACCGCGGGCTCCGGCTGCCACGGCAGCGAGGCACCCCAGAAGAAGAAGAGCGACTTGAAGTACGTCGCGACCCACGAGCCGAGGAACGCGAGCGGGTCGAACGGCGGGAGCGTGCCGGCCACCTCGGCGAGCTCGTGCGCTCTCGTCGCCGCGTAGTTGCGCCGGAAGATCGCGTGGTCCATGCAGTCCGCGCGCGTGTGCAGCGCGGTGCAGGACGGGTTCACGGCGTGGAACTGCAGCAGGTTCACCCCGAAGCGCTCGACGGCGAGGGCTGCCAGCACACCGCCGACCACGACGAGGGTCGCCGTCGCCCACGGCCGCTCCCGCGCGCCGCGGACGGTGCGTGCCACCGGCTGCCGCAGCCAGACCCAGCCGTCCGCCCGGTAGCGCAGCAGCACCGCGAAGAACCCGCCGGCGAGCACGAAGGGTGCCTGCGAGTACTTCAGGAGCAGCGCGGCGAGGGCGGCGACGACGAGCCAGCCGAGGGTGCGCAGCCCGCCGCCGCGGACGAACCGGACGGCCACGGCGGCGAACACGAACAGCGCGGCCATCGCCGGACCGTCGTAGCTGACGGTCGCCGCCTGCCAGGCGAACCGGCCGGTGAAGGCGGTCGCGACGACGGCGAGCAGTCCGATCGACGCCGGGACACCGGCGCCGCGGAACAGCGACCGGAGCGCGACGAGCCCGAGGGCCGTCCACAGCACGTCGACGGCCCGGAGCACGACGACCACCTGTTCGTACCCCAGGCCGAGGCCGAGCGCGACCCGTGCCGGGAACGACATGAGGTAGTGGTACAGGTACAGGGGCGAGCGGACGAGTTCGCCCATCCAGAGCTGGGACGTGTCCATCCGGTCGAGGAACGGCCCCGCACCGAGCGGGCGCTCGGCGTAGAGCAGGATGTTCCCGACGTGCCCGCGTTCGTCGGGGGCAGCGGTGGCGTGCACGTGGAAGACCGCGGCGAAGCCGAAGCCCATCAGCACGAAGACGACGAGCACCACGACGAAGGCGGCTCGCGAGGCCAGGACCCGGTCGAGGCGGGCGGCGACCCCGGTGCCGTGCAGGCCTCCCGGCCGGGCGTGCTGCGGCGCCCGGGTCATTGTCATAGCAGGGGAAATGCTATCGCGGAGTCCGATCGCGCCCCGGTGCGGCGTCGCCGACCGTCCGGAAACCCAGAAGGCCCCGGGAACGCAGAAGACCCCCACCCCGGAGGGTGAGGGCCTGTCGCTCCCCGAGTTGGACTCGAACCAACAACCTGCCGGTTAACAGCCGGCTGCTCTGCCAATTGAGCTATCGAGGATCACTGTCCGCTGGCGGATGACGTGCGAACAACGGGTAACAGCATAGCAGTACCGCGAGGCACTCCACCGCATCGGACACGCCGCCCGGGCGCGCCGCGACCTCGCAGCGGGGCGCGGTGGGCCTTGCGCCGCTCAGTACCCGGCGGTCGGGTCCACGACGCCGACGAACCGGTCCGCGCTCCGGCCGAGGAACGCCGTCGTGTTGAGGCGGATCCGCTCGGCGAGCAGCGGGCCGACCATCTCCGGCGTGTCCGCCTGGTGGGGCGTGATGAGCGCGCCCGGCTCGGACCACAGCGGGTGGTCGTCCGGCAGCGGTTCCGGATCGGTGACGTCGAGACCGGCCGCGGCGATCTCGCCCGCGCGCAGTGCCGCCACGAGGGCATCGGTGTCGACCAGGCCACCGCGGGCGATGTTCACCAGGCGAGCGCTCGGCTGCATGAGGCCGAACTGCCGCTCCCCCAGGAGCTTCGTCGTGCCCGAGGTCATGGCCGCCGCGACCACGACGACGTCCGCGTCGGGCAGCACCTCGTCGAGGCGGTCGGTCGTCACGGTGCGTGACGCACCCGGCACGGGGTCGGCCGAGCGCCGCACGACGGTCACGTCGACGTCGAACGGGGCCACGAGCCGCAGGTACTCGACGGCGATGCCGCCGGCGCCGATGACGACGACGTTCCGGCCGTAGAGCGAGACGCCCTCGGGCTCGGTGGCCCACGAGGTCGCCCGCGCCCGACGCTGCAGCACGCGGAGCGTCGCCAGCGTGAGCGCCAGTGCGTGCTCCGCCACCGGCTCGGCGTAGGCACCCTTGGCCGAGGTGAAGAGCACCCGGTCGCCGTGCTCCTCGATGAGGTGCGCGAAGGCGTCCACGCCGGCGAAGGGCAGCTGCACCCAACCGATGCCGGGAGCGGTGACGAGGGCGTCGGCCAGGCCGGCCGGGTCGTGCGCGTCGAGCCAGACGACCCCGCGGGTGTCGGCGTCGAGCGGCGCGACGGTGCCGCCCGCCTCGGTCACGGCGGTGACGTGCAGGTCGGTCGGCTCGGGGAGCACGGCGACGGGGCCGGGTGTCGGGACCTCGACGGGCAGCGCACCGCCGCCGGTCGGCACGACGGCGCGGTGGCCGCGGGTGGACGGGCTCACGGGGTCTCCTGTCGCTCGGCGCGGGGGCCGGTCCCGGCGGTGACGGGCGCGTTGCCGGCCGCGACCGGTCGGCGCGGCGCCGACGAGCGCCGCGGTGCGGTGGGTGCCGGACGACGCTTCACGCCGCGCGCGGCCGTGGCCGCCAGGGTGCGGACGTACGGGTCGACCGGGTTGTCCAGGACCTCGTCGAAGGTGCCGAGCCCGACCAGGCGCGCGTCGGACATCACGGCGACACGGTCGGCCAGGGCCCGGGCCTCGCGCAGGTCGCTCGACACCACGACGGCCGAGAAGTGCCGGTTCCGCTGCAGGGTCGCGAGGGCCTCGAGCACCGACTGGCGGACGAGCACGTCGACACCGCGGGCCGGTTCGTCGGCGACGAGCAGCTGCGGCTCGAGCACGAGCGCCCGGGCGAGGGCGACGCGCTGGCGCTGCCCGCTCGAGAGTTCCCACGTGTTCAGGCGCATGATGCCGAGCGGCAGGTGCACGGCGTCGACGAGCCGCGCGACGATGAGCCCGGCCTCGCGCCGGTCGAACCGGCGGTCCCTGGCGTAGATCGGCTCGGCGATCGCCTCGCCGACGGTCAGGTCGGGGCTCAACCGGTCGGCGCCGTCCTGCGGCAGGTAGCCGATGCGGCCGCTCAGGCGCTCCGCCTTGCGCGAGGACGCGCGCAGGCCGCGGGTCTTCTGTCCGAGCACCGTCAGCTCGCCGCCGACGATGTGCCGGCGCAGGGCCCCCTCGCCCTCGCCGTGGGCGCCGAGCTGACCGGCGATCGCGGCGGCGAAGGTCGACTTGCCCGAGCCGGACTCCCCCAGGAGCGCCAGGATCTCGCCCTGGCGGACGGTCAGGCTGACGCCGTCGACCGCCCGGATGGTCTCGGCGCCGCGTCCGCCCCGGTACTCGATCGAGACGTCGTCGGCGACGACCGCCGGTCCGTTGACCGCGATCATGGATCCCCTTCCACGCCGCCCCCTGGCGGCGGTCCGCGACGGGCCGCCACAGGCGGGACCGTCGTGCGTGCTGCGGTGGAGGCGACCGCCCTGGAGGCCCGGCGTGCGTCGTCGACGCGGGCCGGGCCTCCAGTGCGGTCACGTCGGATCAGGACCCGACGTTCTCCAGTCGCTCCAGCGTACGCCGTCGCTCCGCCTGTTCCGCCGGGTCCGGCACGGGCAGCGACGCGAGGAGTCGCTGCGTGTACGGGTGCTGCGGCGAACCGAGCACCTGTGCCGTCGTCCCCGACTCGACCAGGTCGCCCCGGTAGAGCACCGCGATGCGGTCGGAGAGCGCGCCGACGACCGCCAGGTCGTGGCTGATGAAGAGCGAGGCGAAGCCGAGGTCCTGCTGGAGCTCGAGGAAGAGCTCGAGCACGCGGGCCTGCACGGACACGTCGAGCGCACTCGTCGGCTCGTCGGCGATGAGCAGCTTCGGCCGGAGCGCCAGCGACCGGGCCAGCGAGGCACGCTGGCGCTGTCCGCCGGAGAGCTCGTGCGGGTACCGCTCGCCGTAGGCGGCCGGCAGCTGGACGGCCTCGAGCAGTTCGTCGACCTGCTTCCGGGCCGCCCGGGGGCTCGACACCACGCCGTGCACCACGAGCGGCTCGGCGACGCACTCGGCGATGGTGAGCAGCGGGTTGAACGACGTCGCCGGGTCCTGGAAGACGAACCCGATGTCCTTCCGCAGGTGCTTGAAGTCCCGCTCGCGGAACCCGCGCATCTCGGCGCCGAGGACGTTCAGCGACCCGCCGGTGACCTTCGTCAGGCCCGCCATCGCGCGCCCGATCGTGGTCTTGCCCGAGCCGGACTCCCCCACCAGGCCGAGCACCTCGCCCGGACGGATCGCCAGGTCGACGCCCTTGACCGCCGTGAAGGCGGGCGAGCCGAGGCGGCCCGGGTACTCGATGACGAGCCCCTTCGCCTCGACGAGCGGGGTGACGTCCTCGGAGATCGCGGCGCGGCGGGCGGTCCCCGTCGAGGCCTCGAGCCGGGGCACGGCCGCGAGCAGCCGCTTCGTGTAGTCGGCCTGCGGCTTCGAGAAGAGGTCCGTCGCCGTGGCCTCCTCGACGATCTCGCCCTGGTACATCACCGCGACGCGGTCGGCGAGGTCGGCGACGACGCCCATGTTGTGCGTGATGATGACGATGGCAGCACCGAACTCGTCACGGCACCGACGGAGCAGGTCGAGGATCTCGGCCTGCACCGTGACGTCGAGCGCGGTGGTCGGTTCGTCGGCGATGATGACGCTCGGCTCGAGGGCCAGGGCGCTCGCGATGACGACGCGCTGCTTCTGCCCGCCCGAGAACTGGTGCGGGTAGTGGTCGACACGGGTCTCCGGGTCGGGGATGCCGACGCGGCGCAGGTAGTCGATCGCCTTCTCGCGGGCCTCCTGCTTCGAGACGCCGCCGTGGGCGCGCAGGCCCTCCGCAATCTGCCACCCGACCGTGAACACCGGGTTCAGCGCGGTCGAGGGCTCCTGGAACACCATCGCGCCCGCCGTGCCCCGCAGCTCGCGGAGCTTCTGCGCGCCGACGCTCACCACGTCGGTGCCGTCGAGGTAGACGGCGCCGCCGAGGGTCGCCGTCTCCGGCATGAGGCGGAGCATGCTGCGCGCCGTGACCGACTTGCCGGACCCGGACTCGCCGACGAGGGCGAGGACCTCGCCCGGACGGACGTCGATGCTGACGCCCTTCACCGCGTCGACGGCGCCGTTGTCGGTCGCGAACGTGACGGTCAGGTCGTCGACGACGGCGACGGACTCGGCACCGGTGCCGCGGGGGGCGGTGCTTCGGTCGGTCGCGTCGTCGGCCGGGAGGCCCGGGGTTGCGTCCGTCATGCGGCCGCCCCTTCCGTGTCGGTCGCCTGCTTGCGGGACACCAGCTGCTTCAGCCGGCGGCGTGCGCGCAGACGCGGGTCGGAGATGTCGTTGAGGCTCTCGCCGATGAACGTGACGCCGAGGACGAGCACGACGATCGCGACACCGGGGAACACGCCGGTCCACCACACGCCCGACGCGACGTCGGCCAGGGCGCGGCTGAGGTCGTAGCCCCACTCCGCACCGGCGGTCGGTCCGATGCCGAAGCCCAGGAAGCCGAGGCCGGCCAGGGTCAGGATCGCGTCGCTCGCGTTGAGCGTCAGGATGAGCGGCAGGGACCGGGTCGAGTTCCGCAGGACGTGCCGGGTCATGATCCGCCACGGGTTCGTGCCCATCACGCGCGCCGACTCGACGAAGGCGTCGTTCTTCAGGCGCACGGCCTCGGCGCGGACCACCCGGAAGTACTGCGGCACGTAGACGACGGTGATCGAGATCGCCGCCGCGAGGATGCCGCCGCTGTAGCTCGACCGTCCACCGGAGATGACGATCGACACGACGATCGCCAGGAGCAGCGACGGGAACGCGTAGATCGCGTCGGCCACCACGACGAGGATGCGGTCGAGCCAGCCGCCGAGGTACCCGGACACCATGCCGAGCAGGACACCGACGAGGATCGACACCACCACGGCGACGATGACGACGAGGACCGCCGTGCGGGCGCCGTAGACGACGCGGCTGAACACGTCGAAGCCACCGACCGTCGTGCCCCAGATGTGCTCGGGGCTCGGGGAGCCGGTGCGCGGGAAGCTCACGCCGTCGTCGCCCTGCAGCTGACCGAAGCCGTACGGGGCGATGAGCGGCGCGGCGATCGCGACGACGAGGTAGACGGCGCAGACGACCACGCCGACGATGAGCATGGCGCGCTGCCAGCCGGTGCTCCGGCGGAGCTGGACCACGACGGGCAGCCGCTTCCACAGCGGTTCGTGGCGGTCGACGAGGGAGGTGTCAGCCATCTCTAGAACCTCACTCTCGGGTCGATCAGGGCGGCGATGACGTCGACGACGAAGTTCGTCACGGCGACGATGACCGCGAGCATCGCGACGATGCCCTGCACCGCGACGAAGTCACGGGCGGACAGGTACTGGTTGAGTTCGAAGCCGAGGCCGCGCCAGCCGAAGGTGGTCTCGGTGAGCACCGAGCCGCCGAGCAGCATCGCGATCTGCAGGCCCATCACGGTGATGATCGGCACGAGCGCCGGACGGAACGCGTGCGTGCGGACCAGTCGGGACTCGCGGACACCACGCGACCGGGCGGCGTCGACGTACTCGGAGCCGAGCGAGCCGATCATGTTCGCGCGGACGAGCCGCAGGAAGATGCCGGCCGTCAGCAGGCCGAGGGTCAGCGCCGGCAGCACCGCGTGCTGGAGCACGTCGCCGATGATCTCGGCGTTGCCGGTGCGGAGCGCGTCGATGATGTAGATGCCGCTCGCGCCGGGGATGCCGTCGAGGACGAGCTGGACCCGGGACGAGGCGCGGTCCCCCAGCGGCAGCCAGCCGAGCCACACCGAGAAGACGAGCTTGAGCAGCAGACCGCCGAAGAACACCGGGGTCGCGTACGTCAGGATCGCGAGGGCCCGGAGCAGCACGTCCGGCCACTTGTCGCGCAGGTAGGCCGCGAGCATGCCGAGCGGGATGCCGAGCACGAGGGCGACGACGAGCGCGTAGAAGACGAGCTCGGCGGTCGCGCCGCCGTACTGCAGGATGATCTCGGTCACCGGGCGGTTGTCCGTCGAGGCCGAGCCGAAGTCGCCCCGCAGCAGCTTGCCGAGGTACTCCAGGTACTGCACGACCACGGGCCGGTCGTACCCGGCGGCGTGCAGGCGTTCCTGCAGCTGCGTGGGGGTGAGGCGACCACCGACCGAGGCGGTGATCGGGTTCCCGATGACGCGCATCAGGAAGAACACGAGCGTCACCAGGATGAAGACGGTCGGGATGATGAGGAGGAATCTGACGAGGATGTACCGGCCGAGTCCGCCGCCGCCACCACCGGCACGTCGCTGTGCCTGCGGTTTGATCGGGTCGGTCTCGATCGCCTCGGGGTTCGTGAGGGTCACGGTCGTGGGGTGCCTTTCTCAGCCGTGCGCAGGCCGCGGGCGTTCCTCGTGGGGACGCCCGCGGCCTGCGCGGAGGGCTCGGTGTTCCGTGCCTACTTGCTCAGCGTGGCGTAGCGGAACTTGAACGAGGCGTCGAGCTGGAGCCCCTTGACGTCCTTGCTCGCGACCGCGACGGACTTGCCCTGCAGCAGGGGCAGCGTCGAGATCTGCGACGCCTCGCGCTCCTGGGCCTGCTCGATCAGGTCGGCACGCTTGTCCGGGTCGGACTCCGCCTGCTCCTTCGCGATGAGGTCCTGGATGACCGAGTCGTCGTAGTGGTTCTGGACGAAGTTCTCCTTGGTGAAGAACGGCGACAGGTAGTTGTCGGCGTCGGAGAAGTCGGGGAACCAGCCGAGCTGGTACTCCGGGTAGGCGTCCTTCGTGCGCTCCTGGGCGTAGGTCGTGTAGACCGTCGACTGGATGTTGACGGTGAACAGGCCGGAGTCCTCGAGCTGGGTCTTGAGCAGTGCGTACTCGTCGTCCGACGCCGAGCCGTAGTGGTCGGGCGCGTACTGGATGTCGAGCTGCACCTTGCCGGTGACGCCCGCGTCGGCGAGGGTCTTCTTCGCCTTCGACACGTCCGGGCCGCCGTTGCCGTCGCCGTACATGTCCTTGAACGGCTGGACCGCACCGGTGAGGCCGTCCGGCACCATCGAGTACAGCGGGGTGAAGGTGTCGTTGTAGACCTCCTTCGCCAGGGCGGCGCGGTCGACCACGTCAGCGGCGGCCTGGCGCACGGCGAGGGCCTTCGCCTCGTCGGCGTCGTCCTGACCGGTGCCGAACGGCTGGGTCTTGAAGTTGAAGACCACGTAGCGGATCTCGCCGCCGGGGCCGTCCGTGACCGTCAGCTTGTCGTCCTTGCGCAGGTCCGAGATGTCGGTCGGCGTGAGCGAGCGGTACGCCACGTCGACGTCGCCCTTCTGCACGGCGAGCTTGAGGTCGGTCTCCTTTGTGAAGTAGTTGGCCGTCACCTCGTCGGTCTTCGCCTTGCCGAGCACGCCGTCGTACTTCGGGTTCACCTTGTACTGGATCAGCTGGTTCTCCTTGTAGGAGCTGATCTGGTACTGCCCGGCGAACGCCTTGCCCTTGACGATGTCGTCGGCGCTGGTGAGCTTCGTCGCGCTGAAGACGTCCTCGTCGACGATCGGGCCCGCGGGGCTCGAGAGCACCTGCGGCCAGGTCTGGTCGGCGTGGTCGAGGTTGAACACCACGGTCGTGTCGTCCGGGGTGTCGATGCTCTTGAGGTTGGCCAGCAGCGACTGCGGGCCGTTCTCGTTGTTGATCTTCAACTCGCGGTCGAACGAGAACTTCACGTCGCTCGAGGTGAGCTTGTTGCCGTTCGCGAACTCGAGCCCGTCCTTGAGGGTGACCTCGTACGTGGTCGGGTTCGTGAACTCCGCCTTCGTGGCGATGTCGGGCTCGACGTCCGGGCTGCCCACCGGGGTGTTCATCAGGAACGGGAAGACCTGGTTCTGCACGGCGAAGGAGCCGTTGTCGTAGGAACCCGCCGGGTCGAGGGACGTGATCTTGTCCGTCGTCCCGATGCTCAGGCCGTTCAGTTCGGTGTCACTCACGCTGCTGCTCGCGCAGCCGGTGAGCACCAGCGCCGTCGCTGCTGCACCGGCGCCGAGCGCGATGCCGCGCTTGCCCCACTTGGTCACGGATGCCATGTCCGCTGCCTCTCTGGTCGTGATTGCAAGGGTCCTGGGCCGGGGGTGGATCGTCTGTGTGGCCGACCAGGAACGCTCATTGGTATCACCCTGTCACGGAACCGACCGAACCGAGGGCCGATTGTTTACACCGCTGTAACGCACGCTCCTGCCGCGTGGTGCATGATTCCGCCGCTCCCGAGCGGCGTGTCACGCACGAAGGTTGCGTCGTGCAACTGCGCGCTTCCCCTGGTGCGGCGCGGGATCGGAGCCGGCCGAGGTCGCTCGAACTGCCGCCCCGACGCCCCCGCAGCAGCCGATCGAGCGACCACGGCGCCCCGCCGGCGGCGCGTTGCGCGACCTCGGCGCGCGGGCCGCTCGAGCGCTTCCCCTGCTCCTGCGCCGGAGCGTTGGCGCCCGAGGTCGCACGAACTGCCGCGCCGCCGCTCCCCGAGCAGCTGTACGTGCGACCGCGACGCCCCGTGCACGGCGCGTTGCGCGACCTCGGCGTGCGGGCAGGCCGGCTGGCGACGGGCGGCGGCGGTGCGCTTCCCCTGACCCGAGCGGGATCGCGGGCGCCCGAGGTCGCACGAAGTGCCGCTCCGACGCTCCCCGAGCAGCTGAACGTGCGACCACGGCACCCCGCAGGCGGCGCGTTACGCGACCTCGGCGTGCGGGCAGGCCGGGTCGGCCCGGCAGCGGCACCGGCACCCGCAGCGGGTGCTAGGACGCCTCGGAGTCGGCGCGGAGCCGCATGCGCTGGCCGTCGATGTCGACGAGCTGCCGTTGCAGCTCGGCACGTCGGTCGGCCTGCTGGTGCGGGTCGGTCCGCTGGAGCTGCCCGAGCAGGGACGCCTTGCGGGCGAGCAGGTCGCGCTCGACCAGGGCCACGACGATGCTCCGGCAGTAGGCCGCCAGGTCCTCGTCGTTGCGCGCCGGGATCGGGGCGAGCGCGAGTTCGTGCGTCAGCGTCCGCAGCGGCGCCGGCACGTCGGCGAGCAGCCGGTCGAGCCAGTCCCCCGCGGTGATGACGTCCGAGTTGGCGACGACGGCGTCCCGCACGACGGCGAGCATCGGCGTCGAGAACGTGGCCGAGGCGGCGAGTCCGAGCAGCGGCGCCCCGACGGAGACCGGCTGCTGCACCATCGCCATGACGGCGTCGCGTTCCATCCGGCTGATGGGGTCGTTCGGCAGCGACCGGATCCCTGCGACCGGCTCGTCGACCGGGCCGGCCGCCTCGCCACCGTGACCGGGCCCACGGTCGTGCCCCGGGCCTCCGTTGCGGTCGTCCGTGCCGGACCCGGTGCGACGCCTGGCGGTCTCGACCGACCGACGGACCTCGGCCATCTCCATGCCGAGCCAGCCGGCGAGCTCGCGGACGTACCCCTGGGTGAGCGAGCGGTCGCGGATGCCGGCGAGCACCGGAGCCGCGGCGCGCAGGGCGCTGACGCGACCCTCGACGGTCTCGAGGTCGTGGCCGTCGAGCGTGCGACGGATCATGAACTCGAACATCGGCCGCTTGTTCGTGACGAGCCGACGGATCGCGTCGTCACCGCGGGCGAGCCGGAGGTCGCACGGGTCGAGCCCACCGGGGGCGACGGCGACGAAGGTCTGCGCGGCGAAGCGCTGCTCCTCGGCGAACGCGCGCGAGGCAGCGCGCTGCCCGGCCTCGTCCGGGTCGAAGGTGAACACGACCTCGCCGTTCGCGTTCGGGTCGGCCCCGGCCAGGTCGCCGAGCATCGGGCGGAGCACCTTGATGTGGTCGACGCCGAAGGACGTGCCGCACGTGGCCACCGCGGTGGTGACGCCGGCGACGTGGCACGCCATGACGTCGGTGTAGCCCTCGACGATGACGACCTGCTTCTGCTTCGCGATGTCGCGGCGGGCGAGGTCGAGTCCGTAGAGCACCTGGCTCTTGTGGTAGATCGGGGTCTCGGGCGTGTTGAGGTACTTCGGGCCCTTGTCGTCCTCGAGCAGGCGGCGCGCGCCGAACCCGATCGTCGCCCCGGTGACGTCGCGGATGGGCCACATCAGTCGCCCGCGGAACCGGTCGTACGGTGAGCGGTCGCCCTGGCTGACGAGCCCGGCGGACACGAGCTCCTCCATCGTGAAGCCCCGCCCCCGCAGGTGGTCCTTGAGCATGTCGAACGACTTCGGTGCGAAGCCGACGCCGAAGTGCTGGGCGGCCGAGGGGTCGAAGCCGCGCTCCCCCAGGAACCGACGGGCCGGTTCGGCGGCGGCCGTCGTGAGCTGGGAGGTGTAGTACTCGAGCGCCGCCTCGTTCGCGGCGATGAGCCGGGCGCGCGTGTTGTAGTCGGTGCGCGGCCCGTCGCCCTCTTCGTAGTGCAGCGTGAAGCCGATCTTCGCCGCCATGCGCTCGACCGCCTCGGCGAAGGTGGTGTGGTCCTGCGCCATGATGAAGCTGAAGACGTCGCCGTCCTCGCCGCAGCCGAAGCAGTGGTACCGACCGACCTGGGGCCGCACGTGGAACGAGGGCGACCGTTCGTCGTGGAAGGGGCAGAGGCCCTTCATCGACCCGACGCCGGCGTTCTTCAGCGTGACGTAGTCGCCGACGACGTCGGCGATGTTGACACGCGAGCGGACCTCGTCGATGTCGTTCCGCGCGATCCTGCCAGCCACCCCTCGATCCTAGTTCCTGGGACCGACCTCGGCCGACCGGCGTCGACAACGCCCGCACCGACGGACGCCGGGCCGAGACGACACCGCCCGCGCCGACGGGCCCAGCCCGCGCCGACGGACCCCAGCCCACGTCGACACCGCCCGTACCGACAGGCGCCGGCCCGCGTCGACACCGGTCCCGCCGACGGGCGCCGACGGCGGACCCCGACCGCTCACACCGGGATGTGGACGGTCTCCCGCTCCCCGACGACCAGCCGTCGGTGCCACGCGATCGCGCCCTGGTCGGTCAGGCTCGCCACCTGGTCGACCACGGCGCGGAGCCGTCCGGCGTCGTCACCGGCCGCTCGCCAGTCGGCGGCGAAGCCCGGCTCGAGTGCTGCGTCTCCCGAGACCGCCAGCGCGTCGAGGAGCTCGGTGAGCACCCGCCGCTGGTCCTCGTACACGGGCTGACGGTCGCCGTGGGTCATGACGAAGGCCGCGACGATGCCCTTGAGCACCGCGATCTCGCCGATGATCTCCGGCGGGGTGACGACCGACGCGGCGAACCGGACGAGCGACCCCGAGGCGTACGCGGCCCGCGTCGCCGCGGTCGCCGTCCGGGCGAAGCGGCCGATGAGCTGCGACGTCAGGTTCTTCAGGCGCGCGGCATCGCGACGGGATCCGTCGTACGCGGTCATCCAGAGCGGCAGCGCGCGCAGCCGGTCGAACGCCTCGAGCAGCTCGTCGCGGCTCAGGTCGTCGCCGACCCACGCGTGCATGGCGCTCACGATGTCGTTCTCGCCGACCCGGTCGCCCAGGGCGGCGACGTCGATGAACCCGGCGACGACGGCGTCCTCGAAGTCGTGCACCGAGTACGCGATGTCGTCGGACAGGTCCATGACCTGCGCCTCGATGCACCGCTGCCGGCGGGGTGCCCCGGCTCGGAGCCACGCGAAGGCGTCGTGGTCGTCGTCGTAGAAGCCGAACTTCGTCCGACCCGACGACGACTCCGACACGCCCTGCGAGGCCGGCCACGGGTACTTGCAACTGGCGTCGAGCGACGCGCGCGTCAGGTTGAGCCCGTAGGCCTGCCCGTCGTCGCCGTAGACCTTCGGCTCGAGCCGGGTGAGCAGCCGGAGGGTCTGTGCGTTGCCCTCGAAGCCGCCGATGCCGGCCGCCCACGCGTTGACGGCGGTCTCGCCGTTGTGGCCGAACGGCGGGTGGCCGATGTCGTGCGCCAGGCAGGCCGTGTCGACCACGTCGGGGTCGAGGCCGAGCGAGTCGGCGAGCTCGCGGCCGACCTGCGCGACCTCGAGCGAGTGCGTCAGCCGGTTGCGGGCGAAGTCGAGTCCGGCCGTCGGGCTGAGCACCTGGGTCTTGGCGGCCAGGCGCCGGAGCGCGCTGGAGTGCAGCAGCCGGGCACGGTCGCGTGCGAAGTCGGACCGGCGGTTGCCGTGCTGTTCGGGCAGCCAGCGCTCGGCGTCGGCCGGCCCGTACGAGGCGAAGGCGCTCATCCGCCGCTGTGGTGCAGCTCGGCGGCGGCGAGGACCTTGCGGAACTCGGCGTCGACGTCGCGGCTCTCGAGCCAGCGGTCGGGCAGGGCGGTGCGCTTCGGGTGTCCGGCACGGCCGCGGGGCCCCTCGGCGTCGGCGCCCGGGTACGGCGCGTCGTGGTCGAGCTGCCCGAGCAGGTCGTCGATCTCCTGCAGGCTCGAGGCCATCGCCAGGGCGGACCGGACGTCGCTGCCGATCGGGTACCCCTTGAAGTACCACGCCACGTGCTTGCGGACGTCGCGGCAGCCGTGCTCCTCGGACCCGAAGAACTCGACGAGCAGCTCGGCGTGCCGACGGAAGCCGACCGCGACCTCGCCCAGGGAGGGCATGTAGCGCAGCCCCTCGCCCCGGAACGCCGCGGCCAGGTCGCCGAACAGCCACGGACGGCCCAGGCAGCCGCGGCCGACGACCACGCCGTCGGCGCCGGTCTCCTGCACCATCCGGACGGCGTCGGCGGCGGACCAGATGTCGCCGTTGCCGAGGACCGGGATGTCGGTGACGGTCTCCTTCAGGGTCGCGATCGCCGACCAGTCCGCCTGCCCGGAGTAGTGCTCGTTCGCGGTGCGGGCGTGCAGCGAGACCGCGGCGACACCGGCGTCGCGCGCGATGCGGGCCGCGTCGAGGTAGGTCAGGTGGTCCTCGTCGATCCCCTTGCGCATCTTGACGGTGACCGGGACGTCACCGGCAGCGCGCACGGTCTTCGTGACGAGCTCCTTGAACAGCTCGGTCTTCCAGGGCAGGGCCGCGCCGCCGCCCTTGCGGGTGACCTTGGGCACCGGGCACCCGAAGTTCAGGTCGATGTGGTCGGCACGGTCCTCGCCCACCAGGATCGTGGCGGCCTCGGCCACGGTGTTCGGCTCGACGCCGTAGAGCTGGATCGACCGCGGGGTCTCGGACTCGTGGTGCTGGATGAGCTGCATCGACACGGGCGTGCGCTCGACGAGCGCGCGCGACGTGATCATCTCGCACACGTAGAGCCCGGCACCGTACTCGCGGCAGAGCCGGCGGTAGGCCATGTTCGTGATGCCCGCCATCGGCGCGAGCACGACCGGCACGTCGACCTCGATGGGGCCGATGCGCAGGGGCTTCGCCGGACGGGTCGCCGTCCCGGGTGCGTCAGTGATCGTCATACCTGTCCCATCTTCCCACGTCGGTGCTCGCCGGTAGCGTTCTCCACATGACGAGCGACGCCATCTCCCGGTTCGACGCCGACGCCCGGGCCCGCGGCCTGGCGGTCGAGGTCGTCGAGCGCCCCGCCGCCGACTCCCTGCACGGGGCGGCCGAACTGCTCGGCATCGAACCCGGCGACATCGTGAAGACCCTCGTCGTGAAGCGGCACGACGGCGGCTACCTGCTCGCGCTGGTGCCCGGCGGCCGCAGCATCGCCTGGAAGAAGCTCCGCACGGTCGTCGGCGTCAACAAGCTGTCGATGCCCGATGCCGTCACCGCGCTCCAGGCGTCCGGCTACGAACGCGGCACGATCACGCCGATCGGCGCCACGGGCGACCTGCCGGTGTACGCCGACGAGCGCGTCCTCGGCCGCCGGGTCGCCCTCGGAGCCGGACGCCACGGTGCGAGCGCCTTCGTCGACGCCGACGCCCTCGTCGCCGCCTACGGCGCGACGGTCGCCGACATCACCGACGAGGAACCGCAGCGCGGCTGATCCGTCCGGGCGCACGACCGGACGCGCCCCCGCACAGCCGTCGCGCCCCGCAGAACCGGGGCGCGTTGACCGCGTCGGGGCGCAGGTCCGAGCGTGCCGCCGCGTGGGCGTCCCGCCCGGCAGGGCCGCCGCACGGCGCCGCCCACACCGTCGCGCCCCTGTGCGGGCGTCGCGCCCGGCAGTACCGGGGCGCGACGCCCGCACAGGGGCGCAGTTCGGTGAGCGCAGGTCGGACCTCAGTCCGGCACCTCGGTCCAGTCACCCTCAGCGCCCGGCACGAAGCACGAGTCACCCTCGCAGACGGGCGCACCGCCCGGCGTCACGAGCGTGAGCAGTGCGGGCTGGGCGGCAGCTGTCGCACCGTCGATCGGGAGGCCCGGTGCGGCACCCACGGACACCGTCGCGCCCGTCACCGGGTCACCGCCGCGTCCGCGCTCGCGTCGTCCGCCGCACGCTCGGCCGCCGAGGCGACCTCGTCCGGGGTGGTCTCGCGCAGGGCGACCACCTGGTGGAGCACCTGTTCGAACGCCGTCGGGTCCTGGGCGCCCGAGACGCCGTACTTGCCGTCGATGACGAAGAACGGCACGCCGTTGATGCCGAAGGCCTGCGCCTGGGCCTGGTCGGCGCGGACGGCCGCGAGCTGCGCGTCGTCGCGCAGGGTGGCCAGGACCTCGTCGCGGTCGAGCCCGACCTCGGCGGCCAGGTCGGCCAGCGAGGACTCCTGCCCGACGTGCTCGCCGCGCTCGAAGTAGGCGGTGAACAGCCGCTCGACCATCTCGAGCTGCTTGCCGTGCTGCTTCGCGAGGTGGATGACCTGGTGCGCCTTCACCGTGTTGGTGTGGTGCATCGCCTCGAAGTCGTAGTCGAGTCCGACGCCGGCGGCGATCGCGCTGACCTGGTCGAGCATCTGCTGCGCCTGGTCGACGGGCATGCCCTTGTGCCCGGACAGGAACTCGGCCTCGGTCCCCTCGAAGTCGACGGGGGTGTCCGGGCTCAGCTCGAAGGAGTGGTACTCGACCTCGACGGGCCGCCCGTCCGACGAGGCGCCGAACGCGGCGACGCCGGCCTCGAACTTGCGCTTGCCGATGTAGCACCAGGGGCAGGCGATGTCCGACCAGACATCGACCTTCACGGAGTCGTTCATGCTCAGCCCAACGCGCGGCGTGCGGGCGCATTCCCGCCGCACAACCAAAATCACCTCGCGCCGCGGGATCGCGCGGTTCGAGGTGACTTTGGTTGTGCGAAGCGCATCTGCGCCGGGCCGCGCCGGCCCGCGGCGAACCGCTACGCGCCGAGCAGCCGCTGCGCCAGGTAGCCCTGCAGCTGGTCGAGCGAGACGCGCTCCTGGCCCATGGTGTCGCGCTCGCGCACGGTCACGGCCTTGTCCTCGAGCGTGTCGAAGTCGACCGTGATGCAGAACGGCGTGCCGATCTCGTCGTGGCGACGGTAGCGGCGACCGATGGCACCGGCGTCGTCGAAGTCCACGTTCCAGTTCTTGCGCAGGTCGTCGGCCAGGCCGCGGGCGACGGGCGAGAGCTGCTCGTTGCGCGACAGCGGCAGGACGGCGGCCTTGACGGGCGCCAGGCGCGGGTCGAGGCGCAGCACGGTGCGCTTGTCGACGCCGCCCTTCGCGTTGGGGGCCTCGTCCTCGTGGTACGAGTCGAGCAGGAACGCCATGAGCGCACGGGTCAGGCCGAACGACGGCTCGATGACGTACGGCACGTACTTCTCGTTAGCCGCCTGGTCGAAGAACCGCAGGTCCTGGCCGGACGACTCGATGTGGTTGTTGAGGTCGAAGTCGGTGCGGTTCGCGACGCCCATGAGCTCGCCCCACTCCGAACCGGTGAAGCCGAAGCGGTACTCGATGTCGGCGGTGGCGTCGGAGTAGTGCGCCCGCTCACCGTCCGGCACGTCGAAGCGGCGCAGGTTCTCCGGGTCGATGCCGAGGTCGGTGTAGAACGCGACCGAGTCGGTGATCCACTGCTCGTAGTGCTCGCCCGCCTCGGCCGGCGGCACGAAGTACTCGATCTCCATCTGCTCGAACTCGCGGGTGCGGAAGATGAAGTTGCCGGGCGTGATCTCGTTGCGGAACGCCTTGCCGACCTGGCCGATGCCGAACGGGGGCTTCATGCGGCTCGTCGTGACGACCTGCGCGAAGTCGACGAAGATGCCCTGGGCGGTCTCGGGGCGCAGGAAGTTCAGGCCTTCTTCCGACTCGACCGGGCCGAGGTAGGTCTTGAGCATCCCGGAGAACTCGCGGGGCTCGGTCCACTCGCCGCGGGTGCCGCAGTTCGGGCAGGCGATCTCGGCCATGCGGCCCTCGGGGTCGCGGCCCTTCTTCGCGACGAACGCCTCGATGAGGTGGTCCTCGCGGAAGCGGTGGTGGCAGTGCAGGCACTCCACCAGCGGGTCGGTGAAGGTCGCGACGTGCCCGGAGGCCTCCCACACCTTGCGGGGCAGGATGACCGCGGAGTCGAGGCCGACCATGTCACCGCGGCCACGGACGAACCGCTGCCACCACTGGCGCTTGATGTTCTCCTTGAGCTCGACACCGAGGGGCCCGTAGTCCCACGCGGAGCGGGAACCTCCGTAGATCTCGCCCGACTGGAAGACGAAGCCGCGGCGCTTGGCCAGGGCGATGACGCTGTCGAGACGGGAGGGCTGTGCCAAAGGGTGCTCCAGAGGTCGCCGAGCTGGGTGCTCGGTGCGGAAACGGTCCGGGCAAGACTACCGGCGTTCGTGGCCCGGGAGGCCCGCCCCGCGTCCGCCGACGCCCCTCACGCCGCCGACGTGGTCGCGCCCACCCCGGCCAGCGCGGCCGCCACGTCGGTCACGTCCGCCTCGTCGTTCCAGAGGTGGAACGCGATCCGCAGTCGCCCGGCTCGGCCCGAGGCCGTGAGCCCCGCGGCGGTGAGCGCCCGGAGGGCCGACCCGTCGGCGTCCGCGAACGTGACGATCGCCTGCCCGTCACCCTGCCGGGGTGACCCGAGGGTGTCGCACAGCCGGTCTGCGAGACCGGTGGCGTGCCTCCAGACCGACCGCTGGTCGAGCGCGACGGCGTGCTGCAACGCGGCCACCGCACCGGGCCACGCCTGCCAGGCCGGCGAGACGTCGAAGCGACGCGCGTCGTCGGCCAGGCGCATGGCTGGGCCGTAGCACGAGGACCACACGTCCTCGCCCGCGTACCAGCCGGCCTGGACCGGCCGGAGCCGCCCGAGCGCGGTGTCGGACAGCGTCATGAAGGCGACGCCGCGCGGGGCGCAGAGCCACTTGTAGGTGTGCGTCAGCGTCACGTCGAACGGTGCGGCGTCGACGGGCAGGACGCCGGCTGCCTGCGTGAGGTCGCAGAGGGTCAGGGCACCGACCCGCCGGGCGGCGGCGACCACCGGACCGGGGTCGGTGACCGCGCCGGTGGCGGACTGCACCGCGGACCACGCGACGAGGGCGGTGTCGGGACCGACGGACGCGGCGAGCCGGTCGAGCGGGACGTGCCGCACCCGGACGCCGCGGTGCGCCTGGGCGAGGAACGGGAAGACGACCGAGCTGAAGTCGCCGTCGGGCACGACCACCTCGGCGCCGTCCGGCAGCGCGTCGGCGACGACGGCCGCCATGACCGAGGTCTGCGAGCCGGTCGCGACCCGCTCCGCCGGGACGCCGACGAGGGCGGCGAAGAGCGCACGGCCCTGCTCGACCAGGGCGCCGTACCGGGCCGGCGACGTCTCGGCGCGGGACCACGCGTCGAGGTCGGCGCGCTGGGCGGCGAGCGTCGCGCGGGTCGGCAGTCCTGCGGTGCACGCCGCGAGGTAGCCGCGGCCGGCGGGGAAGGAGTCCATGCGGCCAGCGTCGCCGCTCGCACCCCATCACACCAGGGCCGATCTGTTGTGCCGGCGATAACATCACGTGATGGATGAGATCGATCCCCAGCTGCTCCGGGTCCTCCGCGCCGTGGCCGACGGTGGGTCGATCACCCGCGCCGCCGCGGCCCTCGGGTCGAGCCAGCCGGCCGTCAGCCAGCTGCTCGCCCGGGCCGAGCAGCGCCTCGGCCACACGCTCGTGCTGCGCTCCGGGCAGGACGGTCGCGGCGGGCGGGGTGCGTCGCTGACCGACGCCGGGCGGGTGCTCGCGGACCACGCCCTGCACGTGCAGGCCGCGCTGAGCGCCGCGCGCGAGGACCTCGACGCCGTCGGCGGGCTGAGCCGGGGCCGGGTGCGCCTGGCGGGGTTCCCGAGCGCCTCGTCGACCCTGGTGCCCGCCGTGCTCGCGGCGATGGCGTCGACCGCGCCGGGTGTGACGACCTCGTACGTCGAGGTCGAGCCGCCCGAGGCCCTCGAGCTCGTCCGGAGCGGCGAGGTCGACGTCGCCCTGACGTTCACCCACGTCGGCGACGACACCGGGACCGACCCGGCGCTGTGGTCCCGGGCGCTCGGCCGCGATCCCCTGGCGCTCGTCACCGCCCGGGACGCCACGGCACCGGAGCGCCGCGACGCGGCGGTCGACCTCGCCGCGTTCCGGGACGCCCGCTGGATCGGCGGGTGTCCGCGCTGCCGGGGGCACCTGCTCGCCTCGTGCGCCGCGTCGGGCTTCACGCCGGACATCGTGCTCGAGACCGACAACGCCGCCGCCGTGGTCGGCCTCGTCGCCGCGGGGCTCGGGGTGGCGCTGCTCCCCCGGCTCGCCCTCGTCACCACCGTCCTGCCGCCGCAGGTGCGGGTGGCCCCGGCGGACGACGAGCTCGCGCGCCGGGTCGAGGTCGTCGTGGCGCGCGGGGCCGACCGGGTGCCGAGCGTCTGGGCGACCCTGGAGGCCGTGCGGGCGTCGGCGCACCTGCTCGACGGACCGCTGCCCGGCTGAACGGGTCTCGGGCTCTCGGTGTCTCGGGATTCCGGGCTCGCGGACTCGTTCGCGCGCTCGGGCTGGGTCAGGCCGTCGGGGCGTCGACCGCGCCGCCGTAGCGACGGTCGCGGCGGGCGTACTCCTCGATCGCACTCCACAGGTCGGTGCGACGGAAGTCCGGCCAGAGCCGGTCGAGGAACACCATCTCGGCGTAGGCCGACTGCCAGAGCAGGAAGTTGCTGGTGCGCTGCTCCCCAGAACTGCGGAGGAACAGGTCGACGTCGGGCATCTCCGGCACGTACAGCCGCTTCGCCAGGGCCTTCTCGGTGACCTGGCTCGGCTTGAGCCGGCCCGCGGCGACGTCCTCGGCCATGCCCCGCACCGCGTCGACGATCTCGTTCCGGCCGCCGTAGTTGACGCACATCGTCAGCGTCAGCACGTCGTTGGCCGCGGTCATCCGCTCGGCGGTCTCGAGCTCGTCGATGACGCTCCGCCACAGGCGCGGACGCCGACCGGCCCACCGCACCTTGACACCCCACTCGTGCAGCTGGTCGCGCCGACGCCGGATGACGTCGCGGTTGAAGCCCATCAGGAAGCGGACCTCTTCCGGGGAACGCTTCCAGTTCTCCGTCGAGAACGCGTACGCAGAGATGTGCCGCACGCCGATCTGGATCCCACCCGCGACGACGTCGAGCAGCGACGCCTCGCCGGCCTTGTGCCCCTCGATGCGCGTCAGCCCGCGACCGTTCGCCCACCGACCGTTGCCGTCCATGACGATCGCCACGTGCTCGGGCACGAACCGGGCCGGGATCGCCGGGGGCGTCTCGCCGGTCCAGTCGACCGGGCGGAACGGTTCGGCGTCGGCGGGAGGGCGGGGGCTCATGCGGTGGGGGCCTTCGACAGCGGGATCGGGGTCGGGCACGGCGCCGGTGTCGAGGCCACCGCACGCGCCGTCGCCTCGGTTCCGCCGTGCGTCTGCGGCACCGGCAGCGGGTGCTCGGTGCGGTCGACGTGCGGCAGGGACCGGAGCGATCGTTCCAGGTGCCACTGGGCGTAGGCCGCGACCACGCCGGACGCCCGCGAACGCGTCCGCTCGTCGGTGGCGTCCACCGTCGCCCAGTCGCCGGCGAGCAGCGACCCGAGCACGCCGAGCGTCGCCGGGTCGAGCCGCGGCGTCCCGGGAGGCGCGGCGTGGTCCGCCACCACCCCGCCGAGCTGCACGACGAACGCCGAGTGCGGCCCCGGCTCACCCGTCACCGCGCAGTCGGCGAACGACGGCGCCCACCCCGCGATGCTCATCGCCCGCAACAGGTACGAGTCGAGCGTGGCGCTCGAGTGGTGCTCCCCGCGGGACAGCGACCGGAGGGCACCGACGAGCAAGAGGTACTGCTGCAACCCCGCGTCGGCCTCGCTCAACCGGTCGGCGGTCTCGACCATGGCACTGGCTGCCGTGTACGCGCCGTAGTCCGCGACGATCTGCGCGCCGTACGCCCCGAGCGACTCGGCCTGGGTGACGATGTCGAGCGAGCGCCCCTCGTAGAACTGCGCGTCGACGACCATGAACGGCTCGAGCCGGCTGCCGAACTTCGACGCGGTCCGCCGCACACCCTTCGCCACCGCACGGATCTTGCCGTGCTGCCGCGACAGCATCGTGACGATGCGGTCGGCCTCGCCGAGCTTGTGGGTGCGCAACACGACGCACTCGTCCCGGTACAGCGGCATGCCCCCAGTATCCCCCGCTCCCCCGACACCACCGCGCCTGGTACCGGGGCGGGTGCAGTTCCGCGCGTGGGAGGTCGTTCCGCGCACGGGAGGCTGATCCGCGCGTGGGAGGCACGAAGTTCCGTCCTCCCACGCGCGGAACTGCTTCCCATCGCAGGCGCCATGGGCAGGAACGACGGCGCGCCAGCGTCCACTCGCCCACAGCAGGAGGCGCGGTGCGGGACGGACCCGCACCGCGCCTCCTGGCAGGTGGACTCAGGCGGAGACGAGCTCCGGCGAGTCGGCCCCGGCTGCGGCACCCGCGCGCACCGCACGGTTCACCGCGGAGACGATCGCCTTGAGCGACGCCGTCGCGATGTCGGCGTCGATGCCCACACCCCACAGGCGCACCCCGTCGACGTCGAGCTCGACGTACGACGCAGCCTTCGCGTCACCGGAGGCGCTCATCGTGTGCTCCGAGTAGTCGTAGAGCGTGACCTGCACGCCCTGCTCGGCGAGCACCTTGAGGAAGGCGTCGATCGGGCCGGTGCCCACGGCGTCGGCCTCGACCGAGCCCTCGTCGACGCGGAGTGCCACGGAGAGCGAGGTCGTGCCGTCGAAGTCGCTCGACGTGGCCGTCTTGGTGAGCTCGTAGCGGCCCCACTTCTCGTCGTCGACCGCCGCGGGCAGGTACTCGTCCTGGAACACGTCCCAGATGCGCTGCGACGAGAACTCTCCGCCCTCGGTGTCGGTGTGCCGCTGGACGACACCGGAGAACTCGATCTGCAGCTTGCGCGGCAGGTCCAGGGCGTGGTCGGTCTTGAGCAGGTAGGCCACACCGCCCTTGCCGGACTGGGAGTTGACGCGGATGACGGCCTCGTACGACCGACCGATGTCCTTCGGGTCGACGGGCAGGTAGGGCACCGCCCACTCGATCTCGTCGATGTCCTTGCCCGCGGCGGCGGCCTTGGCCTTCATCGCCTCGAAGCCCTTGTTGATGGCGTCCTGGTGCGAGCCGCTGAACGCCGTGTAGACGAGGTCGCCCGCCCACGGCTGGCGCTCGGGCACCGGCAGCTGGTTGCAGTACTCGACGGTGCGCTTCACCTGGTCGATGTCCGCGAACGAGATCTCCGGGTCGATGCCCTGCGTGAACAGGTTCATGCCGAGCGCGACGAGGTCGACGTTGCCGGTGCGCTCACCGTTGCCGAACAGGCAGCCCTCGATGCGGTCGGCGCCGGCCATGTAGCCGAGCTCGGCGGCGGCGACGGCGGTGCCGCGGTCGTTGTGCGGGTGCAACGACAGGATGACGTCCTCGCGGTGGGCGAGGTTCCGCGACATCCACTCGATCGAGTCGGCGTACACGTTCGGCGTCGCCATCTCCACCGTCGCCGGCAGGTTGATGATGACCTTGCGCTCGGGCGTCGGCTCGAAGACCTCGAGGACGGCGTTGCAGATCTCCAGCGCGACCTCGAGCTCGGTGCCCGTGTAGGACTCCGGCGAGTACTCGTAGTAGACCGTCGTGTCGTGCTGCAGGGTCGCCTCGGCCGCCTTGCACAGTTTCGCGCCGGCGACGGCGATGTCGACGACACCCTGCACGTCGGTGCGGAAGACGACCTCGCGCTGCACGATGCTCGTCGAGTTGTACAGGTGGACGATGGCCTGCTTCGCGCCGTCGATCGCCTCGTACGTGCGTTGGATGAGGTGCTCGCGCGCCTGGGTCAGCACCTGGATCGTGACGTCGTCGGGGATCGCGCCCTCGTCGATGAGCGAGCGGACGAAGTCGAAGTCGGTCTGCGAGGCGCTCGGGAACCCGACCTCGATCTCCTTGTAGCCCATGCCGACGAGCAGGTCGAACATCGCGCGCTTGCGCTCGGCGTCCATCGGGTCGATGAGGGCCTGGTTGCCGTCACGCAGGTCGACCGCGCACCAGCGCGGCGCCGTGTCGATGCGCTTCGTCGGCCAGGTGCGGTCCGGCAGGTCCACGGCGATCTGCTCGTGGAACGGGACGTACTTGTGGATCGGCATCCCGGAGGGCTGCTGCGTGTTCTGCATCGTGCGTCGCTTTCGTCGTCAGGTGTGGGTCAGGCCACGACGGACTCCGCGACGAGGTGGGCCGTGTGTCAGGCCTCGTCGCGGCAGCGAAGGAGGAGGTGTGCCGAGTACATCGGGACCCACGGTAGCACTGGTGTACCAGTCTGTCGCAAGCGTGTGACGCCGGTACCGACGCCGACGGGCGCCGAGGCGTGCAGGGCTGGCGCGGTGCCGCCGTCCAGAGGTCACGACACGCCGCACGTGCGACGCCGAGGCGGCACGAAGTGTCGCTCGCGGGGCGGTCGGGCGACAGTTCGTGCACCCTCGACGGCGACGGCGCCCCACGACGGACAGGAGGCCCGGCGCACACCGGCACCGGGCCTCCTGTCCGTCACGCAGCGCGACCGGGGCGCGCGTCAGTCGACGGCGAGGGCCTCGGTCGGCGGGACGCGCATCGCGCGCCGCACCGGGGCGATCGTCGCGACCACGGCGAGCACGAGGGCCCCGACCACGACGATGCCGATCGTCAGCGGGGGCAGCACCGGCGTCACCGGGGTGCCGAGCGAGCCGAGCAGCGTCTGCCCGCCGACCCAGCCGTACACGGTGCCGAGCACCAGGCCGGTGACGACGGCGGCGACCACCATCTGGACGGCCTCGGTGACGATCATCCGGCGCACCTGGGCGCCGGTGAGTCCGAGGACCCGCAGCAGCCCGAGCTCCCGCCGGCGCTGCAGCACGCCGAGCGCGAGGGCGTTGACGACCCCGACGGCGGCGATCACGGCGGAGAACCCGACGACCACGCTGACGACGGCGTTCAGCTGCACGAAGAAGTCGTTCTGGGCCTGCAGCATGTCGGCGGTCGCCTGCCCGCTGTTCATGTCCTCGAGCTGGGCCTCGAGCACGTGCTGCATGATGCCGAGCGCCACGGCGAAGGTCACGAGCAGCGTGACGCCGATGACGAGCCCGATGGTCGCCCGCGAGGACCGCGCCGGCGCCCGCATCGCGTTCCGCCCGGCCAGCAGCACCACCGGGTCGTGCGAGCCGATCCGGCCGATGAGCTGCAGCACCGGGGGCATCACGATGGTCGCACCGACGGCGACACCGGCGAACGAGACGAACCCGCCGAGCGCGGCCGGCAGCACCGCCACGGGCGAACCGGCGCTGAGCGCCAGACCGAGGAGCACGAGTCCGGCTCCCCCGGCCATGAGCACGATCGCCCAGACCTTGCGCGCGGTGCCCGATCGGACGTCGTCATGGCTCGGTTCGACGCTCGACGACAGGGCCTCGAGCGGGGTGACGGTGAGCACGCGGCGCGATCCCGCGGCGAAGGCACCCCAGGTGGCGAGCACGACGGCCACGATCGGCAGCACGAGCTCCCACGGCACGAGCGTGTACTCGGTGTCCGGCAGGAAGCCGTTGCCGCGCAGCACCAGGACGAAGACCGCGGACAGCGCGGTGCCGACGACGGCTCCGGCGAGGCCGCCGATGATGCCGACGACCAACCCGGTCCGGGTGATCCGCGCCCGCAGGGTCGCCCCCGTCGCGCCGACGAGGCGCTGCAGGGCGATGATGCGGGTCTGCCCGGCGATCAGCGTCGCGCAGGTGTTCGCCGTGACGATCGCACCGACGTAGAGCGCGATGCCGAGGAACAACCAGCCCACCACCGACAGGATCGCCTCGACGGGGCCGAGGTCGGCGAGCCCGGCCGCGCCGAGGGCCTGCACGACGATCCCCGGCGCGATGACCAGGGCGGAGCCGAAGGTGGTGCCGAGGGCGGCCACCAGGATCGTCGGGGCGAAGGAGCGGACGCCGTTCACGCTGCGGCCTCCATCCCGAGCATCGTGGTGGAGATCGCGGCGGCGTCCATCGCGGAGCGGTCCGCGACGATGCGGCCGTCCGCCAGGAACAGGATGCGGTCGGCGTTGGCGGCGGCGACCGGGTCGTGGGTCACCATGACGACGCTCTGGCCCCACTCCTGCACGGCACCGCGCAGGATCGCGAGCACGTCCCGCCCGGTGCGGGAGTCGAGGGCACCCGTCGGTTCGTCCGCGACGACGACCGCGGGCCGCGAGGCGAGGGCCCGGGCGATGGCGACGCGCTGCTGCTGACCGCCCGACAGCTGGTGCGGCCGGTGCGACAGGCGGTTGCCGAGGCCGAGCATGTCGACCAGGCGGTCGATCCACGCGGTCTCGTCCGCCGAGGGCTTGTGGCCGCCGAGCAGGAACGGCAGCCGGATGTTCTCGCTGACGTCGAGCGTCGGCACGAGGTTGAACGACTGGAACACGAAGCCGAGTCGGCGCCGACGGAGTTCGGTGAGGTCCTTGTCGCCGAGACCGGTGATGTCGACCCCGTCGATCCGGATGCGGCCGGACGAGACGGCGTCGAGCCCGGCCGCGACGTGCATGAGCGTCGACTTGCCGGAACCGGACGGCCCCATCACCGCGGTGAACTCCCCCGCGCCGATGTCCACGCTGACGTCGTCGAGCGCCGTCACGCGACGCGAGGCGTCGCCGTAGTGCTTGGAAACGTGGTCGAGTCGGATGATCGGTTCGTGGCTGGTCATGCGTCAACGATGACGGTCGGGAGGCCCGCCCCGCGTCCGTCGGGCGGCTCCTGTGGATCGTCCGCTCGGCTCCCCTGCCTGTGCAGGGGTCATCCGAGCGGATGACCCGTCAGTCGTTCTTCGCGACCAGCCCGTGCTCGTGCGCGAAGACGACGAGCCGCACCCGGTCCCGCAGCCCGAGCTTCGTGAGGACCCGCGAGATGTGGGTCTTCACGGTCGCCTCGCTGACGTACTCGTGCTGGGCGATCTCGCTGTTGCTGAAGCCGCGCGCGGCCAGGTCGAAGATCTCGCGCTCGCGGGGGGTGAGCTCCGCGAAGGCGGGGGGCACGGCGGCGGCCCGCTCGACCGAGTCGTCGTACCGCCGCAGCAGCTCACGCGTCGCCGAGGCCGCGAACACCGCGGTGCCGGCGTGCACGGTGCGGACGGCGGCGAGCAGGAACTCCGGGTCGGCGTCCTTGAGCACGAAGCCGCTCGCCCCGGCGCGGATGGCCTTGGCGGCGGCCTCGTCGAAGTCGAACGTCGTGAGCACGAGGACCTTCGCCCCGTCGGTGCCGGACTGCTCCACGATCCGTCCGGTCGCCGTGATGCCGTCCATGACGGGCATCCGGACGTCCATGAGCACGACGTCGGGCCGGGTGCGACGGACGAGCTCGACGCCCTCGGCACCGTCGCCGGCCTCGCCGACGAACTGCAGGTCGGGCTGCGAGTCGATGAGCATCCGGATGCCGGTGCGGAAGAGCGACTGGTCGTCGACGAGGGCGACGCGGATCCGCTGCTCGGACGGCGGGGTGGTGGTCATCGTGCGGTGCGCTCCTGCTCGGTCGGGGTGGTGCGGCCGCGGGGCATCTGCCCGCTGGCGGGGACTGCGGGCATGCGCACGGCGACCTCGAAGTCGTCGCCGCGGACCCCGGCGGTCATCGTGCCGCCGGTCATCGTGGCTCGTTCGCGCATGCCGACGAGCCCGTGACCGGTGCCGGGACCGCGGGTGCCGTCGTCGGCACGGCGGTTCACGACGGCGATCTCGACGGTGTCCGGGCGGTAGGTGAGCGACGCGTGGACGGGGCTGCCGGGCTCGCCGTGCTTGTAGGCGTTCGTCAGGCTCTCCTGCACGATCCGGTACACCGCCAGTTGCGTCGAGGTGGGCAGCCCGGACGGGTCGCCGTCACGGTCGACCCGCACGTCGAGCCCGAGCTCGCGCATCTCGCCGACGAGCCGGTCGATGTCGTCGATCTCCGGCGTCGGCGCCGTGCCCTGCTCGTGCCGCAGGGCCCCGAGCAGCTCGCGCACGTCGCCGAGCGCCCGCCGCGCCGTCGTCGAGATCGTGCCGAGGGCGGTGTCGGCGACCGCCGGGTCGGCCTTCAGCGCGTACCGGGCACCGTCGGCCTGGGCGATCACGACGGCGAGCGAGTGCGCCACGATGTCGTGCATGTCGCGGGCGATGCGGACGCGCTCCTGCTCGACGGCGACGGCGCGGTCGGCACGCGCGGCGTCGCGCTCCGCGAGCAGTTGGGCCTCGCGGCTCAGGCTCTCCACCCGGCGGGACCGCACGACCAGACCCGCGAGCCACGGCAGCAGCAGCAGGACCAGGACGACGGCGAAGTACGAGCCGGTCACGCGGAGCGACTCCTCGAGCGGCGTCGTCGCCGTCTCGATGCCGAGCCGCTGCTGGTAGTCGCCGATCCCGATGTACAGCGCGGCGGTCACCGATCCGCCGATCGCCGACACGAGCCCGGCGATCCGCACGCGCGCACTGCCGTAGGCGCTCGTCGCGTACATCACCCCGGCGATGAAGACGTTCGACACGTCCGGGTTCTGCCGGGTGACCATCTCGAACACCGCGACGACCCACGCGATGCTGAGCGCCAGCCCCGGCGCGAGTCGCCGCAGGGCGAGCGCCGCGGTCATGCCGACCACCGTGACGACGGTGAGCGGTCCGTCGGCGACCTGCCCGGACAGGAGCAGCACGAGCCCGCCGAGGACGACGGCCACCACCGCGTCGGTCAGGACCTGCGAACGGAGCATCGGGCGGAACACCCGTCCACGGTACGGTGCCCGCCCCGCCGCGGCGTCCGTCGCGGGGATGACCCGCTCGGGGCCGTCAGAAGCCGAGGCGTCCGAGCTGCTTCGGGTCACGCTGCCACTCCTTGGCCACCTTCACCCGGATGTTGAGGAACACGTGCCGGCCGCCGAGCAGCGACTCGATCTCGACCCGCGCACGCGTGCCGACGTCCTTCAGGCGTTCACCCTTCCGACCGATGACGATCGCCTTCTGGCTGTCCCGCTCGACGAACAGGTTCGCGAAGATGCGCAGCGGACCGTCCGGGTCGTCCTCGTCGTCGGGTTCGACGACGTCCTCGATGACGACGGCGAGCGAGTGCGGGAGTTCGTCGCGGACGCCCTCGAGCGCGGCCTCGCGGATGAGCTCGCCGATGCGCTCCTCGTCGGTCTCCTCGGTCACGGCCGACGAGTCGTACAGCTGCGGCGACTCGGGCAGCAACGAGGTGATCTCGCCGAGGAGGTCCTCGAGCTGCAGGCCCTTCGTGCCCGACGTCGGGATGATCGCGTCCCAGTCGCGCAGCTTCGAGACGGCGAGCAGCTGCTCGCCGACGCGGTCCTTCGCCGTGCGGTCGATCTTCGTCACGATCGCGATCTTCTTGGCGCGCGGGTACTGGTCGAGGGTGTCGTTGATGAACCGGTCGCCCGGGCCGATCGGCTCGTTCGCGGGGACGCAGAAGCCGATCACGTCGACGTCGCCGAGCGTGGACTGCACGAGGTCGTTGAGCCGCTCGCCGAGCAGCGTGCGCGGGCGGTGCACACCGGGGGTGTCGACGATGATGACCTGGCCGTCGGGCCGGTGCACGATGCCCCGGATCGCGCGCCGGGTGGTCTGCGGCTTCGACGAGGTGATCGCGACCTTCTCGCCGACCAGGGCGTTGGTCAGCGTGGACTTGCCGACGTTCGGGCGGCCGACGAAGGAGACGAAGCCGGCGCGGTACGGACGTGCCGGGCCGTCCTCGGTGGTGGACTCGGTGTCGCTCATGCGTGCGGGGTTCCCGTCGTGGAGTGTGCGGCGTCCTCGAAGGCGTCCTCGGCGCCGGCCAGGGCGTCGGTCCGCTCGGCGAGCACGGTGATCAGGTGTCGGCGCTTGCCCTCGACGCGGTCGGCGGTCAGGACGACGCCGGAGACGGTCACGGTGTCGCCGGCCGACGGCAGGTGCCCGAGCTCCTTCGTGAGCAGGCCGCCGGCGGTGTCGACGTCGTCGTCGTCGAGCTCGATGCCGAACAGGTCGCCGAGGTCGTCGATCGGCAGCCGGGCGGCGATGCGCCAGACGCCGGGCTCGACCTCGGTGCGGTCGACCACGGTGCGGTCGTACTCGTCCGAGATGTCGCCGACGAGTTCCTCGATGAGGTCCTCCATGGTGACCAGGCCGGCGACCCCGCCGTACTCGTCGACCACCAGGACCAGGTGGTTCTTCGCGACCTGCATGTGCCGCAGGGTGTCGTCGGCCGGCTTGGACTCCGGCACGAACTCGGCGGGTCGCAGCAGGGCCGTCACCGGCTCGGCGCCGGAACCGGGGCGCTCGTACAGCGCCCGCGACACGTCGCGCAGGTACAGCACGCCGAGCACGTCGTCGCTGTCCTTGCCCGTCACCGGCATCCGGGACACCCCGGCGGCCAGGAACTGCTCCATGCCCGCGGCGAGGGTATCGGCGCCGTCGACGGTGGTCATGTCGGTGCGGGGCACCATGACCTCGCGCACCAGGGTGTCGCTGAACTCGAACACCGAGTGGATGAGTTCGCGGTCCTCGTCCTCGAGCACGTTGCTCTCGGTGGCCTCGTCGACCAGGGAGAGCAGCTGTTCCTCGCTCGAGACCGTCGAGGCGCTGCGGCCACGGCCGGGCGTCACGCGGTCACCGATGCGGACGAGCAGCCCCGCGAGCGGACCGAGCACGATGCGGACGGCCCGGACGAGGCCGCCGGTCGTGCCGAGCAGGGCCTCGGCGTGCGCGCGGCCGACGCTGCGCGGGCTCGACCCGACGAGCACGAAGGACACCGCGGTCATCACGACGGCGGAGAGCACGAGGGCCACCCACCAGCTGTCGAAGGCCCGGACGAGCGCGATCGTGACGAGGACCGCCGCCGCGGTCTCGGCCAGGACCCGGAAGAAGTTCAGCGCGTTGACGTGCGCGCCGACGTCGTCGGCGATCGCCTCGAGAGCCCGACGGCGCTTGTTGCCGCGGGCGATCTCGTCGAGGTCGGCACGCGACACCACCGACAGGGCGGCGTCGCTCGCGGCCAGCAGCCCGCCGAGGACGACGAGCACCAGGGCCACCGCGAGGAGACCGGCGACGACGAGCACCGGTCACCGCCCCCGCTGCTGCGCGGCGTAGGCGGTGAGGATCTCGCCCTGCAGGCCGAACATCTCGGCTTTCTCGTCCGGCTCGGCGTGATCGAAGCCGAGCAGGTGCAGGATCCCGTGGCAGGTGAGCAGCAGCATCTCGTCGGTCGTCGAGTGGCCGGCGGTCTTCGCCTGCTCCTCGGCGACCTGCGGGCAGAGCACGATGTCGCCGAGCAGCCCGGCCGGGGTCGGGTCGTCCTCGGTGCCCGGTCGGAGCTCGTCCATCGGGAAGCTCAGGACGTCGGTCGGGCCGGGCTCGTCCATCCACCGCACATGGAGCTGCTCCATCGCGCCCTCGTCGACCAGCACGACGGCGAGCTCCGCGTCGGCGTGGACGTGCAGCGCGTCCAGGGCGAAGGCGGCGAGGCGCTGGATCGCGGCCTCGTCCACCTGGACCCCGGACTCGTTGTTGAGCTCGATGCTCACCGGTTGTCTCCTCTGGCGTCGTTCTGGGGGTACGGGGACCGCTGGCGGTCCTGCGGGGGCCGGCCGCGGCGTTCGGCGCGGTTCGCCCCGTCGGGGTTGCCCGTGGGGGCGGTGCCGCGGCCGCCGGGGCGGTGCCCGGCCTGCTCGGCGAGGCGTTCCTCGTCGTAGACGGTGTAGGCGTCGACGATCCGGCCGACCAGTGTGTGGCGGACGACGTCCTCGCTGCCGAGACGGGCGAAGTGGATGTCCTCCACCGACTCGAGGATCCGGGTGACGAGCCGCAGGCCGGAGACGTTGCCGGGCAGGTCGACCTGGGTGATGTCGCCCGTGACGACCATCTTCGAGCCGAACCCGAGCCGCGTCAGGAACATCTTCATCTGCTCGGGCGTGGTGTTCTGCGCCTCGTCGAGGACGACGAACGAGTCGTTCAGCGTGCGCCCACGCATGTACGCGAGCGGGGCGACCTCGACCGTGCCCGCCGCGAGCAGCTTCGGCACGAGCTCCGGGTCCATCATCTCGTTGAGGGCGTCGTAGAGCGGCCGGAGGTACGGGTCGATCTTGTCGGTGAGCGTGCCGGGCAGGAAGCCGAGCCGTTCACCGGCCTCGACCGCGGGACGCGTGAGGATGATCCGGGTGACCTCGCGCCGCTGGAGCGCCTGCACGGCCTTCGCCATCGCCAGGTAGGTCTTGCCGGTACCGGCCGGCCCGATGCCGAAGGTGATGGTGTGCTCGTCGATCGCGTCGACGTAGGCGCGCTGCCCGTCCGTCTTCGGGCGGACGGACTTGCCGCGGCTCGACACGATCGGCGTGCCGAAGGTGTCGGACGGCTTGCGGTCGTCGTCGAGGATGCGCGCGGAGGTCGGGATGTCGGCCGGACCGATGTCCTGCCCGCGGCGGACCATGCCGACGAGCTCGTCGACGAGGGCCCGGGCGCGGGCGACCGCGCGCTCGGGACCGGTGAGCGTGACCTCGTTGCCACGCACCACCACCCGCACGTCCGGGTACTGGCGTTCGACGGTCTTCAGGAGCCGGTCCTGTGGGCCGAGCAGCTGGACCATGGCGATGCCGTCGACCTGCAGGGCGTCGGAGACGTCCGCTTCGACGGCGGGGGTGGGCTGTGCGACTTCGTCAGCTGGCAAGGGTGCCTTCCTGCAGTTCACCTGCGAGTACGTGCGCGTGCACGTGGAACACGGTCTGACCGGCGGCTTCGCCGGTGTTGAAGACGAGTCGGAACTGGCCGTCGGCGCGCTCGTCGGCGATGCGCTGCGCGGTGGCGACCACGTGGGCGAGGAGGTCGGGGTCGCCGGCGGCGAGTTCGGCGACGTTCGCGTACTGCTCGGTCTTGGGGACGACGAGCACGTGGACGGGGGCCTTCGGCGCGATGTCCTCGATCGCGATCACGCGGTCGTCCTCGGCGACGACGGTCGCCGGGATCTCGCGCGCGATGATCTTCGAGAAGACGCTGGGCGTGCTGGTGCTCATGACTCCATCGTAGGACGCACGGCTGACCTCGGGTCTTCCCTCACCAGCGGCCGAGCCGGGCCTGCAGGACGGCGAGGGCCGCGGGACCCGCGGTCGACGTCCGGAGCACGGTGTCGCCGAGCCGCACCCGCACCGCGCCGGCGGCCTCGAGCCGGTCGAACTCGGCACCGTCGATGCCCCCTTCGGGGCCGACGACGAGCACGATCTCGTCGACGTCGTCCGGCAGTTCCCACCCGGCGAGACGGACGTCGCCGACCGGGTCGAGCACGAGCACCGCCCGGCCGGTGCCGATCGAGCCCGCCAGCTGCGCGGTCGTCACCGGGTCCTCGACGACGGGGACCCGCGACCGGATCGCCTGCTTCGAGGCCTCCTGCGCAATCGCGGCCCAGCGGGCCCGGCCCTTCTCGACCTTGGCGCCCTCCCAGCGGGAGACGCTGCGGGCCGCCGACCACGGCACGACCCGGTCGACGCCGATCTCCGTCGCGGCCTGCACCGCCATCTCGTCGCGCCCGCCCTTCGCCAGTGCCTGCACGAGCGTCAGGGACGGGCGCGGTGCCGGCTCGACGGCGACCGTCGCCACGGACAGCACCAGCGCGTCGCGCCCGACCGACTCGACCGCACCCGTCACCACCGTGCCCCGCCCGTCGCCGAGGCGCAGGGCCTCACCGACGCGGACGCGGGCCACCGACACGGCGTGCCGGCCCTCGGCCCCGTCGAGGGACACCTGGTCCCCGGCGGCGACACCGTCGAGCGTCTCGACCAGGTAGAGCGACGCCATCAGTGGTTGAAGAACCGGTCGCGGAGCTTGCCGAACATGCCCTGCTGGAACCGGGCGAGCTGCGGCGCCGACGCCTTGTGCGACTTCGCGAGCTGCTCGACGAGCTGCCGTTCCTTGTGCGACAGCTTGGTCGGGGTCACGACCTGCACGCCGACCCGGAGGTCGCCGCGGCCGCTGCCCCGGAGCTTCGTGATGCCGCGGTCCTTGATGACCAGGACGTCGGCGCTCTGCACACCCGGTCGGATCTCGAGCTCGACCGGACCGTCCAGGCCGTCGATGGTCGTCGTCGTGCCGAGCACGGCGTCGGTCATCGCGACCTCGAGCGTGGCGAGCAGGTCGTCGCCGTCGCGGCTGAAGACGTCGTCGTGCCGGACGCGGACCTCGAGGTAGAGGTCACCGGCGGGACCGCCGGCCGGGCCGACCTCGCCCTGGCCCGGCATCTGCAGGCGCAGACCGGAGTCGACGCCGGCGGGGATGTCCACCGGGACCGTGCGGCGGGCGCGGACGCGACCCTGTCCCTGGCACGTCGGGCAGGGGCTCGGGATGACCGTGCCGTAGCCGCGGCAGGTGCCGCAGGGCGCGCTCGTGACGACGTTGCCGAGGAGCGAGCGGACCTGGCGCTGGATGTGCCCGGAGCCGCCGCAGATGTCGCACGTGCGGGGGCTGGTGCCCGGCGCGCAGCAGGACCCGTGGCAGGTCTCGCACAGCACGGCCGTGTCGACCTCGACGTCCTTGTGGGTGCCGAAGACGACCTCGTCGAGGTCGACGTCGAGGCGGAGCAGGGCGTCCTGCCCGCGCTCGGCCCGGCTGCGGGGTCCGCCGCCGCGGCCGCCGCCCCCACCGCCGCCGCCGAAGAAGGCGTCGAAGATGTCACTGAACCCGCCGGCGCCGCCGCCGAAGGGGCTGTCGCCCTGCGGGCCCGCGTCGTACCGGCGCCGCTGCTCCGGGTCGCTCAGCACGTCGTACGCGTGCGTCACGTCCTTGAAGCGCTCGGCGGCGTCGGGTGACGGGTTCACGTCCGGGTGCAGCTCACGCGCCAGGCGGCGGTAGGCCTTCTTGATGTCGGCATCGGAGGCGTCCTGCTGGACGCCGAGGACGTCGTAGTGGTCTGCCACGTATCCCTCAGTCGGTTTCGTTCGGTCGGTCCGGAGCGGCGGTCGCCGCGGTCCGGGTGGTCGTCGGTCGGCCGGGAGGCCCGGGTCGACCCGCGTGGGTCGGCCCGCCCCGGCGGGTGGGGCGGTCCGTCAATGTTCGCCCAGGAGCTTGGACAGGTACCGAGCGACGGCGCGCACGGCAGCCATGTTCGTGCCGTAGTCCATCCGGGTCGGGCCGAGCACGCCGAGTCGCGCGAGCTCCCCGCCGGCCAGGTAGCCCCCGGCGACGATGCTCGTCGCGTCGAGCCCGTACTCGGCGTTCTCGACGCCGATGCGCGCGGCCACGCCGTCGTCGATCTGCATCTCGCCGAACAGCCGGAGCAGGGTCACCTGTTCCTCGATCGCCTCGAGCACGGGGAAGAGCCCGCCGGAGAAGTCCTGCTCGCTCTTCGCCAGGTTCGCCGCGCCGGCCATCACCAGGCGGTCCTGCCGGTTGGCCGCCACCTGCTCGATGAGGGTCGCGACGACCACCCCGGCGAGGGTCTGGGCGTCCGGACGGATCTGCTGCGGCACAGCGCGGAGCGCCGTCGCGACGTCCTGCAGCAGCAGGCCCACGGTCGCGCCGTTGAGCACCGTGCGGAGTTCGGTGAGTGCCGATTCGTCGAGGGCGACGTCGGTCTCGACGACGCGCTGCTCGACCCGTGCGGTGTCGGTGATGAGCACCACCATCAGGCGGGTGTCACCGAGGCGCACGAGCTCGACGTGCTGCACCCGCGCCCGCACCATCGACGGGTACTGCACGAGTGCGACCTGGTTCGTGAGCTGGCTGAGCAGCCGGACCGTGCGGCCGAGGACCTCGTCGAGGTCGTTCGGGGCCCCGAGGAACGTCTCGATCGCGTGCCGCTGCGCGCTGGTCAGCGGGCGCGCTGCCGCCAGGTGGTCGACGAACACCCGGTACCCCTTGTCCGTCGGCACACGACCCGACGAGGTGTGCGGCGCGACGATGAGCTGTTCGTCCTCGAGCAGGGCCATGTCGTTCCGGATCGTGGCGGCGCTGACGCCGAAGGCGTGCCGCTCGACGATCGTCTTCGACCCCACGGGCTCGCGCGATGCCACGTAGTCGCGCACGATCGCCTTCAGGACCTCGAGGCTGCGTTCACTGACCACGCGCGCGCTCCTTCCGGACTGATCTGGCACTCGGACGTGTCGACTGCTGATCCTACGCCCGACCACCGTCCGGCCGGGACCCCGCGGCGGTCGGTACGCTGCGGGCATGACCTACGGACAGCAGCCCGGCGGCCCCGAGTTCCCTCCCGGCTACCGGCTCCCGGAACCGATGCGCCCCGAGGACCAGCGCCTCTGGGCCACGTTGACCCACGTCGGCGCGATCTTCTCGAACTTCATCGTCCCGCTGGTGGCCTACCTGGTGCTGCGGGACCGCGGCCGGTTCGTGCGGGAGCACACCCGGAACGCCCTGAACTTCCACATCACGATGGGCATCGCGTACCTGGTGTCGAGCATCCTCGTCATCGTGCTCATCGGCCTGGTGCTGCTGCCGATCGTCGCCGTCGTGACGATCGTGTTCAGCATCATCGCCGCGATCGCCGCGAACCAGGGGCAGTTCTACCGCTACCCGCTCGCAATCGAGTTCATCAAGGAGTAGCGGCTCAGTCGAGCAGCTCGCGCACCACGGCGTCCGCGAGCAGGCGACCCTGCAGGGTCAGGTCGATGCGTCCCCGCACCGCGGCCGACCCGTCCACCAGCCCGCGCGCGATGAGGCCGGCGACCCGGCCACGGGCCTCCTGGCGGATCTCGCTCGTCGCGAGCTCCCCACGGACCCGCGCCGCGAGCAGCAGGCGCTCGACGTACCGCGTCTCGGCGTCGATGGTCTCGCGGCCGGCGGCCGGCGACTCCCCCGACAGCACCCGGTTCGCGTACGCGGCCGGGTGCTTGACGTTCCACCAGCGCGTGCCGGCGACGGCCGAGTGTGCGCCGGGTCCGACGCCCCACCAGTCGTGGCCCTTCCAGTACGACAGGTTGTGCCGACTGGCGTGCGCGTCGCCGCGGGACCAGTTCGAGACCTCGTACCAGGAGTAGCCGGCGTCGCCGAGCACCTGGTCGGCCAGTTCGTACATGTCGGCGGCGAGGTCGTCGTCGGGCGCGGGCAGGTCGCCACGGGCCACCATCCGGCCCATCGCGGTGCCGTCCTCGACGATGAGCGAGTACGCCGACACGTGGTCCGGCTCGCAGGCGATCGCGGCGTCGAGCGACGTGCGCCAGTCCTGCAGCGACTCCCCCGGGGTCGAGTAGATGAGGTCCAGTGAGACGTCGAGGCCCTGCTGCTTCGCGAGGTCGACGACGACGGGGACCCGGAGCGGGTCGTGCGTACGGTCGAGGGTCGCGAGCACGTGCGGCACCGCCGACTGCATGCCGTAGCTGATCCGGTTGAAGCCGCCGGCCCGCAGCGTCTCGAGCGACGCGGCGTCGACGGAGTCGGGGTTCGCCTCGGTGGTGACCTCGGCCCCGGGCACGATGCCCCAGGTGTCGTCGATCGCACGGAGGATCATCGCCAGGTCGGACGCCGGCAGCATCGTCGGGGTGCCGCCACCGAAGAACACGGTCGACACCGGGCGACGCGGCACACCGGAGCGGTCGAGCACGGTCGCGGCCCACTCGATCTCGCGCACCGCGTGCCCGGCGTAGTCGTCACGCCGCACGCCGCGCAGCTCCGACGCCGTGTACGTGTTGAAGTCGCAGTACCCGCAGCGGACCCGGCAGAACGGCACGTGCACGTAGACGCCGAAGGGCACGTCCCCGGCGTCGGCACCGGGTGTGATCAGGCCGTCCGACGGCGCAGGATCGGCGATCGGCAGAGCACTCGGCATGCCGTCCATTCTCCGCCATGATGGAGGGATGGAGCACCACCCCGTCCCCACCACGGTGCTGTGGGACATCGACGGCACCCTCGTGATGAACGCCTCGTCGCCGGGCAACCTGTACCACCTGGCGCTCGAGCGTGCGGTCGGCCGCGACCTCACGCTGCGGGTCGGCCACCAGCACGGGCGCACCGACGCCGGGCTGATCGCCGAGCACGTCCGCGCCCACGACCTCGAGGACTCGCTCATCCCCGCCGTCGGACGGCACCTGCACGACCTCACCGCCGAACGGCACGCGTCCGGAGACCACCGCGACCCCGTCCCCGGCGCGAAGGCGCTGCTCGACCGGTTCGCCGCACTCGGTTGGCGGAACGGGCTGCTCACGGGCAACTCCGAGTACCGCGCGCGGGTCAAGCTCACCGGTGCCGGGTTCGACCCCGCCGTCTTCGACTGGGACCACTCCTACTTCGGCGACACCGAGGTGGAGCGCTCGGACGTCACCCTGCGGGCCGCCGCGGAACTCGCCGGCACCCGCGCCGTCATCGTCGGGGACACGCCGCGCGACGGCGAGGCCGCCGACGCAGCCGGCATCCCGTTCCTGGCGGTCGCCACCGGGGTCTACGACGTGGACGCACTCCGGGCGACGAACGCCGTCACCGTCGCGCGCGACTGCCGGTCGGACGCGTCCCTCATCGAGGACGCGATCGCAGCGCTGCCGCCGCTGCGCTGACGCGAGACACCGTGCCCGGCGGGGTCAGTCCCCGCGCAGGGCCGCCAGGTACTGCTCCGCCATGACCTTCTGCTGCCGCCGTACGAACGGGGCGACGAACCGCCACTTCGCGCTCGACGGCTGCGAGAACTGCCGGATCTGCAACCACACCGAGCCGTCCGGGGTCCGTTCGACGACGAACGACTCCTCGCCGGACAGCGGGTGCCCCTCGAGCGTGCCGTAGGCGAAGCCCTTGCGGTCACGCTCGTCGATGATCGCGACGACGCGCACCGGGGCCAACACCGTCTGCCCGAAGGCATGCATGGTCAGGGTGGCACTCGTGCCCGCGGTCAGGAGCGGGGTGCCGTCCGGCGCGAACTTCTCGACCCGCGGGGTGCCGATCGACGCGGGCGCGATCGGGACACCGTCGTCGTCGAAGGTCACCGGGTTGTACCGGACCTCGTCGTCGTCGGGCTGGTCGTCCACCTGGACGCGGATGCCGCTGCGCTCCTGGATCTGCCACGTCAGCGCCTGCACCACGGCGGTCTCGAAGCGCTGGTCGCCGTGGCCGATCCGGGCCCGTGACTCGGACGGCGTGAAGCCGTCCGGCGGGTACGTCATGAGGTCCGACGCCTGGGTCGCCCCCACCGCGCCGTACGTCAGGGCGGTCCGGTAGCTCCCGCGGGTACTCATGCCGCCATGCTACCGGGAGCGGCCGGTGCACCGGCCCGCGCGGTGCGGACCGACACGACGCGCCCCGCTACTTCTTCTTCTCCTCGACGTCCCCCGAGAGGGCGGCGATGAAGGCCTCTTGCGGGACCTCGACCCGGCCGACCATCTTCATGCGCTTCTTGCCCTCCTTCTGCTTCTCGAGGAGCTTGCGCTTGCGGGTGATGTCACCGCCGTAGCACTTCGCCAGGACGTCCTTGCGCATGGCACGGATGCTCTCGCGGGCGATGATCCGGGCGCCGATGGCTGCCTGGATCGGCACCTCGAACTGCTGGCGCGGGATGAGCTTGCGGAGCCGCTCGGTCATGAGCGTGCCGTAGGCGTACGCCTTGTCGCGGTGCACGATCGCGCTGAACGCGTCGACCTGGTCACCCTGCAGCAGGATGTCGACCTTGACGAGGTCGGCCGCCTGGTCGCCGGTCGGCTCGTAGTCGAGCGAGGCGTAGCCCTGCGTCTTGCTCTTCAACTGGTCGAAGAAGTCGAAGACGATCTCGCCGAGGGGCATCTCGTAGCGGATCTCGACGCGTTCCTCGCCGAGGTACTCCATGCCGAGCATGCTGCCGCGACGCGACTGGCACAGCTCCATGATCGCGCCGACGTAGTCCTTCGGCGCGAGGATCGCGGCGCGGACCATCGGCTCGCGCACCTCGACGATGCGGCCGCCCGGGAACTCGGAGGGGTTCGTGACCTCGGTGACGGTGTTGTCCTCGTTGGTGACCTCGTACACCACGCTCGGGGCGGTGGTGATGAGGTCGAGACCGAACTCGCGCGAGAGCCGCTCGGTGATGATCTCGAGGTGGAGCAGCCCGAGGAACCCGCAGCGGAACCCGAACCCGAGCGCCACCGACGTCTCCGGCTCGTAGACCAGGGCGGCGTCGGACAGCTTCAGCTTGTCGAGCGCTTCGCGGAGGTCCGGGTAGTCCGACCCGTCGATCGGGTACAGGCCCGAGAACACCATCGGCTTCGGGTCCGTGTAGCCCGGCAGTGCCTCGGTCGCGGGCTTCTGCGCCGTCGTGACGGTGTCGCCGACCTTCGACTGGCGGACGTCCTTCACGCCGGTGATCAGGTACCCGACCTCGCCGACGCTGAGGCCCTTGGTCGGCTTCGGCTCGGGCGAGGAGACGCCGATCTCGAGGATCTCGTGCGTCGACTTCGTCGACATCATCTGGACCTTCTCGCGCGGCTTGATCGACCCGTCGATCATGCGCACGTAGGTCACCACGCCGCGGTAGCTGTCGTAGACCGAGTCGAAGATCATCGCGCGCGGGGCCGCCTCGACGTCGCCGACCGGAGCGGGCACACGCTGCACCACCCGGTCGAGGAGCTCGGGCACGCCGACGCCGGTCTTGCCGGACACGCGGAGGACGTCCTCCGGCTTGCCGCCGATGAGCTGCGCGAGCTCGGCGGCGTACTTGTCCGGGTCGGCCGCGGGCAGGTCGATCTTGTTGAGGACCGGGATGATCTCGAGGTCGTTCTCGAGCGCCAGGTACAGGTTCGCGAGCGTCTGCGCCTCGATCCCCTGGGCGGCGTCGACGAGCAGGATCGCACCCTCGCACGCCGCCAGGGAGCGCGAGACCTCGTACGAGAAGTCGACGTGGCCCGGCGTGTCGATCATGTTCAGCGCGAAGGTCTCACCGTCGAGCTCCCACGGCATGCGGACGGCCTGCGACTTGATCGTGATGCCGCGCTCACGCTCGATGTCCATGCGGTCGAGGTACTGCGCGCGCATCGCGCGGTCCTCGACGATGCCCGTGATCGAGAGCATGCGGTCGGCCAGCGTGGACTTGCCGTGGTCGATGTGCGCGATGATGCAGAAGTTGCGGATCGCGTCGGCCGGGGTCGCGGCGGGCTCGAGCGGAGCGGATGCTTGTGGGCTCACGGTTCCTCAGGTGGGTCGGACGGTCGAACGATTGTCCCACGGTTGCGCGCCGACGCGCGCACCCGCGGCCGACCTGTGGAGACCGGTCACCGCCCTGGACGCGGTGCGGGGCGGACGGGAGGCACGGGGCGGGCCCGCACCGTGCCTCCCGTCCGTCAGACGGTCGCGCCGACCGGCGCGGGCAGTGCGCCCAGGCCGCGCCGCAGGTCGTCCGGGGTGGCCGCCAGGCAGACGCGGATCCAGCCCTCGCCGGTCCGGCCGAAGGCGCTGCCGGGGGCGACCGCGACCCGTTCCCGCTGCAGGAAGCCGAGCGCCCACTCGGCGACGTCGCCCTCGGAGGCGTGCGACACGTCCACCCACAGGTAGAAGGCGCCGCGCGGGTCGAGGTACCGGATGCCGGCGGCGTCGAGCGTCTGCTTCGCGACCTCGAGGTTGGCGCGGTAGTGCTCGCGGGCGTCGCGCACCGCGGAGTGGTCCCCCACGATCGCCGCGAGGGCCGCGTACTGGTCGGGCTCGGCGACGCAGCTGATCATCGCCTCCTGCGTGGTGCGCATCGTCGGACCGAGGCCCTTCGGGGTCACGAGGTAGCCGACGCGCACGCCGGTCATCGCGTACGTCTTGCTGAGCGAGAAGGCGGAGAAGACCCGGTCGTCCTCGTCGAGGGCGGCCAGGCTGACGTGCCGGGTGCCGTAGGTGAAGTACTCGTAGACCTCGTCGCTGATCACCCAGAGGTCGTGCCGCTTCGCGAAGGCGAGCAGCGCACGCAGCGTGTCCTCGCCGAAGACCGAGCCGAGCGGGTTCGACGGCGAGTTCACGACGAGGACCCGGGTGCGTTCGGTGACGCTCGCCTCGAGGGCCTCGAGGTCGGGCTCGAAGCCGTGCTGCGGTTCGAGCCGGTACGGCACCGGGGTCGCGCCGAGGATGTGCGCGTTCATCGTGAAGGTCGTGTAACCGGGGTCGGGCACCAGGACCTCGTCGCCCGGGCTGAGCGTCAGCGTCATCGCCTGGAACAGCGCCTGCGTCGCCCCGATCGTCATCCAGATCTGCTCGAGGTCGACCTCGATCCGGTTCTCCCGCCGGAGCTTGTCGCGGAGGGCCGACCGGAGTGGCGCGATCCCACCGTTCGGCGTGTAGTCCGTGCGGTCCTCGGTCCAGGCACGCCGGGCCGCTTCGCCGATGTGCGGCGCGACCGGCACGTCGGGCTCGCCGATGACGAGCATCGTCACGTCGGTACCGCCGGACTGCAGCAGGGCAGCCTGCTCGAAGACCCTCCGGATGCCGGAGGCGGGCACGGTGTCGATCCGAGGTGCGAGGGATGGCATGTCCGTCACCGTAGCCCGTCGTTGTTGCCGCGGCGTTTCGCCGATCCGGCGGTGTTTCGTGCTTTGGTGGCAGCCCGTCCGCCTGGTAGTGTTGGTGGCTGGCTTCCGCGTTCCCCGCCCACGGGTGGAACGCGATGCGACCAAGGGCCCCTCTACCCTGCGGTCGCGCCCACCCGTACGAGACGAAGCAGGAGCAACACATGGCGAACATCAAGTCGCAGATCAAGCGCATCAAGACCAACCTCAAGGCCACCGAGCGCAACAAGGCGTACAAGTCGGAGCTGAAGACGTACATCCGTCACACCAACGACGCCGTCGCCGCGGGCGACAAGGACAAGGCCGTCGCGGCCCTGGCCCTCGCCTCGAAGAAGCTCGACAAGGCCGTGAGCAAGGGTGTCATCCACAAGAACCAGGCCGCGAACCGCAAGTCGGCCATCGCGAAGAAGGTTGCCTCGCTCTGATCTCCTGAGCGTCGCACGAAGGCCCCGTACCGGAAGGTGCGGGGCCTTCGTCGTGTGTGGGGCGCGGGGTGGGGGTGCGGGACGGGGCGGGGCGCTGGGGCGGGGGCGCGGCGCGCTTCGTGAGCAGGAATGGTCGGGTCGCGAGGGCGCGCTCGACCATTCCTGCTCACGAAGTGCACGCCGAGGGGCTCCAGCCCGCCGAACGGGCACGGGCACGGGCACGGGCAGGCCGCAGCAACGCGGGCGCGGGCGCGGACCCGCAGCGGGCACGAGCGTCGGGGCGCGTCGGGCGCTGCGCTCGTCCAGTGAGCAGAAGACGTCGAGTCGTGCGGGCGCACCCGACGTCTTCTGCTCACTCGGTGCGCGCTGCCCAGCACGGGGTCGTCGCGCTGCACCGCACGGAAGCGGCGGTCGGGCGTGCGTGCGAGGGGGCGCGAGGCGCTGCGCTCGCTCAGGGAGCAGAAGTCGTCGGGCCGCGAGGCCGCACCCGACGTCTTCTGCTCACTCGGTGCACGACGCGGGCACGGGCACGGCAGCACGGGCTCGACCGCGGGACCGCCGGGACCCCTCGCCGGGAGCCTCGCCGGGCGATCGTGAGCAGGAATGGTCGGGTCGAGCGGGCGCTCCCGACCATTGCTGCTCACGAAGTACACGCGACCGGCGCACGACCGCCAGGACGCCCCGGCGACGGCGATGGTGAGCAGGAACGGTCGGGTCGAGCGGGCGCTCCCGACCATTGCTGCTCACAAAGTGCACGCCGTCCGGCGCGGGACCACCGACGCCGACGGGCGCAGGACCTCGACGCCGACGGGCCGGGTCAGCCGACGGGCTCGCCTCGCCTCAGCGGGCCTCGCCGCGCCGGGCGATCGTGCGCACCATGACCTCGAGGGCGTAGTGCGCGTCGCGGGAGCCGCCCTTCACCGCGGTGTCCGCCTCGGCGATGCTCGTGATCGCGTTCGCCAGCCCGGACTCGGTCCACGAGGCGACGTCGCGCTGCGCCCGTTGCACCTGCCACGGCGCCATGCCGAGCGCGGAGGCCGCCTGCCCGCTCGGACCACGGAACGCGCTGACCTTCGCCATCGTGCGGATCTTGCTCGCGAAGGCGGCGACGATCGGTACCGGGGCCTCACCCGTGGCGAGGGCGTGCCGCAGCTCGACGATGGCCGGGGCCGAGCGGCCGGCCAGGGCGATGTCGGCGACCTTGAACGCGTTCGTCTCCACCCGGCCGCCGTAGTACTTGTCGACGACCTTGTCGGTGATCTCCTGCGCCTCGTCGGCGAGGAGCTGCCGGCACGCCGCGGCGAGCTCGGCGAGGTCGTCCGCGAACGCCGTCACCAGGGTGCGCACGGCCGAGGGCGCGATCTTCCGTCGCGCGGCCCGGAACTCGGCGTTCACGAAGTCGATCCGGTCGGTCTCGCGCTTCAGCTCGTCGCAGAGGACCTCGATGCCACCGCCGACCCCGCTGCGGATCGTGTCGAGCAGCTTCTTGCCGCGCACGCCACCGCCGTGCCGGAGCACCAGGGTGACGTCGTCGGCGGGGGCTTGCAGGTACGCGATCGTCTCGGTGATGAAGGCGTCGGTGCACTTCTCGACGTTCGTGACCCGGACGAGTCGGGGCTCGCCGAAGAGCGAGGGGCTCGCCAGGGTCGCGAGGATCCCGGGCGCGTACTGGTCGGCTTCGAGGTCGTGGACCTCGAGCGCGGGGTCCTCGCCGACGAGCAGGTCCTTGAGCACGCCGCGGGCACGGTCGGCGAGGAACGCCTCGGGACCGGTGATGAGCACGACGGGGGCCGGCCGGATCCCCGACCAGGGGACCTGGTCGATCTTCGCTGCGGCGCGCGCGGGCTTCTTGGCGGGCATGCGGTCCTTCCGGGGTCGCCGGTCCGGTCGGTACCGGGGCGGGTGGTGCACCTCCGATCCTACGGGCGGCCGCCGACGACGACCGCTCGCTCCACACCCGCACCCCGTCGGTGCCGGCACGGGCGAGCACGATCGTGCCGAGCTCGTCGGTGCGGAGCGGCACGGTGCCCGCTGCCCGGAGGTCGTCGAGGGCGGAGCGCGTCGGGTGCCCGTAGGTGTTGTCCGCGCCGACGCCGATGAGCCCGACGCGGGCGGCGAGCTGTCGGGTGAGCTGCGGGTCCTGGTCGGCCGAGCCGTGGTGCGACACCTTGAGGACGTCGACGGGCCCGGTCGGCAGCAGGCCGGAGGTGCGCAGCCGTCGTTGCGACGACTCCCCCAGGTCGCCGAGCAGGACCCCGGTGAGGCACGCCGCGCAGGACGCCGGGTCCGCCGGACCGATCGTGAGCACGATGCTCGCGTCGTTGCCGGAGGTGCGGTCACCGGCGCGTGGCCACACCGCCCGCCACGCGAGCGGCCCGAGGGCTCCCGACACGCGGTCGTCCGCCCGGCGGACGTCGACCCCGGCGCGCCGGAGGTCCTCGACGACCCGGTCGTCCGACGAGCGGCCGGTCGGCCCCACCAGGACGGTGTCGACCGATCCGGCGACCGTGTCGACCGCGCCGACGTGGTCGCGGTCGAAGTGCGTGAGGACGAGCAGGTCGATCCGCGTGGTGCCGAGCAGGCCGAGGCACGCCCGGAGCCGCACCGGGTCGTCGCCGGTGTCGACGAGCGCCACGGCGTCACCGCCCCGGAGCAGCACCGCGTCGCCCTGCCCGACGTCGCACGCCGCGACCGACCAGTCCCGCGGCACCGAGCCGCGGACCACGAGCACCGGGACGGTCACGGCGGCGACCCCGACCGCGACGACCAGCGCCGACGCGAGCAGGAGCCACCGGGCGGCCCGCCCCCGGACCAGGACCGCGGTGGCGATCCCCGCACACACGAGGACGGCCGCGACGACCCCGACCGGTCCGGCAGGCCAGGGCGTCGCGGCGTGCGGCAGCGACGCCGCCCCGCGGGCGATCCCGCCGACGACGGCGGCGGGGACCCAGGCGACGGCGGCGAGCACCTGCGCGCCGCCCGGGGACACCGGCGCGAGGACGCAGGCCGCGAGACCGACCACCGTGACGACGGGGGCGAAGGGTTCGGCGAGCAGGTTCGCCGGCACGGCGTAGGTGGGCAGCGCCGGCGACAGCGGGATCGTCACCGGCCAGCAGGCGACCTGGGCGGCGACGGGGACCGCCAGGGCGGCGGCCACCGGTGCCCACAGCCGACGGGCGAACAGGTCGGTCAGCGACGGCCCGAGCACGACGATCCCGCTCGTGGCGAGCACGGACAGCGCGAACGCGAAGGACCGTGCGACCCACGGGTCGGCGACGAGCATCCCGGTGGCGGCGAGGGCGATGAGCGGCACGCCCCGCACCGGGCGGCCCGCCAGGTGCACCACGAGCACCACGACGGCCATCACCGTCGCGCGCACGATCGACGGATCGGGGCGGACGAGCACCACGAACGCCAGGAGCACGCAGACGGCCACGGCGGCCCGCACCACCCGCGGCAGGCCGCAGGCCCGACCGAGCACCACGACGAGTCCGACCACGACCGCGCAGTTGGCCCCGGAGACGGCGGTCAGGTGCGTCAGCGCGACGGTCTCCATCGCGGCCTCGGTGTCGGGGTCGAGCCCGGACCTGTCCCCGATCGCCATGCCGCGGAGCAGCGCTGCGCCGGGCTGGGGCAGACCGGCCGTGGCGCGCACGAAGGCCTGCCGGGCGGTGTCGGTCGCACCGAGCACTCCCCCGGGCGGCACGGACGACGGCGCGCCGCGCAGGAATGCCACGACGGCGGTCGCCGAGCCCACGCGGTCGAACTGCAGCGCAGCGGTGCCGGTGACGTGGGAACCGGCCGGCAGCACGGCGCCGGGCGGATCGTCGCGCGCGGGGACGAGCCGGACGGGGACGCGGAGACCGCGGACGGCGTCCGCCCGCTCGAGCGTGCCGACGACCGACCGGTCTCCGGGGACGAGGTCGCGGGACAGGACCGCCTCGACCTCGACGCGTGCGGCGCCCTCCGCCCCGACGACGGCGTGCAGCGACTGCGGGGACCGGCGGGCCTCCGCCACCGTGACCGACACGGCGAGCAGCGTGGTGAGCGCGGCGGCCACGAGGACCAGCGCGGCGACGACCGCGGGTCCGCCGCTCGGCCGTCGGCCGAGCACGACGCCGCTCACGACGGCGAGCACGACCGCGACCGTCCCGACGACCGGTGCGGCGTCCGGCGCGCCGACGAGCAGGGCGACGACGACCCAGGCGACACCGACGGGTCCCGCCACGCGCAGGTCCGCCGCACTCGGGGCGAGGTGCACGCGCCCCTCCTCAGACTCGCACGCGGTCGCGCAGCTCGGCGAAGCGGACGTCGCCGATGCCGCTGACGTCGAGCAGGTCCTCGACCGCGCTGAACCCGCCGTGTTCGTCGCGCCACGCGATGATGCGGCCGGCGAGCCCCGGCCCGATGCCGGGCAGGGTCTCGAGCGCCGCCTGGTCGGCACGGTTCAGGTCCACGACTCCGGCTCCCGGCGCCCCGGCCGGCGCACCGTCCGCAGCGCCACCGCCACCCGCCGCAGAGCCAGCGCCGCCCCCACCATCGCCACCGCCACCGCCGGACACCGGGTCGAGCGCCTCGGGCACGTCCTGCTGCCCCTGCCGCGGCACGTACAGGCGCTCCCCGTCCGTCAGCGGCCGCGCCAGGTTCAACCGGTCGAGGTCGGCGTCCTCCGTCGCACCGCCGGCACGCTCGAGCGCGTCGGTGACCCGGCTCGCCGCGGGCAGGTCGACGACGCCGGCCCGACGCACGGCCCCGAGCACGTGCACGACGACCCGCCCCGAACCCGCGTCGGCAGCAGCACCGGCACCGCTACCGGCACCGGCACCGACACCCGCGGACCGCGACGGGGACGCCACCGCCGACGAGTCGGCACCCGGATCGCCTCCGGCGGACGGCGCACCCCGCACGACCACCCCGTCGGCATCACCGTCACCCCCACCAGCGCCGAGGACCCCGACCAGCGCCACGACGAGCGCGACGGCGACCACGACACCGGCGAGCACCACGGCCGCCCGCGGGGACAGCGTGAGGCGGGACCACCAGGGCCCGGGTGACGACGGCGAGGACATGTCCGAACGCTACGGAGCCCGGCCGATCCTCCGGGCTCCGTCGGTCACGTCTGTGGACGGGCGGCGCAGCCGCCCCCGCTGTGCAGGGACGGCCGCGCGCTACCCCTTGATCGCGATGTTGACGAGCTTCGGCGCCCGCACGATGACCTTCACGATCTCGCGGTCACCGATGTAGCGCTGCACGTTCGCGGACGACCGCGCGAGCTGCTCGAGCTCGTCCGCCTCGATGGACTTCGAGACCTCGAACGAGTCGCGCACCTTGCCGTTGACCTGCACGACGGCGGTCAGGGTCTCCTGCACGAGCAGCGTCGGGTCGGCCTTCCGCCAGCCGTACGTGGCGACGGTGGCCTGGTAGCCGAGCTGCTCCCACATCTCCTCGCCGGTGTACGGCGCGAAGACGCTGAGGGCGAGGGCGACGGTCTCGACGGCCTCGCGCACGGCGGGGTCACCGGCACCGGGGCCGCCGTCGATCGCCTTGCGGGTGACGTTGACCAGGTCCATGAGCCGCGCGATGACGACGTTGAACTTGAACGACTCCATCATGCCGGGGGCGTCGGCCAGGAACCGGTGGGTGACCTGACGGAGCGCCCGGTCGCCCTCGGCCCACACGGCGTCCGGCGTCGAGGTGACGTCGGTCGCCAGGCGGTACGCCCGGGCCAGGAAGCGCGCGGACGCCGACGGGGAGACGTCCTCCCAGTTGATGTCGTCCTCCGGCGGGCCGGCGAAGCCCATGACGAGGCGGATGGCGTCGACGCCGTTCGCGTCGAGTTCGTCGCCGAGCGAGACGCCGCCCTTCGACTTCGACATCTTCGAGCCGCCGGACAGCACCATGCCCTGGTTGAGCAGTGCCGAGAACGGCTCGGTGAAGTCGAGGTACCCGAGGTCGAACAGCACCTTCGTCACGAAGCGCGCGTACAGCAGGTGCAGGATCGCGTGCTCGATGCCGCCGATGTACTGGTCGACGGGCGCCCACTTGCGCGCGATCGCCGGGTCGAACGCCTGGGTGTCGTCGTTCGCCGCCAGGAACCGCAGGAAGTACCACGACGAGTCGACGAAGGTGTCCATCGTGTCGGTGTCGCGGAGCGCCGGGGTGCCGTCGACGGGGTTGGGCACGTTCACCCAGTCGGTCGCGCCGCCGAGCGGCGACGTGCCCTTCGGCTTGAGGTCGAGCCCCTCGGTGTCCGGCAGTCGCACCGGCAGCTGGTCCATCGGCACGGGGTGCTCGGTGCCGTCGGCGCCGTGGATGATCGGGATCGGCGTGCCCCAGAACCGCTGGCGCGAGATGAGCCAGTCGCGCAGGCGGTAGGTCTTGGCGGCACGACCGGTGCCGCGCTCCTCGAGCAGGGAGATCGCCGCGGTGATCGCGTGCTGCTTCGACATGCCGTCGAGCGGACCGGAGTTGATCATCCGACCGGTGCCGGTCAGCGCCTCACCCGTCGACACCGGGTCGAGAGCGGGGAGTTCCGTGTCGGGGGACACGACCGGGATCGCCCCGGTCACGGCGGCGTTCGTGTCGACCACGACGCGCACGGGCAGGTCGAACGCCCGCGCGAAGTCGAGGTCGCGCTGGTCGTGCGCCGGCACGGCCATGACCGCACCGTGGCCGTAGTCGGCCAGCACGTAGTCGGCGGCCCAGATCGGCAGGCGCTCCCCCGTCAACGGGTGGATCGCGAAGCGGCCGAGCGGCACACCGGTCTTCGGCCGGTCGGCGTTCTGCCGGTCGATCTCCGAGGTCTTCTGCGTCGCGGTCAGGTACGCGTCGAAGTCAGCCCGCACCTCGTCAGGGGCGACGGAGACCAGCGAAGCGGCCAGGTCCGAGTCCGGCGCCACGACCAGGAACGTCACGCCGTGGATCGTGTCCGGGCGCGTGGTGAACACGGTGACCGGCTCGTCGCGGCCCTCGATGACGAAGTCGACGTCCGCGCCGACCGAGCGGCCGATCCAGTTGCGCTGCTGCGCGATGACCTTCGCCGGCCAGCGGCCCTCGAGCTGGTTGAGGTCGTCGAGCAGGCGGTCGGCGTAGTCGGTGATCTTGAAGTACCACTGCGTGAGCTTCTTCTTCACGACGACGGCGCCGGAGCGGTCCGAGGTGCCGTCGGGCAGGACCTGCTCGTTCGCGAGCACGGTCTGGTCCACCGGGTCCCAGTTGACCCAGCTGTCCTTCCGGTACGCCAGGCCCTTCTCGTACATCTGCAGGAACAGCCACTGGTTCCACTTGTAGTACTCGGGGTCCGAGGTGTGGATCTCGGTGGTCCAGTCGAACGACGGCGCGTAGCGCTTGAAGGACGCCTTCTGCTGCGCGATGTTCGCGTAGGTCCAGTCCTTCGGGTCCACCCCGCGCTTAATCGCAGCGTTCTCGGCGGGCAGGCCGAACGAGTCCCAGCCGATCGGGTGCAGCACGTTGAAGCCCTGCTGCCGCCAGTACCGCGCGACGAAGTCACCGAGCGCCCAGTTCTCGGCGTGCCCCATGTGCAGGTCGCCGGACGGGTACGGGAACATCTCGAGGATGTACTTGCGCGGACGGGTGTCGTCGAGGTCCGTGGTGAAGAGCCCGAGCTCTTCCCAGCGGGGCTGCCACTTGTCCTGGATACGACGGAAGTCGTAGGCGTTCGGGTCCTCGGCCTGCTGCTCGGTGGTCACGGTCCTCAACGATACAAGCCGGGAGGCCCGTCCCGCGTCCGCCTGTCGGCTCACCCGGCGAGCAGGCGTCCGTCCCGCATCCGCAGGGTCCGGACGACCAGGTCCGGCGCCACCGGGACGTGCGACACGATGACGACCGTCCGCCCCGCTGCGCGGGCGGTGGTGACGAGGTCGCGGAGCACGGCGTCGCCGAGGTCCGGGTCGACGTCGGCGGTGGGTTCGTCGAGCACGAGGACCGGGAACGCGTGCAGCAGCGCCCGTGCCAGGGCCAAGCGGTGCGCCTGCCCGCCGGAGACGAGGCCGCCGCGCTCCCCGACCGACGCGTCGAGACCGCCGCGTCGCGTGGCCCACGCGCCGAGGCCGACCCGGTCGAGCACGGCGAGGAGCTCGTCGTCGGTGGCGGTGTCGCGCGCGAAGAGCAGGTTCTGCCGCACCGACTGGTCGAACACGAACGGGTCCTGCTCGATGAGCCCGACCCTCGCGCGGACGGCGTCGGGGTGCATGTCGCGTGCGTCGACCCCGTCGAGCGTGTACGAGCCCTCGTGCTCGACGAACCGGACGAGCGCGTCGACGAGCGTGGACTTGCCGGCGCCGCTCGGCCCCTCGAGCACCACGACCTCGCCGGGGTGCAGGTCGAGCGTGACACCGTCGACCGCGGGCCGGTCCGCGCCGGGCCACCGCACGGTGACGTCGCGCAGGGCCACGGCGACCGGACCGTCGACGACCAGGTCGGCGGGGTCGGCGTCGGCGTCGGGCTCCGGCACGATGCCGACGGGGACGTCGGCGGGCACGGTCTGTTCGACGCGGTCGGCGGCGGCGCGCACCCGGCGGAGCGTGAGGACGGCGAGCGGGACGGTGCCGACGACCTCGAAGAGCGCGAGCGGCACGAAGACCGCGAGGGCCCAGAGCGGACCGTCGAGTGCCCCGGACACGACCGCGGGGGCACCGGCCGCGAGGATCCCGATCACCGCGCCGCCGCCGAACAGACCGACGAGGGCGCCGACGAGGGACTCGACGGAGCCGCGCCGACGGACGGCCCGGGTGACGCGGGCGTCGAGGCGGGCGATGTGGGCGAGCCGGTCGTCGAGCGCGCCGTACGCCGCGAAGACGTCGAGCGTGCGGACGGTGTCGAGCACGAGGTCGGCGACGCGGCCGCGGTCGGCGGCGGTCTCGCGGTCGGACCGTTCGGCGATCGCCCGGGTGACCACCGACCCGACGAGGGCGGCGATCGCGAGCGCGACGACGAGCACGAGCGCAGCGGGCACGGACACGAGCGCCACCGCGACGACGGACAGCACCGCGACGACCGCCGCGGACACGAGCGGGCCGACCACTCTGATGGGCAGGTCCTGCAGGCGGTCGGTGTCGGTGACGAGCCGCGTCAACAGGTCGCCGCGACCGGTGCTGCCGAGTCCGACCGGTGCGACCGAGGCCAGGCGTCGGTACATCTCGGTGCGCACCACGGCCAGCTGCCGGAACGAGGCGTCGTGCCCGGCGAGCCGGTCGACGTACCGCAGGGCGGCGCGACCGAGCGCGAACGCGCGGACCCCGACCATGACGAGCGTCAGGTACAGGATCGGCGGGTGCTCCGCGGCGCGCGTGATGAGGTAGCCGCTCGCGGCGAGGAGCGCGACGGCGCAGACCGCGCTGAGCGAGCCGGCGGCGACCGCCTTCGCCCAACCCGACCCGTGCGGCATGGCGAGCCGCAGGACCGACGTGCCACGGGCCTCCCGGCTCATGCGCGCACCCCCGGTCGGACCGTCACGGACCCGTCGGAGGCGACGTCCAGTCGGAGGTCGGCCGCGGCGATCACCGCCGGGCGGTGGCTGGCGACCACGACGACCGCACCGTCGGCCGCCAGGCGGCGGACGGACGCGACGACGTGCGCCTCGGCGTCGACGTCGAGTGCCGAGGTGGGCTCGTCGAGCAGGACGAGCGGGGTCTGCTCGCGGCGCGCCCGGTAGAGCGCGCGGGCGACCGCGACGCGCTGCGCCTGGCCGCCGGACAGGCCGCTGCCGCCGGCGCCGACCGGGAGGCCCGGGTCGACTCCCAGCCCCGCGTCACCGAGCGCGGTCCGCACGTCGTCGACGTCGGGGGTCGCGCTGAGCGCGACGTTCTCGGCGACGGTCCCCCGCACGAGACGCGGGCGCTGGTCGGCCCAGGTGGTGCGGTCGGCCGCCGGGGCACCGGCCGCTCCGGGCACCGTGACCGTTCCTTCGTGGGGCAGCACTCCGCGCAGGGCGGCGATGATGCTCGACTTGCCGGAGCCGCTCGGGCCGGCGAGCACGACGACCGTGCCGGCCTCGGCGTGCAGGTCGACGGGGCCGATCACGACGTCGGGGCGGCGGACCGTCAGCCCGCGCACCGTCAGCGCGGTCGCCGCAGCGGGTGCAGGGATCGGTGCCGTCGCGGTCGGGGCGTCGCGGTCGTCGTCGAGCACGTCGAGGACCGCGGCCGAGGCCTCGACGCCGTCCTGCGCGGCGTGGAAGTCGGCGCCGACCTGCCGGATCGGGGCGAAGGCCTCCGGTGCGAGGACGAGCACGAACATCGCGGCACCGAGGCCGAGCGAACCGTCGACCAGGCGGATGCCGATCGACACCGCGACCAGGGCCACGGACAGGCTCGCGGCGAGTTCGAGGGCGAACCCGCTCACGAACGACAGCCGGAGCACCCCGAGGGTCCCCCGCCGGTACTCGTCGGTGACCGCGCCGATCCGACCGACCTGGCGCCGCGCGCGGCCGAAGACCTTGAGCGTCGCGAGCCCCTCGACGGCTTCGGTGAATGCGCCGCCGAGCGTCGCCAGGGCGTCGGACTGCCGTCGCTGCAGCGCCTGCGTCGCCAGGCCGATCAGGATCATGAACACCGGGATGACCGGCAGGGCGAACAGGATGATCAGCCCGCTCGTCAGGTCGCCGATCCCGATCGCGACGAGGAGCACCGGGGTCGCGATCGCGGTGAGGGCGAGCTGCGGCAGGTACCGGCCGAAGTAGGCGTCGAGGGCGTCGAGCCCCGGTCCGAGCGTCGTGGCGAACCCGGCGCTCGACCGGCCGGACAGCCACGCCGGCCCGCGCTCGGCCGCCCGGGCGAGCACGGTGGTGCGCATCTCGCTCTTCACCCGTGCCGCGGCCCGTGCGGCCAGGTCGTCCGTGGCCCAGGCGGCGACCGCCCGGAGCACGAACGCCCCGCCGAGCAGCCCGAGCGCCTGCCCGAACGCCGCCGGGACGCCCCCGCCCCCGGCCGCGTCGACCCCGAGGGTCACCGCCGCGGCGATCCCCCACGCGATCGCGATGGTCGCGATCGTGCGCAGGACGCCCGTCCCGGCGGCGGCGACGATGAAACCGCGCGCCGTCCGGGACAGTCGCAGGAGTCGGGGGTCGAGGGGTTTCACCGTCGTCCGCCTAGTGCGCGGCCGCGGTGATCTGAGCGCGGGAGACGCGCTTGCGGAACACCCAGTAGGTCCACGCCTGGTACGCGAAGACGAGCGGCACGAAGATCAGCGCGACCCAGCTCATCACGGTGAGCGTGTACGAGCCGGACGACGCGTTGTACACGTCCAGGCTGTTCGCCGGGTCGTTCGAGGCGGGCATGACGTCCGGGAAGATCGCCGTGAACATCGCGAGCACGACGGCGGCGATCGTGACGGCCATGAGCGTGAAGGCACGGCCCTCCTTGCCCCAGGCGTTGCAGAGCACCGCGAGCACGAGCGCCAGGGCCGCGACGACGGAGAGCACGAGCGAGGCCGGGGTGGCACGGACGAAGGCCATCGACACCAGGAACGCGGCGGCGACGACGATCGTCACGGTGCCGGCCCGGGTGGCCAGGCGCTTCGCACGCTCGCGGATCTCGCCCTCGGTCTTCAGCGCGACGAACACGACGCCGTGGGTGAAGAAGACGAGGAGCGTCGCGGCGCCGGTCAGCAGCGCGAACGGGTTGAGCAGGTCGAACAGGGTGCCGGTGTAGTTGTGCCCGGCGTCCATCGGGATGCCCCGGACGACGTTGCCGAACGCGACGCCCCACAGGAACGACGGCACGGCGCTGCCGACGATGATCATGAGGTCGAAGCGGCGCTTCCACTCGAGGTGCTTCTCCTGGTGCCGGTACTCGAACGACACCCCGCGGGCGATGAGCGCGGCGAGGATGAGCAGCAACGCCAGGTAGAAGCCGGAGAACATCGTGGCGTACCACTCCGGGAACGCGGCGAACAGGCAGGCACCGGCGACGATGACCCACGTCTCGTTGAGGTCCCAGACCGGGCCGATGGTGTTGATGAGGACCCGACGGTCGGTGTCGTCCTTGCCGAGGAACGGCAGGGACATGCCGACACCGAAGTCGAAGCCGTCGAGGACGAAGTAGCCGACGAAGAAGACGCCGACGATCGCGAACCAGAGGACAGGGAGATCCATCAGACAGCGTCCATTCCTAGTAGACCGTCACTTCGTGCTTGACCTCGCCGGTCGTCTCGTCGACCTCGGCCGGGTCGGCCGGGCCCTCCTGTGCGACCTTCTTGATCAGCTTGAACTCGACCACGGCGAGCGAGCCGTAGATCAGGGTGAAGACGAGGAGCGAGATGAGGACCTCGATGCCCGTCACGTTCGGCGAGACGCCGTCCTTCGTCTGCAGCAGGCCGAACACGAGCCACGGCTGCCGGCCCATCTCGGTGAAGACCCAGCCGACGATCATCGCGGCCATCGGCAGCGGGACCGTCCACGTGGCCACGCGCCACACCCAGCGCTGCGTCGGGAACCGGCCCTTGCGGGTCAGCCAGAGCCCGGCCAGCGACACGAGCACCGCACCGATGCCGAGCGCGATCATCCAGCGGAACGACCAGTAGGTGACCCAGATGATCGGCTTGTAGTCACCGGGGCCGTACACCTGGGTGTACTGCGCCTGCAGGTCGTTGATGCCCTCGACGGTGCCGTTGAAGGTGTGCGTCGACAGGAACGACAGCAGGTACGGCACGCGGATCGAGAACAGCTCGTGCACGCCGTCGGGGGTGCCGAGCGTCAGGATCGAGAACGAGGCGTCCTTGCCGGTCGAGGTGTTGTAGAGCGCCTCGGCCGCCGCCATCTTCATCGGCTGCGTGTCGACCATGGTGAGACCGAGCTGGTCGCCGGTCAGGACCGTGAGCGCACCGGCCGCGACCATCGTCCACATGCCGAACTTGAGCGCCGGCATCATCGTCTCGAGGTGCTGGTTGCGCGCCAGGTGGAACGCGGCGACGGAGATGATGACCGCGGCGGCCACCATGAAGCAGGCGAACAGGGTGTGCGGGAAGGCCGCGAGGGCGACCTTGTTGCCGAGCACGGCCCAGATGTCGGTGAGCTCCGCGCGCCCCTTCGCCTCGTTCATGGCGAACCCGACCGGGTGCTGCATGAAGGCGTTCGCGGCGATGATGAAGTAGGCCGACATGATCGTGCCGGCGCTGACGCACCAGATGCTGGCGAGGTGCAGCCCCTTCGGCAGGCGGTCCCAGCCGAAGATCCAGATCCCGATGAAGGCCGCCTCGAAGAAGAAGGCGAGGATGCCCTCGAGCGCGAGCGGCGCCCCGAAGACGTCACCGACGAAGCGCGAGTAGTTCGACCAGTTCATGCCGAACTGGAACTCCTGCACGATGCCGGTCACGACGCCCATCGCGAAGTTGATGAGGAAGATGCGCCCGAAGAACCGCGTCAGCTGCAGGTAGTGCGCACGACCGGTGCGGTACCAGGCCGTCTGGAACACCGCCACCACCGCGGCCATGCCGATCGTCAGCGGCACGAACAAGAAGTGGTAGATGGTCGTCAGGCCGAACTGCCACCGCGAGAGCAGCAGGGGGTCGAGGAGGTCGTTCATGCGGCGTTCCCCCGCCGGGTCGCCGCGCGCAGTTCGTACACGTCAGATGCTTCCTGTTGATCGGTTCCATCAGGTGTCACAGCCGTTGGGACACTGCAACGGTATCGCCGGAGGAAGCCACTCGACAAGTTGTAGAAGCCCCGCCTGCACAAACGTGCAGGAGAAGTGCACGGCACAACCGTGCGGAAAACATGTTCATCGGGAGCACCCCCGGGAACGACGACAGGCGCCGGGCAGATGCCCGACGCCTGTCGTTCTTCTTGCGGAGCGTGCCTAGAGCAGGCCCTTCTCGGTCAGGAAGTCCTTCGCGATCTCGGACGCCTTCTCCTTGTCGACGGTGCTCTTCAAGTTGAGCTCGATGAGGGCATCGGTCGACAGGACCTTGCTCACCTTGTCGATGTCGGCCGCGGCCTTGTCGTCGACCTTCTTCGACACCACGGGGATGACGTTCTGCGGCAGGATCAGGTTCTCCGGGTCCTTCAGCGAGACGAAGTCGTTCGCCTTGATGCTCGGGTCGGCGCTGTAGATGTCGGCGAGCTGGACGGTGTCGTCCTTGAGCGCCTTCACGGTGAGCGCTCCGCCGGAGTCCTCGACGACCTTGAAGTCGACGTCGACGCCGTAGACCGACTTGAGGCCCTTCGGGCCGTACGGACGGGTCTGGAACTCGGAGTTCGCGCCGACGGTGAGCTTGTCGGAGACGTTCTTCAGGTCGGCCAGGCTCGTGACGTCGTTGTCCTCGGAGAACTTCTTCGTGACGGTGTAGCTGTCCTGGTCGGTCGCCTCGGCCTCGTCGAGGACGCGCAGCCCGGACGGCAGCGCGTCGGGCAGGGCCGCGTCGATCTCGTCGGCGGTCTTGGCGTCCGAGTCCTTGTCGAAGTACTGCAGCAGGTTGCCGCTGTACTCGGGCATGACGTCGATCGCGCCCTTCTCGAGCTGCGGGATGTAGATCTCGCGCTGCCCGATGTTGAAGCTGCGCTTGACCGTGAAGCCGTCCTTCTCGAGGACCTGGGCGTACAGCTCGGCGATGATCTCGTTCGAGTAGTACTGCTGCGAGCCGATGACGATCGTCTTGGAGTCGCTCGACGTGCTCGAACCGCTGTCGAGCGGGTCACTCGACGCGCAGCCGGTCAGGGCGGCGGCGACGCCCAGTGCCAGCGTCGCTGCGACGCCGACACGGATCTTTGCTGTGATCACGATGGATTTCCTTCCGGGATGGGATTGCGGGCTCGCTCGCGCGATCCCTGGCGCTGCCGGGCCGTGGGGTCGAGGGTGCCCTTCGGCACCGCCGCCCGCTGCAGCACGGCGAACACGATCTCGAACGCGATCGCGAGCGCGATCACGAGGATGGAGGCGCCGAGCATCTGCGCGTAGTCCTGGGTCTTCAGACCGAGGAAGAAGTACCCGCCGAGGCCGCCGGCGCCGACGTAGGCGGCGAGCGTCGCGGTCGCGACGACCTGCAGCACCGCGGCGCGGAGCCCGCCGATGAGCAGCGGCAGGCCGAGCGGGACCTCGACCTTCCACAGGATCTGCCAGCCGGTCATGCCCTGCGCCTTCGCGGCGTCGACCGTCACCGGTTCGACGGACTCGATGCCCGAGTACGCGCCGGCGAGCACCGACGGGATCGCGAGGACGACGAGTGCGAGCAACGGGGCCTGCAGGCCGATGCCGAGCAGCAGGCCGAACAGTGACAGCACGCCGAGCGTCGGCAGCGCGCGGACCCCGCCCGAGACGGCGATCGAGAACCCGCGGGCGCGCCGGGTGTGCCCGATGGCGTACCCGATCGGCACGGCGATCACCGCGGCGATGAGCACCGCGAGCAGGGTGATCCAGACGTGCTCCCAGATCCGGGCCGGGATCGCGTTGTAGCCGGCGTAGTTCGCCGGGTCGAACACCCAGCCGAATGCCTGTCCGATGATCACGAGGTCACCTCTGCCTGCTGGAGCACGCGCCGGGACGCACGCTGCGTCCGGGTCGTGCGGCGGTTCCACGGCATCGCGATGCGGCCGAGCAGGACGAGCAGGCCGTCCAGCGCGAAGGCCAGCACGAGCACCATGACGATGCCGGAGATGATCTCCTCGTAGATGCCGCGGGCGAGCCCGTCGGTGAAGAGCGACCCGAGGCTCCGGATGCCGAGCACCGCGCCGACCGTGGTCAGCGAGATCGTCGACACCGAGACCACCCGGAGCCCGGCGAGCAGGACCGGCCCGGCGAGCGGCAGCTCGACGCGGAAGAACCGCTGCGCGGACGAGTAGCCCATCGCCGTCGAGGCGGCCTTCGTGCCCGCGTCGACCGAGGTGAGACCGTCGACCGTGGACCGCACCATGAGCGCGAGGCCGTAGAGGGTCAGGCTGATCACCACGTTGAGCGGGTCGAGCAGGTCGGTGCCGATGATGCTCGGCAGCGCCACGAAGAGCGCGAGCGACGGGATCGCGTACAGGAGCCCGGCCACCGTGACGATGCCGCTGCCCACGCCCGCCGCGAAGCGCGAGCCGCCCGGTCGCTGCAGCCGGACGACGAGCCACCCGATCGGGATCGACAGCAGGAACGCGACGACGATCGGCGGGAGGGCGATCGCGAGGTGCGACAGCGTGGCGTCACCGATGGTGTCGAGGTTCGACAGCACCCACTTCACCGGGTGCCCCCACCCTGCGCCGGAGCACCCGGGGCGGTTGCACGCGCCCCGGCCTCTGTTCCCTGCGGCACCGCGGACGCGGCGTCGACGACGCTCACCGGACCGGTGAGCACACCTGCGGCGCGACCGTCACCGTCGACCACGATCGGTCCGGTCGGCGTCTGCTCCACACGGAGCGCACGGCGACCACGGCCGACGCCGATGAAGTTCGCGACGAAGTCGTCGGCCGGTTCGGCGAGGATCTCGGACGGGGTGCCCTGCTGGGCGATCTCGCCGCCCTTCTTGAGGATGACGACCTGGTCGCCGAGCTTGAAGGCCTCGTCGATGTCGTGGGTCACGAACACCACGGTCTTGCCGAGCTCGCGCTGCAGCCGGATGAGCTCGTCCTGCAGGTCGTTGCGGACCAGGGGGTCGACGGCGCCGAAGGGCTCGTCCATGAGCAGGATGTTCGGGTCGACGGCCAGCCCGCGGGCGACGCCGACGCGCTGCTGCTGCCCACCGGACAGCTGCGACGGGTAGCGGTCGGCGAAGGCGCGGTCGAGGCCGACCGTGTCCATCAGCTCGAGCGCCCGCGCACGGGCGTCGGCCTTGGACACGCCGGTCAGGAGCGGGACGGTCGCGATGTTGTCGATCACCTTGCGGTGCGGCAGGAGTCCGGAGTTCTGCATGACGTAGCCGATGCTCCGGCGGAGCTTGACGGGGTCGACACCGGACACGTCCGAGCCGTCGATGGAGACGGACCCCGAGCTGGGGTCGACCATCCGGTTGATCATGCGGAGCAGCGTGGTCTTGCCACAGCCGCTGGAACCCACGAAGACGGTGGTGGTCCGCGAGGGGATGACCAGGTCGAATCCGTCGACGGCGGTGGTGCCGTCCGGGTAGGTCTTGCGCACCGAGCGGAACTCGATCATGGGTGCCCTTCTGTTCGGAGGTAGCCCGACTCCGGACGACAGTACCCGTCGGCTGCGACAACGGTGCACCCCGTGTCGCAAACGTGACGTGTCCCGGACAGCCGGCCGGCGCGGGGTGGCAGCCCGGCTGCCGGACGTGAGCAGACCGGCCGACCGGCACCGGGCCTCCTGGCCGACGCCCCGGACACGACGACGCCCGCGCCGCTCGGCGAGCGGACGCGGGCGTCGGTGACGGTGGGTCAGGAGGCGGCGAGCACCGACTGCAGGTGGGCCCGACTCATCGTGCGGTACTCCTCGATGATCGCGGTGTCCGGGTTCGCCGGGTCGCGGTGCGCCCGGGCGAACACGGCGTGCGACGACTCGGCGAGGACCACCCAGGTGCGGGCGATCCGCTCGTCGAGCGGCAGTCCGAAGCGGTCGTGCATGATCTGCCCGACGGCCCCGCCGAGCGCCCCCATGCGGTCCTCGGCGTCGCCGGTGCCGGTGTCCGCGGCGTCGCCGAAGCGGATCGCCCGGAAGCCCGGCTCGGTGCGGTACATCTCGTCCGTCGCGCGGATGAGCGCGTCGCAGCCCTGCTGCCAGGTCTCCGCGCCGCTGGCGTCGAGCGCCTCGACGAAGCGCGACGCCAGGCGCTGCGTGCAGCGGATCGCGAGCGCCTCGACGACGGCGATGCGGTCGGGGAAGTACCGGTAGACGGTGCCGATGGACGCCCCCGCCCGTTCGGCCACCATCGCGGTCGTGAGCCGCTCGAACCCGATCTCGTCGATCACCGCGGCGGCGGCGTCGAGGAGACCCGCGAGGCGCGCCGAACTGCGGGCTTGGACCGGCTCGTTCCTGAGCAGTGATGATCCCCCCGGCAGAGCGTTCGTTACCTCGGTGACGAGCACGTGTTCTCCTCTTGCGCTCCTGCGCGGTCGGTTTGGTCTGACGGTGACAACCTTCGCAGAGACCGGCTGGAACGTGGCTGCGACTCACCCGATCGCGATGAGCGTCTTCGTGGACTTCGACCGCCCACATGGTTTGATGGGGCCATGCCCGACCCGACGCACCACGAGCCGTCGCTGGCCGAGCCCCTCCTGCACCGAGCCGCCCGCATCGAGGACGCCGTCCAGGAGTTCCGCGAGCAACGCGCGCGGCGCCGTGGCCTCGTGCCGACGGTCGTCCCCTACACCGGGTACGGCGCACCCGGGTGGGTGCGGATCCTCTGCCGCGTGCTGCTGACACGGCGCGGTCTGGCGTCCGACGTGTCCTACTCGGGGGTGCGCGGGTGGCGCAGCTTCACGAGCGTCGCCGTCGACCACACCGAGGTGACCGTCAGCGCCGGCGGGGTGTCGCACACCGTCGAGACCGACCGTGGCGGCGTCGTCGACACCATCGTGCCGCTCGACCTCGAACCGGGGTGGCGCACCGTCCGGCTGTCGGCCGGTGGCGGGCGGAGCGTCGAGGCGGACGTCTTCGTCGTGCACCCGGACACCCGGTTCGGCCTGCTCTCGGACATCGACGACACGGTCATGGTGACCTCGCTCCCCCGGCCGATGCTCGCGGCGTGGAACTCCTTCGTGCTCACAGAGCACGCCCGCCGCCCCGTGCCGGGCATGTCGGTGCTCTACGAACGCGTGCTCGCGCAGCACCCGGGCTCGCCGACCGTGTACCTGTCCACCGGCGCCTGGAACGTGGCGCCGACCCTGAAGCGCTTCCTGACGCGGAACATGTACCCGTCGGGCACGCTGCTGCTCACCGACTGGGGCCCCACCCACGACCGGTTCTTCCGCAGCGGACAGTTGCACAAGCAGGAGAACCTGCGCCGGCTCGCCCAGGACTTCCCGGACGTGCGCTGGCTGCTCGTCGGCGACGACGGCCAGCACGACGAGTCGCTGTACGGCGACTTCGCCCGCGAGCACCCGGACAACGTCGCCGGGGTCGCCATCCGCCAGCTCTCCACGAGCGAGGCGGTGCTCGCCGGCGGTCGCTCCCGGGCGCAGGAACGCTCCCGCGACTCGTCGGCGCCGTGGGTCTACGCACCGGACGGCTCGGGCCTCTGGCGTGAGCTGACCCGGGTCGGTCTGGCCGAGCCGGACGCCGCCGACCACGTCTGAACGGTCCCTCAGCGAGACCGGCGGCGCTCCGGCCGGGGTGTGGTTCGATCGGGGCATGAGCAACGGCGCACCGGCAGCCCGCATCGAGGACCACGCGGTCATCGGGGACACCACGACCGCGGCGCTCGTCACCCGGGACGGCACGGTCGACTGGTTGTGCCTGCCCCGGTTCGACAGCACGTCCACCTTCGCCGCCCTGCTCGGCGACGAGGAGCACGGCCACTGGACCCTGCGGCCCACCGACCCCGACGCGACCGCGAAGCGCCGGTACCACGGCGAGACCCTCGTGCTCTCGACGGTCTGGACGACCGCGACCGGCGTGGTCGAGGTCACCGACTTCATGCCCGTCGGCGCCCACCGGCCCTCGCTCGTCCGCCGGGTGCGCGGGCTGCGCGGCAGCGTCGAGGTCGAGCAGGTGCTGCGCATCCGCTTCGACTACGCGCTCGCGCTGCCGTGGGTGCGCCAGGTCGGTGGCGACGACGACCCGGCGCTGCTCGCGACCGCGGGCCCGGGGTCCGTCGTCGTCCGCGGCGTCCGCTTCCGGGCGTCCGACCACCGGCACACCGCCACGACGACCGTGCACGACGGCCAGGTGCTCGACACCGTCCTCACCTGGTACCCGTCGTACCGCGACGCCCCGGAGCCCGTCGACGTCGACGCCGCGCTCGCGCACACCGTCGACTGGTGGACGGACTGGATGGCGACCGCGCACACCGAGGGGCGCCACGCGGCCGCGACGCGACGGTCGCTGCTCTTCCTGCGCGCGATGACCCACGGCGACACCGGCGGCGTCGTCGCCGCGGCGACCACCAGCCTGCCCGAGGACCCGGGCGGCGAACGGAACTGGGACTACCGCTACGTCTGGCTCCGCGACGCCTCGCTCGCCCTCGCCTCGCTCATCGCGCACGGCTACCGCGACGAGGCCGAGCACTGGCGCGGCTGGCTCCTCCGCGCCGTCGCCGGCGACCCGGCCGACGTGCAGATCATGTACGGCATCGCCGGCGAGCGGGAACTGCCCGAACGCGAGCTCGCGCACCTGCCCGGCTACGCCGACTCGAAGCCGGTCCGCGTCGGCAACGGCGCCTCGACGCAGTACCAGGGCGACGTCTTCGGCGAGGTGCTCGCCGCGCTGCACGACGCCCGCGAGCTCGGCGTCGAGGAGAGCGCGGACTCGTGGGCGCTGCAGCGCGCCCTGCTCGGCTACGTCGAGGAGCACTGGCAGGAGCCCGACAACGGCATCTGGGAGATGCGCGGACCGCGCCGCCACTTCACGCACTCGCGGGCGATGATCTGGGCCGCGTTCGACCGCGGGGTCGCCGCCGTCGAGGAGTTCGGCCTCGACGGCCCCGTCGAGCGCTGGCGCACCCTGCGCGAGACCGTCCGCGCCGAGATCGAGGAGCACGGCTGGAACGCCGCGCGCGGGTCCTACCGGCAGCACTACGACACCGACGAGGTCGACGCCAGCCTGCTCGTCCTGCCCCAGATCGGCTTCTGCGCCGCGGACGACCCGCGCATGACCGGCACCGTCCGGGCCATCGAGGAGGACCTGCGCGTCGGCGACGACGGACTCGTCCTGCGGTACCGCACCACCGCGGGCTTCGACGGGCTCACGGGCACCGAGCACCCGTTCCTGGCGTGCTCGTTCTGGCTCGTCGAGCAGTACGCCGGCTCCGGCCGCCTCGACGACGCCGAACGCCTGATGGACGTGCTCGTCGGCTACGCGAACGACGTCGGCATGCTCTCCGAGGAGATCGACGTCGCCACCGGGCACCACATCGGCAACACCCCGCAGGTGCTGTCCCACCTGACCCTGGTGTCGGCGGCCGACGCTATCTCGCGCGCGAGGGGCGGCACGACCGGGCACCGGACCCGCACGGCCTCGCGCAGCGGCGGCACCCGCTCGTGGACCGGCCAGGGCGGCCGTGCCGGCTCCCCCGGGTGAGGTGCGCGGGGCTGGGGCTTCGCTGGTGCCGGGCGCTGTTCCGCGCGTGGGGTGCAGTTCCGCGCGTGGGGTGCCGTTCCGCGCGTGGGAGGTCGTTCCGCGCCTAGGAGGTCGTCCCGCGCGTAGGCAGCAGGTTCTTTCGGCCACCTAAGCGCGAGAGTGCTTCCTACGTCACGTGCGATGGGACGGAACGCTCGAGGGACATCGGCGGCGTGTGGCTCGCGAGGGCAGCCGTTACGCGCGGAGGAGGTCGTTCCGCGCGTCGGCAGCAGGTTCTTCCGGCCACCTACGCGCGAGAGTGCTTCCTACGTCACGCGCGATGGACGGAACGCGCGAGGGGCATCGGTGGAGGGTGCTACGCGTGGGCAGCTGATCCGCGTGTAGGAGGTCGTTCCGCGCAAAGGCAGCAGGTTCTTCCGGCCACCTACGCGCGAAAGTGCTTCCCACACCACGTGCCATGGGACAGAACGCGTGCGGTGCATCGGCGGCGAGTGCTTCGCGAGGGCAGCCGTTCCGCGCGTCGGCAGCAGGTTCTTCCGGCCACCCACGCGCGAAAGTGCTTCCCGGGCCCTGCAACGGGCGGCACGCACGCCGCGCTGGCTGGACGCGACGCACCGACAGACGGACGGGAGGCACGGTACCGACCGGCACCGTGCCTCCCGTCCGTCAGGTGCGCCCGTTCAGGGCGCGACGAGCGCGTCCGTCAGGACGACGACTCCCAGTCCGCGGGGCCGCGGGAGCCGGCGCGGTACTCCTCGAGCGGGACCTCGTCGGCCTTCCAGGCCTTCACCACGGGCTCGACGATCTCCCAGCAGCGCTCGGCCACGTCGCCGCGGATCGAGAGCAGCGGGTCGTCGTGGAAGATCCCGTTGAGGACCTCGCCGTAGGGGGTGAGCTCGCCGTCCGCGAAGGACGACGACAGGGTGACCTGGCCCATCTCGAACGGGTTGCCGCCGCCGTTCGCCGAGACGGTGAGCTCGATCTCGTCCGGGTTGAGGACGATGCGGAGCGTGTCGCTCTTCGGCCGACCGGAGAGACCGGAGGGCAGGCGGGTGACCGGCTTGAAGGTGATGAGGACCTCCTTGCGGCTGGCGCCGAGCGCCTTGCCGGAGCGGAGGGTGAAGGGGACGCCCTTCCAGCGGGCGGTGTCCACCTCGACGGAGATCTCGGCGAGGGTCTCCGTCTGGCGAGACGGGTCGACGCCGTCCTCCTGCTGGTACGAGGGCAGGTCCTTGCCGTCGATCGTGCCGGCGGTGTACACCGCACGGCGGGAGGCGACCTTCGCGTCGTCGCCCTTCAGGCGGGTGGAGCGGAGGGCACGTGCGAGCGAGGAGCGGAACTCGACGGCGTCGATCGCGGCCGGGGCGTCCATCGTGACGAGACCGAGGATCTGCAGCAGGTGCGACTGGATCATGTCGACCATCGCGCCGGCCTCGTCGTAGTACTGGGCGCGGTTCTCGAGGCCGAGGGTCTCGTCGTAGAAGACGTCGACCTTCTCGATGTTCTCGGCGTTCCAGATCGGCTCGAGCAGGCGGTTCGCGAAGCGCAGACCGATGATGTTGAGGACCGTGGTGCGACCGAGGAAGTGGTCGGTGCGGTGCACGCGCTCCTCGGGGACGAGCTTCAGCACCGTCTCGTTGAGGGCGCGGGCGCTGTCGACGTCGGTGCCGAAGGGCTTCTCGAACGCCAGGGTCGTGCCCTCGGGGAGCTCGACCTGCTGCAGTGCCTCGCAGATGTCGGAGGCAATCTGCGGCGGGAGCGCGAAGTAGAGGATGGGCTCGGCGTCGGCGGCGTCGAGCAGCGCCTTGAGGTGCTCCGGGTCGGTGGGGTCGCCCTGGATGAAGCTCGTCGACTCGAGGGTCGCGTCGACCTCCGAGCCCTTGACGTCCTGCGACGCGAAGGACTTCGTGACGACGTCCTTCCACTGCTCCTCGCTGCGGGCGCTGCGGCCCGTGCCGATGAGCTGGACGGGAACCGCTCGACCGCTCTGCAGGAACGTGCCGAGGCCCGGCAGCAGCAGGCGGGAGGCGAGGTCGCCCGTCGCGCCGAAGATGATGAGGGTGCGCTTGTCAGTCACCTGAGGTGACTCCTTTCGCTGTGGTTGGAGGTCCGTTCCAGTCAAGCCCCGGGCGGGCCGCTTTGTTCCGGATCGGACCGGAGGTCGTCGCCGCGACGCACCCCGGACACGACTCGGGCGGCACCGGAAGGTGCCGCCCGAGGGTGTCAGGTGCGCTGCAGCGCGGGGTCAGTGCCCGAAGTTGCCGCGGTAGTACTCGAAGACCCAGCCAACGAGGGTCACCGTCACGAGGACGAGGCCGATCGGCACGATCCAGAGCCCGGCGGCGACGCCGAGGAAGCAGACGCCGACCGCGGCGGCCAGCAGGATGGGCCACCACGACCAGGGGCTGAAGTGCCCGAGCTCGGCGTCGCCGTCCTCGATGTTCGCGTCGGGGCGGTCCTCCGGCAGGACGCCGCCCTGCGACGACATGACCCTGCCGAGGTAGAAGGCGATGAACGCCGACATGATGCCGGTGAGGCCGATCGCGACGGTGCCGACCCATTCCGGGCGACCGTAGTAGAGCATCGCCCAGATCGTGTAGGCGGCGTCCGCCAGGATGAAGAACCCGAAGAGGATCCAGAACAGGTTGGTGTTGGCGCGCATCGCCTTACTTCACCTCGCCCTTCGCGGCGTCGTAGGTCGGGGCATCCGGGGCGTCCTTGGCCGGACCGACACCGATCGGCACACCTGCCTCCGGGTGGTTCAGGTCGAACGCCGGGGACTCCGAACGGATGCGCGGGATCGACGTGAAGTTGTGGCGGGGCGGCGGGCAGGAGGTCGCCCACTCGAGCGAGCGGCCGTAGCCCCACGGGTCGTTCACGGCCACCTTCGGAGCGTTCCGGGCGGTCACGTAGACGTTGAAGATGAACGGCAGGAACGAGACCGCGAGGATCATCGAGCCGATCGTCGACAGCTGGTTCATCCAGGTGAAGCCGTCGTTCGGCAGGTACGTCGCGTAGCGACGCGGCATGCCGATGACGCCCAGCCAGTGCTGGATGAGGAACGTCGTGTGGAAGCCGATGAACAGGAGCCAGAAGTGGATCTTGCCGAGGCGCTCGTTGAGCATCTTGCCCGTCCACTTCGGCCACCAGAAGTAGAAGCCGGAGAACATCGCGAACACGACGGTGCCGAAGACCACGTAGTGGAAGTGCGCGACGACGAAGTACGAGTCGGACACGTGGAAGTCGAGCGGCGGCGACGCCAGGATGACGCCGGTCAGACCACCGAAGGTGAAGGTGATCAGGAAGCCGAGGGCCCAGAGCAGCGGCGTCTCGAAGGTGACCGAACCGCGCCACATGGTGCCGACCCAGTTGAAGATCTTCACGCCGGTCGGGACCGCGATGAGCATCGTCATGAGCGAGAACCACGGGAGCAGCACGCCACCGGTGACGTACATGTGGTGCGCCCACACCGTGACGGACAGCGCCGCGATGGAGATGGTCGCGTAGACGAGGGTCTTGTACCCGAAGATCGGCTTGCGGCTGAACACCGGGAAGACCTCGGAGACGATGCCGAAGAACGGCAGCGCGATGATGTAGACCTCGGGGTGCCCGAAGAACCAGAAGAGGTGCTGCCAGAGCAGGGCGCCGCCGTTGGCCGGGTTGAAGATCTGCGCGTCGAACACGCGGTCGAGGCCGAGGCCGAACAGCGCGGTCGCGAGGACCGGGAAGGCCATCAGGACGAGCAGCGCCGTCACGAGGGTGTTCCACGTGAAGATCGACATGCGGAACATGGTCAGACCCGGGGCACGCATCGTGATGATCGTGGTGATGAAGTTCACCGCGCCGAGGATCGTCGAGAAGCCGGTCATGCCGAGGCCGAAGACCCAGAGCGTGCCGCCGAGCCCTGGTGTGAACGTCGTGTCGCTCAGTGGCGCGTAGGCGAACCAACCGAAGGACGCGGCGCCCTGCGGGGTGAGGAAGCCGCCGACCGCGATGAGCGAACCGAACAGGTAGAGCCAGAAGGCGAAGCCGTTGAGTCGCGGGAAGGCGACGTCGGGGGCACCGATCTGCAGCGGCATGATCGCGTTCGCGAAGCCCGAGAACAGCGGCGTCGCGAACATCAGCAGCATGATCGTGCCGTGCATCGTGAAGAGCTGGTTGTACTGCTCCTTCGTCGCGACCACGTGCAGGCCGGGCTCGAAGAGCTGGGCACGGATGACCAGCGCCATGATGCCGGCGAGCAGGAAGAAGACGAACGAGGCGATCAGGTACATGTACCCGATGGTCTTGTGGTCGGTGGAGGTGATCCACCGGACGATGATGTTGCCCTTCCGCCCGACCTTCGACGCCTGGAAGTCCGGCGTCGAGGTCTGGGTCGGTCGGCCGACGAGTGACGTTGTCATCTGACGGGCCCCTACTTGTTCTCGGCGGACGCCTCGACCGGCGCCTTGTTGTTCGGTTCGTTCGTGTTGGTGTTGTACTCGTTGCCGAGCAGCCCGACCTTGCCCTGATCACGCAGGGTCTCGAGGTAGGCGTCGTACTCGGCCGGCGACACGACCTTGACCTGGAAGAGCATCAGGGAGTGGTACTCGCCGCAGAGCTCGGCGCACTTGCCCTGGTAGGTGCCCTCCTTGGTCGGGATGAAGTACTCCCAGTTCGTCTTGCCGGGGAGCATGTCCTTCTTGTAGAGGAAGTCGATGACCCAGAAGGAGTGGTCGACGTCGCGCGAGGACAGCTCGATCGCGACCTTCTTGCCCTTCGGCAGGTAGAGGGTCGGCAGCTGCGACTCGTCGATCGCGCCCTTGCCGTCTTCTTCTTCCTGGGCCTGGATGCCCTGGTAGTAGACGCTGTCCTCGGGGTTCTGCTTGTCGATGTAGTTGAAGTCCCACGCCCAGCGCTTGCCGTACACGTGGACCGTGGCGTCCGGCTTCTCGAACGGCTTCTCGATGGCGGCCTGGTCCTTCGCGGTGAAGGCGAAGAAGCCGAGCACGAGGATGAGCGGCACGATCGTGTAGAAGATCTCGAGCGGCATGTTGTAGCGCATCTGCACGGGCAGGCCGGTCTGGCCCTTCCGGCGGCGGTACACGATGGCGGCCCAGATGATGAGCCCCCAGACGATGAGACCCACGGCGAGCAGGACGACCCAGCTCGTGGTCCACAGGCCGACGACACGGCTCGTGTGGTTCGTGACGTCCGTCTTGCCCTCGGTGCCGGGGAGCCATCCGTTCAGCTGCTGCTGCGAGCAGCCAGCCAGTGCGATGACCAGACCGACGGCCACCGGGACGGCCGCCCAACGTATACGGCGATTCGAACGCACTGTTACCTCTCGGAAGAACGTGAGCCCGGGAGCGAGCCGGTCGACGGTGCGACAGCGGGGCTCCCAGCCTGATTGGAACACTCCTAGCTTACTCGCAGCTCGCCACCGCTCGCGCACACCCGACACGCTCCTCGCCGCGATCCGCACTCCCGCGGCCCGCCACTCCCCCGTTCCCGCGCGCGCCCGGAGTGTCCTCCGGACGACGAAACGCGAGCGGGGAACGACCGTGACGGCCGTTCCCCGCTCGCGTGTCGGGTCCGGGGTGATCAGTGGAAGCTGTCACCGCACGCGCAGCTGCCCTGCGCGTTGGGGTTGTCGATCGTGAAGCCCTGCTTCTGGATCGTGTCCTCGAAGTCGATCGTCGCGCCGGCGAGGTACGGGACGCTCATCTTGTCGACGACGACCTCGACCCCGTCGAACTCGGCGGTCGTGTCCCCGTCGAGCAGGCGCTCGTCGAAGTAGAGCTGGTAGATCAGGCCCGAGCAACCACCGGGCTGCACGGCGAGACGCAGGCGCAGGTCGTCGCGGCCCTCCTGCTCGAGGAGGCTCGCCACCTTGCCGGCCGCGGCGTCGCTCAGGAGCACGCCGTGCGACGGTGCCTCGGTCGCCGGTGCGTCAGGGGTGATGGTGTCGCTCATCGCGCGTCTCCCTCCGGGCGGTGCGGTTCACCGCGCCTGGCGTCGATTGTAAGCACCGTCAGCTGCGCGTCGCGAGCCTGGCGAGCAGGATCGCCTCGGACGCGATCGCGCGGTGCAGCACGCCGAGGTGCTGGGACTCGTTCGGGCTGTGCGCACGGGTGTCCGGGTCCTCCACACCGGTGACCAGGATCTGGGCCTCGGGGAACTCCGCCGCCAGGTCCGAGACGAACGGGATCGAGCCGCCGATGCCCTGCTCGACCGCCTCGGCACCCCAGCCCTCCTGCATGGCGACCCGGGCCTCCTGGACGGCCCACCCGGCCGTGTCGACGAGGAAGCCGTCACCGGCGTCCGGCTCGCTGATCTCGAGCCGCGCACCGAACGGGACGTGCTCGCGCAGGTGCCGCTCGACGGCGGCGTGGGCGTCGGTGGCCGACTGACCGGGCGCCACGCGCACGGAGACGCGGGCCGACACCGTCGGCAGGAGCGTGTTCGAGGCGTTCGCGACGCTCGGCACGTCCATGCCCGTCACCGTGATCGACGGCTGGAACCACATGCGGGACAGGACCTCGCCGGTGCCGATCGGCCGGACGCCCGCCACCAGGGCAGCGTCGACGGCGAGCTGGTCGTCGGTGCGCGACGGGACGTCCGCCTGGTACGAGGTGAGCCCCTCGACGGCCACCGAGCCGTCGTCGTCGTGCAGCGAGGCGAGCAGGCGGACCATCGGGATCATGGCGTCCGGAGCCGCTCCCCCGAACATGCCGCTGTGGCTCGCGTGCTCGAGGGTGGTGAGGGTCAGCTTGAAGGTCACGTTGCCGCGGAGCGAGACCGTGATCGACGGGACGTCGACCGACCAGTTGTCGCTGTCCGCCACGACGATGACGTCGGCGGCGAGGTGCTCCTTCTGCTCACGCAGGAACGTGCGGAACGACCGGGACCCGAACTCCTCCTCACCCTCGACGAAGAGCACGACGCCGAGGTCGAGGTCGTCGCCGAACTGCGCGTGCAGGGCCCGGAGCGCCGCCACGTGCGTCATCACGCCGGCCTTGTCGTCCGAGGCGCCGCGCCCGTACAGGCGGTCGCCGCGCAGGGTCGGCTCGAACGGCGGCGTCTCCCACAGCGCGTCGTCGCCCTGGGGCTGCACGTCGTGGTGCGCGTAGAGCATCACCGTGGGCTTGCCGTTCCGCGCCGGCCGCACCGCGAGGACCGCGGGCTGGCCGAGCTCCGCACCGGAGGCCTCGGCGTCCGCCGTCGAGCCGTCGACGGCCGAGCGGACGATGCGCACCGCGTCGTCCGCGAAGACGCCCGTCGACCGCGCGAGGTCCGCGACGGCTGCGGCGCTCGCCTGCACGTTCGCCGGGTCGAACGCCGACCACGAGACCGACGGCAGCCGCACCAGTGCGGACAGGTCGGCGATCGTCACGGGCAGTGCGCCGTGCACCTGTTCGCGCAGGGCGTCGAGGAGCGCGGGGTCGGTCGCGGAGCTGTGCTGTTGGGTGTCGGTCATGCCCGGTAATCTAGAGGACGATCCAGCACGCACACCGCCGTTAGGAACGCACCGTGGCGAAGGCAGCCCCCAAGACCAACACGACCGTGAACCCGTCCGAGGGCGAGCTCCTCGAGCAGGGCAAGGGTCGGCCGACGCCGTCCCGCCGCGAGCGTGAGGCCGCGAACCGCCGCCCCCTGGTCGGCAACACGCCGGTCGACAAGAAGGCCGCCCGCGCGCGCCTCAACTCGGAGCGCGAGCGCGCCCGGGTCGGCATGGCCAACGGCGAGGAGCGCTACCTGCCCGCGAAGGACCGCGGTGACCAGCGTCGCTTCCTGCGCAACTGGATCGACGCGCGCTGGAACCTCGGCGAGATCATGATGCCGGTGCTCGTGCTCTTCCTGATCGTCGGGTTCGCCGCGGCGCAGACGCCCCTGGCGTCCTACTCGCTGCTGCTCGTCTGGGCGTTCGTGGCGCTGTTCGTGCTCGACTGCGTGGTGCTGTGGCTCTCGATTCGCCGCAAGCTCGCGTCGAAGTTCGGCGAGGTGCAGCGCGGCACGTTCCTCTACATCCTGACCCGCACGTGGCAGCTGCGCTTCCTGCGCCTGCCGAAGCCGCAGGTCAAGCGGGGCGACTACCCCACGCTCTGACGACGTCGCGAAGCGCCTCCCGGCCGGCCCGGGAGGCGCTTCGTCGTTCATGGGGGTGGGCGTCGCGTGGCATGTGCGGCATCCGGTGCGGGCGTCGCGGGCCGCGTGCGGCATCCGGTGAGCAGAAGATGTCGGGTCGACGGCCCCCACCCGACATCTTCTGCTCACGAAGCGACGCAGCACCTTCCGGCCGATCCGGCGGGGCGCTTCGTCGTTCTCGGGACGCGCGTCGCGGGCCGTGTACGGCATCCGGTGAGCAGAAGATGTCGGGTCGACGGCGCCCACCCGACATCTTCTGCTCACGAAGCGACGCAGCACCTTCCGGCAGGTCGGTTCGGGGCACTTCGTCGTTCTCGGGACGCGCGTCGCGGGCCGCGTGCGGCATCCGGTGAGCAGAAGATGTCGGGTCGACGGCCCCCACCCGACATCTTCTGCTCACGAAGCTCGCTGGCCGCGCAACACGCCCCTCAGCGCGGGCAAGCGCGCGGACGCAAGGGGCGCCAGCACGCGCCGTGACGGACGGGAGGCACGGCGCGGCGCCGCCACGGGCCTCCCGTCCGGCGGACGGCCGGGTCGACCACGGGGCGGGCGTCGCGCCCTGCCTGCTGCACCGAGTGAGCAGAAGACGTCGGGTGAGCGACCTCGACCCGACGTCTTCTGCTCACTCGGCGAAGGCACCGGGCCGCGCGAACGCGCCGGGCCGCGCGAAGGCACCGATCGCGCCGGACGCGATCCTCAGCGTGCGGCGCGGCGCAGCCGGCGACGGCGCAGGTGGTTGATCCGGGCTGCCCAGGTCGGCCCCTCGTAGAGGAACGCCGTGTAGCCCTGCACGAGCGTCGCACCGGCGTCGATGCGGTCCTGCACGTCCTGCTCGGTGGTGACGCCGCCGACCGCGACGACGCAGAAGTCGGCGGGGACGGCGGCACGGACGCGGCGCAGGACCTCGAGCGAGCGGGCGGCGAGCGGTGCACCCGACAGGCCGCCGGCGCCCATGGCCTCGACCTGCTCCGTCGGGGTCGTCAGGCCGGTGCGCGCGATCGTGGTGTTGTTGGCGATCACGCCGGCGAGACCGAGTTCGACCGCGAGGCCGGCGATGGCGTCGATCTGCTCGTCGGTCAGGTCGGGCGCGATCTTCACGAGCACCGGCACGGTGCCCGCGGCGTCGCGCACGGCGGTGAGCAGCGGACGGAGCTGGTCGAGTTCCTGCAGGCCGCGCAGGCCGGGCGTGTTCGGCGAGCTGACGTTGACCGCCAGGTAGTCGGCGAAGGGCGCGAGGCGGCGGGCGGACTCGAGGTAGTCGTCGATCGCGTCCTCGACGGCGACGACCCGGCTCTTGCCGATGTTGACGCCGATGACCGGGCGACCGGGGTTGCGTCGGGCCCGTTCGAGGTGGCGGGCAGCGGCGGCGGCGCCGTGGTTGTTGAAGCCCATCCGGTTGATGAGTGCGCGGTCGGCGATGAGCCGGAACAGGCGCGGTCGCTCGTTGCCGGGCTGCGGCTGCGCGGTGATGGTGCCCACCTCGACGTGGCCGAACCCGAGCACGCCGAGGCCGCCGATGCCCTTGGCGTCCTTGTCGAAGCCGGCGGCGAGGCCGAAGCGCGACGGGAAGTGGATCCCCATCGTCGTGATGCCGTCGGCCGCCGACGGGCGGCAGTACCGCTCGACGAGGCCGCCGACGAACGGCACGTGCGGCACGACCTTGATCACGGCGAACGCGATGTGGTGGGCCCGCTCCGGGTCCATGTTGGCGAAGACGGACCGGAAGACGGCGGCGTAGCCGTTCCGGACCAGGCGCTCCACGACGCCGTTCACGCGTCAGCGCCTGCCGCGGGAGCGACGGCGGCCGCACCGGCCGCGTGGTGGTCGCGGCGGAGCTGACCGATGGCGTCCTCGAAGTCCTCGAGGGACTCGAACGCCTGGTAGACGCTCGCGAAGCGCAGGTAGGCGACCTCGTCGAGCTCCCGCAGCGGCGCGAGGATCGCGAGCCCGATGTCGTTCGCGTCGATCTGGCTCGACCCCGACGACCGCACGGTCTCCTCGACGCGCTGGGCGAGGACCGCCAGGTCGCCGTCGGTGACGGGGCGCCCCTGGCAGGCCTTGCGCACGCCGGAGACGATCTTGTCGCGGCTGAAGGGCTCGGTGACGCCGTTGCGCTTCACCACGTTGAGCGACGCCGTCTCGGTGGTCGAGAAGCGACGCCCGCAGTTCGGGCACTGGCGGCGTCGACGGATCGAGGTGCCGTCGTCGCTCGTCCGCGAGTCGACGACGCGGGAGTCCGGGTGGCGGCAGAAGGGGCAGAACATGTCGGTCCCAGGCTATCGGTTCGTGCGTTCCGTCACGGCGGCGCCGTGCGCGGGGAGCTGCTCCTCGGTCGAGAGCGCCACGATGTGGTCGGCGACATCGCGCAGTGCGGCCGGCGTGTACCGCACGACCTGCTGCGGGCGCAGGAACGTGGACGCCGAGAGCCCCGACCCGAAGCGCGCCTGTCCGCCCGTCGGCAGGACGTGGTTCGATCCGGCGAGGTAGTCGCCGAGGCTGACGGGCGTGCTCGGTCCGACGAAGACCGCGCCGGCCGCGTCGACGTCGGCCAGCACGGCGTCGTCGTCCGCGGTCTGGATCTCGAGGTGCTCCGGGCCGTACGCGTTGCTGACGGTCGCCGCGTCGGCGAGCGAGTCCACGAGGACGATCGCGGACTGCGGGCCGTCGAGGGCGGTCTGGAGGCGCGCGGCCGTCCCGAGCACCGCCGTGCGTTCCGGGATGGCTGCCTCCACCGCGTCGGCGAAGGTCGCCGACGTCGTCACCAGCACGCTGCCGGCCTGCTCGTCGTGCTCGGCCTGGCTGACGAGGTCGGCCGCGACGAACCCGGGGTCGGCGGTCTCGTCGGCGATGACGAGGATCTCGGTGGCGCCGGCCTCCGAGTCGATGCCGACGGTGCCGCGCACGATGCGCTTGGCAGCGGCGACGTAGTTGTTGCCGGGACCGGTGACGAGGTCGACCGGGTCGAGGCCGAGCTCGGCCACGCCGTACGCCAGCGCGCCGATCGCGCCGGCGCCGCCCATCGCGTAGACCTCGTCGATGCCGAGCAGCCCGGCGGCCGCGAGGATCGTCGGGTGCACCGCGCCGCCGTGGTCGCGCTGCGGCGGGGACACGAGCGCGATCGACCGGACTCCGGCCACCTGCGCCGGCACGACGTTCATGACGACGCTCGACGGGTACACGGCCTTGCCGCCGGGCACGTACAGCCCGACGCGGCGCATCGGCTGCCAGCGCTGGTGCACCTCGGCGCCGTCGGCGAGCGTCGTGACCGCGGCTGCGGGCACCTGTGCGGCGCTCGCGGCCCGGACCCGGCGGATCGCCTCGTCGAGGGCTCCTCGCAGGGCGGGGGTCAGGCCGGCGACGGCAGCGGCGATGTCGGCGGCGGGGACCCGGACGTGCTCGGGGGCTCCCCCGTCGAAGCGCTCGGCCTGCTCGCGCAGCGCATCGGCGCCGCGCTCGCGCACGGCGTCCACGAGCTCGCGCGCGGCGTCCACCGCGTGCGAGACGTCGCCGACGGCACGGGGCATGAGGCGGAGGAGGTCGGCGCGGGCGGGGAGGCCACCGCGGAGGTCGATTCGCTGCATCATCAGGGGGCAAGCCTACCGAGGGCGCCCGGCGTCCCCCGGTAACGTGAGCGCCGATGAACTTCGAGAAGGCACGGCGCCTCGTGAGCGACCTCGTCCGGGTGAACGAGCGCTACGCCCGGGACGGCCACTACCGCAACGACGTCCGGGAACGACTGGGCCGCACGGTGTCCCGGGTGGACGTCCGCGTCGCCCGCCGTGAGCGCGACCGGGCACCGCTGACCGCCCGACCGTTCGAGGGACTGGTCGAGACGAGCCTGGCGATCGCCGGCATCACGACCGCCGACCGGGCCCCCGAGGTGGTGCTCGTCGTCGACGAGCTGCGCGAGGGCGCCGCGTTCGCCGGTGTGCAGACCGCCATCGCGGTGGCACTCGCCCTCGGCGAGCAGCTGGGCCGACCGGTCCGCGTCGTGATGGTGCGGTGGACGACGCCGGGCAACAGCGCCGCCGCGGCCGAGGCGCTCATCGCCGACCGGTTCCCCGAGTCCCGCGTCGACGGCCGTCCCGGCGTCCGGGTCGTCCGCCGCGAGGACGTCCTCGACACCACGTTCGGCCGCGAAGACGTCTGGATCGCGACGCACTGGAAGACCGCGCACCCGCTCGACGTCGCCGTCACCGCCGGGGTGGTCCCCCGCGAGCACGTCGTCTACCTGGTGCAGGACTACGAGCCCGGGTTCAGCCCGTGGTCGACGGAGTACGCCGTCGCCGCCTCGACCTACCGTGCCGGGTTCCGCATGCTCGTCAACTCGGAGCCCCTGCGCCGGTACCTCGTCGACGTCGAGGGGCTCGACGTCGGGAGCGAGCAGACCTTCGCGCCGCACCTGGACCTCGACCTGCTCGAGCGGGTCGCTGCAGCGCGGCAGCACGAGGACGTCGTCCGGGTCCTGTTCTACGGCCGCCCGAGCAAGCACCGCAACCTGTTCCGTCTCGGCGTCGCCGCCCTGCGCGTGGCCGTGCAGGAGCTCGCGGCCGACGGCATCCGGGTCGAGTTCCACTCGGCCGGCGAGCAGCACGGCGACGTCGAGCTCGACGGCGGACGCGGCGACGTGAAGCTCGTGTCGCACGGCACCATGCCGTGGGACGACTACTTCCGCTTCATCGCGTCGACGAACGTCGTCCTCTCGCTGCAGCACAGCCCGCACCCGAGCCACCCGCCGTTCGACGGCGCGGTCTCGGGCGCTCGGGTCGTGACGAACGAGTTCCGCGGTACGCGCGGCGACCTGCACCCGAACCTCGCCGCGGTCCCCGCCGACGCCCGCTCCCTCGGCCTCGCCGTCGCGGACGCCGTCCGGCGTGCCGCGGCCGACGGCCCCACCGGCTGGACCCCGCTCGCCGGGGACCGGCTCGGCGGCCCGCTCGAGGCGGCCGTCGTCGCCCTCGCCGCCGCCCTCACCGACGAGGAGACCACCCGATGACCCGTCCCACGCTCGTCGTCGTGCCGATCTACGGCGACCTCGAGTCGCTGTTGCGGTGCATCGACGGTCTGCTCGAGCACCTCGACACCGGTGTGCACCGGGTGCTGCTGCTCAACGACTGCGGTCCGGACGCGGACACCATCGAGCGGGCCGTGCTCGAGCGGGTCGCCGGGCACGACGGCTTCCGGTACGAGCGCAACGAGCGCAACCTCGGCTTCGTCGGCACCTGCAACCGCGCCGTGCTCGAACTGGACCCCGGGGCCGAGGACGAGGCCGTGCTCCTGCTGAACAGCGACGCGGTGCCCACCGCCGGCTTCCTCGACGCGATGCTCGAGGTGCTCGACGAGGACCGCACCGGCGTCGTCACCGCCCGGAGCGACAACGCGACGATCGCGAGCATCCCCTACCGGCTGACGAACCGCGGGGCCGCCCGCACAGAGGCCCGTACCCGCGAGGTCTGGGCCGAGATCGCGCCACTGCTGCCCCGTTCGCAGGTGATGCCCGTCGCGATGGGCTTCTGCTTCCTCACCCGCCGGTCGCTCGTGACCGAGCACGGCCTGTTCGACGAGGCCTTCGCGCCCGGCTACGGCGAGGAGAACGACTACTGCCTGCGCATCGCCGCGCACGGCTGGCTGGCGAAGATCGCGAACCGCGCGCTCGTCCTGCACGCCGGCGGCAAGAGCTTCTCGGGCAACCGGAACGCGCTCCGGGCGGCGCACCAGCGGGAGCTCGAGCGTCGGTACCCGTTCCTGCCCGACGCCGTCGCCGCCTACCAGCGGCACGGCACGACGGCCACGGAGCGGTTCGCCGACGTGCTCGTGCCGGCCGGTCCGGCAGCGCGGCTGTCGGTCGACCTGCGGTACGTCGACGACGCCGCGGCGTGGGTCCGGCAGGTCGACCTGGCGTTCGGCGACGGCTTCGCGGTGGAGGCCCGGCTCCCCGCCGGCACGTCGGCCCCCGACGCCTGGACGGTCACGACCGGCGACCCGGACCCGGACGACCTCGTGACGGTGACGATCATGGTGGACCCGTCGCCGGCGGAGCTCGTCCTGGCGAACCGTCGCGCCCTGCACTGGGTGATCGCGCGCACGGACACCCCGAGCACCCCCTGGTCGTCCCGCGTGCACCGCACCGGCGGCGACGTCCTGGCGGCGCTCGTCGGCCGCTTCGCCGAGGTCACCGGGTTCGACGAGCTCGAGTCGGCGCGCGAAGGCGTCGAGAACAGCCTGATGGCCCCCGTCGACGGCATCGCGGCGGCACTGGGAGAACGTCGGGCGGCGATGCTGCCCTTCGACCTGGTCGCCGCCGACGGCGCCGCCGCCGGCACCGCCGACGAGGTCGCTCGGCTGCGGAGGGAGCTCGACGACCTGCGGGCCAGCCGTTCGTTCCGCACCGGCCAGGCCATCGCCAAGGTCGCCGCGCGGCTGCCGGGGCGTCGCTGATGGCCGAGAACGGGGGGCTCGGCCGGGTCGCACGGCGGCTCGCCCGCGGACTCCGCGGCCCCGAGAAGCCCCTGACCGTCACCGATCGGCTGGACCGCTGGGCGCGCCGGATCGGCGAGTTCGGGATCACCGACCGCGCGTACCTCGAGGCGCAGACCGGCCGCACGTTCCCGAGCGACGACGAGGCGATCACGTTCTACGTGCACAACGACGGTCGGCGCGGTCTCTCCCTGAGCCCGCTGGTCGAGCACGAGTGGATGCGCGAGCACCAGCCCGTGCCGACGATGTCCTGGTACGACGCCCTGCACCAGGAGGGTCCCGAGCTCTTCCAGACCGGTCCGCTGTTCGACGCCGGCGTGTACGCCGCCTCGCTGCCCGCAGCGGACCGTCCGTCGTCCACCCTCGACGCGCTCCGTCACTTCCTGCGGAACGCGACGGACGCGACCACGCTCCCCGTGCCTCCCGGCCGACGTGGCCCGGCACCCACCTGGGGCGCCGCACGCGCGTCGGCCGTGTCGGCGGCCCGCGCGTTCGCCGAGGCGCAGCACCGCACCCGGCGCCGCTACCGGCCGACCTGGGACGGCCCCGACACCGCCGAGGTGCTCGCACGCTCGCCGCGCGGTGCAGCGCGACGTGCCGCCGAGCAGCCGCTCGTCTCGATCGTGATGCCGGTGCACCGCCGAGCCGACGTCGTCGGCGCGGCCATCGACTCGGTCCGCGCGCAGGAGCACACCAACTGGGAGCTGCTCGTCGTCGACGACGGATCCGGGGACGACACGGTCGACGTCGTCCGCAGTCGCGCCGAGGGCGAGCCCCGGATCCGGCTGCTCGAACGCGACAACGGCGGAGCCGGCGCGGCCAGGAACACCGGGCTCGCCGCCGTCCGCGGCGACTTCGTCGCGTTCCTCGACGCCGACAACACCTGGCGCCCGGCGCACCTGTCCGCGGCCCTCGCCGTCCTGCTCGAGTCCGACGGACCCGGTGTGCACACCGGCGTGCGCATGGTCGGCGCGAACAACGCCGACGACTCCACCGCGCCGGTCGAGACGTACCGCGGCGAGGACGGCACGCTCGAGGACCTGCTCGCCGGCAACTTCATCGACCTCAACGCCCTCGTCGTGCGCCGGGACGTCGCCGCCGCGGTCGGACCCTTCGACGAGACCCTCCGCCGCTGGATCGACTGGGAGTGGCTGCTGCGCATCGGTGCCCGCTTCGGTGTGCCCGCGTACGTCCCCGTCATCGGGGTCGACTACGACAACGTCCGCGACCCCCGCCGGGTGTCGTCCGCGCAACCCGCGTCGTGGCAGGAGGTCGCGCTCGCGCGGCACCGCATCGACTGGGACGCCCTCACCGCGGCCGCGCCGGACCGCGACGCCGGCCTCGTGTCCGTGGTGATGCCGGTGTTCCGCGACTGGACGATGACCCGACGCGCCGTCGACGCCGTGCTGCACGCGGCCGACCACGACGGCGACCGCGTCGAGGTCGTGGTCGTCGACAACGGCTCGCCGCGGTCCGTCAGCGCCGTGCTCGGCGCCTGGTTCGGCGACGACCCGCGGGTGGTCCTGCAGCGCGAGGACCGGAACCGGAACTTCGGACTCGGCAGCGACCTCGGGCTGGCACGCTCGACCGGGGCGACCGTCGTGATGCTCAACAACGACACCGAGGTGACCACCGGCTGGCTCCGCCCGCTCGTCGCCGCGCTCGACGACCCGACCGTCCTCGGCGCCCAGCCCCTGCTCGTCTACCCCGACGGAGTCGTGCAGGCCGCCGGCACCGTCTTCGGCGGCGACAAGGTCCTGCCGTGGCACTTCCTCGGCGACCACCCCCGGTACGACGCTCCGCGGGCGTTCGCCGACCCGGCAGACCGTCGCTTCGCGGCGATCACCGCCGCCGCCGCAGCCTTCCGCGCCGCCGACCTGATCCGCTGGCACGGGTTCGACCCGGTGTACGCCAACGGGCTCGAGGACGTCGACCTCTGCCTCCGTGCCCTGGCGTCGTCCCCGACCGGCTCGTCGTTCGCCGTCGTGCCCTCGTCCGTGGTCGTGCACCACGAGAGCCGCTCCCCCGGACGCGACGACGCCCGGATCGACAACCGGCGCGTCTTCGACGAACGCTGGCGCGGACGCTACCCCGACGCCGACGCCGCCCCGCGGTACGAGGCGGCCGGCCTGCGCTGGCTCGGCGTCGAGCCGGGGCTGCCGAAGGGGCACGCCGTCATGGTGCGGTCCTCGCGGCCCCTCGTCGTCCGGGACCACCGGGAAGCGGCCGGCGCGGCGCTGCGGATCGCGGTGAAGCACGACGGCTCGCGCAGTGACGACGTCACCGCGCTCGTCGGCCGGCTCGGAGCAGCCGGCCACGACGTGCAGGTGGACCTGCCGACGTCCTGGTACCGGGGCTCCGCGTCGCTCGACGACGTGACGATCCTGGTCGGCGGCCGCGGCGACGGACCGGTCTGGGTGCCGCAACCCGGTGCCCGCAACGTCGTGTGGCTCGCTGCGGGGCAGGTCGTCACCGAGCAGGACTTCGCCGCCGCGGTGTCCGGCTCCGCGGACCAGGTCGTCGAGGCGCTCGGAGGGTCCTGACGCGAGCCCCCCTCGCGTCCGGGGCGGGTTCTTCGGCATCGTTCACCCGGCTCGGAGGTGGGCGAAGCCTGCCGTTCACCTCCGGCGCGCAGGATGTCCGCATGTCCCTTCTCTCCGATGCGGTGCGGTCGACCTTCACGACCAGGTGCGCGGTGTGCGACGCGGTCATCAGTCGGCGCGACGCGATCGACCACGCCGGGCGGGCGTTCTGCTCCGTCCTGCACGAGGCCGAGTACGTGGTGGCCACGCTGGACTGACCACTCCCCGTAGGATCGGGCGGTGCCCGATCGCTCCCTCGCGGTGTTCCCGGCCTACCGGGACAACCCCTACCTGAACCTGATGCTGCTGGCCCCGCGGGCCCGCGGCTGGAACGTCCTCGAGAGCCTGCGCCTGGAGCAGCTGGAGCAGCACCTCGGCCGGCTCGGCACCGGTGACGTCGTCCACGTGCACTGGACGTCCCCGATCGTGCAACGCGAGAACGACGACCTGGTCCAGGCACGGGCTCGGCTCGATCGCTTCCGCGCCGCCGTGGACGGGGCACGCGGGCGGGGCGCGAGCCTCGTCTGGACCGTCCACAACGTGCTCCCCCACGACGCCCGACACCTGGACCTCGAGCGCGAACTGGCCGGCTGGCTGGCCGACAGCGCCGACGTCGTGCACGTCATGAACCAGGCGACTCCCGACGCAGTCGGCGACTTCTACAGGCTCGACCCGGCGAAGGTCGTCCACATCCCCCACCCGAGCTACCAGGGCGTCTACCCGTCGACGATGACCCGCGCCGACGCGCGCGCGTCACTCGGTATCGACGAGGGCGACCGAGCCGTGCTGGCGTTCGGGCAGATGCGCCCGTACAAGGGCCTCGACGTGCTGGTGGACGCCGTCCGGCGGGTCGCTCCGACGGAGCGGCCGGTGCTCCTGCTCGCCGGTCGGACCTCCGCCCGGGACCGTGAAGCGATCGACCTCATGCTCGGCGACGACGTCCGCGCCGTGCGCGAGCACGACCACGTCGCGGACGTCGACGTCCAACGGTGGTTCCGAGCCGCCGACGTCGCCGTGTTCCCCTACCGCCGGGTGCTCAACTCCGGCGCCCTGCACCTCGCAGCGTCGTTCGGGCTCCCCTCGGTGCTGCCCGACGAGCCGCACCTGCGCGTGGAGTTCGGCGACGAAGAGTGGGCGCGGTGGTTCGACACCGCCGAACCGGCGTCGTCGCTCGCTGAGGTGCTGGGCGCATCGGCGCCCAGCCCCGGGGGCGCGGAGCGGTTCAGCCGACGGCTGGCTCCGTACGCCCTCAGCCGTCGGTACGCAGACCTGTTGGAGTCGGCGGCAGGCTGATCACGATCCAGCAGCAGTCGCGGTGTTGCGGTCCTGCAGGATCAGCTCCCTGAACGCTTCGCCGAGCACCGCGTACTCGGCAGGTCCAGCCGGATGGATGCCGTCGACGCTGAAGCCGCGGATCCAGTCCTCGCCGTCCACTGCTGCAACCCACGGGTCGACCCACGTCCACCCTTCCGCTTCGGTGAGTGATCGAAGATCACGGTTGTAGACGCGGGCGTCAGCGGCGTGCGCACTGTACGGCGGGATCGAGGAGACCAGGACGCGCTCGGGCTCGAGGACGTCGACCATGCGCCTGTAGGCATCGGCTTCGTCGGCCACCGTCTCACCGAGGCGAACCGCATTCGTACCGGCGAGGATGACGAGCACGTCCACGTCGTCGATCGGTTCGATCGCGGACGCCATCTCGTCCGGTGTCGCTCCCGACCGCGCCCACCCTCCGACGAAGTCGATGCCGTCCCCTCGGGCGTAGGACATCCAGCTCTCGTCATCGAGCCCGTTCCCGAGGAACTTCGACCGGCCGGCACTGAGCGAGTCCCCGACGACGGCGACCCGGAGTTCATCCTGCGGATCCGCGGTGCCCACCGCGCTCACGGAAGGTTCCGTGACCCGCGAGGCCGAGACGATCGCGAACGAGACGAGCACGAGCGCGAGCAGAGCTGCGACGAACGCGGGCAGGAGGAAGCGGCGCACCGGAACATTGTGCAACATCAGGCTCGCGGCTTCGCCGTCACCGTCCCCGTCCGATGGCCCGTCCCAGGAGGCCTCGGACGCCCGGCCGCCGTGTCGGCCGACGGTCGACGAGGAACCGCCAACCGTTCTTGCGGTCTGCGAGCGGTTGGAGCGCGAAGGCCGCATCGACGGGCGGGAGGGGCATCCGAGCGGTCACGACCGGGAACCGACCGCTCACGCCCGGTACCAGCACGTGTACCTCGTGACGGCCGATCCCGAGGTCTCCTGCTGCGACGCGAGCGCTCCACTGGTGCCCATCGGAGTTCCTCTGCAGCGGGACCCGTACCGTGGTGGCCCCGCTGAGTTGGATCACCATCACCGTGGACGGCCCGCTTCCGGGCAATCGGCCCCCGATCAGCAGGCCGTCCGCCGACGACTCGGCGTGCGACACCACCACCGGTACCAGGTGGCGCAGCGCTGCGACGGTCGAGACGAGCGCCGCTTCTCCGCTCGACACCGCTGAAGCCATCGCACTGACGAGCTCGGACTGGCTCGGCACCGGCGTCAAGTCACGCAGACGCGGAAGCCGAGCTTCGAGCCACTCGTCGGGCACCGAGTCAGCGGTGTTGACCAGCACGGGAAGCAGACCGCCCGACGCGAGAGCCGATGCCGTCGTCTCGTCGTCTTCACGGAGCGCCACGACCGCGTCGATCCACGCGCCGAGCTCGTCGACCGCGCTCCCGCTGGAGACTCCGTCGGCGAACGCAGCCGCGGCGGCCCAGTGGTCCGCGAGCGCCAGCGACCAGAGCATCTGCCGGACCGGGGCCGCTGCGTGTGCAGGTGTCGGGATCGTGCGCACGAGCGCGCTGGTCGCGCGGGCGACGGTCCGGATCGCGGCCGCGTCGGGCTTCGCCGCGAGGAATCGCTGCAGGTGCGCCCAGCCGTCGGCGTCGTACACGACTTCCGCGTGCTGCTGTCGCAGGCGTTCGTCGCGGTCGACGAGCAACCGTGCGCAGCGCAGTTCCTGTTCGAGGTAGCGCAGAGTCGACTGCTCATCCGAACGAACGGAGAGCGACGAGGTGTCGCCTCGGTCGCGGTAGAGGTAGACACAGGCGCTGACGACGTCGATCGATCGCGCCTCGACGAAGGCTCGGGTCATCGGCTCGATGTCCTCGACGCTCGCGACATCGGGGAACCGCAACGCCGTATCGTCCCAGAACGACCGCCGGAACAGACGGTTCCAGCAGGCGCGCCCGCCCAGCAGCGGAGCGACTTCGACCGGACGCGCACCGGAGACGTCCCCGTCGAAGGCGTACCAGCGTCGCGTCGGGCTCCACGTGCGGGTGGCCGAGAACTTGAGGTGGTCGCCGATGACCATGTCCGAACCGCTCGACTCGAGCGACTCGAGCATCATCCGGTACGCACCTTCCGGAACGATGTCGTCGGAGTCCGCGAAGGCCAGGTACGTCCCGGTGGCCGCATCGATCCCGTCGTTGCGAGCGGCGCCGGCTGAACCAGCTCCTGACCGGACGACGCGCAGCACCGGATGTGCAGCAGCCCAGGCCTCCAGTATCGAGGAGGTGCCGTCACGCGATCCGTTGTCGACCAGGACGACCTCGAGCCCGGACACGTCCTGAGCGAGGACGGATTCGAGGAACTCCTCAGCCCATGCCGCCGTGTCCTTGACGGGCACGACCACCGAGAGCAGAGGACGGGGAGACGACGATCCTGGCACGCCATGACCGTACCAACGCCGCGGAGGACGCTGGCCCGTCGAGGCTACTGATAATCTCTCGTGGCGCCCGCGACCCCGGTGCGTGCACGGGTCCGACCCCACGGGCTCAGAGGACCCGATCGAAAGGAACGCGCTTGCCACGCGAGTCCCGTCCCACCATCACCGCAGTGATCCCCTGCTTCTCGGTCGCACGGTACCTGCCGGAGTTCTTCAGCTCGCTCGACGCGCAGACTGCCGGACTCGACGGCGTCGAGCTCGTGTTCGTCAACGACGGCTCCCTCGACGACACGTTGGCGCTCGTGGAGGCATGGGCGGCAAGCCGGGACAACGTCATCGTGGTCGACCAGCCGAACGCCGGGCTCTCTGCGGCCCGGAACGCGGGTATGCGCCGCGCTTCCGGGCGCTGGATCACCTTCCCCGACCCGGACGACCGGCTCGCGCCCGAGTACTTCGCCGAAGCGCGGAAGTTCATGGGGCTCTACGACCTGCCGGACCTCACCTTGCTCGGCACACACCAGGTGGTCTGGGACGAGAGTTCCGGAGAGCTCACGGACACCCACCCGTTGCGGCACAAGTTCGCCTCGGGTAGTCGGATCGCCGATCTCCACGTGGAACCGCTCGTCCACATGAGTGCGAACTCCTCCTTCATGCGCCTCGACGTCATCCGTGAGCTCGGTGTCGAGTTCGACCCGGCCGTCCGCCCGAACTTCGAGGACGGACACTTCATCGCGCGGTACCTGCTCCTCAGCGGGACGCACAAGCTCGGTCTCCTGGCATCAGCCAAGTACCACTACCGCACCCGGACCGACGGCAGCTCGCTGGTGCAGGTCAGTTACCTGAAGGAAGAGAAGTACACGCAACTCCTCGAGGCGGGGTACCTCGACCTCCTCCGGACCGCCGAGGAGGTGGTCGGTCGTCCGCCCCGATGGCTCGAGAACGTCCTGCTCTACGAGTTGTTCTGGTACTACAAGAACGAGCGGAAGATCCGATCGATCACGGCCGCAGCACCACGCGCCGTCCTGCCGAGGTTCCACGAACTCGTCGGCGACGTGCTCGGTCGGATCAGCGATGATGCGATCCGGGAGTTCAACGTCATGGGCGTCGAGTACGCCATCAAGGCGACCTTCCTGCACAGCTACCAGGGCAGACCGTGGGCTCCTGAGTACGTGCGGCTGAACGAGGTCGACGAACTCCGGCAAGAGGTCCACCTCACGTACTGGTTCACGGGTCCGAACCTCGACGAGGAGTTCACCGTCGACGACCAGTCGGTCCGGCCCCTGGCCGCCAAGACCGAGGACTTCGAGTTCTACGGAACCGTCACGATGCGTCGGCGGCACATCTGGCTCGCTCGTGGCAGCCGCACGCTCGTCACGGTCGACGGCCGGACACTCCCGAGTGTCCGTTCGGAACAATGGGGACACACGGAGGCCGTCACGATCAGGGACCTCGCCCCGGTCATCCACGACACTCGCCGGAGGGCGACCCCTCGTCTGGGAGCACCCGAGGAGACCGTCCGGCAGCGCACCGGACAGCTCGTCCGTCGCATCCGAGGAGATGCACGGAAGTACCTCTCGAAGCAGGCCCTCGCCGACGCTAAGGTGTCGCGACGCCTCCACCGCAAGGCCACTCGCGAGCGATTCGCCCACGCATGGGCCTTCATGGACAAGGACACGCACGCAGGGGACAACGCCGAGCACCTCTACCGCTGGGTGTCGATCAACCGGCCCGACATCAACTCCTGGTTCATCCTGGACCGAGGATCGCCCGATTGGGACCGGCTCGAGGCCGAGGGATTCCGACTCGTCGAGTACAAGTCGGACGACTGGGTCTCGCTCCTCCTGTCCGCCGACCACCTCGCGTCCTCGCACATCGACCACTACGTCATCCATCCGCTCGACGCTCGACGCTTCGGCAGGTCACACTTCAAGTTCACCTTCCTGCAGCACGGGGTCACGAAGGACGACCTGTCCCGCTGGTTGAACATCAAGCCGATCGACGTCTTCGTCACCGCCACACCTCCGGAGTGGCGGTCCATCGCCGGCGACGGCCCCTTCGCCTTCACGTCCCGCGAGACGGTGCTCACCGGGTTCCCACGACACGACGCGCTCCTGCAGAAACGCGCCGCGCTGACCGACGAGGAGCGCGACTCGATCGTGATCATGCCGACATGGCGTCAAGTGCTCCTCGGTGCGTCGATCCCCGGGTCCAACGCGCGGGCCAAGGGCGAGAACTTCGCGGCCAGCGAGTACGCCCAGCAGTACGGCGCCCTCCTGAGATCGGAACGACTCCGAGCCGTCGCAGAACGTCACGGCAAGCGGATCGTCTTCATGCCGCACCCGAACATGAAGCCGCACCTCGACGAATTCGACGTCCCGTCCTCGGTGTCGTTGCTCGGGTACGACGACAACGACGTGCAGGCAGTCCTGGCTCGGGCGTGCCTGGTCCTGACGGACTACTCGTCGCTGGGTTTCGAGGCGTCCTTCCTGCACCTGCCGGTCGTCTACTTCCAGTTCGACGCTCAAGAGTTCTTCAACGGCATGCACATCGGGCGCCGGGGGTACTTCGACTACGAGCGTGACGGCTTCGGTCCGGTCGCCCCGGACGTCGACGCAGCGCTGACCGCGATCGACGAGTACGCCGAACAGGGCTGGCAGATCGGGACTCCCTACCGAGAGCGCGTGGCTGAGACGTTCACGCTCCGCGACGGACGGAGCAGCGAACGCGTCGTCCACGCGATGGAGGCGGTCTACGGTCGCCGAACGCCGACGACGGCGGCGGTCCCTGGCTCGGTGCGGGACGACGCACCGTTGCGGCAGGCATGACCGAACCGCTCCGCGCCCTGCTGGTGTCATCCAGCGCCGTACTCGACGAGATGATCCGCACCGATGGTTGAAACCGCTCCTGCTCCGCGGTCGCAGTACCTCCCCGGTCAGCAGACCCGGGACCGCTTCGCCCTGCTCGACGGTCTCCGCTTCGCTGCGGCGCTCATCGTGCTCGCGTTCCACTACACGGCGCGGGAGACGAACGCTTGGAGCATCCCGATCGCCGAACGTGCACCGGCCCTGTTCGACGTCACGAAGTACGGCGTGCTCGGGGTCGACCTGTTCTTCGTCATCAGTGGGTTCGTCATCCTCATGACGGCGTGGAACCGCCCGCTGGCCGACTTCACCGCGTCCCGCCTCTCGCGCCTCTTCCCCGCGTACTGGGTGTGCGTGCTGCTCACCGCGATCGTCCTGATCGCCGACGGCCGAGACCTGCTCGTCAGTCGTGTCCTGGTCAACCTCACGATGCTGCAGTCCGCATTCGGCGTTCCGCACGTCGACGGCGTCTACTGGACCCTCTGGGTGGAGATGCGGTTCTACGCACTCATGGCGGTGTTCATCCTGGTCGGCATCACGAAGAACCGGATCATCTGCTTCGCGGTGCTCTGGCCCGTCATCGGTGCGATCGCCGAGACCACGCATCTCGACATCGTCGCCTACCTCCTCGTCTGGCAGCATGCCGCGTTGTTCGGTGGCGGCATGCTCCTCTTCGTCATCGTCCGGACCGGGCACTCGCTGGTCGTCTGGCTCGCCCTCGCGGCGGACATCCTCATGGCGTTCGCCTCGTCGGCGCCGGAACTCGCTGGACGAATCTCGAGCACCACCGGATCAGGCATCCCTTCCGTCGCCGCGTGGGGCGGTGTGCTCCTCTGCTTCGCGTTGGTCGCCCTCGTCACCCTCACCCCGCTCCGCCGGGTGCGATGGCGCTGGCTGTCGGTGAGCGGCGCGCTCACCTACCCGCTCTACCTCCTCCACGAACAGATCGGCTGGTCGGTGATCCGGCACACCGAGCAGTTCGGCTGGGTCAACGCCACGCTCCTCGCCACCGCGGTCTCCCTCGCCCTCGCGATCGCCGTGCACCAGCTCGTCGAACGTCGAGGTGGCCCTGCCCTGCGTCGCGCGCTGCGGAAGGGGTTCGACAGCCCCTCGACCCGACTCCCAGCTGATGACGCGGGACCGGCGCAGGTCAGCGCACGCCACCGAGAACGGTGACGGCCCGAACGCGACTCGTCGGTGATCGGTCGCGCGCTGGTGCACACGGCCTGATGCCTGATGAAAGCAATCCACGAACCAGGAGGACCGAGCGAATGAAGATCGTTGTAGTCGGCGACATCGGCTGGAAAGACCTGTACCACCTCGGCGACGAAGCCATGACGGATGCGGCGATCGAGCTCCTGCGCGCACGCGGCGTCACCGACATCACCGTGACGGCCGGCAACCCGGACATCGCTGCTGCGTTCTACGGCGTGTCGGCTGTCTCGCGCATCGGGTACGTGGGCCGTTGGTCCCGCGCTCGGATGGAGGCTCGGCTCGCTCAGCTCGACGACGAGCTCGAGGCGTTCGAGGACGACGGCGGTGAAGCGAAGGACGCGATCACGGCGATCGCCCGAGCCGATGCGGTCCTGATCGCTGGTGGCGGGAACCTGAACTCCCGACACGTGCAGCACGTCTTCGAACGGGCATCGATGGCCCGCATCGCGCGACACTTCGGCAAGCCCCTCGCACTCACCAGTCAGACGATCGGTCCGGACATCGCAGACGGTGATCGCGCGCTGCTCCAGGAGATCCTCGACGATGCCGTCGTGATCGGCGCCCGGGAGACGGACACCGAGGCGCTCCTCCTGCGCCACGGTGTCGACCGGGCGAAGGTACAGCACTGCATGGACGACGCCCTGATGCTCACCGCGTCCGACGACGACCACTCGGCGATGCAGCAGTACGTCTCCGACCGGTACGTCATCGGTAGCTTCGCGGGCCACTCGAAGGGCACCCATCTCGACGACGACCAGTACTACCGCCTGCTCGCTTCACAGCTCGACGCCGTCGCTGAACGGTTCGACGCTCGGGTCCTGCTGGTGCCGCACGCCGGGTCACTGCACGACGACCGCCGTCGGCACGACATCGGCACCCACGAGGAGATCCTCCGGCGGTCCCGGTCCGGGCGGATCGAAACGCTCCCGATGATCACCGCACGGCAGCTGGTCGCGCTCACCAGCCGCGCGTTGCTCACGGTCTCGAGTCGGTACCACCCTGCCGTCTTCGGACCGGCTGCCGGCGTGCCGTCCTTGACGGTCGTCCCCTCGTACTACTCGTCCGTGCGCATGCGTGGAGCCCTGCGCAACGTCGGGCTCGAGGGGTTCGCGCTTCCCGTCGACGCCGTCGAGAGCGGCACCTTGCAGACGGTCGTCGCGGATGTCCTCGAGCACCGCGAGGCGTTCACCGCACACATCTCGAAGACGGTGCAGACACGGCAAGCCGAGCAGAACCTCTGGTGGGACACCTTGGTCGCCCGGCTCCGCGGCGCAGCTGATCCCCTCGTCACGTTGCAGGAGGTGCCCTCCTGGACCGCTCAGTTCGCCTGGAGCTCCCCTGTCAAGGCGGTGTTCGCCGTCGTCCACCGGCTCTGGGAAGCAGAAGATCGCCTCCGTCGCCAGCGGCAGGAGTTCGAGGATGCCGCCGTGCGCGCTCGCGATGCGCGGGACGAGGCGTCTGCCGCCGAGCGGCAACTCCGTGACGAGCTGCGCTCGTCCCAGGAGCAGGTCGCGCTCGCAGAAGCGGGCATCGCCGAGCGCGGCCGCATCATCCGCGGGCTGCGACGCGACCTCACCGAGGAGCGGGCGAGGCGCGTGGTGCGGGTGGCCGACGCTGTCGCCTCCCTGAAGAAGGCGCTACGGCGCTGACGCCCTCCGGGCAGGCTCCGGGCGCTCGCCCTGGGCGAGGAGCGCCTCTGCATCAGATAGCCTCGTGAGCATGTTTGGAGCCGTCTCGCGCAGGAACCGACGCAATCGACGGCGGGATGACAACGGGTCTGATCGGCTCGATGCGGTCATCGCGGAGCTCCAGGAGCTCCGGCGCCCCGTCGTCCTCATCGCCGGCTCCGGATCGGTGCAGGAGCTGCCGCGGTGGCGACGAGCCTTCGAGTACCGGCTCCACGTGATGACGGAGGGCGAGCTCTCCGACTTCGAGGGGGTGACGGCAGTGCGGACACAGAACAACAACGAGATGGCCGCACACCTGACGTCGATCGGCCCTGTGGCGGCGGTCATCGACGAGCTCTCCTCCACGATCCCCGAGCAGCTGCAACGATGGCAGCGCCTGTTCTTCCACGTGGCGGCCGGGGGCGCGTTCCTCGGGCTGGAGATCCCGACTCCGACGTCCTGGGAAGCGGCGGTCTCCGCACTCGGATCACGACGCATCAGTCCGCGGGAGATCACAGAACTCCAGCGGACCGCTGCGGCGGGTGTCGTGTCCGGAGGCTACGTGATCACCGGGAAGACCCGAGAGCACCTCGTCAAGGTGAAGGACGAGGAGACGCTGGACCTCTTGCCCTCACGTCTCGGAGCGAACAACGTCCGGCTGCTCGGGTCGCGACCCGCAGGTTCGGTGACGACCGCGCTGCAGGTCCACTCGTACGGCTCCTCGTCGGAGCCTCGCCTCCCCGCGACGAGGGCCACCTACCCCGAGTTGACGCTTCGCGAGTTCACCGGTCGCTCGGAGCTCCGCGCCGGGATGCTCGCCGTCAACACGTCGACCGTCCTGCCGAGTTCGTTCAAGCACCCCTGGCGTGCACACAGCACCGAGTTGCGGAACGTGAACGACCGCATCGCAGTCCTGCGCCAAGATGCGGAAGAGCCGGTGCCGCTCGAGGGAGCGTTCTACGACGTCACCAGCGCGGACCCCGGTGACCCCGCTCACTTCTTCACCGAGTCGATCCCGAAGCTCTGGGGGTGGCGCGAAGCCAAGGAGCGAGACCCTTCCCTCCGCGCGTTCTACCGGACCCCGTCCGCTGGATGGCAGGCTGACACAGAGAAGGCGCTCCTCGATGCGTTCGGGATCCGCGGCGAGGACGTGCACTGGGAGCACCGCGCCGTCGCTGTCGAGACCTTCGTGAGCGCGTCCCAGGGCTGGCAGAACGGAGGCAGTCACTTCGCGCACCCCGTCAACCGGGAGCTCTGGAAGCAGCTCCGCTCGGCGCTCGTACGAGCAGACCCATCGAGTCCGGCACGACTCTTCGTGACACGCGGAGCGACCACGGAGACACCCGGCCCGCGGAATGCGGAGGACGTCGAGCGGTTCTTCGGCGACCACGGCTTCACTGTGGTGGACGTCGACGCCATCACCGTGGCGGAGCGTGCTCGTCTCTTCGGGAACGCGACCGTGGTCGCCGGCTTCGCGGGCGGAGGCCTCTACAACATGGCCTTCGCTGAGCACCTCGAGCGGGTCATCGTGCTCTCGCACGAGGCGAACACCGGCCGCAACGAGCACCTCTTCGCATCGATGATCGCCGACGAGATCCACTACTTCTGGTCGAAGCCGGACGTGGAGCAGCCGGAGGACCGCTTCTCGGGAGCCGCCTACAACTCGGCATGGGACTTCGACTTCGCCAGCAACCGGGGCGACCTCGAGCGCATCGTGGGCTGAGCGACGAGAACGGTCGGAAGGCGCGCCGTCAGACCGTCTTGTTGTACGCGGCGACGACGTCCTTCGTCTTGCCGATCATCTTGAGGTCACCCTGGTTCAACCAGGCGACTTCGTCGCACATGTCCTTCACCGTGCTCATCGAGTGAGAGACGAGGATGACGGTGCGGCCGTCCTGCTTCATCTCCCGGAACTTCTCGCGGCAGCGCTTCTGGAACGTGGCATCACCCACGGCCAGCACCTCGTCCACGACGAGGATGTCCGGGGTGACCGCCACGGCGACGGAGAACCCGAGTCGGACGTACATGCCCGACGAGTAGTTCTTCACCGGCTGGTCGATGAAGTGGCCCACGCCGGAGAACGACACGATCTCGTCGAACTTCCGCGCGACCTCCTTGCGGCTCATGCCGAGGATGGAGCCGTTCAGGAAGACGTTCTCACGCCCGGAGAGCTCCGGGTGGAAGCCCGAGCCCACCTCGAGCAACGAGGCCTGCTTGCCACGAGCGGTGATCGACCCCTCTTCCGGCCACAGGATCTTCGCCAGGCACTTCAGCAGCGTCGACTTGCCCGAGCCGTTCTTGCCGATCAGCCCGAACGTCGTTCCGTGCGGCACCTCGAAGGAGACGTCCTTCAACGCCCAGAAGTCCTCGTGCACGGACTTCTTCCCCCGCATCACCATGCTCTTCAGCGAGTCGTTCCGCTCGTGGTACATGCGGAAGCGCTTGGACACGTGTTCGACGGTCACGGCAGCATCGGTCACAGCAGTTCGGCCAGCTTCTTCTCGTTGCGGGAGAACACGACGTAGCCGAGTGCGAGCGACACGCATCCTGCGAGGGCGCACGCGACCAGGTCGGTCCAGTTCGGGAGACGGTTGTCGTACATCAGGTTGCGGAACACCGTCGAGAACCGCTCGATGGGGTTGAGCTTGTATACGTGGATGATCCACGGGTGTCCCGCCTTGTTCGCGGCGTCCTCGACGAGCGACAGCGGGTAGATGATCGGCGACAGGTACATCCACATCTGCAGCGCGATGCCGACCAGGTGCTGCATGTCGCGGAAGTGCACGTTGACGATCGACAGGATGAGCCCGACCCCGGCCGCGAACATCGCGAGGAACACCATCGTGAGCAGGATGAGCGGCAGGAACAGCCAGAAGTTGGACCCGGCGATCGCGAGTGCGATCAACAGCACGCCCATCTCGACGAGCCAGGTGAAGCCGAAGGAGCCGACCGCCGCGAGCGGCAGGGTCATGCGCGGGAAGTAGACCTTCTTGATGAGCGAGCCGTTCGCCACGATCGAGGTCATGCCGGAGTTGATGACGTTCCGCGCGAAGATCCAGGGCAGCAGCCCGCACATGAGCCAGAGCGGGTAGATGTTCAGACCGCTGGGATCGCCCACCTCGAGCCGCGCGCGGAAGATGAACGAGTACACGATCGTGTAGATCAGCATCGTCGCGAGCGGGTTGATCAGCGACCACAGCTGGCCGAAGACCGTGCGGCGGTACTTGCCCTTGACCTCGCGCGCGGTGAGGTTCGCCAGCAGCTCGCGCGACGACATGAGCTCGTTCAGGTACGTCATGCTTCGGGTGCTGGCTCCTCCGGAGCGCAGGGACGCTCCTGATCGGATGGGGGACGAGGCATTCTCGCACAGGCGCCAGACGAATCCCCCGCATCGCGCTGTCGAACCAACAAAACGTGTCGAGATGACGAACACTCGGCCAAACGTTTGTAGAGTTGCACAGTGCTCGTCAGCTTCGCCAACCACTCGACGGCGCCCGTCAACCTCGGTGGTGCGGAGCGCTCGCTGTTGCGGTTCGTCGAGGACTGGCTGGCGACCGACCCGACGATGACACCGACCTTCGTCACGAAGGCTCCTCGCGGCAAGTTCATCGAGGCCCTCGACGAGCGCGGCTGGTCGTACGACGCGCTCCGGTTCCGCGGCTGGGCACTGCCGAGCCCGCAGCCCGCGCCCGCCGCCGAGCGGGCCGCGTTCGCCACCGTCGACTACGCCGCGGTGAACGCGCTCATCCGCCTGTACGAGCGTCAGCGGCCGGACCTCGTCGTGACGAACACGCTCGTGGCGCCGTGGGCGTCGTTCGCCGCCGCGGTCCTCGGCATCCCGCAGGCCTGGTTCGTGCGCGAGTACGGCGACCTCGACCACGGGCTGCAGTTCCAGACCGGACGTGCCGGCGTCCTCGGCGACATCGGGCTGCTGGCCGGTGCGGTCGTGACGAACTCCGAGGCGATGCGCGAACACCTCGCCCGGTACATCCCGGCGGACAAGCTCTCGGTCGCGTACCCCACCGTGGACAGCGAGCGGCTCCGTGCGACGCGGACCGACGCCCCGGCGGTCGCCCCGTTCCCCCAGGCCGACCCCGGACTCCGCATCACCGTGGTCGGACGGGTCGAGGAGTCGAAGGGCCAGCACCGCGTCGTCGACGCGCTCGGCGCACTGCGCGCTCGTGGGGTGACGGCGAGCGTCTGCTTCGTCGGCAGCTGGAAGCACCCCGGCGAGGACCAACGCCTCACCGACCGCGCCCGCGCCCTGGGCGTCGCCGACCATGTGGTGTTCACCGGCGAGCAGCGCACACCCGCTCCCTACGTCGAGGCCGCGGACGTCTGCATCACCCCCTCGACGATCGAGGCGTTCGGTCGCACCACCGCCGAGTACATGACGCTCGGCAAGGCGGTCGTCGCGACCCGCCAGGGCGGCAGCGCCGAACTGGTCGAACCCGGCGTGACCGGTGCGCTCGTCGACGCCGACGACACCACTGCGCTGACGGACGCCCTCGCCGCGTACGCGGCCGACCCGGCATCGGTCAGGAGGCACGGTGCGGCTGCCCCGGACCGTCTCACCGCCGTCATGGGTGCAGGACACGACAACGCGGCCGCGATCGCGCGGCTCGTCGCCCTGGTCGGGACCGAGGGCTACCGACTCCCCCAGGCCGCGCGCTACTGGTTCGAGCTGCCGGGCGCCTACGCCGCCCTCGGCGCCACGAGCGCGAGGGCCGCGGTCGGCCTGCTCGCGAACCGGGTGCGCACGCGGTCCGGCCTGGTCGGCCGGGTGTTGGCGCGGCCGGGTGCCGCTGTCCGGAAGCTCGTGCGCCGGTGACCCGCGACGAACGCCGTCCGGTGACGATCGTCGTCCCGATCTACGACGACCTGCCCGGCCTCGAGCGCTGCATCGAGGCGCTCCTCGACTCGGTCGACTTCACGACCGACCGGGTGCTGCTCGCCAACGACGTCGGGCCCCGCGTCGACGAGATTGAGGCACGGGTCCTCGAGCTGGTCGGCGACCACGACGGCTTCGAGTACACCCGCAACCCGCGCAACCTCGGCTTCGTCGGCAACTGCAACCGCGCCGTCCTCGAGCTCGACCGCACCGGCAACGACGTCCTGCTGCTCAACAGCGACACGGTGCCGCTGCCGGGCTTCCTCGACGAGATGACCGCCGTCCTGGCTTCGGACGACACGATCGGCGTCGTGTGCGCCCGGAGCGACAATGCGACCATCGCCTCGTTCCCGTACGCGCGACGCAACCCGCGGGCGAACCTGTCGCCGCGCCGCACCCGCGAACTGCACGGACGGACGAAGTACCTGCTGCCGCGTTCGACGGTGTCGCCCGTCGCGATGGGCTTCTGCTTCCTCATCCGCCGCGAGATGGTCGACCGCTTCGGCCTCTTCGACGAGCGGTTCTCCCCCGGCTACGGCGAGGAGAACGACTTCTGCCTCCGGATCAACGAGCAGGGCTTCACCTCGGTGCTCGCCAACCGGGCCCTCGTGCTGCACACCGGTTCGACGAGCTTCAGCGGCGACCGCGGGCCGGCCCTCCGGCTCGAGCACGAGCGCATCCTGCTCGAGCGCTACCCGTTCTACGCCGGCGCCGTGGCCCTCTTCCTCGCCCGGCACCGCGACGCCGTCGACGTCTTCGCCGACGCCTTCATGCCCGACGACGACGTGGTCCGGGTCGCCCTGCACCTGCCGGAGGACCTGACGGACTCCGTGCTGGCGTCCGCGCGCGCCACCCTGGCCGCGGCTCCGGAGGACGTCGTCGTCACCGTCATCGTCGCGAAGTCGCAGATCCGTGCCGCCCGCCAGGCGTTCCCGGGTGCCGCGATCGCGGTGAACGGACGCCCCCGCCAGATCTTCGACGTGGCCGTCGCGCTCGGCGCCCTGACCACGTTCGGCCAGCTGACGGCGCTCAACGCGAACGCTCCGCGCTGGATCCTCGTCGACCCGGTGGCGCACGACCTCCGGTGGTCCCACGCGGTGGCGAACCACCGGGCCGCCGCAATCGACCGCATCCAGCGGCGGTTCGAGAACCAGACGACCACCTGGCGCAGCGGCGAAGACCTGGTGGCACTCGTGCGCACCGCCGCGTCCACCGAGATCGACGTGGAGTCGCTCCGGGCGCGCTGGCTCGCCGTCTCCGACATCGCCGAGGCCACCGGCCTGCTCGTGCACCGCGCCACGGTGTCCCTGCGGCGGCTCACGGCACTGAGCTTCGGCGCCCGGAACCCCCGCGTGGTCGCGCGCATCCGGGCGATCACCGGCCGCGGCGCCTGACGCGACCACGACGTCGGCCTGGGCGTTCCTCGCAGGGCCGAGCCGGGCCTCCCGACCGACCGGGGGCGACCGCCTGACCGGAGGCGACCGGCCGACGGCGTGTGACCGGCCGACCGGAGGCACCCGGCCGACGGCGGGCGGCCAACCGAGTGGCCGCGACCGGGGTCCTCAGCCGCTCGCCGACCAGGCGTCGCGCCAGGCCTGCGCGTTGCGCTGGGCCGTCTCGTTGCTGCTGGTGGACGCGTCGGTCGGGTCGGTGAGCGTGGCGTTGACGGTCGAGGAGCCGCCCGTGGTGTCGGTCGGCAACCGGATCTGCAGGTCCGCACCGTCCAGGCGGAGTGCGCGCAGCGACCGCGCGAGCGCCGGGAACACCGCGGTCGACCCCACCGAGACACGCACGCCGGCCTGCCCGGCCGCGGTGCTGGGTAGTGTGCTCGCTCCCCCGCCGCTCGACCGATCAGACCAGGCAGCGCGGGCCGAGCAGGCTCTTCAGCTCGCCGAACAGGTCCGGTGTCAGGTTCACCGGGAACGGCAGCTCGAAGGTCCGGGCGACGTCGTCCTTCAGGAGCTTCAGCCGCACCTCGGTCTCGCCCTGGTGCCGGCCGAGGACGGCTGCGAGCTCGGTCACCGTCGTCGTGGTGGCCTGCCGCTCGGGCAGTGACAGGGTCAGCGGACCGGAGCCCATCCCGTCGCCGATCGCCGGCTGGAACATGCTCACCGCGTGCAGCGCCTTGCCGTCGTCGCGCACGTTGACCCGACCACGCAGCACGACGATCGAGTCGGCGACGAGGGACGGTCCGAACTCCTGGTAGGTCTTGCCCAGGAACATCACGCCGATCTGGCCGCCGAAGTCCTCGATGTCGACGATGCCGTACGGGTTGCCGCTCGACTTCGCCACCCGGTGCTGCACGCTCGTCAGCAGCCCCGCGACGGTGACCGTCTCGCCCTCGATCGAGTCGTCGGCCCCGATGAGGTCGGCGATGGTGATCGACTGGTGCTTGGCGAGCTCGATCTCGAGCCCGGCGAGCGGGTGGTCGGACACGTACAGGCCGAGCATGTCCCGCTCGAACGCGAGCTTGTCGCGCTTCGACCACTCGGGGCGGTCGGGCACCTGGGACACCGCGGCGGCGGACGGCTGTTCCTCGGCGACCTCGGCGAAGAGCGAGTCGAAGTCGAAGCCGACGTTGCCGTGGGCCTCGTCACGCTTGACCTTCACCGCGCCTTCGACGGCGCCCTCGTGGATCTCGACGAGCGCGCGCCGGGAGTCGCCGAACTCGTCGAACGCCCCGGCCTTGATGAGCGACTCGACCGTGCGCTTGTTCGCCGACGAGATCGGGATCTTGCGCAGGAAGTCGTGGAAGGACTCGAACGCGCCCTTCTCCGTTCGCGCCTGCACGATGTCGTCGACGACGTTGAACCCGACGTTGCGGATCGCGCCCATGCCGAAGCGGATGTCCTCGCCCACGGCGGCGAAGAAGCCGATCGACTCGTTGACGTCCGGCGGCATCACCTTGATGCCCATCCGGCGGCACTCGTTCAGGTACAGCGCGAGCTTGTCGCGGGCGTCGCCGACGCTCGTCAGCAGCGCGGCCATGTACTCGGCCGGGTAGTGCGCCTTGAGGTACGCCGTCCAGAAGGAGACCACGCCGTACGCCGCCGAGTGCGCCTTGTTGAAGGCGTAGTCGGAGAACGGCAGCAGGATGTCCCACAGGGTCTTGATCGCGGCCGCCGAGTAGCCGTTGTCCTGCATGCCCTTCTCGAAGCCGGCGTACTGCTTGTCGAGCTCGGACTTCTTCTTCTTGCCCATCGCGCGGCGGAGGATGTCCGCCTGGCCGAGGGAGAACCCCGCGACCTTCTGCGCGATGGCCATGACCTGCTCCTGGTAGATGATCAGGCCGTAGGTGCCGCCGAGGATCTCCGCCAGGGGCTCCTCGAGCTCCGGGTGGATCGGGGTGATCGGCTGCTCGCCGTTCTTGCGCAGGGCGTAGTTCGTGTGCGAGTTCGCACCCATCGGCCCCGGTCGGTACAGGGCGATGAGCGCGGAGATGTCCTCGAAGTTGTCGGGCTTCATGAGGCGCAGCAGCCCGCGCATCGGTCCGCCGTCGAGCTGGAAGACCCCGAGGGTGTCGCCGCGCTGCAGCAGCGCGTAGGCCTCGGGGTCCTCGAGGCCCATGGTCTCGAGGTCGAGGTCGATGCCGCGGTTCGACTTGATGTTGTCGAGGGCGTCACTGATGATCGTGAGGTTCCGCAGCCCCAGGAAGTCCATCTTGATCAGGCCGAGCGACTCCGCTGCCGGGTAGTCGAACTGCGTGACGATCTGGCCGTCCTGCTCCCGCTTCATGATCGGGATGATGTCGATGAGCGGGTCGCTCGACATGATGACGCCGGCCGCGTGCACGCCCCACTGGCGCTTCAGCCCCTCGAGCCCGAGTGCGGTGTCGAAGACGGTCTTCGCCTCGGGGTCGGTCTCGACCACGGTGCGGACGTCGACGGCCTCCTTGTAGCGCGGGTGGTCCTTGTCGAAGATCCCGGTGAGCGGGATGTCCTTGCCCATCACGGGCGGCGGCATCGCCTTCGTGAGCTTCTCGCCCATGCCGAACGGGAAACCGAGCACGCGGGACGAGTCCTTCAGCGCCTGCTTCGCCTTGATCGTGCCGTAGGTGACGATCTGCGCGACGCGCTCCGACCCGTACTTCTCGGTGACGTACTTGATCGCCTCACCGCGGCGCCGGTCGTCGAAGTCGACGTCGAAGTCGGGCATCGAGACGCGGTCCGGGTTGAGGAAGCGCTCGAAGATCAGGCCGTGCCGGATCGGGTCGAGGTCGGTGATGCGCATCGCGTACGCCACCATCGAGCCGGCACCGGAACCACGGCCGGGACCGACCCGGATGCCGTTGTCCTTCGACCAGTTGATGAAGTCGGCGACGACGAGGAAGTACCCCGGGAAGTTCATCTGGTTGATGATGCCGACCTCGTAGTCGGCGCGCTCCTGCACCTCGGCCGGGATGCCGCCGGGGTAGCGGTACTGCAGCCCCTTCGCGACCTCCTTCTCGAACCACGTGTGCTCGGTCTCGCCCGCGGGGACCGGGAACTTCGGCATGTAGTTCGCCGCGGTGTCGAACTCGACGTTGCACCGCTCGGCGATGAGCAGCGTGTTGTCGCAGGCGTCGGGGTTGTCGCGGAAGACGTGCCGCATCTGCTGCGGGGTCTTCAGGTAGAACTCGTCGGCGTCGAACTTGAAGCGGTTCGGGTCGTTCAGCGTCGAACCGGACTGCACGCAGAGCAGGGCCGCGTGGGACTTCGCGTCGTGCGAGTGCGTGTAGTGCAGGTCGTTCGTGCCGACGAGCGGGATGCCGAGGTCCTTCGCCAGGCGGATGACGTCGCTCATGACCCGGCGCTCGATGTCGAGCCCGTGGTCCATGATCTCGGCGAAGTAGTTCTCCTTGCCGAAGATGTCGCGGTAGTCGGCAGCTGCCTGGCGCGCTTCCTCGTACTGCCCGAGGCGCAGGCGCGTCTGGATCTCGCCCGAGGGGCAGCCCGTCGTCGCGATGATGCCCTCGTGGTACTCCTGCAGCAGCTCGATGTCCATGCGGGGCTTGAAGTAGTAGCCCTCGATCGAGGCCTTCGACGACAACCGGAACAGGTTGTGCATGCCCGTCGTGTTCTCGGCGAACATCGTCATGTGCGTGTACGAACCCGCACCGGACACGTCGTCGCCGCCGCCGTCGCCCCAGCGCACACGGGTCTTGTCGGTGCGGTGGGTGCGGGGCGTGATGTACGCCTCGGTTCCGATGATCGGCTTGACGCCGCCGGCCTTCGCGGCCTTCCAGAACTCGAACGCGCCGAACATGTTGCCGTGGTCGGTCACCGCCACGGCGGGCATGCCCTGCGCAGCCGTCTCGGCCACCAGGTCGCCGAGTCGGGCAGCGCCGTCGAGCATCGAGTACTCGCTGTGCACGTGCAGGTGGACGAAGGAGTCGGAATCCGCCACGGAGCCTCCGGTCGAACGGTCTTGCTGCTGGGTCCGACAAGCCTAACCGCGGCCGAGGACAATCCCGCGCGTGTCCGTCGCCCCGGCGCACGAGGTCGCGCGACACGCCGCTGGACGGCGCCGAGGTCGCACGGACTGCCGGTCGGCGGCGTCGCGGGCGGCAGGATGCGCGCCCTCGCGGCGCGACGCGGACCACGCCGCGGTGCACCGGACAGGAGGCGCGGGGCGGCGTCGACCCGCGCCTCCCGTCCGGCAGGCGGTCGGGACACGCGCGGGGCGCGACTCCGAGCGGGCACGACGCGCCGTGAGCGGGACGTCCAAGGGGCACGATGTGTCTCCTAGAGACGCTCCGGACGACACATCGCGCCCTCTCGCCGAGCGAGCGCCGGCGTCCCGGCCCGCCTACGCGGCGCGGATGCGGTCGAGCGCGGCCTGCAGGTCGTCGGGGTAGGACGCCTCGAACGACACCCACTCCCCCGTGCGTGGGTGCGCGAAGCCGAGCCGCACGGCGTCGAGCCACTGCCGGGTGAGGCCGAGCTCCGCGGCGAGCACCGGGTCGGCGCCGTACATCGTGTCGCCGACCAGCGGGTGGCGGGTGGCGGCCATGTGCACGCGGATCTGGTGCGTGCGACCGGTCTCCAGGTGCACCTCGAGCAGGGTCGCGGCGCGGAAGGCCTCGAGGGTCTCGTAGTGCGTCACGCTCGGCTTGCCGTCGGCCGTGACCGCGAACTTCCAGTCGCTCGACGGGTGCCGGCCGATCGGCGCGTCGACCGTGCCGGACGTCGGGTCGGGGTGGCCCTGGGCGAGGGCGTGGTAGACCTTCTCGACCGTGCGCTCCTTGAAGGCGCGCTTGAGGTGCGTGTACGCGAGCTCGGTCTTCGCGACGACCATCAGGCCCGAGGTGCCGACGTCGAGGCGGTGCACGATCCCGGCACGCTCGGCGGCACCGGACGTCGCGATGGTGAACCCGGCGGCCGCGAGCCCCCCGGGCACGGTCGGGCCGTCCCAGCCGGGCGACGGGTGCGCGGCGACGCCGACGGGCTTGTCCACGACGACGATGTCCTCGTCGTCGTGGACGACCGTCATCCCGGGCACGACGGCGGGGACGATGCGCGGCGGCTCCTTCGGGGACCACTCGACCTCGAGCCACGAGTCGGCGTGCAGCCGGTCGGACTTGTCGACGGTCACGCCGTCGACCCGCACGCCACCGGCCGCGACGACGTCCGCGGCGAAGGAGCGGCTGAAGCCGAGGAGCTTGGCGATGGCGGCGTCGACGCGCTCACCGGCGAGCCCGTCGGGGACGGGCAGGGAACGGCTCTCGGTCACGTGGCGTCGTGCCCCAGGGTGTCGCGTCGGTCGTGCTGCTCCGGACGGGAGGCCCGGTCCGGCTCCGGCGCGTCGGCTGCGGTCGGCGCGGGTGCGAACGCGGCACCACCGTCGAGCGGCGCGGCCGGGTCGGTGCCCGCTGCGGCGGCACGCTTCGTCGACACCGTGCGGGTGCCGTCGAGGTTCACGCCGAGGACCACGAGGAGCACGAAGACCACCATGCTGATGCAGATGAACGAGTCGGCGACGTTGTAGATCGCCGGCATCATCCACGGCGTCGAGATGAAGTCGACGACGTGGCCGCGCGCGAAGCCCGGCTCACGGAACAGACGGTCGACCAGGTTGCCGAGCGCGCCGCCGAGCAGCATGCCGAGCACGATGGCCCACCACATCGACCGGATGCGGCGGGCGAAGACGATGATGCCCACGACGACCGCGGCCGAGATGACGGAGAAGACCCAGGTCATGTTCACCGCGAACGAGAACGCGGCACCGGGGTTGCGCACGTACAGGAACTGGAGTGCGCCACCGAGGACGGGTACGGGCGTGCCGTACGGCAGGTTCGCGACGACGAGCGCCTTCGCGATCTGGTCGGCGGCCACCACCACGACAGCGGCGAAGGCCAGGCCCGCGATCGCGCGGGCACTGACCTTCGCCGGTGAGGTCGGACGGGACAACGTCAGTTGCCGAAGCCCTGCGCCGATGCCGGCGCCGGGGCGAGGCCCGAGGACTGCTCGCCCGAGGAGTCGAGCTCGGAGAGCTGCCCCTGGATGTAGCTCTTGAGCTGCGCACGGTAGTCGCGCTCGAAGGTGCGGAGCTCGTCGATCTTGCCCTCGAGCTGCGTGCGCTCCTGGTCGAGCACCGCGACACGCTGACGGTTGGTGTTCTCGGTGTCGGCGATGATCTGGCGCTGCTTCGCCTCGGCCTCGGAGACCAGGCGGGCGGCCTGCGCGGTGCCCTCGGCAATGAGCGCGTCGCGCTTCTCGATGCCCTCGCGGACGTGCTCCTCGTGCAGACGACGAGCCAGCGTGAGCAGGTTCGTGGTGCCCTCGGTGTCCTCGTCGGCGGGGGCCGTCGACACCGGAGCGGCGGCGGGCGCCGGAGCGGCGGCGACCGGAGCGGGCTCCGGTGCTGCCTCGACCGGGGCGGGCTCGGGCTCGGCGGCCGGAGCGGGCTGCTCGGACTTCTCGAGCGACGGCGCGGGGCTGGCCGACTCGGCCGCCTGCAGGCGCTGACGGAGCTCGTCGTTCTCCGCGGTCAGGCGACGGAGCTCGACGACGACCTCGTCGAGGAAGTCGTCGACCTCGTCCTGGTCGTAGCCCTCGCGGAACTTCGTCGGCTGGAACCGCTTGTTGACTACGTCTTCCGGCGTCAAAGCCATTGCCGTCACCTCAATAGAACTGCTGAACGTGTGGAACCACTTCGGGTCGGACCGAATCTACCAGTCGTACCGGGTGGTGCGGATGCCACGCAGGCGCGGCATCGATCCCGACCACCGTACACCGACGGTGGGGCGGAGCCGTGCCGTCCGTGCGGCGTGGCGCGTGTCGCGATGACCGGGGTCGTCAGACGACCGCGGCCAGGAAGGGCATGAGACGCATGAGGATGATCGTCACGAGCATGACGATCGTCCACCCGAAGTCGAGCGCGATCGGCCCGAGTCGGAGCGGCGGGAGCACCCGTCGGACGGCCCGGATCGGCGGGTCGGTCACCGTGTACACGAACTCGGACACGACGAGCAGCCCGCCGCGCGGACGCCAGGAGCGGTTGAAGCTCTGCACCAGGTCGAGCGCGAACCGGCCCCACATCACCAGGAAGTAGAGCAGCAGGACGTAGTACAGGAGCGTGAAGATCGCGGACACGGTGTGGCTCGCTCGTCTCGTGCGAGTGCCGTCCGGGGACGACGCTCAGGGGCGGGTGCGCCTGGGACTCAGGGCTGGGCGAAGAAGTTCGCCTCGATGTCGGACTCTACCTCAGCCGGCTCACCGCTCACTGCGACGTGGGCGGGCGAGAGCAAGAAGACCTTGTTCGTGACGCGCTCGATCTTGCCGAACAGGCCGAGCGAGAGCCCGGAGGCGAAGTCGATCATGCGCCGCGCGTCGCCCTCGGTCATCTGCGAGAGGTTGATGATGACGGGGATCCCGTCGCGGAAGCTCTCGGCGATGGACTGCGCGTCCTTGTACTCGCGGGGGTGGACGGTGAGGATCTCGTTCATTTCCTGGACCGGGGTCGCCTTCTGTGCGGTCGTGTTCGCGCGGCGGAGCGGGGTGACCTGGGCGCCGCGCTGGTGGGTGTGCGTCTTCGTCGGGGCCGGCGCGGCGGCAGCCGGAGCTGCTGCAGGCGCGGCCGCCGGGGTCTCCGGAGCGGGGGCGGCGGCCGGGGCAGCAGCCGGAGCGGCCGCGGCCTGCTGGCGTGCGGGTGCCTGCTGCGGCTGCTCGTCCTCGTAGTCGAGTTCCTCGTCGGCGAGGCCGAGGTAGACCATCGTCTTCTTCAGCGGGTTGGCCATGGTTCCTCCGGAGGTGTCTGCTCGTGGATGCCCTGAGTCGAGGCTAGGGCGCGACCGGCCGGTTTCCCGTGATTGCGGTGCCGATCCGCAGGTGTGTCGCGCCCTCGGCGACTGCGTCGGCGTAGTCGCCGCTCATGCCCGCCGAGATGTCGGTCGCCGTCGGCTCGAGCGACACCACGCGGTCGGAGATCGCGCGGAGCCGGGCGAAGGCGCGACGCGGTTCCTCGTCGAGCGGCGCGACCGCCATGACCCCGCGCAACCGGATCGTCCCCGTGCCGAGCACCCGGCCGACCATCGCCTCGACGTCGTCCGGCTGGACGCCGCCACGGCCGGGGTCGTCGGTCAGGTTCACCTGCACGAACCCGTCGACGATCCGCGGCGACGGCTCGGCCTCGGTCGGGGCGAAGGCGTCGACGACCGAGTCGCGGTCGAGCGACTGCACCACGTCGGCGTACCGGCGGACCTGACGGGCCTTCTTCGACTGCAGCTGCCCGACGAAGTGCCAGGTGAGCGGCAGATCGGCGAGCTCCGCAGCCTTCGCCTGCGCCTCCTGGTGGCGGTTCTCCCCCACGTCCGTGACGCCCAGTGCGGCGAGCTCGCGCACCAGCGAGGCAGGGTGGTACTTGGTCACGACGACGAGTGTCAGCTCGTCCACCGAGCGCCCCGCGGCTCGCGCCGCGTCGGCGATGCCTGCCCTGACGGACGCAACGCGCGCCTCCAGTCCGTCGCCGTGGGACGAGGCGGTCTGGAGGCGCGGTTCGGCTGCCAAGGAGACGGTTACTTCAGGAAGTCGGGGACGTCGAGCTCGTCGGCGTCGTCGTCGAAGGCCGGGTCGGCGGCGCGCTGCACCGGCGGCTGGTGCTCCTGCGAGGCCCAGGACGGGCTCGACGTGCTCGAGTCCTCGATCGCACCGGTCGACGCGGCGACGGGGACCGTCGCGCTCGACTCGGGGTCGACGTAGCTCGAACGACGCTCCTTCTGCTGCGTGGTGGGTTCGCCACCGTCGAAGCCGGCGGCGATGACGGTCACGCGGACCTCGTCGCCCAGGGTGTCGTCGATGACGGCACCGAAGATGATGTTCGCCTCGGGGTGGACGGCTTCCTGCACGAGGCGGGCCGCGTCGTTGATCTCGAAGATGCCGAGGTTCGAGCCACCCTGGATCGACAGCAGCACGCCGTGCGCGCCGTCGATCGAGGCCTCGAGCAGCGGCGACGCCACCGCGAGCTCCGCGGCCTTGATGGCACGGTCGGCACCGCGCGACGAGCCGATGCCCATGAGCGCGGATCCCGCACCCTGCATGACGCTCTTCACGTCGGCGAAGTCGAGGTTGATGAGACCCGGGGTGGTGATGAGGTCGGTGATGCCCTGCACGCCGGCGAGGAGCACCTGGTCGGCGGTCGCGAAGGCCTCGACCATGGAGATGCCACGGTCGCTGATCTCGAGCAGGCGGTCGTTGGGGACGACGATGAGCGTGTCGACCTCGTCCTTCAGCCCGGCGACGCCGTTCTCGGCCTGGGACTGGCGGCGCTTGCCCTCGAAGCTGAACGGCTTCGTGACGACACCGATGGTGAGCGCGCCGATCGACTTCGCGATGCGCGCGACGACGGGAGCACCACCCGTGCCGGTCCCGCCGCCCTCGCCGGCGGTGACGAAGACCATGTCGGCACCAGCCAGGGCTTCCTCGATCTCCTCGGCGTGGTCCTCGGCGGCACGACGGCCGACCTCGGGGTCCGCGCCGGCACCGAGGCCGCGGGTGATCTCGCGGCCGACGTCGAGCTTGACGTCGGCGTCGCTGAGGAGCAGCGCCTGCGCGTCGGTGTTGATCGCGATGAACTCGACCCCACGCAGGCCGAGCTCGATCATCCGGTTGACGGCGTTGACGCCGCCGCCGCCGACACCGACGACCTTGATGACGGCGAGGTAGTTGTGGTTCGTGGTCACGTCAGTCAGGCCTCCGGTCGAACCCTCAACCTCTACTTGAAGTTCAGGGGCAATGCTGGTAGATGTGGTGCTGGTTCCGACGCTACGGGTGCGCTCGTCGCACTGTCGCCTCGCCACGCCGCGTGTCGCCGATCGCGCCCGGCAATTCTCCGCCGCTCACCGCTTCGCGCGGATGACGCCGTTGTCCGGGGCGGACACGTCGTACTCGACGACGACACCGGGGTTGCGCGCCTCGTGGTCCTTGACCAGTGCGGCGAGCAGAGCGGCCTTCGCCCGAGGAGCGTCGGGGCTCCCCCACACGACCGTCGACTTGTCACGCAACGTCAGCGTCACGTCGTCGGCGGTCGAGCCGGCGACCCGGGTGACCTGCGACCGCACCGAGGACGGCAGCGCGAGCACGACCTCGGTCATCGTGCGGAAGCTCATCGACCCGAGCTCCGCGCGGGCGATGTCGGCGAGCGGCATCGTCTCCGGGCGCTTCGGCGACGACTGCACGACGATGCCCGCCGGGTCGACGAGGTCGAACGTCCTCCCCGACTTCACGGCGACGACCGGGGTGCGCTCGGTGACCGTGATGACGAGCGTGTGCGGCGGGGCCTCCTCGGTCACGTAGCTCTCGATGAGCGGGAACCCCGCGACGTCGCGCTTGATCGCGTCGAAGTCGAGCCGGGCGAGCGGCGTGCCCACCTGGTCCGACAGTGCCTGGCGCAGCGCGGACTCGTCGACGCGGTCCGTCCCCTCGACCTTGATCGTGCGGAGCGCCATGAGCGGCGAGTACACGGCGACCAGGATCGACGCCCCGAGCACGACGACGACGCCGGCCGCGGTGATCCACGCGGCACGACGGTGACGGCTCCTGCGGGTGAACCGCCGGACCTCGGCACGTTCGAGGAGCCGACGACGGCGCTTCGCGATCCGCGCCTCGCGGGCGGTCTCGGCGGCGCGGACCCCGGTGCCGATGGGCGACGCGAGCACGTCCGTGACCTGGGCGTCGCCCGTCGCCGGTCCGCCCCGGCGCGCGCCCTCGACCCGCGGGAGCGACTCGTGGTCCTCGTCGGGCGTGTACTCGCGCAGCCGGTCGGCGACGGTGGACAGCCCGGCGCCGAAGCGGCGACCGGCAGCACCTGCGATGGCGCCGACGCGGTCACGCGTGGAACCGGCGGTGTCCTCGGGTGCCGGGGCGGACGTCGGGGCCGGGGCGTCGTCGGCGGCGACGTCCGCGTCGGACGCGGGTCGGGCCTCCTGGCCGTCCGTCGAGCGGCCGCGGAACGGCAGCCGCGGCATCGAGGGGGCACGACGCTGCCGGGGCGCCGCGGCGTCCTCGGCCGGGGCGTCCGCGCGGGCGTCCCCCTCGTCGAATCCCTCGGGTCGCCTCACCGGGACAGCGCTCCCAGCACCTGCGGGATGATCCGGTACACGTCGCCGCAGCTCAGCGTCATGATGATGTCGCCGTCCTCGGCCACCGCGGCCGCGCGGGCCGCCGCCTCGTCCCAGTCGGGCAGGAACTCGACACGCGACTGGTCGGCGAAGCGCTCCTGCACGAGGGCGCCGGTGACGCCGGGCTCCGGGTCCTCGCGGGCGCCGTAGACGTCGAGGACGACCGTGTGGTCGGCGAGCTCCTCGTAGACCTTCGCGAAGTCCCCGGCCATCAGGCGGGTGCGCGAGTACAGGTGCGGCTGGTGGATCGCGATGATCCGGCCGTCGCCGACGACGTTGCGGGCGGCCTTGAGCGCCGCGGCGACCTCGGTCGGGTGGTGGGCGTAGTCGTCGTAGACCGAGACGCCGCGCTCGACCCCGTGCAGCTCGAAGCGGCGCTGGGTGCCGCCGAACGCCTCGAGCCCGCGGATCGCGTCGGCCGGGGCGACGCCGAGGCCGGTCAGGACCGCGAAGGCACCGACGGCGTTGATCGCGTTGTGCCGACCGGGCACGCGGAGGGTCAGGTGGTGTGCCTCGCCACCGGCACGGAAGTCGACCTCGACGCCGGCGGACTCGGTGATGCCCTCGATGCGGACGTCCGCGTCGACGGCCTCGCCGAACGTGACGACCTCGGGGGCGCCCGGGCGCTGCCGGATGCCGGCCGTGACCGTCTTCGCGCCCGCGTCGTCGCTCGAGATGACGACGCGCTCGCTCGCCTTCGCGGCGAACTCGACGAAGGCCTCGGTGAACGCCTCCTCGCTGCCGTAGTGGTCCAGGTGGTCGGCGTCGACGTTGGTGACGAGCGCCACGGCGACGTCGTAGAGCAGGAACGAGCCGTCGGACTCGTCGGCCTCGACGACGAACAGGTCGCTCGACCCCGGGGCCGAGCTCGTGCCGAGGGACTGGATGACCCCGCCGTTCACGTAGCTCGGGTCGAGGCCGAGCTCGACCATCGCGGTGACGATCATGCCGGTCGAGGTGGTCTTGCCGTGCGCACCCGCGACCGCGACGAGCCGGTGCTCGGCGATGAGGGCGGCCAGGGCCTGCGACCGGTGCAGGACCGGCAGGCCGCGGCGCTGCGCTTCGAGGAGCTCGGGGTTGTCCGGCCAGAGGGCGCTCGTGACGACGATGGTGTCGGCGTCGGCGAGGTTGGCGGCGTCGTGCCCGATGTGCACCGTCGCGCCGAGGTCGCGCATCGCACCCGTGGTGTCGGTCTCACGGGCGTCACTGCCGGACACCCGGTGGCCGGCGGCGAGGAACATCCGCGCGATGCCGCTCATGCCGGAGCCGCCGATGCCGACGAAGTGCACCGTGCCGAGGTCGTCCGGGATCGGCTGCGTCAGGTCCGGCTTGATGGTCATGCTTCCTCCGTGGTGCTGGCGGGGCGGGGCGCGCCCCCGGACCCGTCGGGCGCGTGCCCGACTCCGTGCTGCGTGTGCTTCGCCGCGTCGAGGACCAGGTCGGTCATGCGGTCCGCACCGTCGCGGTGGCCGACGCTGCCGGCGCGGACCGTCATGTCCGCGATGCGGGAGCGGTCCTGCAGGATCGTCAGGAGCTGGAACGTCACCCAGTCCTGGTCGAATTCCCCGTCGGCGACGAGGACCGCGCCGCCGGCGTCGACGACGTCCTTCGCGTTGTGCCGCTGCTCGCCGTTGCCGACCGGGTACGGCACGAGCACGCTCGGCAGCCCCACCGCGGTGAGCTCGCAGACCATACCGGCTCCGGAACGGGACACCACGAAGTCGCTCGCGGCGTACGCCAGGTCCATGCGGTCGCAGTACGGCAGCACGTGGTACCCGTCGAGGTCGCTCGGCCCGATGTCCGACTTCGCACCGACGACGTGCAGCACCTGCCAGCCGGCACCGACGATGGCCGCCGCCGACCGGTTGACGGTCCGGTTGATGCTCCGGGCGCCCGACGACCCACCGGTGACGAGCAGCACCGGGCGGTCCGGGTCGAGTCCGAACTCGGCGAGGCCCTCGGCCCGTGACGCCCGACGGTCGAGCGACTCGATCTCGCGGCGCAGCGGCATGCCGACGACCCGGCCGTGGCGCAGCCGCGTGTTCGAGAAGGTCAGGCCGACGTGCTCGGTGAGGAACGCCGCGAGGCGGTTCGCGAGCCCGGGCTTGGCGTTCTGCTCGTGCACGACGATCGGCGTGCCGGTCCGCCGGGCCGCGATGTAGGCGGGCGCGGCGGCGTAGCCGCCGACCCCGAGCACGACCTCGATCTGCTCGTCACGGATGAGCTGCTCGGTCTGCCTGACCGCGGCGGCGAACCGCTGCGGGAACCGCAGGGCGGCACCGTCCAGGCGCCGCGGGAAGGGCAGGCGCGCGATCGTCCGCAGCTCGTAGCCGCGCATCGGCACGAGGCGGGACTCCAGGCCCTCGGCGGTGCCGAGCACGAGCACCTCGGCATCCGGCACGCGGTCGGTCAGGCGGTCGGCGACCGCGAGCAGGGGGTTGACGTGGCCGGCGGTGCCGCCGCCGGCGAAGAGGTACTTGCTCACCGGAGTGTTCCGTTCGTGGTGGGGAGGGCTGCGGCGCGGGCCTCCTTGCCCGGCAGGTCTCGGGCGAAGGACAGCACGACGCCGATCGCGACGAGGGTCATGATGAGCGCCGACCCACCGGCGGAGATGAGCGGGAGCGGGACGCCGAGCACGGGCAGCAGGCCGAGCACCACGGCGATGTTGACGAGCGCCTGGCCGATGATCCACGCCAGCACGCCGCCGGTGACGGTCTTCACGAAGGGGTCGCGCGACTGGCGGATGACCTTCATCATGCTGATGGCGAGCACCACGAACAGGGCGAGCACGACGATCGCGCCGATCAGCCCGAGCTCCTCGCCGATGATCGCGAAGATGTAGTCGTTGTCGGCCTCGGGCAGCCACGACCACTTCGCCTTGGAGTTGCCGAGCCCGACGCCGAAGACGCCGCCTGACGCCAGCGCCCACATGCCGTGCACGGGCTGCCAGCAGAGGTCCTGGAACGCGTTCGAGTCGGTGCAGCCGGACAGCCACGCAGCGATGCGCACCTGCCGGGAGCTCGACGCCATCGTGACGAACGGCAGCATCACCGCGAAGGCGAGGACCCCGACGAGCAGGTGCCGAGCGCGGGCACCACCGACGTAGAGCGCGCCGAGGATCAGCAGGAGCATGATCATCGCGGTGCCCTGGTCGCCACCCAGGACGACGAGCCCGAGCGACACCATCGAGGCGATCCCGATCGGGATGAAGACCTCTTTCCAGTCGTCGAGCTTGTCCCGCTTGACGTACATGATCGCGCCGATGCCGAGCGCGAGCCCGAGCTTGACGACCTCGGACGGCTGCGCGGTGAACGACGACCCGATCTTGATCCAGTTCCGGTTGCCCTGGACGTCGATGCCGAGCGGCGTGTACACGAGCAGCTGCAGCACCAGCGCGGCGCCGAGCAGGCGCATGGCCCACTTCCGCCACCAGCGTGCCGGCACGCGACTCGCGATGAGCATGAGCGGTACGCCGAGCACGGCGTACAGCCCCTGGCGCGACGCCGCCCCGAAGAAGTCGTGGGTCGCGGCGTACTGCTCGACGCTCGACGACGACAGGACCATGACGACCCCGAAGACGACCAGGAACAGGGTCACGCCGAGGATCGCGTAGAAGGTGCCGGACTCGGCGACGAAGACGTTCTTGACGGCGACGATCGCGCCGTTCGTCCGTCGGGACGTCCCCGTGGGCCGTGCGTTACGGCTGTTCGGGAGATCCGTCGGTGTGGTCGCCATCCGCGTCTCCTCCCAGGTGCTCGTGGACCGCCGCCGCGAAGCGCTGCCCCCGGTCGGCGTAGGAGCCGAACTGGTCGAACGACGCGGCCGCCGGGGCGAGGAGGACCGTGTCGCCCGGCCTCGCGACCGATGCGGCATGCCGGACCGCCTCGGGCATGACCTGATCAGTGTCCGTCGTCTCCACCTGGAGCACCGGCACCGAGGGCGCGTGTCGCGCGAATGCCTCGAGGACCGGCGTGCGGTCGGTCCCGATCACGACGACGGCCCGGACGTCGGGGCCGAAGCGCGCGACGAGCCCGTCGACGTCGACGCCCTTGAACAGGCCGCCGACGATCCACACGACCGTGTCGAACGACGCGAGCGACGCCGTCGCGGCATGCGGGTTCGTCGCCTTCGAGTCGTCGACCCAGGCGATCCCGCCCGACTCGGCGACGCGCTCGGTGCGGTGGTGGTCGGCGCGGAAGGCCCGCACGGCGCCCTGGATCGCGCTCGGCTGCACGGTGCCGGCCCGGGCGAGGGCGGCCGCGGCGAGCACGTTCATCGTCATGTGCGGGCTGGCGAGCCCGGCGACCTCGAGGTCGGCGACGGTCGCGAGCTCGAAGGCGCTGTTCCGGCGGTCCTCGGTGAAGGCGCGGTCGCAGAGGACGTCCTCGACGATCCCGACGTCACCGGGCGCGGGCACACCGGGCGTGAAGCCCACGGCCCGGCAGCCCTCGACCACGTCGGCCTGCTCGACCATGTGCCGGGTGACCTCGTCGGTCGTGTTGTAGACGCACGCCATCACGGTGCGCTCGTAGACCTTGGCCTTGGCGGCGCGGTAGGCCTCGGCGGAACCGTGCCACTCGAGGTGGTCGTCCGCGATGTTCAGGCAGGCGCTCGCGAGCGGCACGACCGCACCGTCGCCGGAGGTCGCCATGTAGTGCAGCTGGTGGCTGGAGAGCTCGACGACGAGCACGTCGTAGCCGTCCGGGTCGCGGACGACGTCGAGCACCGGCACGCCGATGTTGCCGCAGGCCACCGCCCGCAGCCCGCCGGCCTCGTACATCGCCGTGGTGAGCTGCGTGGTCGTGGTCTTGCCGTTCGTGCCCGTGATCGTGATCCAGGGCGCGGCGACCGGGCCGCGGACGACCTTGTCGCGCACGCGCCAGGCGAGCTCGATGTCCCCCCAGACGACGCTGTTCGCCACGGCCCACTGCACGGTCGGGTTGTGCGGGGGCAGGCCCGGCGACACGACGACGACGTCCGGCGCCTGCTGCACGAGGGCGTCCGGCACCGCGTCGAGGGGCGTCTGCACGAACCGCGCGCCGATGACGTCGAGGAGCTCGACGCTGTCCGACGGCGCGTCGGTCGAGTAGACCGTCACGGCGCTGCCGAGCTCGACGAGCGTGTCGGCCACCGAGAACCCGGTGGCACCGAGGCCGAGGACGGCGACGTCCAGTCCCTTCCACCCCTCGGCGTACCAGCTGTCGAGCGAGGCGAGACGGTCAGCCGACACGGGCGATCCATTCGAGGTAGAAGAGGCCGACACCGGCGGCGACGAAGAGGCCGGCGATGATCCAGAAGCGGACCACGACGGTCACCTCGGCCCACCCCTTCAGCTCGAAGTGGTGGTGCAGCGGGCTCATCAGGAAGATGCGCTTGCCGTGCGTGATCTTGAAGTACGCCCGCTGCAGGATGACCGATCCGGTGACGATGAAGAACAGGCCACCGATGAGCACGAGCAGCAGCTCCGTGCGGCTGAGGATCGCGAGACCCGCCAGCGCGCCGCCGAGACCGAGCGAGCCGGTGTCCCCGAGGAAGATCTGCGCCGGCGAGGTGTTGTACCAGAGGAAGCCGATGAGCCCACCGCAGACCGCGGCGGCGACGACCGCCAGGTCGAGCGGGTTCGACACCGTGTAGCAGGCGTCCGCGGCCCGCTCGTCGAGCCGCGCCCCGCCGCAGAGCTGGTTCGACTGCCAGAAGCCGATGATGACGTACGAGCCGATCGCCAGGATGCTCGACCCGGTGGCGAGGCCGTCGAGGCCGTCCGCCACGTTCACGCCGTTCGACGTGGACACGGTGAGCAGGACGATCCAGGCGAGGAACAGCACGGTGCCGATGACGGTGCCGAGCGCCATGAAGTCGAGCCACGGGACGTCGCGGATCGCCGAGATCATCGTGGACGCCGGCGGCTTGCCGTTCGACGTCGGCACGACGAGGGCGATCGTGGCGAAGATCACACCGACGATGACCTGACCGAGCACCTTGGCCCAGCCGCCGAGGCCGAGACTGCGCTGCCGCCGGACCTTGAGGAAGTCGTCGATGAAGCCGACGAACCCGAGCCCGACCATGAGGAACAGGACGAGCAGGCCGGACAGCGTGACCGAGTCGCCCCCGACCAGGTGCCCGACGAAGTACCCGATGACCGCACCGATGATGAGCACGATGCCGCCCATCGTGGCGGTCCCGCGCTTGGTGTGGTGCGACTGCGGGCCGTCGTCACGGATGAACTGTCCCCAGCCGAGGCGGTGGAACAGCTTGATGAAGAACGGGGTGAGCAGCAACGTGAACACCAGCGACACAGCGCCGGCGACGAGGAGCGCGATCATTCGGTGACACCTCCGAGGCGGTCGCCGAGGAATCGCAGTTCGGCAGACTTCGAGGACTTGACGAGGACCACGTCGCCGGGGCGGAGCATGTCCTGCAGGGTGTGGACGGCGTCGTCGACGTCCTCGATGTACACGGACTCGCCGTCCCACGATCCCTCGAGGGTGGCGGCCTGGTGGATGGGCATCGCGCCGCGGCCGACGACCACGAGCTGTCCGATGCCGAGGCGGACGACGAGCCGACCGATGCGGTCGTGCTCCTCGACGGAGTACTCACCGAGCTCGGCCATCTCGCCGAGCACGGCGACGGTCCGCTCCCCCGGACGCACGATCTGCGCCAGGGTCCGCAGCGCCGCCGCGGTGGAGTCGGGCGACGCGTTGTAGGCGTCGTTGATGACGGTGACGCCCTCGGGGCCGCCCTGGAGCAGCTCCATGCGCCAGCGCTCGGCGCGCGTCATCGACGCGAGCGCCGCGGCGCCGTCGGCGAGCGGGACGCCCCACCGATGGGCGACCGTGAGCGCGGCGGACGCGTTCATGGCGTGGTGCTCACCCAGGATCGCGAGGCGCACGTCGACGTGATCCGGGCCTCCCGGTCGGCCGCCGTCTGCAGACGGGTCGTCCGCTGGTACGGGAGGCGCGGTGAGGGTGAAGCGGGTGCCGCTGCGGTCCGTCTCGATGCCGGTGATGCGGTAGTCGGCATCCGCCGACGTGCCGAAGCCGACCACCTGCGCGGCCGTCAGGTCGCGCATCGACGCGACCCGGTCGTCGTCGACGTTGAGCAGGGCGGTGGCGGTCGCGGGCAGGTCGGTGACCATCTCGGACTTCGCGCGCTGCGTCGCCTCGATGCCGCCGAACTCGCCGGCGTGCGCCAGGCCCACCTTGAGCACGACACCGGTGTCCGGCTCGGCGATCGAGACGAGCTTGGCGATGTGGCCGACGCCGCTCGCCCCCATCTCGACCACGAGGTACCGGGTGTCGTACGTGACGCGGAGCATCGAGATCGGTGCGCCGACGTGGTTGTTGAACGACCCCTGCGGCGCGACGGTCTCGCCGTGCTGCTCGAGGATCGTGCGGAGCATGTTCTTCGTGCTCGTCTTGCCGTTGGAACCGGTGATGCCGACGACGTGCAGGGGCGCCGGGCGGCCCTCGGCGTCGACACGGTCGGCGGAGGCCGTCCGGACGCGCGTGACGACCTCGTGCGCGAGCGCGGCGAGAGCGGCGTACCCGTCGGCGACGACGATCTGCGGCGCGGTCGTGTCGACGCGCTCGGGTGTGATCACCAGTGCTGCGCCGGCCTCGGTCGCGGCGGGCACGAAGCGACGTCCGTCGGTGACCTCGCCGGGCAGGGCGAAGAAGACGCTGCCGGGGCGGACCAGGCGCGAGTCGGTCTCCACCGAGCCGTCGACGACGAGGTCGCCGGGCTCGGCGACGTCGGTCGCCTGGGCACCGCCGATCAGCTCGCCGTCGACCGCGCGGGCGATCTCGGCGAGGGTCAGGGCGATCATCGGATGTCCTCCGCCGGGCCGGCGTTCGGCTCCCAGCCGGCCTCGCGCAGGGCCGCACGGGCCTCGTCGCGGGCGGAGTACGGCGTGCGGACGCCCTGGATGTCGCGGTAGTCCTGGTGGCCGGGACCGGCCCAGAGGATCGAGTCGCCCTCGCCGAGCAGGCTCACCGCCTTGCGGATCGCCGCCTCGGGCGGACTCACCTCGTACAGCTCGTGGTCCGGGTAGGCCTCGCGTGCGGCGTCGACCAGGGTCTTCCGGATCGACGCGGCGTCCTCGAAGCGGGGGTGGTGGTCGGTGACGACGAGGACGTCGCTGCCGGCAGCTGCCACGCGCGCCATGTCGCCGCGCTTGGTCGTGTCGCGGTCGCCGTCGGCGCCGAACAGCATGAGGACCCGGCCGGCCGTGAACTGGCGGACCGCGGCGAGGGTGTTCTCGAAGGCGTCGGCGCTGTGGCCGAAGTCGACGTAGACACTCGGGCCGTGCTCGCCGGACACCCGCTCGGTGCGACCGGGCAGGTAGCACTCGATCGCGGACACCGGACGGTCGTCGCCCTGGTCGGCGTACTGCCGGTGGTTCGTCTCGAGCGCCTGGGCGATCGCGCCGAGCTCGAAGCCGCCCTCGACGAGCATGACTATCGCCAGCGCGGCGTTCGCGGCCATGTGCCAGCCGATGAGCGGCACGCGGGTGGTCAGCTCGCGGCCCTCGGGGCCGGTCAGGCGGAACTCGGTGTACGCGGCGTGCGCCTCGACGATGTCGACGTGCCACTCGGCCTCGACGTCCGGGTGCACGGTGATCGTGGTGACCGGGATGCGGGAGTCCTGCACCACGCGGTGGCCCCAGTCGGTGTCCAGCGAGACGACGCCGCGACGGGCGTGCTCGGGCTGGAACAGCGGGAGCTTCGCCTGGTAGTACTCCTCCATGTCGGCGTAGTCGTCGAGGTGGTCGTGCGACAGGTTCGTGAACGCCGCGACGTCGAAGACGATGCCGTCGACCCGGTGACGGCTGAGGGCCTGCGCGCTGACCTCGACCGCGACCGCGCGCACCTCGCTCTCGCGCATCCGGGCGAGGAGCGCGTGCATCTCGCTGGCCTCGGGCGTGGTCAGGCGGCTCGTGACGCTGAGCGAACCGATGTGGCGCTCCGCGGTCGAGCTGAGGCCGGTGACCAGGCCGAGCTGCTTGAGGATCCCCTCGAGGATGTACGACGTGCTCGTCTTGCCGTTCGTGCCGGTGACGGCGAACAGCTGCGGCAGGTCGGTCGCCTCGTCCGGGTGGGTGCGGTAGACCCAGGCCGCGACGTCGCCGAGGGCGGCGCGCGGGTCGTCGACGACGAGCACCGGCAGGCCGGAGGGCTCGACGAGCGCGACGCCGTCCTGGTCGGTGAGGACCGCGACGGCACCGCGCTCGGCGGCCTCGGTCGCGAACTGCGCACCGTGGCGGTTGGCGCCGTGCACGCCGACGAACAGGTCGCCCGGCTGCACCTCGGTGGCGCTCAGGGTGACACCGGTCGTCTCGACGGCGTCGACCGAGCCGACGACTCGCATGCCGAAGGCGTTGGCGAGTTCGGCGACGGCCCTCGGGGTCGGGTGTTCGGGTCGGAGGACCGGGGGGATCCGTGCGGACAAGTGTTCCTTCTTCCTCACCACGTCGACGGGTAGAGCTTCGCCGGCGTCGTGGAGGGGGCTACTCGGTACTTCTCGAGCACCTGGGACATGAGGGTTCGGAACGCCGGAGCCGCACCACTGGACCACTTGTTGGTCTGCGGCTTCGTGAACGTCACCGTGACAACATACTGGGGGTCCTCGGCGGGTGCCATTCCGGCCACCGACGTGATGCGCTGTCCGCCGTAGCCCTTCGAGCCCTCGGCGACCTCGGCCGTACCGGTCTTGGCGGCGATGTTGTAGCCGGAGATCCGCTCCATGCCGACGAGCGTGCCGCCCGTCACGACGCTCTGCAGCATCTGCGTGGTCTGCTCCGCGGCGGACGCCGACACGACGCGCTGCTTCTGCACGTCGGGCGCGTCGATCGTCGTGCCGTCGGCCGTGGTGCAGCCGGTGACGAAGTGCAGCGGGATGCGCACGCCGTCGTTGGCGATGGTCTGGAAGACGCTCGCGACCTGCACGGCGGTCGTCGAGATGCCCTGGCCGAACATCGAGTTGATGTTCGTCTGCTGGTCCCAGTCCGGCGTCGAGCCGTAGTCCATCGACGGCTGGCCCGGGTAGTCGATCGCGCTCTCCGGCTCGAACAGGCCGAACTTCTTCATGTAGTCGTAGCGCTGCTGCGACGTCAGCCGTTCGCCGAGCTCGGTGATGCCGACGTTCGACGAGTTCTGCAGGATGCCGGTCAGGGTCAGGTTCTCGGTCTGGTGGAACTCCGAGTCCTGGATGCGGCCGCCCCAGGGGAACGTGCGCGAGTAGGGCACGACGGCCTGGTCGGTGGGACTCGACTTGCCCTGGTCGAGCAGGGCCGCGGCGATGGCGGCCTTGATCGTGGAGCCCGGCTCGTACGAGGCCGTCAGCGCCCGCGAGCCGAAGGCCCCCTTGTCCGTGGTGGCGTCGACGTCGTTCGGGTCGACGGTCGGCCAGTCGGCGACCGCCAGGATCTCGCCGGTCTTGACGCTCGTCACCGTCGCCGTCGCCGACTCCGCCTGCAGCTCCTTGCCGGCGGACGCGATCGTCTGCTGCGCCATGTACTGCAGGTCGCTGTCGATCGTGGTGTGGAGGGTGCCGCCGTCCTTGGCCTTCGTCTTCGTCACGGTGCTGCCGGGCAGCTGCACGCCGTCCTCGCCGCGCTCGTACGTCTCGGAGCCGTTCGTGCCGGCGAGGCACCGGTTGTACGCGTACTCCAGGCCGGCCTGCGCGCCGTCGGTGCCCATGAAGCCGGTCAGGTTGCCGGTCGTCGCCCCGGCCGGGTAGACCCGGGCCGCCTGCTGCTCCTTGTAGACCCAGGGGATCTCGAGCGCCCGTACCGCCTCGAAGTGCTTCACGTCGAGGCCCTTGACCAGGTACGCGAAGTTCGACCGCGGGTCCGCCGCGATGTTCTGCCGCATCGTCGCCGCGTCACCCCCGGACGCCTTCGCGAGGGCCTGGAGCGCCGTGTCGACCGACACCTGCTTCTTGCGCGTGCCGCCGAGCGTGCCCGTGAACTTCTTGACGAGCCGGGGCGCGGTGGTGATGTTGTAGCGCGTCACGCTGTCCGCCAGGGCGGTGCCGCTGCGATCGACGATCGACCCGCGGGTGCCGTAGACGGTCACCGGGATGCTGCGCTTCGCCGCCGACTGCTTGTTCATCTCGGCCGCCTGCACCACCTGGATGTCGACGAGCCGCACCACGAAGACGCCCACCAGGGCGATCACGGCGAGCATCACGATGCTGTAGCGCAGTCGGCGGTTGCGGATCGTCCTGGTCACGCGTGCGGTCCTTCCCGGGGTGGTGCTGGGTGGGGCTGGAGGGGAGCGTCAGCCCCGTCGGTCACCGGGTCGAGGGCGCCTGGAGCTGGTTCGCGTCGGACTCTACGGAGGACTTCGACGAACCCCCGTCCGACGCGCTGGCGTCGGAGGTCTTCCCAGAGGGAGCGGCGGCCTGGGCGGGCTGCTCCGTCGTCGTCGCCGCCTGGTCCGTCTTGTCGGTCGTGGCGGTCTTGTCGGTCGTGTCCGTCGTGGCGGTCTTGTCCGTCTTGTCCGTCTTGTCCGTGCCGGATGCCGTGCTGCCGGGCTTCGCCGCGAGCGGGACGTCGTTCAGCAGGGCGTTCGGCACCTGGTTGTCCGTCGACACCGTGGACTCGTCCGGCTTCGCCGGCGTCGGCGTGCCGTAGACCTGGCCGGTCTTCGGGTCGAGGTAGACCGGGGTCGAGTTGGCGATCATGCCCAGCCCCTGCGCGTTGCGCGCCAGGTTCTGCGGCGAGTCCAGCACCCGGAGCTCCTCGGACAGCGACTGCTGCGTCCGGGACAGGTCGGTCCGCTCGGCGCTCAGCGAGTCGAGCGTGTAGGCCCCCTGGCTGAGCACCATGCTGATGCCGAGCTGGGCGAGCAGCAGGATGCCGAGGGCCGCCACGGCGACCACGGCGTAGCCGATGCGCGGACGGGCCCGACGCTGCGCCTTCGACGGCGTGACCTCGACGAGCTCCGGGCGGTGCTGCCGGTCCGGGCGCGGGGCCCGCGACGGGACGACGGCGGGGTCGACGAGTGCGAGGTTCGTGCTCATGTCACTTCCGGATCCGCTCGGCCGCGCGCAGGCGCACGGGGGTTGCTCGGGGGTTGGCGGCGCGTTCGGCCTCGTCGGCCAGCTCGGCGCCCTTGACGACCAGTTCGTACGTCGGCCGGTGCTCGGGCAGTTCGACCGGCAGCCCGGCGGGGGCGCTCGACTTCGTGCGCTCCACGAGGGCCCGCTTGACGATGCGGTCCTCGAGCGACTGGTACGACTCGACGACGATGCGTCCGCCGACCGCGATGGCGTCGAGCGCCGCCGGGATCGCGCGTTCGAGCACGCTCAGCTCGGCGTTGACCTCGATGCGCAACGCCTGGAACACCCGCTTGGCGGGGTGCCCCTGCCGCTGGACGGCAACCGGGGTCGCGTCGTGCAGCACCTGGACCAGGTCGCCGGACATCGTGAAGGGCTTGCTCGCGCGACGCTCGACGATCGCCCGGGCGTACCGACCGGCGAGCTTCTCCTCGCCGTAGCGCTGGAAGATGCGGCGCAGCTCGCCCTCGTCGTAGGTGGCCAGCACGTCGGCGGCGGTCTGCCCCTCGGTCCGGTCCATCCGCATGTCGAGCGGGGCGTCCTGGCTGTAGGCGAAGCCGCGCTCGGCACGGTCCAGCTGCAGCGAGCTCACCCCGAGGTCGAAGAGCACGCCGTCGACGGTGGTGAACCCCTCGCCCTCGATCGCGTCGACGATGCCGTCGTACACGGTGTGCACGAGGCGGACACGGTCACCGAAGCGAGCGAGCCGCTCCCCCGCGATGCCGAGCGCGTCGGTGTCGCGGTCGAGCCCGATGAGCGTCAGCTCCGGGAACCGCTCGAGCAGCCCCTCGGAGTGACCGCCCATGCCGAGGGTGGCGTCGACGACGACCTTGCCCGGCCCTTCGAGGGTCGGCGTGAACAGGTCGACGATGCGATCGAGCATCACCGGCGTGTGCGGGAACTTCGGAGTCTCGTCCTCGGCCATGTGCAGCCCCTCGTCTCCTGGGCCGCGGGTCCGGATCCCCATCCATGCGACCTGACATCGGGGAAGTGATGTCAGGGCTCCACGGCTGGGAGTCCCGATCCACGGATCAGAAGATCCCCGGGATCACCTCCTCGTCGTTGTCGGCGAACGCCTCTTCGGCTTCGGCGTAGTAGGCCTCCCACGCGGTGGTCGACCAGATCTCGGCACGGTCACCGCTGCCGATGACCGTCAGGTCTCGCTCGAGCCCCGCGTACTCGCGGAGGTTCTGCGGGATGGTGACGCGGTTCTGCTTGTCGGGCTGTTCCGCGCTCGCTCCGGACAGGAACAGGCGCATGTAGTCCCGGGTGCGCTTCGACGTCATCGGGGCGGTCCGGATGCGCTCGTGGAGTTCCTCGAACGTCCGGGCACTGAAGACCACGACGCAGCGTTCCTGCCCGCGGGTCATCACGAGTCCCCCGGACAGTTCATCCCGGAACTTGGCGGGCAGGATCACGCGACCCTTCTCGTCGAGCTTCGGGGCATGGGTACCGAGCAGCACGTCGGGCCTCCCCTCCGCTCCACCGGACCGTTGCGTGCCCCACTTTACTCCACTCCCCTCCCCCTGCCCAGGTTCCCGCTCCCTTTTCGGCCCGCGACACCCCTTCTGGGGGCGCTCCGGACGGTCACCAGGCCCGTCGCCGGATCGGCGAGGCCCGGAACCGCGCGGATCGGCACCCGCGGCCGCCCGGTGGAGCGAAGTGGAGGACTTTCGCAGCCAGTGGAGCACGCCAGGGCGCGGCGAGGTCGTCGAGGTCGCACTCCGGGCCGGATTCCGGTGGCCGAGGCGGGTCGAAGTGCGACGTCACCGCCGGCCGGAGCCGAGGCGCGCTCCCTCAGAGGCGCCGGCGAGAGGTCACGACATGCCGCACGCACCCCGCCGAGGTCGCTCGAACCGTCGCTCGCGCGCGCCCCGAGCGACAGTTCGTGCGACCTCGCCGCCAACCCGAGGCTGAAACGTCAGCACGCTGGGCCGCGGCGAGGTCGGTGAGATCGCAGTCCGGACCGGATCCCGGTGGCCGAAGCGGGTCGGAGTGCGACCTCACCGGCGGCCGGGCACGGTGGGGCGCGGCGAGAGGTCACGACATGCCGCACGCACTTCGCCGAGGTCGCGCGGACCGTCGCTCGCGCGGGCCTCGCGCGACAGTTCGTGCGACCTCGCCGGCGGCCGGAGGCCCAGACGCTGGGCCGCGGCGAGGTCGGTGAGATCGCACGCCGGACCGCATCCCGATGGCCGAAGCGGGTCGGAGTGCGACCTCACCGACGACCTGGGCACGGTGGGGCGCGGCGAGAGGTCACGACATGCCGCACGCACTGCGCCGAGGTCGCTCGGACTGTCGCCCGCACGGGCCTCGCGCGACAGTTCGTGCGACCTCGGCGCCGCCCGGGCCGACCAGGCCAGGCCGACCGAGCCGACCGGGCCGACCGGGCCTGACCGGGCGCCACCACCCCCGGGAACACAGAACGGGGCCGACCCGAAGGCCGACCCCGTGGAGGACTGTGGAGGGAGCGCTAGTTCTGGTCGTTCCGCTTGTCCCAGCGCTCGTTCATGCGGTCCATGAAGGAGCCGCCGCCGTTCGACGGTCGCGACGACCCACCGGGACGGGCGGACCCGCCGGTGGAGGGGCGTCCGGACCGCGGCGCCTTCGCCTTGGGCGCTCCGAGACCGGGGCGCAGGGCGAACAGCACGCCGGCGAGCATCACGACGAAGCCGAGGATGCCGAGCAGCGGCGCCTTGATGGCGAGCCCGACGATGACGACGGCCACGCCGGCGAGGGCGCCGAGCACGCCGAGCGTGATGGACGTGTACGTCGGACGGCCCTGTCGACGTGTGACACGCGCCACGAAGTCGGAATCGTTCTGGTAGAGGCTGCGCTCCATCTCTTCGAGAAGGCGCTGCTCCTGTTCCGAGAGCGGCATCTTGGTTCCCTCTGTTCCTGGGATCGACGCGGGGTTGGTGAACCGGGCTGGAAAACACTCGTCTTGAGTGGGCCGATTCTATGTCCGGACCACTCCACTAGGCTAGGCACCGTGGCTGAGAGTACGCGATTAGTGGACCTCGTATCGGCGCGTATCGACCGGGCACTCGACGAGCAGCGTGAGCGGCTCCTCGCGATCAGCCCCGACCTCGCGCCGTTCGACCAGTACGCCCGAGACCTGCTGTCCGGCGGCAAGCGCTTCCGGGCGCTGTTCTGCTACTGGGGATGGCAGTCGGTCGCGGGGCGCTCCGGCTCGTTCGACCCCCTCGCCGAGGGCTCGCGGCAGACCACCGCCGAGGCCGTCGTCACGGTCGCCGCCGCGCTCGAGGTCTTCCACGCCGCAGCCCTCGTGCACGACGACATCATGGACCGCTCGGACACCCGCCGCGGGCGCCCGGCGGCGCACCGCCGCTTCGAGTCCCTGCACGAGGAGTCCGGGTTCACCGGCGACCGGGCGCAGTACGGCACGAACTCGGCGCTGCTGCTCGGTGACCTGCTGCTCTCCCTGAGCGACTCCGTCTTCGACGAGGGCCTGGCGCTGCTCGACCCGGTCCGGGCGCGGATCGTCCGCCAGGAGTTCCACGCGATGCGCCTCGACGTCACCGCCGGGCAGTACCTCGACGTGCACGAGGAGACCGCCTGGCCCGTGATCGACGAGTCCGAGCACCTGCTCCGCGCCCAGCGTGTCATCGTCTTCAAGTCCGCCAAGTACTCGATCGAGGCCCCCCTCGTCATCGGCGCACTCGTCGCCGGCGCGAGCGACTCGCAGCTCGAGGGCCTGCGGTCCTTCGGTCTGCCGCTCGGAGTGGCGTACCAGCTGCGCGACGACATGCTCGGCGTCTTCGGCGACCCCGAGGTCACGGGCAAGCCCGCCGGCGACGACCTGCGCGAGGGCAAGCGCACCGTCCTCATCGCGTCCGCGCGCAAGGCGCTGCCGAGCGGCCCCCGGCAGCTGCTCGACGAGCTCCTCGGCGACCCGGACCTCGACGAGGCCCAGGTGCAGATGCTCCGCGCCACCCTCACCGAGTCCGGCGCGGTCGCCGCGGTCGAGCGGTCGATCGACCGGCACGTCGCGCGCGCCAAGGCCGCGCTCGAGTCCTCCCCGCTCACGCCGTCGGCACGCGACCAGCTCGCGTCGCTGGCCGACACGGTCAGCCGCCGCTCCGCGTAGACGCGACCCCGGAACGGACGGGAGGCCCGTGGCGACACCGCCACGGGCCTCCCGTCCGTCAGGGGGTGGGTCTAGAGCAGCGACTGGGCCACGCGGCGCACCTCGGCCTTGCGTCCGGCACGCAGCGCCGCGATCGGCGTCGCGCCCATCGCGTCGTCGACGGTGAGCATCCAGCGGACCGCCTCGTCGTCGGTGAAGCCGTTGTCGCCGAGCACGATGAGCGTGCCGCGGAGTTCGGGCATGGGCTCGCCGTCCTCCAGGAACTCGACCGGCACGCGGAGCACACCGCCGACGCGGGCGGCGAGCAGGGTCTTCTGTTCGAAGAGTCGGTGGATCCGTCCGGGGCTCGTGCTGAACATGTCCACCAGCTCGGGGACGGTCAGCCAGCGTTCGGAGAGGGACAGGTCGTCGGCGGGTGCGGCACTCACACGCCCATGGTGCCAGAGCGCGCGTCGGTCCGGCGCGACCTCGTTCGTCACACCAGTCACACGCGTCACGTCCGACTCTCTGGTTGACTTGGAAACCACACCATGCCAGCGTGGGGCCACCTGTGAGTGCGCGCACGCACGAGCACGGCTCACCGAGGTCAGGAGAAACCCGTGGACAACGCCGCAGACGACGCCGCCCGGCGCGCGCGATCCGCCCGCTTCGCCACCGTTCCCATCGTCCTCGCGGGGACCATCGCGGTCACCGCCGGGCTCACCGGCCCCGTCGCGCACGCCGAACCGCGGCACGACGACCAGGACGCGAACCACGAGCGCCACGTCGACCAGGACCGCGTCGTCAGCGACCGCCCGGTGTTCAGCACCGCCGTCGCCCGTCCGACACAGACCGTCGTGACCACCGTCGCGGCGACGGCCTCGGTGCCGTCCTCGTACACGGTCCGTCAGGGCGACACCGTCTCCGGCATCGCGGCACGCTTCGGCCTCTCCGCGCAGGAGGTCCTCGTGCGCAACGGCCTCGGCTGGAACACCATCATCCACCCGGGCCAGACGCTGCACCTCGCGTCGACGCCCGCGGTCACCACCGCGTCCACGCGCACCTCGGGGTCCGCGACGCCGGGCACCACCGCGTCCACCGGGTCGAGCACCTCGAGCTACCACGTGAAGTCGGGCGACACGGTCTCCGGCATCGCCTCGCGCGTTGGCGTGTCCACGTCCGCGCTCCTGTCGGCGAACCGGCTCTCGCAGCGCAGCGTCATCTATCCGGGCCAGACGCTCCGGGTGCCGCACGGCGCCACGACCTCGGCATCGTCCTCGACTGCGTCGTCCACGTCCGGCTCCGGCGGGACGTGGGCGTCCCGTTCGTCCTCGGTGAAGATCGCCGCGGGCGACACCGTCGGCTCGATCGCCGCCGCGCACCACGTGTCGGTCGCGTCGCTCCTGTCCGCGAACGGCCTGAGCTACACGAGCACCATCTACGCGGGCGGCACCCTCGTCCTGCCCGGTGCCGCGTCCACCGTCGTCGCCGCGCCCTCCGGTGCCGCGGTGAGCTCCGCCGTCGGGCTGAGCGCCCAGCAGCGGCAGAACGCCGCGACGATCGTCGCCGTCGGACGCTCCCTCGGCGTGCCGGACCGTGGCATCGTCGTCGCCCTCGCCGCCGCGATACAGGAGTCGAGCCTCCGCAACCTCGCGCACGGCGACCGCGACTCGGTCGGCCTGTTCCAGCAGCGGCCGAGCCAGGGCTGGGGCAGCGCCGCGGCACTGCAGGACCCGACCCACGCCGCGAAGCTGTTCTACGGCGGCCGGTCGAACCCGAACGCCGGCAAGACGCGCGGCCTGCTCGACGTGCCCGGTTGGGCGTCGATGAGCGTCACGGACGCGGCCCAGGCCGTGCAGCGTTCCGCCTACCCGAAGGCCTACGCCCACTGGGCGAGCGCCGCCGAGGGCTGGCTGGCCACGCTCTGAGTCTCATCCGCAAGATCGAGATTGCATCACGACCGGTGCGTCAGTGCGGCCGTGTGCAGTCTCGATTCGTAGAATGCCGCCGATGAGCACGAACGCCGCCACGGATCCGATGATCGGTCGCATGATCGATCAGCGGTACCGCGTCCGCTCCCGCATCGCGCGCGGGGGCATGGCGACCGTGTACCTCGCGACGGACGTCCGCCTCGAGCGGCGCGTCGCGATCAAGATCATGCACGGGCACCTGGCGGACGACCAGGCGTTCCGGGAGCGCTTCATCCAGGAGGCCCGTTCGGCCGCCCGCCTGTCGCACCCGAACCTCGTCGGCGTCTACGACCAGGGCGCCGAGGACGACACCGCCTACATCGTCATGGAGTACATCCCCGGCATCACGCTGCGGGACCTGCTGCAGGAGCACCACGCCCTGACGCCGGAGCAGGCAACCGACATCCTGCGGGCCGTGCTCGCCGGACTCGCTTCGGCGCACCGCGCCGGCATCGTGCACCGCGACCTCAAGCCCGAGAACGTCCTGCTCGCCGACGACGGCCGGATCAAGCTCGGCGACTTCGGACTCGCCCGAGCCACCACCGCGAACACCGCGACCGGTGCGGCGCTGCTCGGCACGATCGCGTACCTGTCCCCCGAACTCGTCACCCGCGGCGCCGCGGACTCGCGCAGCGACATCTACGCGCTCGGCATCATGCTCTACGAGATGCTCACCGGCGAGCAGCCCTACAAGGGCGAGCAGCCGATGCAGATCGCGTACCAGCACGCCAACGACATCGTGCCGCTGCCGAGCGCCGCGGTCGACGGCGTGCCGCCCGAGCTCGACGACCTCGTCGCCTGGGCGACCGCGCGCAATCCCGACGACCGTCCCCGCGACGCCCGCGAGATGCTCGACCACATGGCCGGCAACCAGCAGCGCGCCACCGGGCAGTACCGGACCGCGGTGCTCCGACCCGAGAACGCCACGGCGATCCTGCCCTCCGGCGGCGGCGGCAGCGTCGGCTCCGGAGCGGGTGCCCCTGCTTCCCCGCCGGCCACCGACGCGACGGCCGTCATCCCGCGCGACCGCGCCACCGACCCCGGTCGTGCGGCGCGGGGCCGGAACGCGCCGCCCGGACCCCGGCGCACCGGTTCGCAGCCGGGAGCGCTCTCCCCCGCCGCGCAACGTCTGGCCGACCTGTCCGGCAAGCGGCGGAAGCGCGGCTGGGCCGCCCTGGCGATCGTCGTCGTGCTCGCCCTCGTCGCCGCCGGCATCGCCTTCTGGTTCGGGCCGGGCCCCGGTGGCAACGTGCGGATCCCGGCGGTCGCGGGCAAGTCGGTCTCACAGGCCCGACAGCTGCTCGAAGCGCAGGGCCTGCACACGGCGTCGAAGACCGGGACACGGTTCGACGCCGTCGTCGCGAAGGGACAGGTGTCGGCCACGGAACCGGCCGCGGCGCGCGAGGTCCGGAAGGGCACCGCCGTCCGGATCGTCGTGTCGAACGGTCCGCGGATGATCGCGCTCCCGGCGATCGTCGGCCAGCCGCTGTCCACCGTCACCGCCGCCCTCGACGACGACTTCGAGCTGCAGGACGACCGCTACCAGTTCTCCGCCGACGCCCCCGAGGACACCGTCATCGCGGCCACCGGGCGCGGCGCCGACGGCGAACGCCTCGACCTGAGCACCGTGAAGGCCTACGGGGAGACCGGGCCGGTCACCCTGACGGTCTCCCTCGGTCCGGTCCCGGACCTCGCGGGCAAGACCGTCGAGCAGGCCACGGCAGCGCTCGACGACGTCGGCCTGGTGCTCGGCGCGCAGACCGAGGAGTACGACGAGTCCGTGCCGCAGGGGCAGATCGTGTCCGCCGCGGTGCAGGACTCCCCGGCCGTCCGCGGCAGCACCGTCGACGTCGTCGTGTCGAAGGGTCCGACGCCCATCGTCATCCCCGAGGACGGCGTCGTCGGCGCGACCATCAACGAGGCCACGGCGACCCTGCGCGGACTCGGACTCCAGGTCTCGGTGCCGGACTGCACGAACATCCTCTGCGGCTTCTACGACTGGAAGTCGAAGCTCCCCGTCACCGGCACGGACCCGGGCGTCGGCGCCACCGTGCACCGGGGCGACACCGTCACCCTCGCCTACGACCAGTAGCGGGGCGAGCAATCCGGCCCACCATGGCGACACACGTCCGCCTGGTCTTGCCGAATGCTTCGCCAAAGCGGCAGTCCGGCGCCACACATCAGCGGCACACTGTCGCTTTCGCGGAACGGCACCGCCGGCACCGCCGCCGCTGCCGCAGGGGCCGGGGCGAGACGGGCAGCGGAAAGTCCCGCGAGAGCGACAGTCTGACGCCACACATCGGCGGGACACTGTCGCTTTCGCGGAACGGGACCGCCAGCGCCGCCGCCTCCGGGGCCGCGGCCGGGCCCGGGCCGGGCGCGCAGCGGAAAGTCCCGCGAGAGCGACAGTCCGGCGCCACATCGGCGGGACACTGTCGCTCCCGCGGGACGGTAGGGCGGGTGGCCGCATCGGACGCGCGCGGCGGGCAGTGGACGCGACCGGCACGGCGGACGGGAGGCGCGGTGCGGGCCCGCCACGGGCCTCCCGTCCGGCCCGCGGAAGCGACAGGACCAGGGAAGCGACACGACCCCGGAAGCGACAGGACCCCGCGAACTGCTCGCGGGGTCCTGTCGCTCTGCCGGGACCGACCCGACCCGTGTCGCGCTAGGCGCGGACGTGCGGGTGCGCGCCGAGCTCCTCGGCCACCAGGAAGGCGAGCTCGAGCGACTGCATGTGGTTGAGCCGCGGGTCGCACAGCGACTCGTAGCGGGTCGCCAGGGTGGCCTCGTCGATGTGCTCCGAGCCGCCGAGGCACTCGGTGACGTCGTCGCCGGTGAGCTCGACGTGCATGCCGCCGGGGTAGGTGCCGACCTGACGGTGCGCCTCGAAGAAGCCGAGCACCTCGTCGACGACGTCGTCGAAGCGCCGCGTCTTGTAGCCCGTGGGCGTGGTGAGGCCGTTGCCGTGCATCGGGTCGGTGACCCACAGCGGGTTCGCGTCCATGCCCTTGATCGCCTCGAGCAGCTTCGGCAGCTCGTCGCGGATCTTGCCGGCGCCCATGCGGGTGATGAACGTCAGGCGACCGGGCTCGCGGTTCGGGTCGAGCTTGTCGACCAGGGCCTGCATGTCGTCGACGCTCGTCGTCGGGCCGAGCTTCACGCCGATCGGGTTCCGGACGCGGGACAGGAAGTCCACGTGGGCACCGTCGAGGTCACGCGTGCGCTCCCCGATCCAGATGAAGTGGCCCGAGGTGTCGTACGCCTGGCCGGACCGGGAGTCGATGCGGGTCATCGGGCGCTCGTAGTCCATGAGCAGGCCCTCGTGCGAAGCGTAGAACTCGACGTTCTTCAGGGCATCGAAGTCCGCGCCGCAAGCCGCCATGAAGCGGATGGCACGGTCGATCTCCTGCGCCAGGTGCTCGTACCGGGCGTTCGCCGGGTTCGACGCGAAGCCCTTGTTCCACGAGTGCACCTGGCGCAGGTCGGCGAACCCGCCCTGCGTGAAGGCGCGGACGAGGTTCAGGGTCGACGCGGCGGTGTGGTACCCCTGCACCAGGCGGCGCGGGTCGGCCTGTCGGCTCTCCGGGGTGAAGTCGTAGCCGTTCACGATGTCGCCGCGGTAGGCCGGCAGTGTGACGTCACCACGGGTCTCGAAGTCGCTCGAGCGTGGCTTGGCGAACTGGCCGGCCATGCGCCCCATCTTGATGACGGGCATCGAGGCGCCGTACGTGAGCACGACGGCCATCTGCAGGATCGTCTTGACGCGGTCGCGGATGGAGTCGGCGGTGGCACCGGCGAAGGTCTCGGCGCAGTCGCCGCCCTGCAGCAGGAACGCCTTGCCCTGGGCTGCGGCGGCGAGCCGCTCGCGCAGCTTGTCGACCTCGCCGGCGAAGACGAGCGGCGGCAACGTGGCGATCTCGGCCGAGGCGGCCTCGGCAGCGGCGGGGTCCGGCCAGGTCGGCTGCTGCTTGATCGGCAGGGTGCGCCAGTGGTCCAGGCCCTCGATCGCGTCCGGATCCTGCAGGGCGACGAAGTCGGGCGACTCGGACAAGGGCGGTACCTCGGTGTTCTGTGCGATCGGCGCGGCGTGCACGTCGGCGACGCCGTGCGCCCCAGGCGGGTGCCGGGACCATCAGAGCCTAACGTGCGGGCGTGCTCCCGCGTTCCCGCATGACGGCCTCGCGCGCGGAGCTCGCACGCTCCTTGACGCTCGTCGCGTAGACGTCGACGTACTCCTGGCGGCTCAGGCCGGCGAGCTCGTGCATGACCTCGTCGGTGACGCTGCGCAGGATGAAGCGGTCCGTCTCGAACCCCTGGAAGCGCGAGAAGTCGAGCGGCTTGCCGAACACGACGCCGACGCGCTTGATCTTCGGGAACTTCTGCCCGATCTGCTGGACCTCACGCGTGCCCACCATCGCGACCGGGACGACGAGCACGCGGCCCTCGAGGATCATCCGCGCGATGCCGGTGCGACCCCGGTACAGCTTGCCGTCGGGGCTGCGGGTCCCCTCGGGGTAGATGCCGAGCTGCTCGCCGCGGGCCAGGACCTGCAGTCCGGTGCGCAGGGACGCCTCGGACGCCTTGCCGCCGGAGCGGTCGATGGGCAGCTGGCCGATCGCGTTGAAGAACGTCTTCGTCGCCCACCCCTTCAGGCCGCGCCCGGTGAAGTAGTCGCTCTTCGCCAGGAACGACAGCCGCCGGTCGAGCACCGCGGGCAGGATCACCGAGTCGATGAACGAGATGTGGTTCGACGCGAAGATGACCGGTCCGGTCGTCGGCACGTTCTCGCGGCCGATCACCCACGGACGGAACAGGGTGAGGATGAGCGGGCCGAGCACGAAGTTCTTCAGCAGCCAGTAGGTCATCGACGACTCCAGGTGGTGGGTGGCCCGACCCTACGCCGTCCGGGCGTGGATCCGGGCGAGGTCGGCCGCGCCGACGACGCCCGCGTCGTTCACGAGCTCGGCGATCACGAAGTCGGGCTCCGGGTGGTAGCCCCGCGCCGGCAGGTTGTTGAGGTACGCCTGCTTGATCGGGTCGAGCAGCCGGTCCCCCGCGCTCGCGACCCCGCCGCCGAACACGAACAGCTGCGGGTCGAGCACCGCGGACAGCGACGCGCAGGCCTCGCCGAGGTGCCGGCCCAGACGGCGGAGCGCCGCGAGGGCACCCGGGTCGTCGGCCAGGATGAGGTCGCCGACGATCCCGCCGTCGAGCTGCCCGCCGTTGGCGGCTCGGGCGTCGGCGAGGGCCGACCCGATGCCGCCGGCGTCGGCGACGTCGTTCGCCATGCGCTGGAGCGCGCGGCCGGAGCCGTACTGCTCGATGCAGCCGCGGGCGCCGCAGCCGCAGGGCAGGCCGTTCGGCACGATGCGCAGGTGCCCGATCTCACCGCCGGTGCCGAAGCCGCCGCGGAACAGGCGGTCCTCGGTGACGATCGCGCCGCCGACCCCGGTGCCGATGGTGAGCATGGTCATGTCCGACACGAGTCGCCCGGCGCCGAACCGGAACTCGGCCCAGCCGGCGGCGTTCGCGTCGTTGTCGACGGTGATGTGCAGGTCGCCGAGGCGCTGCTGCAGCTTCTGCCGCAGGGGCTCGTTCCGCCACCGGATGTTCGGCGTGTAGTAGACGATCGACTGCGACGCGTCGATGAAGCCCGGTGCGGCGACGCCGACCGCTCCCACGTCGCTCGTCGCGCGGAGCCGCGAGACCATCGCGACCACGTCGTCCAGCATGGCGTCCGGGTCCGCAGCGTTGGTGGCCACGCGGTCCTCGGCGATGATCTCGCCCAGTTCCGTCACGACCGCCCCCGCGATCTTGGTGCCCCCGATGTCGATTCCGATGGCCTGCACGGAGAACGAGCCTACCCGTTCGTCCGGGACCCACGGAACGCCCGGTGACGCGTCCTATGCTGAGCGTGTCGTCTCGAGGACGAGTCGACACCGAATCGAACCGGCAGACAAGGGAGTCACCGTGAACGATCAGCGGCCCGCACCGCGCAGCACCCCGACCCCGGACCGCGCCCGGTCCGCCTCCGGCAGCAGCACCGGCACCGGTCCGGTCGCCCCCGACCACGGCTCCGCCGCCCGGCTGCTCGAGGCCCGGGCCGCCAGCACGCCGGACCGACCGGTCCTCGCGCAGCGCCACGGCGACTCGTGGAGCACCGTCACCGCCGCCGAGACGCTCGCACGCGTCCGCGGCATCGCGAAGGGGTTCGTCGCCGCCGGCCTGGCGCCGGGTGCCCACGTGGCGATCCTCTCCCGCACCCGCATGGAGTGGACCCTCGTCGACTTCGCCCTGTGGCAGGCGGGCCTGGTGTCCGTCCCGGTCTACGAGACGAGCTCCCCCGACCAGGTCCGCTGGATCCTGTCCGACTCCGAGGCGGTCGCGATCGTCGTCGAGCAGGAGGAGCACGCGCGCCGCGTCGCCTCGATCGCGCCGGACCTGCCGCACCTCGGGCAGCACTGGACGATCGACGGGGGCGGCCTCGACGACCTGGTCCGGCTCGGCGAGCACGTCACCGACGACGAACTCGACGCCAGGACCGCGGACGTGCACGGACACGACGACGCCACGATCATCTACACGTCGGGCACCACCGGCCGGCCGAAGGGCTGCGTGCTCCGGCACGACAACTTCACCGCCACGGTCGAGGGCGCGAGCGAGGCCATGCCCGAGGTGGTCGCCGACGGGTCCTCCACCCTGCTCTTCATCCCGATGGCCCACGTCTTCGCCCGGTTCATCGCGGTCATGTCGATCTCGACGGGCGTCTTGGTCGGCCACGAGCCGGACACGAAGGACCTCATGCGTGCGGTCTCGACCTTCCGCCCGACGTTCCTGCTCGCGGTGCCGCGCGTGTTCGAGAAGATCTACAACTCCGCCGAGCAGAAGGCCGACCTCGGCGGCCGCGGCCGGGTGTTCCGCGCGGCGGCGGCCACCGCGGTCGCGCACTCCGAGGCCGTCGCGGCCGGCCGGGTGCCCCTGGGCCTCGCGCTGCGCTTCCGGCTGTTCGACAAGCTCGTCTACGCCAGGCTCCGCGACGCCCTCGGCGGCCGCACCCGGTACGCGGTCAGCGGCTCGGCGCCGCTCTCACCGCGGCTGTCGCACTTCTTCCGCTCGATCGGCGTGCTCATCCTCGAGGGCTACGGCCTGACCGAGACGACGGCCCCGGCGACCGTGAACCGCGCCACCGACCTGCGCATCGGGTCGGTCGGCCCCGCCCTGCCCGGCGTCGAGGTCCGCATCGCCGACGACGGCGAGATCCTCATCCGCGGCGTCGACGTCTTCGACCGCTACTGGCACAACGAGGAGGCCACGGCATCCGCCTTCGTTGACGGCTGGTTCCGCACCGGTGACCTCGGCCGACTCGACGGCGACGGCGTGCTCACCGTCACCGGCCGGGCCAAGGAGCTCATCGTCACCGCGAGCGGCAAGAACGTCGCGCCCGCGCCCCTCGAGGACGGCATCCGCGAGCACCCGCTCGTCGGACAGGTCGTCGTGGTCGGCGAGGGCAAGCCCTTCGTCGCCGCGCTCGTCACCCTGGACCGCGACATGCTGCCCGGTTGGTGCGAGAGCCGGGGCATCTCGCCGGCGCTCGAGCCCGGCGCCGCGACCCGCGACGACCGGGTGCTGGCCGCCGTGCAGGAGGCCGTGGACGCCGCGAACGGACGGGTCTCGCGCGCCGAGTCGGTGCGGTCCTTCACGATCCTCGACGCGGACCTCACCGAGGCTTCGGGGCACCTCACCCCGAAGCTCACGATCAAGCGCGCGGTGGTGCTCCGCGACTTCGCCGCGGACGTCGAGCACATCTACTCGGGGTCGAAGGTGCAGACGACGGCGACGCCGGTCGTCGAGGGCCGGCGCCGTCGCGCGTAGGGGGCCGTCCCGCGCGTGGGACGGCATTCCGCGCGTGGGAGGTCGATTCGCGCGTGGGCGGACGATTCGCCCGTAGGAGGACGGAAGTTCTGCCCTCCGACGCGCGGATCACCTTCTCATCTCGCGTTCGATGGGCAGGAACGTCCGTCCTGACGAATCGGAGGCCTGGTGCCGGTCCCAGAGACCGGCACCGGGCCTCCAGAGCATCACGGATGCGCGCGGGGCGCGACCCGCATCTGCGTCAGCGGTCCGTCGTCTGCTGGGCGTCCGGGTCGTCGAGGACGGCCGTCGAGCCGGTCGGGGTCTGGCCCTGCTCCGGGCGGAGGTTCGTGCGGGTGCGGTGCGAGCTGAGCTCGTCGTTCTGGGGTGCCATGGTGCGTCCTGTGGTGTGGGAGACCGTGTCGGCGGGGTGACCGACCCGCACACGGTACCCCGTCGGCGCGACGCGACGACAATCCCGCTTCCGGGTGTCACCGGAACGGGCGTCCGATCAGTGGAACCAGTCCTGCGCGCGGATGTCACGCAACGCCTGACGCCGGACCTCGGGGTCGAGGGTCATCACGTAGACGGTGCCGTCGAGGTGGTCGACCTCGTGCTGGAGCGCCTCGGCCATGAGCCCGGTGCCCTCGAGCACGACCTCGTTCCCGTCGACGTCGACCCCGCGCACCTTGGCGTACGGGTGCCGACGGGTCGGGTAGCCGAGGCCGGGGACGGACAGGCAGCCCTCCTCCATGAGCTCGGGCTCGCCGGAGACCTCGACGACCTCGGGGTTGAGCACGTAGCCGACCTCGCCGTCCACGTTGTACGAGAACGCACGGAGTCCGACGCCGATCTGGGGCGCGGCCACGCCGGCACGTCCGGGTTCCTTGACGGTGTCGACGAGGTCCTGCACGAGGTCGCGGACCCCCTGGCTGCCGAGGGACTCGGGTCGGATCGGGTCCGCCGGGGAACGGAGGACGGGGTCGCCGAACAGGCGGATGGGACGGACGGTCAATTTACTGCAGCACCACCAACAGGTCGCCGGCGTCCACCTGCTGGGTCGCCGGGATCGCGAGACGGCCGACGGTGCCCGACACGGGCGCCGTGATGGCCGCTTCCATCTTCATCGCCTCGATGGTCGCCACGGGCGTGCCCGCCTCGACGACGTCACCGACGGCGACCTTGAGCGTCACCACGCCGGAGAACGGCGCGGCCATGTGCTTCGGGTCGGACGGGTCGGCCTTCTCGGCGGCCTTCGTCTCGACCTCGACCGAACGGTCGCGGACCGACACCGGGCGGAGCTGCCCGTTCATCGTCGCCATGACCGTGCGGATGCCCTTGTCGTCCACCTCGCCGATCGCCTCGAGCCCGACGAACAGGTCGACGCCCCGGCCGAGCGGGACGACGTGCTCCTGGCCGGGACGCAGCCCGTACAGGTAGTCGACCGTCGGCACGACGGACAGGTCGCCGTACTGCTCGCGGACACGGGCGAACTGCTGGGTGGGCTGCGGGAAGAGCAGGCGGTTGAGGGCCTGCTGCCGCTCGGGGCCGGGGGTCTCGAGGTGCGCGCGCTCGGCGTCGGGCACCGGGGCGATCTCGAGTCGGACGTCGCGGCCTGCCAGGACCTTCGAGCGGAACGGCTCGGGCCAGCCGCCGGGCAGGTCGCCGAGTTCACCGGCCATGAACCCGACCACGGAGTCCGGGACGTCGTACTTGTCAGGGTTCTGCTCGAAGTCGGCCGGGTCGGCGCCGACCGCGGCGAGCTGCAGTGCGAGGTCGCCGACGACCTTCGACGACGGCGTCACCTTGGTCGGGCGGCCGAGGATCCGGTTCGCCGCGGCGTACCAGTCCTCGACCTGCTCGAAGCGGTCGCCGAGGCCGAGGGCGATCGCCTGCTGCCGGAGGTTCGACAGCTGGCCACCAGGGATCTCGTGCTGGTAGACGCGACCCGTCGGCCCGGCCAGCCCCGACTCGAAGGGGGCGTAGGCGCGGCGGACGGCCTCCCAGTAGGGCTCGAGGTCACCGACCGCGCCGAGCGACAGACCGGTGTCGCGCTCGGTGTGCGCCAGGGCGGCGACCAGGGCGGACATGCTCGGCTGGCTCGTCGTGCCGGCCATCGGCGCGGACGCGACGTCGACGGCGTCGGCACCGGCCCGCGCGGCGGCGAGGAGCGTCGCGAGCTGCCCGCCCGCGGTGTCGTGCGTGTGCACGTGCACCGGCTGGTCGAAGCGCTCGCGCAGCGCACCGACGAGCTTCTCGGCCGCACCGGCGCGGAGCAGGCCGGCCATGTCCTTGATCCCGATGACGTGGGCGCCCGCCTCGACCATCTGCTCCGCGAGCCGGAGGTAGTAGTCGAGCGTGTAGAGCTCCTCGGCCGGGTCGAGCAGGTCGGCGGTGTAGCAGAGCGCGGCCTCGGCGACGGCCGTGCCGGTCGCGAGCACCGCCTCGAGCGCCGGGCGCATCTGGCTGACGTCGTTCAGCGCGTCGAACACCCGGAACACGTCGACACCGCTCCGTGCGGCCTCGTCGACGAACGCGTCGGTGACCTCGGTCGGGTACGGCGTGTAGCCGACCGTGTTGCGACCGCGCAGCAGCATCTGCACCGGGATGTTCGGCATCGCCTGCCGCAGCGAGGCCAGGCGCTCCCAGGGGTCCTCGCCGAGGAACCGCAGGGCGACGTCGTACGTCGCGCCGCCCCACGCCTCGACGCTGAGCAGCTGCGGGGTGAGCCGGGCGACGTACGGCGCCACCGCGACGAGGTCCTTGGTCCGGACCCGGGTGGCGAGGAGCGACTGGTGCGCGTCGCGCATCGTCGTCTCGGTGACCGCCAGGGCCGTCTGCGCGCGGAGTCCCCGCGCCCACTCGGCCGGCCCCACCGCCAGCAGGCGGTCGCGCTGGCCCTCGGGCACCGCGGTGCCCAGGTCGACGTCGGGCAGCTTGACGCCCGGGTCGACGACGAGCGGCGACCGTTCACCGTTCGGCTTGTTCACCGTCACGTCGGCGAGCCAGTTGAGCACCTTCGTGCCGCGGTCCTTCGAGACGTGGCCACCGAGCAGCTGCGGACGCTCCTCGATGAACTTCGTCGACACGTCGCCGCGGGCGAAGTCCGGGTCCTCGAGCACGGCCTGCAGGAACGGGATGTTCGTGCTCACGCCACGGATGCGGAACTCGGCGAGGGCTCGCTTCGCGCGCGCCACCGCCGCGGGGAAGTCACGACCGCGGCACGTCATCTTGGCGAGCATCGAGTCGAAGTGCGGGCTGATCTGCGCGCCGGTGGCGACCGTGCCGCCGTCGAGGCGCACGCCCGCGCCGCCCGGGCTGCGGTAGGTGCTGATCCGGCCGGTGTCCGGGCGGAAGCCCTGCGTCGGGTCCTCCGTCGTGATGCGGGTCTGCAGCGCCGCCCCGTGCACGCGGACGGTGTCCTGCGACAGCCCGAGGTCGGCGAGCGACTCGCCCGAGGCGATCCGCATCTGCGACTGCACGAGGTCGACGTCGGTGACCTCCTCGGTCACGGTGTGCTCGACCTGGATGCGCGGGTTCATCTCGATGAAGACGTGCTGGCCGGCGCGCTCGCCCTCGGTGTCGAGCAGGAACTCGACCGTGCCGGCGTTGACGTACCCGATCGACCGGGCGAACGCCACGGCGTCGCGGTGCAGCGCCTGCGCGATCGCGGGGTCGAGGTCCGGCGCCGGGGCGATCTCGACGACCTTCTGGTTGCGCCGCTGCACCGAGCAGTCGCGCTCGAACAGGTGGATCGTGCCGGCGTCGGTGCCGGTCGCGTCGGCGAGGATCTGGACCTCGATGTGCCGCGGCCGGATGACGGCCTGCTCGAGGAACATCGTCGGGTCGCCGAAGGCGCTGTCGGCCTCGCGCATCGCGGCCTCGAGGGCGTCGCGGAGCTCGGCCTTCGTCTCGACCCGGCGCATGCCGCGCCCGCCGCCACCGGCGACGGCCTTCGCGAACACCGGGAACCCGATGGCGTCGGCGCCGGCCACGAGCTCGTCGACGTCGCGGCTCGCCGGCGTGCTCGCCAGGACCGGGACCCCGGCCGCGATGGCGTGCTCCTTCGCGGTGACCTTGTTGCCGGCCATCTCGAGCACGTGCTCCCCCGGACCGATGAACGTGATGCCGGCGGCCGCAGCCGCTGCCGCCAGCTCCGGGTTCTCGGACAGGAAGCCGTAGCCGGGGTAGATCGCGTCGGCACCGGACTCCCGCGCCACGCGGACGATCTCGGCGACGTCGAGGTAGGCCCGGACCGGGTGTCCCCGCTCACCGATGCGGTACGCCTCGTCGGCCTTCAGCCGGTGCAGCGAGTTGCGGTCCTCGTACGGGTAGACGGCGACCGTCTGCGCCCCGAGTTCGTACGCAGCGCGGAATGCTCGGATGGCGATCTCGCCACGGTTCGCGACCAGGATCTTGCTGAACACGAGGTCCCTTTCAGCCCGGGTTGAGGTGGGACAACCCTATCGGCGGTAACGTGGCTCACCGTGCATGTACTCAGCGTGAGCTCCCTCAAGGGTGGTGTCGGCAAGACGACGGTGACGCTCGGCCTGACTTCGGCCGCGTTCGCCAAGGGACTGCGCACGCTGGTGGTGGATCTCGACCCGCAGTCCGACGTCTCGACCGGCCTCGACATCAACATCGCCGGACACCTCAACGTGGCCGACGTGCTCGAGAACCCGAAGGAGAAGATCGTCCGCCAGGCGATCGCCCCGTCGGGCTGGACGAAGGGCTCGCAGGGCAAGATCGACGTCATGGTCGGGTCGCCCTCCGCCATCAACTTCGACGGCCCGCACCCCTCCATCCGCGACATCTGGAAGCTCGAGGAGGCCCTGGCCAACGTCGAGCAGGACTACGAGCTCGTGCTCATCGACTGCGCGCCGTCCCTGAACGCCCTCACGCGCACCGCGTGGGCCGCATCGGACCGCGTCACCGTCGTCACCGAGCCCGGTCTCTTCTCCGTCGCCGCCGCCGACCGTGCCCTGCGGGCCATCGAGGAGATCCGCCGCGGCCTCTCCCCCCGACTGCAGCCGCTCGGCATCATCGTGAACCGCGCCCGCGTGCAGTCCCTCGAGCACCAGTTCCGCATCAAGGAGCTCCGGGACATGTTCGGCCCCCTCGTGCTCTCCCCCCAGCTGCCCGAGCGCACCTCGCTCCAGCAGGCCCAGGGCGCCGCGAAGCCCCTGCACGTCTGGCCGGGCGAGTCCGCGCAGGAGATGGCGAAGAACTTCGACCAGCTGCTCGAGCGCATCATGCGCACGGGCAAGATCGGCCCGTACGCCGAGGGCGGCGCCGCGTAGGTCGTCGCGGTCGGGCGGTCACGACGTGCCGCTCACCTCCGCCGAGGGGTCACCACCTGTCGGTCGGCAACGTCGCAGACGACAGTTCGTGACCGTTCGACGAGGTGCCGACGGCGGTTCGAGACCACTCGGCGTCTGCCAGGAGGCCCACCCCGGCCCCGGCAGACACGCCCGACTCCGGCTCGCCCACCGGCTCGCCCAGCGGTCACGACGTGGCGCTCACGTCCGCCGAGCGGTCACCAACTGTCGGTCGGCAACGTCGCAGGCGACAGTTCCTGACCACTCGACGAGGTGCACCCGGCGGTTCGCGACCACTCGGCGACTGTGGGGAGGCCCACCCCGGCCCCGGCAGACACGCCCGACTCCGGCATGCTCAGCGGTCACGACATGCCGCTCACGTCCGCCGAGGGGTCACCAACTGTCGGTCGGCAACGGCGCAGGCGACAGTTCGTGACCACTCGGCGACACGCACACGGCAGTTCGTGACCACTCGGGCCGAGCCGCAGGGACGAGAACCTGGTCAGGACGCGCGCGTCGCCCGGCGAGCGGCGAGCTCGTCGGCCGGGTCCGCCGCGGCGGTGGCGTCGAGCTCGACCAGGGAGCTCTCGACCTCGCGCAGGACCTTGCCGACCGCGATGCCGAAGACGCCCTGGCCGCGGGACACGAGGTCGATGACCTCGTCGTCGGAGGTGCAGAGGTAGACCGAGGCCCCGTCGGACATCAGGGTGGTCTGGGCGAGGTCCGACACGCCCGACTCGCGGAGCTGGTTCACGGCGGTGCGGATCTGCTGCAGGGAGATGCCGGTGTCGAGCAGGCGCTTGACGAGCTTGAGGACCAGGATGTCGCGGAAGCCGTACAGGCGCTGCGACCCGGAGCCGGCGGCCCCGCGGATCGTCGGCTGCACGAGTTCGGTGCGGGCCCAGTAGTCGAGCTGGCGGTAGGAGATGCCGGCTGCCCGGGCGGCGACGGTGCCGCGGTAGCCGTTCTGCTCGTCGTGCTCGGGCAGGCCATCGGTGAAGAGCAGCCCGAGGTCGTACCGGGTCGTGTCCGACTCGGTGCCAGGGGTGTCGTTCCCACTCATGAGCTTGCCTTCCACGACGATCGAGCTCCCACCCGAACGTTCAATGACGGGTTGAGAGTTGTTCCGAGGTCCACGGTAGCGACTCCGACCGCTCCCACGCGGGACATCCGACCCGGCGCGTCCGGCGTGTCGAGGATACGCCCCACCTTCCGACACACAAGCCCCCGCGGAGCGCCCGACAGCGTCATGTGTCGAGTCGACCGATGGCGGCGCGGATGAGGTTCGAGCGGATGACCTCGAGGTGCCCCGCGATCTCACGCGCGGCCTCGGCGGCCTTCGCCCGCGAGGTCGCGTCGCCGCGTCGCGACACCGGCATGAGCGCGGACTCGATGAGCCCGACCTCGCGCTCGGCGGTGCTGCGGAGCGTGCGGAGGTGACGCGGTTCGATGCCGGTGCGCTGCAGGTCGACGAGCGCCTTGAGCACCGACACGCTCGCCTCGTCGTAGGTCTCGGTCGCGGGCAGCAGCGACGCCGACACCGCGTCGGCGAGCAGCATCGGCGACGCGCCGGCGGCCCGGACGGTCTCGTCGCGGGTGTAGCGGCGCTCCCGACCGAGCATCGACGGCCGGGGAGCATCGCCGCCGCCGGGCAGGACCGGCTCGCGACCGGCGTCGAGGTCGGCAAGGTAGTCCTTGATGACCTTGAGCGGCAGGTAGTGGTCGCGCTGCAGGCCGAGCACGACGCGGAGCCGGTCCACGTCGGCGGGCGAGAACTTGCGGTAGCCGCTCGCCGTGCGGATCGGGGTGACGAGTTCGCGCTCCTCGAGGAAGCGGAGCTTCGAGCTCGACAGGTCCGGGAACTCGGGCTTGAGGCGCGCGAGGACCTGCCCGATGGTGAGCAGGTCCGGTGCCGCGTTCCCCGCCCGGGCCGCAGCGGACCGTGCGGCCACTACGCGGTCGCCAGGCGCGCCAGGTCGACCCGGGAGGCGTAGAACGTCAGGCGGAACTTGCCCACCTGGACCTCGGCACCGTCGGTGAGCGGCGCCTCGTCGATGCGCACGCCGTCGAAGTAGGTGCCGTTGAGGGAGCCGTTGTCCTTCACGGTGAAGGCCGTGCCGTGCCGCAGGAACTGCGCGTGCTTGCGGGAGACGGTGACGTCGTCGAGGAAGATGTCGGCGTCGGGGTGCCGGCCGGCCGTCGTGACGTCGGAGTCGAGGAGGAACCGCGCGCCCACGTTCGGGCCGCGTCGGACCACGAGCAACGCCGAACCGGACGGCAGTGCGTTGACGGCGTCGCGTTCCTCGGTCGAGACTCCGGACTCGGCGGTGAGCGCCGCGCCCATGTCCATGCTGAAGGTCAGCGTGGTGTCGACCAGCCGCTGCTCCGGGGTCTTCTGACCGTCGGGCTGCGGGACCACTGGATCTGGCATCGGTGGACCTCCTCCTCTTGGCCCACAAGCGTATCGGAAAGAAGTGCCCGAACCACAGCCCCGAACGGGGCTGTGGACAGCGTCCGCGCTCCGCGAACGCCGCACGGGCCCTGCAGGTCCCCCGACATGCGGACGGGAGGCGCGGTGCGGGCCGGCACCGTGCCTCCCGTCCGGCGGGTGGTCCGGTCGGCTACCGGTCGTCGCCGGACAGGAGCCGCTGGATCTCCGAGTCCTTCAGGCGCACCCAGGGCGAGCCGTCCGGGTCGCTCGTCGAGGCCTGCGGGCTGTCGCCCGTGTTCCACCACTTCGCCTGGTACGGGACACCCGCGAACAGCACCCGGTCGCCGGTGTCGTACTGCTTCGTGCCGGTCCACGCCGGGTAGGTGCCGTCCGGCAGGGTGGGCTGCTCGACGGGCTTCTCCCCCGGCAGCACGGGGCCGATGAGCTGCCACGGCGTCTCGTACGCGCTGAGCACCGGGTCGTCCGGCAGGTCGCCCGAGGTCCACCACTTCGACTCGTAGACGTTGCGGTGCCAGACGATCTTCGTGCCCTCGAGGTACGACGCGTCGGCGTCCCAGACCGGGTACGGGCTCGTCTTCGGGTCGTCGGTCGGCTGGATCGTCGCCGACGGCTCCGCCTGCGTCACGTCGGAGGCCGCGGCGACGATCCCGCCGCCGAAGCCCTTGCCCAGGACGTCGGCGAACAGCCGCCCGCCCTGGTCGACCCCGGAGCACGAGTTCGACACCGTCGACAGGTTGACGTAGTTCGAACCGCACGTCGTGTCGCGGTTCAGCGACCACATCGACATCCGGCCGAGCCCCTTGTCGCGGGCCCACGCGTTCAGCTTCTCGGCGTCCGTGAGGGTGAAGACCTCGTCCTGCACGTCGTTCTGGCCGATCATCGGCGTCGCGCCGGTCTTCCGCCAGAGCGTCGCGGCGGTGAGCGGGGTACCAGCACGCTGGTAGAGCACGCCGAGCTGCCGGTGGACCTCCTGCAGGGTCTGGACCGACGCCGAGTACATGCTCTGGCTCGACCCCTTCGAGTCGCCGTAGTCCATCGTCATCGCGTTGACCCCGGCGAGGTCGACGCCGGCCGCCAGGAACTGCGCGACCGCGGTGGTGCCGTCGGCGGTGAGGCCTCCGGGAGCGGCGGGCAGCGTCAGCCAGACCGCGAGCGGGTGCCCGGCGGCCCGACGCTGCTCCTGCAGGGCGGCGACGGCCTCGGCGCGGCGCTTGCCGGCGGCGTGGTTCATCAGGTCGTCGCCCTCGACGTCGTAGTCGACCGTGCTGACGTCGTAGCGCCGCACGACCGTGTCGTACGCGCGCAGCAGGTCGTCGCCGTCCCGGCAGGTGGTGGCGAGCTCGTCGTTCGCGAGTCCGCCGAACGACACCCCGACCTCACCCTCCTGCTGCTGCAGGCGGGCGATGCGCCGGTCGAGGTCGAGGGAGTCCGACGCGCCCTGCAACGTGTAGGCGGAACCCCACGTCGGGGTGCACGCGGCGTCGTGGTCGGCGACGACGAAGGACAGCATGACGTCGCGGCCCTTGGCGGACTTGACGTCCTCGAAGGCGAACGTCGGCGTGACGGTGACGTCGGTGTACGCCGCGAACCACGGCTGCTCGGCGCCGTCGGCGTGGGCAGCCTGCCAGCGGCCGAGGCCGACGTACGCGGTGGCGGCGAGGGCCGCGGTGAGCACGACGGCGAGGCCGACGCGGAGCGGGGAGAGTCGACGGGTCGTGGCCATCAGGCGGCGGTCCTGTTCGTGTCGGGGGTCGTGGTGCCGGTGGCGGTGGTGCCGGCGGCGGTGGTGCCGGCGGTCCGGCCGTCGGCGTGGCGGCCGGCGGACACCGCCGGCACGACGGCCGCGGTCGGGCTCGGGCTCGGTGCTGACGGGAGCGGTGCGGACGGGATCGGCGCGGTCGGGCTCGGAGCGGTCGGGCTCGGTGCCGCGGTCGGGTGGGTCGTCGCGCGGCTGCCGGTGGCCCGGCGCCCGTGGGTCGCGCCGACGACGTCGGCGGAGTGGCGCACCGGCATCCGACCACCGCGGTGGCCGAAGTACAGGGTGGCGCGCCAGTCCTCGGCGGGGAGCTCCTCGGGGAGGACCCCGCGGGAGGCGTCCTTCCGGGCTGCCCGCTCCGCACGACGTGCCGCACGGGCGGCCGCCCTTGCGGAGGGGTCGTAGTACATCCACTTCGTCGCCCAGATCCAGACGTCGACGACCGAGTTCCAGATCCCGATGTAGGCGACGATCGCGTACATCGCCAGCAGGGCGTTGAACGCGGCGAACACCGCGTTGCCCCAGTTCTGTGCCTGGTAGTCCCGAGCGAAGGTGAAGACCGAGAAGACGACGATCGCGTACGGCGCCAGGACGTACAGCGCCGGCGACGCCGTCCGGTCCCGCACCTTCGGCGTGCGGGCGAACGGGATCTTCTTCGCGGTGAGCGCCTGCTGGATGCTCTTCAGCACACCGGCCACGTTCACGGGCATGAGGATGAGGTTGAAGCCGTAGATCCGGAACACGTCGGTGCGCTTGTAGCCGCAGTACCGCAGGTCGCTGCTGAGCAGCCAGAAGTAGGGCAGCGCCGCGAGCAGCACCATCGGGCTGAGCAGCCGCGAGTCGTACGGGTACGCCAGCAGGAAGATGAGCCCGAACGACGCCCACGCGATCGACGCCATGTAGTTCACGCGGAGCGAGAACTCGACGATGCCGACGCGCTCGCCACGGGCGCGACGCTCGCGCACCTGGCGCAGGTACTTCGGCAGGATGAGCAGCCCGCCGTTCGCCCAGCGCCGCCGCTGCACGATGAGCGATCCGAAGTCCGGCGGCGTCGCACTGTAGGACAGTCGCTCCGGGTAGTTCACGAGGGTCCAGCCGTGCATGCCGAGGTCGACGCTCGACTCGGTGTCCTCGATGACCGTGCGGTCCTGCACGTAGCGCTTCACCTCGAAGCCGCCGACCGTCTCGACCTCCTCGATGTCGCGGAGCGCCCGCGTGCGGATGACCGCGTTCGCCCCGACCCAGAAGGTGGCGTCGTGGCGTGACATGCCCTGGTGCAGGATGTGCTGGATGTCCGTGGTGGCACCCGCGAGCCGCTCGATGCGGGTCGCGGCGCCGCGGAAGGACGAGTACGGGGTCTGCGTGACGGCGACCTTGGCGTTCTCCGGCTGCTCGAGGAAGTACACCAGGCGCAGGCAGTAGTCCCGCAGCAGCACCGAGTCGGCGTCGAGCGTCAGGACGTAGTCGGAGGCGGGGACCACGAGGTCCGCCGTCGTCGGGTCCTCGACGGTGCGCAGGATCGTGCCGCTCGCCGTCTCCTCGAACGCGTACGAGCCGCCGAGCAGCCCGATGTAGGCGTTCAGGTTCATCGCCTTGTTCGCCTCGTCGGACAGGTTCGCGAAGCGCTTCCGCTCGAAGGTGGTGATCTCGGCGGTGAAGGTCCACGCCAGGCGGCGCTGGAGCTCGACCGCGCGGGCCGAGGTGATCTCCGTGAAGACGACGCCGTCCGCGCCGTCGGTCGCCGTGCCGGGCTCGGTCGTCCCCTCGGCCGCGCTGTCGAGCGCGTCGACGATGGCCGCCTCGAGCGCCTCGGAGGTCAGGCGGAACTCGTCGGCCAGCCCCACGAGCACCTGGTCGTGGAAGAACCGGTCGACGTGGTCGACGACGTCGTGCTCCCGTGCGTGCCGCCGCAGCCAGGCGTCAGCCCAGCGGTGGTGTTCGACCAACGTGCGGAGGGCGTCGACGCTCGCGAAGGGCGCGTTCGCCGCCTCGACCTCGGCCGAGAACAGGGCCTCGCGGAACCGGTTCGCCGGTGCCGCGAGCTGCGCCTGGATCGTCGCGGCGACGGCGCGGGTGCGCTCGAGCTTCGCCAGGGTCTCCGGGTCGGAGGGGAAGGGCGCGTCGTCGACGAGCAGCACCACGCGCAACGAGGGGTACTCCTGCAGCGCGGCCGACCACAGCGTCGTGGCGACGACGTCGGGCTCCTCGGCGTAGCTCGGCACCAGGACCGTCATCGGCGACTCGTGGCCCTCGGCGAAGTGCCGGTCGAGTTCGGCGCGCGGCACCCGGACGTGGCTCGCGAAGCGCTCCATCGCCCCCTGTCGGGCGACGAGGTGCATGAGCGCGGAGAACGTCAGGAAGGTGACGACCACGAGGTACGAGATCGCCTCGGTCGTGAAGCGGAAGCTCTCGGTGCCGGAGTCCAGGAACTGCCGGATCACCGTGTAGACGACGTAGGCGGACCAGAACGCGATGGTCAGGATGATCGCGACCCGGCCGGAGACGAGCTTCCGATCGGAGGGACGTTCGTGGAGGGTGTCGAGCGGACGGGTACGACGCTCGGATCCCCACTGTCGACGGCGCACGCTGGCGCCGTCACGCTGTTCGGGCATGACGGTCCTTCAGTCCTCGGGGGCAGCGTGCCTTCGGGTCGGCGTGCTGTCGGGACCCCCGCGGGTCCTCCGACCGTAGGGGGACGGACGGACCGGTACGGACACCCGTACGGGGGGTCTCCGGCATGGCGTGCGGCTTCCCGCAAGGCTGCGCGGAGGCCCGCACCGCCCGCGTGTCGCAGCAGCCCGGAGCGCGTGTCCCGCGACGCGCCGCTCACGTCCGGCCGCGGGCGGCTGGCGCGCCGGCAGACAGCGGGTGAGGTGATGCGGTCCGGCGGCTGACGGTTCCGGTGCCCGAGCGCCGGGGCTTGCGAACCAGATCCGTCAGGGGCCCGACGAACCCGATGCCCACAGCGTTGTCGACCGCCGCCGGCTCGGATCCGGAACCGACGCCGGCAGCGGTCCTGGTCATGGTGCCGGTCCCGGTTCTGGTCTTGGTTCTGGTTCCGGCTCGGTTCCGGTTCGGTTCGGTTCCGGTTCCGGTCCCGGGTCTGGTTCTGGGTCTGGGTCTGGGTCTGGTTCTAGTTCTGGTTCCGGTTCCGGTTCGGTACCGGTTCCGGTTCCGGTTCCGGTTCCGGTTCCGGTTCCGGTTCCGGTTCCGGTTCTGGTTCTGGTTCTGGTTCTGGTTCTGGTTCTGGTTCCAGTTCCAGCTCCGGTTCCGGTTCTGGTTCCGGTGTTGGTTCCGGGCCTGGGTCCGGTTCCGGGTCTGGGTCCGGTTCCGGAGAAGGACTAGAGGACGCAGCGGTGAGCGGCCGGCGACGGCCGCCGTCGGTGCCGCGGGATGCGACGTGGGCGGGGCGACGTGTCCGGCGCCGGCAGTTGACGGTTCCGGTTCACGACCGCCGCGGTCCGCGAACCGGGACCGTCACGCGTCGGTGGGTGCATGCGCTCCCGACGGAGCGAAGACAAGAACCATCGCGGGAAGGCAGGGACCTCGACGGGGGCGCGGCGGGAGGACAGGGCCCACGGCGGGAAGACAGGAACCGCGGCGGGAAGACGGGAACCGCGGCCAGCGAACCGGAACCGCGTGCGGAGGACCGCAACCGCGCTCCTCGCTGGAGGTCCGTCACCGCGACCGAGGATCGCGGTCGGAGACCGGTCCCGCGACGAGTGCGTCGCAGTTCCCGAACGTTCCCGGGCAGCGCGCCCGCGGTCAGCGCGACCGGACGAGCAGCCAGAGCAGGTACGGGGCACCGACGACCCCGGTGACGACACCGACGGGCAGCGCGTTGCCCGGGATCGCGAACTGGGCCACGAGGTCGCTGCCCAGGGTGACGACGGCGCCCACCGCGGCGACGGCTCCGAGGGCGACGCGGCCTCCGCCGACCAGGCGTCGGGCGATCGGGGCGGCCATGAGCGCGACGAACGACACCGGCCCGGCGGTCGCCACGGCGGCGGCGGTGAGGCACACCGCGGTGAGCAGGAGCAGCACCTTCGCGCGGTCCGGCCGGAGCCCGAGGGCCGCGGCGACCTCGTCCCCGAGGCTCAGCACGGTCAGCCGCGAGGACTGCACGAGTGCGAGCACCATGAGCACCACGAAGGCGACGCCGAGCACGCCGATCAGGCTGCGGTCCACGGCGTTGAGGCTGCCGGACAGCCAGAGCAGCGCGGTGCCCGCCTGGGTCACCGTGCCGCTCGTCAGCATCCACCCCGTGATGCTCAGGCAGATGGCGGCCACCCCGATCCCGACGAGCACGACCCGGTTGCCCGTGATGCCCCGACGCCAGGCGAGCGCGGCGATGACGAGCGACACCACGACGGCGCCGGCGAGCACGACGGAGAACAGCGTGCCGCCGGAGGCACCGAACAGGACGATCGCGGTGATGCCCGCGGCGCTCGCCCCCGAGGTGATGCCGATGACGTCCGGGCTCGCGATCGGGTTGCGCACGACGCTCTGCACGATGCCGCCGGCGACGCCGAGGCTCGCACCGACGAGCACGGCAGCGAGGACCCGTGGCCCGCGCAGCTGCCCGATGACGAAGTCCGAGATGCGGTCGCCGTGGCCGACGAGGGCCCCGACGACCTGGGCGGGGCTGAGCGGGATCGAGCCGACGCCCAGCCCGACGAGCACGAGGGCGACGAGGACGACGAGCACGGCCGCGAGCACGACGAGCTCGCGGCGCAGCCCCACCGGGCGACGGTCGGCCCTCACAGTCCCCGCACCGCCTTCGACCGGACGAGTGCGATGAAGACGGGGGCACCGATGAGCGCCGTGACGAGACCGACCTGCAGCTCCCCCGGGTACGCGACGACCCGGCCGACCACGTCGGCGACGAGCAGCAGCGCGGGGGCGACGAGCGCGGAGAGCAGGATCGTCCACCGGTGGTCCGGGCCGCTCAGTCGGCGGACGGCGTGCGGGACGGCGAGCCCGATGAAGGCGATCGGGCCGGCCGCGGCCACGGCGGAGCCGGCGAGCAGCACGGTGACGAGGCCCCCGACGGCACGGACGAGCACGACCCGCTGTCCGAGCGACGCGGCGAGCTCGTCCCCGAGCGCCAGGGTGTTGAGCGAGCGGCCGAGGGCGAACGCGATGCCGAGGCCGAGGAGCACCGGCACCGTGATGACGCCGGCGGTGCCGAGGTCCTTGCCCGCGAGGGCGCCGACCTGCCAGAACCGCAGCTGGTCGAGCAGGCTCTGGCTCGTCACGAGCACCGCCGTGGTGATCGACGACAGGGCGGCGGCGACGACGGCACCGGAGAGCGCGAGGCCCACCGGCGAGAGTCCACGGCGGGCGAGGGCCGCGATCCCGTAGACGAGCAGGGCCGCGAGGGCGGCTCCGACGAAGGCGAACGGCAGGTAGGCCGCGGTGCCGCTGACGCCGAAGACCGCGATGCCGGCGACGACCGCGAGCGCGGCCCCGGAGTTGATGCCGAGGACGCTCGGGTCGGCGAGCGGGTTGCGGGTGACGCCCTGCATCACGGCGCCGGCGACGCCGAGGGCCGCGCCCGCGAGCAGCCCGACGACGGTCCGCGGGACACGGTTGCCGAGCACGATGAGGCCGACCTCGTCGGTCCGTCCGGGGTGCAGGACGGTGTCGAGCACCGTCGCGAGCGGGATCGGGCGGGACCCGAAGGCGATCGAGAGCGCGCACGCCACCGCGAGGACGACGACCGCCAGCACGGTCGCCCCGACGAGTCGGGGGACGGAGCTGGGAGCGGGGGGCGCGGGCGACGGGGAACGCATGAGAAGTAAGGCAACCCTAACGCGCTCCCGGCGTACGGCGACTCCCGAGCGCACGGTGAGCGATCGCAGGGTCCGTTCATAGGCTCGTCATGGGGAACGGTCCTGTACTGGTCTCCATCGACGCCCGCCCGGGCAGCCGATGGACGACCGGAGAGCACCGATGAACGAGACCCCGAACCCCGCCGCCGCCGACCACGACGAGAACGGCACCGCCCGCACCGAGGCCGCGCAGCAGCAGGCGCACGGCCTCCGCTGGGACGCCCCGCACGCCGACCCGGCGACCCTCCGCTCGGCGTACGCCTTCGACGGCTCGGGCCCCTGGCTGTACGGCCCGGACGGCTCCGGTCCCTACGCCTACCGCCCCGACGGTCGCGGCCCCTTCCTGGTCGGCAGCCCGGCGCTCACCGGCTCGCAGCACGCCTGGGCGTCCTCGGCGGCCAGCGCGAACCACCCGGGCGCCTCGACGAAGCGTCCGCGGCGGCTCGGCCTGGTGATCGGCTCGGGCATCGCGGCCCTGGCGATCGTCGGCGCCGCCGGTGGCACCGCCCTCGGTCTGTCCACGCACGGCACCACCACGACGTCGAGCCAGTCGCAAGGCACCACGACACTGCCCGGCACCGGCACCGGCACCGGTACCGGCACCGGCACCGGCACCGGGAACGGGACGGGCGGCACCGGCACCTACGGCTTCACCGTGCCGGGCGACGGCACCGGCTCGAGCGGGGGCAGCACCGGCACCGACGGCGGCACGGGCACCGGCACCGGCACCGGCACCCAGTCCCCCGCCACCGCCGCGACCGCCGCGCAGAAGAAGGGCGTCGTGACGATCAACACGATCATCGGCTACGACGCGTCGTCACAGGCCGCCGGCACCGGCATGGTGCTCAGCTCGGACGGCACCGTGCTGACGAACAACCACGTGGTCCAGGGCGCGACGAGCATCACCGTCACCGACGAGACCACGGGCAAGGAGTACCAGGCCGACGTCGTCGGCACGGACGCCACGCACGACGTCGCCGTCCTGAAGCTCGAGGGAGCCTCGGGCCTGTCGACCGTCACGCTCGACGACGACGGCGAGCCGGCCACCGGCGACACCGTGACCGACGTCGGCAACGCGGAGGGCACCGGGGACCTCGTCGCAGCCGAGGGCACCGTCACCGCGACCGACCAGGACATCCAGGTGCAGAGCGAGTCCGGCTCCGGTACCGAGTCGCTGACCGGCATGATCGAGATCGCCGCGGACATCGTGTCCGGCGACTCGGGCGGCCCGGTCCTGGACAGCGAGGGCGAGGTCGTCGGCATGGCGACCGCAGCCTCGTCCGGATCGGCCGACGTCACCGGCTTCGCCATCCCGATCACCACCGCGAAGACCATCGCCGAGAAGATCCTGGCGGGCGAGTCCTCGAGCACGATCACGATCGGGCTGCCGGCGTTCCTCGGGGTGCAGGTGAGCGACGCGACGGGCACCACGGGCGGCGTCGCCGTCGCCGGCACGGTCGAGGGCTCCGGCGCCGCGCACGCCGGCCTGACCGAGGGCGACACGATCACGAGCGTCGACGGCACCGCGGTGAAGAGCGCGGACCAGCTCACCCGGATCGTGCAGTCCCACGCGGTCGGCGACCGGGTGAGCGTCGACTACACCGACGGCACCGGCGCCGCGAAGACCGTCACGGTCACCCTGACCGCCGGTCCCGCCGCCTAGTCCGCTCAGCCGAGCAGCGCCCGCACCACCGAGCGGTACACGTTCGCCGGGGAGTCCGTCCCGAAGACGGTCTCCCCGGCCTCGCTGCGTCCGACGCGGGCGAAGCCCTGCCCGTCGGCGTGCACGACGGTGACGGGGTTCGGCTTGCCGGGGCGGCGCAGGAACGACACCGTCCAGGGCGCTGCCCAGAAGCGTGCGAGACGCGGGTCGGCCTCGACGAGGTCGGCCGGCAGGTCCGGCGCGTCGGCGCCGCCGGTGAGGCGGCGACCGAGCAGGTGCTCCGGCAGCGACCCCGTGCGGAACGGGAAGGTCCACGCCGGGCCGATGCCGAGCCTCCCGGCCATCAGCGCGACCAGCCGGTCCGGCGGGACGGTGGCGACCACCGCACCCGTCTCGTCCGTCCCGTCGACGACGGTCTGCGACCATGCCTGGAGGCGCGTCCCGCCCCCGTCCGGCCGGTGCTGTTCCAGCGTGACCGGTTCCACGTCGCCCGCCCAGGGCGCGAGCAGGGACTGCGTCGCGTCGGGCAGGGTGCCGAGGCGTCCGACGAGGCCGGCCTCGATGAGTTCGCGTCCGGCGGCGCTGCGCAGCAGGGTGGGGTTCCAGCGCCGGCCGGCCAGGCTCCGCAGGGTGCCGACGGCGTCCCTGCTGAGCCGGGGCCCGTCGAGGACGGGTGCCGGTGCGGCCGTCGGCAGGGGTTCGAGGTCGCGCTCCGGGCGGACGGGTGTCGGCTCGGTGGCGCGGACGCTCTCGAGGACCGCGAGCACGAGGTCGTCGGTGTCGAGCAGCCGGCGGAGGGGGCGTTCGATCGTCAGGTCGACGCGGTGTCGACCGGTCACGAAGAGCAGGTGGGTACCCGCGACGTCGCCGGCGTCGTCGGGGCGGACGTACTCGACCAGCCGGGCGGGTGCCCCGACGCTCGTCCAGGGGTCGCAGCCGACGAGCAGCAGCCCCTCGACCGCCCCCGGCAGGCGGGCGAGCAGCCCGGTGTTCTCGTCGCCGATCGCACGGTCGCTCGGTCGGGACCGCACGGTCAGCTCGACGTCGTCCCCGGTGAGGCGGAGGTCTGCGCGGGGGCTGTCCTCGCGCCGCCAGTGGTCCGGGCGGCGGAGCGTCAGCCGCGCGGTGCGGTCCTCGGTGCCGAGCGCGACGGGGACTGCCATGCCACGAGGCTACGGGGCCTCGTGCGCACCGGGCGGTGCGGCTCGCCGGTGACGCGCGGTCAGCGTCGGGGCGCGCGTGCGGGTGGGGGCGGCGGGACGGGCTTCGCGGCGACGACGTCGTCGAGCCGGACCTCGACCGGACCGCGGCGGGTGGCGATCGTCACCGTGTCGGCGGTGCGGGCGAGCAGGTCCCCGAGGGCGTCCTGCGCGCCGTCGCCGTGGTGCGCCCGGACCACGAGCCGGTCCCCGACCGCGGCGTCGTGCAGCACCCCGAGCGCGCGGGCCCGGGCGATCGCTGCCTGTTCGTCCGCGCGCACCGTCCCAGGGTACGGGCCGCCTAGAGTGAGGGGATGGCCAAGGCTCGCGTGGACAGCTGGATCTGGGCCGTCCGGATCACGAAGACCCGGTCGGCCGCGACCGCCGCGTGCAAGGCCGGCCACGTCCGGGTGAACGGGGAGCGCGCGAAGCCGGCGCAGCCGATCGGCCCCGGTGACGAGGTCCGGGTGCGGCAGAACGGCTTCGACCGGATCGTCGTCGTGACCGGCATCATCCTGAAGCGAACGAGCGCTCCCGAGGCCGCGAAGCACTTCGAGGACAGGACCCCGCCGCGCCTGTCGAAGGAGGAAGCCGGGTTCGTGCCGATGCGCGACCGGGGTGCCGGGCGTCCGAGCAAGCGGGAGCGCCGCGACCTCGAGAAGCTCCGCGGCTACTGAGCGCGCAGCACCGACGCTCGCGTCGTCAGACGAACCGGACGGTCTGCTGCAGGCGGTCGCGGACGTCGAACACGTCGACCGACCCGGCGGGCGACCAGACGCCGTTGAGCACCTGGCGGAGGGCGCTCCGCCGGACGACGAGCGCCGTGGGCTTCTTCGGCGAGCCGACGAGCTGCACGTCCTCGTCGACGGCGGAGTCCGGCACGACGAGCAGCCGCCCGGTGAAGCGCACGCGCGTCTGCTTCTGCACGGCCCGCGCGGCGCGGACGAGTTCCTTGACGGGGCGCTCCCCCGGCAGCAGGGTCTCGCCGACGACCTCGCCGTGCTCGACCTGCACCGGACCGCCCCAGTCGATCGACTCCACGGCCCAGAGCCCGCTCGGGGTCAGGACGGCGTGGTCGAGCTTGCCCTCGGCGCCGGCGTCGAGGTCGTGCCAGACCGTGACGCCGATGCCCATGTCCGCGACGATGGCGGCGGTCGTCTCCTCGGCGAGTGCCTCGCCGAGCAGCCGTCGGACGTGCCGGGGTGCCGACCGCACGAGGGCGGGGTCGTACGGGTCCTCGATCGGGTCGCCGAGTCCGACCCACTCGCGCTCCGCCTGCAGGAACACCTCGCGCGACCGACCGCCGGGGTGTCCGTGGGAGCGGGCCCTGGGCCGTGTGTCGCGACGCGCCGCCGGGGGTGCGTAGGCGTCGCGACCGGAGTCGGGCCTCCACACCGAGCTCCCGGACGGACCGGGGCCGTCGCTGCCGGACGGGCCACGCGATCCCGCGTCGTAGGCGCGGCGGGCGGCGGGCGTGCCGATGCGCTCCCAGGCGAGCTGCACGCGGCGGAAGCGCTGGGCGTCGCCGCCGAGGTCGGGGTGGGACTCGCGTGCGGCGCGTCGGTACGCGCGGCGGAGTGCGTCGTCGTCGGCGGTCGCGGGGACGCCGAGGACTTCGTACGGTGTGGCGTCGGCCGGGCTGTCGGTCATGGCCCTGCGAGAGTACCGGAGGGTGGTTCCGAGTCCGCCGCGTGGTCGCTGGGGAGCGGCTGGGGCGTCAGGCGACCGCGGCTGCGATGTCGTCGGCGTGCTGCTCGATCCAGGCGACGTCGGCGCGGTACAGGTCCGCGTGCCCGTGCTCGAGGTCGCTGGTGAACTTCGGGTTGCCGGCCGCGGCCTCGGTCTCGATGGTGGTGACCATCGCGACGAGCGACGCGGTCATGGTCTGCACGAGGACGCCGCGGGACCGGTCGTCGAGGCCGTAGGCGCGGCAGAACTCGGCGGCGCGGGCGAGCCGGTCCGCCAGGTGCGGTGCCGTCGCCCCCTCGACCCGGCCGGTCGTGAACGGCGCGAAGCGGTACACGGCGCTCGCCACGTCCCAGACCCGGGGGCCGGGGTGCGCGGTGTCGAAGTCGATGAGGCCCACCGCGGCGATGCCGTCGTAGACGCAGTTGTACGGGGCGAAGTCGCCGTGCACGATCGTCTCGACGGGGGCACGTTCCGCCTGGGACCACACGTCGGCGTCGGGGTCGCGCGGGTAGCTCGCCGCGGCGTCGTGGTACTGCCGGAGCAGACGGGCGCTGGTGACGAGGGCGGCCTCGCCGGCGACGTCCTCGGTCCAGGGGTACTCGCCGGCGACGCCCGGGACGAACGACACGGTCTCGAGGACGTCGCCGAGGGCGATCGGTTCCGGCGCGGCCACGAACCCCTGCTCGTGCAGGTGTGCGAGCAGGCGGTGGACGGTCGGCGTCCACGGCCCGGCCGGCCGGTGGACCCGGTCGTCGGTCCTGGTGATCCGCTCCATGGGGGAACCTCCTGTTGTGACGTCTCCGTTGACGTGGAGGCCCAATGTACCGACCGTGGACGCGCCGTGTGACGTCGGCGGTGTAAACAGCGTGTGACGGTCGGCGGCGGGGCGCGGGTCGGTCAGGAGCGGTCGCGGATCCAGGAGGGTCCGTGCGCCACCGCGCCGATCGCCTCGACCCGGGCGCGGAGTCCGCGGTCCGCGGTGACCACGACGACGGGGCCGTCGCCGGCGTCGACGGCGGCACGGGCGGCCTCGACGATCGCGTCGTCGCCGGAGCCGGTCGCCCGGACGATCGCGAGTCGCGCGGGGTCCTCGGCGGTGGTGTCGCGCGCGGCGCCCTCGAGCACGACCGTCCAGCGCGGCCACCACCGGGCGAACGGCAGGTCGAGTGCCTCGGCGGGCAGCCCGGCCGCGGCGAGCGCCGACACCGACGACAGCAGGCGTTCGGCTGCCCCGGGGCGGTCCCGCCACCAGCCGTCCGGGACGCTGCCGACGACGTTCGCCGCGTCCACGACGACGTGCGGGGTGGTGGTGGTCGCGGCGCGCAGCGCGGGCCACGACGCCCCGAAGCCGGGGTGCAGCGGCAGGTCCTCGACCTGGTCGACGGGGACCCAGGCCAGCGCGAGGCTCTCGCGGTCGGCGATGACCGGTTCGAACGGCCGGGCGGCGCGCCCCACGACGGTCGTGTACGTCCAGAAGCCGAGGTCGAGCAGCGCGGTGTGCCGCAGGTCGATGCCGTCCTCGGGGACGCCGGCCTCCTCCGCGGACTCGCGGAGTGCTGCGGTGACGGCGTCCTCGTCCTGGTGGCGTGCCCCGCCGGGGATGCCCCAGGTGCCCCCGTGGTGGCTCCACTCGACGCGGTGCTGCAGGAGCACCCGGCCGTCGCCGTCGTCGACGAGCAGTCCGGCGGCGCCGAAGCGTCCCCACGCCTTGGTGCCGTCGGGACCGATCGACCAGGCGTCGCCGGGGTCGCGGGGGCCGGGCGGGGGCCCGGGAGGCGTTGCATCTGGCACGGTCCAACCCTGGCACACGGTGCCCCGGACCGGCCTCGGAGTGGTCACCGGGCGTCGTGTACGGTGTCGATCGAGACACGGGGTGCCGCATCCAGCGGCTGAGATCACACCCGTCGAACCTGCTCGAGCTCGTACTCGCGAAGGGATCGTCCATGGAGAACGCTGCGCCCTCCCCTGCCTGGGCCCACCGAACCGCCGAACTGCTCGAGGCCGTCCGTGCCCGGGCCCCGCTGGTGCAGTGCATCACGAACACCGTCGTGCAGAACGTCACGGCGAACGTGCTGCTCGCGCTCGGGGCCTCGCCCGCGATGGTCGACGTGGCGACCGAGGCCGGGCCGTTCGCCCGGGTCGCCGACGCCCTGCTGGTGAACACCGGCACCCCGCACGCGGAACCCCGGGTCGCCGCGCTCGAGGCGGTGCACGCCGCCCGTGACGCGGGCACCCCGTGGGTCCTCGACCCGGTGGCCGTGGGCTCGCTGCCGGTGCGGACCGCCCTGGCGCGCGAGCTGCTCGCGCTGCACCCGACGGTGCTCCGCGGCAACGCCTCCGAGGTGCTCGCCCTGCTCGGCGACTCGGCCGGAGGCCGCGGGGTCGACAGCACCGTGGGCACGGAGGACGCCCGGGTCGCGTCCGTCGCCGCTTCGGACGGGAGGCTCGTGGCCGCGGTGGCCGTGTCGGGTGCGGTCGACCTGCTGGTCGCGCCGGGCATCGGCGTGGTCCGCGTCGCGAACGGCACCGACCTGCTGACGCGGATCACCGGTGGCGGGTGCGCGCTCGGCGCGGTCGTCGCCGCGTTCACGTCGGTCGTGCCGGAGGACGCGGGTGCCGCTGCCGTCGCCGCGACCGCGGTGCACACGATCGCCGCGGAGCTCGCCGCTCGCGAGGCCGGGGGTCCCGGCACCTTCCAGCCGCTGTTCCTCGACCGGCTGGCGTCGCTCACCCCGGACGACGTCGTGCGGACGGCGCGGATCACGGTCGAGACCTCCGGGGTCGCCGCGTGACCGCCGCGACGGGCGTCGGCGTCTACCTGGTGACAGACGGCGCCCTGGCCGACCGGCACGGCACCGGGGTGCTCGGGGTCGTCCGCGCCGCGGTGCACGCCGGAGTACGGATCGTGCAGGTGCGGGACAAGGACGCCTCGGCGCGGGACCTGCTCGCCCTGACCGCCGCAGTGGCCGGCGCCGTCGGGGACCGCGCGACCGTCGTCGTCGACGACCGGCTCGACGTCGCCCTCGCGGCCCGGCACGCGGGTCACCGGGTCGCCGGGGTGCACCTCGGCCAGTCGGACGTCCCCGTCACCGCCGCTCGTGCCCTGCTCGGTCCGGAGGCGCACGTCGGGTTGACCGCGAACACGCTCGCGCACCTGGCTGCTGCCGAACGACTCCCCCGCGGCACCGTGGACCTGCTCGGCGTCGGCGTCGTGCACCCCACGGCGACGAAGGCCGACCACCCGCCGGCCCTGGGCCACGACGGCTTCGCCCGGTTGGCCGCCGCCACCGACCTGCCGTGCGTGGCGATCGGCGGGGTGACGCTCGACGACGTCCTGCCGCTCCGAGTGGCCGGTGCCGCGGGCGTGGCGGTCGTCTCGGGCATCTGCGCCGCGGCCGACCCCGGGTCCGCCGCGGCGGCGTACGTGGCCGCGTGGGGCGGTGCGTCCGGTCTAGGTCCCGACCACGGGGCGGGGGCGGGCCGGTCCGCGGGGGCCGTGTCGGGCCTCCCGTCCGACGCCACGCGCCACGAGGCGGACGCATGAGCGTCCCCCGGGTGCTGAGCATCGCCGGGACCGACCCGACGGGCGGCGCCGGGATGCAGGCGGACCTCAAGGCGATCGCCGCGCACGACGGGTACGGCATGGGGGTCGTGACGGCGCTCGTCGCGCAGAACACGCACGGGGTGCGGTCGGTGCACGTGCCGGACGTCGGGTTCCTGCGGGAGCAGCTCGACGCCGTGTCGGACGACGTCGTGGTCGACGCGGTGAAGGTCGGGATGCTCGGCACCGCCGACGTCGTGCGGGTCGTGACGGACTGGCTGCGGGAGCACCGGCCGCCGGTGGTCGTCGTCGACCCCGTGATGGTGGCGACGAGCGGGGACCGGCTGCTCGACGAGGACGCCGCGTCCGCCGTGGGGGCCCTGTTCGCGCTCGCCGACCTGGTGACGCCGAACCGGGCCGAGCTCGTCGTCCTGGCGGAGCTGGCCGGTGCGCCGTCTTCTTCGTCTTCTTCGTCTTCTTCTTCGTCGTCGTCGTCGTCGCTGGCGGCGGCGCGTGCGGTGGCCGCGCGGTGGGACGTCCTCGTGCTGGCGAAGGGCGGGCACGACGACGGGCCGACCTCGGACGACGTGCTCGTGGCACCGGACGGCAGCGTGCGGGTGTTCACCGGGCCCCGGGTCGCGACGACGAACACGCACGGCACCGGGTGCTCGCTGTCCAGCGCGATCGCGACGCTCGCCGCGCGGCACGGCGACTGGGCACTCGCGGTCGGGGTGGCGAAGGAGTGGCTCACGGCGGCACTCCGCGGCGCCGACGCACTGGCGGTGGGGAGCGGCAACGGCCCGGTCGACCACGGAGCGGCGGCGCGGGCAGCCCTGCCGGCACCGTCGTACACGGACGTGTGGTGGTCGGACGCAGCACCCGTGCTGCAGGAGACGATCGACTGCGCCTTCCTGGTGGGGCTCGGGGACGGCACGCTCGAACCGGAGGTGTTCGCGGGCTACCTGGCGCAGGACGTCCACTACCTGCGGGCGTACGAGCGGCACCTGGCGGCGCTCGCCGCGTCGCCCGGTCCGGGTGACGGTGCCGCTGCGTTCTGGGCGGCGGCCGCGCAGGGGTGCGCCGACGAGGCCCGCGACCTGCACCACCGACGGCTCGCCGGCTCGCACGCCGACGACCCCGTGCACCCCACGTGCGCCGGGTACCTCGCACACCTGCAGCACGCCGCCGACTCCGGGTCCCCCGCGGTGCTCGCCGCCGCGGTGCTGCCGTGCTTCCGGGTCTACGCCTGGGTCGGGTCGCAGCTCGGGGACGCTCCGGACGGGCACGCCTTCGCCGACTGGATCACGGCCTACGGGGACCCCGGGTTCGCCGCGGCGAGCGCCGAGGCGACCCGGCTCGTCGAGGAGCTGGCGCGCGCGGTGGCCCCCGTCGAGCGGGGGCGGATGGCGCGGGCGTTCCGGCGCTCGGTGGAGTGGGAGCTCGCGTTCTTCCGGATGCCGACCGCTGCTGGCGACGCGCCCGTCCCCCGCTGACGGACGGTTCCCGGGCCGGGTCCGGGTCGGGCCGGGTCCGGACCGTCGCTAGCGGGCGGCCGGGGGCAGCCGCACCAGCTCGACGGACAGGTCGGTGCCGTCCACCGTCCCGCGCATCCACGTGTGGTCCGGCTGCCGACGGCGGTCGGTGGGCGAGCCGGGGTTGAGCAGCCGCAGACCGCCGGGCGCCACGGTGTCCCACGGGATGTGCGAGTGGCCGAAGACCAGCACGTCGACGTCCGGGTACGCCTCGGTCATCCGGCGTTCCCGGCCGGTCGACGCCCCCGTCTCGTGCACCAGGGCGAACCGCAGGTCCTCGACCGGGAACCACGCCACGAGCGGCAGCCGGTCGTCGAACTCCGGGCCGTCGTTGTTGCCGCGGACGCCCTCGAAGCGGCGCGACCGCCCCTGCACGGCGTCGAGGGTCGCGACGCCGACCCAGTCCCCCGCGTGCACGACGAGGTCGGCGGCGTCGATGTCGGCCCACAACCCCGCGGGCAGGTCCTTCGCCCGCTTCGGCAGGTGCGTGTCGGACAGCAGGACGAACGACGTGGTCACGAGTCGGTGCGCCCGGGCATCGGCAGGCCGGCCTCGTCGGCGGCGCCGAGCCGCTCGAGCAGGCCGGCGAGCAGCGCGATGTCGTCGTCGGACCAGTCGGCGAGGCGTTCCTCGAGCGCGTCCCGGTGCAGCTGCACGGACCGTTCGAGCGCGGCGCGGCCGTCGTCGGTCACCGCGAGCGGCTTCGCGTTGCCCGTCCCGCCGTCGAGCGTGCGGACGAGTCCCGCCGCGAGCAGCCCGGACAGCTGCCGCGAGATCGTCGACCGGTTCAGCCGCAGGTAGCGGGCGATGTCGATGGCCATGCAACCGGGGTGCTGCACGACGAAGTCGACGAGGGACTGGTCGACGACGCTCAGCACCAGTTCGGAGCCGCGTGCCCGGATGCTCGCGCGCCGCGTGATGCGGGCGAGTTCCGTGTAGGCGCGACCGATCTCGCTGTTGCGGACCTCGGAGCTCGGGTGGTCCATTGAGGGCTCCAGCCTGTCTGCGCCGGCGCCGGCCGGCGGTGTTCTCTCCTGCAACGGTACCGGCGGGGTCACCGGTACCGGGTCACCGCCCCGCGGCCGCCGCCTGCAGCGCCGGGATGTCCAGCTTCACCATCTCCTGCATCGCGCGGAAGACGCGGGCGTTCGCCTCGGGGTCGCCCGAGCCGGCCATCAGGTCGCCCATCATCGACGGGGTCACCTGCCAGGACAGCCCCCACCGGTCCACCAGCCACCCGCACGCGACCGGTCGGCCGCCGTCGGCGAGCAGGGCGTCCCACACCCGGTCGAGCTCGTCCTGCGTGTCGACGTCCACCTGGAACGACACCGCGTCGGAGTGCGGGTGACCGGGTCCGCCGTCCATCGCCCGGTACGGCCGGCCGAGCAGCGTGAACTCGACGACGAGCGTCCGCCCCTCCGGTGTCGTGGCGATGCTGTCGATGCGACTGTCCGGGAACAGCGAGACGTAGTACTCGGCGGCTTGGCGGGCCTGGTCGTCGAACCAGAGGAACGGGGTGATGGCGGGCACGGTGGCCCCCTTCTCGTGTCGGCTCAGTCCGCGATGCCGCGGACGAGCAGGTGGGCCTTCTCGGGGTGGGCGTCGAACCACTCGCCGACGAACCAGCACATCGGCACGATGCGCTTCGTGGTCGTCGTCTCGACCTCGGCCACGGCGTGCTCGACGAGCGCCGCCGCGTAGCCGTGGCCCCGGTGCGCGGGCACCGTGTACGTGTGCGGGAACGCGATCGCGTCGCCGTTCTCGCGGTGGTCGAGGACGCTCACGAGTGCGCCGTCGACGTACATCGCCCAGCGCTGCCGGTCGGTCTCGTTGCGGAACTCGTGGGACATGCCGCCATCATGCACCGGGGAATGCCGATCCGCCTGCCGTGTTGCACTCTGCATGACCACCATCGGCATCATCGGCGCAGGCAACATCGGATCCCAGCTCGCACGGCTCGCCGTGCGGAACGGCCACCAGGTCGTCATCGCGAACTCCCGCGGACCGGAGACGCTCTTCGACCTCGTGGGCGAGCTCGGCGACGGCGCACGTGCCGCCACCCGCGACGAGGCGGCAGCCGCGGGCGACCTCGTCGTCGTGACGGTCCCCCTCGGCGCGATCGACACGATCCCGGCCGAGCCGCTCGCCGGCAAGGTCGTCATCGACACGAACAACTACTACCCGCAGCGCGACGGTCAGGTCGCCGCCCTCGACGAGGGCCGCACGACGACCGCGCAGATGCTGCAGGACCGGCTGCCCGGCGCACGGGTCGTCAAGGCCTTCAACCACATCGGCGCCGCCGACCTCACCGGCCACGCCACACCGGCCGGCACGCCCGACCGCCGCGCCCTCGTGGTCGCCGGCGACGACACCGAGGCGAAGCAGGTCGTCGCCGGGCTCATCGACACCTTCGGGTTCGACGTCGTCGATGCCGGTCCCCTGGCGGACAGCTGGCGCATCGAGCGGGACACCCCCGGCTACGGCCCCCGCCTGACGGCCGAGCAGCTCCGCGACGCCCTCGCAGCAGCCACGCGCTGACCCGACCGACGTGCGCCCCGGTCCGACCGTCGACGGTCGGACCGGGGCGCACGCGCGTCAGGCCCGGTCGAACAGGACCGTCATGTCGGCGATGTCGTCCTCGGAGGGGGTCCACGACGTCCCCGCCTCGACGTTCTGCGTGATCTGCTCCGGCTTCGTCGCCCCGGCGATGACGCTCGACAGCCCCGGCTGCGCGAGCAACCACGCGAAGGTCGCCTGCAGCATCGTCACGCCACGCTCGTCGCAGAAGCGCTGGTAGTCCTCGAGGACCTCCCACGGTGCGTCCGCGAGGACCCGCGGCTTCGAGGTCGTCAGCCGGCCGTCCGACGGGCCACCGGACCGCGTGTACTTGCCGGTGAGCAGGCCGTTGGACAGCGGGAAGTACGGCAGGAACCCGAGCGCGTAGGCACGGACCGCGGGCAGCACCTCGGCCTCGACCCGCCGCGCCAGCGGGCTGTACTCGTCCTGCGCGGACACGAACGGCGTCGTCCCGGCGATCGACGCGGTCAGCTCGGCCTCGGCGATCTGCCACCCGGCGAAGTTCGAGTGCCCGACGTAGCGGATCTTGCCCTCGCGCACCAGGTCGTCGAGGACGGACAGGGTCTCCTCGATCGGCGTCACGTCGTCGGGACGGTGCATCTGGTACAGGTCGATCCAGTCCGTGCCGAGGCGTCGCAACGAGGACTCGACGGCGAGCCGGACGTACCGGCGGGACCCCCGCACGCCCCAGTCCGGACCGTTCGCGCCCTGCATGTCCATGCCGAACTTCGTCGCCAGGACGACCTCGTCGCGCCGCCCGGCGATCGACCGGCCGAGCATCTCCTCGGACATGCCCGGCGCACCGCCGTAGACGTCCGCGGTGTCGAAGAGGGTCACCCCGGCGTCCAGGGCGGCCCGCACGACGGCGTCGGTCCCCTCCTGCGACTCCGACGCGGTCCCGCGCCTGCCGAAGTTGTTGCAGCCGAGGCCGACGGTGGAGACGACGAGTCCCGAGGGACCGAGCGGGCGGTGTTCGATTCCGGTCATCACCCGACCGTACCGGCGACCCCGGAACTGGGGCGGCGACTTTCCACGGTCGCGCCGGTAGAACTGAACGTGGATCACTCGACGGAAAAGGGAGCACCGCTGTGGCATCGCACCGCATGCCGGACTCGGACCGGCCGCGCCGTCCGGTCCCGTCCTGGGTCACCGCGCCGCCCACCGACGCCGCCCCGGCCGCCGCCGGCCTGGAGGCACGCCCCACCCCCGCCACGTCGCACGCCGCCCAGGGGGCGCCGGGTCTCACCGCCGGCGCGCACGTCGCGACGACGGTCACGGCCCTCGCCGAGCAGGACGTCGTCGTGCCCGACTACCCGCCGCAGCAGGAGCTGCTCCCGCCGGCGCCGACGTCGCCCACCGTGCACACCGTCCCGTTCCGCACCCCGACCGCACCCCCGGCTCCCGAGGCCGCCGAGCCCGTCGCGACCGCCCCGGTGACGCTGCCGGCACCGTCGGCCGCGCCGGCACCCCCGGCCGTCGCGCCCGTGCCGTCCGCCGGCCAGCCGCGGTTCTCGGTGCCGGGCCTCGAGCACGTCGTCGTCGAGGGCACCGAGCCCGCCCCCGTCGGTCCGATCGGCTACCGCACGCCGCGCCGCTTCGCCGCCCAGCAGAGCGCCGCGGCCGCGCCGACCCCCGCTCCGGCGAACCCGTTCGACACCGTCGTCCAGGGGTCCGCCGCGGCGGACCCCGCCGCGCCCTCGGTGCTGCCCGCGCCGGTCGTGCCGGCCCCGGCCGCGACCGTCGGCGGCACCGCCGCGCCCGTCGTCCCCGCGACCGGCGCCGCGACCGGTGCCGACGCGCCGACCGCCGCCCTGCCCGCGACCGCACCCGAGGGCGGGCCGGACGCCGCCGCCGGAGCCGAGCCGGGCCTCCCGTCCGCCGCCGCGACCCGACCGCGCCGCGCACTCGGTGCGACCCCCGGCGCCGTGCTCGGTGCGCTCACCGGCGTCGCGACGCTCGGTCTCGCCGCCTGGTGGTTCACCGCTCCCGACACGGTGCACGCCGTCGGCCTGGTGCTCGGGGCGCTCGCACTCGTGCTCTCCGTCGCGACGCTCCGGAACGCCGCCGCGACCTGGCAGCGTCCGGTCGCACTGCTCGGCGCGGTGCTCGGCGGGGTGGGCACGCTCGTGCTGCTCTGGGCCGTGGCCGCCGCACTGCTGCCGCTCGCCGGGGTGACGCTGCCCGACCTCACCGGCAGCGGCACGACCCCGACGCTCGCGCCGTAGCCGTCAGACGGCGCGGACGACCCCTCGGGACGTGATCGCGTTCGTCAGGGCCTCGATCGGACCGCGCTGCACCGTCGGGTTCGCGATGAGGACGTAGTCGACCGCCGGCAGGTCCGGCAGGCCGAGCCGCTGCGAGACCTTGACCAGGTCCGCCGGGATGAGCGAGTGCGGGAACACCGCGACCCCGATGCCCGCGCGCACCGCGGCGAGCACGCCGTTGACGTCTCGGGTGTTGCAGGTGATCCGCCAGGTGCGGCCGGCGGCCTCGAGGGCGTCGATCGCCATCTGCCGGCTGATGCTCGGTGCCTGGTAGACGATGAGCGGCACCGGCTCGTCGCGTTCCACCGTGATGCCGTCCTGCGCCATCCACACCATCTGGTCGGTGGCGACCCGGGTGCCCTCGGCGGACTCCCCCGCGGTCTGCTTGATGAACACCAGGTCGAGCTGCCCGGCGTGCACGCGACGCAGGAGCGGCGCCGACTGGTTCACGGTCAGCTCGAGGTTGACCTGCGGGTGCAACCGGCGGAAGTCGCGGAGGATCCGCGGCAGCTGCGTGATCGCCAGGTCGTCGGCGGCGCCGAACCGCAGCCGCCCCCGCGTCGCCGAGCCCGAGAAGTACGCGTCGGCGGTGGCGTGCGCAGCCAGGATGGTCCGCGCGAAGCCCGCCATCGCGTCGCCGTTGTCCGTGAGGGCGACCCCGCGGGTGTCCCGGGCCACCAGGGTCCGCGCCACCGCGGTCTCGAGGCGACGGACGTGCTGCGAGACCGTCGGCTGGCTGATGCCGAGCCGGGTGCCGGCCTGCGTGAAGCTGCCGGTCTCGGCGACGGCCAGGAACGTCTGCAGCAGGACCGGGTCGAGCACGGTGGTCGCCTTCCGTCGGTGGAGCCCATTCGACATCGCAATGGAGTGATAGCCACCATACGGGTGGCGAATGACCCGCGAACCCGTAGTTTCGGTGGGGCAGACCCCGCGTTCCCCGACGGGGTGCCCGTCCCACCACCACGTCCGGAGTACCCCGCACCGTGAGCGCGTCACCGACGACCCTCCCACCGCCCACCGAACCGCTGCCCGTCGTCGCCGAGCGTCCACCGTGGCGACACACCCTCATCGCCCTGTCGGTGCCGAACTTCCGGCTGTTCACCGCGACGAACCTCGTCGCCATGACGGCCGGCTGGATGCAGCGCATCGCGCAGGACTGGCTCGTGCTCCAGCTGACCGGCTCCGTCGCGCAGGTCGGCATCACCGTCGCCTGCCAGTTCGCGCCGATGCTGCTCTTCGGGCTGCTGGGCGGCGTGCTCGTCGACCGGTTCTCGAAGCGCGCGCTCATGATGATCACGCAGGGCGCCTTCGCGGTGCTGTCCGCACTGCTCGCCGTCCTGACGCTCACGGGCGTCGTCGAGGCCTGGCACATCTGGGTCATCGCGTTCCTGGTCGGCATGGTCACCGTCGTCGACAACCCCGCACGCCAGGTCTTCGTCACCGAGATCGTCGGCCACCAGCACCTGCGGAACGCGATCAGCGTCAACTCGTCGGTGTTCCAGCTCGGCGGCATGATCGGCCCGGCACTGTCCGGTGCGCTGCTCGTCGCCGTCGGCGCCGGCTGGTCCTTCGGCGTGAACGCGGTCGCCTGCGTCGCCGTCGTCGTGACGCTCGGGTTCCTGCGCGTGTCCGAGCTGCACCGGACGCCACCGGCTCCCCGCGGCAAGGGCCAGCTCGTCGAGGGCCTGCGCTACGCCCTGCACAAGCCGACGATCCTCGTGCCCGTGGTGCTCATGGCGTTCTTCTCGGTGTTCGCCCTGACGATGCCCGTGCTGCTGTCCGCCTTCGCGTCCCAGGTCTACGACGTCGGCGCCGCCGGCTACGGCGTGTTCAACTCCGCGGTCGCGGTCGGCGCGCTGGCCGGCGCACTGCTCTCCACCCGCCGGGCGGTCGTGCGGCTGCGGACGATCGTCGGCGGGGTGTTCTGGACCGGGGTGCTGCTCGTGGTGTCGGGGACCATCCCGGTCATCGCGCCGTTCACCGTGGCGCTCGTCGTCGTCGGCATGTCCCAGCTGCTGTTCATGACCGCCTCGAACTCGCTCGTGCAGCTGTCGTCGAACGTGGCGATCCGGGGCCGGGTGATGTCGCTCTACGTCCTCGTGCTGCTCGGCGGCCAGGCGATCGGCGGGCCGGTCATGGGCCAGGTCGTCGACCACTTCGGCGCCCACGTCGGCATGGTCGTCGCCGGCGGCGTGCCGGCCGTGGCCGCCGCGGTCGTCGCCCTCGTGCTCGCCCGTCGGGGCGGCCTGCACCTGGCGGTGCGGATGCGCCACCACGTGCCGGTGCCGGCGATCGTCGCGCACTGAGGGGGCGGGGCGCAGGGCGGGCGCGGGCGCGGGGCGGGCGATGGGCGCGGGCGCGGGCGCGGGCGCGGGCGCGGGGCGAATGCGATGGGCGCGGGCGCGGGCGCGGGGCGGGCGCACAGCGCTTCGCGCCCCCGTACGGGCATCGCGCCCCGACTCACACGGGCGCGATGCCCGCCAGGGGGCGCGGACGCAGGCCGCAGCGGACGCGAGGCACGAGACGGAGCCGACGAGGGCCTCCCCACCGGGGCGCGGACGCGCACCAGCGCTTCGCACCCCCGTGCGCGCATCGCGCCCCGACTCACACGGGCGCGACGCCCGCCACGGGGCGCAGACGCGGACCGCAGTGCAGCGCGTGCCCCGCTCGGGAGGCGAACCGGCTCAGTACGCGACGCCGAAGCGGGCGCGGTGGTGCGCCGGCGTCTCGATCTCGTCGACGAAGGCGATGGCGAAGTCGGCACCGGAGATGTCCGAGTTGCCCTCGGCGTCGGTGAGCAGGACCTCGTCGGTGGTGCGGTAGGTGCCACGACGCTCGCCCGGGTTGTACCCGCCGAAGGCCGCGGCCGGGCTCACGTAGAACCAGTCGACCTCGGTGTCCGACGCGCGGAGGGCGTCGAGGACCTGGGCGTGGCTCTTCGCCTCGCCCTTGAACGCGTCCGGGAAGCCCTCGGTGTCGAACAGGCGGGGGCCGTCCTCGGCGACGCGGAGCGATCCGGCCCCACCGACGATGCCCAGGCGCGCGCCGGCGGCAGCAGCCGCGTCGACGAAGTGCTGGAACCTGTCCTTGAGCTCGCTGCCGTCGGCCTGCACGGCGTGCAGCGAGACGACGACGACGTCCGCGCCCTTCGTGACCTCGGCGACGAAGTCCGCGTCGAAGGCGTCGCCCTGCGCGAGGGTCAGGCCGTCGGTCGGCTCGAGCTTGCTCGTGTCGCGGGCGACGGCGGTGACGGCGATGCCGCGCGCGAGGGCCTCGGAGGTGATGGCGGAGCCGGCGTAGCCGGTGCCACCGAAGACGACGATGCTGGTCATGGTGTTCCTTTCGTGGACCTGGTGTTGCTCACCGTACAAGAGTTACTCTCTACGAGTAAGTAGGCACCTCGCGGTGCGTAACGGAGGACGTCATGTCAGCGCTCGAGTACACCCCCTACGCGGCGGACTGCCCCAGCCGGCAGCTGCTCGACCGCATCGGCGACCGGTGGAGCGTGCTGACGATCGGCAGCCTCGCCGACGGACCGGCACGCTACTCGGCCATCGCGAACCGGGTGCAGGGCGTCTCGCAGAAGATGCTCACGCAGACGCTGCGGGCGCTCGAGCGGGACGGCCTGGTCACCCGCACCGTGTACCCGGAGATCCCGCCGCACGTCGAGTACGAACTGACCGAGCGCGGGCGGTCGCTCCGGACGGTCCTCGAGCCCCTCGAGGACTGGGCGACCTCGCACATGGCCGACGTCGCGGTGTCCCGCGTGGCGTACGACGCGCGCTGACCCCCGGGTGCGGCGCGACGCTCGGAATCCGCGACGGCGCCGAGTGGTTGCCTGGGGACATGCGATCGATCGTCTACACGAAGCCCGGTGACAGCAGCGTCCTCGAACTCGTCGAGCGGGACGTCCCCGAACCCGGCGCCGGCGAGGTCCGCGTCCGGGTCGTCGTCTCCGGTGTGAACCCAACCGACTGGAAGGCGCGTGCCGGCGGCACCTACGGCGACGGCCTGCCCTTCCCCGAGATCACCCCGAACCAGGACGGCTCCGGTGTCGTGGACGCCGTCGGCCCCGGCGTCGAGGGACTCGCCGTCGGCGACCGCGTCTGGCTCTTCATGGCCGCTGCGTCCCGTCCGACGGGCACCGCCCAGGAGTACACGGTCGTGCCCGCCGAGCGAGCGGTACGGCTGCCCGAGCGCACCAGCTTCGACGTCGGCGCCTCGCTCGGTGTCCCGGCGATGACCGCACACCGTGCGCTGACGGTCCACGAGGACGGTCCCGCGCGGCTCGGCCCGGGAGCGCTCGAGGGCACGACGGTCCTGGTGGCCGGCGGTGCCGGTGCCGTGGGTCACGCCGCGATCCAGCTCGCGCGGTGGGCCGGGGCGACCGTCATCTCGACGATCAGCTCGGACGAGAAGGCAGCCCTCGCGACGGCGGCCGGCGCCCACCACACGGTGAACTACCGCGACGACGACGCGGCCGACCAGATCCGCTCGATCGCTCCCGACGGTGTCGACGTCGTCGTCGAGGTGTCGATCCCGCAGAACGCCGCGCTCGTCGCCGACGTCCTGGCGAACCACGGCGTCGTCTCGATCTACGCGAACAACGGCGGCGACGACGCGACCCTGCCGATCCGCCCGAACATGAGCGTCAACGCCCGGTACCAGTTCCTGCTGCTCTACACGATCGGCGACGAGGCCCTGGCCGCCGCCGCCGAGGACGTCACCGAGGCGCTCCACGACGGCGTGCTCGAGGTCGGTCCCGATGCCGGGCTCCCGCTGACCCGCTTCGCCCTGGAACGGACCGCCGCGGCCCACGACGCCGTCGAGCAGGACACCGTCGGGAAGGTCCTCATCGACGTGGCGCCTGCCTCGTAGCGGAGCGCGCACCCGCAGACAGGAACGGCACCCGTGCAGGAGCGCGGGTGCCGTTCGTCGTGCGGTCGTCGGTCAGGACGGACGGAGCGGGAAGGGTCAGCGACCCAGGCGAGCGGCGATGGCGGCGGCGACCCGGTCACGGGCTGCGGCGCGTTCACGCTCGAGGTTGGCGGCGATGACGTCGAGGTCCTCGTAGTCGGCGTCGGTGGTGTCGTCGTTCCAGTTCGGTGAGGAGATCCGGGCGCGGCCGAACGACAGCGGGGCGGGGTTCACGGTCGTCATGAGGGGATCGTACGTCGAGCGTCCGACAGAGCGTGTGAGCATCACGGGCCTTTCCTTGCATTGCGGTCCCGATCCGGGAACGAGTAGGTCAACGAGAACGCCACCGCCATGAACGACGCCATCATCGCGATGGCCTTCGCGTCGAGCTCGGTGAAGGCGTCGGGGGCCGGCGAGTCGACGGTGAGCATCCCGAAGGAGTACTCCTCGGACCGGATCACCACGGACACGTAGGACGTGTACCGCGGCTCGAAGCCGGGCACGTCGTCGTCGACGTCGACGTCGGCGGCCCGGTCGCCGACGACGCGCGGTGCTCCGCCGACGAGCACCCACTCGAGGTTGCGGTCGCCGTACGGCGTCCCCGCGCGGAACACCCCGGCGGTGTCACCGGCACCACCGTGCCCGATCGGTTCGAGCGCGCGGAGGTCCGCCGACAGCTGGTACACGTTGGCACGGACGTCGGGCACCTTGGGCAGCAGGTAGAAGGCGAGGGCCACGGCGACCCGGTCGGCGAAGACGGGCAGCTCACCGCGCCGCTCACGCGTCGGGAGCTCGGTGAAGCGGACGAGCCGGGTGGCGATCTGGCCGAAGGCGTACCGCACGGCCGTGGACTGCTCGAGCTCGACCGCCGCCGCGTTGTCCTCTGCCGCGCCCCGGGCAGCGTCGCTGTGCCGCGTGCGCACGACCTGCACGACGACGGCCGCGGCGAGCACGACGAGGCCGAACACCACGAGCGACAGCCGGACCGCCGGCACGACGAACAGGTTCGGCAGCTGGAAGGCAGCCGTGGGCGCGGCCGCCACCACGACCGGCCACGCCACCGTGCCGATGCGCCCCGGACGCGTCCGGCGTCGTCCCCGTTGTGCTCCCATGCCTCGACGCTAGGGCCGACCACCGACGGGGATCGAGTTGTCCACAGGCGGACGGTGCGGCACGGTGTCCACAGCACGGCGTCGCGCTGCCCGGCCCGGACACCGGGGACTGGTAAGCAGGACCCATGACCGACGCCACGACGCCCCAGCCCGGAACCAGAGCCCTCGTCCTCGGCGGGGGTGGGATCGCCGGGATCGCCTGGGAGCTCGGGGTCCTCTCCGCCCTGCAGGACGCCGGGGTCGACCTCGGTGCCGCGGACCTCGTCGTCGGCTCGAGTGCCGGCAGCGTCGTCGGGGCCTTCGTCCGGAACGGTGCCGTGCAGCAGGCGTACGACCAGCAGCACGCTCCCCTGCCGTCCACCTACGTGGAACCCACGCAGGTGGAGCCCGGCTCGGTGCAGGAACGCGTGGGCGCGGCGCTCCAGGGCGCGACCGACGACCAGGACGCCCGCGCCCGACTCGGCCGGGCCGCGCAGCAGGTGACCGCCGGCCAGACCGACGACGAGCGGACCGCGACCTTCGTCGAGACCCTGCCCGGCTCCGACTGGCCGGACGCCCCGCTCGCGGTGACGGCGATCGACGCCACCGACGGCACGTTCCGGGTGCTCACCGCAGCCGACGGCGTCCCCCTGCCGCGCGCGGTCGCCGCCAGCTGCTCCGTGCCGTTCGTCTGGTCGCCCGTCGCGATCCAGGGCCGCCCGTACATCGACGGCGGCATGCGCTCCGCCACGAACGCCGACGTCGCGGCCGGACACGAGCGCGTGCTCGTCATCGCCTGCGGTCCCGAGGGGCCGTCCCCGCTCGGACCCTGGCTCGACGTCGCGGTGGAGTCGCTCCGGGCCGGCGGCAGCTCGGTCGAGGTCGTCATCGCCGACAGCACGGCGCAGCAGGCGTTCGGCACGAACTCGCTGGCGCTCTCGACGCAGGCACCCGCGGCGGACGCCGGTCGTGCGCAGGGCACGGCGGTCGCCGAGCGGATCGCGGCCTTCTGGTCGGAGGACCTCGCTAGCGTGGACGCATGACGACGCCGTTCTCGGACCTCGACCAGTACACCGCGCTCCCCCGTGTCGACGGGATCGCGATCAGTCCGGACGGCCAGCGGGTCGCCCTGACGGTCAGCGCGCTCGACCCCGACCGGACCGCGTACCGGCGCTCCGTGTGGCAGGTCCCCGCAGATGCCGACGCGACGAGCGACGGGTCGCGCACGGCCGGACCGGTCCGGCTCACCCGTTCCGCGAAGGGCGAGGGCGGGGTCGCCTTCACCCGCACCGGGGACCTGTTGTTCGTGTCCGCCCGGCCGGACGCTGACGCGTCCGACGTCGACGCGGCGCAGCTCTGGGTCCTGCCGGCCGGCGGCGGTGAAGCCCGCCCGCTCACCCGGTTGACCGGCGGCGTCGGCGGCGTGCTCGCCACCGCCGCGGACGCCGACACCGTCGCCGTCACGGCCGACCTGTTGCCCGGTGCCGGGACCGATCCCGAGACGGTGATCTCGGCCGACGCCGGACTCCGGAAGGCCCGCACGGACAAGAAGGTCCGGGCGATCCTGCACGAGACCTACCCGGTCCGGTACTGGGACCACGACCTCGGGCCGGACCAGACCCACGTCCTCACCCTCGATCTCGGCGCCGACACCGCCGCGACGACGAGCGCCGAGGCCAGCACGGGCCCTGCCACCAGCGAGGACAGCAGCCGCACCGACAGCAGCCGCACCGACAGCACCGCGACCGCCGGCCTGCCCCGCCTGACCGACCGCACGCCCGCTCCCGGTCGGTCGCTCGACCACGTCAGCGGCGCGCTGACCCCGGACGGGACCGTGCTCGTCGCCGCGGTGGGCGTGCGGGAAGCCCGCGGTGACCGCTCCACGATCGTGGCGCACGACCTGACCACCGGGACGCGCACCACCCTGTTCGGCGACGACGGTGTCGACCACGAGATGCCCGCCCTCAGCCACGACGGCCGCACCGTCGCGTGGGTGCGGACGGTCCGCTCGACCCCGGCCGGCGCGAACCAGCAGGAGGTCTGGGTCGCCTCGATCGACGGGTCCGACGCGCGACGCATCGCCACCGACTGGGACCGCTGGCCCGCCCAGCTCGTCTTCGAGCACGGCGACCGGGCGCTGCTCGCCGTCGCCGACCAGGACGGTCGGGCACCCGTGTTCCGCATCCCGCTCGACGGCGGCGCCGTCGAGCAGCTGACGCACGACGACTGGGCGTACTCGAGCCTGTGCGTGGCGGAGGCGACGGGCACGGTCGTGGCGCTGCGGGCCTCCTGGGCGGCGCCGCTGCACCCCGTCCGCATCGACGGCGACGGCACGGTGACCCCGCTCGCGACGCCGGCGCCCCTGCCGGAGGTCCCCGCCCGCCTGGAAGAGGTCGAGACGACCGCGGCCGACGGGGCGCGCGTGCGCGGGTGGCTCGTCGTGCCGGAGGGCGACGGGCCGCACCCGTTGCTGCTCTGGATCCACGGCGGCCCGCTCAACTCGTGGAACCAGTGGTCGTGGCGGTGGAACCCGATGCTGGCGGCGGCACGCGGGTACGCGGTGCTGCTGCCGGACCCGGCGCTGTCCACGGGGTACGGCCTCGACTTCGTGAACCGCGGGTGGAACGCGTGGGGGCAGGCGCCGTACACCGACCTCATGGCGATCACCGACGTCGTGGAGGCCCGGGCGGACATCGACGAGACTCGCACGGCCGCGATGGGCGGGTCGTTCGGGGGCTACATGGCGAACTGGGTCGCCGGGCACACCGACCGGTTCCGGGCGGTCGTCACCCACGCCAGCCTGTGGGCGCTCGACCAGTTCAACGGCACGACGGACTCGTCGCACTACTGGTCGTCGATCTTCGACGCGGACGGCATCGCGGCGAACGACCCGCACCGCTTCGTGGCGGACATCACGTCACCGATGCTCGTGATCCACGGGGACCGCGACTACCGGGTGCCGATCGGCGAGGGTCTGCGGCTCTGGTCGGAGCTCGCCGAGCACCACGCCGCAGCGGACGGCACGATGCCGCACCGGTTCCTCTACTTCCCGGACGAGAACCACTGGGTGCTCCAGCCGCAGCACGCCGTGGTCTGGTACGAGACGGTGTTCGCGTTCCTCGGGCAGCACGTGCTCGACGAGGACTGGCAGCGCCCGGAGCTGCTCGGGTAGCGGCGGGCTCGATCGACCCGGAACGACACGATCGACGTCGCACGACGTCGACAACGTCGTTCCGGGTCGGATGCGCCCGAGCCGCCCGAGCCGCCCCGGCCTGGACGAACGCAGCCTGCCGCCCGGCCTAGACGAACGCGGCCTGCCCCGTGATCGCCCGCCCGACGATGAGCGTGTTCACCTCGCGCGTGCCCTCGTACGAGTAGATCGCCTCGGCGTCCGCGAAGAACCGGGCGACGCCCTTGTCGAGCACGATCCCGTTGCCACCCTGCACCTCGCGGCACCAGGCGACGGTCTCGCGCATCTTCGCCGTGGCGAACGCCTTGGCCAGCGCCGAGTGCTCGTCGCCCCCGACGCCGGCGTCCTGCATGGCCGAGGCCTGCGTGCAGAGCGCGATCGACGCGGTGATGTTGCCGAGCGACTGCACGAGCCGGTCCTGCACGAGCTGGTGCGCCGCGATCGGCTTGCCGAACTGGATGCGCTCGCGCGCGTAGGAAAGGGCCGCTTCGTAGGCACCGACCGCGATGCCGATCGCCTGCCAGGCCACCTCGGTGCGCGTGAGCCGGAGGACCTCGGCCGTCGTCCGGAACGAGTCGGCGCGCTGCAGGCGGCGCGACTCCGGCACACGGACGCCCTGCATGACGATGTCGGCGTTCTGCACCCCGCGCAGGGCGATCTTGTCCTCGATCTTGGTGGCGGTGAAGCCGGGGGTGTCCGTCGTGACGAGGAAGCCCTTGACCTGCTCGTCCGCGACGTCCTTCGCCCAGATGACGACGACATCGGCGAAGGTCGCGTTGCCGATCCAGCGCTTCTCGCCGTCGAGCACCCAGGTGTCGCCCTCACGCCGCGCCGTCGTGCGGAGTCCGCGTGCCGAGTCACTGCCGGACAGCGGCTCGGTCAGGCCGAACGCGCCGACCAGCTCGCCGGCGGCCATGCGCGGCAGCCACTCGCGCTGCTGCTCCTCGCTGCCGCCGACCGCGATGGAGTTCATCGCGAGACCGGACTGCACGCCGATGAAGGTCGCCACGCTCGCGTCGACACGCCCGAGCTCGAGGGCGGCCCACCCGCGGTAGACCGCCGAGTTCTCGAAGCGGCGCACGAGCGGGATGCCGGGACCGTACATGCCGAGCTCGGCGAGCGGGGCGATCACCTGCATCGGGAACTCCGCCCGTGCCCAGTAGCCGTCGGCGATGGGCGCGACCTCACGCTCGAGGTACTCGCGCAGCCGCCCGATCGACGCGCGCTCCGGCTCTGACAGCTGCTGCTGGAAGCCGTAGAAGTCCGATTCGAGCAGGGTCGTCGGGAGCGCCGTCGTTGACATGGAACCAACGATGCATCATTCTCGAAAACGTTGCAAGGGAGACTCGCGTGTACACATCGGACTCTGCGCTGCGCGCCTTCCGGGAGGCCCGTCACACCTTCATCGCCGGCTCACGCATCGACATGGGCGCGTTGGCCGGCTCGCTCGGCGTGGACCGGACGTCGCTGTTCCGGTGGGTGGGCAACCGTGACCGGTTGCTGTCCGAGATCCTCTGGTCCCTGGCGGTCCCGACGCTCGACCAGGCGTCCCGCGCCGCCGACGAGGACCGGGCGACCGGGGCCGCCCGCATCGTCGACGTCCTCGACCGGTTCACCGCCGACCTCATCGAAGCGCCCTACTTCCGGACGTTCCTGACCCGCGAACCGGCACGCGCGCTCCGCCTGCTCACCACGCGCGACAGCGACGTGCAGAGCCGGTTCGTCGGCCGCGTCACGGCGCTCGTGGTCGAGGAGCAGTCGTCCGGCGACTTCGACCCCGCACCGCTCTCCGCCGAGGAACTGGCACGCTTGCTCGTACGGATCTCGGAGTCGTTCACCTACGCCGACCTCATCTCCGGCGAGACTCCCGACCCCGTCCGAGCGCGCGCTGCGTTCGAGTACGTCCTGCGACCGGGCCGCAATCCCAGCCCGGACACCCCACCGATCGGAGCACCATGACCATCGACGACTACCCCTTCGTCCGCGTCTACCCCACGCGCTGGAACGACAACGACATGTTCGGCCACGTCAACAACACGATCTACTACAGCGCCATGGACAACGCGTCGACGTACTGGTTCCGCGAGCAGGCCGGCCTCGACCCGTTCTCGTCGGAGTGGATCGCGGTGCTGGTCTCGTCGAGCTGCCGTTTCGTCGAGTCCGCCGTCTGGCCGGACGTCATCCAGGTCGGGATGCGCTCGAAGCACCTCGGCAACACGAGCCTGTCGTGGGAGTTCGGCCTGTTCCGCCAGTCCGACGGCGCGCTGCTCGCGACCGGCGAGTTCGTGCACGTGATCATCGACCGCGAGGGCGCCCGCCGCCCGGTCCCCCTGCCGGCGTCGCTCCGCGAGCTCGTGACGAGCACGATGACCCCCGGGCAGCCCGCCGCCGCCGACTGAGCGCCGGCGCCGGTCGCGCCCAGCGCCCGTTGCACGCTGGCGCACAACCAAAGTGCTCCCGAACCGCGCGATCGCGCGGTTCGGGAGCACCTTGGTTGTGCGGGCCGGAATCGAACCAGGTCGACCCCGCAGCAGGGCGACGCCGCATGGGACCAAACCGGACGGGACAGGTCCGGACCGGACGGCCCCGCCGACCGGCGCCCGGGCCGTCAGCCCGTGAAGGCGGCGAGCTCGAGGTTGATGTCGTCCGGGTCCTGCACGGACAGGATCACCATGCCGGCGTCGCCGAGGTCCGTCACCTCGCCGTGCTCGACCCCGGCGGCGTCGAGCCGCGCGGCGGCCTGGTGCAGTTCGTCGACGGACCCGACGACGAAGCTGACGTGGTCGAGGCCGACCGAGTCCGGGTCGAAGGTCTGCCCCGCGGGAGCGACCGGCCGGAGCCCGAACACCTGGTCGCCGAGCCGGAACACCGCGCCGCCGTAGAACCGCTCGCGGTCCTCGCGGACACCGGGCTCGTCGACCTGGTCGCTGAAGTCGATGGCTGGTTCGGTGCCGAGCAGCTGCTGGTAGAACGCCTTGCTGCGGTGGATGTCGGTCACGGTCACCCGGACGTGCGCGAGCGCGGTCGGGCGGGCGAAGGGTTCGGTCATCGTGGTGCTCCTCAGGGATCGTCCGGCGGAACCGCCGGGTGCGCCGTGGTTGCGGCGCGGCTCCGAGGCAACGCGCTGTCCCTTCGAGCGACCCCAGGCCGTGCGGCGACCGGACAGCTCCGGCGCCGGAGGACCGTGCGCCGTCAGCGCGCGAGTGCGACGAGGATCCAGCCGAAGAGCGCCAGGAGCACGGCGACGTTCACCGGCGTGGCGATCACGGGCCGACCGGTCGGCCCGAGCCGGCGGGCCTGCACGGCCGTCACCACCGTGCAGGCCACCAGGCCGACGAGCACGACGGCCCAGGCGAGCCACCAGACCCCGCCGTCGCGCATGGCGAAGACGAGCCAGCCGCCCTGGGCCGGCAACAGCAGAGCGCCGCCGACGATGCCCAGCGAGCGCCGTCGGGACAGCCGGGCGTCGGGTCCGTGCGGGATCAGATCAGTCCGTCCGTCAGGTGGTTCGGCGTCCCGAAGCGGTGCGCCGTGATCGACACCGCCTGCTCCCGGACGAACGGCAGGATCTCGAGCCGCCCGGCCTCGGTCACCGGTCCGCCGTAGACCGCGACGTCCGGACGCCCCTCGACGGCCGTGTACAGCGCCGAGGTGTCCCCGCCGACGAGCCGCACCCGGCTCGACGGGCCGGACGCCACCGAGCTCGCGAAGGCCTCGTCGGACACCGTCTGGGACAGCGAGCGGACGATCGGCAGCGCGCGGATCGCCGAGGCGACGGAGGACGGCAGCGTCGCCGCCGTCGAGACCTCGATCGCCGTGCCGGCCCGCAGTGCCGCGGCGACGACCCGGACGAGCTCGGGAACGGCGTCCTCGTCGACCGAGGCCAGCCGCACCTGCACCGACGGGAACGGCAGGTACCGGGCGATGTTCCGCTCGGCGGACAGCGCCGAGACGTCGGCCGCGGTGCCGAACAGCGTCGACCAGGCCTGCTCGTCGGAGGCGAGCGCACGGTCGAGCGATTCCGAGGTCACACCGGTGGCCCGGGCGAACGCCGAGACCGGTGCCGAGACAGCCGAGCCCTCGGTGGCGACAGCCGGCGTCCACGACCCGAGCCCGAGCAGGTAGTTCAACCCTCCGGCCTTCGTCCCGGCACCGACGGCCGACTTCTTCCACCCGCCGAACGGCTGGCGGCGCACGATGGCGCCGGTGATGCCGCGGTTGACGTAGAGGTTGCCCGCCTCGATGCGCGACAGCCAGCGACCGATCTCGGCCGGGTCGAGCGAGTGCAGGCCCGAGGTCAGGCCGTAGTCGACCTCGTTGACGATGTCGATCGCCTCGTCGAGGGAGTCGGCGGTCATCATGCCGAGGATCGGTCCGAAGTACTCGGTGCGGTGGAACGCCGAGCCGCGGCGGACGCCCTGGCGGACGCCCGGGCTCCAGAGCTTGCCGGTCTCGTCGAGCTGCTCGGGCTCGACGGCCCAGGACTCCCCCGCGCCGAGCGTCGTCAGGCCCTCGAGCAGCTTGCCCGCGGCCGGCTCGATGACCGGACCCATCTGCGTCGCGGCGTCGGTCGGGTAGCCCACCGTGAGCGAGGACACGGCGTCGAGCAGCTGGTTGCGGAAGCGCTTCGACTTCGCGACCGAGCCGACCATGACGACGAGCGACGCGGCCGAGCACTTCTGGCCGGCGTGCCCGAAGGCCGAGGCGACGACGTCCTTGACGGCGAGGTCGAGGTCGGACGACGGCGTGACGATGATCGCGTTCTTGCCCGAGGTCTCGGCGAGCAGCGGCAGGTCCGGGCGGAACGAGCGGAACAGCTCGGCCGTCTCGTACGCGCCGGTGAGGATGACCTGGTCGACCATGGGCGAGGCGATGAGCTGCTGCCCGAGGTCGTTCTCGGAGACCTGCAGGAACGCGAGGACGTCGGCCGGGGCGCCGTGCGCGTCGAGCGCGGTCTCGATGATCGAGGCGAGCACGGCGCCGGAGCGCTCGGCGGGCGGTGCGGGCTTCAGCACGACGGCGGATCCCGCGGCCAGTGCGGCGAGCGTCGAGCCGGCGGGGATCGCGACCGGGAAGTTCCACGGCGGTGCGACGAGGGTCAGCTCGGCCGGCGTGAAGGTGGCGCCGTCGACGTCGTCGAGTGCGGACGCCAGCGTGCCGTAGAAGTGCGCGAAGTCGATCGCCTCGGACACCTCGGGGTCGGCCTGGTCGATCGTCTTGCCGGTCTCGGCGGCCATGACCTCGATGAGCGCGGCGCGGTTCGCCTCGAGTGCGTCGCCGACGGCGTGCAGCACGGCGCCGCGGGCGGCACCGGACCAGGTGCCCCAGACGGCACCGGCGGCCTTCGCGCGACCGAGCGCGGAGTCGAGCGACGAGGCGGAGTCCACCCGGGCCTCCTGGACGGCGCGGACGCCGAGCGTCGACGACGCGACGCGGGCGGTGATCGCGTCGCCCCAGGCACGCACGGAGGCGACCGACGGGTCGCTGTCCGGGGTGTTCTCGAAGTGGCCGGGGCCGGGGCGGCCGACCGCTGCGTAGCGGTCGGCGACGCGGTGGGATGCCGGCGCTTCGAGGCCCTCGGGCGTCGCGAGCGGCACGAGCGAGGCGCGGAAGCGTGCTTCTTCGCGGGCGAACAGCGGCGGCGAGGACACCAGCGAGAACACGGCGGACATGAAGTTGTCCTGCGAGGCGCCCTCTTCGAGGCGGCGGATCAGGTAAGCGATCGCGACGTCGAACTCGCCGGGGTGCACGACGGGCGTGTAGAGCAGCAGCGACCCGACGGTCTTCCGGACGGCCTCGGCCTGCCCCTGCGCCATGCCGAGCAGCATCTCGAACTCGATGCCGTCGCGCACCCCGCGCTCCCCGGCGAGCAGCCAGGCGTGCGCGACGTCGAACAGGTTGTGCCCGGCGACGCCGACGCGGACGTTCTCGATGCGGTCCGGGGTGAGCGCCCAGTCGAGCACGCGCTTGTAGTTCGTGTCGGAGTCCTGCTTGGTGTGCCAGGTGGCGAGCGGCCAGCCGTGCACGGACGCCTCGACCTGCTCCATCGGCAGGTTGGCGCCCTTGACCAGGCGCACCTTGATGCCGGCGCCGCCGCGTGCGCGACGGGCGGCGGACCACTCCTGCAGCTCCTGCATCGCGGCGAGCGCGTCGGGCAGGTACGCCTGCAGCACGATGCCGGCCTCGAGGTGCAGGAACGCGGGCTCGTCGAGGAGCTTCGTGAAGACCGCGATGGTCAGGTCGAGGTCCTTGTACTCCTCCATGTCGAGGTTGATGAACTTCGCCGGGGTCGCGGCGGCGGCGCGCTCGAACAGCGGGCGGAGCTGCTCGACGATGTCGTCCACCGCGTGGCCGAACGCCCACGGCGAGTGCGGGTGCACGGTCGAGGAGACCTTGATGGAGACGTAGTCGACGTCGTCGCGTGCCAGCAGCTTGTGCGTGCCCTCGAGGCGGCGGGCGGCCTCGCGCTCGCCCAGGACGGCCTCGCCGAGCAGGTTGACGTTGAGCCGGACGCCGTCGCGCCTGATCTTCGCGATGGCCGGGCCGAGCTTCGCGTCGGTGGCGTCGACGATGAGGTGCCCGACCATGTTCCGGAGCACCCGGCGGGCGACGGGGACGACGACGTTCGGCAGCACCGGTGCCATCCCGCCGCCCAGCCGCACGAGGCCACGCATGGCGGCGGGCAGGAACCCGGGGGCGTCGGGGGCGATCTGGCGGAGCTTGCGCGCGGCGACGGTGAAGTCCTCGGGGCGGACGACGCCGTCCACGAAGCCGACCGCGAAGTCGAGCCCGGCGGGGTCGGCGAGGACCCCGGCGAGCTGCTTGGCGGACCCGTCGACCGGGTACGACTCGGCGTCCGCCAGCCACTGCCGGACGAGGGCGACGGACTGGTCCGCCAGGGCGTCGTGGTCGGTGGCGGATTCCTCGTGCAACGTCGTCATGGGATCAGTGTGGCGGCCACCGATGCGGTAGCGGAAGCGATCTCTTCTGATGAGTACCGTGAAGCTGTACTACCGTGTCGTCATGCTCGACGTCCGCCGCCTCGTGCTCCTGCGGGAGCTCTCCATCCGCGGCACGATCGCGGCCGTCGCCGAGGCGGTGAACTTCACGCCCTCGGCCGTGTCGCAGCAGCTCAGCGCACTGGAGCGCGAGGCCGGTGTGCAGCTCCTGCGCAAGGCCGGGCGACGCCTGCAGCTCACCCCGCAGGCCGAGGTGCTCGTCTCCGCCGCCGGGCACGTGCTCGACGTGCTCGAGCAGGCGCAGGCGCAGGTCGAGGAGACCCTGCCGGCGGTGCAGGGCCGGGTCCGGGTGGCGGTGTTCCAGTCGGCGGCGCTCGCGCTCATGCCGAACGCCCTGCACGAGATGGCGACGGAGCACCCGGACGTGCGGGTCGAGATGGTGCAGCGCGAGCCGGAGACCGCCCTGAACGAGACGTGGGCGCGCGACTTCGACATGGTCATCGCCGAGCAGTACCCGGCACACGCCGCACCCCACCTGCCCGGGCTCGACCGCTCCGACCTGACGACGGACGCCGTCCGTCTGGCGCTCCCCCCGCTCGACACCGCGCTGCTGCCGGTGTCGTCGCTCGAGGACGCCGCGGCGATGCCGTGGGTCATGGAGCCGCGGGGCACCGCCTCGCGGCACTTCGCCGAGCAGGTCTGCCGACGTTGGGGCTTCGAGCCGGACGTCCGGTACGAGACCGCCGACCTGCAGACGCAGATCCGGCTGGTCGAGTCCGGCAACGCCGTCAGCCTGATGCCCGACCTGATGTGGACGGGCCGGACGACGACGTGCCGGCTGCTCGACCTGCCGGAGCGGCCGCGGCGCACGATCTTCACCGTCGTGCGGACCGCGGGGTCGTCCTCGCCGGCGGTCCGGGCGCTCCGCGCCGCGCTCGAACGGGCAGCCGCCGCCGTCGGCGACTGACCCGCCCGCCCGTCGGCGCCGTGACCGAACCGAGACCCGGGCGTCCGTCAGGATCGGTGCGTGCACGACACCTCCTGGATGAGGGCACCAGCCGGTGCCCCGACCGGCATCCGAGGGGGATCCCGTGAACCTGCCCTGCACCTCCACCACGCGACGGGTCGCCGCCATCGGCGCGGCCGTCGCCATCGTCACCGCGTCGTCGGCGTTCGGCATCGGCGCCGCGACCGCCGTCGCGGCCGAGCCCACGGCCGCCACGAGCACGGCGAGCAACCCGAGCACCGGTACGCCCGGCAGCACGCCCGCCGCGCCCGTCGTGCCCGTCACGACGGGCGACGCCGACGACCGACCGGGAGGCCCGTCCTCCGCCCTGACGCCGGGTCCCGCCCCCGAGACGGCGACACCGCAGCCCACGGCACCCGAGCCCGCGGCACCCGGGACGCCCGCAGCGTCCGCAGCGCCCGCAGCGCCCGCAGCAGCCGACGCACCCGAGGACACCGACGAATCCGGCGCGCCGGACACCATCACGTTCACCGAGCCGTCGACGCCGGAGTCGCCGATCCGGATCGAGACGACCGCGGGCGAGGAGATCGAGCGCACCTTCACCGCGACGGGGTCGTCGACGGAGCTGCACTACGTGCTGTTGAGCGGACCGACGGCGTTCCCGGTGCCGGGCAACCAGTACCCGACGGCCCCCGACGGTCTCGCCGTGGGTGACACGAGCGGCGTGCTGAGCGGCACGCCGACGGTGGCCGGCGAGTACGACTTCCAGGTCATGGCGATGAACGGCTCCCGGGCCGCGACGGCGTACGTCCACCTGGTGGTCCGGCCGGCAGCGACCAGCGGGGTCCGGCTGCTCGTCGGTGTGGTCGGTACGCCGCGGGCGTGGCTGCAGGACGAGGACGGGCTCCGCGAGGTCTTCGCCGAGAGCACCGAGGTCGTCCCCACCGATGCCGTGCCCGCGTCGCAGGGTTCGACGATGCACCTGCGCGTGACGCCGGTGGACGCGTACGGCAACGAGGCCGCCGGTGCCGACGACCGCCGGCCCGTCGTGACGAGCAGCGTCGCCAGCGACGAGGTCACGCTGCCGAACGGTGCGTTCGAGCCGCGCATCAGGTTCGTCGACGCGTCACGGCACATCGTCACGGTCACGATCGACGACGTGTCGGTCCGTGTCCCGGTCGAGGTCACCGCCACGGTGGCGGCACCCGCGGGGACCACCCCGGTCGCGGGTGCAGGGACCGGACAGCTGGCGTTCACCGGCGCGGATGCGTCCTCCCCGCTCGCGTGGGCCCTGGGCCTGCTCGCCGCCGGCGGCGGGCTCCTGGTGCACCGTCTGCGTCGCCGACGCGCCTGAGACGCGACCACCGACGGACGGGAGGCACGGGGCGGCGCCGCCCCGCGCCTCCCGTCCGTCGCCCCGTGCGCCCGGACCAGCGCGCGGTGCCCCCAGCCCAGGTCACATTCGCGTCTCGGCGCCCGTTCGGGCGCCACCGCGACGCTACGATCCGAGAACGCCGACGATTCTCGGCTGATTCACATGATCCGGCACGCTGCCGGACCTGACCCCTGGGGGGAACCCGTGCACCGCAGCACCTCCGCCGTTCGTCGCGCCTGCGCCGTCGGCACCACCGTCGCCCTCGTCGGCCTGACCACCGGACTCGGCATCATGACCGCGACCGCCGCCAGCGCCGCCGAGCCGCTCGACACGACGCAGCCCGTCGTCACCGAGGAGACTCCGGCCCCGGCCCCGGCCCCCACGGACGAGCCGGCCCCGTCGGACAGCCCGGCGCCGGCGGACGAGACGCCCGCTCCGCAGGTCCCCTCCGAGGAGCCGACCACCCCGGCCACCACCGAGCCGGCTGCGCCGGTGTCGCCCGCACCGACCGAGACTCCCGCGCCCGAGGCGACCGCGAAGCCGACCGCCACCCCGAAGGCGGGCGTCACCGTGCAGGCCGAGGACGCGACCGTCACCATCACGGGGAAGCCGAAGGTCGGCTCGCTGCTCAGCGCCGTGACGACCGGGTTCGACAGCGACCTCGGCTACAAGTACGAGTGGAAGGACCGCGACGGCCTGGTGCTGTCGAAGACCGCCACCTACGAGGTCGACCCGACCGACGTCCGCACCACCATCACCGTCGCCGTCACCGGCACCCTGCCCGGCGCGACGGAGACCACCACGGTGACCTCGGACGCGACGGCCCCCGTCACGCAGGACCCGGCGTTCCTCGACACGTCCGGCACCCCGACCACCGTGGGCGCCAGCCCGGAGCACCCGCTCGAGCTGTCCGCCACGGCCGGTGACGCGTTCTCGCACGTCTTCCGCGCCCAGGGCTCGCCCACGCCGACGTACGCGCTCGCCTGGTTCGACCCCGACGACGCCGAACTCGCCGAGGAGTACCCGGAGGACGACTACGCCCCCGAGGACCAGCTGCCGGAAGGACTCGCGTTCGACGCCTCGACCGGTGAGCTCAGCGGCACCACGACCGACGCGTACGACTGGGAGTTCGCCGTCACCGCGACGAGCGGCACCGAGTCCGTCACGCAGTACGTCTCGTTGACCGTCGAAGCCGGAGCTGCGGCCGGGATCCTGGTCACGACGACCGACCGAGCGGGTCTCTTCGAGGACGAGGACTTCGGGGACCGGCTGTTCTGGATCATCGAGCCCGACGGCAGCGTCATCACCCTCGGCGGGCCCGTGGGCTACGCCGAGGGTGGTCGCCCGACCATCGAGCAGGGCGGAACGCTCATCGTCGCCGGTGGTCTCGTGGACCGCTGGGCCAACCCGATCGGCCTCCTGGACGACGACGCCCCCGTCCTGATGCCGACCGTCACGTCGGACGTCGCGAGCGACGTCATCGCGCCGGACCCGGACGCGGGCGACTACGGCGTCGTCGACGTCACCTTCCCGCACGCGTCGGTCCACAACCTGACCGTCGCATCGGGCGACTTCGCCACCTCGTTCGCCGTCGACGTCCAGCCGACCGCGGTCGCGCCCGTCGTCGCGCCGAAGCCGGTCCCGGCTGCGGCACCGGTCGCACCGGTCACCCCGGCGAACACCGGCGGCCAGCTCGCCTACACCGGTTCGGACGCCACCGGCGCCCTGCCCTGGGCCCTCGGCCTGCTCGTGGCGGGTGCCGGCCTGGTCGGTGCCCGCGCCCTGCGTCGCCGCCACGCCCAGCGCTGACGCACGACCCGAACGGCCCCGCGGTCCCGTCCAGGGACCGCGGGGCCGTTCCGCGTCCGCGCCGGTAGCGTGGGCGACATGCCCTCGCTGCTGCACATCGACTCCTCGGCCGACCGCTCACACTCCCGTTCACGGGCGCTGACCGCCGCGTTCGCCGACGCCTGGCGTGCCCGCGGCCCGGAGTACACGGTCGTCCGGCGCGACCTGCACGCCGACCAGCTGCCCCACCTGGAGACCGCCGCCCTGCACTGGGCCGCCGCAGACCGCACGGCGGACGAGACCGTGCCGCCCGAGGCCGAGGCGCTCCGCCAACAGGTCATCGACGAGCTGCTCGCCGCCGACGTCGTCGTCATCGGCGCGCCGCTGTACAACTACACGGTGCCGTCGACGCTCAAGGCCTGGATCGACCGCGTCCACGTGCCGGGCGTCCTCGCCGGCGACGTGCAGCCGCTGGCCGGCCGACCGGTCGTGACCGTCGTGAGCCGCGGCGGGACCTACGACGTGGGCACCCCGACCGAGGACTGGGACCACGGCTCCCCCGTCCTGCACCTCATCCTCGGCAGCGCCCTCGGCATGCAGCACCACCCCGTCACCGTGAGCGCGACCCTCGCCGATCGACTGCCGGACCTCGCGCCGCTGGCCGACCACGCCGCCGCTGCGTTCGCCGACGCGGAGACCACCGTCCGACGGCTGGCCGCCACGCTCGGCTGAGCGAGGGCGCGGGCACGGGCGCGGATTCGTCACGGCGAGTGCGCCGCGCGGCCCCCGTCCGCTCGACCAGCGTGCGCCGCGCAACATCGTCGCGCGGTACCGACACACCCCGATCCGGCGGTGGCGGAGCGGACCGCGCTCGACCACCCGTGCGGTCACGTCGGATCGGTCAGGCGGGACGGATCTCGTCCGACCGCCCGAGCAGGTCGACGTGGAACGCGGTCTGCGTGACCGCACTCGCCAGCAGGAACCCGGTCATCGACCCGATGCCCCCGCTGAACGGCACCCGCGCCGCCACCTCGTACACCGTCGGTCGGTCGAGCGCGTCAAGCGCCGCAGCGACGTGCCGTGACCGTTCCTCGCGGTGCCGCGCGAGCACCCGTGCGCGGGACACGACGTCGCGGAACCGGTACTCGTGCCCCGGGCACACCTCGAGGTCGGCGTACGGCTCGAGCAGCGCCAACGAGGCCAGGTAGTCGCCGAGCGGGTTCGTGACGGTCCGACCGCCGAGACCGATCCCCGAGTTGATCCGCGGCAGCACGTGGTCGCCGGTGAACAGCAGGCCGTCGACCTCGTCGACGAAGCACACGTGCCCCGCGGTGTGCCCGGGGGTCCAGAGCGTCCGGATCGACCGCCCGGGGATCGGCAGCTCGTCGGCGTCCGCCAGCAGCAGGTCGGCGAACGGCTCCTCGGCGCTGCCGAGTCCGATCCGCCGTCCGCTCCCCCACGCCGCGACGACCCCGGCACGGAGGTGTCCCGGCAGGCCCCACGTCGCGACGTCGGCGTCGTTGGCCGCCGCGTCGGACCGCTCGCGCCGGAGCCCCTCGACCTCCAGGCCGTGCATCGCGACCCGCGCCCCGGTCCGGCGTCGGATCGCAGCCGCTGCGCCGAGGTGGTCGGCGTGCAGGTGCGTGACCGCGACGAGCGACACCTCGTCGACCGAACGGCCGACCGCGGCGAGTGCCCCGTCGAGCGCGTCCAGGTCCCCGTCGGCCGACCAGCCGGGGTCGATGACGGCGAGCGAGCCGTCGGTCCCCTCGACCACGTACACCAGGGTGGCGTCGACGACCCCGGAGCGGAACGGGACGGCGAGCGTCCAGATGCCCGGCCGGACCTCCTCGACGGGCGGCAGCACACGGTCGCGGAGTGCGGCGGCCTGCACGGGGCTGATCGGTTCCGGCGCCGGCGCTGCCGGTGGTGGCTCGGTCGTCACGCCGGCCACCCTACCGACGGTGGTCGTACGGCCGGGGTGATCCGGGCCTCCTGGCCGCACCTGGTGAGCAGAAGATGTCGGGTCGTCGCACCGGACTCGACGTCTTCTGCTCACGGAGCGCGCCACGCGACCCCGCCCGCCCCGCCTGCACATGGTGAGCAGAAGGTGTCGGGTCAGCGCGCCGGACCCGACCGTTCCTGCTCACCGGGCGCGACCGGCCAGGGCGACCCGCGCCTCCTGGGCGCCCCGTGCACCTCCCGCCCGCGCCGCGCCGCACATGGTGAGCAGAAGATGTCGGGTCGTCGCGCGGGACCCGACATCTTCTGCTCACGAAGCGCGCAGCGCCCCGCCCCGCCCCGCCCCGCCCCGCGCCACGGGCGCGCGAGCGCGCGGCCGCACCCGAGTACACAGGACCCATGACGATCGCACCGATGCTCGCCAAGGCCGTCGCCGAGGTACCGGAACCCGACAGCGTGGCGGGCGGGCTCCGGTACGAACCGAAGTGGGACGGCTTCCGCGGCATCGTCACGATCGACGGGGACGACGTCGAGATCGGCAGCCGCGGCGCGAAGCCCCTGACCCGGTACTTCCCCGAGCTCGTCGAGGCGTTCCGCGCCCAGTTCGGCGGGCGCGACCACCCCGTGGTGCTCGACGGCGAGGTCGTCCTGCGGTCCGGCGACGCGGGCGCCGAGCACCTGGACTGGGAGGCCCTGTCGCAGCGCATCCACCCGGCGGCCTCGCGGATCGCGAAGCTCAGTGTGGAGACGCCGGCGCAGTTCGTGGCGTTCGACCTGCTCGCCCTCGACGGCGAGGACCTGGTCGACCGCCCGTTCGACGAACGCCGAGAGCGCCTCGAGCAGCTCGCCGACGACATGACGGACCCGCTGTTCGTCACCCGGACCACGCTCGACGTCGAGCAGGCACGTGGGTGGCTCACGACCTTCGAGGGCGCCGGGCTCGACGGCGTGGTCGCCAAGCGCCGGGCGAAGCCGTACGAACCGGGCAAGCGGACGATGCTCAAGATCAAGCACCACCGCACCGCGGACGTCGTCGCGATCGGGTACCGCGTGCACAAGAGCGGCTCGGGTGTCGGGTCGCTGCTGGTCGGTCTGTACGGCGAGGACGGCGAGCTCCGGCAGGTCGGCGGCGTCTCCGCCTTCTCGGACAAGCGCCGACTCGCGTTGGTCGACGAGCTCGACCCCGTCGTCCTGCGCGATGCGGACGGGAGGCCCGTCACCGGTGACGGGGAACGCTCGCGGTTCTCGTCGGGTCGCGACACGTCGTTCGTCCGGCTGGCGCCGGAGCGGGTCCTCGAGGTCCGGTACGACCAGATGGAGGGCGACCGGTTCCGGCACACCGTGCAGTTCGAACGGTGGCGTCCCGACCGCGACGCCGGGTCGTGCGGGTTCGACCAGCTGGAAGTCCCCTCCGCCTACGACCTGCGGGACGTGCTGACGTAGGGAACGGGCGTTCTGTCCGTTTTTCGCTCAGCGTTCCAAGTAGTTAGGCGAACTAGTGAAGACGTGGCAGCATGGGGACCAGCAGCACGCATCCATCCCGGATGCCACAGATCGGAGCGGTCGACATGAGCACCAGCACGCTGGTCCGCCAGTCACGGCGGAGTCCCTTCTCGGAAGTACGCGAGGCCCGTCGGCAGCGCACCCTGCAGCTGAGCGCCCTCGTCAGCGGCATCGCCGGCGTGACGGCCACCGCGCTCGCCCTCATCACGATCGGGCTCGGCTCGTGATCGTCGACGGCATCAGCGACGCCAACCGCGGCACCTGGTCGCGCCTCACCCGTCTGCACACGGCGTCCGTCGGCCTGCCGATGCACACCACCCGCGTCGAGGCGACCGCCCCCACGCCGGACGTGCGCAACGCCGCCTGACCCGACTCAGGTCGTCTTCTTCGCCCGCGAGGGCTGCACGCGGGGCGGTTCGCCGGGCATCTTCGGGAAGTCCGGCGGGAACGGCAGCTCCCCCAGGCCGTCCGCCAGGTCGCGGTCCCACCACTCCAGCAGCGGTGCGATCGAGCCGGGAGCCTCGCCCATCGTCTGCCACGGGTCGCCCGTCGAGCGCAGCCGCTCCGGCACGGTCCGGACCGTGAACGCCGTCGGGTCGACGTCGGGCAGCTCGTCCCAGGTGACGGGCGTGGACACCGACGCGTGCGGGAGCGCCCGCGGGCTGTAGGCACCGGCCATCGTGCGGTCCCGGTTCGCCTGGTTGAAGTCGACGAACACGCGCTGGCCGCGCTCCTCCTTCCACCACGCGGTCGTCACCCGGTCCGGCATGCGCCGTTCGAGTTCCCGTGCGGCGGCGATGACGGCGTGCCGCACGTCGAGGAACTCGTGCTCCGGGGTGATCGGCGCGAACACGTGCAGGCCCCGGTTGCCGCTCGTCTTGATCCACGTGGTCAGCCCGACCTCGTCGAGGACCTCCCGGAGCCCCTGCGCCACCGGCACGGTGTCCGAAAAGTCCGTGCCGGGCTGCGGGTCGAGGTCGATGCGGAGCTGGTCCGGGTGGTCGCTGTCCCCGGCTCGCGAGGCCCACGGATGGAACACCACCGTGTTCATCTGCGCCGCCCACACCGCCACGGCCGGCTCGTCGACGACGAGCTGCGGGTGCGACCGGCCGCTCGGGTACGTCACCGTGACGGAGCGCACGTAGTCGGGGGCGCCCTTCGGCGGGTTCTTCGAGAAGAACTGCTCGCCGTCGATGCCACCGGGGAACCGCTGCAGCGAGATCGGCCGGTCGCCGTTCGCCCGGACGAAGGCGTCGCCCACGTCGACGAGGTACTGCGCCAGGTCGCCCTTCGTGATGCCCGCCTCGGCCCAGAGCACCCGCGAGGGGCTGCTGATCCGGACCTCGCGGTCGCCCACGCGGACCGTCGTCGCTTCGCTCGCCATGCAGCGGACCGTACACGGGGCAGGATGGGCGGGTGAGCGACTACCTCGGCGTGGACCTGGCGTGGGGGCTCGGCACCCCGCACCGCCCGCCGAACGAGACCGGCCTGGTCGCGATGGAGGCCGACGGCACCGTCACCGACGCCGGCTGGGCCCGCGGGGTCGACGCCGTCGCCGCGTGGATCACCGCACACGTCGGCCCGCGGACGCTCATCGCCGTCGACGCCTCGCTCGTCGTGACGAACCCGACGGGCATCCGCGAGGCCGAACGCCAGGTCGGGCAGCGCTACGGCCGGTGGAAGGTCGCGGCGAACCCGACGAACCTGGCGTCCGCGGCGAGCGCCGGTGCCCGGCTGCTCGACGTCCTGACAGCGCACGGCATCGGGTACGTGTCGTCGACGGCGGCCATGCGGGCGCGCACCGGCCCGGCGGTGTTCGAGTGCTACCCGTACACGACCCTGGTCGGCGTCGAGGAGCTCGGCTACGACGTCGAGCGACCGCGCTACAAGCGCCTCGACCTGCGCATCCCGGCCGCCGAGGCACGGACCCGCCGCGCTGCCGCCTTCGACGAGCTCGTCCGCCGGCTGCGCGAGACCCCGCTCGACCCGCCGCTGCTGCTCGACTCGCACCCGCTGACCGCCGGGCTCGCCGACCCGTCGGTGCTGCACGGTCCGACGCACAAGCACCGCGAGGACCTGCTCGACGGCGCCCTGTGCGCCTGGACCGCCGCGTTCTGGGAGCGGCACGGCGACGACCGCGTGCAGGTCCTGGGGGCCGAGCCGGGCTTCCCCACCGACACGGCCGCGACGCCGCTGGCGCGTCGCGGCGGAACCGGCGGCGTGGCCCCACCCACCGACGCGGCGGACGAGGCGGGCCGCCAGCCCGTCGTGGTGGCGCCGGCACGCCCGTCGCAGCGGGGGCCGCGCGGCTAGGGTTGACCGGTGAGCACCACCACCGAAGCCCTGCGCATCGGGCTGGTGTCGCTGCACACCTCCCCCGGCGACGAACCCGGCTCGGGCGAGGTCGGCGGGATGAACGTCGTCGTCCGGCACCAGGCCGAGGCCCTGGCCGACCTCGGCCACCACGTCGACATCGTCACCCGCCGGTCGGCCCCGACCCAGCCGGACTCGGTGTCGCTCGTGCCGGGCGTGTGCCTGCGGTTCGTGTCCGCCGGTCCCGCGCAGCCGGTGCCGAAGGGCGAGCACGACGCCTTCATCGAACCGTTCCGCCACGAACTCGAACAGCTCGGCCCGTACGACGTGCTGCACTCGCACCACTGGTTCTCCGGCGCAGCGGCGCTGCCCGTCGCCCGGCAGCGCGGCGTGCCGCACGTGCAGTCCTTCCACTCGATCGCCGCTGACCCCGAGACCCCGTTGTCCGAGGGCGAGCGCCCCGAGTCCGCCGGTCGCATCGCCGGCGAGGAACTGCTCGCCCAGGGGTCCGACGCGGTCGTCGTGGTGTCCGAGGCCGAGGCCGCCACCGTCCGCACGCGGCTCGGCGGCGACGACGCCCGCATCTGGATCGTGCCGCCGGGCGTCGACGGGTCCGTCTTCCGCCCCGCCGGGTCCGGCGCGCGCCGTGCCGCCACGCCCTACGTCGTCGCCGCGGCGCGCGTGCAGCCGCTCAAGGGTCTGGACCTGGCGATCGAGGCGATCGCCGGCATCAGCCAGGAGGCCCGCCCCACCCTGGTCATCGCGGGCGACGCCTCGAGCGAGGCGGGCGACTACGTGGACGAACTGCGTCGGCTCGCCGCCGCGAACGGCATCGCCGACCACGTCACCTTCATCGGGCCGCAGTCGCGCGCCGACCTGGCGTTCCTGTTCCGCGGCGCGGCCGCCGTGCTCGTGCCGTCGCACTCGGAGACGTACGGACTCGTCGCGCTCGAGGGCTCGGCGTCCGGGGTGCCGGTCGTCGCCGCCGCTGCCGGCGGGCTGCGCGAGGCCGTGGTCGACGGCGAGACGGGCGTCGTGCTCGAGTCCCGCGACCCGGCGGTGTGGGCCGCGGAGATCGAACGGATCCTGACCGACGAGCAGTACGCGTCCGGCCTGGCGTCGGCCGGTCGGGAGCACGCGGAGCGGCTCAGCTGGGAACGGTCGGCGTCCGGGCTCGAGGCCGTCTACCGCCGGGTGCTCGGACGCCCGTGATCGACCAGCGCTTCTGGGAGGCCCTCGACGCCGTCCCGGTCGAGTCCGACGCCGAGGCGCTCTACGACGTGCGCTCGGCCGAGGGTCGGCTGCGCCGCGAGAACCTGTCCCGGTACCTCGACCGGCTCGCACCGACGGCGGACGCCCTGCTCATCGCCGAGGCCCCGGGCTGGCGCGGGATGACGAACACGGGGATCCCCTTCACGAGCATGCGGGAGCTTGGTCCGGAGTACCTCGTGCCGCCGGAACCGACCGCTCCGTGGGAGGCGTCGTCGCGCGTCGTGCACGCCGCGCTGGCGGATCGGAGCGGCCCGCTCCCGGTCGCGTGGGCGATCTTCCCGCACCACCCCTTCGTCGCGCCGGACCGGCTGACGAACCGGACGCCGCGCCCCGCCGAGGTCCGTTCGGGTGCTCCGGTCGCCCTCGCCCTGCTCGAGGCCCTCGGCGGTGTCGACCGGGTCCGGGTCGTCGCGGTCGGGCGGAAGGCCCAGGGTGCCCTCGCACTGGCCGGCATCGACGCGGTGGCGGTCCGGCACCCGGCGCAGGGCGGCGCCCGGCAGTTCACCGAGCAGGTACAGGCACTGCTGCGCTGAGCCCCGGTGTCAGGCGGAGCGGACGTCGACGCCCTTCGCCTGCAGCCGCTCGGCGACGTGGGCCGGCAGCGGTGCGGCGACGAAGACGGTGCTGAGCTCCGGCAGGTCCAGCACGTCGTCCCAGTTCTGCGGGTCGAAGCGGTCGTCCGAGCCGTCCCAGCCGGGGTGCACGTCCTGCAGGACCTCGAGGTCGGAGTCGACCGTCAGCTCGGTGACCAGGGCCAGCTGCGACGGCAGGAGGTCGAGGTCGTCGTAGTACTCGCGCGCCCGGTCGTCCTGCCCGTCGACGTCGACGTCCTCGCCGGTCTCGTCCTCGGCGTCGGGGTCGTACGGGTCGAGCACGTCGAGGTCGTAGCAGAGCACGTCGAGCACCAGCAGCTTCGCGTTGAAGTCGGCGAACTCGACGGGTTCCTCGGTGGTGTTCGAGTCGTGGTCCATGGCCCGGAGCGTATTCGCCGTCGGGTCACCGTGTTGCGATCTCGAGAAACCTTCCTGTGGGACTGGACAGGATGCCCTGCCCCGCGAAAGGGTGACGCATGGCCACCACCAACACGGACCGCCCGAAGCAGGAGCAGACCGAGCTCCGCAGGGTCATCGGTCCCAAGCTGCTGCTGCTCTTCATCGTCGGCGACATCCTCGGCACGGGTGTCTACGCACTGACCGGACAGGTCGCCGCAGAGGTCGGCGGAGCAGCGTGGCTGCCCTTCCTCATCGCGTTCGCGGTCGCGCTGCTGACGGCGTTCTCGTACCTGGAGCTCGTCACGAAGTACCCGCAGACCGCGGGTGCGGCGCTCTACGTGCACAAGGCGTTCGGCATCCACTTCCTGACCTTCATCGTCACGTTCATCGTCATGTGCTCCGGCATCACCTCGGCGTCGACGGCCTCGCGGGCGTTCGCCGCGAACCTCGGCGCCGGGTTCGGCCTCGAGCTGCCGAACGCGGCCGTGATGCTCATCGGGATGGGCTTCATGCTCGCCGTGATGGCCGTCAACTTCCGCGGGGTGAGCGAGAGCGTCAAGACGAACGTCGTGCTGACCCTGGTCGAGCTGTCCGGTCTCGTGATGGTGATCCTCATCGGCTTCTGGGCGATCGCCGGCGGCAACGCGGACTTCTCGCGCGTGGTCATGTTCGAGACCCCCGAGGACAAGGGCCTGCTGCTCTCCGTCAGCACGGCGACCTCGCTGGCGTTCTTCGCCATGGTCGGCTTCGAGGACTCGGTCAACATGGCCGAGGAGACGAAGGACCCCTCGCGCATCTTCCCGAAGGTCATGCTCACCGGCCTCGGCATCACCGCCGTGATCTACGTGCTCGTGTCCATCTGCGCCGTCGCGGTCGTGCCGATCGGCGAACTGGCCGGCAACGAGACCCCGCTCGTGACGGTCGTGCAGACCGCGGCGCCGGACTTCCCGATCGCCGACCTGCTGCCGTTCATCTCGATGTTCGCCGTCGCGAACACCGCGCTGATCAACATGATGATGGCCTCCCGTCTGCTGTACGGCATGAGCAAGCAGGGCGTGCTGCCCGGCTTCCTGGCCCGCGTCTCCCCCACCCGCCGCACGCCGTCGACCGCGATCGTCTTCACGACGCTCATCTCGCTCGCGCTGATCGGCTGGGTGTCGCTCGACCCCGACTCGCCCATCGTGGTCGTCCTCGGCGGCACCACCTCGCTCCTGCTGCTCTCGGTCTTCGCGATCGTGAACGTCACCGTCCTGGTGCTCCGGCGGGACAAGGTCGACCACCGGCACTTCCGTGCCGGCGTCGTCATCCCCGCGATCGGCATCGTGACCTGCCTGTGGCTCGTCCTGCCGTTCTCGTCCGGCCGCGACCCGCAGCAGTACCAGATCGCCGGCGCCCTGCTGGCGCTGGGCGTCGTGCTGTGGCTCGTGACGTGGTTCACACACGGGCGGAAGCAGGCCGAGAAGGCCCCGACCGGACTCGTCACGGAACCCACGAAGGTGCAGCGGCCGCCGCACGGCGACCGTGACTCGTGATGGACACCACGAACGTCATCTGGACCGTCGTGATCGCGGCGATCGCCGTCCTGTCGTTGTCCGCCGGAGGCTGGCGTCTCCGCCGAACGCGCCGCGACCACCACGACGACGGGCCCGCCGGGACCGACCGCTGAACAATCGCCGGCACACCACTGCCCGAGCGCGGACCGACCATCGACCGCTGACCGCTGACCGCTGACCGCTGAGCACTGGGCGCTGAGCGCTGACCGCCGACCGCCGACCGCCGACCGCCGACCGCCGACCGCCGACCGCCGACCGCCGACCGCTGACCGCTGCATGCTGACCGCTGCATGCTGACCGAGCCGCACCCGCGGGGGCGGGTCCCCCGATCGGGCGGGTGCGGTTCCCAGGCGGCGCCCGTACGCTCGTCGTGCTCTTCCTGCCCGGTCCCGCCCGTCGAGAGGTCCTGCCATGCGCCGAGTCGGCATCACCCTGGCGTCGGTGTTCGGCGCCGGCATCGTGGTGGTCGGCATCGGCGTGGTCGTGCTCGTGGTGATCGCGGTCCACTCGATCGCCGGGATCGCCGGGTCGAGCGCCGCCGAGTCGAAGCCGGCCTGCCCCCAGGTGGCATCGAAGACGGTCGGCGGGCTCGTCGTGCCGGCCGGTCCCATCGCGGGCTTCTGCCAGGACCGGCTCGTCAACGCCGCCGCGGTGATCCAGGCGGCGCGGACGCTCGGCATCGGGCCGCACACGCAGGCCGTCGGCGTGATGACCGCGATCGGTGAGTCGAGCCTGGTCAACCTCGACCACGGCGACGCGGCGGGGCCGGACAGCCGCGGCCTGTTCCAGCAGCGCGACAACGGCGCGTGGGGCACGTACGAGCAGCGGATGGACCCGTACACCGCGGCGTCGATGTTCTACGCGAAGCTCGTGAAGGTGCCGGGCTGGAAGACGATGACCCCGACGCAGATGGCGCACGCCGTGCAGGTCAACTCCGACCCGGACCACTACGCGAAGTCCTGGCCCGACGCCAAGGCCATCGTCGAGGGGCTGACGGGCGAGACCGTGCCGGACACCGCGCCGGCGTCCTGACCCGTCACGACGCCACCGCCTCGGGCCGGTCGAGGTCCTCGAGCTCGACCATCGCGGCACCGAGCGCGTGCACGACGACCTGACCGCGCAGACGGACCCGGTGCTCCTCGAAGGAGCAGGTGCAGGCGTCGACCCACGCCCGGTCGGCGGGGAACAGCCGGTCGGCGCCGGGACGTTCCCAGACGAGGACGACCGCTGCCGCGCCGATCTGCTCGACGATGTCCCGGACGAGCGAGGCGAAGTCGTCCACGTGCTCGTCCGGTTCGTACGGCAGGTCGGCGATCGGGATGAGGAACGGGACGGGGACGGCCCGGTCGTCGAGGAACAGCACCCAGCACTGCCGGGTGACCGGACCGTCGACGACCGCGGCGACGAGCTGGACGACGTCGTCGTCGGTGCGGACGGGGGTACGGATGAGGCGGTCGAGCATGTCTCTCTCTGGCATGCCCCCAGCGTGACCGCCACCCGTGCCGCACCCGGGACCCGACGGCTCATCGGTGGACGACGGCACCGCCACGGCCACCTGTGGAGGACCAGTCCCCCGTCTGCGGCGTCAGAAGCCGCGCGTCACCGAGCTGCCGACGAGCAGTTGCACCACGGCGAACACCGCGACCACGGCCACGATCGCGACGAGCGGCACCGGCCAGGCCCACCGCCGTCGCACCAGCCGGACCACGGTCACCACGATCGCCACGACGGCGACGAGCGCGACGAGCACCGGGCCGATGAACACCGCCGTGCCGCCGAGCGCCTCGTTGCACGAGTTGCCCGGTGCCGCGCACGAGCTGAACGCCAGGCGCATGAAGACGATGCCCCAGGCCGCGACCAGCGAGCCCAGCGTGAGCACCGCGAGCAGCACCGTCGAGGCGACCACGTCGACGACGCGACGGCCGCCGCCCAAGGGGTGCCGGGCCTCCTGACCGGGAGCTGCCGGAACCGACCCGACCGGGTCGGGCCCGGCCATCAGCGACGCCGACCGCGCGTCGACCAGAGCGCCGCGGCGATGAGCAGGGGCTGCCCGAACAGGCGGGCGATGCGCTTCTCGTCGCTGTCCAGACCGAAGGCGTCACGCCGGTTCACCCACTGCGACAGGTTGCCCGGGAAGATGACCGTGAAGAACAGGGCAGCGACCTTGCCGACCGTGCGGCGGGCGCCCGCCGGAGCGAGCAGCAGCGCCGAGCCGAGCCCGATCTCGGCGACACCCGAGGCGAGCACCGTCGTGTCCTCGTCGAGGGGCACGAAGTCGGGCACCTGCGCCGTGAACTCCTTGCGGGCGAACGTCAGGTGGCTCGTCCCGGCGAACACGAGGGCCAGGCCGAGCAGGACACGGAGGAAGGAACGCATGGGTCCATCGTGCCCGCTCCCGACCGGCCGTGACCGCCGGACGCGCGCGAGCCTGCCCCGACTCGCTACATTCGGTTCCATGGGAGCCGTCGCCCCGGACCACGAGCCGCCAGCAGCCCCGGCGACCTTCGCCGTGCTGCTCGGCCCGGTGGCCTTCTACCTCGGGATCATCGTCCCCGCGCAGTCGACCATCCGCCACGTGCTGCTCGGCGCGGTGTTCGGGGCGATCTGCCTGCTGAGCGGGTGGCGGGCGCTCCGCATCGCGGGCCGCAGGGTCGGCGTGCGGGTGTGGTCGTGGATCGGCATGATCATCGGCGCGGCCGGACTGGTGATGCTCGTCTGGCAGGTCCTGGTCATTGTGACCGGTGGGGCGTTCCCGTCGCCGTTCTGGTCGCCGTACGCGAACCGCTGACGCGGAAGCGCACGCCGGCGCCGCGGGTCACCAGCCGAAGGTGCCCGCTCCGCCCTTGAACGGCCCGACGACGTCCTTCGTGATCCAGCCGCCGTAGAAGTCGCCCTCCTGCGCCTGGACGACCTCGCCGCCGACCTCGCAGGAGTCCATCGCCGAGGGGTAGATCGCCACCCGCTCGCGCAGGGACTCGTACCCGGGTTCCGGCGTCGGGTAGTTCCAGGCAGCCCGGGGTGCGACCGCGTCGCCGCCGACCACGTCGAAGTACCGCGCCAGGCCCTTGAACTCGCACATGCTCGCGCCCTCGGCCGGCACGAGCGCGCCCGGCGCCAGGTCGGCGATCGGCAGGTAGTAGACCGGCGGGTGCGAGGTCTCGAGCACCCGGACGGCAGCCGTGGTGTCCGCGACGACGACCCCGCCGAGCCGGACGACGACGCGGGCGCTGACGGGGTCGACGGCAGGAGGCCGTGGGTAGTCCCAGACGGACTCCTGGCCGGGGGCGGGCTCGATCCGGTTCGGGTGGCGCATGGCTCCCGGTGTACGCCGCACGGCTGCGGGTCGGCCGGACGCGGGACAGCGGCCGCCGCCGGGTGCACCATGGGCGGGTGACGACGACGACACGCACCCTCTTCCGCCGGAAGCCCATCGAGACCATCGACGACGAGTCCGGTGGCGAGGGCGGCCTGAAACGGCACCTCGGCCTCTGGCAGCTCACCGCGATCGGCATCGGCGGGATCATCGGTGCGGGCATCTTCACCCTCGCCGGCACCGTCGCGCACGGCGTCGCCGGGCCGGCGGTGCTCATCAGCTTCCTCGTCGCCGGGGTGGCGAGCGCCGCGGCGGCGCTGTCCTACGCCGAGTTCGCCGGGCTCATCCCGAAGGCCGGCAGCGCGTACACGTACGGCTACGCGGTGCTCGGCGAGATCGTCGGGTGGTTCATCGGCTGGGACCTGCTGCTCGAGTACACGGCCATCGTCGCCGTGGTCGCGATCGGCATCTCCGGCTACGTCGGGTTCCTGGTCGGCCAGTTCGGCGTCGACCTGCCCGCCTGGATGCTCGGCGCGCCCGGCACCGGCGACGGGCACGTCATCGACGTGTTCGCCGTCCTGCTGTGCCTGCTCACCGCGTTCGTGCTCACGCGTGGCATCCGGAGCGCCGCCCGGTTCGAGTTCGTCGCCGTCGGCATCAAGGTCGCGCTCGTCGTGCTCATCGTCGTGCTCGGGGTGTTCCACATCGACAGCGCGAACTACTCCCCGTACTTCCCGTTCGGCTTCGGCGGTGTGATGACCGGTGCGGCGACGGTGTTCTTCGCCGTGTTCGGCTACGACGCGATGTCCACCGCCGCCGAGGAGTCCACCGACGCCCGCAAGCACATGCCGAAGGCGATCCTGCTGTCCCTCGGCATCTCGATGGTCCTGTACGTGCTGGCGACGCTCGTGCTGACCGGGATGCAGCGGTACACCGACATCGACCCGGCGTCGGGCTTCTCGTCGGCGTTCGCGTCGGTCGGCCTCGGCGGCGTGGCGAACGTCATCGCGATCGGCGCCATCGTCGGCATCGTGACGGTGCTCGTCACGTTCATGCTCGGCGCGAGCCGCGTCTGGTTCTCGATGAGCCGCGACGGCCTCATGCCGAAGTGGTTCGCGAAGACCGACCCGAAGCGGCACGTCCCGACGCGGGTCACCTGGATCCTCGGCATCGCGTCCGCGGTCCTGGCGGGCGTCCTGCCGATCGGCGTGGTCGCGGAGCTCACGAACATCGGCATCCTGCTGGCGTTCGTGGTGGTCTGCTCGGCCGTGATCGTGCTCCGCTACCGGCAGCCCGACCTGGACCGCCAGTTCCGGCTGCCGTTCATGCCGGTCATCCCGATCATCGGCGTCATCGCGTCGCTGTGGCTCGTCACGTTCCTGCAGTGGGAGACGTGGGTGCGGTTCGCGGTGTGGTTCGCCATCGGGCTCGGCGTGTACTTCGGCTACTCACGGAAGCACAGCAAGCTCGCGGAACGGCAGGACGGCTAGCGGCCGGTCCAGCGCACCCAGCCCTGCACCTGTGCGGCAGCGCTCTCGAACGACGAGTGCGCCCCGACGAGCGAGTGGTCCGGCGAGTCGACGCAGAACTGGTCGGCACGGGTGACGTCGCAGACGATCTCGGAACCGAGGAGCACGTTCCAGTGGTCGTCGGAGTCGTGCACCCAGCGCAAGCGGTCCGGCATCGGCGTGTCCAATCGGGGCGGATGAGGAACGCACCACCGCGCTCGCTCTCCCCGAGACAGTAGCCCCGCACCTCGCTGACCCCTCAGGAACCGGGGTGCACGACGGCGTCGGTGGCAGCTGGCACGATGGTGCCGTGCCAGCAGCCCCGATGATCGACGCCGTCGACGTCATCCGCTTCGTCGGGCCGCAGACCTTCGGTCGCGCCCGCGACGTCGTCCGCGCCGGTCTCGTCGACGACGCCGCCTGGCAGGACGACACCGGCACCGTCACGGCGACGGTCAGCGGCACCGCCGACACCCCCTACGACGTCCGCGTCGACACCACCCCGGCACGCGGCGAGTTCGTCCGCCCGGTGCGCAGCAGCTGCACCTGTCCGCTCGGGGGCGACTGCAAGCACGTCGCGGCCGCGCTGCTCACCATCAACGCGCGTGCCCTCGCCGCGAACGCCGGCCCGCGTCCGGAAGCGCCGGCTCCGCCGCCCTCGGACTGGAGGCACGAGCTCGCCCGCCTCGCCGGCGACGACGAGCGGGCGGTCACCCCGCAGAGCACGCGGATGGGGCTGCAGTTCGAGTTGCGTGACGCGGTCCCCGCGAAGCTCGCCTCGCGGGCCCGGGCCGCAGGTCGTGCCCTGCCGGCACCGTCGCGGAGCTTACGGCTCGGCGTCCGTCCGGTCACCCGCAGCGACGCCGGCAACTGGGTGCGCGGGCAGCTCACCTGGGGCACGCTGCCCTACTCGCAGAACCGGCTCGGCATCGGCGCCGAGCAGCACGCCTGGTTCCTGCAGCTCGCCGCCCTGCACCGCGCCGGGCAGCTCGCCGGGCTGCCGGGTGAGAGTGACTGGCTGCACCTCGACGACTTCCGCAGCCCCCTGCTCTGGCCGCTCCTGCGGCAGGCCGCGGCGCTCGACATCGCGTTCGTCACCGGCAAGCGCGAGGGCGGCGCGGTCCTCGGCACGCAGGCGCAGGTCCTGCTCGACGTCGCCCGGCACGACGGCGCCGTCGTGATCGGCGCGAGCGCGGTCCTCGACGGCCGACCGGTCGTCGCCGGCGCCGCGCGGACGATCGGCGACCACGGCGTCTACGTCTTCCGCGACGGCCCCGAGTCCACGGTCGCGTTCGCCCCGACACCGGCACCCGTGCCCGACGACCAGCGCCGCATGCTCGTCGAGGGCACCCGCATCACGGTGCCGGATGCCGAGGTCGACGAGTTCCTGGCGGACTGGTCGCCGCGGCTCCGCGGCGCGCTCGGCCTGGTCAGCTCCGACGGCTCGATCGAACTGCCGGAGCGCACGCCGCCCGAGCTCGTGCTCACCGCGACGTTCGAGCCGGCCCGGGCGCCGCGGACCGACGACCGCGTACACCTGCACTGGCGCTGGCACGTCGACGGCCGGAAGGACCCGGTGTCCCTGCACGGGCCCCTCCCCGACCTGTCCCGGCTCCGCGCCGCCGACGACCCGACCGACGTGCCGGACGAGTTCGGGCCGGTGACGGACGAGTCGAGGCCGGTGACCGACGAGTCCGGGCCGGTGACCGACGAGTCCGGGCCGGAGACCGACGAGTCCGGGCCGGAGACCGACGAGTCCGGGCCGGAGACCGACGAGCCCGGGCCGGTGACGGACGAGTCCGGGCCGGCAGACGCGGCGGACGCGGCGGGCGCGACGGGACCGACCACGACACCGGGCCCGGCCACCCTGCGGCCGCCGGCCGACGACGCAGCGCCGGCCGGGCCTCCCGTCCACACCGCCGGACCCGGTGGCGGACTGGACTGGTTCCAGGACGGCACCATCGACGGGGCCGACGTCGCGGTGTTCGCGAACGAGTTCCTGCCCGAGCTGCCGTCGCTCGGCGTCCGCACGGTCGTGCAGGGCGAGCGCGTCGACTACGAGCGGCTGAGCGGGCGCCCGCACATCCGCGTGACGACGATGCCGTCGGACAAGCACGACTGGTTCGACCTCGGCATCATCGTGAGCGTCAACGGCAAGCAGATCCCCTTCACGCCGCTGCTCACCGCGCTCGCGAGCCGGCAGCGCCGCCTCAAGCTCGTCGACAACTCGTACCTGTCGCTCGCCGACCCGGCCTTCGACCGGCTGAAGGAGCTCATCGACGAGGCCCGCGACCTCGACGAGTGGGAGCCCGACCAGCCGATGACGGTCACCCCGCTGCAGGCCGGCCTCTGGTCGGAATTCGACCTGCTCGCCGACGAGACCGCGCACGACGAACGCTGGCGGACGATCGTCGCGGGGTTGTCCGGCGCGACTCCCCCGGGTGACGTCCCGGTGCCGGACACCGTGCACGCCGACCTGCGGCCCTACCAGCACGCCGGGTACGCCTGGTTGTCGTTCCTGGTGTCGCACGGCATCGGCGGCGTGCTCGCCGACGACATGGGCCTCGGCAAGACGCTGCAGGTGCTCACGATGATCGCCGACCGCCGCCGGGCCGAACCCGACGCCCCGCCGTTCCTCGTCGTGGCGCCGACCTCGGTCGTCGGCAACTGGGCGGCCGAGGCGGCGACCTTCACCCCGTCGCTGCGCGTCGCGACGGTGACCTCGACGTCGCTGAAGGACCCGGGGCTCGTCGCCCGGACCGCGGCGCAGGCCGACGTCGTCGTGACGTCGTACGCGCTGCTCCGCCTCGACGCCCCCGCCTGGACCGACCTGCCGTGGTCGGCCCTCGTCCTCGACGAGGCGCAGTTCGTGAAGAACCCCGCATCCCAGACCCACCGGGTGGCCGCGGAGCTCCGGGCGCCCGTGAAGTTCGCGATCACCGGCACCCCGCTCGAGAACGGGCTCACCGACCTGTGGGCGCTGTTCCACATCGTCGCCCCCGGGCTGCTGTCCACGTGGACGCGCTTCGGCGACGACTTCGTGAAGCCCCTGGCCTCGCCCGACCTGCGCGGCGAGGCGCGGCAGGAACTCACCGCCCGACTGCGGCGCCGGATCCGTCCGCTCATGCTCCGCCGCACGAAGCAGGCCGTCGCCGCCGACCTGCCGCCGAAGCAGGAGCAGGTCGTCCGGGTCACGCTCGACCCCGCGCACCGGGCGCTCTACGAACGGACGCTCAACCGGGAGCGCCTGAAGGTGCTCGACCTCATCGACGACCTGGCGAAGAACCGGATGATCGTGTTCCGGTCACTGACCCTGCTGCGGATGCTCGCCCTGTCCCCCGCGCTCGTCGGCACCGAGTCCGACGAGCCGATCCCGTCCGCCAAGCTCGACCTGCTGCTCGACGAACTCGAACAGCTCGCTGCCGAAGGGCGACGCGCCCTGGTGTTCAGCCAGTTCACCTCGTTCCTGCGGATGGTGTCCGACGCCCTCGACGCCCGCGGGATCGGCCACGAGTACCTCGACGGGTCGACCCGGAAGCGCCCGGAGGTCATCGAGCGATTCCGGCAGGGCACCGCCCCGGCGTTCCTCATCTCGCTCAAGGCGGGCGGCTTCGGCCTCACCCTGACCGAGGCGGACACGGTGTTCGTGCTCGACCCGTGGTGGAACCCCGCCGCCGAGTCGCAGGCCGTCGACCGGACGCACCGCATCGGGCAGACCCGCTCGGTGAGCGTCCAGCGGTTCATCGCCGAGGACACCATCGAGGAGAAGGTCCTGGCGCTGGCCGCCCGCAAGGCCGAGCTCTTCGCCACCATGATCGACGACGACGCCCTGTTCGCCGAGGACCTGACCGCCGACGACATCCGCTCGCTGCTCGACTGACGCGCTGCCGTCCCACCGCACCACCGTTCCGCCGCACCACTGGAGTCCACCCGCATGACGTCCCGCCGACGCCGCCGTTCCCGCACCGCCCTCACCTCGTTCCTCGTCGTCCTCGCCCTCGCAGCGGGCGGGTGGGCGCTCGACGCCACCGGCGTCCTCGGGCCGGTCACCGACGCTGCGGACCGGTCCACGGCCGTGGCGACTGCCCCGACGGCGACGGGAACCGGCGTGGCGGAGCCGAGCCGGGCCTCCCGTCCCACCGTCGACGCCGCGACCGGCACCGCGACCGACGCCGAGGTGGCCCGGGCGCGCGCACTGCTCGCGGCGCTGCCGGTCAAGGGCAAGGCCGCCGGCACCGGGTACGACCGCACCGGCGAGTTCGGCTCCGCCTGGCTCGACGTCGACCGCAACGGGTGCGACACCCGGAACGACGTGCTCGCGCGCGACCTCAGCGACATCGTGCGCGACGGCCCCTGCACGGTGCTGACCGGCACGCTCGTGTCGCCGTACACGGGCGCGACGATCGACTTCGTGCGGGGCAACACGACCTCGACGCTCGTGCAGATCGACCACGTCGTCGCGCTCGAGAACGCCTGGCGCACCGGGGCGCAGCAGCTCTCCCAGGACGAACGCGAGGCCCTGGCCAACGACCCGCGGAACCTGTTCGCGGTCGACGGACGGTCGAACGCGCAGAAGGGCTCGGGCGACACCGCGACCTGGCTGCCGGCGGACCGGGCGTTCCGCTGCACGTACGTCGCGCACCAGGTCGAGGTGAAGACGGCGTACCGGCTGTGGGTCGCGCCGGCGGAGCACGACGCGATGGAGCGGGTCCTGCAGCGCTGCTGATCGCGGACGTTGGACGACAGGTGTAGCCTAGGCATCATCGATGCGAACGCATCGTTCGGACTCGCTGCCCCGCGCCGCCGATCCCGCTGCGCGGACCCCGAGCCCTTCACCGTCGAAGACCTCAGGAGGCCACCCATGTCCACTGCTCGTTTCACCGACCGCGTCGTCCTCATCACCGGCGGCGGCTCCGGCCTCGGCCGCGCGACCGCCGTCCGCCTCGCCACCGAGGGCGCGGCGCTGTCGCTCGTCGACGTCTCCGCCGAGGGCCTGGAGGCCACGAAGACCGCCGTGCTCGACGCCGCTCCCGAGGCGCAGGTCCTGACCACCGTCGCCGACGTCTCCGACGAGGCCCAGGTCGACGCCTACGTCACCGCCACCACCGAGCGCTTCGGCCGCATCGACGGCTTCTTCAACAACGCCGGCATCGAGGGCAAGCAGAACCCGACCGAGTCCTTCACCGCGGCCGAGTTCGACAAGGTCGTCTCGATCAACCTCCGCGGTGTGTTCCTCGGCCTCGAGAAGGTCCTCGGCATCATGCGCGAGCAGGGCTCCGGCATGGTCGTCAACACCGCGAGCGTCGGCGGCATCCGCGGCATCGGCAACCAGTCCGGCTACGCCGCCGCCAAGCACGGTGTCGTCGGCCTGACCCGCAACTCCGCCGTCGAGTACGGCCGCTACGGCATCCGCATCAACGCCATCGCCCCCGGCGCCATCTGGACGCCGATGGTCGAGAACTCGATGAAGCAGCTCGACCCGGTGGACCCGCGCAAGGCTGCCGAGGAGTTCATCCAGGTCAACCCGTCGAAGCGCTACGGCGAGGCCCCCGAGATCGCCTCGGTCGTCGCGTTCCTGCTCTCCGACGACGCGTCCTACGTCAACGCGACCGTCGTCCCGATCGACGGTGGACAGTCCGCCGCCTACTGACGGACGACCCGTCCGTGTGACACCATGCCGACATGGCAGCGCAGCTCACCGTCCCCCAGGCGTTCGCACTCCTGCTCCTCCGCTCCGACGGCAGGTTCGGCATGGTGTCACAGGGACTGACCGTCGGCCTGGGCGGCGCGGTGCTCGCGGACCTCGAGATCCGGCGCCTCGTCACCTACGAGCACCCCCGCGTCCTGCCGCACAAGGCGCCCTTCACCGGTGACCCGGTGCTCGACCGCGTCTTCGACGACCTGCTGTCGGCGACGAAGCCGCGGCGGGCAGCAGCCTGGGTCGGACGGTTCGGCACCAAGGCGCTCCGCGAGGGCGTGCTCGACCAGCTCGTGCAGGCCGGCATCCTCGGTCGCCAGGAGCGTCGGGTCCTCGGCCTCTTCCCCTCGGTCGCCTACCCGGAGCGAGACGGCGGCCCCGAGAAGCTCCTGCGGGGAGCGATCGCCGACGTCCTCGGCGGCACCGCGCTGCCGACGCCGTTCACCGCGGCGCTCATCGGGCTCCTCCACGCCACCGGCACGCTCAAGCCGCAGTTCGGCAAGGTCGACCGCCGACTCGTCGCCAGCATCACCGCCGACGACTGGGTCGCCCCGGCGGTGAAGTCGGTGCTGCAGTCGCAGCAGACCGCGGGCGGCATCGCCGGCGCCGGCGCGGTGGCGTCCGCGACGAGCTAGGCGGCCCGAGCACGGCGTCGTTCCGCCCCGCGACCGCAGGACGGGAGGCCCTTGCCCGAGCGGCCGACGGTTCCGGTGCCCGATCCCCGGCCAGAGCGAACCACGACCGGCAGCACCTCCGCGCGGCACGACTGCCCCGCCCGACCGGCGCGCTCGTCCGACCGGCCGCCCCACCCAGTCCTGGGATCGACCCGACCGGGGCCCACCGGGTCGTCCGCACCTCGCGGTGCCCGTGCCAGGTTGCAGTCGGAGGCCCCGCCACCCCTGATGACCGCCGGAGCAGTGACGTCCGCCGCCGGCTGATCGCGCACGTCGCGCACGTCCCGTCGCGCGTCAACCGACCACCGGGGCCACCACCGCCGATGTGCCGAGTGCGACCATCCCCATCACGAGCGTCGTCACCAGCGCCACCGCCCACCCCCGAGGGCTCCGGTGGCGCACCCACCGAGCGGCGGCCACCCCGCCGACGAGCACGACCAGCAGCAGCACCCCCTCTCCGAGGCTCGGCGCCCAGCCCACCCACGGGCGGCACACCCGCGTCGAGGTCTCCCAGTCGCAGCCGTACTGCGAGGCCGCGGTGACCGGATTGCGCTGCTCCGCCCGTGCCGACTGACGACGGCAGCCCGACCACCGCGCTCAGAGAATGTGGTGCGCGATGAGCCGGCCGAGGTACGTGATGTCGAACCGTCCCTTGAACTCGAAGCGGACCTTGCCGAGGCCGCTGAACCACAGCTCGAGCTCCGCGTCGAGGTCAAACGTGCCGGCCGTCTCGACGGAGAAGGCCTGGATCTTGCTGTAGGGCAACGAGGTGAAGTCCCGCTTCTTGCCTGTGATCCCCTGGATGTTGCACGCGATGATGCGCTTGTCGGTGAAAACGACGAAGTCGCGCACCGTCTTCGCGGCGACGAGGATCTGCTCGCCGTCGAGGAGCAGACCCGCGATCTGCGGGGCGACCTCGTTCGGGTCGCATTGCGAGAGCTTGAACAGGGAACCGGTGGTGAAGTCGATCACGCCGCGAATGTACCGGCCGGTGTCGCGGTCGTCCAGGTCATGCCCGCCGCAGGACGTACCGCTCGTCTCAGGACAGCGATGACGCTGCCGCCGCGAGCAGCGCGGACAGCGCGAAGATCGCCGCCGGCGGCGCGAGCACCAGCGCCACGAGCGACATGCCGAGCATCTTCCTTCGCCTCGCCCCGGCCTCGCGCACGTCGCGCTCCAGCGATGAGAACCCCTCGACGGTCCACGTCGCGTCGTGGAAGATCGCGGCGTCGGCTCCCCAGGTCTCCGGCTCCTCCGCGACCATCGCGTGGTAGCGGACGGCCTCATCGGAGAAGGCCCGCGGCAGCCCGGTGATCCACCGCACGACGTCACCGCTCCGCAGGACGACCACAGTGGGCCGCTTCCGTCCGAACCGCACCCGCTGCGCGGAGACGACGATCAACGGCTGCACGAGGACGGAAGTTCCAGCCGCCACCGACAGGTTCCGGGTGGCTCGCCGGCCCTCGCTCAGGGCGTTCCGCATGTGGTCTGTCCGTCCTCCGCTCACCCGGAAGTCACTACCGCCGACCCAGACGTCCTTACCGGAGTGGTTCTTCGTGTTGATCGAGAACACGCCGGTCGGACCGATCACCAGGTGATCGATGTCCGTGCCCTTCCGCCCGACCGGTAGCGCGTGCAGGACGGTGAAGGACGGGCCGAGCGCCGCGAGTTCAGCGGCGATGCGACGTTCACCGAGGGCACCCTTGAACCACGACCGCGCTGCGGGAGCGAGGGGATCCGCACCCCAGAACCGTTGCCAGCTCGTCCTGGCGGGATGACCTGCCTGCAGCCGGAGACAGGTCTGCATGACCGAGAGCGCGGCCGGGCGGTCCCGGAGCGTGATCGGGATCATGCCGCTCGATCGGTGCTGCCGGCCATTCGTCGATGCTCGTTCCCCCACCGAGTCAGCGTGTCAGAGCACCACGGAGCGGACGAGCCCGCGTTCGGGTGTCCGACGCCCGTTGCCGGTGCCCCGCACGTCGTCAGGACGTCAACATCCCGAGCACGCTCCAGGTGATCACGAACGCGAGCACCACCGCAGCGGCCGTCCCGAGCGCCACCGCCCAGCCGGGTGGCCTGGTCAGGCGCACCCGCGCGGCGAGCAGCGCGCCGGCGAAGCAGATCCCGACGACCACCACGGCCTCGACGATCGCGGTCTGCGGGCCCGCCGCGTCGTTGCACGCCCGCGTCGGTGCCTGCGTGCGGTACTCGGTGGCGTCGGACGGCTCGTCGTGGTCCGTGACGGTCGTCGGCAGCGGGTTCGGGGCGGTCGCCACCTACGACTCGGCAATGGGCACGGTCCAGGTCGGCTGACGGTTTCGGGGCATGAGGCCCGTGGTTCACGAACCGGAAGCGTCAAGTGCCCAGCACGTCTCAGTCACGCCCCGCGCCGCCGCCGACCGCCGATGGCCGATGGCCGACCGCCGAACACTGACCGCCGAACGCCGGCAGGCCGCCGGCAGATGGTGATCGGCCCTTCCGCGCCCGGTCAGGACGTCAGCGTCCCGAGCACGCTCCAGGTGATCACGAACGCGAGCACCACCGCAGCGGCCGTCCCGAGCGCCACCGCCCAGCCGAGTGGTCGGGTCCGGCGCACCCGCGCGGCGAGCAGCGCGCCGGCGACGCAGATGCTGACGACCACCACGGCCTCGACGATCGCGGTCTGCGGGCCCGCCGCGTCGTTGCACGCCCGCGTCGAGGACTCCCAGCCGCAGCCGTACTGCGATACCGCTCCGACGAGGTAGCTGACGACCACGATGATCCCGCCCAGCAGGGCGGTCAGGACGAAGAGCACGACCGAGACGACGAGGTCGGCTGTGAAGCCACCGCCCGATCGGTGCGGCCCGCGCCGTTCCGGCACAGACGCCGAGGACTGCACCGTGCTCGGATCCGGTCCTGGCACTGCTGCTGACATGGTCGTCCCCCGTTCCCCGGCCCCCTCGGCCGCGCCCAGACTACCGCCCGGTCAGCGCGCGTCGACGAGCTCGATGAACCGCGACAGCAGCGACAGCCCGGCGATCGACGGCGGCAGCCCCGTGGTGAGCGCCGGCGAGTGCACCAGGTACGCCGCCCACTTCGCCCGAGAGACCGCCACGTTCAACCGGTTCGGCATGAGCAGGAAGTCGAGCCCGCGCGGGATGTCCGCCGCGCTCGACGCGCCGAGCGACACCACGGAGACGACCGCCTCGCGGCCCTGGAACAGGTCCACCGTGCCGACCTGGGTCCCGCCGAAGCCGGCGCGGTCGAGCTCCTGCCGGATCAGTGCCCCCTGCGCGTTGTACGGCGCGACGACGATGACGTCCTCGTCGGTGAGCCTCCGGGTCTCGTCGCCGTCGGTCCAGGTCCGGCCGACGACGTCGCCGACGAGCGCGACGACGCGGGCGGCTTCCTCCGGCGAGGACGTCGTGTTCCCCGCGTGCACCACCGGCTCCGGGTGCACCCCGGCATCGATCCCGTCGAGGTGCCGGCCGGACGCCATCGAGGTGAGCTGCCCGTCGTACGACAGCGCCGAGACCGACGCGGTCAGCGCCGGCTCCATGCGGCGGGTGCGGGCGAGGAAGTAGCCGAACTCCGGCGGGAGCACGTGCTGCCCGTCCGCCAGCCAGCCGAGGGCGGACTCGTCGACCGGCTCCGGGTGCGACCCCTGCGACACCTGCGGCAGCTGCTGCGGGTCGCCGAGGAGCAGGAGCCGGGTGGCCGCGATCGACGAGGCGATCGTCGGCGCGAGCGAGAACTGCCCGGCCTCGTCGACGACGAGCAGGTCGAGGGACCGGCGTTCGATCGTCGCCTCGTTCGCGAAGGTCCACGCCGTGCCGCCGACGACACCGCCGGTGCCGGTCGACCCGCACGAGGACAGGAACGCGGCCACCGCCGCCCCGTTCTTCACCGGGGTCCAGGGGGCGGCGTCGAGCTCGTCCTCGCTCGCCCCGGCCTTCGGCACCTTCACCACCCGGTCGGCCGGCACGCCGGCGGCGACGACCGCGGCCAGGAAGTTCTCCGAGGTGGCGTGCGACTGCCCGACGACCCCGACGCGCCAGCCGTGCTCCCGCACCAGGCGGGCGACGACGTTCGACCCGACGTAGGTCTTGCCCGTGCCGGGAGGACCCTGGATCGCCAGGTACGAGCGGTCGAGTCCGAGCACGGTCGCGACGACGGCCGACACCGTGTCGTCGCCCTGCACGGGCACGATCGCGCCGCGCGGCGGGACCCGACGGAGCAGGTCGAGCGCGGGGTCGGGCAGCATCGACGGCAGCGCGTCGAGGACCTCCTGCCCCCACTCGGCGATCGCCTCGGGCTGCGGCTTCGCCCGGGGTGGGGCGGACGGGGCGAGCGCGACCGGGAAGTCCTCGTGGGTCGGAGCGCCGACCGGCAGGTTCTCCTTCACGAGCACCTCGACGGCGTCGCCGTCGTCCTGCACGTCCAGCAGGACCGCCCGGGCCGACGCGCCCTTCGACCCGGGGCCCGGAGCGGCGACCGACGGCGGGAGCGGGTCGTCGTAGACGAGGTGGGGCGTGCCTCCCGACCGGAGCCGCGAGCCGGGCGCGAGCGTCCCCGACAACCGGATCTCGCGCGACTGCGACCGGGCACGCGGCAGCGTGCCCCAGTCGCGCTCGACCGACGCGCGCTCGACGACGAGCACGTCACGCGTGTCGGCCCAGTCGTCGACGGGGTTGCGCAGGCGGTCGAAGTGGTCCTGCCAGAAGGTCTTCGCCTCGCGGCGGTGGTAGTCGATCGCTGCCGCGGCGAGCGCCAGCGCGGTCTGGTCGGGCGTGCGGTCGAGCGCGTCGACGTCGGCGAGCTCCGCCGCGAGCGCCGTGTACACGGGGTTCGGCTCGCGCTCGACGGGGATCGGCGGCAGCAGCTCGTCCGCCGGCGGCGCAGCGGGCGGCTCCGTGCGCAGCGAGAGCAGCCAGTCCCGCAGCCGCAGCGTCGAGCGGCAGTCGTACGCGTTGTAGTCGGCGACCTGGTCGAGCATGCGCTGGCCCGCGGCGGCGTCGCCGGTGCGGAGTTCCTCGATCGCGTCGACGTACGCGGTGATGCTGTCCGCCGCGTTTGTCACGTCGCTGAGCCGCAGGTCCGACCCCATGTAGAGCGGCTCGAGCTTCTTGATCGAGTAGCTGCGGCTGCCGACGACCAGGGCCTTGCGGACGACCGGGTACAGGTCCACCAGCACCCCCGCGCGGAGCAGGTCGTCGACGGCTTCTTCCCCCACGCCGTGGCGGGCGGCGAGGGACAGCAGGTGCGTCCGCTCGTACGCCGCGTAGTGGTAGACGTGCATGCCGGGGTACTGCTCGCGGCGGGCCTCGACGAACGCGAGGAAGTCGACCAGCGCCTGCCGCTCGTCGCGGATGGTGTGCGCCCAGAAGGCGGTGAACACCGCCTGGTCGTCGACGAGTCCGAACAGGTAGTCGAGACCCCAGTGCACGCCGTCCTCGGTGTGCAGCGGGTCGCCCTCGAAGTCGAAGAACACGTCGCCCGCGTCCGGCGCCGGGATCGCGTCGAGCGCGCGCGGGTCCAGGACCTCGAAGCGCGGGACGGCGGCGGCGCCAGTCCGACGCGCGTCGCGCGTCGCGTCCTCGCTGTCGACCTGGAGGCGCGCCTGACGCACCAGCCTGTCCTGCGTTCCGTGGGACAGACCGGGCACGGCCGTGGTGCGGTCCGCCAGGTCGTCGATCGTCCGCACCCCCTGCCGGATGAGCTTCGTGCGCTGGTCGAGTCGCATGCCGGCGACGAGCACGAGGTCGCGGTGCTCGGCCACCTGGGTGGTGCACACCGAGCAGCGGCCGCAGCTCGCGTACCGCGGGTCGCCCCACTGCAGCGGCTCCGACGCCGCGGTGCGCTCGGCGATCACCCGCTCGAGCTCGGCGCGCTGCGTCCGGTACACCGGGGCGATGTCGGCGAGCTCGTGCGTGGTCGTCGTCCGGTCCCCGAGCACGAGGTGGACCTGCTGCCCGGTGGGGATGCCGTGCGCCTGCATCTGCTCGGCGTAGGCGGCGAGCTGCAGCAGCGCGCTGATCTTCGCGTGCCGCGCGAGCTTCGTGTCGTAGACCTCGTACTCGCCGTGCTCGTTCCGGACGATGAAGTCGGCGAAGCCGATGAACCCCGGTCGCTCCGGAGTCGGCGCTTCGTGGAACGTCGGCTGGTAGAGCACGTCGGCGCCGTCGCGGAAGGCCTGTCGCGCCTCGGCCGCGGCGCGGGCGTAGTCGGGCGGTGCGGGCCGCTCGAACTCGACGACCTGCCGGGTCTCGCGCAGGACGTCGAGGTGGTCGAGCTCGTGCTGGTCCCCGAGCCGGGCCGTGCGCTCGAGCATGTCGTCGTGCTCGTCGGGCAGGGGCTCCCCGCGGCCGAGCTTGACGTCGAGGCGGCGCAGGAACGCCCACTCGCAGGCCGACCACGTGCTGAGGTCGCTCGGGCTGAGCAGGGCGCCCTCGGTGGTGATCTGCATGCGCTCCCCCTCGTGTTCCGGTGCGGGACGAGCATAGGGGCGGCCGGTGACAGCGCGGTCGGCGTCGGTAGGCTGCCGACGGGGAGGTGGGGCCGGTGATCGGGAGCGTCATCGAGGGAGCGCTCGGTCACCGAGCGCGTGCCCGGCGCGTCGGCATGCCGCTCGTCGCCACCCTCGCGCTGCTCGTTGTGGGTGGGTGCGGACTGAGCGGCTGCGCACGGAACGTTCCCGAGGACCGCTCCACGTCATCGCCCACAGCGACCTCTGCTGCGGCGCGCGCGCAGGGAGACTCCGCACTGCGTCTCGTTCAGGCCGTCCCCGGTCCCGCTTGGCAGCGGGTCGCCGAGCCCCAGTCGTCCCCGTGCACGATCGGCTCGGACGACGGTTCGCTGGTCCTGCAGTGGCACGTCGAGGGGCCGCGTCTCCCCGACGGCGAGGAGTACGTCGCCCGTGTCAGGTCGACGCTGCGCGACGACGGCTGGAAGGTGACGACCCGTTCGACGACGCTCGAGGACTACGGCACCTCGTACCAGGTCGTCGGCTCGAAGGGCCTGGTGTCGGCCGTCGTCGTCGCTGTGAACGACAACCACACCTCGATCGACATGGAGTCCGTCTGCACGGCCGCTACCCAGCACGGTCCGACCGACGACCCTGACTGATCGGGCCCCCAGCCGCTAAGCTGTCGACCGCAACACGGGGGAAGGGGAAGGTGGGGTCCGTGGACAAGATCGTTCTCGACAAGGGTGCAGTCCGTTCCGTCGCGAGCAGCATCGACAAGGACGCAGCTGCACTCGGCTCGATCAGCACCAAGGGCGCGGGTGGGGCGTTCGGGTCCGCTGACGTCGAGGCCGCCTTCGCGACGGCGACCCGCGTGCAGGGCGCGATGATCGACGGCGTCCAGGCGAACACCTCCGCCCTCGCGGAACGAGCACGCGCTGCGATCACCGCCTACGAGGAGTGGGACGCGGCGAACGCAGCGAAGGCGGGCAAGTGACTGCCGATCCGACCGCGGGCAGCCCCGCGGGCATCCGGTCGCTCGCCACCGCGCTGCAGCAGGACGCGACGGCCATCCGTTCGGCGTCGTCCCGGACGAGCGCCGAAGCCGGCTCGGTCTCCGACGCGGACTGGACCGGCGCGGCCAAGGGCTCGTTCGTCTCGACCGCCGGAGACGTCGCAGCGAGCGCCGAGCGGACCGCGACGCACGTGGACAACGCGGTGTCGGCGCTCCTCGCCTACGCGACCCGCGTCGAGCAGATCCAGCGCGACGCCGCGGTCATCGCTGCACAGCAGCAGCACACCGCCGACCAGCTCTCCCTGAACGCGAAGCGCGCCGACAAGCTGGCCGGCTCGGACGACGTCACGGACGCCGTCCAGCTCGGTGCCCTCGCCGGGCAGCAGGCGGTCCTGCAGACCACCAAGGCTGCCCTCGAACGCTCCTGGGACGACCTGGTCTCGCAGCGGAAGGCAGCCGATGCGCAGGCCGTGTCGGCCCTCGGCACCACCGACGTCGTCGGTGTCATCCCGCCCTCGACCGCCGCGGTGAACGCGATGAGCGGTCCTGAACTCCTCGCCTACCTCAAGGGCCTGCACCCCGAGGAGCTCGCCGCCCTCGCCGGCAACACCGCGATCGCCGACAAGCTCGCTGGGCTGGACGACCCGGATGCGGTCGCGAAGTGGTGGTCGGACCTCGGCGGCGAACAGGGCAAGGGCTCCTACGACGACCACTCCGCGGCGCAGGACGCGCTGCTCGCGGCGTTCCCCGCCGCGATGGGGAACCTGAACGGCGTGGCCTACTGGGCGCGCGACACCGCGAACCGCACGGAACTGCAGCGACAGAAGGCGGCCTCCGACAAGCGCCTCGCCGACCTCGAAGCCGCTGTGGCGGACGCCGTCGCGAAGAACCTGCGCCCGTACGACCTCGCGTCGAAGCTCGAGGACGAACGACAGCTCAACAAGCAGCTCGAGAACTTCGCCAGCGCCGCCCGGGGCAGCCAGCTGCCGAACGGGCCGGAGTGGCAGAACGTCCGCGTGCAGGTGGTGTCCTTCACCGCGGGGAAGCCGCCGCTCGGAGCGATCTCGCTGGGCAACCTCGACACCGTCGACAACGTGAGCTACGTCGTGCCCGGCATGGGGACGACGATGGGCGACTCGACGGTCCTGCAACGCGCAGCGCGGAACATCAAGGAAGTGCAGGACGGGATCACCGGCGACCCGTCGGAGACCGCGGTCGTCGCCTGGGTGAACTACGACACCCCGGTCATGGCCACTGTCGACCCGTTCGAGGTCTTGTCGAACAAGAAGGCCGAAGCGGGAGCGGAGCGACTGGTCGACGACCTCAGCGGCTTCCGGGCCAGTCGAGGCGACAGCCCGGTGCTCAACGTGGTCGGACACTCCTACGGCACGACCACTGCGTCGATCGCCCTGTCGGAGGACGCCGACCTGCACGTGCAGAGCTTCGTCAGCCTGGGCTCCGCAGGCATCCCGACGTCGATCCACTCAGCGGACGACATCCACGCGGAGCACGTCTACGCCGGGACCGGCGACGAGGGTGTCGCACCGCTCGGTCGATGGGGTAGCGGCCGGACCGACCCGAGCGACGCGGACTTCGGAGCAGAGCCGCTCGGCACGGGCAGCGACGACGTGAACGTGCCAGGACTCGGATCATCGGGGTCCGAGAAGGGCGTCACCGTGCACGACCCGCTCAAGCACGTCGACGCCGGGGACCCGTACGGTTACCTCGACCGCAAGACGTCGTCCGTGTTCAACACGGGCGTCGCGACCCTGGCTCCGTGGTGATGATGATGCGCAAGAGATCGATCGTGACCGCCGCCCTCCTGACCGCCTGCCTGGCAGGGATGGTCACGGGGTGCGCGGCGGATCCGAAGCAGGAGGACCCCGTGCAGAGCGACCAGGGCAAGCAGCAGGCCGAGCAGGCACTCGCGACCGTGTTCGGGATCGAGGGCTCGACGTGGTCCTCGGCGAGCCGGGAGCAGGAGCCGGCGCACGCCGAGTGCACCATCGACGGCGACCCGCACGCCGGTCGGCAGTACCACTGGAACGCCGCCGGCTCGGCGCCGGCCGACCCGGAGCGCTGGATCGAGACGGTGGTGCAGACGCTCCGCGGGCAGGACCGCACGGTGTCCGTCCGCTCCGCCGACGTCGGGAAGTACGGCACGCTGCACCAGGCGACCGCCGACGACGACGGGCAGCCCCTGGTCGTCGTCACCGCCAACAGCCGGACGACCACCGTCACCGTCGAGTCGGTCTGCGTGGCAGCACCCGACGCCGAGGCCGACTGAGCGCTCAGTCGCCCTCGACCCGCACGAACCGCGGCCCGTCGTACCCGTCGCGCACCACGTGCGCCGTGAAGTCCGTGAGCGACCGCACCCAGTGCCCGTGCTCCCCGTACAGCGCCTGGTACACGACCACCGGCTCCTCGGTCTCGACGTCCCGCGCGACGAGCACGACCTGGTAGTCGTTCCCCTTGAAGTGTCGGTAGCGGCCTGGCGTCACGGTGTCGGTCACGTCCCGATCGTAGGGTGGGCGGCATGGGGGAACCACAGGACATCGCCGCCCGCGCCCGCCGCCGGACCGTCCCGATCGTGATCGTCGCGCTCGTCGTCGGCGCCGTGGTCGGGGTGCTGTTCACGGGCGACGCGTCGGCACTCGAACGGGTCCTGTCCGTCCTCGGCTTCGCTGTCGCCCTCGGCGGGCTGAGCGGCGCCTTCTCACTCCTGCCAGCCTCGTTCCGGCTCGCCCCGTCGATGCAGCGGCCGGTGCGCGACCTCGACGCAGCCGATCGTCGCGCCGTCCAGCGAGCCGTGTACGCCGGCCGGCCGATCGAGCCGTCCGACTCAACCCTCGCGGCCCGAGCTGCCGAGTGGGCCCGCGGCGCCGCGGCCTCGCTGCCGCATGCCCGAGCCCAGTTCCTGCTCCTCTTCGCCGGCATCGGCGGCCCGCAACTGCCGAACGTGATCCGCGACGACGCGTGGAGCGCCGGCTTCAGCCGCGTGTTCGTCACCGCACTCGTCGTGGTCGGCATCGCCGCTGCGATCTCCTCCGGCCGCAACATCCGTGGCACGCGGCGCTACCTCGCCGCCACCGCGGAGCGCTGAACCGTGCGCAGCAGGGTCGGCAGCACGGGAGACCTCGAGGACACCGCACGACGTGCCTGGCGTCGGACCGCCTGGATCGCCGCGGCCGGCGTCGTCGTCGGCGCGATCGTCGGCGTGGCCGTCGGTGGACTCGGATCGGACGCTGACGGCACCACTCGCGTCCTCGCCGTGATCGGGTCAGCGCTGACGGTCGGCGGGCTCGGCGGAGTGGCATCCCTCATCGCCGCGACCCTCGCACTCACGCCGGCCGCGCAGGACCCGGTCCGTGGACTCGACCCGGCCGGACGGCGGACGATCCGCCGCGCCGTGTTCTCCGCCCGACCGATCGAGCCGCCGGACTCCGAGCTCGCACACCGAGCCGTCGACTGGGCACGTGGCACGTCGATCGCGTTGCCGATCGCACTCGGGCAGTTCCTGCTCCTCTACGCGGTCATCGCCGGCACCCAGCTCCCGTCGCTGCTGCACGGCAACGACTGGTACCCCGGCTTCGCGCGGGTGTTCCTCGTCGTGATCCTGGTGGTCGCGGTCGTCATGACCGCCTTCATGCGCCACCGGATCCGCAACGTCCGCCGCTACGTCGCCACCGCCCGGCACGAGTGACGGCTCCGCCTCGCCTGAGGCGATCGAGCGCGCGGGCGTCACACCCGACGTGGCCGCCGGACCGGCCGGGAGGCTCGGCTCACCTCCGCCACGGACAGCCGGTGCCGGAGAGTCCCCCCACAGCACCCTCCGACACCGGCCGCCCCGCCAGCCTGCGGCGTTCGCGCGGTCAGACCGCCGCTGCGCGGACGGCGAGCGCCTGCTCGCTCAGCGCCACCAGGTCGTCCGCGCGGAGGGCCGGCCACCCGTGCAGCAGCTCCCTCCACTCCGTCGGGAGCGCACCCGCCCCGTACACCGCTCCCGCCAGGCCGCCCGCGATCGCCGCGACCGTGTCCGTGTCGTTGCCGGTCCGGACCGCTCGGACCAGGGCGTCCTCAAGGCTCGAGCTCCGCTTGACCGCCGCGTAGGCCGCCTGGAACGCCGACACCACCCAGCCGTTCGAGTCCGTGAAGTCGACCGGCTCCGAGTGCTCCGCCGTCACGATGCGGTCCACCCACACCCGCCGCTTGTCGAGGTCGAGCAGGTCGAGCCCCGCCATGACGTCGAGCTCGCCCGTCAGGACCGCCTTCCGGATCGCCACGCACCACAGCACGCACGCATCCCCCGCGTCCGATTCGTAGTGCGTCAGGTCGCTGATCGCCCGCGCCGCCTCAGCCAGCCGGAGCTCCTCATCGACCGCGCCCGTCAGGTAGCCGAGCACCAGCGGCGCCGTCCGCATGAGCGAGCCGTTCCCGGCCGACTGCCCCTTGTACTCGTGTTCCTGCCGGGCCGCGGCGCGTGCTGCGGAGGCGACCCGTGCCTCCAGACCGGTCAGCACGTTGCGCGTCTGGATGCCGACGTCGGGCGCGGTCCGTGCCCAATCTGCCCAAGCGGCCACCAGGCCGTCGAGGGCGGACCCGCCTGCGGGGTCGCCACCACGGGCGAGGGTGCGGAGGATCGGGACGGCCATGCTCGTGTCGTCCGTCCACTCCCCCGGCGCCCAGCCGAAGGAGCCGCCGCCGGCCATCCGGATCAGGGTCGGTTCCGGCACAGCCGGTCGGAACTCGTAGCCGGCGCCCAGGGCGTCGCCCGCGGCTGAGCCGAGGACGGCACCGATCGCCCGGTCGGTCTGTTCGATGGTCAGCATGGCCGCCTCCTTCGGTTTGCGCAGAATCGCGTAAACCCGAGTCTGCACGCTCCATGCAGTTTGCGCAAGTGTGCGTAAACTTGCCGTCATGGAGAACGAGTACCGCGACGCGAGCGGCAAGCGGCTGGTCGACTACCCGCGGCCCTCGGTCGCCGTCGACACCGCGGTGCTCACCGTGCCACCCGGCGGCCCGATGTCCGTCGTCCAGGTGCGCGACGCCGAAGCCGGCGACTGGCGACTGCCGGGGACCTTCGTGCACGAGGGCGAGCGGCTCGCCGCGGCCGTCCTGCGCTCGCTGTCCGAGAAGGCCGGCGTCGCGGGGCTGGCACCGACGCAGCTGCACGTGTTCGACGAGCCCTCGCGGGACAGCCGCGGGTGGGTGCTGTCGGTGGCGCACCTCGACGTCGTGCCGTTCGCGGCCCTGGCGCCAGGACTCGACCGCGCCGGCGCGCGCCTCGTGCCCGTCGACGCCGCCACCGGGATGGTCCACGGGCACGACGACATCCTGGCGTTCGCCGTCGCACGGTTGCGGGCGACCTACGCGGGCGCGCCGGACCCGCACGGACTGCTCGCGCAACCGTTCACGATGTCCGAGCTGCGGGCCGTGCACGAGGCCGTGCTCGGCGAACGGCTGCTGCCGGACTCGTTCCGCAGGGCGATGGTGCCGATGCTCGTCGACACCGGGGAGCGCGCCGCCTCGGGGCCGGGGAAGCCGGCGGCGCGGTACCGGCGGGCGTGACCGCAGGCGCTCGTTCGCGCGTGTTCCTCCACACTCGGACGGGCCCGGCGTTCCTCCCCCGACATGCAGGGCGGACCTGCCCGGACGCAGCACCTGCGCGACCATCGCTGGATGGAACGGTGGGAAGCCGATGACGCGCGACGCCGGCACATGGCCCGGTTCGGCAGGCGCGACACGGCGCCCGAACTCGCGCTCCGCCGCGAGCTCCACCGGCACGGACGGCGGTTCTTCGTCGACAGCGCGGTGAGCCGCCGATGCCGGGTGCGTCCGGACCTCGTCTTCCCACGGGCCCGGGTCGCGGTCTTCGTGGACGGCTGCTTTTGGCATTACTGCGACGAGCACGCACAGCTGCCGAAGGCCAACGCCGAGCTGTGGCGGACGAAGCTGCTCGGCAACCGCCGACGGGACCTGCGGAACGAGGCGGTCCTTGTCTCCGAGGGGTGGCGGGTGCTGCGCTTCTGGGAGCACGAGGACGCGGCTGGTGCTGCGGATCGGGTCGAGGCGGAGCTCGATCGGTGGGGTGCGATAGCCGGTTCGGCATCAGCGGGTCGGGATGCTCCGAGCGCCTCCGTTCGGTGAGAGCCAGAGCAGTTGGTCGAGATGAGCACTGCGGAGGCGACCGATGCGGCCACCCGGGTCGAGCTTCTGCAGCGTTCCAGTCCGGCTCAGCCCCTCGGCTCCTTCGTCTCGCCGATCACCGATGTGATCGCGGCGAAGGCCTCGAGCATCCCCTGATGTGACGACTGCGACGTCACCGCCCCGCGGTGTCAGTCATCGCGACGACGCTCAGCGGCGAGTTGCACTACGGAGCATCTGTGGGTCTCGGATTCAGCGGGGTTCCGAGCTTCGGAGGCTCACCGGAGACGCAGTGGCCGTAGATGATCGTGGCGGCGTAGTCCGTGCCGGACTGGAACTGGATGCCGAACCCGTCCTCCGCGGTGCCGCCGTTGTACCCGTTCGGATACCCGATCACGGTCCGCGGTGGCTGCAACGTGTTGTCGTGCTGAACCCGCACGTTCTCGTAGCCGCCGGCCTCGAGCGCAGCGGCTACCTGCTTCGTCACCGCATCCGGGGAGTCGCTCAGCGGTAGTCGGCGTGCTGCGTACAAGCTGAACTGGGAGGCACCGGACACAGACGGGCAGGAACCCAATGAGGATTCGAAGTCGTCCTCCCAACCGTCCTCACCCACCACGCTCTTGATCGTGTCGAACACGTCGGTGACGTTCTGGTGGGCCTGTTCAGGGGTCATCGGCGTGGCACCTGTCGCTCCGTCCGACGAGTCAGGTCCCGAACAGCTGGCCAGCATGACCGCGGCCGAGATCGCGACGGCGATCCCGACAGCACCGCGCCCAGAACAACGGATCATCGATGAACCCCCTCGAAGACCCGCCCTCGACCGCAGGACGATCTCAAGTGCCTGACGGTTCCGACGATTCGGAAGGGCGCGGGTTCAGCGGCGTTCCGAGCTTGGGCGGGTCTCCGGGCACGCAGTGCCCGTAGATGATGACGCCGACGAAATCGAGATCGGTCTGGAACTGCAATCCGTAGCCGTCAGCAGCGGTTCCGCCGTTGTAGCCGTTCGGGTACCCGATCACCGTCCGGGGAGGCGACAGCGTCTCATCGTGCTGCACGCGGATGCCTTCCATGCCCAGCTTCGACTCGAGCGTCTCTGCAACACGCTTCGTCACATCATCCGGTGTGCTGGCGAGAGGCTGGTTTCGGATGGCAGTGAGCATGAACTGCGCGCCTGATTCGCCCTGAGAGGAGCAACCGTTCCATTCCGACTCGGTCCCCTCGGCCCATCCATCCTCCCCGACGACCGATGTGATGGCGGCGAAGATGTCAAGCACATTCTGATGTGACTCCTGCAACGTCATCGATGAATCCTTGCTCGCTGGGGCATGTGGGCCGGTGTCAGAGCAGCCGGTGACGAGGGTCGCGACGAGTGCGCAAAGGGCCGCTGCGGTGCCCCATCGGTCATAGCGTCGGATCACCGGTCAGCCCTGTCTCCCACTCGTACATGAACCAAATGATCGAGTGTCGAGTCGCGGGCATGCGATCCTTTCGTACAGAGCTTCCGAAACCGCCCTGCCCGGCGGCGCATCTCAACCCGTAGCCGCGGGGCCGCCTCCCTACTGTGGGCGGCGCGGATAGTGTAGAACTATTGCCGAACGGGGGTTCCCGGCGTCGGCCCCGCACGACCGAGAACGGACCCCATGGCATCGATGCCCAGCGCCAAGCCGAAGGTGCTCTCCACCACGGAGATGACCCGCCGCGCTCAGAAGTTCGTCGCCACTTGGAAGGGCGCAAGCAGCGAACAAGCCGACGCTCAGACGTGGTGGAACGACCTCTTTGAGACATTCGGGCTCGACCGCCGCACCGTCGCCGTATTCGAGCACCGCGCCAAGCGGGCGTCGACCGGCGAGCGCGGCCGGATCGATATCTTTATGCCGGGCGTGATGATCGGCGAGTCAAAGAGCCTCGGGAAAGACCTCGAAGCCGCCGAGAGTCAGGCGCTCGACTACCTTGCAACCGGCGACATCGCCGCAGCGGAGATGCCCCGATACGTCGTCGCGTCGGACTTCGACGTCATCCGCATCCGCGACCTTGAATCCCCGTCGGACGACCCGATCCAGTTCCGCGTGCAGGACCTGACGAAGAACATCCGCCACTTCGCTTTCCTCTCCGGTTACCGGGCACCGAAGCGCGCGGTAGAGAAGCAGGAAGCCGTCACGGTGCAAGCGGCACGCACCATGGGTGCGCTCTACGACACGCTCCTCGGCGACGTCGACGCCATGTCCGAGGGACACGACTCGGAGCAAGCCGCGGTCTTCATGACGCGTCTGCTGTTCTTGCTGTACGGCGACGACGCCGGCGGACTATGGGAGCAGGGGCTGTTCGAGCGCTTCATCCTCCAGTACACCGGCGAGGACGGTTCCGACAGCGGCGCGCTGATCACGCAGCTATTCCAGGTGCTCGACACTCCGAAGCAGCGCCGCTCACCGCATCTCGATGACATCTACCTGGCGTTCCCCTACGTCAACGGCGGCCTCTTCCGCGATCGCGTGGACATCCCTACGTTCAACCGGGGCATGCGCGCCGCGCTCCTTGCCGCCTGCCGTGAGGAGTGGAGCGAGGTCTCTCCAGCGATCTTCGGGTCACTGTTCCAGGGGATGTCGAGTCGAGAGGCACGCCGGAAGCAGGGCGAGCACTACACGACCGAAACGAACATCCTGAAGACCCTGCGACCGCTTTTCCTCGACGGCATCGAGGAGAAGTTGAAGGCCGCGTGGCCCTCCGAGTCTGCCCTACTGAAGCTGCACGACTCGTTCGAAGGCATGCGCTACATGGACCCGGCGATGGGCTGCGGAAACTTCGTCATCGTCGCCTACCGCGAAATGCGCGATATCGAGCTGCGGCTCCTGCAGCGACTCCGCGAGCTGCGCGGCGAGACAACCGCGTACACGCTTGACGGCACCTGGGACCTGAAGGTCAGCCCGGAGCAGTTCGGCGGCATCGAAATCAATTGGTGGCCCGCGAAGATCGCCGAGACGGCGATGTTCCTCGTGGACCACCAGGCCAACCAGCGCATGGCCGAGAGCCTCGGCGCCGCCCCGGAGCGGCTTCCGATCAAGCTCGCCCCACGCATTGTGCACGGCAACGCCCTCCGCGTGCCGTGGTCAGATGTCTTCCCGCCCACCGACAGCACCTACGTGTTCGGCAACCCGCCCTTCCTAGGTCACAAGACCCGCGACGCCGACCAGCTCGCGGACTTCCGCGCTGCCTGGGGCGACGTCGATATCAGCCGCCTCGACTTCGTGACTGGCTGGCATGCCATCGCGCTGCGCTACCTGTCCGCGACGAAGTCGGCGCAGTTTGCCTTCGTGACGACGAATTCAATCACCCAGGGCGACCAGGTCCGCCTGCTGTTCGCACCGATTCTCGCCGCAGGATGGCACATCAGCTTCGCGCATCGCACCTTCGCTTGGACGACCGAGGCGACGGGTGGGGCAGCCGTGCACTGCGTGATCGTTGGCTTCACGAAGGACGCGCTCGGCGGGCGCCGCCTCTTCGAATATCTCAACCCAAAAGCGGAGCCCGTCGAGATTAGTGGGGTGCCGAATATTAACCCATACCTCGTGGCAGCGCCCGACGCTCTCATCGACAAGCACTCGAAGGTGCTGAGCCCGTCGCTCTCCCCCGCCACGTACGGATCCATGCCGCGCGACGGCGGCCATCTGCTCGTCGAGCCCGGCGACTACGCCGCCGTGGCAGCTGACCCGATCGCATCGAAGTACCTGCGCCGCTTTGTCGGAGCCAGCGAGCTGATCAAGGGCGATGACCGCTGGTGCCTCTGGATGGAGGGCGCGGACTTGTCTGATCTGCCGAAGTCACCGATCCTCCGTGAAAGGCTGGAGGCCGTCCGCGCGCTACGAGCCGCCAGTTCGGCGGAGAGCACCCGCGGATATGCAGATCGCCCCTACCTGTTCGTGCAGCGTGCCCAGCCCCGCGCCGCGTACATCTGTATCCCGGCGCACTTCACTGAATCGCGCGCGTTTGCGACGGTGGCGTTCTTCGAGCCCGATGTCATCGCTAGCAACGCGAACTTCACCGCGGTCGACCCTGACGGCCTGCTCTTCGGCGTCATCTCGTCCTCGATGTACATGGCGTGGCAGCGGACCGTGGGTGGGCGGATCAAGTCGGACTTGCGCTTCGGGAACACGATCACTTGGAACTCATTCCCCTTTCCACAACTGACCGAGTCCGAGCGGCAGCGGATCATCGACGCGGGCAAAGCCATTCTCGCAGCACGAGCGGAGCAGCCCGGGAAGAGCCTCGCAGACCTCTACCAGCCGCTGGCGATGGCGGCGTCCCTACTGGCTGCGCATAAAGCTTTGGATCGCGTCGTAGATCGTGTGTTCGGCTTCGCCAAGCCGCCGACTGATGTCGCCCGCTTGGAGCGTCTCTTCGAGCGATACACGGCCCTCACGAGTACGGCCCAGGTAGTCACTCTTTGACGACGGCGACGAGCGTCCCGTCGCCTTCCGAGGAGCCGTAGGAGTGGGCTGACTTTGCCAACTACAAGTCCAGCAGCATCAATTGCACGAACGCATCTGAGGGCGATGCGACGACACGACCAAGCTCCGCCATTCGCTGGCTCAGTCCGCTGACCTGCTGACCGGTATCGACGGCCATGCGATGAATCGTCGGACCGGCGACGACTCGGAGCGAGTCTCCTAGCCGGTCCCCCGCCGCGTACATAAGCCACCCTTCTGCCAGCCCGAACCTCCGGCAGTACGCCGCCATCTGGTAGAGGTCAGCGTTCGGGTACTGCCCGTGCTTCTCGACCTTGTACTTGACGTCGATGCACGCCCGCACCTCCCCGTCGACGAGCCACACGAGGTCCGGCGCGATCTTCACCGTCCCCTCGACATCGAGCGTCGACGCGTACTGCGCCACGAGCTCTCCCCCGAACGGCCGGAACGCCTCCCGCAGCGCAGCGGTCACGAAGTCCTCGAAGACCGACCACATGTTGATGAGGAACCCCGCCCCCACGAGCGACCCGGCACGCTGCTCGATCGACGCGCCCGACAGCACGAGCGACGCCAGCGGCAGCACCGCCGAGTACCGCGCGTTCCGCCGATCGGACCGGACCACCGGCACCGGCGCCCCGACCGGGACCACGGTCACCCCGTCGAGTACCCGCACCACCCGCCGCAGCCGCCCGACGACATCGGACGGCACTCCCGGCAGCCGCAGCAACCGCGTCGCTGCGGTCAGCACGAGCTGGTTCTCCGCGATGTCTTCCACGTAATCGTCGAACGACACCTCGACCGGCAGCGGCTGACCACCCCGCCGTGTGAGCTGATCCCCGATCCGCCAGCGTCCGCGCACCAGCGGAAGGGCGTCGTCGCGCGTCACGTACCCGCGCAGCGCACCTCCGGCGAGCGCCCGCGAGGCCTGCCGCTCGAACGCGTGCGCCAGCGCCGGCACGAGGTCCTCGTCGGCCGCGAAGCCGAAGTCCTCGTCCTCCCAGATCGCGCTCCCCGCCCGCGCGTAGCCGAGCATCGCGAACAGCCGCCGCACGGGCGTCTTCGGCCGGATCCACACATCGTGACCGGCGATCCGGACGACACCGACCTTGCGCACGCCGCTGACGCGGTACTCGTCCGCGACGAACGTCGGCCAGACGTCCGCGATCCGCGCGGCGACGAGACCGGCCGCGACCTCCCGCGGCATGCGGTACAGCGTTGGCTGGTCCGCCTCCCGCAACTCAACCCGCGGTGTCGGCACCGTCGGCCCCGTCCGCGACGGACGGCGTCGCCTGGCGACGCAGTGCTGCCAGGCCGTACCGGGCCTCCAGGTCGACGCCGTCGCCGTAGTGGTGCTCCGCCAGGAGCGGCAAGATTTCGTACCGCCACACGTCAGCCAGACCGTGCGCGTCGAGGTCGCGCATCAGGAACGACGGCCCCACCTTGGCACCGTGGTCGGCGATGGCAGAGTTGAGTCGCGTCAGCAGGTCCGCGCGATCGTCCTGGAGGCCCTTGGTCGCCGCCCAGCCGGCGAGCACGTCGCGGACGGGGTCGCGTTCCGGGTGCAGCTCGATGAAGGCGAAGCGGCGCCGCATGGCGGCGTCGAGCATCGCGATCGAGCGGTCCGCCGTGTTCATCGTGCCGATGACGAAGATGTTGCTCGGCAGGGTGAACGGCTCGTCGCTGTAGAGCAGTGAGATCTCGCTGTCGCGGTACTCGAGGAGGAAGTACAGCTCGCCGAAGACCTTCGCAATGTTGCCGCGGTTGATCTCGTCGATCACGAGGAAGTAGTTCGCCTCGGGGTTGGCCGCGGCCGCATCAGCGAGGCGCCGGAGCGGTCCCTTCCGGAGGCTGAACGCGAGGGCGCCACTGTCGTCGTTGGCAACCGGGCGGAAGCCCTCGAAGAAGTCCTCGTACGAGTACGTCGGGTGGAACTGCACGATCGTGGTCTCGCCGTCGGTGCCGTCCGTCACGTGCTTCGACAGCGCCTGCGCGAGGAACGTCTTACCGGTGCCCGGAGGGCCGTAGAGGATGACCTGTTTGCGGCGCTCGATGAGATCGAGGGTGTCCTGCAACCAGCGCTCGGGCATGTGCATGCCGGAGGCAAGCTCGCGGTCCGCCGGGGTGAACGACGTTCGCGCTTCCTTCAGGGGAGTGTCGACCGGCTGTGGCTCCCGCACATCGAGGTCCACCACGTGGACAGGATCGGGCTCGCCTGACCATTTCGACTGCAACGGCTCGCGGTAGTACACCGCCGGCCCGTTGTCCTTCGTCTGGAGCGCCAGCGTGATCTCGAGGAACTCGCGATCGGGGTCCTCCGTCACCTCGACGGCGTCGATGTCACCGACAACCTCGCCGCGGAACGCCGATCTGATCCGCTGGCGATCGACCGCGGAGATCACCTCACCGAAGGAGTCCGGGTGCACCAGGTACATGAGCTCGTTGCGCATCGTGGGGAACGGCGTGCCTGGGACTGCGGCCACGAAGTCGCGCCACGCCCAGGGATCGTCGAGGAGCGCTTCTCGTTCGTCATCCGTGAGCGAGACCCACCGGTCAGCGAGCCGCACCACGATCGAGAGCGCGTTGAAGACCCCCTGCGCCATTCCCTGGCCCGGATTGAATGACCAAGAGCGGAAAGCCTGGTCGACCTCAGCCGGAATCACAACGGGCTCGTGCATCAGACTCAGGAGTGCCTCGACGCGTTCCCGCTTCTTCCGCTCCCCCGGGGTCTGTAGAGGGAGGAGTTGCCAAGCGATCAATTCAGCCATGAGCAGGCGAGCATCGTCGCTCGCGTCCGCGAACTGTTCACGAAGCTTGTCGAGGAAGCTCTCTCCCGCCACGTCCGCCCGGTCGACGAAGCAGCGAATCAGTTCCGCCGTGACGTCCGTGCGCCAGACGGAGCGATGCTCGGCGAAGACCGAGCCCAGCTGGCGCAGACCCCGTTCTCGGAACCGCTCGGAGGCCTCTCGGACACGCTCGGCCCCGACGTCGGGCGGCAGGATCGCGACGCCCAATCGAGCTGCACGGTCAGCCATCAGCGTCTTGGTGACCTCACGCGCGAAGCGGGTGGCCGCTTTTCGGAACTCTGTGGGATCGGAGGCTTCCTCCACGATGCGACGGCCCTCGTCAGTGATCGTCCACAAACCATCACCCGACTTCTGCAGGAAGCCCGCACGGCCGAGCATCGATGTGCCGAACCAGAACGCGTTCCGTCCGCGCGGCTCGGGCCTGGATGACACGAACGTCGCCTCGCTGGCACTCATCGGTATGTCGGCGACGATCGCATCCCACACCTCACGCCGGCGAACTGGCTCCGGATGGTCGACGAGGAAGCGAAGCGCCGCTACCAGCCGCTCGTCCTGCAGTCGCTGATCCGACACGAGGTCCTCCTGATCCGGGGACCGTCGGGAGGGGTCCTCACCTTCCAGATGTTATGGGATCTCTGAAGTTGTTTGCGCTGCGAGGGGACAGGCCGCTCCCGCACAAGTGCGTGATCCCGCAACTCCTGTCCAAGAGGAGCGGGCTGGCCCGTGAGCCACTCGATCCTCGATGGCGCGACGCTAGATTGACGTTGACGCGCAAAGACTCCTCGCACGAGGTGCCGCGCCAGACGGAGGGCCGACGCACCATGACCGAAACGCAGGGCGAGCAACTCGACGACGACCCAGCGATCGACGACAGCCCGTTCTTCGAGGCCAATGCGAAAGCGAAAGCGAAGTACGGGCGTTTCAACCTCGCGGTGGTCGGTGGCACAGGTGTCGGCAAGTCCTCACTGGTCAACGCGGTCTTCGGCCGGGACCTCGCGAAGGTCGGTAAGGGTCTTCCCATCACTGAGGGCGTCCACTACTACTCCGACGACACTCTCGGGATCTGGGATTTCGAGGGGTTCGAGATCGGGTCGACGACATCACCGGCTGAGTCGCTACGGCAGCATCTGGGCGTTGTTGCGCAGAGGTCAAACGAAGAACAGATCGCTGTCGTCTGGTTCTGCGTGAACTCGACCGCAGATCGACTGACACGCGCCGACATCGACATGATCCGAGAGCTGGATGACGCCGGCCTGCCCGTGATGCTCGTGCTCACGAAAGTTGAATGGGACCGGACCATCGCGGGATCCTTCAAACCGCCACACGGAGTACAGGCCTTCAAGGACTGGCTGGATGAGCCAATCGATTCGGACGAGAGGCCAGTCGACATCCCCCTGCAGGGCGTCGTCCTGACGTCAACCCAAACGAAGAACGGGAAAGGGCCGGGTCACGGACTCGGTGATCTCCTCACGCAGACCCTCGAACTGTCGCCCGACAATGCGAAGGATGCATTTCGCGTCGCCCAAAAACTCAACCTCCCCTGGAAGCGCCAGATGGCTCGCTCGGTCATCGCGGCAGCTTCAACGGGCGCTGCCGCTGCCGCTGCGATTCCGATCCCGGTAGCGGACGCAGTTACCTTGGCGCCGATCCAGCTCGCCATGATGGGACGAGTTTCGGCGATCTACGATCTGGACTTCAAGACCATGATGTCCGTCTCCGCGGCAGCCCAGATGAGCGCTCAGCTCGCTGGTCGTGCTCTTGCACGCAGTTTCATCAAGTTGATCCCGGGCGTCGGGAGTGTCGTGAACGCTTCAGTGGCGGCGGCTCTCACTCTCGCCGCTGGTGAAGGATGGCTTCGTCTTTGCGAGCAGGTCCGCGTCGGAAAGGTAGACCTCTCGAAGATCGATGAGGCTTGGCGTGACTTCAGTCCCACCGTGGTCAGCGTCATCAAACACCTGGTGACCCAGCAGGCGGCACATCCAAAGAAAAGCTAGGCGTCTGCCTTCGGGACTCGCCGTTTCAGCGCCGGAGCTCCCTCGCGCTGTCGGCCGTTCGCTCGAACAGGCGTCCGTGGTTGCCGGAACGAGCGCTTACCCAGGCCGCTTCGAGCGAGTGCCTGCCTGCTCGTCCATACAATCCTGCAGCATGTCTCTCCTCAGCAATTGAGTGCTAATCGCTGAAGCGCCATGCTGTCGTAGAAGCTCACGGGGTCTATCGTTGAAGTGGGTTCCTCTTTTCTGACATAGCGCGTCGTCGAAATCCGACCACGTCGTCAACTCACCACGTGAGCACGAACCGCCCCCGCGTCCCGCCCGCTTCGAGCCGCTCGTGCGCCTCCGCAGCCCGCTCCGTCGGCAGCACCTCGGCCACCCGCGGCGTCACCGTCCCGCTCTCGACCGCGTGCCGCAGGTGCTCGAGCTTGTCGAACGACCGGTACTCCGAGAACACCATCACCTGCACGAACTCGATCCCCCGAGCTCCGTTGCCCTCCCAGCCCCGCACGTCGAAGAACACACCATCGTCCCGAACAGCGTCCACGACCGAGGACCGCTGCACCGCAGCATCGGCGAGCGCATCGACCCCGTCCGGCACGAGCTCGCGCACTGCGGCAGCAAACCCGTCACCGCGAGGCACGATGTGGTCCGGCCCGAGCGAGCGGACCAGCGCCTCGTCCTTCTCAGCTGCGTCCGCGATCACGGTAAGCCCGGCGGCCTTCGCCAGCTGCACCACGTAGTTCCCGAGCAGCCCCGCGGCTCCGGTCACGGCGAGCGTCTGCCCCGGCGCGAGCGAGGCGTGCGACAGGATCTGCAGCGCCGTCAGCCCGTTCATCGGCACCGTCGCCGCTTCCTCCACCGAGGTCCCTCGCGGGATCCGCGTGAACGACCCCACCGGCGCGACGAGCTCCTGCACGTAGGCCCCGCCGTGGGCACTGAGCGGCAACGCCATGGCCATGACCTCGTCGCCGATCTCCCACCCGGACACGTCGGGCCCGACCTCGTCGATGACGCCGGCGGCGTCCATGCCCGGCACGTACGGCGGCGAGGCCTCGGAACTGTCGCGCTGCCCCGCCCGCACCCCCGTGTCGGTCGGGTTGACGGCGAACGCCTGCACCCGGATCCGCACGGATCCGGCTCCAGCGTGCGGCTCCGGCACCTCGTGGGCGGCGAGGGCCTCCGGCCCTCCGAACGTTTCGACTCCGATGACCTGCATCCTCCCGGTCTACGCGCCGGTTGCTTGACGCAACCTGACGCGACCACCCCACGGCCTGGAGGCCCTGCACCACCCCGCCCCGCGCCTCCCGCCCGTCAGGGGATGCGGTCCACGGCACGTGGTGCGCCATGCTGCTCCGAGTGTCCCGACGAGCTCCTCACCCGGTCCGACGGTCCAGTGATTCGCCGAGGAGCTGACCGCTCTCCGCCGACCCGCTCGCGACGTCCTCGAGGGCACCCGCCAGGAGCCATGACAGGACTTCAGGCAGTTCCGCATCGACATCGACGAGGCCGCGCAGACCTGAACGATCGTCCGCCAGCGTGCCGAGCCGGTCTCCTCCCGCGACGAGGGGCTGCACGATCCCGACGACGGTCCGGGATGCGGCCGCAGTACTGAGACGTTGACGGTTCCGGTTCACGATCCCCGACGATCGCGAACCAGAACCGTCACCGGCCGAAAACCGAACCACCTCCCCCGCCAGCACCATCCCCCGATCGGACGATGCCGAGACCACCGCCCCGGTCGATCCCTCACGGCCGCACCGCCGCGAAGCTGGACCCATGCCCGACTCCCCCGCCATCGAGGTCCACCACCTCGGCAAGCAGTACCCCACCGGCAAGCAGGCCGTGGACGACGTCTCCTTCACGGTCCAGCCCGGCGAGACCTTCGCGCTCCTCGGCCCGAACGGCGCCGGCAAGTCCACGACGGTGGAGATCCTCGAGGGCCACCGTTCCCGCACCGCCGGCGAGGTCCGCGTCCTCGGCCACGACCCCGCTCGGACCAGCCGCAGCCACAACGCCCGCATCGGCATCGTCCTGCAGACCAGCGCCGAGTCCCCGAACGTCACGGTCGCCGAGCAGCTGAACCACTTCGCGACGCTCTACCCCGAGCACCGCAACACCGAGGAACTCCTCGCCGCGACGGGACTCGAGACGCAGCGCACCACCCGCATCAGCCGACTGTCCGGAGGCCAGCGCCGCCGCGTCGACGTCGCCCTCGGCATCATCGGCCGCCCCGAGGTCCTGTTCCTCGACGAACCGACCACGGGCTTCGACCCGGAGTCCCGCCGCCGGTTCTGGGACCTGCTGCGCCAGGTGCAGGCCGAGGGCACGACGATCCTGCTCACCACGCACTACCTCGACGAAGCCGCGCACCTCGCCGACCGCGCCGCTGTGATCGCCGACGGCAGGCTGCTCGACGTCGCCCCGATCGACGAGATCGGCGGCACCGCGGCCCGCACGCCCCGGGTGCGCTGGCGTGACGATGCCGGCGCACACCACGACGAGCGCACGACGGATCCGACGGCGTTCATCCGCAGCAGCACCGCGGTCATGCACGACCTCGAGGTCGTCCGCCCGTCCCTCGAGGACGTCTACCTCGACATGGTGGGCACGAAGTGAGGACAGCGACGAGCCGCATCGCGTACGAGCTCCGTTGCTCGTTCCGCTCCCCCGACGCGGTCTTCTTCACGTTCCTGTTCCCGGTCGTCATGCTGGCGCTGTTCTCGGTGGCCTTCGCCGACGCCGACCCGATCCGCGCCGTGGCAGCGGACGGCCGCCCGGTCGCCGTCGACTACGCCACCTACTACCTGCCCGGACTCGTCGCGACGGCGATCCTGCTGTCGGGCACGCAGGCCCTGGGCGTCGACATCGCGACGGAGCGCAGCGACGGCACGCTCAAGCGTCTCGGCGGCACACCCCTGCCGGTCCTCAGCTACTTCGTCGGCAAGGTCGGCATGGTCGTCGTCACGACGGTCGCCCAGATCGTCCTGCTGCTCGGCGTCGCGAGCCTGGTGTTCGGCGTCGCCCTGCCGACCGACGCGGGCGACTGGGGCGTCTTCGCCGGCGTGGTGCTCCTCGGCATCGCCACGAGCTGTGTCCTCGGCGTCGCGATCTCGGCGCTCCCCCGCGAGGGCCGCCGCGCCACCGCCACGATCGTCCCCGTCGTCCTCGTGCTCCAGTTCATCTCCGGTGTCTACCTGCCCTTCGTGCAACTACCCGCCTGGCTGCAGGGCGTCGCGTCCGGCTTCCCCCTGCGGTGGATGGCGTCCGGCATGCGGTCCGTCTTTCTGCCGTCGGGGTTCGCGTCGGCCGAGCCGGGAGGCGCGTGGCACCTCGGTACGGGAACGCTCGTCCTGGCAGTGTGGCTGGTCCTGGGCACGGTGGCCTGCCTGCTCACGTTCCGGTGGAATCGCAGGGACACGTGACGGCCCCTGTGGAGAACCCGCTGCGCGGTTCCGGAGGATGGGATGCTGGGGTCATGGACCCGATCACCGCGCACCGGAACCGGGGTCTGCACGTCGCCGTCGGCGTCACGATCGCGGTCGTCGCGGCGATCGTCGCCTTCGCCTGGTCCCCGTGGTCGACGCGGTGGCCCGCGTTCGCGATGCTCGTCGTCCTCGCCCTCGCGTACGGTGCGTTCGGCTGGCGCGGCTACGACGTCCGCCGTGCCGCGGCCGGGTTCCTCCCGCTGCTCGTCCTGTCGGCGCTCGTGCTGCCCGCGGTGGTACCGAGCGCGGCGTTCATCCAGTGCGTCCTCTTCCCCGTCGCGTGGAGCCAGGTCGAGCGGGTGCGGACCGCGGTCGCCCTCTCCCTCGCGATCGGCGTCGCGGCTGCGGTCGGGCTGCGGGTCGCGTCGGGGCCGAGCGCGCTCGGCAGCACCCTGCTCATCGAGGGCATCAGCGTCGCCGGTGCGTGCGCCCTCGGCCTCTGGATCACGCGCATCGCACGGCTCTCCGACGACCGACGCCGTCTCATCGAGGAGCTCCGGACGGCGCAGGACTCCCTCGCCGAGGCCCACCGCGCCGCCGGTGTCACGAGCGAGCGGGAGCGCCTCGCCCGCGAGCTCCACGACACGGTCGCGCAGGACCTCGCCGGGATCGTCATGCTCACCGAACGGGCCCGTGGCGACCTCGCCGCCGAACACCTCGACCGGCTGGGCGAACGGCTCGCGGTCCTCGAGGACTCCGCCCGCCTCGCGCTCGAGGGATCGCGGACCCTGGTCGCGGCCGGAGCGGCCGGCATCGTGAGCGACGGACTGGCCGCCGCCCTCCACCGGCTCGGTGAACGGTTCACCCGTGAGACCAGCATCACGGTCGTCGTGGACGCCGTCGACGAGCCGCTCGGTCGCGACGCGCAGGTGGTACTGCTGCGTTCCGCGCAAGAGGCACTCGCCAACGTGCGGTCGCACGCCCGCGCGACGTCAGCGCGGGTCACGCTGCGCAGCACCGCGGACCGCGCTCAAATGACGGTCGCCGATGACGGCGTCGGCTTCAATACCTCGGTGCCGAGCGCTGGTCACGGTCTCCGCGGTCTGCACGAGCGGCTCGCCCTCGCCGACGGCACCTGCACGGTCACGAGCGAGCCCGGGCGGGGCACGGTCCTCGAGGTCACGCTGCCCGTCGCTCCGACCGGCGCAGACTCCGCGCCCACGGCGGCGCTCGCCACGGCAGGGGTACGGCGGTGATCCGCGTCGTCGTCGCGGACGACCACCCGATCGTCCGCGCCGGCATCGTCGCGCTGCTGCAGACCGCCGCCGACGTCGAGGTCGTCGGCCAGGCGTCCGACGGGCACGCCGCCGTGTCCCTCAGCCTCGCGGAGCAACCGGACGTCGTCCTCATGGACCTCCGCATGCCCGGCCTGAACGGGGACGAGGCCACGGCGCAGATCCTTGCCCGCGAGCCGCAGGTGCGGGTCCTCATCCTCACCACCTACGAGACCGACGACCAGATCCTCACGGCGATCGAGGCCGGTGCTGCCGGGTACCTGCTCAAGGCCGCACCGGAATCCGAGATCCTGGCGGGCCTCCGCGCCACCGCGCAGGGCGGCACGGCGCTGGCCCCGGCGGCGGCCGCGGCCCTCGTCCGTCGGACCGCCGGCAGGCCCGCTCCCGGCCCGTCGCTCTCGCCCCGCGAGCTCGACGTCCTGCAACTCGTCGCGCAGGGCAACTCGAACCCGCAGATCGGTCGCACGCTGTTCCTCAGCGAGACCACGGTGAAGACGCACCTGGGACACGTGTTCGAGAAGCTCGGGGTGAACGACCGGACCCGCGCGGTGACCCGCGCGATGGAACTCGGCCTCCTCCGCTGATCCATCGCGCGGCGTCGCCCGACTACACCGCGGGCGCGAGCGCGAGCTGTTCCCGGGCCACCACGGCGTCGGCGGCGGGAGGCCGTCCGTACGCCTCCCGGTAGTCGCGCGAGAAGTGCGAGGCACTGCGGTACCCGACGACGGCCGCGGCACGCGCAGCGGTCTCGGCGTGCAGGACCATGCGGCGCCGCGCTTCCCCGAGCCGGGTGCGCTTGAGGTACTGCGCGGGGGACATCCCGGTGGCCTGCTTGAAGCGGGCGAACAGGGTGCTCTCGCTGACCCGGAGTTCCCGGGCCAGGCGCTCCATCGACCACGGCTCGGCCATCCGGTCGGTGAGCAGCGCGGTCGCGCCGGCGACGACCGACGTGCCGATGCCGTCGAGTGCCGCCGTGATTCGCGGCGCCTGCGCGGTCTGCAGTAGGCGGAGGACGACCTCGCGCGACACGAGGGGGAACAGCACGGGGATGTCCTCGGGCGCGTCGAGCAGGGCGAGGAGCCGGGTGACGGCGTCGGCAAGGGGCGCCGTCCACGTGGCGAGGCGCGGCAACTCCTCGGTGGGGCGTACCGCCGACGAGGACATGGAGGCGACGACCTCGCTCACGACCAGTGGGTCGAGCCGCCAGATCGCGGAGACGAAGCCCTCGTCACCGGCGGTGTCGACGACCCCGGCGACGACCGGCAGGTCCACCGGCGTGATGATGAAGCGCTCGCGTCCCCACTCCTGGTCGTCATCGCCGACGATCGAGCGCTTCCGCCCACGCAGGACCATCGACAGCGACGGCACGTACCGGCGGTCGAACAACCCGGTGGACTCGTGGACGCGCGACATCGTCAGCCCGAGCGATTCAGCCCGGTGCACCGACGCCGGTCGGGCGACGACCTCGACCGTCGACGCGCGCTCGAGGACCGCTGCGTGCCGCGAGGCGATCGCAGCAGCCCGGTCGAGGTGTTGCGCCGTGACGTCGTCCACGAGCCCACGCTACGCGCCCGCGCAGTGCGCCAGCGACCCGCACGCGATCCGGCAACCTTCTCGCCGGATCCGGCAAGGCCGCCGATGGCACGCGGACCGAGCATCGAAGCATGACCACTGCACCGAACGAACCCACCACTCCCCGTACCGCCCTCGTCACCGGCGCTTCGAGCGGCATCGGCGAGGCCGTCGCCCACGAGCTCGCCGCCGCCGGTCTGACCGTCGTCGTGCACGGACGCGACGCGTCCCGCACTCGTGCCGTCGCGGAGGCCATCGAGCACCGCGGCGGAAGAGCCGTCCCCGTCGTCGCGGACCTCGCCGCGTCCGCCGCTGATGTCCGAGCCTTCGCCGCGCACGCCAGCGATCTGGCCGGCGGCCGCATCGACGTCCTCGTCAACAACGCCGGCGTGTACCCGGGCGGCCCGACCGAGTCGCTGTCCGACGACACCGTCGACGCGCTCCTGACGACGAACATCCGTGCACCGCACGCCCTCGTCGCAGCACTTGCACCTGCGATGGCCGAGCGCGGCACGGGCGCCGTGGTCAACATCGGCTCGTGGATGGCCCGGGTCGGTGTCCCGTTCATGGGGCTCTACCCCGCGACGAAGGCCGCGCTCGAGCAGCTCACCCGAGCCTGGTCGGCGGAGTACGGCCCCCGCGGGGTCCGTGTCGTCACGGTCGCTCCCGGAGCGACAGCGACGCCCGGCAACGCCGATGCCGCCGACGCCCCGGCGGCGATGACCCAGGGCACGCCGGCGGGCGTGCCGGTACGACCGGTCGACGTCGCCCGCGCGGTGCGGTGGGTGGTCTCCGACGAGGCTGCCTTCGTGCACGGTGGCACCATCGACGTCGACGGCGGGATCGCCTCGACGCGTCTGCGCTGACGCGGCTCAGCTCAGGACGGCCCGAACGGGTCGAACGGGATGCAGTCGCTCTGGACCAACAGCACGCCGTCGGCGCGCTTCCACGTGATCGACGCATCGGCCGAGTACACGGCCAGCTCGAGGTACTGCGGACGCTCGGTGAAGCTCGTACCCGACCCCTCGCTGCTCCAGGCGGCCCGCAGCGCCGACACCGCCTGCTCCCGCTCGACCCGTCCACCGAGTGTGAAGCGCTCGTGGAACACCCGACAGGGGTTGCCAGCCGCACTCGTGCTCTCGGTGAACCACCGCCGGCCCCGAACGTCGTCCGGACCGACGTGCAGCTGCGCGAGCGCGTCGTCGACCCACGGTCCGATCGCTTCCCGCGCTTCGGCCGCCGACGCGGGGCCGTCGCCGTACTCGACGCCGTCCAGTTCGTCGAGCCGTTGCTGCTCCCGGTACGCGCGTTCATCGCCGGCGGCACGGGGCAGCACGTCGAACGCCGGCACGACGACGAGCAGCACCACCGCCAGCAGTCCGAGCCCCGACACGACGGTGGTCCCCCACGCCACCTCGACGGACCGACGAGCACGGAGCGCGCGGATCCCCGCCACGAATGCCGGCACCGTGGCAGCGAGCCCGAGCACCAGCGCGATGACCTGCGGTACCGCCGCTCCTCCACCGTCGTTCGTGCTCCGCCAGGCGGTGCCGATCTGCGCCACGAACTCGAGCACGAGCGCCACCAGCACCCCGACCGGCGCCACCACGATGCCGAAGACCAGACGGTTCCGCCGGAGCCGCGCGCCGTCGTCGTTGTCCGAGCTGACGGTCCCGGCCGACTCCCTCGTCCTTGTTCGATCGTCCATGCGTTCCTCCCCCGGCGCAGACGCTAGCAGGGTGATGCATGAACGCCCCGGGAACGCAGAAAACCCCTGACCACGAATGGTCAGGGGTTCCCTGGTCTTACTGAGTTAAGTCCGGCGGCGTCCTACTCTCCCACAAGGTCCCCCTTGCAGTACCATCGGCGCTGAGAGGCTTAGCTTCCGGGTTCGGAATGTGACCGGGCGTTTCCCTCTCGCTATGACCACCGGAACACCTTCGACCAGATCATACTTGGTCTCAAAGCTGTCCCGACTGCCGTCACCCGAAGGTGACAGAGCGGTGTATTCAGTTTCGATTCCCGATCGTCTGTCGGGAACCACAAAGTGGACGCGAGCCCCACACCCGAAGGTGTGGGAAATAATTGTGTTGTCAAGTCTTCGGCTTATTAGTACCGGTCAGCTCCACGGGTCGTTAGTCCCCGCTTCCACATCCGGCCTATCAACCCAGTAGTCTGCTGGGAGCCTCTCACACTCAAGGTGCATGGAAATCTCATCTCGAAGACGGCTTCCCGCTTAGATGCTTTCAGCGGTTATCCGGTCCGAACGTAGCTAATCAGCGGTGCCCTTGGCAGAACAACTGACACACCAGAGGTTCGTCCATCCCGGTCCTCTCGTACTAGGGATAGATCTTCTCAAATTTCCAACGCGCGCAGCGGATAGGGACCGAACTGTCTCACGACGTTCTAAACCCAGCTCGCGTACCGCTTTAATGGGCGAACAGCCCAACCCTTGGGACCTACTCCAGCCCCAGGATGCGACGAGCCGACATCGAGGTGCCAAACCATGCCGTCGATATGGACTCTTGGGCAAGATCAGCCTGTTATCCCCGAGGTACCTTTTATCCGTTGAGCGACAGCGCTTCCACAAGCCACTGCCGGATCACTAGTCCCGACTTTCGTCCCTGCTCGACCTGTCAGTCTCACAGTCAAGCTCCCTTGTGCACTTACACTCGCCACCTGATTGCCAACCAGGTTGAGGGAACCTTTGGGCGCCTCCGTTACTCTTTGGGAGGCAACCGCCCCAGTTAAACTACCCATCAGGCACTGTCCATGAACCCGATCAGGGTCCTACGTTAGACATCCAAAGTGACCAGAGTGGTATTTCAACAATGACTCCACGAACACTAGCGTGCCCGCTTCACAGTCTCCCACCTATCCTACACAAGCCACTCCGAACACCAATACCAAACTGTAGTAAAGGTCACGGGGTCTTTCCGTCCTGCTGCGCGTAACGAGCATCTTTACTCGTAGTGCAATTTCGCCGAGTTCGCGGTTGAGACAGCTGGGAAGTCGTTACGCCATTCGTGCAGGTCGGAACTTACCCGACAAGGAATTTCGCTACCTTAGGATGGTTATAGTTACCACCGCCGTTTACTGGGGCTTAAATTCAGAGCTTCGCCGTGAGGCTAACCCTTCCTCTTAACCTTCCAGCACCGGGCAGGCGTCAGTCCGTATACATCGTCTTGCGACTTCGCACGGACCTGTGTTTTTAGTAAACAGTCGCTTCCCACTGGTCTCTGCGGCCTTCAACGCTCACGGAGTAAATCCGGTCACGCGTCCGGCCCCCCTTCTCCCGAAGTTACGGGGGCATTTTGCCGAGTTCCTTAACCACGATTCTCTCGATCTCCTTGGTATTCTCTACCTGACCACCTGAGTCGGTTTCGGGTACGGGCGGCTGCAACCTCGCGTCGATGCTTTTCTCGGCAGCATAGGATCACTGATTTCCCCTTACGGGTACGCGTCGGATCTCAGGCATACAGACGACGGATTTGCCTATCGTCAGCCCTACATCCTTACACCAGGTTCACCTTACGGATACCATCGCCTGGCTCAGCTACCTTCCTGCGTCACACCTGTTCATACGCTAACCGCACCAGCATGGGGTCGAGCGTTAGACCGGACACCATCACCCCGAAGGGATCCGGATGCACCGGGTTAGGACTCTTAGCACCACTGGATTAGCTTGGGCGGTTGTTCGCCGGTACGGGAATATCAACCCGTTGTCCATCGACTACGCCTGTCGGCCTCGCCTTAGGTCCCGACTTACCCAGGGCGGATTAACCTGGCCCTGGAACCCTTGGTCTTTCGGAGGACGGGTTTCTCACCCGTCTTTCGCTACTCATGCCTGCATTCTCACTCGTGTAGCGTCCACGGCTGGATCACTCCGCCGCTTCACTCGCCACACGACGCTCTCCTACCACTCCGCACGACTGAACCACGAAGGCTTGTCTATAGTGCGAAATCTACAACTTCGGTGGTGTGCTTGAGCCCCGTTACATTGTCGGCGCGGAATCACTTGACCAGTGAGCTATTACGCACTCTTTCAAGGGTGGCTGCTTCTAAGCCAACCTCCTGGTTGTCTATGCAACTCCACATCCTTTCCCACTTAGCACACGCTTAGGGACCTTAGTTGGTAGTCTGGGTTGTTTCCCTCTCGACGATGAAGCTTATCCCCCACCGTCTCACTGCTGCGCTCTCACTCACCGGCATTCGGAGTTTGGCTGACGTCAGTAACCTGTTGAGGCCCATCGGCCATCCAGTAGCTCTACCTCCGGCGAGAAACACGCAACGCTGCACCTAAATGCATTTCGGAGAGAACCAGCTATCACGAAGTTTGATTGGCCTTTCACCCCTATCCACAGCTCATCCCCTCCATTTTCAACTGAAGTGGGTTCGGTCCTCCACGACGTCTTACCGTCGCTTCAACCTGGCCATGGATAGATCACTTCGCTTCGGGTCTAGAACATGCGACTCAAACGCCCTATTCAGACTCGCTTTCGCTACGGCTGCCCCTCACGGGTTAACCTCGCCACATATCACTAACTCGCAGGCTCATTCTTCAAAAGGCACGCCGTCACCCCTACAAGGAGGCTCCGACGGTTTGTAAGCAAACGGTTTCAGGTACTATTTCACTCCCCTCCCGGGGTACTTTTCACCTTTCCCTCACGGTACTTGTCCGCTATCGGTCATCTGGGAGTATTTAGGCTTATCAGGTGGTCCTGACAGATTCACACGGGATTTCTCGGGCCCCGTGCTACTTGGGATACACATCCGGCCATAACACCATTTCGTCTACGGGGCTGGCACCCACTACGGCCCGGCTTTCAAACCGGTTCGACTATGATGCGCTGTAACCGCCCCAGTCCGGCAGAACTGAGCGACGTGTCCCACAACCCCGACCATGCAACGCCCGCCGGCTATCACACATGATCGGTTTAGCCTCATCCGCTTTCGCTCGCCACTACTCACGGAATCACATGTTGTTTTCTCTTCCTGTGGGTACTGAGATGTTTCACTTCCCCACGTTCCCTCTACCCGCCCTATATATTCAGGCGGGAGTCACCAGGTCACAAAAGCGCCTGGCGGGGTTTCCCCATTCGGAAATCCTCGGCTCACAGCTCGATTATCAGCTCCCCGAGGCTTATCGCAGATTTCTACGTCCTTCTTCGGCTCCAGATGCCAAGGCATCCACCGTTTGCTCTTAGAAACTTGACCACAAAGATTAAAATTGCGATCGACTCGAACAACAACTCCACCCGAAGGCTTCATCATCGTCACGAGCGATCTAAGATGCTCGCGTCCACTGTGTAGTTCTCAACATACGATCGGCACCAGCACTCCCCCACCCTACGGTGGACTCATCCTGGCCCGACGAAGAACCAGCAACCAGCAAGCGAGAACCTCGCCACCAGTCACGGCTCAACCCCCGACCACACTCGGCCGGGAAGCCTGGTCCCTCAGGACCCAACAACGTGCACCAGCCAGCAGCTCCACCCCGACCCGTTCCCACCCTGCAAGCAAGGTGTACTAAGACCGGAAGCATCACTCCCGACTGCACTGTCAATGTTCCACCCATGAGCTACCCGTCGGACACGTTCGGTCCGAATCGGGCGCCTGGACACCCCAAGAGGTGCCAGATGCTCCTTAGAAAGGAGGTGATCCAGCCGCACCTTCCGGTACGGCTACCTTGTTACGACTTAGTCCTAATCACCGATCCCACCTTCGACGGCTCCTTCCACAAGGGTTAGGCCACCGGCTTCGGGTGTTACCGACTTTCATGACTTGACGGGCGGTGTGTACAAGGCCCGGGAACGTATTCACCGCAGCGTTGCTGATCTGCGATTACTAGCGACTCCGACTTCATGAGGTCGAGTTGCAGACCTCAATCCGAACTGAGACCGGCTTTTTGGGATTCGCTCCACCTTACGGTATCGCAGCCCTTTGTACCGGCCATTGTAGCATGCGTGAAGCCCAAGACATAAGGGGCATGATGATTTGACGTCATCCCCACCTTCCTCCGAGTTGACCCCGGCAGTCTCCTATGAGTCCCCGGCATAACCCGCTGGCAACATAGAACGAGGGTTGCGCTCGTTGCGGGACTTAACCCAACATCTCACGACACGAGCTGACGACAACCATGCACCACCTGTACACCGACCACAAGGGGGCGACCATCTCTGGCCGTTTCCGGTGTATGTCAAGCCTTGGTAAGGTTCTTCGCGTTGCATCGAATTAATCCGCATGCTCCGCCGCTTGTGCGGGCCCCCGTCAATTCCTTTGAGTTTTAGCCTTGCGGCCGTACTCCCCAGGCGGGGCGCTTAATGCGTTAGCTACGACACAGAAACCGTGGAAAGGTCCCTACATCTAGCGCCCAACGTTTACGGCATGGACTACCAGGGTATCTAATCCTGTTCGCTCCCCATGCTTTCGCTCCTCAGCGTCAGTTACGGCCCAGAGATCTGCCTTCGCCATCGGTGTTCCTCCTGATATCTGCGCATTCCACCGCTACACCAGGAATTCCAATCTCCCCTACCGCACTCTAGTCTGCCCGTACCCACTGCAAGCCCGAGGTTGAGCCTCGGGATTTCACAGCAGACGCGACAAACCGCCTACGAGCTCTTTACGCCCAATAATTCCGGACAACGCTTGCACCCTACGTATTACCGCGGCTGCTGGCACGTAGTTAGCCGGTGCTTTTTCTGCAGGTACCGTCACTTTCGCTTCTTCCCTACTAAAAGAGGTTTACAACCCGAAGGCCGTCATCCCTCACGCGGCGTTGCTGCATCAGGCTTTCGCCCATTGTGCAATATTCCCCACTGCTGCCTCCCGTAGGAGTCTGGGCCGTGTCTCAGTCCCAGTGTGGCCGGTCACCCTCTCAGGCCGGCTACCCGTCGTCGCCTTGGTGAGCCATTACCTCACCAACAAGCTGATAGGCCGCGAGTCCATCCCCAACCAAAAAATCTTTCCACCACCAGACCATGCGGCCGGTGATCGTATCCAGTATTAGACGTCGTTTCCAACGCTTATCCCAGAGTCAGGGGCAGGTTACTCACGTGTTACTCACCCGTTCGCCACTAATCACAGGAGCAAGCTCCTGATCATCGTTCGACTTGCATGTGTTAAGCACGCCGCCAGCGTTCGTCCTGAGCCAGGATCAAACTCTCCGTAAAAAATTACAACCAACACCCGAAAGCGTCAGCGAGTTGATTCTGACTGTTGACTGTCTACTGACAATCTTCAATCCAAAAGGAATTGCATCATGACCCGGTCAGCAAGCCGACCAGGCACGAGGTCAATCAATAAATTGGCATTGACAATGTGCACGCTGTTGAGTTCTCAAGGACCAGACGCACTCCCCGCTCGATCCCACATGGGGACTCTGCCAGAGAGGCATTCGTTCTTGCGCCACCCGAACGGACACCGGATCGCTCCGGTCGTTCAGGTGGGGTGGTTGCCTGAGCGGGACCCCGTCCGGACTGCGCCCCCGGGGTGTTCACCCTGGTGACCGTCTCGGCCGTTCCGTTCTCCGCCTCAGCGGCAACGAGTGATTACTTTACGCAGACCTGAGCGCGAGCGCCAAGCCGTCCCCCATCCCGGGCGTGTCGCCCGGAGATCCGCGGAAGAACGCCCGCCGACACCGCGACCGGATGCCCCGGGGACGACGAAGGGCACGGTGCGATGTGCACCGTGCCCTGCGTGGGGACGCCTCGACTACTCGGCCGCGGCCAGCTGCCCGCAGGCCCCGTCGATCTCCTTGCCGCGGGTGTCGCGCAGGGTCGTCGGGATGCCGGCGGCGTTGAGCCGGCGGACGAACTCGTCCTGCACGTGCACCTCGGACGAGGTCCACACCGAGCCCGGCGTCGGGTTGAGCGGGATCGGGTTGACGTGCACCCAGCCCTTGCCGCGCTTGTTGAGCTTCTCGGCGAGCAGGTCGGCACGCCAGGCGTGGTCGTTCATGTCCTTGATGAGCGCGTACTCGATCGAGACACGTCGGCCGGTCTTGACGAAGTAGTTGTGGGCGGCGTCGATCGCCTCGTCGGCCTTCCACCGGGAGTTCACCGGGATGAGCTCGTCGCGCAGTTCGTCATCAGGGGCGTGCAGGGACAGTGCGAAGGTGATCGGGATGTCCTCCTCCGCCAGCTTGTTGATCGCCGGCACGAGTCCGACGGTCGAGACGGTGATGCCGCGGGCGCTCATGCCGAGGCCGTTCGGCTGCGGCGCGACCATCAACCGCACGGCGTCCATCACCCGCTTGTAGTTCGCGAGCGGCTCCCCCATGCCCATGAACACGATGTTGGTCACGCGCTCGGCGTCGACGCGGTCCTTGCCGCCCTTGCGGGGATCGCCCCCGAGCTCACCGGCGGCGATCGCTGCGTTGGCCCGGACGATCTGCTCGATGATCTCGGCGGTGGACATGTTGCGGGTCAGCCCCGCCTGGCCGGTGGCGCAGAACGGGCAGTTCATGCCGCACCCGGCCTGCGACGAGACGCAGAGCGTGATCCGGCCCGGGTACCGCATGAGCACCGACTCGACCAGGGCGCCGTCGTGCAGCTTCCAGAGGAACTTGATCGTGTCGCCCTTGTCCGTCGCGAGACGCCGGGTCTCGGTGAGGAGCGGCGGCAGCATCCCGGCGACGAGCTGCTCCCGCTGGGCGGCGGGCAGGTCGGTCATGTCGGCCGGGTCGGACGTGTAGTGCGTGAAGTAGTGGGTCGCCAGCTGCTTGGCGCGGAACCCGGGCAGCCCGAGCTCCTGCACGCGTGCGATGCGTTCCTCGGGGGTCAGGTCGGCGAGGTGCACGGGCGGCTTGCCCCGCTTCGGGGACGCGAACTGCAGGAGCGGCCGGCCGTCGGTGTCGGTGGCCTGCTTCCAGCCCTCGGTGCGGGGGCGGACCTGCGGACGAGCAGACTGCTGCTGTTCGAACGGGGTACGGGTGTCGGAGGCCATCACTCCAGGATACGTGATCCCGTCAGCTCCCCGCGGGCAGCACCCGTGCGAAGTGGTGCGCGGCCGAGTACATCGGCACGATGTCGACGACCTCGCCGGGGTGCGGGGCCTGCAGCACGAGTCCCTGGCCGAGGTACAGGCCGACGTGGTCCTCGTCGTCGTACACGACGAGGTCACCGGGCAGCGCCTCGGACTCCGGGATCGTCGTCGCCGCGGCGTCCTGCGTCGGGACGTAGTGCACGAGCGGGATGCCGACCGCCGCGTAGGCGACCATCGTCAGCCCGGAGCAGTCGATGCCCTCGTGGCTCGCACCGCCCTCGACGTACGGGTCCCCCATGTACTGCAGCGCCGTCGCGACGATGGTGGCCCGGTCGCCGCCGCCGGACAGCGCCGCGGACAGGGCCGACTGCGCCTGCGCGGTGGTCACGCCGAACCGCAGGTCGAGCGTCGGGTAGGAGACGATCGTCGTCGTGGTCGTCATGCCGTCGGTCGAGACCACGGGCACCTCGACGTCGTGGGCGACCGTGAAGGACTGCGCGGACGGGACCGACTGCGACGTCGTGGTCCCCTGCTGCGCGGAGTCGTCCGGCGTGGCCGCGTTCGCCGGGAGCGCCAGGGTCAGGCTCGAGGTCACCGCGAGGGCGGGGGCGAGCAGGACGGCGGCCCGCTTGGCGTTGGCCGCACGGCGGAGGTGCCGGGGGTCGGCGGCCCGCTCGGCACGGAGGGCAGCGGTCCGGCTGAGGACTGCGGCGCCTGCGGACGACGTGACGGTCGGCCGCGGCTGCATGCGCACGGTCCTGGCCGGCGCGGGGTGCTCGACGAACGTGGAGCGGGCAGCAGCAGGACCGAGGGCCGAACGCCGGCCACGGGGCCGGAGCGGCTGCCCGGAGCGGGTCGCCTGCGTCGCCTGCCGCACCGGCGCGGACACCGCGTTCGGCGTCGCTCGGGCTGGCTGGTGGTCGTCGACTGCGGCTGCTGCCAGTGCGTGGCGTCCCATGCGTCCTTCCGGGTCGGGATCGACCTGCGATCCGGAAGCAACGTATTGGTGACGGACCCGCTCCAGCCTGGGCGGCACCGGAGTGTTCCTGCGGCTGGTCACAGGAACGGGGTCGCCGGGTGGACGCGAGCTGCGCGACGGGACCGCGGCAGACGACGGCCGAGGAGACCACCGGACCGCGTGAGCCGCGGAACGGCGGCGATCCGGGCCTCCTGGCCGGCGGGTGGACCGCAGGACGGGAGCCGCTGAAGCGGAGTACCGCACTGTCCCCCGGCGCGTACCCCGACTAGCGGTTCTCGGGGCGGCCGGTGGCGCGGGTGCTGACGAGGTCGGCGAGGGACGGCTCGGCGTCGTCACCGGGGACGGCCCAGCCACGGCGGGCGGCCTTGCGGACGAGACGGTACGTGGTGACCTGGAGGGGTTCCACTCCGTCGGCGGATTCGTACTTCGACATGGTTTCTCCCTGAATGGTGAGCGGATCGCTCGTTCGAGACGCTACGCCCGAACGGGGGTACCGGACCGGCTGCTGCGTTCCGCGGCCAAGGCACGGGCGTGGCGTCGAGCCGCGCCCGGCGGGGTGGACCTCGAACACCATTGTTCGCATAGAATGCGAACATGTTGATCACCGTCGATCCCGGGGCCCGCGCGACGCTCGCCGAGCAGGTCGCCGCCCAGATCCGGCACGCGATCGCCCGTGGCGAGCTCGCGAGCGGGGAACGGCTGCCGTCCGCCCGTGACCTCGCCGCATCGGTCGACGTCAACGTGCACACGGTGTTGCGCGCCTACGCGCAGCTCCAGGACGACGGGCTGATCGAGCTGCGGCGGGGCCGCGGCGCGACGGTCCTGCGGTCGGGCAACGCCTCGTTCGACCGGCTCCGCGGACTCGTCGACGAGCTCCGCGACCAGGCCGAGACGCTCGGCGTCCCGCTCGACGACCTGTTCACGATGATCAAGGGGGCACGATGACCACGCGACCGATGGGGACCGGGACACGGCTGGCGGTGGTGACACCCGGACTGGCCGTGGTGGCCGGGGTGGTGCTGGCCACGCTCGCGTCGGCGGGCAACCTGCCGGACCGGATGCCGATCCACTTCCGTTCGGACGGCACCGCCGACGGCTGGAGTTCGCCGTGGCCGGTGTTCTGGGTCACCCTGCTCGTCACGGTCGGCGTCGCGGTGCTCGGCTTCGTCGCGCTGCGCATGCGGGACCGGCGGACGGCGGCGACGACGCTGCTCGTCGCCGGGCTGGTGTCCGGGAGCGCCGGCACCGCGTGGGTGGTCCTGGTCCGTGCGGCGACCGTCGGCGACGGCGTGCTGCCGATGTGGTGGGGTGCGGTGTTCCTGGCCGTGACCGCGGCGGTGGCCGCCGTCCCGGCCGCCGCGCTGGTGCGCGTCGCTGCGCCGGTGCCCGCGCACGAGGTCGCTCCCCTGCCCGTCGGCCCCGCGACCCGTGTGGCCTGGCGCTCGCGGGTCGGCAGCCGCTGGTTCGCCGCGCTCGGCGCCGTGCTCGTCGGGGTCGGCATCGGCACGGTCGTCGCGACCGTGGTGAACGACGTCGGGGGCGCTGTCGTGTCCGGTGTCGTGCTGGCGGTCGCCGGGTTCGCGGTGCTCTCGCTCGCGCGCGTCGAGGTCACCGTCGACCGGCGCGGCCTGCGCCTGACGACGTCGGTCACGCGCATCCCGCTCATGCGGGTGCCGCTGGAACGCATCGAGGGCTGCGGCTGCGAGGACGTCTCCCCCGGTCAGTGGGGCGGCTGGGGCTACCGGTTCTCGGGTCGGGGCGTCGCCTACGTCGTGCGCTCCGGGCCGGGGCTCGTCGCCCGGCTGCGGGGAGGGCAGGCGCGCGTGGTGACGGTGCCGGACGCCGCGAGCGGGGCCGCCGTGCTCGGCGCGCTGCTCGCCGCACGCACGGCCGACTGATCGCTGTACGGGCGGTCGCGGCACGGCGGTGGGCCTGATCGGGTGCCGCGACGGGCGCGACGCTCGTTGCGCTGCGCCACCGGGCCGGACGAGCGCCTGGCAGCTGGACCAGCGTCGGGCGCAGGATGCGCCGACAGGGCGGCGCGGGCCTCCCGACACGGCTGCGCACAGGGCAGCCGAGCCTGGTGGCCGGGTCGCTCGGTCGGTCTGGAGGCCCGTCATCCGTCCGTCGCGCGGCTCACGTCGTTGCCGGACCGGCAACAGGGCTCGCGTCGCGCCCGGCGGGCGCGGTGCACTGGGCGCATGCACGCACCCCAGGAGTCCCCCGCCGACGCCCGCGACTGGTGGGAGGCCCGCTACGCCGAACGCGACGGCATCTGGTCGGGGCGGGTGAACGCGGTGCTCGCCGCCGTGGCGCCGACGCTGCCGACCGGTCGTGCGCTCGACCTCGGCTGCGGCGAGGGCGGCGACGTCGTCTGGCTCGCGCAGCAGGGCTGGGACGCCGTCGGGGTCGACCTGTCCGTGACCGCGCTGGAACGCGGGTCGCGTGCCGCGGTGTCGGCGGACGTCGAGGAGCGGACCGCGTTCGTGGCCGCTGACCTGGCGACGTGGGACACGGCGGAGCGGTTCGCACTCGTCACCGCGTCGTTCCTGCAGTCGTGGCCGGTGGTGATCCCGCGTGACGCGATCCTGCGGCGCGCTGCGGGGTTCGTGGCCGTCGGCGGCCACCTGCTCGTCACGGCGCACGCGGCGCCACCGCACGGCGACCTGCCCGAGGAGCTCCGGGGCTTCCGGTTCCCGACGCCGCAGGCCGACCTCGAGGCGGTCGGGGTCGACGACACGTGGCAGGTGGCGGCGGCGGAGCTCCGGGAGCGGACGGCCTCCACCGAGGACGGTCGCGCGCACGACGTGGTGGACAGCGTGGTGCTGGTCCGACGGTTGCGCTGAGGCCGGGGCGCGGTCGGGACGGACTCGGTAGCGTCGCGGTGTGGTCGACGTCGAGGGTGCGCGTTCGCTGTCGGTCGTCGGCGTGGTGGTCGCTTCCGCCGTCGACGGCACCGGGATGCCCACCGCGCTCGCGCCGCGCCCGTACCTGCACCCGGTGCGGACGCTCGGTGGCACGGTCGTCAGCGCGCACCGACCACCCGACCACGCGTGGCACTGCGGGGTCGGCGTCGCGATCCCCGACCTCGACGGCGTGAACTGCTGGGGCGGACCGACCTACGTGCACGGAGCCGGGTACGTCCACCGGGACGACCACGGTCGGGTCGACGTCCGGCGCACCCGTCGGGACGGCCCCGGGCTCGTGCACGACCTCGTCTGGCGGGGACCGGAGGGGGCCGAGCTGCTGCTCGAGGAACGACGCCTGGGGTGGCGAGGGGTCGCCGACGGGTGGGAGCTGACCTGGACGTCGGCGTTCCGGTGCCCCGGCGACGTCGAGGTCCGGCTCGGCAGCCCGGGCAGCAACGGTCGCGCGGGCGCCGGGTACGGCGGGTTCACGTGGCGGTTCCCGGCGTGCTCCGCCGTGCGGGTGCGGACCGAGCACGCCTCGGGAGAAGCCGCGACGCACGGGTCGCTGGCGCCGTGGATCGAGTGGCGCGCCGCGTTCCCGGGCGGGGACGCCGTGGTCCGGATCGAGGCCCTCGACCACGACGACCCCTGGTTCGTGCGCGTGGCCGAGTACCCCGCGCTCGGCTCGGCGCTCGCGTGGGACGAGCCCGTGCGGGTGCGCCCGGGGTCGCCGCTCGTGCGGTCGTTCCGGGCGACGGTGCGGGACGCGTGAGGACGCCGGACCGAGCGGGAGGAGCGGGCCGAGTTCGTCGCCGGACGGTCGGCGCGTTCGCCGGTCGGCGGGTTCGCTAGCCTGCTGCGATGAGCACCGGAGCCTGGGAAGACCGCGTCGCCGCCCTCTGGGACGACGAGACCGTCGACGGCGAGCAGCGCATCGAGCGGATGCGCGAACTCGCGGACACCGCGCCGCACCCCGCTGTCGGCGCGTTCGAGCTCGGCGGCGCGTTCGACTCGGGCGGCCACGAGGCCGATGCACACGAGCACTACGCGGCCGCGACGGCCGCCGGTTTGGCCGACGTCGACCCCGTGCGCGCCGCCCGGATGGTCGTGCAGCACGCGTCGACGCTCCGCAACCTCGGACGGGCGGACGAGGCGATCGCGATGCTGCGGGAGGCTCCCGAGCACCCGTCGACCGGGGTCGCTCCGCGGGTGTTCCTCGCCCTCGCGCTGCACAGCGCCGGGCGGCAGGACGAGGCGCTCCGCGTCGCGATCGAGGCCGTCGAGCCGACGCTGCCGCGGTACAACCGGTCGGTGCGGAACTACGCGGCGGCGCTCACGGACGGCTGAGCCGCGTCGTGTCCGTCCGGGCGACGGGCAGCGAGTCGCTCGTCGCGCGGAGCGACTCCTGCCGGAGCTCGAGCTGCGTGACCGCGAGGGCTGCCAGGTCGTGCAGGTTGGCGAGGTCGCCCTCGGTCGCCTGGCGGGGCTTCGTGTCGAGCACGGCGAGGGTGCCGATCGGCGACCCGTCGTGCTTGACGAGCGGGACGCTGACGTAGAACCGGATGCCGAGCGGCCCGGTGACGAGCGGGCTGTGCTGCATCTCCGGGTGCGTGGACCCGTCCGGGATCACCACGGGCACCGGCACCGGGGCGAAGCCGTTCCGGAAGTTGATGTTGCGCGCCGCGTCGTCGACGCCCTCGGCGATGTAGGACTGCGACCAGGCACGGTCCTCGTCGATGACCTCGACCAGGGCGATCGGCGCGTCGAACAGGCGGGCGGCCATCGCGGTGGTGCGGTGCAGTGCCTCGTCGGGCAGGGTGTCGAGCGTGGCGGGGTGTCCGGTGTCGGCCGGGGCGTCGGCCGCAGCGGGTGCTGCCGACCGGTCCGACGCGTCGACGACGTGGTCGGCGCCGGCGGTCTCGGCGATGACGACGTCGCGGAGCTGCGCGACCAGGTCGGCGCCGAGCGGACGGGCCGCCGGGTCCTGCGCGGTCATCGCGGTGAGCAGCCGCTTCCAGTGCTCGGGCAGCGGTTCGGGCACGACCGGGTCGCGGGAGAGCCGCGCGACGGCGGACTCGACGAGCGAGCCGGGGAACTCGCGGCGCCGGGTGAAGCACTGCAGCAGGACGAGGCCGAGCGAGTACACGTCGCTCGCCGGTCCGACGTCGGCGCCGCGGGCCTGCTCGGGGCTGAGGTAGGCGGCGGTGCCGGTGGTCACGCCGTCGGCGGTGAGACGTTCGACGCCGGCGGCGAGCGCGATGCCGAAGTCGGTCAGTCGGGCCCGGGCGCGGTCGGAGTCGTTGCCGTAGTCGACGAGCAGGATGTTCGACGGCTTGATGTCGCGGTGCACGACGCCGTGGGCGTGGATGTAGTGCAGTGCCTCGGCCATGTCGTAGCCGATCTCGGCGATGTGCCGCGAGGCGAGGGGGCCGACGGCCAGGCGTTCCTCGAGGTCCTGTCCGACGACGAGCGCCATGACGATGTACCGCTGCTGGCTGCCGTCCTGGCCCGCGACGACGCCGGCGTCGAGCAGGCTGACGAGGTTGTGGTGCTCGAGCGAGGCGAGGACGCCGAGCTCGGCTTCCTGCCGGGCGATGTCGACGATCCCCGAGTGGAAGACCTTGACGGCGACGGGGCGGTGCAGGCTCTCGTCCACGGCACGGTAGACGACGGACATCCCGCCCTGGCCGATGGCCTGTTCGAGCCGGTAGCGGCCGTCGAGGAGCGGCGTCCTCGCGTCGTGCTCCTCGGTGGTGGTCATCGAGCCCTCGCGGTCGGTGCCGCACGCAGGGATGTGCAGCTGATGCATCTTCGCATCCCCGACGAGCAGATGTCCGCATCCCACGCTCTGCGGACGGTGGGTCCGACGGCGTCGGGCGTGGTCCGGACCGCGCTCACCCCGTCGCGAGGTCCCCGACGATCACCAGGCGCCACTCGCTGGCCCGGTCGCTGCCGTACGCGGCGAAGGACACCCGCTCGACGTCGGTGCGGTGCGCGGCCGGCAGGTCGATGTGGTGCGGGCTGTCCCGACAGGCGAGGTCCTCGACGACCTCGCTCCCGCCGCCGGTCGCCGAGGTCGTCCGGACGATCCCGCTCATGTGCCCGTTGCCGAAGCACGAGAACCGCAGGTGCTCGATCGTCTGCGGGTGCGGGTACTCGATCGTGATCTGCGAACCGGTGTCCCCCGGGTCGTCAGGGCCACGCTGGACCCCGGCCGTCAGCACGCCGAGGACGTCGTCCCGACGCTCCTCGTCGGCGTCCTGCTCGTCCTGCCACGCGTGCAGCGCTCTCGGGTCGACGGCGGGCTCGACGGCGCAGCCGGCGAGCAGGACGAGGCCGACGACCGCCGGCAGCACCACGAGGGGGACGTTCCGCACGTCGGCAGCCTACGGGGGCGGTGGACGCTTGCACGAGACGGACGGGAGGCCCGGTACCAGCCGGCACCGGGCCTCCCGTCCGTCAGGTGGTCGCGTCAGACGTCGCGTCGGCGGGTGACCACGAGGGCGAGTGCCCCCACGACGACGACCTCGGCCGCGAGGACGCCGAAGCCGCCCCAGCCGTTCAGGACGATGCCGGTCTGCTCGGGGGCCGGTGCGCCGCTCGAGTAGGTGATGAGCTGCGCACCGGCCTGCAGGGGCAGGAACTGCGACAGGTCCAGCAGCCAGTCGGCGTTCGTGAGCGCGGCGGCCAGCTGCAGGATCGTCGGGACGACCAGCATGAGGCCGAGCGTGATCGCGATGCCGGCGGCGCTCGACTTGACGAGCAGGCCGATGCCGAACGCGAGCAGGGCGACGAGCGTGACGAGGACGGACGCGCCGAGGATCGGCATGAAGACCGCCGGGTCGCCGACCTCGGGGTGGGCGCCGTTCGAGGCCTGCAGGGCGAGGGCCAGGAGCGCGCCGATCGCCGTCGCGACCACGCTGACGACGAACGTCGCGACGGCCAGCACGGTGGCCTTCGCGAGCAGCACGCCGACTCGGCCCGGGTCCGCGGTGAACGTCGAGCGGATCTGACCGGTGCCGTACTCACCGGAGATGATGAGCACGCCGAGCACGCCGACGACGAGCGCCGTCAGGTTCACGCTCACCGTGTTGATGAGCACGAAGCTGGCGTTCGCCTGCTCGGTGGGGACGTCGGTGCCGCCGCTGTTCACGGCCTGGCCCACGAGGGCCGCCATGCCGATGGTGACGACCGCGATGATCGCGAAGCACCAGACGGTGGAGCGGATGCTGCGGAACTTGATCCACTCGCTCCGGACGAGCCGGGGGAACGACAGCCCGACGGAGTCGGGGACGGTCTTGTGGGCGGGCGCGGTGGCGGTCATCGGGTGCCCTCCGATCGGTACTCGACGTCGTCGCGGGTGAGGGCCATGTAGGCCTCCTCGAGGCTCGCGCCGGTCGGGGTGAGTTCGTGCAGGACGACGCCCGCCTGCGCGGCGATGGTGCCGACGGTCGGGGCGTCCGGGCCGACGACGAGGAACGAGCCGTCCTCGCGCTGCGTGACCGACGCGTTCGGCCCGATGGCGTGGAAGAGCTGGTCGGGCGACGGCGTGCGGACGACGACGCGGCTGCCGCCGCCGTTCGGGGTGCCGTCGGCGCCGACGCCCGAGGCGGCGTTCGCGCCCGCGACGAACTCGGCGATCGGGGCGTCCGCGAGCACCTTGCCGCGGCCGAGCACGACGACGCGGTCGGCGGTCTGCGCCATCTCGCTCATGAGGTGGCTGGAGAGGAAGACGGTGCGGCCGTCGGCGGCCATCCGCCGGGCGAGCTGCCGGACCCACACGACGCCGTCCGGGTCGAGACCGTTGACCGGCTCGTCGAGGATGAGGGTCTTCGGGTCGCCGAGCAGTGCGGCAGCGATTCCCAGACGCTGCCCCATGCCGAGCGAGAACCCGCCGACGCGCTTCTTCGCGACCGCGTCGAGGCCGGTCATGTCGATGACCTCGTGCACGCGGGACTTCGGGATGCCGTGCGTCGCGGCGAGCGAGAGCAGGTGGTTGTACGCGCTCCGTCCGGAGTGCACCGCCTTCGCCTCGAGCAGCGCGCCGACCTGCCGCAGCGGGTCGCGGAACGTCCGGTACGGCCGGCCGTTCACGATCGCCCGCCCCGACGTGGGCTCGTCGAGGCCCATGATCATGCGCATCGTGGTGGACTTCCCGGCACCGTTCGGGCCGAGGAAGCCGGTCACGCTACCGGGGCGGACGACGAAGGAGACGTCGTCCACGGCGGTCTTGGGACCGTACTGTTTGGTGAGATGGTCGACTTCGATCACGAGCGCCACGCTATTGCAGCGGCACGGACGGCCGCGTCCGCCGTTGGGGGGAGATGCGCGGGCGCGCCGTGGCGTTCGTTGCTGTGCGGCAGTGGGCGCGCCGTCAGACGGAGGTCGGCGTGCGCTCCCGCAGGTCGAGACGACCGCTGCTGTGCAGCACGAGCAGGAGCAGCCCGAACGCCACCGGCAGCGCGACGACGGCCGCGGAGCCGCTCCCCGTGAGGATGCCGCGCAGCTCGTTCCCGACCACGGTGAGCGCGTACGGCGTCAACCCGAGCGTGATGGTGAAGACGACGCGCCAGTGCCCGGCGATCGCCAGGCCGACGGCCGCGACCTCGACGAGCACGACGGCGTACCAGGCGTACAGGTTGCCGTTCCACAGGTCACGGCTGCTGAGCCACGCCCCCGGCTCCGTACCGACGGCGGTGTAGCTCGCGACGCCGAGGAGCAGCCACCCGGCGGTCGCCGCGGCCGTGTGGTGGCTGCGGAGCGGACGCCCGATCAGGGCGACCACCGCGCACGCGGCGAACAGCGCCAGCGTGCCCCGGTCGACGCTCCACACCCCGGGGTACCGGACGAACCAGTGCGGGGAGACGACGGCCGCCGCGGTGCAGACGACGAGCGCGACCCGACCGATGGCCCACCGGCCGGTGAGCGCCGCCACGAGCGCGACGACCCACAGCGCGGCGAAGACGGGACCGGTGTCGCGGAACGGACCGACCTGCACCATCTCCTGCGGCGCGGGGTTGCCCCGGATCCACGGTGCCCAGCTGCTCACCAGGAACTCGGCGAGCGCCAGGCCCGCGCCCGTCGTCAGCGCGATGGTGCTGCCGGCGTCACGCACCCCGGGCACCACGAGTCGGTCGAGTCGCGCGGTCACACCGTGGCCGATGACGGCGGCGCGTTCCCGTGCTGTGGGAGCGTCGCGCCCCTCGGCGTCGGCGACGTCGAGCAGGGTGCCGACGAAGGCGTCCTCGTGCGCCGTCCGCCAGGACCGCGGGTACCAGCCCATCAGCCGGCGGTACCGCTGCTCTGTGCTCATTTGCCTCGTGCTCATCTGCTTCGTGCTCATCCGCTTCGTGCTCATCCGCTCTGTGCTTGCGCGGTCGGTGCGCGATGCGGTCGCGTCGGCGCTCATGCCGCTCCCCCGGCGGTGCGCGGAGTACCGGTCGCGCCCGGCGTCGTCAGGCGGCTCCGCAGGACCCGGAGCTTCGCGTCGAGTCGCGCTGCCTCGTCGGAGAGCCGCTGGCGGCCCTCGTCGGTGATCACGAAGTACCGCCGCAGGCGACCACCGACGACCTCGTCGCCGTCGCCGCGCACCAGGCCGGCCTGCTCGAGGCGCTCGAGCGTGGCGTACAGCGTGGTGACCGCGAGTGTCGTCCGGCCGTCGGACAGCTCGGCGGCCGCCTGGATGATCGCGTAGCCGTGTCGGCGACCGCCGGTCAGGCTGGTCAGGACCCAGAAGGCGGGTTCACGGAGTTCGGTCGTGCTCATGTCGTCGACCATACACCCACTGTGGGAGTATTCCCATCGCGGGGCACTCGATTCGTGGGGCCCTGCTTCACGTCGGGCTGTGGGCCGGCCGCTCGTCTCCGGGGTCGCGGGCGAAGGCCAGGCTCTCCTCGATGACCGACAGGACGACCGCGACCTCGTCGTCGTCCCGCGGGCCGTAGACCAGGAACTCGGTGCCGAAGTCCTCGTACTGGTGCGGGATCGCCCAGCCGAGCTCGGTGAGCTGCCGACCACGCTCCGCCGGCAGGCAGAGGTGCACCGAGGTGTCGTCGACACCGTGCAGGTGCACCGGTTCGAGCCGGCCCTCCGGCGCCAGCGAACTCCACGGCACGACGTGCTCGGAGCGGTCCCGCAGGAACAGGGCACGGGACGACACCGGGGACACCTGGCTGTGGCCCTCGACCACGTCGGGCAGGGCGAGCGCCCCGGCGAGCAGGCGGCCCCACCGCTCCGGGGTGGCGCGGTCGGTGAGCTGGCGCTGCGGTCCCTCGTCCGAGACGGTCGGACGGGCACCGGGTCGAGGTGTCGTGATCACGAGTGCGAGGGTAGCTCACGGCTGGTCCTGCTCCTGCTTCTGCTTCTGCTTCTGCTTCTGCTTCTGCTTCGAGTGCGACCGTGGCGTCAGGGCTTCGCGCCGTTGCCGTACGAGCCGTGCAGGGTGGTGTCGCGGAACGCCGTCGTGTCGATCACCGCGCGGACCCGGTCGAGCACGGCCTGGTCGGTCGAGTCGACGCCGATCGTCAGCGAGCCGTAGTCCACCCGCATCGTGTACGGGATTGAGGCGTCGAGACCGGTGACGTGCGGGGTCGCGGCGAGCGTCGCCAGGCCGTCGGCCACCGCCGTGGACGTCGTCTCGGGGATCCGCTGGTCGAAGGTGCCGTCGTAGTGCACGACGCTCGCGATGTGGCCGTCGCCCGCCGGCACGGTCAGCGTGAGGTCGACACCCGTCCAGGCCAGGCCCTCGGCCATGGTCGTCGGCACCGCTCCCGCCTGGCCCGGTGTGGCGTCGGCGTCCATCTCGACGGTGAAGCGCGACGAGAAGTGGTGCACGGTCACCCACCGCGTCGGACACGAGGGGTCGGCGGTCGTGCTCGGCGCGTTCGTCGTCGTCTCGGTCGCGCGCTGCACGGCGGGCAGGGCCCGGACCGTGGCGAGCGTGTCACGGACCGACGTCGCGACGAACGGGTCCAGGGTGGCTTCCGGATCGGGGTCCGGTTCGGGTGCCGGCGGGACGTCCTGATCGGGGAACGGACCGGATGCGCTCGGGCAGCGCCCGTCGCCGTCGCCGGCGAGGGCGTCACGCGCCAGCCCCTCGGCGGCCGAACACGCCGTGAGCGGGAGGACTCCGACCGCGACCGTCACAGCGGCGAGGAGTCCGAGGACGGGGTGCGTGCGCATGCGCCCATCCTGACCGCTCCGCCCGCGACGGCGAACGGGACCGCACCGCGTGTGTCCACGGTGACACGTGCGCGACCCCCAAAGAGCCGTTTGCAGGTCCGGCGGTCTCCGGCGACGATGAGCGCATGTCCACCCTCGACGCCCTGCGGGCCACCGCCCACCCCGTCCGGCTCCGGCTGCTCTCCCTGGTCACGAGCACGGCGATGAGCGCGGCCGAGGCCGCCCGCGAGCTCGGCCTGTCCCAGGCCACGGCCAGCTACCACTTCCGCGTGCTCGAGCGCGCGGGACTCGTGACGGTCGTCGAGGTCGTCCGCCTGCGCGGCGGCGACGCGAAGCGCTACCGGCACGAGTCGTCCGCGGTGCCGTTCGACGTCGACGCCCGGCCCGACGCCGTCGCGGTGGACGAACGGCTCCGCTACCTCGACGCCCAGGTCGACGAGCTCCGACGACGGGCGCAGCACCGTGTCGACGGGCCGGCGATCTCCACGGACGCCGAGCTCTGGGTCGGGCCGGAGACCTGGCGCCGGGTCGTGCGGCACGTCGGCGAGGCGTCCGCCCTGCTGCACGCAGCTGCCCAGCGGCCACGGACGCCCGGCTCCGTCCCGGTCTCGATGACCGTGTCGATGTTCCCCCTGCGTCGCCCGTGAGCGCCGCGGGTGGCGTGCTCCGGTACCCGGCCTTCCGCTGGCTCGTCGCGGCACGCACGGTGTCGATCGTCGGCAACGCGGTCGCCCCGATCGCCCTGGCCTTCGCGGTGCTCGACCTGACCGGCTCGCCGGCCGACCTCGGCCTCGTGGTGGCGGCACGGTCGGTCGCGAACGTCGCCGTCCTGCTGTTCGGCGGCATCGTGGCAGACCGGCTCCCCCGCGACGTCGTGCTCGTCTCCACCTCGATCGGTGCCGCGGTCACCCAGGCGACCGTCGCCGCCCTCGTCCTCACCGGAACGGCGACCGTGCCGCTCCTGGTGGCGCTCAGCGTCCTGAACGGCGCCGTCGCGGCCGTCAGCCTGCCGACGACCGCCGCGATGGTGCCGGAGACCGTGCCGGAACCGGCGCTCCGCCCCGCCAACGCCGTGGTGCGCCTCGGCGTGAACACCGGCACCGTGGTCGGCGCCTCCGCCGGGGCGGCGCTCGTCGCGGCCGTCGGCGCGGGATGGGGGCTCGCCGTCGACGCGGCAGGCTTCGCCGTGGCCGCTCTCCTCTACACCCGGGTCCGGCTCCCCCGGGCAGCGGCCCCGGCAGCGGCGGAACGACCGTCGGTGCTCGCCGACCTGCGGGAGGGGTGGGTCGAGTTCTCCGGACGCCGGTGGGTGTGGACCGTGGTCGCGCAGTTCACCGTCCTGAACGCCGCCTTCGTGGGGGCGACGACCGTGCTCGGTCCGGTGGTCGCCGACGAGACGTTCGGGCGCGCGGGCTGGGGCCTGGTGGTCGCCGCGCAGACCGTCGGGCTCGGGCTCGGCGCGCTCCTCGCGCTGCGGTGGCGGCCCCGACGGGCCCTCGGCATCGGCGTCGCGCTGATGGCCGTGACCGCGCTGCCGGCGATCGCGCTCGGGGTCGCTCCGGCACTGCCGACGCTGGTCGTGGCGTTCGCACTCGGTGGTGTCGCCCTCGAGCTGTTCTCGATCGCGTGGGACCACGCGCTGCAGTCGAACGTGCCGCGCGGGGTGCTGGCCCGGGTCTACTCGTACGACATGGTGGGGTCCTTCGTCGCCGTGCCCTTCGGCGAGGCGCTCGTCGGGCCGCTCGCCGACGCCGTCGGGTCGACCACCACACTGCTCGGGTGCGCCGCCGCGATCGTGCTCGCCACCGTGGCCGCGGCGTCGACTCGCAGCGTCCGGCGCGTCACGACGGACCCCGCGCCGTCGGCCTGACTGTGCCCCGCTCGCGGGGGTGCCCGCCGCGACGATCCCTGCCAGGATGAGCACGTGGACGCGAACGTGCAGGAGACCGGGCAGGAACACGAGGGCGGCTGGTTCGTCGTCGACGGCGAGGTGGAGTTCCTCGACGACGTGCTCTGGACGCCGCTCGTCGAGGACGGTCCGGCAGCCGGTGGCGCCCGACACGCGCTCGTCACCGGGGGCGAGCCCACCGAGCACGTCGGGTCGACGCTCGAGCTCGCCTCGGCGACCGCGCTCGACGACGCGCGGCGCAGCACCGTGCGACGGCTCTGGAGCACGCCGATCGCGATCGTGGTCGCCGCACTGGTGTTCACGGCTCTCGAGCTGAGCGGCGTCCCGTGGCGGACCAGCCTCGGCCGACAGGTCCTCGTCGGACTGGCCGTGGCAGTGCCCTGCCTGGCGGTCGCCGAGGGCGCCTGGTTCCTCGCGACCCGGAACGCACGCGGCCGACTCGTCCGCGCCATGGGCGGACACCGCACGCGGGGCCAGTACGACCGCCAACGGGCGGTCGTCAGCGAGGAGCGCTGAGCGTCAGTCGCTCGGCACCACCCGACGGAGTCCCGGGAACTCGTCGTCCCGCCACTCCCCCTCGAGCCGCACACCGTCCGTGACGGCACGTTCCTCGCGCTCGCGCAGCTCGACGCGACGGATCTTGCCCGAGATCGTCTTCGGCAGCTCCCCGAACTCGACGCGGCGGACCCGCGCGTAGGCCGGCAGCGCGGTCCGGGCGAACGCCAGCACCTGCTCGGCGGTGTCGGCCGTCGCCTCCCAACCGGACGCGAGCGTGACGTAGGCCTTCACGACGTTCAGCCGGGCGTCGTCGGGCGCGGGCACGACGGCGCTCTCCGCAACGGCGGGGTGCTGCAGCAGCGCGCTCTCGACCTCGAACGGTGAGACCTTGTAGTCCGACGACTTGAAGACGTCGTCGGTCCGGCCGACGAAGGTGAGTTCCCCGTCCGCGGACCGCACCGCGATGTCGCCGGTGTGGAAGAAGCCGTCGCGCACCGCCGCGGCGGTCCGGTCCGGGTCGCCGAGGTACTCCGCCATCAGGTTGACGGGTCGCTCGGTGAGGTCGAGGCACACCTCGCCCTCGTCGCCCGGTCGTCCGGTCAGCGGGTCGAGCAGGGTGACCGACACACCGGGCAGCGGACGGCCCATCGCACCGGGCGTCACCGGCTGCCCCGGGGCGTTGCCGATGATCGCCGTGGTCTCGGTCTGCCCGTAGCCGTCCCGGATCGTCAGCCCCCAGGCATCGGCCACCCGGTCGATCACCTCCGGGTTCAGGGGCTCGCCGGCCGAGACGACCTCGCGCAGGGCCCGCGGCCGTGCACCGAGGTCTGCCTGCAGCATCATCCGCCAGGCGGTCGGCGGCGCGCAGAAGGTGCTCACCTCGGCGCGCTCCAGCTGCGCGAGCAGACCGGCCGGGTCGAAGCGCGGTGTGTCGTGGACGAACACGGTGGCCTCGGCGATCCACGGCGAGAAGAAGCAGCTCCACGCGTGCTTGCCCCACCCTGGCGAGCTGATCGCCAGGTGCACGTCACCCGGGCGGAGCCCGAGCCAGTGCATGGTGCTGAGGTGACCGACCGGGTACGAGGTCTGCGTGTGCACCACCATCTTCGGCTTCGACGTCGTCCCCGACGTGAAGTAGACGAGGCACGGGTCAGAGGTGCGGGTCACGACCACCGGGCGGGCCTCGCCCTCCGGCGCGGGTTCGCCGAGGTCGGCCGGGTAGTCGGTCCACCCCTCGGCCGCCCCACCGATCACCGTGCGCGAGAAGTCCCCGACGACGCCGGCGAACTTCGCGGTCTCGCCGGCCGTGGTGACGACGTGCGCCACGTGGCCGCGGTCGACCCGGTCCTGCAGGTCGCTCGTGTCGAGCATCGTCGACGTCGGCAGGATGACGGCGCCGAGCTTGATGACGGCGAGCATGGTCTCCCACAGCTCGAGTCGGTTGCCGAGCATGACGAGGACGTGGTCGCCCTTCCGCACCCCGTGCTCGTGCAGTCGGACCGCGAGCCGGTCCGACCGGGCGGCCATCTCGGCGTAGGTGAACCGCTGCTCGCCGCCGTCCCCGTCGACGATCCAGAGCGCGATCCGGTCGTTGTCCGCCGCGATGACGTCGAACCAGTCGTTCGCCCAGTTGAAGGTCGCACCGAGGTCGGGCCAGCGGAAGTCGGCACGAGCGGCGTCGGCCGTCGGCGCGGACAGCAGCTGGTCGCGCGCGGCGCGGTAGGCGATGGTCGGGTTCGCATCAGGCACGGACCGATCATGCCGTACCCGGCTGACCGCAGCGGGGACCGCTGGGCGCGGGTCAGTGGTCGTCGTGCCGTGGAAGCTGCTCGACGGACGGTTCCGGGTCGTCGGCCAGGCGGGCGTGGGTCTCGACGTCGAACCGTTCCGTGCCGTACCGGAGCTTCCCGCGTTCGATGCCCTCGGCGACGAAGCCCGCGGCGGTCGCGACCCGACACGACGCCGGGTTGTCCACGCGGTGGCCGAGTTCGAGCCGGGCGAGGCCGGCCCCGAACGCCCACGCCGCCGCACTCGCCACGGCCCGCGCCGCCGTGCCACGCCCCCGAGCGCCGGCCGCGAGCCAGTAGGACACCCACGCCGTACCGTGGCGGAACTCGATGGCCGAGACGCCGACGTTGCCGACGGCGGTCCCGTCCTCGACGACCGCCCAGTTCCGGGCGCGGTCGTCGAACGACAGGTTCGCCGCGATGTGCGCGCGTGCCGCCGCCTCGTCGCCGAGGTCGACGCCGGGGAACTGCCGGTCGAGGTCCGCCGCGGACCGCCGGGCGACGAGCAGCGCGGTCGCGTCCCCGGGCTGCCACGGGCGCAGTGACACGGTCACGCGGGCGTCCCGTCCAGGTCGCGGATCATCTCCAGCTCGCGTTCCTCCGGCGCGAGCACGTACGGCTCGGTCGCCCCGGTCGGTCGGAAGCCGCGCCGCGCGTAGAACGCCTGCGCCCGCTCGTTGCGCTCGTGCACGTGCAGTCGCAGCGTCGGACCGCGCTCGGCCGCCCAGGTCTCGATGGCGTCGAGCAGCCGGTCGGCGACGCCCGCCTCGCGCCCCCGGTGGGACGGCGCGACGTACACGCCGACGAGCAGCGGACCGGTCGCCTCGTCCGGCACGAACGCACCCATGGCCCCGACCCAGCGGCCGTCGGCGTCGATCGCGACCATCGAGGTCCCGGCGGCCTCCTGCCCGCGGCGGCCCCGTGCGCGCCACTCGGCCTCGTCCAGCTGCTCCGCGTCGCGCAGGTGCTCCGCGTAGGCCATCGGGGTGTCCCGGATCATCTCGAGCCGGAGTGCCCGGATCGCTTCCCAGTCGTCCTCGGTCGTCGGTCGGATCGTCGTGCCCCGCATGGTCCGAGCGTAGGACAGCCGAGCGATCCGAAGTTCGACCAAACCGCTCCCGGGATGGTGCCGAATCACCTGCAACGACCGGGAAACACCCGGAGCGCTCACCAGCCGCACCACGCTGGTTCTCCACCCTGCACCAGGGTGTGTTCGGCGCGCACACAGCAGCCGCGCCGAGCGCGACACCAAGCAAAGGATCCACATCATGCGCAAGAGCCTCAAGACCAGCATCACCCTCGCCACGACCGGCGCTCTCGTCCTCGGTGGCGCAGCGTTCGGGATCTCCTCCGCCCAGGCCGCGACCCCGAACGTGCAGACGGTGTCGTCGTCGGAGTCGAAGGTCCCCGCACCGGTCGCGTCGGTGCCCGAGGTCCTCGGTGGTTCCACCGCCGTGAAGCTCGACTCCGGCTTCACCGACGCCCTCACCGCCCTCAAGCTCACCCCCGGCGTCTCCGGCGACGCGACCCTCGCCGACGGGTCGGTGTCGTTCCCGATCACGGCCGGTTCGGTCACGTACTGGTCGCCGGACGGCAACTACCGCCCCTACGTGCAGGGCCTGCTCAACCACGACGACTCCGGCCTGACCCTCAAGGCCGGCGACACCACCGTCACGCTGGAGAACTTCGTCGTGAACCCGGGCTCGTCCAAGCTCTACGGCGACGTCCTGGTCAACGGCAAGGTCGCCGCGTCCAACGCGTACCTGTTCGAGCTCTGGGGTGGTTCGCTCAAGCCCCTCCAGCTCGAGGGCGACAACGCCATCCTCACCGGCACCACTGTCCACATCAGCGAGGACGCCGCCGGCCTGCTGAACAAGACCTTCGGCACCGACGCCGTCAAGCGCGGCCTCCTGGTCGGCACCGCCACCATCACCGCCCAGATCAAGTAACACCCCAGCACCACCGCACACCGCACCACGCATGAAGGGCCGCCCCGGGACACCCCCGGGGCGGCCCTTCCGCACGCCCCGGGGGCTGTTCGGGCTGGTGCTGTTCCGCGCATGGGTGGTCGTTCCGCGCATGGGTGGTCGTTCCGCGCATGGTGTGACGTTCCGCGCGTAGGAAGCCCGACGTTCCGGCCACCGACGCGCGATTCCGCTTCCCATCCCACGGGCGATGGGAAGGAACATCCGCCCGAACCCTGCGCGCCGCGAGACCATCAGCACGCCGTGACGGTCCCGGTTCCCGACACCCGGACCCCACGAACCAGGACCGTCAACGACCAGATCGTGTCACCACACCCCGGCTCCGACGACGGTTCCCGCTCCAGCGTGCTGCACGACCGAACAGCAGCAGCAGCGGCGGGCACATCTGCATCAACGGTTGCCGGTCCTGGTTCCCGAAACCCGCTCATCGCGAACCAGAACCGTCACGAACCGGATCCGACCAGTACCCCGTCCGTCAACGCCATCACACGTGTGCTGTGACGTCCGCCCGTGCAACGACGCTCGAGCCGACCGCCTCCGCCCGAAACGGCTTCCCGTCCCGCGTCCGGCGGAGAAGAGCACGCGCTCAGACGCCGAGCGCCCGAACCTGCAGCGGAGCACGCCGGACGCCCCCGAACGTGACGAACCTGTTCGCCGAGGCTCCGGCTCGCCGAACGGAATCAGTCCGAACAGGACCCGCGCCGGGGTCGGACATCCTGAGCACGGGGAGACGTGCTACGCGGAGGAGATCCGTCGTTCTGACCACGTACGCGCGGAACAGCTACCGACCCCACCTCCAGTGGGAAGGAACGCACGCTCGATCGGCATGCAACCCGGTGCAGCAACGGCCCACACCCGCACCAGCACCCACACCAGCACCCACACGCGGCCACCAGCCCCGACGCACCAGAACGGCCGGGAGCCCCGGTGCCGAGTGGCACCGGGGCTCCCGGCCGTTCTGAGCGACCCCCGCGTCAACGGATGATCGAGATGTTGTCCGCCTGCGGGCCTTTCTTGCCGGGCCCGATGTCGTACTGCACGTGGTCGTTCTCCTCGAGGGACCGGTAGCCGGTCGTCACGACGATGCTGGAGAAGTGGGCGAACAGGTCCTCGGACCCGTCGTCGGGGTGGATGAAGCCGTACCCCTTGGCGTGGTCGAACCACTTCACGGTGCCGGTCGGCATGCTCGTCAACACGGCGTCAGTGGATGCGCAGCTGCGCGACCATCGGGCAGTTGAACGGGTCGCGGGCCGAGAGCCCCACCCGGTTCAGGTACCGGACGACGATGCCGTAGGAACGCAGCAGCGTGGTCTCCGTGTAGGGCACGTCGAGCGTGTCGCAGTGCTGGCGGACGAGCAGGCGGGCCTGCTTGAGCGCGGGGCGCGGCATCGACGGGAACAGGTGGTGCTCGACCTGGTAGTTCAGGCCGCCCATCAGGAACGAGACCCACCAGCCGCCGCGGATGTTGCGCGAGGTGCGCACCTGGCGCGAGAAGAAGTCGACCTTGGCGTCGTGCGCGATGGTCGGCATGCCCTTGTGGTTCGGTGCGAACGAGGCGCCCATCATCACGCCGAACACGGCGAGCTGCACCCCGAGGAACGCGCAGGCCATGCCGAACGGCAGGAACCAGAACACGACCGTCAGGTAGATGCCGAAGCGGGCGACGAGCAGTGCGGCCTCGAGCCAGCGGTGCTTCACGTCGGCCTTGGTGCCGTTGCCGGTGACGATGCTCATCACGGCGTAGCGGTGCAGGTTGAGGCCCTCGAGCGTCAGCAGGGGGAAGAACAGCCAGCCCTGGAAGCGCAGGAACGTCGACATGAGCGGGCCCTTGGCCGCGGCGGCGTCCTCCGGCAGGAACCGGATGCCGTCAGGGGCGATGTCCGGGTCCTTGCCGACGGTGTTCGGGTTGCCGTGGTGGCGGGTGTGCTTGTTCATCCACCACGAGTAGCTGAGGCCCACCATGAAGGTGCCGAGCCAGCGACCGGCGTGGTCGTTCCACTTCTGCGAGGCGAACACCTGTCGGTGCGCGGCTTCGTGTGACAGGAAGGCGAACTGGGTGAAGAGGACGCCGAGGGCCCCGGCGACGATGAGCTGGAACCAGGAGTCACCGAGGAACGCGAACGCGACCCAGGCGAGGGCGAAGGTGCCGACGAGGGTGCCGAACAGCGACCAGTAGAACCCGGTGCGGCGGTTGAGGAGCCCGTTGTCCTTCACCTGCGCGAGGAGGGAGGAGTAGGTCGAGGTGCCCTTCGGGCTTCCTGTCCCAGGTCGGGTGCGGGTGTAACCCGGAGCGAGCGGAGTGGTGGTCATGAGGACCGACCTTCAGTACGGACCGGCCCTTCGGCCGGTTCGAGAGAGTTCACGCGATTGCGCTTGTCGCGACTCTAGGGCCTGCACATGCGATTGCACCTGGCAATCCGCCGGTCCGGCTACGGTGGCCGGATGGGCAAGGTCACGCTGCAGGACGTCGCCGTGCACGCGGGCGTGTCGACGAAGACCGTCTCGAACGTCGTCCGCGGCTACCAGCACGTCAGCCCGTCGATGCGCGACCGGGTGCAGGCGGCGGTGGACGAGCTCGGGTACCGCCCGAACGTCTCCGGCCGCTCGCTCGCCACCGGCCGCTCGAACATGCTCGCCTTCGCCTTCCCCGACCTGCGGCGCCCGTACTTCGCGGAGCTCGCGCACGTGTTCTCGCGGGTGTGCGCTGCTCGCGGCTACCAGCTGCTGCTCGAGGAGACCCTCGGCGACGCGGACGGCGAGCGGTCTGCGGTGCGCGGGCGGGAGTCCGGGGTGGTCGACGGCGTCGTGCTGCACCCGCAGGCGCTGTCGCCCGAGGTGATCGACCGGCTGCGCGGCGACACCGCGGTGGTGTTCCTCGGCGAGGACCGGCGCCCCGAGCGCGCCGACCAGGTCGTGATCGACAACGCCGCCGCCGCGGCGCAGGCGGTGGCCCACCTGGTGGCGCTCGGCCGTCGCCGCATCGGGTTCTTCGGGCACGAGACCGGGCCGGAGTCGAGCACCTCGGGCGTGCGGCTCGACGGCTACCGTGCGGGACTCGCCGCCGCGGGGCTGCCCCTCGACGACGCGCTGCTCGTCCCCCGCGAGGTCGGGGACGCCGCGGGTGCCGAGGTCGCCTTCGGTCGCGCGCTCGACGCCGGGCTGCAGCTCGACGCGCTGCTCTGCCGCGACGACCTGGCCGCCGTCGGGGTCCTGCGGGCGATGCGGCTGCGCGGGCTCGACGCTCCGCGGGACGTCGCCGTGGTCGGCTGGGACGCGATGGGGCTCGGGTCGAGCCTGGTGCCGAGCCTGACGTCGGTCGCGCCGGACACGGTGGCGCTGGCGGACACGGCGCTCGACCTGCTGCTCGAGCGGATTGACGGGTCGGACGTCCCCGGACGGCTCGTCACGGTGGGCCACCGGCTGGTCGTCGGCGAGAGCGCACCGTTCCCCGACGACACGGTCGACCGGGCGCCCCGGCCGGCGTGACGGCCTGACGTCCGCCGGCCTGCCGGGCAGGACCGCCCGTGCGGACGCAGCCACGGGAGTGGCGGTGACCGCCGTCGGACGGGAGGCACGGGGCGGGCCCGCCCCGTGCCTCCCGTCCGGCGCGTGTCCGGGTGCCGACACACGGGGCGCGCAGTGCCGACCCGCGCGCGCCCGCGCCCGCGCCGACCCGCGGTGCGCCCGCGCCGACCCTCGGTGCACCCATGCCGACCCGCGGCGCGCCCGTACCCACCCGCGGTGCGCCCGTGCCGATCCGCGCTGCGCTCGTGCCGATCCGCGCTGCGCTCAGTGGCCGCTCGGGTGCACGCTGCCGAGGAGTTCGGCGACGACCGCGCGCACCGACTCCGGCAGGCCGACGGTGCCGAGCTCGACGATCCGGTCGGCGCGCGGCAGGTCCTTCGACACGACCTGCCAGGCGGCGAGCTTCTCGGGGTTGCCCGCCTGGGCGCCCTCGAGCACGCGCCGGACGGCGGGGCGGGCGTCCAGCCCGACGGCCGGCGGGCCGCCCAGGGTGACCGCTCCCCCGGCGGCGGTGTCGACGTCGAGGTCGACGGAGAACCGGTCCTCGGCACGCGCCGACGTCGCCTGGCCGTCGGCCGGGGCCGCCAGGAACGTGATCCGCCACGAGCGGCGGCCGGGCACGACGTCGACCGCGCCCTCGGTCGGGTGGACCCGGAACTCGGCGAGCGCCGCGTCCCACGTCAGGCGGGTCCGGGCGGTGCGGTCGGGGTCGCCCTCGCGGTCCTCGACCAGGGTGAAGGACCCGGAGGTGCCGGGGGCGACGAGCACCTCGAGGGCGGTCGGGTTCGCGGTCGCGTCGGTCTCGTCCGGTGCCGCGAGGGGCAGCACGCCGCCCTCGCGCAGCAGGACGGGGACGGTGTCGAGCGTGCGGTGCAGGTCGACGAACCGGTCGCCGGCGTACGTGGTGCCGGTGAACACGTCGGTCCAGGTACCCGGCGGCAGCCACGCCCGTGCGACCCCGTGGCGGCTGACCGGGTCGCGGGGTGCGACGATCGGGGCGACGAGCAGCTCCGACCCGAAGGCGTAGGTGTTCGGCGACTCGTAGGCCTCGTTCCGGCGGGGCTCCAGGTGGTAGAGCGGTCGGACGAGGGCGGTGCCCTCGGCGGTGCCGTGGTTCATGGTGTGCAGGTACGGCACGAGCCGGTGCCGGAAGCGCAGGGCGTCGCCCATCGCGGCGCGGGCCTCGGCCGGGAACGCCCACGGCTCCTTGCGGATGAACGGGTTGTTCGCCGAGTGCAGGCGCATGATCGGCGAGAACACCCCGAACTGCACCCACCGGGTGGCGAGTTCGTCGTCGCGGACGCCGCGGGTGTGGCCGCCGATGTCGTGGCTCCACCAGGGGTAGCCGATGTTCGCGGCGGTGGCGGTGAACTCCGGCTGGAACGCGAGCGACGCCCACGAGACGACGGCGTCGCCGGAGAACCCGACGGCGTACCGGTGGCTGCCGGGGCCGGCGTAGCGCGAGAACGTCATGCCGTCGGCGGTGTCGGTGCCGCGTGCCGAGTCGAGCAGGTGGAAGTGGTTGAGGAGCCAGAGCGGGTCCACGCCGGGCAGCCCGGTCTCGCGGCCCTGCTGCCAGTCGATCCACCAGAAGTCGACGCCCTGGGCTTCGAGGGGCCGGTGCAGGACGGCGAAGTACGCCTCGAGGAACCGGCGGTCGGTCGGGTCGAACGGGATCGGTTGCTCGGTGTCCGGGTCGACGCCCATCGCCTCGGCCATCGCCGGGTAGGCGTCCTCGAAGGCGCGGACGCCGTCGGCGGGGTGCAGGTTGAGGGTGGTGCGCATCCCCCGGCGGTGCAGCTCGGTCAGGAAGGCTGCCGGGTCCGGGAAGAGCGAGGGCTCCCACGAGTACCCGGTCCACCCGTTGCCGAAGCGCGGCGGCACGGAGTCGACGCGGTGCCAGTCCATGTCGACGACCGCGACGGAGAACGGCAGGTGCTCGTCGGCGAAGCGGTCCATCAGCTCGAGGTACGAGGCGTCGCTGTACGGGTGGTAGCGGCTCCACCAGTTCCCGAGGGCCCACCGGGGCATGCGGGTGGGGGCGCCGGAGACCGCGTGGTACGCCCGCAGTGCGGCGTCGTAGTCGCGCCCGTAGGCGAACACCGTGACGTCGCGTCGGCCGGGCACGCGGGTGCCGATCCAGCCGTCGTCCGCGAACAGGAAGGACGTGCTGTCGTCGAGCACGGTGATGCCGTCGCGGGCCAGGACGCCGGACTCGAGCGGCATCCGCCCGTCGACGTCGTCCAGGGTACGTCCGGTGCCACCGAGATCGCGGGGTTCCTGTCCCCAGCGCCAGCGGTTCGCGTCCGGGCCGATCGTCTCGACGACGAGCCCGCTCGGGCTGAACGGGCGGCCGTCGTACCGCAGTCGGGCGCGCTCCGTGGTGACGAGGACGCCGCCGTCGGCGGTGCGGTCGACCGTGAACGACGGCACCGGCAGGCGGCGACGCATCGCGAAGGTCGAGGCGCGGTCCTCGAACCCGCCGTCCTCGCTCCACTCGACGCGGAACGCCCCGGCGTCGAGGACGGTGACGCGCCAGTGCTCCCCCGCGACGACGGCGGCGGGGTCGGCGACCGGGTCGGCCCCGGGGAACGGCCGGACGGTGCTCGTGGTGGTGGTCGGTGTCGTGGTGCTCACTCGCTGTCCCTCAGCTCTTGACCGCGCCCTGCGTCACGCCGCTGATGACCCAGCGCTGCGCGAACAGGTAGACGATGATCGTCGGGGCCATCGCCATCAGGTACGAGGCGAAGGCGACGTTGTAGTTCGTGCCGAACTTGCTCTGGAAGATGTTCTGCACCACGGGGAGCGTCTGCAGTGCCGGGTCCGCGGTGATGAGCGACGGCATCATGAAGTCGTTCCAGGACGCCAGGAAGGCGAAGATGCCGACGGTCGCGTTCATCGGGCCGAGGAGCGGCAGGATGATGCGCCAGAAGATCTGCCACGTGGACGCGCCGTCGATGCGGGCGCTCTCCTCGAGCTCGACGGGGATCGACCGCAGGTACGCCGAGTAGAGCAGCACGCTGAACGACAGTTGGAACATGGCGTGCAGGATCCCGACGCCGACCGGGTTGTCGAGCCCCATCTCGGCGGTGAGCTTGATCTGCGGCAGCGCGACGACGGGGAACGGCAGGAACATCGCCGCGAGCAGGTACACGAACGACCAGCGGAAGAACCGGCGGTGCCAGTTCCGGACGATCGCGTACGAGGCGAACGAGCTGAGCAGCAGCGTCGCGACGACGGTGAGCGCGGCGACGCCGAGCGACACGGTGAAGGACACCGGGAAGCGGGTGAGCTGCCACGCCTCGGCGAAGGAGCCCGGGTTGAACGGGAACGGCAGCGACAGCGCGTTGCCGTCGACGGACTGTGCGCTCGTCTTGAACGCCATCGCGACCGTGACGTAGAGCGGGATGAGGACGGTCAGCGACGCGAGGCCGAGGACGATCGTGAGCGTCCAGTTCGTGCCGCCGAGGCGGTGCCGGCGCGGGCGGCCCGGACGGCCGGTGTCGGCGGTGGTGAGGGTGCGGGTGTCGGTGGCGGTCATGCGAGACGCAGGTTCCTTCCGCGGGTCGCCGCGAGCTGCAGCACGGAGATGAGGACGGTGATGACGAAGAACACGGTCGCGTTCGCCATCTGGTAGGCGTAGTCGCCCCCGGTGAAGCCGCCGAAGATGGTCATCGCGACGCTGCTCGTCGCGCTGCCGGGTCCACCGTTGGTGAGGCCGACGATGACGTCGTACGCCCCGAGGTAGCCCTTCACGCCGAGCACCGTGTTGATGACGATGAAGCCGCCGAGCAGCGGCAGGGTGATCGCGCGGAGCTGCTTCCAGCCGGTGGCGCCGTCGAGCGCGCTGGCCTCGTACAGGTCCTCGGGGATCGAGGTGAGCCCCGCCGTGTAGATGAGCAGTGCCCCCGGGACCGTCTGCCAGGCGGACACGATGACGATCGCGAGCCAGGCGAGGTTCGGGTCGCCGAGGATGCTCTGCTGGAGCGGCCCGAAGCCGACGCCCGTGGCGAGGGCCGGCACCGTGTTCGAGAACAGGTAGTTGAAGACGTAGGCGACGACGATGCCGGAGATCACCATCGGGATGACGAAGACGGAGCGCAGCCCGGCGGCGAACCGCACGCGCTTCGCCAGGGCGATCGCCAGTGCGAGGGCGATGACCTGGGTGACGATGACGGTCACCACCGCGAAGCCGAGCGTGAACCCGTAGGACCCGATGATCGCGGGGTCGGAGACGAGCGCCCGGTAGTTCTCGATGCCGAGGAACTGCCACTGCCCGAAGCCGAGGTAGTCGGTGAAGCTGTAGAAGATGCCGACGCACGCGGGTGCGACGACGAACGCCGTGAACAGCACGAGGGCCGGCACGAGGAACAGGTAGTACATGCCCTCGGTGCGCTTGAGGGACCCGACGCGGCGGTGCGTGCGGGCGGCCGCGGTCGCCGGTCCGGACGTCGCCGGGTCGGTGTCGCGGGAGAGCGGTGTCTGCATGGTCATGGTGGCTCCTGTCCGGGTCAGACCGTCGCCGACCGGCCGGCGAGACGCCGCCAGTCCGCGTCGAGCCGGCGCAGCATCGAGGTGAAGTCGCCGCTGCGGATCGCGGACTGCAGGTAGTTGCCGAGCGGGATCGAGGCGGGGATGAACGTGCCGGCCCCCTGGTAGAAGGCGGCGTCGTCGACGTACTGCTGCAGACCGGCGAGCCGCTCGTCCTGCTGCGGCGGGGCGTCCTTCGTCGGCGAGTACGCCAGGTTGTCGTCGTTGTACGCGTCGATGACCTCGGGCTGCATGAGGAACTCGACCAGTTCGCGGGCCTCGTCCTGGTGCTGCGAGGCCGTCGGGATCCAGAGCCCGAGGTCGATGTTGACGCGGGCCTTCCGGTCCCCCGGGTCGTTCGACACCGGCAGGGCGAACGTGCCGACCTCGAGGTCCTCGTCGATGAGCGCGATCTGGCCGAGCGCCCACGGCCCCTGCAGGTACATCGCGGCCTTGCCCTGTCCGAACGCGAGGTTGCCGTCGGCGTAGGCGCGGGTGGCGTGGTCGGGGTTGAAGAACGACGAGATGGTCTTCGCGCGCTCCATCGGGACCGCGAAGTCCTGCTCGAACGAGACCTCGGAGTCCGGTCCGATGTCGGTGCCCTGCGCCTTCATCTTCCGGAAGAACGTGCCGGTGTCGACGAGGCTGCCGACGGAGTAGTCGAACAGACCCTGCCACAGCGTCCAGGTGTCGCGGTCGGTGGCGTAGATCGGGGTGACGCCGGCCTTCTGGAGCGTCCGGCACACCTCGACGAAGTCGTCCCAGGTGGTCGGGACGGGCAGGTCGTGGTCGGCGAAGATCCGCTTGTTGTAGATGACCCCGGCGGCCGCCAGCGAGTACGGCAGCACGCTCGTGCGGTCCTCGAACCGGGCGTACTGGTTCGTCAGGGTGTCGACGTCGGGTCGTACCCGCGCCGCCGACGGCAGGTCGGAGAGGTCGCTGAGCACGCCGCGTTCGATGTACCGCGCGAGCTCGAGGTTGTCGTTGAAGCAGCCGACGTCGGCGGGCTCGCCGCGCACGAACTGCGGGGCGATCGCCGTGGTCGTGTCGTGCACGACGGTCAACCGCGGCTTCGCGCCCTCGAACCGGCGCAGCAGGTCGTCGAAGTAGGCGATCACCTCCTGCTTCTGCTCGTAGAAGCGCAGCGTCGTCGTGCCGCCGGCCGCGGCGCGCGGGGTCGCGCAGCCCGCGAGCGCCATCGTGCCGAGTGCGATCCCGCCGGCTGCGCCGGCGAGGAACCCCCGTCGACTCACGGCCGCTCGCGTTCCGGTCCTGCTTCCCACCATCGGGTCACTCCCTCTGTGCGCGTCGTCGCGCCGGTCCATCATTACAGCGCTGTAAAAGCAAAGTCAACGTTGTAATCGCGCGGGGTGCGCAACGGACGACCCGCCGGACGGGAGGCACGGGGGACGCCGACCCGCGCCTCCCGCCCGGAACGCCCCGGCCGGACGCGGGTGCGGCCGTCAGACCAGCGCGCGCCCGGTACGCCCCGGGCGGAACGCGGGTGCAGCCCGTCAGGCCAGCGCGCGCTCCGCCTTCCGCACCGCCGCGTCGACGATCGTGCGGAGCTCGTCGTCCTCCGGCACGCCGAACGAGTACGGGGACCCGACGGTCACCGTCGCGAGGAACCCTTCCCCGGCGACCATGCAGGTCTCGCCGACCACCGAGGTCGACGAGTTCAGCTCGTACCGGATGCAGGACGACACCGATCCCCACTCGCCGAGGTCGAGCGGCACCGTCGTGATGCGCTGCTGCTGGCCGTCGATCGTGTAGGTCGCGCCGTCCGTGGGGCAATCCGCGACGGCCGCGGCGATGGCCCGCACGTGCTCGGCGGCCTCTGGGTCGGCGACGACACCGGTGGACAGGAACGACGACGTCGACTCGCGGGTCCAGTCGGCCCCGACCTCGGGCACGTCCGCGAACCCGTCGGGGACGACCTCGGAGAAGTCCGCCGCACAGGCGCCGGGGCTCTCGGCATCGCGCGAGGTGGTACCGCCACTGCCGTCGCCGCCGCTCGTGTCGGGCTTCTCGGTCCACCCGCCCACGGGGAGCTCGCTCGTGGTGAGGACCGCCGAGCGCAGGGCATCCTCGGTGAACACAGCGGTCGGGGTCGGGGTCGGCGTCGAGGTCGGCGCGCCCGCCCGTGCCGATCCGTCGCCGCTGCCCTGCGGTTCGCCGCCGCCGGAGCTGCAGCCCACCAGGATCGCCGCGCAGGTGATGGCCGTGGTCGTCGCGAGCACGCGCGCTCGTCGTGATGGTCCCCCCATGCGGCCAGTCTGGCACCTCCGTGGGCGCGTCGCACGGGACGTCGGCGTCAGCCGCCGTCCGTGGCGCTGCCCGTCGGCGGTTCGTCGGCGGCGAGCGCCGCGGCGAGGGCCGCACTCCGCAGGCGTGCCGGCGAGAAGTCGAGGGGCAGCCGGCTGATCGCTCCGGCCGCGCTCATCACCCGTGCCTGGCGGTCGCCACCCGGGTCCGCGACGCCGTCGGGCGCGGGCTTGACGTCGCCGCCGTCGTCGCCGTCGCCGTCGCCGCTGTCGTCGTCGTCGAAGAGCGCGTCCTCGGCGTCGGACAGTCCGGTCGCGTCGACGGCCGCGTGCAGCATGCGTTCGAACGCAGCACGATCGGCGGCGACCTCAGCCACCCGTGGGTCGTCCACGTCCACCGTGTCGTCGAGCGCTGCTTCGGTAGCGTCCACGCGGTCGGACGCCGCGCGCAGCTCCGGATCGCTCGCCAACGCGATGAACCGACTCGCCTGCACGGCCGCCCCGAGGGGACCGAACACGCGCTCGGTGACGAGCAGGGTGTCGACGTCCTGCCGGCGGAGGGCTCCCTCGGGCAGCGCGTCGAGCCGGCCGGCGACGACGTCGGCGAGCAGGCCCAGGCGGGCACCCCGGGCCCGCATCCGCCGAACGGCGTCGCGCTGCCGTTCCAGCGCCGCCTGCTTCGCGACGAGGGCGCGCTCGAGCCGCTCGAGGACGGCCTCGACGCCCGGCTCGGCGGAGGACTCCGCTGCGTCGACGGGCGCGTCGCCGAACGCGTCGCGGATGTCCGCGAGGGCGATCCCGGCGTCCGCCATCCTGCGGATCCAGAGCAGCCGGGTGATCTCGTCCGGTCCGTAGCGGCGACGACCGTCGCTCCCCCGCTCCGGCTCCGGCAGCAGGCCGATCGCGTGGTGGTGCCGGATGGCCCTCGGCGTCGTCCCGACGAACGCGGCGGCGTCACCGATCCCGACCCGTCGCGGTGGCGTGACGACCAGTTGTCCGGACGGGTCGTGGTTCGGTGTCGCGGTCATGGGACCACCCGACCACATGACGCTGCGGCAGGTGCAACCCCTCGGCCGGATCCGACCCGGAACGGCCGAACATGAGATCTGCTAACGTACCTCCGACCCCCGATCGGGGGTCACCAGGACGGAACTGCCCGAGTTCACCCGACGTCCGCATCCACCGCAGAACGGCACCGCCCCCGGCGACGCCGTGCTGCGGCGACGCCTGTCGGTCGCTCGGCAGGCCCTCCGTGAAGGACCCGAACCCAACGGAGAACACCATGCAACGCACCACCACGCGCATCCTCAGCGGTGCCGCCGTCTCGATCGTCGCCGGCGGGATCGCGGCCGTCGCGGTCGCCGGCATCGCCTCGGCGCACACCCCGGTCGTCTCGGCCACCTGTACCGACCTGCACGTCAGCCTGACGAGCTACCCGTCGGGCTCGACCGCCGACGTCGTGCTGGACGGCGAAGACCAGGGCACGACCACGTTCGGCCGCGAGGGCTACGACCACCACTACGCGCTCGACGGGACGACCACCCACACCTGGTCCGTCGCGGTCACGTCGGGCGACGGCGACACGCGCTTCGACCGGACGTACTCCGGAGCCTCGGACGCCGCGTGCATCCCGACCGCGACCGCCACCCCGACGCCGAGCGCCCCGGTGACGCCGGAGCCGACCGGCACCCCGACCCCCAGCACGACGCCCACGCCGAGCGCACCAGCGACGCCCACGGCAAGCACGCCGCCGACGCCCACGGCCAGCACGCCGCCGACCACGTCCGCGACGCCCGTCGTCGCCCCGCCCACCCCGCTCCCCGCCACGGGCAGCACGCCGGTGGCCACGGCCGCGGCCACGCCCACCCCGGCCGTCGTCGGCGGGACGGACAGCGGCACCGGGCCCTCCGCCACGGGAGAGCTCGCGTACACCGGCTCGCCCGTCGGCCTGGGGGTCGGAGCGGGGGCCGCGGTGGCCGTCGCACTCGGCGGCGGTCTGCTCGGCTGGACCGCCGTGCGCCGTCGTCGCTCCGCCTGACACCTGCACGCTGACCGGGAGGGCGACGGGCACCCCGACGCCCTCCCGGTCCGCACGCTGCGGGTCGATCAGGCCCGGAGCGGTCAGGCCCGGAGTGATCAGGCCCGGCGCGGTCAGGTCCGGCGCGCGACCGGCTCTGGCTCGCCGAGCAGCCGCCGGGTCCAGTCCGCCAGGGCCGCCGTCGCCCGCTTCGACACGGTGGCCTGCGGCACCATGCTCGTGAAGCCGTGGAAGGCGCCCGGCCAGACGTGCAGCTCGGCGTCGACACCGGCTGCCCAGAGCGCGCTGGCGTAGGCGACGGTCTCGTCGCGGAAGACCTCGGCACTGCCGCAGTCCAGGTAGGTCGCCGGCAACCCGGACAGGTCGGTCGCCCGTGCCGGCGCGGCGTACACCGAGACGTCGTCGGTACCGCGACGCGGTCCCAGGTACGCCTGCCACCCGAACCGGGTCATCTGCCGGTCGGCGATCCCGACGCCGTCGATCTGCGCCGCCGAGACGGTGGCGTCGCGGTCGTCGAGCATCGGCGAGACCAGGATCTGCGCCGCGAGCGACGGCCCGCGGCGGTCACGTGCCAGCAGGGCCGTCCCCGCGGCGAGACCGGCGCCGGCGCTCTGCCCGGCGATGACGATCCGTGCCGGGTCCACCCCGAGCTCGTCGGCGTGCTCCGCGACCCAGACGAGGCCGGCGTAGCAGTCCTCGACGGGGTACGGGTCGGGGTGCTCGGGTGCGAGCCGGTAGTCGACGCTGACCAGGACCACGTCGTGGTCGAGGAGCCACCCGTCGTACGATTCGAGGTTGCCGAGGTGGTGCCCGAAGGCCATGCCTCCGCCGTGGATCGTGTAGACGGCCGTCGTCGGCCCGGTCCTGCCGGTGCGCCGGATGACCGCGAGGGTGATCGGGTCGCCGCGGTGCCCGGGCACGGTGACGCTGGACCGCTCGAGTCCCCGTTCCCGCAGTCGCGCGTCGAGGACGTCCTCGGTGACGTCGAGCTGCCGCATGCCGGGCAGCATGTCCTCGGTCAGGGTGAACGCGCCGCGGGACGCGACGGCGTCGAGGAAGCCGGTGAGCTCGGGGTCGAACGGCGGGCGGACGGTGGGCTCAGACATCGGAGGGCTCCTGCATCGTGGTCGTGGTCGTGGTGGTGGAGGTGTTGGTGGTGGTGGTGGCGACCGGCCGGTCGGTGCTGGGTGTCCGTGGCACGGGCACGGCGGTCCCGGCCCGGGCGCGCGCCAGTCCGACGCCGACGAGCACCGCGGCGAGGACCGTGACCGCGCCGGCGGCGACGGCGAGCGCCGTGCCGATGGACGCGCTCCGGTCGGGCGAGGTCACGGTCGCGGTGATGCTGCCGCTGACGAGGCCCGCCAGGACCGCGCCGGTCACGGTCACGCCGACGGCCGTCGCGAGCTCTCCGGCGGTGTCGACGAGAGCCGCTCCGACCGAGGTCCGGTCGGCGGGCAGGCCGGCGAGGACGTTGTTGCCGGCGACCGCACCGACCACCCGCATCCCCGCGGCGACGAGGACGAGCGCGACCAGGACGGACGGGTAGCCGAAGCGGCCGGCCGCGGCGAACACGGCCAGGCCGAGGACGACCGCGGTGGCGCTCGTCCACCCCGCTCGCCCGAGTCCGGCCCGGCGGACGAACGGGCCGACGAAGCGCCCGCTGAGCAGGAGCACCAGCACCTGCGGCAGCGTCCCGACGGCGGCGAGCACGGGTGACCAGCCCCAGACGAGCTGGAGCTGCAGCGTCACCATCGTCGACAGGCCGGCCATCGCGAGGCCCGCGGCGGCCTTGTACGCCAGACCGCTCGCGACCAGGGGGCGTGCGACGAGGTGGAGGTCGAGCAGGGGGTGGCGCGCGGAACGCTCGCGCAGCACGAACGCGACCCCGGCGCCCACGGTCACGGCGAGTGCTCCCCAGGCGGCCGCTCCCCCGCTGCCCGCGACCAGGACGGTCGGCGTGACGAGGACCCCGACGACCGCGACGGCGCCGAGCAGTGCCCCGGCCAGGTCGACCGGGTCGCGCCGCAGGTCCTCCGGCGGGTCGGCTGCGACCCCGGCACGGATGCCGAGGAACGCGACGGCGGCGATCGGAGCGTTGGCGACGACGAGCACCTGCCACGGCGCGACCGCGAGGACGAACCCACCGATCGTCGGCCCGACCGCCAGGCCCACGAGCCCGGCGGTCGAGACGACGGTGAGCGCCCGGACGCGCAGGCCGTCGGTGTCGAAGAGCCGGAAGGCGAGCGCCATCGACCCGGGCGTGGTCATGGCCGCCGCGACGCCCATCAGGGCGCGGACAGCGATGAGCCCGCCGACCGAGTCCACGACGAGCGTCGACACGCTGGCGACCGCGAGCAGCACGAGCCCGACGAGCATGACCCGGCGTCGACCGAACCGGTCGGCCACGGCGCCGAAGAGGAGCATGAGGCCGCCGAAGGCGACCGAGTAGGCGCCGGTCACCCACTGCAGCGCGGAGGTCGACGCTGCGAGGTCGCGGCCGATGGTGGGCAGCGCGACGTTCAGCACCGAGTTGTCGAGCATCTCGAACAGGAACACCGCGGACAGGCCGGTCAACGCGACCCACGCGTCGCGGAGGCGGTCCGGCGGCTTCGAGGTGCCGGTCGGCAGAGGGGATCGGACGGTCACGGGCGCACTCCTTCGATGAAGAAGTGGCGACTCCCGTGAGACGCGTGCGCGCTTCCGCACTGCCTGAGCAGTGCGGGATTTTTCCCTCTGCAGCACACCGTAGCGCATCGCGGAGCGCGCCGCAGCGGGTGCGGACGGTCAGCGCCCGCTCAGCGCCGGCCGCGTGGAGGTCAGTCCTCCGACGGCGGGTCGGTGCGCAGCTCCCGTGCGGCCGGGTCGTCCGAGTGCGACGACGCCGCGTCGACGAAGCGGCTCCCACCGACCTCCGCCGTGCGACGCGTGAGCTCGTTCACGAGGTCCTCGTCCTCGGGCTCGAGCTCGTCCTCGGGGGCGACCTCGATCATCACCTGGGACGCCGGACCGAGCAGCACCTGCGCGGTGGCCGCGAGGCCGTCCTGGTCCGCAGTCGGGATCTCGACGATGTCCGTCGTCCCGTTCTCGCCGAGCGCCGCCGCGTAGGCGAGCACCGCCTCCGCGATCGCGTCGCCGGTCATCACCTTGTTCTCGCCGTAGACCACGTACTTCATGCGCCCATGCAACGCCGCCGTGGCCGAGAACGCGCTGAGGCGCTGTCCCCCGCCGCCACAGCGCCGGGACCGGCCACGATGCGGACGGGAGGCGCGGTGCCGGACCGGCACGTGCCTCCCGTCCGCCCGTGGTCGCGCCGACCGCCCCGCCGACCGGTGGGCGCGGGTCACCAGGTCCGCCCATGGAAGACCGGTCGTCCGCGTCGGGAGCCGGCTGGAGTCCGCGAAACGAGACGCCCCTCGTGCCCCTTCCTCGGGGGCCATCCGAGCCGTATGGTTTACAGCGTTGTAAACGGGTCGTCGTGGTGGCGACCCGAGATCCCGGCCGTCGCACGGCCCGATGGACGACGTCGTCCACGAGGAGCACCCACTTGCGCCCCATCTCCTTCCGCTCCCGAGGGCCGCGCCGTGCGCTGTCCTCGGCGATCATCGCGGCGACCGCGCTCGGCCTGGTCGGCATCGCTGCGATCCCGGCCGCCGCGGACCCGGCAGCCGACCGCACCGTCGTCTCCGGGCAGGCCCGGTTCGAGGTGCTCTCCCCCACCCTCATCCGCACCGAGTACGCCGGCGACTCGACGTTCACCGACGGCAGCACCTTCAACGTCATCGGCCGCGACGACTTCGCGCCGACGCCGTTCACGAAGTCCGAACGCGACGGCTGGCTGACGCTCGACACCGGCGCGATGACGGTCCGGTACAAGGAGGGCTCCGGCGCGTTCACGCAGGACACGCTGCAGACGACGCTGACCCTGCCGTCCGGGCAGCGGGTCACCGGCACGCCGTGGGTGTCGACGCCCACCCCGTCGTGCGCGATCGGCACGTTGTGCGAGGCCGAGACGCTCGGCCTCACCGGCCTGTCCCTCGCCACCGACCACACCGGCTTCACCGGGGCCGGCTTCGCCGCGGGCTTCGAGTCGGTCGGCAACGCCATGACCTTCACGACGACGGCCCCGCGCGCCGGTTCGTACGACCTCGCCCTGCGGTACGCGAACTCGCAGGGCGGTGACGGTCAGGTCGCCACCCGCACCCTGAGCGTGACCGTCGACGGCGGCGCCCCGAAGACCATCAGCCTGGCACCGGGGCAGAACTGGGACGACTGGAAGACCACCGCCGCCACGACGCTCGACCTGCCCGCGGGCGAGCACCGCGTCCGCATCGAACGCACCGCGAGCGACTCCGGCCGCGTGAACGTCGACAGCCTGGCCCTCGTGCCGGCCGGCGACGCCTACCCGGCACCGTCGACCACGGTCAGCGGCGAGGACTGCGCCTTCGGCACGGTCTGCCAGGCCGAGGACTCGGCACGCACCGCCCCGGCGACCACGGCGACGAACCACAACGGCGCCGCCGGGTCCGGCTTCGTCGCCGGGTTCGAGCGCGCCGGCGCACAGCTGACGACCCACGTCACCGACGTGCCCGCCGCCGGCGACTACGCGCTGCAGGTCCGCTACGCGAACGGCTCCGCCGGCACGCCCACGCTCACCGCGGCGCCGGCCGGCCAGCAGGCCACCACCGCCGAGCTCCCCCGCACCAGCGGCTGGGACTACTGGAACACCGTCACCGTGCCGGTGCACCTGGCCGCCGGGGCGAACGACGTCGTGATCGGCTGCCCGACCGTGGCGAACAACTGCAACGTCAACTTCGACACGGTCGCCGTGGTCGACGCCGGGTCGCCCGTGCTCGCCGCGCACGCCCCGCTCGGCGGCTACCGCCGTGACCTCGACACCGCGAACGGTGCCGTGAAGACGAACCCGGGCCTGCTCTACCAGGACGGCTGGTCGCTCCTCGACGACAGTGCCTCGGCCCTGTACGACCAGCGCACCGACACCGTCACGCCCGCCGGAGACCACGGCGGCAAGTCGTACCAGGACGGCTACGTGTTCGGGTACGGCACCGACCACCGCCACGCGCTGCAGGAGCTCGCCGTCCTGACCGGCCCGACCAAGCTGCTGCCCCGCTGGGCGTACGGCGTCTGGTACTCCGAGTACTACGACCGCTCGCAGGCCGACTACCTGGCGATCGCGAAGCGGTTCGCCGACGAGGACGTGCCCGTCGACGTCATGGCCATCGACACCGACTACAAGATCGGCAGCCCCACCAACGAGGGCGACAGCAAGTGGGACGGCTGGTCGGTCGACCCGGCCCGCATCCCGGACATGACGAGCCTGCTCGCCGACTGGCACGCCGAGGGCATCCACAACACCCTCAACATCCACCCGTCGATCTCGAGCAAGGACCCGAAGTTCGCCGAGGCGCAGGCCACCGCGAAGGGCAAGCTGACGAAGGGCGACGGCGACCGGTACCTGTTCGACTGGTCCGACCCCGACCAGCTCGAGGCCTACTTCGACCTGCACGGCTCGATGCAGCCGGAAGGCGTCGACATGTGGTGGCTCGATTGGTGCTGCAGCGAGAACTCGAAGTACTCGGCGAACGGCGTCACCCCCGACGCGTTCATCAACCAGCAGTACGCGAAGTACACCGACGAGCAGCTCGGCGGCCGCGGTCTGGCGTTCTCGCGGGCGTACGGCTCGCTGACCGCCGGCGGCTACGGCAACCCGCAGGCGGTGCCGACCGGACCGTGGGCGGACAAGCGCACGACCGTGCACTTCACCGGCGACACCACGTCGTCGTGGGACATGCTGCTCGCCGAGGTCGGCTACACCCCCGGTGAGTCCGCGGCGACCGGCCTGGCATCGGTCAGCCACGACATCGGCGGCCACAACGGTGCGCAGTACGGCATCGAGGGCGCCGAGGAGGGCACAACCCAGCTGCCCGAGGACCTCTACGCGCGTTGGGTGCAGCTCGGTGCCTTCCAGCCGATCGACCGCCTGCACAGCAACCACAGCGACCGGCTGCCCTGGCAGTACCCGGCCGCGGCGGAGGCCTCGGCGAAGCAGTTCCTGAACCTGCGCGAGGCCCTGGTCCCGCTGACCTACACCCTCGCCGCCCAGGCGACCGAGACCGGCACCCCGATCCTGCAGCCGCTCTACCTGCAGTACCCGGACGCGCAGGAGTCCTACGCGCAGGCCGGCTCCGAGTACCTGTACGGCCCGGACGTGCTCGTCGCCCCGGTGACGACCGCGAACGACAAGACCGGCACGGCCACCCGCTCCGTGTGGTTCCCGGCAGGCAGCTCGTGGACCGACTGGTTCACGGGCGAGACCTACGCGGGCGGCACCACCGCCGACGTCACGACCGGCCTCGACGCCATGCCCGTGTTCGTGAAGAGCGGCGGGATCGTCCCCACCCGCTCGGAGCAGGTGCGGAACGACGCCGCACCGCTCGACGCCGTCACGCTGACGGTGGCGACCGGTGCGGACGGCACCTTCGACCTGCACGAGGACGCGGGCGAGGACAGCGGCACCACGGTGAGGAAGGCGGCCACCAAGGCCGCCTCGGGCAGCGCCTCGACCGCCGTCCACTACACGCAGCAGGCAACCGGCGGCGAGCTCGACATCGCGCCCGTCGACGGGAGCTTCGCCGGCCAGGTGCAGGACCGCTCGTGGACGGCGACGTTCACGAACGCCGACCGGCCCCGCACCGTCACCGTCGACGGCCGCGTGGTCGCGCAGGGCGCCTGGAGCTACGACGCCGACACGCGCACCATCAGCGTGCCGGTCGACGAGCGGTCCGTGACCGAGCGCACGGTCGTGCGCTTCAGCAGCGAGGCGGCGGCGACCCCGGTGCTCCGCGTCGAGTCCCCGTCGGTCCGCGCCGGGGCCACGCAGACCGTCACCGGCAGCGGCTTCCCGGCCGACGCCGACGTGGCCCTGTCCACCGCACCGCGGATCGGGACGGCCACCGCCCACACCGACGCGGCCGGTGCGTTCTCGGCCGACCTGCGGATCCCGACGACGGCCTCCGGTCGCGTCACCGTCACCGCCTCGGTCGGCGGGGACGTCCTCGCCAGGACGGCCTTCACCGTCACGGCCGCCGCTGCCGCGCCCGCACCGACCGCGTCGCCGACGCCCAGCACACCGGGTGCCACCGCGCCGGGCGGCACGCCGACCGATGGCACCGGCGCCGCGTCGCCGGGCACCGGCGGCACCGCGGCCGGCAGCGACCCGGGCGGTGCGCTCGCCTGGACGGGAGCGAACCTGCTCCCGATCGGGCTGCTCGCAGCCGCGCTGCTCGCCGCCGGCGGGGTGGTCCTGACGCTGCGGAACCGGCGACGCCGAGCGCGTGGCTGAGTCCGTCTGATCCCGCGCCCTGGGCGCGACCGATGACGGACGGGAGGCCCGGTGCCAGCTGGCACCGGGCCTCCCGTCCGTCGGTCGCGTGCGTCGGACGCCCGCGCAGCGCCCTCAGACGCGGCCGAGCAGCGCCTCGTTGAGGACGGTGCCGCCGAGCATCCAGCCGCCGTCGGCCACCTCGTCGAGGATGACGAGCGTCGTCGGGCGGGCACGTTCGCCGTAGACGTCGACGATGGCGTCGGTGACGGCGTCCTGCAGTTTCTTCTTCGACTCGGCGGTCAGGGTGTCAGCGGGGACCTTGATGTTGGCGAAGGGCATGGTGTTCCTCTCGGTGGGGTGTCCCGGGCGGTCCGGGGGGTCAGAGTGCGGCGTGCGAGGACAGGAGGTCCTCGATGCCGACGCGGTGGTAGAACTCGGTCCGGATGCGGTCCGCGACCGCCGAGACGACCTCGCTGCCGTCGCGCGAGGGATCGACGTGGGTGCGGTACGGGCGGCCGCCGTCCGGCAGGCCGACCACGCGCACGATCTCGTCGGCGACGTCCTGCACGTCGGCTTCGGCGGGCACGATCGCGGCGAGGCGGTCGGTCAGGTCGCGCCGGAGCGCCCCGTACTCCGTGTCGTGTTCGTCGATGCGGGCGGTGTCCGTCGGGACGGCGGCGTTCGTGAAGTGGTTCGTGCCCGAGGTGAAGGCGCCGGGGACCACGATCGTGGTGTCGATGCCGAAGCGGATCAGTTCCGCCGCGTAGCTCTCGGCCAGGGCGTCCATGCCGGCCTTCGCCGCGAAGTACGGGGCGAGGAACGGCGGGTGGCCGCCGCGGGTGGACGAGCTGCCGACCCAGACGACGAGTCCGGACCGGCGCGCACGCAGGTGTGGCAGGACGGCACGTGCGACGCGCTGGGCGCCGACGACGTTGACGTCGTACAGGGCGGCGAACTGTTCCGGCGTGAACGCCTCGGCCGGGCCGTAGGCCATGTGGCCGGCGTTCTGCACCAGCACGTCGATGCGCCCGTGCGCGCGGATCACGGCGCTGACCGCTTCGTCGACGGACTGCTCCGACTGCACGTCGAGCTCGACCGCGCCGAGCTGCAGGCCCTCGCGCACGGCGAGGTCGTCGAGCGCGGCGCGGGCGGGCGCGTTCCGGCCGTCGACCGCTCGCATCCCGGCGACGACGACGTGTCCCGCCCGCGCGAGCGACTCCGCCGTCAGCCGGCCGAAGCCGCTCGACGCGCCCGTGACGAGGACGACCCGCGGCGTCGGCATCAGACCATCCCGCCGTTGGCGCGGATGGTCTGGCCGTTGACCCAGTGCCCGTCGGGCCCGGCGAGGAACGCGACGACACCGGCGATGTCCTCCGGCGTGCCGAGCCGTTCGAGGGCCGGGACCTTCGCCAGGGTGTCGATCTGCTCCTGCGTCTTGCCGTCCAGGAACAGCTCGGTCGCCGTCGGCCCCGGGGCCACCACGTTCGCGGTGACGTCCCGGCCGCGGAGTTCCTTCGCGAGGATCAGCGTCATGCCCTCGACCGCGCTCTTGCTCGCGACGTAGGCACCGTAGGTCGGGAACTGCGTCCCGACGACCGACGTCGACATGCCGACGAACGCCCCGCCGGCCCGGAGACGACGGGCGGCCTGCTGCGCGACGACGAAGGTGCCGCGGATGTTCGTCCGGTGCAGTGCGTCGAGGACGTCGAGGTCCTGGTCGGCGATCGTCGACAGCGCCAGGCGGCCGGCGGAGTGCACGACGACGTCGACGCCGCCGTGTTCGGCCTCGACCCGGTCGAACATCGCGGCGACGGCGTGCTCGTCCGCGACGTCGGCCTGCACGGCGACGGCACGGCCGCCCGTCCGCTCGATCTCGGCGACGGTGGCGTCGGCGGCGGCCGTCCCGCTGGCGTGGTTGACGACGACCGTGAAGCCGTCCGCGGCGAGCCGGGTCGAGACGGCGCGGCCGATGCCGCGAGAGCCGCCGGTGACCACGGCGATCCGGCGAGGAGTGGTGCTCATCGGGGTTCCTTTCAGTGATACGCGCCGGGCATTTCGGCGCTACGGCAGAACGTAGCACGGTTACGATCAACGGTACAAACTGCGCTACGATCGGTGCATGGCCCGATCTGACGAAGCGCTCCGCAGCGCCCTGCTCCGCGCAGCGGAGGACCAGCTGGTCACGGCCCCCGACGGGGACGTCGCCACCCGAGCGGTCTGCGAAGCGGCCGGCGTGACCCAGCCCGTGCTCTACCGGATCTTCGGCGACAAGCGCGGGCTCCTCGACGCCCTCGCCGAGACGGGCCTGCAGCGGTACACCGCACGGAAGGCCGAGCTCGAGGTGTCCGACGACCCGGCAGCGGACCTGCGCCGTGGGTGGGACGACCACCTCGCGTTCGCTCGGGAGCACGCCGCCCTCTACCGGCTGATGTTCGCTCCGCGGCCGTGGGCGAGCAGTTCCGCGCGGGACGGCCTGACCGCTCTGCTCGAACGGACGCTGACCCGGTGCGCGGCCGCGGGCCTGCTCCGCGTCGACGTCCCCGTCGCAGCGACGATGCTGCTCGCCGCCAACGTCGGACTCGCGCTCCACCGGATGACCACGACGGGTCCGGACAGTGCCGAGGACGACGCGCTCCGGGACGCGGTCCTCGACGCCGTCCTCGTCGAGGCGTCCGCCCGCGACCAGGACGACGTCGACGCGGCTGCTCGTCGCCAGCTCCGCGCCCGGCTCGACGACGACGGATCGAGCGCGTTGCTCCCCGAGGAGACCGCGCTCATGCGGATCTGGCTCGACCGACTCGACCACGAAGGCACCCTGTGATCTCCACGTTCCTCGTCGAGCACGCACCCCTGGTCCGTCCTGCCTTCTGGATGGCGGTCGCCATCGCGGCCGTGCTGGCCTGGGCACTCCACCGGCTGCGGCTCCGCGGCGTGCTGCTGGGCCTGTCGGGGCTGTCGCTCGTCGCGGTGCTCGCACTCACCCTGCTGCCCGACGGGGTCCGGACGGGTGGCGTCACGTGCACCGTGCAGTTCTCCGTGCCGTTCCAGGGCCTCGACACCCTCGCCAACGTCGCGCTGCTGCTGCCGCTCGCGCTCTTCCTCGGGGCGGCGACGGACCGACCGCTCACCGTCCTCGCCGGCACGGTCGCGCTCTCCGCCGTCATCGAGGTCGTGCAGGCCCTCGCGCCGGCACTCGGTCGACGCTGCGACACGAACGACTGGTTCATGAACACGATCGGCGCACTCCTGGGTACGGTCGTCGCCCTCGTCATCGGCCGGATCGACCGACGCCGGAGGGCCGCAGCCGTCTCCGGATGAGCGACGGGCGCGGCGCTCGACACGTCGCTGCCACCACGCAACGCAGAAGCCCACCGAGGTCATCGGTGGGCTTCTGCGTTGCGACCGGTGTCGGACGATGTCCGAGCCGGCGTCCCGGTCGGGCTGACAGGATTTGAACCTGCGACCCCTTGACCCCCAGTCAAGTGCGCTACCAAGCTGCGCCACAGCCCGTGAGCCCCGAGGGGCTCAGGATCCCGGAGGATCCTCGCCCGCGTCCGACCGGAGCGCGAGCGACCGGTCCAGCATAGCGGACGTCAGGCCGCCTCCGTGCCACGGCGAGTCGGCTGCACCACCTCGCGCCGGGCCGCGAGCCACGGCAGCCCGAGCCCGAGGAGCAGCCCGCCGGCGCCGTCCGCCGCCAGGTCGCCGATCGTGTCGTCGTAGCCGACGAAGATCGCCGAGTCGACGAAGTTGTGGCCGAGCCACTCCCCCATCTCCCACGCGGCACCGATGGCCAGGCCCGCGGCGAGCGCGAGGACCGCGACGACGACCCGGCGCTCGGCGTGCGGCGCCGGGACCGCCCGCAGGTCCGAGCCGATGACGTACAGCACCGCCGCGAGCAGCCCGGTCAGGACGACGTGCATGAACTTGTCCCAGAGGAAGACGGTCGTGTACCACTCGAGCACGCTCGACCACCCGGCGAGGAGCACGAGCACGCAGACGGCGATGTCGAACGCGGGCCGCAGTCCGAGCATCCGCGGCACGACGACCCCGAGCAGCGACAGGGCCATCACCGGCAGCGCGGTCCCGCCCCACCCGATGCTCGCCACGACGAGGCTGACGAGGGTCAGGGCACGCACCACGTCGGCCGCCAGGAACCGCGGCCGCAGGAACGTCGGCCCGAGCGAGCGGATCACGACGCCCACCGCACGACCGCGTGCACGGCCGCGTGGTCAGAGGGCCAGACCCGGCCCGGCCGCCGGTCGGAGACGGCGACCCGCTCCACCTCCGCCTCGTCGGTCACGAGCACGCCGTCGATGCGCCGGTCGCCGACACGGGGGCTCCGGTAGTGCGGGTACGTCCCGTACGCCTCGCCGACCTGACGGGAGGCCCGGTGCCAGCTGTCGACGACACCGGCGTCCGCCAGTGCTCGCCACGGTGCGGACCCCGCTGGGCTGTTCCAGTCAGCCATGACGACCGCGGGCAGGCCGCGCTGCCGGACGATGCGCCCGAGCAGTCCGGCGGACCGGAGCCGGGCCCACGGCGAGGCGACGTCGAGGTGCGTCGCGATCGCCAGGAACCGCACGCCGGTCGCCCGGTCGTCGACGACGGCGCCGACGGCGTGCCGCGAGAAGGACGTGGCCCACGAGCGGGACCCGGGTCTCGCGGGGGTGCGGGAGAGCGCCCACGTGCGCTGTTCGACGACGTCGAGGCGGGAGCGGTCGAGGAACAGCCCGACCTGCTCGCCCCCGCCGCTGCGTCCGCGGCCGACCAGCACGGGTTCCCAACCGGACCCGAGGGCGGCGGTGAGGTCGGCGGCCTGGCTGGGCAGGGCCTCCTGGACGGCGAGGACGGTGGGCGCTTCGGAGGCGATGAGCGCGATCACGGCGTCGCGGCGTCGCTCCCAGGCGTCCGGGTGGGACGGCGGCCGCGGCACGCGGCGACGCACGTTGAGCGTCATGCAGTGCACCTCGGGCGACCGGACCGGTCCGATGAGCGGGCGGTCGTCGGGGTGGTGGGGCATGCCTCCCTTCTACGAGACGACACCCGTCGGATTCCCAGGGACCTCTCCGCCTGGCTCGTAGGGTGGCCCGATGCGTTCCCGACCTGCTGCCCGAGTCCTCGTCGCGACCGTCGCCTGCGGGCTGCTGATCGGCGCCGCCGGGTGCACGTCGAGCGAGCCGGAGCCGACCCGCGCGACCCTGTCGAGCGCGTCCGCGGACACCGTCACCGTGGCGGCCGGGTCCGATGCGGCCGAGCGGTCGCTCCGGGCGAGTCGCGCCCTGTTCCGGAGCGCCCCGGGCGCCGTCGTCGCACCGGCCGGCGACGCCGACGCGGTGGCGGCAGCGAGCGGGGTGGCCGAGCGCTCCCACGTGCCGGTGCTCCTCGCGGGCGAGGGCGGCGGGAAAGCCGTCGCCCGCGAACTCGACCGGCTCGGCGCCGGGTGGTACCAGGCCGAGGGCGACGTGTCGGTCGACACCGACGCGACGGAGCAGGACGCGCCGGACGGGGGCGACGCACCGGAGGCGGGGCGGGCCTCCCGGCCGACCACGGTCGTGGTGGCGGACGCGAGCGCCGACGCCGCGGTCGTGGCGACCGCGAAGGCCGCCGGTGCGCACGTCGTGCGCATGCCCGACGGGGTGACCGATCCCGCGGCGGCACCCGACGTCGTGACGGCCCTGCACGACGGCACGGGCGGGCCGACGCTGCTCGTCGGGTCGGCGTTCGCCGCGCTGCCCGACCCCGAGTGGACCGTCCGGGCGGCCGAGAGCGGGTTCCAGCTGCGGAACGGCGGCCAGCGACCGTTCGACGGGCACCGCTACGTCGCGCTCTACGGAGCGCCGGGCGCGCCGGCGCTCGGCGTGCTCGGCGAGCAGGGGCCGGAGGCGACCGTCCGGCGTGCCGAGGCCGTCGCGAAGCCGTACCGGGCGGAGTCCGACGAACTCGTCACGCCGGCGATGGAGGTCATCGCAACCGTCGCCGCGGGCGACGCCGGGGCCGACGGCGACTACTCGACGGAGCTGCCGGTGTCGACGCTCGAGCCGTACGTCGATGCGGCACACGACGCGGACATGCCGGTGATCATCGACCTGCAGCCCGGGCGCTCGGACTTCCTGTCGCAGGCGAAGCAGTACGAGTCGCTGCTGAAGAAGCCTGGCGTCTGGCTGGCGCTCGACCCGGAGTGGCGGCTGACGAAGGACCAGGTGCCCTTGAAGCAGATCGGCAGCGTGTCGGCGTCCGAGGTGAACGAGGTCTCCTCGTGGCTCGCTGCGCTCGTGCGCAAGGAAGGTCTGCCGCCGAAGGCCCTGGTGCTGCACCAGTTCCGGCTGTCGATGATCCAGGACCGTTCCGCGCTCGAGACCCATCCGGAGCTCGACGTGCTCGTGCACGTCGACGGGCAGGGCTCGCAGCCGGACAAGCAGGCGACGTGGAAGGCCCTGCACGCCGGCGCGCCGAAGGGCCTGCACTGGGGCTGGAAGAACTTCTACGACGAGGACACGCCCATGCTGACCCCGTCGCAGACCATGTCCGAGGTGACCCCGACACCGTCGTTGATCACCTACCAGTGAGGCGCCCCGGCGGGGTTTCGTCGGTCGCTGCTGACAGCATGGGGGCATGTCTGGTCTCGGTTCCCCCGCTCCGTCCGCCGTCGCACCGTCCGCGGACATCGCCGCCGAGGCACAGCAGGCCCTCGCTGCCCTGACCGGCCGGCCCGACGCAGTGTTCCACCCCGGCCAGCTGGAGGCGATCTCCGCCCTGGTCGAGCACCGACAGCGCGCCCTCGTCGTGCAGCGCACCGGGTGGGGCAAGTCCGCCGTGTACTTCCTCGCCACGCTCCTGCTCCGTCGCCGTGGTGGCGGCCCGACGGTCCTGGTGTCGCCGCTGCTCGCCCTGATGCGCGACCAGGTGGCGGCAGCGGCCCGGGCCGGCGTCCGGGCGGTGTCGATCAACTCGGCGAACGCGCACGAGTGGGGCGAGACCCAGGCGGCACTCGCCCGTGACGAGGTCGACGTGCTCCTCGTCTCCCCCGAACGCCTCAACAACCCGAAGTTCCGCGACGAGCAGATGCCGACCCTGATCGCCCGCATGGGCATGCTCGTGGTGGACGAAGCGCACTGCATCTCGGACTGGGGCCACGACTTCCGGCCGGACTACCGGCGGCTGGCCGAGCTCATCCGCTCGCTCCCCCACGGCGTCCCCGTGCTGGCCACCACGGCGACCGCGAACGAGCGCGTGGTCGAGGACGTCGCCGAGCAGCTCACCGCCGGCCCCGCCGACCCGGTGTTCACGATCCGCGGGTCGCTCGCGCGGGCGTCCCTGCGCCTCGGCGTGCTGACGCTGCCCGATGCCCGGCAGCGACTCGGGTGGCTCCTCGCCCACCTCGGCGACCTGCCCGGCAGCGGCATCATCTACACGCTCACGGTCTCGGCGGCCGAGGACATCGCGCGCCTGCTGCGCGACAACGGCTACGCCGTCCGCGCCTACACGGGCCGCACCGACACCGAGGAACGCGAACAGCTCGAGCAGCAGCTCAAGGGCAACGAACTGAAGGCCCTCGTCGCCACCAGTGCGCTCGGCATGGGCTTCGACAAGCCCGACCTCGGCTTCGTCGTGCACGTCGGCGCACCGTCGTCGCCCGTGGCGTACTACCAGCAGATCGGTCGTGCCGGCCGTGCCACCGACAACGCCGACGTCCTGCTGCTGCCCGGCCGCGAGGACCGCGAGATCTGGCAGTACTTCGCCAGCGCCTCGATGCCGACCGAAGCCCGCGCGGCCGCCGTGCTCGACGCCCTGTCGACCGACACCGCCATGTCCACCGTCGCCCTCGAAGGCCTGGTCGACATCAAGCGATCCACCCTCGAACTCCTGCTCAAGGTGCTCGACGTCGACGGTGCCGTCCGACGCGTCACCGGCGGCTGGATCGCGACCGGGCAGCCCTGGCAGTACGACGCACCCCGGTACGAACGCGTCGCCGCGGCCCGTGCCGCCGAGGCCGCGTCGATGCTCGACTACGAGGCCACCTCCGCCTGCCGCATGCAGCTGCTGCAGCAGGACCTCGACGACCCCTCCGCCGAGCCCTGCGGGCGGTGCGACAACTGCGCGGGCGCGTGGTTCCCGACCGACGTCTCCGACTCCGACTCGACCGGTGCCGCCGCCGCCCTCGACAAGGTCGGCGTCGAGGTCGCCCCGCGTGCGCAGTGGCCCTCCGGCATGGCCTCGCTCGGCGTCGCGGTCCGCGGCAAGATCGGCCCCGACGAACTCGTGCAGCCCGGCCGGGCCGTCGCCCGGCTCACCGACCTCGGCTGGGGTGGGCCGCTGCGGGCACTGTTCGGCTCGGGTGTGCCGGATGCGCCCGTGTCGCGGGAACTCGTCGACGGCTGCGTTCGCGCGCTCAAGGACTGGCCGTGGGAGACCCGGCCGACCGGCATCGTGGCGATGTCCTCGCGGTCCCGGCCCGAACTCGTCGGGTCACTCGCACAGGCGCTGTCCACGATCGGCCGGCTGCAGTTCCTCGGCACGCTCGGCCGGAACGGCGGCACACCTCGTGGGGACGGCGCGACGAACAGCGCGTACCGACTGTCCGGCGTGTGGGACACCTTCACGGTGGACCCGTCGCTCGCAGCCGCCCTGCAGGAGCACGAGGGGCCGGTGCTGCTCGTGGACGACCTGGTCGACAGCCGGTGGACGATGACCGTGGCGGGCCGGGAACTCCGGCGTGCGGGTGCGTCGGCCGTGCTGCCGTTCGCGTTGGCGACGGTGGCCTGAGCCGGGTCGGCGTGGGGCGCTGGGGATCCGCCAGCGTCAGTACTCGTACGGCAGGTCGAAGTCCTGCGGCAACCCGAAGCAGGCGGAGCCGGAGATGACGTCGATCACCGTGCCGTGGTCCCAGATGGTCACCAGGAGCTGCACCCCGTCCGGGTCGATGATCTGGACCCGGACGTCGCCGCGCCGCAGCGGGTCCTCGCTGACGTCGTAGCCGTCCCTCGTGGCGAACGTCTCGGCGATGCGCTGCTGCGCAGCCGTCGCGTCCACCCCCTCGCTCAGGGTCGCTCGGATGTTGCCGCTCCACCGCACGCCGGAGGAGCAGTCGAGGAACGATCCGGTCGACAGCTGTCGCACCGACTCGACCTGCGTGGACGGCAGCGCGCGGATCGTCCGCAGCTCGGCACGCTGCACGGTCGCCTTCACGACGGCGAGGCGCTCATCCGGGTCAGCGGGCAGTGGGTCGGCGTGCGCACAACCGGTCAGCAGCAGCCCGACCACGGCGGCTGTGACGACCGCGATCGTTCGAGCGCGCATCAGGCGCCACCGGAGTTCGCGACGGTCACCATCACGACGACGACCAGCAGGAGGACCTCGAAAGCGAGCAGGACGCCAGCGAACAGGACGGCGACGATGCCGAGCACACGAACGAGACGGCTCGCATCCGTCACGTCAGCGATCCCCATCAGCGTCCCGAGCGCTGAGAACACCATCACGAGCGACCAGAAGATCGCCCACCCCAGTCTTCCGTGGGACACGCCGTCCAGGGACAGGTACGCCGCCAGAGCGCTGACGACCGCGATCGCACCGGGGACGAAGATCCTCCAATGCGGAACACGCCGCTGCGCAGTAGTCGACTCTTCACCGGTCACCATCAGGTCCCCCTCCGTACCCGTACTGCATCGTCTCCATCAGTAGCTCCGCGGCGGCACCCAGTCGTCCGGCACCCTGAAGCACGCCGAGAACGAGTCGACGTCGATCTTCCGGCCGTCGTCCCAGACGGAGGCCAACAACCGCACACCCTGCCGGTCGACAAACGCGTACCGCAGCGACCCGACGGACGTCCGATCATGACTGACGTCCACCTGCTCGCGTTGCGCCGCCGCACCCATGCCCCGCAGGACCTGCTCGGCGTCGGTGCCCTCGGCGAGCGTCGCCTGGATGTTCCCGGACCACAGGAAACCCGATGAGCAGCTCAGGAAGGAAGCGGTCTCGATCTGGTGCGTCTCCACCACCTCGGACGGCGGGATCAGATCGATGATCGACTTCTCGGCGTCCTGCGCGGACTTCTTGGCCTGGGCCGTACTGACCTCCGGGTCCTCCACCGGCCCACGCACCAGGGCACAACCGCTCAGCAGGACTGCCATCGCGCTGACGGCAACGGTGGCGCCGAGCAGCAGGCGGGGACGCGCGGTCACCACAAGCCGCCCCCGGAGAACACCTCGGGTACCGCAAAACACGACGATGAGGACCTGATGTGCACCGTTCTCGCATTGGTGCCTCGCGAAACCAGGTACCCCTCGCCGTCATCAGTCGAGATGTCGATCGTGGGGAGCCCATCGGAATCCCGACGCTCGACGACCTTCCAGCCGGACCTGTTCCCCCAGGTCTGCCCGACCGCCGCGACTACAGCATCCATGTCAGGCTCTTCACTGGTGTCGACGTTCGTGCCACCGGCCCACTGACGTTCGTGCTCCCCGCACGGAAAGAGCGCGCCCTTCTCCTGCTGGCGGACACGTGAACGGTCAGGGACGGCCTCCGCGATCTCCCGTTCCGTGCGCTGCGTGTCCGCTTTCGCCTTGCCGATGACGACTTCGGGCGACGCGGTGGGTGCCGCGGGCTCGCCGTCTGCAGGTCGATCGTTGCCCGATGCCGAGCAGCCCGTCAGCAAGGCCACGAGGACGATCGGCGGGATGAGTCTGAGTCGCATGTTCTGTCCGAAGTTGGTCGTCGTCGGTAGCGGTCGATGGATGCTCGACGTCATTTAGCCGACTCGGATGGCGTCACAAGTCATGGGACGACCCGAGGGCAGTTCGCCCGTGTCGACCTGATCGGCGCTCGCCGCTGCGCGGACGATCTTCGTCGAAACGGGCCGTTGCGGCGGAGCCGTTCCTCTGCAGCCTGCCCGCCGTACTCCCGGCAAGGACCGCCGCTGCTGCCGGATTCGCACCCGCACAACGCGCACCCGGACGTCTGCCAGGCCAGCGACCCCATTGACGTTGCAGACTGTCCGCGCTCACCAACACCGGGTTGCCCTGATCGACCTCTGCTTGCACCTCGAGATTCGCATCCTCGAGCAAGCGGAGGACATCGACGTCAGAGTCGCTCAACACTTCGAGTTTCACACCGTACGGAGCGTGCGCGATGCGCGTTGCCCATCCGGTCTGCACCGCACAGAGCGCGAGTGATCGTAAGCGGTCCTCGCCGAGACTCGGGTCGACCGTCATGCGGACGTTGACGAAGTAATCACGCCCGAAGGTGCGAGCCAATCCTCCGGTTGTGACGGTCGCCGCGTCGACTCCCCGTGACTGCTCGAGGAAGTCACGAGCTTCCAACGGAGCAAATCCATCATGCACGGTGCATCCCCCGATCATCAGCCCGATCACCACGGTGACAGAACCCGCTGACAACACTGGTCGCCGATTACCGCTCTTGTGCATCACAGCAACTCACCATCTCCATATGACAACGACAACGGCCCCTCGGGACGCGTCGATGGCCAGGACACCAGACAGGACTAGTCATCAGGTCGCGCGCCGGGCCACTTCCCCCACCGGCGCTGCAGACTCTCTGCGCTCACCAAAACCGGAGCACTCGGTCGGATCCCACTCTGGACGTGAAGACCGGCCCCGTCGAGCAGTTCACCGACGTCGATGTCCGGCTTGCCCGACACCTCGAGATACACACCGTATGGAGCGTGGTCGATGCGGGTCGCCCAACCGGTTTGCACTGCGCGGAGCGCGATCGCTCCGAGCCGATCATCGCCCTCTGTCGAGTCGACTCTGACTCGCACGTCCACGAAGTAGGTGCTCTTGAGAGTGCCTCTCAGCTTCCCCGTCGTGACCGTCGCGTTCTCGACCCCTCGAGACCGCTCAAGGAAGTCACGAGCCTCCAACGGCTCAAACGCATCGCCCCTGGAGCAGCCACTCACCATCAGACCCACCACGAGGGCGATCAGGTACGTCGACAACACTCGTCGCCCCGCACCAGCACGGGCGACCGTCGCGAACTTCCCGAGGGGCTTCGCATCGTGAGCTCGCCGGAGGCTCATGAGAGCGCCGCCGGCCACCGACCGAACTGCTTCTCCATCTCGGGAGCACCAACGAAAACCGTGCCGGGTACGGACTGGTCCCATCCCACGAGGTCCCAACCAGCACGCTCGAGGGATTGGCCGAGCGGCGGGCCGTCGTAGTCCTTGACGACGACTCGAACCCCGGCGCTGGGCTTCCATTCGTCCTCCAAGTAGGCCGCGTCGAGGAGAGCCCTGCTGAAAGCGGCGACCTCGTCTCGACGCTGCTCAGGATCAGTGGCGGTCAGGACGACGATCGTGGTCGAACCAACTGATTGGGCGACTTCGCGGTGCGTCACCAACACCCGCCTCACACCCAAGCTGTTCTCGACGTCTGACGCGCCTTCAGCAGCGCTTGCCCCGCCGCGTGTGGCGTCACAACCCGCTGAAGCCAGAACGATCGTCAAGGCGGAAAGCGCGATCGCCCTTTCTCGCTTCAAGGAAAGCCACTCGACACCACTTTTCTCCACGATCCGGGTCAGCCTCGAGAGCTCAATACCTGACCGGCGGAACCCAATCATCGGGCATAGGGAAACATGCAGAGAAGGAATTGACGTCGATCGATTTCCCCTTGTCCCAGACGGTGGCAAGCAACTGTACACCTTGCTCGCTCACCAGCTCCATCTGCAAGGAGCCGTCTGCGGACTTGTCTTGGTTCACTTCATAGTGACGCTCGCCAGCTAATTTCCCGACGTCGGTGAGCAGTTTTTCGGCGTCTGCATCGCGGGTGAGCGTTGCACGAATGTTGCCCGACCACAAATAGCCGTCGGAGCAACTCAAGAACGAGCCTTCCTCGATCTGGTCGACACCAGCAACAGCCGAAGCTGGCAGCATTTCGACAATCTGCCGCTCGGAACGCTGCGAAACCCTTTTGGCGTCCGCGACTCGCTCCTCCGGGCTCCCAACGGATTCAGACCCCATAGCACACCCACCCAACAGAAAAACGGCCATAAAGGCTGCAACAGATTGAACGAACCTCATCAGTACTCTCCACCGTCGATGCGCTTCTCGAGGTCGGTGAGCAGACGCAAATTGGACTTCTCGGTAGTAGCCGCGAGCAGATGCGAATCGACTCCAGCCAAAAGATGCTTCGGCGCCGAATCCAACCAAGGCCCACCTGCATTCTTCCACGTCGTCGGCGGAGTGTAATAGTCACCGTGCTCGAACCCTACCTTCCGAGGGTTGCGACCATCCCAGACCTTGTCTCCACCCAGAGTTCGCTGAGCGTCTTGGAGAATGTCGTCGTAGGAGTAGTCCGCGTACATGGTCGTCGGGTCCTTTGTCCAGTCAACAGGGACCCCAGCGCCCGAGATCGAGACCACCAGATCGTAGTGCGCTCCGGCCACTTCGGACGACGTGACGTTCGCCGTTCCCCAGCTGTGGCCGATGGCAATGGACTTTGCCCCGCTGAGGAGCGGATCACGGAAGACGCCGTCCTCGAAGGCGGCGAGCTTCTGACCTGTGCCGACGGCGTAGTCCTGGTCGTTCGCCTCGGTGAGAGGGTTCTGCGGGTACCGTCCGTCCTTGTAGACGAAGGCAACCAGTCCTTCGCGATCACGCTGTTGCAACCAGGAACCGATGTCTCGGGTCGATCCATCGTAGAAACCGTCGAGAGTCGCAGCAGTTCCAGGTGTGTACGTGACCACCTTGTTGGTCTTGTCGGATGGCGTACCGATCATCTCGATGATGCGATCGTCGTCCGGCTCGTACAGGTAGAGCTGGACGTCCGGCGGCTCCGACGTCGCCTTCTTGAGATAGGAAACTTCCGCCTCCAGGTCAGCGATGTCCCCTGCGCGTATGGAGCTGCCGTACTCTTTGAAAGCTTCCTTCATCTCCTTGAGCTGCCGCTCGCGATACGCGAGACGCTCCGCTGCGTTGATCCTGTTCGCGGCGACCCTGTCAAGCGCTGAGACCCCGTTGAGAGCCCCGATCACGCTCGGGATGCCGTTGACGAAGGCTTCCTGCTGCTCGTTGCCCATGCCGTTCCACCACGACGCGACCTGCTCCGGTGTCGCCTGGTTCATCCGCTCGGCGAGTTCTGGGTGCTCCCCGAGCAGGATCTCGAGGTCGGCCTGATTGAGCTGCTTCAGTCGGTCGAGCAGATCGGCCGGCGATGAAGCCGCGATCGCTGCTGCTGTGAAGGTGACGACCTGCCCAAGGACGTCCTGGCTCTGCAGGGCAGCCGCGCACGTTCCGTCGATGCGGCGTCGGTCGGAGACGAGGACGTCCCACTCGGCGTCGACAGCGCGCAGCTCGCGCTGAGCTTCGTCGATCAACGCCTGCACTTTTGCCTTGTGACGCGCTGCCTCAGCCTCAGCCTGTGGGTCGGGCGCCGCCTGCTCGGGGAACAGCGTCGTCGGCCGCGACTGCGGGATCACGATGAGCGGACTCAGTTTCAACTGTGCCGACGCCAAGTCCTGCTCCGCCGTCGCGCGACGCGTCTCGAGCACGACCTGCCGGTCCTTGATCTGCGTCAGTGCTCCGGCGTACGTCGTGAGCGCCGTCGCCTGCTTCTCGAGGCCGGTCGCCACGAGCTCGATGTCGGCCGCCTTCTTCGACAGCTCCGCCGCGAACGACTGCTGGCTCGCAGCCTCCCAGTCGACGCCGGACTGCGACGCCACGGACTGGATGGTGCGCTGGGCATCGCGGACCTTCGCGGCCCGCGCGGTCCGCAGCGCTGCCACGCCCTGGATGCCGGCCGGACTGCCCTGACCGGGGTCCGCCTCCGACCAGCTCACTTGCCGGCCGCCTGTGCCTGGGCCGCATCGGCGTCCGCGTACGACCGCTTCACCGACGTCGGGAACTTGCCGGCGTCACGGATGCTGTCGGCAGCGATCTTCGACCGCTGGACCTGCTGCGCCGTGGCGTCGCGCAGGGCTCCCGACACCACATCGGAACCGAGCTCGGTGTTCCCCTGACCGCCCTCGATCTTCGATCCGATCTCGATGTCGTCCCCCGCTGCCGTCACCTTCGTCGACAACGCGTCCAGCGCGTCGTACGAGATCTTGAGCTTGCCGCTCACACGTCACCCCCATGACAGGGAGGGCCGACGCCGCACTGCTGCGGCATCGGCCTCCCGATGTCAGATCTCTCCGCTCAGCGACCGAGCTTCGACGCGAGCTGCTGGTCGACGTCGCCCAGCGTGTGGGCGGTGGTGCGCAGGAACTGCGCCAGGTCGTTCAGCCCGCCGATGGTGTTCTGCGCGCCGGTGGTGAAGCGCTGGTAGGCCTCGTTGTACGCACCCGAGGAGCGGTCCGTCTGGAACCCCGCCTGGGTCAGCGAGGCGATCTGCGCCTGCAGCTTGGACAGGGTCGCGTTGATCTCGTCACGGCCGGCGACGAGCCGGTCGGCGTTGCTGTTGAGCTCCTGGTACGAGACGTTGATGTTCGCCACGGTTGCACCCCTTCACGGTGGTCGGTGTCGCCAGCCCCTCCGGCGACTACGCCCACCGTACCACCACGTGATAAAACCTCGCGCGTGAGATGTCTACCCCCTGTTAGCGGGTCACCTTCGCTTCGACGGTGTGAGCGACTTGTACCCGGGTGATCCGCCCGGAGTCCACCATGATCCCTCGACCGACCGGGAAGTCCGAGCGGGTCACCCGTGGGAACGCGGTGCGGAACAGCGTCAGTCCGTCGGTCTCCTCGGGTTGCAGGGCGATGCCGGCGCGCGCGGTCTTCAGCTCGCCGAAGAGCTGCCAGGCGCTCGGTGCCGTCACGGTGTCCGCCTCGGCGAGCACGAAGACGCCGGCGCGACGCGCGGCCTTGATGAGCCGGGCCACCTGGCCCTCGGCGGGCAGCCCCTCGAAGTCGCCGACGTTCTCGATGACGATGATCGGTTCGGCGTCGTCGAAGGGCGTGGCGCTCTCGAGCCGCGTCGCGAGCTCCGACGCCAGGGTCTCGGCCGAGGATCCGTCGGTGGATGCCGACGCCCAGGCCGTGGCGTCCCGCAGGACCGACCGGCGTCCGACGATGAGGTGCGCGGGTCGCTCGGGCCAGGTCTGGCGGACCGACCGGATGAGGGTCTGCATGGTCGTGGAACGCCCGGACCCGAAGGGGCCGGTCACGACGAACAGGCCGTCGCCCGGGATCCCGATGGGCGCGAGGGTGTCGTCCGCCAGCCCGATGGTCGGCCGACCGCCGACCGACGCCGGCAGGGACGCCTGGTCCACGACGGCGGGCAGGCGTCGGATCGGTGGCGCGACGGCGACACCGCGGGCGACGAGTGCGGCGGCGAGCGACGACACGGCGGCGTCCTGCACGACCAGGTCCGCGCTGCCGGCGGGCACGGCGAGCTGGACCTCGTGGTCGTCGACGAGCCCGCGGCCGGCGACGGCGTCCTCGAGCACGTCGGCGGGGACGTCCGCCGCGATGTACTCGAGTTCGCTCGCCAGGCGGAGGACGATCCGCTCGCCGATCGCGGCCTGCAGGTTCGACGGGAACGCCCCCATCCGGTCGGCGGACATCACCAGGTGCACGCCGAGCGCACGCCCGGTGGCCGCGACGGCGACGACCTGGTCGAAGACCTGCTGCGAGCCCGGTCGGAACTCGTACTCGTTGCGGAACGCGCCCATGCCGTCGATGAGCACCAGGATCCGCGGCTCCGCGACGCCGCTGACCGCCCGGTACTCGCTGATGTTCGCGGCGCGAGCGGCCGCGAAGCGCGCGGAACGGTCCGAGACGGTCGCCTCGAGGTCGGCCAGGAGGCGCGTGATGCGCTCGTCGTCCGGCCCGCTGATGACGGTCCCCACCGTGGGCAGGGCCTCGAGCATGCTGAGGCCGCCACCGCCGAAGTCGAGCCCGGTGATCTGCACGGGGAAGCGGTCGGCCACGGCCGAGGCCGCCACGGCGACCGCCCGGAGTGCGGCCGACTTGCCTGCGCCACCGGCCCCGAGCACCGCCAGGTTGCCGATGAGGTCGAGGTCGAGGCCGAAGGGCGTCTGCTGCTGCGACTCCGGGACGTCGACGGTGCCGACGACGAGCGTCGAACCGGTCGACGCGGGCAGCGCCCCGAGGTCGATCGTGTCCGGCAGCTGGTCGATCCACGGCTTCCGGGGTACGGCGAGCGCCCGGTCGTCGGCGGCCCGGGTGATCGTGGCGGCGAGCCGTTCGATGTCCTTCGCCCGCTTCGAGTCGCGCGGGGCGCGCGGCGCGCTCGGCCAAACCGTGCCGGGGCCGAACGGGAACTCCTGCACCTCGACGTCGGGCTCGTGCACGACGTCGTCGGACCGACCGCCGAGGTAGGCGGTCTGGAAGTCGAGTACCCGCCCGGGGCCGATCTTCGCCGCGGCGCGGCCCGGGGTGCCCGGGTCGAAGAAGGCGGCGTCGGACACCCCGAGGACGTCCTCGCTGTCGACGGGGTCGGCGACGCGGAGCGCGATGCGCAGGTTGGTGTTCGCCCGCAGGGAGTCCTTGATGACGCCGCTCGGCCGCTGCGTCGCCATGACCAGGTGCAGCCCGAGGGAGCGTCCGCGCTGGGCGACGTCGATGACCCCGTCGATGAACTCCGGGATCTCGGACGCGAGCGCCGCGAACTCGTCGATGACGATGACGAGCGCGGGCGGGGCCGCCTGGTCGCCGCGCTGCTCGAGCGTCACGAGGTCCTTCGCGCCGCGCTCGTTGAGCAGGTGCTCGCGGTACCGGAGCTCGGCGCGGAGCGAGGTCAGCGCCCGGCGGACCAGGTGCTGGTTGAGGTCGGTGACGAGCCCGACGGTGTGCGGCAGCCCGACGCACTCCGCGAAGGCGGCGCCGCCCTTGTAGTCGACGAGCAGGAACGTGACGCGGTCCGGCGAGTACTCCGCCGCCATGCCCATGATCCAGGTCTGCAGGAACTCGCTCTTGCCCGAGCCGGTGGTGCCACCGACGAGCGCGTGCGGGCCGTGGGCGCGCAGGTCGAGGGCGAGCGGTTCGCTCGGTCCCTGCCCGACGACGGCGCGGATGCCGCCCGACTCGCGACCGGCGCCGGGCACCCAGTCCGCCGTCAGGCTGTCGTTCTTCGCCCACCGGCTGACGACGGCCCCGGCGTCGCCGGCGACGTCGCCCTCGTACAGGTCGACGAAGGCGACGCTGTGCGGCAGGTCGGTCTCGTCGAGCACCCGGGCACCGGAGTCCTGCACCGGCGCGATCGACCGTGCGACGGTGGCGGCCTCGATGCTGTCGACCCGGTCGAGTTCGTCGAGCACGACGGACTGTCCGGAGCGCACGAAGCCGACGGTCGCCGTGCCCGAGGCGCGGTCGAGGGATACGTACGTGCGGCAGACCACGGGCAGCGCGCTGAGGGTCGAGGCCAACCACAGCAGGTGGACGCCGTAGTCGGGGCCCTCTTCCGCCAGGGCGACGAGGCGCGCGCGGTCGGCCGGGGCCTCGGCAGTGACGAGGACGACGACGGCCGGGGTGGCCGGCAGGCGGTCGACGGACTCGCCGTGCTCCTCGTCGAGCGCACGGCTCTCGTCGATGCGCGACCGCACGTGCTCGCCGCGACCGACGCCGGCGGCGCGACGGGTGGCGACGAGGCCCTCGAGTTCGGCGAGCAGGGTCGACGCGCCAGCGAAGTCGCGGACCAGCCCGGCGGATCGCAGCGGGCTGTACGGCGAGTCCACGTGGGGCAGCCACTTCAGCCACGCCCACTGGTCGGTCGTGGTGCCCCCGGCGAAGGCGGTGACGACGAGGTCGGCCGGGCTGTGCAGGCCCACGAGCTGGACCACGAGCGACCGGGCGACGTCGTCGGCGACCAGACCGGTGCCGGCGACGCCGATGGCACCGGCACGCTCGAAGGTCTCGACGACGGGGACGGGTCCGACGGTCGCGTACTCGTCGGCGAGCGCCTCGGCGCGGTTCCAGTCGTCGACGCTGCCGGAGTTCTTCGACGGCATCACCACGGTGGAGCGGGACGGCTGCTCCCCCGCACCGAAGCGCACCTCGAGGAAGGTCGTGTGCTCGGGCTTGCGGGTCCAGAGGAGCTCGGAGCGGTCGCGCATGGCGGCGGTGACGACCGCGGGCGCCGGCGACTCGGCCACGCGCGCCTCGACCTCCTGCGCGCGGGCGGCGGCGAGTCGGGCACCGGTGTCCTCGAGGGACTCCTCGAACCGCTGCCGTTCGTCGCGCTTGCGCCGTCGGTTCTGCACGCGCTGGTCGATCCAGGTGCCGATCATGATGATCGGGGACAGCGCGATGAAGATGAGCGTGTACGGCTGCTTCGTGACGAGGAAGAGCACGCCGCCGAGGATGATCGGCGCGAGGATCGCGATGACGGGAAGCCGCGGCTTCTCGCCCGGCACCGGGATCTCCGGCAGGGTGAAGTCCTTGCCGCGGTGGGCGGGGTCGACGCGTGGCGATCGGGAGAACTCGGTGTGGTCCGCCCCGGCCGTACCCGGCGCGACCGGCAGGGGCGACGTGGACAGCGGGAGGATCCGCAGGGTGGAGCCACCCACCTGGACGACGGCGTCCGGCCCGACGAAGGAGCGCGCGATCAGCCGGCCGTCGACGGCGACGCCGTTCGCGGAGTTCAGGTCGACGACCTCGATCGTCTCGCCCACCGTCACCGAGGCGTGCCGGCGCGACACCTGGTCGTCGTCGGCCAGGTAGACCTGGGCCATCGCGTCACGCCCGATCAGGTTGACGCCCTGGGACAGCGTGTACTCGTTGCCCGCTTCGGGCCCGGAGAGCACCTGCACGACCGCGGCGGGGGCGTCCTCGACGTCGTCGCCGCGGCGGCGGTCGGTGGCGGGGACGACCTGCACCCGGCACCCGGACCGGAGCGAGGACTCGTGCACGCTCGCCGACGGGTTGAGCAGTCGTGCCTGCGGGCGGTCGGGCAGCCAGACCCGCAGGGTCAGCGGCACGCCCGTCTGCACGCCCTGGCCACCGACCAGCCGTTCCGCGACGCTGCCGATCGTCGCCGTGACGTCCGCGGTGACGACGACGTCCCGCTCGGTCCCCGCGTCCGCGATGGTCACCTTGAGTTTCACAGTCCACCCCCGTGGCCTCGATCGTAGCGCTGCCCGACGACGCGGGTGCCCGCGGTGCGGGGCCCTGTGGACGAGCGCGCTACTGCCGCGCGGGCTTGGGAAACGCGGTGCGCATGTGGTCCGACGTGAGCACGTCGCCGATGCCGACCATGAGCAGGGAGAACACGATCTGCTCGATGACCATCCAGAACGGGTACAGCCCGGGGATCGCGGCGACCACGAGCGTCACGATCGGGAAGATCCGACTGAACAACCGCATGCGCTGGTACGCCCAGTAGTACCCGAGCTGGGCGCGCCAGGCGAAGACGTAGAGCGTCAGGGTGATGAGCAGGACGACGGTGGCGCGGAACCAGACCGCCCACGGCACCGTCTGCCCGGCGTGCGTGAGCAGCACCGCGATCACCACCGCGGCGACCCCGACGATCGTCTCGGCGACGAGCAGCCACCGGATCCACCGGAAGGACCGCACGGTGTCCGGGTGGTCGAGCATGTCCTCGCGGACGACGTAGCCGCCCTGTCGACCACCGGCCAGGCGGTCGAGCCGCAGACGGCACCACAGACGGTCGGCGCGGGCGCCGAGGCCGTCGTCCTGCTGGGTCACGAGTCCATCGTGCCGTACCCGAGGGCGTCCCCGGTGCGCTCAGCCGACCGGCACGAGGGTCGCGCTGCCGACGACCTCGCCGGTGGCGGTGTCGGTGAGGACGAGCGAGCGGACCTCCTCCGGCAGGCTCCACGGGTCGCTGAGCACGACGGCGAGCTCACGCTGCGACGTCGGGAACCGCGCGAGTTCCGCGGACTCGCCGATCGTGGTCCCCCGGGGGTCCGCGTCGGCCCGGACGGTCCCGGACGCGAGCGCGACCGAGACCTCACCGCGGGCCCGGGTGTGCAGGCCGTCGACGTGGACCTCGATCGCGTCCTCGCCGCCGAGCCGGGCGATGCGGACGTGTCCGCTGGCCGCGCCGCCCACGCCGACGACCTCGCCGGCGACCGGCGGCACCCGGAGCCACCACGGCTCGACCGGCGACGTGTCGACCGGACGCGCCTGCTCCCCGGAGTCCGGCACGGTGTCCCCCAGGCCGTTCGACGGCACGAGGCCCTCGGCCGGGACCCGTGCCGTCCCGTGGTCGACCGTGTCGACGCGGGCGACGGGTTCCTGGTCGTCCGACCGCGTGCCCGACCAGAGCGCAACCGCACCGACGACCGCGACCGCTGCCACGACGCCACCCGTCGCGAGCCGACGTCGCCCTGTCCCCCACCGCTCGATGCGCACGGTCCCATGGTGCCGCACCGACGGGGCGGAGCCGCACCGGGCCTCCCGTCCGACACGCAGCGGACGGCAACACCGACGGACGGGAGCACCGCGACGCAGAACGCGCCCCGGGGATCCGGGGCGCGTTCTGGGCGGGCGGTGCGGGTCAGCGCTTCCGGCGCTCGCGCACCCGCATGTTGACGTTGATCGGCGTGCCGGAGAAGCCCCAGACCTCGCGGAGCCGGCGGGTGATGAACCGGCGGTACTGCGGGTCGAGGAAGGCCGACGTGAACAGCACGAACGTCGGCGGCTGGCTCGACGCCTGCGTCCCGAACAGGATGCGCGGCTGCTTGCCACCGCGGACGGGGTGCGGGTGCTCCTGCACGAGCTCGGCGATGAAGGCGTTGACCTTGCCGGTCGGGATGCGGGTGTCCCACGAGTCGAGGGCGGTCTCGAGCGCGGGCACGAGCTTCTCGAGGTGGCGGCCGGTACGGGCCGAGATGTTCACCCGCGGCGCCCAGGCGACGTGCGCCAGGTCCTGCTCGATCTCGCGCTCCAGGTAGCGGCGGCGCTCGTCGTCGAGCAGGTCCCACTTGTTGTAGGCCAGGACGAGCGCGCGGCCCGACTCGAGGACGAGGTCGATGATCCGCAGGTCCTGCACGGAGACGGGCTCGGTGACGTCGAGGACGACGACGGCGACCTCGGCCTTCTCGAGTGCGGCCGTGGTGCGGAGCGACGCGTAGAAGTCGGCGCCCTGCTGCAGGTGCACGCGCTTGCGGATGCCAGCGGTGTCGACGAAGCGCCAGACCTTGCCACCGAGCTCGATCTGCTCGTCGACCGGGTCGCGGGTGGTGCCCGCGAGGTCGTTCACGACGACGCGCTCCTCGCCGGCGGCCTTGTTGAGCAGCGAGCTCTTGCCGACGTTCGGACGGCCGAGGATGGCCACGCGACGGGGGCCGCCGACCTCCTGCTTCGCGACCGCCGAGGTGTCCGGCAGCGTTTTGATGATGAGGTCGAGCAGGTCCGCGACGCCGCGGCCGTGCAGTGCCGACACCGGGTGCGGCTCGCCGAGACCGAGGTTCCACAGCTCGTAGGCGTCGAGGTCGCGGCGGTCGTCGTCGGACTTGTTCGCGACGACGATGACCGGACGGTCGGTGCCGCGGAGCATCTTCACGACGTGCTCGTCGGTGGCGGTGATGCCGACCGTGACGTCGACGACGAAGAGCACGGCGTCGGCGAGGTCGATGGCGACCTCGGCCTGCGCGGCGACCGAGGCGTTGATGCCCTGGGCGTCGGGCTCCCAGCCGCCCGTGTCGACGAGCGTGAAGCGCTTGTCGTTCCACTCGGCCTTGTAGCTGACCCGGTCGCGCGTGACGCCGGGGACGTCCTGCACGACGGCCTCGCGGCGGCCGAGGATGCGGTTCACGAGCGCGGACTTGCCGACGTTCGGGCGGCCGACGATGGCGAGCACCGGGTAGGCCGGCAGGTAGTGGACGCCGTCCTCGCCGATCTGACCGGCTTCGAGCAGGGCGAGGTCCTCGTCCTCGAGGTCGTACTCCTCGAGTCCGGCGCGGAGTGCCGTGGCGCGCTGCTCGGCCTCTGCCTCGTCGAGTCCGGCGAGGCGCGCGCCGAGGGCGTCGTCGTACTCGGGGAAGTCGTCGTTGTCCGGGTTGTCCAGCTGGGCCATGGTGGTTTTCCTCGCGAGCGGCCGGGGCCGCGGTGTCGGTGGCCGTTGCCGGCCGGGGCCGGGGGTCCGGCCGTGGGTGACCGGCTGGCCGAGGCCGTCCGGTCGTGCGTCAGTGCGGTACGGTGACCGGCTGGCCGAGGCCGTCCGGTCCTGCGTCGGTGCGTGACCGGCCGGCCGAGGCCGTCCGGTCCGCGTCAGTGCGTGGCCGCGCGGGCCAGGTCGACGACCGCCTGCACGGTCTGGTCGAAGTCGAGGTCGGTGGAGTCGAGCGTCGTGACGCCGTCCGCGGCGTTCATGAAGTCGACGACCTTCGCGTCCGCCGCGTCACGACGAGCGAGCGCTGCGGAGGTCTCGGCGGCCGACTGGGTCGTGACCTCTGCCGATCGTCGGGCCATCCTAACGGACTCGTCTGCGGTCAGCAGGATCCGGACCTCGGCGTCGGGGGCGACGACCGTGGTGATGTCCCGGCCCTCGGTGATGATCCCCGGGGCGTCGGTCTTCCGCATCACGGTGCGGAACAGCTGCACCAGGCGGTGCCGGACGTCGGGCAGCTTCGCGATGTGGGCGACCGCGCCGGTGACGTCGGGGGTGCGGATGGCCTCGGTGACGTCGGTCCCCCCCACCTTCACGAAGTAGTCGTCGGGGTCGGTGCCGATCGCGTAGTCGAAGGTGTCCCAGCTCGCCAGGACCGCCGCCGGGTCGTCGAGGTCGACCCGCTGCTGCAGGGCGTGCCACGCGAGTGCCCGGTACGCGGCTCCGGTGTCCTGGTAGCCGAAGCCCAGCACGCGCGCCGCCGCGCGGGACACGCTCGACTTGCCGCTGCCGGCCGGACCGTCGACCGCGATGACGGTCTTCGCCACGTAGGCCCCGTCGGCGAGGCCGGACGGCACCGGAGCACTCGTCGAACCCGGTTCGCCGCCGGGCTCGCCCAGGCCGGCCGGGCCGCCGAGCGGGCCGCCCTCGGCGCCGCCGCGCGCACCGTCGCCGGGCGTCGGGGTGGGCAGGCCGGTGTCGGGCCCGTCGGGTCCGCCGGTCGCGCCGGGTTCGTTCGTCGCTGCGTCCACGTCGTCGATCATGCCCATGCTGCTGCGATCCTCCATCCGCGACCCTCGAGCTGCTCGACGAGTCGTTGTTCCTGCTCGGGGACGACCGACACCTCGACGATGCCGATCGGTGCGCCCGGTGAGTGCTCGAGGCGCATGTCCTCGAGGTTGATGCCGATCTCCCCGATGAACGTCAGGAGCGCGGCGATCTGCCCTGGGGTGTCGTCCACCAGGACGACGACCTGGGCGAAGCGCTTGGTGGTGCCGTGCTTGCCCGGCAGCCGTTCGACACCGCGGTTGCCCGCGGCGATCGCCTCGGCGAGGGTGCGCGGGGCACCGGCCGCAGCGGGGTCGTCGAGTGCGCCGAGCAGCCCGGTCAGTTCGTCACGCAGGTCCGCCAGCACGTGCCGGACGTTCGCCGCGTTGGCACCGATGATCTGCACCCACAGCCCGGGGTCGCTCGCGGCCACCCGGGTCACGTCGCGCACGCCGCCGCCGGCCAGGCCGAGGGCGCCGTCCGGGGCGTCGCGCAGCCGCGAGGCCATCAGCGTCGACACGAGCTGCGGCACGTGCGAGACGTAGGCGACGGCGAGGTCGTGCGCCGCCGGCTCCATCGGCACGACGGTCGCGCCGACGTCGAGCGCCAGGTCCTCGACCACCGCGGCGCGCTGGTAGGTGATGCCGTCGTGCCCCGCGATCACCCACGGGCGACCGACGAACAGGTCGGCACGCGCCGCCGTCGGGCCGCTGCGCTCACGCCCCGCCATCGGGTGGGACCCGATGTAGCGGCTGACGTCGGCACCCGCGGCGACGAGTTCCGCCAGCGGACCGGCCTTCACGCTCGCGACGTCCGTCACGATCGCGTCCGGGTGGTCCGCGAGTTCGCGGGCGACGACCGTCGCCACGACGTCCGGCGGCACGGCCACGACGACGAGCTCCGGGGCGTCCCCGACCGCCGGTCGACGACCGGCTCCGTAGTCCACGGCGAGGGCCAGCGCGGCGGGCGACACGTCGTCCAGGACGACGTCCACCCCCTTCTCGCGCAGCGCCAGGCCGATCGAGGCGCCGAGCAGCCCGGCGCCGACGACGCGCACCGGACCCCGCAGGCGGCGGTCCGTGTCGTGCGGCGTCAGGTCGGTCACCGGGCAAGCCTACCGATCGCGGTGTCGGTCCCCGTCAGTCCGCCGACTCGTCGTCGTCCTCGTCGTCGTCCAGCGCGACGTCGCGGTCGTCCCGGCCCGTCGGCTTCGCGTCGCGGACCGTGGCGAGCAGCTTGCCCACCTCGACCGTGCCGAGCTCGCGCATCTTGCCCGGCGGCAGGCTGCCGAGGTGCAGCGGCCCGAACGACCGCCGGACGAGTTCGAGCACCGGGTGGTCGACGGCCTCGAGCATGCGGCGGACGATCCGGTTGCGGCCCGAGTGCAGGGTGATCTCGACGAGCGACTCACCCCGCGAGGACTCGAGCAACTTCACCCGGTCGGCCTTGATCGGGCCGTCCTCGAGCTCCACGCCCTCGAGCAGTCGCTGCACCACGGCCGGGTTCACGTTGCCGTGCACCTTCGCGATGTAGGTCTTCTGCACCCCGAAGGACGGGTGCGCGAGCACGTGGGCCAGGTCGCCGTCGTTCGTCAGGACGAGCAGCCCCGAGGTCTCGGCGTCGAGGCGACCGACGTTGAACAGCCGTTCCTCGTAGCGGTCGACGAACTCGGTCAGGTCGCGGCGGCCGCGCTCGTCCTGCAGGCTCGAGACGACGCCGGTCGGCTTGTTGAGCACGATGTACCGCCGCGAGGAGTCGATCTGCACCGGCACGCCGTCGACGGCGATCGCGTCGGTCGCGGGGTCGACGCGACGCCCGAGGGCGTCCACCACCTGCCCGTTGACCGTCACGCGGCCCTCGACGATCAGGTTCTCCGCGACGCGTCGGGATGCCACGCCCGCAGCGGCGATCACCTTCTGCAGGCGCTCCCCCTCGGCCTGGAGGCCCGGCTCGGCCCCGCCGGACGCCGTCCCGTCCGCCGCGTCCCAGTCCGGGATGATCGGCCGCTCGGGCGTGCCCTCGAGCGGCGCGCCGTTGCCGTCGCGCTCCCCGCTCGGCTTCGGCGTGGTGCGGGCGGCGCCGGGGCGGTCGCTGTTGCGCACGCTCGTGGTGCCGCCGACGTAGCGACGGCCGTTGTGCCAGACGCGGCTCTGCTGCCCGTCGGGCCCGCGGCGGTCGTCACGGCCGCGGTCGTCACGGCCGCGGTCGTCACGGCGACGGTCGTCACGGCGGTCGTCGTCGCGGCGGACGTACCCGCCGCGGTCGTCACGGCGCCGGTCGTCGTCGCGCCCGACGAAGCGGCCGGAGTTGCCGCCGCGGTCGTCACGCGGCGCCGAGCTGCGGTCGTCGCGCCCGCGGTTCCGGTCCGCTCCGCCCCACCGAGGTGCTCCGGAACCACGGGATTCCCCGGTTCCGCGGGGGTTCGGTCGTGCGCCGCCACGGTCGTCACGGCCGCGGTAGCCGCCACGGTCCTCGCGGGGAGCCGCGCTGCGGTCGTCACGGCCGCGGTAGCCACCACGGTCGTCGCGGGGAGCGCCGCCACGGTCGTCACGACCCCGGTAGCCGCCGCGGTCCTCGCGCGGAGCCGGAGCCCCACGGTCGTCACGACCCCGGTACCCACCGCGATCGTCGCGCGGAGCGCCGCCACGGTCGTCACGACCCCGGTACCCACCGCGATCGTCGCGCGGAGCGCCGCCACGGTACCCGCCACGATCGCCACCACCGGCACGGTCGTCACGGCCCCGGTAGCCCCCACGATCGTCACGCGGAGCCGGGGCCCCACGGTCGTCACGGCCCCGGTACCCACCACGATCGTCACGCGGAGCCGAGCCGCCCCGGTAGCCCCCACGATCGTCACGCGGAGCCGGGGCCCCACGCTCGTCACGGCCCCGGTACCCACCACGGTCGCCACCACCGGCACGGTCGTCACGGCCCCGGTAGCCACCACGGTCGCCACCGCGGTCGTCGCGCGACGGGTACCCGCCGCGACGGTCGTCGTCGCGCGGCGGACGTGCGCCCCCGCGGTCGTCGCGACCGTACCCGCCGGAGCGGCCACCGGCGCCGGAGCCGGCCCCGCCGCGGCCGGCAGCCGGACGCCCGGGGCGATCCGGGCCTCCTGAGCGTCCGTTGCGGTCGTCTCGGTCTCGGGGCGCGCCGCGCCCCCGGTCGTCAAACCCGGCCATCGGGGATCCCTTCGTTCTGCTCGAAGCCGTCCGCACCGTCGTCCAGGAGGGGCGAGATGAGCGGCAGCTCGTCGAGCGAGTTGATGCCGAGCTGCTGCAGGAGCAGGTCGGACGTGACGTAGTTGATGGCGCCGGTCTCGGCGTCGGTGAACGACTCCTCGATGAGACCACGCGCGACCAGGGTGCGGACGACGCCGTCGACGTTGACGGCGCGGATGGACGCGATCTGCGAGCGGGTGATCGGCTGCTTGTAGGCGACCACGGCGAGCGTCTCGAGCGCGGCCTGGGACAGTCGCGACGGCCGTTCGGCCTCGACGAACTGCTCGACGACCGCGTCGAGGTCCTGGCGGACGTAGAAGCGCCAGCCGCCGCCGACCTCGCGGAGTTCGAACCCGCGGCGGGTGGTGCCGTCGACGCCGTCGAAGTCCGCGACGAGGCGCTCGACGGCCTGGCGGACCGCGGGGACGGGAGCACCGACGGCGGCCGCGAGGGCCACGAGCGACTGCGGTTCGTCGGCGATCATGAGGATCGCCTCGAGCTGGCGGTCGACCGGGATCGTCTGGGGGTCCGCCTCGTGCACCAGGTGCTCGATCGCGCGGGCGTCGGCGATCTCGTCGGCCCCGCCGGGTTCGGCGCTGGACGGGTCGTGCGCGTCATCCGTCATAGTCGGCTCCCAGGTTGGCGAGGCTCTCGTCGGACCAGTCCTCGGCGGTCCACCGGAGTGTCAGCTCCCCGAGCGGCTCGAGCTGCTCGAACGAGATCGACGCGTTCCGGTACAGCTCGAGGATCGCGAGGAAGCGAGCCACCACGATACCCGTCTCCAGCACGCCGGCGACCAGGTCGCGGAACGAGACGTCCTCGTCGGAGCGGGTGCGGAGGATCGAGACGACGATCGCGGCCTGCTCGCGGATGCTGATGAGCGGCGCGTGCAGGTGGTCGAGCCCGACCGTGGGGATCTCCTTCGGCGCGAACGCCACCGCCGCCAGCGCAGCGAAGTCCTGGACGGACAGCGTCCAGACGAGTTCGGGCGTGCGGGCGCGGAAGCGCTCCTCGAGCCGGACGCTCCGCACGTGCCGGCGGGACTCGACGCCCCAGCGCTCCCCGAACCAGTCGGCCGCCTGCTTGAACGCGCGGTACTGCAGCAGGCGTGCGAACAGCAGGTCGCGGGCCTCGAGCAGGGCGACGTCCTCGGCGTCGACGAGCTCACCCTGCGGCAGCAGTCCGACGATCTTCAGATCGAGCAGGGTGGCGGCGACGACGAGGAACTCGCTCGCCTCGTCGAGTTCGTCGGCGGACTCGGCCTGCCGGACGTAGGCGATGAACTCACCCGTCACAGCGCCGAGGGAGACCTCGGTGATGTCCAGCTCGTGCTTCGTGATGAGCGAGAGCAGGAGGTCGAACGGCCCGTCGAAGTTGGCGAGCCGGACCCGGAACCCCGGCTCAGGCGACGGCGCCACGCTGGACGAGCTCTCGTGCGAGCTGCCGGTAGGCGTGTGCGGCCGCGTGGTCGGGAGCGGTCTGGGTGATGGGGCGCGCGGACACCGTGGCGTCGGGGAACCGGACGGTGCGGCCGATGACGGTGTCGAGGACGCGGTCGTCGAAGGTGTCGACGACGCGCTCCATGACCTCTCGGGAGTGCAGCGTGCGCGAGTCGTACATGGTCGCCAAGATGCCGTCGAGCGTCAGCGCCGGGTTGAGGCGGTCGCGCACCTTGTCGATCGTCTCGATGAGCAGGGCGACACCGCGGAGCGCGAAGAACTCGCACTCGAGCGGGATGAGCACGCCGTGCGCCGCCGTCAACGCGTTGACGGTGAGCAGCCCGAGCGACGGCTGGCAGTCGACCAGGATCACGTCGTAGTCGTTCGCGACCTTGCGGAGCACGCTCGCCAGGATCTGCTCGCGGGCGACCTCGTTGACCAGGTGCACCTCGGCCGCGGACAGGTCGATGTTCGCGGGGATGACGTCGAGCCCGGGGGTGTTCGTCGGCTGGATGACCTGGTTCGGGTCCTTCACGGCGCCCATGAGCAGGTCGTAGACGGTGTGGATGTCGTGCGTGCGGACGCCGAGGCCCGCGGACAGCGCACCCTGCGGGTCGAAGTCGACGGCGAGGACCTTGCGGCCGTACTCGGCGAGCGCCGCGCCGAGGTTGATGGCGGTCGTGGTCTTGCCGACGCCGCCCTTCTGGTTGCAGAGCGCGATGATGCGGGCGGGTCCGGTGCTGTCGAGCTCCTCGGGCACGGGGAACTCGCGGACGGGACGCCCCGTCGGACCGTGGGTGGTCGCGCCGGTGGGGTTGGTCGTCGGGTTCGGGCTCACCCCGTCATCGTACCGGCGGCGGCCCGCCGCCCGGGGTCGCACCGCCGCAGCAGCACAGGGCCGGGGCCGGGGCCGGGGCCCGGAGCCCGCGGCCCGGGGCCCGGGGCCCGGGGCCCGGGGCAGTGTCGGGGCCCGGTGCATGTCGCGGCCGGGTCCGCGGGGTCGCCGCGCCCGTGACGCAGCCCCTCGGGGTCGGTGGCTCAGGCGGCGCGGAGGGCCACCCGCATGCTGTCGACCCGCTCGGCGATGACGGCGTCGGCGGCCCACCGCTGCTGCAGCCGACCGACGAGCGCCGCGACCTGCTCGCGGTCGAGGCCGGGGTGCAGCGCGAGGCCCACCGTCAGCTCGGGTCCGGCGTAGCGACCGACCGGGTCGCCCGGCGCGAGTTCGACCCGCGCGACGCTCAGCTCGCCCTGCACCGACGCCGCGAACGCCCCCGCGACGTCGGGGTCCTCGAAGCAGGGCGTCCAGGGCAGGTCCTGCCCGAGCGCCCACACCGCAGGACGGCGCAGCACGAACTCGGTCGGCGACTTCGGGTCGAGGACGACGAGCTGGGTGTCCTCGCTCGCCGCGGCCATCGCCACCCGACGGGACTCCACCGGGACGGGGCGGGCATCGGGGTCCCAGCGGTGCATGGCGTCGACCGACGTGAACGCCGGCATGACGCTCCGGCCGTCCGGCCCGGCGACCGTGACGATCGAGAGCTCCTGGGTCTTGTCGACGAGCGCGCCGGTCTCGGTCGTGCCGACGTCGCCGGCCTCGGCGATGAGCGGGATGAGCAACCGGGCGGAGCGCAGGGCGTCGACGACCGCGCCCTGCGGGGCTCCCGTGGTCAGTGCGCCGATCGCCGCGACGAGGGCAGGGTCCGCGAGCCCGTCGTCGTCGGCGAACGCGGTGTCGTGGTGGTCGAACGTCCGGCCGGCCCAGGGGTGGCCCGCGGAGTCCGCCGCAGCTGCGACACCGGCGGTGTCGTCCGCGTCGGGCCCGGTGCCCCGTCCGTTCGAGATCCCCGCCACGCGGCTACTCCGCGGCGACGTCGAGCGCGGCCGGCAGCGTGAACGCCCCGGAGTAGAGCGCCTTGCCGATGATCGCGCCCTCGAGGCCGTGCGGCACGAGCGTGCGCAGCGCCCGGAGGTCCTCGAGCGTCGAGATCCCGCCGGAGGCCACCACCGGCTTGTCGGTCCGGTCGCACACCTGCCGGAGCAGCTCCACGTTCGGGCCCTGCAGCGTGCCGTCCTTCGTGACGTCGGTCACCACGTAGCGGGCGCACCCGGCGGCCTCGAGGCGGTCGAGCACCTCCCACAGGTCACCGGCGTCCTCGGTCCACCCGCGGCTCGCCAGGGTCGTGCCGCGCACGTCGAGCCCGACCGCGATCTGCTCGCCGTACTCGCCGATCACCCGCGCGGCCCACTCCGGGTCCTCGAGCGCGGCGGTCCCGAGGTTCACGCGCGCCGCGCCCGTGGCGAGTGCCGCCTCGAGCGAGGCGTCGTCGCGGATGCCGCCGGAGAGCTCCACCGCGACACCGTCGACCTCGCGGATCGCCTGCGCGATGAGTGCCCGGTTGTCACCGCGACCGAACGCCGCGTCGAGGTCCACGAGGTGGATCCACTCGGCGCCCTGCTCGCGCCAGGTCCGCGCCGCCGTGACGGGGTCGCCGTAGGACGTCTCGCTGCCGGCCTCGCCCTGGGTCAGGCGCACCGCCTGGCCGTCGACGACGTCGACGGCGGGCAGCAGGACGAGGGGCGGGGTGTCGGTGCGGTCGGTCATGGTCCTGTCGGTCTCGTCGTGGTGCTGGTGCGGTTCGGGTCGTGCGGTGGTCGGGGCGACGGCCAGGAGGCCCGGATCACGTCCGGCACGGACGCGCGCGTCCGTCGTCGGCCGGGTTCAGAGCGACTGCACCCAGTTGGTGAGCAGGCGGATGCCCGGCTCGCCGGACTTCTCGGGGTGGAACTGGGTCGCGGTGAGCGGCCCGTTCTCGACCGCGGCGATGAACTTCTGCCCGTGCTCGGCCCAGGTGAGCCGGGGCGCCCGGAACGGGCCGTAGGCCTCGAGCGGGAAGTCGGTCACGCCGTAGGAGTGCACGAAGTAGAAGCGCTCGTCGTGCAGGCCGTCGAACAGGACGGAGTCCTCCGGTGCCTGCACGGTGTTCCAGCCCATGTGCGGCAGGACCTCGGCCTCGAGCTGCTCGACGGTGCCCGGCCACTGTCCGAGGCCCTCGACGTCGGCACCGCGTTCGATGCCACGCGAGAACAGCACCTGCATGCCGACGCAGATGCCGAGCACCGGACGGCCACCGGCCAGACGGTGGTCGACGATCTCGCCCCCGCGGACGCCCTCGAGCTGGTCGATCACGGCGGCGAACGCCCCGACGCCCGGCACGAGCAGCCCGTCCGCCTGCAGCGCCGCCTGCTTGTCGGCCGTCAGGGTCACGTCGGCGCCGGCGCGCTCGAGCGCCTTCGCGGCGGAGTGCACGTTCCCCGACCCGTAGTCGAGGACGACGACGTTCGGCCGCGCGCTCACAGTGCGCCCTTCGTCGAGGGGATGCCGACGACCCGCGGGTCGCGTTCGACGGCCTTGCGCATCGCACGGGCGAAGGCCTTGAACTCGGCCTCGGCGATGTGGTGGGGGTCGCGCCCCTCGACCACCCGCACGTGCACGGTGATGCCCGCGTTGACGGTGATCGCCTCGAACACGTGCCGGACCATCGACCCGGTGAAGTGCCCGCCGATGCGGTGGAACTCGAACCCGGCCGGCTCGCCGGTGTGCACGAGGTACGGCCGGCCGGACACGTCGACGACGGCCTGGGCCAGGGCCTCGTCGAGCGGCACGAGGGCGTCGCCGTAGCGGCCGATGCCGGACCGGTCGCCGAGCGCCTGCTTGATCGCCTGGCCGAGCACGATGCCGGTGTCCTCGACGGTGTGGTGCACGTCGATGTCGGTGTCACCGGTCGAGCGCACGCGCAGGTCGATGAGCGAGTGCTTGCTGAACGCCGTCAGCATGTGGTCGAAGAACGGCACGCTCGTCGAGATGTCCGAGGTACCGGTGCCGTCCAGGTCGAGCTCGAGTTCGACACTCGACTCGCTCGTGCTGCGGCTGATCGAGGCGGTGCGGGCGGTCATGCGTCAACCCTAACCGGCGGCTGCACGGCGGCGACGCGGCGCATCGCGTCCAGGAACGCGGCGGTCTCCTCGGCGGTCCCCGCACTCACCCGCAGGTGGTTCGGGATGCCGAGGTCGCGGACGATGACGTCCTGGTCGAGCAGCGCCTCGAACGCGGCGTGCGGGTCCGCCACCCCGCCGAACAGCACGAAGTTCGACCACGTCTCGTAGGTGCGGTACCCCATGGCCTGCAGCTCGGTGACCATCCGGTCCCGCTGCTCCTTGATGTCGTCGACCATCGCCAGCATGGCGGGCGCGTGCCGGAGCGCGGCCACCGCCGCCGCCTGCGTGAGCGCGGACAGGTGGTAGGGCAGGCGCACGAGCCGGAGGGCGTCGACGACCGCGGGGTCGGCGGCCAGGTACCCGACGCGGGCTCCCGCGAACGCGAACGCCTTGCTCATGGTGCGGGACACGACGAGCCGCGGCCGCCCGGGCAGCAGGGACAGCGCCGACGGAGCGTCCGACGGCATGAACTCGGCGTAGGCCTCGTCCACCATCACGATGCCGTCGGTGGCGGCGTAGGCGGCCTCGATCGTCTCGATGGGCAGCGGGGTGCCGGTGGGGTTGTTCGGCCCGCACAGGAACACGATGTCCGGCTGGTGCGCCTCGATCGCGGCCACGACGGTCTCGGGCGAGGTGCGGAACTCGTCGTCACGCTGCGCCGGGATCCACCGCGTGCCGGTGCCCGCCGCGAGGATCGAGTGCATCGAGTACGTGGGCGGGAACCCGAGCACCGAGCGCCCCGGGCCGCCGAAGGCCTGCAGCAGCTGCTGGAGGACCTCGTTCGAGCCGTTCGCCGCCCAGAGCTGGTCCACCGTGAGGTCGTGCCCGAGGTAGTCGGCCAACGACCGGCGCAGCTCGGTGAACTCACGGTCGGGGTAGCGGTTCACGGTGGCGAGGGCCTGCCGGATCGAGGCGAGGATGTCCTCGGCGACGGCGTCCGGCACCGGATGCGTGTTCTCGTTGACGTTGAGTTGGACGCGGACGTGCTTCTGCGGAGCGCCGTAGGGGCTCTGACCGCGGAGGTCGTCTCGGATCGGGAGGTCGTCCAGCGTGAATGCCACCGATCCATCGTAGAGCGCTCGGCCGCCGACGGACCGTCCGCCCGGACGGCGGCGATCGGCCGTCAACGGGACGGACCGTCCACCTCGACAGCCGCGCTCGGCCATCAACGGGCCGTCATCTGAGACGGCGGCACTCTGCATCAACGGACCGTCATCTGAGACGGCGGCGCTCGGCCATCAACGGGCCGTCATCTGAGACGGCGGCACTCTGCAGCAACGGACCGTCATCTGAGACGGCGGCGCTCGGCCGTCAACGGACCGCCCTCTGAGACGGCGGCGCTCGGCATCGACGGACCGTCCTCTGGGACCTCGTCGCCGGAAAGTCCGCCGGGAAGGCGGGGAGACCGCCGACTACTCGCCGGTTGCGTACTTGGTCGGGATGGCGATCTGCTCGCCGGCCTGCAGCTCGGAGCCGTCGAGCGCGTTGAGGCTCACGACGTCCTGCACGAAGTCACGGGGGTCGGCGTTCGGAGCGGTCTGCTCAGCGAGCTGCCACAGCGTCTCCCCCGGCTCGACCGTCACGGTGGCGAAGTCGGCGTGGTTGCCGCCGGAAGCCGAGTCGCCGGCGGACGCCTGCCCGCCGTTCAGCATCGCGAGGGCGACGCCGACCAGGAGTGGGACCGCGGCGAGCGTGGTGAGGACGACACGGCCCCGGCGGGTGAGCCGCAGGCGCGTCCGCACGGCGGGAGTCGCGGTGCGCTGGGTGTCAGCGATGGCGATGGTGCTCATGTCGGTGGTGCCTTCCCGTTCGGTCAACCGAAGTCGTGTACCGAACATAGTTTCGAACCGGAGGCCGCACAAGTCCTGGGAGCGGATTTGTGGGGGATTTTCTTGCGACACGCTCGAACAGGTGTTTGTCCGGCTGGGACCAGTCGGATACTGTTTCGAGCGACTGGGACAAGTCAAGCGGGGACCACCGACATTCCCGCCACGACCGCTCCGGCACCGACGAAAGCGAGACGACGTGGTGGACGAACTGCGGGGCCAGAAGCCGCTGACCGCGAAGCAGCAGGCGATCCTCGACGCGATCCGTGCGTCGATCGCCTCGCGCGGGTACCCGCCGAGCATGCGGGAGATCGGTGACGCGGCCGGGCTGTCCTCGCTGTCGAGCGTCTCGCACCAGCTCGGGCAGCTCGAGCTCGGCGGCTGGATCCGACGCGACCCGAACCGCCCCCGTGCGCTCGAGGTCCTGGTCGACGAGCCGTCGTCCGACGCAGACTCCCCCGACGTCGACGCCACGACCCTCGTGCCGCTCGTCGGTCGGATCGCCGCCGGTGTGCCCATCACCGCCGAGCAGCACGTCGACGAGATCGTGCCGCTGCCGCGTCAGCTCGTGGGCGCCGGTGACCTCTTCATGCTCAAGGTCGTGGGCGAGTCGATGATCGACGCCGCGATCTGCGACGGCGACTGGGTGGTCGTCCGCGCGCAGCAGACGGCCGACAACGGCGACATCGTCGCGGCGATGCTCGACGAGGAAGCCACCGTCAAGGTCTTCCGCCAGCGCGACGGGCACACCTGGCTGCTGCCGCGGAACTCGGCGTTCGAGCCGATCCTCGGTGACGCCGCGTCCGTGCTCGGCAAGGTGGTGGCGGTCCTCCGCTCCATCTGAGCCAGCAGGGCCCCGGCTGACCGGGCGTGGCAGCGGCCGACCGCCTCGTCGCGTCGGTGGTGGCCGCGTGCCGTCGACCGCTCGGGCGGAACCAGGTTGCGGACACCACACCATGCTCTCCGACGGCGCCGTGCCTGAACCGGCTCCCTCAGGAAGGAACCCGGCGCCGATGCACCGACGCGACGCACCACAGGACCCCGCGCGCCGGACCGCCGGACGCGCCCCGTGCCTCCCGGCCGGAGCGCGTCAGCGCACGCAGGTCAGGACGCGACCGGCGTGACCACGTAGGGGTCGAGCTCGGCGACCTGCCGCTGGAAGACGCGCACGCGCAGGCGGGTGCCGTCCTCGACGTAGTCGACCGATTCGACGGAACCCGCGTCGTGCAGCGACGACACCAGGTCCCCGCGGTCGTACGGCACGACCACGGTGAGCTCGACGTCGGGTTCGGGCAGCCGGTCCTCGATCACACGGAGGAGCTCGGCGACGCCCTCGCCGGTGCGCGCCGACACGAAGACCGCGTCCGGGACGAGCCCGACGAGCACCAGGCGCTGGGCGTCGTCGATCAGGTCCGCCTTGTTGAAGACGACGACCTCGGGGATGTCGCGGGCACCGACCTCGCCGATGACCTCGCGCACGGTCGCCAACTGGGCGCCCGGGTCGGGGTGGGAGCCGTCCACGACGTGCACGATGACGTCGGCGTCGCCGACCTCCTCGAGCGTGGACCGGAAGGCCTCGACCAGCTGGTGCGGCAGGTTCCGCACGAAGCCGACGGTGTCGACGAACGTGAACTCCCGGCCCTTGGCGCTCTCGGTCCGACGCACGGTCGCGTCCAGCGTCGCGAACAGCTGGTTCTGCACGAGCACGCCCGCGCTCGTCAGCCGGTTCAGGAGCGACGACTTGCCGGCGTTGGTGTAGCCGGCGATCGCGACGCTCGGCACCTCGTTGCGGTTGCGCTCGGCACGCTTGGCCTCGCGGGCCGGGGTGAAGCCGGCGATCTGCCGGCGGAGCTTCGCCATCCGCGTGTGGATCTTGCGGCGGTCGAGCTCCATCTTCGTCTCACCGGGGCCACGCGAGCCCATGCCCGCACCGCCGGAGACCTGGCCACCGGCCTGCCGGGACATCGACTCACCCCAACCACGCAGCCGCGGCAGCAGGTACTGCAGCTGGGCGAGCTCGACCTGGGCCTTGCCCTCGCGGGTCTTCGCGTGCTGGCTGAAGATGTCGAGGATCACGGCCGTGCGGTCGATGACCTTCACCTTGACGACGTCCTCGAGCGCACGGCGCTGCGAGGGTGCGAGTTCGGTGTCGGCAATGACCGTGTCGGCGCCGGTGGCCTTGACCACCATCGCGAGCTCCTGGGCCTTGCCCTTGCCGAGGTAGGTGGCCGGGTCCGGGTTCGGTCGGCGCTGGAGCAGTCCGTCGAGCACCACGGCACCCGCGGTCTCGGCCAGTGCCGCGAGCTCGCGGAGGGAGTTCTCGGCGTCCGAGGCGTCGCCCTGGGGGTACACGCCGATGAGGACGACCTGCTCGAGCCGCAGCTGGCGGTACTCGACCTCGGTGACGTCCTCGAGCTCGGTGGAGAGGCCGGCGACGCGGCGCAGGGCCGCCCGGTCCTCGCGGTCGTACTGGTCGCCGTCGCCGTCCCACCCGCGGTCGTCGACCGATCGGGTCTGGATCGCCTGGGCGGGGGCGAAGATCGACGATGCTGCGCGGTGGTCGGCGTTGCGCAGCACCCGTTCGACGACACCGTCGGCGCTGTCGTCGTTGGTCTGGTGGTCCTGCTGATGGGTATCCGTCATCCTGTCCACAGGGTACCTCCGACGCCCCGTTGACACACGGGGTTCCCGGTACGGTTCTTCCATGGCGAACGACCACTACTTCTCCGCGAACCCCTCGTCGGACACCCGCGAACGCCAGATCGACGTCACCCTGGCCGGCCGGCCGCTCACGCTGACCACCGCGGCCGGGGTCTTCAGCCCCGACGGCGTCGACCGGGGGACGCGTGTGTTGCTCGGCTCGGTGCCGTCGCCCGCCTCCGACGGTGCCCTGCTCGACATCGGCTGCGGGTGGGGGCCGATCGCGATCACGATGGCGCTCGAGTCGCCCGAGGCGCAGGTGTGGGGCGTCGACGTCAACGAACGGGTGCTCGGGCTCGCGCGGGCGAACGCCGCCGCAGCCGGGGTCACCAACGTGACCGTCGCGACACCGGGCGACGTGCCCGAGGACCTGCGCTTCCGGACGATCTGGTCGAACCCGCCGATCCGCGTCGGCAAGGACGAGCTGCACCAGATCCTGCTGACGTGGCTGCCCCGGCTCGAGGTCGGGGGCGACGCCTGGCTCGTCGTGTCGAAGGACCTCGGGGGTGACTCGCTGCAGAAGTGGCTCGTCGGGGCGCTCGGCTCGGGGTTCTCGGTGACCCGGGAGTCGACGGCGAAGGGCTTCCGCGTCATCCGGGTGGAGCGCAGCGCGTAGGGCGCGTCGCGGCGCGTGCGCGTGGCGCGCGCGCAGCGGCGCGGTGGGAGCAGCTGCGGACGCGCGCGAGCGCGCCGCGCGAGCGCGCACTTCGTGAGCAGAAATGGTCGGGTCACCCCAGCGCAACCGACCTCTTCTGCTCACGAAGCGCCCCGGGCGCCCGCGCCCGCTGCCGCGCGCCCGGGTGCGGGTACGGGTGCGCGCACGGGTACGGGTGCGGGCACGGCGCCGCGCGACCCAGCGCAGCGCTCGCGCGTGCGTGCGTGCGGCGCGCTCACTTCGTGAGCAGAAATGGTCGGATCACCGCAGCGGACTCGACAGTTTCTGCTCACGAAGTGCCCGAGCTCGGCGAGCACCGCGCGGCCGGCGCGCGGCCGGCGCGCGGCCGGCGCGCGCGCCGCGCGCCGCCCGCCCGCCCGCGGCGCCGCGCCCCCGCGTCAAACCGTCAGGTCCCCCGAGAACACCAGCTCGGCCGGCCCCGACAGCGAGACGTGCTCGCCGTCCTCCGCCGCGAACATCCGCACGGTGACGACCCCGCCCGGCACCCGCACCCGCCAGGTGTCCGGCGCCCCCGCACCGACCCAGTACCGGGTCGCGAGCGCGGCCGCCACGGCGCCGGTCCCGCACGAGAGGGTCTCGCCGCTCCCCCGCTCGTGCACCCGCATCGTGATCTCGCCGACGCCGTCGTTGATGAGCGGGTCGCCCGGCAGCACGAACTCGACGTTCGCTCCGTGCTCGGGCGCCGGGTCGAGCACGGGCAGGAAGGTCAGGTCGAGGTCGGCGAGCTCGTCCTCGGTGGCGACGGCGACCACCACGTGCGGGTTCCCCACGTCGATGCCGATACCCGGACGCGCGCCGTCGAGGTTCTTCGCCCGCACGAGCACGTCGTCGGAGCCACCGCCCTCGATGCCGAGGCCCCACCGGCCGAGGTCGGCGGCGAAGCCGTTGGTGGTGCGCTGGATGTCGACGAGGCCCTTCCTGCTGCCGACGGTCAGCGTGTCGCCGGGCGCGAGCTCGACGAGCCCGGACTCGGTCAGGTACCGCGCGAACACGCGGATGCCGTTGCCGCACATCTCGGCGACCGTGCCGTCGGCGTTGTGGTAGTCCATGAACCAGGTCGCGGCGGGCTCGACGGCCACCAGGGCGCGTCCCTCGGGGATCGACTCGGACCGCACCGCCCGGATGACGCCGTCGCCGCCCACGCCGAACCGTCGGTCGGCGATCGCGCGGATCCGCTCCGGGGTCAGGTCGACGGTCGCGTCGGGGTCGGCGAACAGGACGAAGTCGTTGCCGGTCCCCTGGCCCTTGGTGAAGTGCAGCTCGGTCACGGCACGATCCTACGGGCCAGTTCCGTCAGGTCCCCGTGGTCCGCCCCGGTGACGTCGAGCGCCTCGGCCTCGGCGTACCGCCGGAACCACGACACCTGCCGCCGGGCGTACTTCCGCGTCGCGACGCCGGTGGCCTCGACCGCCTGGACGACGGTCGCATCGCCCCGCAGGACGTCGAGCGCCTGCGAGTACCCGATGGCGGCACGGGCCGTCCGCCCCTGCTCGAGGCCCTGCCCCCGCAGCGCAGCGACCTCGTCCACCAGGCCGGTCGCGAACATCCGCGCCGCCCGCGCGTGCAGCGCGGTGACGAGCTGCTCGCGTTCCCGACGCAGGTGCAGGATCCGGGCGGGTCGCCAGGCGCGGGGCGCGGACGGGAGGCTCGGGGTCACGACCTCGGACCGGCTCGCGATCTCGAGTGCCCGGATCAACCGCCGGGGGTTGCGGGCGTCGATCGTCGCCGCGGCGGCCGGGTCGAGGGAGCGGAGCCGCTCGAGCAGGACGTCGGGCCCCTGCTCGTCGTGCTCGCGCTCGAGCCGTGCCCGCAGCGCGGCGTCGGTGCCGGGGAACGCGAGGTCGAACAGCACCGCGGAGACGTAGAGTCCGCTGCCCCCGACGAGCACGGCGACGCCGCCGTCCGCCTGGATCCGCTCGACGTCGGCGCGGGCGGCAGCCTGGTACGCGGCGACGCTCGCCTCGTCGGTGACGTCGAGCACGTCGAGTTGGTGGTGCGGGATGCCGTGCCGTTCGTCGAGCGACAGCTTCGCGGTGCCGATGTCCATGCCGCGGTACAGCTGCATGGCGTCGGCGTTGACGATCTCGGCGTTCCGCCCGGCGGCACGAAGCCGCTCGGCGATCGCGATCCCGAGGTCGGACTTGCCCGTCCCGGTCGCACCGACGACCGCGATCAGGTCGGCATCGGTCGCGGCGCGGAGGTCCTCGTGGTCCGGGACCGGCTCACGCCCGAGGTCGTCCGGTCCGACGTGGACGTCAGCTCCCGACACGGAGTGTGGGCAGCCCGAGCGACACCGGACGCGGTCCGTCGCCGGGCACTGCCGGGGTCGGCACGCCGCAGCTCTCGGCCTCGGCGCGGTCCCAGGCGTCGCCGGCGCGGGTGCGACGGATGCGCAGCGGGGCGTCCCCGTCGGCGATGAGGAAGTGCGGCGCGGCACGGGTGATCGTCACCGACACGACGTCGCCGGGGCGTGGCACGGCGGACCCGTCCGGCACGGCGAAGTGCACGAGCCGGGAGTCCTCGGCTCGACCGGACAGTCGACGGGTCGAGTCGTCCTTCTTGCCCTCGCCCGTGGCGACGAGCACCTCGACGGTGCGGCCGACCTGGCGGGCGTTCTCCTCGGCCGTGATGCGCTCCTGCAGGGCGACGAGCCGCTCGTAGCGTTCCTGCACGACCTGCTTCGGCAGCTGGTCGTCCATCGTCGCCGCGGGCGTGCCCGGGCGGATCGAGTACTGGAAGGTGAAGGCGCTCGCGAACCGCGCCTGCTCGACGACCCGCAGGGTGTCCTGGAAGTCGGCCTCGGTCTCGCCGGGGAAGCCGACGATGATGTCCGTCGAGATCGCCGCGTGCGGGATCTTCGCGCGCACCCGGTCGAGGATGCCGAGGAACCGCTCGCTCCGGTAGCTCCGACGCATCGCTTTGAGCACGCGGTCGGAGCCTGACTGCAGGGGCATGTGCAGCTGGGGCATGACGATCGGCGTCTCGGCCATGGCGTCGATGACGTCGTCGGTGAACGCCGCCGGGTGCGGACTCGTGAAGCGGACGCGCTCGAGCCCTTCGATCGTGCCGGCCGCCCGCAGCAGCTTGCCGAACGCCTGCCGGTCGCCGAACTCGACGCCGTACGAGTTGACGTTCTGCCCGAGCAGGGTGACCTCGATCGCCCCGTCGTCGACCAGGGCCTGGATCTCGGCCAGGACGTCGCCCGGGCGGCGGTCCTTCTCCTTCCCGCGCAGCGACGGCACGATGCAGAAGGTGCAGGTGTTGTTGCAGCCGACTGAGATCGACACCCAGCCGCTGTGCGTCGAGTCGCGCTTGGTCGGCAGCGTCGACGGGAAGACGTCGAGCGCCTCGAGGATCTCGATCTGCGCCTCGTCGTTGTGCCGTGCGCGCTCGAGCAGCGTCGGCAGCGAGCCCATGTTGTGCGTCCCGAAGACGACGTCGACCCACGGCGCCTTCTCGAGGATGACGTTCTTGTCCTTCTGCGCCAGGCACCCGCCGACGGCGATCTGCATGCCCGGGTGCTCACGTTTGATCCCCGCGAGCTGCCCGAGGTTGCCGTACAACCGGTTGTCCGCGTTCTCGCGCACCGCACAGGTGTTGATCACGACGACGTCGGCCTGGTCGCCGTCCGCCGCGACGTACCCGGCGGACTGGAGCGACCCGCTCAACCGCTCCGAGTCGTGCACGTTCATCTGGCACCCGTAGGTGCGGACTTCGTAGGTGCGGGGGCGCGCTGCGACGGTGGCCATGGTCGTCCCAGTGTAGGTCGGACGGACTACTCGAACCGCACGGTCCCGCGGCCCGGCTGCGGGCGTCGGCCGCCGCCGTCAAGGGCACGTTCGACCGCGATCCGGACGACACCCGAGCTGTAGCCCTTGCGCATGAGGAACCCGGACAACCGTCGTTCGGCCGTCGCTCGGTCGAGGCCGCGCATCTGCGGAGCACGCTTGTCGGCGAGCTCCTGTGCCCGGAGGAACTCGTCGTCCTCGTCGTCGGCGGCCTGCTCGAGCGCGGTGTCGATCGCGACCTGGTCGATGCCCCGTCGACGGAGCTCCGTGACCACACCCTGCCGCCCGAGACCCTTGCGGTCGTGCAGCCGGTCCACCAGGTCCGTGGCGAGTGCGACGTCGTCGAGCAGACCGACGCCGGTCAGGCGTGCGATCTCGTGCTCGACCACGTCGGGGTCGAGGTCCTGCTGGGTGAGCAGGGTCCGCATCTCCGACTCACTGACGCCCTTGCGGCCGAGCGCTCGCATGCTGACGCGTTCGGCGTCGGCTCGCTGCTCGTCGATGGGTCCGGGCACGTCGGCCGGGTCGAGTTCCTCGCCCCCGGTGATCGAGAACACCGACGCGGTCGTGGCGTCCGCCGTCTCGTCGTCGTACCCGTCGAGCTCGGCCCGTGCGCTGCGACCCGAGCCGTCGCCGATCACCGGCGAGACCCACTCGGCCTGCGCGCGTGCTCCGCCGATGGGCAGCGGCGCGGGCGTGTCCGCGTCGGCGCGCTCGTCCGCACCGGCCGGGTCGTCGACGCCCGGGTCGTCGTCACCGGCATCGACGTCGGCAGCGACCGGCGCGTGCGACGGCGACGCCGCAGGGTTCCGGCGACGGGACCTCGCACCGAACAGGTCGGTGACCGGTGCGAGGCCCTCGTCGTCGCGGTCGGTGCTCACGCGCCCTTGCGCTCCGCGAGCTTCGGCGCGATGGACTCGACCGCCGCGTCACCGTCGGCCTTGGCCCCACCGACGCCGAGCTTGGCGAGGATCTTGCCCTCGATCTCGGCGGCGATCTCGGGGTTCTGGATCAGGAACGAACGCGAGTTCTCCTTGCCCTGCCCGAGCTGGTCGCCGTCGTAGGTGTACCAGGCGCCGGACTTCTTGACGATGCCGTGGTCGACACCGAAGTCGAGCAGCGAGCCCTCGCGCGAGATGCCCACGCCGTACAGGATGTCGAACTCCGCCTGCTTGAAGGGCGGCGCCATCTTGTTCTTGACGACCTTGACGCGCGTGCGGTTGCCGACCGCGTCGGTGCCGCTCTTCAGCGTCTCGATGCGGCGGATGTCCAGGCGGACGGACGCGTAGAACTTGAGCGCCTTACCGCCGGAGGTGGTCTCCGGGGAACCGAAGAACACACCGATCTTCTCGCGCAGCTGGTTGATGAAGATCATCGTGGTCTGCGTCTGGTTCAGCCCACCGGCGAGCTTGCGCAGTGCCTGGGACATGAGGCGGGCCTGCAGACCCACGTGCGAGTCACCCATCTCGCCCTCGATCTCGGCTCGCGGCACCAGCGCGGCGACGGAGTCGATCACGATGAGGTCGATGGAGCCGGAGCGGACCAGCATGTCCGCGATCTCGAGCGCCTGCTCGGCGGTGTCGGGCTGCGACACGAGCAGCGCGTCGATGTCGACACCGAGCTTCTTGGCGTACTCGGGGTCGAGCGCGTGCTCGGCGTCGATGAAGGCCGCGATGCCGCCGTTGCGCTGTGCGTTGGCGATGGCGTGGATGGTCAGCGTGGTCTTACCCGAGGACTCCGGGCCGTAGATCTCGATGATGCGGCCGCGCGGCAGCCCACCGATGCCGAGGGCGACGTCGAGCGCCACCGACCCGGTCTGGATGACGTTGACGGGGGCTCGGTCGTCCGACCCGAGGCGCATGATCGCACCCTTGCCGAACTGCCTGTCGATCTGGGCGAGTGCGGTCTCGAGGGCCTTCTCGCGGTCTGCCGGTGATGGCATGGGGTGCTCCTTCGTGCTCGGTGTCGGCTGCCTGTAGGCTGTCGCGTCCGCTCCGGCCGGTGGTGCAAGGCCGGGGGTTCTGCGACAAGGCTTCGGGCTGTTCCCGTTGACTTCGAACCTAGGGCGGGCCACCGACATCGCTGCCGACGACCGCGCGATCTGTGGATGAGTCTCCGGGACAGCGCCGCTGTGCAGGAACGTAGCACCGATCGAACACGCGTTCGAGCAACACGCCGAACGGATGTTCGGTCAGGACCGATCAGTCGTGCGGTTCCGCGAGGCCCTTGCCGTGCCGCCGCTCCATCGGGACGTCCTGCGAGTCGCAGAGCGCGTCCCACACGCGTCGGGCGTCCACCCCGGCGCGGAGCGCGTCGACGGCGGAGCGCCCGCCGAGCTCCTCGAGCACGACGTCCCGGGTGACCACGGACCCGTACGCATCCCCGAACACCTGCTCGACGGCTCGCCAGAACTCACTCACACGCATCCGTCAAGCCTAGGCGCGCCCGCCGACGCCCGGACGCAGAACGCCCCCGCCGGCGGGGCCGGTGGGGGCGTTCGGTGCGGTGCGGTCAGCGGACCGCGAGGTCGTTGTCGAACTCGGCGACGAGGTCGTCCGGGAGCGTGTCGGGGACGGGGGTGAGTCCCTCGACGATCGCGAGGCGGTCGCCCACCTCGCGCATGATCGTGGAGATGGGAGTGTCCAGCGCGTCCGCGACGGACGCGAGGATCTCCGAGCTGGCCTCTTTCTGACCACGCTCGACCTCACTGAGGTACCCGAGGGCAACGCTGGCCTTGGACGCGACCTGTCGGAGGGTCCGGCCCTTCTGCAAGCGGAAGTCCCGAAGCACATCGCCGATTTCCTGACGAACGAGAACCATGAGAACTCCTCCTTCCTGTCGTCTCCGCGCCCGCTCGATCCGGTGGATCGAGTTCGGGTTCAGCAACAGTAGCGTTGCCGGTTCGAGCATGCTAACCAGGCTGGCTGCCGTCCTGCTGGAGATTGCGTGAGATGTAACCCGGTGGAAACGGGACCTATTCCCGGCCCCGGACCTCGGACGACATCCGTGTCAGGAGTTCGGAGACGGTCGCCGTGCGGATTGCCCCGCGGTCCCCGTCGAGGTGGAGTTCCCAGGCGGTGGCGGACCCTGCGGTCGCGATCCCGATGAACACCGTACCGACGGCCTTGCCGTCCTGCGGGTCGGGCCCCGCGACCCCGGTCGTGCTGATCCCCCACGTGGCGGGTTCGCCGTCGACACTGAGCGCGGTGCGCACCCCGGCCGCCATCTGGCGCGCGACCTCCGGGTCGACGGCGCCGTTGGCCGCCAGCAGCTCGGCCGAGACCCCGAGCACGGTGTGCTTCACCGGGGTCGCGTAGGCCACGACTCCCCCGCGCACGACGGCGCTCGCCCCCGGTACGCCGACGAGCGTCGAGACGACGAGTCCGCCGGTGAGCGACTCCGCCACGGCGACCGTCGCTCCGCGACCAGTCAGGTCGGCGACGAGCTGCCGCGCGATCGCCTCGAGCGCTCCCTGCTGGTCGGGAGGCACGACACCCGTCACCCCGTCGGCCTGCGTCACGCGGTGGTCCGGTTGTGCTTCCACGCCTGGTACAGGTAGTCGATGCCGCTCAGGACCGTCGCGAGCAGGGCGGCGGTCATGAGGATGCCGTTGACCCAGTGCGCCCAGTCCCCGACCAGGTTCCACCACGGGAACAGCGCCGCCGTCAGCGCCACGGCCTGCAGCACGGTCTTGATCTTGCCGCCGCGGCTGGCCGGGATCACCCGGTCGGACAGCACCGCGAACCGGAAGACCGTGATGCCGATCTCGCGCACCATGATGAGGACGGTCACGTACCAGGGCAGTTCGTGCAGGATCGACAGCGCGACGAGGGCCCCGCCGATGAGCACCTTGTCGGCGATCGGGTCGACGAGCTTGCCGAAGTCGGTGACGAGGTCCTGGCGTCGGGCGATGATCCCGTCGGCGCTGTCGGTGACGATGGCCACGACGAACACCACGGCGGCCCAGATGCGCAGGGACCCGTCGGCGCCGCCGTCGGTGAGCAGCAGCACGAAGAACAGCGGTGCCATGAGGATGCGCACCACGGTGATGATGTTCGCGACGTTCGCCGTCGAGGCGGGGCCGGGGCCCTTGCGGAGCAGTCGCCCGCGCCAGGGGAACTTCGCGCCGTGTGTCGTGTCCGTGCCGTCCGAGGCGGTCATCGCCTTCACTCCCTGCCCGTCAGTCCCCACGCGTCCTCATCGGGCTCGTCGTGCACTTCATCGTACCCGCGGGTCATGTCGCCCACGGGGTCGGCGCCGTAGCGGTCGCCGTCGTCGCTCGGACCGGGCACGGGGGCCGCGGGCGCCGGGGCGGCGGGCGGCTCCTCGCCGCGGAGCTTCGCGAGGACCGCGGGCAGCTGGTCCGCGGTGACGAGGACGTCGCGCGCCTTCGACCCCTCGGACGGCCCGACGATGTCGCGGGACTCCATGAGGTCCATGAGGCGCCCGGCCTTCGCGAAGCCGACGCGGAGCTTGCGCTGCAGCATCGACGTCGAGCCGAACTGGGTGGAGACGACCTGCTCCACGGCCGCGAGCAGCAGCTCGAGGTCGTCGCCGATGTCGGCGTCGATCTCCTTGCGCTCGACGACCGCCTGGACGTCCTGTCGGTACTCGGGCTGGGCCTGCCGGGTGACGTGCTGGACGACCTCGGCGACCTCGCCCTCCTGCACCCAGGCGCCCTGCACGCGCAGGGACTTCGACGACCCCATCGGCAGGAAGAGCGCGTCGCCCTGGCCGATGAGCTTGTCGGCGCCGGGCTGGTCGAGGATGACCCGCGAGTCCGTGACGCTCGTCACCGCGAACGCGATGCGCGACGGCACGTTCGCCTTGATGAGACCGGTGATGACGTCGACCGAGGGGCGCTGCGTCGCGAGCACGAGGTGGATGCCGGCCGCGCGCGCCAGCTGGGTGATGCGGACGATCGACTCCTCGACGTCGCGCGGGGCGACGAGCATGAGGTCGGCGAGCTCGTCGACCACGACGAGCAGGTACGGGTACGGCTTGAGCTTCCGCTCGCTGCCGGCGGGCAGGACGATCTCGTTGTCCTCGATCGCCTTGTTGAAGTCGTCGACGTGACGGAACCCGAACGACGCCAGGTCGTCGTACCGCATGTCCATCTCCTTCACGACCCACTGCAGCGCCTCGGCTGCCTTCTTCGGGTTCGTGATGATGGGCGTGATGAGGTGCGGGACACCGGCGTAGATCGACAGCTCGACGCGCTTCGGGTCGACCAGGACCATGCGGACCTCGGACGGCTTCGCGCGCATGAGCAGCGAGGTGATCATCGAGTTGATGAACACGGACTTGCCGGAACCGGTGGAACCGGCGACGAGCAGGTGGGGCATCTTCGCCAGGTTCGCGACGACGAAGCCGCCCTCGACGTCCTTGCCGACGCCGATCGTCATCGGGTGCTTCGACTTGCGTGCGGCGTTCGAGCGCAGCACGTCGCCGAGGGACACGATCTCGCGGTCGGTGTTCGGGATCTCGACGCCGATCGCGCTCTTGCCCGGGATCGGTGACAGGATGCGGACCTCGTTCGACGCCACCGCGTACGACAGGTTCTTCGACAGCGCCGTGACGCGCTCGACCTTGACGCCCGGGCCGAGCTCGATCTCGTAGCGGGTGACCGTCGGCCCGCGCGAGAACCCGGTGACCTTCGCGTCGACCTTGAACTCGGTGAGCACGCCGGTGATCGCGGCGACGATGTCGTCGTTCGCCTGGCTGCGGGCGACGGACGGGGTGCCCGAGCTCAGGGTGGTGGCGGCCGGCAGGCGGTACGGCTTCGACGGGTCGTCGTCGGACGCCGCGGCGGAGAGCTCGGCCGGTTCATCGGACGGCTCGTCGAGCGGCTCGTCGATCGCCTCGGGCACCGCCGGGCGGATCGCGGCCGTCGGCTCCGGGCGCGCGGGCACGTCGGTGCCGAAGTCGCGCAGGGCCTGTTCGGCGTCCTGCAGGTCCTGCTCGACCGAGTCGTTGAGGTTCACCGAGCCGGGCTCGGCGGGTGTGAGGTCGACCAGGCCGGCTGCGGCGCCGGCGTTCGGGCTGACGGACGGCGCGGCCGCGGCCGGAGCGGGGGCTGCGGCGGGTGCGGGAGCGGGAGCGGCGGCGGGTGCCGGCGCTGCGACGCCGGTCGCTGCCGGGGGCAGCACGGGGCTGTCGTAGGCCGGGTCCTCTTCGCGCCCGGACTTGTTCCGGCGCCACCAGGGCACCGTCTCGCCGCCCTCGTCCTCGCCCTCGGCGGCGGGCTGCTCGTCCGCGAAACCGAGGTCGTCGAACAGCTGGAAGTCGGTGTCGCCCTTCTTGCCGCGCTTCGTCGCCCGCGCCCGGGGAGCGGGCGCCTCGGCCACCTCGGCCTCGGGTTCGGCGGCCGGAGCCGGCGCCCCGAACAGGTACGCGTACAGCTCGTGCAGGCGACGCCCCGTCTTGTTCGGCGGGGTCTTCGTGATGATGAACAGGGAGAGCACGAGCAGCAGGACCGCCACCGGCACCGCGACCCAGGCGGTCGCGATCGCCACGAGCCAGCCGATGACGACCCATCCGAGCACGCCGCCGGCGGCTGCCAGGGCGGGCATGCCGTCCGCCGCGCTCGGCTGTCCGCCGAAGACGTGGCAGAGCGATGCGATCGAGACGAGCAGCAGGCCGAGCCCGATGCCGATCCGCGTGTTGTCGTGCACCGACGCGGGGTGCCGGAACAACCACCCGGCGAACACGACCATGATGACCGGCAGCGCGAACGCCAACCGGCCGAACAGGCCGCCGAACGTGTAGGCGTCGAGCGCGATCGAGACGTCGTTCGTCGGGTTGAGCCACTCGACCACGGCCCCGGCGATCGCGAGCACGAACAGCAGGAACGGGAACCCGTCACGCCGCTGGTCCTTCTCCAACGTCTCCTTGCCGAGCAGGCGGAACATCGCCCCGACGCCGTGCGCCATGGCGAGCCAGGCGGTCACGAGCGGGTTCTGTTCGCGGAAGACCGGGGACGGTGCGGCCTGCGGCAGCTTCTTCGTCGTGGCCTGGGTGCGCGACGAACCGCGCGTCCCGTTGCCACGGGACGACGTGGACGCGCGCGAGCGCGTGGTCGACTTGGTGCCTCCGGCCATGGGCAGGAGCCTAATCCCCACCCGGGACAAAGCGAGGAAGGCCCGCCGCAGCGTCCCTGACGGACGCTGGGCGGGCCTCCCGGCCGATCGCGACGGACCGCGCTACGCCTCGATGACCACCGGGACGATCATCGGACGGCGGCGGTGCTTCGTGTTCACCCAGCGGCCGACGGTGCGACGGACGACCTGCGCGAACGCGTGCGAGTCGCGCGTGCCGTTGGCGGCCGCTTCGGACAGCGCCTTGGCGATCTGCGGTCGGACGTCGTCGAAGACGGCGTCGGTCTCGGCGAAGCCGCGCGACTGGATCTCCGGGCCGACCACGCACTGGCCGGTGGTGAAGTCCACCGCGGCGAAGATCGAGATGAAGCCCTCCTCCGACAGGACGCGGCGGTCCTTGAGGTCGGCGTCGGTGATCTCGCCGACGGTGGAGCCGTCGACGTAGACGTACCCGATGTCGAGCTGGCCGGCGACGGTCGCGACGCCGTCCTTCAGGTCGACGACGATGCCGTCCTGCCCGAGGATCACGTTGCGCGGCGGCACACCCGTCTGGATCGCCAGGTCGGCGTTCGCGTACAGGTGGCGGTGCTCGCCGTGCACGGGGAGCACGTTGCGCGGGCGCAGGATGTTGTAGCAGTAGAGCAGCTCGCCGGCCGAGGCGTGTCCGGAGACGTGCACCTTCGCGTTGCCCTTGTGCACGACCTTCGCGCCGAGCTTGGTGAGCCCGTCGATGACGCGGTACACGGCGTTCTCGTTGCCCGGGATCAGGCTCGACGCGAGGATGACGGTGTCGCCCTCGCCGATCTCGATCTGGTGCTCGAGGTTCGCCATGCGCGCCAGGACGGCCATCGGCTCGCCCTGCGACCCCGTCGACATGTAGACGATCTGGTCGTCGGGGACGTTCTTTGCCTTCTTCGTGTCGATGAGCACGTTCTCCGGCACCCGCAGGTACCCGAGCTCGGCGGCGATCGTCATGTTGCGGATCATCGAGCGACCCATGAACGCGACCTTGCGGTTCGCGGCCGCGGCGGCGTCGAGGACCTGCTGCACGCGGTGCACGTGCGACGAGAAGCTCGCAACGACGACCTTCTTGCGGGCGCGCGTGATGATGTTCTCGAGCACCGGGCCGATGTCGCGCTCCGGGGCGGTGAAGCCCGGCACGTCGGCGTTGGTGGAGTCCGGCAGGAACAGGTCGACGCCCTGCTCGCCGAGCCGCGCGAAGGCACGGAGGTCGGTGATGCGGTCGTCCAGCGGGAGCTGGTCCATCTTGAAGTCACCCGTGTGCAGGACACGACCGGCGGGGGTCGTGATCGCGACGGCCAGGGCGTCCGGGATGGAGTGGTTCACGGCCACGAACTCGAGGTGGAACGGACCCATCTGCTCGGTCTGGTCCTCCTGCACGACGAGCGTGTAGGGCTTGATCCGGTGTTCCTTGAGCTTCGCCTCGACGAGGGCGAGGGTCAGCGTGGAGCCGATCAGCGGGATGTCGTCGCGCAGCTTGAGCAGGTACGGGACGGCGCCGATGTGGTCCTCGTGGCCGTGCGTGAGCACGACGCCGAGCACGTCGTCCAGGCGGTCCCGGATCGGCGCGAAGTCGGGGAGGATGAGGTCGACACCGGGCTGGTGCTCCTCGGGGAAGAGCACGCCGGCGTCGACGATGAGCAGCTTGCCCTCGTACTCGTAGACGGTCATGTTGCGACCGATCTCGCCGAGACCCCCGACGGGGATCACGCGGAGGGTGCCGTTCTCGAGCGGCTGCGGTGTGGAGACTTGTGTGGGCATTCGGTCCTACGGATTCAGGCGACGCGCGTGCTGCGCGCCGCGGTGTTCGCTAGCGGGTGGTGCCTGGCACCTTTGGCAGTGCGCCGCCGGCCGCTGCGTTGCGGTCGGGGCGGAAGTTCGAGAAGTCGGCACCGGGCACGTCGCGCACGGCTTCGAGCGAGGTCTCGATGGCGTACGCCTCGGAGTCCTCGGGGCCGACGAGCGGCAGTCGGACGCGCGGGCTGCCGATGCGGCCGAGCCCGTGCAGGATGTACTTCGCGGCCACGGTACCGGGCACGTGCGTCATCACGGCGCGGACGAGCGGCTCGACACGCTTGTGCTCGGCCGTCGCCGTCGCCAGGTCGCCGGCGTTCACGGCGTCGACGATCGTGCGGTACGGCCGGCTCGTGATGTTCGCCGTCACACCGATCAGGCCGGTGGCGCCGATCGACAGGTGCGGGAGCACGTTCGTGTCGTCGCCGGAGAAGTACATGAGGTCGGTGTTGTTGAGCACGCGGGACACCTCGGCGAAGTCGCCCTTGGCGTCCTTCACCGCGAGGATGTTCGGGTGCTTCGAGGCACGCACGATCGTCTCGTACGTGATCGGGATGCCCGTGCGACCGGGGATGTCGTACAGGATCACCGGCAGGTCGGTGGCGTCCGCGATCATCCGGAAGTGGGTCAGCACGCCCGCCTGGGTCGGCTTGTTGTAGTACGGCGTGACGATCATGACGCCGTCGGCGCCGGCCCGCTCGCTCTGCTTGTACAGGTGGATCGCGTGCGCGGTCTCGTTCGAGCCGCCACCCGTGATGATCTTCGCGCGGCCCGCGGCGACGGACTTGCCGACCTCGACCAGCCGGAGCTTCTCCGGGTCGGTCAGCGTGCTCGTCTCACCGGTCGTCCCGGTGACGACGATGCCGTCGGCACCGGCGCTGATGCAGTCGTCGATGTGCTGCTCGACGCCGGGCCAGTCGACCTCGCCGTCCGCGGTGAACGGGGTCACGAGGGCGACGAGGACCTGACCGAAGGGATTCTCACGCGGGGACACGGGCACCAGCGTACCGGGGTCGGGCGTCGGGCCCGCAGTCCGCCCGGACGGTGGTCCGCCTGCGGCGCGGCCGGGAGGCCCGGATCGCGTCCGTCCCGCGCCTCCGGACGAGCGGGTGGCCGGGTCGCGTCAGGCGCTGGCGCTCGGGTCCGCGAGGGGTGTGGCCGGTTCGCGCCCCGCTGCGGTCGTCGCGCCCCGGCTCCTCGGGGCGCGATGCCCGCACGGGGGCGCGTCACGAGCCGCGCGCCGACGCTCCCGCCCGGCGGGACTCCGTCTGCCCTGCGGACGGGAGGCCCGACCTGCGTCCGTTCCACTGCTCGCGCCCGACCACGCCCCGCCCTGATCCGCGCCCCGCTGCGGTCGTCGCGCCCCGGCTCCTCGGGGCGCGATGCCCGCACGGGGGGCGCGCAGCGCGCAGTGCGGCGCGGCAGGGCGGCACGCGGCGCGGTACGGCGGCACGCGGCACGCGGCGCGGCGTGCGCTACGCGCGGCGGCGCCACTCCAGGAAACGGAAGCGCGTGCCGTCGACGCGGGACTCCTGCCACGAGCCCTCGTCGACGAGCGACCAGCCGGCGGCCCCGTCGAGCGACGGCGCGACGGTGTCGCCCGGCACGTCCAGGTCGATGACGGTCTCGGAGACCCGGTCGGCCAGGTCGAGCGCCGCCGCGTACACCTGGCCGCCGCCGATGACCCACACCGAGCCGCCGGGGCCGTCGGAGCCGTCCGAACCGCCAGAGCCGTCGAGCGCGGCGCGCAGGTCGTGCACGACCTCGGCACCGTCGGCCCGCCACGAGGGGTCCCGCGTCAGCACGACGTTGCGGCGTCCTGGCAGCGGTCGGAACCGCGACGGCAGGGATTCCCACGTGCGGCGCCCCATCACCACGGTCGCGTCACCGGTGACCTGCCGGAAGTGCGCGAGGTCCTCGGGGACGTGCCAGGGCATCCCGCCGTCCGCGCCGATCACGCCGGCGGTGGACCGCGCCCAGACCATGCCGACCCGGTCGGCTGCCATCAGACGGCGACCGCGGCCGAGATCGACGGGTGGTGGTGGTAGCCGACGACGGTGAAGTCCTCGTACTCGTAGTCGTCGATCGAGTCGCGCGGTGCGAGCTCGAGCGTCGGGAGCGCGTACGCGGTGCGGGACAGCTGCTCCTCGACCTGCTCGACGTGGTTGTCGTAGACGTGGCAGTCGCCACCGGTCCACACGAAGTCGCCGACCTCGAGTCCGGTCTGCGCGGCGATCATGTGGGTGAGCAGCGCGTACGAGGCGATGTTGAACGGCACCCCGAGGAACATGTCCGCACTGCGCTGGTAGAGCTGGCACGACAGCTTGCCGTCGACCACGTAGAACTGGAAGAACGCGTGGCAGGGCGCGAGCGCCATGTCCGGCACGTCCGCGACGTTCCACGCGGAAACGATGAGTCGGCGGCTGTCCGGGTTCGTGCGGATCTGGTCGATGACCTGGGCGATCTGGTCGACGTGCTCCCCCGACGGCGTCGGCCACGAGCGCCACTGCACGCCGTAGACCGGCCCGAGGTCGCCGTCGGCGTCGGCCCACTCGTTCCAGATGCGGACGCCGTGCTCCTGCAGCCAGGTGGCGTTGCCGTCGCCGCGCAGGAACCACAGGAGCTCGTAGGCGATCGACTTGAAGTGCACCCGCTTCGTGGTGACGAGCGGGAAGCCCTGCGACAGGTCGTAGCGGAGCTGGGCGCCGAACAGGCTGCGGGTCCCGGTGCCGGTGCGGTCGCCCTTCGGGGTGCCCTCGGTCAGGACGCGGCGGAGCAGGTCCTCGTAGGGCGTCGGCACGGTGGGGTCGGGCTGCACGGTCTCGCTGTCGCTCACACACAGAAGACTACGTCGGTGTCACAGAAGACTACGTCGGCGTGAGTAGCGTTGCGGGCATGGCAGACACGGCGGCAGCACCGCTCTCGATCCTCGTCGCCGGCGCTTCCGGCTTCATCGGCACCCCGCTCGTGCGCGCGCTGCGCGACGCTGGCCACGACGTGACGACGCTCGTCCGGCGCGAGCCGCGCACCGCGGCCGAGTTCCGGTGGGCGCCCGGGCGGCGGCCGCTCGACCCCGCGGTGCTCGACGGCGCCGACGTCGTCGTCAACCTGGCCGGCGCGAACATCGGCAAGCTGCCCTGGACGGACGCGTACCGCGACGAGATCCGCCGGTCGCGGGTCGATGCCACGGACACCCTGGTCGAGGCGATGCGCCACGCGACCGCCCCGCCGGCGCTGTTCCTGTCCGGTTCGGCCTCGGGCGTGTACGGCGACCGCCCAGCCGACGTCCTGCACGACGACGCGGCCCCCGGCGCCGGCTTCCTCGCCGACGTCTGCACCGCGTGGGAGGCCGCCGCGAACGCCGCCCCCGACGGCGTCCGCGTGGTCACCCTGCGCACCGGCATCGTCGTCGGCCAGGGCGGCGGCGCGCTCGCACCGCTCGTCCCCCTGACCAAGGCCGGCCTGGGCGGTCGGCTCGGCACCGGTGGACAGTTCTGGCCCTGGATCGCCCTCGACGACGAGGTCGGCGCGATCGTGCACCTCGCGACGAGCCCCGCGGCCGCCGAGGTCTCCGGGCCCGTCAACCTCGCCGGCCCGGACGCCGCCGTCGCCGACCGCCTGACCAAGCGCGTCGCCGAGGACCTGCACCGCCCGTACCTGTTCCACGTCCCCGCCTTCGCCCTGCGGCTCGCGCTCCGCGACGCCGCGGACGACATGCTCCTGTCGAGCCAGCAGATGGTGCCGACGAAGCTGCTCGACTCCGGCTACGCGTTCCGGTACGCGCGCGCCGAGGACGCCGTCGACGCCGCCTTCTGACGGCCGGGAGGCCCGCCCCGCGTCCGTCGCGCGGCCCCGCTGACCGGGGCGGCCGGGTCCACAGCACCGCTCCGGACGGTGCGGCGTCGTGCGCTCAGGACGCGGTCGCCCGGGACCGCGCGAGCGCTTCGCGCATCGCGGCCCGGGCACGCTTCCGGTCGCCCGCGGCGTCGTAGACCACGCCGAGCCGGTACCAGCCGCGCCAGTCGCCCGGGTCGGACTCGACCGCGGCCTTGTAGCGCGGGAAGAGCTCGTCGGCCGCCTGCCGTGTCGGACGGCCGGAGGGGCGGACCGCGACGACGTCGTCGGGGGTCCCGCCCTCGCGTTCGAGCCGCGCACCGAGCCGGGTGATGCGGACGCCGAAACGCACCTCGAGCACGAGCAGCAGGGCGCCGACGGCCGCGACGACGAACAGCGCGACGCCGATCGCGATGCCGATGGGCACCCCGGTCGCCACGAACGCGACGGCACGCTGCCCGACGAGCCCGATGTAGAGCGCCAACAGGAGGGTCATCAGCGCCGCGCCCCAGAACGGCGAACGGACGGTGCGGAGCACGACGGTCGCCTAGCCGATGCCGAGCACGCTGCCGAGGCCGACGGTCAGCCCGCGCGCGGCCCCGACGGCGCCGAGCGCCGCCCGGATGCCGGCGACGTAGGCGACGTCGTCGTTCGTGTCGTGCCGGATCGTCAGGGTCTCGCCGGGACCGCTCAGCAGGACGTCCTGCACGGCCTTCACCCCGGGCAGCCGGAGCGAGTGGATCGGCACGCTGGCGACCTGCTGCCCGCGGGCACGCTGGTCGACGTGCGGGGCGTCGACCGGGCCGACGTCGCGGCGGGCCTCGGCGACGAGCTCGGCCGTGCGGATCGCGGTGCCCGAGGGCGAGTCGATCTTGCCGGCGTGGTGCGTCTCGATGATCTCGACCGCGGGGAACCACGGCGCGGCGATCGTCGCCAGGTGGGTGCCGAGCACGGAGCCGATGGAGAAGTTCGGGACGACGAGGACCCCCTGCTCCGGGCGGTCCTGCAGCCCCGAGCGGAGGGTCGCCAGTCGGTCGGCCGACCAGCCGGAGGTGCCGACGAGCACGTTCGCGCCGCTCGAGAGCGCGTTCTCGACGATCGCGGGGCTGAGCGCGGGGACCGTCACGTCGACGACGACGCGGGCGCCCGCGAAGACCTGCGGGTCGGCCTCGTGCGCGCCGTCCTTCGAGGACAGGCTCGCGACGAGCTCGAGTTCGGGGAGTTCCTGGACCACGGCGGCCACGAGACCCCCGAGACGACCGGTGGCGCCGACGACGGCGACGGGAGTGACCATGCGCTCCATCCTAGGATCGACCCATGTCAGTCGAGGTCAGGACCGTGCCGGCCGATCTGCCCGAGGTCGACGTGCTGTTGGACGCGTACCTGGACGAGCGCGAGGCGACGTTCCCGAGCGCGCAGGGCGCCTACTCGCGGAAGCGCACCCCGGCGGCCGAGTTCACGCCGCCGAACGGGGTCTTCGCGGTCGCGTACGACGCGGACGGCACCGCGGTCGGGTGCGGGGGGCTCCGGCGCATCGCGGACGGGACCGGCGACGAGGGCGCGGTCGACGTGCGCTTCGAGGTGAAGCACGTCTTCGTCACCCCGGCCGGTCGCGGGCAGGGTGTCGCCACCGCGGTGATGGACGTGCTCGAGCGCGCCGGCGCCGGCCTCGGCGCGACGAGCATCGTGCTCGACACGAACGACTCGCTCGTGGCGGCGGGCGCGATGTACCGCGGACGCGGCTACCGACGCGTCGAGCCGTTCAACGCGAACCCGAACGCGACCGCCTGGTACCGCAAGCCGGTCGCCTGAGCCGGACCGGGCCTCCCGACCGGAACGCGTGTCCCCGACCGTCGGCCGCTAGACGGGCTGGTCGACCGGCAACCCGGTGCGCAGCTCCACCGGCAGGTGGGCCAGGTCGTTCAGCGTGACGACCTCGGCCGGCTTGGCCGAGCGGATCCGGATGATGGTGAGCGCGGTGTGCGCGACGTTCGTCCCCATCCAGCGCCACTCGGGGGCCTGGAACGCCTCGCGGACGAACCAGCCGATGACGGCGTTGTGCGTGATGAGCAGGTCGTGCCGGTCCTCGCGCGCCGGGGTGAACCACTCGGCCACGGCGTCGCCCATCTGGGCCTGGCCGGCGACGATCTCCTCTTCGGTGATGCCGCCGTACCAGCCCTGGTACGCGTGCGGCATGTCCGGGGTCGGACCGGAGGGGATGCAGTCGAAGAGCAGCGTCGACGGCTCCGGCTGGATCGACGGCAGTCGCTGCGCCAGGAACGCGGCGGTCTCGCTCGGGGCCTCGAGCGGCGAGTGGTACACGCCGTCGAAGGGCACCCCGCCGAGCCGGTCGGCCACCAACATCGCCTGACGCTTGCCGCGCTCCGACAGCTTGCCGTCCCGCAGGCCGTGCTCGGCGTCCTGGTGCTCACCGTGCCGGACGAGGTACAGGTAGTGCGACATGTCGATGCTCAGCTGCCGATCCCGATCGCGGCCGCGAGCTCGTCCTGCTGCACGGCGCCGACGACCGAGGTGATCGTCGGACGGGTGAGCAGGTCGCGCGCGAGCTCGAGCACGTCGTCGGTGGTGACGCGGTCGACGCGTTCCAGGGCCGTCGCCAGGTCGGTGTACTCCCCCGTGCCGAGCTCGGACCGGCCGAGGCGGGTCATGCGGGCGTCGGAGTCCTCGAGCGAGAGCGTCAGCGCGCCCTCGATCTGGCCCTTGGCGCGCCGGAGCTCGTCGGCCGTGATGCCGTGGTCGACCATCCGGCGGAACTCGGCGTCGACGATGTCGATCACGCCGGGGACGTTGTCGGGCGCGCAGCCGGCGTAGACGCCGAACGCGCCGTTGTCGAGGTAGGCGGGCGCGAACGAGGACACCGCGTAGGCGAGCCCGCGACGCTCGCGGACCTCTTGGAAGAGCCGGGAGCTCATGCCGCCGCCGAGCACGGCGTTCAGCACGCTCAGCGCCGGACGACGCTCGTCGCGCAGGTCGAGCCCCTGCGAGCCGCGCAGCATGCTCACCTGCTCGGTGGGTCGGTGCACGACCGACAGCTTCGGTTCCACCGGGTCGGCGACGGTCTGCGGCGTGCGACGCGCCAGCGGGTCGGCGCGCGGGGCGTCGTGGAAGACCTGCCCGACGAGGTCGCACAGGCGGTCGTGGTCGACGGCGCCGGCGGCGGTCACCACGATGCCGTTCGGGGCGTAGTGCTCGCGGTAGTGGGACAGGACCTCGTCACGCCCGACGGCGCGGATGCTGTCCGGGGTGCCGCCGATCGGACGGCCGAGCGGGTGGCCGCCGAACGCCGCGGCGAAGAAGGCCTCGCCCGCCACGTCGGCCGGGTCGTCGGCCGCCATCGCGAGTTCCTCGAGGATGACGCCGCGTTCGACGTCGAAGGCGTCGGGGTCGAGCACGGACGCGGTGACCATGTCGCCGATCACGCCGATGGCCATCGGGACGTCGGTGTCCCGGACCCGGGCGTAGTAGCAGGTGTACTCCTTGGCCGTCGCGGCGTTGTGCTCACCGCCCACGGAGTCGAACGCGATCGCGATGTCGAGCGCCGAGCGGGTCTCGGTGCCCTTGAAGAGCAGGTGCTCGAGGAAGTGCGTCGAGCCGAACTGGCCGTCGCGTTCGTCGCGCGAACCGACGCCGACCCAGAACCCGATGCTCGTCGAAGCGGCACCCGGCACCGCCTCGGACAGCACGCGGACACCCGACGGCAGCACGGTGCGACGGACGAAGGCCCCGCCGGACGTCAGGAAGGACGTGTCCGGGGCCCCGAGCGGCAGTGGCACTGGCTGGTTCATCGCAGACGAGCCTACTGATCGGCTCGCGGGCCTCGCCCAGTTTGCACAGGCGCGTCGGACGCCACTCGAAGTGGGGTACAGAAAGTGTGGACAGACCGACTCGTCTGTCTGTCCTCCTTGTGCTACAGTTGGGCAAGCCGGATCGGTAGCCCCCCTAGATTCCGATCCGGTGGCTCGGGACATCAGTCCTGCGCGGTCGACGAGTCCCCCCACTCAGATCGCGGAGCCGATGAGCCCAAGGAGCCACGCTGTGACGGTCGATTCCCCCCAACCGGCCGTCCAGCGTCTCCTTGGCCCGAGCACGAACCTCGCGTCGCCGGACGGGTCGAGCGTCCCCCCGACTCCCCGCTCCGGCGGCGCGAAGGTCCGCATCCTCGAGACCGCCTCGCGACTCTTCTACGAAGAGGGCATCCACAGCGTCGGCGTCGACCGCCTCATCTCCGAGGCCAGCGTCACGAAGGCGACGTTCTACAAGCACTACGGGTCCAAGGACAACCTGATCCTGGCCTACATCCGGGCACAGGACGAGCGCGTGCAGCAGCGGATGGAATCGTTGACCGGCTCCGCCGACTCCCCCGCAGCGGCCGTCCGGGCCTGGGTCACCGCCCTGGCCGACGACGTCAACGACCCCGAGTTCCGCGGCTGCGCCTTCCTCAACGCCGCGGCCGAGTACCACGACCCCCGCGACCCGGTGCGCGAGGTCGTCGCCACCCACCGCGAGTGGTACACCGAGCGCCTCGCGACCCTGCTGCAGGAAGCCGGCCACCCGCTGCCGGGCGACGGCGCCGACGAGCTCATGCTCGCCCGCGACGGCGCGATGGCGGGAGCCTACGCCGGCGACGCCATCGCGGCCACGGCCGCACTGCAGCGCGTGGTCGACCGGGTCCTGGCCGTCTGACGCGCACCGCCGCGTGCCGGCGGGGCGCGGGTTCGTGGCGGGTCGGTGGCGGTTGACGGTTTGCGAAAGCGACATTCGCCCGCCAACAGTTCGCGGCGGTCTGTCGCCTTCGCGACACCAACCGCGCAGCTCCCCGCACGCGTGTCGCTTCCGCAGCACAACTCCGCCCCGTACCCGCCCGACACGACCGGGAGGCCCGACCCGGGCCTGCCGCGGGGCCTCCCGCCCGGCGCACGGTCACGTCCCCACGCACGGGTCGCGAAAGCGACAAGGTCCCGGCAACAGTTCGCGGCGATCTGTCGCCCTCGCGACACCAGCCGCGCAGCTCCCCCCACGAGTGTCGCTTCCGCAGCACAACGTCGCCCCGCGCTGGTCCGGACGCGGCCGGGAGGCACGGCTCGACCCCGCCGCGCAGCTCCCGCCCGGCGCACGGTCACGTCTCCACCCACGAGTCGCCAAAGCGACAAGATCCCACCAACAGTTCGCGGCGATCTGTCGCCTTCGCGACACCAACCGCGCAGCTCCCCGCACGCGTGTCGCTTCCGCGGTACAGAGCCGCCCGCGAGAAACCCGCGCGCCGCCGCCGAGCCGCCCCCGAGGCCGCGGGTGTTGGCTGGAGGGCATGGCAAACGACCCCAACTGGAACCTCCCCGAGGTCCCCGCGTTCACCCTGACCAGCCCCGACTTCGCCGACGGCGCCGAGCTCCCGACGTGGGCCCGCGGCACCGACGCCGGTGGCGAGGACCGCTCCCCCGCACTCGAGTGGTCCGACGCCCCCGAGGGCACGAAGAGCTTCGTGCTCACGGTGTACGACCCCGACGCACCGACCGGCTCCGGCTTCTGGCACTGGTCGCTCACCGACATCCCCGGCTCGGCGACCTCGCTCCCGCAGGGCGCCGGGACCGATGACGCCCTGCTGCCGGCCGAGGCGCTCCGTCGCCGCAACGAGTTCGGCACCGACACGTTCCTCGGCGCCGCTCCGCCCGCCGGGCACGGTGCGCACCGCTACTTCTTCACGCTGAGCGCGCTCGACGTGCCGGTGCTCGAGGCCCCGGCGGACGCCACCCCCGCGGTCGTCGGCTTCGTGCTCCGCGAGCACCTGCTCGGCCGCGCCCAGCTCGTCGGCACGCAGGAGACCCCGGCGGCCTGACGGCGCCCGCAACGGCGAACGGCCGCCGCCCCGGGAGGGGACGGCGGCCGTTCGTGCGTCGGGACGCGGGTGGATCAGCCCTCGGCCGGAGCCTCGGCGTGCGAGGCGTGGTCGTCACGGCCCTCGGTGTCCACGTCGTCGGCCACGACCGGCGCGAGCGACAGCTTGCCGCGGTCGTCGACCTTGGTGACCTCGACCAGGATCTTCTGGCCGACGCCGAGGACGTCCTCGACGTTCTCCACACGCTTGCCACCGGCGAGCTTGCGCACCTCGGAGACGTGGAGCAGACCGTCACGGCCCGGGAGCAGCGACACGAAGGCGCCGAAGGTGGCGATCTTCACGACGGTGCCGAGGAACTGGTCCCCGATCTCCGGGTTGGTCGGGTTCGCGATCGCGTTGACCTGGGCACGAGCGGCCTCGGCCGACGGACCGTCGACGGCGCCGATGTAGACGGTGCCGTTGTCCTCGATCGAGATGTCGGCACCGGTGTCGTCCTGGATGCCGTTGATCGTCTTGCCCTTCGGGCCGATCAGCTCGCCGATCTTGTCGACGGGGATCTGCACCGAGATGACGCGGGGCGCGGTGTCCGCCATCTCGTCGGGGGCGTCGATCGCCTCGGTCAGCACGCCGAGGATGGCCGAGCGGGCCTCCTTGGCCTGCTTCAGCGCGGCGTCGAGGACCGACGACGGGATGCCGTCGAGCTTCGTGTCGAGCTGGATGGCCGTGACGAACTCCGAGGTACCGGCGACCTTGAAGTCCATGTCGCCGAGGGCGTCCTCGGCACCGAGGATGTCGGTCAGCGCCGCGTAGCGGGTCTGGCCGTCGACGGTGTCGGACACGAGGCCCATCGCGATGCCCGCGACCGGGGCCTTGAGCGGCACACCGGCGTTGAGGAGCGACAGGGTCGACGCGCAGACGGAGCCCATCGACGTCGAGCCGTTGGAGCCGAGGGCCTCGGACACCTGACGGATCGCGTAGGGGAACTCGTCACGCGACGGCAGCACCGGCACGAGGGCGCGCTCGGCGAGGAAGCCGTGCCCGATCTCGCGACGCTTCGGCGAACCCACGCGGCCGGTCTCACCGGTCGAGTAGGGCGGGAAGTTGTAGTGGTGCAGGTAGCGCTTCTTCGTGACGGGCGACAGCGAGTCGATCTGCTGCTCCATCTTGAGCATGTTCAGCGTGGTGACGCCGAGGATCTGCGTCTCGCCGCGCTGGAAGATCGCCGAACCGTGGACGCGCGGGATCACGGCGACCTCGGCGTCGAGCGGACGGATGTCGGCGAGGCCGCGACCGTCCATGCGGACCTGCTCGGTGAGGATGCGGCCGCGGACGACCTTCTTCGTGACCGACTTGTAGGCACCGCTGACCTGGCCGTTGGCGCTCTCCGGCAGCTCGCCGGCCGACACCTTGGCGGCGACGGCCTCCTTGACGCGGGCCTTGAGGGCGTCGTCGGCGTCCTGGCGCTCGAGCTTGCCGGCGATCTTGTAGACGTCACCGAGCTCGGACAGGGCGAGGGACTCGACCACGTCGTAGACCTCGGGGGCGTACGGCGGGAAGACCGGGTAGTCCTGGATCTCCTTGGCGGACTGCGCGGCCATCTTCGCCTGCGCCTCGACCAGCACCTTGAGGAACGGCTTGGCCGCCTCGAGGCCCTGGGCGACGACGGCCTCGTCGGGCTTGGTGGCGCCGCCCTGGATGAGGTCCCAGCTGTGCTCGGTGGCCTCGGCCTCGACCATCATGATCGCGACGTCCTCGTTGCCCTGGTCGTCGGTGACGACCCGGCCGGCGACGGTGAGGTCGAACACGGCGTCGGCGAGCTGCGAGGCCTTCGGGAACGCGACCCACTGGTCACCGATGAGCGCGAGGCGCACACCGGCGATCGGGCCGGAGAACGGCAGACCGGAGATCTGCGTGGACGCGGACGCGGCGTTGATGGCCAGCGCGTCGTAGAACTCGTCCGGCGCGATGCTCAGGACGGTGATGACGATCTGGACCTCGTTGCGCAGGCCGTCGACGAACGACGGACGGAGCGGCCGGTCGATGAGACGGCAGACGAGGATGGCCTCGGTCGACGGACGACCCTCGCGGCGGAAGAACGAGCCGGGGATCTTGCCGGCGGCGTAGGAGCGCTCCTCGACGTCGACGGTGAGCGGGAAGAAGTCGAACCCTTCACGCGGGTGCTTGCCGGCGCTGGTGGCCGAGAGGAGCATCGTTTCCTCGTCGAGGTACGCGGCGACCGCGCCCTGCGCCTGCTGTGCGAGCCGGCCGGTCTCGAACCGGACGGTGCGCGTGCCGTACTTGCCGTTGTCGATGACGGCTTCGGCGAACTTGATCTCGGGACCCTCCAAAAGGGTGCCTCCTTGATGTGTGTCCGGCAGGCCGTGGCGACGGCACACGAGGGTGCGTGCGCGCCGATCGGTCGGGACGCATGTCTGGCCAGCAGTAGAAGCACTCGGGAAACCGTTCCGGCCCGCGAGCCACCACCGATGACCAGCTCCGTGCCCGGCCTGCGCAGTGTTTGTCTGACGTCCGGGGACAGTGGTCCTCGGACGGAAGCGACTTTACCAGTCCACAGGCAATCGGCGGCGCGGCTCGCTGGCTCCCTGGTGATCCTCGGTAGCCTGCGGACATGCGTCTCACCCCCTCGCGGGGCGTGCTCGTCGCGGCCGCCGTGGTCGTCGGCGCGCTCGTCGCCCCGGCACTGACCGCCGTCCCGGCGAACGCGACCGAGTACCCGACGTGGCAGGACGTCCAGCGCGCGAAGGGCAACGAGGCCGCGAAGCGCGTCGAGGTGCGGAAGGTCCAGTCGGCACTGCAGGCCGCGCAGGACGAGGCCGCGGCGAAGTCGCAGGCCGCCCTGGTGGCCTCGTCGGAGGCGGACGCGGCCGAGGCGGAGCTGGCGGAGGCCACCCAGGCCGCCACGAGCCTCCAGGCCCAGGCGCAGCACGCGAGCGAGACGGCGGACCGTGCCCAGCAGCGAGCCGGCCGGCTCGCGGCGAACCTGTACCGCGACGGCAGCACGAACCAGATGACGACCCGGATCGCGACCGCCGGTGACCCGGACCAGCTGCTGTACCAGCTCGGGGCGCTCGACCAGCTCTCGTCGACGTGGTCCGGCGTGATGGACGAGGCGTCCGTCGCCGCCGGCACGGCGTCGTCGCTGCACGAGCAGGCCGAGCGGGCCGAGACGGAACGGGCGACGCGCGCGCAGGCGGCCGAGGAACGCTCGGCCGCGGCGGAGTCGGCCGAACAGGCGGCGGACGCCGCGGTCGACTCGACCGAGCAGCACAGCGACGAGCTGTACGCGCAGCTCGCGTCGCTCAAGGACAGCACCGCGGAGCAGCAGGCCGGGTACGAACTCGGCCAGCGCGTCGCCGCGCAGAAGGCCGAACAGCAGCGCAAGCGCGCCGCGGCCGCTGCGGCCGAGGCCGCCCGGAACGCCGCGACGCCGACGAACAGCAGCGCGAGCAGCGGCGGGACGGGCACGAGCTACCCGAGCACCGGGGGCGTCGTGGTCGACCCCGCCGGTGCGCAGTCGTACGCACGCGGCGCGATCGGCGCCTACGGCTGGGGCGGCGACCAGTTCTCGTGCCTGGTGTCGCTGTGGACGCAGGAGTCCGGGTGGCGGGCGAACGCCCTGAACGCCTCGAGCGGCGCCTACGGCATCCCGCAGTCGCTCCCCGCCGACAAGATGGCGGCGGCCGGGGCGGACTGGCGGACGAACGCGGCCACCCAGATCGACTGGGGACTCGCGTACATCAAGAGCGCCTACGGCTCACCGTGCGCGGCGTGGGGGCACGAGATGAGCGTCGACCCGCACTGGTACTGAGCGCTCGGCCGACCGCCGGTCAGTGCCCGAGGCCGCCGAGCAGGCTCGCGAAGTCCGGGGTCGCCGGGAGCGCGTCGGCTTCCTGCGGGGTCCGCCGGGAGGCCCGGATCGCCCAGGCCAGGTCGACTCCCGCCCGGCGGATGCGTGCGTCCAGGGCCGCGGCGTCGCCGTCGGTCCCCCAGTCGTCCGTCGCGGCGAAGACGCCCGTCGGCACGACCGCGGCGCGCAGGTAGGCGAACACCGGCCGCAGGGCGTGGTCGATCGCGAGCGAGTGCCGCGACGTGCCGCCGGTCGCGCCGAGCAGCACCGGCAGGTCGGCCAGCGAGTCCTTGTCGAGCACGTCGAGGAACGACTTCGCGAGGCCGCTGACACCGGCCGTGAAGATCGGGGTGACGAACACGACGGCGTCGGCCCCGACCACGGTGGCCGTCGCTGCCGCGAGCCCCGGCGCCGCGAAGCCGGTGAGCATCGCGTCGGTGACCTCGTGCGCGATCGGGCGGAGCTCGACGTGCTCGACGTGGGCCGGGGTGCCCTCGGCGACGAGCGCGGCGACGGCGGCCTCGCCGAGGCGGTCGGCCAGCAGGCGGGTGGAGCTGGGCTCGGAGAGTCCGGCGGAGACGACGGCGATGGTGGTCATGGTGGGTCCCGACTTTCGATGCGTTTGCATGAACATAGCATCCAACCGGACCTGCCCGGCGAGCATTCCCCGGGAACGGAGAACGCCCCGGTCCTCGTACGAGGGCCGGGGCGTTCGGTCAAGCCGTGGGTCGGTCGACTAGCGACGCAGGCCGAGACGCTCGATGAGCGTGCGGTAGCGGGCGATGTCGACGTCGGAGAGGTAACCGAGGAGACGGCGACGCTGACCGACCATGAGCAGCAGACCACGACGCGAGTGGTGGTCGTGCTTGTGCTCCTTGAGGTGCTCGTTCAGGTCGTTGATGCGACGCGTCAGAACGGCGACCTGGACCTCGGGGGATCCGGTGTCGCCCGGGTGGGTCGCGTACTCTTCGATGATCTCCTGCTTGACCTTCGCGTCAAGTGCCATGGATGATCCCCTTCCTGTCCGTTGCGCGGTGCCCGTGCCTGATGCACGAGCGCTCTTTGTCCGCGGCCGTTCGACGGCAACCGCGCAAGACTACCAGAGATCTAGGCGGTCCTGGCCCGCAGACGGCGACGCCGCGGCGCGGGCAGCAGGCTCCGGACGAGTCCGACGAGCGTGGCGCCGAGCAGCCCGCCCAGGCCGTTCGACAGGACGTCCCGCGGGTCGGCGACGCGGTACGGCAGGTAGGTGGCCTGCGCGAACTCGATGCCGGTCGACAGCGCCACGGCGACCAGGGCACCGAGGATCCACCAGCGGCGCGGCAGCCAGAGTGCGGCGAGCGCACCCACGGGCACGAACATCGCGATGTTGGCGAGGAACTCGGTGCGCTCGTACGTGAACCACGTGCCGTGCGGCAGCTGCTGCACCCACGCGATGGCGTGCAGCACGAGCGAGTTCTGCGCCGAGGTGAAGACCTGCGGGGTCAGCGTCATTCGCCAGATCACCCAGGCGTACGCCGCGGTCAGGGCGAGGAGGAGGAGTCGTCGGAACACCGGGTCAGTGTGCTGCACGCTCCTGCACGGTCGCTGGAGCGCTCCTGGGAGCCGCGCGCACGGCGCCCGGACGGCGCAGGCGGGCACTGGCCACGGCGCACCCGGACCTGACAGCATGGACCGGGGCGTCCACGCCCGACCCGACGGTCACGTCCAGGGAGGACCGCCGCATGCCGCACCAGCACGGGCCCACCCGATCCACCCGACCCCGCCGCGCTCGCGCCCACGGCCGTCGGCAGTGGGCGTGGATCGCCGCCGCAGGGCTCGTCGTCGCGGCGGTCGTGACGACGGTCGTCGTGGTCGGCCCCTCCGGCGGGCACCGGGACGCCGCAGGACCGGACGGGACCGCCGGTCCCTCAGCGTCGACGGACCGCCCCGTCGTCGGGCGGAAGTCGGCCGCCGACGCCTTCCCCGGCGGGCTCGCCCGTCAGCCCGAGGCCGTGAACCAGCCCGGCATCCGGGAACGACGAGCACGCGCCGAGGGCCGCGAGGACACCGCTGACCGGATCGCCGCCATCGCTGACCAGCCGATCGCCACCTGGCTCACCGACACCTCGCGGTCGGCGACCCGCGAGACGGTCCGGACCGTCGTCCGCGCCGCCGAGCGTGCCGACGCGACCCCGGTGTTCGTCCTGTACAACGTGCCCGACCGCGACTGCGGGAACTACTCGCGCGGCGGCACCGAGGCCGACGCGTACCTGCCGTGGGTCCGCTCCGCTGCCGAGTCGATGTCCGGCTCGGGCGCCGTGGTGCTCGTCGAGCCGGACTCCGTCGCGCAGATCGGCAAGTGCGACCGGTTGCGGGACACCCGCCTGCCCCTGCTGCGGAAGGCCGTCGACGCGTTGTCCGGACACGGGCTGACCGTGTACCTCGACGGCGGGAACGAGAACCGGGTGCCCGTCGACACCATGGCCGACCGGCTCCGCCGGGCCGGGGTCGACCGGGTGCAGGGGTTCTTCACGAACGTGTCGAACTTCTACCGGGTCGACCAGGAGCGCGCCTACGCCGACCGGCTCGCCGACGCGATCGGCGGCGACCCGCACTTCGTCGTCGACGTGTCCCGGAACGGCCGCGGCTGGCGCGGCACCTGGTGCAACCCCGAGGGCGCCGGACTCGGGCAGGCACCGCACGTCGCCGGCGGCACGACCCGGCTGGACGCCCTGCTCTGGGTGAAGACCCCCGGGCTCAGCGACGGCAGCTGCAACGGCGGCCCGCCCGCCGGCCGGTGGTGGGAGGCGTACGCCCTCGCACTCGTGGAGCACCGCGCCCGCGACTGACATCGGCCCGACCGGGTGTCGGTACCCGGTGGTTCCATGAGCGCATGACCGCGACCGACCGCATCCGCTCCGTCGTCCCGCCGTACCTGCTCCGCGCCGTCGCCGACGCCGACGCGTACCCCCGGGCGGCCTCCGCCGCGCGCACCGCGCTGGCGTCCCTGGACACCGTCCGGTCCCCCAAGGAGCAGCACCTGACCGCGCCGCAGCAGGTCGCCGGCACCGTCGACCGGTCCCCTCGACGCACCGTGTCGGACGCCCACGGCTCGACGACCCTGCCGGGGAGGGTCGTGCGGCGCGAGGGTGACGCCGACTCCGGTGACGCCGCCGTCGACGAGGCCTACGCCGGCCTCGGCGCGACGCACGCCTTCTGGCTCGACGTGTTCGACCGGGTGTCGGTCGACGGCGCCGGACTGCCGCTCGACGCCACCGTGCACTTCGGGCAGGACTACGACAACGCCTACTGGAACGGCTCGCGGATGGTCTTCGGGGACGGCGACGGTGAGGTCTTCCGACGGTTCACCGTCGCCCTCGACGTCATCGGCCACGAGCTCGCCCACGGCGTGACGCAGTACACCGCCGACCTCACCTACCAGGGCCAGTCCGGCGCGCTCAACGAGTCGGTCAGCGACGTGTTCGGCTCCCTCGTCGCCCAGTACACCGCCGGGCAGACCGCCGAGCAGGCGTCCTGGCTGATCGGCGAGGGACTGTTCACCGAGGCGGTCCACGGCGTCGCACTCCGGTCGATGCGGGCGCCGGGCACCGCGTACGACGACCCGGTGCTCGGCAAGGACCCCCAGCCGGCGACGATGGCCGGGTACGTCGACACCACCGACGACCAGGGCGGCGTGCACACGAACTCGGGCATCCCGAACCACGCGTTCTTCCTGGCCGCCACCGCCATCGGCGGGTACGCCTGGCAGGGGGCGGGTGCGGTCTGGTGGGATGCCCTGACCTCGTCGTCGGTCACGGCGTCGATCGACTTCGCCGGCTTCGCGACCGTCACCGTCGACGCCGCCGGCACCCGCTTCGGCGACGGCTCCGCCCAGCAGACCGCCGTCCGCACGGCCTGGCAGACCGTGGGCGTGCTCGCCTGACCGACGCCGGGCGGCGTACCGTCGGAGCCATGCGCATCGAGGTCCGCCGCACCGGGGGCTTCGCCGGCACCACGCGGCGCTGGCGGGTCGACACCGACGCCGCCGGCGACCCCTCGGCGTGGTCGGACGTCCTCGACGCCCTGCAACGCAGCCCCGCCCCGACGGACGCGCCGGTCCCCGACGACTTCAGCTGGACGATCACCGTCGAGCGCACGACCGTGACGATCCCCGGCCGCCGACTCGACGGTCCGTGGGCCGACCTGGTCGCGCGGGTGCAGTCGGAGGGCGACCAGACCTGAGCCGGGAGGCCCGTGGCGGGCCCGCACCGGGCCTCCCGTCCGCCCCGCGGCGACGCCACCACCCACGGATCGTGAGCAGGAACGGTCGCGTCGCACCGACGGCTCCGACCGTTCCTGCGCACGGAGTGCGCGGCGACCCGCGCGCCGCCGTCAGTCGACGTCGATGACGGTCAGGCGGCGGGTCGGTCGGGTCATCGCGACGTAGACCGCCGCCGCGGCCCGTGCCGCGTCGGCGCCGACGCCGTCGGGGTCGACGAGCAGCACGCCGTCGAACTCGAGCCCCTTGGCGTCCGCACCGGTCAGGACCGTGAGGGACCCTGCCTGCGGCGACGCGAGCCCCCGCACGTCGGCCTCGGTACGGGTGAGGCGCTGCCGCACGGCGTCGACCTGGGACTCGGGGACGATCACGCCGATGGTGCCCGAGCCGATGCGCGCCCGTTCGGCGTCCGCCACCGCGGCGACGGTGTCGAGCAGGTCGGGGCGGGACGCCCGGACGCGTTCGACGGGGTCGCCGTCGCGGACGGCCTCGTTGCGGGTGACCGTCAGCCCGGCGGCGTCGGCGTACTCCCCCGCGGCGAGCACGATGGAGCGCGGCGTGCGGTAGTTCACGGTGAGCTGCTCCACGCGGTGGTCGAGCGGCACCTGCGGGGCACGGCCGCGCCGGCGGCGGGCGAGGGCGCCGATGACGTCGTCCCACGTGCGTGCCGCGCCGGGCGAGGAACCCTGCGCCATGTCGCCGACGATCGTGAACGACCGGAGTGGGTTGCGGCGGGCGAGCACGCGCCACTGCATGGGCGAGAGCTCCTGGGCCTCGTCGACGACGATGTGCCCGTAGGTCCACTCGCGGTCCTCGGCGGCGCGCTCGGCGGTGGAGCGCGGGTCGCCGCCCTCGGCAAAGGAGCCGGCGACCTGCTCGGCCGTGACGATGCCCTCGACGCCCATGTTCTCGATCGCCTGGCGGGCGTTCTCGATGTCGCGGTTCCGGCTGGCCTTGGCCGCGCGCTTGGCGGCGCCGCCGGTGGGGTCGAACGGGCCGAGCAGTTCGGCGGCCTCGTCGAGCAGGGGGACGTCCTCGACGGTCCACCCGGCGCCCCGGGGACGCTGCAGCAGGGCGCGGCGCTCGGGGGTCCAGTCCGGGGTGAGCGAGGCGAGCCAGTTCGGCCGGGCGTAGAGGTCCTCGAGGAACTTCTCCGGCGGCAGGGGCAGCCACGCCGTGTTGAGCAGCACCCGGGCGTCGTAGGAGCTCCGGATGTCCTCGCGCAGGACCTTCTCGTCGGCTTCGTCGACCGTGGTGCCGCGTTCGCGCAGCTGGTCGGCGAGCAGGCGGGTCATCGCGTCGAGGGCGATCTTGTTGAACGTGACACGGGCGACGTTGTGCGGCTTACCGCGGTCCTGCGCCCGCTTCATCGCGTCGGCGACGAGCTGCGGCGGGACGACGAGCCGCTCGCCCTCGACGTCGAGCGTGACGGACTCGGTCGGCACGACCTGGCGCGAGCGGACCGCGCGGCGCAGGAGCGAGGCCGTCCGCGCGGCACCCTTCACCGCGGCGACGTCCCGCGAGTCGTGCACCGTCGCGTGCACCCCCGGGTACAGCGACCCGAGCGAGGCCATCACGACACCGGTCTCGCCGAGCGACGGCAGCACCTGCTCGATGTACGTCAGGAACGCCGATGACGGGCCGACCATGAGCACGCCGGAGCCCCGGAGTCGCTCGCGGTACGAGTACAGCAGGTAGGCGGCGCGGTGCAGGGCGACGGCGGTCTTGCCGGTGCCGGGGCCGCCCTGCACGATGAGCACGCCCTCGAGCGGGGAGCGGATGATGCGGTCCTGCTCGCCCTGGATCGTCGCGACGATGTCGGTCATCCGGCCGGTGCGCTCGGCGGTCACCGCGGCGAGCAGCGCGCCCTCGCCCTGCAGGTGGGTCCGCTCGTCGTCGTACAGCGAGGCGTCGAAGACCTCGTCCTCGACGCCGACGACCCGCCGCCCCTGCAGGGACAGGTGGCGCCGGGCACGCATGCCCATCGGGTGGGCCGCGGTCGCCTGGTAGAAGGCGCTCGCGCCGGGGACGCGCCAGTCGAGCAGCAGCGGCCGGTGCGCGGCGTCTCGGAGTCCGACGCGGCCGATGTACCGGAAGGTGTCGTCGGGGTCCTCGGGTTCGGACACCTCGAGCCGCCCGAAGACCAGGCGGTCCCCCACGCGCTCGAGCGTGGCGATGGTGTCCTCGTAGAGCCGTGCGTACGCGTCGCGTTCGCTGCGGCTCTGGTGGTTCCCGCCGACCGCCTGACGACGGGTCTCGGCGAGACGCTGCTCGGCCTCGGCGGTCAGCTCGTCGAGGCGGCCGAAGAGGCCGTCCACGTAGCCGCGTTCGCGGTCGATCTCGGTCGGTTCGGACACGTACAACCCTTCGGGACAGGGGAACCCAGTGTAGTCCCGCAGGACCGACACCGCAGGACGCCTGACCCGTGACGGACGGGAGGCGCGTGGCGGACCCGCCACGCGCCTCCCGTCCGGAACCCGGTTCCGCCCGTCGAACACCGCGTTCCGGGCACAGCACCGCGGATCTCCACGGTGCCGTGTTCGGAACCTGGTTCCGGCGAGCGAGCCGCTACATCTCTTCGTGCGTGTCCGGGTCGCCGTCCCAGAGCCGTCCGCGCTCGAGCGCGGAGATCGCCCGCACCTCGTCGTCGGTCAGCTCGAAGCCGAAGACGTCGAGGTTCTCCCGCTGGCGGGCGGCGTCGCCCGACTTCGGGACCGGGACCGCACCGATCTGCACGTGCCAGCGGAGCACGACCTGACCCGGCGCGACGCCGTGGGCAGCGGCGGCGTCGACGATCGGCTGCTCGGTGAGCAGCTCCGAGCGCTTCGCCAGCGGGCTCCAGCTCTCGGTCACGATGCCGAGCTCCTGGTGGACCTTCCGCAGTTCGGCCTGCGGGAAGTACGGGTGCAGCTCGACCTGGTTCACGGCCGGGGCGACCCCGGTGGCGTCGACGATGCGACGGAGGTGCTCCGGCGTGAAGTTCGAAACGCCGATCGAGCGGACCTTGCCGCTGTCACGGAGGTCGACGAACGCCTTCCAGGTGTCGACGAACTTGTCCACCGAGGGGTTCGGCCAGTGGATCAGGTACAGGTCGACGGAGTCGAGGCCCAGGTTGCCGAGGGTCTCGTCGATCGACCGGTGCGCCTCGTCGTAGCCGTGGTGCCGGCCGGGGAGCTTCGACGTGACGACGAGGTCCTCGCGCGCCACCTCGGCCTCGCGGACGGCGCGACCGACGGCGTCCTCGTTGCCGTAGTTCAGGGCGGTGTCGAGCAGCCGGTAGCCGCTCGCGATCGCGGTGCCGACGGCCGCGGCACCCTCGTCGCCGTTCAGGCCGTACGTGCCGAGGCCGAGCTCCGGGAACCGGTGCCCGTCGTTCAGCTCGATGGTCGGGGCGCCGACCTGCATCAGCGCACCCCGAGCAGGTCGATGACGAAGATCAGGGTCTTGCCGGACAGGAAGTGCCCGCCGCCGGCGGGACCGTAGGCGAGCTCCGGCGGGACGACGAGCTTGCGGCGTCCGCCGACCTTCATGCCGGGGATGCCCTCCTGCCAGCCGCGCACCAGGGCCGCGAGCGGGAAGTCGATCGGCTCGCCGCGGTTCCAGGAGCTGTCGAACTCCTCGCCGGACTCGTACTCGACGCCGGCGTAGTGGACCTTCACGGTCGACCCGGCGCTCGCCACGTCGCCGTCGCCCTCGACGATGTCGGTGATGACGAGTTCGGTGGGGGCCGGGCCCTCGGGAGCGTCGAACTCGGGCTTGCTGTTGAGGTCAGTCATGCCCGCAAGTCAACCAGAGCCACCGGAACCGGCGTGCAACCAGCAGAATGGTTCCACCGTGACACGACCCACTCCCGCACCGCCGCGCCGCCGCCTGTTCGCCGACCTCACCCCGCTCCGCCGCTCCCCCGCCTTCGCCCGACTCTGGGCGGGGACCGCCGTCGCGGGCATCGGCACCCAGATGACCACCGTGGCCGTCGGTCTCGAGGTCTACGAGATCACGCACTCCACCTTCGCCGTCGCGCTCGTCGGCGTCATCGCCCTGCTGCCGATGATCGTCGCCGGCCTGTACGGCGGGATGCTCGCCGACGCCTTCGACCGCCGCACCGTCGCACTCGTGTCCGCGATCATCGCGTGGGTCGCTGTCGCCCTGATCGCCACCCACGCGTGGCTCGGGCTGCACAGCGTCGTCCTGCTCTACGTGCTCGCCACCGTGAACGCCGTCGCCGCGACGGTCAGCGGCGCGTCACGCTCGGCGATCGTGCCCCGGCTCGTCGGCACCGACCTGCTGCCCGCGGCGAGCGCCCTCGGCGGCATCGCCTCGGGGTTCCAGGTCACGATCGGCCCCGCGGTCGCCGGCGTCCTCATCGCCAGCGTCGGCTTCGCCCCGACGTACACGATCGACGTCGTGCTGTTCACCTTCGCCTTCCTCGGGGTCTTCACCCTGCCGCGGATGGCCGCCGACCACGGCGCGCTCCGCCCCGGGCTCGGCTCGCTCGTCGAGGGCGCGAGGTTCCTGCGCCGGTCGAAGAACATCACGATGACGTTCGTGCTCGACATCGTCGCGATGACGTTCGGGCAGCCCCGCGTGCTCTTCCCCGCGATCGGCGCGCTCGTCATCGGCGGCGGTGCCATCACGGTCGGCACGCTCACGGCGGCGTACGCGATCGGCGCGCTGCTGTCGAGCGTGTTCTCCGGCCCGCTCGGGCACGTGCGCCGCCAGGGCGAGGCGGTCGGCTGGGCGATCACCGCGTACGGCGGCGCGATCGCGGCGTTCGGTGTGGTCATCGCGCTGGCGCACGCGCTCGGTGGCCGGTCGGGCGAGACGTTCTCGGTCGGCATCCTGCCGGCGCTCGGGGCGGCGGCGCTCTTCCTCGCACTCGCGGGCGGCGCCGACAACGTCAGCTCGGTGTTCCGGAACACGATCCTGCAGGCGGCGTCGCCGGACGGCATGCGCGGGCGGCTGCAGGGCATCTTCGTCGTCGTGGTCACCGGGGGTCCGCGGCTCGGGGACCTGTACGCCGGCCTGGTCGTCGCCGCGGGCATCGCCTGGCCGCCGATCACCGGCGGCGTGCTCATCGTCGCGCTCGTCGCGCTGCTGCTCCGGCTGGTGCCGTCCTTCCGCCGCTACGACGCCCTGCACCCGCACGCGAACTGAGTCGCCGCCCTGCGGTTCCGCGCGGTTCCGCCCCGCGCGGTGCTGTTTCGCGAAAGCGACAGTTCTGCGCGGACCTTCCGCGGACACCTGTCGCCTTCGTGGCAGGGACGGCGAACAGTGGCGGGACGGTGTCGCTCCCGCGGACAGGACGGCAGCGGCTGTCGGGCACGACCGGCGGCCGGACGGGAGGCACGTGGCGGGCGCGCCCCGCGCCTCCCGTCCGTCAGGTGTCGGGTACCGTACGACGCATGCCGGACAGCGCGTCGCGCGATCTCGCGCGGACCGGTGTCCGCGCCGTCGTCCGGCGTACCTACCACTCGGTGATCCGCCACCGCGTCGTGGACGCGGCCGCCTCGCTGACGTTCTTCGCGTTGCTGACGGTGTTCCCGAGCGCGCTCGCCGTGGTGTCCGCGCTGTCCGTCGTCGACCGGCAGGGCGACAGCCTGGCCGACGTCGTCGAGGTCCTCGGCTTCATCGTGCGACCGGAGACCGCCGAGCACCTCGAGGGACCGCTCCGTCAGCTGCTCACGCTGGACAACCCGTGGCTCGGGTTCACCATCGGCCTCGTCCTGACGCTCTGGTCGCTGTCCGGGTACGCGACCGCCTTCGGCCGGGCGATGAACACCGCCTACGAGGTCGAGGAGGGGCGCCGGATCTGGAAGTTCCGCAGCATGATGCTGTTCGTCACCCTGCTCGTCATGGTGGGCGGCGCGATCGCGATCGTCATCCTGCTCGGCACGCCGACGATCGCGGCGGCGCTGGTCCGGCAGCTCGAGTGGGCGCCGTGGATCGACGACGTGTGGAACGTGGCGAAGTGGCCGGTGCTCGCCGCCGACCTCGTCGTCATGCTCGCCGTGCTCTACTACGCGACCCCGAACGTCAAGACGCCGCGGTTGCGCTGGGTGTCCGCCGGCGCCGCCTTCGCGATCGGCACGTGGGCGCTCGCGACGCTCGGCTTCGCCGTCTACGTCGAGACCCTCGGCGGCGGCAACCGGGCGTACGGGTGGCTCGGCGGGGCGATCCTGCTGCTCGTCTACCTGTACATCTCGAACTTCGTGCTCGTCGTCGGCGGCGAACTCGACTCCGAGGTGATCCGGATGCGGCAGCTGCTCGCCGGCATCGAGGCCGACGAGTCGATCCGCCTGCCGCTCCGCGACGTCACCCGGAACTTCACGCTCGCGCGCTGGCGGGACGCGGACATCGCGGCCGCGAAGCAGGTGCGGACCGAGGCGGCTCGGGTCGCCGACGACGCGGGGCACGAGCCGGACGCTGGCGAGCAGCACCTCCGTGCGATGGCGCAGCAGGTCCGAGCGGGCGAGCCACCGCTGCCCTGACCCCCGGATCGGGTCCGGGCCGGGGCCGGGGCCGGTGCGTCAGCGCTTGCGCGCCTCGGCGTCGAGCATCTCCTCGGTGATGACCGGGATCGCACCGGTCGCCAGCTCGATGCCGGACAGCCGCGCGGGGCTGAGGACCCGCTGCACTTGGTCCTCGTCCATCAGCCCCGCGGCCACCACCAGCGTCGAGATCGGCGTCGCGGTCGTCAGCGCCGTGTGGGCGATCGACGCTGCGGCCGCGTACCCGATGTACGGGGTGAGCGCGGTCACGACCCCGACGTTCGTGTCCACCTGCGCGGCGAGCCGGGCCTCGTTCGCCTCGATGCCGGTGACGCAGTGCTCGCGGAGCGTCGCACACCCTCGGGCCATCCACTGCAGCGACTGCAGGATCGAGTGCGCGATGATCGGCTCGAACGCGTTGAGCTGCAGCTGCCCGCTCTCCGCCGCCATGGTGACCGTCGTGTCGGCACCGGCGACCGCGTAGGCGATCTGGTTGACGACCTCGGGGATCACCGGGTTCACCTTGCCCGGCATGATCGACGACCCGGCCTGGCGCGCCGGCAGGGTGATCTCGCCGAGGCCGGCCTGCGGACCGGACGACAGCAGCCGCAGGTCGTTGCAGATCTTCGAGAGCTTCGCCGCGCTGCGCTTCACCGTGCCGGACAGCGTCATGAACGCGCCCGCGTCGCTCGTCGCCTCGATGAGGTCGGGCGCCGTCACGACGTCGATGCCGCTGGCCTCCTGCAGCTGCCGGCGGACCTCGTCACGGTACAGCGGGTCGGCCGTGATGCCGGTGCCGATCGCCGTCGCCCCGAGGTTCATCTCGGCGAGCAGCGGCACGACCTTCCGGAGCATGACGGCGTCCTCCTGGATGGTGTGCGAGAACCCCGTGAACTCCTGGCCGAGCGTCATCGGCACGGCGTCCTGCAGCTGCGTCCGGCCGACCTTGAGCACGTCGGCGAACGCGTTGCCCCGCTCCGCGAACGCGGCCGAGAGCTCCTCGAGCTGCACGATGAGCCGCCGCACGCCGAAGATCATCGCGATCTTGATGCTCGTCGGGTACGTGTCGTTCGTCGACTGGCTGCGGTTCACGTGGTCGATCGGGTGCAGGTACGCGTAGTCGCCCCGCTCCCGCCCGAGGAGCTCGAGCGCCCGGTTCGCGAGCACCTCGTTCGTGTTCATGTTCGTGCTCGTGCCGGCCCCGCCCTGCACGACGTCGACGACGAACTGGTCGCGGAGCGCTCCGTCCCGTACCTCCTGCGCGGCACGGTCGATCGCGTCGGCACGCTCCTCGTCGAGCACGCCGATCGCACGGTTCGCGCGGGCCGCGGCCTGCTTCACGGTGACGAGCGCCTCGATGAGGTCCGGGTACACCGCGATCGGCACCGAGGTGATCGGGAAGTTCTCCAGCGCCCGGAGCGTGTTGATGCCCCAGTAGACGTCCTTCGGGACCTCCCGCGAGCCCAGCGAGTCACTCTCGGTGCGGGTCGTCGTGTGGTCGGGGGCCTGGGATGCGTCGTTGCCGGTCACGGCTCCGAGGGTAGTCCGATCCGTCCGGCCGGTCCGGGACCGGGGGGGCGGGGTGTGCACAAGGGGCGGGCGCGCTCGGGCGCTCGGCGCGGGCGCGCTCGGGCGCTCGGCGCGGGCGGGCGGTCGCTCGGCGCGGGCGCTTGGTGAGCAGAAGATGTCGGGTCGCCGGTCCTGACCCGACATCTTCTGCTCACGAAGCGCGCCCCCGGTGCCCGTGCCCCGGCGGCGCCCCGGACGTCAGTGGAACTGCGGGACGATGAGGTAGATGCCGTACAGCACGGCCGCGCCGCACACCACGAAGCACGCGATCGCCAGGGCCCGCAGGGCGCGGACCTTCGCCGAGGCGCCGGCCGGGTTCGGGAAGCCGACGGTGGCCGGGCCGATCGTGCCGTCGTCCTTCACGGTGAACTTCCCCGCCGTGGTGTCGGCGGCGCTCCAGAGCCGGAGCCCGACCGAGTAGACCGCGACGACGAAGCACGCGGAGACGACCGCGACGAGCGCCACCGTGAGGAATGCGAACCAGTCGATGCCCATCAGCGAGCTCCCACCGTGAGGAATGCGAAACGGCGTCCATCAAGCGCGATGCCCATCAGCGTCGGCCTCCCTTGCGTGCGGCCATCCGGCGCAGGGTGCGCTCGCGGCTGAGCTCGGCGCGGCGGGCGGCGACCGCGTCCGCGCGCTTCTTGCGCTGCAGGTCGCGCAGCTCCTTGCGGGTGTACACCGCGTTCGCGGCGACGTCGACCTCGATGGCCGATGCCTGCTCGTGCGGCTTCCGCAGCGACCAGAGGTACAGCCCGAGGATGACCGCGGCACCGACGACCGCGTCGATGACGAGTCCGACGACGCCGAGGCGTGCGATGCCCGAGGCCACGGCGCCGACGGCCGCGGCGGCCGGCAGCGTGATGAACCAGGCGATGACGATCTTGCCGGCGGTGGACCACTGGATCTTCGAGCCGCGGCGGCCGAGGCCCGCACCGATGATCGAGCCGGACGACACCTGGGTGGTGGACAGCGCGAAGCCGAGGTGGCTCGACGCCAGGATCGTGGCGGCGGTCGAGGCCTCGGCGGCGAAGCCCTGCGTCGCGCGGATCTCGGTGATGCCGGAACCGAGCGTGCGGATGATGCGCCACCCGCCGGTGTACGTGCCGAGGGCGATCGCGAGCGCACACGCCACGACGACCCAGAACTGCACGCCCTGGTTCGACGACTGCGCACCCGAGGCGATGAGGGTCAGCGTGATGACGCCCATCGTCTTCTGCGCGTCGTTCGTCCCGTGCGCGAGCGACACCATCGACGAGGTGAAGACCTGGCCGATGCGGAAGCCGCCGCGCTCGTTCGGGAACACCGGGCGCTTCGTGATCCGGTAGGCGATCCGCGTCGACAGGAACGACACGAGCGACGCGATCACGGGCGACGCGAACGCCGGGATGATGACGACGGTCAGCAGCGCGACGTAGTTCACCGACTGGAACCCGGCCCCGACGATCGCTGCGCCGATGAGCCCGCCGAAGAGCGCGTGCGACGACGACGAGGGCAGCCCGCGCAGCCACGTGATCATGTTCCACACGACCGCGCCGATGAGGCCCGCGAAGATCATCTCCGGTGAGATCGCGACGCCGCCGGGGCCCTCGTTGATCAGGCCGTGCGAGATCGAGGTCGCCACGGCGGTGCTGAGGAACGCACCGACGAGGTTGAGCACCGCGGCGACGGTGACCGCGACCTTGGGCTTCATGGCCCCGGTCGCGATCGGGGTCGCCATCGCGTTGGCGGTGTCGTGAAAACCGTTTGTGAAGTCGAAGAAGAGGGCCAACGCGATGACCAGGACGACTATGAGTGTGATGTCCACCGCGGGCCAGTGTCCCAGTCAGACCGCCCTGAGGCAAACCCTGTCGGCAACCTCCTGTTCACCCGGCCTTCACACTCGTTCAGTTTCGGAACCATGCCGATGGAAGAATGGACGGCATGGACACCGTCGAGCTCCTCATCCTGCTGATCGGATCGCTCGCGGTGACCGGCTTCGCGAGAGCGAAGGGACTCCCCGCTCCCCTGCTCGTGACGGCCGTGGCACTGGCCGCGTCGTTCATCCCCGGGCTGCCGGCGATGGAGATCGACTCCGAGGTGATCCTCACGGTGATCCTGCCGCCGCTGCTGTACTCGGCCGCCCTCGACGTGTCGTGGCAGAGCTTCCGGAAGTCGATCAAGCAGATCCGGCGACTCGGCATCTTCCTCGTCATCCTCACCGCGCTCGCGGTCGGGCTGGCGGCGTACATCATCATCCCCGACATGGACTGGCCCGCCGCGATCCTGCTCGGCGCCATCGTCGCCCCGCCGGACGCGGTGTCCGCGGCGTCCATCGGTCGCAAGCTCGGACTCCCCCGACGGGTGATGACCGTGCTGTCCGGCGAGAGCCTCATCAACGACGCCGCCTCGCTCACCCTGGTGCGCGTGTTCACCCTCATCGCCGCGGGCACCTCGCTCACCATCTGGCAGGACCTCGGCATCTTCGGGCTCGCGATCGGGGTCGGCCTGGTGGTCGGCGGCGTGCTCGGTGTCCTCGTGCACTGGATCCGGATGCGCATCAACGACCCGGTCGTCGAGACGATCATGAGCATCCTGCTGCCGTTCGTCGCCTACATCCTCGCCGAGCACCTGTCCGGCTCCGGCGTCATCGCGGTCGTCACCGCCGGCCTCTACATCGGCTACAACTCGCCGAAGGAGGGCTACGCGACCCGCCTGCAGGAACGTCCGCTGTGGACGAGCATCGACGTCATCCTCGAGGGCTTCGTCTTCGCGCTCATCGGCCTGCAGCTCAACACCGTCGTGCAGGACCTCGTCAAGAGCGAGCGGAGCCTGGCGCAGACCCTGACCGCCGCCGCGGTCGTGCTCGTCGTGGTGATCCTGGTGCGCCCGCTCTTCATCTTCGAGTCGTACGTGCGCAACCGGTTCAACGGGCGGTGGCTCCGACCGCTGCGCATCCGACTGTCGCGCGGGCACCCGTCACTGCGGTGGATGCGCGGTACCGCCGAACCGAAGCTGAACTGGCGCGAACTCACCGTGATCTCGTGGACGGGCATGCGCGGGGTGGTGACGCTCGCCGCCGCGGTGTCGGTCGTCGCCAACCCGGTCGACATCAAGGCGCAGGACACCATCTTCGTGATCGCCTTCGTGGTCACCGTCGGCACGCTGCTGCTGCAGGGCCTGACGCTGCCGTTCGTCATCCGGGCGCTCAAGGTGCAGGACCCCGACGAGGACGACGAGGACGTCCGCAGCGAGATGCGCCTGAACCAGCGCACGACCGAGGCGGCGATCGACCTGCTCGAGCGACGCCGGAGCAGCTGGTCGAAGCAGTACGGGTCCGAGGCCGTCGACTCCGTCGTCACCCGGTTGAAGGCGCGGTTGGAGCGGCAGGCCGAGACCTTCCGCCGCGACGCCGAGGAAGACGAGGACGAGGAGCGCAACGCACCGGCCCGGCTGCGGGGCGCGCAGATCCAGGACATCCGTCGCGAGCTGCTCGACCGTCGCCGCGAGATCGTGCTCGAGGAACGCGAGAAGGGGAACCTCGACGAGGAGGTCATGCGCCGCGTGCTCGTGACCCTGGACGCCGAGGAACTCGCGATGGACTCCGCGCAGGCATCCCGCAGTCGGTCCTGAGGGGTCCGGGCGTATCCTGGCGCTCCGACCGAGACCAGGAGCACAGCGCCGAGTGAGCACGCCGCGGAACGACGTCCCCAGGACCGACGAGACCCCGGACCGGGGTGGTGGGTCGCGGACGCCGTCCGTTGCGAAGCAGCGGACCACCCGCCCCTCGGCCCGCGGGACGAAGCCGCGCCGCGGGGCGAAGGTCGCCGGGACGACCCGGCAGGCTCCCCGTCGGCAGGCTCCGGTGCCCGAGCCGCAGCAGCACAGCGCCTACCGCCGCTGGTACGCCACCCTGCATCCCTCGCTGCAGCTCATCGGGCTGCAGCTCTGGATGCCGCTGTTCTTCATCGTCGGCTTCTGCCTCTGCTACGTCTTCGCCTTCCACGCACCGCACCCGCACGACGTCCCCGTCGCGCTCATCGGCAGCGACCCGACGCTCGTCGCCGCCGTGCAGAAGGCCCTGCCCGGCGAGTTCGTCTTCCACACCTACGACTCCCTCGCCGCGGCGAAGCGCGACGTGCTCGCCGGGTCGATGTCCGTGGCCTACGACCCCGCCACGAACGAGTTCTTCAAGGCGAGCGCGCACCAGTTCCAGGTCGCGAGCCTGGTGCCGGCGACGCTCACAGCGGTGCTGACCGGCATCGGCGCCGCGACCCCGAAGGTCACCGAGCTCGCCCCGCTGCCCGCGTGGGACGAGTACGGCACGGTCCCGATGTACGTCATGCTCGCGTGGTGCATCGGCGGGTACATGGTCGCGATGTTCATCGGCATCATGGGCGGCCCGCTGCGCCACCGCACCCGCATGACGGTCATCGTCGTCGGCGGTCTCGTGATCTCGGTCATCACGAACACCCTCGCGGGTCCGGTCGTCGGCGCCATCCACGGCCACTGGATCGAACTCGTCCTCATCGCGTGGGGCTGGATCGTCGCCATCGGCCTGGCCGTCAACGGGCTGAGCTACTTCGTCGGCCGGTTCATCGCCGCCCCGGCGATGATCTGCTTCGTCTTCTTGTCGATGCCGTCCTCGGGCGGCGCCTACCCGAAGTGGTTCATGCCCGAGCCCTTCGCCTGGCTGAACAACGTCGTCGTCGGTTCGAGCATGGTCGACATGATCAAGCACCAGGTCTACGGCGTCGGCCCCGGTCCGGCGCGCGGGCTCATCACGATGGGCTGCTACGCGCTCGCCGGGCTCGTGCTCATGTACTTCGGCAAGCAGTGGTGGGAGCGCCGCCGCATCCGCGCGATCGTCCAGGGCCGCACGACCATGTTCCAGGACGCCAACACCGCCAACCGCGAGTTCCTCGGGAAGCAGCGCGACGCCGAGCTCGCCCGCCACGGCCTGGAGTCCACCGAGACCGGCACGCTGAGCATCCTCGACCAGGACGACGGCTGGGAGGACGAACGCACCGGCGGTGACGTCTTCACCGGTGGCCGCGACGGACTCGAGGTCGAGACCACCCCGACCGGCCGCATCCCCGTGGTCCGGTCCGGCGATCGCTCCGGTCCGCAGCAGCGGTCGGGAGGCGCGGGGACCGGTCCACGCACACGTCCCGTCCCGCGCACGGAGACTCCCCGGACCACGGCCCGGTCCGACGCGCCCGTCCGGTCCGACGCGACGGACGGCCAGCGGCACGGACGGCACGCCGACCGCTGACCGAGCGGGCGCGCTGCGTGCGGGCGTACGCATGTCACGACGGGGCACGGGTCGACGCGTGGACCGTCACACGATGCGCACGCGCCGTCTGCGTGTGCATGCTCCGACGGAGCACCGGTCGATCGACACGTAGTCCGTCGCAGCATGCGCACGCACCGTCTGCGTGTGCATGCTGCGACAGGGCACCGGTCGATCCACACGTGGATCGTCGCTCGATGCGCACGCACCTTCCGCGCGCACGCGTGCCCTCCGCCGCGGTGTCGCCCTGCGCGTCGGAGGTCGTTCCGCGCGTGGTCGGTCGATCCGCGCGTAGGAGGCCGTTCCTTCCGACTCCTCACGCGCGGATCCGCTTCCCATTCCGCGCGCGATGGGACGAAACGCTCCACGTGGTGGGACTGAACGCTGCACGCGACGGGACAGAACGCTCCACGCGACGGGACAGAGCGCTCCGCACGGTGGGACTGAACGCTCCACGCGACGGGACGGAACACTCCGCGCGACGGGACAGAACGCTCCACGCGGTGGGACGGAACGCGCGGCACGGGCAACGGGCACAGGCGGCGGGCACAGGCGGCGGAACCAGGAAGCTGGACCCCCGCGGCGCCGCGTATCCTGGACGGCATGAAGCCCCGCATCACCTGGCACCGCGTCCTCGTCGCCGTCGTCGTCGTGTTCCTCGTGCTGACGGTCGGGTTCTACGTGGCCAGCATCGTGCTCGCCCCCTCCGACGGCCGCAACACCGCTGGGCTCTTCGTCGGGTGGGCGATGTTCGCGATGGTCGGGGCGATCGTGTTCGGCATCATCGACTTCTTCGTGCGGCCCCTGGGCGGCCGGAGCGGCGACGCCGAGGTCATCGCCGCCGCCGAAGAGGCACGCACCGGCAGCACCCGCACGCAGCAGCCGCGCTAGTCGTCCGCCCCCGGGCCGACACCGGTCCCGGTGAAGCCGGCGACCGTCGCGTCGTCCTCGGCGAAGGTGAACCGTGCCCGCACGCTCCCGCCGTCGAGCACGCCCGGCAACCAGTACCGCGCGTCGTCCCACATGGCGTCGTACGGGACGGCGTCCACGGGGATCCACCGCGGCTCGAGCTCGTCGGACCCCGACGGCTCCCCCTGCCAGCGGCGGCAGACGAACACGTCCGAGACCTGGGACCAGGACGGCCGGAACGGGAACCGGTAGTCCAACGTGCCACGGGCCTCCAGGTTAGCGGCTTCGACCCGCAGGCCGACCTCCTCCGCCACCTCGCGCACGGCGGTCTCGACCGCCGTCTCGCCGGGCTCGCGCTTGCCGCCGGGGCCGACCAGGCGGCCCGTGCCGAGGCCGCGGCGTTTCTCGCCGAGCAGGACCTCCGAGCCGGCGGCGCCGTCGCGCAGCAGGTAGACGACCACCACTCGTGGGTGCTGGGACTTGCTCTCGTCGCGCAGGGTCACCCGTCCAGTGTGGCCGACGAAGTGTCGTACGCTCGTTGCATGGCAGGCGTGCTGTGGGGGCACCGTGGCTGAGTCCCGCAGGACGGGGCGCAGCCTCGAAGTGCTGCGTGCCGAGGCCGCCGAGGAGATCTCGATGCTCGTCGAGCACCGCAGCCGCCAGGGCGAGGACCCGTGGGAGTTCATGCCGACGCTGCCGACCGTCGACGAGCAGGTCGTGCTCATCCTCCGCGCGGACGCGGTCGACCTCGACGACGCGATCGGCAAGCGGAACGCGCAGTGGTCGGCGCACCCGGCGTCGGGGCAGGGCACGGCCCTCGGCGAGGAGTACCACCGCCTGCGCCGGATCGCGCTGCAGCACCCGGAGCTCACCCCCGCGGTGTGGAAGCTCATGGGTGCCCTGCCCGACGCCAGCTGAGCTGCGGTTGGATGGAGGCATGACCGACACCGTGCTCGCCGTCCTGAACCAGCCCTCCCGCGACGCCGCGCCGCACGACCCGGACGCCGACGCGTACACCTGGGTGGAGCCGCTCGAGGAGCACCTGCAGGTGCAGGACCTCGGCGCCACGCGCGGTGACGGCGTCTTCGAGACGATCACGGTCGTCGACGGACACCCGCAGGCGCTCGAGCCGCACCTCGCCCGCTTCGGCCGTTCGGCGGCGAAGCTCGACCTGCCCGCACCCGACACCGACGTCTGGCGCCAGGCGGTCGAGGCCGCGTGCGCCCGGCTCGACCCGGTCCGCGAGGCCTTCGTGAAGACCGTCATGACCCGTGGTGTCGAGGGCACCGACCGCCCGACGGGCTGGGTCTACGCCGCGCCGTCGCCGGACTCCACCCGTGCCCGCACCGAGGGCATCTCGGTCGTGCTGCTCGACCGCGGGTACCGGCACGACGTCGAGCGCACCTCGCCGTGGCTGCTGCAGGGCGCGAAGACGCTGTCCTACGGCATCAACATGGCCGCCCTGCGCGAGGCCGTCCGCCGCGGCGCCGACGACGCCCTGTTCGTCTCCACCGACGGCTACGTGCTCGAGGGAACGCGGGCGAACCTGGTCATGCGCGTCGGCGACCGCCTCGTCACGCCGCGCACCGACGTCGGCATCCTCGACGGCACCACGCAGGCCGACGTCTTCCGCTTCGCCGAGGAGCAGGGCATGGAGACCGCCTACGAGCTCGTCACGCTCGATGACCTGCGCGCCGCCGACGCGCTCTGGCTCGTCTCGAGCGTCCGGCAGGCGGCGCCGGTCCGCGCCGTCGACGGCGAGGACCGCCCCGTCGACGCCGAGCTCACGACGCGCATCAACGACTTCCTGCTCGCTCGCTCCGTCTGACACGTCACCACCGGCGCCCCCGGCGCAGACGGACGGGAGGCCCGGGTCGCGACGCGCAGGCACGTCGCGACCCGGGCCTCCCGGGCTCCACGGCGTCACCAGCGCGGTGTCGTGACCCCGGCTCCGTCGGCCCACTCGAAGACGGGCCGGCCGTCGATCCAGACGCGCGTCGCGCGGCTGGACGCGTCGAGCGGGTCGCCGTCCCACAGGACGAGGTCGGCGTCGTAGCCCGCCGCCAGGCGGCCGACGCGGTCGCCGAAGCCGAGGAAGTCCGCCGGGTTGACCGTCAGCGCCTCGAGCGCGGTCTGGGCCGGCAGGCCCTCCTTCACGGCGGCGGTCGCCTGGTCGACGAGCATGTTGATCGGCACGACCGGCGCGTCCGTGGTGATCGCGACCCGGACGCCGGCGGCGGCGATCGTCGCGAGGTTGGGGATGCCGCGGTCGCGCAGCTCGACCTTCGACCGGCTCGTGAACAGCGGACCGTAGATGACGGGGATGTCCTTCTCGGCGAGGAGGTCGGCGATCTTGTGCGCTTCGGTGCCGTGGTTCACGACGAGGCGGTAGCCGAACTCCTCGGACAGGCGGACGGCGGTCGCGATGTCGTCGTGGCGGTGGGTGTGCTGGTCCCAGACGAGCTCGCCGTCGAGCACCCGGACGAGCGTCTCCTTCGTGAGGTCGCGGGTGAACGGCTCGCCCTTCGCGGCTGCGGCATCGCGGGCGGCCTTGTAGTTCTGCGCCTCGACGAACGCGTCGCGGATGATCTTCGCGACGCCGAGCCGGGTCGACGGGGTCTGGCCCTTGCCGCCGTAGACCCGCTTCGGGTTCTCGCCGAGGGCGCTCTTCACGCTGACCGCGTCGGAGATGAGCTGCTCGTCGATCGTGCGGCCGCCCCACGTCTTGATGGCGACGGTCTGCCCGCCGATCGGGTTGCCGGAGCCGGGCTTCACCACGATGCTCGTGATCCCGCCGGCGAGCGCGTCACGGAAGCCCTCGTCGTCGATGTCGACGGCGTCGATCGCCCGCACCCCGGCCATGTTCGGGCCGGTCATCTCGTTCGTGTCGTTGCCGGCCTCGCCGTTCGCCTCCTCGTGGATGCCGACGTGGCCGTGCGACTCGACGAAGCCGGGCAGCAGCCAGGAACCGGCGGCGTCGACGACCGGCATCCCCTCGGGCGGGGTGACGTCGGGGCCGACGGCGGTGATGCGGCCGTCCTCGACGACGACGGCACCACCGTCGAAGGCGGGGGCGGCGACGGGGACGACGTGGGCACCGGTGATCGCGAAGGAGTTGCTCATGCCACCGACGCTACGCGAGGGCACCGTCGTCGTGGCCGGGCGCGGGTGTCCGGCCGTGCGCGTGCGCGTGCGCGTTCGCGTGGCCGCGTACGTGCGCGTGCGCGTGCTCGTGCTCGTGCGCGTGCGCGTGCGCGCGCTCGGGCTCGGGCTCGTGCTCGTGCTCGTGCTCGTGCTCGTGCTCGTGCTCGTCGTGGCTGCGAAATACCGATGCCTGGCGTCCGGCGTGCGGCAGGCCCTAGCGTCGCCGCATGGCACACCGGAGCGAGACCTGGCCCGTCCACGGGCACGCCGACCGACCGTGGCGCAGTGCGTCCCGGGGCCCTCGAGCAGACCGTCAGCTGACGAGCGTCCGGGTCGCCCTGCCCCCACGGATCGCCCGGGCCCGGTGGCGGCCGGACACCCGGACGCTGGCGCTGCTCGACCGGAGCGCCGCCGCCCTCCGCTCGCTCGACGTCCACCACGGATCGCGCCTCGCGCCGCTCGGCCTCGTGCTCGGCCGGACCGAGGCCCTGGCGTCGTCCCGGATCGAGGACGAGTCGGCCTCGGTCGACGACCTGGCACGGGCACTCGTCGGGATCCGGGCGAACCCGGGTGCCACCGCGGTCGTCCGCGCCGCCGGGGCCGTCGAGGGGCTCGTCGCCGCGGCCGACTCCGGCGCCGTCACCGAGGCCGCCCTGCTCGACGCACACCGGCGGCTCATGCGGGACGACCCCGTCGACGGTCGGTACGCCGGCCGCTGGCGCGACGTGCAGAACTGGATCGGTGGCGGCCGGACGCCCCGGCTGGCGACGTACGTCCCGCCGCCGCCCGAGCTCGTCGCACCGCTCATGGCCGACCTGCTCGCCTTCGTGCACCGCGTCGACCTGCACCCGGTCGCACAGGCGGCGATCGCCCACGCGCAGTTCGAGTCGATCCACCCCTTCACCGACGGCAACGGTCGCATCGGGCGCGCCCTGATCGGCGCGGTCCTGCGGCGGCGCGGCGTCACGACCACCGTCACCGCACCGATCGCGACCGCGCTGGCCGCCGACCGCGAGCGCTACTTCCGGCACCTGGAGCGCTACCGCGCGGGCCGGGTCGACGAGTTCGTGGTGGACCTCGCACTCGCCCTCGGCACGGTGTGCGACGAGGCCTCGCTCACCGCGCTGCTGCTCGCCGAGCACGAGGCCGACCGGGCTGCCGGGCCGTGCGCCGCCGCCCCGCACGCCGCGGTCGGACGGGCCCTCGCGGCCGATCCGGTCCTGACCGAGGACCACCTGCAGGACCTGGTGCCGGGGGTCGACCCCGACCGCGTCACGGACGACCTCGTCCGGGCCGGCGTGCTCCGCCCCGTCACCCGCCGCCGACGGGACCGGGCCTGGGTCGCACCCGCCGTCGTCGCCGAGCTCGAGGCCTTCGAGCAGCGCGTGCACGCCGCCGTGTGCGAGCGCGGCGCGGCGGCGTGAGCGCGGGCGGAGGCAGGGCCTGCGTCGGGGCACTCGAATAGGGTGGGACGGTGAGCAGCGAGCACACCCAGGCCACCCCGCCCAGCGCCGCCAAGCGGCCCGTCACGCGGACCCACCACGGCATCGACTTCGTCGACGACTACGAGTGGCTGCGGGACAAGGAGTCCCCCGACACCCTCGCGTACCTCGAGGCCGAGAACGCGCACACCGCCGCCGCGACCGACCACCTCGCAGCGCTGCGCGACCGCGTCTTCGACGAGGTCAAGAGCCGCGTGCAGGAGACCGACCTCTCGGTCCCGGTGCGCATGGGCGACTGGTGGTACTTCACCCGCACCGCCGAGGGCAGCCAGTACGGCGTGCACTGCCGCGCGCCGATCGCCGGCCCCGACGACTGGACCCCGCCCGTCGTGCCCGAGGGTGAGTCGACGCTCCCCGGCGAGCAGGTCGTCCTCGACGGCAACGCCCTGGCCGACGGCCACGAGTTCTTCTCGCTCGGCACTTACGACATCAGCGACGACGGCACCCGACTCGTCTACGGCATCGACGTCGAGGGCGACGAGCGCTACACCCTGCACGTGCGCGACCTGGCCTCGGGCACCGACCTCGGCGACGCGATCCCGAACACCGGGGCCGGCGCGACGTTCGACCCGGCCGGCCGCTACGTCTTCTACCCCACGGTCGACGACTCCTGGCGTCCCGACAAGATCTGGCGGCACGCGGTCGGCACCGCCGCCACCGAGGACGTCCTGGTGTTCGAGGAGCCCGACGACCGCTACTGGGTCGGGGTCGGCGTGACCCGGTCCTCGCAGTACATCGTCATCGAGCTCGGCTCGAAGATCACGTCCGAGGCGCACGTCCTCGACGCCGCCGACCCGACCGGTGAGTTCCAGGTCGTCTGGCCCCGCCGCGAGGGCGTCGAGTACGAGATCGAGCACGCCATCGTCGGCGGCAGCGACCGGTTCCTGGTGCTGCACAACGACGGCGCCGAGAACTTCGAGCTCGTCGACGTCCCCGCCGACGACCCGACCTCGGACCGCGACCGCCGCGTCGTCGTCGCCCACCACAGCGAACGCCGCATCGAGTCGGTCGACGCCTTCGCCGGCCACCTCGCGCTCGAGTACCGCTCCGAGGCGCTCCCCCGCATCGCGATCATCCCGATCGAGGGCGACGGTTACGGCGACGCGCACGAGGTCCCGTTCGACGAGGCACTCTTCTCGGCCGGTCTCGGCGGCAACCCCGAGTGGGAGCAGCCGACCCTGCGCATCGGGTTCACGTCGTTCGTCACCCCGTCCGAGGTGAGCGACCTCGACCTGGCGACGGGCGAGGTCACCGTCCTCAAGCGGCAGCCGGTGCTCGGCGGGTACGACCCCGCCGACTACGTGCAGGAGCGCGACTGGGCGACCGCCGCGGACGGCACCCGGATCCCGGTGTCGCTCGTGTGGCGCCGCGACGCCGTCGACGAGGGCACGCCCGCACCGCTGCACCTGTACGGCTACGGCTCGTACGAGCACTCGATCGACCCCGGCTTCAGCGTCATGCGCCTGTCGATGCTCGACCGCGGGGTCGTGTTCGCCGTCGCCCACGTGCGCGGCGGTGGCGAGATGGGCCGGCACTGGTACGAGAACGGCAAGACCCTGACGAAGAAGAACACCTTCACCGACTTCGTCGCGGTCGCCGAGCACCTGATCGAGTCCGGCCGGACGAGCGCGGACCGGCTCGTGGCCGAGGGCGGCAGCGCGGGAGGGCTCCTGATGGGTGCGGTCGCCAACCTCGCACCCGAGCGGTTCGCCGGCATCCTGGCCGCAGTGCCGTTCGTCGACGCCCTGACGAGCATCCTCGACCCCGACCTGCCCCTCACCGTCATCGAATGGGACGAGTGGGGCGACCCGCTGCACGACGCCGAGGTCTACCGCTACATGAGCGAGTACACCCCGTACGAGAACGTCCGCGACGACGTGCAGTACCCGCAGATCCTCGCGGTGACCTCGATCAACGACACCCGCGTGCTCTACGTCGAGCCGGCGAAGTGGACCGCCAAGCTGCGCGAGGTCGGAGCACCGGTCCTGCTGAAGACCGAGATGTCCGCCGGCCACGGCGGCGTCAGCGGTCGCTACGCGTCGTGGAAGGAGCGGGCGTTCGAGCTCGCCTGGCTCCTCGACGTGCTCGGGCTGGCGGACGAGACGCCCGCGGCGGCCTCGGCGAGCCCGATCGCGGCCGGCTGAGCACGCTCCGTCGCACTTGGTGAGCAGAAGAGGTCGGGTCCGGACGCGGGACCCGACCTCTTCTGCTCACCGAGCGAGCGAGCGAGCGCGGCGCCGCCCACGCGGCACGCAGCGCACGCGGCACGCAGCGCCAGCGGCACGCAGCACGCTGCACGCGGCACCACGCAGCGCACGCACCGTGCGCAGGGCACTCACACGCGGTTGAGCGCGTGCACCGCCTCGTCGTAGGACTCGTCCGCCAGGCGCACCCGGTCGCCGGCGAGGACACCGTAGCCGAACGTGCCCTCGCCCCCGCGCTCCGCGATCGCCGCGTTCGTCCGCAGCGTGTCGAGGGCGTGCAGGGAGCGCACCCGCTCGGTGAGCACGTCGGCCGCGGTCCCGATGCGCTTCCAGAGCGCGTGCGGGAAGGCGTCGTCGCCGAGCACGTCCATCGCGAGACGGGCACGCATCGTGGCCTGCCAGGCGGCTTCGGTCGTGGCGCGGTCGGCGGCCTCGCGCTCGGCGGCGGTGTCCGAGACGTCGTCGGCCACGGCGGCCTGCACGAGCTCGCGGACGTGCGGCTTGACGACGGCGACGACGTCCTGCGCGGCCTTCTTCGGCGAGCGGAGGGACCACTCCGTCGGCGCGGGGCGCTCCACGGCGTCGTCGAGGGCGTCGAGCAGTTCGAGGAAGGGCTCGCCGTGCAGCGAGGCGACGACGTCCCGCACGGCCTGGTCGCGGCGTTCCCGGGTGGAGGCGAGGATGCGCTCGCGGGTCATCGCGTCGATGAGGTCGTCCTGCGCGGGCGTGGACGCACGCGGCAGACGGTCGATGAGGTACTCGGCCAGCGCGGCGCGCGCGGTGACGGCGGCGAGGTCGTCGGCGGCCTGGGCGGCGCGGTCGACGGCGTCGCCGTCGGGGAACGCCGGGCGGTACGAGTCGAGGATCGCGGCGATCTCGAGCGTGGTCGCGGCCGTCTGCCGGAGGTCGGCGGTGTCGCCGGAGCGGAGCCGGGCCTCCTGGCCGAGCAGGGCGGAGCGCAGTTTCCGCAACCGCTTCGCGAGGACGCGCGCGGTCGTGCCCTTGTCCGGCTTCTCCTCGGTGCGGAGGCGCGGCGCCGGTGCGCCGGCCAGCCCGCGTGCCAGCTTGGACGCGACGGCGGCGGGGCCGGCACCGACGGCCGCGAAGCGTCCGTCGAGTGCCGCGAAGAGCTCGTGCGCGACCTGGGCGTCGACGCCCGGGACCGTCTCGACCTCGACCTCGCGCCAGGTGCGCGGGGTCTCGGGCGCGTCGTCGTCGAGCCGCTGGGCCGTGACCTGGTCGTCGGCGAGTTCTGCGACCTGGTCGCCGTCCTCGTCGAGGAGCCGGGTGACGGTGCGGGTCGTCGTGATGCGGACGACGGGGCGCAGGCCGCGGCCGCGACGCTCGGTGAACAGGGCGGCCAGGACCTCGGTCGGCACGGTGTCGGCGTCGTCGGTCAGCGGGAAGTGCTGCTCGTGCCGCACCGTGTCCGACTCGGAGCGCTTGATGTGCCATCCGGCGTCCGGGCCCCCGGTGCGGCGGCGCACCGTCACCCGTGAGGCCACGAGGTCGTAGCGCTCGGTGTCCCAGTAGGTCGCGTCGAGCTCGAACGGCTCCTGGTGCTCGGTGCGGATGATGCCACCCGCCCCGACGAGGTCGGGCAGCGCACCGCCCGCCGGCAGGTCGTAGGTGCGCTCGATCTCGAGGTGTGTGTCGCTCACACGCTCTTGTCTACCAGGGCTTCACCGTGCGGCTCGACCACCACCGGCGCATCTGTGGAGAACCGCGAGGCCACCACCCCGGCGACGACGGCGACGAGGAACGGGACGAGCTGTCCGGCCCACCACACGAGGGTCATGACCGAGTAGGACAGCCCGACGGCGGTCACCGCGTTCGCGAGCGGGGTGACCACGACGGTGGCGACCAACGGCAGGACGAGCAGCGAGAGCGTCCACCGTGGGCGGTGGAGCGTCACGAGCCAGGCCGCGAGGAACCCGTCGGCGACGAGGCCGACCTGCAGCGACCCGTACCCGGGCACGTGCAGCGTCCCGTTGGTGATCGCCCACCAGACGGCGGCGACGGCCAGTGTCGCGATCGCCCCGAGGCCACGACGCCGACGCGGGACGCCGGACGCCAGCAGCAGGCTCGTCGCGACGGCGAGGCCCGGCACCACCGCCAGCCCGACGCCGACCAGGTCGAACACCGGACGCGCCTCGGGCAGGCCGTTGTACCGCTGCAGGAGTGCGAGGACGCCGGCGGCGACCACGAAGGACAGCACGGCGACAGCGATGAGCACGGGGATCGTGCGGATGGTGTGCGGTGCGGCGCGGACGGGCGTGGGCAGTGTGGTCATCGAGTCCCCCCAGGACGATCGGTGCGGTGCGCGTCGGTGGAACAGCGCGGTGGTCAGGGCGCCGAAGGCGAGTGCGGTCGCCGACAGGTCGAGTTCGCGGGCGTCGCGGACGTCGGCGGTCCACTGCTCGCGACGTGCAGCGCGGTGCGTCGCCGGCGAGGCCGCCAGGGCCGCTCGCAGCAGCACGCGGTCGAGCGCGCTCACGGGGTCACCGGCCGGCTCGACGGCCGGGCCGCCCGGGCGGACGCCGCGGCCGCGGGGCGGGCGGCGACGAGCTCCTGCGCGGCGACGACGCCGTCCGCGGTGAACTCGTACAACCGTCGGCGCGGACCGGGGCGGTCGGCGTCGTCGTCCCACGACGACGCCACCCACCCCTGTCGCTCGAGCCGCTCGAGGATCGGGTACACGGTGCCGGCCTGCCTGCCGGTCGCCTTGATGACGAGCAGCCCCCAGGTCGGCCCGTCGCCGGCGAGCAGCGCCTCGAGCACGTCGAGCGTGGGGGCGGTCACGCGTCGGATCGGTTCCATGCGCTCAACCTACCTATGTAGAACAAGCGCCGCAAGTCCCTCAGGAGAAGGGGTTAGCCTGCTGCCATGAGCGACACGATCACCCGCGAGCAGTTCACCCCCGACGCCGGCGGGGTCACGATGTTCACGACGAGCTGGTGCGGCTACTGCGCCCGGCTGAAGAACCAGATGTCGAAGGCCGGCGTGCCCTTCACCGAGGTCGACATCGAGCAGACGCCGGGCACGGCCGAGCTCGTCGCCGAGGTCAACGGCGGCAACCAGACCGTCCCGACCCTGGTGTTCCCGGACGGCAGCACCGCGACGAACCCCTCGCTCGCCGAGGTGCAGTCCCGCATCTGAGCGGCGGAGCCCCGCACGACCGAAGTCCGTCCGAACCGCGTGATCGCGTGGTCCGGACGGACTTCGGTCGTTCGAGACCGATGTGCGCCGCGCGCTAGCCCCCGAGCGCCTCGGTCAGCAGCGCCACCATCGCGTCGAGCTGGATGTCGCCGGAGTCGACGACCTCTTCGTCCGATCCGTCGAGCGCACGGGCGGCCAGGGACGCCTTCGAGTCGATGAGCTCGGCGATCTTCGTGTCGATCGTCTGCGCGGCGATGATGCGCCACGCGGTGACGGGCTCTTCCTGCCCGATGCGGTGCACGCGGTCGATCGCCTGGGTCTGCTCGGCGCTCGTCCACGACAGCTCGGCGAGCACGACGTTCGACGACACCTGCAGGTTGAGGCCGACGCCCGCCGCGGTGAGCGAGCAGACGATGACGGCGACGTCGGGGTCGTTCACGAACGCGTCGATCTCGGCCGTGCGCTGCGCCGGGGTCTGGTCGCCGCGGATCGTGGCGGTGCGCAGTCCCCGGCGGGCGAAGACCTCTTCCGCCTGGTCCATGACGTCGAGGTGCTTCGCGAAGAACACGACCTTGCCGACGTTCGAGGCGAGCTGTGCCGCGTAGTCGGCCGCGAGCTGCGCCTTGGCGCGACCGATGCGGCGGACCATCGAGAACACGTTCTCGCCGGTCGACGAGGCGTCCTGGTCCTCGAGCTCCCAGCGTGCGACCTGCCGGACGAGCTTGTGGTCGATGCCGACGACCGGGTCCTGCCCGGTACGGGCGTCGAGTGCCTGGTGGTAGCGACGGACGAGCTTCGCGGTGAGCTCGCGCTCGGCGTCGCGGATGGAGCGGCCCTCGTCCCCGTCGAGCTCGACGGGGATGTCGGCGATCCGGCGGGCCGGGATGTCCGCGGCGACGTCGACCTTGCGACGTCGGACGATGCCCTGGTCGATGACGGCACGGCGGGCCTCGACGAAGAACCCGGGGTCGGCCGGCGTCAGGCCGATCTCCTCGAGCTCGTTCATGAGCTTCGCGCGCGGCTTCTTGTCGTCGATCCAGCCGAGGTACTCCCAGATGGTGCGGAAGTCCTCGACCGAGTTGATGAGCGGCGTACCGGTCAGCGCCATGAGCAGCGGCGCGGCGGTGCGCTGCCGGATGCGGTCGGCGATCTGCAGCACGAACCGGGCGCGCTGCGAGTCCTTGTTCTTGATGAAGTGCGCCTCGTCGACGACCATGCCCTTGAACCCGAAGTTCCCGAGCCAGCCGGCGTGCCGGTCGAGGATCTCGTAGTTCACGATGACGATGTCGGCGAACCCGTCGAGGTCGTTGCCGTCCCCGTGGATGACCGTGGCGCGGTGGTTCGGCACCCAGCGCTCGGCTTCACGCGCCCAGTTCGTCTTGACGACGTTCGGCACGACGACGAGCAGCGGGAACGCGTTCGCGGCGTCGGCGGCGAGCAGCGACTGCGCTGTCTTGCCGAGGCCCGGCTCGTCGGCGAGCAGGAACGTCCGGTGCCCCTGCGACGCGGCGGCCACGAGTTCGGCCTGGTGCTTCATGAGCGTGGTGCCCGAGCGCGAGTGCAGCGACGTCGGCTCCGGCAGCGGCATCGACGCCGCTCCCCCGCCCGCGCCGTACTCGAACGACTTGAACAGCGGGCCGAACAGCTCCCAGTTCGCCAGGCGACGCGGGTGCGCGACGGGCTGGTCGGCGAGGGCGAAGTCCGGGGCCATGAAGGGGTTGGCGAGCTGGCGCTGCACGACGGCCTGCGGCACGACCGCGCGCACCGGCGTCTCGACGATGGGAGCCGGTTCCGCCGCGATCACGAGGTCCTCCGGCTGCAGCTCCATGCCGCCGGCGATCATCATGTCGCGCTTCACCGCGCGGGTCGCCTCGGAGACCTGCACCTCTTCGGCGAGGAGCTGGATCACGCTGGTGTCCCGCGCCGCCGTCTTCGCCAGGATCGTCGCCACGCCGTCGAGCCGCTTGAGCTGCTCGGCGCGCTGCGCGTCGGTGAGGTCGGTGTCCGCCTTCACCCGCGCGCGCTCCTCACGCATGAGCAGGGCGACGGCCTGGAACTTCGTCCGGTTCGACGCCTTGAGCGGTCCGCGCTGCGCCGCCGCCTCGACCTCGCGCACCGCGCGGGCGAGGACGGGGATCACGCCGTCGTTGTCCAGCGGCCGGGTGCGGCGTGACGCGGTCCGCGTCCCGCCGGCAGCTCGCCGGGTGCCTGATCGAGCCAACGCTCCTCCTGTTCCGCCCGTTCGTGCGGGCGAGCCGCCCGTGGGCGGGAAGTCCTGCACCGGCGCCCGTCGCGGCTCCGGTGTCTCCGCGGGCCACCGTGGCCCGCCAGTACGCCGGTCCCCGCATCGGGACGTCCGGTGGACTCCCGCAGACCGTTCCACCGCGAGCGCCTGCTCGGCACCGGGTGCGACGGTCCGCGCCGGGATCCGGCGTCGTCACACGCACGCGACGCCCCCAGGAGGCGGTCACGGCCCGGTCCCCGCGTCGGTCAAGTGACCGACGGCTGCGTCCGGAATCGACGCGGCACGCGGGAACGCGGTGCGTGCGCGGTCAGTTTACTCCCGGACCCCCGACGGAGGCGACCGGCGCGCCACCCGCGCGCGTCGCACCCCTGTCTGTCGCGATCACTCCGCGAGAGCGACAGCTCCCCGCGAACGTTCTGCGTGCGCCTGTCGCGTTCGCGACGGAGTCCCCTGGCGCCGGACGGGAGGCCCGTGTCCGCCCCGCCCCGCGCCTCCTGACCGCCACCGGTCGCGACCACACCGCGAAGGCGACAGGTCCCCGCGAATGTTCCGCGTGGTCCTGTCGCATTCGCGACAGAGTCCCATGCGCCGGACGGGAGGCCCGTGTCCGCCCCGCCCCGCGCCTCCCGACCATCACCGGTCGCGACCACCCTGCGAAGGCGACAGGTTCCCACGAACGTTCCGCGTGCACCTGTCGCGTTCGTGACAGCGTCCCCGGCCACCGGTCACGATCACCCCGCAGGGGCGACATCTTCCGGCTGCCGTTCCGCGTGTGTCCGTCGCTTCCCCGGGTCAGACGCGCGGTGCCGACCGCGGCCGGACCGTGCCGCCGGACGGCAGGACCGGGGACGCCTCGGCCAGGGCAGCACGGGTGGCGGCCAGCAGCTGCTCGGCGGTCTGGATCCCGTTCGCCGAGCCGGTGGTGGCCTGGCCACCGGCGTGGGCGAGCAGCTGTGAGCCGATGGCGGGCCCGATGCGGTCGGACTCACGCGGGTTGCGGGCCACCCAGTCGCGGGCGATCGCATCGGCGAGGCGTTCGGCGGCGGCCCCGCGGTCGGCGTCGCCACGCGAGCGGTGCCACAGCCCCGTGACCACGAGGTGCGCGACGACCGCACCGATGTCCCGCACCGGGAAGCCCCAGCCGGCGGTGTCGATGTCGAGCAGGCCGGAGATCCGCCACGGCTCGTCCTCGTCGACGAAGACCTGCTCGAGGTGCAGGTCTCCGTGCACGACCTGCTTCGTGGCGTTCGTCCACCCGATCGACCGGCGTCCGATGGCGTCGTACAGGCGGTCGATCTCCTCCGCGTCCTGCGGCAACGCCGTGACGAGCGTGCGGCGGTGCCAGTCGGCGTGGTCCATCGCGTCGGCGCGGGCCTGCTGCGTCATCGGGACGGTCGCCACGCGACCGCTCAGGGCGGCGAGCGAGGCGACGAAGCGCGGGTCGTCGGCGATGTCGAGGATGCGGCTGCCGGCCGGCACGCCGCGGATCCGTTCGAGCACCAGGAGCCCGTCACCACGGCTCGACAACACCCGCGGGACCGGCAGCCCCGAGGCGACGAACTGCTCGTGCGACTCGACGATCGGCGCGACGCGGTGCGGCCGGACGACCTTGAGGAAGACGGTGCGCTCGGGGGCGTCCACCCGGACGACGGCGCGCTTGCCGGGTCGGTAGGCCGCGACGCTGAGCACCGGGTCGGTGACGGGCATGCCGAGCGTCGTGAGCAGCTCGGCCACGGCGTCGCGGTAGGTCACCTGCGCGAGCACCGGCAGCCCCGGGTCGTTCGGGTAGGCCCACACCGAGACCGGCTCACCCGTCGTCGGGTCGGTGACGATGGCGCTGTTCTGGTCGTGCGTGCCGCCGGTGTCGACGTAGGTCAGGACCGTGGCCGGCTGGCCGTTCCGGTCGACGGTGTCGACCTCGTAGCCGTACAGGTAGCCGTTGCCGGAGGGCTCGACCGAGTGCGCCCGCGCGGCCACCACGGAGGTCCCGGAGCCGGCGAAGGCCTGCGGGATGACGCGCTCATGGTTGGGCCACACGACCACAGTCAACCGTGTCCGGGCGTTTTCGTCGCGTTCGTGCACGGCTCGGCGTGCGGGCCGTGGCTAGCGTGGTCCGTGTGAACCCGGTCGCGCGCCTCCGCAGCTCCAGTCGCACGCCGTTCCTGCAGGTCGTGAAGACCGCCGTCGCGGTGGTCGCCGCGGTGCTGCTCTGCCGGATCGTCATCGACGGGCCGTTCCCGACCTTCGCCGCGATCGCCGCCCTGCTCGTGGTCCAACCGAGCATCAACCAATCGTTCGTCAAGGGCCTTGAACGCAGCGCCGGGGTCGTGCTCGGCGTCGTGCTCGCGACCGGCTTCCACCTGCTCTTCGGCGACGCCGTCTGGGTGGTGCTGCTCGTCATCGTGCTCGCGATCCTCATCGCCTGGGCCCTGCGGCTGACCCCGACGTCGGCGACCCAGGTCGGCATCAGTGGCATGCTCGTACTCACCGCCGGGGTCGTGACGCCGAACTACTCGGCGGACCGGATCCTCGAGACCGTGATCGGCGCGGTCGTCGCGCTGGTGGTGAACGCCCTCATCGTGCCTCCGGTCCTGCTCGAGCCCGCCCACCTGGCCGTCGCACGCCTGGCCCGGGACACCGCCGCGGCCTTCGAACGCGTCGCCATCGGACTGACCGAGGGGTGGGACCACGATCGCTGGCACGAGGCCCTGGTGCGGGCCCGCGCGCTGCGGCAGCAGCACGCGAAGGCCGAGGCGTCGCTGAACGCCGCACGGGAGTCCCTGACGATGAACCCGCGCGGCGGCCGCCACCGGACGATCCTCGACCGCGACGTCGTCATCGCCGAGCACCTGCGGGTGCTCGTGACCCGGGTCACCGGCATGACCCGCGCGATCCGGGACACCACCGCACCGGACCTGCGCGCCGACCCCGTCGTCGGCGGCATCGCCACCGAGGTCGCCCGGATCGGGGCCGACGTCCGGGCGCTCAGTGCCCGCGTCGAGTCGACACGGCTCGACCCCTCCACCGCCGCCACCGACCCGGTGCCCGAGGCGGTCGAACCGGCGCTCACCGCTCCGCTCGAGGTGGTCCGACCGAACTCACGGCACTGGGTGCTCATCGGCGCCCTGCTCGAGGACATCCGGCGCGTGCGCGAGGAACTGCTCGGCGAGGACGACTGAGCCGCACCGGTCGTGCGCCGGCCGGTCGGCCTGACCGCTCTGTGTGCCCGGCGGCTTGCACGACCGCGCTGCGCGGCCGGGCGCGCGCGGGCCCTTCTGCGGGCCGGGCGTGTACGGGCCGCTCGTGCGTGTGCGGGCCGCTCTGCGGGCCGGGCGTGTACGGGCCGCTCGGCTCAGCCGGGCGTGTACGGGTCGCTCTGCACGGCCGGGCGCACGCGGGCCGCTCTGCGCGGCCGGGCGTGCACGGGTCGCTCGGCTCAGCCGGTCGTGCACGGGTCGCTCGTCGCCCAAGCCGCCGCGGCCGCGGTCTTCACGACGTCGCCCCAGATGACCGCGGCCGGGACGGCGTCGTCCGAGCCGGGCAGCCCGACACCGGCGTAGCGGTCGATCTCGGCGACGACGGCCTCGGAACCGACCGCGCGGGCCGCGCGGCTCGCGACGTCCGGCACCGCGGTGCGCAGTTCCGCCACGACGCGGTCGCGCGGAGCGTCCTCGAGGTCGCCGAGCGAGCCGATGCCCTTCCACGCGGCGTCGAGCTCTGCTCGCAGCCGCGCCATGGCCGGATGGTCGGTCGAGTGGTCCATGGTGCTCCCCCGTTGCAGCGGCCGACGCTTCGGGCCACGTCCGCCGCTGCGCGAGCCTAGCAACGAAGGGTCTCCGGCCTCACGACCCACGAACGCGGGACAGACCGTTCCGCCCGCTGCTGTGACGAGATTCAGCGACTTCGGCCCCGAGAGCGGACCCGGGGGCCGGTTCGATGCCACGATGGGTCCGAGGAGGTCCACTATGCGGCTGTTGGTGGTCGAGGACGACGACGAGATGCGTGCCCTGATGGAGCGCGGTCTCGCCGCCGAGGGGTACCGCGTGACGGCGGTCGAGAACGGGGTCGAGGCGCTCATCGCCCTCGGCGAGCAGGCCTTCGACCTCGCGGTCGTGGACGTCATGATGCCGGGGATGTCGGGGTTCGAACTCGCACGGCGCATCCGTGAGCGCGAGGACCCGGTCCGGATCCTCCTCGTCACCGCCCGCGACGCGGTCGACGACCGGGTGTTCGGACTCGACGCCGGTGCCGACGACTACCTCACCAAGCCCTTCGCCTTCGCCGAGCTCACGGCCCGCCTCCGCGCGCTCGGTCGGCGCGAGTCGGCCGGTGCGCCCCGCACGATCGAGGTCGGTGACGTCTCCATCGACTCCGAGGCCCGCCGCATCGCCATCAAGGGCCAGCGCGTCGCCGTGAGCCCCACCGAGTTCTCGCTGCTCCGACTGCTCGCCCGCTCCGCCGGCACGGTCGTCGACCGGCCGAAGATCCTCGAAGAGGTCTGGGACGGGTCGCAGCACGTGGACCCGAACGTCGTCGAGCAGTACATCTCGTACCTGCGCAAGAAGCTCACCGCGCACGAGGCGACGGTCGCCATCGCGACGGTCCGCGGCCGCGGCTACCGGCTCGACCTCATCGGGGCGTGAGCGGGCCCTCTGCCACGTCGGCGCCGGAGCCTCGGCGCCGCGGCCCGGTCCGGCCGCTCCGCCTGCTGTCCCTGCGCGCGCGGATCACGATCGGCTCGACGGCGATCGCCGCGGTCGTCATCGTCCTGCTCGTCCTGGTGATGCGCTTCCAGGTGGTGAGCGTCGTCGCGAGCGCCACCCGCACCCTGCTCGACGCGGACGCCGACCCCTACGTCGCGACGCTCGAGGTCGACAGCGACCCCGACCTGTCGCCGCCGGGCAACCTGCAGCTCGTCGCCGTGGTCTCCCCCGAGGGCGACATCGTGCTGTCGACGATGCCGAACCGGGTCGAGCGCGCCCTCGGCAGCCTCACCTCGACCGCAGCCGGCACGTCGATCATCCGGGTCTCCGGCTCGGAGTACCGGGTCGTCGTCGAGCACCCCGTCAACGAGGTCGGCCGCTGGACGGTCGTCGCCGCACGCAACTCGCAGGCCGAGGCGATCGTCGTCGACGACCTGACCTCGACGCTCTCGCTCACCGGGGTCGCGATCCTCGTCGCCTTCGGCATCGCGTCGTGGGTCCTGGCCACCGCTGCACTGCGCCCGGTGAACCGGATGCGCCGCGAGGCCGAGCGGCTCTCCGTCGCCCCGGAGCGCGCCGAGCTGCCCGTCGGACCGGCCCAGGACGAGCTCGCCTCGCTCGCCACGACGCTCAACGCGTTCCTGGCCCGGACCCGCCAGGCCACCGAGCGGGAGCGGCAGATGGTCTCGGACGCGAGCCACGAGCTCCGCACCCCGCTCGCCATCCTCACCACGCAGCTCGACCTGGCGTCGCTCGACGGTGACGACGCCGCCGCCCTGGCCGCGCACATCGAGCGCGCCAAGCACAGCGTCGCCCGGCTGTCCCGCCTGGCGAACGACCTGCTCGCCCTGTCGCGGATCGAGGAGTCCGAGCGGCGGGAGCAGGACGGCGACCGGCAGCCGGAGACCGGCTGGTCGGACCTCGGCGACGAGGTGATGGCCGCCGTGGACCGGGTCCGCCTCATCGCCTCGGCGAAGGACGTCACGGTCGACTTCGACCTCGAGGCACCGGCGACCGGCGGCGACACCGAACCGCGCTACCGCATCGACACCGGCGGCATGGCGCAGCTCGTGACGAACGTGGCCGGCAACGCCGTCGCCGCACTCCCCCGCGGCGGTGGCGTCTTCGTGTCCTGGCGCAGTACCGACGGCGAAGGCGTCCTGCAGATCACGGACGACGGGCCGGGGGTGCCGGAGTCGTTCATCCCGGTGGCCTTCGACCGGTTCACGCGTCCGGACGAGGCGCGGACCTCGCGGGCGAACCCGGACCCGACCACCGGCGCGATCCCGATGCCGGGCGGCTCCGGACTGGGCCTCGCGATCGTGCGCGCCGTGGCCGAACGTGCCGGTGGGACCGCCGCCCTGCGGAACGTCCGTTCCGGGGGGCTCGAGGTCACCGTCCGCCTGCCCGAGGTCGAGTAGGGCCGCTCACTGGAAGTCGCGGGACCGGGTGCGGACCGCGAGCGGCAGGTGCTCGATGCGGTCCGCCACCAGGTTCACGACGCCGTCCGGTGAGCGCTCGAGGATCCCCCGGACGACCACCGCCGGCGATTCCCGAGCCACCCGCCGGTACCGGCCCCAGACCCCGACGCTGCAGATCACGTTGACGAGCCCGGTCTCGTCCTCGACGTTCAGGAACGTGATGCCCGAGGCCGTCGCGGGTCGCTGACGGTGGGTGACGATGCCGCCCACCTCGACACGACGCCCGGTCTCGGCGGTGGCGGTGTCCTGCACGGTGAGCACGCGTCGGGCGGCGAGCCGGTCACGGACGTGTCGCACCGGGTGGTCGTCGGTCGTCATGCCCGTCGACCACATGTCGGCGATCAGGACGTCGCCGCTGGTCATCTGCCCGAACAGCGGCGGCTGCACCACCACCTGCGTGTCCGGCAGCTGGTCCGGCCGCTCGGCCGCGGCCTGCGCCGCCGACCACATCGCCCCGCGACGGTCGATGTCGAACGGCGCGAAGGCGTCCGCTGCGGCGAGGGCCTCGAGCTGCGCCGTGGTGAGCCCCACGCGGCGGGCCAGGTCGGACATGTCGGTGTACGGGCCGTGCGCGTCGCGTTCGGCGACGATCTTCTCGGCGGTCTTCCGGCTGAGCGACGCGACCTCGGCGAGCCCGAGCCGCACCGCGAAGGCGCCGTCGCGACGGTGCTCTGCGGTGTCGTCCGGGAGCGCCTTGTCGAAGGGCAGCACCGGCGGCTGCTCGGTGGCGAGGCAGGCGTCCTGCCCGGTGGGATGGAGGGAGCCGTCGGGCAGCGGTTCGAGCGTGGCGTCCACGCCGGAGCGCAGGATGTCCGGTCGCAGCACCTGCACGCCGTGCCGTCGGGCGTCGGCGACCAGGGTCTGCGGCGAGTAGAAGCCCATCGGCTGTGCCCGCAGCAGGGCCGCCAGGAACGCTCCCGGGTAGTGGAGGCGCATCCAGGCGCTCGCGTAGACGATGAGGGCGAAGCTGATCGAGTGGCTCTCCGCGAAGCCGAAGTTCGCGAACGCCTGGATCTTGGCGTAGATCGCGTCGGCGTCCGCCCCGTGGATGCCGTTGTCCGCCATGCCCGTGTAGAGCGTGTCGCGGAGCCGGTCGATCTTCTCGTGCCCGCGCTTGGAGCCCATCGCCCGCCGCAGCAGGTCGGCGTCGTCACCGGAGCAGTTGCCCACCGCGATCGCCATCTGCATGAGCTGCTCCTGGAACAGGGGCACCCCGAGCGTGCGTTCGAGCACCGGCTCGAGCGCCGGGTGCATGTACGTGATGGGTTCCTCGCCCGTGCGGCGGCGGATGTAGGGGTGCACGGCGCCGCCCTGGATCGGCCCGGGGCGCACCAGGGCGACCTCGATGACGAGGTCGTAGAAGCGTCGCGGGAGCAGCCGGGGCAGGGTGCCCATCTGCGCGCGGGACTCCACCTGGAACACGCCGACCGTGTCCGCGCGGCAGAGCTGGTCGTAGACGCCCTGCTCCTCCTTCGGGATGGAGTGCATCTCCCAGCGCTCCCCGCAGTGCTCCGCCGCCAGGTCGAACGAGTACTGCAGCGCGGCGAGCATGCCGAGGCCGAGCATGTCGAACTTCACCAGGCCCATGTAGGCGCAGTCGTCCTTGTCCCACTGCAGCACGGTGCGGCCGTCCATCCGGGCGTGCTCGATCGGCACGACCTCGCCCACCGGGCGGTCGGTGAGCACCATGCCGCCCGAGTGGATGCCGAGGTGCCGGGGGAAGCCGAGGACGTCGCTCGCGAGACCGACGACCTCGGGCGGGATGTCGTGGTCCTGGCTCTCGGTCACCGACCCCCACCGCTCGACCTGCTTCGACCAGGCGTCCTGCTGACCGGGACTGTGCCCGAGCGCCTTCGCCATGTCCCGCACGGCGCCCTTCGGCCGGTAGGTGATGACGTTGGCGACCTGCGCGGCGTTGTACCGGCCGTACTTGTCGTAGACGTACTGGATGACCTCTTCGCGCCGGTCGGAGTCGAAGTCGACGTCGATGTCGGGTTCCTCGTCGCGCATCGCCGACAGGAACCGCTCGAAGGGCAGTCCGTAGCGGATGGAGTCGACGGCGGTGATCTCGAGCAGGTAGCAGACCGCCGAGTTCGCCGCGGACCCCCGCCCCTGGCAGAGGATCCCGCGCCCACGGGCGTACTGCACCATGTCGCGCACGATGAGGAAGTAGCCGGGGAAGTTCTTGTCCTCGATCACGGACAGCTCGCGCTCGATCCGTTCCCGCTTGTGGGGCTCCACCCCGTCGGCGCTGCCCGGGTAGAAGCGTCGCGCACCCTCCCAGGTGAGCTCGCGGAGCCAGGACATCGCGGTGTGCCCGTCCGGCACGTCGATGTCGGGCAGCCCGGGCTTCGCCGTGCGCAGCCGGAACCCGAGTTCGTCGGCCAGGGCGACGGTGTTCTCGATCGCCCCCGGGTACCGCCCGAACCGGCGGGTCATCTCAACGCCGGAGCGCAGGTGCGCGGTGTCTGCCGCCGGCAGCCAGCCGTCGATCTCGTCGAGGCTGCGCCGGGCGCGGACCGCCGCGAGTGCCGTCGCCACCGGGAAGCGGTCCGGGGTGGCGTAGTGCACGTTGCCGGTCGCGACCAGGGGCAGCGCGTACCGCTCGGCGAGCGTCGCCAGGGCGTCGTTCCGGGCGCTGTCGAGCGGGTCGCCGTGGTCGAGCAGTTCCACCACGACGTTGCCGGTGCCGAACCGGTCGAGCAGCACGCGCAGGGCGGTCTCGGCCGCCGGCTCGCCGCCCTGCTCGAGCGCCTGCCGGACGGTGCCCTTCCGGCAGCCGGTCAGGACGCGCCAGTGGCCGTCCGCGCGCGCCGCGAGCTCGTCGAGGTCGTACCGCGGGCTGCCCTTCTCGGACCCGGCGGCGAGGTGCGCGCTCGTCACCGCGCCCGCGAGCCGGTGGTAGCCGTCCTGGCCGTCGGCGAGCAGCAGCAGGTGCGACCCCTGCGGGTCGGGCACGCCGTTCTGCGGCTCGGTCAACCCCAGCGAGAGCTCGGTGCCGTAGACGGTGCCGACCGCGGGGTACGCCTCGGCGACCTCGGCCATCCGGGCGGCGCCGTAGAAGCCGTCGTGGTCGGTGAGCGCGAGGGCGTGCAGCTGCAGCCGGGCAGCTTCCTCGAACAGGTGCTCGGGCTGGCTCGCGCCGTCGAGGAAGCTGAAGGTCGAGTGCGCGTGCAGCTCGGCGTACGGCACCACGGGGGCGTCGTCGGTGTCGAGCGTCGTCGGCACGTACCGCTCACGCTTGCGCGACCACGCGGGGCTGTCGCCGCCGTCGCCGTCGTGAGCGGTGCCGGGGCTCCGCTTGTCGGACAGGGCGCGCTCGAACTGCGACCACGGGATGGCCGGGTTGCTGTAGCCCATCAGGTCCTGCTCTCGGGTCGGTTCACGTGGCGATCGCCTCTGCCCACCAGCGGTGGTCGGCGAGCACCAGGTACCAGGCACGCCCCTCGGCGTCGACGAGCTGCAGCCGGTGCAGTCGGCGTCCGCCGGACTCCCACCAGCGCACGACGAGCGGCCACGGCCCCGCCCACGCGGTGACCGCCGAGAACCCGCCCCCGCGGTCGCCCTCGGCGCGGAAGTGCTCCGGCGGACCGGACAGCGCCCCGCGCTCGTCGACGTCGACGCTCGCGCCGCCGGTGGTGACCACGTCGACCGGGCGGGGACGTTCGAGGACCGTGGCCGGCGGCGGCCCCGGCAGCCTGCCCGGCCACGGGCGGTCGCGCACGGTGGCCAGCGCGCGCTCTCCACCCGCGGGCGCGTCGCCCCACGGGACGAGCACCACGCGCTCCGACAGGGTGCGACCGCCGCCGATCCTGGGGCTGACGACACCGTCGTGGCCGACCATGCCCTGGATGCGGGCGAGCCCGTGGTGCACGCGTTCGTCGGGGCCGGCGCCCCACAGCCCGCGCTCGTGGTTCGCCACGTCGTCGACCGCGACGGGTTCGAGCACGACCGACGTGACCGGTGCCTCGAGCCCGGTCGGGTCGACCCCGCCGGCGAGCTGCCACCGCACCCGGTCGACCACGTCGGCGGCGTCGAACCAGCGCGGGTGCGCCCAGGTGCGTTCGAGCAGGACGTCGCGTTCGTCGACGATCCCGACCCGGATCGTCGTCGCGACGAGTCCGGCGGCCCGGAGCCGGGCGTCGAAGTCGTCGGCGGAGCGCCGGAACGCGAAGGCGATCTGGTCGGCACGGTCGAGCGGCGGCTCGAAGGACGCCTCGACCCGGAGTTCGGGCGGGACCTCGCGCGCCGCGACCTCGCGCGGGTCGCGGCCGCCGGCCAGCCGGTGCAGGAACGCACCGGCCACCCCGAAGCGGTCGCGGACCTGCTCGTCGCTGAGCGCCGCGAAGTCCCCCAGCGTGCCGATGCCGAGCCGGTCGAGCACGGTCGCGAGCTCGGGGTCGCCGAGGACGCCGAGGGGCAGGTCCGCGAGGAAGTCGGCCGATCCGGACACGGGCACGATCCGCACGCGTTCCCCGGGGCGGAGGGGTCGCGCGCGTGCCGCCTGCTCGGCAGCGAACGGGGTGTCCGCCACCCCCGCCCGCACCGCCGGCGCGCCGTGGTCGGCTGCGATCCCGGCGAGGGTGGCCGCCGCGGCGCGTTCGCCGCCGTAGTACCGCGCGGGGCCGCGCGAGCGCAGGGCGAGAGTCCCCGGCCGCACGACCTCGACCCCCGGCACGGCTGCCTCGACCGCACGGATGACGGGTTCGAAGGCGCGGTGGTCGAGGGCGTCGTCGTAGGGCTGCACGACGAGTTCCGTGCAGCGCGCCTGCGCCTCGCGCACGCGGAGCCCCCGGACGACGCCGTGCTGCCGGGCCGAGGCGGAGCTCGCGAACACGAGTCCCTTCGACACGACCGCGAAGGGCTGCTCCGGGGGCTCCCCGGCGGCGCGGGCAGCCGCGATCACCGGCCAGTCCGGGCACCAGAGCACGATGGTCCGGGTCGGGGGCGGTTCCGGCACGGCACCGCCGCGGGCGATCGCGTCGGCGCGGATGCGACCGCGGGCGATCACGACGCCACCGCCACCGGGCGCAGGACCCGTCCGTCGCCGGAACCGACCGACGGCACGGGGACCGCGGCGCGGACCGCTCCGTCCGCAGCGGGCAGCAGCAGCTCGGTGCTGGTCGGGCGCACCGCACCGGCTCGCCCGGTGGCCGTCACCGTGGCGCGGCGCTCGGTCAGGTGGCCGTGCCCCTGCCCGATGCCGCTCCACGTCGAGGACGTGACCCGGAGCGTGACGTCCGCTCCGGGCCAGGCGCCGAGCGCGACGAGCGCGCCGCCCCGCTGCCGCAGCCGGGCGGACAGTCGGGCCACGTCCCCGGGGACGACCCGGCCGAGCGGCCGGGTGAGGACGATCTGCGCGACGTCGGCCATCGCCGCCGTCACCGCGAGCCACTGGTCGCCCGGGTCGGGGACGAGCACGAGCCGTTCGAGGTCGATCCCCGCGGCGGCCGCGGCTTCGACCCCGAAGGACGGCACACCCACCACCGCGCACCACGCTCCTGCAGCCGAGGCCGCCTGCAGCATGGTCATCGCGAGCAGCACGGACTCGGGCACGGCGTACGTGCCACCCACGCGGATCGCCCCGCCGGGCAGCAGCGGTTCGAGGGCCGGTGCCGTGGGCAGCCCGGCGGTGTCGACCCGGGTGGACTCCATGTCGGCGACCCGGGAGCGCAGCGACGTGATGCGGTCGAGGGCCGCGCGGGCGTCGCCGAGGTGGTCGTTCCCCCGCCGTACACCACCGCCGCCGCCGCGTGCTGCACCGTTCCGCCCGCCCCGGTCGGGGGCGGGCGACCGGAGTGCGGCGGCCGTCTGCATGCCCTCATATTCGAACATGTGTTCGATGATGTCAACCGCGTCCGACATCCGTGGACAGCGCTGGTCGAACACGCGTTCGACACGCCGTGACCGATCCGACGAAGCACCGATCGAGCGCCGACGACGTGCCCCATCCTGCCCGGGACGGCCGACACGCACCCCGGGCAGGACAGCGCCGGCCACCCCCGTGACGAGGGTGCCCGGCGCGTCAGACGGACAGGTGCGTCAGTCGCGGGGGCGTCAGCCCGCAGCGACCCGGAACGTCACGTCGACCGTGGTCGGCGCGCCACCGCCGGTCGGGGTCTGCGTGATCCACAGACGATACTCGTCGTTGCCGAGGTCGAAGTCCGCCGGCACCGACCACGTGCCGTCCTCGACCGTGGTCGTCGCCACCTGGCGGCTCGACCCCTTGACCACGATCTGCGCGCCCTCGGCACCGGTGCCCTCGAACACCGGACGCTTCGACGTCACCGTCGACCCCTCGGTCGGCGCGGTCACCACGACCGGCGCGACGGCGGCGTGCCGCACGGTGAACGAGACCTCGACCGTCGTCGGCGCTGCGCCACCGGTCGGGGTCTGCGTGACCCACAGGCGGTACTCACCGTTCCCGAGGTCGAAGTCCGCCGGCACCGACCACGTGCCGTCGGCCACGGTGGTCGTCGCCACCTGACGGCTCGACCCCTTCACCACGATCGTGGCACCCTCGGCACCCGTGCCTTCGAACACCGGACGCCTCGACGTCACCGTCGACCCCTCCGTCGGCCCGGTCACCACGACCGGCGCGACGGCGGCGTGCCGCACGGAGAACGACACCTCGACCGTCGTCGGCGCTGCGCCACCGGTCGGGGTCTGCGTGACCCACAGGCGGTACTCACCGTTCCCGAGGTCGAAGTCGGCCGGCACCGACCACTTGCCGTCGGCCACGGTGGTCGTCGCCACCTGACGGCTCGACCCCTTGACCACGACCGAAGCACCCTCGGCACCCGTGCCCTCGAACACCGGGCGCTTCGACGTCACCGTCGCCCCCTCGGCCGGCGCGGTCACGACCACCGGGGCCACCGGGGCATCGTCCTCCGAGGTGAACCCGATGTCCTGCATCACCGACGTCCGCCCGTCCGGGGTGGTCTGCGTGAACGTCAGCTCGTGCGAGCCGGCAGACAGGTCGGCCTCGGCGGACCAGCTGCCGACACCCGCCTTCGCACCCGAGGCCTCGACCGAGAACAACTCCGTACCGTCGGCGTCGCGCGCGGTGACCGTCGCACCGGCCTCCGCCCGACCTGTGAACGTCTGCGGGCCCGGCACGAAGGAGTTCTCGTGGTCGGTCACCCCGTCGACCGACAGCAGGCGCGGCAGGGCGGTCCGCTCCGAGATCGTGCCGAACTGCATCGTGGCCATGTCGACCTGCTGGTCGGTGTACTCGGACCCGATCGTGTACGAGAACCCGCCGTCCGGCGACGTCCCCGCGACGACGCGGTCACCGTGCATGAACCAGATAGCCCCGGGCGCGTGCGGGTCGCCGGTCACCATGATGCGACCGTCCGGCAGGTTGAAGACGTCCCGCACGGTCGGTGCGGCGATCGACGCATCCACCGGCGCCGCGGCGAGCGACACCGCGACGGGGGTGGACGTACCGGAGAACGTCCTCGCGGCGATCGTCGCGGGTCGGCCGACGAGGCGGGCGGGGACGTCCACGACGAAACGGCCTTCCACATTCGCTTCGGCAGTGAACTCCTCGTCACCGACGGTGACCACCGCAGTACCCGCGACGGTTCCCTGCACGAAGAACTGCCCACGAACGCCGCGGTCCACGACGTCGACCGTCGGCGGCGCGATCGTCTCGTCGGACGCGGGGAGGAAGGACACTCCGCGCATGGTGGTCGTCGCACCACCCCGAACGGTCTGCGTGAAGTCCACGACGTGCGCTTCGTCGGACAGGTCCACCTCTGTGGCCCAGCGGCCTGCCGCGGTCTTGGACGTCGGCACCTCGGTGGAGAAGAGTTCGGTGCCGTCGGCGTCCTTCGCCGTGATGGTCGCCCCGGCGGTCGCGGTGCCGGCGAACGTGTGGCGCCCCGGGACGAAGCGGACCACCGACTTGGTGACGTCGTCGACCTGCAGGGTGCGGGGCAGTGCCACCGGCGCGGAACGGAGGACCTCGCCGTCGACCGTGCGCGAGGCGACGATCGTGAGCGGGGTGTCCTTGAACCGGGCGGGGACGGCGATGGAGAACAGGCCCGATCCCCCCGGCCACGCCGTCACGACGGTGTCGCCGTCGAGGACCTCGACCCGGTCGGTACCGGCGGAACCGAGCATGCGCTGTGTGCCGTTCGGGTCGGTGTCGATCCTCTGGACGACCGGCGCGGGGATGCCGGCCTGCACGGATCGGGCGGTCGTGTCGGGGCTCGACGCCGGCGCCGGGGTGCTGGTGGCGACCGACGCAGGGGCCGCGACGGCGCCGGACGCGCCGATCGTGCAGCTCAGGCCGACCGCGATGACGACGCCGAGCGTCGTCAGGTGTGCTGTGCGTGGGATTGCCAAGTGTGACTCCTCGATGTGGGGACGCCGCAGAACGCGACCCGGGCATCGTAGCGCACCGTATTTCACATATTGACAGTCCAGGATGTGCTCGCACCGACCGCCCCGAGCACCGACCGCGTCTTCGTCTCGACCTCGTCCGCCTCCTGCGTCGCGTCCGACGACCACGTCACCGCTCCCCCGGCGCCGAGCGTCCGCGACCGGACGACGCCGTCGGTGTCCACGACCGTCACCAGTGTCCGGATCACCACCGAGAGGTCCACCGCCCCGCTCGCCGAGAAGTACCCGATCGCCCCGGAGTAGACGCCGCGCGGTGCACGCTCGAGCCGGTCGGCGATCGCCGTGGCGCTGGACTTGGGCGCACCGGTCATCGACCCGGGCGGGAAGGCCGCGCGCACCACCTCCGCCCGCGACGTGCCCGTCGGCAGCCGCGCGCCGATCGTCGACACCAGCTGGTGCACGCTCGCGTAGGTCTCGACGTCGCACAACCGCTCGACGTGCACCGAGCCGGGCAGCGCCGTCCGCAGCAGGTCGTTCCGCAGCAGGTCGACGATCATCACGTTCTCGGCCCGGTCCTTCGCACTCGCCGAGAGCTCGGCCCGCACGGCCGCGTCCGCCGCGGGGTCGGCGACGCGGCGGCGCGTGCCCTTGATCGGCTCCGCCGTCACCGCCCCGTCGGCGTCGATCCGCAGGAACCGTTCCGGCGACCGGCTCGCCACGCGCAGCGTGCCGAGCCGCAGGTAGGCACCGAACGGCACGGGGTCCGACGCGCGCATGCGCAGGTACTCGACCAGGTGTGGGTCCGTGCCGGGGGCGACCCGGCCCTCCCGTCCGCCCGTCAGGACGAACGTGGTGGTGAGGCACACCTGGAAGGCGTTGCCCTCGCGGATCTCGGCGCGGCACGCGTCGACCGCGTCCTCGTAGGCGGCGCGGCCCACACGGCCGGTCGCCGTCCCGGCCGGGAGGCCCGTGGGCACGTCCCCGGGACCGCCCCCCGTCGACGACGTGGGCACCGTCCGGAGCCACGCCCGGTTCGACGCACTGGCCGCCGGTTCCGCGTCCGCGACGAGCGCGAGCGCCCAGGCGACCCCGGCTCCGGCTCCGGCCCGGTCGACCACGACAGCGCGATCCACGAAGCGCAGGTCGGCGTCGGGGTGACCGTCGGCGGTGCGGTCGGGGCCGCCGGACTCGCGGCCGAGCTCGTAGCCGAGGAACCCGGTCCAGCCGAGCGCGAAGCCGCAGCCGTCGACCGGTTCGGGCAGCACGGGCGTCGCCGCCAGCAGGTCGGCGAGCACGGCGAACGCCGGGCGGTCACCGGACCACGACCGGCCGAACCAGCGTGCAGCGGGTGCGGGGACCGCGACGTGGGCCCGTCGCGCCTCGTGCCGGAAGCGTGTCGAGAACGGGCCGTCGGTCCAGGCGAGCACCGACCAGCGGGCCCGTGGGCGTGCGGTGTCCGGGGCACCGTCCGGCAGGGACGAATCGAGCCAGACGACGTCCGCGGTCGACGCGGCGGCGAGGGCGGCGAGGTCCGGAACGGCACCGAGTCGACGGACCTCGATGCGGACGGTCCGGTCGGACCCGGTCAGACCGCGGCGATCGTCCATGCTGCGGCGTGCGCCGACCCCGGGGCCAGGACGACCAGGCCGCGGTCGACGCCGTCGTTGAAGGCATCGGGGGCGCACGTCATCGGTTCGACGGCGAGTCCGGCGCGGTGGTACGCGGGGACGACGTGGTCCGCCGTGTGCACCTGGACCCACTGGCACGCAGCGTCGAAGGCGACGCGCACCCCGTGGCCGTCCGCAGCGGTGACCGTGACGGCGGCGAGGCCGTCCGCGTCACGGTCGAAGCCGGTGAAGGCGTGGTCGATGAAGCGGTCGCCGATCAGGGTGGGGGTGCGCAGGTCGAACTCGTCGTGCACGGGCACCAGGTCCGTCGGGATGAGTCGGTCGGGGGTGACCTCGAGCACCTCGGCGGCCGGCAGCGTGAGCGTCCAGTCGTCCACCGTGCCGTCACCGGCCACCAGGTACGGGTGCGGCCCGGTGCCCCACGGGGCGTCGTCGGCACCGGTGTTCGTGCCCGTGACCGTCGTGTGCAGGCCCTCGGCGTCCAGGCGGTACTCGACGTGCACGTCGACGCGGTGCGGGTACCCCTGCTGCGCAGGGATCGTCGTGCCGAGCAGCACCCGGTCGTCGTCGTGCGCGAAGACCGCGAAGTCGGTCCAGGCGACCAGCCCGTGCAGGGCGTGGTGCCGCGCCGGTTCGGTCAGGGCGAGCTCGTGATCGACGCCCCCGGACGTGTACGTGCCGTCGACGACGCGGTTCGGCCACGGCGCGAGCACGGCGCCGCGGAACACCGGACGGACCTCGTCGGCGTCGAACGGGACGACCAGGTCGCGCCCCTCGTGACGCAGGGTGCGCAGCGTCGCTCCGACCGAGGCGACGTCGGCCGTGTACCCACCGGCGGTGATCGTCAGCGGAGTACCGGACAGGGGCGCGTCGTTGCTCATGCGCTCAGCGTATCGGCCGGGATCGCACCCGAGCGCCGCCGACGGGCCCCTGTGGAGAACGCGTCGTGGAACGACGGAACCCCCGCCGTTCCGGGGAACGACGGGGGTTGTTGGTGGATCTGAGGGGACTCGAACCCCTGACCCCCTGCATGCCATGCAGGTGCGCTACCAGCTGCGCCACAGACCCGGAAGGTGTTGCTCCGTGCCGACCGGTTCCCCGGAGGCACCAGTTAAGCGTACACCATGCGAACGCCGGGTGACGAAATCGCAGCCGTCACCCGGGCGCGTCGCCGGTCAGGCGGTGTGGTCCACCGGGAGCTCGAGCGGGATGGTCGGGCAGTCGGCCCAGAGTCGCTCGAGCGAGTAGTACTGGCGGTCCTCGTCGTGGAAGACGTGCACGACGATCTCGCCGAAGTCGATGAGGATCCAACGGCCCTCGCTGCGGCCTTCGCGCCGGAGGGTCTTCGCCCCGAGCTCGAGGAGACGTTCCTCGACCGCGTCCGCGATCGACTGCACGTTGCGTTCGTTCCGACCGGTCGCGAGCAGGAACACGTCCGTGAGCTGCAGCGGCCCGGTGACGTCGAGCGCGACGAGGTCCTCGGCCTGTTTGGCGTCGGCCGCGAGTGCGGCGGCCTGCACGAGTTCCAGTGCGCGGGTGGAGGCGGTCACGGATTCCTTCCGGTCGTCGAACCGACGGTCGTCGGCTCGCTTGATGGGTCCCGATCATAAGCCACCCCGCCGACACGCGGCCAGGCCGCGGCCGACGGGGCGTCGGGACCGGTGGTCGGGGACGAGGGCGTCAACCGCCCATGTGGGTCGTCAGCAGGGCGACGATGATGACGCCTGCCGCAGCGATGCCGACGCCGCCGACCGCGAGCCCGAGGATCACCGGGGTGCGGGACTCCTTCGGCTTCGCCGCCGCGAGCACGACCTGACGCGTCGAGGTGTGGCTCGACACCGCGCGGCTGGCGCGGACCGGGCTGGCGTCCGTCTCGGGCTGCTCGTCGTGCTGCTCGAGCAGGCGGTCGACCTCGGCGCCGTCGATCGGACGGTGCGACCCGGTCGAGGACAGCGACGCCGGCAGGTCGATCGACCCGGTGAGGATGACCTCGCCCGTGGCGTTCAGGGCGCCGGTCGGGTCGGCGAGGGCCGAGTTCGGCAGGATGATCGCGTTGGTGTTCGTCACCGCGACCCGGCGGGCACCGGTCTCCTCGTCGTGGACCTCGGAGTCGTTCGAGTCGTGGGCCTGCTGCGACCAGTGACCGGTGGGCGGCGCGAACGCCGTCGTCACCGGCTTCGGCTCGGTCGGGCGCTGCGACGCCACGGGTGCGTCCTCGGTGGCGGCGGCAGCGGGCAGCGGGACCTCGTTCGTGTCGTCGTCCTCGGCGTCGAGCGAGAGCGGGAAGACCGCGGGCGTCGACGCGGTCTGCACCGGCGGCAGCGTCACGGCGGGGGTGGCGGACTGCGGTCGCGGTGCGGCGTCGTCCGACGTCGACTCGTCGGCAGCATCGCTGTCGGTGTCGTCGTCAGAGTCCTCGTCGGCGGCGGCCGCGTCGGTCGTGTCCGCCGGGGCGGCGACGGGCGTCGCGGCATCGCCGTCGGCCTCGGACGGCGGCGACCACGTCGACCGGTGGCGGCGGGGCTCCTCGGCGTGCGCGGCGGCCTCGTCGAGGGGCTCGAGCGCGTCCGGCGACCCGTCGGCCTCGGTGGCCTGCGCCACGGCGGCCTGGTCGAGCACCGGGGACGGCTCGGCGGTGTCGGGGGTGCTCCGCTGCGCGGTGCCCGGGTCGATGGTGTCGACCGAACCGAGGACGTCCTCGACCGTGCGGTCGGACGACTGCGGCGTCGGGTTGCGGAGCGGGACGGGCTGCACGGCCTGGCTCTCGGCGGCACGGAGCTGTCGGAGCTGGCGGCGCGTCAGGCCCCCGCTGCCCGGGACGATGTCCGTGGCGGAGTCCGGCGGGAACGGTGGGACACCGGGAGCCGACGAGGGCGTGCCCGGAGCGGACGACGACGGTGCCGCGCCGGTCGGCGCCGGCGCGGCGTGGGAGCCGGGCCGGGCACGGTCGGTGGTCGACCCCTCGGGGGCGGCGACGGTGGGCGGCGGCGTCACGGGCTGCGAACCGGCTGCTGCGGCACGCTCCCGCTCGCGCGCCTGGCGCCGCGACAGGGGCGGCTGCGCGTCGGACGAACTCATGCAACGCTCCGATACAGATGGTGCTTCGAGATGTACTGGACGACACCGTCGGGGACCAGGTACCAGACGGGGTGTCCACGCCTCACCCGGTCACGGCAGTCGGTGGACGATATCGCCAGCGCGGGGACTTCGAGCAAGCTTACGTCCCGTTCGGGCAATCCGGTGATGCTGAGGGCGTGTCCCGGACGCGTCACGGCGACGAAGTGCGCGAGGTCCCACAGACCATCGTGGTCTTTCCAGTCGAGGATCTGCTGAACGGCGTCTGCGCCGGAGATGAAGACGAGCTGCGCGTCCGGCCGCTGCTCGTGCAGGTCGCGGAGCGTGTCGACCGTGTACGTGGGGCCCGGCCGGTCGATGTCGACCCGGCTGACGGTGAACATCGGGTTCGACGCGGTCGCGATGACCGTCATCAGGTACCGGTGTTCAGCGTCGGTGACGCCGGACTTCATGTACGGCTGACCGGTGGGGACGAAGACGACCTCGTCCAGGTCGAACGCGCGCGCCACCTCGGACGCCGCGACCAGGTGGCCGTGGTGGATCGGGTCGAACGTGCCACCCATCACCCCGATGCGCGGCCGTCCGGTGCTCTCGAGCATCGGGTCTGCGGTCAGTGGTCGGCGCGGCCGAACTCGTCGACGCCCGACTCGTGGTGCCGGGTGGCCTCGAACTTCTGGGAGTGGCGGTAGGCGACGTCACGGAAGCTCCAGGTGACGAAGCCGAGGAAGATGAAGAACAGCGCGCCGACGAGCGGGAAGACGAACGCGGGGGCCCCGGAGGCGTGCTCTGCAGCTTCAGCGAGGATGGTCATCGTTCGTGCTCCGTTCGGTCGGGGAAAGACGCCGCTCAGTCTAGCCGCGGATCTGGCCCTGCCCGCGCACGATCCACTTCGTGCTCGTGAGCTCCGGCAGGCCCATCGGCCCGCGCGCGTGCAGCTTCTGGGTCGAGATGCCGACCTCGGCCCCGAAGCCGAACTCGCCGCCGTCGGTGAACCGTGTCGACGCGTTCACCATCACGACCGCGGAGTCGACCGCCGCCAGGAACCGCTCGGCGGTGTCGACGTCGTTCGTCACGATCGACTCGGTGTGGTGCGTGGACCAGCGGGCGATGTGCGCCATCGCGGCGTCGACGTCCGGCACGACCCGGATCGACAGGTCGAGGTCCATCGACTCGGTCCCCCAGTCCTCGTCGGTGGCGCGGAGCACCCCGGGGACGATCGCGCGCGTGGCGTCGTCGCCGCGGAGCGTGACCCCCGCGGCCCGGAGCCGGTCGGCGAGCACCGGGAGCAGGCGCTCGGCGGCCTGCTCGTGCACGAGCAGGGTCTCGAGCGCGTTGCAGACGCTCGGGCGCTGCACCTTGCTGTTCAGCACGATGTCGACCGCGCGTCGGACCGGGGCCGACGCGTCGAGGAAGACGTGCACGACGCCCGCACCGGTCTCGATGACCGGCACCTGCGACTCGGTGACGACGGTCTGGATGAGCGAGGCGCTCCCCCGCGGGATGAGCACGTCGACGAGCCCGCGGGCGCGCATCAGCTCGGTGGCGCCGGCGCGGCCGAACTCGTCGATGGTCTGCACGAGGTCGCGCGGCAGGCCGACCGAGGCGACGGCGTCCTGGATGCGCGCGACGAGCACGGCGTTCGTCCGCTGCGCCGCCGAGCCACCACGCAGCACGACGGCGTTGCCCGACTTGAGCGCCAGCGAGGCGATGTCGACCGTGACGTTCGGACGGGCCTCGTAGATCGCGCCGACGACGCCGAACGGCACGCGCACCTGGGTGAGCTGCAGGCCGTTCGGCAGCTGCGACCCGCGGACGTGCTCGCCGACCGGGTCGGTCAGGCCGACGACGTGCTCGACCGCGGCGGCGAGCGACTCGATCCGGGCGGGGTCGAGCCGCAGGCGGTCGACGAGCCCGGAGGACAGGCCGCTCTCCTCGCCGGCGACGAGGTCGCCGTGGTTCGCCGCGACGATCTCGGCCGTCGCGGCACGGACACCGGCGGCGATCGCGAGCAGGGCGGCGTCCTTGACCGCCGTCGTCGCCGTCGCGAGGGCCGACGACGCGGCACGGGCCGCGACGAGCTTGTCGGTCAGGGTCGGGGCGGTCGCGGTGGTGGACATGCACCAAGGATAGGTCGGCGCACACCGACGTGACGGACCCCGCCGGCGGTCAGTCGCGGGGTGCTGCCGCGAACCAGGTGCCGACGTGCTCGCCCGCGAGCGCCCGCTCGACGAGTGCCGTGGCGGTCACCAGGACGGCGGTGCCGGCCTCTGCGGCGAGACGGGCGGCGGCCACCTTCGTCCCCGCTCCCCCGGTGCCGACGCCGGCGGCGCCGATCGAACCGAACGTGACGCCGGCGAGCTCGTCGCCGAGCGGGACCTCGTCGATGCGCTCCGCGCCCGGCTGCTCCGGGGGCTTCGTGTACAGCGCCTCGACATCGGACAGCAGCACGAGCGCGTCGGCCCCGAGCAGCCGCGCCACGAGTGCGGCCAGCCGGTCGTTGTCGCCGAACCGGATCTCGTGGGTGGCGACGGTGTCGTTCTCGTTGACGATCGGCAGCACCCGCAGGGCGAGCAGCCGGTCGACGGCGCGCTGCGCGTTCGTCCGGTGCGTCGGGTTCTGCAGGTCGCCGGCGGTGAGCAGGATCTGCGCCGCGACGACGCCGTGCCGGTCGAGCTCCTGCTGGTACCGGTACATGAGCACGTTCTGCCCGGTTGCCGCGGCGGCCTGCTGCGTGGCGAGGTCGTCCGGTCGGCCCTCGAGCCCGAGGAACGGGAACCCGGTGGCGATCGCGCCGGACGAGACGAGCACGACCTCGGTGCCGCGCCCGTGCGCCGCCGCGAGGGCGTCCACGAGCGCGGCGATCTGCCCGGTGTTGTCGCCGCTGACCGAGGACGAGCCGACCTTCACCACGATCCGACGCGCACGCGGGATGTCCGCACGCGTCGTGACGCGTCCCGGCCCGGTGCCGGCGGTCGTCTCGGTCATGCGGCGGTCAGCCCCGGTCGTCGGTGGTCGTGTCGGCGGGCTCGTCGTCGTCGGCCCAGAGACCGGCGATGCGCTCCTGCTCGAGCTCCGCGCGGGCGGCGGCCTTGGCGTCCATCCGCTCGAAGTACTCCTCGCGGCGTTCGTTGCGGGTCGGCCGCGAGGTCGCCCCGATGCGCGCGTCGGTGCCGCGGGCACTCGTGATGAGCTCGGCGGTCGAGGTGAGCGTGGGCTCCCAGTCGAACACCATGCCGCCGTCGCCGCCGATGACGACGGTCGACCCGGCGACGGCACCGGCCTTGAACAGGCCGTCCTCGACGCCGAGCTTGGCGAGCCGGTCGGCGAGGAAGCCGATCGCCTCCTCGTTCGTGAAGTCGGTCTGCTGCACCCAACGCTCCGGCTTCGCGCCGCGCACGCGGTAGAAGCGGTGCTCCTCGCCGCCCTCGGCGCGGACGGTGAAGCCCTGGTCGTTGACCGCGCGCGGGCGGATGACTATGCGCTCGGGCACCGGCTCGGCGGCGCGTGCGGCACGGCCCTGCTCGACGACGTCGGCGAGGGCGAAGGTGAGCTCGCGCAGTCCCTTGCGGGACGCGGTGGAGATCGGGAAGACGCGGTAGCCGCGCTCCTGCAGCTCGGCGGTGACGAACTCGGCGAGCTCCTCGGCCTCGGGCACGTCGACCTTGTTGAGGGCGACGAGCTGCGGGCGCTCGAGCAGCGGCACCTGGCCCTCGGGCACCGGGTAGCGCTCGAGTTCGCCGAGGATCACGTCGAGGTCGCTGATCGGGTCGCGGCCCGGGTCGAGCGTGGCGCAGTCGATCACGTGCAGCAGGGCCTCGCAGCGCTCGACGTGGCGGAGGAACTCGAGACCGAGGCCCTTGCCCTCGGACGCGCCCTCGATGAGGCCGGGGACGTCGGCGACGGTGAACCGGCTCTCACCGGACTCGACGACGCCGAGGTTCGGCGTGAGGGTCGTGAACGGGTAGTCCGCGATCTTCGGCTTCGCGGCGGAGATCGCGGCGATGAGCGAGGACTTGCCGGCGCTCGGGAACCCGACCAGGGCGACGTCGGCGATGGTCTTCAGCTCGAGGCTGACGTCCCCGGCCCAGCCCTCGGTGCCGAGGAGCGCGAACCCGGGGGCCTTGCGCTTCGTGGTCGACAGCGCGGCGTTGCCGAGGCCGCCCTGGCCACCGGGCGCCACGACGACGCGCATGCCCGGCTCGGTGAGGTCGGCGATGACCTCGCCCGACTCGTCGTACACGACGGTGCCGATCGGCATCGGCAACTCGAGGACCTCGCCGCTGACGCCGCTGCGCATGTCGCCCATGCCGGGCTGCCCGTTCTTCGACGACCGGTGCGGCGAGCGGTGGTACCCGAGCAGGGTCGTCACCTGCGGGTCGGCCACGAGCACGATGTCGCCGCCGTCACCGCCGTTGCCGCCGTCGGGCCCGGCGAGGGGCTTGAACTTCTCACGACGGACCGACACGCAGCCGTTGCCGCCGTTCCCCGCGGTGAGGTGCAGGGTCACGCGGTCGACGAATGTCGCCATGGGTCCACTCCTGGAAGGTCGTCGCGCCACCGGCGCAAATGAAAAACGGAGGGGCGGGCACTCGGCCCGCCCCTCCCGCTCAGAACGAGCGCAGATCAGATCGTCGTGACTTACGCGTTGACGATGTTGATGACCTTGCGGCCACCCTTGGTGCCGAACTCGACCGAACCGGCCGAGAGGGCGAACAGCGTGTCGTCGCCACCACGGCCGACGTTGGCGCCGGGGTGGAAGTGGGTCCCACGCTGGCGGATGATGATCTCGCCGGCGTTGACGACCTCGCCACCGAAGCGCTTCACGCCGAGGCGCTGAGCGTTCGAGTCACGACCGTTGCGAGTGGAACTCGCACCCTTCTTGTGTGCCATGAGTGGACTCCCTTACGCGATCTTGGTGATCTTGACGCGGGTCAGCTCAGCGCGGAAACCCTGACGCTTCTTGTACCCGGTCTTGTTCTTGAACTTCTGGATGATGACCTTCGGACCGCGGAGGTCGTCCAGCACCTCGGCGGTGACGGTCACGTTCGCGAGCTCGGAGGCCGCCGACGTGATCTTGTCACCGTCCACGAGGAGCACGGGGGCGAGGTCGATGTTGCCCTGGTCGTCCGCCTTGACACGGTCGACGGTCAGGATGGTGCCGACCTCGACCTTCTCCTGACGGCCGCCGGCGCGCACTACTGCGTAAACCACGTGGAAATCCTTACGTAACTCTGCTTGAGGGAAGTCTCGGGTGCCCACTTCTGCACGAGCGGCTCCCGGAGGCCGGGCCCGATCGGCGACGCAGGCAGAACGGCCCGCTGACACCAGGGATCGAGAATACTCGATCACCATGGGTCCGGTCAAACGGCGACACACGTACCATTGCACGGTGACCGTGTTGATCGACCCACCGACGTGGCCCGCCCACGACACACTGTGGTCGCACCTCGTCAGTGATGCATCCTACGCGGAACTGCACGCCTTCGCCGACCGGGTCGGCGTGCCGCGTCGCGCGTTCGACCACGACCACTACGACGTGCCGCTCGCCCGCTACGACGAACTGGTCGCCGCGGGGGCGTCCGCGGTCACCGGTCGCGAGCTCGTGCTGCGCCTGATCCGCAGCGGCCTCCGGGTGCCGCAGCGCGACAAGCGCGCGCACTGACCGTAACCCGGACCGACGTCAACCAGCACGCACGGCAACCAGCACGGCTGGCAACCAGCACCGACGGCAACCAACACCGACGGCAGCGCGCACGGACGGCAGCGCGCACCGCCGTCCGTGGTCACCGACGTGCACGGCGCGCCCTGCCCTGGTCCGGACCGGACGCCGGACGGGAGGCCCGTGGCGGCGTCCGCCACGGGCCTCCCGTCCGTGCCCGGAACGGTCTCCGGGCCGCCGCCCGCCCTAGTGGGCCGGCGGCGGCGCCCAGGGAGGCTGCTGGCCCGGCTGGCCCGGCTGCCCGGTGGACGGCCCGTACGGGCCGGAGGCGCGCTGCTGCGGCGGCTGCGGCTGCGCGGCGGAGGGCTGGACGGTCGACGGCGGGACGGCGTCGGCCGGTCGGACCGTGCCCGGCTGTCCGGGCGCACCGCCCGTGCCGCGACCACGCCGGGGTCGTCCGAGCCAGAGCCAGGCGGCGGTGGCGGTCGCCAGGAGCATCACGGTGAACGGCAGGCCGTTCCGCAGCGGCGTCGTGAGGACGTCCACGACCAGCCGGGACGCACCGGACCCGACCGCGGCGAACGATCCCGTGAAGACGCCGACCAGGGCGAGCGCGACCGTCCCGGCGGCACCGGCGAGCACCGCACGCAGGAGCACCGTCGGCAGCGGGCTGCGGCGGGCGATCGGCGTGAGGAACGCCAGGGCCAGGAAGGCTCCGGCGTAGAACGGGAACGGTGCCAGGAAGACCCCGTCCGTGAAGCTGCCGAGCAGGTCGGCACCGGGCCCGTAGCGCGAGAACGGGTGGACGACGAGTGCCGTGCCGAGCAGCCCGACCGCGCCGGAGACGAACTGCACGAGGACCAACGACACGACGGCGATGAGCGCGCCGGTCGTGTTCGTGACCGAGGCGCCGGGCGCGAACGCGCGACGCGGGTCCCCGGCGGGACGGGACCTGCGCGGCGGGCGTGGGGGCGCGTACGGCCCCCCGGCGCCGGGCTGGCCACCGTACGGCCGCACGGCCCCGGCCGACTGCGCGGGTGCCGGTGGCACCGGCGGTGCGGGCTGGGACCAGCCCGCACCGTAGTACCCGCGGTCGCGCTGCGGGTCGCCGGGGTTCGCCATCGTCAGTCCCCCGTGACCACGGAGCCGTCTGCGTCGGTGTCCGTCGCCGGCGCGCTGATGCTCGGCGACGACACCCGGCGGGACCGCGAACGGCCCTGCCCCGGCTGCTTCGGCTCGGGCAGCGCCTGCAGCACGGAGTCGAGCAGGGACTCGGCGTCCGGGGCGACCTGGCGCGGCTCGCGCTTCGGTGCCGCGCTCAGCGGGATGTCGAGGATCGCCACGGTGTTCTCGGTCGGGGTGACCGGGGCACTCGAGCTCACCCGTCGACGCCCCTGGGCCCTGGCGGCCTTCGGCTCGGCAGCGGGTGCAGCGGCAGCGGCGGGCGCAGCAGCAGCGGCGGGCGCAGCGGCAGCGCCCGGCGCAGCGGACGCCTCCGGTGCAGCGGCGACGGGCGCCTCGGGGGCCGGTTCGGCCGCAGGGGCGGCAGGGGCCTCGGGCGCCGACGCACCGGCGTCGGTCGTCGCGGCCTGCTGCTCGGTGCTGGTCGTCGAAGCCTGCTGCTCCGTGCCGGTCGACGAAGCCTGCTGCTCCGTGCCGGTCGTCGGAGCCTGCTGCTCGGTGTTCCGGCTGCCACGGCCACCGCGACGGCGACGCTTCGACCCGGTGGGCTGCTCGCCGTCGGACGGAGCGGACCCCGCAGCCGACCCCGGGGCGTCCGCCGAGGTCGGGGCGGCCGGCGAGGCGACACCGGCGGCGTCCTGCTCGTCGTGCGCGATGGTCGACGCCGCGATCCGCGACAGCGCGTTCTTCACGTCGTCGGTGATCTGGTGCGCCTGGGTCGCGTGCGACGACTGCCCGTTCGAGCCGGAGCCGTTCGACGAGCCCGAGCCGTTCGACCCGTTGCCGCCGTTGCCGTTGCCACCGGCACCGCCGCGACCCTTGCGACGGCCCTTGCTCGGACCCGGGTCGGCGTTGTTGTCGTTGATCTTCGCGTTGACCTCGTCGAGGGACTCGCGCAGCCCGACACCGATCTTCTTGCGGGTCATCTGCACGAGGCCGAGCGAGGTGATCTCGGCGACCTGGTGCTTCGTGCGGTCGCGGCTCAGGCACTCGACCAGGCGGCGGAGCACGAGGTCGCGGTTCTCCTCGAGCACCATGTCGATGAAGTCGACGACGATGATGCCGCCGATGTCGCGCAGGCGGAGCTGGCGGACGATCTCCTCGGCGGCCTCGAGGTTGTTCTTCGTGACCGTCTCCTCCAGGTTGCCGCCGGAGCCGACGAACTTCCCGGTGTTGACGTCGACGACCGTCATGGCCTCGGTGCGGTCGATGACGAGCGAGCCACCGGAGGGCAGCCACACCTTGCGGTCGAGCGCCTTGTCGATCTGCTCGTTGAGGCGGAACTCCTCGAAGGAGTCCGGGCCCTCGTAGCGGACCACGCGGTCCTTGAGGTCCGGCGCGACCGCCGACAGGTACTCGTCGATGGTGCCACCGGCGGCCTCGCCGTCGATGATGAGCTTCGTGAAGTCCTCGTTGAAGACGTCGCGGACGATCTTCACGAGCAGGTCGGGCTCGGAGTGCAGCATGACCGGGGCCTGGCCACCGGCGACCTTCTTCTGGATGGCCTCCCACTGGCTGGTCAGCCGCTGCACGTCGCGGGTCAGCTGCTCCTCGGTCGCGCCCTCCGCAGCGGTGCGCACGATGACGCCCGCGTGCTCCGGCAGGACCTCCTTGAGGATCTTCTTGAGGCGGGCACGCTCGGTGTCCGGCAGCTTGCGCGAGATCCCGTTCATCGAGCCGTTGGGCACGTAGACCAGGTAGCGGCCGGGCAGCGAGACCTGGCTCGTGAGGCGGGCACCCTTGTGGCCGACCGGGTCCTTCGTGACCTGAACGAGCACCTTGTCGCCCGGCTTGAGCGCCGCTTCGATCCGACGGCCGTGGCTGGTGTCGACCGAGTTCCAGTCGACCTCGCCGGCGTAGAGCACCGCGTTGCGGCCGCGGCCGATGTCGACGAACGCCGCCTCCATCGAGGGCAGGACGTTCTGCACCTTGCCGAGGTAGACGTTGCCGATGAGCGACACGTTCTCGGACTTCGTGATGTAGTGCTCGGCGAGGATGCCGTCCTCGAGCACGCCGATCTCGATGGTCGACGAGCTCGACCGCACGATCATCTGGCGGTCGACGCTCTCGCGACGGGCGAGGAACTCGTCCTCGCTGACGACCTGGCGGCGGCGGCCGGCGTCACGGCCGTCGCGACGGCGCTGCTTCTTCGCCTCGAGGCGGGTCGAGCCCTTGATCCGCTGCGGCTCGGTGATGAGCTCCGGCTCGCGTCGGCGCGGCTCCTGGTGGTCGCGGGGCTCGCGGACCTCGCGGTCCGCGCTGCTCCCCCGGCGACGCGAGCGACGGCGCGGTCCGCCCTGCTCGTCACGGTCGTCGCGGTCGTCCCGCTCGTCGCGGTCGTCCCAGCGGTCGTCACGGTCGTCGCGCTCGCGCCGCGGCGCGCGCTGGGGCAGCTCCGGCAGCACCGGGGCGTGGAAGATCAGGCTGAGCGTGCTCGTGGCCTTCGGCACGTAGGGCTCGTCGGCGGGGGCGGCGGGTGCGCTCGCCTCGGTCGTCGGCTCGGTACCGTCCGCACGGGAGGCACCGCTCGCCTCGTCGGCGTCCGCTGCGGTCGCCGCCGGCTCGGCCTCGACCACCGGCAGGTCGCCGGTCAGGGTGCTCACGTCGTCGGGCTCGCCGCTCTGGGCGGCGACCGGCTCGACCGCGACGGTGACCGTCCCGGTGTCCGTCGACAGCACCGTCGGTGCGGCCGCGTCGTCGGACACCGCCGTCGTGTCCGGCACCGTGGTGTCGGGCGCCGTCGTCCCGGCGTCCGCGCCGTCGGTCAGCGCCGGCGTCTCGTCGACGGGGGTCGACGCGGCGGCGCTCCCCGGCGCCTCCTGCCCGGACGACCGGGCGCGGCGTCCGCCGAACAGGCGGCTCCGGCGCTTCGGCGCGTTCTCGTCGTTGGTCGTGTTGTCGTTGTTCTGCTCCACCATGAACTGGCGCACTCCTCGGCCCCCACTCGCACCCTGTCGGGTGGCGGGAATTCTGTCGTTGTGGCGGGCGGCGTCGACGCCCCCGCGCTCGCTGTCTCGTGGTCGGTCGCGTCAACTTCTGGTGCGTCCGCGCGCGTTCCGCCCCGGGCACCCGGCCCGGACCGGCTCGGCGTCGGAGTGACGCTGGCCCGACCACAGTGCGCTCTCACCGCACCCGGTCGTCCGGGCACCGCCTTTGAGGGGCGCCGCCCGGAAAGCTCTCATCGGTGTGCGGTTGCCCGCACGACCTCCAGGAAGTATCGCACGCCCCGCCAGGAAAGGACCGGAAGCCCCGTGCGATGATGACGGCGTGACCACGTCTGCACGCACCACTCGTCGTCCGATCGCGATGGCGGTCTTCCTCGTCGTCACCGGAGCGGTGTCGCTGTACGCGGCCTTCCGGCTCGTGCTCGACGAGTTCGCGAAGTACGAGAACCCGAAGGCCGTGCTGAGCTGCGACGTCAGCCCGTTCGTGAACTGCTCGCAGGTCATGACGAGCTGGCAGGGCCACCTGCTCGGGTTCCCGAACCCGCTCATCGGCGTGATGGGCTTCGTCGCCCCGATCGCGGTCGGGGTCGTGCTGCTCGCCGGGTTCCGCGGCTCACGGTGGTTCTGGATCGCGTTCAACGCCGGGGTGTTCCTGGCCTGGGTCTTCGTCACCTGGCTGTTCACGCAGACCGTCTGGGTCATCGGCTACCTGTGCCCGTGGTGCATGCTCGTCTGGTCGATGACGATCCCGATGTTCTGGGTGCTGACGATCTGGAACGCCGCACGCGGCACCTTCAGCGCCCGCCTCGAACGCGTCGGCCGGGTCCTGCTGCCCTTCTGCTGGACGTTCCCGCTGGCGAACTACCTCGTGGTGATCGTGTCGATCCTCATCGTGTTCCCGACGGTCCTCACCACGCTCTGACCCCGCTGCCGGTCCGGTCGGCACGGTGCCGGTCCGGTCGGCAACCGCGACGGCCCCCGCTCCCTGGTCGGGAGCGGGGGCCGTCGTCACGCGGGCCGACCGGGGTCGTCCGCGGTCAGGTCACTTCGCGGCGGCGTCGATCTGCGTGATGACGTCGCCCAGGCTGTCCAGGCGCTTGCCGTTCACGACGATCGTCGGGGTGCCGAAGCCCTGGGCGCCCTTGAGCGAGTCGTCCGCGAGCACCTGGTTCGTCGACTTCGTCACCCAGCCCTTGAACTGCTCGTTCGACAGGCACTCGGAGACGTCGGAGCCGGTCGCACCGCCCGCCTTCACCAGGTCGGCGATCTCGGCGTTCGTCAGGCCCTTGGTGCCCTCCTGCGGCTGGTTCTCGAAGAACTGGGTCTGCACGTCGAGGAACTTGTCCGGCGCGTAGTTCGCGACGCACATCGCCGCGTTCGCGGCACGGCTGGCGTAGCGCGAGCCGTTGTAGCTGCGGTCGAGGATCGACACCGGCTTGATGGCCAGGGTCGCGTCGCCGGACTTCACCTTGTCGAGGATCTGGTCGGCGTAGGTCGCCTCGAACTGCTTGCAGACCGGGCAGGCCCAGTCCACGTACTCGGTCACGGCGACCGCGCCGTCGGCGTTCGACGTCGGCACGGCCGAGGGGCTGCCCTTCGCGGGGACGGCCTTCGTGGTCACCGGGGTGACGTCGCCGCCCTTCCCGGTGAACTGGATCGCGCCGGTGGCCATGTTCGCCGGCCCGGCCGCCGAGACGGCGGGTGCGTTGTTCACGTTCACGACGACGATGCCGATGATCGCGGCGATCGCCACGATCCCCAGACCGATGCCGCCCTGCAGGAACCACTTGTTGCGGCGCTTGCGACGCTTCTCGGCGTCGGCACGCTGCCGTGCGACCTCACGGGCGTGCTGGCGACGCTCGTTCTTGGTGGGTCGGTCGTTGTTCGTCATCTCGTCCTCCCGAACGCTCAGGCGAACCAGAGCGCGAGCTCGCGCTGGGCCGACTCGGGGCTGTCGGACCCGTGCACCAGGTTCTGCTGCACCTTGAGGCCCCAGTCGCGGCCGAGGTCACCACGGATGGTGCCGGGCGCGGCCGAGGTCGGGTCCGTCGTGCCGGCGAGCGAGCGGAACCCGGCGATGACGCCGTTGCCCGCGAGCCGCACCGCGACCACGGGGCCGGACTGCATGAACTCGACGAGCGGCTCGAAGAACGGCTTGCCCTGGTGCTCCTCGTAGTGCGCGTCGAGCAGGTCGCGCGGTGCGCTGAGCATCTTCAGGTCGACGATCTCGTAGCCCTTGGCCTCGATCCGGCGGAGGATCTCACCGGTGAGCTGGCGGGCGACGCCGTCGGGCTTGACGAGGACGAGGGTCTGTTCGAGATCGGTCACGCAGTACTCCTGGGGTCGTGGTCGACGTGGTCGTCAGTCCTCGCCCAGAGCGGCCCGGCGCGCGGCGTTCATCCGGTCGAGCTGACCGCCCTTGACGAAGCAGAACACCCACAGCGCCAGGAACACCACGGCCACCGCGAACATGAAGGGCTCGATGAACCCGGTGGCGAGGATGGCCGCCTGCAGCAGCCACCCGAACACTACACCGGCCCGGTTGCCCGTCAGGCGTGAGGCAGCTGCGAGGACGATGATCGCCGCGACCCCGCCGCCGAAGGCCACGGCCGGCGGCAGCGTGCCCTTGCCGAAGACGACGAGTGTCGGGAAGAAGAACATGATCGCCTCGAGCACGAGCGTGATCGACAGCAGGCTCTCCCGCGCCCCGCGTTCGCGACGCGGCCTGCGGGTCCGAGGTGCACGACCCGGCCGGGAAGCCCGCGGTGCGTCCGTCACTTCGTCCCGCCTTCCCGGTGCACGAGGTCCATGACCGCGCCCACCATCACGATGGAGCCCGCGACGAGCACGAGGGCGTCCTCGGCGTCGGCCTCGTCCGCCAGGTCGCGTGCTTCCTGCAGCGCCGCTGTGAGCGTCGGTTCGACGACCACGCGGTCGCCGCCGACCTCGTCGACGACCACCCGGGCGAAGGCGTCCGCGTCGAGGGCGCGCTCCCCCGGCGGCTGCGTGACGACGAAGGTCGCGACGGTGTCCTTGAGCGCGCGGACGAACCCGCGGGCGTCCTTGTCGGCGAGGATCCCGACGACGCCGACGACGTGCTCCGACGGGAACGCGACCGGCAGCGCCTCGGCGAGTGCCTTCGCGCCGTGCGGGTTGTGTGCGGCGTCGACGACCACGGTCGGCTCGGTCGCGATCGGCTGCAGGCGGCCGGGACTGGTGGCACCGGCGAGACCCTCGGACAGGACGTCCTCGTCGAGTGCCTGCGCGCCGCGGCCCAGGAACGATTCGACGGCGGCGATCGCCACGGCCGCGTTCTCGGCCTGGTGCCGGCCGAACAGCGGCAGGAACAGGTCGTCGTATCGGCCGGCGATGCCCTGCACGGTGACGAGCTGTCCGCCCACGGCCGGGGTGACGTCGACCACGCTGAACCCCGCGCCTTCGACGGCCAGGGTGGACTCGGTGAGCTCGGCGGCACGCTCGAGCTCGGCCAGCGCCTCGGGCACCTGCCGGCTCGACACCACGGCCGACGACGGCTTGACGATCCCCGACTTGGTGCGGGCGATCTCGGCCACCGTGGCGCCGAGCTGCTTCGCGTGGTCGATGGCGATCGGCGTGAACACCGACACCTGGCTCTGCACGACGTTCGTGGAATCCCACTCGCCGCCCATGCCGACCTCGACCACGGCGACGTCGACCGGCGCCTCGGCGAAGCACGCCAGGGCGAGGACGGTCAGCGCCTCGAAGAAGGTCAGCGGGAGCTCGCCCTTGTCGGTGAGCTCCTGGTCGGTCATCTCGAGGACGGGGGCGATGTCGTCCCAGTTCTCGACGAAGCGGTCCGCCGCGATCGGCTGGCCGTCGATGACGATGCGCTCCCGGATGGACACCAGGTGCGGGCTCGTCATGAGGCCGGTGCGCAGGCCGTGGGCCCGGATGATGCTCTCGGTCATGCGGGCGGTCGACGTCTTGCCGTTCGTCCCGGTGAGGTGGATCACCGGGTACGCCAGGTGCGGGTCGCCGAGGAGCTCGACGGCGCGACGGGTCGCGGTGAGCCGGTGCTCGGGCGACTGCTCGCCGATCCGGGCGTACAGCGCGGCCTCGACCCGGCGGACCTCGTCGTCGTCACCCCCGTAGGGCAGCGCCTCGACCGGGGCGTCGGCGGACGGCCCCACCGGGATCCGGATGCCGTCCTCGTCGTACCGGTCGTGCTGGTCGTGCTGGTCGTACTGGTCGTCGTCACTCATGCGCGTGACACCTCCACGGTCACCTTCGCACCGTCACCGACGTCGGTGGTGGTGTCGTCCGCCCCGAGGGGCACGATCTCGACGCTCGTCGCCAGGGTCTCCCCGGCGATGAGCTCCTGGTGGGTGCGCACCGGGCCACCGGCGGCCTCGTCCACGCGCAGGGTCAGGGCGATGCGGTCGCTGACGTCGAGGTCGGCGTCGCGGCGGGCCTGCTGGACGGCGCGGACGACGTCGCGGGCGAGCCCCTCGGCCTCGAGCTCGGGCGTGGTCACGGTGTCGAGCACCACGAAGCCGCCCTCGTCGAGGAACGCCACCGCCACCGAGGCGTCGGCCACGGTGAGGTCGAGCGAGTACTCGCCCTCGACCAGGTCGACGCCGCCGACGGTCACACCGGTGTCGGTCGCGGTCCAGTCGCCCTGCTTGGCGGCCGGGATCACCTGCTGCACCTGCTTGCCGATGCGGGGGCCGGCGACGCGGGCGTTCACGGTGAGCTTCCGCTCGATGCCGTACTGCGCCAGCGACTCCTCGACCTGCTCCTCGAGCACCACGCGCTTGACGTTGAGCTCGTCGCGCAGGATGTCGGCGAACGGTTCGACCGCCGCCGGGTCCGGCACCACCAGGGTGAGCGTGGCGAGGGGCAGCCGGACGCGCTTGCCGGTGGCCTTGCGGAGCGCCAGGCCCTTCGAGGCGACGTCGCGCACGCGGTCCATCGCGTCGACGAGGGCGTCGTCGGCGGGGAACTCGTCGGGGTCCGGGAAGTCCGTCAGGTGGACGCTCCGCCCGCCGGTCAGGCCCTTCCAGATCTCCTCGGTGACGAGCGGCGCGAGCGGCGCGGCGACCCGGGTCAGGGTCTCGAGCACGGTGTACAGCGTGTCGAACGCCGCACGGGTCTCGGCGCCGGCGTCCGCGTCGGCCCCGGTCCAGAACTTGTCGCGCGAGCGGCGGACGTACCAGTTCGTCAGCACGTCGGCGAAGTCGCGGACGGCCTGGGCCGCGAGCGGGGTGTCGAGCGCGTCGAGGTGCGTCCGGACGTCGGTGACGAGCACCCGGGTCTTCGCGAGCAGGTACCGGTCGAGCACGTCGGTGCTCGCGGTGCTGCGGGTGGCCTGGTACCCGTGGGGCCCGGAGGCGTTCGCGTACAGGGTGAAGAAGTAGTACGTCGACCACAGCGGCAGCATGAACTCGCGGACGCCCTGGCGGATGCCCTCCTCGGTCACGACGAGGTTGCCGCCGCGGATCACCGACGACGACATGAGGAACCAGCGCATGGCATCGGCGCCGTCGCGGTCGAAGACCTCGGAGACGTCCGGGTAGTTCCGCAAGCTCTTCGACATCTTCTGGCCGTCGGAGCCGAGGACGATGCCGTGGCTGATGACGTTCTCGAAGGCCGGCCGGTCGAACAGCGCGGTGGAGAGCACGTGCATGACGTAGAACCAGCCGCGCGTCTGCCCGATGTACTCGACGATGAAGTCGGCCGGGCTGTGCGACTCGAACCACTCGCGGTTCTCGAACGGGTAGTGCACCTGCGCGTACGGCATCGAGCCGGAGTCGAACCAGACGTCGAACACGTCGGTGATCCGGCGCATCGTCGACGCCCCCGTCGGGTCGTCGGGGTTCGGCCGCGTCAGGTCGTCGATGAACGGGCGGTGCAGGTCCACTTCGCCCTCGGCGTTCACCGGCAGGCGGCCGAAGTCGCGCTCGATGTCCTCGAGCGAGCCGTACACGTCGGTGCGCGGGTACTCGGGGTCGTCGGACTGCCACACCGGGATCGGCGTGCCGAAGTAGCGGTTGCGCGAGACCGACCAGTCGATGGCGTTGCCGACCCACTTGCCGAACTGGCCGTCCTTGACGTTGTCCGGCACCCAGTTGATGTCCTGGTTGAGCTGGCCCATGCGGTCGCGGAGCTCGGTGACGCGGACGAACCACGACGAGACGGCCTTGTAGATGAGGGGCTTCCGGCAGCGCCAGCAGTGCGGGTAGCTGTGCTCGTAGGACGCCTGGCGGAGCAGTCGCCCGGCGTCGCGGACGGCCTTGGTCAGCGGCTTGTTCGCGTCCGACCAGAGCATGCCGGCCACCTCGCCGAACTGCGAGGTGAAGACACCGCCCTCGTCGAGGGACAGCACGACGGGGATGCCGGCCGCGGCGCAGACCTCCTGGTCGTCGGCACCGTAGGCCGGGGCCTGGTGCACGATGCCGGTGCCCTCACCGGTCTCGACGTACTCGGCGACGAGGACCTTCCACGCGTTCTCGTACCCCTCGGTGCCGTCGAGGAAGTCGAACAGGCGCTCGTACTCGACGCCGTCGAGCTCGGCGCCGGCGACCGTGCGGAGCACGGCGGCGAGCGCGTCGTCGGCGCTCTCGTAGCCGAGCTCCTTCGCGTGCGCGGCCACGGTGTCGGACGCGAGCAGGTAGGTGGCCGAGCCGGCGGCGCCACCGTCAGCCGCGCCTCCCGGCCCGGTCGGCAGGACCGCGTACGCGATGTCCGGACCGACCGCGAGGGCGGCGTTCGTCGGCAGCGTCCAGGGGGTCGTCGTCCAGGCGAGCGCCCGCACCCCGGTCAGGTCGAGCGCGTCCGCGCGCGGGCCCCGCAGCGGGAACGAGACGGTGACGGACTGGTCCTGGCGCATCGTGTAGACGTCGTCGTCCATGCGCAGCTCGTGGTTGGACAGCGGCGTCTGGTCGTTCCAGCAGTACGGCAGGACGCGGAAGCCCTCGTACGCCAGGCCCTTGTCCCAGAGCTGCTTCCACGCCCAGAGCACGCTCTCCATGAACGTGACGTCGAGGGTCTTGTAGTCGTCCTCGAAGTCGACCCAGCGCGCCTGACGGGTGACGTACTCCTGCCACTCGTCGGTGTACTGCAGCACCGACTTCTTGGCGGCGGCGTTGAAGACGTCGATGCCCATGGCGTCGATCTCGTGCTTTTCGGTGATGCCGAGCTGGCGCATCGCCTCGAGCTCGGCGGGCAGCCCGTGGGTGTCCCAGCCGAAGCGGCGGTGCACCTGCTTGCCGCGCATGGTCTGGTAGCGCGGGAAGACGTCCTTCGCGTACCCGGTCAGCAGGTGCCCGTAGTGCGGCAGGCCGTTGGCGAAGGGCGGGCCGTCGTAGAACGTCCACTCCGGGCAGCCCTCGCGCTGGTCGATCGACGCCTGGAAGGTGTCGTCGCCCTTCCAGAAGGCGAGGATCCCGCGCTCGACGGCGGGGAAGGACGGCGACGGGGTCACGCCGTCGGCGGACGAGTTCTGGGGGTAGGCCACGCGCAGCTCCTGTGGGTTCGGTTGCTCTCCACGAGGACGGAGCGTGCTCCGCGGTACCACCTCGCTTGCCGACCGCTGCTCGCGCTGCGGTCGACCGCTCGTCGCCGGGGCTGGTGCGGCCCGGTCCGCCCGGCTCTACTGACGGCCCGTTGCTGGTCCGCGTTCTGCCGGAGGCTCCCCGGTGATGGCCGGATCGACGCCTGTGCGGACGAGTTTAGCGGACGGGAGCATGCTGGAGCGATGCCCGATCCCTCGGAGCAGAAGAGCTCCGGCTCCCTGCTCACCGTCCTCATCGCGTTCGGCGCGAACCTGCTCGTCGCGATCGCGAAGACGATCGCCTCACTCCTGTCCGGATCGGCCTCGATGGTCGCCGAGGCCGCGCACTCGTGGGCGGACACCGGGAACGAGATCTTCCTGCTCGTGGCCGAACGACGAGGCGGCAAGAAGCGGGACACCGCGCACCCGCTCGGGTACGGGCGCGAGACCTACATCTGGTCGATGTTCGCCGCGTTCGGCTTGTTCACCGCCGGCGCGATCGTCTCGATCTCGCACGGCATCTCGGAGTTCGGGGAGACCGGCCCGGCCGAGGACGTCCTGCTCAACTACGTCGTGCTCGCCCTGGCGTTCTGCCTCGAGGGGACGAGCTTCCTGCAGGCGTACCGGCAGGCGCGGGGCGCGGCGACGAAGCGCCGCGTGCCGGTGCTGCGGCACGTCCTGCAGTCCTCGAACCCCACGCTGCGAGCGGTCTTCGCCGAGGACGCCGCGGCACTCGTCGGCCTCGTCGTGGCCTTCCTCGGGGTCTTCCTGCACCAGGTCACCGGGCTCGCGGTCTTCGATGCGATCGGCTCGATCGCGATCGGCCTGCTCCTCGGCGTCGTGGCGATCGTCCTCATCGAGCGCAACCGTCGCTTCCTGCTCGGCGAGAGCACGTCGCCGGAGCTCGAGAACGCGGTGCTCGTCGAACTGCTCTCGCGCGAGCAGGTCGAGCGGGTGACCTACCTGCACCTGGAGTTCGTCGGGCCGTCCCGCGTGTACCTCGTCGCGGCCGTCGACCTGACCGGCAACGAGGACGAGTCCCGCGTCGCGGTGCGCCTGCGGCAGGTCGAGGCCTCGCTCGAGGGCAGCCAGTACGTGGAAGAGGCAGTGCTCACCCTGAGCCTGCCGGACGACGCGTCCCTGGTGCCGACCAGCGACGAGGTGCCCGAGGTCGTGCGCGACGGCACAGTCGAGGACGTCGCGGCGGGCGGAGCGGGGACCCTCCGCACCGAGTGACCGGACGGCCGCGCCGCGAGCGGCACGGCGCACGCGCGGCGCGGGGCCCGCACGGCGCGGGGCCCGCGCGGCGCTCGGCGCCCGCGCCGCCTCAGGCCCGGTCGAGGCCGTCGGCGACGGGGGCGAGCGCAGCGCCGACGTACTCGACGAGCGGTCGTCGGGCCACGCCGTCCGTGACCCAGACGCCGAACGCCGCGGCTGCGGCCCCGAGCATCGCCCCGGAGACGGTCTGCGGCCAGGCCGACCGCGGCCGCTCCCCCGTGCGCCCGGCGACGAAGGCGGCGACGGCCGCGTGCTGGGCGGTCACCCGGACGGCGACCCCGGCCACGAGCTCGGAGCCGATCCCCATCACCTCGGCCTGCGCGACGGCCCACGGCACGCGCTCGGGGTCGTGGGCGCGTGCGGCCGCGAGCAGCGCCTGCTCGACGGCCCGGACGGCGCTCGGCTCGGTGGCGGCCGCCAGGTACCCCGGCAGGGCGGCGACGGCGGCGTCGAGCTCGAGCCACATGACGTCGGCCTTCGCCGGGAAGTAGTTGAAGAACGTCGCACGGCTGACCCCGGCGCGGGCGGCGATCTGGTCGACCGTGGTGCGTCCGTAGCCCTGCTCGAGGAACAGCTCGGCGGCGGCGTCCGCGAGCACCTCGGCGCTCGACCGGCGGGGCCGCCCACCGCGGCGGATCGGTTCGTCCATGGGCCCCAGTAAACCGCTAGACTCGGTCAGCCATGATCTTGGACCCAGTACAGAAAACCCTCGCCGCGGTCGCGAGCGCCACCGTCGTCGTCCTCGCCCTCGCCGCCTGCAGCGGTCCGGGCACGAGCACGACGAGCAGCACGCCGGTGAACGGCGGCACGCTGACGTACGCGTCCGGCGACGCCGAGCCGACCTGCCTCGACCCGCACGTCGGCGGCAACTACCCGCAGGCACTCCTGGCGACGCAGTACATCGAGGAACTCGTCGGCCTCGAGGACGGCGAACCCACCCCGGAGCTCGCGACGAAGTGGACGACGAGCGACGACGGCAAGACGCTGACGTTCACCCTGCGCGACGACGTCACCTTCACCGACGGCACCCCGTTCGACGCCGCGGCGGTCGTGGCGAACATCGAGCACGTGCAGGACCCGGACACCGCGTCGAGCACCGGCTACCTGGCGCTGCAGTCGATCACGAAGGCGACCGCCACCGACGAGCACACCGTCACGCTGACGCTGAGCCGCCCGGACAGCGCACTGCTCGAGTCCTTCTCGCAGCCCTGGGTCGGCATGGAGTCCCCGAAGGCGCTCGAGCGGGCGCAGGCGACGAACTGCGAGTCCCCCGTCGGCACCGGCCCGTTCGCGGTCACCGGGTGGAAGCACGGCGACCGCGTCACCCTGACGAAGAACACCGAGTACTGGGGCGCGACGAAGCCGCGCCTGTCCGGCATCACGTGGCGGTTCCTGCCGGACTCGACCTCGCGCTACGCCGCACTGCAGTCCGGCCAGGTCGACGTCATCGACAACGCCCAGCCCGACCAGCTCAAGGCCGCGTCGGCGAAGGGCGCGATCCGCGACCTCGACGCCCCGCGCCCCGGCGCCTCGAACCGCCTCGAGCTGAACTCCGGCCACGGCGTGTTCCAGGACGAAGCGGTCCGGCGGGCCTTCATCGCCGGCGCCGAGATCGACCCCGGTCTGCAGTCGCTGTTCCTCGGCACCGCGAAGCGCTCGTACTCGGTGCTCTCGAGCGCCGAACCGCTCGCGTACTCGGAGCAGAGCCGGTTCGCGTACTCGCCGTCGACGGCGAAGCAGCTCCTCGACGACGCCGGCTGGAAGGTCGGATCCGACGGCATCCGCGAGAAGGACGGCCAGCGGCTCACCGTGACCTTCCCCGTCTCGACGAACCAGTCGGTGCCGGCCGAGCGCAGCCTGTTCCAGCAGATCCAGGCGTCCGAGAAGGCCGTCGGGTTCCAGGTGGTGCTCGACGAGCTCGACCTGTCCAGCTGGTACGCCGCCCTGGCCGCGAACGAGTACGACGTCGTCAGCGCCCCGTACACGAAGGTCGGGCCCGACGTCCTGCGGATCCTGTACGACAGCGCGAGCATCGAGCCCGCACCGTCCGGCTACTTCGCGAACCTCGCCCAGCTCGACGACCCGGCACTCGACCGGCTGCTCGAGCAGGCCGCCCGCACGTCGGACGCCGACGAGCGCGCGGACCTGTACGAGCGGGCGCAGCAGGCGATCCTGGCCAGCGACACCGTGCTGCCCCTGTACGACCAGCAGAACCACTTCCTGGTGCGCTCCGCCGTGCACGGCATCACCACCACCCCGGTGTCCACGCCCTGGTTCGGCACCGCCTGGATCGACCGCTGACGCGGATGCCGTGGGTCTGGTGGGCCGTCCGGCGGCTCGCCGGGGGCGTCGGTGTGCTGTGGGCCGTCGCGACGATCGTCTTCGTGGCGATCCGGCTCATCCCGGGTGACCCCGCCCTCGCGATCCTGGGCGGACCCGGGTCGCAGGCCTCGGCCGAGGCGGTCGCCGGGGTCCGCCGCGAGTACGGCCTCGACCAGCCGGTCCTGGTGCAGTACGCGGTGTTCCTCGGCCGCCTGGCGACCCTGCGGCTCGGCGACTCGTACGCGTTCCGGACGCCGGTCGCGACGCTGCTCGGCCAGCAGCTGCCGGTCACGCTCACCCTGGCCGTCGCCGGTCTCGTCGTCGCCTGGGCGCTGGCGATCGTCGCCGCCTGGTGGTCGACGCAACGCGGGCGGGTCGCGGCGGCGCTGACCGGGGCGATCAGCGTGACGGCGAGCGTCGTCCCGCACTTCTGGCTCGGCAGCGTGCTCATCGTCGTGTTCGCGAGCACGCTCGGGTGGGTCCCGGCGGTCAGCGACGGCAGCGTGCGCGGGTGGGTGCTGCCGGTCGTCACCGTCGCGGTGCCGGTGGCCGGGTACCTGGCCGAGACGGTCCGCGACGGCGTCGTGGACGCGCAGCGGTCCGCCTTCGCGCTCGCGGCCCGGAGCCGCGGCGAGACCCGGACCGGGTTGTTCGCGCGCCACCTGCTCCGGCACGCCGCCCTGCCCGGCATCGCCCTGTCGGCGTGGGCCTTCGGGTCGCTCGTCTCCGGCGCGGTCGTCGTGGAGTCGGTCTTCGCCCTGCCCGGGATCGGCCGTGCGCTCGTCACCGCCGTGACCCAGCGGGACATGCCCCTCGTCGCGGGCATCGCGATGGTCTCCGCCGCGGCCTACGTCGTGGTGCTCGCGGTGGCGGACCTGGTCGAACGGGCCGTCGACCCGAGGGGCGCCCGGTGAGCGGCATCGTCGACCCGGGCACGCCGGCCGCCGCGCGCTCCCGGCGTCGTCGGGCGCTCGACCCGTCCGGCACCGCGGCGGCCCTCGTCGTGCTCGTCGCGGTCGTCGCGGCCGCGTGGCCGGCGCTGCTCGGCGGGGGCGACCCGCTGGCCGTCCACCCGGCCGAGGCGCTCCTGGCACCGAGCGGCGCCCACCCGTTCGGCACCGACGAGTCCGGGCGTGACGTGCTGGCGCGCGTCGTCGCGGGGACCCGCGCGTCCCTGCTGGTCGGCGTCGCCGCGACGCTGCTCGGCGGCGGCGTCGGACTCGTGCTCGGCGTGGTCGCGGGGCTCGGCGCGGGGGCCGGACGGGTCGGGCGCCTGCTCGACGCCGTGATCGGACGGGTGACCGAGGTCGCCTTCGCGCTGCCGCTGCTCCTCGTCGCCCTGGTGGTCATCGCCGTCACCGGCCCCGGTCCGGTCCCCGCCGTGCTGGCGGTGGGCTCCGCCACGGCGCCCGGCTACGCCCGCATCGTGCGCGGCCTGGTCCGCACCGCCCGCACCTCGCAGGTGGTGGAGACGGCCGTGCTGCTCGGCCGCTCCCCCGCCGCGATCGTCGTCCGGCACGTCCTGCCCGCCGCGCTCTGGCCCGTCGTCGCCGTCGGCACGCTCGGGGTCGGCCAGGCGGTGGTCTGGGCGTCGGCGCTCAGCTACCTCGGTGTCGGCACGCCGCCCCCCGCACCGGAGTGGGGCGCGATGCTCGCCGACGGCCGGACGTACCTGCAGACCGCGCCGTGGATGAGCACCTTCCCCGGGCTCGCCATCGTGGTGCTCGCCACCGCCGTCACGGTCCTCGGACGGGCGATCCGACGAACCGGAGCCTCCCGATGACGACCGTCCTGGACATCAGCGGCCTGAGCGTGCGGATCGCCGGCACCCCGATCGTGACCGACGTGGACCTGCGGGTCGACGCCGGCGAGTGCGTCGCGCTGGTCGGTGCGTCGGGTTCCGGCAAGACCGTGACCGCACGCGCGGCCCTCGGCCTGTCGGCCGCGGGCTCCGCTGTGCGGGCCGACACGTTCACCGTCGCCGGGCTCGACGTGCGTGCGTTCTCCGAACGGCGGTGGCGACAGGTGCGTGGCGCACGCGTCGGCTACGTCGGCCAGGAGGCCCTGGGCGCGTTGGACCCGCTGCGTCCCGTCGGGCGCGAGGTCGCCGACACCCTGCGGCTGCACACCGGGATGCGTGCGGCCGAACGTGTGGACGCGGTGCGCGACGCGCTGGCGGCGGTGGGCCTCGACCCGGACACCGCGACCGACGGCCGTCTCGCCGGGACCCTGTCCGGCGGGATGCGCCAGCGGGCGCTCATCGCCGCGGCGACCGTCGGCTCGCCGTCGCTCGTCGTCGCCGACGAGCCGACCACGGCCCTCGACGCGGGCGTGGCCGTCACCGTCATGGAGCAGCTCCGCGCGGCCCAACGGCGCGGCGCCGGCCTCCTCGTCATCACGCACGACCTCGGACTCGTCGCCGGCTGGGCGGACCGCGTCGTCGTCGTGCACGAGGGGCGGGTCGTCGAACAGGGACCCGTCGCCGCGGTGTTCGACGCGCCGCGGCACGAGGCGACGCGGGCGTTGGTGCGTGCCGCCGGCCGTGGCCTCGCCCCGGCCGCTCGTGCCGGAGCGTCCACGGCGGACGCAGACGCTCCCGCGGTCGTTGCGGCGCGTGGGCTCCGGCGGGACTTCGCCGGTGTCCGCGCGCTCGACGACGTGTCGTTCGCCCTCGACCGCGGGCGGGTGCTCGGGGTGATCGGGGCGTCGGGTTCGGGCAAGACCACCCTGGCGCGCGTCCTGCTCGGCCTCGAGAGGCCGGACGCCGGCACCGTCGAGCTCGACGGGGGCGCCTGGGTGCCCCTGGCCGAGCGGGACCGCCGCCCACGACGCCACCGGGTCGCCGCCGTCGTGCAGGACCCCGGAGCGACGTTCGACGAGCGCTGGTCTGTGGAGCGCGTGCTCGCCGACGCGCTCTCGCGCGGCACCGCCCGACGCGCCACCGGTCCGCTCGCGGCGCGGGTGGACGACGCCCTGCGGCAGGTCGACCTCGACCCGGCGCTGCGCCCACGGTCACCGCTGACGCTCTCGGGCGGGCAGCGACAGCGGCTCGCGATCGCCCGGGCACTCGCGACCGACCCCGAGGTGGTCGTGCTCGACGAGCCGGTGACCGCGCTCGACGCCACCGTGCAGGACGCCGTGCTCACCCTGTTGGAGCGGCTCCGCGACGAGACCGGCGTGGCGATGGTCTTCGTGTCGCACGACCTGCGCGCGGTCCGGCGGATCGCCGACGACGTGCTCGTCGTGCACGAGGGCGCGGTCGTCGAGCACGGCCCGGCCGCCTCGGTGCTCGAGCACCCGGGCCACCCGGTGACCGCCGGCCTGCTCCGCGCCGCCGACCGACTCGCGAGCGGCCCGGCGGCCTGATCGCCGCCCCGGCAGGGGCGACCCGCCCGGAGACGACCGGAGGCACGGCGCGACGTCCGTGACGGACGCGCACCGTGCCTCCAGGCCGGCGGAGCGGCAGCGGCTACGAGCCGGCGGGTGCCTTCTCCTCGTCACCCGTCGCGGCGTCACCCGAGATGATCGGGATCTCGCTCGTCGAGAAGTCCTTCGCCCAGTCGGACTGCGCGAGCTCCGAAGTCGGGTCGTTGTAGTCCTCGATCACACCGGCGACCTCGTCCTCGGAACCGACCGTCGGCCCGGAGCCCATGAGCGGCGTGGCCGCGGTCTCCTTGGTGAAGTACACCGCCACCAGGCCGATCACCGCGGCGAGCATGAGGTAGAAGGCCGGGATGTCCTCGGCCCAGCCGAAGCCGGCGTCCTTCGCACCGTTGATGAGCGCGGCGGTGGCGAGCGGGGTCGTGCCACCGAAGAGCGACACCGAGACGTTGAACGCTATGGCGAGTGCGCCGTAGCGGATGATCGTCGGGAACAGCGCGGGCAGCGTCGAGGGCATCGTCGAGGTGAACGTCACGAGCACTACACCGAGGATGAGCAGGCCGGAGAAGACCCCGACACCCGTGCCGGTCTGGACGAGCTTGAGCGCCGGCCAGGACAGCAGGATGAAGCCGATGCAGCCGGCGGCGAGCACCGGGCGGCGGCCGAACCGGTCGGACAGCCGCCCGCCGAAGGTGATGACGACCATCATGAGCAGCATCACGACGACGATGAGGATGAGGCCGAACGTCGCGTTCTGGCCGAGATTCTGCTCGAGGTAGGTCGGCATGTACGACAGGAGCATGTAGTCGGTCACGTTGAAGACCAGGACCAGCCCGATGCAGATGAGGAGCGAGCGCCAGTTCTCGGCGAACAGCTTGAGGAACGGGGTCTTCTGGCCCTCGCGCTCGGCGGCCTGCTCCTGCTGCTTCTGGAAGGCCGGGGTCTCCTCGAGCTTGAGGCGCAGGTAGAGCCCGATGAGGCCGAGCGGCCCGGCGATGATGAACGGGATGCGCCACCCCCAGCTGAGCAGGGCGTCCTCGGACAGGCCGAACTGCAGGCCGGTGACGATCGAGGCACCGAGCACGTAGCCGGCGAGGGTGCCGAACTCGAGCCACGAGCCCATGAAGCCACGGCGCTTGTCCGGCGAGTACTCGGCGATGAACGTCGCGGCGCCGCCGTACTCACCACCGGTCGAGAAGCCCTGCACGAAGCGGGCGACGAGCAGCAGGACCGGGGCCCAGAAGCCGATCGTGTCGTACGACGGGATGAGGCCGATCATGAGCGTGCCGGCGGCCATCAGGATCATCGTCAGCGCGAGGACCTTCTGCCGGCCGATCTTGTCGCCGATCGGGCCGAACACGGCACCGCCGATCGGACGGACGATGAACGCGGCGGCGAAGAAGCCGAACGTCGCGACGATGTTCGCCGCCGGGTCGCCCTGCGGCAGGAAGACCTGCGAGATGGTGACGGTCAGGTAGGCGAAGATGCCGAAGTCGAACCACTCCATCGCGTTGCCGAGGGCGGCTGCCGCCACGGCACGCTTGAGCAGGGACTCCTCGACGACGGTGACGTCGTCCGTGGTCAGCTTGCGCCGAGCGCGCTTCGCAGCGCCCTTCGTCCGCAGCGGTCGATCGCCGTGCGCGTGGGGTGCGTCGTTCGGTGCCAAGTGGTTCCTCCGGTGTGTGGTGCGTCCTTCGGGCGTCCGGTGGGACGGCGACGGTGCAGTACCTGCGGACCCGCGCCCACCGGACAAACTCCGACAGACTACCAGGCTCTCGGCGTGTCCGTCAGGTCGGTGTGGTAGCCGACCGGACGGCAGCGCCGACGCCTCACCGGCGGGACCGCAGGAACACCGGCGCCGCCCGGACCCGCACGGCCGTCTCACCACGTACCACCACCGTGCGACTCGTCACCCCGGTCGCGGAGACCAGCGAGGTCCCGCTCGGCACCCGGACCCTCGCCGTCCGGACACCCGACGTCGACCAGGCGACGCGGACGACGTCGCGGCCGGAGCCGTAGCGGACGATCCAGACACCGCCGGCCCCGGATCGCTCGACAGCCGCGAACCGACGGTCGCCGACGGTGCGCACGAGGACCGCGTAGGCGGTGGCCGCGCGCCGGGCCGTCCAGCCGCCGCCCGCCGAGCCGTACAGGCCGTACCCGGTCGGGGTCGAGACGGCGTCGTTCAGGGTGAACGGCACGACGAGCACGGCACCGAGGTGCGCGGCGAGCGCGCCCCAGCGCACCAGCCAGGCGGACTGCACGGCGGTCGAGACGGTGCCCGCCTGCCCCGGCGGACCGGCCTGCCAGCCGCCCTCGGTCCACCACACCGGGACGGAGCGGTGCTGCGCCGCGAGGGCCGCCCGGAGCTCCCGCATCGCCGGCCCGAGGGCCGTCTCGGGCGGTCGCGTCCCGCTGTACGCGTGGACCGAGACCGCGTCCACCGTCGCCGGGCCACCGGCGGCGAGCCACTGCCGGAGCCACGGGTGCAGACCGTCGGCCCCGAGCAGGCTCATGGCGGGTCCCGCCACCACGGCCCCCGGCGCCGCGGCGTGGACGGCCGCCGACGCCGCCTTGGTCAGTGCGACGTAGCGGGACGCGCTGCGGAGTCCCGGCGCGACGGTGTTCGGCCACTCGTTCCAGACCTCGTACCCGGCGACGTCGGGGCCGAACGTCGCGGCGACGAAGCCCGCGTACCGGGCGAACGCGGCGATGCCGTCGGCCGAGGTCGGGCCGCCGCCGCCGTCGTGGTGGGGGTTGCCGTAGTCGAGGACGATGAGCGGCCGGATCCCCGCCGACCGGAGCCGGTCCACGGCCGTCCGGTACGAAGCGGGCATCACGAGGTCGCCCGGGGTCTTCTCGATCCCGGTCCACCAGAGGTCGATCCGCGCGGTCCCGACGCCGAGGCCGGCTGCGAGGCGCACCTGCGCGCCGTCCGCCGTCGTGTCGATGCCGGAGCCGATGCCGAACCGGGTCGAGCCGGGCACGGCCGTCGCGGCCTGTGCGGGTCCGGCCACGCCTGCGAGGAGCGCGCCCGCGACGAGGATCGCCGCGGCGCCGAGGACGGTCGAGGATCTTCCGGATGCATTCACGGAATGCACCATAAGGGCATTCCGAAAGAATGCAAACAATTGCATTCGTGCGGCATTTGCGTATTCTCCCCGGGGGAATTCCCCGTGCTGCATCCGGGGTGCCGCTTCCGGTCCCGCAGCACCGGGTAGCCTGGGGACACCGCGCACCGCGCGCGGACACTCAGGCACCTCATCACGGACTCGGTGCCGCACACACGAACGGAAGGCGCAGCCATGACCAAGCCCATGCCCGAGAAGCCGAGCGTCGACGGACTGGAGCAGGCCTGGGGACCGACCTGGGAGCAGGACGGCACCTACCGCTTCGACCGTTCCGCCGCCGGCGACCGCAGCAACGTCTGGTCGATCGACACGCCCCCGCCGACCGCCTCCGGTTCGCTGCACATCGGGCACGTGTTCTCGTACACGCACACCGACCTCAAGGCGCGGTTCGAGCGCATGCGCGGCAAGCACGTCTTCTACCCGATGGGCTGGGACGACAACGGTCTGCCGACCGAGCGCCGCGTGCAGAACTACTACGGCGTCCGCTGCGACCCGCAGCTGCCGTACGACGCCGCCTTCGTGCCGCCGTTCGAGGGCGGCGAGGGCAAGTCCGCCAAGGCCGCCGACCAGGTGCCGATCTCGCGCCGCAACTTCATCGAGCTGTGCGAGCGCCTGACCGTGCAGGACGAGCAGCAGTTCGAGGACCTGTTCCGCACGCTCGGCCTGTCCGTCGACTGGACGCAGTCCTACCGCACGATCGACGACACCTCGCGGGCGAGCGCCCAGCGCGCGTTCCTGCGCAACCTCGAGCGCGGCGAGGCCTACCAGGCCGACGCCCCGACCCTGTGGGACGTCACGTTCCGCACCGCGGTCGCGCAGGCCGAACTCGAGGACAAGGAGATGCCCGGCGCGTACCACGGCATCGCCTTCCACCGCACCGACGGCGGCGACGACGTCGTCATCCAGACCACCCGCCCCGAGCTGCTGGCCGCCTGCGTCGCCCTCGTCGCACACCCGGACGACGAGCGGTTCCAGGACCTGTTCGGCACCACCGTCCGCTCCCCCCTGTTCGACGTCGAGGTCCCGGTGCTCGCGCACCACCTGGCGCAGCAGGACAAGGGCGCCGGCATCGCGATGGTCTGCACCTTCGGTGACACCACCGACGTGGTGTGGTGGCGCGAGCTCCAGCTGCCGAACCGCGCCATCATCGGCTTCGACGGCCGGGTGCGCTCGGACGAGCCGACGTGGATCGAGTCGGAGCGCGGCAAGGCGCTCTACGCCGAGATGGCCGGCAAGACCGTGTTCTCGGCGAAGAAGGTCGTCGTCGACGCCCTGACCGAGTCCGGCGAGCTGATCGGCGACGTCAAGACGATCCAGCACCCGGTGAAGTTCTTCGAGAAGGGCGACAAGCCGCTCGAGATCGTCTCCACCCGCCAGTGGTACATCGTCAACGGTGCCCGCGACGAGCAGCTGAAGAGCACGCTCCGCCAGCGCGGCGAGGAGATCGCGTTCCACCCGGACTTCATGCGCGTCCGCTACGACAACTGGGTCGGCGGCCTGTCCGGCGACTGGCTCATCTCGCGCCAGCGCTTCTTCGGCGTGCCGCTGCCCGTCTGGTACCCGCTCGACGCCGACGGCAACCCCGTCTTCGACCAGCCGATCGTGCCGACCGAGGCGCAGCTGCCCGTCGACCCGGCCTCCGAGCCGGCGCCCGGCTACTCCGAGGACCAGCGCGGCGTCGCCGGCGGGTTCCAGGGCGAGCTCGACGTGATGGACACCTGGGCGACGTCGTCGCTCACCCCGCAGCTCGCCGGCAAGTGGGAGACCGACCCGGCCCTGTACGACCTGGTGTACCCGTACGACGTCCGCCCGCAGGCGCAGGACATCATCCGCACCTGGCTGTTCACCACCGTGCTCCGCAGCCAGCTGGAGGCGGACGTCGTGCCGTGGAAGCACGCGAGCATCTCCGGCTTCATCGTCGATCCCGACCGCAAGAAGATGTCGAAGTCGAAGGGCAACGTCGTCACGCCGCTGTCCATCCTCGAGCAGCACGGCGCCGACGCGGTCCGCTACTGGGCCGCCTCGTCGAAGCTCGGCACCGACGCGGCCTTCGACCCGCAGAACCCGAAGCAGATCAAGGTCGGCCGCCGCCTGGCGATCAAGGTGCTCAACGCGGCGAAGTTCGTCTACGGCTTCGAGCTGCCGTCCGGCGCGACCAGCGTCACCGAAGCGCTCGACGTCGACATGCTCGCCGAGCTCGGCACGGTCGTCGAGCAGGCAACCGCGGCGTTCGAGGGCTTCGACCACGCCCGCGCCCTCGAGGTCACCGAGCGCTTCTTCTGGACCTTCTGCGACGACTACCTCGAACTCGTGAAGGAGCGCGCCTACGGCACCGCCGCCGACGCGACGCACGAGACGCAGGCGAGCGCCGTGCTCGCACTGCGCGGTGCCATCGACGTGCTGCTCCGCCTGCTCGCGCCCTTCCTGCCGTACGCGACCGAGGAAGTGTGGGCCTGGACCCACGAGACCAGCGTGCACCGGGCCTCCTGGCCGACCACGGCCGAGCTGCCCACCCAGGCCGAGCCGACGGGGCTGCTCGCCGCCGTCGGGCAGGCGCTCATCGGGATCCGCGGCGCGAAGACGGCGGCGAAGGCGTCCCAGAAGACACCCGTGACGCGCGCCGTGGTCGCGGCGCCGGCCGAGGAGCGGGCGCTCATCGAGCGCGCGGCGGTCGACCTGGCGGCGGTCGGACGCATCGAGAACCTGTCGTTCGTCGACGGCCCCGAGCTCGCGGTCACCGAGATCGAGCTCGCGGAGCAGCAGGCGTAACGTCGGCGGGGCGGACGCGCGCTCGCGCGTTCGCGATCCACGCTTCGTGAGCAGGAATGGTCGGGTCCGTCATGCGGACCCGACCGTTCCTGCGCACAGGACGACGGACTGGAGGCACGGATGCAGTTGGGCACACGATGGAACGTCGGTGGGATGCCACCGTCGCGACTCCCCGAGGCGATGGTCGTCGCCGTGCGCGGGGTCGAGGACGAGCTCGCCGCGGAGTCGGTCGACACGGGGGCGTGGGGCTGGACGCTGACGTTCCTCGAGGGCAAGCCGATCGTCGAGCTCGACGACGGCACCTCGATCCACCTCGACGACGCCGGGCACGCCCAGGTGACGAACCCGGACGACGCGGCCGAAGAGGACTGACGCCGCGGCGCGGGTCCCGGATCCGGGGACGGCGCTCGTGCACGTCGAACATCGGGGCTCGGGCGGCGACGGCGGCCGTCGGGCTCTACCGGGTTCCGTCGCTGACGGACGCCGGGCCCTGGACGGCATGCGCCGCCAGGATGCCGGGACCGGGCGAGCCGAGCATGCTCTGCCCACCCGGGCCACGAACGACGTCGAGGAATCAGGGCTCGGCGTCCACGACGGAGAACGAGCGTTCTCCAGCCACGAGGTCTACAGTAGAGAACGTTGGTTCCCAGCGCAACTCGGAACCGGTGAACTCGCAGGAACGGGGTACCCACGTGGCCACCATCATCGGACCGGACGTCCGCGCGCACATCGTCGACGTCGCCGACCGGCTCTTCTACGCGCGTGGGATCCAGGCCGTGGGCATGGACGAGATCCGCACGAACGCCGGCGTCTCGCTGAAGAAGCTGTACGCGGCGTTCCCCGGCAAGGAGCAGCTCATCACCGCGGTGCTCTCCGGCCGGCACGAGCTCTGGGAGCGCGGCGTGCACGGAGCGGTCGACTCCGCGACGGGTCCTCGGGACAAGCTCCTGGCGATGTACGACTTCCTGGAGTCGTGGTTCGGCGACGACACCTTCCGCGGCTGCGGCTTCATCAACGCCTTCGGCGAGCTCGGGGCCACCTCGCCCGCCATCGCCGAGATCGCCCGCGAGCACAAGGACTCGTTCCAGCAGTTCGTCGCCGGGCTGACCGCCGACGTGGTCCCCGACGCCGCCCGCGCGTCCGAGCTCGCCGCACAGCTCGCACTGCTCGCCGAGGGCGCCCAGACCACGGCGGCCATCGCCGGCACCACCGAGCCCGCGGCCCACGCCCGCCGCGCCGCCGAGACCCTGATCGACGCCGCGACGCGCTGACGCGGCTTCCCCGGCGCGGCTCGGGAGCGGGTGACGGCGGGTGGGGCGGGTGCTGTTCTGCGCGTGAGAGGTCGTTCCGCGCGTGGGAGGTCGTTCCGCGCGTGGTGGGCCGGAAGTTCTGGCCCCCGACGCGCGGAACTGCTTCCCACAGCGAGCGTGATGGGAAGAACCACCGGCCGCGGCACTCCCGAGGCCTCCACGAGCCGCCAGTCCGTAGGGTGGAGCGATGGCAACCCCGTTCGATGAACCGAGCACCCTCCCCTACGCCCTCCCGCCCTTCGGCGACGTCCGGCTCGAGCACTTCCAGCCGGCCTTCGACGCCGGCATGGCCGAGCAGCGCGCCGAGGTCGAGGCCATCGCCACCGACCCGCACCCGCCGACCATCGAGAACACGCTCGTCGCACTCGAGCGGTCCGGCCAGCTGCTCGCCCGCGTCAGCCACGTGTTCTTCACGCTGTCGTCGGCGGACTCGACGCCCGAGCTGCACGACCTCGAGGCCGAGGTCTCGCCACTGCTTGCCGCACACCGCGACGCGATCACGCTCGACTCCCGGCTCTACGCCCGCGTGCAGGAGGTCCTCGACGGCGCCGAGGCCGCCGGGCTGACCGGTGAGGCCCTGCGCCTCGTGCAGCGCACCCACGCCGAGATGACCCTGGCCGGCGCCGGGCTCGACGAGGTCGGCAAGGAGCGGCTGACGGCGATCAACCAGGAGCTCTCCACCCTCACCACGACGTTCGAGCGCAACCTGCTCGAGGACACGAACGACTCCGCCGTGCACGTCACCGACGAGCAGGAGCTCGACGGTCTCGACGACGGCGCGAAGTCGGCCGCCGCCGGCGCCGCTGCCGATCGTGGCCTCGACGGCTGGCTCATCACGCTCCCGCTCTACACCGGGCACCCGTGGCTCGCATCGCTGGCCGACCGCGGCCTGCGCGAGCGGATCATGCGCGCCTCGCTCGCCCGTGGCCGTCGTGGCAACGCGCACGACAACCGCGAGGTCCTGCTCCGCATCGTCCGACTCCGGGCCGAACGTGCCGAACTGCTCGGGTTCCCGAACCACGCCGCCGTGGTGACCGCGGACGAGACCGCAGGGACCCCGGAAGCCGTCGACGGCCTGCTGTCCTCGCTCGTCGACGCCGCAGCCCGGAACGCCGACGACGAGCGCGCCGTCCGGTCCAAGACCGTCGGCTTCGAGATCGAGTCGTGGGACTGGTCGTACGCGACCGAGATCCTGCGCGGCGAGCAGTTCGCGGCCGACAGCTCGGCGCTGCGACCGTACTTCGAGGCGGACCGGGTCCTGCACGACGGCGTCTTCCACGCCGCCGGTGCCCTGTACGGGCTCTCGTTCGCCGAGCGCCCCGACCTGCGCGGGTACAACGACGAGGTCCGGGTGTTCGAGGTGACCGGCGACGGCGGCGAGCCCGTCGGCCTGTACCTGCTCGACCTGTACACGCGGGACGGCAAGCGGGGCGGCGCGTGGATGAACCCCGTCGTCGAGCAGTCCGAGCTGCTCGGGACCCTGCCGGTGGTGGTGAACAACCTCAACGTCGCGAAGCCGGCCGCCGGGTCGCCGACGCTGCTCATCCAGGACGAGGTCGAGACGCTGTTCCACGAGTTCGGCCACGCGCTGCACGGACTCCTCGCCCGCACGACCTACCCGCGCTTCTCCGGCACGAACGTCGAGCGCGACTTCGTCGAGTTCCCGAGCCAGGTGAACGAGATGTGGGTGTCGTGGCCGTCGGTCCTGGCGAACTACGCCAAGCACCACGAGACCGGGGCGCCGCTGCCGCCCGAGCTCGTCCTGGGCCTCAGCGAGTCCGAGGGCTTCAACGAGGGCTTCGGCACGACCGAGTACCTCGCGGCGGCGTTGCTCGACCAGGCGTGGCACCGGCTGTCCGCCGCCGAGGCCGCCGCGGTCACGGACGTCGAGGCGTTCGAGCGCCAGGCACTCGCCGACGCCGGCATCGCCGTCGCCGCAGTCCCGCCGCGGTACTCGTCGACCTACTTCGCGCACACGTTCTCCGGCGGGTACGACGCCGGGTACTACGGGTACATCTGGTCCGAGGTGCTCGACGCGGACACGGTCGAGTGGTTCCGCGACAACGGTGGGCTCGACCGCGAGGCCGGTCGCCGCTTCGCGGAACGCCTGCTCGGTGTCGGTGGGGCGAAGGACCCGCTCGAGGCCTACCGGGACTTCCGCGGCCGCGATGCCGAGGTCGGTCCGCTGCTGCGGCGCCGCGGGCTCGAGTAGGCGGCGGCTCGACCGGCGAACACCACGGAAACGACAGAACACCTCGAGATCTCGAGGTGTTCTGTCGTTCTGCTGGTGTCTACCGCTGACTCAGCGGCGCGCTACGCCGACTTCTCGACGCGCTTCGCCCGGGGACGCGGCACGATCGTCGGGGCTGCGTTCTCGAGCACGGACTCGCGGGTGATCACCACGCGGGCGACGTCGTCGTCCGACGGCACGTCGAACATCACCGGGCCGAGGACCTCTTCGAGGATCGCCCGGAGCCCACGGGCGCCCGTCTGTCGCAGCACCGCCAGGTCGGCGATGGCCTCGAGCGCCCCGCGGTCGAACTCGAGCTCGACGCCGTCGATCTGGAACATCCGCTGGTACTGCTTGACCAGGGCGTTCTTCGGCTCGGTGAGGATCTGCATGAGCGCGGCCTGGTCGAGCTGCGACACGGTCGTGACGACGGGCAGACGGCCGATGAACTCGGGGATGAGGCCGAACTTGTGCAGGTCCTCCGGCAGGACCTCGGCGTACAGGTCCTGGTGGTCGGTCGCGCTGTGCAGCGGCGCCCCGAAGCCGATCCCCCGCTTGCCGACGCGCGAGGACACGATGTCCTCGAGCCCGGCGAACGCACCCGCGACGATGAACAGCACGTTCGTCGTGTCGATCTGGATGAACTCCTGGTGCGGGTGCTTGCGGCCGCCCTGCGGCGGGACCGAGGCGACCGTGCCCTCGAGGATCTTGAGCAGCGCCTGCTGCACGCCCTCGCCGGAGACGTCGCGGGTGATCGACGGGTTCTCGGCCTTGCGGGCGATCTTGTCGACCTCGTCGATGTAGATGATGCCGGTCTCGGCACGCTTGACGTCGTAGTCGGCGGCCTGGATGAGCTTGAGCAGGATGTTCTCGACGTCCTCGCCCACGTAGCCGGCCTCGGTCAGGGCGGTGGCGTCGGCGACGGCGAAGGGCACGTTCAGCCGCTTCGCCAGGGTCTGCGCCAGGTAGGTCTTGCCGCAGCCGGTCGGGCCGATGAGCAGGATGTTCGACTTCGCGATCTCGATGTCGTCGCGGTCCTCGGCAGCGGTGATCTGCCCCTGCGCACGGACGCGCTTGTAGTGGTTGTAGACGGCCACGGCGAGGGCGCGCTTCGCCGGGTCCTGCCCGATGACGTACTCCTGCAGGAAGTCGAAGATCTCGCGCGGCTTCGGCAGCTCGAAGTCACCGCTCGAGGTGTCCTCGCCGGCTTCGGCCAGGCGCTCCTCGATGATCTCGTTGCACAGCTCGACGCACTCGTCGCAGATGTAGACGCCGGGACCGGCGATCAACTGCTGGACCTGCTTCTGGCTCTTGCCGCAGAAGGAGCACTTGAGGAGGTCCCCGCTCTCTCCGATGCGTGCCATTGCCGTGCCTCCCTGGTCGGACGTGCCGGCCCGCGCACTCGCACCGGCCGCCGGTGCACCGCTGCTGGTGGGCACCTCGTCGTGGACACGAGCCTAATCGCAACCGGCGACACCGACCGCGCGGCGCCGCGGGATTTCGCACGCGCGTTCGCCCAGGGCGTTCGGGCCTGCTACCGTGAACCAGTCGTCTCTACAAGTTGTAGAAACACCCTCCCGACCATCGAAGGATCCCCATGCAGAAGCGTCTCGCCGCCGGCGGCGCCGTCACCCTCGGCGCCGTGGCAGCCATCGTCCTCGGCACCGCCGGCGCAGCCAGCGCGCACGTGTCGGCGACCGCGACCTCGACCGCCGCGAACTCGTACACGACGACGACCTTCTCGGTCCCGCACGGCTGCGACGGGTCGCCGACCACGAAGCTCGAGTTCCAGGTGCCCGAGTCGGTCATCGAGGTCACGCCGACGGTGAACCCGAACTGGAAGATCTCGAAGACGACCGAGCCGTACACGGACCCGTCCGCGTCGGCCGACGCCGAGGGCTCCGCGCACGCCGAGGACACCCCCGAGCGCGTCACGAGCATCACGTACACCGCGAAGACCCCGCTGCCCGCCGACGAGCGCGACACCTTCGCGTTCTCCTTCGCCCTGCCCGACGGCAAGGCCGGCGACGTCGTGGCGTTCCCCGTGCTGCAGACCTGCGAGGAGGGCTCGGTCGAGTGGAACCAGGAGCAGCAGCCCGGCGAGGCCGAGCCCGAGCACCCGGCGCCCTCGATCACGCTGACCGCCGCCGAGGCGACCGACGACGACGGTGACCCGATCGCCGCGACCCCGACGGCCGAGGCCGCTGCCACCTCGACGACCCCGGCCGACCCCGACCTGGTCGGGCGCTTCCTCGGCCTCGGCGGTCTCGTGCTCGGCGCGGTCGCCCTGGTCGTCGCCGTCGCCGGCATGCGCCGCCGGACCACCACCAAGTGACCGAGCGCGGCGCACGTCGGTCCCGGCTGCGGTCCTCTGCCAGGAGGCTCGTGGCCGGGTCCGCCGCCGTGCTCGCGATCGCGGGCGGCGCGGTCCTCGGGCTCGCCGGTCCGGCCAGCGCGCACAACTACCTGGTCGGGTCGACGCCCGCGGTCGACGGCACGCTCACGTCGCTGCCGGAGTCGTTCGAGATCACCACGAACGACCGCCTGCTCGACATCGGCGGCTCCGACTCCGGATTCGCCTTCCGCGTCGTCGGCCCGGACGGCAAGTACTACGAGGACGGCTGCGTCGACGTCGACGGCCCCTCGATGACCACTCCCGCCGCGCTCGGCGACTCGGGGAAGTACACCGTCGAGTGGCAGATCGTCTCCGCGGACGGCCACACCGTCTCCGACGAGTACGCCTTCACGTGGGAGGCCCCGGCGGGCTTCTCCCCCGCGACCGGCTCAGCAGAGCCGCCGACGTGCGCCACCGCCGGTGACGACGCCACGAGCGGCACCACGACGGGCACCGCCGCTGGCGGGTCCGACTCGACCGCCTCGGACGCGCTCTGGATCGGCGCCGGTGGCGTCGTGCTGGTGGGCGTCGTCGTCGCGGTGCTGCTGCTCCTGCGCCGGAAGCCGGCACCGGAATCCGACGACACCGAGGACTGAACGGACCCGCACGACGAAAGGCCCCGCACCGTTCGGTGCGGGGCCTTTCGTCGTTCCTGCTGGTGCTACTTGACGAGCGCCGGCAGGTTCTTGCGGCTGGTGAGGACCTGGTCGATCAGGCCGTACTCCACGGCTTCCTGCGCGGACATGATCTTGTCGCGCTCGATGTCGTGGTTGATCTCCTCCGGCGTCTTGTTGGAGTGCTTCGACAGCGTCTCCTCGAGCCAGGTGCGCATGCGGAGGATCTCCGCCGCCTGGATCTCGATGTCGGACGCCTGACCGCCACCCTGCTGGGTCGCGGGCTGGTGGATGAGCACACGGGCGTTCGGCAGGGCGAGGCGCTTGCCGGGGGTACCACCGGCGAGGAGCACCGACGCGGCCGAGGCCGCCTGGCCGAGGCAGACCGTCTGGATCTGCGGACGGATGTACTGCATCGTGTCGTAGATCGCCGTCATCGCGGTGAACGAGCCACCGGGCGAGTTGATGTACATGACGATGTCGCGGTCGGGGTCCATCGACTCGAGCACGAGCAGCTGGGCCATGACGTCGTCAGCCGACGCGTCGTCGACCTGGACGCCGAGGAACACGATGCGGTCCTCGAAGAGCTTCGCGTACGGGTCCTGCCGCTTGTAGCCGTAGGCCGTGCGCTCCTCGAAGCTCGGCAGGATGTACCGATCGGTCGGAGCCGGGACGTTCTGCGCGCCACCGAGCATTGGGAGATGCATTCTCGTTTCCTTTTCTTCGGTGGGGGTCAGGACTGGGCGTCGGGCTCGGCCGCGCTGGTCGGTGCTTCGCCGTCGCCGACGGTGCCACCGCCGCCGATGACCTCGGCGCTCGAGGCGCGGAGGTGGTCGACGAAGCCGTACTCGAGCGCTTCCTGCGCCGTGAACCAGTTGTCACGGTCGTTGTCCTTGAGGATCTGCTCGATGGACTTGCCGGTCTGCTCGGCGGTGAGCTCAGCCATGCGCTGCTTCATGTCGAGGATGACCTTGGCCTGCGTCTGGATGTCGGCAGCGGTACCGCCGAAGCCACCGGACGGCTGGTGCAGCAGCACGCGGGCGTTCGGCGTGATGTAGCGCTTGCCCGGCGTGCCGGAGGACAGCAGGAACTGTCCCATCGACGCGGCGAGGCCGATGCCCACGGTGACGATGTCGTTCGGCACGAACTGCATCGTGTCGTAGATCGCCATGCCGGCGGTGATCGAACCACCGGGCGAGTTGATGTAGAGGTAGATGTCCTTCTCAGGGTCCTCGGCGGCGAGCAGCAGCAGCTTGGCTGCGATCTCGTTCGAGTTGTCGTCGCGGACCTCGGAGCCGAGCCACACGATCCGGTCTCTCAGAAGGCGGTCAAAAACACTGGGGTTCAGTGTTGCTTCGGCCATGGAAAAGCTCCCGTTCAGTTGTCGCTTGTTGTCGAACTTATCGGGTGCAACGCACCGATTCCCGCCTGTTCGCTGTCGGCAATGCGGTGGTGCCGAAAACGCCGGACGGGAGGCGCGGTGCCAGCTGGCACCGTGCCTCCCGTCCGTCGTGCTGGTGGCGTCGAGATCGTTACTCGGCGGCCCCTGCCGGCTCCTGCGCGACGCCCGCCGTGAAGGCGGACAGGTCGACGTCGTCACCGTTGGTGTCCTTGACGGTCACCTTGGCGAGGACGGTCGCGACCGCCTTCGAGCGGGCGACCTCGCCGACCATGCCGGGGATCTGGCCGTTCTGGTCGATGACCTTGATGAACTCGGCCGGCTCCATGCCGTACTGCGCGGCGGCCTGGATGAGGTACTGGGTCAGTTCCTCCTGGGAGACCTGGATCTCCTCCTTCTCGGCGATCGCGTCGAGGAGGATCTGCGAGCGGAAGGCCTTCTCACTGGACTCGGAGACCTCCTTGCGGTGCTCGTCGTCCTCGAGGCGGTTCTCCTGCTCGAGGTGACGGTGCACCTCGTCCTCGATGAGCTTCTCGGAGATCGGGATCTCGACGTCCTCGGTGAGCTTCTCGACGAGCTTGTCGCGCGCCGCGGCACCCTGGCCGAAGGTCTTCGACTTGGCGATCTGGTCCTTGAGGTCGACCTTGAGCTCGTCGATCGTGTCGAACTGGCTGGCGATCTGGGCGAACTCGTCGTCGGCCTCGGGGAGCTCGCGCTCCTTGACGGCGGTGACGGTGACGGCGATCTGGGCGGTCTCGCCCTCGCGGTCGCCACCGACGAGCTTCGACTCGAAGGTCGTCGACTCACCGGCGGTCAGGGACTCGAGCGCCTCGTCGATGCCCTCGAGCAGGTCGCCCGAGCCGATCTCGTAGGAGACGCCGGTGGCCGAGTCGACCTCGTCGTCGCCGATGGTGGCGGTCAGGTCGATCTGGGCGAAGTCGCCGGTCGTCGCGGGACGGTCGACCGTGACGAGCGTGCCGAAGCGGGTGCGCAGGTTTTGCAGCTCCTCCTCGATCTCGTCGTCGGAGACCTCGACCGCGTCGACGGTGAGCTCGTACGAGGCGTAGTCCGGCAGGTCGAACTCGGGGCGGACGTCGACCTCGAAGGTCAGGACGAGGTCGCCCGTGAAGTCCGCGAGGTTCGGCAGCTCGGCGACGTCGGCCTCGGCGCGGCCGAGGATGCGCAGCTCCTGCTCTTCGACCGCCTGGCGGTAGAAGGTGTCGATGGCGTCACCGACGGCGTGGTTCAGGACCTCGCCGCGGCCGACGCGCTGGTCGACGATCGCCGGCGGGACCTTGCCCTTGCGGAAGCCGGGGATGCTGATCTGCTCGGCGATGTGCTTGTACGCGTGGTCGATGCTCGGCTTGAGATCGTCCGGCGTCACGTTCACGGTGAGCTTGACGCGGGTGTCGCTCACCTTGTCGACGGTGCTGGTGGCCAAGGGATGTTCTCCTGTTGGTTGACGTTCGTGTGGTCGGTGTTTCTCGAGGACCTGGTCGGGGCGACAGGATTTGAACCTGCGACCTCCCGCTCCCAAAGCGGGCGCTCTACCAAGCTGAGCTACGCCCCGTTTGACTGGGCCAGGGTGTCCGCGCACGCCGAACGGCGCGTGCAACGCCGATGAGTCTAGCGGTCCCCCGGTGCGCGGTTCCCGGCAGTCGTGTCAGTCCTCGGCCGCGGCGCGTCGCAGGCCGTTCCGCCACCGCAGCCCGACGACGACCTGGACCCCGAGCGCCGCCACGGCCAGGGCGATGCCGGCGACGATCCGCCAGACGTGCAGCAGTGCGTGCGCGGGCTGCGACGACGGGTCGCCGAACACCTCGGGCCGCAACGACAGCACGGCCGCGGCGAGGACCACCAGGACGTACGAGACGATGCGCGACCAGCGGATCGTGCGCTCGGCACCGTGGTCCGGCTTGGGGATGACGCGCCCTGGCATGTCGTGCTCGTTCGTTCGGTGCCCGTTCGTCCGCTACGATGATCGGGCTGCGCCTGGTGCGCAGGCGCGGGGATGTAGCTCAATGGTAGAGCCCCAGTCTTCCAAACTGGCTACGCGGGTTCGATTCCCGTCATCCCCTCCACAGCCCACCCGGTCAGGGGTCGGCGAACTCGAGGGTGATCTGCGGGGCATCGCCGAGTCCGACACGGGCACGCTTCCGCTCCGCCGCACGCAACGGCACGAGGTAGCCGCCGTCCTTCGGGAAGAGCGACGTCGTCCACGTCACCCGGTCGATCGTCACGCGTGCCGGGATCACCCCCCAGCCGTAGGTGAGCACCGGCGCGAGGTCCGCGATGACCTCGGCGGCTTCCAGTGGCACGACGGCGAAGAAGAACGGTGACGGGCCGCGCCACTCGATCACCTCGCCGCGGAACTCGAGCTCCATGCGGGGATCGTACGGCCGCAGCACGCATCGCCGGAGCGACGGATCACCGAAGAACATGCACGGCAGGCTGTCGCTTCGGCGGCCTGGTCGCAGCGACACTGCGGGATCTGTCGCTTCCACGCCAGGTGTCGTGCTCGCGCCGCACGCCGAGCACACCACGGACACGAGCGGACCGCAGCGTCGAACGGGCCGCAGCGTCGAGCGGGCCGCAGCGTCGAGCGGGCCGCAGCGTCGAGCGGGCCGCAGCGTCGAGCGGGCCGCAAGGTCGAGCGGGCCGGGGCGTCGAACGTGCCGGCCCCGGTTCCGACATCAGCAGATGACGGTTCTGGTTCACGATCGCCGGAGCCTGCGAACCGGAACCGTCAAGGGCGACGAGAAACCGATGCCTCCCCCAAGCCAACGCGACCACGAGGACGGACCCGCCCCACGCCTGCAGGCCGGAGCCGGGAAGCCCGGGGCGCGAGCCGCACCGTGCCGCAGCCCCGAGCGGGCAGCAGCGTCGAGCCGACCGGAGCGTCGAACGCGCCGGACCCGGTTCCGAAATCAGCAGATGACGGTTCCGGTTCACGATCGCCGGGGTCTGCGAACCGGAACCGTCAAGGGCGGGGAGAAACCGACGCCTCCCCGGAGCCAACGGGACCACGACGACGGACGCGCCCCGCGCCTCCAGGCCGGAGCCGGGGAGCACGGGGCGCGGGTCGCCGTCCGGACGGACGCGTCAGCGGTACGACGCGGCCTGTCCGTACAGCACCTTCGTGAAGGACGACACGTAGGCCGACTCGTCACCGTCCGGCAGGTTGTACGTCATGAAGACGCCGTACCCGTCGGCCTTCGTGCGCTGCGCGAGCGAGACGGCCGTCGCCTGCGGGGTGTTCTGGATGTCGACCGCGGCGGCGGAGAGCTTCGACTTCGGCAGGCCCGGGATCGTCGGCGCCGTGTAGGTGCCGTAGTACGGGTTCCAGGCGTAGTCGAGCTTCTTGCCGATCGACGGGCTCGCGGTCTTCAGTGCGTCGGACGACGGGCCGATGTCATAGAACGAGATGATCTTGCCCGGCATGTCGGCGCGCAGCGCGCTGATGAGCCAGCCGATCGACTGGTCGTTCGGCTGCGGGGTGCCGTCGACGCCGTAGTCGGAGTACTCGTCGTCGAGGTCGACCCCGTCGAGGCCGTACTTCTCGATGGTCGCCGACACCTGCGCCGCGAAGTCCCGTGCGGCTGCCTTCGAGGTGAAGTTCGCCAGCCCGGTGCCCTGGTGGTTGCCGAGCACCGAGAGCGTCACCTTGATGCCCTTGGCCTGCAGCGGGCGGATCTGCGTCGCGGCCTGGTCGAGGGTGCGCTGCACGTTCTCGTTCGCGTACAGGACGGCCTTGCCGTTCTCGTCCCGGTTGATGTTCGCGGCGAAGATGATCGCCACGTCGAACGCGTTCGCACCGTTCGCCAGCGTGTACCGGCCGACGTTGGCGAGCTCGTCGTTGTTCACCTCGACGTAGGCGATGCTCGTCGGCCCCGACTTCGTGGGGACGGCGTGGTGCCCGTGCCCGTGCCCGGGGCGTCCGCCGTGGGACGCACCGTGCCCGTGGCCGTGGGCCGCCCCGGACGCGGACGGCGCCGCGGATGCCGCGGCGGGCACCAGTGGTGCCGCGAGCATGGCGACCAGTGCGGTCGCGATGCCGAACTTCGTGGACTTCTTCATGGCGTTCCTCCTCGTGTGGATGGATCGATCACTTGCGTGGGAAGCGGAAGGTGCGGACCTCGTAGGCGTCGACGGCGAACGACGAGGCGTCGACGACGGAGCCGGTAGGCAGCGGCTCCTCGAGCAGGGTGACCTCGGCAGCGGGACCGAACGCGGCGCCCCCGGCCTCGGCCTCGGACACCGCGATGCCGCCGGTCCCCCGCTGCCCGGACGGCTCGTACACGCGGACGACCAGGTCGCCCGAGCGGTCGTCGGCGAGTTTGACGCTCGACAGCACGACCCCGCCGGAGACCTGCACCAGCGGGTCGAAGCCGTGCGCTCCGGTGATCGTCCGTGCGCCGGCGTTCATCACCACGCCGGCTGCCGTCGCACCGAGCTGGTCGGTGCCGATGACGATGCCGTACCGGTGCGTCTGCACGCCCTGGTCGGTCTCGGGGTCGGGGAACCGCGGGGCTCGCAGCAGCGACAGCCGCACGGTGGTGGTGACGTGTCCGTCGACGGCGTCGCGGGTGGTGTCGAAGCCGTGGATCGAGTCGTTCACGAGCGCGACGCCGAAGCCCGGCTCGGACACGAGCACGTAGCGGTGCATCGAGGTCTCGAACTTCGCGGCCTCCCACGAGGTGTTCGTGTGCGTCACCCGCTTCTGCGCGCCGAACTGCGTCTCGGCGACGGTGTGCTCGGCGCGGACGTCGAGCGGGAACGCCACCTTGAGGAACTTCTCGGTCTCGTGCCAGTCGGTGGTCTGGTCGAACTCCAGCGTGCGCGAGCCGGGTGCCAGGACGATCTCCTGCGTGACGGTCGAGTCACCGAAGGCGCGGGACACGACGACCCGGGCGACCCCGGCGCCGTCGACCGACGCGGTCAGCCCGGTGGCCGACACCAGGTCCTCGACGCGGTTCCGGTAGTACCGGTCGACGTCCCAGGCGTCCCACATGTTCGGGAAGTCCTGGTGCAGCTGCAGCAGGTTCGCCGCTTGGCCGGCCGCGATCGCCTCGCGCCCGGTCGCCAGGTCCACGGCGCTCGTCACGAGCCCCTGCGCGTCGACGACGACCCGCACCAGGTCGTTCGCCAGCACGTACCCGCCGTCCTGCTCGGTCAGCGACACCGCGGTCGCCGCCGCCACGTCGGTCGCCACGACCGCGCCCTGCGCGGGTGCGCCGGCCTGGAGGAACGGGGCCGGGTTCACGACGACGGCCGCCTCCCCGGCACCGGCGAGCGCCGAGAGCGCCTGCTCGATGATCGCGGTGAGCGCCGCGGCCGTCTCGGCGTACTTCGCGACCGCCTCGCGGTGCACCCACGCGATCGAGGTGCCCGGCAGGATGTCGTGGAACTGCTGGAGCAGGACCTGCTGCCACAGGGCGTCGAGCTCGTCGTACGGGTAGGTGAAGTCGGTGCGGGCGGCGGCGGTCGCTGCCCAGAGCTCGGCCTCGACGAGCAGCTGCTCGCACCGGCGGTTGCCCTGCTTCGTGCCGTGCTGCGACGTGAGCGTGGCCCGGTGCAGCTCGAGGTACAGCTCCCCCACCCACACGGGCGGGTCGGTCAGCTCGGCCTTCGCGCGGTCGAAGAACGTGTCCGGGTGCTCCCAGCGGACCTTCGCGCTGCCCTCGAGGTCGGCGAGGCGTGCAGCGGTGCCGGTCATCTCGCGGGTGGTGCCACCACCGCCGTCGCCCCAGCCGACCGGGGCGATCGACCCCGTGGCCAGGCGGTTCTCGCGGAACTGGCGGGAGGCCTTCGCGACCTCGCTGCCCGACAGCCGCGAATTGTAGGTGTCCATCGATGGGAAGTGCGAGAACACCCGCGACCCGTCGATGCCCTCCCACAGGAACGTGTGGTGCGGGAACTTGTTCACCTGGTTCCACGAGATCTTCTGCGTGAAGAACCACTCGAAGCCCGCGCGGCGCATGAGCTGCGGCAGCGCCGGCGAGTACCCGAAGCTGTCCGGCAGCCAGACGCCCTTCGGCCGGATGCCGAACTCGCGCTCGAAGAACCGCTGCCCCTGCGAGAACTGGCGGACGATGCTCTCACCGGTGGGCATCACGGTGTCGGACTCGACCCACATGCCGCCGATCGGCAGGAACCGGCCGGCCTCGACCGCCGCCTTGACCCGGGCGTAGACCTCGGGGCGGTGCTCCTTGATCCACGCGTACTGCTGGGCGCTCGACATGCCGTAGAGGAAGTCGTCGGTCTGGTCGATGAGCTCGGTCATGGTCGACGTGGTGCGGGCGACCTTGCGGATCGTCTCGCGCACGGGCCAGAGCCACGCGGAGTCGATGTGCGCGTGCCCGATCGCCGAGATGGTGTGGGCGGACGCCTCGGCCGGGGCGGCGAGCACGTCGGCGAGTGCCGCGCGGGCGTCGCCGGCGGTCTCCGCGATGTGCTGCAGGTCGAGCCGGTCGAGGGCGTCGTCGAGGGCCTGCAGGATCCGCATGCGGCGGGGCCCGGCGGGCAGCTCGGCCTGCAGCTCGAGCAGGACGTCGACGTCGAGGGCGAGGTCGTGCACCTCGGACTCGAAGACGGCGAGCTCCATGCGGCGGGTGGCGTACAGGCGCTTCGACGACGAGGTCTGCACGTCGCCCTCCTGCGTCGGCAGGAAGGGGTGGTAGTCGAGCAGGACGGGGTTCGATGCGGCCTCGACGAAGAGCTCGACCGTCTCGCCGCCCTCGGCCCGCTCCGTGACCAGGACCCACTGGTTGCGCGGGTTGATCGACTTCACGGGGGTACCGTCGGCCAGGTACACGAGCCCCTCGCACTGGAACCCGGGCATGTTCTTGTCGAAGCCGAGGTCGATCACGGCCTCGACCCGGCGTCCGGCCCACTCGGTCGGCACCGTCCCGGTCAGCCGGAACCACGTCGTGCCCCAGGCCGCGCCCCACGGGGTGCCGACCTCGTAGGGCTCGAAGGCGAGCGCGAGTCCCTCGGTCGGCGGGATCGGCTCCCCCGGCAGCTCGTGCCAGGCGGTCTCCAACGCCGCCGTGGTCGCGTGCACCGCGGGGGTGATCCGCTCGTCGAGGACCCGTCGGGCGCGTCCGGTGGTCAGGGGGATGTCGTCGTGCATGGGGTCCTTCCGGGACGCAAGGGGCCGGCGTCGCTGCCGGCAGCAGGGCGGGGTGGGAGGTCAGGGCATGGTCGCGGGGTGTGCGACGGTGAGCGTGGTGCCGTCGAGGTGGTCGGGCACCTCCACGATGGTCGTGATCCCCCGCGCCGAGCGGAGTGCGTGGTCGGCGAGTCGGGAACGGAGCACGACCTGCGGGCCGCGGCCGTCGGCTGCCGTACCGGCGAGGGCGAGCCAGGCGGCGGCGAACCGGCCGCCGGGGGCGCAGTCCGCGCGGGTGCCGTGGCGGACCGCGCCGTCGGGCAGTACGTCGTCGAGGACGAGTGCCGTCGACGGTGGCGATGTCGGCCCGGTGTCGCCGGCGCGGGCGATGGCGGCGAACGCCTCGCCTGCGGGCTTCAGCCGGCCGTCGTTCGTGAACAGCCCGAGGTCGTACTCGAGCTCGGGGAAGTCGGCGAGGCTCCGCGAGACGTCGTGCGAGCACCACCACGTGACGCCGAGCACCTGCTGCGCGTCGAGCACGTGCCGGATGGTCTGCTCGGTGAACGACGCGGCGTCGGCGGGGTCGACGACGTTGGTGGGGGCGCCGACCTCCTGCAGCCAGTTCGGCCGCTCCGCGTCGCGGTTCCAGGCGGCGGCGAGCTGGAGCAGGTACTCCCCGTGCCGCACCGACCCGGCCCCGAGTGCGCCGTGCAGCGCCGCCGAGCCGTTGAACACCCACGAGTGCGTGACCGTGGCGTCGCCGTGGTCCGCCGCGTGCGCCGGGCCGAAGGGCTGCGCGTCGTCGTACCAGGCCGCGTCGTACTGCGCGACGGTGACCAGCGGACCGGGACGCGACCCGGTGCCGGGCCGGGCAGACGTGTCGGCGCCGAGCCGCGCCTCCAGACCGGACGACGAACCGGACGACGGACCGGACGACGGACCGGACGACGGACCGGACGACGGACCGGACGACGGGCCGGACGACGGGCCGGACGACGGGCCGGACGACGGGCCGGACGTGCCGGACGAACCGGACGACAGTCCGGCCCGCGCCGCCGCGACCATCGCCGCCGCCCACGCGTGCCCCTGCTCCGCCGTGATCGTGTGCGGCGCGGGGTGCGGCGCGTGTGCGAACTGGTTGACCTCGTTGCCGATGGTGATCCCGAGCAGGTTGGGCTTGTCCGCGACCGCCGCGGCGAGCGCCCGGACGTACGCCGCGGTCGACGCGACGACGTCCGGATCGGTGAACATGTTGCGGCGGTGCCAGCTGTCCAGCCACGAGGGCACGAAGTCGAAGCTCGACAGGTGCCCCTGCAGGGCGTCGACGTTGACGTCGAGCCCGAACGACCGGGCGATGTCGACCACCGTGGCGACGTCCTGCAGTGCCGAGGCCCGGATGAGCGTCCGGTTCGGCTGGACGACGGGCCAGAGCGGGAAGATCCGCACGTGGTCGGCGCCGAGCGACGCGATCGCCTCGAGGTCCCGGGCGGTGTCCGCCGGCGAGAAGTCGAGCCACGAGTGGAACCAGCCGACCGAGGGCGTGTAGTTGACCCCGAAGCGCATCAGCCCTTCACACCGCCCTCTTCGACTCCCTTGAAGAAGAAGCGCTGCAGGACCGCGAAGATCACGGCGATCGGGATGAACGCGATCATGGTGCCGGCGGCGATCATGCGCTGGTCGGTCGCGAACGTGCCCTGCAGGTACTGCAACCCGACGGTCAGGGTGAGGTTCTCCGGCGACTGCAGCACGATGAGCGGCCACAGGAAGTCGTCCCACGCGCCGATGAACGAGAAGATCGCGATGACCGCGATGGTCCCCTGCACGGCGGGCAGCGCGATGTACCGCAGGCGTTGCATCGCGTTGGCGCCGTCCATGACGGCGGCCTGGTCGATCTCCTCGGGGATCTGCCGGAACGCGTTGAACATGAGCAGCACGTTGAGCGCGGCGATCATGCCGGGCAGGGCGACACCGACCAGGTTGTCGGCGAGGCCGAGGTCCTTGACGGTGACGAACTGCGAGATGATCGTCGCTTCGCCGGGCAGCACGAGCGTGGCGAGGAACAGGCCGAGCACGAGCTTGCGGTGCCGCCACTGCAGCCGCGCGAGCGCGAAGCCGGCGAGCGTCGCGAACACGATGTTGCCGAAGACGTCGATCGCGGCGACGAGCAGCGAGTTGCCGATGTACCGCCAGACCGGGATCGCGGCGGCGACCTTGAGGTAGTTCTCGAAGGTCGGCTCGGTCGGGATGAACGACGGGTTCGCGGTGTAGATGTCCTCGCCGGCGCCCTTGAGCGAGGTGGACAGCTGCCACAGGAACGGCCCGATCGTGATGAAGAGCACCACGATGAGCAGCGCGTAGCGCAGGACCTTCTCGCGGGTGGACATGACGCCCCAGACCGCGCGGCGGCGCTTGCGTCCGTTCTGCCTGGAGGCCCGTCCCGCGTCGGTCGCGCCGGTCCCGTCCGGCGTCGGGCTGGCAGCACCCTGCGCGCCGCCGACGACGGGTTCGGTCGTGCTGGTCGTGTTCGTCACTTGTCCGCCTTGCTGTTCATCCGGGCGAGGGCGAGCATCGGGATGAGCGTCACGACGAAGAGCAGGAGGCTCAGGGCGGACGCGTAGCCGAGGTTGCCGGTGAAGCCGCGGGCGTACTGCTGGATGAGCATGACGAGCGAGTTGTCCTGCCCGCCGGGCCCACCGGTGCCGTTGGTGAGGATGTAGAGCTCGCTGAACACCCGGAGCGCGGAGACGCACACCAGGATCCCGACGAGCGTCATGGTGCCGCGGACGCCGGGCATCGTCACCGACCAGAACCGGCGGACCGCGCCGGCGCCGTCGAGCGCGGCGGCCTCGTGCAGGTCCTTGCCGACGTTCCCGAGGGCGGCCAGGAAGATGATCATGTAGTAGCCGAGGCCCTTCCAGACCGTCAGGCTGATCGCGCTGAGGAGCAGCAGCCACCGGTCGGTCAGGAACGGGACGCTGCCCTGCACGACGCCGAGCGCCTGCGCCATCTCGTTGATGACGCCGCGGTCGTCGAGGATCCAGGTCCAGATGAGTCCGACGACGACCGCCGAGGCGATGACCGGCGTGTAGAACGCCGTGCGGAAGAACGCGATCCCGGGCAGCTTCTGCTGCACGAGCACCGCGATGAGCAGCGGCAGCACGGTGAGCAGGGGCAGGCAGACCGCCATGTAGATGACGCTGTTGAGCAGCGCCTCCCACACCTGCGGGTCGGCGAGCAGGGTCTCGAAGTTCCTGACGCCCACCCACTGGCTCACGCCCCCCAGCGGGCTGGCGTTCGTGAACGACAGCCGGACGGTGTTGATCGACGGCCAGAGGCTGAACGCGACGAGCCAGACGAGGGCCGGCAGGACGAGCAGCCAGGGCGTGAACCAGCGGTTGGCGCGCATCAGCCGTTGGCCAGCAGGCTGTTCATCTTGGTCTGCGCCGTCTGGAGTGCCTTCTCCGGCGAGACCTGGCCCTTCATCGCGAGGGCGATCTGCTGGTCGAGGAAGTCCGTCATCGCGGAGTTCGCCTCGACCGGGTTGATGACCTTCGCGCTCTTCAGGGCCTCGTTCGCCAGGACCCGGGCCTCGCCGTTCACGGTGCCGTCGTCCTTCGAGAAGTACGGGTCGGACTGCGACGACGTGGTGGACGGGAAGATGTTGACCTGGTGGGCGAACGCCTCCTGGTTCTTCGCGTTCGTCATGAACGCCGCGAACGCCTCGGCGGTGGCGAGGTGCTTCGACTTGCTCGAGACCGACAGGCCCTGCACGTAGAGCGGCGGGGTGTCGAGCGCGGGGCTGACGGTGACCTTGCCCTTCAGCGACGGGTTGTTCTTCTCGAAGTCGGCGAGCGAGGTGGCGCCACCGGTGGTCCAGGCGACCTTGGCCTGCGTGAACAGGGTGGAGTTGCCGAGGTAGTCGCTGTTCAGCACGTTGGAGGGCATGTAGCCGTCCTGGTACGCGTCCTTGTAGCGGTCGATGAGGTCGGCGGCCTCCGACGAGTCGGCGAACGTGAACTTCGTGCCGTCGGCGTTGAGGACCTTGACGCCGGCGAGCGTGAAGTCGCCGAGGCCGGGCTTCCGGCTCATCAGGTAGTCGGTCGGGCAGTTCTCGTGCATGGTCTTCGCCTGCTCGAACAGCTCGTCGGTGGTCTTCGGCGGGTTGTCCGCGTCGAGGCCGCACTTGTCGAACATCGTCGCGTTCCAGTAGTTCACGTCGGTGTTGAGGTACCAGGGGTAGCCGAACGTGCCGTTCACTCCCTTGTACTCGTACGAGTCCACCGCGCCGGCCACGTACGTGCTGGCGAGCTTCGAGTCGTCCTTCCCGACGTCCTGCAGGAACCCGCGCTTGGCGAGCGGCAACGCGATGTCCGGCGGCAGGTTGATCACGTCGGGCAGCGAGTTCGACGAGGCCTGGCTGAGCACCTTGTCGGCGTACCCGTCGCCGGGCTGGTCCTGCAGCTTGACCTTCGCGTCCGGGTGCGCCTGCTCGAAGTCGTCGATGACCCCGTTGAGGTAGTCCGTGTAGGTCGGCGTGAGCGCCCACGTCTGCAGGGTGATCGTGCCGCTGATCTCGCCGTCGCCGCCGCCCGCGGCGTTCCCGCCGCTCGAACAGCCGGTCAGGACGAGTGCCGTCGCGGCGGCCGTCGCGAGCAGCGCCGTGGCGCGGCCCCTCGTCGTGCGTGTGCTGGTCCTCATGGCGTCTGACTCCCTCGTCATAGCTGAACCGGTTCAGTCACTGTCACCGAACCCGTGTGTGGCAGCCACTGTGGATGACTAAAGCGCTATAGTCAACCCCGTGGCCACCAAGCGTCGAACGACGATCGCCGACATCGCCGCGCGGGCCGGCGTGTCCATCAGCGCGGTGTCGTTCGCCCTGAACGACCGGCCGGGCGTCTCCGACGACACCCGGCGTCGGGTGCGCGAGATCGCCCGCGAACTCGACTGGCAGCCGCACACCGCTGCCCGGGCGCTCGGCGGCGCGAAGGCCGGCTCCATCGGCTTCGTGCTGAACCGTCCGGCCCGCACCCTGGGCACGGAGTCGTTCTTCGGCGACCTCATCTCGGGCATCCAGCTCGGGCTCGCCGGCACCCACGTCGGCATGAACCTGCTCGTGGCACGCGACGCCGAGGAAGAGCTCGAGACCTACCGCGACTGGTGGCGCGGGCACCGGGTCGACGGGGTCATCGTGATCGATCCCCGACGCGACGACGCCCGGCTCGCCCTGCTCGCCGACCTCGGCATGCCGACCGTGGTCGTCGGCTCGCACCCGTCCCCCGACGGCGCCGCTCCCACCGTCTGGATCGACGACTCCGACGCCACCGACACGGTGCTGCGCTACCTGCACGCCCTCGGCCACCGCCGCATCGCGCACGTCGCCGGCAGGCCCGAGTTCGAGCACACCGCGATGCGGATCGACCGACTCCGTGCCTTCGCGGCCGACGAGGGCCTCGAGGACACCGTCTCCGTCCCCACCGACTACTCGGCCGAGGCCGGGGCGAGCGCGACCCGCACCCTGCTCTCGCGCAGCCTGCGTCCGACCGCGATCGTCTACGACAACGACGTGCTCGCCGTCGCCGGGCTCGGGGTGGCGAGCGAGATGGGCGTCGCCGTCCCCGGGGACGTGTCGATCGTGTCGTTCGACGACTCCGCGATGATCCGGCTCGTCCGACCGTCGATCACCTCGCTCACACGCGACACGGTCGAGCTCGGGCAGCGCGCGGCCACCCTGCTGCGCGAGCAGATCGACGCACGTGCACCGCTCCCCTCGCGCCCGGGCCCGTCGTTGACGTTGAGCGTGCGCGAGTCGACGGGCCGCGCCCGCGCCTGACCCCGGCGGGCCGATCACGACACGCCGACCCCGGCCCGTCCGGAGGTCCAGCCCGCGCGGCCGACTTGACGTGCATTCGAACACACGTTCGAATACCGTCGTGGGACGGCGTCGCGAGAACCGGTGGCAGCCCCCGGAACACCCGGAGGTCGAACGTCCGCGCGCCTACTCGCTGTCCGAGGAGGCCCGCGGGCCCGACGTCTGCCACGCCGTCACCCCCGTGCCGGTGTGGGCGTGGATCCAGTTCCCGACGTTCCAGGTCCGGGTCAAGGCCTTCGCGAAGAGCTGGACCCGTGACGCCGTCATGGTGGAGTGGGCGCAGTTCGGGCAGCAGGCGAACGCGTGGGTGTGGCGGTCCGCGGTGAAGCACCGGAAGCTCCGCACCGATCCGGTCGACCGCGCGAACCGGAGTCCGCAGAACGCGACGCATTGACTTCCGACCACACCGCGAGGATCGTTTACGGAACACCGGTTCGGCAAACAACTCAATGATCGAGACATTCGATCCGAGTGCCGCAACGGAGAGGAGGCACCATGAAGAACACAGCGGTGCCGTCCTGGGTCGCCCACGTGCTCACCCCGCCGGAGGTCATCAGCGCCTACGTCGAGCGCCGGATCAACGATCCCGCGCTGCTCTCGGGAGAGCAGGCAGAACCCACGTACGCAGACTTCCTGCGTGACGAGTAGACGGACTTCTCAGGAGGCCCCGATCACGTCGCCCGCGTGACGGGCGTGATCGGGGCCTCCTCTTCTCGTGCCCCTGCGCGCCTGCGCGCGCAGACCACACGTCACCCGCGGCGGCGACGTGCCGACACGGTGACGCCGACGCTCGCGGCGGTGACGCAGGCGAGCGCGACCGTCTCGGTGACCGTCAGCCCCTCGGCGAGGACGACGAGCCCGGCCAGGGCGGCGATCGCCGGCCCGAGGCTCTGCAGCACCCCGAACACCCGGGTGGGCATCCGCCGCAGCGCGGCCATCTCGAGGGCGTAGGGCAGCACGCTCGACAGCACGGCGACCGCACCGAAGACGACGAGCAGCACCGGGTGCCGCACGACCCCGTCCACCGCGGCGCCGAGGCCCGCCGGCAGGGACACGAGCATCGCCACGACCATCGACACGGCGAGGCCGTCGACCCCCGGGATCGCGGCGCCGACGCGACGGTTCATGACGATGTAGCCGGCCCAGCACGCCGCGGCCAGGACGGCCCAGACCACCCCGCCGACGGCGGTGACGGCGCTCGGGCCGACCCCGAGCAGCACGACCCCGGCGAGCGCCAGGGCGGCCCAGAGCGCGTCGCGCCACCGCCGGGTGTGCACGAGGGACAGTGCCAGCGGTCCGAGGAACTCGATCGTCACGGCGACGCCGATCGGGATCGAGGCGAACGCCAGGTAGATGAACACGTTCATGCCGCCGAGCGCGAGACCGAGCCCGACGGCGCCGGTCCACGGCGCGCGGGTCCAGTGCCGCACCCGTGGCCGGACCACGAGGGCGAGCACGACCGCGCCGATGACGAGTCGCAGGGTGGCGGCGCCGACGGCCCCGACCTCGTCGAAGTGGGTCTTCGCGATCGCCGCGCCGAGCTGCACGGACACCATCGCGGTGAGGGCGAGGAGCGGAGCGGGGACCCGGTGCACGCGCGCCGTCAGCCGAGGTAGGCGAGGACGGCGAGGACGCGGCGGTGGTCCTCTCCGGTGTCCTCGAGGGCGAGCTTGCCGAAGATGCTCGACACGTGCTTCTCGACGGCGCCGGTGCCGATGACGAGCGCGCGGGCGATGGCGGCGTTCGTGCGGCCCTCGGCCATGAGCCCGAGGACGTCGCGCTCCCGGGGCGTCAGGGCGGCGAGCGGGTCCCGCCGGCGGCTCATCAGCTGCGTGACGACCTCGGGGTCGAGCACGGTGCCGCCGGCCGCGATCCGGCGGACGGCGTCGTCGATCTCCTCGAGGCGCGTGACGCGGTCCTTCAGCAGGTAGCCGATGCCGGTCGCGCCCGCGGCGAGGACGTCCTCGGCGTACGTCGCCTCGACGTACTGCGACAGCAGCAGGACCCCGGTGCTCGGCGCGACCCGGCGGGTCTCGACGGCGGCGCGGACGCCCTCGTCGGTGAAGGTCGGCGGCATCCGGACGTCCATGACCACGACGTCGGGGGCACGGTCCGGCAGCGTCGCGAGGAACGCACGGGCGTCGGCGTACTGCCCGACGACGTCGATGCCGGCCTCGTCGAGCACGCGGGCCAGGCCCTCGCGCAGCAGGACGGCGTCGTCGACGACGACGGCCCGGATGCGTGCTGCATCCGGGCCGTCGCTCATGCCGACCAGCCTAGTGGGAGCGCGGGCGCCCCCGTGGGGTCACGTCCGCGGGATCACGCCCGCGTGGTGGGCACGCCGTTCAGGGCGCCGAGCGGGATCCGGGCCGTGGCCTCGGTGGGGCCGCCCTCGGGGCTCGAGACGACGAGGTCGCCGTCGAGGGCGCGCATCCGCCCCATGAGTCCCGCGATGCCGTGCCCCTCCTGCGTCCGCGCGCCGCCCCGGCCGTCGTCCGTGACGCTCACCGTCAGGTACCAGAGCCCGGAGGCGTCCACCACGAGGCCGAGGTACACCCCGGCGGTCGCGGCCCCGGCGTGCTTCGCGGTGTTCGTCAGGAGCTCGCTCACCGTGAAGTAGACGTTGCGCTGGATCTCGGTCGCGAGCTCCAGCCCCTCGGGCAGCCGGACGTCGAGCCCGACGGGGATCGGCGAGCGGGCGACGAGGGCCTCGAGCGCGGCGACGAGCCCCCGGTCGAGCAGGATCGGCGGCGCGAAGCCACGGGACAGCGCGCGCAGTTCGTCGAGCGCGTCGCGGGCGTGCTCGGAGGCCTCGCCGATGAGCTGCTTCGCCTTCGCCGGGTCCTTCTCGAACGCACGCTCGGCCGCGGACAGGTCCATCTGCAACCGCACCAGGCGCTGCTGCGGGCCGTCGTGCAGGTCGCGCTCGATCTGCCGCAGGGCCTGGCCCTCGGCGGTGACGGCGCCGGCGCGGGAGGCCTGGAGCCCGGCGACGCGCTGCTCGAGCTGCTCGGCGCGGAAGCCCCCGAGCAGGCCGAGGTCGACCCAGTAGTGCGCGAGCACCGAGCCGCGGGCCCACAGCGGGAAGAGCACGACCGCCGCGGCCATCGAGAGCAGTCCGAGGCCGCCGACGGACAGCAGCAGTCGGACCTCGTCACCGGGGTAGTAGCCCCTGCCGTTCACGACGTACAGGACGCCGAGGGCGAGCGGCCAGAGGAACCCCACGACGAGCAGGGCGCCGGCGCCGACCGTCACGAGTGCGACGAGCGGGTACACGACGGCCGCGTGCAGCAGGTACAGCCAGTAGTGCGGGTTCGCGACCGCCGAGCCCGTGCGCGTCCACCAGTTCTGCTGCCACCGCGGCGTCCAGTCGACGGGACGGATCGGTCGCGGGTCGGCCCAGCCGATGCGCAGCTTCTCGAACTGCCCGAGCCACCGGGCGACGAACAGCGCGACGAAGAACATCAGCAGGACGAACGGGTTGAACAGGTCGCGGAGGCCGCCGCCGAAGATCGCCGCCGGGAACGCGGCGTACAGCGTGCACAGCAGCACCGCGGTGAGCGCCATGTACCCGAAGTCCCGCGGCAGGCGCTTCCACGCTTCGCGGTAGAACGCACCGGCCGTGATCCCGGACCCGGAACCCGAACCGGCGCCGGGGCCGCCGCCGGGGCCGCCACCGCCGACGGGCGGGGTCGCGCTCCAGGACGCCGGGCGCTGCTGGTCGTGCGGGCGCGGGTACTGCGGCATGGGCTTCGTGGCTCCGAGGGGGACGGCGTCGCCCAGCGGCACGGTCTGGGCCTGGTCGGGCGAGGGGGTGACGTCGTCCAGCGGGACGGTTCGCGCCTGGTCGAGGCGGTCGGTGTCGGTCATGGTCCCAGCCTCGCGATCGCGCGGCTGTTCCCCCATCCTGCCCCCTCCCGAACGCAGGTGGGGTTATCCCCCCTCTCGACTTCTCCACAGGTCGCGGCCGGCCGTCGGGCGTCAGCCGTTGATCGTCCATGCTCGGGTGCATGGGCGATGCACTCCGGGCTCTGGTGGACGCGGTGGGCGTCGAGGTCCGCTCCGGTACGGCGATCCACGCCGACGACGACCAGTGGACACTCGCCCTCGAACCGGCCGGTACGCACAGCTGGGTCGCGACCCGGTACCGACCGGTGTGGGTCCGCCGCGGGGACACGGACGAACTCGTCGCGGCCGGCGGCGCCGCGCTGATCGAACGACACACGACGATGACGGTCGGCACCGCACGTCAGCAACACGGACCGCCGAAGACCGTGCCCTCCTCCACGTTCCCGTACGAGGCCCTCTCCGCCTACACCGGCATCGTGGTCGGATCGGCGACGTTCGGCCCCCTCGCCGCCGAAGTCCTCGCACTCCCGCCCGTCGCCACCACCTTGCCGGCGGGACATCCGTCACCCGACGTCGTACTCGCGCTGCAACACCTGGGCGAACTCGACAGTGGTCGGTGGCACGGCGTGCAGCAGGACGCGCTCGCGCAGCTCGTGGTCACCACCGTGCTCCACGACAACGCGCCACCGCTGCTGCAGGACAACAGCCTCGCGCGCGTCCTCGACCGCGTCTTCGACACCGAGCACCGGTACACGACCGCGGAGTTGCTCGAGGGCGTCCGCATGTCCGAGCGCACCCTCGAACGCCGGTGCGCCGAGGCCACGGGCTGCACACCGGCGCAGCTCGGGCGGTGGTTCCGGAGCCTGGAGGTCCGGACCGCTCTCGCTCGCGGCGACCGGCCCGCCGAGGTCGCCACGCGCTTCGGCTTCGCCACCACCTCGTCCATGTGGCGGGCGCTGCGGCGCGTCCGCGCACCCGAGATCGGTCGCGGTCGCCGCGACTGACGGTCGCGGTACATGGGTTCCACGGTTCACCGACCAGAACCGTCAGCCCCGCAAGAAAGGAGCGTCCTCCCCCGCGGCAGACGAAGCGACACGGAAGGCGACCATCACCAGCCGCCGATGACGGTCGCGGTGCACGCATCCCACGATTCATGAACCAGAACCGTCAGCCGCGCAGGAAGGAAACGTCCTCCCCAGCGGCAGACGAAGCAACACGGGAAGCGATCATCACCAGCCGCCGATGACGGTCGCGGTGCACGCATCCCACGATTCACCAACCAGAACCGTCAGCCGCGCAGAAAGGAGACGTCCTCCCCAGCGGCAGACGAAGCAACACGGGGAGCGATCATCATCAGCCGCCGCTGACGGTCGCGGTGCACGGATCCCACGATTCATGATCCAGAACCGTCAGCCGAGCAGGACCCCGCAGCCAGGACGAACGGGCGGCAGACGAAGCAACACGGAAAGCGATCATCACCAGCCGCCGATAACGGTCGCGGTGCACGGATCCCACGGTTCCCCAACCAGAACCGTCAGCCGCGCAAGACCCCGCATGCAGGACGATCGGGCGGCGGAGTGCACCGGGGCGGATGGCCGGCAACGGGCGTCACCGGCGCCGCCAGCGCCGCTGCCACCACCGCAGCCGCAGCCGCAGCCGCAGCCATCGACTCCACCACTGCCACCGCCACCGCCACCGCCAACGGGCTGGTCAGATTGAGGCGGGGCGGGGCGGGTCGGATTCGGCTCCGGCGGGATCCGGGCTGTGCGGACGGCGCCAGGTCAGCGCGCGGTGGCGGTCATCCCCCAGCCTCTGACGTTCTCGGTTCACGAACGCCGGAGTTCACAAACCGAGACCGTCAGCCGCGGCGTTGTTGCACCGGTCGGTCAGCCGAGTGCTCAACCGACCCGCTCGGCGAGGCGGACCGCACGCCGCGCCGCCTGCTCGTCGGGGTCCGGTACCGGCGCCGCCTGCACGAGCCGCCGCGTGTACGGGTCGCTCGGCGACCGCAGGACGGCGTCGCGCGGTCCCTGCTCGACGACCGTCCCGTGGTGCAGCACGACGACCCGGTCGCAGAGCGTGTCGACGACGGCCAGGTCGTGGGTGACGAAGAGGCAGGCGAAGCCCAGGCGTTCCTGCAGCTCGCGGAAGACGTCGAGCACCCGGGCCTGCACGGAGACGTCGAGGGCGCTCGTCGGCTCGTCGGCGATGAGCAGCGCGGGGTCGAGCGCCACCGCGCGGGCGATCGCGACACGTTGCCGCTGGCCGCCGGAGAGCTCGTGCGGGTAGCGCTCGCGGAAGCCGCCGTCGAGTCCGACGTCGGCGAGCAGCCGGTCGACCCGCTCGTCGACCTGCGGCGTCGGCAGGCGCAGGATCTGCCGGAGCGGCTCGGCGACGGTCTGCCCGACCGTGTACCGGGGGTTCAACGAGCGGAGCGGGTTCTGGAACACGACGCCGACGTGCCGTCGCATCGCGCGCCGACCGACGCGGCTGGCTCCCGCCACGTCGGTGCCGTCGACGACGACGGAGCCGGAGCTGATCGGCGCGAGGCCGACGGCGGCCCGGCCGATGGTCGTCTTCCCGCTGCCGGACTCCCCCACGAGTCCGACGATCTCGCCGCGCCCCACCGAGAACGACACGTCGTCGACGGCGCGGAAGCGACCGCTCAGGGCACCGCCGTACTCGACCACGAGGTGCCGGACGTCGAGGACGGGCGACGGGGGCGTCGTGGCGGGGCCGAGCCGGGCCTCCCCACCGGACCCGGTGCCCATGCGCGGGACCGCGGCGAGCAGGTCGCGCGTGTACTCGGCGGTCGGCGCGGCGAAGACGGCGCCGACCGTGCCCGTCTCGACCACGCGACCACGGCGCATGACGACCACCCGGTCGGCGATGTCGGCGACGACGCCCATGTCGTGGGTGATGAGCAGGACCGCGGTGCCGGTGCGCTCCCGGAGCGCGCGGATGACGTCGAGCACCTCGGCCTGCACCGTGACGTCGAGCGCCGTGGTGGGTTCGTCGGCGATGAGCAGGTCCGGGTCGGCGGCGAGCGCCATCGCGATCATCACCCGCTGCGCCTGACCGCCGGAGACCTCGTGCGGGTACTGCCGGAGTCGACGCTCCGGCTCCGGCACCTCGACGGCGCGCAGCAGCTCGACCGAGCGTGCGCGGACGGCGGCACGGTCCAGCCCCGGATCGGCGCGGCGGACGGACTCGGCGATCTGGAAGCCGATGGTGAAGACCGGGTCGAGCGCCGCCGACGGGTCCTGGAAGACCATCGAGACGCTGCGGCCGCGGACCCCGCGCATGGCCCGTTCGTCGGCGCCGACGACCTCGAGGTCGCCGAGGCGGACGCTGCCGGAGGCGCGGGCACCCTCCGGGGCGATGCCCATCGCGGTCATCGCCGTCATGCTCTTGCCCGACCCGGACTCCCCGACGACGGCGACGACCTCGCCGCGGCCGACCGTGAACGAGGCGTCGTCGACCGCGCGCACCTCGGTGCCGTCCACGTCGAAGGTGACGGTGAGGTGGTCGACGCGCAGGACGTCGGTCATGGGGTCTCCGATCGGTCGGTGTCGTCGCGGGCGGCCTTGAACGCCTCCCACTCCTGGAGCATCTCGTGGTGGTAGCCCTGCAGCCACTGCATGTAGTCGCGGCCGTTCAGCAGGCGTTCGCGCACCTCGGCGTCGACGTCCCCCGCGGCGGTGCGCCCGGCGGACTCGACGATCGCGAGCCCCCGGCCGATGACGTCGCGCTGCCGGTCCAGGTACTTGCGCTCCCCGGCGAGCCAGGAGCCCCAGACGTCGGCCTCGGCGCGGAAGTAGTGGCTGCGCTCGCCGGGGACGGTGTGGCGCTTCACGAACCCGGTCTCGACGAGCCGTCGGGTCGCCATCGAGATCGACCCGGAGCTCGCACCGAGGGCCGCCTGCAGGTCGGCGGAGGACGAGTGCGGCGCGCGGGTCACGAGCAGGTAGCCGAGCACCCGGGCGTCGGTGAGGGGCATGCCCGCGGCGTCGTTGAGCATCAGGGCGAACTCCTCGACGAAGGCCTGCCGTTCCGGCTCGAGCAGCCGGTCGTCGGCGCCGCCGGTGTCCCCCGTGGACGCCCCCGGGCCGGTCACGACGCGAGCCCTGCGGCCACCTCGGGCGACTCGACCGGGATCGTCCACGGTTCCTCGGACATGCCGCCGCCACCGCGGATCGAGCGGACGGTGCCGTCGGCGGCACGGTCGTAGGTGACGTCCTCGTCCACCGACCCGAAGCGGTTGCCGTGGGTCATCCGGAGGGTGTCGGCGTCGACGACCTCGAGCCGGGTCGGGCTCTCGAGCGGCGACGGTGCGGACGGGTCCACCAGGACGAGCCGGTCGCCGATGCGGGCGACGTCGGTGACGCCCCACGGGTTCGCGAAGCGTCCGGTGTAGGCCGCGGTGTCGACGTCGTCGGGCACGGGCGTGCCGGGGGCGTCGGCGTCGGCCGCGGCGTCGAGCATCTCGATGATCGCGGTCGCGATGAGCGTCGCCGGCCCCGCGGCGGCGCTCGTCAGCACGGACACGACGAGGCCGGAGGCGGGGTCGAACAGCGACTGGGTGATGTGTCCGGGGAAGCCGCCGGAGTGGCCGCGGACCTCGCGCCCGTTGATGCGGTCGACGATGAAGCCGGCGCCGTAGCCGCGGGCGGCCGGGTCGTCGGTGGCGCTCCAGGCCTTGCGCTGCGCCAGGCGCTTCGAGTGGTCGTCGAGCAGGGTGCCCTGGCCGATGACGTGCTGGGAGAAGTACCGGACCAGGTCGGACGCGGTGCCGTGGAAGCCGGTCGCGGCCGCCATCGCCCGGGTGTCGACGTGCTCGATGCGCTGCCGGTGCCGTGCGGTGTGGAAGCCGGTGTACCCGACCACGAAGTCGTCGGCACGGGTCGGGTCCCAGTCCGGACCGGTGTTCCGCAGGCCGAGCGGCTCGGTGATCGACTCGCGGACGAAGTCGTTGTACGACCGGCCGGAGACCGCCGCGATGACGAGCCCGAGCAGCGAGTAGCCGAGGTTCGAGTAGTTGAACGACGAACCCGTCGGCACCTTCTGGCCGCGGTCGAGGACGAGTGCGAGGAGCTCCTGCTCGTCGGGGAACGGCCGCAGGAGCGACCAGTAGTCGCCGTCGTGGCCGTCGCGGATGACGCCGGCGCCCATCTCCATGAGCTCGCGGATGGTCGCGTCGGCGATCGGGGACCCGCCATCGACGAGTGCGGGCAGGTGGGTGCCGACCGTGTCGTCGAGGCGCAGGGCCCCGCGCTCGGCGAGCTGCAGCAGCGCCGTCGCGGTGAACGTCTTCGAGTGCGAGGCGATGCGGAACAGGTCCGTGGTGGTCAGGCGGCGCCCGGCCTCGACGTCGGCGTGGCCCCACGCCTCGTCGAACAGGACCTCGCCGCCGTACCCGACGGCGACCTGCACGCCGGGCACGCGCAGTTGCCAGACCTTGTACGACACCCAGTCGTGGACGTAGGGCAGGGTCGTGCGGTATGCGGCGAGGGTGTCGGTCACGGTGGTCCTTTCGAGAGCGGTACGTCGAGTCTTGCGCGCGACACCGATGCGGGTCGAGTGCCGCGCGCGACACCGTCGCGGGTCGGGTGCCGCGTGCGACACCGTCGCGGGTCGGGTGCCGCGCGGCGGGTCAGCGTCGGCGTGGGTCGAGCGCGGCGCGCAGGGTGTCGCCGAGGGCGATGACGGCGAGCACGGTCACGGCGAGGAACGCCGCGGGCGCGACGAGCATGTGCGGGGCGCGGAGGAACTGCGAGGTGGCGGCGGACAGCTGCAGCCCCCAGGAGACCGCCGGCCGCTCGAGCCCGATGCCGAGGTAGGTGAGCGTCGACTCGGACACGATGACCCCGCCGACGGTGATGGTCGCGAGCACGAGGAGCGGCGAGACCGACGAGGGCAGCACGTACCGGGTCGTGATCCGCCAGGTGGACAGCCCCATCGTGCGGGCGGCGAGCACGAACTCGGCGTTCCGGACGCTGCGGACGCTCGACCGCACGAGCCGGGCCATCGTCGGCCAACCGAACAGGGCGAGCACGAGCGACACCGTCAGCACCGACCGCTCCCCCACGCTGTTGAGCACCACGACGGCGCCGAGCAGGAAGGGGAAGCCGAGGAACACGTCGGTGAGCCGGGCGAGGGCGGCGTCCACCCAGCCGCCGACCATGCCGGCGACCGTCCCGACGACGACCGCGACGACACCGGCGAGCACCGTGGTGAGCACGGCGACGGCGACCGAGGACCGCGTGCCGTGCACGACGTTCGCGTAGACGTCGCAGCCCTGCAGGTCGAAGCCGAACGGGTGGCCGTCGGTCGGGGCGTCGCCGCTCCGGCCGAGGTCGCACGCACGGGGGTCGCCGTGGCCGAACAGGCCCGCGAACAGCTGCGGGAACGCGGCGACGAGGAGCACCACCGCGAGGACGCCGGCGGGCAGCCAGAACCCGGGGGTGCGGACGACGGCGAGCAGGGGGCGCCGGCGACCGGCGACGACGGGTTCGACGGTGGCGCTGAGGGCTGCGGTGGTCATCGGGCGGCTCCGGTCCGGACGCGGGGGTCGAGGGCGGCGTGCAGCAGGTCGACGAGCACGCTCGTGACGAGGAACACCAGGATGAGGGCGGTCGAGATCCCGACGACGACGGCGCCCTCGTGCGAGCGGATGCCCTGGAACAGCAGGTTCCCGACGCCGGGCAGGTTGAAGATGCCCTCGATGACGACGGTGCCGCCCATCAGGTAGCCGAGGTCGGTCGCCAGGTAGGTGGCGGTCGGGATGAGCGAGTTCCGCATGACGTGCACGCCGACGATCCGACCAGGGGTCAGCCCCTTCGCCCGCACGGTGCGCACGTGGTCGGCGTCGAGCGTCTCGATCACCGAGGTGCGGGTCAGCCGCGACACCGCCGCCAGCCCGAACAGGGCGATGACGAGGGCCGGCAGCACGTAGGCGGTGGGCCACCCGGCGGTCGCACCGGCGACCGGGAACCAGTGCAGCCGCACCGAGAACACGAGTTGCAGGGCGACCCCGAGCACGAAGACCGGCACCGCGCCGACGACGATCGTGCCGACGAGCACGGTCTTGTCGAGGACCGTGCCGCGGCGCAGCGCGGAGAGCACGCCGAGTCCGATGCCGAGCACGATCTCGAGCGCCCACGCGGTGAGCGCGAGCGTGACCGTCACCGGCCACCGCGAGGCCATCTGCTCGCCGACGGACTCACCGCTGAAGTCGGTGCCGAAGTCGCCGCGGAACAGCCCGCCGATGTACCGCAGGTACTGCTCCCAGAGCGGCTGGTCGAGGTGGTACTCGGCCCGGAGCGCGCGGACGACCGCGTCGCTGAGCGGTCGGTCGCCGCCGAGCGCCCGGATCGGGTCGCCCGGCAGCGCGAAGGTCATCGCGTAGATGAGGAACGTCACCCCGAGGAACACCACGACCAGGCCGCCGATCCGACGGCCGACGGCGAGCGCCGGACGCATCACGCGCCTCCCGTCCGTCCCGTGGTGACCAGCTGCGGTCGGGAGGCGCGGGTCGGGTCCGCCACGTGCGCCGCGCAGGCGAGGATCGCCCCGTACTGCACCCCCACCAGCTTGCTGATCGGGATCGGTTCGGCGCCGGTCGCCTCGTCCGCCTGCCAGACCGCGTAGCGCTCCGCCAGGCGGTCGCGGAGCCGCCGCAGCGGCGCAGGGGCGGTGCCGGCGACGGTCTCGGCCTCGAGCGCGCGGAGCAGCATGCCGCCGTAGCGCAGGCGGAAGCAGCGGACCAGGTCCTCGCAGCCGAAGCGCTCCGCGACCGTGGCCATCCGCTCCGCCGGCTCGCGGTCGGCACGGGCACGGTCGGTGTCGGTCATCCCGCCGATCATCGGGATGAACGCGCGGGAACCCTCGAGGAACGGTGTCTCGATCGTGAGCATCGGCGTCGCGGCGTCGAGGACCTCCTGCAGCTCCGCGCCCGAGGCGCCGAGGGCGTCGGCACACCGGCGGAGCAGGTGGGCGTACGGCTCGGTCGTCGGCGTCTGGTCGTCGGCGTCCGGGTGGCTCCAGTACGGCAGTTCCGCCACCAGGCACAGGGCCCCGTGGCGCATCGCCCACGCCGCGCTCGAGGCGCCGTGGATGTGCTCGCCGGGGTCGATGCCGAGCCCCTCGAGGTAGTCGTACGCGGCCTCGACCCCCTCCATCGCGAACACCGCGGGGGCGAACGCGCGCAGGTACGGCGACTCCGGCTCCCCGGTGTCGAGCGGCAGCCCGAGCGCGGCCGGGACCGCGTGCAGGGTGTCGATGACGTCGGGCAGGTCCTCGGACAGGTAGTAGTAGACGCCGCCCATCTCACCGTTGTGCAGGCTCACGAGCAGCTCGGGCTCGGTGTCGTCGATGAGCCGCATGAACGCGAGCGTCTCCGGGAGCACCCGGTCGAAGTACACCGACCCGTGGCTGTTCGGGAACGTCCACTCCACCTGGCTGTCGGGCGCTGGCCGGTAGAAGCCCCGGGCGTACCGGACCCGGTCGTGCGGGTCGTGGAACCACGCCTCGTTGAGCCGCATGCCGTCCGGGTCGATGGTCGGGACGACGTGCCAGGTGGTGTCGAGCGCGTCGGCCGTCGCGGTGTCGGTGGCCATCGTCTCGGCGAGGTGCAGCGCCGTCCACGAGCCGATCGGTTCGTTCGGGTGCACGCCGCCGACGACGACGGCGGCGTGCGACCCGGACCCGATCCGGTAGCTGTGGAGCGGTTCGCCGAGCCGGCTGGTGCCGATGCGGGTGACCGTGACCCGGTCCGGGTGGGCCGCGGCGAGCGCGGCGAACCGGGCGTGCAGGTCGTCGACGAGGGGGAAGCCGTCGCGGTCGGGGACCGAGGTCGCGAGGCGGAGGACGGTGCGCTGGTCCATGTGGTGGTGCCGGTCCCTACTGCACGGTGATCTGCGGGACGACCGGGCTGCCGTCGACGGCGGGCAGCGACGCGATCTTCTCGCTGACGACGTACGAGTACTTGTCGAAGAAGGTCGGCACGACCGGGAAGTCGGCCAGGACGGCCTCCTGGGTCTGGGCGTAGTAGTCGTTCGCCTCGTCCTGGGAGCCGGCGGAGTCCGCCTTCGCCAGGAGCTCGTCGACCTGGTCGGACTGGTAGTACCCGGTGCAGGGCGCGCACCCGCCGGCGGTGGTGAACAGCGCCCGGAGGGTGTTCTGCTGGCTGGCGTACAGGGCACCCCAGTGGCCGAAGTGCGGGCCCTCGATCTCCTTGTCGGTGAGCTGCGAGTAGTACGACGCCCAGTCGGTGGTGGCCTTCGCCTCGGTGTCGACGCCGAGGTTCTGCCGGATCTGGTTCGCGTAGGCCTCGTACAGCGAGTCGAGGCCGTTGCCGCCCGGGTACACGAGCGTGATCGAGCCGTCGAACCCGCCGGCGTCGGCCAGGAGCTGCTTGGCCGCCGCCGGGTCGAACTCGCACGCCTCGCCGCAGATGCCCTCCTGCGTGCCGGACATGTTCGGCGGGGTGAGCGCGGTGGCGGGTTCGTACAGGCCGCCGTAGATGGCGTCGTTCACCTCGTCGCGGTCGATGGACATCGAGATCGCGCGGCGGACGTCGGGGTCGGCGTACCGGTCGTCCCAGAGCGGGAAGCCGAGGTAGTCGATGCCGGGGGCGTCGAACGAGTGCAGCCGGTCGCCGAAGTCGGCGTCGGCGCTCGTCATCTTGTCGGTCGGCAGGAACAGCACGTCCGCGTTGCCGGCGAGGACGTCGGTGTAGGCGGTGTTCATGTCCGAGTACGGCCGGAAGGTGACCTCGTCGGTCTTCGCCTTCGTGCCCTGGTAGCCGGACCAGGCGCTGACGGTGAACTCCTGGTTCGCCTTCCGCGCCTCGGTCATCTCGTAGGGGCCGTTGCCGATCGGCTTCGCGTCGTAGGCCTTCAGGTCGTCGTAGGCGGCCTCGGGCATCGGGTAGAACGCGGTCTGCGCCTGGCTGAGCTGCAGCGGGAACTGGCTGTCCGCGTGGGTGAGCGTCACGGTGAAGGTGTCGTCGCCGGTGACCCGCAGCCCGGACATCTCCTTCGTCGTCGGGGTGCCCTTCGCGGGGTTGAGGTCCGAGTAGCCGACGATCGCGGCGAGCTGGCCGCTGTTCTCCCAGGCGTTCGGCCCGTAGGCGGTGTGGTTCCACGCCTTCACGTAGCTCTCGGGCGTGACGGGCTCGCCGTTCTGGAACTCCCAGCCGTCGCGGAGCGTGATCGTCCACGTGGTGGCGTCGTCGCTCGTGACGCTCTCGGCGGCGACGTCCTGGAGCTCGCCGTCGGCGTCGGTCTCGGTGAGCGGGGCGAACAGGGCCAGGGTCTGCGTGAACGCGACGGTCTGGCGTCCCGGGGTCAGGTGGTCGGGCTCCCCGGTGGCGTAGACCAGGCTGCCGCCGCCGGCGGCGGAGTCGGCGTCCCCGCCGGCCGAACAGCCCGTGGCCACCAGCACCACGGTGGCGGCCGCGGCCAGCGCGGTGATCGTCCTGCGTCGCATGATTGCTCCTCGATCGGTGCGGCCGGGTCCCTGCCCGGCCGTCGTTGTCGAGGAACCTAGGGGCCGGCGAATCCCGACCACAAGACTTGTTTCAATGATCTCTGAAACCTTTACCGCGCTGAAACACGACGGAAACCCCGCCGCTCGCGCCCCGGCGGGCTGCTGTGCCACGCTCGGAGCATGCGGCACACACCCCACTTCCTGATGACCGACCCGGCCGAGGTCCGGCGGCTCGTCGCCGAGCACCCCTGGGCCACGATCGTGTCGCACACCGCATCGGGCATCGTCGCCTCGCACTACCCGTTCCTGCTCGAGGAGCCCCGTCCCGACGAGGACCCGGACGACCTCGTGCTCGTCTCGCACGTCGGCCGCCCGGACGAGGTCGCGCACGAGCTCGGGCAGCACGAGGTGCTCGTCGTCTTCCAGGGGCCGCACGGCTACGTCTCCCCCGCCTGGTACCCGCCGGAGCAGTTCGTCCCCACCTGGAACCACGTCACCGCACACGTGTGGGGCACGCCGGAGATCCTGTCCGACGACGAGAACTTCCGGGTGCTCGGCGAACTCGTCGACCACTTCGAGCGCGTCATGCCGGAGCCGGTGTCCCTGCAGGTCGACGAGGAGACCGCCCGCCGGATGGCGAAGGGCACCGTCGGGATCCGGATCCGGGTCACACGGGTCGACGCCCGCGCGAAGCTCTCGCAGAACAAGGCCCCCGAGGTCGTCGAGCGGATCCTCGCCGGCCTGCGGGGCGACGGCCCGTACGCGTCGCCGGCGCTCGCCGACGAGATCGAGCGGGTCCGGCCGTGACGGCGGGGACGCAGGAGGTCCTGCTCCGCACCGTCCGGCGGGTGGGCACCTCCGGCGCGCCGTCCGACGTCCGCGTGGTCGACGGCCGGGTGACCGAGGTCGCGCCGGCCGGCACGCTCGACCCCGCCGGCCCGGACACCGACGTCGTCGAGACCGGGGGCGCCTGGCTCGGCCCGGGCCTCGTCGACCACCACACGCACTTCGACCAGTGGGCCCTGGTGCGCCGCCGGGTCGACGTCTCCGGCTGCGACTCGGCCGAGGCGACCGCCGACCTGCTCGCCGCGGCCGCGCGAACCGGCGGGACGGACGGCGTGCTCGTCGGACACGGCTACCGCGACGGGATGTGGCCGCGCCCCGCACGACGCGCGCTGCTCGACGGGGCCGCACCGGGCCTCCCGGTCGTCGTCATCAGCGGCGACCTGCACGCGGTGTGGTGCAACGCCCTCGCACTCGCGCACTTCGCCGTCGTGCTCGGCCGGCCGCTGCCGGCGGGCGAGGACGGCGTCCTGCGCGAGCAGGACGCGTTCGACGTCACCGGCGCGCTGTCGCAGGTGCCGGACGCCGTGCTCGACGGCTGGGTGGCGGACGCGGTGGAGGCCGCCGCAGCCCGCGGGGTGACGCGTGTCGTCGACCTCGAGATGCGCTTCGGCCTGGACCGGTGGGTGCGCCGGGTGCACGCGGGGACCGACGGACTGCGCGTGTCCTCCGGGGTCTACCCGGGCGAGCTCGACGCGGTGCTCGCGCGCGGGCTCCGGACCGGCGACGTCGTCGAGGGCACCCGCGGCCTGCTCACGATGGGGCCCTTCAAGGTGATCACCGACGGGTCGCTCGGCACCAGGACGGCGGCGATGGCCGACGGGTCCGGCGTGCTGGCCTGGCCGTTCGACGACCTCGTCGCGATGACCCGGCGCGCGGTCGACGGCGGACTCGTCCCCGCCGTGCACGCGATCGGCGACCGGGCGAACACGCTCGCGCTCGACGTCTTCGAGGCCGTCGGCGCACGCGGCACGATCGAGCACGCCCAGCTGGTCGCCGACACCGACGTCGACCGGTTCGCACGGCTCGGCGTCGCCGCGTCGGTGCAGCCCGAGCACGCGATGGACGACCGCGACGTCGCCGACCGGCACTGGGCTGGCCTGACCGAGCGCGCGTTCGCCTTCGCCTCGCTCGCGCGGGCCGGCACCCGACTGCTGCTCGGGTCCGACGCCCCGGTGGCGCCGCTCGACCCCTGGGTGTCGATGTCCGCGGCGGTCGGCCGCGACCGTGACGGCCGCGAACCCTGGCACCCGGCGGAGCGGCTCACCGCGCTGACGGCGTGGCGCGGGTCGACCGACGGCGGCCGCACCACGGTGGCCGTCGGCGACGTGGCGGACCTGGTGCTCGTCGGGTCCGATCCGCTGGCGGCCTCGTCAGCGGCCCTGCGCGACGTGCACGTGCTCGCGACCGCGATCGCCGGACGGTTCACCCACCGCGAGCTCTGAGTCCCGCTACTTCTGGTCCTTCGGGCACCAGTAGAGCTTGCGGCCGGCCATGTCGGCCATCCGGATCTCGGTGCCGCACACCCGGCAGGGCTCGCCCTGGCGGTGGTAGACCCAGTGCCGGTCCTTCCGCGAGCGCTGCGCCTTCTCGTGGTCGGCGTCGGACAGGCCGTCCATGGTCATCATCAGGCCGTCGCGGACGCCGTCGTGCAGCAGCTTCGACCAGTCCGCCCACAGCGCCTTGGCCTGCTTGACGGTGATCTTCTTGCCCGGCTTGTACGGGTCGATGCGCTGCCGGAACAGCAGCTCGGCGCGGTAGATGTTGCCGATCCCGGCGACCACCGACTGGTCCATGAGCAGCTGGCCGATGGCGACGTTGCGCTTCCGGACGTTGTCCACGAACGTCTGCTCGGCCTCCGGGCCGTCGTCGTTGATCGGGTCCGGGCCGAGCTTGTCGAGCGCCTGCTGCACCTCGGCCGGGGTCTCGACGACGCAGGCGGTCGGACCGCGCAGGTCGGCGACGGTGTCCTCGGTCAGGATCCGGACCCGGACCTGCCCGACGGGGTCCGGCGGGAAGGACTCGATCGGGTCCTCGACCTTCTCCTGCTCGGCCATCCGGTACCGGGCGAGCCGGGGCGCGCCGATCGAGGCGAGGGACTCCTCGCCGTCGCCGTCCTCGGACAGCGCCTCGGCAGACGAGATCACGCCGGCGAAGTCCCACGCGCCGTAGAGGCCGAGGTGCACGCGCAGGAACAGGTCGCCCTCGAACTCCAGGAACATCTGCTTCGCCACGGCCCGCGCGGCGACCATGCGCTTGCCGTCGAGCTGCGCGGCCCCGGCGGCGAACCGCCCCTGCGGACTCGACACCTCGCACCGCTTGCCGACGAAGTGCCGGGTGAACTGGTTGGCGATGCGGTGGACGGAGTGACCCTCGGGCATTCGTCCTGTCTACTCGGGCTTACTGATCGATCTGCCTGCCGGCGATCAGCCCGGACGTCTCGTACTCGGCGAGCTGGGCGATGCGACGGGCGTGGCGCTCCTCGCCGGAGAACGGCTCGGCGATGAACAGGTCGACGAAGCGGATCGCCTCGGCCTCGGTGTGCTGGCGGGCGCCGATCGAGATGACGTTGGCGTCGTTGTGCTGGCGGGCGAGCAGCGCGGTCGACTCGTTCCAGACGAGCGCGGCCCGGATGCCCTCGACCTTGTTCGCGGCGATCTGCTCGCCGTTGCCGGAGCCACCGAAGACGACGCCGAGCGCCGGGACGCCCGCGCGCTGGTCCTGCACCACGGCGTGCGCGGCGTTGATGCAGAACGAGGGGTAGTCGTCGAGCGCGTCGTACGCGGTCGGCCCGTGGTCCACGACCTCGTGCCCGGCCTCGGTCAGGTGGGTGGCGAGGGTCTTGTTGAACTCGAGGCCGGCGTGGTCCGTTCCGAGGTGGATGCGCATGGCTCCGATCCTATTCCCGCGGTCACTGCCCCCGGACCACGACGACGACGTACCGCACGTCGGTCTCGCCCGGGTTCCGGTAGACCACGTCGGCAGGGTCGCCGAGCTCGATGCGGTCCCCCGCACCGAGCCGCGTGGGCTCGCCGCCGACGACGAGCTCGAGCACCCCCTCGACCACCCAGATGCAGTGCCGCAGGAACGCGTAGGCGGACGCCGGGTACGCCACCTCGCGGCCGGCCGGGAGGCGCACCTCGGTGACGTCCGCGGGGAACGCCGCGCTCGAGACCGGACGGCGGCGGTACCCGGTGTCGGGGTCGGTCCACGAGTCGGCGGTCGCGCCGCGCTGGACGCCGCGCGCCTCGTCGGGATCGGTCGCCCTGGGCACCTCGTGCTGCAGGGCCTCGTCGAGGAGCTGCGAGACCGTCAGGCCGAACGCACCGGACAGCCGTCCGAGGATCGTCGCCGTGGGGCTCGACACCCCGCGTTCGACGCGGTTGATCATGGCGCGGGACACACCGGACTCCTCGGCGAGCTCGGTCAGGCTCCACCGCCGTTCGGTGCGGAGGCGCTGGAGTCGTTCGCCGAGGGCCCGTTCCGCGAGACCCGAGTCGTCGTCTACGATGTGAGACATGACGACAGCATATGCGACGAACGGGGTCTTGATCCGCGACTGCACCCCGGCCGACCTCGACGTCGTGCACGCCCTGCACGTCGACGCCGTGCTGCACTCGACCGCCATCTGGCAGGACGAACCGCACCCCCGGTCGTACTTCGACAGCTGGCTGTCCGGACGGCAGGGCGACGGCTGGCCCGTGCTCGTCGCCGAGGTCGACGGCACCGTCGCCGGGTACGCCACCTACTCGCAGTGGCGGCCGCACCACGGGTACCGGCTGACCGTCGAGCACAGCGTCTACGTGGTCGAGTCGTTCCGCGGCCGGGGCATCGCCTCGGCCCTGATGCGGTCCCTCGTCGAGCGGGCGACCGCCGAGGGCCGGCACGTCATGATGGCGGGGATCTGCAGCACGAACACCGGGTCGATCGCCCTGCACGAGCAGCTCGGGTTCAGCACGGTCGCGGTCGTGCCCGAGGTCGGACGCAAGTTCGACCGCTGGCTCGACCTGACGCTCATGCGCCTGCCCCTCGCCTGACGGGGCCCGAACGGCGGGCGCGACCCGGGCCTCCCGTCCGCCCGTGGCTGCGCTGGCCGCGCGCTCGCGGCCGCACGTCGGCCCCTACCGGCTGCGCCCCGCCGCGGTCGTCGCGCCCCGACTCTCCGGGGCGCGACGACCGCGGCGGGGCGCGACAGGCGCGGACCGGGCGTCAGGCGGTGGTGTCGAAGACCGGGCCGACCGTGCGCGAGCGCTTGAGCTCGAAGAAGCCCGGGTACTTCGCGACCGCGACGACGCCGTCCCACAGGTCGAGCGCCTCCTGGCCCTTCGGCGCCGGGGAGATGACCGGGCCGAAGAAGGCGGTGCCCTCGACGGCGATCACGGGGGTCCCGACGTCCTGCCCGACGCGGTCGATGCCGTCCTGGTGGCTCGCACGGACGGCCTGGTCGACCTCGTCCGTCCAGGCGTACTCGAGCAGGTCGGCGTCCAGGTCGAGTTCCTCGAGCACCGCGGGGACGACCTGCGCGGGGTCGGACTCCTGGCGGTGGTGGACGTGCTCGCCGAGCGCGTCGTACAGCGGCTTGACGATCTCGTCGCCGTTCCGCAGGCGTGCCGCCGTGACGACCCGCGGGTACACCTGACCCTGCTCGAGGCGGTCGCGGTAGGTGTCCGGGACGTCCTGGTCCTCGTTGAGGACGAACAGGCTCATCACCTTCCACGTCACGTCGAGGTCGCGGTGCCGGGCGACCTCGTCGACCCAGCGGCTCGTCATCCAGGCCCACGGGCAGTTCGGGTCGAACCAGAACTCCACAGCGGTGCGGTCGGGCGTCTTGTCCACAGTCGTGTCCGTCACGCTTCGACCGTACGCCCCGTCGCTAGGCTGGAGTCCATCGTCCCGCCGGTGCACGACGCCGCTCCGGGACTCCCCCGCGCGGACACCGATCGTCCGCGTCCCCAGTGAAGATGGAGCGTTGCGTGCCCGGAGAGAACCTCACCCGAATCGAAGCACAGGAGCGCGCGAGCGTCGTCGCCGTGCAGACCTACGACGTCGAGCTCGACCTGACCCGCGGTGCGGAGACGTTCGGCAGCACCACCCGCGTCCGGTTCACCGCGACGGCCGGTGCCTCGACCTTCATCGACGCGATCACCGCGACGGTGCACTCGATCACGCTGAACGGCACCGCCCTCGACGTGGCGGCCGTGAACGACGGGGTCCGGATCCAGCTCGACGACCTGCAGGAACAGAACGAGCTCGTGGTCGTCAGCGACGCGCTGTACACGAACACCGGCGAGGGGCTGCACCGCTTCGTCGACCCCGTCGACGACGAGGTCTACCTGTACTCGCAGTTCGAGGTGCCCGACTCCCGCCGCATGTTCGCGGTGTTCGAGCAGCCCGACCTCAAGGCGGAGTTCACCTTCACGGTGACCGCGCCGTCGCGCTGGCAGGTCGTGTCGAACTCCCCCACCCCGGAGCCGCACGTCGACGGCGACGTCGCGACCTGGTCGTTCCCGCCCACCGCACGCATCTCGAGCTACATCACGGCGCTCGTCGCCGGCCCGTACGAGGTCGTCCGCGACGAGCTCACCAGCCGCGACGGCCGCACCATCCCCCTCGGCGTCTTCGCGCGCCGGTCGCTCGCCGCGTACCTCGACCCGGAGTACGTGTTCGAGACCACGAAGAAGGGCTTCGCGTACTTCGAGGAGAAGTTCGACGTCGCCTACCCCTTCGAGAAGTACGACCAGCTCTTCGTGCCGGAGTTCAACGCGGGCGCGATGGAGAACGCCGGTGCCGTCACCTTCACCGAGACCTACGTCTTCCGGTCGAAGGTCACCGACGCCATCAAGGAGCGCCGGGTCGTCACGATCCTGCACGAGCTCGCCCACATGTGGTTCGGCGACCTCGTCACCATGAAGTGGTGGAACGACCTCTGGCTGAACGAGTCGTTCGCCGAGTGGGCCTCCACGATCGCCACCGCCGAGGCCACCGAGTGGACCGAGGCGTGGACGACGTTCCAGGCGATGGAGAAGTCCTGGGCCTACCGCCAGGACCAGCTCCCCTCGACGCACCCGATCGTCGCGACGATCAACGACCTCGAGGACGTCCAGGTCAACTTCGACGGCATCACGTACGCGAAGGGCGGCTCCGTCCTGAAGCAGCTCGTGGCGTGGGTCGGCATCGACGCGTTCTTCGCGGGCGTCTCGGCGTACTTCAAGAAGCACCACCACTCGAACACCGAGCTGCGCGACCTGCTCGTCGAGCTCGAGGCCACGAGCGGCCGTGAGCTCACCGAGTGGTCGAAGGCCTGGCTCGAGACCGCCGGGGTGAACACGCTCCGCCCGGAGATCGAGGTCGACGAGTCCGGCGCGATCACGTCGTTCGCCGTGCTGCAGGAAGCGCCCGCCGACCACCCGACGCTCCGCCCGCACCGCCTGGCGATCGGCGTCTACGCCTTCCGGGACGACGCGTCCGCGCCCTTCGGCGCCGCGTCCGCCGGGGGCACGCTCGAGCGGGTCCACCGCGTCGAGATCGACGTCGACGGCGCCCGCACCGAGGTCCCCGAGCTCGTCGGCGTGCACCGCGGCGACCTCGTGCTCCTCAACGACGACGACCTGGCGTACGCCAAGATCCGTCTCGACGAGCGTTCCCGCACGACGGCGATCGAGCACCTCGCGTCGATCGCGAACCCGCTCGCCCGCTCGATCGTGTGGGGCGCGATGTGGGACGCCACGCGCGACGCCGAGTCGCCCGCGAGCGACTACGTCCGCCTGGTGCTCGGCAACATCGCGACCGAGACCGAGTCGACGACGATCCGCACCACGCTCTCGCAGCTGCTGCTGACCGCCCGGAACTACGTGGCACCGGCGAAGGTCGACGCCACGGTCCGCACGGTCGGCGACACGCTGTGGAACCTGGCGTCGAGCGCCGAGGCCGGCTCGGACGCGCAGTTCCAGTTCGTGAAGTTCTTCGCGCAGATCCCGTCCAGCCCCGAGCACGTCGCGACGCTCCAGGGCCTGCGTGACGGGTCCGTCACGCTGCAGGGCCTGGAGATCGACACCGACCTGCGCTGGGAGCTGCTCGAGGGCCTCGTGCTCGCGGGTGCGGCCGCCGGCACCGAGATCGACGCCGAGCTCGCCGCCGACAAGACCGCGTCCGGTGAGCAGGCCGCGGCCCGCGCCCGGGCGACGATCCCCACGGCCGAGGGCAAGCTCGCCGCGTTCTCGTCGCTGGTCGACTCGGCCGAGCTGCCGAACGCGATCGTGCGGCAGACCACGGTCGGGTTCCAGCACGTGAACAGCCCGGTCGTGCTCGAGGGCCTCGTGCCGGAGTACTTCGCCGTGCTCACCCGCATCTGGGCCGAGCGGAGCTACCACATGGCGGACACCATCGTCTCGGGCCTCTACCCGGCGCCGCTCGCGTCGACCGAGCTCCGTGACGCCGCCACGGCGTGGCTCGAGGAGCACCCGGAGACGCCGGCCCTGCGCCGCATCGTGACCGAGAGCCTGGCAGGCACGGAGCGCGCGCTCCGCGTGCAGGCCGCCGACGGCTCGGACGCCACCGGCGCCTGATCCGCATCCACCCACCCGGACGGGGTGTGGCGTTCCTCCAGGGACACCACACCCCGTCCCCCTACCATCGACCGGACATGATCTCGGCTGCAGACACCACCGACGTCCCGAAGTGGGCGTCCAACGCATTCACCCAGTTCGTCGACGCCTGGCACGTCCCCATCACGATCGTCATCACGATCCTGGCGGCGATCGTGCTGCGGCTGCTCCTCCGACGCATGATCAAGCAGGTCGTCGACCGTGTCGTGAACGGCGTGAAGAAGCGGCAGGGTGCCGAGGACACCCAGGCGCTCGTCGCGTCCCCGGTGCAGACCGCCCGCGTGGTCCAGCGCACCCGGACCCTCGGGAGCGTGCTCGAGAACCTGGCGACGGTCGTCGTGGTCGTCATCGCGCTCGCGATCATCATCCCGGTCGCGATCCCGAACGCCGCCGTCGGGATCGTCGGCGGCGCCTCCCTCGTCGCCGCCGGGCTCGCCGTCGGCGCGCAGTCGATCGTCAAGGACCTGCTCTCCGGCGTCTTCATGATCCTCGAGGACCAAGCCGGCGTTGGTGACGTCGTCGACACCGGCCAGGCCACGGGCGTGGTCGAGAACGTCGGCCTTCGGGTCATGCAGATCCGCGACGTCAACGGGATCCTGTGGTTCGTCCCGAACGGGCAGATCCTGCGGGTCGGCAACCTGTCGCAGGGCTGGTCGCGCGTGCTCGTCGACATCACGGTCCCCTACGACACCGACATCGACGCCGTGCAGGACGCCCTGCTCCGGGCAGCGGTCACGATGTCGCAGGAGCCCCGTTGGCGGCAGCGCATCGTCGAGAAGCCGGAGATCTGGGGGCTGCAGTCGATCTCCGACGACGGCATGGTGTTCCGGCTCGTCGTGAAGACCCGTGCCTCCGAGCTCGACGTCGTCGGCCGCGAGCTCCGCACCCGCCTGAAGCGCGCCGTCGACGAGCTCGGCATCACCCTGCCCGCGATGGCGATGATCATGCCCGAGGGCTGGGAGAACGCCACCTCGATCAACGGCCTGCGCACCGTCCGCACGCAGCCAACCCCCGCTCCGACGCAGCCCCGCCGCCCCCGGCGCACCCTGCTCGGCAAGCCGGCCCAGACCGACCGCCCCGACGACGGGAACGACCCCAGATGACCGACCCCACGCCGCCGAACGGCATGCCCGGTACGCCCGGCACCCCGGGGCAGCCGATCACGCTGCGAGTCGGCGCGAACGGGGCCGCCGCCACCGGGTCGCTGTTCGACCGCATCGGCGGGGCACCCACCTTCGACCGCCTGGTCCGCCGCTTCTACGAGGGCGTCCGGCAGGACGACGTGATCTGGCCGATGTACCCGGCCGACGACCTCGACGGCGCGATCTGGCGGCTGTCGTCGTTCCTGCAGCAGTACTGGGGCGGACCGGGCACCTACAGCGAGGAGCGCGGGCACCCGCGCCTGCGGATGCGGCACATGCCCTTCCGCATCACGTCGGAGGCACGCGAGCACTGGCTGCAGCACATGCGCACGGCCGTCGAGTCGCTCGGGCTCGCACCCCTCGACGAAGCCGAGCTCTGGGCGTACCTCGACCGAGCCGCGCACGCCATGACGAACACGTTCGACTGACGCCCGGCGGTCTGCCGCGATCCATGACGGCCGGGAGGCCCGTGGCGGACACGGCCACGGGCCTCCCGGCCGCCACCCGGTCACCTCACACCCGGTAGGACCCGTCCGCCAGGTCCGCGACCAGTGACGGGTGGGCCGGGGCCCAGCCGTACGCGGCGCGCGCGTGCGCGCCCGTCGCCTCCTGGTGCAGGAGCAGTGCGTCGGCGAAGTCGGTCCCGAGGCGTGCGCGGCTGTCGTCGGCGCTCTCGGCGACCACCGGCGAGCCGTGTGCGCCGGCCTCGGCGAGCTCGCGCACCGTCGGGGCGTCCCCGTTCACGGCGACGACGGAGCCGTCCTGCTCGGCGCGTTCCAGGGCGAGGACGTAGAGCTCGCCGAGGTCGTCGACGTGCACCGTGGTCCAGCGCTGCGATCCGTCACCGACGAGCCGCACCGGTTCCGTGCCGTCGCCGACGAACATCGTGGGGATGCCGCCGCCGTGCCCGTACACGATGCCCGGCGCGACGATCGTGGTGCGCACGGCGCTCGCCCGGACGGCGGCCTCGTTCGCGGTCCGCCACGCGGTCAGCGCGGGCGGGTCGACCGGCGACTGCTCGGAGATGTCCGTCGAGTCGCCGAAGGTGAAGACGCCGCCGGTGTGCACGAAGGGCTTGCCGGTGCCGTCGAACGCCGCGAGGACCGCGCGGACGAAGTCCGGGTCGACGTCGGGCGCCGACGCGGTGTGCACGACACCGTCGTGCTCCTGCAGCAGGCGGTCGACGACCGCGGCGTCGGTCAGGTCACCGACGACCGCGTCACCCCCGGCGTCACGGACGCGCTGCGCCTTCTCGTCGGAACGGACGAGGGCGGTGACGTCGTGCCCGTGCGCCACCAGCGCACGCAGGACGGAGGAGCCGATGAAGCCGGACGCGCCGGTGAGGAAGACGTGCATGCCCCCACCCAACCACCGGCGGTCGCAGCGGCGCCCGTCAGAGTGAGAGCGTCAGAGGGAGAGCGTCCAGGCCCGACGCTTCACGAGCACGTGCCCGCGCGACGTCGTGAGCCGGCTCCACGGACCGGTCTCGAACAGCCGGACCGGGTCGTGCCCGAGGAACCCCAGGCTCTCGCCGGCGAACCCGGCCCCGGCGGGCAGGTGCTCGATGCCCGGAACCGGTCGCCCCCAGACCTCGGAGCGGACCTTGCGGACGATGGCCTCGCCGGCGTTCGACGGCACGGCCTCGGCGACCTCGGTGATGCCGTCGCGCGTGGCGCGTCGCAGGAGCTCCGGCGAGACGTCCGGCAGGGGCACCCACCCGCCACGCGGCGGCGAGATGGCCGCCCACGTCACCGTGTGGACCTCGTGCGGGAGCTCGACCTCGATCGGGGTCGCCCGCGTCGGGTCGGCACCCTCGGCGTGCTCGGCGTCCTGCGCCTCGGCCAGCAGGCGGAGCCGCTCGAGCAGCGACTGCAACGGCACGACGGCGTCGATCGTCGCGGGCTCGGTCAACGAGAACGTGCGCAGCCCCAGCACGGTCGGCAGCTCGTCGAGCAGGCCGAGCGGGTAGAGGATCGCCGTGTACACCGCGAGGACACCGGAGTCGGCGATGAGCCGCACCGAACCGTCCTCGATCCGGGCTGCCCGCCCGAGGTAGGTGCGGAGGTCACCCAGTGAGGCGGCGTCGGGAAGCGTGAACGAGGTGCTCATGTCGGCTCCGATCCTACCGGCCGTGCCCGGGTGCACCGGTGCCGTCCGGCCGTTCGTAGACTGCACCACGTGAACGGAGAACCGGACTTCCTGCGGACCCTGCGACTCGAGGACACGGGCGCGAGCACCGGCGAGACCATCCTGACCGGCGTCAGCCACTGGTCACCCGGCGGGCGGGTGTTCGGCGGGCAGGTGCTCGCGCAGTGCATCGTCGCCGCACAGGCCACCATCGAGGGCCGCGACATCCACTCGATGCACGGCTACTTCCTGCGCCCCGGCGACATCGACGCCCCGATCACGTTCGGCGTCGAGCGCATCCACGACGGCCGGTCGTTCGCGACCCGCCGCGTGCAGGCGTACCAGCAGGGGGTGCCGATCTTCTCGATGATCGCCTCGTTCCAGGCGCCCGACACCGGGGTCGAGCACCAGGACGCCGTCCCGGTGGACGTCCCCGACCCGGAGTCCCTGCCGTCGGCGGCGTCGATCCTGTCCGCGATCGACCACCCGGTGGCGCAGGCCTGGGCCGAGCGCTCCATCGACCTGCGCCACGTCGAGGGTCCCGTGTTCGTCGACGTGCAGGGCGAGCACGTGGCGCACCAGGCCGTGTGGTTCCGCGTGCAGGGCGACCTGCCGGAGGACCGCGCCCTGCACCGCGCGGTGCTCGGCTACGCGAGCGACCTGTCGATCCTCGAGCCGATCATGCGCCGCCACGGTGTCGCCTGGGGCACGCCCGGCGTGAAGAGCGCGAGCCTCGACCACGCGATGTGGTGGCACCGCGACGGCCGGGCGGACGACTGGGTGCTCTTCGTCGAGGAGTCCCCCAGCGCTCAGGGCGGACGGGGCCTGGCCCTCGGCCGGATGTTCTCGCGCGACGGACGGCTGCTCGCCACCGTGGCGCAGGAGGGCATGATGCGGGTCCCGCGCTGACCCCTGCGGGACCGCTTGCGGGTCGCGGGCCGTGCCGGTGCCGGTGACGGGCCCCGAGCGGTGCCGGTGCTGTTGTGAGGTCGGTGTCGGTCCCCGCGTCGGTGGCGGTGTCGCGTGTGCCCGGCGCGGTCCCCCGGCGCCGCTAGGGCCGGCTGAAGGTGACCGGCTCCTCGAGGTACGCCTCACACGCCGCCCGCTCGGGAGCGGTCAGGCGACGAGGACGGTTCGACGCGGCGTCGACCATCACGAGCGCCGTCGTCGCCCGGGTGTAGAGCACGGCGGGGTCCTGCCCCACCGGAGACCAGACCTCGTACGACACGTCGATGCTCGCGCCGCCGAGCCGCCCGATCCACATCTGGATGTCGAGCGGCTGCCGCAGGTACGGGATGGACGCGAGGTACTCGAGCCGCTGCCCGGCGATGACGGTCATCGTGCCGGAACCCGGACGACCGTCGATGATCGGCTCCGGGATGCTGCCGTCCGCCGACCGCTCGTCGGGGTCGGCGCCCCAGAACCCCACGATGCGCGCCTCTTCGAGCAGGCGCAGCATCGCGGAGTTGTTGACGTGACCGTACGCGTCGATGTCGCTCCACCGCATGCGGATCGGAGCGTGCAGTCTCGTCACGCCGGTCAGTCGCGCGTGAGCTTGCGGTACGTCGACCGGCCCGGCTTCGCGGCGTCGGCACCGAGGCGCTCGATCTTGTTCTCCTCGTACGCCTCGAAGTTGCCCTCGAACCAGTACCAGTTCGGCGTGCCGTCCTCGTTGAGGCCCTCCCACGCGAGGATGTGGGTGGCGATGCGGTCGAGGAACCACCGGTCGTGCGTGATCACCACGGCGCAACCCGGGTACTCGAGCAGGGCGTTCTCGAGGCTGCCGAGGGTCTCGACGTCCAGGTCGTTGGTCGGCTCGTCGAGCAGCAGCAGGTTGCCGCCCTGCTTGAGCGTGAGCGCGAGGTTCAGGCGGTTGCGCTCACCACCCGACAGGATGCCGGCGCGCTTCTGCTGGTCCGGGCCCTTGAACCCGAACTGCGAGACGTAGGCCCGCGACGGGATCTCGGTCTTGCCGACCTGGATGTAGTCGAGCCCGTCGGACACGACCTCCCACAGGTTCTTGTTCGGGTCGATGCCGCCACGGCTCTGGTCGACGTACGAGATGTCGACCGTCTCGCCGATCTTCAGGGTGCCCCCGTCGAGCGGCTCGAGGCCGACGATGGTCTTGAAGAGCGTCGTCTTGCCGACACCGTTCGGGCCGATGACGCCGACGATGCCGTTGCGGGGCAGCGTGAAGGACAGGTCGCCGATGATGACGCGCTCACCGAACTGCTTGTGCAGCTTCTCGGCGTCGATGACCTGGGAGCCCAGACGCGGGCCCACCGGGATGACGATCTCCTCGAAGTCGAGCTTGCGGGTGCGCTCGGCCTCGGTGACCATCTCCTCGTACCGGGCGAGACGGGCCTTCGACTTCGCCTGACGGCCCTTGGTGTTGCTGCGGACCCAGTCGAGCTCCGAGGACAGGCGCTTCGCGAGCTTGGCGTCCTTCTTGCCCTGGACCTCGAGGCGCGCACGCTTCTTCTCGAGGTAGGTCGAGTAGTTGCCCTCGTACGGGTACAGGCGGCCGCGATCGACCTCGGCGATCCACTGTGCGACGTGGTCGAGGAAGTACCGGTCGTGGGTGACGGCGAGGACGGCACCGTGGTACTGCTGCAGGTGCTGCTCGAGCCAGAGGACGGACTCGGCGTCGAGGTGGTTGGTGGGCTCGTCGAGCAGGAGCAGGTCGGGCTTCTGGAGCAGGAGCTTGCAGAGCGCGACGCGGCGCTTCTCACCACCGGACAGGTGCGTGACGAGCTCGTCGCCCGGGGGGCACTGGAGCGCGGCCATCGCCTGCTCGAGCTGCGAGTCGAGGTCCCACGCGTCAGCCGCGTCGATCTCTTCCTGCAGGGTGCCCATCTCGGCGAGCAGGGCGTCGAAGTCGGCGTCCGGCTCGGCCATGAGCGCCGAGATCTCGTTGAAGCGAGCGAGCTTGCCGTGGATCTCACCGACGCCCTCTTGCACGTTCTCGAGCACGGTCTTCGACTCGTCGAGCTCCGGCTCCTGCATGAGGATGCCGACGGTGAAGCCGGGCGAGAGCTTGGCCTCGCCGTTGGAGGGCTGGTCGAGACCGGCCATGATCTTCAGGATCGTCGACTTGCCCGCGCCGTTCGGTCCGACGACGCCGATCTTGGCGCCGGGGAGGAACGACATCGTGACGTCGTCGAGGATCAGCTTGTCGCCGACCGCCTTGCGGGCGCGGACCATCTGGTAGATGTACTCAGCCATATCGCGCCCAAGTGTAGTGACCCCGCCCGTCCCCCGCTCGCGCCCCGACCGATCGCCGGATCGCGCACCCCGCAACGAGGGTCTGTCGCACCGTCGGACGACGACGTAGCGTGTCCACGCCCCGCAACCACGGAGCCCCGTCGCCGACCACGACGCGGACAGGAACAGGAAGAGGACGACCGGCATGACCAGGCGCACCACCACCACTCGACTCCGCCGGCTCGCGGTCCCCTTCGTCGGCGCCCTCGCACTCACCGCCGCACTCCTCGCCCCCGCGGCTCCGGCCTCGGCCGCCGGCGCCGTGCCGAAGGGCGACCCGTACCTGCTCTACACCGCGAGCATCAGCGCGAACGGCTCCGGCACCGGCTACTCGTCGTACATCAACGTCCACGACGCCCACAACAACGCGTACTCGTTCGGGATCCAGTCGGACAAGGGCTCGCCGCAGAGCAAGGGCAAGCCGCGCTACATCTGGGAGCGCGTGCAGAACGGCAAGTTCACCTACGGCTACCTCGGCCCTGCGACGAACAAGCTGACGCCCATCGGGATGCGCTGGTACAAGAACGACGTCGCGACGATGATCGTCAACCACAAGACGATCGGCACGCTCAAGCTCAACCTGGACGGACGCCTGTTCTTCAACGCCGAGGCGAACGCCCGGCTGAACGGCGACGTCGTGCACTCCACCGTGCAGAACACCCGCATCACGGTCGGGGACCGCAAGTCGAACACCGGTCTCAACGGCAAGTGGGACACGAGCTTCACGTTCCACGGGATCAAGGCGAAGCAGACCAACAGCCCGCGGGTGCAGGGGGCGTCCTTCACGATCGACGGCCGGGTCTCGGGTCTGCCGAGGGGCGGCAACTGGGACACCGCGCAGGTCTCCGGCATCGGGATGATCGCGCAGAAGTGGTGACGGGCCGACGCGGCTGAGCTGCGTCACGCGGCGTCCCTGACGACGGGCGACCCGACCGGGTCGTGGTCCCCTGCGTCGGGGGCGTCCTGCTCGTGGTCGTGCTCGTCGAGTCCGGGCGCACCGTGGTGGGGCGCGTCGACGACCGCTCCGGGCAGGCCGGGGTCCTCGAACCCGACGCCGGGTGCGTCCTCCGCCGCCTCGGGGGTCGCAGCGGCGTCGAGGTCGGCGTGGTCCGGCGCGGCCGGCAGTGCCCCGGCGCCGATCTCACCGGTGCGCAGGTCGACGTGCTGCGTGCCGCCGTGGCCGGTCGTCGGGTCGTTCACCTGCCGCGGTACCCGAACCCAGTTGCTGATGCCCCACGCCAGGTCGTGGCCGATGCCGTCGGCGTCGATCTCGACGGAGGTCCCGCCGCGGCCGTCGCGCTCCCACGTGCGGATCCGGACGCGACCGGCGACCACGATCCGGTCGCCCTTCTTCAGGGACTTGAAGACGTTCGACGCGAGCGACCGGAACGCGGTGACGGTGTACCAGTTCGTGGTGCCGTTGACCCAGGCCGCACTGGCCCGGTCCCAACGACGCGAGGGTGACGCGAGCCGGAGACTCGTGATGGCGATGCCGGTCTCGGTGACGAGGTGCCGGGGCTCGGTGGCGACGATTCCGCAGACGGTGATGATGTCGTTCATGCGTCGATCGTCATCGAGCCCGGGACCGCGTGAGCGGGCCCGGGCTCGACCTGTGACGTGTGGACCGGTCGAGGCGACCTGTGGAGGACGAGTCCCCCGGGCCTCCTGACCGAAGCCCGTCAGTGCGCGCGGAACTCGGGCCGGGCCGCCAACGGGCCGAGCGCGGCGTGGACCGCGCCCTTCGCCGACTCGAGCGACGGGTACACGCCACCCGCTCGCCGTCGTCCGTAGAGCTCGACCGTGAAGCCGTCCGCCGCCCGGTGGATGCTGCCCACCGCGCCGGCCGGACCGATCGCGACCCAGGTCCCCGTGTCGTCCGTCATGTTCGAACCACCTCCTCGTGGCCCCGACGCCCCGGGATCAGGACGCCAGGATGTACTGACCGTACGCCTTGCGGACCTTGTTCACCTTGGGCAGTGCGACGGCGAGGCAGTAGCCCTGTCCGGGGTTCTTCGCGAAGAAGTCCTGGTGGTGCTCCTCTGCCGTGAAGAAGGTCGACAGCGGCTCGATCGTCGTGACGATCCCGCCGTCCCAGATCTCGGCGGCACGCCCGATCGCGCGCTCGAACAGCTCGCGCTGCACGTCGTCAGCGGGGAACATCGCCGAGCGGTACTGCGTGCCGACGTCGGCGCCCTGCCGGTTCAGCTGCCGCGGGTCGTGGAGCGTGAAGAACACGTCGAGGACCACCTCGGCCGGGAGCACGGCCTCGTCGAACGTCACCGCGACGGCCTCGGCGTGACCGGTCGTGCCGGTGCAGACCAGCTCGTACGACGGGTCGTCCACGTGGCCGCCGACGTAGCCGGACACCACGTCCTGCACCCCCTGGAGCGTGCGGTACACGGCGTCGAGACACCAGAAACAGCCACCTGCGAGCACGAACGTCGTCATGTCGCCACCGTACTCCGGCGTGCTGCGACGGCGAGGGCGCGGGGTGCAGTTCCTCCACACCGCGCGCGCTCGGCGCCCTCCTCCACAGACCATGCCGGAGGCGCCGACGTGTCGGTGGTCGCCCGTAGCGTCAGCTGCACACCGACGGACACCCCGTCACCGACCACACCGACCCGGGGAGCAGCGATGCAGACCACCCACGAACCCGTCCTGCGGATCCGCAGTGTCCCGCTCGCCCGCTCGCACGGTGACTACCGGGTCCTCGACGTCCGCGACGACCTGAGCCGGGTCACCCGCGCGAACGGCGAGATCGTCGGGTACGTCGACCGGATCGACGTCGCGGGCGACACGGCGTACCGCGCCCGGCGCTACGTCGCGACCGAGCGTCGCTTCGTCGAGCTGCCGAACGTCTGGTCGGCCGACGACGCCGTCGACACCCTCCGCTGGTCATGATGTTCCACATTGGAATCGTGTCGGACCGGATGGGCGGATCACCGACCGACCTCCCCGGCGCCTGATCGTTTCGTGGGTATGGTGCGCGCATGGACTGGTGGAACGACCTGAGCGACTGGACCGCATCGGACGACGGGTGGCGTGTGCTCTCGGGCGCCGTCATCCCCTTCGTCGCCATCGTCGTGGCGGGTGTGATCGCCGCGCTGATCGGACGCGGAGCGACCAAGCGCGTCGTGGCCCTGCAGGAGCGCGAGGCGAAGAACGCCGCGGTCACCGCGATCGTCTCGGCGGCCCGCAAGGCCGCCGCCTGGGGTGCGCTCGGGCACGACGAGCGCCGCTACGCCGACCACCTCGCCGAGGACGCCGACATCCGCCTGCGTCTGCTCCCGGTCCCCGGTGCACCGCTGGCCGCCAACTGGACCCAGCACGAGATCGCCGACATCAAGAAGAACTCGTCGACGTTCAGCTTCCAGGCCGAGCAGTCGCTGGCCGAGTTCCGCGACCGTCTGCTCGACTGGCAGGCACGTCCGTCCCGCGCCCGCAAGCTCTTCAAGGCCGATCTCGAGCGCTGGAAGTTCGACTCCCCCGACCCCGACGCCGACCTGATCAAGCGCCAGCAGGACTGGAACGCCGACCAGGTGGAGCAGTCCCGCGCTCAGGCGGCGACGCCCGCTCCGGCGTCCCCGGCCGAGCGGCCCACCCCGACCACGACCTCGCTGCGCCCGGCGGCGACGCCCACGCCCGCTGCTGCCCCCACCGGCACCGGCACCGGCACCAGCACCGGCACGCCGAGCGGTACCGGCACCGCCGGGAGCGCCGGAACGCCCGGCAGCACCAGCGCGCACGGCTCCGCGGCGTCCGCCCCGCAGGCTCCGCAGTCTCCGCAGTCCCAGACCCCCGCCCAGGCGCCGGCTCAGTCGCCGGCCCAGGGACCGTCCGCCCCGACGTTCTCGGTGAACCGCGGCGGCTCCGACGCCGACGCCACCCGCTCCTTCGGGCAGAACACGACGCGGGTCTACGGCGACGACTCGTCGTCTGCGCCGACGCCGCCCGTCCGACCGACGCTCGGCACCCCGGCCCAGCCCGCACGGACCACCCCGGACAGCACCGGCCCGGCCGGCGCCTCGGGCTCGTCCCGCGACACCGACGACACCGAGGTCGTGGACGACCGCGCCACCACGCAGGCGTTCGGCGGATCGGCCATGACCCCGACCGCCGCCGAGTCACATGTCAACCGCACCCCGGCGAACGACGTCCCCGCCCGTGCTCCCCGGCTCGACGCCGCGGGGACGACGAACACCACGTCGATCCCCACCCGCCTGTCGCAGGCGCCGGCCGAGCCGACCGACGCGGACGAGACCTCCGAGGCGACCCACACGCAGCCGCTCAGCGCTGCGGAGCTCCGCCGCCGGGCCGCCGACGACGAGTAGCACCACCACGCGCCCGGGTCGACACCCGGACGAGGAACGGGCCGCCATCCGGAAGGATGGCGGCCCGTTCGCGTCGGTGCCCCCGGCAGGAATCGAACCCGCGGCACGGTGGGTAGAAACCACCTGCTCTATCCACTGAGCTACGGAGGCGAGCGACGTCGATTCTAGCGGCGACCCGGCGCCGCACGCTTCCGGAACGGTTCGGTCCGCGTCTGCCCGCCGTTCGTCTCCGGGACACCCTCGGTTCGTAGCGTCCGGGACATGCGCCCCACCGGTCACGTCCTCGCCGTGGTGCCCGCCCGCGCCGGCTCGAAGGGCATCCCGGGCAAGAACCTCCGTCCCGTCGCCGGCCGTCCGCTCGTCCGGCGTGCGGTCGAGTCCGCCCTGGGTGCGGAGCGGATCGACGCCGTCGTCGTGACGACCGACGGGGACGACATCGCCGCCGAGGCCCGCGAGGCCGGGGCCCACGTCGTCCGCCGCCCCGCCGAGCTGGCCGGGGACGAGGCCTCGTCGGAGTCCGCGCTCCTGCACGTGCTCGACGAGCTCGCAGCGACGGGAGCGCCGGACCCCGAGGTCCTGGTGTTCCTGCAGGCGACCTCGCCGTTCATCGAACCCGCCGACCTCGACGCCGCGATCGACCGGGTCGTGCAGGGCCACGCGGACGTGGTGGTCGCGGCCGCCCCGTCGCACGCGTTCCTGTGGCGGACCGCGCCGGACGGGTCCGCCGTGGCCGTCAACCACGACGCCGCCACACGCCCCCGACGCCAGGACCGCGAGCCCGAGTACCGCGAGACCGGCTCCTTCTACGTCCTGCGGACCGCCGGCTTCCGGCAGCACCGGCACCGGTTCCACGGGCGCGTGGAACTGCACGTGGTGGACGCGGCCACCGCGATCGACGTCGACGAGCCGGCCGACCTGGCCGTCGCCGAGGCGATCGCCGGTTCGCTCCCCTCGGCCCGAGATGCCCGACCGGTCGGGGCCACGCCCTCGACCCCATCCCCGACGCGGGCCGTGCCCGCACCGAACGGAGCACCATGACCGTCACCATCGGTACGTCCACGATCGGCGCGGGCCACCCCGCGTACCTCATCGGCGAGATCGGCCTGAACCACAACGGGAGCGTCGAGATCGCGAAGCAGCTCATCGACGTCGCGGCGGACGCCGGGCTGCAGGCCGTGAAGTTCCAGAAGCGCACGCCGGAGATCTCGACGCCGGAGCACATGAAGAACACGCCGCGCAGCACCCCGTGGGGCGACATGACCTACCTGGAGTACCGCTACCGCGTCGAGTTCGACCGCGACCAGTACATCGAGATCGGCGACCACGCGACGCTCCGCGGCCTCGACTGGTTCGCGTCCCCGTGGGACGAGCCCTCGGTCGACTTCCTCGAGGACCTCAACGTCGTCGCGTACAAGATCGCCTCGGCGTCGGTGACCGACCTCGGCATGCTCGCCGCCGTCGCCGCGACCGGCAAGCCCGTCATCCTGTCGACCGGCATGTCCACGCTCGAGCAGATCGACGCCGCCGTCGAGACGCTCGGCTCCGACCGCCTCGTCCTCATGCACGCGACGTCGACGTACCCGCTGCCGGCCGAGGAGGCGAACCTGCGCATGATCGACACCCTCGCCAACCGGTACGCCGGCGTGCCGGTCGGCTACTCCGGCCACGAGCCCGGCCTGCAGATCTCGATCGCCGCGGTCGCACTCGGCGCCACGGCCGTGGAACGGCACATCACGCTCGACCGCACGATGTGGGGCTCCGACCACGCGGCATCGCTCGAGCCGCACGGCCTGCAGACGCTCGCGCGCGACGTCCGCATCATCGAGACCGCCCTCGGCGACGGCGTCAAGCGCATCTTCCCCGGCGAGCAGGCGCCCCTCGCGAAGCTGCGCCGCGTCGGCGCGTGACGGGCGGGGTCGACGAGACGGGCGCCCTGGACGCAGCCGCCGGCGGTCGTGCGTCGACCGTCGGACGGGAGGCGCGCCTCCCGTCCGAAACAGCACCACGCGCCCGACGGGTGGTCGGCCTGGTCGACACCGACTCGTTCGCGAAGTGGGGCGCGCACCTGCTCGCCACCGCACCGCCGGACTGGGACCTGGAGGTCTGGACGGTCGCGACCCCGCGGTCCGCGAGCACGGCGCAGCTGCGCGCGGCGTTCCGCGGGCTGGACGCCCGGCTGGCGCACCTGCGGACGGCTCCCCCGGCGGCGCGGAGCGTCGACGCGATCGTCGAGGACCTGCGGCGCGACCCGCCCGACGCCGTGCTCGTCTCGACGATCGGGCCGGTGGCCGAACTCGTGCTCGAGGAGGTGCACCGACGGATCCCGCGACGACCGGTGCTCGTGACGGGGCTGCCGGGCATCTCGTTCCCGGCGAAGTGGAAGGGCGTGTTCTTCCGTGCGCGTGCCGACCTGTTCGTCCTGCACAGCCACCGCGAGGTCCGGGCCTACGAGGAGATGGCGCTCGACGGCGGTGTGGAACCGCACTTCGCGCTCGCGACGCTGCCCTTCGCGCAGGGGGCCGCCGGTGCGCTGTCCGACCCGGAACGGGGCGACCCGGAACGGGACGACCCGGACCGCGTCCGCGACTCCGTCGTCTTCGCGGCGCAGCCGAGTGTGCCCCTCGAACGAGCGGACCGGGCGCTCGTCGTCGACCGGCTCGTCGAGACGGCGCGACGGCACCCGGAGTGGCGTGTCGTCGTCAAGACCCGCGCCGTCACGGGTGAACAGCAGACGCACCGCGAGGAGCACCCCTACGCCGACCTCGTGCCGGACGACGCGCCGGCGAACCTCGTCGTGGCGGGCGGCCCGATGGGCGAGCACCTCGACCGGGCGGTCGCGCTCGTGACGATCAGCTCGACGGCCGTGCTCGAGGCAGCAGCACGTGGAGTCCCCGCACTCACCCTGACCGACTTCGGGACGGGCCGGCACCTCATCAACGAGGTCTTCGTGGCGAGCGGCCTGGAGGGCGATGCGGTCGACCTGGTGGACGGCCGGTTCGGTCGGGTGCGGGCGAGCTGGATGCGGGACAACTACTTCCACCCGGCGTCCGACGACGACTGGGCCGATCGGCTCGGCGCGCTCATGGCGCAGCGCGACGCCGACACGCTGGTCGACCGGCCGGCTGCCCGGCGCAGTCGGGGCGGGGCGCTCCGACGGGCGAGGGAACGCAAGAACGCACTCGGCGGTGCCGACCGGAGCCTCCTCGGGGCCGTCGCGCTGGTGATCGGCGCGCCGATCCGGACGGCGAAGCGCCTGGCGCGACGGGTCCTGGCGGTCGTCCACCCGCCGGAGCCGGTGGTGGTCGCTGCGCCGACCTCACAGCGCGCGGCGCGCGGGCATCGCCCGGGCCCGGGGTCAGAGGGCCTTCGCGACCGCGAGCAGGAGTTGGTCGCGGGTGGGGACGCCGGGTGACCGGAAGACCTCGGCTCCGTCGTCCTGCCGCACGATGATCGTGGGCGTGGACCGGATGCCGAGGCCCTCCGCGTCGTCGGGGTGCGCCGCCACGTCGCGTTCGGTCACGGTGAGCCCGGGGACGAGCGCCGCTGCCTCGGCCGACACCCGGCGGGCGGCGGCGCACGGCGCACAGAAGGCGGACGTCCAGAGGTCGAGCTGCATGTGATCGTGCAACGCGGCGGGTGGGGGTTCTACTCCCGGTCGAAGCCGCCGCTGCGGTCGCCGCGGTCCTGCAGGTCGTCCACGGGGTCGGACTCGTTCGGGACGTACTCGAACTCGGCCGAGATCTGGTCGACGACCTGGCGCGACTTCGTCATGCGGTAGGTCAGGGCGGTCTGCAGGCCCTCGACGTCGGCGAACACCGTGACCTCGTCGTCCAGCGCGTCGCTCGTCGCGGTGCGGGTGTCGGTCGTGCCGTCGAAGGGACCGCCGTGGAAGATCGCGGTGTACTCGTCGCCTTCGTGGATGGTGATGTCGCTCATGCGTCCCTTCTACCAGGCGTCGCCTGTTGCGGGATGCATAGCCCTGCTATATAGTTCAGGCATGGAACAAACACGGGCGCAGACGATCGAGACGCTCCTCGTCTCCGTCAACCGTCTGATCCGGACCGCCGTGCAGTCCACCGGCAACACGACCTCGCCGGCCGTGTGGCGGACCCTCGGCATCCTCGAGCTGGACGAGCCGATGCGCCTCGGCGAACTCGCCGCCGCGTCCCGCGTCGCCCAGCCCACCATGACGCGGCTCGTCACCGGCATGCTCGCCGACGGCCTCGTCACCCGCGCCGTCGACCCCGACGACTCCCGCGGCCAGCGCATCGGCATCACCGACGACGGCCGCGCCCGACTCACCGCGTGGCGGGCGACCCTCACCGACACCGTCGGACCGGTCTTCTCGGACCTCTCCGACGAGGACTGGGACGCCCTGCACCACGCCACCGCCCTGATCGCCGAGCGCACCAGGACCACCCCCACGTCCACCAGACAGGAGACCACAGCGTGAACGCCCACGCACCCGCCGGCTCGTCCGGCTCCATCCTCAAGCAGTCGTCCGCGGTCTGGGCGATCGCCTTCGCCTGCGTCGTCGCCTTCATGGGCATCGGCCTCGTCGACCCGATCCTGCCCGCCATCGCGTCGTCGCTGCGCGCCACCCCGGCACAGACCGAGCTCCTGTTCACGAGCTACCTGGCCGTCACCGGCGTCGCGATGTTCTTCACGAGCTGGGTCTCCAGCCGCATCGGCGCGAAGCGCACCCTGCTCATCGGGCTCGCGCTCATCGTCCTGTTCTCGGTCCTCGCGGCCACGTCGAACAGCGTGTGGAACATCATCGACTTCCGCGCCGGGTGGGGCCTCGGGAACGCCCTCTTCATCTCCACCGCGCTCGCGACGATCGTCGGGGCGGCCTCCGGCGGCACCGCGTCGGCCATCATCCTGTACGAGGCCGCCCTCGGCCTCGGCATCGCGATCGGCCCGCTCGTCGGCGGCCTGCTCGGCTCCGTCAGCTGGCGCGGCCCGTTCTTCGGCGTGACCACGTTGATGGCGATCGCGTTCGTCGCCGTCGTCGCCCTGCTCAAGTCCGGCAGCCTCGAGAAGCCCACGCCGACGAAGCTCTCGGCCCCGTTCCGCGCACTCGGCCGACCGGCGCTGGCAGCACTCGCGGCCACCGCACTCTTCTACAACATCGGCTTCTTCGTCCTCCTCGCCTACACGCCGTTCCCGCTCGGCTTCGGCGCACTCGGCATCGGCTTCACGTTCTTCGGCTGGGGCGTCGGCCTCGCCGTCACCTCTGTGTGGGTCGCCCCGATGCTCACGGCCCGCCTGCGCAGGACGACCGTGCTGAAGATCGCCCTGCCCCTGCTCGCACTCGACCTGTTCGCCGCGGCCGTGGTCGTGCGCTCGCAGGTCGGCCTCGTGGTCTGCGTGGTCATCGGCGGGCTCGTGCTCGGTGTCCTCAACACCGTCCTGACCGAGTCCGTCATGGAGGCCACCGACCTGCCCCGCTCGGTCGCCTCGAGCGCGTACTCCGCCGTGCGGTTCATCGGCGGCGCCATCGCCCCGCCCGTCGCGACCCTGCTCGCCGACGCGTTCTCGCCCTCGGCCGCCTACGTCTTCGCGGGGGCGTCCGTCGCCGTCGCCTTCGTGGTGGTCGTCTGCACGACGAAGGTCCTGCGCCGGGTGGACGACGGCCCCGAGCCCGAACGGGTCGAGGCCGAGGCGATCTCGGCCGGGGAGATGCCGTAGGGGGTTCGGGGTTCGGGGGGTTCGGGGGGTCGGGGGTTCGGCGATTCGGGGGGCTTTCGGCTCATTCGGGGGTCTCCGGGTCCTGCGATCGGGCTCGGGGCGCTCGGTGCGGGGTGCTCGGTGCGGGGTGGCGTGTCGTGCTGTCCCGCGCGAGGGGTCCGCGTGCCGAGCGGGCGAAAGGCCCGGGTGACCGCTTCGGCGACCCGGGCCTTTCGCCCGTTCGTGATGCCGGTGCCGGTGCCGGAACAACATCGGACGCGAGGAACCGCCGCCCCGGTCGCGACCCGTCCGAGCCAGGGCGCGCTGGGCTGAGCCAGGGTGCGCCGGGCTGAGCGGGCGAAAGACCCGGGTGCCCACGGCCGACCACTGCGACCTTTCGCCCGCTCGGGTGGCCGGGCTGCTCTGCACGGCTCGGGACCGGTCGCGGACTGGTCCGGACAAGTCGGGAATCGACTCACGGACCGGTCGGAGCGGGTCGCGTGCGCTGAGCGGGCGAAAGACCAGGGCCACGCCCCGGTCGAGTGCGGCATTCCGCCCGCTCGGGTGGCCGCGCCGCCGCTGCAGCCCGCTCCGGCCCGGCGCGAGGACGGATCGCGAACATGACGCTCGGAACACCGTTCCGGCCCGCTCCAAGCCCGTCCCGTCCCGGCCCGCCAACGGGTCACGACGGGGACGCTTCGCTGAGCGGGCGAAAGACCCGGGTCACCGCGCTGGCGAGTACGGCATTCCGCCCGCTCGCGTTCACCGGCCGCGGGCCGCCGCCACTGACGCCGCTGCGGCCGCTGCCACCACCGGGTGGGCCGGGCAGGACCGGTCCGGGGCGACGAGCAGGCGCCCCCGACGACGGTCGTCCCGCCGATCAGCGCGGGACGGGCGCGGGTCAGCACGGTCACCGACAGGGGGCGCCGGGGGCGTCGGCGGTCGGCAATAGGATCGAGGGCATGGCAACCGCGAATGACCGCCTCGTCTGGATCGACTGCGAGATGACCGGCCTCGACCTCGAGGTCGACGAACTCGTGGAGGTGGCCGTGGTCATCACCGACTTCGACCTCGAGCCCGTGCACCCCGGGTTCGACATCGTCATCAAGCCGGACCAGTCGGCGCTCGACAACATGAACGAGTTCGTGACGAACATGCACACGACCTCGGGGCTCATCGAGGAGATCCCGAACGGCGTGAGCCTGGCGGACGCGGAGTACCAGGTGCTCGAGTACATCCTCGAGCACGTCCCGGCCGAGGGGTCCGCTCCCCTGGCCGGCAACACCATCGGCACCGACCGCGCGTTCCTGTCGAAGTACATGCCCCGCGTCGACGGCCACCTGCACTACCGCAGCGTCGACGTGTCGAGCATCAAGGAGCTCTGCCGACGCTGGTTCCCGCGGGTGTACTTCAACTCACCGGAGAAGCACGGCGGCCACCGGGCCCTCGCGGACATCCTCGAGTCGATCCGTGAGCTCGAGTACTACCGTCGCGCCGGCTTCGTCGCCGAGCCCGGCCCGACGACCGACGACGTCCGTGCAGTCCGGGCCGAGGTCGTCGAGAAGTGGGAACCGCGCCTGGCCCAGCCAGCGGCCGAGTGACGACACGGGTGGTCGGCACCGGTCGCGGTATGTACTACTATTGAGTGGTCGCGCCGGTCGCCGGTGCACACATGGTGGATATAGCTCAGTTGGTAGAGCGCCTGGTTGTGGTCTAGGAGGTCGCGGGTTCGAGACCCGTTATTCACCCCAGTAAGTCAGCGGCCTGTACGGCCATCGTGTTGGGTTTGCCTACACGATGTGCCTACAGGTCGTTTGACGTGAAGGCCGTGGATGCTCCGAGACAGGAGATCCAGATGGACCAGAGAAGAACACTCGACGAGAAGCTCGAGGACGCATCAGAGAAGCTCGCTGCGGCGAAAGCGGCACTGGACCGGTCAGGCGAGCTTGCAGAACGGGCTCACGAGATGGGCGGCGGGATTCCTGGCTTCGGCGCTTCCGGTAACCAGCGTGCCGCGCGTCAGGTGCGGTCTGCGCACGACACTGCTCAGCGCGCATGGAAGGAAGCCACGGAGCGGGTTTCCTACTGGTCCGACAAGGTGAAGCGCCTCGAGTACCGCAAGGCCGAGGTGGAGCGTGTGCCGCTCACGCGCGAGGACATCAAGGGCGCAACTCATGTTCGGATCGGTCGCTTCTGGCACAAGGTCGTCCGCGTGAACGCCAAGACAGTGAGTGTCGACAGTGGCTACTCATGGACCGACCGGTACGAGTTCAGCAAGGTCCACGAGGCGCGCACGATTGTCGGCGGCTCGATGGAGGATTCTGTGCATGGCTAGTGTCACTCCCCGCCGGAACCGTGACGGCTCCGTGTCGTGGCGGGTGCAGTTCCGCATGGGGCAGCCGCGGAAGATGTGCCAGGAAACGTTCTCCGGTGACGGTGCGGAAGTGGCGGCACGTCAGTTCGGTCAGCACCTGGACCGTGTTGGGCCGGAAGCCGCACTCGCGACACTGCGGGCACGGAACAACGCGACGGTAGGCGTGCCTACATTCGGCCACTTCGCGGCAACGTACCTCGACCCGTCCAGCGGCCTACTGACAGGCGTGCAGAACGACACCCGCACCGGGTACCAAACGATCGTCGACAAGTCGTTCCTGCCCCTACTTGGTGAACTGCCAATCAACGCGATCACGAAGCACGACATCGGCAGCTGGCTCGCATGGCAGGAGTCACAAGAGTCCGGCCGCACCAAGGGGCAGCCGATCTCCCAGAAGACCGTCAAGAACCGGCACGCCCTACTCAGCGCCATCTTCGCAGCAGCCGTCGAAGCAGGACACCGCACCGACAACCCCGCCTACAAGATGGCACTCACACGCGGCCGGAAGCACCAAGCTGTGTTCCTCAGCCACACCGAGTTCTACACGCTGCTGCACTTCATCCCCGCCTACTACAAGCCGCTCGTGCGGTTCCTCGTGCTCACCGGGATGCGGTGGTCCGAAGCGACCGCCGTTGAACGCCGTGACGTGAACCTCGCGACACGGCCGGCGACCGTCACCGTCAGCAAAGCGTGGAAGCGGGACCACACAGTCGGACCGCCGAAGACCGAGAAGGGATACCGCACGCTGCCCCTGCGCCCCGATCTGCTGGCGCAACTCGAGCTCGACGGGCCAGGAGGTGACTTCCTGTTCCAAGGCGCTGAGAACGGCGGCAGGCTCTGGTACGGCAACTTCAAGGCCCGCATCTGGGACCGTGCAGTCAAGAAGGCTATGGACGCCGACGAGTGCGCTGCAGCCGGGCGTGAGGCGATCCCCCGCCGTCCCACACCCCACGACCTGCGACACACGTACGCGTCGTGGCTGATCGGGCAGGGCGCACCCCTGAACCTGATCCAGAGGAACCTCGGGCACGAGAACATCTCGACGACGGTGGACACGTACGGGCACCTCTCCCCCACCGCGCACGAAGACACTGTGACGGCCCTGTACGCCGCGATGCCCGACGACCCGCTCGCCATCACGGCGTGAAGCGCAGCCCTTCACTCCGGCGAAGTGAAGCTCTCCGCTGTCGGCGGCGCCGGGCACACTGCTCGGCATGACGCAGTACCAGTGGTCGCCGCCGACGCATCCTGACCCTCCGGAGGACCAGCCGGCAGGGATCGACGGGGTGGAGTGGTCGCAGGCCGTCGACCACGCGCCGGTGTGGGTGCGAGTCGAGTTCAGCCGGACGGGCTGGCAGCGGCTGCCGGGGTTCGTGGAGGCGGCGACGGACGACCGCGTGTACGTGCAGCTGGTGCACATGGGGTTCGCTCACCGCGTGTGGTTGCCGCGGGAACGGGTGACGGGGCGGCAGTTGAAGCCGCGGCGATGACTGGGACCCACAACGGGGGTGGACAGGTCTGGTGCTCGACGACCTAGGCTCAGCCTCGTGAAGAAGCTCATGCTCGCCGCGACGGCGCTCACCCTCACCATCGGTCTCGCCGGCTGCAGCGGAGGCGGGGACTCGTCCGGCGGGGACAGCGCTGAGGTCGAGTCGGCACCGACGCAGACGAAGGCGACGCCCGTGGAGAACGTCGACAAGACGTGGACGTTCGACTACCAGGGCGCGACCGGTTCGTTCCAGTTCGGGGACAGCTCCGACAACGCGAACGTCGCCGCGGTGGAAGCCGCTCGAGCGTCCGTGGACGGCGAGGCGGTGACGTTGGTGCCGGTGGAGCTCGACAACACGAGCGGCACGGACTCGCTCAACATGTACGGCATCACGGTGGTGACGAAGGACGGGAAGCAGATCCAGAGCGTGGACCTGTCCGACAAGTTCTCCGCGTGGGAGGACGCCGCTGGCGACGACACGGAGAAGTACAACGCGCTGATCGACGCGAGCAACAAGTACGCCCTGTTCGACCTCGCGGCCGGCGCGAAGGGCACCGCGTTGGTCGCGTTCGACGAGCCGGTGACGTCCGCGTGGCGTGTGACTGTGATGCCGGCGGGTGGCTTCGACGAGGTTGAGGCGTCCGCGTCCTGATCCCTGCAACGACGAAGAACGCCCCGCTCCCTCAGCTGAAGGGGCGGGGCGTTCAGCTCTAGCCCCGCCAGCTGCGCGCGCCGTCGGCAGTGGGGACCAAGGAATCGGCGAAGTCGTCGAAGAAGGACGCGACCGCGTCGTCGAGCCCTTCGGACGACCACTCTGCGACGCAGCAGTCACCGTGCTGCACGTGCGCGCCGGCGTGGTCCGCCGGCAGCTCGCACGACCAACCGTTCATCTTCGACTCGCAACGCATGTCACCGACGGTAGGAGGCCCGTCGTCTGACAGCTCTCAGCTGCCGGCCGGAGACGACGAAGACCGCCCCGCCACCCTCGGTTGAGGGGGCGGGGCGTTCGTCGTGTGCCGCTTAGGATCGGAGCATCATGGGGAGTTTCGTCAGCTGGTTCGAGCGCAGCTACAAGGGGATCATCGTCGTGCTCGTCGCGATCATGGCCGTGATGATGGTCGTCCTCGCGATGCAGCACGTCGCAGCGTCCAAGCCCGCCGCAGGCACAGTCGCCGGGCCGGTGCCCACGTTCACGAGCACCCCGTCGACGCGGACCGTGACTGTCACCCGTGACGGTGAGACTCCGTTGAACGTGCTGTTCGCGGGCGACTCCCTCACCGGGGGCCTGTACTCGTCGACGCAGGCCGACGCGTTCAAGTGGCGGATGCTCGACAGCATGGAAGCATCCGGCCCCGTGAAGGAGTACAACAGCGCGCTGTCCGGCGGCACCACGCTGCAGGTCTCCGACAAGTACCCGGTGCCGTCCGGCCTCGACCTCGCCGTGATCGAGCTCGGCACGAACGACCAGGGCAACCAGGTCCCCATGGACGAGTTCGACGACGCGTACTCCGCACTGTTGCAGAAGGTGACCGACGGCTCCCCCGACGTGCAGATCGTCTGCGCGGGCGTGTGGGAAGCCAACGGCGGCGAGCCCGGGGAGAGCGCCTACGACACGTCCATCCGTCGCCTCTGCGCGAAGGCGGGCGGGCTGTTCGTGTCGCTGCGTCCGATCTACACGGAGAACGACGTCATCGGCCCCGTCGGGGAGCCGACGTGGCAGGGCGAGACCGACGACTTCCACCCCAACGACAAGGGGCACAAGCTGATCGCCGACGCGCTCCTGCAGCGCATCGTCATTCAGTAGACGCGGCCGCCGCCGCTCGCTCCTGCGCCAGCGCCGCCTCGAGACGGCCGATTCGGATCTGCTGGCGGGCGATCGTCTGCAGCAGTGCCAACACTTCCTCCGGGGTCACGACAGCAGCCCCAGCGCCACGAGCGAGTCGCGGAGCGTGTTCACGGCGGACACCGCAGACGCCGCATCGGTCGCTGCCGAGGGCGCCGCCTGCCGGCTCACGGGCGTGACGCCGTAGAACCCGACCTGGGTGCCGGCCGCCGTGCCGCTCACCTGCTTCGTCTCGACCGCGGTGAACCACGTCGCCGGCGCAGCGTCACGGCCGCCTGATGTGCCGTCGGCGCCCTGCAGCAGGAGGGACTGCCCGTTCTGCGCGATGCGCTTCTGCCAGTAGCCGCCGTCGCCGCCGTTCCAGGTGGAGAGCCGGAGGGAGTCGGGTTCGATTGCGGTGGAGTTCCCGTCGGCGACGACGTTCTGCACCGCGCGGAGCCGCTTGCCCTGCGTGGCGTTGATGTCGGACTTCCAGTAGATGGTCCCCGAGCGGGCGGAGACGTAGCCGCCGCCGGAGACACCGGTGGTGATGATCTCGAGCAGCTCGTTCGTCTCGACGGACGACTCGGACGCGACGACGCGGAGGACGTGCTTCGCGCCGTCGGCCTGATCGACGTGGATCAGTGGGGCCTTCGTCGACAGCTGGCTGGCGTAGACGCCGTATGCGGTCGCCGAGGTGATCGAGTCGTTCTGCTGGATCGAGATGCCGACGCCGGTCTTCTTGTTGTTGAGGAACAGGCCGATGCCGCCGTTGTCGATCCCCATGCCGATGAGCGCGGACGCGCTGCTGGCGTTCTGCCCGGTGAGCAGGTGGAACAGGTAGCCGGCGGGCGCGTCGTGTACCCACTCCCAGACGCCTGGGCGGACGTCCCCGGACGGCTTGAGTACGGTGACGTCGTCGGTGCCGGTCGTCGTGACGGCGACCTCGAGCGACGGGATGGGGACCGCGTCGTCGGCGGTGTAGAGGCCGTCGTCGGGGTCGTACGTGAACGTGCCGCCCGGGTCGCCCTTCTCGCCGCGGACGATCGCCGCGCCCTTCGCCTCCGCGACCGGCGCCACCACCGCCAGGTCGATCGTCTGCCCCGCCGGCACCGCGATCGAGAACGACTGGTACGAGACGCCCACGCCGCCGTAGTTCAGGCCCGAGAACGTCACCCGGTACGTGAAGTCCCGCGGGTTCGTCTCATCCGTGTCCGTCGCGATCAACGTCACCCCACGCTGACCGTTCAACGTCAGGTACCCGTCCGCGTCGAGGGTCCCCGCGATCGGGACGGGCAGGATCGTCGCACCCTGCCCCGCCACCTTCAACGCCGCCGCCGACGGGGTGAACGTCACCGTCCCCTGCAGCGGCACCTCATCCGGGTTCGTGTCCGCGTCCTGCGGGGTGTCCGCGACCGCGGCGAGGAACCGGCCCGTGACTGTTCCGTACTGCATCGTGTGTCTCCGTCTCAGTCGTGCGCCGGCGCCGAGGCCGACTGGTCGTCGATGAGGTTCTGCCGCGCCTGCGCGATCCCCGCAGCGTCGAACGTGCCATCAAGGTCGTCTTCCGCGAGCAAGTCCCGGATGTGCGCGTCCACCGCCGGCGGTTCCACCGCGTGACCCCACTGCGCACGGACCGCGCGGATGTACTCCCGGAACGCCTGCCGCACACTCCGCAACGTCCGCACCACCTGGCTGTAGCCCTGCTCGAGACGTTCGATGCGCTCCACGTACGGCGCGATCGCCTTCGCCACCGCAGCGTCGATCCGCTCCTGCGTGTACTTGTCGAGCTCGATCGCCTGATCGAACTGCGACGTCCGCGACTGCGCACGCGCCGCCGCCTCCTGCACCCGCGACGACCGCCGCGACGTCCAGATCGCGACACCGCCGCTGATGAACGCGATCGCGATCGGCGCCGCCACCGGGAGAAGCACGCTCACTTCCACTGGTGCACCTCCTGATCGCGGGCGATGTCCGTCACCCTCCACGCCGGCAGGACAGCCATCGCGAGGATCGCCCACCCCACACCGGAACGGCCGATGTCACCGCCCGTGATGCCCGCGAGGAACACGGACGCCGCGTACAGCAGCAGCAGGCCGAGCATGAAGCACTTGCCCCAGAACTCGAACCGCCACAGCAGCGCCGGGAACGCGATCCCCACCAGACACACCAGAGCGGTCGCGGCGAGGGTCAGGCCGAACGACTGCGCGTACGCCTCCCCGAACGAGTCGCGGAGTGCGGGGATACCACCGAGGTACCCCCACACGCCGAAGCAGATGGCGAAGATGTCGAACCCGGGCAGGCCGACACGGAGCAGCCACCGCACACGGTCGTCGCTCTGGTCGACGCCGTTCGGGCCCCAGATGGATGCGGCGAGCAGCCGCTTGACGAGTTGGACGGAACGCATCCCGTCACCTCCCTGCTAGTCGCCCTGCTGGGAGCGGTAGTCGACGTCGGACGGTTCGTACTGAGCGGGCTGCAGCTCCTGCGACTTCGCGGCCGCGTTCGCCTTGGCTTCCTTCCGCGGCACGGACCCGAGGCCGATCGCCGTCAGCCACGTGTTCACGGTCGGGATCGCGATGATCGCCGTCAGCGCGGCGTTGATCGCGACAGCCTGCACCGCGACCGCGGTGAGACCGGTCGCAGCCGGCCACTGCCCCTGCACGACCTGCACGACCTGCGGGACGATCGGCAGGACCGTCAGCACGGTCGTGAACACGGTGCGCAGGACCCGCTGGCCCTTGAACCAGATCGCGTCGACGTCGAGCTTCTTCGTCGCCTCGTGGTCGCCGGTCATGCTGCGTCCTCCTCAGCGAGAACGGCCTTCACGGACGCCTCGAACACGGGCGACAGGGCCACACCGAGGGAGTCGCGGCGGGCACGGCAGTCCTGGATCAGACCCGACACCTGCGCCGACGTGAGCGTCCGGAACAGGTTCGAGTCGCCGGGGACGGCGTGGGAGTAGGTGATGGCGCGGGAGTCGGACACGGCGGTGAACGACAGCTCACCGATCGCGTACTTCTTCTTCGTCTTGTCGGACGTCACGTAGAGCATGTCGACCTCACGTTTCGGGGTGGTGGGTTTCGGAGTGGGTGCGGGCTTCGGCTTCTTCGACGGCGGCGGCTTCGGCTTGCCGGCGAGACGCGCTCGAGCGTCCGGGTACGGTGGGACCGCTTCCGCACGCGTCGCCATCTCGTGGTGCCACGGCTCACCGAAGTTGACGCCCGTCCACGTGCCGCCGCGGCCCTGGACGATTTCGTGGAGCTTCGCGAACTCGTCGGCGGACAGTGCCCGGTTCGACCCGTCCGCCTCCGTGATGCCGAAGTCGACGGCGTTGCCTCGGAGGACCTCGTCGTGGCGGGACGTGAACGGGTACGCGGCGACCGGGTAGCCGGTGCGGAGGTACTGCGTGTACAGCAGCGACTGCCGTGCCCGGGACCGCATTCCCTCGTTGACCGACAGCGATCCGCCTCGGCCCTTCGAGCGGAGGTATGCGTTGAGGTCGATGATCGTGGACAGCACCTGCAGCGCCATCCGCTCGGACGACACGTACTGCTCCACGCCGCGGAGGTCCCCGTACGAGGACTTCCCGACGCTGAACTTGGCGACCATGCGGCCCCCTTCATGACGAAGGCCGCCCCGAGGGACGGCCAGGTGGGTGGTGAGCGTGCATCATCCGTAGAGGTACGTGCCCCCGGCGGACGTGTTGTAGTCGACGGTGATCGTGCCGGTCTGCGTAGCGTCGGGAACGACTGAGCCGAGTACGAGGTTTCCGGAAGCGCCCATGACGAACGAGCACATGCGGCCCGCCACCAGCGACCCGATCGCTTGCCCGTATGAAGGAGCGAACCCGTCAGGGACCTTCAGCACAGCTGTGTTCGGCACGTCGCCAGAGGTGGGGATCGCGAGCGAGTTGACAGTGATCGAGTCGACGACGAGGGACACGACCTGGCCGACGCGGCGGATGCGCGCTCCGCTCACCAGCACGCCGCTCGGGACCGTGAAGCCCGACGTCACCCATCCGGTGTCGGTGCCGATGGACGTCCCGTCTCGGAGACGGAAGTCGTCTGCCTGGACCATGACTCGTGTCTCGCCGGTGGCTGACGTCATGGGTGCGATCACGTTGCGCGGGGCCGCGTTGGACCCTCGGGCCTTGAATCGGAACCGGGTCGCCGTCAGGGCCACGTTGTACAGGTCTGACGCGTCCATCACGCAGTATGCGAGGACGTTCTCCGGGTCGTACGCGAACAGGTACCGGGAGCCGAGAGACAGCGCGGCAGCGCCGTGCGTCAGGTACGCGTTGAACGGCATCGAGCTCGGCGAGCCGTCGTTCGTCCAAGCCGTACCTATCGCGTCCGCGCCCGTGAACGAAGCGGTCGCGCTGCCCTTGCTACTGGCCCCCGTGATCAGCAGCTGTCCAGCTGTGCTGTCGGGGGCGTACCCCTGGATGGAGATGGGTGCGGCGCCAGCGTCCCCGAACACGTCGATGCGCTGCTTCTGGATCTCGATGCGCTGCCCCGACGCCGCCGTCTTCAACAGCAGCCCCGTCACCGAGACACCGTTCAAGCTGTTCACGTCGAGCATGTCGGCCGTGATTTTTTTTGCCGCTACCACGTTGGCGAACAGGTAGTTGATCGTCGCCTGGTTCATCGTCGCGCCGTCCGTGACGAACAGGTTCGCCACGTTCACCGTCTGGATGTTCGCCGTCGACGCCGCGATCTTCAACGCGACGAGCTCGGCGATCGCCGCCTGTCCGGCCGACAGCTTCCCGACGTCGAGGTTCGCGAACACCTCCGACTCGATCTGTCGCGGCGTCCACACCGGCTCGTCGAGCGTGCCGGTCTGCTGCCACTGCCCGACAATGTTCTCCGCCTCGTTGAGCATCCACCACGTCGACCCCGTCGGTGCCTTGTCGTCGGCGGTCGGCGCTTCGGCGGAGTACAGGATCAGCGTCCCATTCGCGCCGACCACGATCTGGTCGACCCGGTCCGAGAGACCTGTCAGCTCGAGGCCGAACGCGTCGCTGACGTCCTGCTGCGCGTCGAGAAGATCGGCGGTCGCCACCTCGAGGTCTGCCTGCGCCTGCTCGAGTCGCGCGACGAGGTCCTCACCGACGGCCGACAGGTTCGCCTGCAGGTCCGACACGCCCTCGTTGCCGTCGGATGAGTCCTCCTGCACGTCCGGCATCGCGTCGTTCGTGACGACCGCCTCGGTTACCACATCAGCGACCGGTACCGCAGCGTCACCGCCGACGGTGGTGTTCTGCATCTGCGCCGCAGCCCCGAGCGCACCGATCTTCGACTGCAGCTCGTACAGCCGGCGGGCGACCTGCTCGGGTCCGTTCATGCTTCGACTCCTGCTCCGTACGTGAACGAGTCGGTCAGCCGCAGGCTCACCTCGGTGGTGCCGTTCGTGTTCTCGGTGATGCCGACGATGCGGTGCCACAGCCCGAACCGGCCGTAGTGCGGCACGTCGCCCTGCACGTAGATGTCGTCGCCGATGGAGTACGACCCGCGTGGACTGTTGGGGTGGTTCGCGACGGTGATCGAGTCGACGGCGAGGTTCTGCTGCCGTGCGATCAGCTCGGCCTGCAGCCGGGTCGTCATGTCCTGCTTCGACTTGATGTCCTTCGACTGCAACGTCGCGACGCGGCGAATCCGGTTGTCCCGCTTCGAGATCGTCCGGCGGATCGACCCTGCACCCTCACCGGCGCCGATCCCGAACACGGTGTTGGCGTAGTCGCTGCCCGTCGACGCGGGCTGCAGCTGCACGGTGATGTTCACGCCCTGCTGGAAGCTCGGGTCGGAGTCGCCGGAGAGCCGCCGCCCGGTGCGCGGGTGCGCGATCCGGATGCGGGTTTGCGGGACGTCGCTCGCCCAGTAGTGCTCCTCCACCCAGTCGAACGGGGCGTCCTTCGCGAGGTCGTCGATGAGCCGGCCGCAGTCCTGCGCCTCCCACGGCTCGAGCGCGTACGCGCCGCCGTCGTCGGACTCCTGCTGCTGTGCCGCGTTCTTGAGCTCGGACGCCTTGTCCTTCCGCTCCTTCATCGTCTTCACGATCGCGGCCTGCGCGTCGACGTCGGCCTGCTGCGCCTTGATCCGCGCGTTCGTCGTGTCGAGGGTGCTGTCGCGGCCGTTCAGCGCCGCCTGCCGGTCGTTGACGACACCGGTCGCGGACGTCACACCGGCCTGCGCGTTGTTCACCGCGGTCTGCGCGGCCGCGATCTTCGCCGAGTCCTTCGTCTTCTTCGCCGCGGTCAGCGCCGACTTCGCCTTCGTCAGTGCCGACTTCGCTGCGGTGAGCGCCTTCTTCGCCGCCGTCAGGTCCTTCGACGAGTTCGCTCGGCTGGTCCGCTGCGCCGCCGCGGTCTTCCGGGTGCCGGCGACGATCTTCCGGAGGTCCTGCAGCTTCTTGTTCTCGGCCTTGTAGTCGGCGACCTTCTCGTTGTAGTACGCCACCGCCTCGATGCGCCGCTGGGTGGAGAACGACCCCACCCGCACCGGCGTCGAGCCGACGACGGTGAGGCCGACGTCGGAGTCCGGGTAGGACTGCACGTGCGCGACGAGCTTCCGGACGATCGACGCGGGGTCGACCTCGGCGCCGTAGTACGGGGTGTCGTCGTACGGAATGCCGTAGAGCACGGTCGGCAGCGCGGACAGCGTGAGCTTCCACTCGGGACCCGCGTACTGCACGTCGGTGACGATCCCGCGGAACCGGATCTCCCCGTCGTCGTCGAGGGTGACGATCGTGCCCCACTCGTCGAACATCGGCAGCCCGTCCGACGCGGTGGTCTTCGCCTGCGCGGCGCCGATGGTGAGCGGCATCGTCCCCACCGCGGACAGCTCCCGGGTGAACGCCGCACGGCTCGCGCCACGGAAGTCGTACGAGAGGACATCGCCCGTCGTCGCACGCTGGATGACGAGCCGCTCCATCAGACGATCCGCTCGTAGAACGTCGTCCGGTACACCATCTGCGAGTACTGGTCGTACGTCAGCGCGTTCTGGTTCGAGCTGCCCTTCCGGAAGTGGGAGTACGGCTTGATGGTCTTGCCTCGGTAGCCGTCCACGCGCACGAACGCTGACGCGAGGTGCACGAATCGGACGGACGTGCCGGCCGTGTCGACGTTGTACGCCATCGTGTCCGCCGAACCGATGACGGTGGTTCCCGTCGAGTCCCGCACCGACATGGTGGCGAATCCGTTCGAGTTGCCGGCTGCGGACAGCTGCGAGATCGTCAGCCCGACGCGGGCGTACGTCGCCCACGAAGGCACCTCGATCGACGGCTGGAACGGCGGGAACGCCTGGTCGGACGTCGAGTTCATCGTCCCCGACACGGTCCCGAAGTTCGGCGTCTCGATCGTCGTCTCGTGCGGGTTCGCGAGGACCCGCAGGTCGGTGATCATCGCGTTCGTCACCGTGCCCGTCGACGCGGGCAGGTCGACGCGGGCAAGGGTGATCGCGGAGACGCCGGCGTACTGCGCGATGTCCTGCAGCCGCGTCGTGCTCGCCGGGACGCCGGCGATGACGTCGAACCGGTCGTAGGGCCCCTTCACCGGGTCGGCGGGGGCCTGCGCGTTGCCGTCGATGTAGGGGTTGTCGACGCGGAGGATCACCAGGTACGAACGACCGCCGGAGGATCCGGTCGCGGCGATCTTCACCGACGTCGTGTCCGCGTTCGGGTTCCGCGCCGTGTACGCCTCCTGCGACGACACACGATTCAGGATCGACGCACCACCTGCGGCGACCTGCACGCCGGCACCGGGCACCGACAGGGCGGTGACCTTGAGGTCGCCGGGGCCGACGACACCCTCGTTGCCGTTCGTCGCGAGGTACGCGAGCTGCCGGAAGACGCTGGGGCCGTGCTCCGCGTCGCCGCCGATCACGAAGGGCACTGGGTCAAGAGCCATGCTGGTTCCCTCCTAGGGAGTCGAGTACGCGGGACGCCACGCGATCTGCGCGGTCGGTGATCCGGTCGAGGACGAGCCGGAGAGGGTCAGGGTGTGCGCGCCCGGCGGCAGCGACGCCGCGGGCAGCAGCGTCGACGTGCGAGTGAGGGAGGCGATCTTCGAGCCCGACCGGAGGACGGTCTGCCGTCCGGGCCGGGTGTCGATCCGCAGCTGCTCGTCGTACTGCAGCGTCAGCGCAGCGCTGAACCGGAAGCAGCCCGGCACCTCGACCGTGGGGTTGAGGATCGGCCCCTTGATCGTGATGACCGGCCAGCTGTCGACGTCGCCGTCGACCACGAACGTGTTCGCTGCGGTGGTGTACCCGCGGGAGACCATCGGGAACGTCAGCGGGAACACGAAGCCGCCCGACTGCGACAGCCGCAGCGGCACGGACAGCCGCTTCTCGGGGCCGTACCAGCGGTCGTCCTGAGTGGCGAAGTCCACGGTGACGCCGACCGCGCCGGCACCTCGCGGCATGTACGCCGGCGTGATCCGCCGAGGCCGGCCGAACGTCGACCGTCCCGAGGGTGCGGTCAGCGTCGCGACCGCTCCCGGCGTCTTCCGGACGGTGTCGGCTCGCCACACCTTCCGGAACGCCGCGTACAGCGCCTCCGCTTCTGCGTCGTCCTCGCCGACCGCAGTGAGGCCGAACGCGACGGTCTGCCCGGCAGTGGTGTCGACGCCGAAGAAGTTGCCGTCCACGCCCGGCAGCGAGCTGTCCTGATCGGTCCGGTCGGCGTCGCCGATCTCCGGTGCGACCGCGAACGGGTACCGGGACGACTGCGAGCCGAACAGGACGAACCCGTCCGACCCGCAGTCGATCTTCCAGTCGGTGCTCACGTGTGCCGTCCTCCCCGCTCGAGCGCGCTCAGGTAGTGGTTGACGGTGTCGAGGTCGTCGCGGAAGTCACCCGACGACTGCAGGGTGAGGCTGCCGACGAGCGGCCCCCGCTGCCCGCCGCGGTCAGCGCCGGAGAGGACATCGGTGATCCGCGGCGTCAACGGCACCACGGCCTCGTCGTAGCGGCCCTCGCCGACGTTCACGAGGGTGCCGCCCGGACGGCGTCCGACCACGGCGCCGGCGGCGAGCTGCGGCACACCACCCTTGAACTCGAAGTGCCACGGCTCCCGCTGCGAGAACCCGAGACCGGTGTTCGCCCAGCCGTACTTCGCACCGTTCGCGCGAAGCCACGCCTGACCGCCGGCGACGTCCGCGGCGAGACCGAACCCGTGGATCGACGTGCCCGGCGACGCGGCGAGGTTGCCGCCACGCTTGTACAGGCTCCACCGGTACTGCTGCGCCTTGAGGTCGCGGTACCCCTCCGTCAGCCGGAGGGCACCGTTCGACGCCTTCTGCGCGGACTCCCACGCTCGAGCCGCGTTGAGCCGCAGGTAACCGCCGATCGACCCGACACCGGGCCCACCGGAGAAGCCGGACACCTTCGACAGCGCCGACATTGGGATCTTGCCGTTCTCGCCCGTCGCGCCGGCCTTGTCGCCGATGCTCTTGAGCTTGTCGATGACGCTGCTGAGCAGCTCCCCGCCGACGCCCTTGGCGACGTCGAGCATGCCGCCGGCGCCGGGGATCTTGCCGACCATGCCCTTCACGAGCTTGCCGAGAGTCCCGAGCGGGTCGGAGACAACCGCCTTGGCGGTCTCGGCGGCGTTCTTCGTCCAGTCCCACGCCTTGCCGGCCTTGCCCTTGAGCCAGTCCCAGCTGGCCGTGGCGTTGGACTTCACGTCGGAGACGAAGCCGCCCTTGGCGTAGCCGTTGCGGGCGATGTCGTACAGCCGCCCGACGCCGAGCCGTGCGGTCTGCTCCTTCGTGAAGACGAACTCGCCAGCGTGGACGATGCCGGCGGGGTCGTACTTGCCGCCAGCGCCGGTGTAGCCGCCCGTCGCGAACCCCTTGGGGAGCGCGACCTGCGGCAGCTGCTTCGTCTTGAAGAAGCCCGCGACCTTGTTGAAGTTCTTGATGATGCCGTCGTTGATGACGGTCTCGACCACGAACTTGATGGGCAGCTTCGCAGCGGTCTTCACCGCTTCCCACGCCTTGCCGATCGCGTCCTTCATCGTGGAGAACGCGCTCGGCACGGTGTTCTTCGCGATGTCGACGATCTTGTCGAAGACGGGCTTGAGCCAGTTCGTCCACACATTGCGGACGGTCGTTCCGATCGCGCTGAACACGGGGCGGAAGATTGTGTCGCGAAGCCACAGGAAGGTCCGACCGAGGTTGTCTCGCACGAACCCGACCACGGCGCCGAAGATTGGCAGGGTGATGGTGTTCCACCAGGTGCTGACGATTCGACCGATGAACCCGAAGACGGGCCCGATCACGCTGTCCCGCAGCCAGGTGAAGGCGACGCCGAGGGTACTCCGGAGGAACGTGACGACGGCGCCGAACACGATCTGCGCGGCAGCCCACCAAGCGGTGATGGCGGTGCCGATCCACGAGAACACTGGCTGGATGACGCCATTCCACAGCCACGAGAACGTCGCGCCGAGGATGTTCACGAGAACCCCGACGATGGCCCCGACCGTCGAAGCGATCAGGCCAGCGGTGAACGAGAAGACCGCGCCGATCAGTTCGAATACCGGGGAGATCCAGTTGCTCCACAGCTCTCCGACGGCGCGCCCGACGGTGGTGAACACCGCGACCCACATCTTGAAGTAGGCGACGTACACGCCGACCACGACCTTGATGATCGCCGCGATGGCGCCGAACACGGGCTGCAGGATCGTCTCCCACAGCCAGGTCGCTGCCGACGCGATCCAGTCGATGGCCGGCTTGATGCCGGACTTCCACAGCCACACGAACCAGCCGCCGACGGACTGCGCCGCGGTGGAGATGAACGCGAACGAGCGGTCGACGATGTCGCGGAACCAGCCGACGTTCTTGTACGCCCACACGACACCAGCAGCAAGCGCCGCGAGTGCCGTGATGACGAGCCCGATGGGGTTCGCCTTCATGGCGAGGTTCAGCACCCGCTGGCCGATCGCGGCGGCCTTCGCGGACAGGGCGAAGCCCTTGTTGACGGCGGTCGCGACCCGGCCGGACGCGGCCTGCGCGTAGGTGGCGCCGGCGACGCCGTAGGTGCGGGCGATGAGCACCTGCTGGACGCCGGCGATCGTGCCGGTGATGGCCTTCCACGCCTTGTACGCCACGACGCCGACGAGGATCGCGGCGGCGAGACGGGTGATGCTCTCCGAGTTCTCCACCATCCATCCGCTGATCGGTGCGATCAGGTTTGAGAAGTCGGTGATGAGCGGGAGCACCGCGACGAGGCTCGCGACGAGGGCGTCGCCGAGGACGCCCGCGATGGGGACGAGCGCGATGATGAGCTCGCTCGCGATCATCGCGAGGCTGGTGAGCGCGGGAGCGAGCTTGATGAGGGCGTCGAGGAACACGCCGCCGAGCTGCTGCACCAGGTCGACCACGACGGGCAGCAGGGTCATGATCGCCGGCGTCAGCGCGATGACCATGTTAGCCAGCGCCCCGCCGGCCACGACAGCGATCTGCCCGAGGACGGGGGCGAGCTGCGCGGCGGCGTCGCGGACGATCGGGAACAGGGGCGCGAGGGCCTTGAGGGCGACGACGAGCGGGCTCGACGCGGTGACGGCTTGGAAGCCGGCGATGAGCTGCCCGAAGTCGACCTTGTCGATGAACCCGACGAGGGCGGTCATACCCGCGGTGACCTTGCTGTTGAGGGTGTCCGCGAAGGGCTGCAGCGCCTTGCCGGCGCTGTCGATCGCGCCCGTGATGGACGTGAACAGGGCCGGTGCGCCGGCGACCCCGCCGGAGAGGAACGCGGCGCCGATGCGGCCGAGCGCGGCGAGCATGTTCGCGTACGCGCCACGGACGGTCTTACCCGACGCCTGCGCTGCGCCGCCGATGTTCTCCTGGATCACCTTGCGGAAGGTGACGGCGTCGACCTTGCCCTTCGACACCATCGACGACAGCTCCTCGGCGGAGACGCCGTACTCCTTCTGCAGCCAGGTGAAGATCGGGATGCCGCGGTCGGCGAGCTGGTTGAGGTTGTCGGTGTAGACCTTTCCGGCGGTGGTGGTCTTGTTGATGATCGACCCCATCTCGTCCAGCGAGACGCCTGCGATGGAGGCGGCGTCCGCGGTGAGGGTGAGGTACTTCGTCAGGTCCTGGCCGGGCTTGATGCCGGCGGCGACGGCGTTTGAGGCGACGGTCGCGGCGTCGCCGAGTCCGAACGCGGTGCCCTTCACGGACGCCAGAGCGGAGTCCATGATCGTGGCGATCTGCTTCGTCGAGTTGCCGAGGCCCTTGAGCTTCCCCTGCGCGTCGTCGATGTTGAGGAGCCGGTCCATGCCCTTCTTCGCCGCGACGCCGGCGATGGTCGCGCCGATCGCGGTGGCCGCGCCGCCGATGATCTTCGTGCTCGTCAGCGCCATCGAGCCGACGGACTTGAGGAAGCTGCCGGACATGCGGCTGCCCACGGAGGTGCCGAGCCCCTGCGGGTCGATCTCCCGCTCGATGGCTCGGCGCGCTCCGCGGGCGACGGGGACCACCGAGACGTAGGCAACAGCTGATTCGGTCGACATCGGTCATCCCCTGTTCTTCGTGAGCACCTCCCGGGCTGCTGCCGGGGAGAGGGTGGTCTTGCCGAGTCGGCTGGTGTTGTTGTCGCGCCACGGCCGCGGGTACGGCTTCGGCTGTCGGCGGCTCTGCGCGGTGACGGCGATGAGCACGTTGAGCGCGTCGAAGACGTCCGCGGCGGCGATCCACTCGCGGCTGACGGGGAAGTCCCACCCGTGCTGCGCGGCGTAGAGCGCCGACGACGGGTGCCGGGTCGCGACACGCAGGAGGCGGTCGACCTTCACGTGGTCGACCGCCTCAGCGCTCAGTTCGTCTGTTCCGTCGTCGCCGATGTCGTCGACGTCGTAGCCGAGCTGGTGCAGCTCCCACACCAGCTCGTCGGGGTAGGACTCCGCTAGTTCTCGGAGCCCTTGGATTCCCCCAGGCCCACGTGCTCCGACCAGATCTCGAACACCTGGTCGATGTCCTCGAGGTCTAGGACGGCCTTGAAGTCCTCGGGGACGACGAGCTCATAGAACTTGTCGACGAGAGCGACGCCGACTTCCTGCTGCCACTGTTCCTGGACCTTCTTGTCCGGGTTGCGGGGCTTCTTGTTCTGCGCCTGCGCCGTGAGGATCTCGGGCGGGATGCGCCCGGGGAGGATGTACTTGCCGTCGGCGTAGTCGATGCCGATCGGGGGCCGGCTCTTGGCCCTGACGGTGACCGCGCGGATGGCGGTCGGTTCGGTCTGGCTCATGGGTTCTCCTAGCTCGGTGGAGTGCTCGGGGAGGGTGTGGCGGTGTGCCGGGGCCCGAGCGCCCCGGCACACCGGTCGGTCACTTCGTGGACGTGGTCGTCTTCGAAGCGGGCTTGGCGTCCGGGGAGGCGTCGGTCCCCACGGGCACGTCGGCGGGCTTGGTCACCGTGACGTCGCCGGTGACGCGCACCCAGAAGTTCTTGTTCTGGGAGGCGCGCTGCTCCTCGGTGACCTGCTTGATCTCGCCGGTCTGGACGTGGCGGACGTGGATCTTCGCGGTCATGCTCACGCCCCCGTCGTGTCGAGGCTCGAGTACCACTTGACGGCCGAGTAGGACTCGTCGCCGTCCGTGATCGCGTAACCGGTGACGGTCACCTCGTAGCCGATCGGGTCGCCGTTGACGTACACCTGGTCGCCGACCTCGGTGACCTCACCGGAGGGCACGTCGATGCGGATGATGTCGTCGTCGTCGATGATGTCGAGCACGAACGACTGCCGGCCACCGGTCTTCGACGGGTCGATCTTGATCGAACCGTCCGCCGCGACCTTGACGCCGTAGTAGAGCTCGATCGTCTCCTTCTTCGTCTCGATGAGGACGAACTGGTACCGGATCGAGGACTCGGTCACGGGCTCGCGGACCAGGGCGCCGTTCTGCCAGGCGCGGATCTGGTTCGTCGAGCGGTCGCGGGTCTCGGTGACGCCGCCGTCGCTGATGTAGCCGAGGTCCTTGTGGTCGGCGCCGAGGGCGCTGGTGGCGGTGGTGGGCCGGGTAGCGGTCGTGGGGGCGACGTACACCGCGCCCGTGACCGCTACGCGGACGTTCTCAGAGTTGAGGGACACGGAGGGCCCTTCCTTCCAGTTGTGAGGTGGTGGGCGTGCGCCCTGGGGTCCCTGCTCGGCGGGAGGCATGCGAAAGGCCCCGCCGGGTAGGCAGGGCCTTGAAGGGGTGGTGCGGTCAGAGGTTGCGGCCGCGGTGCTGCAGCTCGAGCTCGGCGGTCTGCTTGAAGAAGCCGTCGGCGGCCGGGTCGGAGTTCGGCCCGCCGTTGATCTCGGCGGCCGTGATCGGCCGGCCGTCGACCATCCCGCCCGGGCCGCGCGAGGTCGCCAGCGCGAGGACGAGGTTGATGAGGTCGACCGCCGTGCCCTCGTCGTCGGTGACGACGTCGACGGTGACGTAGGAGGTGCGGAGCGTGTTGCCGGTGCCGCCGCCGGGGCTGGCGGTCAGCACGACGGCTCGGCGGCCGGACGCGCCCTTCCGATTGGAGACGGTCACGCCGGCCGCGTACGACTCGGTGCGGGCCGTGAGGAACGCGTCGAGGCGTGCGATGAGGTGCGCGAGGAAGTCGCCGTAGATGACGCCGTACACGTGGCCTCCTACCGGGACTGGGCGTTGCTGAGCACGGCGCGGATCGCCGCGACGAGCCGTTCGCGTTCGTGGAACTCGGCCTCGACGCGGAGGCGGACGCGGGCGTTGCCGGTGCCGACGCCGGTGCGGATCGCGCGGACCGTGGTCGGGCCGGGGATCTGCGCGGCGACGTCGTCGGCGTAGGGCCGCAGCTGTCGTTCGAGCTCGGCGGACTGCATGACCTGCTCGCCGAACGCCCGGCGGTTGAGGACGACGCGGGACCTAGCCATCGACGTAGTCCCGATCCTCGAGGCGGACGACGTTGCCGGGCTGCCAGGACGAGAACAGGGAGGTCCAGTTCTCGGATGCGCCGCGCACCTTGAAGACGCGGCCGCGGACCCGGAATCGTGCGTCGGCGTCGCAGGTGACGTCGGCCGGGAGGTACAGCGCCATCCCCGCGGTGGTGATGACGGCTCCGGTCGTGGGGTCGGTGGTGGAGGTGACCGGCGCGACGCCGACGCCTGCGACCGGGGTCTCGACGTCGACGTAGGTGGGCTTGTTGTACCGGTCGACGCCGGTCTGCTGGCGGGTGATGAGCTGCACGGTCTCACCCATCGGCGGACTCCATCGGCACGGTGAACACGGTCTGCAGGCCGATGCCGAGCATCTGCCGTTCCCGCTTCGTCATGTACAGGTCGCCGGTGGGGTTCGCGTACGTGAACGATCGGGAGAACGGGCCGGTGGTCTCCTGCGCGGTGGTGACCCCTGCGGCGGTGTCGCCGGCGATCATGCTGCGCTTGACCATGCCGCAGACGACGACCTTCGCAGCGTCGGTGTCGAAGTCGTCGGTGGTGTCGATGCCGGCGCGCTTGAGGGCGGCGCGGACCTCGATGGAGGCGTCCTCGAGGAGCACCTCCGCCGTGGTCTTCTCCGCGTCGGTGAGGGGCCGCCACCGCTTGGCGAGATCGTCCGGGGACGCGAACGGGTCAGCCATGACGGCCCCTTCCTGTTACTTGCTGGCGACGGCCGGCGCGGCGGCCGGGGCGAGGACGGCGGCCGGGTAGCGGGTCGCCTTGTCGCCGTTGAGGCGGGTGAGCGGGTTCGCGACCTGGAAGCCGAGCCGGAACACGACGCGCAGCGCCTTGGAGTCCTGCTGCATCAGGTTGACGATGACCTTGCCGTTGGCGTCGGAGATGACGCCGCTGTCGAAGATCTGGAACGTGATGTCCTGTCGGACGCCGACGACGAACTTCTGCCAGTCGGCGGCGAGGAGCTTCGCGACGCTCGAGTCCCACGCGCCGTTGTCGACCTCGTTGAGGGGCTTGCCGTACAGGTTCGACGGGGTGCCCTCGGCGAGTGCCGGCTGGTAGAGCGGGACGCCGTTGTCGGTGCGGAGGCCGACGAGCTCCCAGTTCAGGCCGGGCTCGGACGCGAAGCCGTTCGCGGCGAAGCCGTCTCGGGCCAGCAGCTGGCCGAGCGACGCGACGTCGACGCCGAGGTCCTTGCCGGTGCCCGCGGCGACGGTGTTGCCGGCGGCGATCGCGCCGGGCACGATCGCGGTCGGCCAGGACGCGGGCTTGTCGATGCCGAAGATGCCGGCCTCGTCGACCTTCCGGCCGATCGCCTCGGTGAGCAGCGGCCGGACCTCGTCCCACAGCGGGACGGACGAGTCGTCGAACAGGGCGTCCGGGATGACGACGATCGCTGCGAGCTCCTCGGCGGTGATGACCTGGTTGTCCCACTCGGCTCCGGTGGTCTGCTTGAGACCGGTGTCGCCGTTCACCCAGTACGCGTCGGGCAGGGCGGAGAGCACCGGCTGCTTGAGCGTCTTCGAGGACATCCGCACCTGACGGGCGCGGTTGAGGAGGACGGAGGCCTTCGGGAGCTCCTGGATGATCTCGGCGGCGACGGGCTCCGGGACCGGAGGTGCGCCCGCGCCGTCGCGGTTGATGGTGGTGCTGAAATCAGCCATTGCTGATCCTTTCGGGGTCAGTGCTTCGCGAGGTTGCGGAGCCAGTCGTTGGTGTTCTCGGGCGCGGCAGCGGGCGTCTTGCCCACCCCCGGTACGACAGGGCCACCCGGGGCCTTGGTGAGCGCGGCGATGCGCGCGGCGCGGGCCTCGAGCTCCGCTTCGTCGCTGCCGTGCAGCAGGTCGACCGCGTCGCCGGTGAGGCCGTGCTTCGAGGCGATCGTGAGCCGCAGGGACTCCGACTGGGTCGCCTGCAGCGCCTTCTCCGCGGCGTCGGCACGCTTCTGCGCCTTCTCGAGGTCGCTGAGGTTGGCCTGCTCGATCTTGTCGAGCTGCGCCTTGAGGTCGGCGGCCGTCTTCTCGGCTGCCTTGCGCGCGTCGCGCTCGGCGGCGATCGCCTTCTTGCCGGCGTCGCCGAGGTCCGCGTTGGCAGGATCGCCCTGCTTCTGCTGCTGCTCGGTCGTCGTGGCGGTCTGCTCGGCGGTCTGCTGCTGCTCGCCGCCTGCCTGGGTGGTGGTGTCGCTCATGCGTTCTCCCGAATCGCTCGGATTGGCCCCGATCGCGTCGCGCGCTCGAGGGTGACGGACGCCGCCGGGTGGCGGGGTCCGAGTCAGTGGGTGTGGCCGTCGGTGAAGTCGCCCGGGTACAGGGCCCGCATCTGCGTCGCGATGTTCGCGTCGGTGAGGGGCAGGCCGAGGCTGTTCGCGGCGGCGCGGGCGTCCTGGTACTTCTCGTACATCGCGTCGGGGTCGTACCCGGCGATGTAGTGGCGGTCCGCTTCCCACTCGGCGACGGCCTGGCAGTTGCATTCCGAGTGGTAGTGGTCGGAGACGCCGGCGGTCTGCGCGGTGAGGTACACGAACCCGCGGGAGGCGAGCAGCGTGCACCAGGCGCACGTCTTCGCGCCGGTGGGGACGCGAGCGAATCGCGGCTTGGACGGGTCCAGCTGCACGTTCCGGGCGATGGTGCCGCGCTGCGACGCGAGGACGTAGCGCTGCACACCGCCGGACAGGAGTGCCAGCATCACGTCGGGGGTGTCGGTGAACAGCTGCCCGGCGTTCGCTCGCACACCTGCCCGGATCTGCTCGACGTTGGTGGTGTTCACCGTCGTCGCGTTGTACGCGCCGGCTTGCTCGTAGCGGACCTGCTCGTACCACTCCGCTGCGACGGTCGCCGCGACGTCGCCGTACTCGCGGACCAGCTGCGGGACGAACTCGAGCAACTCGTCCCGCGCGGCCTCGGGCCGGGTCAGGTCCAGCGACGACCAGAACGACTGCAGGTCGCGTCGGGCGAGGGTGACGACTCCCTGGCCGGCGTCGCGCAGCGTGTCGACGTCAGCTCGGGTTGTCACCTGCCGCGGCTCCCGTCGTCTTGCCGAGCGCCGACAGGGTGCTCAGCGCGTTCGTGGTCTGGCCTCGGCGCTTGTCGGAGAGCAGCCGTGTGATCTCGGTCTGCGAGAACCCGGCGAACTCGAGCGCGACTTCGGACTCGCCCAGCCACGGGAACACCAGCGACAGCTTCTGCAGCGCGTCCGCGGCGGCCGTGGGCGACGTGAACGCCGGGTTGGCCCAGGACGCATCGATGCGCTGCAGCTCGGGAGTGAGCTCGGACGCGTCGCGGAGCCGGACGATCTTCTGCGCGACGCGGCGCAGCGAGGACGCCATGATCCGGTTCTGCCGCTTCGCGGTGCTCACCAGACGTCGGTCGTCGGCGAACAGCGCCTCGGCGGACGGCGGGTTGTCGGTCACGATGCCGAGATTCGCGACGGGGACGCCGGTCGCGCCGGAGAACTGCGTCGCGTACATCCGGTACAGGTCCGTAAGCGGCTGCATCGTCATCTGGGGGAACTGCTGCACCGTGGGGACGTCGCCGTCCTCGTCCTTCGAGATCGCGAACCACCGGTCGATCGCGGCCTGCCACTTGCCGCGCGTGAACGCGTCCTGCGTCACCCCGAGCGCCATCATGCGCGGGGCGGCGTAGAAGTCGGCGGAGATCTCGGTGCGCACGATCGTCGTGAGCGCGTGGTCGGTGATGTTCATGACCGGCCGCGTGATGCGGGACCGGCCGAACGGGCGGTCGAGCTGCGGATCGAACGTCAGCGGCTCGATGAGCACCTCGCCGAGCGGGTTCGGCTGACGCTCGGTCACCCAAGACCCCGACGGCCGGCGCGTCATCGACAGCACCGCGTCGGGCAGCCACACGTCCATCGCTGACGGCTGACCGTCAGCGGTGGTCTCGGTCACCGTCAGCGCGGAGGACACCATGCGGCGGCGCTTGTCCCAGATCGCGGTCGACCACTCGGCGGAGCGGGCCATCACGAGCACTTCGGGCTCGCCGGCAGCCGTGTCGCCGAGGGTCGTGGTGATGAACGAGCAGGCGTGCTTGTACGCGCTCGTGATCGCCTGCGGCAGCTCGAGGTCGAACCGGTTCGCGTCGAGGATCCCGAACAGGTCGAACGGATCCTGGTCACCACCGGGCGTGACGAAGCCCTCGAACACGGACCGCTCCGCGAGAGCGGACACGGCCTTCTCCGGCCAGTCGAGGACCGCCTTGATCTTCCGCATCGCCTCCTCGGGGATGTTCCCCGTCGGCTGCAGCGGCATCTTCGCGTCGAAGTACATCGACCGCATCACGTTCCGCGGGTACTTCGCTGCGAGGGTCACGAACAGCTGCCGGATGATGTCGAGCTCGGCGTCCGAGACGTTCGTGACGAACCGCGGGGCCTGCCACGTCACCAGTGCGACGCTCATATCAGCTCCTGCTTCCGTCCGGGGACTCGTTTGGTGGTGCGGGCCGCCCAGTAGGCGACGCTGACGGCTTCGACGGGGGTCTCGTCGCCGCCGGGGACAGTGGCGTCCCATCCCCAGTTCCCGGCTGTGCCGCGCATCTTCTTGTCGGAGACGGCCACGGACTGGTCGAGGACGGCTTGCCCGTCGGAGGCGAGGTGCGTGACGGTGCGGTCCTTCACGGCGTCGTAGAACATCGTGTTCGCGCCGAAGTACTCGGGCGTCGACACGACGTGGATCGCCGTCTTCGACACGCCCCGGTCGACGAGCGCCGTGCGGAGCGCCTCGGTGCCGGCGCGGCCGCTGATCGCGATGAGAGCCGTCTGCCGCCATCGGTCGGCGAGCCAGTCGGCGAGGGACGCGATGCCGGACGCCATGTGGCCCGACTGTGCGTCGACGAGCTCGACGTGGACCTTGCGGGTCTGCTTCGCCGCGCCGGCGACCGCCACGCGGGAGCCGTCGAACGAGAACGCGACGCCGAACGACTTGACGCCAGTCTTCGGCGGTGTCGCCCGCCCGGTCTGCTCCCACTGCTCGGCGGTGATGAGCCGGGATCCCTGCTGATCGCTGTCCCAGATACCGAGCGCTTCACGCTTCCACGACTCGTCGGACGGCAGGTTCTTCCGCAGGCGCAGCATGGAGCGCAGCGGCGTCCGGTGCGGGTACGACGGGTTCGCGATCGCCCACTGCTCACGGTCGTCGGGCTCGGCGTCCTCGTCGGCGGAGCACTCGATGTACACCGCGTCCTCGGTCTCGCCTGCCAGCGCCTCGCGGCGTCGCAGCTTGAACGCTTCCGAGGGGTCGGTCGGGCGGGGCGGGGTGCCCATGAAGAACAGCAGCGCGCCGGCGGGGAACCGGGACTGGTTCGTCGCGGCGACCATGTCCTCGAGCGCCTTCTCGGTGAGGATCTGCGCCTCGTCGAAGACCTCGATGTCGACCTCGTCGAAGCCGCGGCCGAAGCCGCCCTCGCGTGCGCCGAACATGATGACGGAGCCGTTGGTGAAGTGGATCTCCTGCTCGCCGTTGACCGCGCGGACGTTCGCGACGAACGGGGCGACGGTCTTGCGGCCGGCGAAGCCGCGCAGCGACGCGAAGGTCTTCGTCGCGGTGCGGGTGCGGTGCGCGGTCCACAGAACGGTGAGGTTCGGGAACAGGGTGCACAGGGCGAAGATGATCCGGCTGATCATGTACGTCTTCGCGACCTGGCGCGGGATGCTCAGCGTGATGCCGCCGACGGTCGCCGCGTAGTCGCCGTTCTCCCGCTTCGCGAGGATCAGCTTCGAGGTGCCGCGCTGCCACTCGTCGAACGAGTCGCCGAACTCCTTGATGCGCGCCTCGACCGCCGGCCACCCAGTCGACACGATGCCGGTGGGGATGATGACGTGACGGGCGACCTCAGACAGCCGTCGCGTCGAACGCTTCATCGTCGAGCTTGGCGGCATCGTCGCGCTCCTCCTTCACCTGACGGCGCAGCGCCTCGATCTCCTTCGAGATCTCCATCTGTCGGCGCGTCAGGGAGGCGAGGTCCCGGGCGGGGGTCTCCTCGTCCTGCACGGCCCGGCCGATGCGCCGGTGGGTGGCCTCGAGCTCGGCAAGGCGATCGCCGGCGTCGATGGCTTCGAGGATGGTGAGCTTCTTCGGCGGCGAGGGCGGCACCTCGTCCGGGCCGACCGCACGCAGCGTGCCCTTCGCCATGATGAACCTCGGAACTCCCGGCTTTCCGGGCCTAAAACCGTTACAATGGACAGGTGAGGACGTGTGAGTGGTGCGGTCGGTCGATCGTCGCGCGGAACCGGCAAGCCCGGTTCTGCTCGAGCAAGTGCCGCGTCTACGCGCACCGCAACCCGATCCCGAAGGCGATGACCGCAGCCGACCGGTGGGTCCGCCGCGACGTCGGCAAGATGCCGTTCACGGTCGACGGGACCCTCGCGAGCAGCACGAACCCGCGGACTTGGTCGACGCACAAGGTAGCGGCGTCATCGACGGTCGGCGCTGGCCTCGGCTTCGTGCTCGGCGACGGGTTCGCTTGCATCGACCTCGACCACTGCCTCGTCGACGGCGTCCCGACCGCGGCGGCCGCCCGGTTCCTCGAGGCGTACCCGGGGCGCCACATCGAAGTCTCGCCGTCGGGTGACGGCCTGCACATCTGGGGCACCGCCGAGCCCGGCCCCGGGACCGTGCGGACCCAGGACGACGGGCTGCACGTCGAGCGGTACAGCAACGGCCGCTACATCACCGTCACCGGTCACGTGTTCCAGCGCGGCGAGCTGCTACCGATCTGATAGCGAAGTCCTCGAGCGGGAGGGCCTTTCGCTGGTTGTTGCACAACGCGTGCGCAGTCCGCAGATTCTCAGGCTTCGTCGGACCGCCCAAGCTTCTCGGCACAACGTGATCGAGGACAGGCGACCAGCTGGCCGGGTACTGCGCGTCACGATCGACCGGCTTGCCGCAGAGGTGGCACATCCATCCGTCGCGCTCGAACAGCTTCGCTCTCCGGGCGGAGCGGGCTTCTGACGCCTTCGCTTGTTCCGCGTTGAATCGGGGCGGTGCCACAAGTTCCCGCGGTGCCCCGTTGCGCAGTCCCGCTACGCGGCATCGGTTAGAGCAGTAGACGCAGTTGGCTCGCTTGTGACGCACCGAAACGCCGCAGCGGAGGCAGAGGCGGAGCATCCGCCGTTCTTCGACGAGATTCATCGTCACCTCTCTTGATACGGATTTCGACGCCAGCGGCAATCTCTCGACTTGGCGCCGGCCAACCTCTCCGAGGCTCAAGCCGACCCCGATCGGCGGTCTCACCGGCGCTGGACGGCCCCCACGGTGCTTTTGGGGCGTGGTGGAAAAAATGGCGGGGAGGGATTGGCCCTATACCTCTGGGAGGGCCGGGCGAGAGGGGGAGGGGGTACCCCCTGGTCCTTGCCGGCGGCGGTGTGATCGTGCCGCTCGGCGCTTCGTGTCAGCTGGCGTCGACCGCGGTGAGTTGGCCGAGGGTCGACCGGTCGTCACTGCTGTTGCGGTCCCTCAGTGCGAACCACTGATCGAGGTGAGGTGAGTGAGCACCGCGCGTTGCGGTGCCGCTGCTGCCTCGCCTGCGCTCACCAGTCGAAGCCGGTGCGGATGGCGCTGGGCTTGGGCCTGCTGTCCCGGGCGAGCTCGTCGGGTGTGCGGTTCCCGATCCACTGGTTGCAGGCTCGATGCGTGAGCGTGCAGTTGCTCACCTCGTAGGGTGAGCCGCCTCGGGAGACGGGGATGATCTCGTGCACTTCGGGGCTGAGTGGCAGTGTTGGCGGCAACGTCTGGTCGACGGGTTCCTTGCACAGCCAGCAGTGTGTGTCTCTCGCGAGAACACGCTTGCGGAGTGCGGTGCGGCGGCTGCCGTTGGCGCGGCGCACGTTGGGGCGGGCGGTCATGCGTGACCCCCTGGGGTGCAGGACGGGGTGGGTGTTCCGACTGGGGTGGGGTGGAACACCCTGGGGCCTACTCGGTGGGGGTGGGCAGGTAGGTGACGGTGCCGTCGGTGAACATCACGTCGACGCCGATCACCGCCCCGGCTGCGCGCTTCACGTCGAACCGGTCGATCTCGGCGGTGCTCTTGAGGCCGGAGGCGATGAGGAGGGCACGGAGTTCGGAGAGCTTCACGGTCAGCTCCTGTCTTCGAGTGCGTCGTACACGTCGTCGACTGCTTGAGCGAGTGCGGCGAGTGGTGTCGGTTCCGGCTTCACGTTCGATCGGGTGCGGTGCGCGGTGAGGTCGGTGTCGTCCACGGTGCCGCCCCTTTCGACGTGGTCGGCCGTCCTCGTCCGGGGTCCGCGTGCCATGGCGGCTTCCCTCGGGGGTCTCGGCCTGGTGGTGTTCCTCGTGCTCGCGCCGTGGCGTGTAGGTCGCGGTGCGGCTGGTCGGTGCCCTTGGCGTGACTGGCGGCAGGTGCGGTGTCAGGTGCGTGTCGGCGGGCACGAGGAAGTAGTGGTGAAGGGGCGCTTCGCTGTGTAGGTTCCGGCGCATGAACTACAGGAACGAGGCGCAGGCCGTGAACGAAGCGATCGGGAAGCTGGGCGCCATCACACAGCAGGTGGGCCAGCACGAGGAGCAGTGGAGGGCGAGGTTCGGGGAGGTGAACCAGGACACTCCAGAGTGGCAGGCTCTCACGGACATGAAGATCCTGAGCGCGCACCTGGTCGAGGCCGTTGGGCAGATCGGGGTGACCGTGCGCGACATCCTCACCGACATGGACGTCCAGTCGGGGCGGTAGCACCAACGACGAAGGCCCCCGATGCGATGATTGGGGGCCTTCGGTTCCGTTCCGCGGTAGTGCGGTCGGGTTCGCTGAGCGCAAGCGTAACAGGTTCAGCGAAGTGCGCGCCAGCATGCGGATCACGGCGTGGCGCGGGTTCCTTTCTGTCGGAGTCGTCGGGTCCGGTACTCGGCTTGGATGATGGTGCGGCGGACGTGGACCTGGCGGCCGATCTTCACGACAGGCATGCCGTCGGCGACGTAGTACTCGAACTGGCGGGCGCTGATCCCGAGGTGCCGGCACGCCTGCTGCTTCGTCCACCAGGTGTCATCCGGCATCTGCACCTCCTGCCGGCGGCGTGACGTCGCGGATTGTGGATGGGTCGATGTCCATCTCACCGATCGCCCCTTGGACGGTGACGTGGGCTCCAATGCGCATGAGCGCCCGCCCCGTCCAGCACCACAAGTGCCAGACACTGTCGTTGTTCCGGCGCATCCGGAACGTCGTCCCCGGCACCATGTCGGCGATGCTCGGCGGGGCGGCGCTTCGGTGCCGTTCGATGAACTCCGAATCCAGCTCACCGGGGTGTGGACCAGTCGGCTTGGCGGTCGGGGTCGGCTGTGAGAGCGCGGCGATGCCCTGCGCCACGGTCAGGGCGTCGAGCACGATGCGCAAGTCCTTCGCTAGACCCTTGTCGGTGTCGCTTGCCCGCGAGACTCCGAGCAGCCTTCCTGCGGCGGCATCGATCCTCGCGCTCACCGGTCGGCTCCGTCCTGGATCAGGGCGAGCACGGCGTCGACAGTGCGATCGCGCAGTTCTTCCACCCGGTCCTCCGGAAGTGGAAGCAGAAGGGAGCCGGTCCTGTCCCATTCTGCAGAGACAGCCTCCGCGATTTGCTCGCGCGTCGGCGGATGCGGGTCTGGCTGCTCCTGCTCGATCCGGTCGGCGGCCGCTCGGAGCGCAGCTGCGAACGCGACTGGGTGGTCCTGCAGTTCCTGAGCCACTGCGGTGTCGTACCCGTCGTTGTGCGCTTGCGCGTACGCCTCAGTGTCGAAGCCACACGGCGGCAGCAGTGACTCAGCGATTTCTTCCGGTGTCGCGTCGTGCACCGGCTCGTCGGTGGTCGGCACCGGGCGCTCGATGCGGACGACTCCCGGTTCGGCGGACCATGCGCCATCTTCGTAGCTCTCTGCGACTCGGACGACTGCGAGGTCACCCGCCCGAAGGTCATTCATGGTTGCGTCCGCAATCACGTGGTACTGCTCCTCGGTCATGCTGCTGCTCCTGCTGCGTGTTCTTCGCGGAGGTCGCGGATCAGGTGCCGGACCCGGGACTGCTTCAGGTGGTCGGTGGCGGGTTCTTCGTGGCCGCAGACGTCGCAGCGGAGCACGAAGTCGGCGACGTCCTCCGACTGCCATTCCGCGCCGAGCGCGTGGCGGTCGCAGACGGGGCACGGCCGGGGGAGGACGTGCCGGTCACCGCGGGGTGCCCGCGGATACTTCCCTCGGGCGCGGTGGATGATGTCGGCGACGTCGTCGAAGTAGGCGCGGCCGTACGAGTGGCGGGCGATGTCGTCGTGGCGGATGAGGAGCCACGTCGTCAGGTAGCCGACGAGCTGCCCGGCGCCGGGCGGGGTGACGGACGGGCGGAACCCTTGCACGTCGTGGCTGTTGCGCCACACCGCGGTGAGGGTCGCCGGCGGGCGGGCGTCGAGTCTCTCCGCCCAGCAGTCGACCCAGTTGACGAGCTGCGCGTACACGCTGTCGGAGTCGTCGGCAGCATCGACGTGCATGGGGGCGGGCGGTTCCTTCGACGCGGCCCGCGGCATGCCGTCCTTCGCGCCGCCGAGCGCGGGGACGACGAGGGTGCGGATGTACGCGACGAGGCCGGACGCTTCGATGAGCCGGCGGCGGGCCCGGGCGGACGCGAGCGCGAGGCTGGTCTCCTCGTCGACCTCGACGGTGGGGATGGTGGTGTCGGTCATCGGGTCGCCTCCTCGGCGGGGATCGGTTCGGTGCAGATGGGGCAGGCAGTCTCGGTCCCGTCGACGCGGGTGACGATGCCGTGGCGGTGCTCCTGGTTCGTGTAGTGGTCGTGGTGGTCCGGCTCGGGGCCGCACGAGTAAGGCTTGATCGCCTGCGGACGGACGCCGTAGTGCTCGGCGCGCTCCCACACGAGTTCGCCGGACTCCTCCCGTGCGTGCTCCTCCGCCCAGGCCCAGGCGTCGTCGCCGGTCAGCCCCTGTGCCATTGCGTCGGCGAGGAACGCTATCCGACGTGCGTTGACGAGCAGGACCATGCGGTCCCCAACCTTGCGCTTGTCGTCGTCGCTGCCGTTGAGGAGGTCGTACCAGCCGGTGCCGTCCACCTCGAACCCCGTTGCTCGGGCGAACAGGTACGGCACCTCGACGGTGAGCGGTCGCACCTCCCACTCGCCGCCTTCGGGGTAGAGCTCGTGGGCGTATCGGCGCTTCGTGCGGCGCTGGGCCTGTTGTTCGGTCATCGTCGTCCTCCTGCTCAGAACGGGGTTTCGTCGTCGAAGGAGCCGTTCGGGCTCCACGTGTCCTGCTGCTGTGCGCCCGCCTGCGGGGTGTTCCACGCGCTGGACGGCTGGTTGCCCGCCGGCGCCGCGGCTCCACGGCCGCCCTGCCCCTGCGCTCGGGTGACCTGCGCGGTCGCGTAGCGGAGCGACGGGCCGATCTCGTCGACCTCGAGCTCGATGCTGGTGCGCTGCTGACCCTCACGGTCCTGGTACGAGCGCTGACGCAGACGGCCCTGCGCGATGACGCGTGCGCCCTTCGTCAGCGACCCGGCGACATGCTCCGCGACTTCACGCCACACGGATGCTCGGAGGAACAGGGCGTCGTCGTCCTTCCACTCGTTCGTCTGCTTGTCGAACGTGCGCGGGGTCGACGCGATCGTGAAGTTCGCGACTGCCAGGCCGGACTGCGTGTACCGGAGCTCGGGGTCGGCGGTCAGGTTGCCGACGACGGTGATGACGGTCTCGCCGCTCATGCGGATGCCTCCTCGGCGTTGGTCTTGCTGGTGGCGTGCTCGGCGAGGAGCCGAGCCTTCAAGTCGTCGTCGACCTGACCTCGCCGGGTCGCGTAGACGCAGGGCCACTCGATCGCTGTCGGTTCGTCCTCGCGCTCCGCGAACTCCGTGTCCATGCATCCCTGGCAGAGCACCTTCGGGATGTGCGGGCAGTCGTCGAATGGCCCCTCGTGCTCGCAATCGCCGTAGATGCAGTCGGCGGCGACGGTCTCTTCGACGTATGGCGTGTGCTTGCTCATGCTGCGTGTCCTTCCGTGCCCGCGTGGTTCGCGGGCAATCCGAGCTGCCGGCGCTTCCGCGCGACTGCTGCGTTCGTGGTGTTCAGGTGACGTGCGATCTGCGCGTCGGTCATGCCGAGGCTGTGGAGGCGGCTGATCGTGCTCTCCCGCTTCTCCGTGACCCCGGCGACCGTGAGGGCGGCGGCGAGGGCATACTCGGCGACGGTCATCCCCGCCGCTTCCGCCATGTCGGTGAGGGCGAACAGGGCTCGCTCCGGGACTTCGAGCTGCACGCGGACGCTCACGGCGCCCTCCCCGCGTCGATGGCCCGCTGCTCCGGGTGCTTCCGGTAGAACTCCGTCCACTGCGCCGTCTCCGCCTCGAGCGCCGGCCGGTCGAGGACGATCGGCTTCGGCGGTTCCAACTGCCGGCGGATCCGCGCCTCCCGGTCCTGCTCACCCCGGATGACGCGCGCCTGCTTCGAGATGTGGCCGGGCAGCAGGTACTCCGTCGAGTCCCGGAAGTGCCGCACGAGCGCTTCCTGCGCGACGTCGTACGGGAGGTGCCGAAGTGCTGCGTGCCAGGCGATGACCTGCTCGTCGGCCACGGTGCGATTGTCGATCGCGGACGCCACGGTGAGCAGCTTCGCGACTTCTGTCTGGTTCACATGCCCTCCAAGGCGCTCGGGTACTGCTCCTGCTCGCGTGCTGCGAACCGTTCGACGACGGTGAGGTTCCGCTGCGCCGCCGTCGCCCGCGGCTTGTCGCGAGACGCGGTGTCGTCTCGCTTGCGGCGCATCCAGTTCCGCCAGGTCCCGTCCCAGTCGGCCTTCACACCCCTCTGCCCGGAGACGCCGATCCAGTAGTCGACGAACACCAGGTGCTCGGCGCGGAGGTCGACGGCTGGGCACTCGGACTGCATCTGAGCGATGAGCTCCGAGGACGGCTGCCATGAGGCGTCCAGCCGTGTGCCGCGCTTGCGCGGTGGGGTCTTCTCTCCGTTAGGAGAGGGGGTCGGGTCGGGCCGGGTCGGGTCGGGGTGTTCGGACTCCGCCTGTTGTCCGGGCGGAGTCCCATCTGTGTCCGCGCGCCGTCCGTCGTCCGTCCGGTCGGAGTCCGCACGTTGTCCGCGCGGACGCGACCGTGCGATCCGCTTGCGTTCGGCCTCGTCCTTGCGCTTCGCCAGCACCTCGGCTCGGGTGGGCTGGTAGTCGGCCCAGTCGTGGAACCGGTACCCACTCTCGGTCCGTTCCCACAGTCCAGCGTCGACAAGCCACTGAGCTTGCTCCGAGGTTCCGCCGAGCTCGTCTACTTCGTGCTCGTCGAGGCACCCGTCGGTCAGGTTCGCGGCACTCCACGACGCCGCGATGATCCACAGCCCCATCGCCGCCATGCGCCGCCGGCGCGGGATCCGCACCACCTTCCGCGTCGCGTGCAGCCCGTCGTCCACCTTCATCCACGGCATCAGCTGTCACCTCCTTCCATTCGTCTTCGCGCCTCGTCGGCGCTGATCTCGTGCACACCCCCGACGTCGTCGAGGACCGCCCACCCAGCCCGGTACGTGCCCCGGTCGGTGCGGAAGTACCGGCGGGTGGGCCACACGGTCGGGTCCGCCCATCCGGGAACCGCCCAACCGCGGGCGATCGCTTCCTGCGGGTGCTCCGTCTTCCAACGGTGATCCGTGGGACACAGCAGCAGCAGGTTCGACGCGGCTGTCAGGCCGCCCTGCGACCGATTCTTCCGGTGGTCTCGGTGCACGGGCCCGCGGTGGCACTTCTGGCACCGGTGCTCGTCACGTTCCGACGCGATCTCGTAAGCCCGCCGCTCCTGCACCGGAGACGGCGCCGGCGACTTCGGGCCGATCACGTCTCCTCCAAGTGCTGCCAGCAGGCGAGCAGGTACCGCTTCGACACCTGCTGCTCCTGCTGGCCGGTGCGCACCTTCATGTACTCGATGCCGCCTTCCCGGGTGACCTCGGCGACTTCGAGGTACGCGGACGGGTTCGCCTTCGCGACCATCCAGTCGCCTGGCTCGACGGAGCTCATGCGGCGTCCTCAATCCAGTTCAGGTGGGGTCGCACATCGAGGCCGAGCTGGGTGGCGACATGGTGTTCCAGCTGCGCACCGCGTGACATCGACCACCCCGGCAGCAGGGAGACGCCATCGGACGCGACAACCATGCGGAGCGCGTGCCGCATGTACCATTCCCAGGACTGCGGCTTGCCCGTCGTGTTGTGCTGCTCGGCGGTGATCGGGTTCAGCACGTCGTATCCGAGCGCCCGTAGGTCCGACTCAGCGGTGCGGAACGCTGGGTAGTTGAACTCGGGGACCCCGGTCATCGGGCCAGCGATGTAGAGCTTCATCGCTGCTCCTTCCTGCTGGGTCGTCCGCGGCCGTGGTTTGGGGTGAGCCCGCGTTCGTCGCGGATCCTCTGCACGGACGCGCGAGCGACGCCGAACTCGGCTGCGACGTGTCCCTCACGGCGGCCGGCGATGAGCGCGGCGGCGATCTGCATGCGGGTGCGGGTGGTGATCGGTCGGCCGCTCATGCCGGCACCGCTTCGATGAGCAGCTCGAGCGTCTGCGGCTTCTCCGGCCGGTAGCCGATGACGGGCATGAGCTTCGCCATCAGGTCGGGGGTGTCGTCGGGGACGACGCCGGCGTCGACGAGTCCGTCGCAGAGTGCCTTGAGGGTGGGGACGATGTTGTCGGCGTCGCGGCGGTGCTTCGTCTTCACAAACCAGGTGAGCGTGACCCGGCAGGCGGGGAGCTCGGGGATGCGTGCGTTGGCCGCGAGCATGGCGGAGGCGGTGCGGACGGCCTTCACGTTGCGGTGGCGGGCCATGTGGTGCATCCGCTGGTTCGCGGTCAGCGGCGGTGCCTCCCAGGGGAGGTGCAGCGTCCACCGGCCGGTCTCCACCGTGTCGAGGCCGGGCAGGGGCGGGGGCAGCTGATCGGTCACGAGGCTGCCCCCTCGTTTGTGGCGCGGTACGCGGCGCGGATCCGCTCGAGCGTCTCCGGGGCGGCGTGCGCGGCCTTCGCTTCGACGCCGAGTTTCGACAGCTGGCCGCGGTCGGCGCCGGCGGCGGTGAGCTCGGCGTCCCAGTCGCGGCCGGACTCGTCAGCTTCGGTGGTCTCCTCGGCGACGGGGGTGGCGTACTGGGAGCGGCCGGTCTCCACGTCGGCGAGTCCGAGGGCCCGCCAGAACGCGTCCATCGTGAACCCGGGCCAGTCCTTCGGCTCGTCGAGCTGCAGCCGCACGGACCGCACCTTGGAGAGTGTGTACTGGCCGCGGGCGGGCATGTGGATGACGGCGTCGACGTCGTACGGGAGGCCCTTCTCGGCCTTGACCTTCCACACCTTCTCGCCGGTGGGTGCGGTGCGCCCGGTGCGTGGGTCCCGGCCCATCGCGGCGACTTCCTCGTACCGGGCGGTGATGACCGCTGGGCCGTCGTGAAGTCGAAGCGTGTCGACGATGTCGCGCCAGTGGGCCTTGTGCTTGTTCCAGATGTCGACGCCGATCGTCGCGTCCCCGCCGGCGCCGCGGCCGTTGCGGGTGGCGCGCTGGTTCGCGTCGAGCTGCGCGTTCTCGCTGATCGTGTCCCACACCTTCGTGCCGGAGTCGATGACGAGGAGGGTGGGCTTGTCGCCCTTCGGTTCGGCGGCGGCGTCGCGGACGATGCGGCGGAGACCGGTGATGGTGCCGTCGTACTCGACGATGTCGAAGTCGGCGCCGGGGATGAGGGCGTACTCGTCGGGGTCCTGCTCGCCGTGGCCGATCCACAGGGTGCGGCCGATGAGGTCGGAGGCGGATGCCTGCGCGGCGAGGAACGACTTCCCGGCGCCTTCCCCGCCGGCGGCGAGGAGCAGCGGCCATGACGGTCTGCCGGTGGGCTTCCTGGTGGTGATGGTCATGCTGTCGCTCCTTCGACGTGGGGGAAGTTGAGGACTGCGAAGGGGCCGAAGTGCTCGAGCGCTGCTGCGTCGTAGGCGCGAGCAGCCAACTCGGCAGTCGTGAACGCCCCGAGATAGATGCGCTGTGGACCGAGGTCGATCGTGGCGTTGAAGCGAGCACCCCGACGCCCGACGCCCTTGAAACCGACCGTCGAGTCCGACCGGAGACGCCGGTTGCGGGCGTTCTGCTGCAGCGATGCGGGCCGTAGGTTGCCGCGACGGTTGTCGAGGGTGTTGCCGTTGATGTGGTCGACGAACGGCGCTTTGGGAAGGAGGAGCCGGTGCATTCGCTCCTTGTGCCACCTGCCGTCGCGCTGGAAGTTGCGCAGGGCGTAGAGGTGCTTCCCGCGACCGTCGAGGTGCCAGCTGCCGCGCGCGGTCAGCCAGGGGTAGTCCTCGTCGTCGACGACCGCAGAAGCGCCCTTCGAGAGCTCGATGAGCTTCATGCGATGGCTCCTTCTTGGAACATCAGCCACGTGGGCGGCTGCAGCGGGTCAGGGTTGATCGGGTATCCGGGGAACTCGCCAGCCGCGTCGCAGGCGGCGTAGATCGCGAGAGCCTGGCGGACCTTCGCCTGACCGATCTCGGCGAACTCCGACGCGAGCGGGTAGGCGTTCACGAGGTACGGCGGTTCGGTCTCGACGACGACGAACTCCATCTGCGCGGTGAAGTCGCCGGTCGCGAGGCCCCACGCGTGGAGGTACCACTCCTGCTGCACGTAGTAGCCGTGGTCGGCGACGACGCGGGAGAACGCGTCGGGTGCTGCGGACTTCGCGGTGGTCTTCAGGTCCACGGCGACGGGGTGTTCGGCGGTGAAGTCGGGCAGGTAGTCGAACCGGGCGCGCATGTCGACGCTGGTGTCGGGGTCGGTGGCGAACACGGACGCTTCCGCGTTCCCGGGCTGCTCGAACAGGGCGCGGGCGATGGGGTGGGCGAGGACCGACTCGGTCATCGCCCTGACCTGCTCCGCGACCGATTGCTTGACGGGCGTGTTGCCGGCGGCTCGCTGCTGTTCGATCCACTCCTTCACGGCCCTCGTGGAGGCGGCGCCATTCGAGGCGAGGAGCTCGTCGGGGATCGCGACGGTCGGTGCGCCGACCCCGAGGACTTTGGAGTGGACCGCGGTGCCGAGGTCGAACTCCTTCTTCGGTGCTTGCGGGTGGTCGCGGTCCCACTGGTAGCGGGCGGGCGAGTCGAGGAGCTTCCGTGCCTGCGTCGACGAGAGGGCCGGGTGGGCGTGGTAGGCGGCCTCGGGGAGGTCGAGGTCGATGCGACCGGTCATGCGCCGACCGCCGCAACGACCATCAGACCGGACGGTTTCTTCCCCTTGGCGCGCGTGGCCTCGACCAGGAGTCGGGATGCGAGCCGCTCGGCCATCTCCGGCGTGAGATCGAGGTAGCTACCCTCCGGGAGCGTGACGTGCACGCGACCCTCGACGTTCGTGACGACGGCCTTGCCCTCGTGCTCTGTGGCGCTCACCAGCGGTCCCTCCACTCCTGAATGCGGGTGCCGGTGGTCTGCCGGTCGACCCACTGGGCGATGGCGACTGCGCCGATGAGGGCTGCGGTCGCGATGGCGACGAAGACGGCGCTCATGCGAACAGTCCCGTGATCGCCGGGTCGACGAGGGGCGCCGGCTGCTGCGGGCGGGGCAGGTGCAGGTACACGGCGGCGTAGCCGAGGGCGCCGCTGTCGAGGACGACCCACCCCTGCTCCTTGTGGCGGGTGTTCCAGCGGTCGGCAGGTTCGTTGAACGTGGCAACGAGGGCTGCGACGTCCGCTGCGTTGCGGGGGCGGAGGTGCAGGGTCGGGCGGGCCGTCTCGGTGTCCTCGGAGAAGTCGAAGTCGAGTTCGGGATGCTCGGCGAAGAACGTGGCGAGCTGCTGCACACGGTCCGCTCTGGTGCGAGTGGTGGTGGCCACGGGGGACCTCTTTCTGGGGTCGGTTGGTGACGCGCTCCCGGGATGTGGTGGTGCGCGGTGAGAGGGGGAGGTGCGGTGGTTAGTCGCAGTCGTCCAGGTAGTCGTGTTCGGCGGCTCGGGTGATGGCTTTCCCGTCGCGGTCGTCGTCGAACCCGTCAGTGGTCCAGCAGACGTCGCAGCCGCAAAGGACGCCGTGGGTCATGCGCTCATCTGTTCATCGCGAAACCGGTCGAGGTCGTAGAAGACCCGGAATGCCCGGTTCGTCGTCTCGACGCGCTCGTTCTCGTCCACAGCGCGCAGCTCGAGGACGCCGCGGACGGTGTGTCCTGTGACTTCGGCGATCTCGCACACGGTGTCGAGGACCTGCATCCGCTCAACCGCGTGACGGTGCCACAGGATGTAGCCCATGCACGGACCGTGGTAGACCTCGCGGTTTCCGAACGAGTGACGCGGGTCACGCCGCCAGCGGAAGCGGTGTCCGCAGTGTGCGCAGCGGAGCGTCATCTTCCGATGCGCTTCCTTGACCCACCCGCTCATGCGCTCATCCGTTCGTCGGCGGCGATGATCGCGGCGGCGATGCGATCGGCGTGCAGGACGAAAGCGGGCTCTTCTCGGCGCGCCATACGAGTGTCAGCGATACGCAACATCTCGTCGATCGCGTCGAGCAGGTCGGGGTTGCCGGCGGTGCCGACGATCAGGCGCGCGTCGGCGTAACCAAGTGGGGCGACCGGGCCGCAGTCCAAGTCCTGGTGGTCCATCGCGACCATCTCGTGCTCGGCCTCGATCTGACTCCCGTCGTACGTCATCCCTTCTTGCGAGTAGACGCCATCGATGACACGCCATGGACCTTCTGTTGCCCGCTCGCGCCACTTCGCGAGCACGTCGCGGGCCTGCTGAATGTCGCTCATCGGTCCACCTCCGGGGCGTTGACGACGGCATGCACCCGCAGCAACGCCCCCACGAACAGGACAACCACCGCCCACACGAGGAACGCCCACAGGAGCGACGTGCGATCCGCGGCAGACGCGAACAGGGCCGTCACCGCGCACGCGTACAGGAGCGCGGCCGCGAGCCTCACGAGGCCTTCCCCAGACCGAGCATCGCGAGGATGTCGTCGCCGGTGTCAGCGAACCGCGCCACGACAGCCGCACGCGCCTTCTCCGCCTGCTCCGCGAGCAGTGCGACACGGCGCGGGTCCTCAGTGCGGAGATCCACGGGTGCACCCCAGCTGATCATGACGCGCTCCCAACGAGTGCGAGCGCGGGTGCGCCCTGGTCGAAGCGTCCGAGGCGGACGCGGAGCCGTTCGAGGCCCTTCACGGTGACGCGGACCTGCGGCGGGTCGATGACGAGCTCGCCGGTGCGCGGGTGGTGATGCGACGTCGGCTTCTCCGCGAGGTAGCCGGCGTCGACAGCGGACTGGTACGCCTTCCACTTCCCGGACGCGGTGCTGCGGTAGACCCAGCCGATGCTGGCGAGCTGATCGAACAGGCGCTGACGGCCCGTCTCGATGCCAGCACGGGCGAGGATCTTCGCCGCGTCCGCGACGTCGTAGTCGCCGGCCCCCGACGCGAGTTCATCCCACGCGCCGGCCTTCGGGGTGAGGACCGCGATCTCCGCGTCCTTCGCTTCCAGCATCCGGGCGGACGCCTGCAGTGCGCGGGCGACGAGGACCGCGTCGGACTCCGGAACGGCCGGGACGGTCGCTCTCCTGGCCTGGTCGTAGAACGCTCGGACGAGTGCCTTCTTGAACTGGCGCACCTGCTCGGTGTTGCGCTGGTACGTCATCAGGAGCGTGGCCTGCTGCTCGTTGAGCAGTGCGACCTGCCGTGACTGGACTCCGCCGGCCGTTGCGAAGGGTCGCGTTTCAAACGCGACCCCTCCGAACTCCTCGAAGTCGAAGCGGTTGGAGTGGATCAGCTCGAGCACGTTCTTGTGCTGCACGCCGGAGCCGGCGGCGATGGTCTCGGACGAGACGACGAGCGTTCCGTCCTGGTCGATGATGCTGACTGCGTTCATGGTGTCTCCCTTCTTCGGGATGGGGCGGTCAGCTCGTCCTCCACGCCAGGCCCGGGGCCCTTGACTGCGTGGGTGTAGCGGCCCGCCGTTCCGCTGATGAGCGGATCCCGGTGACGGACGCCGTACTGCTGACCGAAGTGGTTGTTGGTGCAGGCGGGATGCGGGCACGTCCACCACGACGCCCGCGCCTCAACCGCTGCTGCTTCCCCTATGTGCTGCTACCCCGGCGCATCGGCGATTGGTTCGTCGTCCGGGGAGCTATGTGGCCGCGCCGAGGGCGCGACGAATACCGCCCATGACGGGCGGCGAGAAACCGGAGTGGCTACCGGTTGCGCTTGCGGCCCAGAGAGCGGGCCGACTGCTTCCACGGGTCCCGTGGCTGCTGCGTGTAGGCCCTCACCTCGGAGGGCCAGAAGCGATGGCGGTTCCCAACTCGGAACGACGGGAACAGCGGGTCGTTGCCGAGTTGGTACGCCTTGTCGGTGGAGATGCGTAGCATCCCCGCGAGGCCGTGCACATCGAGTGCCGTCTCGCTCGGATCGCGATCGGTGGTCATGCAGCGTCTCTCAGGTGAGCAGCGATCGCGGATGTCACCTTCGCCACGTACGACCGGGTGGGCTCTTTCTGTCCGAGCTCCACCTTGGAGAGGTACGCGACTGCAGTGTCAGCCGCCTTCGCAACATCCGTGAGAGTCATGCCTGCCATCTCTCGCAGCTGCCGTATGGCGGTCCCAGGACCGTCTCGTTGTCCTGCCATGTCGAAGACTTTAAGCACTATTCAACATGGAGCGCAACCCCTGTATGTAGAAAATCTCGGCCGGTCTTGCGCACCAGGTCGAACTGTGGCTAGTGTCTTCCCCGTGAACACAGCGATCCGCGGAGGCCGGCATGTCTAAGAAGAAGATTGCCGACATGTCGATGGCCGAACGAGCCGAACTTGCGAAGCAGGTCGAACGTCTTCGACGTGACCAGGGCATGAAGCAGGCCGAGTTGGCCGAGCAAGCTGGCACGAGCCGCGCGACCATCATCAACATCGAGGGTGGCAAGCGTGTTCCGCAGGCCGATGTGCTCACGCGCATCTTCGACGCTCTCGGGCAAGAGGACGGAACCACCGAGTTCCTGCCCGAGACAGAGGTGTGGCTGTCATCGATGGGCACGCTCATCGAGATGATCCCGGAGCAGACCCGGCCGAAGCACGTCGGCATCGCCATTACGGGCCTTGCCGCCGGCATCGGCGACCACGGCGACCAGCCGAACAACGTGACACCGCTGCCGACTGTCGGTGGAGCCACCGACTATGAGGATGGCTCTCACCAGGCCGTGGCCTCTCGCGAAGACGAGGGAGGTGTTGAAGAAGATGACGATCGTCAGGAGTAACACGTGGGGAGTTACGAACCGGAGGCGCACCTGGACGCCCTCGGGGTCAAGCTTGTCGAGTACCCGCTCCGCAGCGCCAACGGGCTCTACGTCGATGACGTGCGGACTGTTCTCGTGCGGCCTCGCCTCAAGAAGATCCACCGGCGCAGCGTCCTAGCGCATGAAGCGGCGCACGCCGAGGCCCGCCACCGAGACGTCGGGTTACTACTCCCCAAGCTCGAGCACTACGCAGACCTGACGGCGGCGCGGAGACTCATCGACGCCGACCTGCTCGATGACCTCCGCAGGTGGCGCCACGACCCCGCCGAGTGGTGCGTAGAGCTCGCCGTGACACCACATCTACTCAGGGTCTACCTGGCCGCGTCCTGACGCTCAGCCCGGTAGGCACGCCTACATACATGCTCGCCAAGTAGAAGACTTGAGCGTAGTCTTTGACATAGCAAAACAGCGAACATCCGCGGATTTCCGGGGAAGTAGCGGCGGACCTGACCCGTTCACAACAGGTTCGAGACCCGTTATTCACCCCAGTGCTGATGCAGATCAGCGGAAGGCCCCGGTCCGATGGACCGGGGCCTTCGTCGTGCATCGGGCGAGCAAGTCGCGCGCAACGTCAGAGCGCCCCACACATGTGGAATGTTCGGTCCGAGCGTCCCGGTCCTCGTACGGTCGACCGGTGCAGACTCCCCATCTCCGACCGGACATCCAAGGGCTCCGCGGACTCGCCGTCCTCGCGGTCGTGCTGGACCACGCCTTCCGGTGGCCGGTGGGTGGCTTCCTCGGGGTCGACGTCTTCTTCGTGATCTCGGGGTTCGTCATCGCGACCGGGCTGCTGCGCGAGCGTGCTCGGTCGGGGTCCATCCGCCTCGGTGCGTTCGCTGTCCGGCGGGTCCGTCGGCTCGCACCGGCGTCACTGGCCGTACTGGTGACGACGGTCACGGCGGCCTGGTTCCTGCTGACCCCGAGCCGGTTCGGCACGGTCCTCACCGACGCACTGTGGTCGGCCGGAGCGCTGCAGAACTGGCGGCTCGCGGCCGAGGGCACCGACTACTTCGCGGCGACCACCGTGCCGTCGCCGTTCCAGCACTTCTGGTCGCTCGGCGTCGAGGAGCAGTTCTACCTCGTGCTGCCGGTGCTGATGGTCGTGCTGCTCGGTCGTGGGACCGGTCGGGGGCGGACCCGGCTGACAGCGACGGTGCTCGGTGTCCTCGTCCTCGTCTCGGTCGTCTGGGCGTTCGTCGCGGTGTCGGCGGACCCCGCCGCGGCGTACTTCTCGACGGCGACCCGGGCCTGGGAGCTGGGACTCGGGGTCCTCGTCGCCCTTGCCGCGCTGCGTGCCCGGGGTCGGAGCGTCCGCCCGCTGCTCGGCGAGGGCATGGTGGTCGTCGGGCTCGTCGCCGTCACCACCTCGGTCCTGATCGGGCGGGAGTCGTCGGGCGTCCCCACGCCGCTCGCGCTCGTCCCGACGGTCGGCACGGCGCTCGTCCTGCTGGCGGGGTCCGGTGCCGGCACGGGGCCTCGGGCGGCAGCGCTGCTCCGCTGGCGTCCGCTCGTCGGGCTCGGGACGATCAGTTACTCGTTGTACCTCTGGCACTGGCCGTTCATCCTGCTGCTCCCGCTCGTCGCGCCGGTCCCGATGCCGGTCGTGGTCGCGCTGGCCCTGCTCACCGCGATCGCGAGCCACGCGACCCTCGAGACGGTGTTCCGCCGCCCCGGCCTGCGGAGGACACTGCGCGAGAACCGCCTGCGCGTGCAGCTCGGTGGGCTGGCGGCGGTGACCGTGCTGACCGTCGTGACGACGTCGTTCGCCGCGGAACGCGTGCGGCCGCTCCCGGCCGTACCGGCTGCTGCGGCGGCCGAGTCCCTGCCGGCGGAGGACGAGGCCTCCCCGGCGCTGCGGGCACGCGCGCGTGATGTGGCCGCGGGCGCGGGGGCCCGGACCTGGCCGGCAGACCTGACGCCGAGCGCCGACGCGATCAGCGCGAGCGGGTACGTGGACTCGTTGACGAAGACCTCGGACTGGGCCTCGACCCTCGGCTGCTCGCTGATCGGGGCGGACTGGCGGAGCGACGGCTGCGTCTGGGGGCCGGAGGACGGCCGCGCCACCGACGTCCTGCTGACCGGCGACTCGACCGGCGCGTTCTCAGCGCCGGGCTGGCGGGCACTCGCCGAGGACTCGGACGCGCGACTGCGAGTGCGCGACGGCGCACAGATCGGGTGCCCGTTCTCGACGACGGCGCTGCCGTCGGACACTGAGAGCTGTGCGGCGCACAACGCCGAGGTCGTCGACGAGCTGGAGCGGACGGAACCCGAGCTGCTCGTCGTCACCAACCGGTTCTGGGACGAGGACGATCCGAGCCTCGAGTCCATCGCGGAGGACGACTACGCGTCCGGGACCCGCGACATGATCGCAGCCGTGCGCGAGCACGTCGGCCGTGTCGTCGTCGTGCCGGCCACACCGCCGGGGTACGCACCGGTCAGCTGCGTCGCGGGCACCCGCGGTCCACAGGACTGTCGCTCGGGAGACGAGGTCGCCCGGACGCAGATCCGCGCCCTCACCGGGCTGCTCGCGGACGTGGAGGACACGACCGTGCTCGACTCCACGCCGCTCTGGTGCGCCGCCGGTTCCTGCCCACTCGTGATCGACTCCGTGCTGACCCGCTTCGACCCGGTGCACACCACGCCCGAGGCGTCCGTCGCCTCGGCTCCGGCGCTGCTCGATCTGCTGCGTCAGGGAGACGTCCTGCCCGGTGTGCGACGATCGAGCCCGTGATGGAGATGTCCGCCGACGAGTTCGAGCAGCTCGTGACCGACGAACTCGACCTGCTGCCCGACGAGATGGTGGACGGGCTCGACAACGTCGTCTTCGTCGTCGAGGACGAGCCCGAGGACGGCTCCGACCTGTTCGGCGTGTACGACGGCGTCGCGGCCACCGAGCGCGGGCAGTACGGCTTCGGCGAGCTGCCCGACCGCATCGTGGTGTTCCGCAAGCAGCACCTGGCCGAGTGCGACACCCTCGACGAGCTCAAGGACGAGGTGCACACGACCCTGGTGCACGAGATCGGCCACTTCTACGGCATCGACGACGAGCGGCTCCACGAGCTCGGCTGGGCGTAGCGGCCGCAAGCCGCAAGCCGCAAGCCGCAAGCCGCAAGCCGCAAGCCGCAAGCCGCGAGCCGCGAGCAGTCAGAAGCCAGCCGCCAACCAACGGCCAACCAACGGCCAACCAACGGCCAACAGGCAACAGGCAACAGGCAACAGGCAACATGCAGCAGGCAGCAGGCAGCAGGCAGCAGCCAGCAGCCGGACAGCGCGCGGCTACCAGCCGCCAGCGACGCCCCCGCGCAACCGCACCCCGCCTCAGAACCGCGTCGGCCCCACCTCGTGGTACTTCTCCCACGCGCCGACGGGTCCGCGCCCGTGCAGCGCGTACTCCCCCACGAGCCGCTCCTTGTAGACGGCCGGGTTGTGCGAGGCCACGACCCGGGCGTTCCGCCAGTGCCGGTCGAGCGCCCGGGTCCGGTCCGCGGCAGAGGCCCCGCCGACCTCGAACAGCTCGGACGCCGACCGCAGCACCCTCGGCCCGATCTCGACCTGCGCCTGGTAGACGGCGTTCTCGGCCGCGTCGAGCAGCGCGCGGTCGACGCCGACCCCGGGCTCGTTCGTCGCGACGACCCCGTCGAGCAGCGCCGCGGCGGCGACGACGAGCGAGCGGGCGGCGAACGCGCCGGCCGACAGTCGGCCGAGCACCGCGAGCACCTGCGGGTCCTCCCCCGGCACGGCCGCGTTGGCGTGGATGTAGGTCCGGGTCCGCGGTCGCACGAAGGCCACGGCGTCGTCGGACACCGCCTGCCCGATCCCGGCGAGGACGGCCAGCAGGTACAGCTGGTAGAAGGCCTGGATGTGCGACAGCGGGGCGTCCCGGTACGCCGACACCACCGAGGGGTCGACCGACACCCCGTCGAACACCGTGGTGCCGGACGCGGTCAACCGCTGCCCGAAGCCGTCCCAGTCGTCGATGCTCCTGACCCCCGGTGCGGTGGCGTCGACGGCGAACGTCACGCGCTCCCCGTCGCGGTCCGCCGCCAGGTAGATCCAGTCCGCGTAGAGCGTGCCGGTCGAGTAGAACTTCCGCCCGTCGAGGCGCAGGGAATCACCAGCCGGCGTCACCGTCGTCGAGATGTCGGCGAGCGTCGTGCCGGTCCGCTCCGACGTCGCGTTCCCGATGACCGCCCCGTCGACGATGCGCTGGAGCCACTCGTCCCGACCGGCCGACGACGACCGGAGGAGCACGAGCTCGGTGTAGCCGAAGTGCCCGCGCCACAGGTGGGCGATGTTCGAGTCCGCGGCGGCCAGGTCCGCCACGAGGTGCGCGAGTTCGACGAGGGTCACCCCGAATCCCCCGCGCTCCTCCGGCACACGCAGCCGCCCGAACCCCGCGTCGGCGAGCGCGCGGACCTCGGCGAGCGGCAGCGGCCGGTCCCCCGGCGTCCCGGAGGCGAGCTCGCGCTCGACCGCACCGTCGCGGATGGTCGCGAACAGCGGTGCGAAGCGCGCCCGCAGCGTGGCCAGGCGGTCGGCCGGGAGGCCCGTCCCGCGCCCGTCGGTCGTCGTCGCCGCCGTCACGCGGTCACCTCCACGGCCCGCGCCGCGTCCGCGACGCCGCTCGCGCCGCCCGAGAACGCGCCGCGCCACCGTCGGGCGGGGTGCGAGTCCGGCAGCTGTGCGTGACCGAAGAGCTTCTCGCGCAGGGTGCCCTCGCGGTACTCGGACTGCATGAGGCCGCGCTCCTGCAGGGTCGGCGCGATGTGGTCGACGAACTCCTCGTACGAGCCGGGCAGCGTCCAGTTGATGACGTTGACGCCGTCGACACCCACCCGCTGCCAGTCGGCGAGCTCGTCGGCGATCTGCTCCGGCGTGCCGACGACCCGGGCGCGGAGCTTCGCGGACAGCCGGGCGAGGTCGGCGATGGTCGGTTCGCGGTCGCCGGCGGCCTCGCGGAGCCACTGCAGGTGCGACTGCCCGGCGTGGGTGCGGACCTCGGACAGCGGGGTGTCCGGGTCGAGGGGCTCGCCGGTGTCCGGGTCGAAGCCGAGGTTCGAGTGCACCAGGAACCCGTCGGCGGCCAGGTACTCGTCGATCTCCGCTTCCTTGGCCTTCGCCTCGGTCTCGGTGGAGCCGGTGACGAAGGTCAGGCCGAGGAAGAACGCGATGTCCTCCCGTCGGCGCCCCGCTGCCGCAGCCAGGTCGCGGGTCTCGCGGATGAGCTGTTCGGTGGCGTCCCGGTTCGAGGTCAGGATGAACTGCGCCTCGGCGTTCCGGGCGGCGAAGGCCCGGCCGGCCGGCGAGGACCCGGCCTGGAACAGCACCGGGGTCCGCTGCGGCGACGGCGCCGACAGGTGCGGGCCCTGCACGTCGTACCGGGTGCCGTGGTGGTCGATGCGGTGCACCTTGTCGGGGTCGGCGTAGCCGCGGACGGGGTCCTTCAGCACGGCGCCGTCCTCCCACGAGCCCTCCCAGAGCTTCGCGCAGACCTCGAGGTACTCCTCTGCCCAGACGTAGCGCTCGTCGTGCTCCTCGAGCCGGTCGGCGCCGAAGTTGCGGGCGGCGCTGTCGAGCGCGCTCGTGACGACGTTCCAGCCGATGCGGCCGCGGGTGATGTGGTCGAGCGTGGAGACCTTGCGGGCGAAGTCGAACGGGTGCGCCTGGATGACGCTCGAGGTGAACGCGAGCCCGAGGTGCTCGGTCGACACGGCGAGCGCGGAGAGCAGCACCGACGGGTCGTTCGAGGGGATCTGCAGTCCCTCGCGCAGGTTGGTCGAGTAGTCGCCGCGGCCGGGGCCGTAGGTGCCGACGACGTCCGCGAAGAACATCGCGTCGAACTTGCCGCGCTCGAGCGTCCTCGCCAGGTCGGTCCACAGCGTCACGTCGTCGAAGTCGGCCTGCCGGGCGTCCGGGTGCCGCCAGAGGCCGTGCTGGATGTGCGACGTCGTGTTCATGACGAAGGCCGCGAAGCGCAGCGGGCGGTTCGGTGCATCGCTCATGCCCCCATCGTGGTCGGCGGGCACCGCCCGACGACAGTGACGTGACCTCGCGTTACGCGGGGTGTTCCGCACGGCGCCGGACGCGACCATGCTCCTGAGGCATGTCGACCCCGACCACTGCAGCCGCGCCTCCCGTCCGTCGTCCCGACCCGACGACCACCGCGACCCGGCGTCGCGTCGCCCTCGCCTCGTTCGTCGGCACCACCGTCGAGTACTACGACTTCTACCTGTACGCGACGGCCTCGGCGCTGGTGTTCGCGCCGACGTTCTTCCCGTCGGTGACGCCCGCGGTCGGCGTGATCGCGTCCTTCGCGACGTACGGCGTCGGCTTCGTGGCGCGACCCCTGGGCGGGATCGTCGCCGGGCACCTCGGTGACCGCATCGGGCGGAAGAAGCTGCTCGTCGCGTCGCTCGTGCTCATGGGGATCGCCTCGACGCTCATCGGGGCGATCCCGTCAGCGTCGACCATCGGGGTCGGCGCCGTCGTGGCGCTCGTGGTCCTGCGGCTGCTGCAGGGCGTCGCCGCGGGAGCGGAGTGGGGCGGCTCGGCGCTGCTGTCCGTCGAGCACGCTCCCGCGCGGCACCGCGGGCTGTTCGGGGCGTTCACGCAGATGGGGTCGGCCGGTGGGATGCTCCTGGCGACCGGCGTGTTCACGCTCGTGCGCACGCTGCTCGGCAACGAGGCCTTCCTGGCCTGGGGCTGGCGGCTGCCGTTCCTCTTCTCCGCGGTGATCGTGGCGGTGGGGCTCGTCATCCGGCTCGGCGTGCAGGACGCCCCGGTGTTCCAGGAACTCCGCGCCTCGGGTGGGGTCGAACGGTTCCCGGTGTGGCAGGCGATCCGGCAGCACCCGCGCTCGATCCTGGTGACCGCCGGCCTGCGGCTCGTGCAGCCGGCGCTGTACTCGATCCTGACGACGTACTCGCTGACCTACCTCGGGAACGTGCGCGGTCCGGAGGGCGCGGACGCCGGGCTCCGGGCGGTCCTCGTCATCTCGGCGGTGTCGCTCGTGACGACGCCGTTCTGGGGCTGGCTGTCCGACCGGGTCGGCCGGCGGGTGCTCACGATCTGGTCGGCTGTCGGCATCGCCGTCCTGATCTGGCCGTTCTTCGCGTTCCTCGACGCGGGGCCGCTCGTGCTCCTGCCGCTCGTGGCGCTCGTCGGCATGTGCGTGTTCCACGACAGCATCTACGGGCCGCAGGCGGCGTGGTTCGCCGAGCAGTTCCCGACCGGGCGGCGGTACTCGGGGATGTCGCTCGGCTACCAGATCGGGTCGATCTTCTCGGTGGGGCTGACGCCGCTGCTGGCCGCGGTGTTCGTGGAGCTCGGCGGGGGCTCGCCGTGGATCCTGTGCGGGTACCTCGGGGTCTACGCGGTGCTGAGCATCGTGGCGGCGGTGTTCGCGGTGGACCCGCGGGCGGCTGAGCGGCGGGCGGAGCGGGCGGGGCGGACCGAGCGGGCGGGGCACGCTGCGGAGCGGGAGACACCGGAGGTGCGGGTTTCGCGGTGAGCGAGCGTCCCTGCGTCCGCTCGGTCGGACCACCTCGGGCCCGGGCCCATTGCTGGCTCGGGTCGCGCGTGGCCAGGGGTCGTGCCCGGCCCGGGTCGCGCCTGGCCCGGGGCCACTACCTGGCCCGGGTCGCGCTGTCGGGGCTCGGGGGGTCCTACGTCCGCACGACCACGTCCGCCAGTAGGGCCGGCTGCTCGGCGTCGATGAACGCGCTTTCCTGGGCGGCCCAGCGCTCCCACTCGCGGGCGAACACCTCGCCGTCGCGTCCGATCGCCCGCTCCCGGCGCACGGTGTCGTCGGCCTCGAGCCAGACCCGCAGCGAGGCCAGCGGCGCCGACCCCCGCGACAGCGCACCGCACCCCTCGACGACGATCGGCACGCCGGGCTCGATCGAGGTCCAGCCTGCCGGGCCAGACGCTTCCCAGTCCCAGCGCCGGTAGCCGGAGGGTCCGCCGAGCACGTCCCGCACCACCGCGTCCGCCGCTGCCCGGAGCCCGTCCCATCCCGGGTAGACGTCGTCGAGGTGCACGACCTCGGCGCCGAGCCACCCCGCCAGGGCGTTGCCGAGCGTCGTCTTGCCCGTCCCCGACCGCCCGTCGACGAGCACCACGAGCCGCCCGCCCGACGCCGCGGCCACCCCGGCGGCGACGGCCGCGAGGTCCTGCGCCAACCCGTCCGCCACGACGGCGGCGTCCACGGCGTCGGCGGTCGCGGCGTCGGCGGCAGCGGCGTCACTGGCAGCGCCAGCGTCTGCCGCGACGGCACCGGCGTCCGCGGCGGCCGACTCGACCGCCGCTCCGTTGGTTGCCCCGTCGGCTGCCCTGCTGGCTGCCCCGCCGGCGTCCGCGGCGGCCGGCTCGACCGCCGCGCCGTTCGCTGCCCCGTCGGCTGCCCCGCCGCCGTCAGCCACGCCAGGTCCCCGCGACGACCGCGACGGCGATCGACGCCACGCCGATGCCGACGAGCACGCCGACCATCGCCCACTCCGGCCACGAGAACCGCGCCGGCCTGGCCCAGGTCCGCGGCCCGGGAGCACCGAACCCCCGCGACTCCATCGCCACCGCAAGCGTCGTCGCCCGGCGCAGTGCGAGCACGAGCAGCGAGAAGGCCATCGACGCCGCCCGCCGAAGCCGCCCCGAGTCCGCCAGGCCCCGAGCCCGGCGGGCCATGGCGAGCTGCCGCCAGTCGTCGACGAGCAGCGTCGTCATCCGGATCGCCGCGAGCGCCCCGAGCACGAACCGCGCCGGCAGCCGCAGCACCTGGGCGAGCCCGTCCGCCAGGTCGGTGGGGTCCACCCGGACGAAGAGCGCCAGCGCCGGCACCCCCACCGCCAACACGCGGAGCGCTGTGGCGAGCGCGAGCGTCAGCGACCCGTCGGTCACGTGCGCGAAGCCGAGGTCGAACCACTCCCGACCGGAGGGACTGCCGTACAGCGCGATGCTCACCGCGGTCAGCGGCGCGGCGACCAGCACCGGTGACGTCCGCACCAGCAGCGTCCGCACCGGGATCCGCAGGAGCGGCAGCAGCACGACCTCGATCGCCAGGGCGACCGCCGCGGACACGACGTCCAGGCTCAGCACGAGCAACACCCCGAGCGCGAGCACCCCGAGCAACGAGGCGACCGGCTGCACGCCGTCGACCCCCCGGGTCGCGGACCGGCCAGGAGGCGCGGCTCGCCCCGCCGACACCGCCCGCCCCTCGGGGACGGTCGGCGCCTCCTGCTCCGGGTCGCGTCCCAGGGGCAGGATCGCGCCCGCACTCATCACGAGACCGGCCACGTCCGGCCGCCGCACAGGCGCGAGCACGGCCACATCGCCGCCCGCAGACAGCAAGGGCACGATCCCGTCCGGACCGAGCACCACCTCGTCGGCGTCGAGCGCCCGCACCAGGTCACGGTCGTGCGTGACGACGACGACCGCGGTCCCCTCGTCGGCGAGGGCGCCGAGGCGTTGCACGACGGCCTCCCACGTCGCCCGGTCCTGACCGGACGTCGGTTCGTCGAGGACGAGCACCGGCGGGCGCGTCGCGATGGCGGAGGCGATCGCGAGCCGACGTTGCTCGCCGCCGGACAGGGTGAACGGGTCCACGTCGGCCAGGTGGGCCAACCCGAAGGTGGTGAGCAGGGCCTCCAGTCCGTCCGCGGTGTCGGCGGTGTCCTGGTGGCCGAGCGCCCGTGGACCGGCGAGCACCTCGTCGCGTACCGTGCGGGCGACGATCTGGTGTTCGGGGTCCTGGAAGACCGTCCCGATGCGGGCTGCGAGCACACGGCTGGACCAGGCGTGCGGCGCCGGACCCGCACCGCGCGTCAGGGCGTCGGTGGCACGGAGTGTGCCGGCGACCGGGGGCAGGAGCCCTGCGAAGGTGAGGCCGAGCGTCGTCTTCCCCACCCCGTTCGGGCCGGTGATCGCGAGGACCCTGCCAGCCCGGACCCGGAGGTCGATGCCCCGGCCGACCGCCTGGGCAGCGCGGCGCCCGGGGCCCGACGTGCTGGTCGGGTCGGCGGAGCTGGCTGCGCTGGCTGGGCTGGCCACGCTGACCCACGAGGTTCCTCGTCCGGTGCTGAGTCCCACGGCCTCGAGCAGCACGACGTCCCGCTCGGCGCCGGGTTCGGCGGCGGTGTCGAGGGCGCTCGGCCCGCCGAGCGGGCGGAATGCCGCACTCCCCGCACCGGACGACCCGGGCACTTCGCCCGCTCGCGTGGACAGAGCCCACTCACGGTGGTCACCCGTGTCCCGACGCGGTCTCGCTGGGGCTCCGTCGGCCGCGTTCCCGCCGAGCGGGCGGTGTGCCGCAGTACTCTCACCCGACGACCCGGGTCTTTCGCCCGCTCGCGCGGAAGGACCTCGCCCACGACGCGCACCCAAGTCCGAGCCAGCACCCGAACCCGAGTCCGAGCCCGAGGTCTCGCTCGAACTCGCGCTCGCGGCGGCCCCTTCGGCCGCGGGCTCACCGAGCGGGCGGAATGCCGCACTCTCTCCACCGACCGACCCGGGCACTTCGCCCGCTCGCGAAGACCGGCCACCTCCCCCGCTCCCCCCGCGGCCACCCGCGCCCGCACCCGCGCTCGACCCCGCACCGGCACCCGCGCCCGCAGCACCCGCGCCCGCGCCCCCACCCCGGCGCGCCGACCCCCGCGCCGGCTCGACCCCGGGCACCCAGACACCCGCGGCGGTGAGCGCGCGGCCGTGCGCGGCGAGCACCTCGGCCACGGGGCCGTCGGCCACGACGCCGCCGGCGGGCTCGAGGAGCACGAGCCGGTCGACCAGGTCGAGCCAGGTGCCGATGCGGTGCTCCACGACGAGCGCGTCGCCCCGGTCTCGTCGAGCAGGGCCCGGACGGCGTCGTGGACCTGCACGACGCCGTCCGGGTCGAGGTTGGCGCAGGGCTCGTCGAGCACGAGGGCGCCGGGTCGCATCGCGAGCACGCCCGCGAGCGCCAGCCGCTGCCGCTGCCCACCGGACAGCTGCGTGGTCGAGCGGTCGAGCGGCAGGTCGAGGTCGACGACGCCGAGGGCCTCGACGACCCGCGCCCAGGTCTCGTCCCGCGGCACGGCGGTGTTCTCGCAGCCGAACGCGACGTCGTCGCCGACGCGGGACATCACGGTGTGCGCCTCGGGGTCCTGCATGACGAGGCCGACCCGGCCGCGGACGGAGCGGGGGTCGACGCCGTCGACGAGGACCGTTCCCGAGGCCGAGGCAGCGTTGTCGTCGGAGGCGTCCGGCTCGTCGGGCAGCACGGCCGCGACGGCCCGGAGCAGGGTGGACTTGCCGGCGCCGGAGGGCCCGACGACCGCGACCCGCTCGCCCGGCTCGACGGTCAGGTCGACGCCACGGACCGCCCACTCGGCACGGCCCGGGTACCGCCACCCCCACCCTCGGAAGGCGATGCGGGCCGCCCCCGAACCGGCGCGAGGCAGCGGCGTCACACCAGGGCGCGCGGCGAGCGCCGCGTGTGCTCTCGCCCGGCCGCGAAGGACGACAGGACGCCCGTGCGGGCGAGCGCCCGGACGACGACCCACGAGCCGGCGCCGGCGATCACCGCGCCGGAGATGATCGCGCAGACCACGTAGACGAGCTTGAAGGCGACGTCGAGCCCGGGGTACCAGAGCACCGTGTCGTTGACGCCGAGCGCGAGGCCGGCCGCCGCACCGGCGAGCACGACGACGGGCAGGCGGTACACGCGGTACAGGAACAGTGCGAGGACGACCTCGGCGCCGAGGCCCTGCACGAGCCCGGCCTCGAGCGTCAGCCACCCCCACTGGGTACCGAAGAGCGCCTCGACCGAGGCCGCGACCATCTCGCCGTAGAGGGCAGCGCCGGGCTTCCGGACGACGATGGCGACGACGGGTCCGGCGAGCAGCCAGACGCCGCCGAACAGGGCCTTGGTGCCCGGCAGGACCAGGTCCATGACGACGCTGATCGGTTCGTAGCCGAACTCCCAGAGGCGGAAGACGACGCCGAGCGCCACGGCGAGGACGCTCGCGACGACGATGTCGACGACGCGCCACTGCAGCGATCGTCGAGGGCTGGTGGGGACGTTCGTGGACGTGCCAGATGACATGGTGCTGGACTCCTCCCTGCGCCGGCATGATCCGGATCAGGTTCGACGGTCGGAGCGCCGTTCGCTCCCTCTCAGCCCGGTGGTCCCGGACTCCCGTGTGTGTCCTCGCAGTCTAGACGCGGTCGCGACCGCGTGACGGACGGGAGGCCCGTGGCGGATCCGCCACGGGCCTCCCGTTCCGTCATCGGGTCACTTCTTCAGGGCGCGGATCACCTTGCTGAGGGCCTTGCCGGTCACCCAGACCAGCGGGATGCTCACCGCGACGAGGGAGATGAGGTTCGGTTCGAACTCGAGGTCCTGGCCGGGCCGACGGACGTACGCGCCGACGGGCACGGTGGCGCCGCCGCCACCTCCGCCGCCGTTCTCGTCGTCCCCGCCGCCGCCGAAGCCGAACCAGCCGAGGGACACGGGGATGATGGTCTGGTCGCCGACCTCGACGGGATCTCCGTAGTTCGTGGAGACGCCGGTCGGGCGGACCTTGTCTGCGATCTGGGACACGATGTTGGCCATGGGCGTGACGCTACTCGTCCGTCCCTCCACAGGCGGGATCTCGCGTGAGCAGTCCACACCTTCGACTTGTCTGCGGACGCTGACGGCTCCCGCCGATATGTTGGCGAAACCCACACCTGGAGGACCACTTGCACACCTGGCCCGGCAACCCGTACCCGCTCGGTGCGACCTACGACGGAAGCGGCACGAACTTCGCGCTCTTCAGCGAGGTCGCCGAGCGTGTCGAACTCTGTCTCTTCGACTCCGACGGCAACGAAGAGTGCGTCCCCCTCCTCGAGGTCGATGCCTACGTCTGGCACGCCTACCTGCCGAACGTCGGCCCCGGTCAGGAGTACGGCTTCCGCGTCCACGGCGCGTACGACCCCGCCACCGGCGCGCGTTCGAACCCGTCGAAGCTCCTGCTCGACCCCTACGCCAAGGCGACCAGCGGCGAGATCGACTGGGACCAGTCGCTCTTCTCGTACACGTTCGGCGACCCGGACTCCACGAACGACGACGACTCCGCCTCGCACATGATGAAGGGCGTCGTCATCAACCCCTTCTTCGACTGGCAGGGGGACCGTCCGCCGCGCACGCCCTACGGCGAGACCGTCATCTACGAGGCACACGTCAAGGGCCTCACCGAGACCCACCCCGACGTGCCGGAGGAGCAGCGCGGAACCTACGCCGGCGTCTCCCACCCGGCGGTGATCGAGCACCTGCAGCGCCTCGGCATCACGACGCTCGAGCTCATGCCCGTGCACCAGTTCGTGAACGACTCGACCCTGCAGGACAAGGGGCTGTCGAACTACTGGGGCTACAACACCATCGGCTTCTTCGCACCGCACTCCGCGTACTCGTCGTCGGGCGACCAGGGCCAGCAGGTCCAGGAGTTCAAGACGATGGTGCGCGAGCTGCACCGCGCCGGCATCGAGGTCGTCCTCGACGTCGTCTACAACCACACCGCCGAGGGCAACCACCTCGGCCCGACGCTGTCGTTCCGCGGCATCGACAACGCGGCCTACTACCGCCTGGTCGACGACGACAAGAAGTTCTACATGGACTACACGGGCACGGGGAACTCGCTCAACGTCGGGCACCCGCACTCGCTGCAGCTCATCCTCGACTCGCTCCGCTACTGGGTGACCGAGATGCACGTCGACGGGTTCCGCTTCGACCTGGCGTCGGCGCTCGCCCGCGAGTTCTACGAGGTCGACCGCCTGTCGGCGTTCTTCGAGCTGGTGCAGCAGGACCCGATCGTGTCGCAGGTCAAGCTCATCGCCGAGCCGTGGGACGTCGGCCCCGGCGGCTACCAGGTCGGCAACTTCCCGCCCCAGTGGTCCGAGTGGAACGGCAAGTACCGCGACACCGTCCGCGACTTCTGGCGCGGCGAGTCGTCGACGCTCGGTGAGTTCGCCTCCCGGATCTCGGGTTCGGCGGACCTGTACGAGCACGACGGCCGCACGCCCAAGGCGAGCATCAACTTCATCACCGCGCACGACGGCTTCACGCTGTACGACCTCGTGGCCTACAACGAGAAGCACAACGAGGCCAACGGCGAGGACAACAACGACGGCGAGAGCCACAACCGGTCCTGGAACTCCGGCGCCGAGGGCCCGACCGACGACGAGGCGGTCAACGAGCTGCGGCTCCAGCGTCGCCGGAACTTCCTGGCGACCCTGCTCCTGAGCCAGGGCGTGCCGATGCTCGCGCACGGTGACGAGCTCGGCCGGTCGCAGTCCGGCAACAACAACGTCTACGCGCAGGACTCCGAGCTGAGCTGGATCGACTGGGACACCGCGGACGAGGAACTGATCCAGTTCACGGCCGACGTCGTCAAGCTCCGCCACGACCACCCGACCTTCCGCCGCACCCGGTACTTCAACGGTCGTCCGGTCCGCCGCGGCGAGGGCGAGCCCCTGCCCGACGTGGTGTGGCTCACCCCCTCCGGCGACGCCATGGACCCCGAGGACTGGGACTCCGGCTTCGGCAAGAGCGTCGGCATGTACCTGAACGGCGAGGGGATCCGCGGGCGCGACGCCCGCGGTGAGCGGGTCACGGACGTCGCGTTCATCACGTACTTCAACGCGCACGACGACGTGGTGACCTTCACCCTGCCGCCCGAGGAGTACGCGCCGGGGTGGACCGTCCGCATCGACACCGCCGAACCCGGTGCCCGCGACGAGATCGTCGAGGCGGGGACCCCGCTCGACGTGCCGGCGCGGTCGATGATCGTGCTCCGTGCCGAGCCCGACCACGAGGTCACCGCCACCCCCGTCGACGTCCAGCAGGAGGGCGCTCCGGCGCCCGTCGCCCCGCAGGACGCCGTCACCCCGTCGAACCCGGCCGGGTCGACCGCACCGAGCGGGACCACCCGATGACCGCCGACGCGACGGGCGCCGCACGACGCGAGCCGGTGTCCACGTACCGCCTGCAGGTCTCGGCGGACTTCGACCTCACGGCGGCGCGCGACGTCGTCGACTACGTGCGCGACCTCGGGGCGGACTGGCTCTACCTGTCCCCCGTCCTGCAGGCCGAGGCGGGGTCGAACCACGGCTACGACGTCGTCGACCACACGCGGGTCGACGACGAGCGCGGCGGCGACGACGCGCTCCGAGCGGTCGCCGAGGCCGCGCACGCCGCAGGACTCGGCGTCCTGGTCGACGTGGTCCCGAACCACGTCGGTGTCGCGACGCCCGAGTCGAACCCCTGGTGGTGGTCCCTGCTCGAACTCGGTCAGGGCTCGCCGGTCGCCTGGGCGTTCGACGTGGACTGGGACGCCGGCGACGGCAAGGTCCGCGTCCCGGTGCTCGACGACCGTCTGCTCGAAGCAGTCACGCTCGACACCACGGACCCGGCACGGCCGGTGCTCCGGGTCGGCGAGACCGCGTACCCGACGGCTCCCGGCACCGTGCACGACGGCGACACCGTCGACGCGGTGCACGAGCGGCAGCACTACGCCTTCGTGCACTGGAAGCGCGCCGACCACGACCTGAACTACCGCCGGTTCTTCGCGGTGAACACGCTCGCGGCGATCCGCGTCGAGGGACCCGAGGTCTTCGCGGCCTCGCACGGCGTCATCGGCGGCTGGTTCCGCGACGGTCTCGTCGACGGCCTGCGCATCGACCACCCGGACGGCCTGTTCGACCCGGCCGGGTACCTGCAGGACCTGGCCGAGCTGACCGGTGGGGCGTACACCCTGGTCGAGAAGATCCTCGAGCCGGGCGAGCAGCTGCCGTCCTCGTGGCCGGTCGACGGCACGACGGGCTACGACGCCCTCGGGGTCTTCGACCGCGTGTTCGTCGACCCCGCCGGCGAGGACGACCTGACGGCCGCGTCGGGCGCCGAGCCGGCCGACTGGCAGCAGCTCACGCACGACACCCGTCGTGGCATCGCGGACGGCATCCTCGGCAGCGAGGTCGAGCGGCTCGCGCGGCTGCTCGCACCGACCGTCGCCGGGGTGGACGCCATCACGCACGAACGCGTCGTCGACGCGGTCGCCGAGCTCGTGGCGTCCTTCGACGTGTACCGCACGTACCTGCCCGAGGGTGCCCACCACCTCATCACCGCGCTCGAGCGCGCCGCCGAGGCCCGACCCGACCTCGGCGACGTCATCGACCGGATCGCTCCCGCGCTCGTCGACCCGATGAACGCGGCGGCGCTCCGGCTGCAGCAGACCAGCGGCATGGTGATGGCGAAGGGCGTCGAGGACACCGCGTTCTACCGCACCTCGCGCCTGTCGTCGCTCAGCGAGGTCGGCAGCGACCCGAGCGTCTTCGCGGTCCCGGTGGACGCCTTCCACCAGGCGCAGCGCGAGCGGCTCGGCAGCTGGCCGAACACGATGACGACCCTCACCACGCACGACACCAAGCGCAGCGAGGACACCCGCGCACGCATCGCCGTGCTCGCCGAGCTGGGTGCCGAGTGGAGTGCGACGCTCGAGCGGCTCCAGTCGCTCGTGCCGCTCGAGGACCGCGTCTTCGCCGACCTGCTGTGGCAGGCGATCATCGGCGCTCGGCCCGCGAGCCGGGAGCGCCTGCACGCGTACGCCGAGAAGGCCTCGCGCGAAGCCGGTGACAGCACCACGTGGACCGAGCCGGACGAGGCGTTCGAGTCGCAGATGCACGCGATCGTCGACGCCGCGTTCGACGACCCCGCCGTGGTCGCCGTGCTCGACGCCCTCGACGAGCGCATCGACCAGGCCGGTTGGTCGAACGGCCTCGGCCAGAAGCTCGTGCAGCTCACCGCCCCCGGCGTCCCCGACGTCTACCAGGGCACCGAGTTCTGGGACCGCTCCCTCGTCGACCCCGACAACCGTCGGCCGGTCGACTACACCGAACGCCGGCACACGCTCGCCGCCGTCGACGGTCCGGACGACGACGGGCCGCAGCGCCTGCCGGAGGTCGGTCTCGACGGTGCGGCGAAGCTCCTCGTGACGACGCGTGCCCTGCGGCTCCGTCGCGACCACCGGGAGCTCTTCACCCGGTACCTGGCGCTCGAGGCGTCGGGCAGCGCGGCGGACCACGTGCTCGCCTTCGACCGCGGCGGCGCCGTGACGGTCGCGACACGGTTGCCGATCGGCCTCGAGCGGGTCGGCGGGTGGGGCGACACGCTCGTGCACCCGGTCCCCCTCGAGCGGGTCGACGTGCTCACCGGCCGACGGTTCCCGGCGTCGCGGGGCATCGCACTGTCCGAACTGCTCGCCACCTACCCGGTCGCGCTGCTCGTCCCCGCCGACACGGTGGTCGATCCCGACCACGTCGACGCGGCGACCGCTGCGCCGGAGACGACCCGGGCCTCCCGTCCGGAGACCGCTGCCGCGTCGGACGCACCCGAGACCGACGCGCAGGCCGAGATCGACATCCTGGAGGGTCACGCATGACCGCACCCGACCGCTACGCCGTCTGGGCGCCCGAGCCGGACCGCGTCCGGCTGGTCGTCGACGACGTCGAGTACCCGCTGACCCGCGGCGACGACGACTGGTGGACGACCGACGCGATCGCGCCGGTCGTCGGCGCCCGCTACGGGTTCCGCATCGGTGACGACGACGCCGTCCGGCCGGACCCGCGCAGCCGGTACCAGCCCGACGGCGTGCACGGCACGTCCGAGGTCGTCGACCCCGCGCGCTTCGCGTGGACCGACGAGGCCTGGACCGGGCGGCCGGCACGCGGCGGTGTCGTCTACGAGATGCACATCGGCACCTTCACGCCAGAGGGCACCCTCGACGCGGCGGCGCAGAAGCTCGACCACCTGGTCGAGCTCGGCGTCGGGTTCGTCGAGCTGCTGCCGGTCAACGCCGTCAACGGCGAGTGGAACTGGGGCTACGACGGCGTCGGCTGGTTCGCGGTCCACGCCCCGTACGGCGGGCCCGACGCGTACGACCGCTTCGTGGACACGGCGCACTCGCTCGGTCTCGGCGTCATCCAGGACGTCGTCTACAACCACCTCGGACCGAGCGGGAACTACCTGCCGCTGTACGGGCCGTACCTGGTGCAGGGCCTCGCGAACACGTGGGGCGACTCCGTGAACGTCGAGCACCCCGAGGTCCGTCGGTACGTCCTGGACAACGTCCGCATGTGGTTCCGCGACCACCACGTCGACGGGCTGCGGCTCGACGCCGTGCACGCGATCCGCGACACCTCACGCCCGCACGTGCTCGCCGAGATGGCGGACGAGACCGACGCCTACTCGGCGTCGGTCGGACGGCCGCTGTCGCTCATCGCCGAGTCCGACCTGAACGACCCGGTGATGTTCCGTCCGCGCGAGGCCGCGGGCTACGGACTCACCGGACAGTGGTCCGACGACTTCCACCACGCGGTGCACGTGGCACTGACCGGTGAGACGAACGGCTACTACGCCGACTTCGCTCCCCTGTCGGCGCTCGCGAAGGTGCTCGAGCACGGGTTCTTCCACGACGGCACCTGGTCGTCGTTCCGTGGGAAGCGGCACGGGCGACCGATCGACCGGGCGACCTCGCCCGCGACGGCCCTGGTCGTGACGAACCAGAACCACGACCAGATCGGCAACCGCGCCGCCGGCGACCGCCTCGCGGCGACGCTGGACGACGAGGGCCTGGTGATCGCCGCCGCGCTCACGCTGCTCGGCCCGTTCACGCCGATGCTGTTCATGGGCGAGGAGTTCGCCGCGACGACGCCGTGGCAGTTCTTCACCTCGCACCCCGAGCCCGACCTCGGCAAGGTCACGGCAGAGGGGCGCATCGCCGAGTTCGCCGAGCACGGCTGGGACGAGTCGATCGTCCCCGACCCGCAGGACCCGACGACGTTCACGAACTCGAAGCTCGACTGGGCCGACGTCAGTTCGGAGCGGGGCGCGGCGATCCTGCGGGCCTACCGGGTCCTCGTGGCGCTGCGCCGGACGGACCAGGCGTTCGTCGACCACCGGTACGAGGCGAACGCCGTGCGGTTCGACGAGGACCGACGCTGGCTGGTGCTGACCCGGGGGCTGCTCGGGCCGGACGTCGCCCCGGTGCACGTCGTGGTGAACTTCGCCGACGACTCCGCCGAGGTCCCCGTGCCCGACGCCACCGGTGAGGAGCTCTACCGCTTCGGCGCGGCCGACGTCGAAGCCGGCAGCGTGCGGTTCCGTGGACGCGGCGTGGTGGTGCTGCGCTAGCGGCCCTCCCCTGCGTCAGACGACGACAGCCTCCTGCGCGAGCGGGAGGCTGTCGTCGTTGCGGGCGCCATCGTCGACGCGGGGATCGTCGTCGACGCGGGCTGTCGTCGTCGCGGGGCCGTCGTCGTCGCGGGGCCGTCGTCGTCGCGGGGCCGTCGTCGTCGCGGGGCCGTCGTCGTCGCGGGGCCGTCGTCGTCGCGGGGCCGTCGTCGTCGCGGGGCCGTCGTCGTGGGGACTCTCGGTCCGGGAACGGACTGTCCGGCGAAGGCCGGCGGGTGCCCCGCGAAGGCGTCATACTGCTGCCGAACACCCGCGGCACGGTGTCGCTCCGGCGGGGTGCTCGGCCGCAGCTCGACACCGACACCGACACCGACACCGACCCCGGGCGAGGCTCGGGACGGTCAGGCGGTGTGGTCCGCCACGGCGTGCGCGTTCGCCCGCACCGACGGCAGCTTCCGGTGGTCCTTGACCAGGGAGCGGGCCTCGCGGAGACGGCGGTCGATGCCCCACTTCGTCACGAGGGCCAGGCTCTCGCGCACGATGTTGCCGCTCATCTTCGAGACGCCGAACTCCCGCTCGGTGAAGGTGATCGGGGTCTCGACGACCCGCAGCCCGGCCTCGAGGGCGCGCCAGCAGAGGTCGACCTGGAAGCAGTAGCCCTTCGAGGCGACGCCCGCCAGGTCGATGCGCTCGAACGCCCGCGAGGTGAAGACGCGGAACCCGCCGGTCGCGTCCCGCACGGCGATGCCGAGGGCCAGGCGGGTGTACAGGTTGCCGCCGCGTGAGAGCAGCTCGCGGTACCAGGGCCAGTTCTCGACCTCGCCGCCCTTGATCCAGCGGGACCCGAGCACGAGGTCGTTCGTGTCGGCGAGCTCGAGCATCCACGGCAGGTACTCGGGGTGGTGGGAGCCGTCGGCGTCCATCTCGACGAGCTTGGCGTAGCCGTGCTCGAGGCCCCAGGCGAAGCCGGACAGGTACGCGCCGCCGAGGCCGTCCTTGACGGTGCGGTGCATGACGTGGACCCGGTCGGTCTCGCGGGCGATGGCGTCGGCGATCGCTCCGGTGCCGTCGGGCGAGTTGTCGTCGACGACGAGCACGTGCACGCTGTCGTCGGTCGCGGCGAGCGTGCGCTCGACGATGGGACGGACGTTCTCTGCCTCGTCGTAGGTCGGGATGATGACCAGGGTCTCGCTCATGGTGCTCCTCGTGCTCCACATCGAATGTATCGGTTGCTCGTTGGTCAGTCCGACGAGAGGTCTGCGAACACGATCAGATTGTCCGTGTAGTGCCCCGTGGCGGTGTCGAACGTGCCGTCGCAGGTGATCAGCCGGAGTTGCGGTGTCGGGGTGGTGCCGTAGACGTCGCTCGTCGGGAACGCCGCCTTCGCGGCGCGCTCCGACCGGTCGACGGTGAAGGTGCGGGTGCTGCCGTCCGACATGCGGACGTGGACCTCGTCGCCGGCGACCAGCTCGTCGAGCCGGAAGAAGACGGCGGCGCTGGTGGGGCTGTCGACGTGGCCGGCGATCACCGACGGGCCGACCGCACCGGGGACGATGCCGTCGCTGAACCACCCGGCGCTGTCCCAGTCGACGGGCGGTTCGAGTTCGCCGCCGGCGCCGCGGTGCAGGTCCTCGAGCGAGGACTCGACGCCGATGGCCGGGATCGACACGCGCACCGGGGTGGCGGTCGAACGCGCCCGCGGGGCGGCCGGGTCCTGGAACCCGTCCGCACGGGAGGCATCGGACGACGACGACGACCGGGGCGAGGACGAGGACGAGGGAGGAGTCGACGAGCCGGCGGCCGGACCCCCCTCGGTCCCGCCCGCCCCTCCGGCGACCGCCACACCCGTGACGCCGCCGGCGACCAGGACCGCGGCCACGACCCCACCGACGACGAGCCCCCGGCGCCGCCCGGTCGTCGACCGGCCCGACGAGCGCCGGCCCCGACGCCCACCGTCCCCGGCGACGGCCCCAGCACCGGCACCGGCACCAGCACCAGCACCACCGGCCGAACCAGCACCAGCACCGGCACTGGCACCGGCACCGGCACCGCCGACACCCCCGGCACCGTCGCCGGCGCTGCTGTCCGGGCGCAGGTCCTCGCCGCTCACGAGGCGCACCCCCCGAGCACCGTCGAGGTGAGCATCGTCGCGCCGAGCGCCGCCCACGCGTCACCGAAGTAGGTCGGCGTGGTCGCCGCCGTCCGGTCCGCGCGGCCGAGGTCGGCACGCGCCGCCTCGTCCGACCCGGCGGCCTGCTCGGCGGCGGCCCGCGCGACGAAGGCCAGCGCGTTGGTGTCCCCGGTCACCGCGGTGCCGCCCAGGTCGAGCTGCGACGCGAGCTGCGTCGACCGCCCGAGGGTCGGGGCGAGTGCCCCGGCGAGCGCCCGGTCCTCGGCCGTGCAGGACTCCGCGTACCGCAGCGGCATCCGCATGGCGTCGTACCCGTACACGACCTGGCCGTCCCCGCCCGTGGCGGGCATCGGGTCGACCTTCCCGTCGCGGTGCACCTGCGACCAGTCGCTCGGCAGCCGTGCGCCGTCGAGCACGGCCGTCGTGACCGCCCGGGAACCCCGGTCGAGCGCGTTCCACCGGTCGTCGCCGGTCGCGTCCGCCAGCACGGTGAACGCGGCGGGCGACGCGTACGACGCGTTGTACCGGTAGGGTCCGGCGCCGGCCGCCGACCCGGTGTCCGCCCACGGCCCGGGCAGCAGGATCGTGCCGAGCTCGGTCTCCGCGGTCTCGTGCTCGAGGATCGCGGCCGCGATGCGCTTGCCGGCGGCGGTGTACCGATCCTCGCCCCAGGCGGAGCCGGCGAGCACGAGGGCCCGGGCCGCGTCGAGGTCGGCGTCGCTCGCGGACTGGCCGTCGGCGATGCCCTCGTCGGGCGTCCAGCGCCAGGCGAGCAGGTCGTCGTCGGTGACCAGGTGCGTCGCCGTCCAGTCCCAGATCGCGTCGAACCGCTCGCGGTCGTCGTTCGCGAAGGCGATGAGCAGCCCGTAGGCCTGCCCCTCGCTGACGGTGTCGCCGCCCTGGTCGGTGCGGACGACGCGACCGTCCTGCACGTAGCGGTCGAGGAACTCGGAGCGCAACGCCCCGGGCGTCCGCGCGGTGTCGGGCGCGCTGGTGGAGGTCGGTGTGGCGGCGGGGCCACCCTCCGCGGTCGTCCCCGTGCCCCAGGGTCGGACCGCCACCAGGGCGATCCCGACGGCGACGACGATCGCCGCGGCGGCGGTGAGGGGTACCCAGGTCCTGCGGGTCATGCGGGCCTGCCTTTCCGTGGATGGTTGCGTCGTGCGCTGCAGCGGCCGTGTCGGCCGCGCCGGCGGTGCCGGACGGGAGGCCCGGGGTGCGTCAGGCGATCTGCCCGCGCACCACGGGCCTCCCGTCCGCGCGCTCAGCGGAACAGCGAACGGAGCGTCGCGATGGCGGTGTGGACCGCCTCGGTGACCGGACGGTCGGCGGCTGCGCCGCCACCGCCGGTCTGCACGCCGCCGGCGGGGGTCGCGGCGGTCGCCGCGGCGTCCGTCACCGGGACCACCGTGAGGTCGCCCTTGCTGTCGTCGAGGACGAACAGGGTCGAGACGGTGTTGCCCGCGAGGTCGACCTTCGCAGTACCACGCTGCCCGCTGCCCGAGACGTCGAGCGTCCACTTGCCCGCGTCGACCGTGGCGTACTTCGTGGCGCTGCCGAACGCGGCGTCCTCGGCGATGGCGGTGCCCTCGGAGGTGCTGACGTCGACCTCCTTCGCGGTGGTGGCGGCCTGGACGAGCCGGAGCTTCGCCTTGCCGTCGCCGGGCTGCTGCAGGTCGTCGGTGAAGGCCGTCGTCTTGAGGTCGTCGTTCGTGCCGTACGCGACGACGGTGCTCGCGTCGCCCTGCTGGACCGAGACGTCGGTGGAGATCACCGGCGTGGAGTCGGGGGCGTCCGCGGCGCGCATCGAGAGCACGTAGGTGCCGACCGGCAGCTTCTCGTAGCCGCTGACCTGGCCGTACGTGACGTCGTCGAGCTCGAAGACGGTCTTGCCGCCGGACAGGCTCGAGAGCTCGACGTCGACCCCCTTCGTGTCGGGCGAGAGGTGCCCGACGCGGAGCCACCCCTGCTCGGCGGTGGCGGCGGATGCGGTCTGCGGCGCGGCGAGGCCGACGGTCGCGGCCACGAGGGTGGCGGCGAGGCCGCCGACGACGAGGGTGCGACGTCGACGGGTGCGACGTCCGTGGGCGGAGGCGGATGACGTGGACGCCGTGGATGACGTGGCGGCGGATGCGTGCATGGTCGTGCTCCTTCGGGTCGGGGTGCTGCTCGGGGTCGGGGTGCTGCTCGGGTGCAGGGTGCTGGTCGGGGTCGGGCTCGGGGTGCTGGTCCTGCTCGGGGTGCTGGCCGGGGTCGGGGTCGGGGTGCTGGTCCTGCTCGGGGTGCTGGCCGGGGTCGGGGTGCTCCTGCTCGGGCCGGCGGCCGTCCGGGTTCGGCGAGCGGGCGGAAGACCACGGTCGTTCCCGACGGGACCCGGGTATTCCGCCCGCTCGCCGACGACGGACTCGGCCGCACCCACCCCTGCCGCCGGTTCACCTCGGCGAGCGGGCGGAAGACCACGGTCGTCCTGGACGGGACCCGGGCATTTCGCCCGCTCGCCGACGACGGACTCGGCCGCACCCACCCCTGCCGCCGGTCCCCCTCGGCGAGCGGGCGGAAGACCACGGTCGTCCTGGACCGGACCCGGGCATTTCGCCCGCTCGTCGGTGAGGGCGGCGGCGGCAACGACGACGACGGAGGCCGGACCGACCGGACCGCCGCCGAGGGCCGCGAGCTCCCCGGCGGGCACGGACGCCGCGGCCACCTCGCGCGCCTGGCGTATCCCGTCCGTCGCCCGGGTCACGAGGCGCTCGTGGGCGTCGTGGTCGGGTCGGACGGGGCGTACGTCACGGTGACGCGCTCCCCGTCCCGCTCGACCGAGCTCGGCCGGAACGAGGACGACAGCGCCTGGAAGGTCGCCGCCACCCGCTCGGCACCCGCGGCGTCGCTCGTGTGCAGCACGACGGTGCGGAAGGGCTGGCCGTCCTCGCCGGTGCGCGGCGTGAAGCGGCTGACCCGCACGTCCTGGTCGGCGAGCACCTGGCCGAGGGCGATCATGGCGCGGGAGTCGACCTGGCCGGCGCGGAACTGCGACTTCGTGCCGTCGTCCGCACGCAGCGCCGGGTTGGACGCCAGCTCCGTGCCCATCGTCTTGCGCACGTCGGTCGCGCGGGTGATGGCGGTCTCGGCGGCGGTCAGGCCCTCGGAGTGGATGCGGCGGACCTCGACCTGCTGGTCGCCGGTGCCGAAGGACGCGACGGCGGTGGAGTTGCGGATCGCCTGGCTGACGTCGGCGGACGAGTTGCCGCCGGTCCGCATGGAGTCCGTCGTGATGACGTAGTCCGAGTCCTTCCACCCGTTCGGCGACTGGCGCTCCACGGCTCCGTCGGTGTCGAGCTTGTAGTACCAGACGACGTTGTTCCGGGCGAAGCCGTCGTCGACCAGGTCGACCCACATCGCGTCGTCGACGAGCAGCCGCGAGGACTTCGAGACGTTGTCGCCGACCCACTGCTCGGCCTGCTGCATCGGCAGGTCGAGGTTCCCGAACAGGAAGCCGCGCAGCTGCGTCCCCCAGAGCGGGACGGCGACGACGAGCGCAGCCGCAGAGACCACGGCCCAGGTGACGCCGAGGCCCCGTCGGGCGGCGCCGCTCAGACGCGTGCGGGTGCGGACGCGTCCGGTGACCGACAGCAGGGCCCGCTCGGCCGTGTACGCCACGAGGAGTGCGGCGAAGGGGATGAGCATGATCACGTACGGCACCGGCAGGTAGCCGTTCGGGCGGAACATGAACGCGAGCAGGAACACGAGCATCGCGGCGATCGGGCGCACGCGGCGCAGGAACAGTCCGACGACGGCTGCGGTGGACCCGAGCACGATGAACACCGGGTCGAGCGCCCACCACTGCGCCGCGGCGTCGTTCGCCAGGCTGCCCCCGTCGAAGACCGAACCGGACGCTGCACGGGACCCGAGCTGGTAGGTGACGCCCTCCCACAGGCTGACCCGCCCGCTGCCCGGCAGCAGCTCGCCCTTCACCGCGGCGAGCAGCAGGTACCCGCCGCCGATGACGACGAGCACCGCGCCGGCGACGCTCAGGGTGTAGCGGCGCGTGCTCTTGTCCGCTCGGCGGACCGCGAGCCAGATGAGGAACGGCAGCGCGAGCAGGTACGTCTCCTTGGAGAGCACCGCCACGCCGAGGCAGGCGGCAGCCGCGGCGAACCCGGCGAGCTGCTGACGGCGGCTGAGCACGAGCACGAACGCGGCGAGCAGCCACGGCGTCGCCACGTTGTCGATGTAGACCGTGCGGTGGTACTGCAGGGCGAGCGGCGACACGGCGAACACGAGGCTCGCGGCGGCGGCGGTGATCCGCCCGGCACCGAGGCGGCGGGCCAGGACGAACAACAGGATGCTCGAGACGGCGGAGAAGAAGACCATCGCCTCACGAGCGGCCTCGACGGCGAACTCGTAGCGTCCGAACGCCCCGGTCAGTCCGGTGTAACCGGCGATCTGCACCCAGCCGAGCGGCGGGTGGTCGTACCAGTACGTGTAGTGCGTGATCTCGCCGAGGTGCAGGATCGACCAGGCCTGGGCGGTGTACGTGCCCTCGTCGTCGATCCGCTGCGGGGTGCCGGACATGTTCCAGAGCTGCACCATGACGGTGACGGCGACGACGGGCAGCAGCCAGGCCAGGCTGGCGGCGTGCCGGCGGAACCAGGCACCAGCGCCCGAGGACGCCGCGGCGCCCCGGATCGGGATGCCCGTGGTGTTGGTGATGCTGGCGGTCATCGGGCGCCTCCGGTGGTCGAGCCGGCTCCGGCGGTCGTGCCGGCGAGTTCACGGTCCGGGACCGCAGCGGCGGCACCGGTGAGCGACGAGGCGAACCCGACGACCTCGTCCGTCTGTGCGGCGGTCCGGTGCTGACCGGTGTGCTCGGTCTTCTCCCAGCCGTTCTGGCCCTTCACGTGGCGGACGACGGCCCGGACGGCCGCTGCGGCGAGGAAGACCTGGTACGGCACGAGGCCGAGCACGAGCTTCACGTAGTCGCGGATGCGCACCTTCTCCTTGTAGAGGCGGCCGAACTCGTTGAGTCCGACGACCTCGACCGCGAGCAGCATGAGCGTCGGCGCGACCGGGATGAAGGACACGAGGGCGATCGCCGTCGGCACCTTCACGAACAGGATCATGAGGACGCTCAGCGGGATGAGCAGCCCGGTGGCCGCCTGGATGAACGGCATCGTGAGCATGTAACGGGCGAAGAAGCGCTGGCGGAACGACGGCAGCTTCTTCCACTCCCCCTTGCCGAGGACCTGCAGGAAGCCCTGGTTCCACCGCGTCCGCTGCTTCAGCAGCGAGGCGAAGGTCGGCGGGGTCTCCTCGCGGGTGACGGCCTCGGGGCTGTAGGCGACGACGACCTTCGCGCCGTCGGCCGAGAGCCGGACGCCGAGCTCGCAGTCCTCGGCGAGGCAGTGTGCGTCCCAGCCGTTCGACCACTCCAGCCGCTCACGGGTCACGAAGACCGTGTTGCCGCCGAGCGGGATGAACTTCGAACCGGCGTGGAAGTGCAGGCGCGAACGGAACCAGAAGTAGTACTCGAGCACGTTCCGGAGCGACCACCAGCTCGACCGGAAGTTCATGAGCTGCACGCCGCCCTGCACCACGTCGGCGTCGGTCTCCTGGAACCGCGAGTCGACGAGGGTCAGCAGGTGCGGGTACACCTCGTCCTCGGCGTCGAACACGCCGACGATGTCGCCCGTCGCGTGCTCGAGCGCGAGGTTCATCGCCTTGGGCTTGTTCTTCGGCGCGGTGTCGTCGACGACGACCTTGATCAGCGAGGGGTGCCGGGCCGCGGCCGCACGCACGACCGCGTCCGTCTCGGGGTCGTCCTCGCCGACGATCGCGATGATCTCGAAGTCGGGGTGGTCCTGCGTCGCGAGCATGTCGAGGGTCTGGCCCATGACGTCCTGCTCGTGGCGGCCCGGCACCAGCAGGGTGAACCGGTGCGCAGCCGGACGCGGCGTCTGGCTGAAGCTCGTCGACTTGAGCGCGTCGCGCGAGCGCCAGGCGTGGAGCATCCACCAGAGCGTCGTCAACGCGATGATCGTGAGCAGCACGGACACGGCGACCAGGGTGGAGTAGCCGACCCACTCGCCGACCGACCAGGCGGTCTGCGAGACCTGACCCGAGCCTCCCGTCGGCACGTCGGTGGTCCCACGGTTCGGGACGTTCCCCGTCGTCCCGGACCCGTCGTCGGGCTGGAGCAGCGGCCCTGCGGCCGTCAGCAGCGTGGCGGAGATGGTCATTCGGCGAGCTCCTTCGCGTGAGCGTCGGTGGAACGGAAGACGAGGGCCTTGTACGCGGCGAACCGGAACACGGTGCCGAGCACGAGCCCCACGCCGTTGCCGGCGACGTTGTCGGCGAGGGTGGAGGTGAACCCGAGGACGTAGTGCGAGACGAAGAGGCACGCCGCAGCGATGCCGAGGCCGACGAGGTTCGTCGCAGCGAAGAGCAGACCCTCGCGCACGGTCTCGCGTCGGCCGGTCTGGCGCTCGGCGCGGAACGTGATGAACCGGTTGCCGAGCCAGGCCACGGCGGTCGACACGACGGCGGACACGATCTTCGCGGCGATGGGGCCGTCAGGCATGACCGTGGCGCGCAGCAGGTTGTAGACGCCGAGGTCGATCACGAAGCAGACGGCACCGATGGTGCCGAAGGACGCGAGTTGCCTCGCGGTGGCGAGCAGGCGCGCGACCGTGCCGGGTCGCACGGCCGTCACCGACCCGGTGTCGGGCGACACCAGAACGGGGGTATCCAATCGGGTCATGCCCCCGATTCGGGGGACTCCTCGATGGGGTTTGGGTGGGGTACACGCTTACGGAGGCGTCTGCCAGATTGGCGACACATGCCGTTCACCCGCCGGAAACGTCGAGTCGGCCCCCGATCGGACGATCGGGCCCAGTTCCGGCGGTATCGGGTCCAGTTCGTCTTCGGATCGGGTCCAGTTCGTCTCCGGATCGGACGGGAGGCCCGTGGCGACGTCGCCACGGGCCTCCCGTCCGTCTTGCGGTTGCGTCTACGCGGGGCGCGACACGGGGCTGACCGTCCTCGACGCGTCACGCTCCGGGATGTCGCCGAGCGCCTCGTCGATCGCGCGCAGCGCGTCCGCGTCGAGCGTGACGCCCGCTGCCTTCACGTTGTCGGTGACCTGCTCCGGACGGGAGGCCCCGACGATCGCACTCGCGACGTTCTCGTTCTGGAGCGTCCACGCGATCGCGAGCTGCGCGAGCGTCAGACCCGCCTGGTCGGCCACGGGCTGGAGGCGCTGCACACCCTCGAGGACCTCGTCGCGCATGAACCGCTTGATCATGTCCGCGCCGCCCTTCTCGTCGGTGGCTCGCGAACCCTCGGGCAGGGGCTGACCCGGCTTGTACTTGCCGGTGAGCACGCCCTGCGCGATGGGCGACCAGACGATCTGGCTCAGGCCCAGCTGCTTCGAGGCGGGGACGACCTCGCCCTCGATGCCCCGCCACAGCATCGAGTACTGCGGCTGGTTCGAGATGAGCTGGAAGCCGAGCTCCTTCGCCAGTGCCGCGCCGGCGCGAATCTGCTCGGCGTTCCACTCACTGACGCCGATGTACAGCGCCTTGCCCTGACGGACCACGTCGGCGAAGGCCTGCATGGTCTCCTCGAGGGGGGTCTCGTGGTCGTAGCGGTGCGCCTGGTAGAGGTCGACGTAGTCGGTCTGCAGTCGCTCGAGCGAGCCGTCGATCGACTCCATGATGTGCTTGCGGCTGAGGCCGACGTCGTTGTGCCCCTTCGGGCCGGTCGGCCAGTAGACCTTCGTGAAGACCTCGAGGGACTGGCGCCGCTCGCCCTTGAGCGCCTCGCCGAGGACGGTCTCGGCGGCGGTGTTGGCGTACGTGTCCGCGGTGTCGAACGTGGTGATCCCGGCGTCGAGCGCTGCCCGCACGCACTGGGTGGCGACGTCGTTCTCGACCTGCGAGCCGTGCGTCAGCCAGTTGCCGTAGGTGATCTCGGAGATCTTGAGTCCGGAGTTGCCCAGGTACCTGAATTCCATGGTGTCGACGCTACTGGAGCGGGGGCCGCCGTGCGGGGTCGTGCGAGTACCTGTGGAGAACTGGTGGGGCGGGGCGGGGCGGGGCGGGCGGGCGCGGTGGGGCGGGGCGGGGCGTGCGAGGTGGGCGGGTGATCGGGCAGGGCGGGGAGGGCGGGCAGGGGCGGGCGCGGTGGGGCGGGCGGGCGGGCGATCGGGCGATCGGGCGAACGACCCTGGTGCGCACGTCCGTCCGGTGATCCTTTCCGCCCGCTCGGCAGCGCAGTCCTCTGCAGGACGGGTGGCGGCGCTGACCCGCCCTCACCGCGGCCGAACCGTCCTCTCCGCCGCTCCTGAGCCGTCCGATCCGCAGCCCTGAGCCGTCCTCGCGGCGCGGTCGAGTCGGCGAGCGGGCGGAAGACCCGGGTCTGCAGACCTCCCCGCCCAACGTTCCTGCCCGCTCGACAGCGCGGGTACTCCTCCACACTCGCGCTCCGCGCGCTGACGTCCACAGCGGCAGATCGAAGCACCACGACCACGCCGACTTCCCGCACGCTGTGGCCATGACCGCGAGACGTCGGCTCCCCATGGCCCTCCGTGACACCTCCTTCCGGGTGCAGGACGCCCTGCACCGCGGCGTTTCCCGCTGCCGACTCGACGCGAAGGACCTCGTCCGGCCGTTCCACGGCATTCGTTCTGCGACCCCTCCGCACACCGTCGAGGAACGTGCACGAGCGCTCGCTCCGCGGCTGCGTCGCGATCGGGTCTTCAGCCACGTCACCGCGGCCGCGATCCTCGGGATCCCGCTCCCCCGTCGACACGAAGGTGCTCCTCGACTGCACGTCACGACCATCGGACCCGACCAGGCGCTGCGCGTCCGCGGCACCGTCGGCCATCGAGCGCGCGCCGGAACGGTGCGGGCGACGCAGTCCCGCGGTGTCCGTCTCAGCGCTGCCGCCGACACCTTCGTCGCGCTCGCGACGATGCTCACCCTCGACGAGCTCATCGTGGCGGGTGACGCACTGGTCGGTTGGCTGGGATGGGCGACACTCGACGAGCTCGTCGCAGCAGTTGCCGAGCGGAGGGGCTGCAGGGGCGTCCGGAAGCTTCGACTCGCCCTCGACGAGATCCGCGTCGGGTCACGGTCTCCGGGTGAGACCAGGACACGGCTGGCTCTTGTACGACACGGGCTACCGGAACCGTCGCTCAACCACGACGTGGTCGTCGACGGCAGGTGGGTGGCGTGCGTCGACCTCGCCTACGTCGACGCCCGGGTGGCCATCGAGTACGAGAGTGATCTGCACCGTACCGATCCATCCACGTTCCAGAAGGACCTCACGCGAGGCGAGCACCTGAAGGACGTCGACTGGTGGCTTGTTCGCGCGACCGCAGCCGACGTGGGCCGCGGCGTCGATCGATTCGTCCAGCGCCTGAGGCGCCTGCTGCACACCGGCCTCCACGGCCCGCACGATCGGAGGACTCTCGACGCGACGGTGAACATTGGTTGACGCTTCAACCAAAAGGGTGCAGACTGTCGTACTATCAACTCGATGCAGGCGCATCGATCGTGCTGCACGACCCACTCTCGTTCGGAAGAAGGACCCTCATGACGCTCACCGCCTCCGCCATCCCCGGCTACCAGACCGGCACCTGGAAGATCGACCCGACGCACTCCGAGGTCACCTTCTCGGTCCGTCACCTCGCGATCAGCAAGGTCAAGGGCTCCTTCGAGCGCTTCGACGCGACCCTCGTGACCGCCGAGAACCCCCTCGACACGACGCTCGAGGCTTCGATCGACGTCGCCAGCGTCAACACCAAGCAGCAGCAGCGTGACCAGCACCTCGCAACCGGCGACTTCTTCCTCGCCGAGGAGCACCCGCAGATGACCTTCAAGTCGACCGGCATCCGCGAGGACGGCGACGACATGCTCATCGACGGCGAGCTCTCGCTCCGTGGTGTCACCAAGAACGTCACCCTGAAGACCGAGTTCGGTGGCGTCACCACCGACGGCTACGGCCAGGTCAAGCTCGGCGCCGAGGCCACGACGAAGATCGACCGCACCGAGTTCGGCGTGAACTGGAACGCGGCGCTCGAGGCTGGCGGTTTCACCCTCGGCAACGACGTCACCATCAACCTCGACGTCCAGTTCGTCCTCCAGGCGGCCTGAGTCCCCTTCGGACAGAGGCCCCACCGAGGGCACCGAACAGCACCACCCGAACCCGAGACAACCGCCCCGGCTCCCCACGGAGTCGGGGCGTTCGTCGTTTCCCGGCGCATCCGACCCGAGGCCCCGAACCCGCCGGCCGACGAGTCCCGCCATGCGCGCCTTGCCCGCCGGGGACGTCGCGACCGGGCGAAACACCCGGGTCACGACCACGCTCGACCAAGCAACTCCGCCCGCTCGGCGCCTCCGACGACGTTGCCGCGTGAGTACACCGGGCCCGCTGCGCGCGCTCGAGCCGACCGGGCGAAGATGCCCAGTACATCCCGGACGCGACTCCGTCATTCCGCCCGCTCGACCCGCGGCACCCGCCGCACCCGGCGCCCGGCACCCGGCACCCGCCACCCGTCACACGTCACCCGGCACCCGCACCCGGCACCCGGCACCCGGCACCCGGCACCCGGCCCGACTCCGCCGCCAGGACCGCTGCAGTCACCGGGTGAGCCCCCAGCGCCACAACGAATCGAGGTCGGACCGAACGGGCGAAAGACCCGGCTGCCACCGCCGGGGACCCGGGTGTACCGCCCGCTCGACGGCGGCCTCCTTCGCGTAACGTCGGCGGGGAGCAACCCGACACCCGACACCAGCCCGCAGCCCGCGGGCCGACACCAGCCGGCAGCCGGCAGCCCGCAGCCCGCACCCCGCAGCCCGCCGCCCGCACCCCGACCACCCGTCCTCAAGCAGGGGGCAACCGGGGAAGCACACGACCCTCGGGAATCCCCACCAGCACTCCCCCGTTGGCAACCACCACGAGAACACCAAGCACCCCGCACGACGAACAGGAGCACCTCATGGCCACCGACTGGATCGCGATGCAGGCCCTCGCGGCAGCCGAGTTCGGCCGCCGGGTCGCCGCCGTCACGGACTGGGACGCCCCCACTCCGGACTCCGAGTGGTCCACCCGTGACCTCGTCGCCCACGTGGTCGACGAGCAGCGGTGGATCCCGAAGCTCCTGACGGGGTGCGACCACGCGCAGGCGGCGGCGGACCTCGAGCCGATCGGCGACGACCTCGCCGCCGAGTGGGCGAGGTACGCCGCGGAGGCCGGCGAGGCGTGGCAGCGGACTCCCGCCGACGTGCCCGTGCACCTCAGCACCGACGTGGTGCCCGCCGCGCAGTACCTGACCGAGCAGACGAGCGACATCACGATCCACACGTGGGACCTCGCGCGGGCGACCGGCACCGAGGAGACGCTGCCGCCGGAGCTCGTGCAGGCGGTGTGGGAGTACTTCGAGCCGCAGATCGAGGACCTCGCGGCCACCGGGCTGTACGCGGCGCCGGTCGACGTGACCGAGGACGCCCCGCTCCAGACCCGCCTGCTCGCGGTCACAGGCCGCGATGCCAGGGTGGCGGCATGACGACCGACACGAGCAACGACCCCACGGGAACGAGCACGACCACGAGCACCCCCACGAGCACCAACACCGCCACGAGCACCCACGGCCCGGGCACGACCGACGACGCGAGCACCCCGAACGCCGGCACGGTCCGCCTCGGCGCCTCCGGCCTCGAGATGAGCAGCGTCGTCCTCGGCATGATGTCCTACGGCGACCCGGGCAAGGGCTCGCACGAGTGGAGCGTCGGCCTCGACGACGCCCGCCCGTTCGTCCGCCGTGCCTACGAGCAGGGCATCACGACGTTCGACACCGCGAACGTGTACTCGGCCGGCAGCAGCGAGGAGATCACCGGCACGCTGCTCAAGGAGCTCGCCCCGCGCGAGGACGTCCAGGTCTTCACGAAGGTCTTCAACCGGATGCGCCCGGGCAGGAACGGTGCCGGGCTGTCCCGTGCGGCGATCATGCACGAGATCGACGCGTCGCTCACCCGCCTCGGCACGGACTACGTCGACCTGTACCAGATCCACCGCTTCGACCCGCACACGCCGATCGAGGAGACGATGGAGGCCCTGCACGACGTCGTCAAGGCCGGCAAGGCCCGGTACATCGGCGCGAGCAGCATGTGGACGTGGCAGTTCGCCGAGATGCAGCACGTCGCCGACCTGCACGGCTGGACCCGCTTCGTCAGCATGCAGGACCAGTACAACCTGCTCGAGCGCGAGGAGGAGCGCGAGATGCTCCCCTTCTGTGCGCACACCGGCGTCGGCGTCATCCCGTGGAGCCCCCTCGCCCGCGGCAAGCTCACGCGCCCGTGGGACGCGCAGGGTTCCGGGAGCAGGGCGGAGACCGATCAGTTCGGCAAGACGCTCTACAAGCAGGACGAGGACGCCAACCGCGCGATCGTCGACGCGGTGCAGCAGGTGGCCGAAGCCCACGACGCGAGCATGGCGCAGGTCGCCCTCGCGTGGGTGATGCGGCAGCCGGCGGTCTCCGCCCCGATCGTCGGCGCGACGAAGGAGCACCACATCGACGACGCGGTGGCCGCCGCCTCGATCACGCTCACCGACGACGAGGTCACGCGGCTCGGTTCCGCGTACACACCCCGGGTGCCGTCCGGTTTCTGACGCACCACCTGCCGGTCGGGAGGCCCGGTGCCAGCTGGCACCGGGCCTCCCGTCCGTCACACGGCCGGGTCCAGGTCCGCACCCGCCGCTGCCACGCCGCGCTGGCGGTCGAGCCGCGCGATGCGGACGAGCGCTGCGCGCTCGGTGCCGGTCTGGTCGCCGAGCACCGCGCCGAGGCCGTCGAGCACGAGGCCCGTCGCCCGCCCGACCGGCAGCTCCACGGGGCCGATCGACGGCGACCGCAGGCCGAGCATCGAGCGGTGGCGGGGGTCGAGCGTCGAGACCGCGCCCTGGAAGAGCGCCTGGTACCCCGGTCGGAGCATGAGCGCGAGCGGCGGGTTGCGGATGAACTTCACCACGTCGCGGGTCCGCGGGGTGACGGCGAGCTCGCCGCGGTCCAGGTAGCCGTCCATCTGCGCGCGGAGCTCCGGCTCGGACTCGGGCGGGTCGACCACGTTCATGAGCCGGCCGGCCGTCGCCCACTCGCGCACGTAGGCGTCGGCACCGCCCGGGATCGGGTCGCCCCAGCGCTGGGCGGCACGCAGGAAGGCGTCGGTGAAGGCCAGGTGGACCCACTTCGCCAGGTCGGGATCGTTCGCCGAGTAGTCGCGGGGCATGCCGTGCCCGTCGACGTACTGGCCCCGCACCCGCTCGTGCAGGCGGAGCACCCAGGCGCTCGCGCCCCGGGCGGTCGCGGTGTCGCCGTGCGAGACGGTGTAGATCCAGCGGATGGTGCCCGCGAGGCGGCCGAACGGGTCCTCGCGGTACCGGGAGTGGTCGGCGACCCCGGCGAGCGCCCCCGGGTGCAGGGCCTGCACGAGCAGTGCCCGGACACCGGCGACGATGGTCTGCTTGCCGCCGTGCACGGCCCACGTGGCCGATCCCGGGCCGAAGAAGCCGGCGTCGTCGCCCTGTTCGAGTTCGTCGATCCACTCCGGCTTGCCGGTCGCCCCACCCGTGAACGTGTCGTTGAGGCGGGAGCGGAAGGCGTCGGAGACAGAGGGCATGACGCCATGGTCCGTCGCGCCCCTGACAATGCGCTCGGGGAGGCCGCTAGGTTGGTCGCGTGAGCATCGACACGCCTCGTCCCTGGCTTGCCTCGTACGCCCCGGGGGTCCCGCACGACATCGACGAACAGCGCGGTTCGCTCGTCGACCTCGTCGAACAGTCCGCGCAGGAGTTCCCCCGCAGGGTGGCGTTGGAGTTCTTCAAGCGCACCACCAGCTACGGCGAACTCGAGGAGCAGATCCGCCGTGCGGCGAACGGTCTGCGGAAGCTCGGGGTCGGCGCCGGCGACCGGGTGGCGATCGTGCTGCCGAACTGCCCGCAGCACGTCGTGGCGTTCTACGCGGTCCTCCGGCTCGGCGCGATCGTGGTGGAGCACAACCCGCTCTACACGCCGCGCGAGCTGCGCCACCAGTTCGAGGACCACGGGGCGAAGGTCGCCATCGCCTGGGACAAGTCCGTGGCGACGCTGCAGGACTTCCCGGCGGACGTCGCACTCGACGCGATCGTGTCCGTCGACCTCACCCGCGCGATGCCCCGCAGCACGCGCCTCGCGCTCGCCCTGCCCGTCGCGAAGGCCCGCGAGTCCCGTGCGAAGCTGACGACCTCGGTGCGCGGCACGACGAAGTGGGACGACCTGGTCGGCTCCCGCAAGCTGTCGAAGCGCCACCCGCGGCCGTCCACCGACGACGTCGCGCTCATCCAGTACACCTCCGGCACGACGGGCACGCCGAAGGGCGCGGTCCTGACCCACCGGAACCTGCTCGCCAACGCCGCGCAGTCCCGCGCCTGGGTCCCCCAGGTCCGCCGGGGCGACAACGTCGTGTACGCGGTGCTGCCGATGTTCCACGCCTACGGCCTGACGCTGTGCCTGACCTTCGCGATGAGCATGGCCTCGCGGCTCGTGCTGTTCCCGTCCTTCGACCCGGCGCTCGTGCTCACCGCCGTGAAGAAGCACCCGCCGACGTTCCTGCCCGCCGTCCCGCCGATCTACGCCCGCCTGCAGCACGCGGCGGACTCGGCGAAGGTGTCGCTCGCGGGCATCGAGATCGGCATCTCCGGCGCCATGCCGCTGTCGCAGGACATCGTCGAACCGTGGGAGTCCCGGACCGGCGGCTACCTGGTCGAGGGCTACGGCCTGTCCGAGTGCTCCCCCGTGCTCATGGCGAACCCGGTGTCGCCGGAGCGGCGCCTCGGGTCGATCGGGCTGCCGCTCTCGTCGACCGAGGCCCGCGTGGTCGACCCGGACGACGCCGAGAAGGTCCTGGGCACCGACGAGCCCGGCGAGCTGCAGGTGCGCGGCCCGCAGGTGTTCCGCGGGTACTGGGGCAAGGCCGAGGCCACGGACGAGGTCTTCACGTCCGACGGCTGGTTCCGCACCGGTGACATCGTCTCGATCGGCGCCGACGGGTACGTCCGGATCGTCGACCGCCTCAAGGAGCTCATCATCACGGGCGGCTTCAACGTCTCGCCCTCCGAGGTCGAGGACGCCCTGCTCAAGCACCCCAGCGTCAAGGAGGTCGCGGTCGTCGGCATCACCACCGCCGGCAACGAGCAGGTCGTCGCCGCCGTCGTGCCGAAGGACCCGTCCTCGTTCGACCCCGCGGCGCTGCGGGCCTGGGCGCGGGAGCAGCTCGCGGCCTACAAGGTGCCGCGGCGCATCGTCGTCGTCGACGACCTGCCGCGCTCGATGATCGGCAAGGTGCTCCGGCGCAAGGTGCGGGACCGCATCCTCGCGGACGACTGACGACTGACGACTGACGACTGGCGGCTGCCGACTGACGGCTGACGGCTGACGGCTGCCGACTGACGCCTGACGACTGAGGCGCGCCGGCTGGGTCTGACGGCTGCCGACTGAGGCGCGCCGGCTGGGTCTGACGGCTGCGCGCTCCGGCCGGCGGGGTCTGACGGCGGCCAGGTCGAGCGCCGGGCGCCCGCGACATCGTCGAGGTCGTACGACCTCGACGATGTCGCACCACGCCGCGCCCGCACCACACCGCACCCCACCGCGCCCGCGCCCGCACCCCACCGCACCCGCACCCGCACCCGCACGCGCACCGGACCGCGCCGCACCCGCACCGCGCCCGCACCCCTGGCTCACCCGCCGCGCACAGCCCCGCGCCGCGCCGGCACCGTCAGCACCGTGAGCCCGACCACGACGAGCCCGACGCCGACCCAGCCCGCAGCGCCGAGCCGCTCGCCCACCACGAGGACCGCGAGCACCGCGGCCACGACGGGTTCGAGCAGGGACACGAGCGTCGCGGCAGCGGCACCGACGGCCCGCAGCCCGACCGCGTAGAGCGCGTGTCCGAGCACGGTCGGCACGAGCGCCAGGTAGAGGAACACCGGCCAGTGCGCCGGCTCGCCGAGGAACCGCGCGCCCCCGACCACGACGCTCACCACGAGCGGCACCGCGGCGAGGCCGAACACGGCCCCCACGACGCCGCGCCCGTCCGGCGGCCCGGTCTCCGGCGTTGCGCGCAGTCCCCGTGCCACCGCCCACGAGTACAGCGCGTACGTGCAGCCGGCGAGCAGGGCCGCGGCGACGCCGGCCACCAGTGACCCGCCGCCGGCGTCGTGCTCCGACCGCGCCAGGGTCACGACGACCATGCCGGCCACGCTGACCAGGGCGGCGACTGCCCACCTGGTGGTGACGGGCCTCCTGTCCGTCACCCACTCGACCAGTCCTGCGAACACCGGCGACGACCCGATGGCCACGGTCGTGCCGAGCGCGACGCCGGCGTCCGCCAGCGCCGCGTAGAAGGCCACCGCGTAGACGACGAGCGAGGCGGCGCCGATCAGCACCCACCGGCGCGTCCGCGGACTGACGAGGGCCCGCACGGTGCCGCGACCTGCGGCGACGGCGAGCACCAGGCCGCCGAGCCCGAAGGTGACCGCCCCGAAGACGGCGGGTGGCACCCCCGGGGCGAAGTGCGTCGCCGTGCCGGTCGTGCCCCAGACCGTCGCGGCGACGGCGACCGCGGCCACCCCTCCGGCGGGACCGCGGCGCTCCCCCGGCACCGGTCGCGATCCTGCGGGCACGATCAGGACACGTGGATGGTCGGGCGGCGGTTCACGTCCGGTTCGGCCTCGCGCAGGACCTCGCGCGTCACGGGGGCGACGTCGCCGACGCCGGTGAACACGAAGCGGATGGCGTTCCGGATCGGGTTGCCCTCGTTCCACTCGAAGTAGATGCTCGGTACGACGCCCGCGATGTCACGGATGGCGAGCAGGGTCGACGCGATGGTGTTCGGCACGTTCCCCGAGCGCACCCGCAGCACCCGGTGGCCGGACACGATGTGCCCCTCGACGACCAGGTCCTCCTCGAAGTCGGACGAGTCCGCCGGCAGGACCTCGAGGAACATCGTCGGCACGCGCGCCGGGATCCCGGAGTCGCGGCGTTCCTCGCGGCCCTTGGACCGGTACGCCTCGGCGGTGCCGGCGCCCGGCTCGTTCGCGATGATGCAGACCGAGCTGAACTGGTCGGCGTCGGCCTCGACGAACTGCCGGGCCACCGCGTCGAGCTCGATCGACGACGCACGGAGCTCGAACGACCGCCGGACGCGTGACACGAGCGAGACGACGACGATCGCGATGATGAAGATCGCTGCGATGCGCACACCGTCCGGCCGCTCGATGACGTTCGCGACCGTCGTGTACACGAAGACGACGGAGATGAACGCGAACGCGATGGTCCAGCCGCGCTGCTGCTTGCGGCGGGCGGAGAGCGTGACGGCCACGGCCGCGCTCGTGATGAGCACGAGCACGCCGGTGGCGTAGGCGCCGCCCTGGGCGTCGACGTCGGCGTCGAAGACGATCGTGATCACGAACGCGATGAGCGTGAAGATGATGACGAGCGGTCGGGTGGCCCGCGCCCACTGCGGGGCCATGCCGTACCGGGGCAGGAAGCGCGGCACGAGGTTGAGCAGGCCGGCCATCGCGCTCGCGCCCGCGAACCACAGGATGGCGACGGTGGAGAAGTCGTAGACCGAGCCGAAGACGCCGCCGAGGTACTCGTGCGCCAGGAACGCGAGCGCCCGGCCGTTCGCGCCGCCGCCCGGCTGGAACTCGGCCTGCGGGATGAGGAAGGTGGTCGCGATCGACGACGTGATGAGGAACGAGCTCATGATGACGGCCGCCACGGTGAGCAGGCGCTTCGTGCCGCGGATCCGGCCCTCGGGGCGGTCGCTCGTGCCGTCGGACGCGTCGCCGCGCACCTGGGGCATGACGGCGACGCCGGTCTCGAACCCGGACAGGCCGAGCGCGAGCTTCGGGAACACCACGAGGGCGATGCCGATCATCACGAGCGGGTTGCTGTGCTGCGCGGTGAGCCCGGACCACCAGTCGCTCGCGACCATCGGGTGCTCGAACACGTGCCACAGCGCGACGACCACGACGACGGCGTTCAGGGCGAGGAACACGGCGACGAGCCCGACAGCGATGCCGATCGCTTCCTTGAACCCCCGCAGGAACACGATGCCGAGCAGGAGCAGCAGCGCCAGGGTGAGCGGGACCGGGATCTCGGTGAACCACTGCGGCGTGTACGGGTTCTCGGCGATGTGCGCCGTGGCGTCCGCCGCCGACAGGGTCATCGTGATCATGAAGTCGGTGACGGCGAAGCCGAGCAGCACGAGCACGAGCAGCTTGCCGGCCCACCAGGGCAGCAGCTTCTCGAGCATCATGATCGACCCGGCGCCCTTGAAGCTGTCCTGCGCCACCCGGCGGTACACGGGCAGTGCCCCGAACAGCGTCACGAGGACGAGCACGATGGTGGCGATCGGCGACAGCAGGCCCGCGGCGAGCGCGGCGATCGCCGGCTGGTAGCCGAGCGTCGAGAAGTAGTCGACGCCGGTCAGGCACATGACCCGCCACCACGAGTGGGTCTTCTCGACCTCGACCTGGTGCGGCCCCTGGTGCGAGGCGCCCTGGTCGGCGCCGTGCAGCATCCAGCGGCGCAGGCGGGTGCTGCGGTCGAGGGGCTGCTCGGTGGCGTCGCGCTGGGCGGTCCGCTCGGCGTCTGTCGCGGTCACGAGGTTGATGCTAAGCCGTCCGGACGACCGGTGCGTACACCCGGGCGCTGCCTGTGGAGAGCCCCTACGCCGCGCTGATCCTGCGGTACTTCGCCACGCTCCACGGCACGAACACCACGAGCATCACCGCGATGCCGACCAGGACCGTCAGCGCCGGGTGCTGCATCGTCCAGACGTCCGGGACCGGCGCCGTGCCGACGTTGCCGAAGAGCTCCCGCGCGGCCTGTACGAGCGACGACACCGGGTTCCACTCGGCGAACACGCGCAGCACCAGCGGCAGGGTGTCGCTCGGCACGAACGCGTTCGAGACGAAGGTCAGGGGGAAGAGGATCATGAACGACGCGTTGTTGATCACCTCGGGGGTTCGCACGCTCATGCCGAGCAGCGCCATCACCCAGCTGAACGCGTAGCTGAACAGCAGCAGCAACGCGATGCCCGCCAGGAACGCGGTCGGCGACGACTGCACCCGCCACCCGACCGCCAGCCCCGTGGCCATCATGATGACCATCGAGATGCCGTTGAGCACCAGGTCGGAGTTCGTGCGGCCGACGAGCACGGCCGACGCCGACATCGGCAGCGTCCGGAACCGGTCGATCAGCCCCTCCTTGAGGTCCTGCGCCATCGCCGACCCCGAGAACGTCGCACCGAAGACCACGGTCTGCGCGAAGATCCCGGCCATCAGGAACTGCGTGTAGTCGGTGCCCTGCACCCGGATCGCGCCGCCGTACACCTGGCTGAACAGCAGCACGAACATGATCGGCTGGAGCACCGCGAAGACGAGCATGTCCGGCGAGCGCTTGATCTTGATCAGGTTGCGCTTGGTGACGGTCCAGCCGTCCTCGAACCAGACCGCCACCGGTGCGGTCACCGCGACGGGGAGCTGCCGCCCCGTCCCGACGGAGGTCGTCATCGGACCGTCTCCTTCCGGGGGCGCTCGGAACGGGTGCCCGGCACGTCCGGATCGGGGTCGTCCCCGGAGGCCGCGTGGCCCGTCAGGCGCAGGAACACGTCGTCGAGGGTCGGGCGACGCATCCCCGCGTCGTGCAGCGCGACGCCCGCCGCGCTCAGGTCGGCGAGGACGCGCTGCAGGGCGGCGGGACCGGCGTCGACCGCGACCGCTCGTGTCCGGCCGTCCCCCGAGGTCTCCACCTCGTCGCGGCCGTACCGCCGCAGCACCGTCGTCGCCGCGTCGCCGTCGGTCTCGTCGACCAGGGTGACGACGACCCGGTGCCCGCCGACCTGTGCCTTGAGCTGGTCCGCGCTGCCCTCCGCGATGACCGTGCCCTCGTCGATCACGACGATGTCGTCGGCGAGCCGGTCGGCTTCCTCCAGGTACTGCGTGGTGAGCAGCACGGTGGTGCCCCCGGCGACGAGGTCCTCGATGATGCCCCAGAGCGCGAGCCGGCTGCGCGGGTCGAGGCCGGTCGTGGGTTCGTCGAGGAACAGCACCCGCGGGTTCATCACGAGGGCGCCCGCCAGGTCGATCCGGCGACGCATCCCGCCCGAGAACCCCTTGACCGGCCGGTCGCCGGCCTCGGACAGGTCGAACACCTCGATGAGCTCCCGGGCCCGCTCGCGCGCCGTCTTCCGGCCCAGGTGGTACAGCCGCCCGATCATCTCGAGGTTCTCGAAGCCGGTCAGGTTCTCGTCGACCGCCGCGTACTGGCCGGACACGCCGATCGACCGCCGGGTCGTCTGCGGGTCGCCGACCACGTCGATGCCGTCGATGGTCGCCGTGCCGGCGTCCGGGGTGACGAGGGTGGTGAGGACCTTCACGGTCGTCGTCTTGCCGGAGCCGTTCGGCCCGAGCAGCGCGGTCACCGTGCCCTGCGGCACGGAGAGGTCGAGTCCGGTCAGCGCGCGCACCGTCCCGGACCTCGATCGGTACGTCTTCGTCAGCCCGGAGGCCTCGATGATGGCCATGTCGCTCCCTCGTCGACCCTGCAGCAGATCCGTCGAGCGGTGGGAGCGACGACCGTCACCTAGACGTCGAAGTCACCACCGAAGTCACCGAAGCCACCGCCGCCACCGAAGTCGGAACCGCCGTCGCCCCAGCCCGCACTCTCGAACCCGCCGCCGTCGGTCCCACCGCCATCGGAGGCACCGCCGTCACCGGACTCGGCACCAGTGTCCTCCGATCCGCCCTCGCCCGCAGCATCCGTACCGCCGTCGAACGATCCGGGGTCGGGCAGGAACGCGCTCATGATCTCCGACCGGGTGACGGCCTGCGCGAGCGAGCGCGGGTCGTCGCCACGCGGTGCCTCACCGGCGGGTGCCGTGCGCGTGAACTCGTCGAACACCATGCGGCGCTGCTCGTCGGTCAACGTCGCGAAGGCCTCGGCGTGGACCTCCTCGATGCGCTCCGGCGGCGCGGTCCGGAGCAGGTAGCGGTACCGCTCGACGGCACGCTCGTCGTCGGTGGCCGCGGGTGCGCCGGACGGGGCCGACTGCTGCACGGGCTGCTGGTAGGACTGCTGGCCGTACTGGTAGCCCTGCTGCTGCGGCTGCCCCCACTGGTTCTGCTGTGCGTCCCCGGTCCGGTCGCGGTCCGGGCGTCCGAGCAGACGGTCGAGGAATCCCATGGTCAGTGCTCCTTCGGGTGCGCGGCCGGTCCGGTCGGACCCGCCGTGGACTGCCACAGTAGGCAGGCAGGGGCGCCGCTGACTGTGCGCCTGCACAGAGTCCGCCGAGAGCGACGGACGAGCGGCCGGGAGGCCCGGTGCACGCCCGCCCCGCTCCGTGCGCACGCGCGTGGCCGGCTCGGGACCGCGGCCCGGTCGGTCAGCGAGCGGTCGCCAGCGCGCGCAACCAGACGGTGTGCAGTTCGTCGGCGGCACCGGGGTGGGCGACGAGGAACGGCTCGCCGACGGCGGGGAAGCCCTCGACGGCCCCGTCGCGAGTGAGCACGACGCCGCCGGCCTCGTGCACGAGCAGCACCGCGGCACCGTGGTCGACCGGGTCGAACGCCGGCACGCAGGCGCCGATCCCCCGCCCGGCCGCGACCTGCGCGATCGTGAGCGTCCCGGAGCCCTGCACCCGGACCGTGCACGATCGGTCGGCGAGCGCGTCGAGGAACGCTCCGAAGCCCGGCCACGGGCGGTGCCCGTCGAGCTCGGTGCCGACGACCGCCCCGGCGAGCGACCGGGGCGCGTCGTCGAGCTGCAGGGCACGGTCGCGCAGGACGGCGCCGCGCCCGCGTCGGGCCTCGAGCACCTCGCCGCGCCAGGGGTCGGCGACGACACCGACGAGGGGCCGGCCGCCGCGCGTCAGGCAGAGCGACATCGACGTCCAGGGCACGCCGTTCACCAGGTTCGTGGTGCCGTCGACGGGGTCGAGGTACCAGCGGTGCCGGTCGCCGGGGGCCTCGCCGTACTCCTCGCCGGTGAAGCCGTGCGTCGGGAAGGCGGCACGCACCCGGGAGCGGACGTGCAGCTCCACCATCCGGTCCACGTCGGTCACGAGGTCGGCGGGGTCCGCCTTCGCCCGCACCTCGCCGACGGGGTGCTCCCGGGTGAGGGCGATGACCTCGTGGGCGATCCGGTGCGCCAGGGCCTGGGCGCGTGGGGCGACCTCGGCCTCGCTGGGTTCGCGGTCGCGGTCCGGCCACCCGTCGCGCTCCGCCGCGGCGAGCACGGCCCGGATGCCGGCGACGTCGTCGGTGGTGATCGCGTCGACGCCGAGCTGCGCCGCCCAGAGCGCCGGGGCGGGCTCGTCCACCGTCCGCGCCGCGACCCGCACCCCGAGGGCGTGGGCGGCCCGGACCGTGGCCGGGGTGAGGAAGGCGACGTCGAGGTCGAGGGTCGACGGCTGCAGGGCCTCGAGGTCCGCGGCCGTCGGCGGCGCGAGCGACTCCCACGTCAGCCAGACCTCGGCGTCGGGCAGGGCGGCCCGCACCGTGGCCATCGCGTCCGGATTGCCGCGCCAGGCGACGGCGGTCGAGCCGGTGGCCGTGCCGACCGTCCGTGCCGCCACGAGGGCGTCGGCCGCGTCCACGAGGTCGACGAGCAGCGAGGCGTGGCAGCCGTCGAGCCGCTCGAGCACGGCGTCGAGCCGCGGGATCCGGTCCAGGCCGTTGCCAAGCCGGGCGACCTCGCACCAGTCGACGTCGGCCACGCGGCGTCGGTCCCCCCACATCCGGCCGAGGGTCTCGTCGTGCAGCAGCACCGCGACCCCGTCGGCGGTGCGGCGGACGTCGACCTCGACGGTGTCGACGCCGAGCGCCTCGGCCACCGCGACGGCGGGCAGCGTGTTCTCGCGGCGGACGCGCGGCGCACCGCGGAGTGCGACGAGGCGGGGCAGCCGGACACCGTGGCCGCCGGGCGACGCAGCCGTGGTCCGATGTGTGACCGGGGCCTGCGGTGTCGTCGTCATCGCCGCATCGTCGCCGATCCCGACGAACACCGCGTGACCGGACCGTGAACGGGCGGCTGCGATGATGGACGGGTGACCGCACGCACCTGGGGATGGCTCGCAGCCGTCGTCGACATCGTCCTGATCGTCCTGTTCGCACTCATCGGCCGGTCCTCGCACGGCGAGGCGAACACCGCGGCCGCCCTCTGGACGACGGCGTACCCGTTCCTCGCCGGCTGGGTGGTCGGCTCCGTCGCCACGGCGGGGTGGAAGCGACCGCTGCGCCTCTGGCCGACGGGCGTCGTGGTGTGGCTGCTGACCGTCGCCGTCGGGTTGGCGATCCGTGTCTGGACCGGTCAGGGCGACGTCGACGGCGACCCGCTGCCGGTCTCGTTCGTCATCGTCGCGACGATCGTGCTCGGGGTCTTCCTGCTCGGGTGGCGTGGGATCGCCCGGCTCGTCCTCCGCGCCCGGGAACGCCGCTCCCCCCGTCAGGGCACGACCGCCGGGCGGTGACCATCGAGCGGCCGGGTCAGAAGAGCCCGGACCGCGCCCCGTCGTCCGGGCCGTCGAAGCCGCGGAACATGTCGGACACCAGCGCCTCGATCTGCGGCTCGACCAGTCGTTCGACCGCCTCGGCGATCCGCGGACGGTGGTCGATGAGCGCCAGGCACACCGCGGTACCGGTCGACCGCGCGCACTCGTCGGACAGCGCGATCTCGTGCCGGAGCGCCGCCTTCGCCTCGTCGGACAGCGGCTCGCGCGGCGTCTGCTCGGCGGCCCCCGTGCCGGTCAGCTCGTCGAGGGTGAACAGGAACGGTTCGCCCGGCGACGGCTCGGGGTCGACGTCGAGTCCCTGGAACTCCGGCGAGAGCCCCTCGGCCGGCTGGTACCCGGCGTGCCGCTTCCGCGCCGCCGCCCGTTCCAGTTCACGCTGCAGCAGCGGCAGGTTCTTCGCCGTGTAGTCGTCCACGGCCTCCTCGATGATCGTCGAGATCCGACCGATCAGGGCGTGCTGGACGGCGTGCGGGACGTCGGGGCCGAAGCCCGCGGCACTCGCGATCGGCGACCCGGTGCACTTCCGGCAGATGCGGGTCCGCGGCCGGGCAGTGCCGATCTGCCACCGCGGCAGCCACCGCAGCCAGACGTCGACCGCGCCGCGCACGCGTCCGTCGATGCCGTCCATCCCTCAACGATACGGAGCACGGCCCCCGATCGCGCCCCGCCATCCCGCACGAGCGGGCGGAATCGTCCCCCACGACGCCCCCCGCACCCATCGAATGGGCCCGCTCACCCGAACGGGCACGAACGCCGCCCCGCACGCCCCTCGAACCCAGCGCCCGAGCCCGTTCCCGCGAACGGGCGAAACGGTCCCCTGTCCGCCCCGCGCACCCACCGGATTCCCCGCTCACGCCGACGAGCGGAACCGCCCCCGCGCAGGACCGCACCCCCGCGCAGGACCGCACCCCCGCCCGTCCCGCACGTTCACCGAACGGGCAGAAACGCACACTCCCGCGAGCTCACACCCACCGAATCCGCCCGCTCACGCGAACGGGCGGAAACACACACACGCACGGTCCCCACACCCACCGCATCCACCCACTCACACGAACGGGTAGAACCGCACACACGCACGACCCCACACCCACCGCATCCACCCGCTCACGCGAACGGGCGGAAACGCCCCCACACACGACCCCCACACCCACCGAAAACGCCCGCTCGCGCAGCGCTCGGGCAGGACGGGAGGCACGGGTCGCCACGAGCGCCCGGCCCGCCACGCCGACGGGGCCGGGTGTCAGCCCTGCGGCTCGGTGACGAAGTCGATGAGCTCCTCGACACGGCCGAGCAGCTGGGGCTCGAGGTCGGCGAAGGTCCGCACCTGCCCGAGGATCCGCTGCCACGCCCGGGCGATGTCAGCCTGCTCGGCGTGCGGCCACCCGAGCGCCTGGCAGATGCCGGCCTTCCACTCGATCGAGCGCGGGATCGTCGGCCACTCCCGCAGCCCGACGCGGGCCGGCTTGACCGACTGCCAGACGTCGACGAACGGGTGCCCGACGACGAGCACGTGCGCGCCCCACCTGCCGCGCATCACCGCGTCGGCGAACCGGGACTCCTTCGACCCGGGCACCAGGTGGTCGACGAGCACGCCGACGCGGCGCTCCCGCGACGGGCGGAAGTCGTCGAGCACGTCGGCGAGGTTGTCGACGCCGGAGAGTTCCTCGACCACGACGCCCTCGACGCGCAGGTCGGCGCCCCAGACCTTCTCGACGAGTTCGGCGTCGTGCTTGCCCTCGACCATGATCCGGGAGGGCAGGGCCACCCGGGCACGCTGCTGCTCGACGGCGAACGACCCGGACGCGGTGCGCAGGCGACCACCGCCGGACGCCTGCCGCACGGCGGGCGCGGCCCCGGGCCTCCAGTCCGCGTGGACGGAACCCGGCGAACCCGGTGCGCCGGCAACGGCTGCGGCAGACCGGCCGACCGGCGCCTGCGGGCGGCCGAGCGTGACGAGTTCGCCCTCGAGCAGGAACTGCCCGGTGAAGGGGAAGGAGCGGGTGCGGCCCTTCCAGTCCTCGAGGGCGACGTTGCCCGCCTCGAGCCCGACGACCGCGCCGGCCCAGCCGGAGTCGGGGTCCTCGAGCACCATGTCCCGTTCGAGCGGCACCTGCCGCACCTTCTTCACGCCCTTCGAGCGCCAGTCGCCCGAGAGCACATCACTGCCGTACCGGTCCTCGTCCACCCGCACGAGAGTACTGTCGATGCGGCCCCGGACGAGGACGACCGGCCGATCCCAGCACCCCCCGACGGAAGGCACGTCCGTGCGCGCAGCAGTCATCCACGCCCCCCGCGACATCCGCGTCGAGGAGCGCGACCAGCCCGGCATCCGGCTCCCCGGCGACGCCGTCGTCCGGGTCGTCGCGGCCTGCGTCTGCGGCTCCGACCTCTGGCCCTACCGCGGTGTCCGCGACACGAAGGAGCCCCGCGCCATCGGCCACGAGTTCGTCGGTGTCGTCGAGTCCGTCGGCGCCGAGGTCAGCGGCCTGGCAGCGGGCGACTTCGTCATCGCGCCGTTCACCACGAACGACGGCACGTGCCAGGCGTGTGCGCACGGCATGACGAGCGGGTGCGACCACGGCTCCACCTTCGGCGTCACGCCGGACGCCTACGGCGAGCCGCTCGGCGGCGCCCAGGCGGAGTTCGTCCGCGTGCCGGACGCCGCCGCGACGCTCGTGCGGGTGCCGGGCCCGGTGGACGACGACCTCGTCCCCTCGCTGCTGACCCTGTCCGACGTGTTCTCGACCGGTCACCACGCCGCCGTCTCGGCCGAGGTCGGCCCCGGCAAGACCGTCGTGGTCGTCGGCGACGGCGCCGTCGGGCTGTCCGCCGTGCTCGCGGCGAAGCGTCTCGGTGCCGAGCGCATCATCGCGATGAGCCGGCACGCCGACCGGCAGGCGCTCGCGCGCGAGTTCGGCGCGACCGACGTCGTCGAGACCCGCGGCGACGAGGGCGTGCAGGCGGTCCGCGACCTGCTCGGCGGCGACCTGGCCGACTGCGCCCTCGAGGCCGTCGGCACCGCGGAGAGCATGGACCAGGCCCTGCGGGTCGTCCGTCCCGGCGGCAACGTCGGGTACGTCGGCGTGCCGGCGGGCGACCCGGAGCTGCCGATGCCGTTCCTGTTCGCGAAGAACATCACGGTCGGCGGCGGCATGGCCCCGGCCCGCGCCTACATCCCGGAGCTGCTCGAGGACGTGCTCGCGCGTCGCATCGAGCCCGGCAAGGTGTTCGACCTCGAGCTGCCGCTCGACGACGCCGCCGAGGCCTACGCCGCCATGGACGAGCGCCGCGCGATCAAGGTGCTGCTGCGCCCGTAGCGGCGCGCGCAGAGACGCAGGTCCGGCCGGACGGGCGGGAGGCCCGTGGCGATGTCGCCACGGGCGTCCCGTCCGTCGGCGGTCCCGGTCCGGGACCCGCACGTTTCGCGGAGCAGAACGCGTGTTACCGATCGGTAAACAAACCTTTCAGTAAACAACGTTGTCCGTTACAGTCCTCGACATGACCACACGAGGACGCACCCCCGGCCAGCCCGGCCTGCTCCGTGTGCTGAACGACCGGGCGGCCCTCGAACTGCTGCTCGACGGCGGTCCGCTGACGCGCAACGAGATCGCGCAACGCACCGGCCTCAGCAAGCCCACCGCGGCCGAGATCATCCGTCGGCTCGAGTCGGCCGACCTCATCCGCCCGGCGGGCACCGACACCCAGACCGGGCGTCGGGGTCCGAGCGCCGTCGTGTACGAAGCCATCACCGACCGCGACCTCGGGGTGGCGGTCGACGTGCAGCTCGTCGACGTCCGGTCGACCGTGGTGGACGCCGCCGGCCGCACGTTCCCGGTCGCCACCCACCGCATGTCCGACGCCGAGGTCCGCTCCCCCGGGTCGGACATCGTCGCCGCGGCGATCTCCCGCGCGGCCGCTGCGGCCGGTGTGGACCCCGAACTCGTCACCGCCGTCGCGGTGGGCGTGCAGGCGAGTGTCGACCACGCAACGGACACCCTGATCTTCACCGACGGCCTGCCCGGATGGCCCCGTGAGCAGGTGTGCGCGACCCTGTCCGCCGAGCTCGGCGTCCACGTCGTCGTCGAGAACGACGCCAACCTCGCCGCCATCGCCGAACGCAACATGGGGGCCGGTCGGGCGCCCGGGTCGTTCGCCCTCCTCTGGATGGCCGAGGGCCTCGGCATGGCCCTCGACCTGCACGGCCACCTGCACACCGGGGCCTCCGGCGCCGCGGGTGAGATCGGCTACCTGAGCGTGCCCGCCGACGCACGCTCCATCGACCCGACGGCCACGATCGTCGCGGACCTCATCTCCGAGTCCGCCGTCATCGCCCTGGCCGCCGAGCACGGGATCACGGCACCGGACGGCACCGCCGCCGACTGGCGCCAGGTGCTCCCGCAGCTGCCCGGCCTGCCCGAGCAGCACCCCTTCACCGTCGCCCTCGGCGAGCGCGTCGGGCACAACGTGCTCCCCGCCCTCGCCGTGGCTGATCCCGAGACGGTCGTCCTGCACGGCCCGACCGGGATCGCTGGTGGCCCCGCCCTGGCCGCCGCCGTGACCGCATGGCTCCGGACCCGCTCGCGCTGGTCCACCGCCGTGGTCGCGCCCGGCGTCCCCGACACCCCCGTCCTGCACGGTGCCAGACACGTCCTCATCGACGTCGTCCGCACCGCGCTCGCGGACCGACTCGAGCGCATCAGTGACGATGCCCCGACGCCGGACCCCGTCGAGCGCCCCTGAACCGTTCCACCCGCACCACTCGAGGCACCATCACCCAGCCCTGTCACAGGGCTCTTCGTCGCGCCCGGGAACGGACGGGACCCGGCAACGAGCAGCACCCGGCAACGGGCGCCACTCGGCAACGAGCAGCACCCGGCGACGGGCGCCGCTCGGCACCGGGCACCGGCCGCGACCGCGACGCGGCGGAGCGAGATCAGAGAGCGAGTCCCGCATGTCACTCCCCAGTCCGAAGTCCCGGCGGATCGTCACCGCCGTCGCCGTCGCTGCGGCCGGCGCACTCGTCGTCGCCGGCTGCAGCTCGGGTTCGAGCGCCGAGAGCATCGACGAGAGCGCCCCGAAGGAGCTCAAGGGCACCGTGTCCCTGTGGCACTTCTTCACCGGCCGCGAAGCCGGCGTGGTGAAGACCGCCGTCGAGGGCTTCGAGAAGGCCAACCCCGACGTCACCGTCGACATCCACGCCGGCCAGGACGACGAGAAGCTGCAGAAGGCGATCTCGTCCGGGCAGAACATCGACGTCGGGCTGTCCTACTCGACCGCCATCGTCGGCAGCTTCTGCTCGTCGGGTGCCTTCCGCGACCTGTCGCCCTACATCGAGCGCGACCAGGTCGACCTGTCGGACATCCCGAAGGCCGTGCAGTCGTACACGCAGTACAAGGGCACCCGGTGCACGCTGCCTGCCCTCGCCGACGTCAGTGCGCTCATGTACAACAAGCCGCTGCTCGAGAAGGCCGGGATCGACTCCCCGCCGAAGACGCTCGACGAGCTCAAGACCGACGCGCTGAAGCTCACGACGTACAACGCCGACGGCTCGATCAAGCAGCTCGGCTTCAACCCGCTCGTCGACTTCTACGAGAACTCGCCCGAGCACTGGGCGCCGATGGTCGACGGCTCGTGGTTGGACGAGGACGGCAACAGCGTGATCGGCACGTCCGACGCCTGGAAGCGGCTCATCACCTGGCAGAAGGACTTCGTCGACGAGATCGGCTACGACAAGCTCAAGGCCTTCACGTCCGGCCTCGGCCAGGAGTTCGCGGCCGACAACGCGTTCCAGACCGGCCAGGTCGCGATGCAGATCGACGGCGAGTACCGGACGGCGTTCATCAAGGACCAGAAGCCGGACCTGGACTACGGCACCGCGCCGACCCCGGTGATGGACGGTCTCGGCAACTACGGCTCGACGTACATCGCCGGCAACGTGGCGGGGATCGCGAAGGGCTCGAAGCACCCCGAGCTGTCCTGGGCACTCCTGAAGTACCTGTCGACGAACACCGACGCACAGGTCACCCTGGGCAACGGACTGAAGAACATCCCGACGCTCACCTCGGCGCTGGAGTCCCCCGGCCTCGAGGTCGACGAGAACTACAAGACCTTCGTCGACGTCGCGGGCAACAAGGACACCATGACCTCGCCCGGCACCGCCGACGGCGCCGCGTACATCGGCACCTTCACGAAGTTCTGGCAGGCGTACCAGCAGAAGGGCGGCGACCTCGACGCCCAGCTCGAGAAGCTCGACTCGGACATCGACAACGCCAACCAGCTGGCTGGTCCGTGATGAGCGTCACCACCGGGACGACCGGCCGGGAGGCGCGGCTCGCCCGCGCCGCCCGGCCCACTGACCCGACGGGGTCCGGTCCGGTGCCCCCGACCGCTCCGCGACGTCGGCCCCGCTCCGCGGAGTCCCGGCGCCGCCTGGTCGCGCTGACGATGCTCGCGCCGGCCCTGGCGGGCCTGGTGGTCTTCTTCGCCTACCCACTCGTCGCGTCGATCTTCTACTCGTTCACGCGCTACAACCAGCTGCAGGAGCCCGAGTTCGTCGGGCTGCTGAACTACCGGTTCCTGTTCACGCAGGACCCGCAGATCGGCCCCGCGGTCGTGAACACGCTGTGGTTCGTCGTCATCCTGGTGCCGGTCCGGATCGTGTGCGGGCTGCTGGTCGCCGGGCTGCTGTCGCGGGCCCGCACCGCCACGGGCTTCTGGCGGACGCTGTTCTACCTGCCCGCCCTGGTGCCGCCGGTCGCGAGCGTCGTGGCGTTCGTGTTCCTCTTCAACCCGGGAACGGGGCCGGTGAACCAGATCCTGCGGGTCTTCGGCGTCGACGGGCCGCTGTGGTTCAACGACCCGGCCTGGTCGAAGCCCTCGCTCGTGATCCTGGGCGTCTGGGTGATGGGCGACATCATGATCATCTTCCTGGCGTCACTGCTCGACGTGCCGCGCGACCTGTACGAGGCCGCGTCGCTCGACGGTGCGAACGGCGTCCAGCAGGTCCGGCACATCACGCTGCCGACGATCGCCCCGGTGATCGGCTTCGCCGCGGTGACGGGGGTGATCGCGGCCCTGCAGTACTTCACCGAGGCCGCGGTGGCGTCCGGGGTCGCGTCCGGCAAGGCGACGATCGGTGGCGGGACCGCAGCACAGCTCGGCTACCCGGGCACCTCGCTGCTCACGTACACCGAGCTGCTCTACCAGCACGGGTTCGCGAACTTCCAGTTCGGCTACGCGTCCGCGATGGCCGTCGTCCTGTTCGTGGTCACCGCCGTGGTGCTCGTCCTCACGATGCGCCGCATCTCCGTCTTCCGACCCGAGGAGTCCTGATGACCGCCGTGTCCCAGTCCCCGCTCGCCCGGGCTCCCCGCGGTGCGGCGTCCGGCTCCGCCCGCGGTCCGCGCCGCAGCCTGCTGGTCTGGATCGCCGAGCACGCCGCGCTCGTGGCCCTCGGCGTGCTGACCATCGCGCCGATCGTCTTCGTGGTCCTGACCTCGCTCATGTCGAGCAACCAGGCACTGACGGCGTCGATCGTGCCCCGGCCGTTCGACTTCTCGAACTACGCGCGGGTGTTCACCGAGCTGCCGCTCGCGCAGTGGTTCGGCAACTCGTCGATGTACGCCGTCCTCGCGACCGCGTTCATGCTCGTCAGCTCGGTGCCGGCGGCCTACGCGCTCGCTCAGATCAAGTTCCGGGGCGCGAACCTCATCTTCACCGTGATCATCGTCGCGATGCTCCTGCCCCCGCAGGTCACCGCGGTGCCGGTCTACGTGATGTGGTCGCACCTGCACCTGACCGGCACCCTGTGGCCGCTCATCCTGCCGAACCTGCTCGGCGACGCGTTCAGCATCTTCCTGCTCCGGCAGTTCTTCATGACGATCCCGAAGGAGTACGGCGACGCCGCGCGGATGGACGGCTGCAGCGAGTGGGGCGTGCTCTGGCGGGTGGTCGTGCCGATGGCGCGCCCCGGCATCGCCTCGGCGGCGATCTTCATGTTCTTCCACTCGTGGAACGACTACTACGGCCCGCTCCTGTACGCGTCCGAGAACCAGGCGGCCTGGCCGGTGGCGTACGGACTCGCGACGTTCCGCGGGCAGCACGGCACCGACTGGTCGATGACGATGGCGATGACCGTCGTCGTCATGGTCCCCGTCGTCATCATCTTCTTCTTCGCACAGAAGGCATTCGTCGAGGGCATCGCGCTCACCGGCGTGAAGGGATAGCACCACAGTGAAACTCGCAGTCATCGGTGGCGGATCCACCTACACCCCCGAACTCGTGGACGGCTTCGCGCGGCTCCGCGACCAGCTCCCCATCGACGAGCTCTGGCTCGTCGACCCCGACCCCGTCCGTCGCGAACTCGTCGGCGGTGTCGCGAAGCGGATGTTCGCCCACGCCGGCCACCCGGGCACGATCCACGTCACGGACGACGTCGTCGCCGGGGTCTCGGACGCCGACGCCGTCATGTTCCAGCTCCGGATCGGCGGGCAGGCCGCCCGGCACCAGGACGAGACCTGGCCGCACGAGGCCTGCTGCATCGGGCAGGAGACCACCGGTCCCGGCGGGTTCGCGAAGGCGCTCCGCACGGTGCCCGTCGTGCTCGAGTACGCGTCGCTCGTCAAGCGGTACGCCAAGCCGGACGCGTGGATCGTCGACTTCACGAACCCGGTCGGCATCGTCACCCGGGCCCTGCTCGAAGCGGGGCACCGCGCGGTCGGGCTCTGCAACGTCGCGATCGGGTTCCAGCGGCGCTTCGCGAAGGAGTTCGACGTCGCTCCGTCGGCCGTCCGCCTCGACCACGTCGGTCTCAACCACCTGACGTGGGAGCGCGGCGTCCACGTGACGGACGACTCCGACGAGCGCGACGTCCTGTCCGAGCTGCTCGCTGCCGACACCGGTGCCCTCGACCGGATGGCGGAGAGCGTGCACATGCCCGCCGACCTCATCCGACTGCAGCACGCCGTGCCCTCGTACTACCTGCGCTACTTCTACAGCCACGACGTCGTGCTCGAGGAACAGCTGCACGCCCCCACCCGGGCCGAAGCGGTGATGGAGACCGAGCAGGCCCTGCTCGCGAAGTACGCGGACGAGTCCGTCGTGACGAAGCCGGCCGAGCTCGAGCAGCGGGGCGGTGCGTACTACTCCGAGGCCGCGATCGACGTGCTGTCCTCGATCCTCGGCGACCGCGGCGACGTGCAGGTCCTCAACGTCCGGAACGACGGCACGTTCCCGTTCCTGCCGGACGACCACGTGATCGAGGTGCCGGCCCGGGTCACGCGCCAGGCGATCACCCCGCTGCCGGTGTCCCCGCTCGCCCCGGACATGGAGGGCCTGGTGTCCCACGTCGCCGGGTACGAGCGGCTCGCGCTCGACGCCGCGGTGCACGGCGGCCGTGACCGGGTGCTCCGCGCGATGTGGGCGCACCCGCTCGTGGGGCAGGTGGACAAGGCGGAGCAGCTCACCGACCTGCTCCTGGCCGCGAACGCGGACCACATCCCGTGGGCGCGATCGGAGCACGTGACGTGGGCGGGCTGAGCCGGACCGGCGAGGCGGGCCCGGCGCGAGCCTCCCGTCCGCCCGCTCCGGACCCACCGGACGCGACCGACGTCGTGCTCGCCGTCGACGGGGGCGGGAGCAAGACCGACGTCGTCGCGATCGCGCTCGACGGGACCATCGTCGGGCACGCGCGCGGTCCGGGCTCGAACCCGCAGACCCGGGGGTGGGACCTCGCCGGCCCGATCCTCGACGACGTCCGTGCACGGGTGGTGGGCGAGCTGGGCGAGCGACGCATCCGCACCACGCACGTGTACCTGGCCGGGCTCGACCTGCACGACGAGCTCGTCGCGGCGACGGCGGCCCTCGCGCACTGGGCCGACGACGGTGGCGAGCCGCACGTGCTCGACAACGACCTGTTCGCGCTGCTGCGGGCCGGCACCCTGTCGCCCGACGCAGCGGCCGTGGTGTGCGGCACCGGGATCAACGCCCTCGCGGTACGGGCCGACGGCACGACCGCACGGTTCCCCGCCATCGGCGACGTCTCCGGCGACTGGGGCGGCGGCGCGTGGCTCGGCAACCGGGCGCTCTGGCACGCGGCGCGGGCCGACGACGGCCGCGGTCCGGCGACGGCGCTGGTCGACGCGGTGCCGACGGCGGTCGGCCTCCGCAGCGTCCGCGAGGTCACCGAGGCCATCCACTTCGGCCGTCTCGACCAGCGCGTCTTCAACCGGCTCTGCCCGGTGCTGTTCGACGTGGCCGGAGCCGGTGACGTCGTGGCCCGGAGCGTCGTGGAGCGCCAGGCGGAGGAGATCGTCCTGCTCGCCGCGGTCGCACTCGAGCGGTTGGGCCTCGCTGGTTCGGCGACCGAGTCGGTACCCGTGGTGCTCGGCGGCGGCGTGCTCGCGGCGCGGCACCCCTTGCTCGTGGACGGTGTCGTCGGTGGGCTCGCTGCCCGGGTGCCGGGAGCGGTGCCGACCTGGGTGACCGATCCCCCGGTGCTCGGCGCGGGGTTGGCGGCGCTGGAGTCGGTCGGCGCCGAGGACGCCGCGCTCGAGCGGTACCGCGAGGCCGTGCGCTCCCGCGCCTTCGCGAGCACGACCACGCTGATCCACTGATCCACCGCCCCGCTGACCCACTACCCCGCTGATCCGCTGATCCGCTGCCCGCTGCCCCGTGCGGCACGGCGCAGCCGGCACCCCCGCACGCCGCGTCGCGCGGGGATGCCACGCGCCGCGGGACCCCGTCACCGGTCCCGGCTGTCGGAGTGTCCGTGCCCCTCAGGCGTCGCGGACGGCCAGCACCCGGTGCGGCGCCACCCGTTCGGCCCGCCACCCGCCGGGCAGTGCGTCGCGAAGCTCGTCCAGGGTGAAGGACCGGCGGATCGACCGCAGGCCGTCGACCCGCACGAAGGTGCCGGCCGACACCAGCGGCGACGCCAGCGCGTAGGCCCCGTACGCCGAACGCGACCGGCGGATGTCCGAGTGCACGCTGCGGCTCGTCGCGAGTGCCGCGGAGTCGGCGAGGAACCCGGCCCGCTCGTCGTCGCCCAGGTGGTGCAGCACGTGGTTCGACACCACGACGTCGAACCGCTCCCCCGCTGCCACCAGCTCACCGCTCGACTGCTGCCGGAAGGTGACGCCACGCGGCGCCCGTCGGCTCGCCGCGTCGATCGCCCGCGGGTCCGGGTCGACCCCGACGACCTCGACGTCGAAGCCGTCGCTCGCCGCCCACCGCACGACGGCGCGCGCCAGGTCCCCGCCGCCGCAGCCGAGGTCGAGGACCCGAGCACGGCCGTCCACCGGCAGCGCCGGCACGATGTGGGTCCTCCACGCCGAACGCCAGCCGCTCACCAGGGCGTTGACGAGCGCGAAGCGCCGGAAGGTGCGCGCGAGGACGCGCGGGTCGCAGTCCGGGTCGTCCATCAGCTCGGTCAGGTCGAGCGCCCGGGAGCGCAGGTCGACGGCCGAGTGGGCCGGGTCGGCACCGCCGCGACGACTCACGCCGTGCCCGTGGTCGCGACGGGGACCCGCACCGGTTCGACCACGGGCGACGCCTCGGTGCGCACCGCGGTGAGGCGTGCACTCTCCACGGTCAGTCCGGGCCCGAAGGCGAGTGCGACGACGGCACCGCCGTCGGTCAGGCCCGCGTCGACCGCGTCGCGGAGGACGAACAGCACGGTGGCGCTCGACATGTTGCCGTGGTCGCGCAGCACCCGTCGGCTCGACACCATCGCGCTGTCGGGCAGGCCGAGCGACTCCTGCGCACGGTCGAGGATGGCGCGGCCGCCGGGGTGCACCGCCCACACCGGCACGTCGGAGGCCGCACCGCCGCCGAGCAGCGACTCCACGGCCCGCGGCACGTGCAGGCCGACGAGCTTCGGCACGGCCGTCGACAGGACCATCTCGAAGCCCTCGTCGCCGATGTTCCACGCCATCTCCGACGCGCCCTCCGGCACCACGGCCGTCGCGAACGCTTCGAACCGCAGGCCGGCGCCGTCGCGTGCGACGACCGCCGCGGCGGCTCCGTCCCCGAAGACGCTGTTCGCGACGATCTGGTCGGGGTCGTTCGACGCCCGGACGTGCAGGGTGCAGAGCTCGCCGCAGACGACGAGCACGACGGCGTCCGGGTCCTGGTCGACGAAGGCCGCGGCGATCCGGAGCGCCGGGAACGCGGCGCAGCAGCCCATGAAGCCGATGTGGTGCCGGAAGACCCCTGCCGGCAGACCGAGCTGGTCGACGACGCCGATGTCCGGCCCGGGCTGCGTGAACCCGGTGCACGACACGGTCACCAGGTGCGTGACCGACGAGGGGGCGATGCCCGCGCGGTCGACGGCGTCGCGTGCGGCGGCGACGAACAGCGGCGGCGCGAGCTCACGGAACCGGTCGTTGCGCGTGCCGGTCGTCGGGGAGCGCAGGGTCCCGTCGTCGTCGCGGAAGGCACCGCCGCCGCGCGTGGAGTCGAGCTCTTCGAGCACGGTGTGCCGTCGGTCGACCGCCGAGCCGTCGAAGGCCGCGGGGACGAGCCGCTGTCCGAGGCGACCGAGGTCGGGCTGCGCCGCGAACAGGTCACGCACCCGCGGCTGGTCGAGGGTCGTCTCGGGGACGGCGGTACCGATGGCGCGGATCGTTGCGGACACGACTCATCCTGTCACCGGGTCGCTGACGCGTCCCCAGGATGCACGGGAGGCGCGGTGCCAGCTGGCACCGCGCCTCCTGTCCGTCGTCGGTGGCGACTACGACTGCTGCGCGCGCTCCAGGACGAGCTCGCGCACGCGGGCGGCGTCGGCCTGGCCCTTCATCGCCTTCATCACCGAACCGATGATCGCGCCGGCGGCCTGCACCTTGCCGTCGCGGATCTTCTGCAGGACGTCGGGCTGCGCTGCCAGGGCCTCGTCGACCGCTGCCGTGAGCGCCGAGTCGTCGGAGACGACCTTGAGCCCGCGGGACTCGACGACCTGCGCCGGCGAACCCTCGCCCGCGATGACGCCCTCGAGCACCTGGCGCGCCAGGCGGTCGGTCAGGTCGCCGGACTCGACGAGCGCGATGACCTCGGCGACGTGCTGCGGCGACACCAGGTCGCCGGGGGCGGCGTCCTGCGCGTTCGCGACACGGCTGATCTCACCGGTCCACCACTTGCGCGCGGCCTGCGGTGCGGCACCTGCGGCGACCGTCCCCTCGACCTCGTCCAGCAGCCCGCCGTTGACGACGTCCTGGAACTCGAGGTCCGCGAAGCCCCACTCGCCCTTGAGACGACGACGCCGGGCCACCGGGGCCTCGGGCAGGGACGCACGGAGCTCCTCGATGAGGGCGGGGTCCGGCACCACGGGCAGCAGGTCGGGCTCCGGGAAGTAGCGGTAGTCGTCGGCGTCGGACTTCGGACGGCCGGACGACGTGCGGCCGGTGTCCTCGTGCCAGTGCCGGGTCTCCTGCGTGATCGTCCCACCGGCGGCGAGGATCGCGGCCTGGCGCTGGATCTCGTAGCGGATCGCACGCTCGACGGCGCGGAAGGAGTTGACGTTCTTCGTCTCGGTGCGGGTGCCGAGCTTCTCCTGGCCGCGGGGGCGCAGCGAGATGTTCGCGTCGCAGCGCAGGTTGCCGCGCTCCATGCGGGCCTCGGAGACACCGAGCGCACGGACGAGGTCACGGATGACCTGCACGTACGCGGCACCGAGCTCGGGGGCGCGGTGCTCTGCGCCGACGATCGGCTTCGTGACGATCTCGACCAGGGGCACACCGGCGCGGTTGTAGTCGACGAGCGAGTACTCGGCGCCCTGGATGCGACCGGTGGCGCCACCGACGTGCGTGAGCTTGCCGGCGTCCTCCTCCATGTGGGCGCGCTCGATCGGGACGTTGAAGATCGTGCCGTCGGCGAGTTCGACCTCGACCTCGCCCTCGAAGGCGATCGGCTCGTCGAACTGCGAGACCTGGTAGTTCTTGGGGTTGTCCGGGTAGAAGTAGTTCTTCCGGGCGAACCGCGACGACTCGGCGATCGAGCAGCCGAGCGCGAGCCCGAGCTGGATCGAGTAGCGCACGGCCTGCTCGTTCACGACCGGCAGCGACCCGGGCAGACCGAGGTCGACGGGCGTGACGTTCGTGTTCGGCTCGCCACCGAAGAAGTTCGGAGCGTCCGAGAACATCTTCGTCTTCGTCGCGAGTTCGACGTGCACCTCGAAGCCGAGCACCGGCTCGTAGCGCTCGAGCGCCTCGTCGAAGTCCATGAGCGCGTCCTTCTGCGCCATCAGATCACACCTTCCTGCGCAGCGGACTGCTGAGACTGGTCGAGGTCCGGGATGCTGTCGATGAGCGGGCGACCCCACTGCTGTTCGAGCAGCCGCTCGAGGGCGGCGCCGTAGCGGTAGAGCCGGGCGTCCTCGCGCTGCGGTGCCATGAGCTGCACGCCGACGGGCAGCGAGTCCTCGGGGGCGAGGCCGTTCGGGATGCTCATGCCGGGGACGCCGGCCAGGTTCGCCGGGATCGTCGTGAGGTCGTTGAGGTACATCGCCAGCGGGTCGTCGATGCGCTCTCCGATCGGGAACGCCGTCGTCGGGGCCGACGGGCTGATGAGCAGGTCGACCTGCTCGAACGCGGCCTGGAAGTCGCGCTGGACGAGAGTGCGGACCTTCTGCGCCGAGCCGTAGTAGGCGTCGTAGTATCCGGCGCTCAGGGCGTAGGTGCCGAGGATGATGCGGCGCTTGACCTCCGGGCCGAAGCCGGCCTCGCGCGTGGCCGCCATGACGTCCTCGACGGTGGCACCGTTCTCCGGCGTGACGCGGAGCCCGAAGCGCACCGAGTCGAACTTGGCGAGGTTCGACGACGCCTCGGCCGGCAGGATCAGGTAGTACGCGCTGATGGCGTACGCGAACGACGGGGCGTCGATCTCGACGACGACCGCACCGGCCGACTCGAGCAGGGCCACGGTCTCCTGGAAGCGCTGCGTGACGCCGGCCTGGAAGCCGTCGCCGCCGGCGAGTTCCTTCACGACGCCGACCCGCAGGCCGCGGAGCGTGTCCGCCTGCAGGCCTTCGCGGGCCGCAGCGGCCATCGAGGGCCAGGCGTCCGGGATCGAGGTGGAGTCGCGCGGGTCGTGCCCGCCGATGACGTCGTGCAGGAGCGCGGCGTCGAGGACCGTGCGGGAGACCGGACCGACCTGGTCGAGGCTGGACGCCAGCGCGATCGAGCCGTAGCGGCTGACCCCGCCGTACGTCGGCTTCACGCCGACCGTGCCGGTCACGGCACCGGGCTGCCGGATCGACCCACCGGTGTCGGAACCGAGGGCGAGGGGCGCCTCGTGCGCGGCGACGGCGGCTGCGGAGCCACCGCCGGAGCCGCCGGGGATCCGGTCGAGGTCCCACGGGTTGTGCGTGGGGCCGAACGCCGAGAACTCGGTGGTCGAGCCCATCGCGAACTCGTCCATGTTCGTCTTGCCGAGCGGCACCAGGCCGGCGGCACGGAGCTTCGCGACCGGCGTCGCGTCGTACGGGGGCACCCAGCCCTCGAGGATCTTCGAGCCGGACGTGGTCGGCATGTCCTGCGTGCACAGGACGTCCTTGACCGCGATCGGCACGCCGGCGAGGGGGCCGAGGTCGTCGCCCGCCGAGCGGCGCGAGTCGATCGACTTCGCCACCGCGAGGGCGTTCTGGTTGACGTGCAGGAAGGCGTGCACGTCGCCGTCGACCGCGGCGATGCGGTCGAGGTGGGCCTGCGTGGCCTCGACGCTGGAGACGTCGCGCGCCACGAGGGCGTCGGCGAGCGCCGCGGCGCTGAGGCGGGTGATGTCGTCGGTCACTGCTCTTCTCCCAGGATGGCCGTCACACGGAACCGTTCGCCGTCGGAGTCGGGCGCCCCGGAGAGCGCCTGCTCCTGGGTCAGCGTCGTGCCGACCACGTCGGGGCGGAAGACGTTGCCGAGCGGCACGGGGTGGCTCGTCAGCGGGACGTCGTCGGTCGCGACCTCGGCCACACGGGCGACGCTGTCGACGATGTGCGACAGCTCCCCGGTCAGCTTCTCGATCTCGTCGGGCGTGAGTGCGATACGTGCGAGGTTCGCCAGGTGGGCGACCTGCTCGCTCGTGATGTCAGGCATGGTGCTCCGTCGATCGGTTCGTGGAATGCGGACCAGTCTATTGCCGACCCCGCGTCACCACCGCGCAGTCCCGCCCGCCTGTGGAGAACCGACCCGCGGCCAGCGCCCCGACCGACGCACGACCCGCACTCAGGGCCCACGCCGAGTGTCCGCGCCGAGCACCGGCACGACGACCAGCGCCGGACCCGCGCCGGACCTGCACCGCACCGACCGCGGGCCGCCCACCGGACCGGCACCGGGCCTCCCGGCCGGGCGTCAGTGCCGACCGCGAGCCGCACCCGGTGCGGCAGGTGCCGCCGTCGCAGGAGCAGCCGGAGCAGCGGGGGCGGCAGGGGCGGCAGGGGCAGCGGTCGCCGCAGGCGACGGAACAGCCGACGCACCGGACGCACGCGACCCACCGGACCCCGCGGACGCGCCCGACGCGGCCGACCCACCGGCCCCCGCCGCCGCACCGGACGCCTGCTGGGCCGCGGACCCGCTCGACGCGTTCCCGATCATCGCCGGGTCCGGAGCCGGCAGCGCTCCGCCGCCGACGGCACCGTCGAGGTAGGTCATCATCGCCTTCCCGACCCCGAACTTGGCGCTGTACCCGGTCGTGCCGCGCGGGAACGGGACCTGCGCGAGCGACACCGCGTTCTGGACGTTGCCGATCCAGGTCGCGTTCGTGTACTTCGTCGTCGAGGCGACCAGCCAGTTCTGCACGTCGCCGTCGGTGGTGCCGGTCTTCGCGAACTTCGGGACCGCGTCGCCGGGGTTCGCCAGCGCGGCGGTGCCGGACCCGCTCAGGACCCCCTGCAGCGCGTAGTCGACGGTGCCCGCGACGTCCGCCGCGACCCCTCGGGTGCAGGACGACGGCGTCGGCGTGATCGCGGTGCCGTCGGCCTCGGTGACCGAGTCGATGGCGATCGGGGTGCAGACGATGCCGCCGTTCGCGAAGCCGGCGTAGGCCTCGGCGAGGTCGATCGGCGACAGCTCGTTGACGCCGAGGATCGACGACGGGGTCTGGCCGAGCGGTGCGCCGTCGGCGCGGTGGATGCCCATGGACTGCGCGAGCTGGGCGATCCGGCACAGGTCGAGCTGCTTGCCCATCTGCGCGTACGCGGTGTTGATCGACTCGGTGGTCGCGGCGGCGACGGTCATCGACGCGGGCACGGCCTCGGCGTTCGCCACGTTCCAGACGCCGCCGGCCACGTTCTGGCAGCTGTTCGTGAACTCGGCGTTCTCGAACTGGTGCTCGGACGTCGTGACGGAGTCGGACAGCGTGTGCCCGCTCGCGAGCCACTCGGCCAGCGTGAACACCTTGTACGTGGAGCCGGTCTGGAACCCGCCGGAGTTGCCGGAGGCGGCGTCGGCGCTGTAGTTCACGGCCGTCGTGCCGGGCGTGGTCGTGTCGGCCTGCGTGTAGGCCGTGTTCTGCACCATCGACATGATCCGACCGGTCCCCGGCTCGACGGTGACGTTCGACCCGCCGAGGTCGACCCCCGCCATCGTCGCCGGGACGTAGGTCGACAGGGCGTTCTGCGCCTGCGCCTGCACGTCGAGGTCGAGCGAGGTGTGGATCTGCAGGCCCTTCGTGTCGAGGGTGGCGATGCGTGCGGCCGCGGTCCTGCCGAAGGCGGGGTCCCGGAGCACCTGGTCGCGGACGTAGTCGCAGAAGTAGCCCGCGTCGAACTTCGTCGCGGCGGTCGAGCAGCCGTTCGCGGTCTCGGTGATCCTCGGCGTGACGGGCGTCGCGATCGCCGTCGTCATCTGTGCCGTCGTGATCGACCCGTGCGCCTGCATCCGGCGGAGCACGTAGTCGCGGCGCTCCTTCGTCGCCGCGTACCCGTCCGCCTGCCCGTTGTCCCGGTCAGCGGGCCGGTCGATGCGCAGGTTCGACGGGTTGTTGAGGATCGCGACGAGCGTGGCCGACTGCACGAGCGACAGGTCCGCCGCGTGCACGCCGAAGTAGTACTCCGCACCGGCCTCGGCGCCGTAGACCCGCCCGCCGAGCCCGACGATGTTGAGGTACCCGGTCAGGATCTGGTCCTTCGTGTACTTCTTGTTGACCGCGATCGCGTACCGCATCTCCTGCAGCTTCCGCTGCGGGGTGACGCCGGCGGCGTCCTGGTAGCACGCGGCCACCTTCGCCTCGGTGGCGGCCTGGTCGCTGCCGGTCAGCTGCTCGCACTGCTGCACGAGCACGTTCTTGACGTACTGCTGCGTGATGCTCGACCCGCCCTGCACGTCCCCGCCGACGACGGTGGCCGCGGCACCGCGGACCGTGCCGAGCAGGTCGATGCCGCCCTCGTCGTAGAACCGCGGGTCCTCGGTGTCGATGGCCGCCTGCTTGAGCGAGTCGGCCATCTGGTGGGACGTCACGTTCGTGCGGTTCTCGGCGTAGAAGGACGCGATCTTGACCTGCTTGCCGTCCTTCGTCGCGTAGACCGACGAGACCTGCTGCGGGGTCTGCACGTCGAGGTAGCTCGGCAGGTCCTCGAAGAACGCCGCCGCGCCCGACGCGCTCTCGCCGGCGACGGCGACCGCGGGCGTCAACGCGACCGTGACGAGCATGCCCGCCAGCACCGACATCACCACGAAGACCAACAGGGCCCCAGGCCAACGCACCACTCGCATGGGTGCACGGTAGGCAGGCGGGCTGGAACCGTTCTGCCGTGGAACGAGTGCAGGCTGCGGCGGCGCACAGGTTGCCGTCCAGCCACCGGTCCGAGCGGCCCGCGATCCGCGCGGGCTCGCCGATCCGGTCGGGATGCCCGGCGCGGCCCCGGCACGTCGGCCGCGGGTCACGATCCGGTCACGTCGCGGGTGCCCGCAGCCCGGTGCCGGCCCGCGCACCGGTGCGGTCCGTCAGTCGCGGGGTTGCAGGTCCTGCGGACGGACGAGGAACACGTCCGGCGAGACCGTGACGCCGTCGCCGCGCGACGATCCGCCCTGCGCCTGGTCGCGCACGACGTCCCCGCGCCCGACCCCGATGAGCGCGACGTCGTGCAGCGAGGCCGTGCCGGGTTTCAGGTAGTCGTTGTGGCCGACCGGTCGTCGGAACACCGCCGTCGTGCCCTGTCCGTGCGTCGCGGTGCGGAGGTCGAGGACCGTCGCACCGAAGGACGCCTCGCCGGGGTCGGTGCCGAAGTACCCGGAGCCGGCGATCGGGTCGCTGTGCGCGCTGCCGACGAAGACCTGCCCGTGCGGCACGGCGAGGTCGGACGCAGAACGGACGTCGCTGCCCGGCGAGCCGAGCACGGTCAGGGTGTCGGCGCTCATGCGCCCCGAGGTGAGCGCCATCATCGCCGTCGTCGACCCGTACGAGTGCGCCACGAGGTTGAGCCGCGGCTGGTCGCCGTCCCGCACGTGGCGCAGGCCGTCGACGGCGCGCTCGAGCCGGCCCGCCCCGGTCTCGGCGAGCTGCAGCGACAGGATGTTCGACAGGTCCGGCGTGCGGTACCCCATCCACGCGACGACCGCGACTCCCGACCGGTCGCCGTGCACCGCGAGCGGGACCAGCGACGCCTGCTCGGCGGCCAGGTCGTTCGCGGTGGCGGTGAAGTCGACCATCTGCCCGGACACCGTGAAGAACATGCCCGGCACCACCAGGGTCACGTCCGTCGCGGTGTCGAGGTCACCGATCGCGATCGCCGCGCGCCCCGGACCACGGGTGTCGAGGGTGACGAGGAAGCGCTGCGGATCGCCGGGCTGCTGCACGAGCGACTCCCGGACCTTGCCGAGCATCCGGACCGTGGCGGACCCGTCGTCCCCGTCGGCCGCCGCGAGCGCGCGGTCCAGCGTGGTCCGGTTCGCCCGGTCGCGCACGGCGTACGGCACGCCCTCGAGGTTCCCCACCACCGCCGGCGCGGTCTGCTCGACGTACTGCCGCGCACCGTCGCCGAGCCCGGCCCACCACCGGATCACGTCGACCGCCGACGGCGGGTCGTCCTGCACGGTCGCCACCAGGCGCGCGTCGTCCTGTGCGTGCCGGAGGTCGGCCGGCGCGAGCGCGACGAGGTCGTCGAGCATCCGGCGGCCGTGCGCGGTCGCCGCGTCGTCGGCGGTGACCGGGGCGACGGGCGCGACGGCGACGACCGCTGTCGGCGGCGGGGTCGGAGGCACGTTCGGTGTCTCGACCACTCCGAGCGAGTGCATCGAGGCGGTCAACAGCGCAGCAGCGACGAGCAGCATTCGGGTCTCCCCCGGGAAGGCCTTCCCGCCGGCTCCCTGCAGACGACGGGTGATGCCCGACCGATTCTACGGAGGATGCTGACGAACGCTCGTGCCAGATGCAACTTGTCCCCCGAAATGGGGAGGATCGGTCTGCGGACGGGCGGGCGTCAGGCGTCCGAGGCGGTGGTGTCCTCCTCGGTCGACTCCTGGTCCGTGCCCGACTCCGCTTCCGGATCCGGCAGGACGCCCGGGCCCTCGGTCACGAGCAGGTGGAACTGCGCCGCGTCGATGATCCGGAGCCCGAGCTGCTCGGCCTTGGTGAGCTTCGACCCCGCCCCGGGACCGGCGGCGACGAAGTCGGTCTTCTTGCTCACGCTCGACGCCGCCTTGCCGCCGGCGGTCATGATCGCCTCGAGCGCGCCCTCGCGCGTGTAGCCCTCGAGCGAGCCGGTCGCGACGACCGTCACGCCGCTGAGCACGCCGCCCTCGGCGACCGCGCCGCCGGGGCCCGGGTGGTCCGGGGTGGTGAACTGCACGCCGGCCGCGGTCCACCGGTCGATGACCTCGCGGTGCCAGTCGACCTCGAACCAGTCGAGCAGGGCGTCCGCGATGATGCCGCCGACGCCGTCCACGGCCGCGAGGTCCTCGCGCGAGGCCGACCGGATCGCGTCGAGGGACCCGAAGTGGTTCGCGAGGGCACGCGCCGCGACGGGTCCGACGTGCCGGATGCTCAGGCCGACCAGGATCCGCCACAGCGGCTTCGTCCGGGCGGCGTCGATGTTCGCGAGCATCTCGAACGCGTTCTTCGACGGGTACCGGCTCGGCTCGCCGGTGTAGTCCGCACCGCGGGCCTCGGGGTCGAACGGCGGGTCGGTCTTCTTGCGCGCACGGCTGAACGGGGTGACCCGCTTCGGCGTGCCGTCGTCGTCGGTCTTCTGCATGCCGGTCTCGGCGTCGCGGACGATGACCTCGATCGGGACGATGTCCTGCATCGTCAGGTCGAACAGCCCGGCCTCGGTGACGAGCGGCGGGGTCTCCGGGCGGAGCGGCTGCGTGAGCGCCGCGGCGGCGACCTCACCGAGTCCCTCGATGTCGAGCGACCCGCGCGACGCGATGTGCTCGACCCGGCCGCGCACCTGCGCCGGGCAGCTCTCGGCGTTCGGGCAGCGGAGGTCGATGTCGCCCTCCTTCGCGGGGGCGAGCTCGGTGCCGCACTCCGGGCAGTGGGTCGGCATGACGAACTCGCGCTCGGAGCCGTCCCGGAGCTCGACCACCGGGCCGAGGACCTCGGGGATGACGTCGCCGGCCTTCCGCAGCACGACCGTGTCGCCGATGAGCACGCCCTTGGCCTTGACGACCTGCTGGTTGTGCAGGGTGGCTTGGCGCACCACGGACCCCGCGACCTCGGCCGGGGCCATCACCGCGAACGGCGTGGCACGGCCGGTGCGACCGACGCTCACCACGACGTCGAGGAGCTTCGTGTGGACCTCTTCCGGCGGGTACTTGTACGCGATCGCCCACCGCGGCGCCCGGGACGTCGAGCCGAGTTCCTCGTGCAGGGCGAGGTCGTCGACCTTCACCACGACGCCGTCGATCTGGTGCTCCACGGCGGAGCGGCGCTCACCCGTGGTCCGGACGAAGCCGTTGACCTCGTCGATGGTGTCGAACACGCGGTAGTGGCTGCTCGTCGGCAGCCCCCACGTGTCGAGCAGCTCGTACACCTCGGACTGGCTCCGGACGTCGGTCTGCTGCTCGAGCTCGCGGACCGGCCACGCGCCGATGCCGTGCACGAGCATCCGCAGACGCCGCAGCCGGTCGACCATGAGCGCGCGCTTCGCCTCGGACTTGCCCTCTTCCTTCTGGCGGAGGGAGCCGGCGGCGGCGTTGCGCGGGTTCGCGAACACGCGCTCCCCCGCCTCGCGCTGGTTCGCGTTGAGCTCGTCGAACTCGGCGACCGGGAAGAAGATCTCGCCGCGGACCTCGACCAGGGGCGGGTGGCCGGTGCCCGACAGACGGTCCGGGATCGTGCCCATCGTCCGCACGTTGCCGGTGACGTCCTCGCCCACGACGCCGTCGCCGCGGGTCGCCGCCGAGACGAGCCGCCCGTGCTCGTAGCGCAGGTTGATCGCGAGGCCGTCGATCTTCAGCTCGGTCAGGAACCGCACGCGCTCGGCACCGGCGTCGCGCTGCACCTTGACGGCCCAGTCGGTCAGCTCGTCGGGGCTGAAGACGTTGTCGAGCGAGAGCATCCGCTCGGCGTGCTCGACCGGCGCGAACTGCGTCGTCTGCGCCTGCCCCCCGACGGTCTGGGTCGGGCTGTCCTCGGTCAGGAGCTCCGGGAACCGCTGCTCGATCGCGTCGAGCCGGCGCACCAGTGCGTCGTAGTCGGCATCCGCGGCCGGTGACCCGTTCTCGCCCTGGTAGTACGCCTCGCGCAGTTCGTTGATGCGTGCCCGCAGCCGGTCGACCTCGCGCGCGGCCTGGGCGGCGTCGAGCCCGTCGGGGTCGATGGTCTCGAACGTCGCGTCGGTCTCGCTCATGGCATCAGTTCTACCGTGCGCCACCGACGCGACGTGCAGCGGACGTGTGCCCCGGGAGCGGCGGGGTCAGGCGTCGACGGGGACGGCGCTCACCGTGCTGTCGATGGTGCACTGGCCGAGCACCCGCGTGCCGACGTAGACCACCGCGGTCTGGCCGGGGGCGACCCCGTGCAGCGGCTCGTCGACGTCGATGACCAGCACGTCGTCCTGCACCCGCGCGGTCGCGGGCACCGGGTCGGCGTGCGCGCGGATCTGCACGTCGCAGGCGAACGGCGTCGCCGGGTCGGCCGGGGCCGTGCCCGCCCACGTGAAGCGCGAGCCCGACATCGACGCGACGGCCAGGGCCTCCTTCGGGCCGACCACGACGGTGTTGTCCTTCGGGCGGATCTCGAGCACGAACCGGGGCTTGCCGTCCGGTGCCGGGCGCCCGAGGGACAGGCCGCGGCGCTGCCCGACGGTGTAGCCGGTCGCGCCCTCGTGCGATCCGACGACCGTGCCGTCGCGCTCGACGACCTCGCCGGGGGCGGTGCCGACGCGGTCCGCCAGCCAACCGCGGGTGTCGCCGTCCGGGATGAAGCAGATGTCGTACGAGTCCGGCTTCTGCGCCACCGTCAGCCCACGGGCGGCGGCCTCGGCACGGACCTCGTCCTTCGAGGGGGTCGCCCCGAGCGGGAACATCGCGTGCTGCAGCTGCTCGGCGGTCAGGACCCCGAGCACGTAGGACTGGTCCTTCGCCCATGCGGCCGACCGGTGCAGCTCGCGCGAGCCGTCCGGACCGGTGACGATCGAGGCGTAGTGCCCGGTCGCGACGGCGTCGAAGCCGAGCGCGAGGGCCTTCTCGAGCAGCGCGGCGAACTTGATGCGCTCGTTGCACCGCATGCAGGGGTTCGGGGTGCGGCCGGCCTGGTACTCGGCGACGAAGTCGTCGACGACGTCCTCCTTGAACCGGGCCGAGAAGTCCCACACGTAGTACGGGATGCCGAGGGCGGACGCCGCGCGCTGGGCGTCCATCGAGTCCTCGATGGTGCAGCACCCGCGACTGCCGGTGCGCAGGGTGCCCGGCATCCGGCTCAGCGCGAGGTGCACGCCCACCACGTCGTGGCCGGCGTCGACCGCTCGGGCGGCTGCCACCGCCGAGTCGACCCCACCGCTCATCGCCGCCAGAACACGCATGCACCAAGGGTAACCCGCGGCCGGACCGGTACCGCTGGCGTACCGTTGGTCGGGCGATGGCCACGACCCCGAACGACTCATTCGACTTCCGGTCCGTGCTCCTGTCGGGCTTCCTGCCCGCGGCGCTGTTCGCGATCGGCGAGGGCGCGATCATCCCGATCATCCCGATCGCGGCCGACTCGCTCGGCGCCGGCCTGGCCTTCGCCGGCTTCGTCGCGTCGCTCATCCTGGTCGGCGAGCTCATCGGCGACGTCCCCTCCGGCATCGTCGTCGCCCGCATCGGCGAGCGGAACGCGATGATCGGCGCCGCCCTGGTGTCGGTCGGCGGCCTCGTCGTCTGCACGACGGCCGGGAACGCCTGGGTCCTCGCGCTCGGCGTGTTCCTGGTCGGCGTCTCCACCGCCGTCTTCGCCCTGGCCCGGCACGCCTACATGACGACCGCGATCCCGGTGCGGATCCGCGCGCGGGCCCTGTCCAGCCTGGGCGGCGTGTTCCGCTTCGGGTACTTCGTCGGCCCCTTCGTCGCCGCCGGCGTGATCCACGTGACCGGCGCGACCCGCAGCGCCTTCTGGATCCACGTCGTGTGCTGCCTGGCGGCGGCGACCGTGCTCCTGGTGCTGCGCGACCCGGCGACGGGCGCGCGCGGTCTGCGGTTGCCGGCACGGGCCTCCCGGCCGACCGACGCGACCGAGCCGTCCACCGACACCGGTGCGGTCTTCGTCGAGAAGGAGGCGCACGGCCTGTTCCGCACCATCCGCGCGAACCGGGCCGTCCTGCTGCGCCTCGGCAGCGGCGCCGGACTGATCGGCGCGATGCGGGCCGGACGCCAGGTGATCCTGCCGCTCTGGGCGGTGAGCGTCGGGCTCGACGACTCGACGGCCGCACTCGTCATCGGCATCGCGGGCGCCGTCGACTTCGCGCTGTTCTACACGAGCGGCCAGATCATGGACCGCTGGGGGCGGCTGGCGAGCGCACTGCCCTGCATGCTCGGGCTGAGCATCAGCTACTTCCTGCTCGCCTGGAGCGGCCACCTCGACGCCCGCGTCGGCTGGTTCGTCGCGATCGCGATGGCCATGTCGCTCGCGAACGGCGTCGGGTCGGGCATCCTCATGACCCTCGGCGCCGACCTCGCCCCGCGCGACGACCCGGCGCCGTTCCTCGGCGCGTGGCGGTTCACCGGCGACTTCGGCTCGGCCGCGGCGCCGCTCCTCATCGCCGGTGTGACGGCGGTGGCGTCGATCGCGGTCGCCAGCGGGGTGATGGGCGTGCTCGGCCTGATCGGCGCCGGCGTGCTGCTCCGGTACGTGCCGCGGTACCTGCCCCGGCAGCTGCGCTGACACCGCGGTCGGACGGCCGCTGTCGGTAGACTGCCGTCGCTCGCGGGAGTGGTGGAATCGGTAGACACGCAGGATTTAGGTTCCTGTGCCCCAGGCGTGAGGGTTCGAGTCCCTCCTTCCGCACCGGTTCCTCCCCAGCCCCAGCCCTGCCCCATCCCCCGGCGTCTCGGCGTCGCGGTGCCCGACGGATGTCATACCGACGGCGGATGGTCGCGACACCCGCGGACGGTACCCTCGTCCTGCGGGACACTCCCCCGTGTCCCGCTCGCTCGACCGGAAGAACCATGCACTCCGTCGCACTCGCCCTGATCCCGTGGCTCGATCCGCAGTACATCCTCGACCACTTCGGGGCCATCGCCGTGCTCGTCGTGTGCGCGATCGTGTTCGCCGAGACCGGGCTGCTCATCGGCTTCATCTTCCCCGGGGACAGCCTCCTCGTCATCACCGGCCTCTTCGCCTTCGACCGGGGCGGCGAGATCGGCGGCATCCCCGTCTGGGTCGCGGCGCTGATGATCGGCGCCTCGGCGTTCCTCGGCGGCGAGCTCGGGTACTACATCGGCAAGAAGGCCGGGCCACCGATCTTCGAGCGCAAGGAGAGCGGGCTGTTCTCGAAGGAGAACGTCGACCGCACCAACGCGTTCTTCCACCGCTTCGGCCCCGCCGCCGTCATCCTGGCCCGCTTCGTGCCGGTCGTGCGCACCTTCGCGCCGATCGCCGCGGGCGTCGGCCGCATGAACTACAAGAAGTACTCGCTGTACAACGCGATCGGCGCCGTGATCTGGGGCGTCGGCGTGACGTTCCTCGGGTACGTCCTGGGCTACATCCCGTTCGTGGCCCACATCGTCCGCGAGTACATCGACATCATCCTGCTGGCCGCGGTCGTCGTGACCGTCGTGCCGATGGCGCTGACCTACCTGCGGAACGCGCGGAAGGCCAAGCACGAAGCCGACGCCGAGGCGGCGGCCACGCCCGCCCACCCGGCGGTCGACCCGAAGCCGTAGCGGCGGCTGCGCGCCGCGGCGCGGCTGCGGCCTGTCCCGGCCGCGCCGGCCCACCCACGGCCACCCGCGGCGGCGCACAACCGAAGTGCATCGGCACCACGTCACCGCGTGGTTCCGATGCACTTCGGTTGTGCGAACCGCACTCGCACCGGCCGCCCGGGGCCGTAGCCCGCGCCGCGGTCCCCGCTCCCGCTACACCCCGAAGTGCTCCCGCACGATCGGGGCGATGCCGCGGAACGCCTTGCTGCGGTGCGAGAGCGCGTTCTTCTCCTCGCGCGTGAGCTCCGCCGACGAGCGATCGGCGTCGTCCGGCCGGAACACGGGGTCGTAGCCGTGCCCGCCGTCACCGATCGGCTCGGTGGTGACCTCGCCGTTCCACACCGCCTCGACGACGTGCTCGGCCCCGTCGGGCGTCACGAACGCGGCCGCGCACACGAAGGCGGCGGTGCGCTCCACGACGCCCTCCAGGTTCTGCAGCAGCAGCGCGATGTTGTCGGCGTCCGACCGGGTCCCGGCGTACCGGGCCGAGTGGATGCCCGGCGCCCCGTCGAGCGCGTCGACGGCGATGCCCGAGTCGTCGGCGAGCGCCGGCAGCCCCGTGTGCGCGACCGCGGCCCGGGCCTTGATGAGGGCGTTCGCGGCGTAGCTGTCGCCGTCCTCGACGGGCTCGGGGCCGTCGTAGCCGACGAGCTCGACGCCCTCGCCCAACGCCGACCCGAGGATCTCGCGCAGCTCGACGACCTTGCCCTGGTTGTGGGTGGCCAGGACCACCTCGCGGGACGTCACGCCAGACCCAGGACCGAGCGCTGGATCGCCGCGAGCGACTGGTTGCCGGCCAGGCCCAGGTCGAGCAGCACGTTCAGCTCGTCGCGGTCGAACGGCGCGTGCTCGGCGGTGCCCTGCACCTCGATGAACTTGCCCGAGCCCGTGGTGACGATGTTCATGTCGGTGTCGGCGGCGGAGTCCTCGGTGTACGCCAGGTCGAGCATCGGCTCGCCCTTGACGATGCCGACCGAGATCGCCTGCACGCTGTCGGTCAGCGGGGCGGCCTTCTTGCCGATGAAGCCCTTGTCGCGGCCCCACTCGATCGCGTCGGCCATCGCCACGTAGGCGCCGGTGATCGACGCCGTGCGGGTGCCGCCGTCGGCCTGCAGCACGTCGCAGTCGATGACGAGGGTGTTCTCGCCGAGGGCCTTCGTGTCGACCACGGCGCGGAGCGAGCGGCCGATCAGCCGGGAGATCTCGTGCGTGCGCCCGCCGACCTTCCCCTTGATCGACTCACGCTGCATGCGTTCGTTCGTCGAGCGCGGCAGCATCGAGTACTCGGCGGTGACCCAGCCGGTGCCCTTGCCGGCGAGCCAGCGCGGCACGCCGTTCGTGAACGAGGCGGTGCAGAGCACCCTCGTGTCGCCGAACGAGATGAGCGCGCTGCCCTCGGCCTGCGTGCTCCACCCCCGCTCGATGGTGACGGGGCGGTGGTCCTCGGCCTGGCGGCCGTCGATGCGGGTGGTCATGGTGTCCTTTCGGTCCGGCCGGGAGGCACGGTGCGGGTCGTGCGGAGCGGGCTGCGGTGGGCGGCTGGTCGCCGCTCAGGCCCGCTCGCGGGGCAGGGTGATGGCGCCGGTCTCGAGGTGGCCGACGCGCACGATCTCGGGGCCGAGGAACCGACGGGCGAGCCGGAGGAAGCCTGCCTCGTCGTCGCCGGTCGACTCGAACGAGTACGTCGGCGCGGTCGTCGCGGTGCGTTCGAGGCCGTGCTCGACGAGCCGCCGGTAGACGTCGTTCGCGGTCTCCTCGGCGCTCGACACCAGGGTGACGTCCGGACCCATGACGAACTGGATCGCGGCGGACATGAGCGGGTAGTGCGTGCAGCCGAGCACGAGGGTGTCGACGTCCGCCGCCCGCACCGGGTCGAGGTAGCCGGCCGCGACCTCGCGGAGCGCCGCCGACGAGGTGTCCCCCGCCTCGACGAACTCCACGAACCGCGGGCACGCCGCTGTCGTCAACGTGACGTCGGCGGCGACGGCGAAGGCGTCCTCGTACGCACGCGACGCGATCGTGCCGACGGTGCCGATGACGCCGATCCGGCCGGTCCGGGTCTGCTTCACCGCAGCGCGGGCCGCGGGCTGGATGACCTCGACCACCGGGATGCCCCAGGCCTGCTCGTAGCGTTCACGGGCGTCGCGGAGCACGGCGGACGACGCCGTGTTGCAGGCGATGACGAGGGCCTTCACGCCCTGCTCGACCAGGTCGTCCATCACCTCGAGCGCGTAGCGGCGGACGTCCGCGATGGGCTTCGGGCCGTACGGCGAGTGCACGGTGTCGCCGACGTACCGGATGCTCTCGCGCGGCAGCTGGTCGATGATGGCGCGGGCCACCGTGAGCCCGCCGACCCCGCTGTCGAAGACTCCGATCGGTGCATCCGTCACGGTGACCAGCGTACCGACGCAGGCGGCGGCCGTACGGACCGACCACCTGCGCGCCGCGGCTGCGTGCACGACGCAATCCGGGCCTCCCGACCGTCGCGTCACTAGTGTCGGAGGGGTGACCAGCGCGCTCCTGACCGACCAGTACGAACTCACCATGGTCGACGCGGCCCTCAAGGACGGGACCGCCGACCGCCGGTGCGTCTTCGAGGTCTTCGCCCGCCGACTGCCGGACGGACGCCGGTACGGCGTCGCCGCCGGGCTCGGACGCTTCCTCACCGCACTCGGCGAGTTCCGCTTCGGCGACGACGAGATCGGCTTCCTGCGCGACCGCGGCGTCATCGACGCGGGGACCGCTGCCTGGCTCGCCGACTACCGCTTCACCGGTGACGTCCGCGCGTACCGCGAGGGCGAGGTCTACTTCCCGAACTCCCCCATCCTGCAGGTCGAGGGCACCTTCGCCGAGGCCGTCGTGCTCGAGACGCTCGCGCTGAGCATCTTCAACGCGGACTCCGCGATCGCGTCCGCCGCGGCACGCATGGTCTCCGCGGCTGACGGACGCCCCCTGGCCGAGATGGGCTCGCGCCGCACGGGCGAGTGGAACGCCGTCGCCGCCGCGCGCGCCGCGTACATCGCCGGGTTCGGCGCGACGAGCAACCTCGAGGCCGGGCGCACGTGGGGCATCCCGACGATGGGCACCGCGGCGCACGCCTTCACGCTGCTGCACGACTCGGAGGAGGCCGCGTTCCGCTCGCAGCTCGACGCCCTCGGCAGCGGCACGACGCTGCTCGTGGACACCTACGACATCGAGGCGGCCGTCGACACCGCCGTCCGGCTCACCGACGGTGCGCTCGGCGCCGTCCGCATCGACAGCGGGGACCTGCCCTCGGTCGTGGCGTCGGTGCGGGCACAGCTCGACCGGCTCGGCGCGACCGGCACGAAGATCACGGTCACGAACGACCTCGACGAGTACACGATCGCCGCCCTGCGCGCGGCGCCGGTCGACTCGTACGGTGTCGGCACCTCGGTCGTCTCCGGCTCCGGCCACCCTGCCGCCGGCATGGTCTTCAAGCTCGTCGCGCACGAGTCCGCCGACGGCGACTCGTGGGTGCCGGTCGCGAAGAAGTCCGCCGACAAGGCCTCGGCAGGCGGCCGCAAGGAGGCCGGCCGACGCCTGCGCAACGGGGTCGCGACGGCCGAGGTCGTGCTCACCCAGGGCCAGGTCGGCCCCGACGAGCGCCCCCTGCTCGTGCCGGTGGTCACCGGCGGCGAGGTCGACCAGGCCTTCCTCGGGGTCGACGGCGTCGAAGCCGCCCGGGCGCACCACAAGCGGTCGAAGGCCGAACTGCCCGCGGACGCCGCGCGCATCGGCCGCGGCGACCCCGCGATCCCGACGCTGGTGATCTGAGCGCGGGCGCGGGGGCCTCGGGCCGCGGGCCGCGTCGTCCAGTGAGCAGAAGATGTCGGGTCGCGGACGGCGACCCGACATCTTCTGCTCACCAAGCGCAGGCCGCGCGCGGGAGGCCCGTGGCGGCGTCGCACGCGCCACTTGCTGAGCAGAAGAGGTCAGGTCCCGAAAGGCGACCCGACCTCTTCTGCTCACCATGCGCAGGCCGCGCACGGAAGGCGCGTGGCGACGCCGCACGCGCCGCTTGGTGAGCAGAAACGGTCGAGTCCCCGAAGGCGACCCGACATCTTGTGCTCACCATGCGCAGCCCGCGCACGGGAAGCCCGTGGTGGCGTCCGGCGCGCCGCTTGGTGAGCAGAAACGGTTGGGTCCCAGACGGCGACCCGACCTCTTCTGCTCACCATGCGCAGGCAACCCGCGCAGACGGCGGACGGGAGGCCCGTGGCGGCGTCGCCACGGGCCTCCCGTCCGTTCCGTGCTCGCGTCTACTCGGCCTTCATCTTCTCGTAGATGGCCTTGCAGTCCGGGCAGACCGGGAACTTCTCCGGGTCGCGGCCCGGGATCCACTTCTTGCCGCACAGCGCCTTGACCGGCTTGCCGGACAGGGCGGACTGCAGGATCTTGTCCTTCTTGACGTAGTGCGAGAACCGCTCGTGGTCGCCGGGCTCGATCGCTTCGTCTTCGAGGAGCTTCTCGAGCTCCCGGTCCATCACGTCGAGGCCGCCGCCGGGTTCCGTCATGCTCATGGACCCAGGGTACGACGGTCGAGCCGGACGCGCAGCGTGCCTGCGGTCAGTTGCGCTGCGCCGCGGCGAGCAGGTCCGGACCACGGCGGTCGAACAGTGCCCCGCCCGCTGCCACACCGATCGCGAGGACCACGACGCCGACCCCGATGCCCACGCCGAGCGTCAGCATCGACCACGGTTCCGCGCCCTGCGTCAGGGCGAGTGCGGCGAGCACCGCGGCGGGCACCGTGCACACCACGATCGCGATGACCATCGTCGCCTGTGCCACGGTCGCGGCGACGCCGGCGGCCTGCGGCTGCTGGAACGGGTGGTCGCCGGGTCGCACCGTCGGGTACGGCATGAGGACCGAGACCACGCTCGACAGCCCGAGGCCGGAGAGCAGGGCGCTCGCGCTCACGCCGACGAGCAGCGGGAACACCGACAGGTCGCCGTAGAGGCGCGCGGACACCCACGCACCGGCCACGAGCAGGGGCGCACCGACGACGAGCAGCGGCACGACGCGGCCGAGCCGGTCGCTCCACCCCGGTGCGCCGGACGCCACGTGCAGCCAGACCGCCGTGTTGTCGTAGGAGACGTCGTTGTGCGGCAGGAACCCGGCGATCAGGGCCATCAGCGGCAGCGGCACGAGGGCCGTCCAGTGCCACGGCACACCGGCGACGCCGAGCGGCAGCACCACGACCGGCACGAACACGATGACCAGGTACGAGGCGCGGTAGCGCGGGTCCCGCACCCAGTAGGTCAGGGCGCGGGCGGCGACCGCGGCGACGGGCGTGGACCCGAGTCGGGCGAACCAGCCGAGCCCGCGGTAGCGACGGGCACGGGGGCGACCGTCGACGGTCTCGAGTGCCCGGCCGACCAGCGCCCACCAGGCCCAGGCGAGCAGGGCGACCACGACGACGGCGACGAGCAGCTTGAGGACGCCCGCTCCGACGTGCCCGCTGGCGACGTCCGCCGGCACCGCCCACGCCGCACCCCACGGCGTCCAGCCGGCGACGTCCGCGACGCGCTGCAGTTCGGCGCCGCGGGTGTCGAGCCAGTCGACGCGCAGCAGCAGGGACACGGCCGGGATCGTCAGCGCGACGACGACGAGGGCGACGAGCCACCCGGCGTCCCGCGACCGCTGGGGGCCGATGACACGCGAGCCGACGGCGCTGCCGACCCGGACGAGCAGGGCGCAGGTGGCCACGGCGAGCAGCCCGGCGACGACCGCCAGGAACCCCGTCCCCGCGTCGCGGGCCCAGACGGCGACCTGGCTGACCGCGACGACGACGACACCGAGCACCGGGACGCCGACGAGCCCGGCGACGCCGAGGCCCACTGCGAGCCGGCGGCGGCCGATCCCGAAGACCGTGAAGCGCCTCGGGTCGAGCTGGTCACCCCGGCCGACCACGAGCGGCACCACGGTGAACGCGAACACGAGGAGGGCTCCGACCGGCACGACGACCGCCCGCGCCGTCTCGGCGTCGACCGGGCGGAGGTCGACGAGCTGCGCCGCGGCCCAGAGCGCGGCGAGGATCCCGACCAGACTGCCGAGCACGACGAACACCGACCGGCGGGCGCTGCCGCGGACCTCGCCCGCGAGCAGGTCGACCCTCAGCCGGAGAAGCTGTGCAACCATTCCATGCTCTCTGCGACGACGCGACCGCCGGCGAGTTCGACGAACTTGTCCTCGAGGCTCTTGCGCCCGCGCACCTGCGCCATCGTGCCGGAGGCCAGGACGCGACCGCCGACGATGATGGCGACCGAGTCGCACGTGCGCTGCACGAGTTCCATCGAGTGGCTCGAGAGCACGACGGTCCCGCCGCCCCGGGTGTAGCGGCGCAGGATGTCGGTGATGGTCGCGGCGCTCACCGGGTCCACCGACTCGAAGGGCTCGTCGAGCACGAGGACCCGCGGCGAGTGGATGAGGGTGGCGGCGAGGGCGATCTTCTTCGCCATGCCGACCGAGTAGTCGGCGACCTGGCGGCCGAGCGCGTCGCCGAGCCCGAAGGCGTCGGCGAGGTCCGCGCTGCGTGCCCGTGCGGTCGCGCCGTCGAGCCCCCGCAGCGTCGCCGAGTAGTAGAGGAGCTGCGCGCCGGTGAGCCGGTCGAACAGCCGGAGCCGGTCCGGCAGCACGCCGAGGCTGCGCTTGGCGGCGGTCGGGTCGGCCCAGACGTCGTGGTCGAGGACGGTGACCGAGCCGGCGTCCGGACGCAGCAGACCGGTGACCATCGACAACGTCGTGGTCTTGCCGGCACCGTTGGGGCCGACGACGCCGAAGATCGAGCCCTGACGGATCTCGAGGTCGACCTCGTCCGCGGCGAGCGTCTGCCCGTAGCGCTTGACCAGCCCGCTGGCCCGGAGCACGACCGGCTGCTGCGGCTGTGCGGCTCCGGCGCGCGGCGCGCGCTTCTTCGCGACGGGCGCCGGCGCCTCGTCGGCGGTGGCCGCCTCCGTCACGGCGCGGCCCGCGTCGGCAGCGTCCGTCGTGGCGGTCGCGTCGATCGCGGCGCTCCGGCCGGGAGGCACGGTGCCGGCGGTCCCGCCGGCCCCCGCCGGGCGCTTGGCACGTCCCTTGCCGCCGCGCGCGCTTCGTCTTCGCCGGCCGCGGTCCGGTGGTCGTCGGTGTCGCGGCTGCCGCCGCGACGCCGGTCGCGGTGGCGTCCGTCGGCGCCTCCGCTGCCGTCGTGGTGTCCGTCGCGCTGCCCGGAGCGTCGTCGGTCATCGCGTCATCACCGGGCGCGTCGAGCGCGTCCCGGTCGGGTGCGTCAGGCGCATCCGGGTCCCCCATGTCGTCGTCGTCGGCACGTTCGTCCGCGGCGGCGTCTGCCTCGTCGGTGTCGCTCGCCTCGGTCATCCAGGCAGCGTCGGTCGTGGCGTACACGTCCTCGTCGTCTGCTGCTCCGGCTGCCATCGCCCAACCGTACCAATGCTGTACCGACACCGGTGGACGGGCCTGTGCAGTGTCACGAATTGGGCACGAAGGGCGTCGGGCTGTACCCCGCGCGGACGGGTTTCCGTATCATTCACCGAGACACGACGGAGTGTTCACCCCCGGGAAACCCGCCGAAACGGGACCACCCGGGCTCCACGAACCAGCCGGCCAGCGCGTCGGTACCGCCGGGTTCTCGGGGAACTCGGACGTTCCGCGAGCAGACTCGACGAGGCCCGCCCGTGCCCGACGGCGCGCGGGCGGACACCAGAAGGGACAAGCATGACCACGCAGATCGTGATCCTCGCAGCGGGGATGGGGAGCCGTCTCGGCCGCAGCCTGCCGAAGCCGCTCACCGAGCTCAGCGACGGCCGCACCATCATGCAGCAGCAGTTCGACAACATCCGTGCGGCGTTCGGTTCGAGCGCCCGGGTGACCATCGTCGTCGGCTACAAGTCGGAGCACATCGTCGAGGCCTTCCCCGAGGCGAACTTCGTCTACAACGAGTCCTACGACTCCACGAACACCTCGAAGAGCCTGCTCCGTGCGCTCAAGGCCACGGGCAAGAGCGGTGTCCTCTGGATGAACGGCGACGTCGTCTTCGACCCGATGGCGCTCGTGCGCGCGGCCGACATGATCGACGAGGACCGCTCGTTCGTCAGCGTCAACACCGAGAAGGTCTCCGACGAAGAGGTCAAGTACACCGTCGACGCCGAGGGCTTCATCCACAAGCTGTCCAAGCAGGTCGTCGGTGGCCTCGGCGAGGCCGTCGGCATCAACTACGTGTCCGCCGGTGACAAGCAGACCCTCATCCGCCAGCTCGGTCGCGTCGACGACCAGGAGTACTTCGAGGGCGGCATCGAGGCTGCCATCGCCGAGGACGGGCTACGCTGGACGCCGATCGACATCTCCGACCTGTACGCGGTCGAGATCGACTTCGCCGAGGACCTCGAGCGCGCGAACGACCTGTTCGCCTGAGCGCTGATCAGGACCCCCTCGGCGGTTCCGCCCGGAGGGAAGCCGTGACGACAGCGAGTGCGCCGACCGCGACCGTGCCGACCGCTCCCGCGGCGACACGGAGCGCCGGTCGGCGCTACCGTCATGCCCTCTGGCTGCTGACGGTCCGCGACCTGCGCGTCCGCTACTCGACGTCGGCGCTCGGCTACCTCTGGTCGATCCTCGACCCCCTGGTGATGTCGGCGATCTACTGGTTCGTCTTCACCAAGGTGTTCCACCGCGGCTCGGTGGGCGAGGACCCGTACATCGTCTTCCTGCTCGTGGCGCTGCTCCCCTGGATGTGGTTCACGGGCGGTGTCTCCGACTCGACCCGGGCCTTCATCAAGGAGTCGAAGCTCATCCGGTCGACGACGATCCCGCGCTCGATCTGGGTCGCACGGATCGTCGCGTCGAAGGGCATCGAGTTCCTGCTGAGCATCCCGGTACTCGCCGTGTTCGTCGTCGCGACGGGAGCGCACCTGCACTGGCAGGCGGTGTTCTTCCCGCTCGGGATCGTCCTGCAGTGCGCCCTGGTCTACGGCCTGGGCCTCATCGTCGCGCCGCTCGTCGTGTTCTTCCGCGACCTGGAGCGTGCGACCAAGCTCGTGCTGCGCTTCCTGTTCTACGCGTCGCCGATCATCTACGGCACCACCGCGCTGCCGGACGCCCTGCGCGGGATCGCCGCGATCAACCCGCTCACCGGGATCTTCGGCCTGTACCGGTCGGCGTTCTTCCCCGCGCAGCTCGACTGGTTCGAGGTCGGGGCGTCGGTGCTCACCACCGCCGTGGTCCTGGTCGTCGGCTTCGCCGTGTTCCGTCGGAGCGAGCACCGCGTGCTCAAGGAGCTGTGATGACCGCCACCGACCAGACCACCCGCACCGAGACCGTCGCCCCGGTGATCTCGGTGCGCGGCGCCGGCATCTGCTTCAAGCGGAACCGCCGCGCGAGCCGCAACTTCAAGGACCTCTTCGCCGGCCGGGGGCGCCGGAAGCGCGCCGACGAGTTCTGGGCGCTCCGCGACGTCTCCTTCGACGTGCGCCCCGGCGAGGCGATCGGCGTCGTCGGGCGCAACGGCCAGGGCAAGTCGACGCTCCTCAAGCTCGTGGCGCAGGTCATGCTGCCGGACGAGGGCCGCGTCGACGTCGGCGCCGGGGTGGCCCCGCTCATCGAGATCACCGGCGGGTTCGTCGGCGACCTGTCCGTCCGGGACAACGTGTACCTGACCGCGGGGCTGCACGGCATGACGCGCTCCGAGATCCGCGAGGCGTTCGACGAGATCATCGCGTTCGCCGAGATCGGCGACTTCGTCGACACCCCGTACAAGCACCTGTCCAGCGGCATGAAGGTGCGCATCGCCTTCGCGGTCATCTCGCGCCTCGACGAGCCGGTCATCCTGGTCGACGAGGTCCTGGCGGTCGGCGACAAGGCCTTCCGCGAGAAGTGCTACAAGCGGATCGAGGAGCTGCTCGCCGGCGGCCGCACGCTCTTCTTCGTCTCGCACAGCGACAAGGACCTGCGCCGGTTCTGCGACCGCGGGCTGTACCTGGACAAGGGACGGCTGCAGCTCGACGACACGATCGAGGCCGCGCTGGCCCGCTACTCGGCCGACTACGGCTCCTGACCGCCCGGGGTACTCCCCCTGCACGGTCACCGCCTCCGGGCGCTCCCTCCACAGCCCGCGCGTCCCCGCGGTTCCGGCAGCCCCCACCGTCGGACCCTCCCCCTAGCGTTCCGGGCATGCACCACCCACCGACCGCCTACCCCGTCCCGTTCTCCGTCGACCGCACCCACGCCCCGCGCCGCTACGACCTCGTCAACACCGGGGACGAGCCACTCGACGGCCTGACCCTCACCCACCTCGGCGACGGGTACTGTCCGCCGCTCGCCGTGCGACGCCTCGAACCGGGCCGCGCGTTGTCCATCGCGGTGTTCGGAGCCGATCCCGAGCGCACCGGGGTCGTCGTGGTCCGCTGGCGGCGCCCGGACCGCTCCGAGTACCTCTGGCGCATGTCGCTCGTCGGCGGGGGGCCGGTCGCGTGACGGGGCACGAGCACCCGGCCGCGGCCCGACCGGGCTCAGCGCTCCGCTCGGGGGCCGCCCTCGCCGCGAGCGGCTGCGACGTCCCGCCACCGCGCGAGCAACTGTTCGACGGCGGCGTGGAACCGCGCGGTCGCGGCTCCGGGCGTGGTGTCGCCGAAGTAGCGGACGACCCAGTGCTGCAGGCGGGCGAGCTCGTCGGCGTCGCCCGCCGCGGCGTCCACCCGTTCGAGCACGCGGGGTGCGTCCTCCGCCGTCAGCCAGTTCGCGTCACCGAGGTACCCGCGCTCGTCGACCTCGGCCTCCGGCGAGACCGGACGCGCCACGATGAGCGGCTTGCCCACGGCGAGCCGGTCGTAGATCATCGCGCTGATGTCGGTGATCGCGACGTCGGCGTCGGCGAGCTGCCAGCCGAGCGTCGGGCCGTCGTCGTGCACGTGGTGCGCCGACGGGTCCGCCGCGTTCGCCGCGGTGATGGCCGCCAGGATGCGCTCGTGCGCCGCCTTGTACGCGGGGTCCAGCACGCCGCTCCGGGGGTGCGGCCGGTACACGAGCCGGTGGCGCGGCGAGGCGAGGACCTGCTCCGCGATGATCGTGCCGTGCGAGGCGATCGACCCGTACGCCGCCGCGGGCCGGTCGCCCTCCCACGTCGGGGCGTAGAGCACGACGGTGCGGTCGTCGTGCGGGTACGGCACGGTGCCGGCGAAGTGGTCCGCCTGCGGCCGGCCGATCGCGGTGGTGCGCGTGTCGAGGTCGTAGTCCCACAGCGCCTCGGCCAGCCGGTCGCGCGCGGCGTCGCCCGCGATGAGCGCGTGGTCGTACGCCTTGAACTGGTTCGTCGTCATGTACATCTTGTCGCTCTCGCCGTGGTTGACGAAGACGTGCCACATGCGCCCGTACCGCATCATCTGGAAGTTGCGGGCGTTCTGGTTGACGTACAGCACGAGCTTCGGCGCCTGGGTCTCGACGAAGTGCTCCAGGTCGATCACCTGCCGGGCGTACACGACGGGGACCGGCGACTCCTCGAGCAGCTGGAGCATCGTGCCCGGGCTGCGCGAGACGATCGCCACCGGGTGGGTGCGGGCGAGCTCGGCCAGGGGCGCGTACCACTGGCGCACCTGGTACATGTTCACCGGGCCGTCGGCGAAGTACACGGCGACCTCGATGGATCCCGGAGCGGGGGTCGCCACCGACGGCAGCCGACGGGCCAGCGCACGACGGCTCCGACGCGACGCGAGCAGTCGGCTCGCGAGCCGGACGGCGGTGCGCAGGTCGCTCGTGATGGGCATGGTCATCCTCCCGCAGGGGTGTGCTGTTCTCGTCCGGACGGCTCAGACGACCGGCGGGCGACCGGCCAGGGTCATCCGCGCGACGGTGAGCCAGCCGATGGGGCGGGTGGGACCGCAGTCGGCCGTCCACCCCTCGCGGATCCCACCGAACCACGTCGCGAGTCGACGCGGGTGCCGCCACCAGCGCAGCACCTGGATGCCGGCCCAGGTGCCGACGTACACCGGGCGCAGGACCGCCGGCAGGTTCCGGCGTGCCAGGAACACCCGGTTGCGGGCGTTCAGCCGGTAGTACTCGGTGTGCCGTGCCGGGTCGATCGCCGGGTGGTGCGCCACGAGGTCCCCCGCGTAGAACGCACGGCGCCCGGCGTCCCACACCCGCCACGCGAGCTCGATGCCCTCGTGCGCGTAGAAGTACTCGGCACCCCAGCCGCCGACCGCCCGGTAGACGTCCGTGGGCAGGACGACCGCGCCCTCCCACACCGAGAAGACGGGCGACGAGTGGTCCGGCTCGCCCTTGCGGATGCGCGGGATCCAGCGGCGGGGGTTCGCGGCCCCGGTCGGGTCGACGACGCGGGGCTGCAGGAGCCCGAGCGACGGGTCGTGCTCGAACCGGTCGATCGCGTCGCGCAGGAACGTGTCCGACGGCACCGACGCGTCGTCGTCCAGGAAGAACACGTAGTCGCCGTCCACGACCTCGGCTCCGGCGTTGCGCCCGGCGGGGATCCCGACGTTCTCCGGCAGGGCCAGGGCCCGCACCCCGTCGGGCAGGCCGGTCGGCTCCCAGCCGTTGCCGACGCAGACGACGTCGAGCTCGACGTCCCGTTGGGCCAGGACGCTCTCGAGGCCCCGGCGCAGGTCGTCCGGGCGGGTGCCCTGCGACAGGCTCACGACGGCCACGCGGGGGCGCGCCCGGTGCACGACGGCGTGGCGGCGCACGGTGCCGGGTGTCACGCGCGGACCCGCTTCGACGCGATGATCGCCAGGAAGTGCCCGACCGTGGCGAGCACCGCGAGCGGCAGCAACGCGCCGACGAGGATCCGGCTGGCGAGCGGGTCGCCGATGACCAGCCCGAGCAGGGCGAACACGAAGGCGAGCATGCTCAGTTCGACCGAGTGGTACAGGCGGTGGAAGGGCAGGAACCGGGCGAGCCGACGGAGCGAGGCGAGCTTCCGCCCGGACGGGGCGGTCGACGCGTCGCGGCGGTCGACGAGCTTGTCGAGGCCAGCGTTTGCCCGGGCGACGTGCACCATGTCGTTGAGCGCCTTGTTGAGGACGATGACGAGACCGAGCGCGCACCCGATCGTCGTCCACATCCAGTCGGCGTCGTGCACGGGCCAGGTCGCGGCACGGATGCCGAGGGCGACGGGGATCAGCCCCTCTGTCGTGTAGTGGCCGACCTTGTCCAGGAACACCCCGGCGGGCGAGTGCGTGCCGCGCCAACGGGCGACCTCGCCGTCGCTGCAGTCGACGAGCATCTGCAGCTGCCCGAGCAGCAGCGCGAGCAGGGCACCCCAGATGCCGGGGACGAGCAGGGCGGCGGCGACGCTCCAGCCGACCAGGATCATGAGGCCCGTCACCTGGTTGGCGCTGACCCGGGTCTTCAGGAGCACCCAGGTCAGGTACGGGGACACGTCGCGCAGGTACAGCGAGGCGGTCCAGTGCTCGGCGTTGGCGCGGGCGCGGACCTCGTCCGGTTGGGCCACGGCACGCAGTTCGGCGATCGAGGACGGCCGTGCGGCGCCCTGGTGGGGAAGAGCGTGGTCGGTCATGCGGTCACCGTCCGGTGTGGGTGGTCAGCTCGGAGGTCCGGGTGAGGAACCCGATGATGAACCCGATCCCCCATCCGACGTGGATGCACGGCAGCACCACGAGCAACCAGGCGAGGGTCGCGACACCGGACCGACGCGCGACGGCGACCGATCCGAGCACGACGAAGAGCAGGTACACCGCGGGGACGACGAAGCCGGTCATCGCCCAGGCGAGCGATGTGCCCAGCGCAGCACCGACGACGCCGACGAGTCCCACGACGATGCCGAGCGCCATCGCGGCGACCATCGCCGGGGGCACGAAGTAGCGCAGGCCGTTGTTCGCCGGGAACCGTCGGGCGAGCTCGCCGCGCCACAGTCCGGTCGCGACGAACTGCCGGACCAGCCGCTTCAGGCTCGGCCGCGGGCGGTAGGTCACGACGAGCTCCGGCGTGAACCACACGGTGCCGCCGGTCTGGCGCAGGCGCCGGTTGAGTTCCCAGTCCTGCCCGCGCTTGATGCCCTCGTCGAACAGGCCGACCGCGAACAGGCGGTCCCGCTTGAAGACCCCGAGGTATGCCGTCTCGGCCGGTCCGGCGGTGCCGCCGACGTGGTGGGGCGTGCCACCGAGTCCGACCCGGCTGCCGTAGGCCAGGGCAACCGCGCGTTCGAAGGGCGTGCGCCCCTCGGCCCGCATGATGCCGCCGACGTTGTCGGCGCCGGACTCGAGCAGCGTGCGCACCGCGATCCGGGTGTAGTCCGTCGGCAGCACGGAGTGCGCGTCGACCCGGACGACGACGGGGTGCACCGACGCGCGGATCGCGACGTTGAGGCCCGCGGGGGTCGAGCCGACCGGGTTCTCGATCGCGCGGATGCGGGGGTCGGCCGCGCTCATCTCGGCGACGAGTTCGTTCGTGCCGTCGATCGAGGGCCCCAGGGCGAGGATGACCTCGAAGGGGCCGTCGTAGTCCTGGTCGAGCAGGCTGCCCACGGCGGCGCGGACCTCGGTGACCTCGTTGAGCACGGGCATCACGTACGAGACGCCCGGCAGGGGCTGTCCGTCTGTCTGCATGCGTACCTCGGGGTGCTGGCTGGGAGCACGGGACGCACCGGGGCCGGTGCCGCCCCGCAGAGCGACCATGAGCCTATCAAGGAGCCGAACCGGCTCCTTGCGGTGCGGCTGCGGACCCGACCCCGGGACGGACAGGAGGCCCGGCGCACGTCGTGCACCGGGCCTCCTGTCCGTCGACTGGTCGCGTCAGCCCTTGCTGTCGAACGTCCCCAGGGTCACGTCCGCCTGGCGGGACTGGCCGTCCCGCAGGTACGAGATCGTCGTCGAGGCACCGCCGGCGAAGTACCGGACCTGCGCGGTCAGGTCGGTCGCGTCCGAGACGTTCGCCGAACCGATCTTCGTGACGACGTCGCCCTTCTGCAGGCCGGCCTTCGCGGCCGCTCCACCGGACGACACCGACTTGATGAGCGCGCCCATCTGCGTGGCGCTGCGCTCGTCGGAGGCGTCGCCGACGGACGCACCGAGGAGTCCGTGGGTGGCCGAGCCGTTGTCCTTGATCTCGTTGGCGACCCGCTTCACCAGGTTCGACGGGATCGAGAAGCCGACGCCGATGCTGCCGGCGGCCGACTCGGACGACGACGAGCTGCCGGCCGACGCGATGGCGACGTTGATGCCGATGAGGCGGCCCTTCGAGTCGAGCAGCGCACCGCCCGAGTTGCCGGGGTTGATCGACGCGTCGGTCTGGATCACCGGCAGCGACACCGTCGTGTTCGCCGAGGAGCTGCTGCCGTTGTCGCCGTTGCCCCAGAAGTCGAACGGACCGCTGCCGCCGTTGCCGCCCTCGTTCGAGTCGCCGCCCTGGCTGGGGGCGCTCGAGGTGACCTGGATGCTGCGGTCCAGCGTCGAGACGATGCCGTCGGTGACGGTGTTCGACAGGCCGAGCGGGGCACCGATCGCGACCGCGGTGTCGCCCACGTTGAGCTTCGTCGAGTCAGCGAACGCCATCGGCTTGAGGCCGGAGGCGTCGATCTTGATGACCGCGAGGTCGACCGTCGGGTCGGTGCCGATGAGCTTGCCGGGGTAGATCTTGCCGTCGGAGGTCGTCACCGTGATCGACCCGTTCGCGCTGTCACCGTCGAGGGTGACGACGTGCGTGTTCGTGACGATGTAGCCGTCCTTCGTCATCACGACGCCGGAACCGGTGCCGGCCTCGTTGCTCGACGACACGTTGATCGTCACGACCGACGGGGTCGCCTGCGCGGCGACGGCGGTGACGACCGTCGCGGAGTCGTAGTCGTTCACCGTGAGGTTGCCGCCCTGCGACGAGCCGGAGGACACGATGCCACCGCCGTCGTTCGCGGCGCTCGCGGCCCACCCGGCGCCGCCGCCGACGAGTCCCGCGAGGACCAGACCGGCGACGATCGGCAGCACGAGGCGGTTGCGTCCCGTCCGGCGGTCGGCGGTGCTGGAGGCCGTCGAGCCCTCGGTGAAGTAGTGGCCGTTGCGGCGGTCGGAGCCGTCCACGTCGCCGAAGGCGCTCGTGGCGGACTGCGGTGCCTGGGCCGATGCCGCGGTGTACTCGGTCGACGACGCCGGGGCGGCGGCGGACGCCGGCTGGGCGTACTCGCCGTAGCGGGGCTGGGCGGCGGTGGGCTGGCCGTACTGCGACTGCTGGCCCTGCTGGCCGTACTGCGCCTGCTGCTGGCCGTACTGCGACGGCTGGGCCTGCTGGCCGTACTGTTGCTGGGGCTGCTGGCCGTAGTGCGACTGGCCGTACTGCGACTGCTGGGCGTGCTGTGCCTGCTGGCCGTACTGCGACTGCTGGGCCTGCTGGCCGTACTGCTGCTGGCCGTAGTGCGACTGCTGGCTCTGCTCGCCGTAGCGGGGCTGCTGGCCCTGGTGCTGCTGCCCGTACTGCTGCTGAGCCGGCTGACCGTACTGAGACTGCTGCGACTGCTGGGACTGCTGCTCGCCGTGCTGCTGGCCGTAGGGCGTCGCCTGCTGGCCGTAGCCGCCCTGCGACGACGGGGTCTGGTCGACCCGAGGGTAGGGCGCGGTGAAGCGGTCGGTCGGGTGCTCCGTCGACGACGGGATCACATCGGTGTGGTCGGGCGTCGACGCGGCGTCGGGCCGTGCTCGGCCCGCGTCGTCCGGCTGGTCGGAGTCGTTCTGCATCGACGTGTTCCCCTTCGTGGCCGCCTGTTCGGCGTCCTCACTGGCGGCAGGCGATGCCGCATCGTCCGGACGGAAGTCGTCGCCCTGCCCGTTGGGTGTGGTGTCGGTCATGCTGGACGTGCTCCTTTCAAGCTCGTGCAGTCTGTCCCAGCCACCTGAACGATGCTTCTGGCGAGGCTGCGAGCAACCTCTGCCGATCTTATGCGTGCGCTGTACAGCGGGTCCCCGGACCGCGGCGGACGGCCAGCTAGGTTGGGTCCGTCCAGCGCGACACGTCGTCGCCGGCACGGCAGGAGACGAAGATGCGACAGCAAGGACCCTGGTTGCGAGCGGCCGAGGGCGCGATGCTCCTCGGACCCGACGGCGTCCCCGCGCCCACCGTCTTCGCCGAGATGAGCGCCCTCGCGGCACGCACCGGTGCGATCAACCTCGGCCAGGGCTTCCCCGACGAGGACGGTCCGGCCGAGGTGCTCGAGGCCGCGGTGCAGGCCATCCGGGACGGCGCCAACCAGTACCCGCCGGGTCGGGGCACGCCGGACCTCCGCGCGGCCGTCGCCGGCCACCAGCAGCACTGGTACGGCCTCGAGGTCGACCCCGACAGCGAGGTGCTCGTCACGGCCGGCGCCACCGAGGCCCTGGCCGCCACGCTCCTGGCCCTCGTCGAACCCGGCGACGAGGTCGTCACCTTCGAGCCGTTCTACGACGCCTACGGCGCGCTCATCCGCCTCGCCGGCGGTGTCCACGTCACCGTGCCCCTGACCGCGCCGGACTTCCTGCCGGACGAGGACACCCTGCGCGCCGCCTTCTCGGACCGGACCCGGGTGGTCCTGGTGAACACGCCGCACAACCCCACCGGCCGCGTCATGCCCGTCGAGGTGCTGCGGACGATCGTCGACCTCGCCACGCAGTACGACGCGGTGATCGTCACCGACGAGGTCTACGAGCACCTCACGTTCACGGTCCCGCACACGCCCGTCGCGACGCTGCCCGGCGCCGCCGAGCGCACCGTGTCCGTCTCGAGCGCGGGCAAGACCTTCAGCACGACCGGGTGGAAGATCGGCTGGCTGACCGCTCCCCCGCTGCTCGTCGATGCCATCACGACGGTCAAGCAGTACCTGACGTTCGTGAACGGCGCGCCCTTCCAACCGGCGATCGCCGCCGGACTCCGCCTGCCGGACGCGGTCTTCGCCGGCATCGCCGCCGAACTGTCCGTGAAGCACGACCTGCTCGCCGCCGGGCTCCGGACCGCGGGCTTCGACGTGTTCCGACCGGACGGCGGGTACTTCGTCCTCGCGGACACGGCCCCGCTCGGCTACGAGGACGCCCGGGAGTTCTGCCTGCGGGCGCCGGAGCTGACCGGCGTCGTCGGGGTCCCCGTGTCGGCGTTCGTCCGGCCGGAGCACGCGGCGGGGTACCGCTCGCTCGTGCGGTTCGCGTTCTGCAAGCGCCGCTCCGTGCTCGCCGAGGCCGCCGAGCGCCTGGCCGCCCTCCGTCCCGCGTCCTGACCCGCCGGGGTCGCCGCGGAACGGCCGGGCGCTGTTCCGCGCTTGGGTGGTCGTTCCGCGCGTCGGTGGTCGTTCCGCGCGTGGAAGGCAGTTCCGCGCGTAGGAGGCCCGACGAACCACCCTCCTACGCGCGAATCCGCTTCCCACACCACGCGCGATGGGACGGAACGCGCGTGGCGGAGGCGAGACGGGCCTCCCGACAGAGCCACGCTCCGCGGCAGTTCCGCGCTTGGGTGGTCGTTCCGCGCGTTGAAGGCGGGTCCGCGCGTCGGAGGCCCGACGTTCCGACCTCCCAAGCGCGGATCCGCATCCCACAGCACGCGCGATGGGACGGAACGTGCGTGGCGGAGGCGAGACGGGCCTCCCGACAGATACACACTCTGCGACAGTGCCGCGCGTCAGTGGTGGTTCCGCGTGGAGGCGGCCTGACGTTCCGACCTCCCACGCGCGGATCCGCATCCGACAGCACGCGCTGTGGGATGGAACGTGCGTGTCAGGGGTGGGACGGGCCTCCTGGCCGGACGCGCGGCGCGACGTCGTACCGACGGAGCGACAGTGACGGGTTGGTCTGCCGGACCGAAGCGGTGACGGACGTGTCCACCGTCGCGACGAGCGTGCCCGGGGTCGCTCCGGCGGACGCGACGGCGACGCCGGAAGGGTCGAGCACCACCGAGCCGCCGATCCCGATCGGCGGGGTCTGCCCGACGCCGACGACCCAGATCGTGTTCTCGATCGCGCGGGCGGTGAGCAGGGTGCGCCAGTGGTGTTCCTTGCCCGGCCCCTTGACCCACTCCGCGGGCAGGACGACGACGTCGGCGGCGCCGACCTCGGGGGCGGCGAGCCGACGGGTGACCTCGGGGAACCGCAGGTCGTAGCAGGTCTCGAGGCCGACGCGGACGCCCTCGAGCTCGAAGACGGGCAGCTGCTCGGGGTCGCCGGGCTCGATGCGGTCGGACTCCCGTGACCCGAACGCGTCGTAGAGGTGGACCTTACGGTAGGTCGCGGCGATGGTCCCGTCGGGCAGCACGGCGACCAGGGTGTTCCGGAAGTGTTCCGGGATGTCGGCGGTCTCGGCGACCCCGACCACGAGGGCGATGCCGGTCGAGCGCGCGATGCGGCGGAGCCCGGTGACGAAGGGACCATCGAGCGGTTCGGCTGCGGCGACGAAGCGGTCGTCGATGTCGGCCGTGAAGTACGACGTGTACTCCGGCGTCACCAGCAGGTGGGCTCCGCGAGCGGCTGCCTCGGTGGCGGCGGTGCGGACGGTCTCGAGGTTGGCGTTCGTGTCGTCCACCGGCGCGAACTGCGCGGCCGCGATCGTGAGGGTGCCCATCCGCCGAGCGTAGCCGGGCAGTGTGCGGAAGCGGGCAGCGAGGCCCGGCATCGATCACGCTCGGCGACGCCCCGGGTATGCGAAAGGCCCCGGTCCGAGTGGACCGGGGCCTTTGCTGTGACGCTTGGTTGCGGGGGCAGGATTTGAACCTACGACCTCTGGGTTATGAGCCCAGCGAGCTACCGAACTGCTCCACCCCGCGGCACGTTGAACAGCCTACACGGGCCCGTGGCGGGGCACAAATCGAGTGCCCCGCCACGGTGTGTCACTCGCCGTTCTCGGCCGCGGTGGCGGCTTCGATGGCGTCCTGCAGGCGCTGGTCGGCCTCGGCCGCGGCGACCAGGTCGTTGTCCGCGTAGGCCTGCTGGCGGTCCTGCAGCGCGTCGTTCGCGTCCGACAGCGCCGCCTGCAGCGCGTCGTTGTCGACCGTGCCGGAGCCCGTCGAGCCGCCGGTCGAGCCGGAGCCCGACCCGGCGTCCGAACCCGAACCGGAGTCGGATCCCTCGTCGGTCGAGCCGCTGCCCGAGCCCCCGGTGTCGGAGTCGCCGGCGGTCGCGCCGGAGTCGCCGTCGAACAATGCGTCGAGGGCCTCGTCGAGGGTGTTCTCGAACTCGACCCGGTCACCGAAGGCCACGAGGACCTTCTGCAGCAGCGGGTACGAGCCGCTCGACGTCGACTGGACGTACACGGGCTGGACGTAGAGGAAGCCGCCGCCGACCGGGAGGGTCAGCAGGTTGCCCTGCTTCACGGTCGAGTTGCCGCGCTTCAGGATGTTCAGCTGCTGCGACACCCGCGAGTCACCGTTGAAGAGACCCTGCACCTGCACCGGACCGGGGATGTTGTCGGTCTTCGGCATCGTCAGCAGGGTGAGCGTGCCGTAACCGGAGCCCTTCTTCCCCTTGCCGGCACCGCCCGCATCGGAGTTCGCGGACAGGTAGCCGGTGAGCACGTTGCGGTTGTTGTCGCCGGCCGTCTGCTGCGGGATGTACGTGGTGTAGAGCGAGTACGCCGTGTCCTGCCCGGGCACCTTCATCGTGAGGTAGTACGGGTCCTGCAGGTTGCTCGCCCGACTCGACGAGGACTGGGCGCCCAGGGCATTGTTCTGCACCTGCGAGTTCGTGTTCGAACCGCTGGTGGTGTCCGCGTCGTCGATGTTCGCGGCCGAGGTGGTCGTCGGCTCCTGCGGGGTGTTCCACGCGTCGTCCCCCGAGTAGAACGAGTTCGCGTTCGTGACGTGGTACGTGCCGAGGATCGAGCGCTGCACCTTGAACAGGTCCGTGGGGTAGCGGACGTGGTCGAGGAGCTCGGCGCTCATGCTCGAGACCGGCTGCATCGCGGTCGGGAAGATCTTCTGCCACGTCTTGAGCACCGGGTCCTCGGTGTCCCACGCGTAGAGGGTCACCTTGCCCGTGTACGCGTCGACGGTGGCCTTCACCGAGTTGCGGATGTAGTTCACCTGGTCGGTGCGGTACGCCGAGCTCTCGGCCCCCGCGATGCTGTCCGACAGGCTCTGGCTCTGCGAGTACGGGTAGGCGTCGCTCGTGGTGTAGCCGTCGACGACCCACTGGATGCGGTGGTCGACGATCGCCGGGTAGGCGTCGCTGTCGACCGTCAGGTACGGCGCGACCTTCTTGACGCGGGTGAGCGGGTCACGGTCGTAGAGGATCTGCGACTTCTGGTTGACGGCGTCCGAGAGCAGGATCTGCTCCGACTGGAACTTCGCCGCGTAGACCAGGCGGTTGAAGAAGTTGCCGATGCTCGGCCCGCCCTGTCCGGCGTAGGTCGTGGTCGCGTTGCCACCGTTGTCCGAGTCGTCGTCGGAGCCGGACGGGTAGTCGAGCTCGACGTCCTTCGAGCCCTCCGGCGCACCGACGATCGAGTACGGCGGCGAGGTCTCGCCGAAGTAGACGCGCTGCTGGAAGTCGCCCAGTGCGCCGTTCGACGGGATGCCCGACTCGAGGAACACCGGCTTGCCGTCCGAGGCGCGCTGGTTGCCGTACGCCGCCGTCACGCCGTAGCCGTGCGTGTAGACGAAGGCCCGGTTGTACTGCGTGTTCGCTGCGTTGCTCAGGCCGTTGAGGTCGATGTCGCGCACCGCGATGACGGTGTCCTCGGTCTTGCCCTTGACGTCGTAGCGGTCGACGTCGAGCTGCTTCGGGAACTGGTAGTACTGCCGGTACTGCTGCAGCTGGCTGAAGGTGTCCGAGACGATCTTCGGGTCGATGAGGCGGATGTTCGCCGTCGTCTGCACGTCCTCTGCCAGGGCGCCGGAGCTCGCCTCGGTGGTGGCGTCGTAGTTCTGCTCCTCGACCCCGGCGACCCCGTACGCGTCGCGCGTGGCCTTGATGTTCCGCTCGATGTAGGCGGACTCGTAGGTGCGCTCCGAGGGCTTCACCTGCAGACGCTGGACGATCCACGGGTAGATGCCGCCGACGACGATCGCCGCGACGAGCAGCAGCCCGGTACCGACGATCGAGATGCGCCAGCGACCGATGACCGCCGTGAGGATGAAGAGGATCGCCACGATCGCGGCGATGCCGGCCAGGATCTCGCGGCCCGGGATGACCGCGTTCACGTCGGTGTACTGCGCACCGGTGATCCGCGGGTTGTCCTTGATGAGCGTCGCGTACTGGTCGAGCCAGAGGCTGACGGCCTGCAGGGCGACGTAGACCGCAGCGGTCACGGCCAGCTGCACGCGGGCGGCCCGGGACACCCGGACCTCGCGCTGCCCGAAGCGCAGGGCGCCGTAGAGGTAGCAGGCGGCCAGCGCGGCGAGGCCGGCGATGAGCACGACGGCCGACGAGTACGCGACGACCGAGCGCCAGAACGGCAGCTCGAAGACGTAGAAGCCGATGTCGAGGCCGAACTGCGGGTCCTTCTTGCCGAAGGGCGTGCGGTTGAAGTACTCGAGCACCATGCTCCAGCGGCCGGCGGTCGACAGGCCGGCGAAGATGCCGAGCACGACGGGGATGCCGATCATCACGGCACGGCGGAGCGGCTCGATGACCTGCTGGTAGCGGTCGAGCTGCGAGTTCAGCTTCGCGTAGACGGGGCGGAACCGGAAGGCGAGCGCGATGCTCGCGTACACCGGGATCGCCATGCCGAGGAACCCGGCGACGAACATGAGCGCGCTGGCGGTCCAGCGCGTGGTGAGGACCTGCTGGAAGCCGAGCTGCGCGAACCACGCGTAGTCGGTGTACAGGCTGGCGAAGATGAAGAAGCCGATCACCAGTGCGGCCAGCACGATGATCGTGACCACGATCGGGACCCGCGGCGAACGCCGCCCCGAGGTGGACGAGGTTGTCGTCACTTGATGTGCTCCAGACGTGTCGGACCGGCGGGCCCGGCACGTGGCGGGCCGTCAGTGCCTCCGATCCTATGGGACCGGACCGAGGGTGAAACTGTACGGGGACTCAGGATGCGCGTCAGGACCCGCAGCGGGCCAGCTTCGCGGTGCTCCCGCCGTCGGCGATCGTCTGCAGGTCCGTGACGGCCTGGTCGAGCGTCGAGACCTTGTACACGTCGAGTCCGTCGGGGACGTGGCCGACGACCTCGTCGCAGTTGGCCGCGGGTGCGAGGAACACGGTGGCCCCGGCCTGCTTCGCGCCGTAGAGCTTCTGGCGGATGCCGCCGATGGCGCCGACCTCGCCGTCGGCCGTGATCGTGCCGGTACCGGCGACGTGCTCGCCGCCGTTCAGCTCGCCGGGCGTGATCTCGTCGATGATCCCGAGCGCGAACATCATGCCGGCCGAGGGGCCGCCGACGTCCTGCAGCGTGATCGACACCCGGAACGGGAAGTCGTAGCGTTCGGTCACCCCGACGCCGAGGAGCGCGGTGCCCTGCTCGTCGCGCGGGGTGACGCGGACCTGCTTCGTCGCGCCGTCGCGCCGCAGGGTGATGGTCGCGGGACTGCTCGTGCCGTGCTCCGCGACGGCCTCGCGCAGCGAGGTGGCGTCGGCGTTCGTGGTCAGTGACGTGCCGTCGAAGGCGGTGATGACGTCGCCCCGCCGGATGGTGCCGTCGGCCGCGGATCCCTCCTGCACGGTGCCGACCTGCAGCTCGGTGGGCAGGTCGTAGCCCTGCTGCACGAGGGCCGCCGCGACGGCGGACTGCTGCGACGCCTGCATGTCGGCGGAGTCCTGCTGGTTGACCTGCTCGGTGGTGGTGCCGCTCGGGTAGACGGCCTCGACCGGGATCACCGCCTGCGACCGGGTGAAGATCGCCCGGACCACGCTCGTCCAGGACGGTCGGTTCGTCGCGTCGCCCTGGATGCCGACGGTGAGCATGTCGAGCGCGCCGGAGGTCGGGTACGTCTCGTGCCCGGAGATCTGGATGAGCTTGACGTCCTTCGTGTCCTTGCCCGTCCCCTGCTGCTGCGTGCCGATGGTGTTGTAGACCGGCCCGGGCACCTCGATCAGGTAGGGGCTCGGCAGCAGGCTCGCGACGATGCCGAGGACCACGGCACCGACCACGAACGACCACCCGACCGTCCTGGCGCGGGATCGACGTCGGGGCGCGGGGGCGAAGAGGGTCACGCAGGATCCTTCCGGAGTGGGGTGTTCGCCCTCGGCGCAGCGGTTCGGGCGTTCCCACGGGGGCGTCCCAGGTCCGTGCCCGTGAGCAGCGATTAGCGTAGTCGGCATGCCTGATGAACCCCAGCCTGGGCCGGACGACGACTTCCAGGAGATGCTGCGCAAGCTGCTCTCGGGCGAGGGCCAGATCGACCCGTCGCAGCTCGCCGGAGCCGCCGGCCTGCCGAACGACCCGGCCTTCGTGGCGAACCTGATGAGCCAGCTGCAGCACGCGGCGCAGTCGGGCGGCGACGGGATCGACTTCTCCGCGACGGCGGACCGTGCGACCGCGATCGCCCGCGACGGCGGTCACCCGGTCGACCCGGCGACCTCACAGGCCGCCGACCAGGCGTTCCAGGTCGCAGCGCTCTGGCTCGACGAGGTCACGACCGTCGCCGAGCTCACCGCCGCACCGAGCCTGTACACCCGCGAGCAGTGGGCACGGGCGACGACGCCGGTGTGGACCCAGATCGCCGAGCCGGTCGCGTTCAGCATCGCGGACGCCCTGACCGAGGCGATCGACCAGCGTGCCCCGGAAGAGCTCAAGGCCATGCTCGGGGACGTCTCGAAGGCGATGCGCGGCGTCGGCGGCGCACTGTTCGCGATCCAGCTCGGCCAGGTCGTCGGACAGCTCGCGAAGGAGGTCGTCTCGGGTGGCGACGTCGGCGTGCCGCTGCTCGACGAGCAGGTCGCAGCGCTCGTGCCGCAGAACGTGTCCGAGTTCGCGGAGGGGCTCGACGTGCCCGAGGACGAGGTGCGCATCTACCTGGCTGTCCGCGAGCTCGCCCACGCCCGGCTGTTCCGCTCCGCGCGGTGGCTGCGCCTGCACATCATCTCGTCGATCACCGAGTACGCACGCGGCATCCACATCCCGTTCGACCGCGTGGAGGAACTCGCGGCCGACATCGACCCGACGAACCAGGAGCAGCTGCGCGACGCACTCGCCTCGGGTGCCCTCATCCCGCCCCGCACGCCGGAGCAGGACGCCGCACTCGCACGGCTCGAGACGATGCTGGCCCTGGTCGAGGGCTGGGTCGACACGGTGACCGCCGCGGCGACGAGCCGGCTGCCGAAGGCCGGCGCCATCGCCGAGATGGTCCGCCGCCGCCGCGCCGCGGGCGGCCCCGCCGAGTCCGCGTTCGCCACCCTCGTCGGGCTCGAACTGCGACCGCGCCGCCTGCGCGAGGCCGCGGCGATGTGGCAGCGGGTCACCGACGAGCTCGGCGCCGAGCAGCGGGACGCCCTCTGGTCGCACTTCGACCTCGTGCCGACGTCCGAGGACGTCGACGCGCCGGATGCCCTCGTCGCCCGCCTGCGCAACCCGGAGCAGACCGTGGAGGACGACGCCTTCGACAAGGCCCTCGAGGACCTGCTCAACGACGCCACCGGCGCGCGGCCGCAGGAGGACGAGTCCGGGCACGTCGCCGAGGAGCCCGGTGACACCGACGGCACGGACGACACCGACCGCCGCTGAGTTCTCCACAGATCCACCACACGACCCCACGCCGCCCGGTCGAACGGGCAGCGTGGGGTCATGGGCATCCGCATCGATCCGGCGCTCGAGTTCGTCTGGCGTGACCCCGCCACCGTGCAGCTCGGCGTGGACCCGCCGCGCGCCCTCGTCGACGTGCCGAGCACGGCCGAGGAACGCTTCCTCTGCGCGCTCCGCCACGAGACCGGACGCGACGCGTTGTCCGGGGTGGCGACGGCGTCGGGCTGCCCGCCGGACGTCGCCGCCCGGGTCCTCGGAGCGGCGTCACCGGCCGTGGTCGACGTGCTCCCCGAGCCGCTCGAGCGCGTCGAGGTGCACGGGCGCGGTCCACTCGCCGACGCGATCGCGGGGTTCCTGAGCGGCGAGGGCGTCACCGTCGTGCGGACGACCGCTCCCCGGGGTGGCCCGGTCGACCTGCCGGAGCACGACCCACGGCTCGCCGTCGTGGTCGCCGACCACGTCGTCGACCCGGCGCTGCGCGCCGCCTGGACCCGGAGGGGCGTGCCGCACCTGCCGGTGGTGGTGGGTGACGGGCGAATCCGTCTCGGGCCGTTCGTGGTGCCGGGTGGTGGGCCGTGCCTCCAGTGCGCGGAGCTCGGGCGGACCGACGCCGACCCGGCCTGGCCGACCATCGCCTCCCAGCTGTGGGGTCGCCCGGCCGCGCCGCTGTCGTCGTGGCGGGTCGCCGCGGTGGCGGCCGCCGCGACCCGCGCGCTCGTCGAACGCCTGCCGCTGCGGACGCAGCGCGCCGACCCGGACCAACTCGTCTTCGACCGCGACGACCTGTCGGTCAGCCGGACGCCGGTGCGGCCCCATCCGCGCTGCGCGTGCCGAGCCCTGCCAGGAACCGGCTCGGGGTCCGGGCTCCCCCACGCGTGGAACCCTGTCTCGACCACGTGATGGTGATCGAGTGACGAGCGCGGGTCAGTCCGACGTAGAACAGCCGACGTTCCTCGTCGACCTCGGTGTCGGTGGTGGCGTGCGAGATCGGGAGCAGCCCCTCGGCGGCGCCCGCGATGACGACATGCGGCCACTCCAGGCCCTTGGAGGAGTGCAGGGTCGCGAGGGTGACGGCGTCGACGTCCGGCTCGTGGTGCGTCGCGGCACGGTCGACGAGGTCCTGCGTGAACTGCTGCATGGTGGTGCCGGCTGGTGCGTCCTCGGCGAGGCCCATGATCGCCTGCAGGGCCTCCCACTGCTCGCGGACGGCGCCGGTGCCCTCGGGGGCGGTGGGCGTCCAGCCGCTCACCTGCAGCACGAGGCGCACGCGGCGGGTCAGCTCGTCGTCCGTCTGCCGGATCGCCTCGCCGCGCATGTGGTGCACCGCGAGCTTGACCTCCGGCCGGTTGAAGAACCGGGTGCCGCCCTGCACCCGGAACGGGATGCCGTTGCGGCCGAGTGCGGACTCGAGGGCGGCGGACTGCGCCCCGACGCGGAACAGCACGGCGCAGTCGCCGTAGGACGCGCCGCCGTCGACGAGCTCGGCGATGCGGCGGGCGATGGTCTGTGCCTCGTCGCCGTCGTGGACGCACGGCACCACCACGGGTTCCGGTCCGGCCTCGGTGGACTGCGCGACGAGGTCGAGCGCGCCCGGCTGACCGCGCATCAGGGCGTTCGCGGCGTGCACCACCTGACGGGTGGAGCGGTAGTTCCGCTCGAGCCGCAGCACCGAGCCGCGGGGGAACTCCGAACCGAAGCCGAGCAGGTAGTCGCTCGAGGCGCCCGCGAACGAGTAGATGGTCTGGCTGGCGTCACCGACGACGCACAGGTCGTCACGGCCACCGAGCCACGCCCTGAGCAGGTCGTGCTGCACGGGCGAGACGTCCTGGTACTCGTCGACGACGAAGAACCGGTACTGCTGCCGCACATACGACGCCACCCGCGGCTCGGACTCGACCATGCCGAGCGTCGTGAGCAGGACGTCCTCGAAGTCGAGCTGCCGACGGTCGTCCTTGAGTCGCTCGTAGGCCTTCATGAGGTCGATGACCCTCCGGGGCGAGGTGTCGCGCGGCATGACGCGGTCGGCGGCGGCGGCCTCGTACTCCTCGAGCGAGAGCATCTGCACCTTGCGCCACTCGACCTCGGCGGCCAGGTCGCGGAGCACTGGCGTGTCCACGGACATGCCGACGGTGTCCGCGGCGTGGGCGATCATCCGGCCCTTCGACTCGACGATCTTCGGCGCGTGCCCGCCGACCGTGTCCGGCCAGAAGTAACTGAGCTGCGCCATCGCTGCCGCGTGGAAGGTGCGCGCCTGGACCGTGCCGGCCCCGAGCGAGCGCAGTCGGGAGCGCAGCTCACCGGCGGCGCGGGTGGTGAACGTCAGGGCGAGGACGTGGTTCGGGGCGTAGGTGCCCGTCGCGACGCCGTAGGCGATGCGGTGCGTGATGGCGCGGGTCTTGCCGGTCCCGGCTCCGGCGAGGACCGCGACCGGGCCGAGCAGCGTCCTCGCGACGGTGCGCTGCTCGGCGTCGAGCGCGGCGAGCAGCTCGTCGGGCGACGGCGGACGGACCTCGGGCGCCCCGGCACCAGCCCGAGCACCCGGCGAACCGGTACCGGCACGCGGAGAACCGGTACCAGCACCCGTGCTGGCACCCGGAGGACCGGCCGCGCCCCGTCCCGGACCGCTCACGGTGTGTCCAGCGGCCCGCCGTACCACTCCTCGATGATGGCGCGGGCGATCGAGGTGCGTCCGGGCAGCAGCAGGGTGTCCCCCGCGCGCTCCCGGATCTCGTCGCGCGAGAACCAGCGGACGTCGAGGATCTCCACACCGTCCGGCCGCGCCGTCGTCGGGTCGCCGTCGAGCGCGCGTGCGCGGAAGCCCACCATCAACGACGCGGGGAACGGCCAGGGCTGCGAGCCGAGGTACTCCGGCTCCTCGACGCGGACGCCGGACTCCTCCCAGACCTCGCGGCGGACCGCGTCCTCCAGGGACTCGCCCGGCTCGACGAAGCCGGCGAGCAGCGAGTACCGGTTCGCGTCCCAGGCGGCGTTCGAGCCGAGCAGGATCCGGTCGTCGGCGTCGACCACGCCGACGATGATCGCGGCGTCGGTGCGCGGGAAGTGCTCGTGGCCCTGCGGGTCGCGGCGCACCCAGCCGCCGGTGACGACGTCGGTGGCCGAACCGGTGCGGGGTGAGAACCCGTGGACGGCGTGCCAGTTCGCCATCGCGACCGCCTCGACCGCCAGCCCCTGGTCGCGCGCCGAGAGCTCGGTGCCGAACATGCGCAGGCTCTCCCACGCGTCGGCGGAGGGCTCGATCGCGGCGGCGGTGTCGTCGTCCACCAGGGCGGCGACGAAGCGGGTGCCGGCGGGGGCGTCGTACGCGTCGGACACGGCCCGGCCGAGGTACAGGACGACGGTGCCCTCCGGTACGTCGGCCGCGGTCACGAAGCGCAGGGCGCCGTCGGCGTTCCGCAGCACCTCGGCGCCGTGCACCGGCAGGAACCGGGCCTGCTCGTCCTCGCGCAGGACGCGCTCGAGGTCGGGGGTCGTGCGGAACTCGGCGTCGCGGTCGAGTTCGTTGCGGGACAGCGGGAGCCGGGAGGCGAACTCGACGGTCACGGCAGAGGGCTCCTCAGATCAGCGGCTTCGGCCGGGAGCGCCCGGGTCAGCGTGGCGCGCCCCGAAGGCGACGACACGGACCTACCCTGATGGGCATGGCGGGATCCCAGTTCACTCTAGCCGCGTTGGCGACGACGGCCGTGCCCGGTCTCCTGGTCACGGGCACGCGCACGCTCGGTTCGGCCGCGGCCGGCGACTACGAGTCCGCCCTCCTCCGCGACGCCGACGGCGTCGAGCTGGTCATCCGCCGCCCGCGGAACCAGCGGGCCGAGGCACGGCAGTCGGCGGACCTCGTCGCGATCCGGGCGCTGAGCGCCGGGATCCGCACGCGCCTGCCGTTCGGCGTGGTCGAGTACCGCGGCCAGGCGCCGATCGGTTCGACCCGCGCCATCGTCACCACCAACCTGCCGGGCACGCACCCGACCCTGCGCTCGCTCGCGGAGCAGCCGGACCTCGCCACGAGCGTCGGTCGCGCCGTCGCGGCCGTGCACCAGCTGCCGACGAGCTTCGTCTCGGACGCCGGCCTGCCGTCGCTGACGCCGTTCGAGGTGCTGCGGTCCGCCGTCTCGGTGATGGACCGCGCGGTGGCGACGAAGCTCGTCCCCGCCGCCCTCGTCGAACGCTGGGAGGGCGCGGCCCGCGACCAGCAGCTCTGGCAGTTCACCCCGACCGTCGTGCACGGCTCGCTCGGCACGGGTGCGTTGCTCGTCGACGGCGACGCCGTCAGCGGCGTCCTCGACTGGGGCGAGCTGCGCCTCGGCGACCCCGCGAAGGACCTGGCGTGGGTCCTCGCCGGCAGCCGCGACGCCTTCGACACCGTCCTCAGCGCCTACGAGGCGAACGGCGGCGGCCGGGACCGCCAGCTCGCGCAGCGCGCGCGGGTGCACCACGAGCTCGAGACGGCGCACTGGCTCCTGCACGGAGTGCAGGCGAAGAGCACCGAGATCGTGGACGACGCGGTCGCGATGATGCACCGGTTGGTCGACGCGGTGCACGCACCGAGCGCCGAGCCGCTGCAGTCCGTCTCCCCCGACACGATGGAGATCGGCGAGGTCGAGCAGCTGCTGTCGTCGACCGAGCGCCGGCACGGCTGACCGCACGGCCTGCCACGTCGACCGTCGCCGCGTCGACCGTCGCGCCGGGTCGCCGGACGAGACCGTCTGGAGGCCCGGTGCAGGCCCGGCGGACCGGCACCGGGCCTCCAGTGCGGAGCGCGTCGGGCACGCAGCGTGACCGGCGCAGGTCCCGACCGGCGCATGTCCCGACCGGCGCATGTCCCGACCGGTGCATGTCCCGACCGGTGCGCGTCCCGACCCGCACGCAGCCCGACCGGTGCGCAGCCCGACCGGCACGCGGCCGGACCGGCGCAGCGCGCGTCGGACGCCAGGCCCCGGCGGTCAGCCGATCGCCTGCCGCCAGGCGCGCTCGAGTCCTGCACGGTCCAGCAGCTCGGTCGGCCGCACCTCGAGGTCGTCGGCGACGAAGTAGAACACCGCGTCGACCTCGTCGAGCGGACGGCCCGTGAACTCGGCGTACGCGATCCGGTACAGGGCGAGCTGCAGGGTGCGGCGCGCGAGGTCGTCGGCGCCCGTCGGCGCCTTGCCGGTCTTCCAGTCGACGACCTCGGCGCGCCCGTCGATCTCGTAGACGGCGTCGAGCTTGCAGACGACGCTGTGCCCGAGGAACGGGATGTGGATCTCCCGCTCGACCTCGACCGGGGTGCGCCCGGCCCAGCGGGACCGGGCGAAGGTGGCCTGGAAGTCGGCGAGCCGGCGGGCGTCGTCGGTGACCACGGCGTCCGGTGACGCGTCGGGCAGGTCGTCGGTGTCCAGGTCCGCCTCGCCGTCCCAGACGTCGAGGGTCTCGAGGGGCCCGCCGCTCCGAGCGCGCTGCTCGACCCACTGGTGGAAGAGGGTGCCGAGCCGCGTGGCGCGGTACGGCCGTTCCGGCATCGGGCGTCGGAGCCGCTCGGCGACCGCGTCCGGCTCGGACAGGTAGTCCTTGAAGCCGGAGGCCGGCACGCGGTGCGGGACGACCACCGCGTGCTCCGCGTCGCGGGTGGCGCGGCGCTCCGCGAGCAACAGGTCGATGTCGGCGGCGAACCGGCCGGCGGCCCCGGGGTTGGCGTTCCGGACGCGCTCGGCCGCCGCGAGCACCCGCGGGGCGCGCTGCCCGAAGGGCACGTGCGGCCACGTCTGCGTGGCGCCGTCGGCCCCGAGGGGGTTCTCCTCGTGCACGGTCGCCTCGGGGATCGCGGCGCCGTCGAGCACGTCCGCGTCGACGAGGTCGCGCAGGTACCGGCTCGGCTCGGTCGGCTTCACCCCGCCGGCCCAGAACGACCCGGAGACGAGCAGGTCGTGCCGGGCCCGGGTCAGCGCGACGTAGGTGAGTCGGCGTTCCTCGTCCTCGTTGCGGGCCTTGACCTGTTCCTTGAAGGCGTCGATCGCGGTGGTGACGTCCTTCTGGGTCTCCTGGCCGCGCCAGCCGAGGGCCGGCAGCTCGGCGGCGTCGCCCCGGAACTCGTACGGCAGCCGGCCGAAGCCGAGCCACCCGGACGAGCCCTCCTGGGGTCGTGCCGGCAGCCCGCCCTCGACCATCCGGGGCACGGCGACGGCGTCCCACTCGAGGCCCTTCGAGCCGTGGATCGTCAGGATCTGGACCGTCCCGGCCTCGGGTTCCTCGGACCGCGGACCCATGTCGTCGCGTCGGGCAGCGGCGTCGATCCAGCCGAGGAACGACCCGAGGTCCGCCCGGTCGTCGGTCGCGACGAAGCCGGCGAGCTCGTCGACGAACGCGTCGAGGTAGGCGCCGCTGCCCTGCTCGTGCGCCGCGACCTCGATGTCGAGGCGCATCTCCTGCACGACGAGCGTCACGAAGTCGACGAGGTCGCCGCCGGCGCGGGAGCGCAGGGCCGCGAGCTGACCGCCCAGGGCGCGCATCCGGGCACGTCCGGCCGCGGTGATGCCCTCGAGCGCGCCGTGCTCGTCGGGTGCGGTCGCGACGAAGTCGAGGGCGTCGACGATCGACCCGTGCTCACCCGCGGCGACGGACGCCCGGAAGGCCGCGGTGAGCTCGTCGTCGAGGCGCTGCTGCGAGTGGTCCCGCTGGAACAACCACCGGGCCAGGTGGTGCAGGGCGACGACGTCCGCCGCGCCGACCCGCCACCGCGACCCGGCGAGCAGCCGGATGAGGTCGTTGCCGGCGGACGGGTCGTGCAGCACCCGCAGGCAGGCGACGAGGTCGACGATCTCGGGGCGCTGGAGCAGCCCCCCGGTACCGAGCACGTGGTACGGCACACCGCGGGCACCGAGCGCCGCCGTGAAGGCGGCGAGGTCCTTCCGCGCGCGGAGCAGCAGGGCCATCGACGCGCCGGGGTTCCGCTCGCGGTGCGCCCGGAACCAGGTCGCGACGGCGTCGGCCTCGTCCGGCAGGGTCTCCGGGAACACGACGTCCACCCGACCGGCGTCCGCACCGGGCCGCGGTGCCAGCCGCTCGACCGCCACCTCGGACGCCGCTGACAGCGGTTCCACGACCGCGTTCGCGGCAGCGAGGACGTCGACCGGGTTCCGCCAGCTCGTCGAGAGCGCGAACGTGACCGGCGTGGTCGAGCCGGCGTCGCTCCCGCCGAAGTCGCGCGGGAACCGGGCGAGGTTGGCCGCACTCGCGCCGCGGAACCCGTAGATCGACTGGTGCGGGTCCCCCACGGCCATCACCGGGTGGTCGCGGAACAGCCGTGCGAGGAACCGGGTCTGCACGACCGAGGTGTCCTGGTACTCGTCGAGCAGCACGACCCGGTACCGCTGCCGGAGCTCGGTCACCACGCGCGGCGCGGACTCGGCGGCGGCCAGCGCCAGGGCGATCTGGTCGGAGAACTCGACGAAGCCGCGGTCGACCTTCTGCCGCCGGAACTCGACGACCAGGTCGGCCAGCGGTTCCAACGACCCGATCGCGGCGACGGCGTCGGTGATCGCCCTGTACGGCTTGCCGCGGTTGCCGGGGAGCTCGAGCAGCTCGGAGAACTCGATGGCGAACCGGCGCAGGTCGTCCGGGTCGACGAGGTGCTCCGACGTGGCACCGGCGAGCGCCACCACGGCGGCCGTCAGGGTGTCGACGTCGCGGTCGAGGCCGGCCAGCCGGTCGTCGCGGGCGGCGACGACGACCCGACGTGCGAGCTGCCACGCGGACGGTTCGGTGAGCACCTGCGACTCCCCGTCGCGCCCGACGAGCAGCGCGTTCTCGCGGAAGACCGCGTTGGCGAACGCGTTGTAGGTCGACACGGTCGGCGCCTCGAACGCGTCGCCGGCGGTGACCAGGCCGACGTCCTCGAGCGCTCGGATCCGGTCGTTGATCCGGACGGACAGCTCTCCGGCGGCCTTGCGGGTGAACGTCAGGCCGAGGACCTCGTCGGGACGGACCAGGCCGTTGGCGAGGAGCCAGACCACGCGCGAGGCCATGGTCTCGGTCTTGCCGCTGCCGGCCCCGGCGACGACGAGCGCCGGGGCGAGCGGCGACTCGATCACGGCGCGCTGCTGCGCTGTGGGGCGGGGGCGGCCGAGCGCGTCCGCGACGGCATCGGCGCCGTGCCGGACCACCGGGGTGGGCTCCGCGCTCGCGGCCGTGTCCACCGTGTCGGTCACATCGGTCACATCGGTCGCGTCGGTCGCGTCGGTCGCGTCGGTCGCGTCGGTCGTGTCGGTCGTGTCGGTCACCAGGTCACCTCCGCGACCACGTGGATGCGGCACTCGACGCCGGTGCGGGCCTTCTCGCAGTGGTCGTCGACGTTCGCCAGGAAGGTCCGGCCGGCCATCCCCCGCGCGACCTCGTGCAACCGCTCGCGGTAGGCGTCGCGGGCCTCGGCGTCGAAGGCGTGCTGCGTGCGTTCCGAGTACGCCCGGCCGGACCGCGGGTTCTGCACGAACACCAGGCGCGCGTCCGTCATCGGCGATCCGGCGGGCACGCCCTCGACCGCGCCGTCCTCGACCGCGAGCTGGTACGCGCCGAGCTGCGGGTGCTCCGGCATGTCGTTCTTCTCGCTCGGCATCCAGCGGCCGGTCTTCAGGTCGACGACGCTCACGCGCCCCTCGGGGTCGACCTCGATGCGGTCGATGCTGCCGCGCATCCGGGCCGGCCCGGTCACCAGGGCGAACGAGGTCTCGGCGCCGAGCACCCGACGACCGGCACCGGCGAACGTGCGCAGGTAGTCGCTCAGCCCCTCGATCATCCGCCGGGTGCGGGCACGCTCGCGGTCGGCGACCCACGGGGACTCGAAGGTGAGCTCGTCCCACCGGGCCTCGACCCGCTGCCACAGCGACTCGACGTCGATCGCGGTGGCGTGCTCCATCGCCTCGTGCACGATCGTGCCGATGCCCATCGCAGGGCTCGGGGCCCCGCCGCCGAAGGTCTGCACGAACCAGTGCACCGGGCACTCCTCGAAGGTGCCGATCCGCGACGGCGAGACCGACACGGTGGGTGCCACCGGTTCACCGCCCTCGACCTCGGGAACCGGGTCGGCGTCGAGGTCGACCAGGGGCTCGTCGGTGGTCGGTTCGGCGAGTCCGTACCAGTCGTCCGGCGACGCACCGGGTACCTCGGCCTCGGCCAGGCGGGCGAGCGCCGACGCCGCCTCGTGGTCGCCCGAGGCGACGACCCGACGGCGCAGCGACCCGGCGAGCCCGCGCAGCGAGAGCGGGTGCACGGTCGGCTGGCGGTCCGGCGGCACGGGCACGAGACGGACGAAGGGCGACGGGGACTCGTCGTCGTTCGCGACGGTGCCGATCACGACCTGCGTCGTCGCGCGGGAGACGGCGCGGGCGAAGAGCCGGAGCTCGTCGGCGACCACGGCGGCGCGGTCGTCGATCGGCGACCGCTCGACGCCCGCTGCCGCGCGCACCAGGCCGTCCGGGTCGAGCAGGCTGCCGCGCACCCGGGTGTTCGGCCAGACGCCGTCCTGCAGCCCGAGCACCACGACGACGTCGCACTCGAGCCCGACCGTCGCCGACGGGGTGAGCACCCGCACGCGGCCGGCGGTGCGGTCCGGACCGATGGAGTCCTCGGGCAGGTCGGCTCCGAGCAGGTCGTCGACGAAGACGCGCGCCGGGGCGTCCGGGGTGCGCTCGACGAACCGCTTCGCCGCGGTGAACAGCCCGACCACGGCGTCGAGGTGCCGGTCGGCCTCGCCCGCGCCGACGCCACCGGCCGCGGACTGCGCACCCCAGGTGCGGGCCAGGCCGCTGCGTTCCCAGAGCCCCCAGAGGATCTCCTCGATGCTCGCGCCGGCGTCGGCGTCGCTGTGCGCCTGCACCAGGCTGCGGGCGAGCCGCGTCGCACGGCGGGCGAACCCGGCGTCGAGCGTGGCGAGGCGTTCCGGGGCGCCGAGCGCGTCGACGAGGAGCTCGTCGGCGGTGCGGGTGCCCCCGCCCGCGAGTTCCTCGCGACGCAGCGCCAACCGCAGGCGACGCATCGCCAGGGTGTCGAGCCCCCCGAGCGGGCCGGTCGCGAAGGCCGTCGCGAGCGCGGCGTCGAGCGGCAGGACGCCGAGGGCGACCGCGGCGGCGTCGAGCAGGGCACGCGCCGCGGAGTCGTCGCGCGGTCGGACCGGCGCGGCACCGGCGGTCGCGGGCACCTCGGCCACCGACAGGGCGCGGACGAGCTCCGGGATCGCCGCACCGCTGCGGGTGACGACGGCCATCCGGTGCCAGGGGACACCGTCGAGCAGACGGTGTTCGCGGAGCCGTCGGGCGATCGCGACGACGAGCGCGGAACGGCTCGCCGCCTCGAGGTGCAGGACGGCGTCGGGCCGGTCGTCCGGGCCGGCGGTGGCGGCGCGCTGCCGTCCGGCCGCCGCCGTGCCGATGCGCGCGGTCACGCCGGAGACGAGCGCGCGGATCGCGGCCGGGTGCCGGTGGACCGTGCCGAGGAACAGGTCGTCGACCCGGTCGACCCCGAGCCGCACGGCGAGCCGGCCGAGCACGTCGGGCTCGGCGCCGCGGAAGGCCGAGGCGGCGATGTCGGGGTCGCCGAACGCGACGACCTGCACGCCGGAGCGGGCCAGGGCGCCGAGGAGCGCGATCTCGCCCTCGACGAGCTCCTGCGTGTCGTCGACGACGACCACCCGCAGCGCGGCCACGTCGGCGGGGAGCTCGCCGCGCAGGACCGCGGCGGTGGCGAAGGCCACGAGTTCACCGGAGTCCAGGCTGGTCGCGCGGAACGCCGTCACCGACGCCCGGTAGTCGTCGACGAAGTCGCCGATCGCCCGCCACTCGGGACGGCCGTGCTCGTCGGCCAGCTCGCGCATGTCCTCGGGTTCCACCCCGGCGGCGACCGCCCGCATCATGACGTCGCGGAGCGCGGTCCGGAAGCCGGCGCGCTCCCGCACGACGCTCGTGATCGGGTCGGGCCACGCCGGACCCGTGCCGTCGACCTCGTGCCCGGCGAGCAGGTCGGCGATGATCCGGTCCTGTTCGCCGCCGGTCAGGAGCGTCGGCGCTTCCTGGCGCTGCACCGCCGCGGCGTGCGCGACGACCTGGAACGCCAGCGAGTTGACCGTCCGTGCCTGGGCGCCGGGGACGACCCGGTCGACGGCCGCCGCGAGCCGGTCGCGGAGCGCCGTCGCCGCGGTGCGCGAGGAGGTCAGCGCGAGCACGGTCGCGTGCCCGTCCGCGCTGATCGCGTCCGGGCGGTGCATCCGGTCGGCGACGAAGCGGGCGAGCGTCGTGGTCTTGCCGGTGCCGGGGGCGCCGAACACGGCGGCGTGCCGGCCGTCGGGCAGCGCGAGCACCGCGGCCTGTGCGGCGTCGTCGGTGAGCGCACGCACGGGCCCGGCGTCTGCGGGGGCTGGCGTCAGCGTGGTCTGCGGCACGCTCGTACGGTACCGACCGCCGCCGACAGGGCCGACGCCCGACGCGCGGGTGGGCGGGTGCGGGCGGCGAGTGCGCCCGCGGCGAACGGCCCGGACCGTCCGGGGCCGCTCGGATACGCTGTCGTCGTGGACATCAAGATCGGCATCATCAACAGCCCGCGCGAGATCGCGTTCGAGACCGCCCAGACCGCCGACGAGATCGAGAAGGCCGTGTCGCAGGCCCTCGCCGAGCAGGCGACGCACCTGTCGCTGCAGGACGAGAAGGGCCGCCGGTTCATCGTGCCGGTCGCGTCGCTCGCCTACGTCGAGGTCGGCGCCGAGGAAGCACGCCGCATCGGCTTCGTCGCCTGACGACGTGGAGCTGCTCTTCGCCGTCCTCGGCGGCGTCATCCTCGGTGCGATCGCGCACGTGGTGCTGCCGTGGCGTGCGACCCGCGGCACCCTGGTCGGCCCGGCGGTCGGCGGCATCGTCGCCGCCGTCCTCTGGGAGGGCCTGACCTGGGCCGGGTGGCCGTACGACGGCACCTGGATCTGGGTCGTCGCGCTGCTGGGCGCCGCCGTGGCGGCACTGGTCGTCGAGTGGGTGCTCGGCCGGCAGCGCACCAAGCACGACGCCGAGTACTACGACCGCCTGAAGACCCGCGGCGCCTGACCCGGCCCAGCGCCGAGCGACAGCGACGGCGCCAGCGATGGAGCCAGCGCCAGCGCGAGCGACGGACGGGCCGCCCCTCAGGCCGTCAGGCCGAGCGCGTCCATCCGTCGGGTGTGCGCCGCGATGAGCTCGGTCCAGACCGGCTCGAGCCGCTCCTGGTCCTCGCGGGCGTGCGACGCGAGCGCCGAGCGTGCGACGAGCAGGGTGTCCCCGACGAGCCGGCGGCCCCACATCGCCAGCCGCGACCCAACCTCCGGGTCCTCGGCGATGCGTGCGGTGAGCTCCTCGACCACGGCGGCTTCCTCACGCGCGTCGAACACGGTGCGCAGCCGCTGCCGCACGTCGATCGGCAGCGAGCGGAGCAGGTTGCCGAACAGGTCGTTGAGGATGCCGGCCGTGACGTAGCCGGTCAGGATCGACTCGTACCAGTCGGCGCCGCTCGTGCGCTCGAGGAACAGGTCGATCGCCTCGCGGTGCGGGTCCATCAGGGCCGCGGGCTCGGCGCCGATGCGCTCGATCTCGGCGACGATCGTGCGGTGCCGCTCGAGGGCCGTCGTCGCGAGGACCCCGGTCACGAGGCGGCCGGACATCGTCGGAGCCGAGGCGCCCGCGCGGCCCATCGTCTCGTAGACGGAGAGCTGCAGGTAGGCGGCCTGCCCCAGGTAGACGTCGAGTTCGGGGCTGACGTCGTCGAGCGCGAGCCGCTCCACCTGGGCGTTCCGCGGGTTCCGCGACGCCAACCACGCGGCTGCGAGCTGCGCCGCGCGCTTCCGGTTCCACCACGACACCACGTGTCCAGCATAGGGGGCGGACCCCGGCGCACCCGCCCGTCGGTAGACTGGCCGGGACTTCCACCAGGACTAAGGTGATCCATTGACTTTCGCAGACCTCTCCATCGAGCAGGACATCGCCGACGCGCTCGCGGGCAAGGGCATCCTCGAGCCCTTCCCGATCCAGCAGCAGACGATCCCGCTCGCCCTCACCGGCCAGGACATCATCGGCCAGGCCAAGACGGGTACCGGCAAGACCTTCGGCTTCGGCCTCCCCCTCATCCAGCGCCTCGGTGCCGACCCGGCGCCCGGCGTGAAGGCACTCGTCGTCGTGCCGACCCGCGAGCTCGCCGTGCAGGTCACCGAGGACCTCGAGGTCGCCACGTCGAACCGCCCGACCACCATCGCGGCGATCTACGGCGGCAAGGCGTACGAGGGCCAGATCGAGCAGCTGAAGGCCGGCGCGCAGATCGTCGTCGGCACGCCGGGCCGTCTCATCGACCTGCAGCGCCAGCGACTCCTCGACCTCTCCCACGTGCAGGAGGTCGTCCTCGACGAAGCAGACCGCATGCTCGACCTCGGGTTCCTGTCGGACATCGAGCGCATCTTCCAGGCCGTCCCCGAGGTCCGGCACACGATGCTGTTCTCGGCCACGATGCCCGCGCCGATCGTCGCGCTCGCCCGCCGGTTCATGAGCCGCCCGGTGCACATCCGCGCGACGGACCCGGACGAGGGCCTCATGCAGGCCAACATCAAGCACGTCATCTACCGCGCGCACTCGCTCGACAAGGACGAGGTCATCGCCCGCATCCTGCAGGCCGAGGGCCGCGGCAAGACCGTGATCTTCACCCGCACGAAGCGCGCCGCGGCGAAGCTGGTCGAGGAGCTCAAGGACCGCGGGTTCAACGCCGCAGCGGTGCACGGCGACCTCAACCAGGAGCAGCGCGAGCGCGCGATGGCCGCCTTCAAGGCCGGCAAGCGCGACGTGCTCATCGCCACCGACGTCGCCGCTCGCGGCATCGACGTCGACGACGTCACGCACGTCATCAACCACACGATCCCGGACGACCCGGACACCTACCTGCACCGTGCCGGACGCACCGGCCGTGCCGGGAAGACCGGCATCGCGGTCACGTTCGTCGACTGGGACGACCTGCACAAGTGGACACTGATCGACAAGGCCCTCGAGTTCGGCATCCCCGAGCCCGTCGAGACCTACTCGTCGTCGCCGCACCTGTTCGAGGAACTCGACATCCCGAAGGGCACGAAGGGCCGCCTGCCCGGCGCCTCGTCGCACGCCGCGTCCGCCGGCGGTCCCGCCGAGAAGCGCGGCGGCGACCGGCCGGCCTCCGGTCCGCGTGACGCGTCGCGGTCGCGCTCGCGCAGCCGTTCGCGGTCAGGAGGCCCGGAGCAGCCCGCCACCGAAGCGTCCGCACCCGAGTCCACGGCTCCCACGTCCGCGCCCACCGAGGGCACGTCGGCCGAGGGCACGACCACGGACGGCGCCGCGAAGCGCCGCCGTCGCCGCCGCCGTCGCGGAGCCGGTTCCGGTGACGCCACGGCGACCGCCTCGGCACCGCAGGGCACGTCGGACGGCGAGTAGCGCCTCCAGACCGAAGGGCCCGTCGCTGACGCGACGGGCCCTTCGTCGTCTCCACCCGCCGACTGCGCTCGCGAAAGCGACAGATCGCCGCGAACTGTCGGCGGAGATCTGTCGCGTTCGCGGAGCGGTCAGGCCGCGCCGTGCGAGATCTGTCGCTTCGGTGAGACGGCGCGACGGTGACGAGACTCGGGTCAGGACAGGCGGGAGCCGGGGCCGATCACGGGGGCGCTGCCGGTGCCCTCGGACACGATGGCGTCGAAGGAGACGCGTGCCGTGCGGTGCTCGCCGAGCCGGTTCGGCTTGCCGGTGCCGTGGTAGTCGCTCGACCCGGTCACGAACAGGCCGTAGCGCGTCGCCCAGTCGAGCAGCGTGCGCTTGCCGTGGGACAGGTTCTCGCGGTGGTCGACCTCGAGGCCCCCGAGCCCCGCGTCGACGAGGTCGCGGAGCATCGGCTCGTCGATGACGATGCCGCGGGACGACGCTGCCGGGTGCGCGATGACGGGGACGCCGCCGGCACGACGGATGAGCTCGACGCCGCGCAGGGGCGACGGAGCGTCGTGCGGCTCGTAGTAGCCGGAGGCCGGGTGCAGGATGCCGCGGAACGCGGCACTGCGGTCGGGTTCGAGGCCGCGTGCGACGAGGGCGTCCGCGATGTGCGGGCGGCCGATGGTGGCGCCGGGGCTGGCCTGGGCGATGACGTCGTCCCAGGTGATCGGGTGGTCCTCGCCGATGCGGTCGACCATGCGGCGGGCACGCGACCGACGGCCGTCGCGGATCCCCTCGGTCTCGGCGACCAGGTCGGGGTCCTCCGGGTCGACCAGGTAGCCGAGGACGTGCACGCTCCGCCACCCGACCCGGGTGCTCAGTTCGAGACCGGGCACGAGCGTCAGCGGCAGCTCGCGTGCGGCCGCGGCGGCGTCGTCCCAGCCCGCGGTGGTGTCGTGGTCCGTCAGCGCGACCGCGTCGAGGCCCGCGTGGGCGGCGGCCCGGACGAGTTCCGCCGGGCGCTCGGTGCCGTCGGACACGCTCGAGTGGGCGTGCAGGTCGATGAACGGATCGGGCACGTCGTCCATGCTATCCACAGGTCCGTGCCCCGATCGGCCGCCGGTGCCGGGCGGTGCGATGATGGGGGCATGGCCGACACGACTCCCCGCGCGACGAGCAACCGATCCACGACCCCCGGGTCCTCGACCTTCAAGGACTTCATCGGGTCGCAGTGGGCCGACCGCGAGGAGCCCCTCGTCGAGCCTCGCGAACAGGCCGCCCACGCCGCCGAACGCCGTGCGCGCATCTCGGCGCTGCACCCGGGCCGCACGATCGTGGTGCCGGCCGGACAGGCCAAGGTCCGCTCGAACGACTGCGACTACCCGTTCCGTCCGCACTCGACCTTCGCCCACCTCACCGGCTGGGGCACCGACACCGTCGTCGGCTCCGTGCTCGTGATGACGCCGAACGGCTCCGGGCACGACGCCACGCTGTACTTCCGCGCGACCGCCGGTCGCGACTCCGAGGAGTTCTACGCCAACCCGGAGATCGGCGAGTTCTGGGTCGGCCCCCGCCCCTCGCTCGGAGCGGTCGCCGCCGACCTCGGCCTCGCCACCGCCGACCTCGGCGCCTTCGCCGCGGTGGCCGACGAGCTCGACGGCTCGGCACTCCTGGTGCGCGAAGCCGACGACGACCTGACCCGCTCGCTCGACGCCCGCATCGGCAGCGCGATCGGCGGCGCACTCGAGACCGCCGACGCGCCGGCGACCGACGACGTCCTGGCGCGGGACCTCTCCGAACTGCGTCTCGTGAAGGACCCGTACGAGGTCAACGAGCTCCGCAAGGCGGTCGAGGCCACGAAGCACGGCTTCGACGACGTCATCGCCGACTTCGACGCCGTCCTCGCGCACCCGCGCGGCGAGCGGATCGTCGAGGGCACGTTCAACCGCCGCGCCCGCGCCGACGGCAACACCGTCGGCTACGACACCATCGCCGCATCGGGACACCACGCCTGCATCCTGCACTGGACCCGCAACGACGGCGCCGTGCAGCCGGGCGACCTCATCCTCATCGACGCCGGTGTCGAGGTCGACTCGTTCTACACCGCCGACATCACGCGCACGCTGCCGGTCAGCGGCACCTTCTCGCCCGTGCAGCGCCTGGTGTACGAGGCCGTGCTCGAGGCAGCCGACGCCGCGTTCGCGATCGTCGAGCCGGGCATCACCTTCCGGCAGGTGCACGCCACCGCGATGGAGGTCATCGCGCGGAAGACCGCCGAGTGGGGCTTCCTGCCCGTCTCCGCCGAGGAGTCCCTCGAGCCGGACAACCAGTTCCACCGTCGCTACATGGTGCACGGCACGAGCCACCACCTCGGCCTGGACGTGCACGACTGCGCGAAGGCCCGTCGTGAGCTCTACCTCGACGGCGTCGTGCAGGCCGGCATGGTGTTCACGATCGAGCCCGGCCTGTACTTCCAGCAGGACGACCTGACGGTGCCCGAGGAGTTCCGCGGCATCGGCGTGCGCATCGAGGACGACATCCTGGTCACCGAGGACGGCGCCGAGAACCTGTCGGTCGGCATCCCCCGGACCCCCTCGGAAGTGGAGGGGTGGATCGCCCGGTCCGGCCGCTAGCCTGGACGGGTGACGATGCCCGAAGCCTCTTCCCCGCGCGCGACGATGCCCGCGACCCCGAGTGCAGCAGCGCCTGCCGAAGCGTTCACGATCGAGGTCGAGCACTTCGACTCGCCGGACGCGCAGCGCCTGCGTGCCGCGCAGCGCCTCGAGATCCTTCGGGCCTACGGCGGCGACACCGAGCCGGGCGAGAAGCCGACGGCCGAGTCGATCGCGGTGTTCTTCGTGGCACGCGACGACGCCGGCACCCCGGTCGCCTGCGGCGGGCTGCGCCTGGTCCAGGACGGCATCACCGAGGTGAAGCGGATGTACGTCCGGCCGGAGTCCCGGGGGTCGGGCGTCGCCGCGCTGGTGCTGCGTCGCCTCGAGGAGGCCGCGCTCGACCTCGGGTCACCGGCACTCGTGCTCGAGACCGGGACGGAGCAGAAGCGCGCCGTGCGGTTCTACGAGCGCGAGGGCTTCACCCGGATCGCGAACTTCGGCCCCTACGTCGGCGCTCCCCTCTCGGTCTGCTACTCGAAGGTGCTGTAGCCCCGCGCCCGCGGCGCGGAGACGCTGAGATCGCACTCCGCCCCGGTTCAGTCGACCTGAACCGGGGCGGCGTGCGATCTCACCGGGGTGGTCCGGTGACGTGGGGTGCGGCGCGTCAGTGCCGGGTCTCGTCCTCGGGACGCTCCGGAGCCGACTCCGGCGTCGGCGCGGGCGACTGTGCGCCGGACACCCGCTCGCCGTACTGCGGCGGGTCCTGCGGCCGACGCTGCGGCACGGCCGGCGCGGCACCGCCGTCAGCGGCCCCCGACGTCTCGCCGTAGCGCGGACCGTCGTTCGTGCCGTAGCGCGGACCGTCGTTCGTGCCGTAGCGCGGACCGTCGTTCGTGCCGTACCGCGGACCGTCGGTTGCCCGGGTGTCGGGCTGCTGCTGCTGGGGCTCCTGGTGGGGCGTGGCGTGCCCGCCGTACGGCGACTGCTGCGGCGGTGCCGGACGCCAGGGCTGCTGCTGCCCCTGGAACGGAGCACCGGGAGCACCGGGAGCACCGGGGGCACCGGTGCCGGGGGCGTCGTTCCAGTGCGTCGACGGCGTCGCACCGTGCTGGCCGAGGATGTTCTGCGCCTGCCCGGTGAGCTGCGGGTTGACGACGATCTGGTAGTTCGTGGCGAGCACCTGGTGCACGCTCGTGAAGTCGCGCTGCCGCTTCGTGATCGCGAACGACACGATGCCGTAGAGCATGCCGAACGCGGCGCCGATCAGGGCGGCGGCGAAGAACAGCCCGCCCGCCTGCGGCGAGAAGAGCGTCAGCACGATGCCGAAGAAGAACCCGAGCCAGAGACCCGACAGCGCGCCGGCGATGGCGGCACGGCCGTAGGTCATCTTGCCGGTGACCCGCTCGACGGTCTTCAGGTCGTTGCCCACGATCGAGAGCTGGTTGACCGGGAAGTCCGACTCGGCGAGCTTCGCCACGACACGCTGCGCGTCGGGGTAGCTGTCGTAGGTGCCGAGGACGTCGCCCTTGGGCAGCGTCGGGAAGGCCTGTGCGGTCCGGCCGGCGAAGGGGCTCTGATTGCTCACCCAGCCATCATCCACCGCACACCTTGCGATCACACGTGCGCGCACAGGGAGGGCGCCGACCAGCGCACCCGAGCGACTACGCTGGGTCGGGTGAGCGCCACGAAGGTCTTCGTCGCCCGCCTCGCCGGGTGCTCCGTCTTCGACCCCGCGGGCGACCGCGTCGGCAGGGTCCGGGACGTCCTGGTCGTCTACCGCCGGGCCGATCCCCCGCACGTCGTCGGGCTCATCGTCGAGGTGCCGGGCAAGCGCCGCATCTTCGTCAGCATCGGGCGCATCACGTCGATCGGCGCCGGGCAGGTCATCACCACCGGCCTCGTCAACATGCGTCGCTTCGAGCAGCGCGGCGGCGAGGTCCGCGTCATCGCCGAGATGCTCGGCCGCAAGGTGCTCATCAAGAACCAGCGGATCCGCGCCACCATCGAGGACGTCGCGATCGAGGACCGCGGGCAGGGCGACTGGGAGGTCGCGCAGCTCTTCCTCCGCAAGCCGAAGACGACACCGTCGCCGTTCGGCAAGGGGCCGACGACCTTCACGACCTGGAACGAGGTCACCGAGGACGAGCTCCCCGGCGAGGCCCAGTCCGCCGAGCACGTCATCGCCGCGTACTCCGACCTGCTCCCCGCCGACCTGGCGTCGACGCTGCTCGACCTGCCGGCCGAGCGCCGCTTCGAGGTCTCCGAGGAGCTGCCCGACGACCGCCTGGCCGACGTGCTCGAGGAGATGCCCGACCAGGAGCGCATCGAGATCCTGACGCGCCTGACCGACGCCCGCGCGGCCGACGTCCTCGACCAGATGCAGCCGGACGACGCCGCCGACGTCCTCGCGCAGTTCTCCGCCGACCGGAGCGAGGCACTGCTGCAGCTCATGGAGCCGGAGGAGGCGCAGGACGTCCGCATGCTCCTCGAGTACGAGCCGGACACGGCCGGTGGGCTCATGACCACCGAACCCGTGATCGTCTCGGCGGACGCCACCGTCGCCGAGGGCCTCGCGCTGGTGCGCCGGCACGAGCTCGCCCCGGTGCTCGGGGCCGCGGTGTGCGTCACGCTGCCGCCGTACGAGCCGCCGACCGGTCGGTTCCTCGGGCTCGTGCACTTCCAGCGCATGCTGCGCTACCCGCCGAACGAGCGGCTCGGCACGCTCATCGACCAGCAGACCGAACCGGTCCGGGTCGACGCGAGCGCCGCCGAGGTCACCCGCATCATGGCGACCTACAACCTGCTGTCCGTCCCCGTGGTCGACGACGCCCACCGTCTCGTCGGGGTGGTGACGATCGACGACGTGCTCGACCACGTCCTGCCGGACGACTGGCGGAGTCAGGGCGACGGTGTCCCCTCACCGCTCCCCCGCCAACGCTCGCGCAAGACCCCCGTGACGACGGGAAGGAGGACCACCCGTGGCACGAACGGATGAGAACCGTCGGGATCGCGACCGCGACCGCCCCGAGGTCCGCCTCGACTCGCCGAAGGGCATGCGCACGCGCGTGCTGCCGACCCGTCGGCGCTCGGGCCGCGGCGACACCTTCGGCCGCGCCACCGAGGGCATCGCACGTGCGATGGGCACACCCTGGTTCCTGGTCGGCCTGACCCTGTTCTGCGTGGTGTGGATGGGTTACAACACCCTGGCGCCGAAGCCGTGGCAGTTCGACTCGGCGGCCATCGGCTTCACGGCCCTGACGCTCGTGCTCTCGCTGCAGGCGTCGTACGCCGCCCCGCTCATCCTGCTCGCCCAGAACCGGCAGGACGACCGCGACCGCGTGCAGTTCGAGCAGGACCGCCAGCGAGCCGAGCGCAACCTCGCCGACACCGAGTACCTGGCCAGGGAGGTCGTGGCGCTCCGCCTGGCGATGCGCGACATGGCCTCGAAGGACTTCATCCGCGCCGAGCTGCGCTCGCTGCTCGAGGAACTCGACCGTCGCGACGCCGACCAGGCAGCGCTGGACGGCGAGAGCACGTCCGCCCGTGGCTGACGCCACCGGCGCCGACGAGCAGCTGGGCACCGCGGTCCTCGCCGCGCTCGGCCGCGTCATCGACCCCGAGATCCGTCGGCCCGTCACCGAGCTCGACATGATCCGGGGGGTCGACGTGCAGCCGGGAGGCTCGGTGCGCGTCGACCTGCAGCTCACGATCGTCGGGTGCCCGGCCGCCGACACGATCGAGCGCGACGTCCGCTCGGCCGCCGGTTCCGTGGACGGGGTGTCGAGCGTCGCCGTCGACGTGTCCGTGATGGCCCCGGCCACCCGGGCCGCGCTCACCGAGCGCCTGCGCGCTGGCCGGCCGAAGGGCGTCCAGTTCACCCCGGACTCGCTGACCCGGGTGATCGCCGTCACGAGCGGCAAGGGCGGCGTCGGCAAGTCCACGGTCACCGTGAACCTCGCCGTGGCGCTCGCGCGCCGTGGCCTGCGGGTCGGCGTGGTCGACGTCGACGTGCACGGGTTCAGCGTGCCGGGGTTGATGGGCCTGACCGACGAGCACGGTGTCGCTCCCCGTCCGACCCGGGTGGACAGCATGATCCTGCCGCCGGTGGCCCACGACGTGAAGGTCGTCTCGATCGGCATGTTCGTCGACGACGTTTCGACGGCGGTGTCCTGGCGCGGTCCGATGCTGCACCGCACGGTGTCGCAGTTCCTGACGGACGTCTGGTTCGGCGACCTCGACGTGCTGCTGCTCGACCTGCCGCCGGGCACCGGCGACGTCGCGATCTCGGTCGGTCAGCTCCTGCCGCACGCCGAGGTCCTGGTCGTCACGACGCCGCAGGCAGCCGCCGCCGACGTCGCGGAACGCAGTGGCGTCGTCGCACGGCAGACCGGGCAGCGGGTGATCGGGGTCGTCGAGAACATGGCGGGCCTCGTGCAGCCCGACGGGTCGGTCCTGCACCTGTTCGGCGAGGGCGGCGGGGCGGAGACCGCAGCGCGGCTCTCCCGCGGGCAGGACGCCCCCGTGCCCGTCCTGGGCAGCGTGCCGCTCTCCGTCCCGCTGCGCGAGGGCGGGGACGCCGGCGTGCCGGTCGTCCTCGGGGCGCCGGAGGACCCCGCGGCTGCGGCGCTGACGGACGTCGCCGACCGGATCACGACGATGGGCCGCGGGCTCGCTGGTCGGAAGCTCGGGCTGTCGCTGTCCTAGGTCCGTCCGCCGCTCGCGACGGGCGCCGAGCGGGCACCGGATCGTCCGCGCGGTCCCCGTTCCGCATTCCTGTACGTTCGTTCATGGACAGGTCGTTCTACCTGGGCGCATTATGCAAGGGCATTCCACAATGCTCTTGCGGAATAGGGCCGCAGGAGCTCCACCCGCCGGACGACGACGTCCGGCCGAGGACAGGAGAACCGTGTGAACAGGAACACCCGAGTGCGGACCGGCCTGGTGGCCGCCGTCGTCGCAGCCGTCGTGGGAGGGACGATCGCCGCAGCACCGGCGGTCGCCGCGACGGCCACGTGCGCGTCCGCCTGGAACGCCGGCACCGCCTACAACGGCGGCGCGACCGTGAGCGAGAACGGCTCGAACTACAAGGCCAACTGGTGGACGCAGGGCGACGACCCCGCCACGCACTCCGGCGCGACGGGCAGCGGGCAGCCCTGGACGTCGACGGGCGCGTGCACCGGCGGCAGCACCGGTGGTGGCGGCACCACGAACCCGGGCACCGGCGGCGGCACCACCACCCCGGGCAACGGCAGCACGGGGACCGCGAGCGGGCTGGTCTTCAGCCCGTACAAGGACATCACCGTGAACCTCGACTGGAACACGAACGTGATGAACACCGCGGTCACGGGCACCAGGATCCCCGTGGTCGGGTCGTCGAACAGCCTCGTGTCGACGCGGGAGCCCGGCCTCAAGGCGATCACGCTCGCCTTCGCCACCGGCACCTGCGGCAGCGAGAACTGGGGCGGGGTCGCCGCCGACGCCTTCGCCAGCGCCAACATCGCGAAGCTCGACGCCGCCGGCGTGAACTACATCGTCAGCACCGGTGGCGCGGCCGGATCGTTCAAGTGTTCCGGCACCGCGCTGCAGTCGTTCATCGCCCGCTACGCCTCCCCGCACATGATCGGCGTCGACTTCGACATCGAGAGCGGGCAGTCCGCCGCGGACGTGCAGAACCTCGTCAGCGCGGCAGCGCTCGCCCAGGCGAAGTACCCGGGCCTGCGCTTCTCGTTCACCCTCGCGACCCTGGCCGCGTCGGACGGCTCGTTCGGCGGGCTGAACAGCACCGGTGACGCCACCGTGAAGGCGATCAAGGCGTCGAACCTGACGAACTACACGATCAACCTCATGACGATGGACTTCGGCCGGGCGAGCGCCGCGAACTGCGTGCTCTCCGGGTCGACCTGCCAGATGGGCCAGTCGACGATCCAGGCCGTCACCAACCTGCAGCACACCTACGGCATCGCGTCGTCGAAGATCGAGGTCACCCCGATGATCGGCGTGAACGACACCCAGGACGAGGTCTTCACCCTCGCCGACGTCGACACCGTCGCGGCGTACGCGAAGTCGCACGGCCTGGCCGGCGTGCACACCTGGTCGCTCGACCGCGACACCCCGTGCCCCTCGGCGCAGGGCACGGCGTCGCCGACCTGCAACTCGGTCACCGGGTCGACGGCGCTCGCCTGGACGGACCGTTTCCTGGCCGCGCTGAAGTAGCGCGACCCCCTTCGGACAGGAGGCCCGGTGCCAGCTGGCACCGGGCCTCCTGTCCGTCAGGTGGTCACGTGACGGGCGTCAGGTCGCCTCGGCGTCGAAGGGTGCGTGCTCGCCCGCCGCCAGCGGGACGACCGGCGCGGTCGCGCGGACCTTCGACGCGCTCACCTGGGCGGTCTGCACCGCGGCGGCGGTCGACGTGCCGGAGTCGAGCAGGGCGTCGCGGATGATCCGTCGCGGGTCGTACTGCCGCGGGTCGAGCTTCTGCCACTCGATGTCGTCGAACTCCGGACCCATCTCCTCGCGCATGCGGTCCTTCGCCGTGTCGGCGAACCGGCGGACCGCCTTGACGAACTCGGCGAGCTTCTGCGCGTACATCGGCAGGCGCTGGGGCCCGAGCAGGAGCACGGCAATGATCCCGATGATCAGGATCTTGTCGAGCGGGATGTTCACGCAAGCGAGCCTAACCCGTGCTGCTCCGTCGCACCCCTAGAGTTGTGACCCGAACGGAGTGTGCGTGTCAGAGAAAGAGTCGAACTGGAAGTTCGCCGAGGACATCGTCTCGGAGACCGAGGCGATCGCCCGTGCTCGTGAGCACTCCCTGGAACTCGGGGTCGAGGCGATCTCCCCCGCCATCGGCGCACAGATCGGGGTGATCGCGGCCGCCTCACGGGCGTCGAGCATCATCGAGATCGGCACCGGCCTGGGAGTCTCCGGTCTGTACCTGCTCGGCGGCGCGCCGGACGCGACCCTGACCACCATCGACGTCGAGGTCGACCACCAGCAGTTCGCCCGCGACGCCTTCATCAGCGCCGGCACCGCACCGGCACGCGTCCGACTCATCCCCGGCCGCGCGAACCAGGTCCTGCCCCGGATGAACGAGGCGTCCTACGACGTCGTCCTCGTCGACGCCGACCCCGAGCACGTCATCGAGTACGTCGAGCACGGGCTGCGACTCGCCCGCCTCGGCGGCACCGTCCTGGTGCCGCACGCGCTGTGGCGCGGCCGCGTGGCCGACCCGGTGAAGCGGGACCGTGCGACCACGGACTTCCGGCTGCTGCTGACCGAGGTGTCGACCTCGGGGGCCGTGCGCAGCGCGCTGTCGCCCGCCGGGGACGGCCTGCTGCAGCTGACGAAGGTCACCGCGTAGCGCGATCGCCACGTGCCGCCGCGGCGATGGTGGTGGGTGGCTGCGGCGTCGAGTGGCTGCGACGTCGGGCGCTCGCGGGCGCCGACCGGTCGCGGGGCCGGCCGGCGTCGACCGCGGCGTCGGCGTCGACCGGCCGCGGTGTCGACCGACGGCGGGGTCGGCCGGCCGGCGTCGACCCCGGCGTCGGCGCTGGCGTCGGCGTCGACTGTCCGCCGCCGGCTCAGTCGAGATGCCGGAGGTACCGCTCCGGGGCCTCGAGGAACGCCCGCTGGTTCCGCACGAGGTCCAGGTCGGCCCACTCGGTGCGCCGCAGCCCCCACTCCCCCACCTCGTGGATCGTCGCTCCCGGGAACGCGGCGAGCACGGGCGAGTGCGTCGACAGCACCACCTGCCCGACGCCGGTCTCGACGATCGACCGCAGCAGCGCGATGAGCGTCAGGCACCCCGAGAACGACAGCGCCGACTCCGGCTCGTCGAGGATCCAGAGCCCGGGCCACCGCGCACGGTCGATCACGAAGTCCAGGAAGGACTCCCCGTGGCTCCGCTCGTGGAACACCGGCTCGGGGCGACTGCGGTTCGGGTGCTCCTCGAGGTAGGTGAAGAACCCGTGCATGGTCTCGGCGCGCAGGAAGAAGCCGCCGCGCGGGGCGCCGGGGTCGCGGCGGAGGACGATGTGCTCCCACAACGACGACTCGGACGGCCGCGTCGAGTGGCCGGACTGGGTGGACCCGCCCTCCGGCGACATGCCGAAGTGCAGCGCGATCGCCTCGACGAGGGTGGACTTGCCGACGCCGTTGTCGCCGACGAACACCGTGACCGGGCCGAGGTCGAGTCCCTCGTCGAGCACCTGCCGCACCGGGGCGAGGGTGGCGGGCCACACGTCGCGCGGCATCGGGGCGGGGTCGAGGTACTCCTCGATGCGGCGGATGGGCAGGTGGGTCCTCGGCACGGACCCATCCTGTCGGACGGTGCCGACAGTGCGACGGCCGGTGGCGGCGTCGACGTCCCGACCTCCACCGCGACCGCGTCGGGCCGCTGCGCGACTGCCTCGGGCCGCCCCGCGACCGCCTCGAGACGATCCGCGACTGCCTCGGGCCGCTGCGCGACTGCCTCGGGTCGCCCCGCGACCGTCTCGAGACGATCCGCGACCGTCTCGGGTCACTCGTGGGCAGACGACGGGCCCGGGGCGTACACGCCCCGGGCCCGTCGTTCTGGTGCTTCGACGTACTAGGCCGAGACGACCTCGGCGAGTGCGTCGTGGAGTTCCTTGGCCTCGGCGTCGTTGACCGAGACGACCAGGCGGCCTCCACCTTCGAGCGGAACCCGCACGATGATGAGTCGACCCTCCTTAACAGCCTCCATCGGCCCGTCACCGGTCCTCGGCTTCATGGCTGCCATCAGATGTCCCCTTTCGTGCAGTAAATGCAGGCCCATTATCCCGTACGGAGGGGGCAACTGCGAAACCGCCCAGGTTGGGGGTGTCGGATCGCCGCGTTCTCGCGGTTCGCGTTCGTACCCTCAGCGGATGCTGAACACCACCTCCACGCGTCGCCGCTCGCTCGACGCGGCCCGTCCTCGCCGGTCCGGGCGGTACGGCGACCCGGTGCCGGAGGGCCTGCGCATCGGCGCGGCCTTCACGTGGCGACTCCTGGTCATCGGTGCCGGGATCGCTGTGGTGGTCGCGTTCGTGGTCCTGCTGCAGGACATCGTCGTGCCCTTCCTCATCGCGCTGCTCGTCTGCGCGCTCCTCTCGCCGATGTCCGCGTTCCTGCAGCGGCACCGCTGGCCGAAGTGGCTCGCCGTGCTGTCGAGCCTCGTCGCGCTCGTGCTCGTGCTCGGCGGGCTGGGGCTGCTCGTCACCGAACAGGTCCGCGCCGACCTGCCGTCGCTCGAACGCCGGCTGCACCACAGCGTCCAGTCCCTGCAGAGCCTGCTCGACACCCAACCCTTCGGCATCACCACGAAGGACGTCGACTCGCTCGTGTCGAGCGGCACCGGCTACCTGCAGGCGCACGCCTCGTCGATCCTGTCCGGGTTCCAGGCGGCGGGGACCGGCGCGGTGCACGTGCTCGAGGGCCTGTTCATCATCGTGTTCACGACGATCTTCGTGCTCGTCGACGGCGCTCGGATCTGGCGGTGGGTCGTGCGGATCTTCCCGCGTCGGGCCCGTGCGCGCATCGACGTCGCCGGTCACGCGGGGTGGAAGACCCTGACGAGCTTCATCCGCGTGCAGCTCGTCGTGGCCGTCACCGACGCCCTCGGCGTGATGATCGGAGCGCTGGCGCTGCAGATCCCGCTCGCGATCCCGATCGCGGTGGTCGTGTTCCTCGGCGCGTTCGTCCCCGTGGTCGGCGCAATCGTCGCCGGTGTGCTCGCCGTGGTCATCGCGCTGGTCTTCAACGGCGTCGGACCGGCCCTCGTCATGCTCGGCATCATCATCGTCGTGCAGCAGCTCGAGAGCCACGTGCTCCACCCGTTCCTGACGGGCAGCGCGGTCAAGGTGCACCCACTCGGCGTCGTGCTCGGCGTGACCGCGGGCACCGCGATCGCCGGTGTCGTCGGCGCGTTCTTCGCGGTGCCGTTCATCGCGACGGTGAACGCCATGGTCACCGCAGCGGCAGCCTGGCGGCCGGGCGACCCGGAGCCCGTGTCAGCGACGGTGCCGCAGCGCGAGCGCGCGACGACCGCGGAGCGGCTGCGAGCCCGCGCCGACGCCCGTGCGGGGCGGACGACCGATCACGGCGGGGTCCAGTCGTAGCCGTCGATCCACCAGCAGTGGTACAGCCACACCCACTGCAGTCCGATGCACACTGCCACCACGAGGACCCGGTACACCCGCGACCGCGGCAGCGCGACGATGCCGAGCAGCGGGGCGAGGGGCACGAGGATCCGCCAGGTGCTCGACTGCGGGAAGAACACCGCGAGCAGGTACACCAGGTACGCGACGCCCCACAGCCGGAGCTCCAGTCCGACCCGCCGAGCGGCGGGCATGGCGACGAACGCGGCGAACCCGATGAGCACCACGGCGAGCAGGACCCCGCCGACCGGCTGCCGGAACCACCAACCGAAGCCCTGCACCCACGGCGCGAAGGGCACGAGCTCCTTCCAACCGATGTACGACGACCGCCAGGCCAGTTCGGTGTCGGTGTACGCCTTCGGCACCCCGGTCGCCGCCCAGGCGATCGCCGGCCAAGCGAGCCCGACCAACCCGGACACCACCGCGACGACGCCCGGGGGCACGAGTCGACGCAGCGTCAGCGGCTCGGACTCGCGCACCCACGCCGGGCGGATCGCCCAGGCGCCGACGAAGAGCACCAGGAAGAACGCGAACGCGAGTCCGGTCGGACGGGTCATGCCGAGCAGCAGGACGACGGGCAGCATCGCCCACCACCGTCGGTCCACCACCAGCAGCAGCGCGACGAGCAGCAGGAACAGGCCCATCGACTCGGCGTAGGCGACCTGGAACACCGCGGACACCGGTGCGACGCAGAACAGCAGGGTCGCGAACGACGCCCGTGCGTCGTCGAGGAACCGTCCCGCGAGCCGTCGGAAGACGAGGGCAGCGCCCAGGCCCGCGGCGAGCGACACCGTGACGGCGACGAACTCGAACGACGCCCCGCTCAGCACCATCAGGCCGCGCACCAGGAACGGGTACGCCGGCATGAACGCCCACGCGTTCTCGGTGACGTGCCCGGCGGCGTCCACCGGCAGTGTCGAGGGGTAGCCGCCGGTGGCGATCACCCGGTACCAGGCACCGTCCCAGACGGACGCGAACGACAGGTACGACGGACGAGCCCCGGTGAACGAGTTCGCCGGCTGGACCGACGCGAAGGCGAGCAGCATCCCGCCGGTGACGAGCCGGGCGAGCACGTAGACGACCGCGGTGCGGACCCACCACGGGATCGTGCGGTACCGGGCACGCCAGCGGACGGGCACGGTGCCCCGCCGGGTCGTCCCGGCGGACGTCAGGCCGTCAGCCACCGACGGAGGCCGACCTCGACCGCGGTGATCTGCTCGACGGGCACCTGCTCGTCGTCGTGGTGGGCGAAGACCGGCTCGCCCGGGCCGTAGTTGACGGCAGGCACGCCGAGCGCCGAGAACCGCGCGACGTCGGTCCAGCCGTACTTCGGGCGCGGCGCCGGACCGCCGACCGCCGCCACGAAGTCCTGCGCGAGCGGGGCATCGAGACCGGGCCGGGCGCCCGCGGCGAGGTCGACGATGTCCACCTGGTAGCCGTCGAACAGCTCGCGGATGTGCGCCACGGCCTCGTCGGCGGAGCGCGACGGCGCGAAGCGGTAGTTCACGTGGACCATGACCTCGTCCGGGATCACGTTGCCGGCGATGCCGCCCGTGACGCCCACGGCGTTGAGGCCCTCGCGGTACTCGAGGCCGTCGACGGTCACCGTGCGGGGCTCGTAGGCGGCGAGCGTCGCCAGGATCGGCGCCGCCTTGTGGATGGCGTTGTCGCCGATCCAGCTCCGCGCGCTGTGCGACCGCTTGCCGTACGCGCGCACCTCTGCGCGGAGGTTGCCGTTGCACCCGCCCTCGATCTGGGCGCCGGACGGCTCCCCGAGGATCGCGAAGTCCCCGGCCAGCAGCTCGGGTCGGGTGCGGGCGAGGCGGCCGAGGCCGTTCAGCGCGTCGCTGACCTCCTCGTGGTCGTAGAAGACCCACGTGACGTCGACGTTCGGCTCGGTCAGGTCGTGCGCCAGCTTCAGCTGGACCGCGCAGCCCGCCTTCATGTCGACCGTGCCACGGCCCCACAGGATCTCGGTGCCGTCCTCGGTCGTGCGGAACTCCGTCGGCAGGTTGCCGTTCAGGGGCACCGTGTCGATGTGCCCGGCGATGACCACGCGGCGGTCGCGGCCGAGCGTCGTCCGGGCGACGATCGCGTCGCCGTCGCGGATCACCTCGAGGTGCGGCAGCGGCGTGAGCACCGCCTCGATCGCGTCGGCGAGCGCCCGCTCGTTGCCGGACACCGACTCGATGTCGCAGATGGCGCGGGTGATGTCGATGGACGAGGCGGTGAGGTCGAGCTGCTCCGGCATGCGGTCACCTTATCGGCAGCCCCTGGCGTCGCGCTGGCCTGCGTCCACACCGACCGGGCGTCGTCCGGGAGGCCCGTCCCGGCCGGGCAGCGTCCGTCCAGCCGGTCGGGTGGCCGGTCCCGCCGCCTCGGTACCCTGGTGCGGTGACCGACACCACCGACACGACCGCCGACCGTCCGACCGCCGCGTGGGGCCACGGCCTCGCGACGATCGCCGCCGACGGCACGACGCTCGACACCTGGTACCCGGAGACGCACCTCGGCGCCGTGCCCGCCGACGCCACGTTCCCCGCGGAACTGCAGGCCCACGTCGGCGAGGACCCCCGCCGCGAGGTCCGCATCGAAGCGGTCACCACCGCCATCTCGATCGACGCCGCTCCGGCGAGCACCCCCGACGCCTACCTGCGCCTGCACCTGCTCAGCCACCTGCACGTGCAGCCGAACGCCGTCAACCTCGACGGGGTCTTCGGGCACCTGCCGATCGTTGCCTGGACGAACGCGGGCCCGGTCCACCCGGACGCCCTCACCCGCCTGCGCCCAGCGCTGCAGCGCGCCGGCATCGCCGTGCACGCGGTCGACAAGTTCCCCCGCCTGCTCGACTACGTCGTCCCGGACCGCGTGCGCATCGCCGACGCGAACCGGGTCCGCCTCGGCGCGCACCTCGCCCCCGGCACCACCGTCATGCACGAGGGCTTCGTGAACTTCAACGCCGGCACCCTCGGCGACGCGATGATCGAGGGCCGTGTCTCCCAGGGCGTCGTCGTCGGCAACGGCACCGACATCGGCGGCGGGGCATCGATCATGGGCACGCTCTCCGGCGGCGGGACGCACCGCGTCTCCCTCGGCGAGCGTGCACTGCTCGGTGCGAACGCCGGCCTCGGCATCTCGCTCGGCGACGACTCGGTGGTCGAGGCCGGCCTCTACGTCACCGCGGGCACGAAGGTCGTGCTCGTCGGCGCCGCCCCGAACCCCGACGGCACCCCGCGGACCGTCAAGGCCGCCGAGCTCTCCGGCGCCCCGAACGTGCTGTTCCGCCGCAACAGCCTGACCGGCGCCGTCGAGGCCCTGCAGCGCGCGGGCGAGGGCATCCAGCTCAACACGGCGCTGCACGCCTAGCCCGCCCGGCCGGGACGCACTCGCCCGTCCGGCCGGCAGCCCGGCGCGAGTGGTCGCAACCTGCCGTGCGTGTCCCCCCAGGGTGCACGTCCTGTCGCCTGGAGCACGCTCGGGCGACAGTTCGTGCCCACTCGACCCCGCGGTCGGCACTCCATCTCCCCCGGCCCCGAGCGGGCGAAATGCCCGGGTGCGCTCGCTCCGTGACCCGCACGTTCCGCCCGCTCGACCGACGGACCCTCGGATCGCCGGCCACCCCGAGCGCCCGTGCCCCGCGAGCGGGCGGAATGCCGGACTCTTCTGCACGACCACCCGGGTCTTTCGCCCGCTCGACCGACGGGCACTCGGATCGCCGGCCATCACGACCGCCAGGGCCCCGCGAGCGGGCGGAATGCCGGACTCTTCTGCACGGCCACCCGGGTCTTTCGCCCGCTCGACCGGCGGGCCCCCGGATCACCGGCCCTGCCGAACGCCCGGACCCCGCGAGCGGGCAGAATGCCGGACTCTTTTGCACGGCCACCCGGGTCTTTCGTCCGCTCGCCCGACGAGCCCCCGGATCACCGGCCCTGCCGATCGCCCAACCCTGCGAGCGGGCGGACTGCCCGAGTCATCTGTATGGTCACCCGGGTGTTCCGCCCGCTCGAGCGGCCGCGAGCGCGCACGTCGATCCCGGCCGAGCACGGGGCGCCGCGAGTGGCCGAGCCCCGAGCGCCGCGAGCGGGCGAAAGGCCCGAGCGCACCCGGCCGGCGACCCGGTTCTTTCGCCCGTTCGCGCGGCCGGAGCCCGGGGCAGGGTGGGATGGAACGGCACGGCACGGCACGGCACGGAACGGCACGGACGGCACGGCACGGCACGGCACGGCACGGAACGGCACGCACAGCACGGCACGGCACGGACGGCACGAGGGACGCGCCCCCACACGGACGAACGCCCCGCCCCACAAAACCGTGGGACGGGGCGTTCGCGGTCGGTCAGCGCTTCGGGACCTCGCGCTCCGGGGCTCCGACGTAGAGCTGCTGCGGGCGACCGATCTTGTTCTGCGGGTCGTTGTTCAGCTCGCGCCACTGTGCGATCCACCCGGGCAGGCGGCCGATCGCGAAGAGCACGGTGAACATGCGGGGCGGGAAGCCCATCGCCTTGTAGATGATGCCCGTGTAGAAGTCGACGTTCGGGTAGAGCTTGCGGCTGACGAAGTACTCGTCCTCCAGCGCGATCTGCTCGAGCTCCATCGCGATGTCGAGCAGGTCGTCCTGCACGCCGAGGGACTCGAGGACCTCGTGCGCGGACTCCTTGACGAGCTTGGCGCGGGGGTCGTAGTTCTTGTAGACCCGGTGTCCGAAGCCCATGAGCTTGACGCCCTGCTCCTTGTTCTTCACCCGCTCGACGAAGCGCGACACCGGCTCGCCGGAGTCCTTGATCTGCTGCAGCATCTCGAGCACGGCCTCGTTCGCGCCGCCGTGCAGCGGGCCGTACAGGGCGTTGATGCCGGCCGAGATCGACGCGAACATGTTCGCCTTCGTCGACCCCACGAGCCGGACCGTCGACGTCGAGGCGTTCTGCTCGTGGTCCTCGTGCAGGATGAGCAGGCGCTCGAGGGCCTTCGAGAGCACCGGGTTCGGCTGGTACGTCTCGGCCATCGTGCCGAAGTTGAGCCGCAGGAAGTTGTCGACGAACGACAGCGAGTTGTCCGGGTACAGGAACGCCTGCCCGATGGCCTTCTTGTGCGCGTAGGCGGCGATGACGGGCAGCTTCGCGAGGAGCCGGACGGTCTGCAGCTCGACCTTCTCGGGGTCGTCGACGTCCATGTCGTCCTCGTAGTAGGTCGACAGGGCGCTCACGGCGCTCGACAGCACCGACATCGGGTGCGCGGAGTGCGGCAGGGCGTCGAACAGTCGGCGCAGGTCCTCGTGCAGCAGGGTGTGCCGACGGATGCGGGCGTCGAAGGCCTCAAGCTCGGCGGGGCTGGGCAGCTCGCCGTAGATGAGGAGCCAGGCGACCTCGAGGTACGTGCAGTTCGCCGCGACCTGGTCGATCGGGTAGCCGCGGTAGCGCAGGATCCCCTGGTCGCCGTCGATGTAGGTGATGGCACTGCGGGTGGCCCCGGTGTTCACGAACCCGTAGTCGAGCGTGTTGAGCCCGGTCTGCTTCTTGAGGCTCGCGATGTCGATCGCCGAGGCACCGTCGACGCTGCGCAGGATCGGGAACTCTGCCGAGCCCCCGGGGTACGTCAACGTGGCGGTCTCGGTCGCCTGCTCGGCGGTCGGACTCACGGGGACGGGCGTCGTGGGCGGTGTGGCCGTCTTCTGAGCGTCATTGGCAGTGTCAGTCACGAGGACAGCCTAATCGCGGCGTCTGTCGCTCGTGTACACATCCGAGGTCACGACTTGGTGGGCACCACCGGTTGCGTTCCGGCTCGTGACGGGTGCCTCGGACGCCCGCCGTGCTACGCCGCGCCGAGTCGGCGGCTGCTGGCCAGGCGCTGCGCCGCGGCGGCGATGCGCTCGTCGGTCGCGGTGAGCGCCACGCGGACGTGCTCGCCCCCGGCCACGCCGTAGAACGTGCCCGGGGCGACGAGGATGCCGTGGTCGGCCAGCCAGGAGACGGTGTCGAGTGCGGGCTCGCCACGGGTCGCCCATAGGTAGAGGCCCGCCTCGCTGTGGTCGATGCGGAAGCCGGCGTCCTCGAGTGCCCGTCGGAGCATGTTCCGCCGTGCGCGGTACCGGGCCTTCTGCTGCTGCACGTGCGTCTCGTCCTGCAGCGTGACGACCATCGCCTGCTGCACGGGCAGCGGCGGCATGAGTCCCGCGTGCTTCCGCACGGTGAGGACGTCGGCGAGGATCGCTGCGTCACCCGCGACGAAGGCCGCACGGTAGCCGGCGAGGTTCGACTGCTTCGAGAGCGAGTAGACGCTGAGCACGCCGTCGAGCGAGTCACCGACGACCCGCGGGTCGAGGATCGTGGGGGTGGGCGTCGTGGCGTACTCGTCGTCCCACCCGAGTTCGGCGTAGCACTCGTCGCCGACGATGACGGCGCCGAGCTCGCGCGCACGGGTCACCGCGGCCCGCAGGGCGTCGATCGTGAGCACGCGACCGTCGGGGTTGCCCGGGGAGTTCAGCCAGACGAGCTTCGTCGTCTCCGGCCAGGAGGCCGGGTCGTCGGAGGCCAACGCGTCCGCGCCGACCAGGGCCGCGCCGAGCTCGTAGGTCGGGTAGGCCGCGGCGGGGAACACGACCGTGTCGCCCCGTCCGACACCGAGCCACAGGGCGAGGCCGGCGATGAACTCCTTCGAGCCGATCGTCGGCAGGGTGTGCGCCTCGGTCAGCTCGACGCCGTGTCGGCGGCCGTACCAGTCGGCGATGGCCTGGCGCAGTGCCGGGGTGCCCGCGACCTGCGGGTACGCGTGCGCGTCGGTGGCCGCGGACAGCGCGGTGCGGACGACCTCGGGGGTCGGGTCGACGGGCGAGCCGACGCTGAGGTCGACGATGCCGCCCTCGTACGCTGCGGCGCGCTGCTTGAACGGGACGAGCTGGTCCCAGGGGAAGTCGGGGAGGTCGAGCGCCACGTGGCCGGTCCCGCTCAGGCGCGCGGGGGCTGGGCCATGACGACCGGGTGGTCCTTGTGGATCACACCGACCTTCGCGGCGCCGCCGGGAGAACCGATCTCCTGGAAGAACTCGACGTTCGCCTTGTAGTAGTCCGCCCACTCGTCGGGCAGGTCGTCCTCGTAGTAGATGGCCTCGACGGGGCACACCGGCTCGCACGCACCGCAGTCGACGCACTCGTCGGGGTGGATGTAGAGCGACCGGTCGCCCTCGTAGATGCAGTCGACGGGGCATTCGTCGATGCAGGCGCGGTCCTTGACGTCGACACAGGGCTGGGCGATCACGTAGGTCACGGTTCGGGTGCTCCCTTCGACGAGCGGGTCCGAGTCTACTCGGCGGCGCTGGTCGTCCGTGACCGCAGCCCGGACAGGTCCGGCCAGGCCAGCACGAGCGCGGCGATGACGGCCGGGGCGAACGTCCAGACGTACCCGGCGGCGTTCGCGAGCACGAGGGGCGAGCTCTGGCCGCCGACGGACACCAGCACCTGGGTCGCGACGATGACCCCGATGCCGATGGCCGCGACCATGGCGCGGGACCGGTACACGAGCCGGACGCCGACGGTCAGGCCGACGACGATCAGGGTGGTGAGCACCATGCCGATCGGGAACGACCCCACCGTCTGCTGGTGCGTCACCGTGCCGAGGCCGCCCGTGACGGCGCCGAGCACGAACGCGACGACGACGGCCGTCGCCTTGCCCTGGCCGGTCATCTCGGCGTAGGTCTGCGGGGCGGCCGGCTCCGGGTCGGCGTCGTAGCGGTACGCCTCGACCGCGGGCGCGTGCTGCCGGACGCCGTGCGGCATCACCCACGACAGGTTGCCGGGGTCGGCGCGGTCCTCGGGGTCGACCGTGACCTGCGAGCGGTACTGCTCGACGGCGGCGCGGACCTTCGCACGGACCGGCAGGACGTCGACGGTCAGGTCGGCGTCGCCGCCGTCCGGGTCGACGATCATCGAGAACGGGACCTCCTCGGCCCGGGCGGCGTGCCGCGCGGCGTGGTGCACCCGGACGTGGTCCGGGTGGCCGTACCCGCCGTCGTCGGCATAGCTCACGACGGCGTCGGCCCCGGTGGAGCGGATCGCCGCGCGGACGTCGTCGACGACCTCGCCGAGATCGGCCGCGGTGAGCGAGTCGGCCGGGGCGTCCTCCGCCGCGGTGGCCCGGCCGTCCGGACCCCACTGCATGCCGGAGTCGACGTAGCGGCGCTCCGGCAGGTCGGTCGGGCGTGCACCCGGTCCGCCGAGCCACAGGTGGGACGGCCCGCCGAGGGCGGCGAGTGCCGCGGCGATCTCGGTCTCCCGGTGCCGGGCGACCCGTGGGCCGTCGCCGGCGAGCGGTGCGAGCTGCGCCGTGAGCATCTCGCCGCGTTCCCCCCGGGTCGCGGTGAGGACGGTCACGCGTGCGCCGCGCTCGAGCAGCGTGGCGATCGTCCCACCGGACGCGAGCGTCTCGTCGTCGGGGTGGGCGTGCACGAAGAGGACGTGCTCGGGACGGGTGACGGGGGCCTTCGACATCGCACCCAGGGTACGGGACTACCGGGGTGTGACGATGTACGTCGCGGTCGCTCCCGCGCCGCCGTCCCCGCTGTCCGAGAACGTGAGCACGACGCGGTACCCGTCGCTGCGGAACATGCCGAACGCACTCGACGAGTCCGCTCGCTTCGCGGACTCGGTGAACCCGGCGTCGGCCAGCTGCTGCACCGCGGCGGTGAAGTCGTCGACGGACGCGGCGCGGACCTGCACGACCCAGCCGGAGCCGTTCGGCCCCGCTCCCCCGCCGAGGACGGTGCCGTCGACGAGCGGCACCCCGGCCGACGGGAACCCGTCCGGCACCTTGCCGTCCGAGGTCACGTCCGCACCCTTGAGCGCAGTGTCGAGCGCACCGTCGATGCCGCCCGCCACCTGGGACATGCCGTCCTGGATGGCGGCCCCGTCGATGCCCCGCACGCCCTCGGCCACGTCGGACGCGACCGAGGAACCGAGGTCGGTGGCCTGGCGTACGGCCTCGGACGAGCACCCGGTGAGTCCGGCCAGGGCGATGCCGGCAGCGACGGCGGCGATCAGCGGGGTACGGAGAGAACGCATGTCGCGACCGTAACGGAGCATCCGGGAGGCCCGGCGTGAGTCCCCTGGGAACGTCCTGCCGCGCTGTGGCCGGTTCCGCCCGCTCGCGTGGTCAGCCCTCCCGCGCACGGGTGGCCGTTCCGCGCGTGGGGAGCAGAACCGCGCGTGGGAAGCAGATCCGCGCGTAGGAAGCAGAACCGCGCGTGGCAAGCAGAACCGCGCGTGGGAGGGCGGTTGGTCTGGCCCCCTACGCGCGGATCTGCTTCCCATGCTGCGTGCGATGGGACGGAACGCGCACGCACCGCGTCCGACGAGACGGGACGGAGCACGAGCGGACCACGCGCGCAGCGCAGCCCCGGCACGGACGAGGGCGCCGAGCGCTACCCGACGTACGCGCGGGTGGCAGCCACGAGGGCGTCGACCCCGACGGGGATCGCGGTCTCGGCCTGCGGGGCGTAGAACGGCGAGTGGTTGCTCGGGATGTCCGCGCCGCGGCGGAAGAGCTCCGGGTCGGTGATGCCCGTGAACCAGTACACGAGCGGCGCTCCGGCAGCGGTGGCGAGCTGGCCGACGTCCTCCGACGCCATGGCGAGCCCGATCTCCAGGTCGCGGGCTCCGGGCACCACGGCGCGGACCGCGTCGAGCACCCGGGCGGCGGCCTCGGCATCGTTCACCGTCACCTCGGCGCCCGGCGCGCGGGTGATCGTCGGCTCGGGCAGGCCACCCGCGGTGCTCTCGGCCCGCACGATCCGCTCGATCGAGGCGATGATGCGCGCACGGGTCTCCTCGTTGCGGGCACGCGTCGAGATCTCGATGACGGCCTGGTCGGGGATGATGTTCGCCCGGGTGCCGGCGTGGAAGCTGCCGACGGTGACGACGCCGGCGTCGCTGGGCGAGACCTCGCGTGCGACGACGGTCTGCAGTCGCACCACGGCCGAGGCCGCGGTGACGATCGGGTCGAGCGACGCCTGCGGCGCCGAGCCGTGCGCGCCCCGGCCGTTGAACGTGACGGTGAGCCGGTCGCTCGAGGCCATCACGGGTCCGGTGCCGACCGCGACGATGCCGACGGGTGCCGGGGCGGAGTGCTGACCGAGCACGACGTCGGGCTTCGGGAACCGGTCGGCCAGGCCGTCCTCGACCATCGCCCGGGCGCCGGAGATCACTTCTTCCGCGGGCTGGAAGACGGCGACGACCGTGCCGCGCCAGTCGGCCGTGGTCGCGACCAGGCGCTCCAACGTGCCGAGCAGCCACGTGACGTGGATGTCGTGGCCGCAGGCGTGCATCGTCGGGACGTCCTTGCCCTCCTCGTCGGTGCCGTGGTGCTCGCTCGCGTAGGGCAGTCCGGAGCGCTCCTGCACCGGCAGGCCGTCCATGTCGGCGCGGAGCCAGACCACGGGGCCCTCGCCGTTCGACACGACGCCGACGACACCGGTGCCGCCGACACCCGTCGTCACCTCGATCCCGCCGATCTCGGCGAGCTTCCCGGTGATGACACCGGCGGTGCGGTGCTCCTGGAAGCCGAGCTCCGGGTGGGCGTGCAGGTCCTGGTAGATCGAGAGCAGGTCGAGAGTCACGCTGACCACGGTACAACCGCGAACGGCCCGGCCACCTGTTGCAGGTGACCGGACCGTCGGACGGAGGACGGGCCTCCTGTGTGTTGCTCGTGCTGGTGCTTACGCGTCCTGGCGCTTCAGGCGGGCGTACGAGCGCTGGCGGGCCTGCGCGTCGAGCTCGACCTTGCGGATGCGGACGGCGTCGGGGGTGACCTCGACGCACTCGTCCTCGCGCGCGAACTCCAGGCACTCCTCGAGGGAGAGCTGGCGCGACGGCGTCATCGACTCGAAGGAGTCGGCGTTCGCCGAACGCATGTTCGTGAGCTTCTTCTCCTTCGTGATGTTGACGTCCATGTCGTCGGCGCGCGAGTTCTCGCCGATGACCATGCCCTCGTAGACCTCTTCGGTCGGGTTGACGAAGAACGTCATCCGCTCCTGCAGGTTCGTGATGGCGAACGGCGTGACGACGCCCGACCGGTCGGACACGATCGAGCCGTTGATGCGGGTCTGGATCGGGCCGGCCCACTCGTCGTAGCCGTGCGAGATCGCGTTCGCGATGCCGGTGCCGCGGGTCTCGGTCAGGAACGAGGTGCGGAAGCCGATGAGGCCACGCGACGGGACGATGAACTCCATGCGCACCCAGCCGGTGCCGTGGTTCGTCATGTTCTCCATGCGGCCCTTGCGGGCGGCCATGAGCTGCGTGATCGCGCCGAGGTACTCCTCCGGCGTGTCGATCGTCATGTGCTCGTACGGCTCCTGCAGCTTGCCGTTCTCGTCACGCTTCGTGACGACCTGCGGCTTGCCGACGGTGAGCTCGAAGCCCTCGCGACGCATCTGCTCGACCAGGATGGCGAGCGCGAGCTCACCACGGCCCTGGACCTCCCAGGCGTCCGGACGACCGATGTCGAGGACCTTGAGCGAGACGTTGCCGATGAGCTCGCGGTCGAGGCGCTCCTTGACCATGCGGGCGGTCAGCTTGTGGCCCTTGACCTTGCCGACGAGCGGGCTGGTGTTCGTGCCGATCGTCATCGAGATCGCCGGGTCGTCGACCGTGATGGTCGGCAGCGGGCGCACGTCCTCGGGGTCGGTCAGGGTCTCGCCGATGGTGATCGTGTCGAAGCCGGCGACGGCGACGATGTCACCGGGGCCTGCCGACTCGGCCGGGTAGCGCTCGAGCGCCTTGGTGATGAGGAGCTCGGTGATGCGGGCGTTCGCGACGGTGCCGTCGTGCTTGACCCACGCGACCGTCTGGCCCTTCTTCATCGTGCCGTGGAAGATGCGGAGCAGCGCGAGGCGGCCGAGGAACGGCGACGCGTCGAGGTTGGTGACGTGGGCCTGCAGCGGGTGCTGGTCGTCGTACTTCGGCGCGGGGACGTGCTGCAGGATCGCCTCGAACAGCGGCTCGAGGTCCTCGTTGTCGGGCAGCGAGCCGTCGGCCGGCTTGTTGCGCGACGCGGCACCGGCGCGACCCGAGGCGTAGACCACAGGGACGTCGAGGATCGCGTCGAGGTCGAGGTCGTCGACCTCGTCCGACAGGTCCGAGGCCAGGCCGAGGAGCAGGTCCTGCGACTCGGAGACGACCTCGTCGATGCGGGAGTCGGGGCGGTCCGTCTTGTTGACGAGCAGGATCACCGGGAGCTTCGCGGCGAGCGCCTTGCGGAGCACGAAGCGGGTCTGCGGCAGCGGGCCCTCGGACGCGTCGACGAGCAGGACGACACCGTCGACCATGGACAGACCGCGCTCGACCTCGCCACCGAAGTCGGCGTGGCCGGGGGTGTCGATCACGTTGATGGTGATGGGACCGTCGGAGCCGAACTCGGTCGCGTGCTTCCCGTTGTAGAGCACCGAGGTGTTCTTCGCGAGGATCGTGATGCCCTTCTCGCGCTCGAGGTCGTTCGAGTCCATCATCCGGTCCTCGCCCTCGAAGTGGGCGTCGAACGAGTTCGTCTGCGTGAGCATCGCGTCGACGAGGGTGGTCTTGCCGTGGTCGACGTGTGCCACGATGGCGACGTTGCGCAGGTCGGACCGGGTGGCGAGCGCCATACAGGACATCCTTCGATTTCTGGGTGAGTGTCGGGCCAGCGACTTGACAGCACCGCACCCGTGGGCAGAACGCCCGACACGCCAGTCTACCGGTAGTTCGCAATCGACAGGAGTACAGGGCATGAGCCGACGGCGAACGTGGGTCGAGATCACGATCGTGCTCCTGCTCTCACTCGGTGGCAGCGCGTTGTACTCGATCCTGCAGATCATCGACGACCTGTCGCAGCCGACCCCGCTCGGCGAGCAGTCGACGGCCCTCAACACCTCGTCGACGACGGTGCAGTACGTCGACCTGGCGCGGCAGCTGCTCGGGATCGCGGTGGACCTGGCCCCGGTGGCGCTCGTCTGCTACCTGCTCTGGAGCTCGTCGCGCCCGCACCTCGGCCGGCTCGGGATCGACCGGTTCCGCGTGAAGCCGGACCTCGGTGGGCCGGCGCTCATCGCCCTCTGCATCGGCGTCCCCGGCCTCGCCCTGTACTTCGCAGGGCGTGCGCTCGGCATCACGGTGGCGGTCGACCCGGCGGCGCTCAACTCCTACTGGTGGACGGTGCCCGTCCTGCTGCTCTCCGCGGTCCGGTCCGGCCTGCAGGAGGAGGTGATCGTCATCGGGTACCTGTACGCCCGGCTCGGCGACCTCGGGTGGGGCCGGTGGCAGGTGATCCTGTCGACGGCGGTGCTGCGGGGCAGCTACCACCTGTACCAGGGCTTCGGCGCGTTCGTCGGGAACGCGGTGATGGGGGTCGTGTTCGGGTGGATCTACACGACGTGGGGGCGACTGCTGCCGCTCGTCATCACGCACTGCCTGCTCGATGCCGTGGTGTTCGTCGGCTACCCCTGGGTGGCGCACGCGTTCCCGCAGCTGTTCAGCTGAGCGCCAGCGCCAGCGCCAGCGCCTGCGCCTGCGCGCCCGCACCCACGCTCGCGCCCCCGCGCCCCGGCGTCCGCGCACCCGCGCGTCCGCGCACCCGCGCGCCCGCGCGCTCGCGCGCCCGCGCGCTCGCGCGCCCGCGCTGCCGCGCACCCACGCACCCACGGGCGACCCTGAGCGCATCCACGGTGTCCGTCCAGCGCGCCGAGGGGACGTACCCGTCCGGCACCCCTACCGTGAGCGCATGAGCATCCCCGCCGTCGGCGAGCCCGCACCGGACTTCACCCTGCCCGGCATGATCGTTCGCGGTGGCGCCCGCGCGGACGACGAGTACTCGCGGACGTCCGTCGTCGGCCGTCCCCTCGTGCTCGCGTTCTACCCCGGCGACGCCACCCCGGTCTGCACCGCGCAGCTCTGCAGCTACCAGGAGGAGCTCGACGACTTCGCCGACCTCGGCGCCGTCGTGTGGGGCATCAGCCCGCAGGCGCTCGACTCGCACGAGGCCTTCGCCCGCGGCTCGTCGCTCACCTTCCCCCTGCTGAGCGACACGAGCGGCGAGGTCATCCGCGCGTACGGGGTCAACGCGCCGGGGTTGCCGCTGCGCCGCTCGGTGTTCGTCATCGGCCCGGACGGACTCGTGCGCTGGCGGCACGTCGGGCTGGTCGGCCTGCGGTTCCCGAAGGCCGAGGCGATCCGCCACCAGGTGGAGCTCCTCGTCGCCTGACCGGCACGCGGCCCGTCGGCCGGATCGCGCACGGCGATCGCGGGATCGGTGCCCGTGGGGTGTTGACACCCGAACTGGGGGCGGTGACCATTGACGTCGACGAGCGGTCCGAACTGGATCTGCCTCCCCGGGGAACCGGGTCGTCCGGAGGTACGCGCCGGTGTGTCACACCCGCTCCCCGGGCGTTCCCGGGGAGGCATCTCGTAGCCTCGTCCGGTGCACACCACGATCGTCGCCCTGGGTCTCCGCCGTCTGGCCGTCGTCCTGTGGGTCGCGGCCGTCGTCATGGTCCCGCTCGCTCTGGTCGGCGGCGGCTCGCCCTGGCTCGCCCCGATCCCGAGCATCTGCGTCGCGTTCGTCGCGTGGGCGGCACTCTGGCGCCCGCGGCTCGAGCTCACGCCCGACGCACTGCGCATCGTGGACGTCCGGCGCACCAGCGAGGTCACGTGGTCGCGCATCACGGACGTGCGGACGAAGTACGGCATCGAGGTGGTGACCAGCGAGGGCGTCCGCCGCGTCTGGATCGCCACCCGCCCGACGGCGCGGCTCGCCGTGCTCGGGACGGGGACCGACGCCCGGTCGGGAGGCACGGATCGCCTCGACGTCGACGCTGCGGCTGCGCGCATCCGGGCCCGGGTACCCGCGCCGGTCCGTCAGGACGGCCCGCCCCCGGCGACCGTGACGGCTGCGCCGATCACGCACCGCGTCCACGGCTGGACCGTCCTGGCGCTCGTGGTGCTCGGCGTCGCGGCGTCCCTCGCCGCGGCACGGCTGTGAGTGCCCGACGACGAACGACACCCCCGACGTCGTGTGACGTCGGGGGTGTCGTCGCGGGTCGTGCGACCGGTGGCTACTCGGTGTAACCCACGTCCTGCCACTTCACCGAGGACTGCTGGAACTGCGAGGGACCGTAGTTCACCAGGTCCTTCCGCACCCCCCAGGCGTAGGGCTCGGCGAACAGCGGGATGGTGCCGGCGACGGCGACGATCTTCTTGTCGATCTCCTGCGCGTCCTTGATGCGGGCATCGACGTCGAGCTCACCGTTGGCGGTGTCCCAGGCCTCGCCGAGCGAGTCGTCGGTGACACCGGTGTAGTTCTGACCGGCGTCGGCGGGGTAGTAGATCGACTTCAGCGACGAGATCGGGAACGGCGTGCCCTGCCACGCGAAGTACGTGGCGTCGAAGTCACGCGTCGTCGTGGTGATGTACTTCGTGAAGAAGTCGTCGGTCGGGACGGTGTCGATGGTGACCTTGAAGCCGGCCGCCTTCGTCTGCTGCTGCACGAGCTGCGCGACGTTGGCCGAGTTCGGGTTGTCCGACGGGATCACGAAGCGGACCTCGAGCGCCTTGCCGCCCTTCGTGGCGTAGCCGTCGGAGCCGATCGTGTAGCCGGCGTCCTCGAGCTTCTTCTTCGCCTTGGCGGTGTCGTAGCCGTAGACGCTCGTCACGTCGTCCTCGTAGCCCTTCTGGCCGGGCAGGAACGTCAGGTTGTTCAGCACGTCACCGGGGCTCTTGACCGGGGACAGGATGGCCTGGGCCAGCACCTTGCGGTTGATGGCCTGCGCGAAGGCCTGACGGACCTCCTGGTCCTTGAAGACGTCCGAGGTGCCGTTGAGCGTGATCTGGCGCTGCGTGGTGCCGAGCGAGCGCTCGATCTTCGAGTCGGAGCGCGAGTTGGCGGTCTTGAAGTTGTCGGCGCTGCCGTTCAGGTTGAACGCGTCGAGCTCCTTGTTGCCGTAGGCCTGTGCGACGCCGTCGCGCGACACCGTCTTGAAGACGATGGTGTCCAGCTTGCCCGGGTCGCCCCACCACTTGCTGTTCTTCTCGAAGGTCACGACGCCACCGTTGGCGTCGAAGGACTTGAGGATGTACGGGCCACCGGAGACGTAGGTCTTCCCGTCGGCCTCGTAGGGGCCCTTGGCCCACGCCTTGTTGAAGTGGTCGGGGGTGTCGACGGCCCAGTAGGGGTAGATCGCGGTGAAGACGCTCGCCCAGTCGGCGTTCGTCTTCGAGAAGGTGACGATGACGTCACGCTCGTCGGAACCCTGCTTGACCGAGTCGACGTCCTCCCAGACGTTGGTGGCCAGCGGTGCGAAGGCCTTGTCCGAGCCGTTCAGCGCCTTCCAGTTGGCGATGACGTCCTTCGCGGACAGCGGCGTCCCGTCGGACCAGACGGCCTTCGGGTTGATCTTGATCTCCACGGTCTGCGGGGAGTCCTTCGTCAGCTCGATCGAGTCGACGTAGTCCTTGTTCGCCTCCCACTCGCCGTTCTCCTTGAACTGGATGAAGCTCGGCAGGTAAGTCTGCGAGATCGTGGTGTCGTCCACGGTCCCCGAGTCCAGGTTGAGCAGCTGCCAGTTGGCCGGAGCCGAGTCGATCGGCAGGGTGATCGACCCGCCGTCCTTGACGTCGGCGCGGTCCGCGACGGTCCAACCCGTCGACTTCAGCGACGACTCGGCGACCGGGGAGCTGCTGTTGCCAGCACTCCCGCCGCCGGAGCAGCCGGCCAGGACGACGACGGCAGCCGCCGCGGTGGCGAGCACACCGATGCCCTTGATCCTCTTTCGCATGGCGAGGATTCCCTTTCGTGTGGTTCGCGCCGGAGCGCTGGAACGCGACCGACCCCCGGCCGTCACGTCTGTTGGTTGAGAACCCTAGTCACATCCGAAGGCTCTGCAAGGGCCTGTGCCGTGAATCGAAACATGCTCGTAACGAATGTTGCATAACGTCACTTCCGTTGTCCCACCCGCCTGCCCGGACCGGCTAACCTGTCGCCACCGACAACGCCGTCCGGTCGGACGGCCGTACCCCACGAGGTCACACGAATGCTTGCCTTCATCGCGAAGCGGATCGTCAACTACGTCATCCTGACGATCGTGGCGACCACCCTCGGCTACATCCTCGCCAGCACGACGCTCAACCCGGCGGCCCGGTTCCTCGGCCGCAACCCGGCGGTCCCGCAGGGCACGATCGACGCGTCGCTGCAGAAGCTCGGCGCCGATCCGGGGACCCCGCTGATCGTCCGCACGTGGGACTGGTGGGTCGGCCTCGTGACCCACGGTTCGCTCGGGCTCAGCACGCGCGGCACCGAGGTCACGGCCGACATCATCGCCCGGTCCGGCACGAGCCTGCGGCTCCTCGTCATCGGCAGCCTGCTCGGTGCGCTCCTCGGCGTGCTGCTCGGTGTCTGGAACGCCGTCCGGCAGTACCGCGCGTCGGACCAGGTGTCGACGTACCTGTCCTTCGCCGTCCTCGCGACGCCGACCTTCGTGATCGCCGTCGTGCTCATGATCCTGACGACCGCCCTGAACCAGGGCCTCGGTGTGCAGGCCATCCGGTTCACCGGCGAGTACACCCCGGGGGTGACCGGGTTCTTCCCGGTGCTCGGCGACCGGCTGGTGCACCTGTTGTTGCCGACGATCTCGTTGACGGTCGGCGCCGTCGCGTCGTACTCCCGCTACCAGCGCTCCGCGATGCTCGACGTGCTCTCGAACGACTTCATCCGGACCGCGCGCTCGAAGGGCCGGACGCGGGGGTCGGCCATCATGCGGCACGGCGTCCGCGTCGCGCTCATCCCGATGTCCACCTTCTTCGCGTACTCGTTCGGACTCATCCTGACCGGCGCGAGCATCACCGAGCTCGTGTTCAGCTGGCACGGCATGGGCGAGTACTTCATCACGAGCATCACCAACAACGACATCAACGCGGCGTCGGGCACGATCCTCTTCACGGCGATCCTCGTGCTCATCGCAGGGACCCTCGCGGACCTGCTGTACGCCGCGCTCGACCCGCGAGTGAGGGTGTGACCCATGTCCGTACTCGACCCCACGACCACGACCACCGCCGGTGACCCCGGCGATGGCTCGGCCGGCGAGCCGGCGCACGTCATCGAGGTGACGGGCGGGCGCACACCGCTCTGGCGCAAGGTCTTCCGCACCTGGCGGGCGCGGATCGGCGGCGGCGCCCTGCTGCTCATCCTGCTCTGGGCCTTCGTCGGCCCGTCCCTGTACCACTGGAACGCCGTCGACTCCGACGGGCTCGCGTTCGGCATGCCGCCGAGCGCCGCGCACTGGTTCGGCACGAACGACATCGGCCAGGACATCTACGCGCAGACCCTGGTCGGCCTGCAGAAGTCGCTGCTCATCGGCCTCATCGCCGGTCCGGCCGCCACCCTCATCGCCGGCATCGTCGGTGCGATCGCGGGCTACTTCGGCGGGTTCATCGACCGCGCCCTCGTCTGGGGCATCGACCTGCTGCTCGTCATCCCCTCCTTCTACGCACTCGTGCTCCTCAGCCCGGTGTTCAAGAACCTCAGCTGGTTGGCGCTCATCATCGGCCTGGCGATCTTCGGCTGGATGATCATGGCCCGCGTGATCCGTGGTCAGACGATGTCCCTGCGCGAACGCGACTACGTGAAGGCCGCCCGGTTCATGGGTGTGCCCTCGTTCACGATCATCCGTCGGCACATCCTGCCGAACGTCGCGTCGCTGCTCATCATCGACGCCACGCTCGGCGTCGGCGCGATGATCCTGGCGGAGAGCTCGCTGAGCTTCTTCGGCTTCGGCATCCAGGTGCCGGACGTGTCCCTCGGCACGCTCCTCGCCGCCGGCAGCCAGTCCGCCGTCACCCGCCCGTGGCTCTTCGTCCTGCCCGCCGCGACCCTCGTCGCGACCGTGCTCTCGACCAGCCTGCTCGGCGACGCCCTGCGCGACGCCATCGACCCGACCTCCGGAGCCAACCGTGACTGAGCCGCTGCTGACCGTCTCCGATCTCTCGGTCACGTTCAACCCGAAGACGAAGCCCGTCTACGCCGTCCGCGGGGTCGACTACTCGGTGGCGCCCGGGGAGTTCCTCGGCATCGTCGGCGAGTCCGGCTCCGGCAAGTCGGTGTCCTCGATGGCCGTGATGGGGCTGCTGCCGTCGTCCGCCCACGTCACCGGGAGCATCCGCTTCGACGGCCAGGAGCTCCTCGGCCAGAACGACCGCGAGCTGTCGCGCCTGCGCGGTCGGGACATCGCGATGGTGTTCCAGGACCCGCTCTCGGCACTGACGCCCGTGTACACGATCGGGCAGCAGATCATCGAGGGCCTCCGTCTGCACGACCGCGCCCTCACGCAGCACGCCGCACGCGTGCGCGCCGAGGAGCTGCTCCGCGTCGTCGGCATCCCGAACCCGGCCCGCCGGCTCGACGCGTTCCCGCACGAGTTCTCCGGCGGCATGCGCCAGCGGGCGATGATCGCGATCGCCATCGCGAACGACCCGAAGCTCATCATCGCCGACGAGCCGACGACCGCCCTCGACGTGACGATCCAGGCACAGGTCCTCGACGTCCTGCAGACCGCGAAGGACATGACCGGCGCCGCCGTCGTCCTCATCACGCACGACCTCGGCGTCGTCGCCGGCAACGCGGACCGCGTCGCCGTGATGTACGCGGGCCGGATCGTCGAGACCGCCCCGGTCGAGCCGCTGTTCCGCGAGCCGGTGATGCCGTACACGATCGGGCTGCTCCGCTCGATGCCGAACATGACCGCGGCGCGCACCGAACGGCTCGTCCCCCTCGAGGGCCGGCCGCCGCTGCTCACCGCGAAGCCGACCGGTTGCCCCTTCGCCGACCGCTGCCCCGCCGTCCTCGACGCCTGCCGCGAGGGCGAGCCGGCACTGGTCGCCCCGACCGTCCCGCAGAGCGGCGACAACCCGGTGCTCACCGGCGCCGTGCCGACGATCGGCAACGGCACCCTGCTCGACGAGCACACCGCCGCGTGCATCCGGCGCGACGAGATCGCCGCCGGCACCCTCGAGCGCTCGGAGATCTTCCCCCGCCCCGAGGACGTCCCCGAGTCGACCATCGACCACGGCGACGACGTCGTGCTCGAGCTCACCGACGTGGTGAAGACGTTCCCGCTCACGAAGGGCGCGCTCTTCCGCCGGCAGATCGGCGAGGTGCACGCCGTGGACGGCATCTCCCTCACCCTGAAGCGCGGTCAGGTCCTCGGCCTGGTCGGCGAGTCCGGCTGCGGCAAGACGACCACCATCATGGAGATCCTCGAGCTCGCCGGTGCCCAGCAGGGCACCATCCGGGTGAACGGGGTGGACACCGCGTCGCTGTCGAAGAGCGACCGTCGATCGCTCCGCAGTGACATCCAGGTCGTCTTCCAGGACCCGATGGCGTCGATCGACCCGCGCCTGGACATCGGCTCGGTGATCGGCGAACCGCTCACCGTGCACGGGGTGGCGAAGGACGAGATCCGTCGCCGGGTGCGCGAGGCCCTCGAACTCGTGGGCCTCGAACCGAGCTACATCGACCGGTACCCGCACGAGTTCTCCGGCGGGCAGCGCCAGCGCATCGGCATCGCCCGGGCGCTCATCGTCGAGCCGAAGATCCTCGTGCTCGACGAGCCGGTCTCCGCGCTCGACGTCTCCGTGCAGGCCGGCGTCATCAACCTGCTCGAGGACCTCAAGCACCGGCTCGGACTGTCCTACCTGTTCGTCGCGCACGACCTGTCCGTTGTGCGGCACATCGCCGACGACGTCGCCGTGATGTACCTCGGCCGCATCGTCGAGTACGGCGACGGCGACCGGGTGTTCTCGGACCCGCAGCACCCGTACACCCGTGCGCTGCTGTCCGCGGTGCCCGTGCCGGACCCCTCGGCCGAGGCGGCGCGTGGCCGGATCCTGCTCGAGGGCGACCTGCCCTCGCCCACCGAACGCATCGACGGCTGCCGCTTCCGCACGCGCTGCCCGCTCTACCAGCTGCTCGACGAGGGCCGCCAGGAGCAGTGCCGCACCGTGGACCCGCGCCTGCAGGACGTGCACGGCCGCGGGGTCGCGTGCATCCAGACCGACCAGGAGCACCTGCTCACCGAGCGGGTCGGCGCGGTCGTCTAGGCGTCGGCCCAGGGTCCCGGGCGGAGCACCCGACATCTTCTGCTCACGAAGCGGGGCGGCGGACGCACGGACCCGGACGGGAGGCGCCCCCCCCCCCCCCCCCTTCCGCCGCGTCGGATGCTGAGCAGAAAACGTCGGGTCGGCGCCGCGCACCCGACATCTTCTGCTCACGAAGCGGGACCGCACACGCGGCACCGGCCGGGAGGCCCGCCTCCCGTCCGCCGCGTCGGATGCTGAGCAGAAAACGTCGGGTCGGCGCCGCGCATCCGACACCTCCTGCTCACGAAGCGGGACCGCACACACGGCACCGGCCGGGAGGCCCGCCTCCCGTCCGCCGCGTCGGATGCTGAGCAGAAAAGGTCGGGTCCGGGCAGCGCACCCGACACCTCCTGCTCACGAAGCGGGACCGCACACGCGGCACCGGACGGGAGGCCCGCCTCCCGTCCGCCACGTCGGATGCTGAGCAGAAACGGCCGGGTCCGGGCCGCGCACCCGACACCTCCTGCTCACGAAGCGGAACCGCACACGCGGCACCGGACGGGAGGCCCGCCTCCAGTTCATCACGCCGGATGCTGAGCAGAAACGGTCGGGTCCGGGCCGCGCACCCGACACCTCCTGCTCACGAAGCGGGGCAGTGGACGCGCGCGAGCGACGGACGGGAGGCCCGGTGCCAGCTGGCACCGGGCCTCCCGTCCGTCCGTGGTCGCGGAGGCGAGCGCCTCAGCTGCCGAGGGTCACGGCGAGCAGCGAGACCACCAGCAGGGCCAGCGCGACGGCGCCGGCCACGAGCGCAGGGCGGTCCCAGCCGCGGACCACGTCGCCGGCGGCGGCGGCGCGCCGCTCAGACCAGCGGTCGAGCAGGACGGTCATCTCGTCGGGCTGTCGGAGCACGGCGCGTTCGCCGCGCTTCGCCGGCTTCGGCCGGGGCAGCGACGGCCCGCCCCAGCACTGCACGCGACGGCCGGAGGTCGTCTCGACGACGATCTGCCAGCGGAGCCGCACGTCGGCGACCGCCGCCCACGGCACCACCGTGCGCCGGAGCGGGTTGACGACCGTGACGGCCGCGTCGTCGATGCGGATGTGCGGCCGGTACGTCAGGACCCAGAGGACCCAGACGAGGACGACGATCGGTCCGAGCGCACGGAGCACGACGTCCCAGCTGCCGCGGACGCCCGCGTCGACGAGCAGGAAGGCGCCCAGGACGGCGACGAGGCCGGACGCCACCGCTCCCCCGCGACCACTGCGCAGGGTGACGGGGCGACCGGCCTCGTTGGTGTCCAGGTGGATCAGCGTCCGAACTCGAACCCGGCGCCGGGGATGGCGGCCAGGAGGTCCTTCGTGTACTGCTCCTTCGGGTCGGCGAAGACCTCGTCGGTCGTCGCCTTCTCGACGATCTGTCCACGGCGCATGACGCACACGTTGTCCGCGACGAGGCGGACGACCGCGAGGTCGTGCGTGATGAACAGGTACGTCAGCCCGAGCTCGGTCTGCAGTTCGGTGAGCAGGTCGAGGATCTGCCCCTGCACGAGCACGTCGAGCGCGGAGACGGCCTCGTCGAGGACGATGACGTCGGGCTTCAGCGCGAGCGCACGGGCGACGGCGATGCGCTGCCGCTGTCCGCCCGAGAGCTCGTTCGGGTAGCGGTTCACCATCGACTTCGGCAGGGCGACCTGGTCGAGCAGCTCGAGCACCCGCGCGCGGCGGGACGCCTTGTCGCCGACCTTGTGCGTGGACAGCGGCTCGGCGATCGTGTTCCCGACGTTGTACATCGGGTCCAGCGAGCCGTACGGGTCCTGGAAGACGGGCTGCACGCGTCGACGGAAGTCGAAGAGCGCCTTGCCCTTCAGCGCGCCGATGTCGGTGCCGTCGAACTGCACGGTGCCGCTCGTGATGCTCTCGAGCTGCAGGACGAGCTTCGCCACGGTCGACTTGCCCGAACCCGACTCGCCGACGAGCGCCGTGGTGGTGCCCTTCGGGATCGCGAACGACACGTCGTCGACGGCCTTCAGCTCGCGCGACGCGAGGTTCTTGCCGCGCAGCTTGTAGACCTTCTGCAGGTTCTTGACCACGATGAGGTCCTCGGCCGGGCGGTGCTCGCGCTCCTGTGCCCGGGCGATGAGCTCGGCGTCGTCGCTGCCGACGTCGGCGATCGAGATCTGCTCGTGCTGCACCTTCGACTGGATGCGACGGCTGGCCAGCGACGGGGCCGCCGCGACCAGGCGCTGCGTGTACGGGTGCTGCGGGTTGGCGAGGATCTCCTTGGAGGGACCCGCCTCGACGACCTGGCCCTTGTACATCACGACGAGCTTCTCGGCGCGCTCGGCGGCGAGGCCGAGGTCGTGCGTGATGAACAGCACGCTCGTGCCGTAGTCGCGCGTCAGGGTCTCGAGGTGGTCGAGGATGACGCGCTGCACGGTGACGTCGAGCGCACTCGTCGGCTCGTCGGCGATGAGCAGCTGCGGGCGGCTCGACAGACCGATGCCGATGAGCACGCGCTGCCGCATGCCGCCGGAGAACTCGTGCGGGTACTGCTTGAGGCGGTTCGCGGCGTCGCCGAGGCCCGCCTCCTTCAGGACCTCGATGGCACGCTCCCGGACGGCCTTCTTGCCGGTGGCCTGCCCGTTGGCGCGGATGGCCTCTTCCACCTGGAAGCCGATCGACCACAGCGGGTTGAGGTTCGACATCGGGTCCTGCGGGACGTAGCCGATCTCCTTCCCGCGGATCTCCGACATCTCCTTGTCGCTCAGCCCGACGAGCTCGCGCCCGTTGAACTTGATCGACCCGCCGGTCACCTGGCCGGTGCCGGGCAGGAGCTTGATGATCGCCTGGGCGCTGGTCGACTTGCCCGAGCCGGACTCGCCGACGACGGCGAGGCGCTCGCCCTGCTCGAGGGTGAGGTTGACGCCGCGGACGGCCTGGACGAGTCCGCTCTGGGTCCGGAAGCCGACCTGCAGGTCGGTGATCTCGAGGAGCGGAGCGCCCTCGGCGCCGGCGCGCCGGGTGTTGGGATCGGTGAGCGTTCCGGTCATCGACGGGCCCTCGCCTTCGGGTCGAGTGCGTCGCGGACCACGTCGCCGAGGAGCAGGAACGCGAGCACGGTGATGGACAGGGCGGCCGACGGCCAGAAGATCGTCGACGGCGTCGTGCGGATGGACGTCTGCGCGGTGCCGATGTCGAGGCCCCAGCTGAGCGCGGAGTCGGGCAGGCCGATGCCGAGGAACGACAGGGTCGCCTCGGCCACGATGAACGTGCCGAGCGAGACGGTCGCGACGACGATGACCGGCGCGAGTGCGTTCGGGATGACGTGGCGGACGAGCGTGGTGAACCGGCCGACGCCGAGCGCGGCCGAGGCCATCACGTAGTCGGACTGCTTCGCACTGAGCACGGCACCGCGCATGATGCGGGCGATCTGCGGCCAGGCGAACGCCGCGAGCACCAGGGCCACCGTGATGGCGTTCCGGGCCGGGATCACCGACATGATGACGATCGCGCCGAGGATGGTCGGGATCGAGAAGAAGATGTCCGCGATGCGGGACACGATCGTGTCGATCCAACCGCCGTAGAAACCGGCGATGGCACCGACGACGATGCCGACGATCGAGACCAGCAGCGTCGCGACGAGACCGACGATGACCGAGTTCCGGGCGCCCCAGATGGTGCGCGAGAACACGTCGTAGCCCTGGCGGTTGTAGCCGAGGATGTGCCCGGGCTCCGGGCCCTCGTTGCTCTTCGCCAGGGTCGCGGCGCGCGGGTCGACGTGCGTGAACAGCCCGGGGAAGACCGCCACGACGAGGACGAGCAGGATGAGGATCGCGGACACCCAGAACATCGGTCGGGTGCGCATCGCGTCCCACGCGTCGGTCCAGGTGGAGCGGGTCTTCTCGTCCTCGTTGACCTGGTCGACCGCCTGGAGCGGGGTCTCCTCGATCGGGGCGACGTAGTGCGTCGCCGAACGGGGTGCGGCGTTACTTGGCATAGCGGATCCTCGGGTCCAGGACGGCGTAGAGCAGGTCGACCAGGAGGTTGGCGAGCATGAAGATGATGACCATCACGGCGACGAACGACACGACCGTGGGGCCCTCGCCGAGCTTGACGGCGCGGAAGACCGTGCCGCCGACACCGTTGATGTTGAAGATGCCCTCGGTGACGACCGCACCGACCATCAGGCTGCCGATGTCGACGCCGAGGTAGGTCACCACGGGGATGAGCGAGTTGCGGAAGATGTGCACCCCGATCACCCGTCGCCGCGGCAGGCCCTTGGCCGTCGCGGTGCGGACGAAGTCGGCACTCGTGTTCTCGGCGACGCTCGCACGGGTCAGGCGGACGATGTACGCGAAGGACACCGACGCCAGGACGATCGCGGGCAGGACGAGCTCGGACCACGGTGCGTCACCGGACACGGTCACGCGGAACAGGCCGAGGTTGATGCCGAGCACGTACTGCAGCAGGAAGCCGACGACGAAGGTCGGCACCGAGATGAGCAGCAGGCTCACGACGAGCGCGGTGGCGTCGAACAGCTTGCCCTTGCGGAGGCCGGCGATGATACCGACGACGATGCCGGCGACCGACTCGAAGACGAGCGCGAGGATCGCGAGGCGCGCGGTGATCGGGAACGCCTGGGCGAGCTGCGAGCTGACCGGAAGACCCGAGTACGTCAGGCCGAGGTCACCGCGGAACACGCCGCCGATCCAGAGCAGGTACTGCACCAGGAAGGGCTTGTCGAGGTTGTACTGCTGGCGCAGCTGCTCGATCACCTGCGGCGACGGCTGTCGGTCGCCGAACAGCGCGGCGATCGGGTCGCCGGGCAGCGAGAAGACCATGAAGTAGATGAGGAACGTGGCCCCGAAGAACACGGGGATGAGTTGCAGGAGGCGCTTGCCGAGGTACCAGAGCATCAGATCCCTGCCCGGTCCGGAGCGATGTCGATCAGGTTCATGTCGTGTGGGGTGGACGGTCCGAGGGTCGGCACGGGTGTCCGGTGCGGGCGACGGCGCCCGCGTTGTGGGGGAAGGTGTTGCCGCCGAGGTACGGGGGCTCGGAGACCGGTGTGGTCCCCGAACCCCCGTCCGGTGGTCGCGGAGCAGGATACCTGCTCCGCGTTCGGTCTCGAGGAGACCTAGATCAGTTCTTGACCTCGATGTCGTAGTACAGCGGCACCGAGTTCCAGCCGAACTTGACGTTCGACACGTTGTCGGCGTTCCAGACACCGGTCACGTTGGAGTACCAGAGCGGGATCTCCGGCAGGTCCTGGAACAGGAGCTCCTGAGCCTGGTCGAAGACCTTGTTGCCCTCTTCGACGGTCGCGGACGAACGGCCCTTGGCGAGCAGCTCGTTGTACTCCTTGGAGTCGTAGCGCGCGTAGTTGCTCGACGAGCCCTCACCCATGGTCGGGCCGAGGAAGTTGTACAGCGACGGGTAGTCCGCCTGCCAACCGGTGCGGCTGCCGCCCTTGAGCTTGTCGTTCGTCTGGATGTCCAGGGCTTCCTGGAACGTCGGGATCGCGTTGCCCTCGGCCTTGATGTCGAGCGTGCTCGCGATCGAGTTCGTGACCGCGGTCACCCACGCCTGGTGGCCACCATCGGCGTTGTACGAAATGGTGAGGGTGTCGTTGTACGGCGAGATCTCGTCGGCCTGCTTCCAGAGCTTCTTCGCCTCGTCGGCGTTGTAGTCCAGGACGTCCGAGCCCTCGAGGTCGCCGTTCCAGCCGGCGATGACCGGCGACGTGAAGTCCTTGGCCGGGGTGCGGGTGCCGTCGAAGATCTTGTCGGTGATCTCCTTGCGGTTGATGGCCATCGAGACGGCCTCGCGACGGAGCTTGCCCTCCTCGCCCTTCCAGTGGTCGAGGTAGTAGGGCAGGTAGATGCCCTGGAAGATCGCGGCCGGCTGGTTGACGTTCGAGTCCGGGAAGTCGGACTTGTACGTCTGGAAGGCGCTGTCCGGCACGGCGTCGAGGACGTCGAGGTTGCCGCCCTGCGCGTCGGCGTAGGCGGTGTCCTGCGAGGTGTAGAACGTGATCGTCAGACCACCGTTCTTCGGCTTGCGCTTGCCCTCGTAGTCCTTGTTGGCGACCAGCTTGATCGCCTGGTTGTGGGTCCAGGCGGACTTGCCGTCGAGCTTGTACGGGCCGTTGCCGATCGGGTTCTCACCGAAGGCTTTCGTGTCGTCGTAGAAGGCCGAGGGCAGCGGCACGAAGGCCGAGTAGCCGAGCGACAGCGGGAAGTCCGACTGCGCCGACTTCAGCGTGACGGTGAACTCGTCGTCGTCCACGACCTTGAGGCCGGTGAGCTCCGAGTCCTTCTCGGCGTTGAAGCCCTCGATGTTCTCGAAGAAGTAGCTCGCGCTCTGCTTGTTCGAGTACTGAGCAGCCCAGTCCCACGCCTTCGTGAAGGACTCCGCGGTGACCTTCTCGCCGTTCGTGAACGTGTAGTTCGTGTTCAGCGTGATGTCGAAGGTCTTCGAGTCATCGGTGTCGATGCTCTTCGCGACCTCGTTGACCGGCTTGCCGTCGGCGTCGTACGAGACGAGGCCCTCGAAGAGCGAGTCGATGATCTTGCCGCCACCGGTCTCGGTGGTGTTCGACGGGATGAGCGGGTTCTGCGGCTCGCTGCCGTTGGTGGTGACGATGCCCGACGCGTTCGCCGCACCGGAGCCACCCCCGTTGTTGTTGCTGGAGCAGGCGGTCAGGGCGAGTGCTGTGGCCCCGAGCACGGCGAGGGCTGCGAGCCCGGCGCGCTTCTTGATCAAGGTTCCTCCTGGTGCATGGGACGCGCAGGGCACAGCGGTGTCGCCCGGCGCGTTTGACCCTTGCACTGTAGGCAAGGACGGGAGGACCCTCCAAACCCTGGGGCGATCGGTTACAAGCCGGTAACCAACTTGCACGATCGTTGCGGGAGGATGCAAGATTCGCGCGCCCGCCGGGAGCAACCGCGACTTTGTTGCATCTGCATCGACATCGTTGCGCTCGAGCACCACCTTGTGCAAGCGACACCTGTCCGGGAACGGCCCACGGGCGGGGAGTCGGCCAGCCCCGACCGTACTCCCCCGGACGCGGTCGTGCCCCGCCCGGAGTGGTCCGGACGGGGCACGACACGGTCAGGCGACACCGGTCAGGCGAAGGCCTCGATCGGCGGGCAGGCGCACACCAGGTTGCGGTCACCGTAGGCCTGGTCGATGCGTCGCACCGGCGGCCAGTACTTCCGTCCGCTGATGCCGGGCAGCGGGTAGACGGCCTGCTCGCGGGTGTAGGCGTGAGCCCACTCCCCCGAGATGACCGACGACGCCGTGTGCGGGGCGTGCACGAGCGGGTTGTCGTCCGCCGGCCACTCGCCGCGCTCCACGGCAGCGGCCTCGGCCCGGATGGCGAGCATCGCGTCGACGAAGCGGTCGAGCTCGGCGAGGTCCTCGCTCTCCGTGGGCTCGACCATGAGCGTGCCCGCCACCGGGAACGACATCGTCGGGGCGTGGAAGCCGTAGTCGACGAGCCGCTTGGCGACGTCGTCCACCGTGATGCCCGTGGTGTCGCGCAGCGGACGCAGGTCGAGGATGCACTCGTGCGCCACGAGCCCGTTCTCGCCCGTGTAGAGCACGGGGAACGCGTCGCGCAGCCGGGCCGCGACGTAGTTCGCCCCGAGCACGGCCGCCTCGGTCGCACGGGTGAGCCCCTCGAGTCCCATCATCCGCACGTAGGTCCAGGTGATGGGCAGGATGCTCGGGCTGCCGTAGGGCGCCGCGCTGACCGGGCCGCCGGCGTGTGCCAGGCGGTCGTCGGCCTCGGCTCCGGTCGAGCCGGGCCGCCGGTCGGCCTGCTGCGCGAACGGGTGCCCCGGCAGGTACGGCGCGAGGTGCGCCTTCGCTGCGACCGGACCGACACCGGGCCCGCCGCCGCCGTGCGGGATGCAGAAGGTCTTGTGCAGGTTGAGGTGCGACACGTCGCCGCCGAAGTCGCCGAACCGCGCGTGCCCGAGCAGGGCGTTGAGGTTCGCACCGTCGACGTACACCTGGCCGCCGGCGTCGTGCACGGCGTCGCAGACCTCGCGGACGTCGTGCTCGTACACGCCGTGCGTCGACGGGTACGTGATCATGAGCGCCGCGAGCTGCTCCCCGTGCTGCGCGGTCTTCGCGCGCAGGTCCTCGAGGTCGACGTTGCCGTTCTCGTCGCACGCGACCACGACGACCTTCATGCCGGCGAGGACGGCGGACGCGGCGTTCGTGCCGTGCGCGCTCGACGGGATGAGGCAGACGGTGCGGTCGGTGTCGCCGTTCGCCAGGTGGTACCCGCGGATGGCGAGGAGGCCGGCGAGTTCGCCCTGGCTGCCGGCGTTCGGCTGCAGCGACACGGTGTCGTACCCGGTGACCTCGGCGAGCCAGGACTCGAGGTCGCCGATCATGTCGAGGTACCCCTCGACGTCCTCACGCGGTGCGAACGGGTGGATGTTCGCGAACTCCGGCCAGGTCACGGCGGCCATCTCGGTCGCCGCGTTGAGCTTCATCGTGCAGCTGCCGAGCGGGATCATGCCGCGGTCGAGCGCGTAGTCCTTGTCCGCCAGGTGCTTGAGGTACCGCATCATGCGGGTCTCGCTGCGGTGCGCGCTGAACACCGGGTGCGTCAGGTACTCGCTCGCGCGCTCCAGCCCGGTCGGGAGGCCCGTGGCCGCGTCGCGCACGGCGGTCTCGGTCGCGGGGACGGTCACGTCCACCGCCCCGAACACACCGGCGAGGGCGACGACGTCGTCCGGCGTGGTCGTCTCGTCGACGGACAGCTGGAACGTGTCGGCGTCCACCACGTGCAGCAGGTAGCCGGCACGCTGGGCGTCGGCGACGATCGCTTCGGCGCGGCCGTCGGCACGCAGGGTCAGCGTGTCGAAGAAGGCGTCGTGCACGACCTGCACGCCGGCGTCACGGGCGACCGCGGCGAGCGCGGACGTCGTACGGGCGACGCGGTGCGCGATGAAGCGCAGCCCCTCGGGCCCGTGGTAGACCGCGTACATCGAGGCCATCACGGCGAGCAGGACCTGCGCGGTGCAGATGTTGCTCGTCGCCTTCTCGCGACGGATGTGCTGCTCGCGGGTCTGCAGGCTGAGGCGGTAGGCCATCGCGCCGTCGGCGTCGAAGGACACCCCGACCAGGCGACCGGGCAGCTGGCGCTCGAGCCCGGCGCGCACGGCGAGGTACCCGGCGTGCGGGCCGCCGAAGCCGAGCGGGACGCCGAAGCGCTGGCTCGTGCCGACGGCGACGTCGGCGCCGAGGTCGCCGGGGCTGGCGAGCAGCGTCATCGCGAGCAGGTCGGCGGCGACGACGGCGATGCCGCCACCGGCGTGGACGCGTTCGATCACCGACGAGGGGTCGACGACGCGGCCGGAGGCACCCGGGTACTGCACGATGACACCGAAGGCACCGTCGAGCTGCTCGTCGGACGGGCCGGCGTCGACCGCGAAGGTGCGGAGCTCGATGCCGACGGCGTCCGCGCGGTGGTCGAGCAGCGCGCGGGTCTGCGGCAGCAGGTCGGCGTCGACGAGGAACGCGTCGCCCTTGACCTTCGAGGCGCGGCGGGCGAGGAGCATGCCCTCGACCACGGCGGTGCCCTCGTCGAGCATCGAGGCGCCGGCGGTGGCCATGCCGGTCAGGTCCGACACCATGGTCTGGAAGTTGATGAGCGCCTCGAGCCGGCCCTGCGAGATCTCGGGCTGGTAGGGCGTGTAGGCCGTGTACCAGCTCGGGTTCTCGAGCACGTTGCGCTGGATCACCGCGGGGGTGTGCGTGCCGTGGTAGCCGAGGCCGATCATGGCGCGGCGGACCGTGTTGCGGCCGGCCTTCGCGCGGAGCTCGGCGAGCGCCTCGGTCTCGCCGACGGCGGCCGGGATCACCGAGTCGGTGACCGGACCGACGTGGATCGACTCCGGGATCGCGGCCCGGACCAGGGCGTCGAGCGAGGACTGCCCGACTGCCTCGAGCATGGTCTGCTGGTCGGCCGGGGTGGTACCGATGTGGCGGTCGGCGAAGGACGTCTGGAGGTTCTCGGACGCGGTCATGCGATGGAGGCCCGGTACGCGTCGTGGTCCATGAGGTCCTCGGGGAAGGACGTGCCCTCGACCTTGATCTTCACGAGCCAGCCGGTGCCGAACGGGTCGTGGTTGACGGTGTCCGGGGCGTCGACGACGGCGTCGTTGATCGCGACGACCTCGCCCTCGATCGGTGCGAACAGCTCGCCGACGCTCTTGGTCGACTCGATCTCGCCGATCTGCTCGCCGGCGGTGGTCGCCGTGCCGACGGCGGGGAGTTCGACGAAGACGACGTCGCCCAGCTGCTCGGCGGCGTGGTCGGTGATGCCGACGGTGACGGTGTCGCCCTCGACGAGCAGCCACTCGTGGTCGGCGGTGTACTGCAGTGCGGTCTGGTCGGTCATGGCTTCAGCCTTTCGTGGCGCGGCGGTAGAAGGGGAACGCGGTGACGGCGCTGGGGATGGCCGTACCGCGGACGTCGATGTGCAGGACCTGTCCCCCGTCGGACACCGCGGCGAGCGCGGCCGGGTCGACGTAGGCCATGGCGACGGGGTGCCCGAGGGTCGGTGAGAGCGCCCCGGAGGTGACGGTGCCGACGACCGTGCCGTCGAGCACGACGTCGTAGCCGGCGCGGGGAGCGCGGCGTCCCTCGGTCACCAGGCCGACGAGCACCCGGGCGTCCGAGGACGGGGTGACGCCGGCAGCACCGACGAAGTCGCCGTCCTTCGCCACGACCCGGCCGAGGCCGGCCTGTGCCGGACGGACGTCGGTGCCGAGCTCGTGCCCGTAGAGCGGCATGCCGGCCTCGAGGCGCAGGGTGTCGCGTGCGGCGAGCCCGGCGGGGACGACCCCGCGGTCGGCGCCGGCCTCGAGCAGGGCGTCCCACAGGGTGCCGGCGACCGACGGGTCGACGTACAGCTCGAAGCCGTCCTCGCCGGTGTACCCGGTGCGGGCGACGAGGACCTCGGCGCCGTCGAACAGCGCGTGCAGGGCGCGGTAGTAGCCGAGCTCGTCGAGCGGGGTCTCCGGCTGCAGGCGGTCGGCGACCACGAGGGCGTCGAGCGTGCCGGCGGCGGCGGGGCCCTGGATCGCGACGAGCGCGGTGGTGTCGGAGTCGTCGGAGACCTCGACGTCGAACCCGCTGCTGCGCTCCTGCAGCGCCGCGACCGCGACGTCGCGGTTCGACGCGTTCGCGACGACGAGGAAGACGTCCGTGTCGGTGCGGTACACGACGAGGTCGTCGAGGATCCCGCCGTCGTCCGCGAGCAGGAGCGAGTACTTGGCACGGCCGACCGGCATCGCACCGAAGGAGCCGGCGAGCGCGTGGTCGAGGAACGCGACGGCGCCGGGGCCGGTCACCCCGACCTCGGCCATGTGCGACAGGTCGAACACGCCGGCGGCCGAGCGCACCGCGTGGTGCTCGGCGAGGTCGGACGAGTACCGGACGGGCATGCGGTAGCCGGCGAAGTCGGTGAACGTGGCACCGGCGGCCTCGTGCACGGCTTCGAGCGGCGACGAACGCTGACCCGGCATTGGCAGTGGGGACGGACTCATGGCGGAGTTCTCCTGGCATCGACAGGACCCGGCGACGATCGCCGGGTGGAACTCCCCCTCTGTCATGGGCCTGAGAGTTTCACCGCGGCCCGTGAGGTCCGGCGGCTTTCACCGTGGGCGAGACGACCGTGCGTCTGCTTTTCAGAGTGGCCTGTCCGCTGCGGTGTGGGACCTGAGAGATTGACGGGGGGATTGCTCCTTCGGTGCCGTGCGCGCGCCCGAGGGCACGGCGTGCCCGGGGGCACGTGCACGGCGTCTCCCGCGACGGATGAGCGGCCGGTGTGTTCAGTTGTCCGCGGACGAGCATAGCGAGGCCGCGTTACGGGCGTGTGTCGGGGCCGGGCCTTCGACATCTCGTAGAATGCGGGGATGGCCGGACAACGATCGCGCCCCCGCGGGCAGCTGGAGCAGGCGGTGCTCGACGCGCTCCGCTCCGCCGATGCCGGGCTCACCGCACGCCAGGTGCTCGACGCGTTCCCCGAACCCCGGCCCGCACTGACCACCGTCCTCACCGTGCTCGACCGGCTCGGCCGCAAGGGCCAGGTGGAACGGGAGCAGCACGACGACGCTCCCCTGACCTTCCGAGCCGTGCACAGCCGCGACGAGCAGACCGCCTCGCTCATGTCGAGTGCGCTCGCCGCCTCGTCCGACCGCGAGGCCGCGCTGCTGCGCTTCACGGGCTCGCTCGCCTCCGACGACCTCGAGGCCCTGCGCCGCGCGCTCGACGCCCGCGCCCGCTCCTGACCGGCACCGCACCGTGGTCGTCACCGGCATCGTGCTCGTCGTCCTCGCCCTGCTGGTCGTCGTGTTCGCGCCGCGGGCGCTGACCCGGTCCGCCTGGACGATCGACCGCCCGCGCACCGCCCTGGTGTGCTGGTCCGTCGCCGTCCTGCTCGGCGTGGTCGGTTTCGTCGTCGGCATCGCGCTCGTCGTGGTCGCGGACCGTCCGGTCACGGAACTCGTGGGCGGAGACGGGTCGCCCACGCACGGCTTCAACGTCGGCGTCGCCGTGCTCGCGGTGCTCGCGTTCGTCGTCGCGGTCCGGGTGCGCCCCGGCCCCGAACACGAGGCCGTCCGTCGTGCGATGCGCTCCGGCGTCGCCCCGCACCGCGAGATCGACGGCACGCCCGTCGCCGTGGTCGAGGCCGACCACGCACTGGCGTGCGCCGTGCCCGGTCGGAGCGGTGGCGTGCTCGTCAGCACCGGCCTGGCAGACCGGTTGCGCACCGACGAACTGGAGGCCGTGGTCGCCCACGAACGTGCCCACCTGACCCAGCACCACGCGATCGCGGTCGGGGTCGCGGAATCGATCGAGCGTGCGGTCCCGTGGGTGCCGGGCGCGCGCGCCATGGCGCGCTCGACGCGCGTGCTCGTGGAGTTCGCCGCGGACGACGCAGCGGCCCGTCGCGTCGGACGCGACGCCCTGCGCCGGGCGGTGCTGGTGGCGGACGGGACGGGTGCGCTCGGGGCGATCCGCGCCTCCCGTCTGTCCTGACCAAGCGCCACCGGGGGGCGATCCGAGACAACACCCACACCGACGCGTCCGTCCCGACCGAGCGCCACCGGGGGGCGATCCGAGACAGCACCCACACCGACGCGTCCGTCCCGACCGAGCGCCACCGGGGGGCGATCCGAGTCAGCACCCACACCGACGCGTCCGTCCCGGAGCAGCGCGCTGTCGGGGGCGAGGCATACAGTGGTCGCACCGTGAAGCCACTGACCGAAGCCGACATCCGATCGTCGTTCGTGAACGCCACCCCTGACGAGCTCGCACAGCTGCCGATCCCCGGCCTGCACGAGATGCTCTGGGACGAACGCGAGTTCCTGGGCTGGCGTGACCCCCAGGCCGCCCGCCGCGGCTACATCGTCTCGTGGATCGACGAGCGCCCCGTCGGGATCGTCGTCCGCTCGGCGGGCGGTTCGTTGCGAGCCGGCATCGCCGCGATGTGCTCGTTCTGCCACTCGCCGCAGCCGGCCACCCAGGTGCGCCTCTTCTCGGCGGCACGTGCCGGCGAGTCCGGCCGGAACGGGAACACCATCGGCTCGTACATCTGCGAGGACCTCGGCTGCTCGATGCTCATCCGCACCGCACCGCCGCACCTCAACCCGCCCGCGACGATCGCGATGCGCGGCGAGGCCCTGCTCCAGCGGGTGCAGAACTTCACCGCCGACATCATGAAGACGACCTGAGCCGGATCGGCAACGTGGCCGCGTGAGCCGCTTCAGCACCGCCCGCTGGGCCGTCGTCGAGGAACTCGGTGACGGCCGCTGGCGGTTGACCCTGCGCGACGAGGCCGACGACGAGCTCGGGGCGTTCGGCCTCGGCGTCGAGGGGCCGTGGGACCCGGACGTCGAGCCGCACGTCGGCTTCGTCCTCGTGCAGCTCGGGCTCACGCTGCGGGGAGCGCGACCGTGGTCGGTCGACGAGCTCGGCGACCACCGCGCGCCGGTGCTCGCGCTCGGCTGACCCGTCCCTACTGCGCTCGAGTGGGAGACCCGGCGTCTCCTGCCCGGTCGGCGTCGACGAAGTTGCGGAGGATCTCGCGGTCGTCGTCGGCGCGCATCGCCCACGAGAGCTCGCTGCGGTGCTCGCTCCCCCGCAGGGGCAGCAGCGCGACAGTGTCCGGTGCGGCGAGCGCAGCGCTCTCCGGCAGGACGGTCACGCCGAGGCCGGCACCGACCAGGTGCAGGACGGTCGCCCAGGTGGTGGCCTCCTGCACGACGACGGGCCGTCGGCCCCCGGCGGTGACCGGGGCGAGGTTCCGCTCGGTGGCGAGCGAGCCCGCCGCGGCCGGGAAGAACACGAAGGGGTCGTCGACGAGCTCGGTCCCCCGGATCGCCGGCCGCCCGGCGAGGCGGTGGTCGCGCGGGACGGCCGCCAGGAACGCCTCGGTGCGGAACGGCAGCAGCCGGACCGCGGGGTCGGGGTCGGCGTCGCGCACGACGGCCAGGTCGAGTTCACCGCGGACGATGCGGGCGAGCAGGGTCGACGAGTAGCCCTCGGTCAGCTCGACGCGCACCGACGGGTACCGCGCCCGGAAGGCCTGCACCCGCTCGATCGGCCCGAGCGGCAGCGCCGACACGACGAAGCCGAGGTCGAGCCGCCCGGCCTCGCCGCGGCCGACCCGGACCGTCTCGTCGAGGTCCCGGCGCACCTGCTCGACGAGCGACCGTGCCCGTCCGTGCAGCACCCGGCCCGCCGCCGTGAGCGCGACGCTCCGGCTCGTGCGGACGAACAGGTCGACGCCGAGCGCGCGCTCGGTCCGGCGGATCTGCTGGGACAGGGCCGGCTGCGCGACGTGCAGCCGCTCGGCCGCCCGCCCGAAGTGCAGCTCGTCGGCGACGGCCAGGAACGCACGGAGCTGGCGGAGGTCGACGTCCGGGTCGTGATCCATGCACCCAGCGTATCGATCCGAAGGAACGAGTATTGGACGTGACTCCATGTGCGGTGGAGGATCGAGACATGACCGAAGCGACCCCCACCGTCACCATCACCGACCTCGCGACCCCGGCCGACGCCGAGGCGTTCCGCGTGCTCAACGAGGACTGGGTCACCCGCCACTTCACCCTCGAGGACGCGGACCGTGCGATCCTCGCCGACCCCGTCGGCCACGTCGTCGAGCCCGGCGGCGCGGTGTTCGTCGCCCGTCTCGACGACGAGGTCGTCGGGTGCATCGGCATCGCCCCGACCGCGCCCGGTGTCTTCGAGCTCGTCAAGATGGCCGTCTCCCCCGGCCACCAAGGGCACGGGCTCGGCCGTCGCCTCATCGCCGCGGCCCTCGACCGCGCTCGAGCGCTCGGGGCACACCGGATCGACCTCGAGAGCAACGCGAAGCTCGCCAGCGCGGTCCACCTGTACGAGGCGTTCGGCTTCCGGCACCTGCGCGCCGACGAGGTCGCCCCGAGCCCGTACGCCCGCGCCGACGTGCACATGACCCTCGCCCTCGACTGACACCCCGCACCACGATCGCCGGAACGCTGACCACGGGACGCCCGCGGTCGATAGCGTCCAGGAGATGCACATCACCGAGCGCGCCGACACGCACCTGGACCCCCTGGTCGAGGTGCTCTGGCGTGTGCACCTCGGCGGCTACCCGGCGTCCTGGCCCGAGGACCCGGCCGCGTGGCTCTGCCCCGACGGGTCGCTCGGCGCCTGGGTCGCCGTCGATGACGACGACCTCGTCATCGGCCACGTCGGACTCGCGGTGCCCGAACCCGGCCGGATGCCCACCGTGACGCGGCTGTTCGTCGAACCGGACCGCCGCGGCGCCGGTGTCGCCGACGCCCTGCTCGAGGCCGCCGAACGCGCCTGCCCCGGCACGCACGTGCGGCTCGACGTCACCGAGGAGACCCCGGCCGCGTGGCGCCTCTACGAGCGGCACGGCTGGCGGCTCACCGGCCGCGGTCCCGCCGACTGGTGCAAGCCGACGGGCGAGGTCCCCACGATGCGGTACTACGCGAAGCGCGTCGGCTGACCGGTACGCTCGCGGCATGGCGACCTACGAGGTGCAGGCGGTCCGCGAGCGCGGCGCGTGGCAGGTGTTCATCGACGGCTTCATGGTGACCGAGGTGTCCCGCTGGCCCTCCGTCGGGTTCGTGGCCCGCGAGCTCCTGGCGATGGACCGCGACGACGAGCTGCACATCAGCGTCGTCGGGCGCAACCAGTACGTCGCCTGACCGCCGCGTCTCCGGGCGTCTCTGCGCGTCTCTGCGCTCCGTGCGGCTCCGCGCGGCCGCGAGTGAGCAGAAGACGTCGAGTGCGCGCCGCAGACCCGACACCTTCTGCTCACTCGACGTCGGCGGCAGCCACGAAGCGCGGGCCATGCAGCGCGAGCCACGAGCACCCGTGCCCGCGCGCGCCCGCCCGCCCGCGCTCATGCGACGTGCCAGACCAGCCCCTCCTGCGTGCTCGACGGGTACGCCGACGCGATCCGGAACACGGCCTCGCGCAGGGTCTCCGGTGAGCAGGCCAGGTTGAGCCGCACGAAGCCGCGGCCCTGCGCCCCGAAGCCGAGCCCCGAGTTGAGGGCGACGTACGCGTGCTCCCGGATCGGCACCGCCGGGTCGTCGCCGAGCCCGATCCCCCGGAAGTCGAGCCAGGCCAGGTAGCCGGCGCGCGGTCGCGTGTAGACGACCCCGGGCAGGTGCTCCGCCAGCAGCTTGGCGAGCAGCCGGTCGTTCGCCACGATCCGGGCGACGACGTCGTCGAGCCAGTCCGTCGCCAGGGTGAACGCCGCCAGGTTCGCGTGCAGCCCGAGGATGCTCGTCCGGCAGGCCACTTCCTCCCACAGGGTGTCGAGCAGGGCCGCGGTCCGGGCGTCGCCGGCGACGATGACCGAGCACTTCACCCCGGCGAGGTTCCACCCCTTGCTCGCCGAGGTCACGCACACGCTCCGCGCGCCGAGCGGCTCGGCGACCATCGCGAACGGCGTGAACTGCACGCCGGGGTGGGTCAGCGGTGCGTGGATCTCGTCGCTGATGACGAGCACGTCGTACTTCGCGGCCAGTTCGGCGATCGCGACGAGGTCGGCACGGTCGTGCACGAGGCCGACGGGGTTGTGCGGGTTGCAGAGCAGGAAGACGCCGACCCCGCCGGCGAACGCGCGCTCGAGGCCCTCGAGGTCGAGCCGGTACCGCCCCCACTGCTCGAGCAGCGGGACCTCCTCGACCAGACATCGCGCCTCGTCGACGAGTTCGAAGAACGGCGGGTACACGGGCGGCGTGATCGCCACCCGGCCGCCGTCGGGCAGCGCGAGCCGCAGCGACTCGACGATCCCGACGCTGACGTCGGTGGCCAGGTGGATGCGGGTCGGGTCGACCTCCCAGCCCCAGCGGTCGAGCGCGAACCGCGCGAACGCGGGAGCGAGCGGCCCCGGGCCGTCGAGGTACCCGAGGTCGGACTGCGAGACCCGTTCGATCAGCGCCTGCCGGATCGCCGGCGCGACGTCGTGGTCCATCTCCGCGACGAACAGCGGCAGCACGTCGGGCGCGTACCGCGTCCACTTGATGCTCGTGCGCACCCCGCGGAGCGTCCCGACCGGGTCCTGCTCGTCGTTCGCCATGCGTCCCAGCATGCATCGGACCGGAGGCCCGGCGCGACTCCGAGCGTCATCCTGCGTCGTCTCCGGGTCGGGTCTCGGGCGGGGGCGCGGTCGAGATCGCGGTCGCGGTCGCATCGTGAGCAGGAACGGTCGGGTCGCGTGCGCCGACCCGACCGTTGCTGCTCACCACGTGCGCGTGACCCCGGACGCAGGACCCGCCTAGTGTCGGCCGCATGAGCACGAGCACCGCCGACAAGGCGACCACCCTCAAGCAGCTGCACGAAGCCCCCGAGATCCTGCGCGTCGTGAACGTGTGGGACGCGATCAGCGCCAAGACCGTGAGCGACCTGCCCGACACCAGGGCGATCGCCACCGCCGGGCACTCGATCGCGGCCTCGTTCGGGTACGACGACGGCGGGATGCCGCTCGACGTCGCCCTCGCCGGCGCCGCGACCGTCGCGGCCGCGACCGACCTGCCGGTCACCGCGGACCTCGACGACGGCTACGCGGACCCGGCCGAGACGATCCGGCGCGCCATCGCCGCCGGCATCGTCGGCGCGAACGTCGAGGACCGGCTGCGCCCGTTCGACGAGGCCGTCGCCCGCGTCGCCGCGATCACCAAGGCGGTGGAGGCCGAGGGCATCGACTTCCAGCTGAACGCCCGCACCGACGCGATCGCCCGCGGCGGCGACCGCCCGATCGACGAGAGCATCGCGGACGCGATCGCCCGCGGCAAGGCGTTCCTCGACGTCGGCGCACCGCTCGTCTTCGTGCCGGGCGCGATCCAGCGGGACGTCGTCGAGCGGCTCGTCGACGGGCTCGGCCGCGGCAAGCTGTCGGTCATCGGCTTGCCCGGCGCCCTGCCCGCCGCCGAGTACGAGGCCCTCGGCGTCGCCCGCATCTCCTACGGTCCGCTCACGCAGCGCGTCGCGCTGCGTGCGCTGCGCGACCTGGCGACCGACCTGTACGCCGACGGCGTCGTGCCGGAGGACACCCCGACCCTGAACTGACGGAGCAGACGGACGGGAGGCCCGGTGCCAGCTGGCACCGGGCCTCCCGTCCGTCCTGTGGTCGCGATCGCGACCCGCTCAGCTCAGCCGAGCGCCGGGTACAGCGCGGGCGTGGTGCGTGCGTGTGTCTCCTGCTCGAAGGCGTACCCGAGGCCGATGACCGTGCTCTCGTCGAACGAGCGGCCGAGGAACTCCAGGTTCACACCGGCACCGGTGATGGTGTCGTCGGCTGCGATCGCCTGCCCCATCGGGACGGTGATCGCCGGCATGCCGGTGTTCGGGCTGAGGCGCATGTTCGTCGACTGCGTGCCGTACGGCGTGCCCGACGGGTAGACGAGCGCGTCGAGGTCCTGGTCGTCGAGCATCTGCGTCACGAGCTGCTTGCCGGTGGCGAGCTGCGTCGTGTGCGACCCCGTCGGTCCGGCCCACGCCTGGTACTGCGCGTCGGTGATCAGGTCACGCGACTGGTAGGTGCCCTTGCGGCTCGGCACGTACTCACCCGAGGCCAGGATCCCCTGCAGGGAACGCGCGGTGACGTCGGGGTCGAGGTGCTTCGCGACGTACTCGTCCAGGTCGTGCTTGAACTCGTTCGTGCTGCCGCTGCCCTCGGACAGGACCCGGTTGAAGGCCGTCGTCGCGGTGATCGGGACGACGGTGGCACCGGCGGCCTGCAGCTTCGCGACGGAGGCGTCGAACAGGCGCTTCGTCGTGGCGTTCGTGCCGACCATGCTCGTCACGTAGCCGATGCGGGCGCCCTGCAGGGAGTCGGCGTCGAGCGACGACGTGTACGACGTCGGGACCTTGCCGGCCTGCGCAGCCGTCGCCGGGTCCGCCGCGTCCACGCCGGTCACGGCGTCGAGCGCGACCGCCGCGTCGGTCACCGAGCGCGTGATCGGGCCGCCGGTGTCCTGCGACAGCGCGAGCGGGATGATCCCGTCACGGCTGGTCAGGCCGACCGTGGGCCGGATGCCGACGAGCTGGTTGTACGTCGACGGCACGCGGATCGAACCGCCCGTGTCGGTGCCGAAGCCGATGCCCGCGAGGTTCGCGGAGATCGCCGCACCGGTGCCGCCGCTCGACCCACCGGCCGTCTGCGCCGTGTCGTACGGGCTGGCGACCAGGAGCGACGAGCCGGCGGGCTGGTTCGACGAGAACTCCGAGACGAACCCGTAGGCGAACTCGTCGAGGCTGGCCTTCGCCAGGATCACGGCGCCCGCGTCGCGCAGACTGGTGACCATGGCGGCGTCGGTGTCGGTCTGGTTGTCGTCCCAGCAGCCGCAGCCACCGGTGGTCGGCATGTCCTTGGTGTCGTAGTTGTCCTTCACCGCGATCGGCACGCCGAGCAGCATGCTCGTCATGCCGTGCTCGGCGCGCTCCGCGTCCGCGGCCTTCGCAGCGGTCAGGGCGTCGGCGTTCGTGGTGATGATCGAGTTGAGCGCACGGCCGGTCGACGCGGTGTCGACCTTCGTGCGGTCGTACGCGGCGATGCGGTCGAGGTAGTCCTGCGTGATCGCGACCGAGGTCGTGACGCCGGCGTTCATCGCGGCCTGCATGTCGACGGTCGACGCCTCGACGAGCTGGAAGGGGCCGTCGTCGTAGATCATCCGCTGGGACAGGGCGGCGAGGTCGGCGACCGTGATCGTGCCGTCCGCGTCGGTGTCCGCGGCGCTGACCGTCGCCCAGTCGGGGCTCGTGCTCGTCGCGCCGAGGTGGTCGGTGAGCACGGCGAGGTCGGCCTTCGTCACCTGGTCGTCGCCGGTCAGGTCGAGGTCTGTGTAGTACGGCGCGAGCATGGCGGCGGGGCTGGCGTCGACGGCTGCGGGTGCGGCGGCGGCCGTGATCGCGGGGGTCGCCGCGAGGGCGGCCCCGACGAGGGCGATGAGCGAGGCGCCGGCGACGGCGGAACGTCGCCTGCGGCGGGCCTGCGTGCTGGCGGTCATTCGGCTGCTCCGGTGCGCTCGCGGCGGGCACGACGGGCCCGCAGGGTGGTCAGGGTGCCGCCCGCGGCGAGAAGGGCGAGGGACGCCGCGATCCACGGGGCGACGTCGGCACCCGTCCACGCGAGTTCGCCGCCGGTCGGACGCTCGTCCGCTCCGCCCGCGGGGACGGCGGTGGCACCGCTCGTCGGGTCGGTGGGGTCGCTGGGGTCGGTGGGGTCGCTCGGGTCGTTCCCGTCGCCGGGCTGCGCGCTGGCGCTCGGCGTCGGCGTCGCGGTGCCGGTCGGTGCGGAGGTCGGGGCGGTGGTCGGCGACGGCCCGGCGGTGGGCGCGGCCGCGATCGTCACCGTGGTGCTCGCCGGGTCGGTGAGCGTCGTCGTCGCGCCGTCCGGGTCGACGAGGGTGATGCGGGTGACCGACAGGTCCGCGGTACCGGCGGCGGTCGGCTCGAGCGTGACGGACGCTGCGAGGTCGCCCTCGAGCGCGGGTGACGTGCCGAGACGGGTGTGCAGGATCGTCAGGGTGTCGCCGTCCTGCTCGACGCTGTCGAACCCGCCGTCCGGACCGGTCACGCTGTCGTCCTGGTAGCGCACGAGGTCGGCGTCGGCGTCGAGGGTGATCTCGTAGGCGTAGACGTCCTCGGTCGCCGGGATCGTCACGTCGACGTCGAACGCGGTGCCGACGGTCGCCGAGGCGGGCGCGTCGATGGTGGCCGTCGACGCGGTGGGCGCTGCCAGGGCCGGGGAGGCCGTCAGGGCGGCGAGGCCGATCGCCCCGGCGGCGACGAGCGTCGAGGAGACGATCGTCGCGCGGGGGCGCAGCCGTGTTCGGTGCTGCATGGGCGCAGGTCCTTCGGAAGGGGTGGGGTCGGGTCCTGAGCGGGTACTCAGTGGTCCGAAAGCTAACGGGGTGCTGTTTCGGGGACCGACCCCGCGCGTTTCCGCCCGGTTACACCGCGATCGACCTGGACAATTTTGTAGTTGCTGCGTATAGTGTTCTTTTGGTGCACTGCAGCGAACCCATCTGACTCGCGCACACCATCGTCTCGAACCGACTCACCCGAGTCGCATTCCCACGAGACCACCGCTCGATCCGAACGGACGAGCTGCACGTTGAAACTCGACGTGTGCGCCCCGCACTCGATGCGTCGCGCCGGACTCAGCCGTCCGCCGACACCGAGTCGCCCTGGCGCCGAACGACCAGGAAGTACCGCAACACCATGACCAGCAACGAACGAATCACCGTCTCCGGGACCGCACTCGCGGCCCCGACCATCACCCCCGACCGCATCGCCGAGTTCCCGGTGCGCGACGACCGCTCGCAGCGCGAGTACCTCGTCCGCATCGACGCCGACGACCTGTCGGCCTTCATCACCCGGGGCTCGCGGCTCGACGCCGTCGGCGAGGCCGGCTGGACCGTGCCGGGCCGCTCCTGGCAGGGCGAGGCCAGCCGCACCCTGCTGCAGGCACAGTCCGTGCACGCCGGCGACATGGCGCTGGCGGCCTAGGGCCCGGGGACCAGTACCAGCACCACAGCGGAGCGCCGCCGGGTCCGCCCGGCGGCGCTCCGTCGCGTCCGGGCCGTCAGCCCTCGATCTGGAAGCCCAGCAGCGCTTCCTTCGTCTGCACGACCTTCTGCCCCGTCTTCCAGCCGTCGGGCATGTCGGACGCCGCCCGCACGGAACCGTCGGTCCACGACTCCCCCGACGCCCGTCCCGCTGCGTCACACGGGCTCCAGACGATCCCGAGCTGGAACTCGGTCACGGGGTTCTGGGGGTTCGACGACTCGGGCCCGTTCCAGCGGATCGGACTCTTGCACGCGGTGAGGTCGTCCGCGGGCACCCGTCCGCTCTGCCCGTCGGTCGAGAGGATCGCCGCGCCCTTCGCGTCCTGGTAGACCCACGCGTCTTCGAGGTTGCCACGACCCGCTTGGCCACGGGCGTTCGCGAGCGACGTGACGCCTGCGAGGTCCTTCGACCACCGGTCCTTCCCGGACGAGGCGTCGATCCCGGCAACGACGAGCGCACCCTTGCCCAGGTCGAAGCCGGCGTCGTCGTCCGCGGCGCTGAACGACACCGCTCCGCGGCAGACCATCAGGTCAGCCCCCGTGCAGAGCGCCCCCGTCGTCGACCAGTTGCGGGAACCTGTCTTCCCGTCGATGGACACGAGCGTGAAGTCGTCGACGGACATCGTCTTGCCGTCTGCCGTCTTCGCCTCGGTCATGTTCAGCAAGAGGTCGTCGCTGTCGGGGACGGTGTCGACGGCGCGGAGCCGTCCGGCAGAGTCGATGTCCTTCCCGACGAGTCCTTCCGCCTCGACCTTCCAGAGGTCCTGCCCGTCCACACGACGCCCGAACCACGCCGTCCCCGATGCGTCGGTGTAGCTGTAGACGCCCTCGTCGATGACGTCGGTGGGCCGCCCGTCCACCTCGGTGGTCACGGGCCCGACCTGCCCTGTGTCGACGTTGAGCTCCTTGGAGACCCACGACTCGGACGCGAGGTCCCACGTCGAGTAGCAGACGTCGCGGTTCAGTCCGCAGTTCCACACACCGGCGACCCAGTCCTTCGGGGCGTGCCAGATCACTTCGCCGGTCTGCACGTCGGCGACGACGAGCGTGTGCTGGTAGTAGTCGATCGAGGCGTCGAGCTCCGCCGGAGTCAGGTAGGCGACCAGGTCCTTGCCTCCGGCGCCCTCGGTCGTGACGACCGAGAAGCCGGTCCACTTCGGCACGACGGCGCCGGTGCTCGACCGCCTCGACCAGCGCTCTTCCCCGGTCGCCGTGTCGACTGCGACCATGCGCAGCTCGTCGGTGCCGTCGTACACGAGGGCGGTCCCTGCCACGAACGCCGGGCTGCTGACCGGGGTGATGTCGAGGGACCACTCCGGGGTCACTGCAGCGTCGGCCGAGAACGGAGCCGCCAGGTCGACCTTCTTCGGCTCTGCGGTCGCCGAGCACCCCGCGAGGGCGATCGATGACAGCAGGAGCCCGGCGAGCGGGAGGAACAGGCGCGAGGACAGCAGTGGCACGCGGTCAACCTACCGAAGCATGACGATTCCTCGTGACCCTCGTTCGGGTGTGCCGCATTGCAGGAGCCCCGTCGACGCCGTGTGTCGGCCCGTCAGTACTCGCCCTTCACGACGAAGTACGAGCCACGGATCGTGCCGGCGAGCTTCGACTTCTGCCGCGCGAACTTGAACGTGTCCGCCAGCTCGTCGGGCACCTCCATGCCGTCGGCCAGCTTGAAGCCCACCGCCCGCTTGCCGCCCGGCTCGAGGGCGTAGAGCACGTTGACCACCAGGCCGGACTCGTGGAACACGTGCGTCCAGCGGACACCGTCCACCAGCGCCTCGGTCGCCTCGAGCGGTGGCGACGCGATGACGATCCCCCGCTCCTCGGCGAGGACCCGGCGCACGTACTCGACCAGGTCGGGCACCTCGGCGGCCGGGTGCGTGGTGAACACGTGCGCGTACTTGTTCGAGAAGTACCGCGCCTCGTTCGCGCGCAGGCCCGCCAGGGCATCGGCGACCGGGGAGCGTTCGAGCCCCACCGTGGAGACGTTCACGAAGTCGACGACGTACGACATGGGGCCTCCTCGGGCGGTTTCCTCGGGCGTGACGAGGCGAATCTAGCCGACGCTGTCCGCCTGCCAGTATCGATCGGGTGCGGTCGGGGTACGTCCTCCGGCCGAGGGCACAGTCGCCGACCGGTAGAAGGACGTCATGCCCCTCTCTTCCCGCACCCCGCTCGGCGTCACGCTCGTCGACGGCGGCGCCAACGTCGCCCTGTTCTCGAGCACGGCCGAACGCGTCGAGTTCTGCACCTTCGACGACGACGGCACCGAGCACCGCACCGAGCTCCGCAACCGCACCGGCTACACCTTCCACGACGTCGTCCCCGACGTCGCCGTGGGCACCCGCTACGGCTTCCGCGTCCACGGCGCCTGGGACCCGGCCAACGGCCTCCGCCACAACGCAGCCAAGCTGCTGCTCGACCCGTACGCGACCGCCGTCGACGGGACCTACGAGTGGGGCCAGGCCCTGTTCGGCCACGACATGGACGACCCCGAGCAGATCGACGAGACCGACTCGGCGAGCGCGATGCCGAAGTCCGTGGTCGCGGACCGCTCCTTCGACTGGGCCGACGACGTCCGCCCCGCCACGCCGCTGACGGACACCGTGTTCTACGAGGTCCACGTCAAGGGCTTCACGAAGCAGCACCCGGACGTGCCCGAGGAGATCCGCGGCACCTACGCCGGACTCGCGCACCCGGCAGCGATCAAGCACCTCACCGACCTCGGGGTCACCGCCGTCGAGCTCCTGCCGACGCACCAGTTCGTCCAGGACTCGACGCTCGCCGACAAGGGCCTGCGGAACTACTGGGGCTACAACTCGATCGGTTTCTTCGCGCCGCACGACGAGTACTCGGCCTCGGGCAGCGCCGGCCAGCAGGTGGCCGAGTTCAAGGAGATGGTCAAGGCCCTGCACGCCGCCGGGCTCGAGGTCATCATGGACGTCGTCTACAACCACACGGCCGAGGGCAACCACATGGGCCCGACGCTGTCCTTCAAGGGCATCGACAACGCCTCGTACTACCGCCTGGTCGAGGGCGACGAGGCGAACTACTTCGACACCACCGGTACCGGCAACAGCCTCAACGTGTCGCACCCGTCGGCGCTCGGCCTCATCACCGACTCGCTCCGCTACTGGGTCGAGGAGATGCACGTCGACGGCTTCCGCTTCGACCTCGCGACGACCCTGACCCGCCAGGACGGCGAGGCCGAGAAGCACTCCGCGTTCCTCGACATCATCCACCAGGACCCGGTGCTCCGCGAGGTCAAGATGATCGCCGAGCCCTGGGACACCGCGGGCTACCAGGTCGGTGGTTTCCCGGCCGACTGGTCGGAGTGGAACGGCAAGTACCGCGACGACCTCCGCGCGTTCTGGCGCGGGGACGAGGGCACGCTCGGCGACGCCGTGCAGCGAGTCCTCGGCAGCCCGGACGTCTACGAGGGGTCACGGCGCTCGCCCCTCTGTTCGGTCGACTTCGTCACCGCACACGACGGCTTCACCCTCGCCGACCTCACCATGTACGCCGAGAAGCACAACGAGGCGAACGGCGAGGACAACAACGACGGCGAGAGCAACAACACCTCGTTCAACGGCGGCATCGAGGGCCCGACCGACGACGGCGCGGTGAACGACTACCGCGACCGCCAGCGGCGCAACTTCCTCGGCATGCTCCTGCTCTCGGCCGGTGTCCCGATGATCCTGGGCGGCGACGAGATCGCGCGGTCCCAGGGCGGCAACAACAACGCCTACTGCCAGGACGACGAGATCTCGTGGTTCGACTGGGCCGCGGCGGACCAGGACCTGCTCGCGTTCACGACCGCGGCGATCGCGTTCCGGAAGCAGCACCCGGCGCTCCGGCCCGAGTGGTACCGCACCGCTCCTGGTGACTCCGAGTCGACCGTGCAGGTGCTCCGCGCGGACGCGCAGGGGTTCGAGGACGGCGACTGGGCGGACGTCGGCAACCGCGCGGTCATCCTCCTGCTCACGCAGGGTGACGACACCGTCGCGGTGCTGCTGAACGCCTCCGAGACGACCGTCGAGTTCACCCTGCCGGAGCGTCCGGGCGGCGGCAGCTGGTCGCTCGGCCTGTCGAGCGACCCCGACCAGGAGGTCTCGGGGAGCGCGGCGACGCTGCTCGTCCGCGACGCGTCCTTCACGGCGCTCGTGTGATGCACGGGGCGCTCCCTCCCGACAGCGGGAGGGAGCGCCCCGACCCTCCACGCCTCCCGCACCGCCCGGGATGCGTGACGTGGCGAGCCCCGCAGCGTCCTACAGGGCCTCGAGCCCGTCGGCCTGCCGCTTCCCTCGCGTGATGGCTGCCATCCACCCCCAGGTCTGCGTGCGCTTCCCGATGTACCCAGGACCGAAGAACCGTTCCTGGCCCTCGTCTGCCGGCGCGCTGTTCCCGACGACCTCGAGCCCGCCCTCGGTGAACACCTCGATGCGCGTCATCGCCCGCCGGAGGGGAGCCGCTGTCCGGACGTCCGCAGGGCCGGGCGGCAGCGAGCCACGCCAGTCGAGCAGACCGACGATGAAGTACGACCGCGCCCGCGGAGCGAGTTCGAGCACCTGCAGGCACGCCCAGCCGGCCGTGTCGCCCTGCACCGGGATCAGGTCCCCGACCGTCAGTGCCGTCGCGGACCGCGGCGTAAACGGATACCCCTGCTGCTGATCGGCCCCCATGCGTCGCAGGCTACCGGCAGGCACGGACGGCTCGCACGCGCTGACGGTCCTGGTTCATCGTCCACGGGGATCCTGCACCAGAACCGTCAGGACCTGCGGAAACAGCCGCCCTCCCCACCGATGGAGGTTCCGGGTGGGGTCCGCGCTCCGACTCGAGCGCCTCACTCGTGGCCGTCGAACCGGTATCCGATCTGCGGGTCGTAGAGCGGCAGTCCCAGGTCGACCACCGCCGAGATGACGACGTTCCACTGCTCCGGCTCCAGGCCGTAGCAGGTCGCGGTCACCATCTGCGAGCCGTAGCCGACGTCGATCGCGCCGCCGTCCCCCGGAGCGGCGAGCATCGTCTGGCCGGAGCCGCCGGCCAGGGTGGGCTCGGCCTCCCAGTCCGGGAACGCCGCGATGAGCGCCGCCTCGATCGCAGCGGGCTCGAGCGCCTCGACCTCGGGGACGACCTCGCCGTTCACGAGTCGCTCGTACACCCGAGCGGAGTCGAGCCGCTCACTCGTGCGCCAGAAGGCGAACTGCTGGCTCATGCGGCCCCCGTCTCAGTTGTTGAAGCGGAACTCCACCACGTCGCCGTCCTGCATGACGTAGTCCTTGCCCTCGATCCGGGCCTTGCCGGCGGCGCGGGCCTCGGCGATGGAGCCGGTCTCGACCAGGTCGTCGAACGAGATGACCTCGGCCTTGATGAAGCCCTTCTCGAAGTCGGTGTGGATGACGCCGGCTGCCTGGGGAGCCTTCCAGCCCTTGCCGATCGTCCACGCGCGGGCTTCCTTCGGACCAGCCGTCAGGTAGGTCTGCAGGCCGAGGGTGTCGAAGCCGATGCGGGCGAGCTGGTCGAGGCCGGACTCGGTCTGGCCGGTCGATTCGAGCAGTTCGGCGGCGTCCGCCGGGTCGAGGTCGATGAGCTCCGACTCGACCTGGGCGTCGAGGAAGACCGCCTGGGCGGGGGCGACGAGTGCGGCGAGCTCGGCCTTGCGGGTGCCGTCGGTCAGGATCGCCTCGTCGACGTTGAAGACGAAGATGAAGGGCTTGGCGGAGAGCAGTCCGAGCTCGGCGATCGGCGCGAGGTCGATCGAGGTCGCGGACAGCAGGGTGCCCTGCTCGAGCGCGGCGCGGGCCTCGCGGGCGGTCTCGAGCACGATCGGCTCGGCCTGCTTCAGCTTGACCGTCTTCTCGTAGCGCGGGAGCGCCTTGTCGATGGTCTCCATGTCGGCGAGGATCAGCTCGGTGTTGATGACCTCGAGGTCGTCCTTCGGCGAGACCTTGTTCGCCACGTGCACGACGTCGTCGTCGGTGAAGCCGCGGACGACCTGCGCGATGGCGTCGGCCTCGCGGATGTTCGCCAGGAACTTGTTGCCGAGCCCCTCGCCCTCGCTGGCGCCCTTGACGATGCCGGCGATGTCGACGAACGACACCGGCGCGGGCACGGTCTTCTCGGAGTGGAACAGCTCGGCGAGCTGGTCGAGCCGCGGGTCGGGCAGGTTCACCACGCCGACGTTCGGCTCGATGGTCGCGAACGGGTAGTTCGCCGCGAGCACCTGATTCTTGGTCAGGGCGTTGAACAGGGTCGACTTGCCGACGTTCGGGAGACCGACGATTCCGATGGTGAGAGCCACGGGAGCACAGCCTACCGGCGGCCGCCCGTCGGGGCCGACCCGGGCCTCCCGTCCGACCGTCAGGAGACGCGACGCGGCTCGCCCAGGCCGGCCACGCGGCGTTCCACCAGGGCGGAGACGTCGGCCTGCAGGCGCTGGGACAGTCGCCAGTCGCCCGTCACCTGGAGTGCGTGGTCGGCACGGTCGACGGTCTGGAGGCGCGCAGCCGTCCCCGGGACACGCTGCGGTTGCCAGAGGGGATCGTCCGAACCCCCGATCGCGTCGTGCACGTCGGGAGCGGCGGCGAGCGCCGTCGCGACGGCGTCGAGGGACAGGACGGGGGTCAGCCAGACGCCGGGCACGCCGTTCCGGACCGCCCACGGCAGTGCGCAGCAGCCGAAGGACTTCGCGACGACGAGGTCAGGCAGCCGCCCGCCGAGGGCGGCGTCGACGGCGCGTTCGACGAACCCGACCGGGTCGGCTCCCGCTGCGTCGTCGACGACCCACGAGGGGGCGACGACCTCGCACCCGGCGGCCTCGGCGACGAACCGCGACCACCAGAGCAGCGGCGCCTGCTGGCCGTAGCCGGACCCGGCGAGCAGCAACACGAGCGGTCGGCGGTCGTCCTCGTTCCCCATGGCGTCCAGAGTAGAGCGGCCGCTGACGCAACGCCGGGCGCGCGTTCCGGCGATGTCGGCACCGCGTGCGACGATCGAGGGCGTGCCGTTGAACTTCACTGCGATCGACTTCGAGACCGCGAACAGCTCGCCCGCCAGCGCGTGCTCGGTCGGGCTCGTCAAGGTCCGCGCGGGCCGGGTCGTCGACCGGGCGTCGTGGTTCATCCGGCCGCCGCTCGGCCACGACGCGTTCCTCGAGTGGAACACCCGGATCCACGGCATCGTCGCGTCCGACGTCGTCGGCGCGAAGTCGTGGGAGCAGCAGTACCCGGACATCGTGGCGTTCGCCGAGGGCGACGTCCTCGTGGCGCACAACGCCCGCTTCGACATGGGCGTCATCGCCGGCGGGTGCTCCGCGACCGGTACCGACCTCGCCGAGCACCACTCGCTGTGCTCGCTCGCGGTCGCCCGCAAGACCTACACGCTCGACTCGTACCGGCTGCCCAGCGCCGCGATGGCCGCCGGGTTCGCGGGCTTCCAGCACCACGACGCAGCCGCCGACGCCGAGGCCTGCGCCGCGATCGTCGTGCACGCCGCAGGGCACCACGGCGCCGACACCGTCGAGGCGCTCGGCGCCGCGACCCGGGTGTCGATCGCGCCGGTCCGGGCGCGCGACGAGAAGCCGAAGGGCACCACGCAGCCGCGGCTGTCGAACCGCCCGATGGTCTTCTCCGACTGACCGCCGCAGCCGGGGCGCCGCGCCCCCGGTGGTATTGTCACGACAATGCCGTCGGCTCCGACGCCGGTGTCCCGCAGGTGTGGAGGACCGCGATGCCCAACGAAGGCCAGCTGCCGTCCGACCTGTTCATGGACCTGGACCGGTCGGGTCCCATGCCCCTCTACTTCCAGGTCGCCTCGCGCATCGAGGAGTCGATCCGCTCCGGTGCGATGCCCCCTGGGGCCCGGCTCGAGAACGAGATCGCCCTCGGTGAGCGGCTCGGTCTGTCGCGGCCGACGATCCGTCGCGCGATCCAGGACCTCGTCGACAAGGGCCTGCTGGTCCGCCGTCGCGGCATCGGGACCCAGGTCGTGCACGGCCCGGTGACGCGCAAGGTCGAGCTCACGAGCCTGTACGACGACCTGGCGCAGGGTGCCCAGGCGCCGGCGACGAAGCTCCTCGAGCGCAACGACGTCCCCGCGTCCGACGCCGTCGCCGCGGCGCTCAGCATCGAGCCCGGCACGACCGTCGCGCACATCCGACGCGTGCGGTTCGCCGAGGACGTCCCGATGGCGATCCTCGAGAACTACCTGCCGCCGGAGTTCCTCGACCTGACCGACGACGACCTGCAGGCACACGGGCTGTACCAGCTGCTGCGCGGCCGGGGCGTCACGATGCGGGTGGCGAAGCAGCGGATCGGCGCCCGTGCGGTCACGGACGACGAAGCCGATCTGCTCGAGATCGAGGACGGCGACCCGGTGCTCACCATGAGCCGCACCGCGTACGACGCCTCGGGCCGGGCGGTCGAGTACGGCGTGCACTGCTACCGCCCGGACCGGTACTCGTTCGAGGTCACGCTCGTCGACAAGTAGGTCACGGGCGCACGCGGCCGGCGGAACCCCGAGCTCGCCCGCCAGGGACTGCGCACGGCCGAACCCGAAGGACCGTCGGACGGAGCAGACGGCAGGTGCGGTGCCAGCCGGCACCGCGCCTCCGTCCGCCGTCCGGGTGCTGCTAGAGCACCGGGGTCGCCGCCGCGTAGGTGAGCGGCCCGTCGACCCGCGCGACGTCGTGCCACGCCCCGTCTCCGAGCGAGGCCTCTGCCGCTTCCACGATCGAGGCCGCCGCCAAGCCGTCGGCGACCGACGGCGCGAGCTGCTCCCCGCGCCGGACGCTCGCGATGAACTGCGCGGCCTCGACGGTCTTCAGGTCGTCGTACCCCATGGCGGTACCGGCGCCGGGCTGGAAGCGGGCGAACTCACCGTCCCCCGCGGCCACGTAGTGCGTCGCGTACCCGTCGACCTCTTGCCCGTCGAGGAAGACCTCGAGCTCGTTGAGGCGCTGGAAGTCCCACCGCACCGAGCCCCTCGTGCCGTAGACCTCGAGCGTGTACTCGGCGTGCGGGCCCCGCATCACCCGGCTGGAGTCCATGACGCCGACGGCGCCGTCCTCGAAGCGGAAGAGCAGGGCCGCGTAGTCCTCGTTCTCGACGGGCTTCCGCTCCCCCGTCGCGGCGGCGCTGCGGTCGACGATGCCGGCGCCCGGGAGCGGGCGGTCGGTGATGAACGTCTCGGCGAGCGCCGACACGGACGAGATCCGGCCGACGACGTACTGCGCCAGGTCGAGCCCGTGCGAGAGCAGGTCGCCGAGGACGCCCGAGCCGGCACGCTCCCGCTCGAAGCGCCAGGTCAGCGGCGCCGCAGGGTCGGACGAGTAGTCGGCCAGGAGCGCCCCGCGGACGTTCGTGATGCGGCCCAACCGCCCGCTGCGGACGAGGTCCCGTGCCCGCTGGATCGCCGGGGCGTGCCGGTAGTTGAAGCCGACGCTCGTGATGACGCCCGCGCGCTGGACCGCCTCGTGGATCTGCCGGGAGTCGCTGGCGTACCGGCCCATCGGCTTCTCGATCCAGAAGGGCTTGCCCGCCTCGGCGGCGGCGACCGCCATCTCGCGGTGCAGGAAGTTCGGCGCGCAGATCGAGACGACGTCGACCTCGGGGTCGGCGAGGACCTCGTGGTGGTCGGCGACGGCGCGCTCGTAGCCCAGGCGGGTGACGGCCTGGTCGCGCGCCGCCTCGATCGGGTCGGCGGCGACCACGAGCCGGGGCTGCACGCCGAGCTCAGGGAAGTGGTCGGGCAGGGCGCGGTAGGCACGGGAGTGCAACCGGCCCATCCAGCCGACCGAGATGAGGCCGACGCCGATCGTGGCAGGGTGTGCGGGGGCCGGTGCGGGTGCGTCTGCCGCTGCGGGTGCGTCTGCTTTCATGCTGCCGGCACGATGATGTCGCGGACCAGGGCGTCGAGCTTCGCGTCGGCGTCGAGGAACTGCCGCAAGGTGGTCACCGTGGCACCGAAGCGGTCGAACTCGTCGATGGTCATGCCGTCGACGTCGTAGCCCCGGGCGAACTCCGGCGTGGCCGCCCGCAGCGCGTCGATGACGTGGGCGGGGACCTCGTCGTGGATGGCGTCCGGCCGGAAGGGGAACGCGTTCTCGTTGATGTCCTTCGTCCACCGGAACGGTGGGGACACGACGAGGTCGCCGCCCTGGAACTCCGACCACTGCAGCGGGTTGCGGAAGGCAGCCACGAGCACGCGCGACCGGAAGCCGCGCTCCTGGAAGACCCGGTACGCCTGCTTCACCGCGGCGACGCCGGCCCACTCGAGGATGCCGGGGTCGACCATGACGTGGTCGCGTTCGACGACCGTCTTCAACCAGTCGTCGAAGCGCCCGGCCATCAGCGTGACGACGTGGCCGAACTCCTGCTCGGGCCGGCCCTCGGCAGCGCGACGGTCGAGCGCCCGCTCGATCGCCTCGCCCACGGCGACGACCTGCGGCACGGTGAACGACACGGTGGCGTTGATCGAGACGCCGCGGTACGCGGCCTCCTCGATCGCGGCGATGCCGACCTTCGTGGCGGGGATCTTCACGATGATGTTCGGGGCGAGCTGCGAGAACCGCACGGCCTGCTCGACGAGCGCGTCCTGGTCGCGGTGGAACCGCGGATCGGTCTGCATGCTCAGTCGGCCGTCGCGGCCACCCGAGGCCTCGAAGGCGGGCAGCAACTGCTCGGCGGCGGCGATCGAGAGCTCCTCGACGGCCTTCCAGCCGATCCAGGACTCCCCCGCGGTCGGGTGCTCGGCGGCGATCTCGCGGATGCGCGGCACCCACGTCTCCGGGTCCTGCTGGATGCACGTGTAGGCGATCACCGGGTTGCACGTCGCCCCGACCGCCCCGTACTCGTGGATCGCCGTGGACAGCTCGCGCGGATCGGCGGAGTCGTTCCACAGGGCGGTCACGGTCTGCGACGCGGCCTGCAGCGTGACGGGTCGGTCGTCGGCGCCGGTGGGCGTCGGGGCCTCGAGGGCAGTCGTCATCGGTTCAGTCCCTTCGTGATCGTGTCGAGCTGGAAGCGTGAGACCTCGTCGGCGTTCTCGTTCTCGGCGAAGACGCTCGACACCGCGACGGTGTCCTCGCGCGCCGTGAAGCCGACCCGGTCGAGCGCGGCCCAGAAGGCGTCGAAGTCGACGTCCGCCTGCCCCACGGGCAGGTGCTGGTGCACGCGCACGGGGTTGCCCGGCGGGTTCGTGATGTAGCGGAGGCCGTGCGACCGTCGGTGGTCGTAGGCGTCGGCGACGTGGACCAACTGCAGCGAGTCGCCCGCGGCGTCGATGATCTCGTCCATGTTGCCGCCGTAGTGGAAGGTGTGGCAGGCGACGTAGACGAACCCGACGTGCTTCGAGTTCAGGCCGCGGATCACCCGGAGCGCCTCGAGGCCGTCCTCGACGAAGTCGTCGGGGTGCGGGTCGATGAGCACGCGGAGCCCGGAGCCCTCGATGATCGGCAGGAGCTCCTCCATCGAGCGGTAGAAGGCGTCCTCGGACTCCTCGGGGAGCTCTGGGCGGCCGGAGAACTCGGTGTTGATCGTGTCGACGCCGAGGCGCTTCGTGATCTCGATGACCCGCTTCCACTTCGTCACCGCGGCTTCACGGGCGTCACGGTCGGGCCCGGACCACCGGAGCACCGGGAGGACCGACGCGACCTGGACCCCGGCCTTCCGGCACGCGGCCGCGAAGGCGTCGACGAGGTCGTCGTCGGCCTTCGGGTGCCGGTGGAAGGGGATGAAGTCGCGGTGCGGGGTGAGCTGGAGGTGCTCGTAGCCGAGGTCCGCGACCTTCTGCGGGAACTCCAGCAGTGACAGGTCGTGGTGGAACGGCGTCGGGTCGAGTGCGATCTTCGGCATCGGTCAGGCCGTCTCGTAGAACGCCGGCTTCGCGGTGGCGTAGGCGACCTGCTCCAGCGCACCGGTCTGCTGCGCGCGCACGGCCACCTCGGCGACGACGGACGCGGTGTAGCCGTCCCACGCGCTCGGCCCGTCGATGCCACCGGTCCTGGCGGCGTCGACCCAGCGCTGGACCTCCTCGTCGTAGGCGGCGCCGAACCGCTCCACGAAGGACGGCGTGACACCCTGGCCGGACACGCCCTGCGACACGAGGGTGAGCGAGGTCTCGCGGCCGATGTAGGCGACACCCGACTCGAAGACCGCGTCGGTCGTGACCTGGTAGCCGAACTGGGCGTTGACGTTGATCTCGACGATCGCCATCGTGCCCGACTCCGTGGTGAACAGGACGAACTGCGGCTCGGGCAGGTCGGCCGGTGCGAGGGAGTTCTTCCGGGGCTTCTTCACCTCGACGGCGACGATCGGCTCCCCCGTGATGAACGGGATGATGTCGATCTCGTGGATCACCGAGTCGTGGATGAGCATCGACTCGCTGAAGTTCGGCGGCGTGGTCGGGTTGCGGTGGGCGTGGTGCAGCGCGAGCAGGGCACCGTTCGAGCCGGACTCCCGCAACGCGCGGAGCTCCTGGTACCCCTTGTCGAAGCGGCGCATGAAGCCGACCTGGATCCTCGGGCGGTCGGCGTGCTGCTGCTCGAGCTCGACGATCCGCAGGGAGTCCTCGGCCGACGTCGTGAGCGGCTTCTCGCACAGCACGGCCAGGCCGCGTTCGAGCGCCGGCACCAGGACCGGCTCGTGCAGGAAGCCCGGCGTCGCGACGATGACGGCGTCGATCGCGGTGGCGTCGAGGGCGTCCTCGAACGACGACGCGGTGATCGCTCCCGGCGCTTCCGCCGCTGCCGCCGTGGCGCGCGCGGTGTCCGGGTCGACGATCGCGACGACGTCGGCGCCTGCGATCGTCGACGTGATGCGACGCACGTGGTCACTGCCCATCGCGCCCGCTCCGACGACGGCGACGCGGAGGTTCTCGGTGGTGCTCATGCTGGGTTCTCCTGGGGGTGACGACTGCGGGGGTGACGACTGGGGTGACGACTGGTGGTGGACGGACGCCGGGTCAGCGTGCTCGGGCGGCGGCGGTCGAGCCGAGGATGTGCTGGAAGGTGCGCTCGGCGATCGGGCCCGGAGCGTCGACGGAGCAGCCGTACATGTCCTGCTCGACGATGCCGAAGACGTCCGGGTTGATCTTCGCGACGGCCTCGATGACGGGCGCGAGCTCGGGGGTGCCGTGCGGCGGCTCGGTCATGATGCCCTGCGCCACCGCGGTGGCGAACGGGACGTCGTTCTTCAGCACGTCGGGGAGCAGGTCGGTGTCGACCTGCTTGAGGTGCAGGTAGCCGATGCGCTCGGGGTGCTCGGCGATGAGCCGGAGGTTGTCGCCGCCGTAGTACGCGAAGTGGCCGGTGTCGAGGCAGAGGTTCGTGTACTCGGGGTTCGTCTCCGACAGGAACCGCACGGTCTCCGTGTGGGTGCCGACGTGGCTGTCCGCGTGGGTGTGGAACTGCTGGTGGACGCCGAACTCCTCGAGCAGTGCCTTGCCGAGCTGGTCGTGGCCCGTGCCCAGGCGCTCCCACTGCTCGTCCGTCAGGGTGCGGGACTCGAGCACCTCCTCCGTGGCGTCCGAGCGCCAGAGGTCCGGGATGGTGACGAGGTGCTCGGCGCCGAGCGCGGCGGCGAGCCCAGCGACCTTGACGGCCTGGTCCCAGGCGCGCTGGAACTGGTCGTCGCCCTTGTGGAAGCCCGTGAACACGGTGCCGGCGGACAGCCGGAGCCCGCGGGACTCCAGTTCGTCTCGCAGCTGCGAGGGGTCGGTGGGCAGGTACCCGTACGGACCGAGCTCGATCCACCTGTAGCCGGCCGCGGTCGCCTCGTCGAGGAAGCGCTGCCACGGGACCTGCTTCGGGTCGTCCGGGAACCAGACGCCCCAAGAGTCGGGAGCGGTGCCGATCCGGATGGCGTCGGTGGCGGTGGCGGTGTCGGTCATGACGAAGGTCGTCTTCTCTCTGGACGGTGTGGTGGGCGGCGTTCAGCCGAGCAGGGGCCGCTGCGCGGCGACCTGCTGCTCGTACGCGGCGCGGGCCTGCTGCGTGCTCGGCAGCGTGGAGGTCTGGGCGACCGGGACGTCCCACCAGCCGCCGCCGTCGGGGGCGTAGACGAGCGGGTCCGAGTGGACGTGCACGAGCGTGGTGTGGTCGTTCTCCTTGGCCTGCCGCACCGCGGCCGTGAGGTCCTCGATCGCGTCCGGCCCGGGCTGCACCTCGATGACGTCGACGCCGTAGGAGCGGGCGTTCGCGGCGAGGTCGACGGGGAGCACGTCACCGCCGTCGAACGAACCGGTTTCGTCGAGGTAGCGGTACCTCGTGCCGTACCGCTCGGACCCGACGGTCTCGGACAGGTGTCCGATGGAGGCGTACCCGTTGTTCTGGACGAGGACGACCACGATCTTGATGCCCTCGGCCACGGCCGTGACGAGCTCGGTGTGCAGCATGAGGTAGCTGCCGTCCCCGACCATGACGATCGCGTCGCGGTCCGGGGCGGCGCGTCGGACGCCGAGACCCCCGGCGATCTCGTAGCCCATGCACGAGAACGCGTACTCGACGTGGTAGCCGAGCGCGTCCCGCACCCGCCACAGCTTGTGCAGGTCACCCGGCAACGACCCCGCCGCCTGGATGACGACGTCGCGCGGGTCCGTCGCTGCCTGCACCGCGCCGATGATCTCGGACTGACCGGGCACGGCCAGACCCGAGGGCGCGAACGCGGCGTCGACGACGGCGTCCCACTCCTGCTTGCGCTGGGCGATCTCGGCCGCGTAGCCGGCGTCGACCGCGTACGACGAATCGGACGTGAGCGACGTGGTCAAGGCGACCAGTGCCTCCCGGGCGTCCGCGACCAGCGGCAGCTGCGTGCCGTGCTTGTAGGCGTCGAACGCGGCGACGTTGACGTTCACGAACGTGACGTCCGGGTCCTGGAACGCGGTGCGCGAGGCCGTCGTGAAGTCGCTGTACCGCGTGCCGATCCCGATGACGACGTCGGCCTGTGCGGCGATCGCGTTCGCGGCGGCCGTGCCGGTCGCACCGATGCCGCCGAGGTACTGCGGGTGGTCCCAAACGAGCGACCCGCCGCCGGCCTGCGACGTGCCGACCGGGATGCCGGTCGCCTCGACGAAGGCGGCGAGCTCCTGCTCCGCACCGGAGTACAGCACGCCACCACCGGCGACGATGACGGGCCGCTTCGCCAACCGGACCGCCGCCACCGCACGCGCCAGCGGCCCGTGCTCGGGCAGCGGCCGGCGGACGTGCCACTCGCGCGGCTGCAGGAAGGCGACGGGGACGTCGAGCTGCTCGGCCTGGACGTCCTCGGGCAGGGCGATGGTCACGGCGCCCGTCTCGGCCGGGTCGGTGAGCACCCGCATCGCCGCGAGCGCGATCGAGAACAGCTGCTCCGGACGCTCGACGCGGTCGAAGTAGCGGGACAGCGGCCGGAACGCGTCGGTCACCTGCAGCGAGGTGTCGTGCGGCAGCTCGATCTGCTGCAGCACCGGGTCGGTCGTGCGCGTGGCGAAGGTGTCGGACGGCAGCAGCAGTGCCGGCAGCCGGTTCGTCGTCGCGAGCGCCGCGGCGGTGAGCATGTTCGCGGCACCGGGGCCGACCGAGGCCGTCGCCGCGAAGGTCGCACGGCGGCGGCGCATGCGGGCGAAGCCGACGGCTTCGTGCACCATCGCCTGCTCGTTCCGGGCCTGGTGGTACGGCAGCAGGCCGGGCTGCTCGACGTGGAGCTGCTTGACGGCCTGGCCGACACCGGCGACGTTGCCGTGCCCGAAGATGCCGAAGATCCCCGGGATCGTGCGCTCGCGGGTGTCGCCGTCGACGGTCCACTGGGCGGCCAGGAACTCGACGAGTGCCTGGCCGACGGTCATCCGACGCGTTTCGCTCATCGGGAGGACTCCTTCCGGTAGGGCAGGCGCGGGTCGAGCTGCTCGCTCTCCCACGTCTGGCGGACCCAGCCGTGCGCCGGGTCGTCGGTGATGTTCCAGACGCGCTCCGGGTCTGGCCCGGCCATCACGTTGAGGTAGTACATGTCGTAGCCCGGCGCCGCGACCGCGGGTCCGTGCCAGCCGTACGGCACGAGAGCGATGTCGCCGGTCCGCACCTGTCGGAACTCGTCGATCGCACGGTCGTCGGATGCGTACGTCCGGTGCAGGGCGAACGGGTCGGCGGTGGCCGGTGCGGAGACCCCGCGCGCGACCGCGGACTCGTAGTAGTAGATCTCCTCGAGGTCCGACTCCGCGCCGGGCACGGAGGTGTCGTGCTTGTGCGGCGGGTACGACGACCAGTTGCCGGCCGGCGTGATCACCTCGCACACGATGAACCTGTCCGCGTCGAGCGCCGCCGGGGTGCCGAAGTTGTGCACCTGCCGGCTGGACTGCCCGGCGCCGCGGAGCTCCACCGGCACGTCCTGCCGGGCCACGTACGTGGTCGGCTTGACGGTCGCGGTGGGCGCCTCGGCGACCGCGAGCCGACCGGATCCGGTGATCCGCGCCGCCGTCCCGGAACCGAGGTACAGGACGTCGGTCGGTCCCTCGAAGACGCTGGCGCGTCCGTCGAGGGCCTGTGTCGTGTCGTCGTACGCCACGGTGAAGCTGCCGGCGAGGGGGACGACGATGCGTTCCACGGCGTCGGCCGGGAGGCGCAGCTCGCCCCCGTCGGTCAGCGCGCCGGTCCGCAGACCGGTGTGCGCCCACCCCGCGACACGGCCGTCGATGACGTCCGTCCAGCCGGCCTCGGGGCGGGAGCCGGCGGGGTTGAACCAGGTCTCGATCGTCACGAGCGCTCAGCCGTTCGACGGGAAGCCGAGGTTGATGCCGCCGTGCGACGGGTCGAGCCAGCGGCTCGTGATCGCCTTCTGGCGGGTGAAGAAGCTCACGCCGTCGGCCCCGTACGCCTTGTGGTCGCCGAACAGCGAGTTCTTCCAGCCACCGAACGAGTAGTAGGCGACGGGCACCGGGATCGGGACGTTGATGCCGATCATGCCGACCTGCACGTCGCGCTGGAACCGTCGGGCCGCACCGCCGTCGTTCGTGAAGATGGCGGTGCCGTTGCCGTACGCGCCGGAGTTGATGAGCTCGAGGCCCTCTTCGTAGGACTGGACCCGGACGACCGAGAGCACCGGGCCGAAGATCTCCTCGGTGTAGACGCGGCTCGTGGTGGGGACCCGGTCGATCAGCGTCGGGCCGAGCCAGAAGCCGTTCTCGTCGCCGTCGGGTCGGACGGTGCGGCCGTCCACCACGACCACCGCACCGTCCTGCTCTGCGACCTCGATGTACGAGGCGACCGTGTCACGGTGTTGCTCCGTCACGAGTGGGCCCATGTCGCACCCGCGACGACCGTCGCCGATGCGCAGGGTCGCGGCGCGCTCCGTGATCTTCTCGATGAGCTCGTCGGCCACGGGCTCCACGGCGACGACGACCGAGATCGCCATGCAGCGCTCGCCCGCGGAGCCGAAGCCCGCGTTGATGGCGTTGTCCGCGACGAGGTCGAGGTCGGCGTCGGGCAGGACGAGCATGTGGTTCTTCGCGCCGCCGAGGGCCTGCACGCGCTTGCCGTGCTTCGTGCCGGTCTCGTAGACGTACTGCGCGATCGGCGTCGACCCGACGAAGGAGATCGACTCGACGTCGGGGCTCGTGAGGAGGCCGTCGACGCTCAGCTTGTCGCCGTTGAGGACGTTGAACACGCCGTCCGGCAGCCCTGCCTCCCGGAACTTCGACGCGAGCCAGATCGCAGCGCTCGGGTCCTTCTCGCTCGGCTTCAACACGACGGTGTTGCCGGCGGCGATCGCGATCGGCAGGAACCACAGCGGCACCATGGCGGGGAAGTTGAACGGGCTGATGATGCCGACGACGCCGAGCGGCTGGCGGATCGAGTAGACGTCGATGCCGGTCGAGACCTGGTCCGAGAACTCGCCCTTCATGAGGCTCGGGATGTTCGTCGCGAGCTCGACGACCTCCTGCCCGCGGGCGATCTCGCCGAGGGCGTCGTCGATCACCTTGCCGTGCTCGCTCGTGATGATCTCGGCGAGCTCCGCCTTGTCGCGGTTGAGGACCTCGCGGAACGCGAAGAGGATCTGCTGCCGCTTCGACAGCGACAGGTTGCTCCACGCCGGGAACGCCGCCTTCGCGCTCGCGATCGCCGCCCGGATCTCCTCCTCGTTCGCCAGGGCCACCTGCTTCGTCACGACGCCCAACGCCGGGTCGTACACGGGGGCTGTGTTGCCGGACGTCGACGCGACCCGCGCCCCGTCGATCCAGTGCCCGATGGTCGTGGTGGCGGTCTCGGTGGTGGTCATGCGTTGCTTCCTTCCGGGACGGACGAGTCCATGGTGGTGGTGCCGTGGAGCCGAGCGGCTGGGTCGTGGGTTCCTGTGGAGGACCCGGCACGGGCCTCCTGGGTGTGGACGAGCCCCGCGGCCACGTCGACGGCCGTGGCGACGTCGCCGTCCGGCGGGTACAGCAGCGTGCGTCCGACGACCAGGCCACGCACCCCGGGGAGTGCCAGCGCGTCGGCCCACCTGCCGTAGGTCTCGAGCGGGCGCGACGACGGGTCCCCGCCGAGCAGCAGGGTCGGCAGCGTCGTCGCGGCCATCACCCGCTCCATGTCGTCCACGACCGGGATCTTGAGCCAGCTGTACGCGCTCGACTCCCCCAGCCCCGCGGCGATCGCCATCGAGGTGATCACGGCGTCGGCGGTCAGGTCGTTGACCACCCGGCCGTCCTGCCACGCCGACATGAACGGCTCGAGCATGATCGGCAGCCGGAGCGCGGCCGCCTCGCTGACCGCCCGCGCCGTGGCCTCGAGGGTCGGGGCGGTGCCCGGGTCCTGCAGGGCGATGCGCACCAGCAGCTTGCCGAAGTCCAGCCCCGAGTCCTTGATGGCCTGCGCCGAGTACGCCGTGTAGCGGTCGTCCATCTCGAACGTCGCGCCCCGCAGGCCCCCGCGGTTCATCGAGCCGACCACGACCTTGTCGTCGAGGGCGCCCAGGAGCGCGAGGTCCTCGAGGACGTCCGGCGTGCCGAGCACCCCGTCCACCCCGGGGCGACCGAGCGCCGTGACGAGCCGCTCGAGCAGGTCGTACCGGTCGGCCATGGCGGACTCGTCGTCCCGGACGGCCAGGGCACCGCGCGCCGGGTGGTCGGCGGCCACGATGAAGAGCCTGCCGTCGTCGGCCAGCAGGGAGCGCTTGCGCCGGGCGTCGAGCGCAGCCCGCACGAGCTCGGGCTGCCCGGCGCGGACGTCCCGCAGCCGCGCGAAGTCGGCGGTGCTGATCTCAGGCATCGACGGCCTCCTCCGTGGGGTTGTCCTGCAGGAACTGCTCGACCTCGTCACTCGTCGGCATCGCGGTCGAGCACTCGAACCGGGTGGCGACGATCGCGCCGGCGGCGTTGCAGAACGCGAGGGTCCGTTCGAGCCCCCAGCCCTGCAGCAGTCCGTGGACGAGCGCGCCGCCGAAGCCGTCGCCCGAGCCGAGCCCGTTCACGACGTCGATGTGGTGCGGCCGGAACTCGACGAACTCGTCGCGGGTCTTCGCCAGCACGCCCCTCGGACCCTGCTTGACGATCGCGATCTCGACGCCGCGGTCGAGCAGGGCGTCGGCGGCGCGGACGGGGTCGGTCTCGCCCACGGCGACCTCGCACTCCTCGCGGTTGCCGACGGCCACCGTGGCGTGTTCGAGCGCGACGGCGACCTCGCGCGTCGCGGCCTCGGGGCTCGACCAGAACATCGACCGGTAGTCGAGGTCGAGCACGGTGTGCCGGGCGGTCGGGGACGCGGCGGCGCTTCGCGCTTCGTTCGCCACGTGGTGCGCCTGGCGGCTCGGCTCCTCGCTCAGGCCCGTCACCGTGGTCCAGAAGATCCTCGCCCGCTCGATCTCGTGCAGCGGCAGGGACTTCACGGTGATCATCAGGTCCGGCGCCTTCGGGGCACGGTAGAAGTACAGCGGGAAGTCGTCCGGCGGGAAGATCTCGCAGAACGCAACCGGGGTGTTCAACCCCTCGACCGTCTCGACGAAGGCGTTCGCGACGCCGAACTCCGGCAGGGTCCGGGCGATGTACCGGCCGAACGGGTCGTTGCCCGTGCGGGTGATGACCGCGGCGTCGGCTCCGTGCCGGGCTGCTGCGATCGCGACGTTCGTGGCGCTGCCGCCGACGGACTTCGAAAAGGTCGAGACGTCCTCGAGCGGGCCGGTCTGCTGCGGGTAGACGTCGACGCTGACGCGTCCCATCGTGATCACGTCGTAGGCGTGGGGTGCTTCGTTCGTCATGCGACGCGGTGGACCTTCCGTGCGGCTTCATCGGCGGACGATCACGACTGTACACCTCGTTTGCCCTAATGTCATGACATGGAACCCGACAGCCGTCGCGCTGGTTCCGCGACAGCTCCGGTGAGCCGGGAGGCGCGGTGTCGGTGGATCCTGCCAGGGTCGCGTCATGCAGATCCTCGCCCTGGTCATCGGACTCCTGATCGGCGTCGCCGTCGGTGCGGTCGTCGCCTGGTCGCTCGCCCGCTCGCGCGCGGGCGTCGACGCGGCCGCGTCCCGCGCCACCGCCGAGGGCCTGCGCGACCAGCTCGACGCCGTCCGCCGCGACGCCGAGGAGCGCCTCGACGCGCAGGACGCCCAGTACCGGCGGCAGGTCGACTCCCTCGAGCGGCGCTCCGCCGAACTCGAACACCTGGTGCAGCGGATGCACGGCGCCGACACGGCCCGCAACCAGAACGAGTCGAAGGTGCTCTCCGCGCTCAGCCCGGTGGCGCAGACCCTCGATGCGATGCGCGCGAAGATCGCCGAGCTCGAGCAGTCCCGGAGCGAGCAGTACGGCGCACTCTCCGCACAGCTGCGCTCCGCCGCGGAGTCCGAGGAACGACTCCGCGCCACCGCCGACGTCCTCGCCGGCGCCCTGTCGTCGAACAGCACCCGCGGCGTCTGGGGCGAGACGCAGCTCCGCAACGTCGTCGAAGCGGCCGGGTTGCTCGAACGCGTCGACTTCGACGTGCAGTCCTCCGTGACGACCGCCGTCGGCACCGCCCGCCCGGACATGGTCGTGCACCTGCCCGGCGGCAAGACCATCGCCGTCGACGCGAAGGTCCCGTTCAGCGCCTACCTGCAGGCCGCCGAGATCCCCGCGACCGCCACGGGGGCAGAGGCCGCTCGTCGTGACCAGCTCGTCGCCCAGCACGTCAAGGCACTCCGTGCGCACATCGACGCACTCGCCGCCCGCGAGTACTGGACCGGGTACGACGCCTCCCCCGAACTGACGATCGCGTTCATCCCGTCCGAGTCGCTCATCTCCAGCGCCCTCGCCGCCGACCCGGGCCTGCTCGACCACGCGTTCCGGAAGCGGATCGCGCTCGCGTCCCCGGTGACGCTCTGGTCGGTGCTCAAGACCGTGGCCTTCTCGTGGCAGCAGGACGTCGTCTCGCAAGAGGCACACGAGCTCTTCAAGGTGTCCCGCGAGCTCTACGGACGGCTGTCGACCATGGCCGGGCACGTCGACAAGCTGGGCCGATCGATCCGGGGCACCGTCGTCGACTACAACCGCTTCGTCGGCTCGCTCGAACGGCAGGTGCTGCCGAGCGCCCGACGTCTGTCACTGCTCGACGAGTCGAAGGTCATCGCCGACCCGGCGTCGATCGAGGACGAGCCACGACTGCTCACGGCGCCGGAACTCGTCGGCGCCGTCGAGGACGACTGACCAGGTCGGTAGGCTCCTCCGTCATGGGGGAAGCACTGCAGAACCATCCCGGCGACCGCGAGTTCCCGGTCCGCGCCCGATGGCGACACCGCGCGATGGTCGCCACAGCGCGCAAGCAGACCGGGCGTCGGCGGGACCGGTCGGCCGCGTGGATCATCATGGCGATCGCGATCGTGGCGTTCTTCGTCGCCCTCGTCGCCGCCACCGCCGGCCCGTACGACGTCCGGGAACACTTCGGCTACGGCGCCCAGGCCGCCTGGCGCTGTCTGCTCATCGCCGTCGTGGTCTGGTTCGTCCTGACCTTCGTCGCCTCACTGCGGGACATCGGCCTGCCCGTCCGCGAGCAGCGGCGCTACCGCCAGCGCACCGGGGCCGCCGAGCTGCCGGTCCGTCGGCAGCAGCAGCTCGCCCTGGCGTCCTTCGGGGACTTCCACGACGGCTGGTGGCCGACTTCGCTCGCCCCGTACGGAGCGCGGGTCGAACTCGGCGGCGAGTACCTGCAGGACACCACCCCGTCACCCTTCGTCACCATCCCGCTGCCCGCCGTGACCTTCCTGCGCCGCGAACTCGACGAGACCTACAAGATCGCCAGCGGCCGTGACGCCCAGGTGTTCGCCGTCGACCTGCTCGGACCGAAGAGCGCCTCGTGGCAGTTCCTCGCCCTGAGCCGTTCGCCCGAGGGCGAGGCACGTCTGACGCGGGTGTCGTCCCTGCTCGGCACGGACCCGTGGGCGGCGTCGAACCTGCTCGAGGCGGGTCCCGGGCGACCACCGAAGCTGCTGTGGTCGATGGACGTGAAGAACGCCATCGCCGCCGTCCGCGGCGCCTACGTCGCGGGGCTGCTCAGCGCCGAGGATGCCTGGGCGTCGATCGACCTCGTGTCGAGCGTCGCCTTCACGGTGTTCGACTCGTGGGACGACTACTTCGACAACCTCCGCGCGGCCTACGCCGTGGTCTACGACGAGCTCAAGACCGTGCAGGAGTTCGACGCCCTGCGGCACGAACTCTCCGCGTCCGACTGGCCCGTCACCCGACTGCCGTGGCCGGCCACTCCCGGCGCGCCCCTGCCTCGCACCGTCAGCGAACCGCTGCGGGCGGACGAGGACGACGCGTCGGTCTCCTGACTGTGGGCGGGTCGCCCTCGGGGCGACGGCTCGTGCGTTCGAGCGTGCGGGGAGCACGCGGACGGCCCCGGTGGTGCAGTCTCAGCCTCCCACCCTGCGAGCGTGTCCGGAGGCGTCGACGAGGTCGACCGGATAGTACGGCGACGACCGAAACGCCGTGTCGTCCAACCCGCGGGCCACGACGAGTCTGGCAGCCTCCCACGCCCAGTATCCGAAGTAGGTCTCGAACCGATCCCCCTGCACTGCCTGCAGTGCGGGCGCCCACCAGATGAACGAGATGTTCTTCTCCCACGACTGCACGTACCGCAGCAACGCCGCCTCCGCACGAGCCGGCTCCCCCACCGCAGCCGGCAACAGATTCTGGAACGGCCGCTTGTGCCACGCTGCGTCCCGCAACGGATCGATCCCCAGAAGCGTTCCGAGCACTGGATCAGCGCCGCCAGCGGCGGTGACGATCCCGATCATCCGGATCCGTAAGTCCGCATCAACACCCACACATCGCGCCACCGACGCCAACCACAACGCGTAGTAGTACGTCGACTTGTTCTCGAACGTCATTGGGCCCAACGGGAGATCTGCATCAGAGACGGCCGAGTACAGGTTCCAGGTCTCCCACACGGTGACCGCTGACTCGAGGTCATTCTCAAGCGATTCAACGGGATACCCCGCTGAATATCGTGCGCCCAGCAGGAAGAACGTGCTCTCGAAGTTCGTCTGGGTCCTGATGATCCCAGCTCGTAGGTTGTCCGGCTGGAACCGATGGCTGGATGGTCGGAACTCATCGACACTACGCGTCAGGATCTCGATCGCACCCGTCCAGTACGCAGCACTGACGCGGTCGTCCCGTGGAGTCATGTCGATGACCGTAGGTGCACCGGTGCACCGGTGCACCGAGCAGCTGCGTCGGACAGGACGCTCCGGCTGATCGTGACCGCCGCACAGTCGAGCGTTCCGTCAGGAAGGGCCACGGTCGCCGCATCGATCTCATCAGGCTTTTGCCTGAACAATCCGAAACGTACCGACGCCCCCCGCTACGCCGTTTCGGGCGAAGCTAACGTGTAGATGATCAGCACGGGAAGGCCAGGGAACGGCTCGGATACTGATCCGCAAGGATCTCCGCCCAGTTCTCGGTCTGGTTCTCGTACTCCGTAAGCCACCCGGATGGATCGATCTCGGGAAGCTGCTCGCGCGCGAGCGCGCGTAACGGAACCCACTCGGCGAAACGAGATGCGCCTCGATCTGCAGTTCTCCGAGGCTGGTTCGTCTGCGATCTCTCATTGGGTCTGCTTTGCCCCCACCACTGACTCGGAAACGGAGGCGAATGCTGGCAGCGCCCACCTCCCCAACGGCTACCACCGAGCCTCCTGGCGAATGGCAGGAGCTCACAGGAGATCGTTCGGCAAGAAGGGCGACTCGACGCCATCGAAGTCAACATCTGCCGCCCGTACGATCGCAGGCACTTCGAATGCCCAATAGCCGACAAATCCCTCGCCGTACTCGTCGCCCGGTCGGACATGGTCCAAGGACCCCATCCAGGACAACGGCTTCATCCGGGATGGCCAGTCCTGCAGGTACTTCCGGAGCTGCTGCGGGGCGGACGACGGTTGGTCGAGGGCCACCACGAGCGGGCGTGCGAGGCGGGGGGTCGACACTTCGACGTCACCCACTCGGTGCCGCCCGCCGAGCCTGGCAGAGAGTCCGTCGAACAGTGCGTCGGCGCCCTGGCGCGACACGGCATCGAGGATGAGAGCAGCACTGTCCGACCTGGAACTCCCCACCGCGAGCCCAAGCAGACGCAGCACACTCACGTAGTAGTCGTTACCCTCCGAGAGACTCGGGGATCTGTCCGGCAGATCAATGGCGAGCTCGACCCAGGTCGAGTACGACTCGGCAACGGAGCCGACTGCGGCACCGATCTCGGCCAATCCGATCCCAGCCGAGTACTGCACCGCCAGGTACTTCAAGCCGGTGTGCCACGAGTCCCGGGCACCCTTCGTCCGCCGCTCTGGTTCGACAGCACGGGCGAACGCGCTCTTCCGCCCCTCCCAGTTCGTCGAGGTCACGTCGAGGGCGCTTCGCCAGTACCGCTCGTCGATCTCCCGCGCCCGAGGCCGCAGCGCTTTCTTCTCAGATCCGGTCTTCGGAGAAAGTGATTTCACCTTTTGATGCAGAAGTGTCCGTGCTCGATTGCGAGCTTCTTTACTACCCTCAATTCCTTCGCTTCCTGATTTTGAACATCAGTCTCGCCCGGCCGCAATGAAGTATTCAGAGCTGCTGTACCGGCAGTCACAGCGGCACCCCCGTAAACGGGGGCATCTACCGAGAATGCAACCAGCGTCGATCCGCCTGTGAAGTCATCAGCGGAGCCCCTTCCATCACAGGAGATCGAGCGGCAGGAAGGGCGACTTCATGTCATTGAGATGCATGTCGATCGCTTTCGCGATCGCCGGCAATTCCAGTGCCCAGTACCCGACGAATCCCGCACCGTAGCTGTCGCCCGGGGCGACTGCTTCCAGCGACCCCATCCAATCCATCGGCTTCATCCGCGACGGCCAGTCTGCGAGGTACGTCTCGATTGCAGGGCCGGACCCGGTTGGCTGCTCGAGCGCAGAGAGCAGGGGTCGCGCGAACCGGGGTGTCGAAGGCTCGTTCTCATCCCAGCAGTGTTGAAGTCCGAACGCAGACGCAAGAGCCGAGAACAGCGGATCTGCCCCCTGCCGAACCACCGTCTCGAGGATCGCCCGCGCATGAGTCTCCCGACCACAGCCCATCGTTATGCCGAGAAGCCGCAGCACGCTGATGTAATACTCGTTTCCGTCGCCGAGGCTGGGCGACGGCTTGTGGCCGGAGGACGCTAGGTCGACCCATGTGCAGTACGCGTCTGCCACCGATTCGGCGACATCTCCGATGGCGTCCACGCCGACGCCCGCAGAGTACTGCGCCGCCAGGTACCGGAGGCCCATGTGCCACTCGCCACGGACGGCACCTAATCGCTTTGTAGGATCCGTTGCTCGCTGAACGGCAGCCCTGCGCCCTTCCCAATTGGTAGAGGTCACCTCGATGGCGCTCTGCCAGTATCGCGCATCGAATTGGGCGGCCCGCTGGCGGAACGCAGTCTTGCGCCGGAGAAGCGGCATCAGGGAATCACCTTTCCACCCGTATCGACCATGAATCTTGTTGAACCTCCATCATGTCCAACGACGATGACACTCCGAGGGAGTTTTCCCTCATCGAGCAGCTTCTGAATTGCGTCGAAGTGGCGCTCGTCCACGGCTCGTTCCAATCGTGTCAACGCATCGCGCCCCGCTGGAGAGTCGATCCACTGGTCACTCAATTGACGACCACTCAGTTTCGTGTTCTTCAGCAGGCTGTTTGGAGCTACATCATCGTGCTTGGAGAACTTCGCCTCGCCGATCTCGTACTCGCCGGTCTTCTTGTTGAAGTAGACACCGTCGAGCCCGTTGGCACTGGTGCTGCCCTTCGTGTCGATCCGTTCGAAGCCGGAGCGAGCGTAGAGGTCGTGCATCTGCTGCTCTCCGAAGGCAGCTTTCTCGTCCTTGGTCGCGGTCCTCGGCAGGGTCCGCCCGTTCGGGTTCACCCGGACACCGAGGGGCAGTTCAACGCGACGCCCGAACGGAACGGCAGACTTGACCTTCCCGATGACCGATCTTCCCGCGGCCAGGACCCGGCCGCCTGCGCGGGAGATGCCGCCCATGCCTCGTGCGTACTTGCCCATGCTGGCCAGTCGGCCGAGTGCGCCGCCGGCGGGGACGCAGTCGAGCAGTGCGAAGGCGAGGTCCCACCCGTCGGCGGTGCCCTTGCTCATCTTGTACAGCGTGTCCGCCAACACCACGAGGGCGATCGCGGCGATGATCAACGTCCACGGCCCCGGGATGATCATCGCGATGATCCCACCGACCGCGACGACGACCTTCGCCACCGACACGATGGTCTCCCACGCCTCGGAGCCGAAGATCTTGTCCCACGTGGACTGCTTCCCCAGGCCCGCGTCGGCTGCTTCGCCGATCTTCGTCGCGGTGCGCCGTTCTCCGTCCTCCCAGTCGCCCTTCGCGTCGGCGACGAGCCGCTTGGCCGCGTCGATGCGGGACTGCGCCGCCGCGATGTCGCCCTGCGCACTCGACACCGAACCCTGCGCGACGGAGGCGTTGTCGGACGCCGCCCGCAACTGCGCCGGCGACGGCACGTCCACCCCGTCGGGGACGTCGGACCCCGCCGGGTACTTGTCAGCGACCTTCGACAGGTCGCGCGACGCCGACTGGTAGTGCGACAGGGTCGACTGCGCGTCCGCGAGGCGGGTCTGCGCGGCGGCGAGGTCACCAGAGGCGTCCTTCGCGTCCGCCAACGCACCGTCAGCCCGGTACTGGGCGTCGTCGACGACGTCGGCCCACCCCGACAACGCGGACGCTGCTGCTTCGTAGGAGGCGACGAGCTTGGTCAGGTCCGACGGGGTGTCCTCGATCGCCTCGACGAACACGTCCGCCGCTTCACCCTGCCAGTCGGTGAGCCACCCGGACCCCTGCACCGACTTCAGGCGCGTCGAGGCGTCATCGGCGGCGTCGGAGATGCGCTGGTACTCCCGCGCCATCATCCGCACCGACGACGGATCCCCCTTGACCGGGTCGTCCCCCTGATCGACAACGTCCCACCCCGACGGCCGCGCCATCATTCCTCCCCAGGTCGGCCCGAGCACCTCGTTCTCCACAGGTGCGCGGGTGTGACCATATCAGGGGACAACGCTGAGGTCGACTGGGTAGTACGGCGCCGACCGCAAGGCTGTGTCGTCCAGCCCGCGGGCCACGACGAGTCCGGCAGCCTCCCACGCCCAGTATCCGAAGTAGGTCTCGAACCGATCCCCCTGCACTGCCTGCAGTGCGGGCGCCCACCAGATGAACGAGATGTTCTTCTCCCACGCCTGCACGTACCGCAGCAACGCCGCCTCCGCACGAGCAGGCTCCCCCTCCGCAGCCGTCAAGAGGTTCTGGAAGGGCCGCTTGTGCCACACCGAATCGCGGACCGGCTCCACCCCCAACAACACCCCCAGCACCGGATCCGCTCCACCAGCAGCAGCAACCACCCCGACCAGCCGACCCAGCAACACCGGATCAACACCCACACACCGGGCCACCGACGCCAACCACAACGCGTTGTAGTACGTCGACTTGTTGTCGAACTCCAAGGGATCCAACGGGAACCCCGCGTCCGGTGCTGCCGCGTACCGGTTCCAGGTCTCCCACACCGTCACCACCGACTCGACATCCACCGCCAGCGCAGCAACCGGCACACCCGCCGAGTACCGCGCGCCGAGCAGGAAGATCGCGCTCTCGAAGTTCGCAGTCGTCCGCATGATCCCAGCCCGGACGTCGTCCGAGCGAAACGCATGACTGAACGGACGGAACTGCTCAACATCGCGCGACAAGAGCCGCAGCGCGTCCTCCCAGTACGCGGCACTCACCCGACGGTCACGCGGCTGCATGCGCCTCAGCGTAGGGGAAGGCCCAGCGAGCGGCTGCGCTCAGAGCGCGCCGCGGACCGCCTCGAGGTCCGGGAACCCGCGGAGCCGGTAGCGCGTCGGGCGCACCTCGAGTTGCTCGATCGCCTCGGGCGTCAGCTCCCGCAGCCGACCGAACGGCACGGGCTGCGTCTGTCCGTCGAGGGTGACGAGCACCACGGTGTCGACCGCGGCGACGACGGTGTCGACGTCCTCGGTCCACGACGAGTACGAGAAGGCCGGGTCGTCCTCGGCGAGCCGCGCGACCGAGACCGTCCCGACGTGGACGTCCTCACCCCGGCGGTCGAACGAGGCCTGCAGCGCCTCCTGCTGCAGGTTGGCGGCTGTCGCCGTCCACAGCGCCCGGACGGTGCGGAGCTCCCCGTCGAGCGCGGCGTCCTCGTACGGGCGCCAACCGTCTGCGCGAAGGACCATCGGCGGGCCGCTGAGGACCTCGCCCTCGTCGTCGCCGAGGATCTGCTGGGCGACCCCGACCGCAGTCGCGAGGCCGTCCTGGTCCTCGTCGCCCGTGACGATGAAGGTCGTCGGTGCCACCGGGAAGACGACCGGGGCACCCCGGAACTCGATGCCCCCGAGCGTCTGCGGTGCGAGGACGAGCAGCACGGCGAGGTCGGGGTCCTGGATGACGATCGTGCCGGGCTGGATCACCGCCACGTCACCGCCGGCCTGCGCTTGTGCAGCCGCGACGGCAGCCTGCAGCACGTCGTCGTCGGCCCAGCCCATGTCACGCAGGGCCGGTGCGGTCAGGATCGCGCCGGTCTCGTCCGCCAGGATCACGCCGAGGTCGGGCGCCACCGGCACGACGTGTGGCAGCCGGTCGGCTGTGCCGTCCGCTTCCGCGTGCAGCGTGCGGATGCCCGCGGTGTCGAGTCCGACGATCCGTGCCGTGGTGACAGTCATGCTCCGACCCTACGCAACGGGGCACCGCCGGACGACCGGCGACGCCCCGAGGAGACGGACAGGGGTCCTGCTCAGAACCACTTCTCCGCACGGTGGTCCGCCTGGATCCGGCGGATCGTGTTCGAGCGGGAGCGGAGCACGAGCGAGTCCGTGTGGATGACGCCGCGCGACCGGCGGACGCCGTCGACGAGGACGCCGTCGGTGACGCCGGTGGCGACGAAGAACGTGTTGTCGCCGGTGACCAGGTCGTCCTGGTCGAGGACCTTGCCCAGGTCGTGGCCGGCGGCGATCGCGCGCTCGCGCTCCTCGTCGTCCTTCGGCTGGAGCTTGCCGAGGATCACGCCGCCGAGCGCCTTGATCGCGCACGCGGTGATGATGCCCTCGGGGGTACCGCCGACACCGACGCACATGTCGATGTTCGAGCCGGGCAGGGCCGCGGCGATGCCACCGGCGACGTCACCGTCGAGCAGCAGACGCGTGCCGGCACCGGTCGCACGGATGGCGCGGATCAGTTCGTCGTGACGCGGACGGTCGAGCACGGCGACGACCATGTCCTCGAGGTCCTTGCCCTTGGCCTTCGCCAGCGCGCGGATGTTGTCGCCGATCGGCTTCTCGAGGTCCAGGACGCCGCGACCCTCGGGTCCGGCGGCGATCTTGTCCATGTAGAAGACGGCGGAGGGGTCGTACATCGAACCGCGGTCCGAGACGGCCATGACGGAGATGGCGTTCTGCCGGCCGGCGGCGGTGAGCGAGGTGCCGTCGATCGGGTCGACCGCGATGTCGCAGGCCGGGCCGTGACCGTTGCCGACGTGCTCGCCGTTGTAGAGCATCGGGGCGTTGTCCTTCTCGCCCTCACCGATGACGACGACGCCGTCGAAGTTCACGGTGCCGAGGAACTTGCGCATCGCGTCGACCGCGGCACCGTCGGCGAGGTTCTTCTCACCACGGCCGACCCACGGCTGCGCACGGATCGCGGCGGCCTCCGTCGCACGCACGAGCTCGAGCGCCAGGTTGCGGTCGGGCTGGAGGAACAGGGAGCCGGTTTCCGTCGTAGGAGTCACGACCCGAGCGTACCGGCCGGCGGTCGATCCGCGGTCCGGACGCGGGGGCCGTGAACGCACGTGCACACCGGGAGTGAGCGAACCGCCCAGCCCGCACCGCGCCTCCCGGCCTTGCTGACTACGATCGGCGGGGACACCACCGAAGTCGAAGGAGATCCACGTGCCCATCGCAACGCCGGAACAGTACGCCGAGATGATCGAACGCGCGAAGGCGGGCAAGTTCGCGTACCCCGCGGTCAACGTGTCCTCGTCCCAGACCATCAACGCGGTCCTGCAGGGGCTGCAGGAGGCCGGTTCGGACGGCATCCTCCAGGTCACGACGGGTGGTGCCGACTACTTCGCCGGGCAGACCATCAAGAACCGTGCCGCCGGTGCCCTCGCGATGGCGAAGTTCGCGCACGAGGTCGCGAAGAACTACGACATCACGGTCGCCCTGCACACCGACCACTGCCCGAAGGACGCCCTCGACGGCTTCGTCCTGCCGCTCATCGCCGCGAGCGAGGAAGAGGTCCGTCAGGGCCGCAACCCGATCTTCCAGTCGCACATGTGGGACGGTTCGGCCGTGCCGCTCGACGAGAACATCGAGATCGCGAAGACGATGATCGAGAAGACGCGGAACATCAACGCGATCCTCGAGGTCGAGATCGGCGTCGTCGGCGGCGAAGAGGACGGCGTCGAGCACGAGGGCACGAACGACGCCCTGTACACGACCCCGAACGACGTCGAGAAGGTCGTCGACGCACTCGGCCTCGGCGACCAGGGCCGCTGGATCGCGGCGCTCACCTTCGGCAACGTGCACGGCGTCTACAAGCCGGGCAACGTCAAGCTCCGCCCCGAGCTCCTCGGCGAGATCCAGGCCTCGGTCGCGGCGAAGCACGGCACCGGCGAGAACCCCCTCGACCTCGTGTTCCACGGCGGCTCCGGCTCGACCGACGACGAGATCCACGAGGCCGTCCGCAACGGCGTCATCAAGATGAACATCGACACGGACACGCAGTACGCGTTCACGCGCTCGATCGCCGACTCGATGTTCCGGAACTACGAGGGCGTCCTGAAGATCGACGGCGAGGTCGGCAACAAGAAGCAGTACGACCCCCGCGCCTGGGGCAAGATCGCCGAGACCGCCATGGCGGCTCGCGTCGGCGAGGCCGCGAAGGTGCTCGGCTCGGCCGGTCACACCCAGGGCTGAGCAGGTCCGTCCGGTCCGGTCGTCCCGGACTGGAGGAACGGGGCGCGTCCGACGGACGCGCCCCGTTCTGCGTGGGGTCGCCTCCACCGCGTGCCACGATGGACGGGTGACCGTCGACGCCATCGCCTCCGAGTTCGCCCAGTTCGTCACCGACTCCCCCACCGCGTTCCACGCGGCAGCGGCGGCTCGTGACCGTCTCGTCGCCGCCGGGTTCACCGAGCTGTCCGAGCTCGACGGCTGGCCGTCCGAGGCCGGCGCGTACGTCGTCGTGCGCGACGGGGCGGTCATCGCGTGGCGACTGCCGGACGGTGCCGGTCCGACGACGCCGTTCCGCATCCTCGGCGCCCACACCGACTCCCCCGGCTTCCGCGTGAAGCCGAACCCCGGCGTGCGCACCGGCGGCTGGGAACAGCTCAACGTCGAGGTCTACGGCGGCGCACTCCTGTCCACCTGGTTCGACCGCGACCTGCGGATCGCCGGCCGGGTCGTCGACGCCGACGGCTCCGTCCGACTCGTCGCCACCGACGCCGTCGCCCGGATCCCGAACCTCGCCATCCACCTGGACCGCGGGGTGAACGACGGCAAGGAGATCGACCGCCAGCGGCACACCCTGCCCGTCGTCGGGGTCGACGGCGACGCGGGCGGGACCGACGTGGTGTCGTGGTTGCGCGCCCGGCTCGGCGACGAGGCAGTCTCGTGGGACCTGTTCCTCGCCGACACCCAGGCACCGTCGCGCATCGGCATCGACCGGGAGTTCCTGGCGTCCGGCCGGATGGACAACCTGACGAGCGTGCACGCCGGGCTCCGGGGCATCGTCGACGCCCCCGCCGACGGCGACCACATCCCGGTGTTCGCGGCGTTCGACCACGAGGAGATCGGCTCCTCGACCCCGTCCGGTGCCGGCGGCCCCTTCCTCGAGGACGTCCTCGGCCGCGTGCAGGAAGGCCTCGGCGCCACCCGCTCCGAGGCGGCCCGGGCGTTCCGCGCCTCGTGGCTGCTGTCGAGCGACGCCGGTCACCTGGTGCACCCGAACCAGCCGGAGAAGCACGACCCGACGAACCGTCCGCGCCCCGGAGCCGGTCCGCTGTTGAAGATCAGCGCGAACCAGCGCTACATGACCGAGGCGAAGGGCGAGGCCGTCTGGGCCGCCGCCTGCGAGACCGCCGGCGTGCCGTGGCAGCCGTTCGTCAACGTGAACACGATCCCCGGTGGCTCGACCATCGGCCCGATCGCGGCGACCCGGCTCGGGATCCCGACGATCGACATCGGCGTCGGCCTGCTGTCGATGCACTCGATCCGCGAGCTCGTGCACGTCGAGGACCTGGCATCGCTGCACGGCGCGGTCGCGGCGTTCCTGGCCGGCTGAGCCGCGGGGCCGGTGAGCCCCGGCCGATCCTGGGGCACGGCGCAGGCCGGCCGGGGTTCGAGCCCGGTGCTGACCGGCTGGGCCGGGGCCGGGTCGGCGTCGACGGAGGACGACAACGTCGACGTCGCACGACGCCGATCATGTCGCGTAACGACGCCACCCGGGACCCGCGGGCCAGCGGCACGAGGCCGGTGCCGAGCCGACTGGGTCACCGCCGCCGTACGACGACAACGTCGCCGTCGCGCGATGTCGATCATGTCGCACAACAGCGCCGACGGGGACCCGTTGGCCAGCGGCAGGAGACCGGTCACCGCCCGGACCAGGCCGCCACCGCCACCGCCGTACGACGAAAGCGACGAGAGCGACGACAACGTCGCCGTCGCGCGACGTCGATCATGTCGCACAGCAGCGCCGACGGCGATCCGGAACCCCTGGGCGCCCGAGGGGCAGCGCGGACCGGACTCAGGCGCCGCCGGCCTGGCGCAGCATGAACTCGACGAAGTGCGGGTCCTGGAACACCACGACGACGAACGCGATCGTGCTGACGAGCGTCGCCACCACGGCGCCGAGCAGCGGCACCCAGAACGTCCGGCGACGGGCGCGGAGCCGACGGACGGACCACCACGCCACGAGCACGAAGACCACCAGGTTCGTCAACGCCCCGACGACCGCCGCGACGCCGAGGCCGCTCGGGTCGGTGAGCGCGGTGTACTGCGTCTCGAGGGTCCGTCGCACGGTGGCCGCGACGTCCCGCACGGCGAGGGACTGCAGCACCGAGACCAGCCCGAACGCGAGCAGCGCGACGGTGGCGATGAAGTCGCCCGGGGTCTTGCCGAACCGGCTCGCCGGCGCGGTGCGCGGTGCTCCGCCGGTCGACGGCTCCGCACCCTGGTCGTGTCGCCCCGCGGGTCCGACGTCGGACGAGGTGCGGCTGCCGGCACCCCGGATCGTGTGACCGCCGCGGACGGCCTCGGCCGCGGCCTGCTCACGGAGTGCACGGGAGCGCTCTTCGCGGTCCTGGCGTTCCTGTTCGACGAGCACCGGGTTCACCCAGCCCTCCGGCGCGTACTCGCCGTAGTGCGGCGCGGGCCGACCGTGCACCCGGCCGTCGCGGCGGGTGGAGGTGTCACCGTCCGCGCGACCGGCGGCCGACGTCGGGGACGCACCCCGGGCCTCCTGGCCGGAGGGGTCGTCGACCGGACCGGACTCGCGTCGCGGCACCGAGGACCAGCCGTCCGTCCCGCTCACGACCGACGCCCGCCGAGCGCACGCGTCGCCTTGCCGGACGCGTCGGTACGGAGCTCCTTGGGGAGCGAGAACATCAGGTCCTCGTGGGCGGTGACCACCTCTTCCACAGAGCCGTACCCGGCGTCGGCGAGCTGTTCGAGGACCTCGGCCACGAGTTTCTCGGGCACGGAGGCGCCGCTCGTGACGCCCACGGTCTGCACGCCGTCGAGCCACTCCTGCTGGATCTCCGCGGCGTAGTCGACCCGGTGGGCGGAGCGCGCACCGTGCTCGAGCGCGACCTCGACCAGGCGGACGCTGTTCGACGAGTTCGCCGAACCGACGACGATCACCAGGTCGGCGGCGGGCGCGACCTTCTTGATCGCGACCTGGCGGTTCTGGGTCGCGTAGCAGATGTCGTCCGACGGCGGGTTCTCGATCGCGGGGAACTTCTCGCGCAGCAGCCGGACGGTCTCCATCGTCTCGTCGACGCTCAGGGTCGTCTGCGAGAGCCAGACGAGGTTGTCGGGGTCCGGGACCTCGAGCGCGGCGACGTCCTCGGGGCCGTTGACCAGGATCGTGCGCTCGGGGGCGTGGCCCATCGTGCCCTCGACCTCTTCGTGGCCGGCGTGCCCGATGAGGATGATCGTGCGCTCGGCGCGGGCGAAGCGCGTGGCTTCGCGGTGGACCTTCGTGACGAGCGGGCAGGTGGCGTCGATGGCGTGCAGGTCGCGGTCGGCGGCACCGGCGACGACGGCCGGCGAGACGCCGTGCGCGCTGAAGACGACGTGCGAGCCGCGCGGGACCTCGGCGACGTCGTCGACGAAGACCGCACCGCGCTGCTCGAGGGTGGAGACGACGTGGACGTTGTGGACGATCTGCTTGCGGACGTAGACCGGCTCGCCGTACTGCTCGAGGGCCTGCTCGACCGCGACCACCGCACGGTCGACACCGGCGCAGTAGCCGCGAGGTGCCGCGAGCAGCACCTTCTTGGTGCCGGCGACCGGCTCGTCGCGCAGCCGCCCGCGGGCCGCGAGGACGCGCGGCGGGGCGAGCGGGACCGAGTGGCCGTTGGTGATCGTCACGTCCCCGATGATAGGTGAGCGCGACGCGCGCGACCTGGGCGCGCGGCACGCCTGTGGACGACGCGTCCGACGGCCGCTGTCACCGGGCTCGGGCACGATGGACCCACCGCACGACAAGGAGCGACATGGCGATCGAACAGGGCCCGCCGACGGCCGACAACCCGTGGCCCGTCGCGCTGCTCGGCGCGAAGATCCGCGACTGGATCGACCGCCTCGGCACCGCCTGGGTCGAGGGCGAGATCACCCAGTGGAACGTCGCCGGCGGCAACGTCTACGGCAAGCTCAAGGACGTCGAGGTCGACGCGACGGTGTCCTTCTCGATCTGGTCGAGCGTGCGCTCCCGGGTGCCGTCGGACATCAAGCAGGGCGACCGGGTCGTCGCGGCCGTCAAGCCGAACTACTGGGTCAAGGGCGGCTCGCTGACCATGCAGGTCGTCGAGATGAAGCACGTCGGCCTCGGCGACCTGCTCGAACGGCTGGAGCGGCTCCGGCGCACCCTGGCCGACGAGGGTCTGTTCGACCCGGCGCGCAAGAAGCGCCTGCCGTTCCTGCCGCACCGCATCGGACTCATCACCGGCAAGGACTCCGACGCCGAGAAGGACGTCAAGCGCAACGCGCAGCTCCGGTGGCCGCAGGTCGAGTTCCGCACCGTGCACACCGCGGTGCAGGGCGAGCGCACGGTGGCCGAGGTCACCGCCGCCATCCTCGAGCTCGACGCCGACCCGTCCGTCGACGTGATCGTCATCGCCCGGGGCGGCGGCGACTTCCAGAACCTGCTCGGCTTCAGCGACGAAGGGCTCGTCCGGGCTGCTGCGGCCGCCGCGACCCCGATCGTCTCCGCGATCGGGCACGAGGCCGACCGCCCCATCCTCGACGAGGTGGCCGACCTGCGGGCGTCGACGCCCACCGACGCCGCGAAGCGCGTGGTGCCCGACGTCGCCGAGGAGCTCGCGAACGTGCGGCAGGCCCGCGCCCGGCTCGGGCTCCGGCTGTCGCACACGCTGTCGGTCGAGGCCGACCGGATCGCCGCGCTGCGGTCCCGTCCGGCGCTGGCCTCGACCGCGTGGCTCGTCGACACCCGTGCGGAAGAGGTCGCGCGCGACCTGTCCCGGGCGCGCGAGCTGCTCGACCGTCGCCTCGAGCGCGGGCACGCCGAGGTCGGACACCTGACCGCCCGACTCCGGGCGCTGTCGCCCCGGGACACCCTGCGCCGCGGCTACGCGATCGTGCAGCGCGCCGACGGGGGCGTGGTGCGGGCCGCCGGCGACCTGACCGGCCCGACGCCGGTGCGGGTGACGCTCGGCGCGGGCACCGCCACCGGCACGCTCGAGCAGGACGGCACCGGGCCCGACGGCGCCTGAGCCCGGAACGCAGGGCCCAGACCGCGGCGCACCCGTTCTCCACAGGTCCTGCCGGGGCGACCGCGCGTCGGTGGGCGCTCGGTAGGATCGAGTCGTGCCATCCCAGCAGGAACCCGAGCAGACCGACGTCCAGTCGCTGAGCTACGAAGCGGCCCGCGACGAACTCGTCCGCGTCGTGAGCGAACTCGAGCAGGGGTCCGCCACGCTCGAGCGTTCGCTGGCGCTCTGGGAGCGCGGCGAGCTCCTGGCCGCCCGGTGCGAGGAGTGGTTGGTCGGCGCGCGCGCCCGCCTCGACGCCGCCCGCGCGACGACCACCGAGGACGGCTCCGCCCGATGACCGACGCAGACGGCCGCCCGATCGTCGCCGAGCTCGGTCGTGCCGAGACGGCGGAGGAGACCTGGGCGCGCAAGGACGCCGCCCGCACCGCCCGTCGGCAGCACCAGACGGCGTTCAACCTCGTCATCGCGCTCATCGCCTCGCTCGGCATCGTGCTCTTCCTCGTCGCCGTGGTCGTCCGTCCGGACACCACCGTCGACCGCTCCGTCGACTACCAGCAGATCGCGGCGAAGGCACACGTCGACGGCGTGACGCTGGCGGCGCCGACCCTGCCGGACGGGTACACCGCGAACCGGGCGGACTTCTCCGACAAGACCTCGGACGGCGTCGACGTCTGGACGCTGGGCCTGCTGACCCCGGACGAGCAGTTCATCCGCGTGCAGCAGGGCATCTCGGCGAACGGCACCTGGGTGTCGAACCAGCTCGACCAGCGCGCCTCGACCGGCTCCCGCACGATCGACGACACGAAGTGGACCGTGTACGACCGCCGCTCCGAGGGGCGTGACGCCGGCAACCTGTCCTACGCGCTCGTCACGACGATGGGCACGAACACGATCGTGCTCTCCGGCACCGCCGACGACCGGTCGTTCCGGACGGTCGCCACCGCCGTCGCCGAGCAGCTCGACCGGTAGCGGCCGGCCGCACCCCGACCCAGACCGACCCGAAACGACCCGACCCCACCCGAGGAACCCATGCCCGACCGCGCCGCCGCCACCCCGTCCGAGGCCCTCCGACTGCTCGTCGAGGGCAACGCCCGCTTCGCCGCCGACAAGCGCCGCATGGGCCGCGTCGACCCGGACCGCCGCACCGAGCTCGAGGGCTCGCAGGCGCCGTTCGCCACCGTCCTCGGCTGCTCGGACTCGCGCGTGCCGTTCGAGCACGTCTTCGACGCGGGCATCGGCGACCTGTTCGCCATCCGCAACGCCGGCCAGATCCTCGACGACGTCGTCCTCGGGTCCATCGAGTTCGCCGTCGTCGCCCTCGGCACCCCGCTCGTCGTCGTCCTGCGGCACACCCGCTGCGGCGCCGTGGCGGCCGCCCGCTCCGGCGAGCCGGTGCCGGCCCCGCACCTGCAGGCCCTCGTCGACGCCATCGCCCCGAGCGTCGAGAAGGTCCGCCGGACCGACGCCGACCTGCCACAAGAGGCAGTCGGCGCCGCACACCTCGAGGCCACGCTCGCCCAGGTGATCGAGCGCTCCGGCGCCGTCTCCGACGCGGTGGCCGAGGGTAGATTGGCCGTCGTCGGGGCGACCTACGACCTCGCCACCGGAGAGGTCACCATCGACACCGTCGTCGGACAGGCCTGACCGACCCCGACGACGCCCGCCCCGGCGACCCCGGGGCACCCGCACGGGCCGGCGCGACCGCGACCGGCGAGCACCCAGGAAGGACCACGACGACGTGACCGACACCACTGCGACCGACACCGCCGAGACCGAGTTCCGCATCGAGCACGACACCATGGGCGAGGTCCGGGTGCCGCGGTCGGCGCTCTACCGGGCCCAGACGCAGCGCGCCGTCGAGAACTTCCCGATCTCGGGCACCGGGCTCGAGTCGGCGCAGATCGTGGCCCTCGCCCGCATCAAGCGCGCCGCGGCGATCGTGAACGGCGAACTCGGCATCGTCGAGCCGGCCGTCGCCGACGCCATCGCCGGTGCGGCCGACCTGATCATCGGCGGGCAGCACCACGACCAGTTCCCCGTCGACGTCTACCAGACCGGCAGCGGCACCTCGTCGAACATGAACATGAACGAGGTCCTGGCGACGCTGGCGTCGGACATCGCCGGCTCGGCGGTGCACCCGAACGACCACGTCAACGCGTCGCAGTCCTCGAACGACGTCTTCCCCACCTCGGTCCACGTCGCCGTGACCGAGGCACTGCTCCGCACCCTCGTGCCCGCGCTCGAGCACCTCGCCGAGTCGCTCGAGGCGAAGGCCACCCTGTGGGCCGACGCCGTGAAGTCCGGCCGCACGCACCTGATGGACGCGACCCCGGTCACCCTCGGCCAGGAGTTCGGCGGCTACGCACGCCAGATCCGCCTCGGCATCGAGCGCGTGCAGGCGACGCTCCCCCGCGTCGCCGAGGTCCCGCTCGGCGGCACCGCGGTCGGTACCGGCATCAACACCCCGACCGGTTTCCCACAGCGGGTGATCGCCCAACTCGCGAGCGACACCGACCTGCCGATCACCGAGGCGGTCGACCACTTCGAGGCGCAGGGCGCACGCGACGCCCTGGTCGAGGCGTCGGGTGCGCTCAAGGTGCTCGCGGTCAGCCTGACGAAGATCAACAACGACCTGCGGTGGATGGGTTCCGGGCCGAACACGGGCCTGGGTGAGCTGCACATCCCCGACCTGCAGCCGGGTTCGTCGATCATGCCCGGCAAGGTGAACCCGGTGATCCCCGAGGCCACCCTGATGGTCGGCGCCCGGGTGATCGGCAACGACGCCACGATTGCCTGGGCCGGCGCGTCCGGTGCCTTCGAGCTCAACGTCGCGATCCCGGTCATGGGCACGGCGCTGCTCGAGTCGATCCGCCTGCTCGCGAACAGCTCGCGGGTGCTCGCCGACAAGACCATCGACGGGCTCCAGGCGAACCTCGAGCGGGCGCGGGCCTTCGCCGAGTCCTCGCCGTCGATCGTGACCCCGCTCAACCGCGTGATCGGTTACGAGGCGGCCGCCAAGGTCGCGAAGTACGCGGTCGCCGAGGGCATCACCGTGCGCGAGGCCGTCGTCGCCCTCGGGCACGTCGAGCGCGGCGAGGTCACCGAGGCGCAGCTCGACGAGGCCCTCGACGTCCTGAGCATGACCCACCCGAGCTGACGCAGCGAGACGTCACGACGGACGGACGGGAGGCGCGGTGCCAGCTGGCACCGCGCCTCCCGTCCGTCGCGCGCGCAGCGTCGGCGCGCCCGCGCCCGCGGCGGAACCACGGAACGGACACAGCACCGCGGACATCCGCGGTGCTGTGTCCGGAACCTGGTTCCGAGGCCGGCCGGAGCCGGCTCCGGCCGGAGCCGAGCCCCGGCCGAAGCCGCGTCCCTACACGAGGTCGGGCGAGTCGAGCAGGTCGGTCACGAGCGCGGCGATGGCCGAGCGCTCGGACCGGGTCAGCGTGACGTGGGCGAACAGGGGGTGCCCCTTCAGCCGCTCGATGACCGAGGCGATGCCGTCGTGCCGGCCGACCCGCAGGTTGTCCCGCTGTGCGACGTCGTGGGTGAGCACCACCCGCGAGTTCTGCCCGATGCGGGACAGCATCGTGAGCAGCACGTTGCGCTCGAGGGACTGGGCCTCGTCCACGATGACGAACGCGTCGTGCAGGGACCGGCCGCGGATGTGCGTGAGCGGGAGCACCTCGAGCATGCCCCGCTCGACGACCTCGTCGAGGACGTTGTCCGACACCAGGGCACCGAGGGTGTCGTAGACCGCCTGCGCCCACGGGTTCATCTTCTCCGAGGCGTCGCCCGGCAGGAACCCGAGCTCCTGGCCGCCCACGGCGTAGAGCGGGCGGAAGACCATGATCTTCTTGTGCTGCTGGCGTTCGAGCACCGCCTCGAGCCCGGCGCACAGGGCGAGCGCCGACTTGCCCGTGCCGGCGCTGCCGCCGAGCGAGACGATGCCGATCTCGGGGTCGAGCAGCGCGTCGATCGCGAGCCGCTGCTCCGCCGACCGGCCGCGGAGGCCGAAGACCTCGCGGTCCCCGCGCACGAGCGCGACGGCGCCCGCGGTGTGCACGCGGCCGAGTGCCGAGCCCCGCTCCGAGTGGATGACGACGCCGGTGTTCACGGGGACGTCCGCCAGGTCGGCGGAGCGGATCTCCTCCTTGTCGTAGAGGTCCGCCATCTGGTCGCCGGACACCTGCAGGTCGGTGATGCCGGTGTAGCCGGAGTCGACCGCGAGTTCCGCGCGGTACTCCTCGGCCGCCATGCCGATCGACGATGCCTTGACCCGGAGCGGCAGGTCCTTCGACACGACGACGACGTCGAGGCCGTCGTTCTTGAGGTTCGATGCGACGGCGAGGATCCGGGAGTCGTTGTCCCCGAGCTGCAGCCCCGACGGCAGGACGGACTGGTTGGAGTGGTTCAGCTCGACGCGGAAGGAGCCGCCGTCACCGATCGCGATCGGGAAGTCGAGTCGTTCGTGCTCGATGCGCAGCTCGTCGAGGAGCCGGAGGGCCTGCCGCGCGAAGTACCCGATCTCGGGGTCGGCGCGCTTCGCCTCGAGTTCGCTGACGACCACGACGGGCAGGACGACGGCGTGCTCGGCGAAGCGGAACAACGCCCGCGGATCGCTGAGGAGCACCGAGGTGTCGAGCACGTACGTGCGCTGGGCGACCGGTGCGGACGAGTCCGCGGTGCGCTGCTGGGAGGTACCGCGTGAGACGTTCTGAGAGGTCACGACCACTCCATCCCCGGGCCGCGTTCGGCCCGGTCCATGTCCTCGAACGCGGCCGTGGAGCGGGTCCCGAAGCACCGACTGTGGCCGCTTCGATCGGGCGCGGTGCCCGATGGGGACAAGCTACGTCCGGCCCCCGACACAGCGCCAGCGACACGCGGTCCGCACGGTGACGCCCACGTGAACAACGCGGCGCGCGGCGCGCGACGCGGTCGGGCTGATCGGCCGACTGGTCACGAACTGTCGGCTGCGGCCGCTCCGGCCGACAAGTGGTGACCGCCCGGCGGACGTGAGCGGCGTGTGGTGACCGCTCGCCTGCTGCGGCCGGGAGGCCCGTGGCGGCCTGGCACCGCGCCTCCAGTCCGTCCGTTGGTCGCGACTCGTCGCGCGGGGTGCCCGGACCGGTCACGAACGGTCGGGTGGGACGGTGCCAGCCGACAGGTGGTGACCACCCGGCGGACGTGAGCGGGGTGTCGTGACCGCTCGCCTGCCCCGGACGGGCGGCACACGACGCTGCTACCGCAGCGTCGCGTACGAGACGCAGGCGTCCCGGAACATGCCGAGTGTCTCGTCGGTGGTCGAGGCGAAGACGGACACCCGTGCGACCCCGAGCCGCGTCGTCGCGGTGACGCCGTGGTTGTGCAGCGCCGCGGACAGCGCGGTCAACCCGCCCTGCGGCGGGCGGAGCACGACGATGCCGGCGCGCTCGGCGGGGTCGCGGCTCGACTCGACCTCGAGGCCGAACTCGTCCGCGATGTCGAACACCCGCTCGACGCGCTCGGCGACCCGCTGCTGCACGGCCGCGGTGCCGACCTCGGTCAGGCGGTCGAGCGACACCGCGAGCCGCGCCTGGGCGACCGGGTCGGTGCGGGTCATCTGGTAGCCGGCGGCCCCCGGGCGGACCGAGGGCACCTCGAGCGGCCACCCGGTCGTGCCGTGCGGGCCGGAGAGCGCGGGACGCAGCCGGTTCAGGGCGCGGTCGCTGAACGCCGCGAAGCCGGTGCCCCAGCCGGCGTGCAGCCACTTCTGGCCGCCGGTGGCGACGACGTCGGCGAGTTCGTACGGGGCGTCGACGACGCCGAAGCCCTGGATGGCGTCGAGGACGAGCAGGCGGTCGCCGATGACCTCGCGGATGCCCGCGAGGTCCGCCAGGTAGCCGGTGCGCCAGTCGACCAGGGACACCGCGACCGCGGTGACGTCGTCGGTCAGGCGCTCGCGGATGAGCGACGGGGTCATCCAGCCGGCTCCGGACTCGATGACGACGGGCTGCACCCGGCCGCCCGTCGCCGACGCGGCACTGGCCAGTGCGAGGGGCAGCGACGGGTACTCGTCGGCGGACACGAGCACACCGCCGGTCATCCCGAAGGCGGCGTGCAGCAGGCCCGGGGTGGTCGCGGTCTGCGAGACGACCTGGTCCTCGCGGCGGCCGACGAGCCGGGCGGCGACCGTGCGGACGCGGGCATCCTGCTCGTCGAGGGTCTCCATCGCGCCGAAGCGCATGTGGGCCTGGATGGTGCCGAGGACGCGCTGCTCCTCGAGCACGGCGGTCTGCACGGGGCCGAACGCGGCGTGGTCGAGGTAGCCGGGGTCCTCGGAGAAACCGGCGGCGTACTCGTCGATGTTCACAGGGCGCACCTTTCGCAGGACAACCCGGTGAGCTTACTGGGAGCCGCTTCCGACCGACGAACCGGGGTGCGCCGAGTGGCCTGCCCGTCGGCGACGCGACGGACCGGTCGCTGCCGCGCTCAGCCGCCGAAGCGCCGCGACCGCAGCCCGAAGTCGCGCACGGCGCGCAGGAAGTCGACCTCGCGCAGGTCGGGGTAGAGCGCCTCGACGAAGTAGAACTCGCTGTGCGCGCTCTGCCAGAGCATGAAGTCGGACAACCGCTGCTCGCCCGAGGTGCGGATGACGAGGTCGGGGTCCGGCTGCCCCTGGGTGTACAGGTGGTCGCCGATGAGCTCCGGCGTCAGGACCTCGGCCAGGGTGTCGATCGTGCCGCCGCCGGCCCCGTGGGCCTGCACGATGCTGCGCATGGCATCGGCGATCTCACGGCGTCCGCCGTACCCGACCGCCAGGTTGACGTGCAGCCCGGTGCGTCCGGTGGTGCGGGCCTCGGCCCGTTCGAGCGCGGCGACGAGCGGTGCGGGCAGCCCCTCGTTCGAGCCGACGTGCTGCACCCGCCAGTCCCGGTTGTCGGCGAGCACCCCGGCGAGGTCGGCGATGATGCCGACGAGTTCCTCGAGCTCGCGGCCGCCGCGGCCGGTCAGGTTGTCGGCGGAGAGCAGGTAGAGCGTCACGACCTCGATGCCGAGGTCGTCGCACCACGTCAGGAACTCCGGGATCTTCGCGGCCCCGGCACGGTGGCCGTGCGCGGCGGACTCGAGCCCGAGCTGCTTCGCCCAGCGACGGTTGCCGTCGACGATCATGGCGACGTGCTTCGGCTTCGCGGAGCCGTCGATCCGACGCCGGATGCGGCTCTGGTAGGCGCGGTAGAGGATCCCTCGTCCTGCCCATCCCAGCCTGCCGGTCACGGCACCGAGCGTAGTGCACCCCCGCACGGCACGTCCCGAGTGCCCAGCCGACGTCCCGTCGATCCCCCGCCGACTCGGGGCGGGCGTCCGGCCGCTGGCCCTAGGGTCGGACCATGCAGGACGAACGCGACACGACGACACTCCCCCACGTCCCGTTCACCGACGAGGCCGCGTCGGCCGGTCCGGTCGCCGACGAACCGCGGCCCGCCTGGCGCGGCTGGATCCACCTCGGCGCGTTCCCGTTCGCCGTCGCGATGGGGATCGTGCTCATCGTGCTGGCCGGCAGCACCGCCGCGAAGGTCGGCAGTGCCGTCTTCATGGCGACGTCGCTGGCGATGTTCGGGGTGTCGGCGACCTACCACCGGTTCCCGTGGGGGCCGACGGTCAAGCGGGTGCTCAAGCGCATCGACCACACGAACATCCTGCTGCTCATCTCGGGCACGTACACGCCGATCGCGATCTGCGCCCTGCCCCACGGGCTCATGGTGGGCGTGCTCTGGGTCATGTGGTCCGGCGCCGCACTCGGCATCGCGTTCCGGGTGCTCTGGGTCGACGCGCCGCGGTGGCTGTACGTGCCGATCTACCTCGTGCTCGGGTGCGCGGCGCTCGGCTTGCTGCCGCAGTTCTTCGCGGCCAGCGTGCCGATGACCGTGCTGGTGCTCTCGGGTGGGCTCGCCTACGTCATCGGGGCCGTCGTGTACGGCTTCAAGCGGCCGAACCCGGCCCCGACGGTGTTCGGCTTCCACGAGGTCTTCCACGCGCTGACCGTCGTCGCCTTCGCCGCGCAGTGGGCCGGCGTCCTCATCGTCGCCCTCGATCCGGTGCGCTGAGCACCTCGACCCGGTGCGCCGAGCAGCTCGCCCCGACGCGCCGAGCAACTCGCCCCGGTGCACTGAGCAGTTCGCCCCGCTGCACTGAACAGCTCGCCCCGCGCGCTCGACCCGCTGGCCGCCCCGGGTCGTCGTGCAGTGGCGGCTAGCCGCGCTCGGTGTCGTCCCCGACGTCGGCGCGCCCGTCCTCGGTGGCTCGGCGCTCCGGCTCGTCCGTCGCGGCACCGCCCTCGGCGGAGCCGTTGACCGCCGCCTCGAGCCGCTCGCGCACCTCGGCGCGGTAACGGGTGCGGCGGATGCGCCGCGTCATGTCGACGACGAGCAGGATCGTCACGATCGCGACGAGGGCGATCGCGATGAACCCGACGACACCAGGGGTGACGTCGACGTCCGGGACGACCGACGGACTGGGGGTGGGGGTGGCGGCGAGTGCCGCCGCGATGGTGCTCACGCGGTCGTTTCCTTGTCGGCAGGGATCCCGGCGAACAGGTCGGTCTCCGGGAGGTCGGTCGGCACTCGCGACTCGACGAGCTGGTAGTCCTCGGTCGGCCACACCGTCGCGAGCAGGTCGTTCGGCCAGTAGAAGAAGGCGCTGTCCGGCGGCACCTGGCTGGCGTGCGCACGCAGCGCGGCGTCGCGGGCGTCGAAGTGCTCGTGCACGTCGACGTGCGTGGTGGCGAGGTCCGGCCGGTCCGCGAACCGCTCGACCCACTCGCGCAGCTGCTCGACGGCGGGGCTGTCCGGGTCGCGGTCGCGCAGCGCCTCGAAGATCGTGCGGAAGCGGCGCGGGTTCATCGTGCGCTCGTAGTAGAGCTTCGCGATCGACCACGGCGCACCGGCGTCCGGGTACGCCGAGGGGTCGGCGGCGGCGGTCCACGCGGCCATCGAGACCTCGTGCGTGCGGATGTGGTCGGGGTGCGGGTAGCCGCCGTTCTCGTCGTAGGTGACGAGCACGTGCGGGCGGAACCGCCGGACCACGCGGACGAGCGCCTCGGTCGAGTACTCGAGCGGGACCGTCGAGAACGTGCCGGGGCGCACGGTCTCGCCCTTCTCGGCGTCCGGCAACCCGGAGTCGTGGTAGCCGAGCCACAGGTGGTCGATGCCGAGCGCAGCCTGGGCGGCGGCCATCTCGGTGCGACGGTACCCGGCCATGTCGCGGTGGGCCCGGCTCGTGGCGGGTTCGCCGAGCTGGTCGTTGAGGATGTCACCGGCCTCGCCGCCGGTGCACGAGACGACGAGGACCTGGTGGCCGTCGGCGACGTACTTCGCGGCGGTCGCCGCACCCTTGCTCGACTCGTCGTCGGGGTGGGCGTGGACGGCCAGCAGGCGGTACGGCACAGGACTTCCTCACGTGGCTGAGCGGGCTGAGCAGGGGACGAGCAGCGAGGGCACGGAGCGCGGACCCCGCGCGCGGGCAGCGCACAGCGACACGTGAACTACCCTGGGATCAGGATAATCACCCCGGGAGCCCCGAACTGTCCGATCAGCTGCACACCGCCACCCTCGACGAGCGCTACGGCCGCACCCCGGCCCGGGCCCGTCGCAGCAAGGTCGTCGCGATCGCCGCCGCGATCGGCGTGGTGGTGGTGTTCGGTGCCTGGGTGGTCTGGGCCGGTCTCGACCAGTCCGACCGCGGGCTCACCGACGACGTCATCGGGTACGAGGTCCTGTCCGACCACAGCACGGTCGTGCACTCCCAGGTCTCGGTCGACCCGGGTGTCGAGGCGAAGTGCGCCGTGCAGGTCCTGGACAAGAGCTACTCGATCGTGGGGTGGAAGGAGATCACCCTCCCCGCCTCGGACCAGCGCACCCGCAGCGTCAGCACCGAGGTCACGACCACGATCCGTGGCGTCACCGGCTTGATCCACGACTGCTGGGTTCCCTAGACTGTCGTGATTCGCCCCTCGAGACCGACCACTCGGCCGGTCTCGTTTTTTCTTGGTCGAAGGGACTGAAGATGAGCAACGACACGCAGGTCACCTGGCTGACCCAAGAGGCGCACGACCGCCTCCAGGCGGAGCTCGACGAGCTGAGCGGCGAGGGCCGCGCCGAGATCGCGCGCCGCATCGAGGCCGCCCGCGAAGAAGGCGACCTCAAGGAGAACGGCGGCTACCACGCCGCGAAGGACGAGCAGGGCAAGATCGAGGCGCGCATCCGCGTCCTCACCGACCTGCTCAAGCACGCCACCGTCAGCGAGGCCACGTTCGACGGCACCGTCGAGCCCGGCACCGTCGTGACCGCGGTCATCGCCGGCGACGAGTCGACGTTCCTGGTCGGCAGCCGCGAGATCGTCGCCGAGGGCTCCGACCTCACCGTCTACAGCCCGGTCAGCCCCGTCGGCGCCGCGATCGTCGGCCTCAAGGCCGGCGACGAGGCGACCTACACGGCGCCCAACGGCAAGGAGATCGCCGTCAAGGTGGTCGCCATCGAGCGTTACGAGCCGTAGACCCGGCCCGGTACGGACAGGAGGCCCGTGGCGACACCGCCACGGGCCTCCTGTCCGTCTGCCGGTCGCGTCCCCGCGACACGGTGGACGTCGTACGACAGCGATGTCGTCGCGGACACCGGTTCGCGGCGGCCGCGACGACGGCCGCGAGCTAGTGCTCGAGCAGCTCCGGGCGGAACCCGACCTCGTGCAGGCGCTGCATGACCTCCTGCGCGTGCTCCGGGCCGCGTGACTCGATCGACAGGTCGAGCGCGACCTCGTTGATGACGAGCCCCTGGCCGTGGCGGGTGTGCAGCACCTCGACCACGTTGGCCCCGGCGTCCGAGATGACCTGCGCGACCCGTGCGAGCTGCCCCGGACGGTCGGGCAGCATGATCCGGATGCCGATGTAGCGCGACGCGGCGACGAGCCCGCGGGTGATCACGCGCTCCATCATGAGCGGGTCGATGTTGCCCCCGCTCAGCAGCACCACCGTGCGACCGGTGTCACGGACCGCGCCGGACATGATGGCCGCGACGCCGACGGCCCCGGCGGCCTCGACCACGAGCTTCGCCCGTTCGAGCAGGACGAGCAGCGCGCGGGCGGTCTCGTCGTCGGAGACCGTGACGATGTCGTCGACCAGGTCGCGGATGATCGGGAAGTTCCAGTCGCCGGGTCGCGCGACCGCGATGCCGTCGGCGATCGTCGGCGTCGTCGTGATGGTGACCGGCTCGCCCGCGCGGATCGACGACGGGTAGGCGGCGGCGTTCTCGGCCTGCACCCCGATGACCTTGATCTCGCGGCCGAGGCGCTCGGCCATGCCCTTGACGGCCAGCGCGATGCCGGAGATCACGCCGCCGCCGCCGATCGGCACGACGACCGTGTCGACGTCGGGCACCTGGTCGATGATCTCGAGCCCGAGGGTGCCCTGCCCGGCGATGACCGCGGGGTGGTCGAACGGCGGGATGAAGACGGCCCCCGTGTGCGCGGCGAAGTCCTTCGCGGCGCTCAGTGCCTCTTCCACGGAGTGGCCGCGCAGCACGACGTCCGCGCCGTAGTGCCGGGTGGCCTGGAGCTTCGGCAGGGCGACGCCGACCGGCGTGAAGATCGTTGCCGGGATCCCGAGCTCGCGGGCCGCGAGCGCGACGCCCTGGGCGTGGTTGCCGGCGCTGGCCGCGACGACGCCCTTCGCCCGCTGCTCGGGGGACAGGGTGGACAGCCGGTTGTAGGCGCCGCGGACCTTGTACGCGCCGGTGCGCTGCAGGTTCTCGCACTTCAGGTGCACCGGGGAGCCGAGGACCTCGGCGAGGAACTGCGAGGTCTCCATCGGGGTGACCCGGGCGACACCGGCGATGGTCCGCTGCGCTGCCTCGATGTCCGCCAGGGTGGGGGTCGCGGCGAGGGTCTGCGGCGCGGGGCTGGTGTCGGTCACGGGACCATCATCGTCGTTCCCGGCCGCCGCGGCGAACTCGTGACGTCGGCTCAGCCCGCGGTGCCCTTCTCCGCGGTCGGCTGCTGGTCCGAGCCGGGCGGCGGGACGTCGCCGTTGCGACGACGGAGCTTGAGGACCCGGCGGCGGCGCTTCGAGGCGACGTTCGCGTCGTGGGCGTCGCGCTTGGCCTCGAGCACGTGGTCGGAGTCCATCGTGCGCCACCGACCGCTCGAGATCGTCGTGACCATCGAGTTGACGGTCGCGATGAGCGGCACGGCGAAGAACGCCCCCGCGATGCCCGCGATGCCGGACGCCGCCGTGACGCCGAGGACGACGGCGAGCGGGTGCACCTTGACCGCGCTGCCTATGACGAGCGGCTGCAGGATGTGCCCCTCGACCTGCTGCACGATGAGGATCACGAGGAGCATCCAGACGGCGGCCGCCCACCCGTTGAAGACGAGGGCGACGAAGACGGCCAGGAACCCGGTGACGATCGCACCGACGACCGGGATGAACGAGCCGAGGAACACGAACACGGCGATCGGCACGACGAGCGGGAGCTGCAGGATCGCGGCGCCGAGGCCGATGCCGACCGCGTCCACGAACGCGACGAAGATCTGCACGCGGATGAAGCTCGTCAGGGTCGTCCAGCCGGCGACGCCCGCGCCGTCGATCGCGCTCCTGGCGTTCTTCGGGAACAGCCGGACGGTCCACCGCCAGACGTTCTTGCCGTCGATGAGCAGGAAGATCACGGTGAAGATGACGATGAACAGGCCGGTGAGCAGGTGCGTCAGCGACGAGCCGGCGCTCGCGACCCCGGACAGGATGGAACCGGAGTTGCTCTGCAGCCAGTCGGTCGCCTGGTTCAGGTACGAGTTGAGGTCCTTCTGGCTGATGCCGAGGCCCGAGTCGAGGACGAACTGCCGGATGTTGTCGTACTGCGAGAGCGTGCGGTCGCGGAGCGAGGGGTAGGCCGCGGCGATCTGGTCGACGACGAGCCAGATGAGCGCCCCCACGGCCGCGATGCCCCCGACCAGGCTGACGACGACCGCGATCCACTTCGGCACGTGGTGGCGCTGCATCCAGTTCGACAGCGGCACCAGGAGCGCGGCGACGACGATCCCGATGAGGAAGGGGATGAGGATCTCGCTGAACAGCGTCACCAGGTAGACGAACACCGCGACGACGCCGACCACGACGAGCACACGCCAGGACCACGCCCCGGCGATCCGCATGCCGGCGGGTACCGCGTCGTCGACCACGACCGGTTCGGATTGCGTCTTCTTGCCCCATGCCATGCGGCCGAGCCTACTGGCGCGCAGCCGGTCGGGTACCGCGTGCGGCATGGACGGCCCGACGGGGCTGTCGGCGCGAGCCGGTACCGTCAGGGCATGGTCAGGACCACGCTCTCCGCCGCCGAGGCACGACGGGTCGCACTCGCCGCGCAGGGGTTCGGACGGCCCCCGTCGACGGACGTCCCGACCCGGTCGGTGAACGTCGCGATCGCGCGGCTCGGGCTGCTGCAGATCGACTCGGTCAACGTGTTCGAGCGCAGTCACTACCTGCCGCTGTTCGCCCGGCTCGGTGCGTACGACCGGTCGACGCTCGACCGGTTGACCCTCGGCCGCACCGGGCCGTACACCGAGTACTGGGCGCACGAGGCCGCCTTCATCCCGCGCGACGACCTGCGGCTGTTCCGCTGGCGGATGGACGCGTTCCGCGAACGCGACGCCGGGCCGACCCGGGCCGAGGGCGTCGCCCGCACCGAGTCCGTCCGGCACGAGCTCCGCGCGCTCCTGCGTGCCGAGGGCCCGATGCGTGCCAGCGCCGTCGAGCACGAGTCGAACGTGCGACGCGGGCCCTGGTGGGGGTGGAGCGACGTCAAGACCGGACTCGAGCAGATGTTCCGCTGGGGCGAGGTCGTCAGCGCCGGCCGCTCCGGCTTCGAGCGGGTCTACGCACTGCCCGAGCAGGTGCTGCCCGCCGGGTTCCTCGAGACCGCCCCGCCGCGCGCCGAGGCGGTGCGGGACCTCGTCCGGCAGGCCACACGGGCGCTCGGGGTCGGCACTCGAGCGGACGTCGCCGACTACTACCGACTGCGGGCGGACGACACCGCGACCGCCATCGCCGAGCTCACCGCCGCCGGGGAGCTCCTGCCGGTCACGGTCGAGGGGTGGCGTGAGCGGGCCTGGCTGCACCCGGACGCGGCGGTTCCCCGACGGGTGCGCGTGGACGCCGTCCTGAGCCCCTTCGACCCGGTCGTCTGGTTCCGGCGACGAGCCGAGCGGATGTACGGGTTCCACTACCGGATCGAGATCTACACGCCGGCGCCGAAGCGGGTGTTCGGCTACTACGTGCTGCCGGTGCTGCAGGACGACCGCCTGGTGGGTCGCATCGACCTGAAGAGCGACCGGCAGCGCGGGGTCCTGCGGGTGCGCACGGCCTGGCAGGAGCCGGGCGAGCACCTCGACCCCGACCGCCTGGCGGACACCCTGCGCCGCACCGCTGCGTGGCAGGGCCTGGACGGGCTCGAGGTCACCGACCGCGGGACCGCTGCCGCACCGCTCGCCGCGGCCCTCGGCCTCGCGCTCGTGCCGCACGAGGTCACCGACGACGCCGACGCGCCGGCCCCGGAGACCGCGACCGACGGCGACTGAACGCGCGGCGACGTCCGCCGCTCGTCAGCGCCGACCCGGACGTCGGTGTCCGTCCGTCAGAACTGGACGCGCGGGGGTTCCGCGATGGCCGCCGGTTCGGCGGTCTCGAAGAACGTGGCCTCGGCGAAGCCACGCTTCTTCGCGATGGTCGAGTTCGGGAAGACGCGGATCTTCGTGTTGAGCTCGCGGACACCGCCGTTGTACGAACGCCGTGCCGACTGGATCTTGTCCTCGGTGTCGACCAGCTCGGACTGCAGCTGCAGGAAGCCCTGGCTCGACTGCAGCTGCGGGTACCCCTCGGCCACGGTGAAGACGCTCTTCAGCGCCTTCTGCATGTGCCCCTCGGCCGTCGACGCGGCGGAGGCGTCCCCGGCGGCGAGGGTCTCGGTGCGGGCGCGGCTGACGTCGTCGAAGACGGACTTCTCGTGGCTCGCGTACCCCTGCACGGTGTCGACGATCGTCGGGATCAGCTCGGCTCGCTCCTGCACGTGCACGGCGATGTCGCTCCAGGCCTGGTCGACGCGGCCCTTGAGCGAGACGAGCGCGTTGTCCGTCACCCAGAGGTAGATCCCGATGATCACCAGGACGACCACCACCACTCCGACGACGATGAGCGTCGTGACGAGTCCGGTGTCCATGAGGGCGTACTCCTTTGCGCGTCGGGATCCGCGGTGCTGCGAGGCCGGAACGGCCAACGAGGAGTCTATCGACGCGCGGCCGACCCTCTCGTCCGCCCCCGGGGTTCACGGACGATTCCCGCGTCACGCACACCCCGCGTTCGGACAGCGGCCCGCCGCAGGCGGTTGCCGGACATCATCCGCCAGGTGTATTGACCCGACGCGCCCCATCCCGTGGGATGGAGGCAGTGACTACACGCGGGGAGAACGTGGACGAACGGGCCGTCGGGGGCGACGGCCCTCGTCGCCGTCCCCGGGCGACCGTCGTCGCTGCGGCCACGGCGACCCTCGTCGCCGTGCTGCTCGGTCTCGCGGTCGCCCCGGCGACGGCGTCCGCGTCGGCCTCGCACACCGGGGGGTCCTCGGTGGCGGCGGCGACCTCGCAGCCCCCGCCCGTCCGGGTGGCCCCGCCGCCGTCCGCCCGACCCGTCGTGCCGACTCCGACGCCGTCCGAGGGGATTGTCGCCGCACCCACCATCGCCGACCCCGGCGACGTGACGAGCAGCACGGCCCGCTTCCACGGCACCGGCGTCCCCGGCCACCGGGTCCGGGTGGGCGGTCCCGCGTCGACCGGCTCCGCCGGGTGCACCGCCGCGGTGTCGGCCGGTGGCGGTTGGTCGTGCTTCGCGACCCTCCGGTCCGGCCCGCAACAGGTCTTCACGGTGCACGACGTCACCGACCCCGCGCTCCCGCCGTCGAGCGCCCCGGCTGCCGACGTCATCGTCCCGCCCACGGTCACGGGCGACCGGGTCACGAGCGGCACGGTCGCCGGCACCGGGTTCCCCGGGTCCGACGTGACCGTCTCGGTCACCGGGTCGTCGGTGCAGGCCACCGGCGTCGTCGGGTCCGACGGTCGCTGGGTGGTCGCGCTGCCCGCCGGGTCCGACTCCCGGCTCACCGTGACGGCCACGCAGACCGCCAGCACCGCCCGCGGCTACCGCTCCGACCTGCGCAGCGCCTCGTCCGCCCCGGTGGTGCTCACCGTCGACCGCTCCGCACCCGAGGCGCCGCGGATCACCTCGCCCGACACCGGCGAGCGGGTCGGTACCCGGGCGACCACGGTGCGCGGCACCGGTGAGCCCGGCGCCGGCGTCACCGTCTACGTCGACCGTGCCCCCGTCTGCCGGACCGACGTCGGACCGGACGGATCGTGGTCCTGCTCGACGGCGGGTTCCACCCTGCGCCAGGGTGTGCACGACATCACGGCGACGCAGCACGACGCCGCCGGCAACTACTCGCGGTCGTCGACGGCGGTCCGGGTCCTGGTCGCGGGGGTGGTCGGGCTGCCGACCGGCCCGTCCGGCACCCCCGGTGCCCCGACGAGCGGCGCGTCCGCGCCCACCGACGGCGGGCAGCACGGGACCCCCGGCGCGAGCAGCCGCCCGACGGACGCCGCCGGCACCCCGGGTCCGGCAGGGCCGACCGCCCCAGGTGGCACCGGGACGCCGGGGAACACCGGCAGCACCGGCAGCGTCGGCGGGGTCGGAGCGGTCGACGGCGGCGGGGCGGACGGTCCTGCCGGAGCGACCGTCGGCGGTCGACCGGACTGGACGGGCACGGCTGGCGACTGGACCGCCACCACCACCTACGACCGCACCGTCCCCCCGATCCAGGCGGTGTTCTCGTGGCGGACGGTCCTCGTCGCGACCGCCGTCGCCGCAGGGTTCCTGCTGCTCGTCGCGGCGCCGCTCGCCCTCGCCGCCGGCGTTGCCCGCGGACGCGTCCGACCGCCCTTCGCCGGGCTGCTCGGCCGCAACCGCGCCCGTTCCGACCGCTCCCGCGCCGACGACGTCCTGCCGACCCGGGTCTCGATCGGCATCGCGGTCGCGGTCGCCTCGCTCGTCGCACTGCTCGGGGTCGGGGTGTCCCTCGAGGCCCGCTACGTCCGGCTCGCGGTCGCCGTCCTGCTCGGCACCGCCGTCCTCACCGCGGCCGTCGTGCTCGTGACCCGCTGGGCGGCCGGACCGGAACACCGCACCGTCGGCTTCCGGGTGTCGCCGTGGCTCGTCCTCGCCGCGCTGGTCGCGTGCGGGGTCACCCGGGCCGCCGACCTCTCCCCCGCGCTCGTCGTCGGCATGGTGCTCGTGCCGACCGGGCGCCCCGACCTCGGCACGGGGCCGCTCCGCCTCGGCTCCGGCATCGCGGCGAGCGCCCGGAGCGCCGTGTGGCGTACGGTCGCGCTCCTCGGGCTCGCGGCCGCCGGGTGGGTCGTGCACAGCCTGACCGTGAGCGACGGCTTCTGGACGGCGCTCGTCTCCGAGTTCGCCACGACGCTCTGCCTCGGCGGCGTCGGGGCCGTCGTCGCCACGGTGCTGCCCGTCGCCGGGTCCGCCGGCAGCGCGGTGCTCGCGACCTCGCGGACCGGGTACGCCGCCCTCGCCGTCGTCGCCGTCGCCCTGACGGCAGCGGTCTACTCGGGCACCGGTGGGACGCCGGTCCCGCCGGTCCTGCTCGCGACGGCAGCCGCAGCCTGCGTGGCGGCGGCGACCGTCGCGGTGGTCTGGGCGCGCACCACGCGGCCGGGCGCGCACGCCTGAGCCGAACCGAGCCTCCCGTCCGGCCAGCGCGGGTGCCGAACCGCGCACGCGACCACGTGGCTAGTGTGACGATCTGCGCACCTGCGAGGGAGTGACCATGAGCGAGCACCGATCCGACTACGACCCCACCCGCTTCCGCGAGGTCTTCGAGGGCAGCTACACCTACGCGAACGGCTTCGCGCGGAACACCCACCGCTTCGCCGGTCGGCCGGCGCTCCGCGACCCGGACACCGGTCGCTCGTGGACCTACGCCGAGCTCGGCGACGCCGTCGACCGCGTCGGCGGGTGGCTGCTCCGACACGGCGCCGGACGCGGCTCGGTCGTCATGGTCGAGCTGTTCAACTCCCCCGAGTTCGCGGTGCTCTACCTGGCGTGCCACCGCATCGGCGCGGTGTTCTCGCCGACCATCTTCCGGCTCGCACCCGACGAGGTCGCGTTCATCGTCGACGACTCCGAGCCCGTCGTGCTCGTCCACGACGCCGTGCGGAACGGCGAGGTCGTCGCTGCGCTCGAGTCGGCGACGCACCGTCCCGCCCACGTCGTGACCTTCGGCGGGGCGCACGACGACTTCGCCGAGCTGCTCGCCGCCGACCCCGTCACCGCGAACGAGCTCGCCGCGACGGAGCCGCGCAGCACCTACGACGAGACGACGCGGCTGTACACGAGCGGGACGACCGGGCGACCGAAGGCGGTCCCGCTGCCGAGCCTGGTCGAGGTGCTCAGCGCACACGACGTGGTCATGCACTTCCCGCTGACGCCGTTCGACAAGACGCTCAACATGTCGCCGCTGTTCCACCGCGGCGGCCTGTACTCCGGCGGGCCGAACCCGGTCTTCTACGTCGGCGCCGAGCTGACGACCCTGCGGCACTTCGACGCCGACCGCGTGCTCGACCTGGTGGCGTCCGAACAGCTCACCTTCCTCATCGGGGCGCCGCCGAACCTCGTGCAGCTCGCCGACGCCCAGGAGGCCCGGCCCCGCGACCTGTCCTCGCTGCACGGGATCGTCACGATGGGCGCCCCGCTCGACCGTGCCGCCGCGCTCCGCTACCAGGAGCTGCTGTCCCCACGGATCTTCAACGGGTACGGCACGACCGAGACCTTCTGGAACACCTTCCTGCGCCCCGAGGACTTCCCCGACGGCGCCGGGTCCACCGGGCGGGCCTCGACCGACGACGACGTCGCGGTGGTGAGGGTCCTCGACGGCCGCCTCGCCGACCCGACCGACACGGTCCGCAAGGACGGCACCGAGATCGGCGAGTTCGCGGTGCGCACCGTGAAGTCCGGCTACTCGTACCGGAACCCGGCCCTCGAGGCGGAGAAGTTCGCGAACGGTTGGTTCTACCCGGGCGACCTCGCGACGTGGGACGAGCACGAGCGGGTCACCATCGTCGGCCGCAAGGACGACATGATCATCTCGGGCGGCGAGAACGTCCACCCCGTGCAGGTCGAGGCGGCGCTGCAGGAGCACGCGGGCGTCGCGGACTCGATCGTGGTCGGGGTGCCTGACGAGCGCTGGGGCCAGGTCGTCACGGCCTACGTCGTCCGGGCCCGCGAGGGCCTGCCGTCGTCCGACGAGGCCGCCGCGGCCGCGCTCGAGGAGTGGACCGGCTCGCACCCCGGCCTGGCCCGGTACAAGCGGCCGCGGCTGTACCGCTTCGTCGACGAGCTGCCCTACAACGCCACGGGCAAGAAGGTGCACTACGTCGCCCAGGCGTCCGCGGAGTCCGACCTGGCGGCGGGGCTGCTGCTCGCGCCGTAGGGGTGATGCGAGTGCGGGTGGAGTGCGGGGCGGGGTGCTGTTTCGCGCGTGGGGGGTCGTTTCGCGCGTAGGAGGCTGATCCGCGCGTCGGGAGCAGGTTCTTCCTGCCTCGTACGCGCGGAACGTCTTCCCACGTCACGCGTGATGGGACGGAACGTGCGTGCTCACGGACGGGAGGCCCGGGTCGCGACGCCACGGGCTTCCCGTCCGCCTCTGGTCGCGTCGCGAGCGGCGTTGCCCACTGCACGCGAAGGGTCCATCCCGTGCGCCCGTACGGTCCTGCCCATTGCGCGCGAGATGGGAAGCAGTTCCGCGCGTGGGAGGTCGGACGGCGAGGCCACCGATGCGCGAAAGGACTCCCCACGCGCGGAAGGACCTCCGACGCGCGGATCAGCACCCCACGCGCAGATCCGCACCCCACGCGCGGAACAGCACCCGACGCGCGGGACCGCTCAGGCGTGCGACGGTGCGGAGCGCGCGAAGAGGCCGGGGAGCAGGCCGCCGATCTTCGTCCCGATGCACAGGCTGACGAAGGTGGCGAGCGGGGTCGCGAGGGCATCAGGGTCGAAGGTGGCGACCGCGACGAGTCCGACCGTCCCGGGCACGAGCAGCAGGAACGCCGGGAAGAACGACACCGTCGCCGGGATCACGGGGACGAGCCGCTCCAGCAGCCGGGTCGCGACGAAGAGCAGCGCGGCCGTGGCGCCGGTGGCGACGACGCTCCCCCACAGCGGCGTCGTGCCGCTCACCAGGGCGTAGGCGGTGACCATGACCGCGATCGACACGACGGTCAGCCGCCACCCGGAGCGGAAGACCAGGCCGAGCCCGACGGCCAGGCCGACGACGGCGACCCACGAGACCCAGTAGGACGGCACCGCCTCCCACCCGCCGCGGTCCGTCCCGACGGCGGCGACCTCGCCGACGAGTGCCGCCGACGACGGGTCGACGCGCAGGCCGGTCAGCGCGCTGCCCGCGGCGATGCCGGCGGCCATGAAGCCGAGCATGATGAGGCCCTGCACGAGCCGCGACGCCCCGGTGACGATGTCCGCCGCGGTGAGCTCGAGCAGCGCGTTCGTGATGAGAGCGCCCGGCACGAACACCGCCACGGGGGCGCACACCGCGAAGAGCGGGACGTGGTCGAACCCGGTGCCGGCGGCGACGAGTCCGACGATCGTGGTCGACACGAAGGCGGCGAGGAACGGGATGATCGCCACGGCCTCGCGGAAACGACGGAGCACGAGACCGATCACGCCGACGAGGGCACCGACCGCGAGCGCCACGAGGATCGCCCACCACGGGCAGCGGAACACGACGGCGAGTCCGGCCGAGGTCAGGGCGTTGCCGACGATCCACGGCAGCGCGGGCGGCGGGACGGTACCCGCACGGATGGCGCGGACGCGCGCCGGGATCTCGGCGAGGGCGATCGAGCCGCTCTCCAGTCCGAGGACGAGCCGGTTCGCGCGGGCCGCCTGCCGGCTCGAGAGTTCGACACCCTCGGCGTTGACGATCGTGGCGGCGCCCGTCGCGGTCTCGCTGACCATGACGAGCGCCGGGAGCACCCCGACGGCCAGCGTCGGTCCGACCCCCGCTGCATCGCGGGCCTTCTCGAGGGCCGAGCGGACGTCGGTGACGGAACTGCCGGCATCGAGGAGCAGGGCGCCGAGCGTGCCGAGCAGCATCCCGACGGGGACGGTCTCGCCGTCGACGACCTCGACGTGCGCCTCGGGCCCGCGGAGGGCGTTCCGCAGGTTCGCGAGCGCGCTTCCGAGTCCGACCACCCGAGCATCGTACTGGCGCGCGCGACGGCACGAGCGAGGCTAGCGGTACCGGGGGCTCTCGTCGTCATCACCGTCGGACACCGCGCGCACGTCGGTGTCCTTGCCGGATGCCACCAGTGCCGCGACCCAGGCTGCGGCGAAGACGAGCAGGCTGGTGACGAAGAGCGGCCCGCTGCCGGCCCACCCGGGGAGGCCCCACCACTTCGTGGCGTAGGACGCGGAGGACCACACGTCGCCGCTGCCGTCGAGGAACACCGGCGGCAGCCACGCGACGACCCACAGGAGCGGGACCGCCCACGCCGACGCGCGGGACACCGCGAGCGCCTGCCGGTTCACCCGGTTCCGGGCCGAGATCAGCGCGGTGATCGCCACCGCGACGGCAGCCAGGCTCCCGAACAGCATCATGCCGAGGGCGTTCCACCCCGGGTCGCCGGCACCGGGGGCCCGCACCCACCAGATCGGGATCGCGACGACGGGTACCCACTGTGCCCAGTAGACGAACTTCTGCCAACCCTCCACGGCGATGCCCCTCCCTGCACGGCGTGACGTCGGTCACGGCGTCGTACGCGCTCTGCGACCAACCGGTCGTACCCCCGGTGGGACTCGAACCCACAACTCGACGATTTTAAGTCGCATGCCTCTACCGATTGGGCCACGGGGGCGGGCCGGACCAGCCTACCGAGACGACGAGAGGCGGCCGTCCCAGAGGGACGACCGCCTCTCGGAGCGGGGGCGTGCTGCTACTTGACGTCGGCCTTCACGGGCTCGGCCTCGTTGGAGACGTCCTTCGCGGGCTCGCCGTACGCGGGACCGGCGGCACCGGCGGGCTGGCCCTCCGGAGCGGCCGGAGCAGCGGCGGCCGGCGCAGCGGCGTCCGCAGCGGGCTTCGGTCGCGACGCGAACGTCTCGAACGCGGCACGCGGGGTCTCGCGGTCGTCGAGCGACACGGTGTCGCGGCCGAGGAAGAAGCCACCCACCCAGTCGCCGATGACGCGCCACTTGCGCTCCCACGACGGCATGGCCAGGCCGTGGTAGCCGCGGTGGGCACCCCAGGCCAGGAAGCCCTTCATCGCGAACTTGCCGGACTGGAACACACCGGTGCCGAGTCCGAGGCCCGCGACGGCGCCGAGGTTCTCGTGCTTGTAGTCGGTCGTCGCCTCGCCGCGGATGGTCGCGACGAGGTTCTTCGCGAGCTGCTTCGCCTGGCGGACCGCGTGCTGGGCGTTCGGCACGCAGAAGCCGCCGACACCGCCACCGGTCAGGTCCGGTACGGCCGCGACGTCACCGCAGGCCCACGCGTCGGCGATCACGCCGTTGTCGTCGACGACCCGGAGGTCGGGCTGCACGCGGATGCGGCCGCGCTGCTCGAGCGGGAAGTCGGTGCCCTTGACCATCGGGTTCGCCATGACACCGGCGGTCCAGATGATGAGGTCGGACTCGATGGTCTCGATCGAGTCGTCCTTGGCCTTGAGCTGGCAGACGCCGCCCTCGGCCGAGGCGAGCTGCGTGTCGAGGTGCACGACGGCACCGCGCGACGCGAGGTTCTCGAGCACCCAGTGCGACGTCTCGAGGGAGACCTCGGGCATGATGCGCCCCATGGCCTCGACCAGGTGGAAGTGCGTCTCGTCGAAGGACAGCTCGGGGTAGCTCTTCAGCAGGTCCGAGGCGAACGAGCGGAGCTCGGCGAAGACCTCGATGCCGGCGAAGCCGCCACCCACGACGACGACTGTCAGCAGGCGCTCCCGCTCGGGGCCGGCCGGCAGGTTCGCGGCCTTGTGGAAGTTGGTGAGGATCTTGTCGCGGATCGCCGCGGCTTCCTCGATGGTCTTGAGGCCGATGGCCTCGTCCGCGACGCCCGGGATCGGGAACGTGCGCGACACGGCGCCGGCCGTCATGACGATCTGGTCGTAGGACTCTTCCCACGCAGCGCCCTCGGTCGGCGTGATGGTCGCCGTCTTCGTCGCGTGGTCGACCCCGGTGACCTTCGCGGTGACGACGCGCGTGTTCTTGAGGTGGCGGCGGTGCGAGACCACGGCGTGACGGGGCTCGATGGAACCGGCGGCGACCTCGGGCAGGAACGGCTGGTACGTCATGTACGGCAGCGGGTCCACCATCACGACCTCGGCTTCGCCCTGGCGAAGGTGCTTCTCGAGCTTCCATGCGGTGTAGAAGCCGGCGTAACCGCCGCCGACGACGAGGATCTTGGGCACGGGGAATGTTCTCCTTGGGTGGGTGTGCGGGAGTCGAGTCAGACTTCGCCGCCACCCGCCCCGACTCCAGCGTCTGCACCGTCATCATACGCCCGGCACTCACACCGGGCGGGCGACCAGTCCGCGCGCTCGAGCGCGAGGTCGCCGATGGGGTTGACGCCGGGACCGGCGGCGAGGGCGTGACCGACGAGGGCGTGCAGGCACTTCACGCGGGTGGGCATGCCACCGGCGCTGATGCCGACGATCTCGTCGACGTGCTCGATCGACTCACGATCGGCCAGGTAGGACTCGTGTGCTGCGCGGTACTGCGCAGCGACGTCGGGGTCCTCGAGCAGGGCTGCCAGCTCGGGCATCACCTGGTTGGCCTCGAGGGTGCTCACCGCGGCGGTCGCCGCCGGGTGGCAGAGGTAGTAGAACGTCGGGAACGGCGTGCCGTTCGACAGCCGGGGCTTCGTCGAGACGACGGTCGGGTTGCCGCAGACGCACCGCGCCGCGATCCCGATGACGTCACGCGCCGGTCGGCCGAGCTGCGCCGACACGACCCGGACGTCGCGGTCGGAGGGCGGGTCGAAGGGAGGGGTCGTCACGGGAACGTGAGCCTACCGGAGTCGCGCAGCCGCGCGCACCGTCCCGTCGGACGGCTACTTGCTCTCGCCGGTGCCGGACACGTCCGGCGCGACGAGGTCCGCCGCGGTCTCGTCGCTCAGCCCGGACTGCAGCACGGAGGACAGCATGGCCTGCACCCAGTCCACCTTCGGCGTCTGGACCTTCGCGCTCACCGGCGTCCCGGAGTCGGTCGTCGGTGTCGTCGCCGCGCTGCGGGACGAGCTGCGGCCCTCGGCGCCCATGACGAGGTAGCTCTCCTCGCCGGGGTAGACGTAGAGCAACCGGTCGCGGGCCTGGGCCTCGATGTACGCAGGGTCGTCCCAGCGCGCGACGTCCTTCTTCTTCTGTGCGACGTCGGCCTTCTGGGCCGCCACGTCGTGCTGCTGCTGGGCGATCTGCTCCTGCTGCTGGATCAGCGTGCGCAGGGAGGGCGCGAGCACGACGACGAACAGCACGATGATCGCCAGCATCAGCAGGCTGAAGCCGGAGAAGTGGATCGAGCGGTACCACGGCTGCTCGGTGGTGCCGCCGTCGGGCATCGCCACGGGGACGCGGCGCACACGGGGTTTCTGGCTGGGCACCGTCCGACGATAACCCGCCGGCGGGTCGGCGCGTGGTCGGCACGCGGCCGTTCGGTGCCCTCTCAGCGTCGCTGACCCGGGAGGCACGGCTCGCCCCCGGTACGTGACCCCCGCCCGCCCCGTGGCCGGGTCGGCCAGGTCGGCGCGCTGCGCCGAGGTCGCCGCGGGCGGCCGAGGGCGGCCGAGGGCGCAGTACCGGTCGCTTCCGCCCGGTCGAAGCGGCCGTTCGTACGACCTCGACGTCCGACGCACGGCAGGTCGTGCGACCGGGACGGCGGGACCGCCGCGGGCGGCCGAGGTCGCAGTATCGGTCGCTTCCGCCCGGTCGAAGCGGCCGTTCGTGCGACCTCGACGTCCGACGCACGGCGGGTCGTGCGACCAGGACCGCGGGGCCTTCGCGGGCGGGACTGCCGAGACGACGAAACGCCGCCCTCCCGGAGGAGGACGGCGTCTCGTGGAAGGCGCTGCCTAGAGCGCGGCAGCCCGCGGGAAGGCCGAGCGACCGGCGTACACCGCGGCGTCGCCGAGCTCTTCCTCGATGCGGAGGAGCTGGTTGTACTTCGCGACGCGGTCCGAACGGGCCGGTGCACCGGTCTTGATCTGGCCGCCGTCGACCGCGACCGCGATGTCCGCGATCGTGGTGTCCTCGGTCTCGCCGGAGCGGTGCGACAGGATCGAGGTCAGGCCGTGACGGTGCGCGAGCGAGACGGCGTCGAGCGTCTCGGTGAGCGTGCCGATCTGGTTGACCTTCACGAGGATAGAGTTCGCGGCGCGCTCGTCGATACCGCGCTGCAGACGCTTGGGGTTGGTGACGAACAGGTCGTCGCCGACGATCTGGACCTTGTCGCCGAGCTCGGCGGTCAGGTGCGACCAGCCCTCCCAGTCGTCCTCGGCCAGCGGGTCCTCGATGGTCACGAGCGGGTAGTTCGCGACGAGCTCGGCGAAGTACGAGGTGAACTCCTGGCTCGAGAGCTGCTTGCCCTCGAACGAGTACTTGCCGTCGTGGAAGAACTCGGTGGAGGCGACGTCGAGGCCGACGGCGATGTCCTTGCCCGGGGTGTAGCCGGCCTTCTCGATCGCGGTGAGCAGGAAGTCGAGCGCCGCGCGGTTCGAGGCGAGCTCCGGCGCGAAGCCGCCCTCGTCGCCGAGGCCGGTCGCGAGGCCCTGCTTCTTCAGCTCGCCCTTGAGGGCGTGGTAGGTCTCGACGCCCCAACGGAGCGCCTCGGAGAAGGACTCGGCGCCGTAGGGCACGAGGAAGAACTCCTGGATGTCGACGTTGGTGTCCGCGTGGGCACCGCCGTTGACGACGTTCATGAGCGGCACGGGGAGCGTGTGCGCGTTCGGGCCGCCGAGGTAGCGGAACAGCGGCAGGTCGGCCGAGTCCGCGGCGGCGCGGGCGACGGCCAGCGAGGCGCCGAGGATCGCGTTCGCGCCGAGACGGGACTTGTTCTCGGTGCCGTCGAGCTCGATGAGCGCGGCGTCGACGAGACGCTGGTCGGTGGCGTCGAAGCCCTCGAGCGCCGGGCCGATCTCGTCGAGGACGGCGTCGACGGCCTTGAGGACGCCCTTGCCGCCGTAGCGCGAGGCATCGCCGTCGCGCAGCTCGTACGCTTCGAAGGCGCCGGTGGAGGCACCGGAGGGGACGAGCGCGCGGGACACGACGCCGTCGTCGAGGAGGACCTCGACCTCGACCGTCGGGTTGCCTCGGGAATCGAGGACTTCGCGTGCGCCTACGGCATCGATCAGGGCCACGGGGTACTCCCTACACATTGGTTGTGGTGATTGCGGAGTCGATCCTAGCGAGCCGCGGTGGACGCCAGGTCGGCTGTGACGGACGGTGTGGAGAACTCAGTCGAGCGGGCGGAACTCGACGCCCTGCAGCGAGTCGGTGTCGGCACCGATCGTCGCGAACGCCGAGAACCCCTGCGCGGAGAGCCCGGCGAGCAGGTTCTTCATGTTCTTGGTGCGCCGTTCGAGCCGCACGCGTCGGTGGGAGGCGAGGGCCTCGGTCTTCAGCGCGGCGAGCCGGACCGGGTCGACGTCCTTGTCGTGGACGAGCACGACCGCGTCGGACTCCGCCGACTCGGGCAGGGTGACGAGGTCGACGAGCCGCTCGAAGCCGAGCGAGAAACCGACCGCCGGGACGTCCTGGCCGAGGAACCGGCCGATCATGCCGTCGTACCGACCGCCACCGCCCAGGCTGTAGCCGAAGTCGGGGTGCGCCACCTCGAAGATGGTCCCCGTGTAGTAGCCCATGCCACGCACGAGCGTCGGGTCGAACCGCAGGTCGACGCCGGGCAGTGCGGTGCGCAGGCGCAGCAGGTCGGCGTACGCGTCGGCGTCGAGCCACGTCGCGCCCTCGACCGAGGACCAGTCGGCGGCTTCGAGTGCGCGGATGGTGTCCTCGAGCCCCGGCAGTTCCTGCCCCACGGTGCCGCGGAGTTCCGCAGCGACGCCGTCGGGACCGATCTTGTCGAGCTTGTCGATCGTGATGAGGGCGCGGTCGGCGGCCTGCGGCTCGGTGATGCCCCACGAGGCGAGCAGCGAGAGCAGGATGCGTCGGTCGTTGATCCGGATCGTCGTCCCGGTGACGCCGAGTGCGTCGAGGGCGGCCGTCGTCGCGCCGATGAGCTCGATCTCGGCGAGCTGCCCGGGCTCGCCGAGGACGTCGATGTCGCACTGCACGAACTGGCGGTAGCGACCCTTCTGCGGCCGCTCGGCGCGCCACACAGGGGCGATCTGGACCGAGCGGAACACGCTCGGCAGCTCGGCCCGGTGCGACGCGTAGAACCGCGCGAGCGGCACGGTGAGGTCGAAGCGCAGGCCCAGGTCGGCGAGGTCGAGGGGCGCCTCGGCGGCACGGAGGTCCTCGACACCGAGGCCGCGCTTCATCACCGCGAACGCGAGCTTCTCGTTGTCGCCGCCGAGCCCGGAGTGCAGGCGGTCGGCGTCCTCTACCACCGGCGTCTCGATCTCGTCGAAGCCGTGCCGCGCGTAGACGTCGCGCACCACGCCGAGCACGTGCTCACGCCGCGCCTTGTCGGCCGGGAGGAAGTCACGCATGCCACGAGGAGCCGTCACGGAGGTCGCCATGCGGCAATTCTGGCAGACGGGACCGCCGCGCTTACGCCGAAACCGAACCACTGGTATTCTGCATCCAGAACGTCGGTCCGGAGAGTGCCTGATCCGCTCCCCGGACCGATCGCGAGGGCATCGTGCTGCAGTGTGCCCCGCGGTTCGAGCGGGTTTCCAAGGCGGCACCTCTCCCTGGGGGTGCGGCCGCCCGCTCACGGGCGCCCTCCTTTTTTCGGGTTGGGAGGGCGCCCGTTCCTCGTCCCCACACTCGGGCGTCCCCCTCGCCCGGGCATCTCGGCACCCGGCACCCGGCACCCAGCACCCGACGCCCGACGCCCCGGCAGCCCGGCGACCCACTCGCCGACACCTCGGTTCCCCGGCAGCCAACAGCCCGGCGGCCCACCCGCCGACACCTCGGTCCCCCGGTAGCACGGCGGCCCACTCACCGAAACCTCGGTTCCCCGGCAGCCCGGCGGCCCACCCGCCGACACCTCGGTCCCTCGGCAGCCAGCAGCCCGGCGGCCCACTCGCCGACACCTCGGTTCCCCGGCAGCCAGCAGCCTGGCGGCCCGACATCCCGGTCCCCCCGGAGCCTCGTCATCGCCGCGCCCCTGCTCCGCGGCACCCGACGCCCGGCGCCTCACTCCGCCCGGCGGCCCGCTTCCTCGAGCGCCGCCACAGCCGAGCGCAGGCTGGCGACCGGGTCGATGCCGTCCCGCACCGCGGACGCGACCTGTCCGAGCACGGCACTCCCCCACGCGGTGTCGACCGCACCCGCGTCCGACGCGACCGACGAGGCCGACGCGCCCCGGGCCTCCCGGCCGAGCGGCGCAACCGGCGCAACCGGCGCGACCGGCGCGACCGGCGCAACCGGCGCAACCGGGTCGACCGACGTGACCGACGCGACCACGGCGTCGGCGTCACCGCGCTCGTCGAGCCGTTCGAGCAGCTTCACCGCCCGCTCGAGGGGCGGCATCGCCCGCGGCACCCCGTCGAAGGCGCTCCGTCGCGCGGACTTCTCGGCGGCCTTGGCCGCGCGCCAGACGCGGACGACCTCGTCGACGGTGTCCGCCGTCTCGTCGCCGAACACGTGCGGGTGTCGTCGGGTCATCTTGTCGCGGACGCCGGCGGCGACGTCCTCGAGGGTGAAGTCACCGGCGCGGGCGGCGATGCCGGCGTGGAGCACCACCTGGTACAGCAGGTCGCCGAGTTCCTCGCGGACGTCCTCGGGGTCGCCGTCGTCGATCGCGTCGACGAGTTCGTACGACTCCTCGACGGCGTAGCGGGCGAGCGACGCGTGGGTCTGCGCGCGGTTCCAGACGCAGCCTCCGTCCTCGGCGAGCAGGCGGTCGACGACGGTGACGAGGTCCGGTACGGCGGTCATGCCGCCATCGTCGCACTCGCGTAGGCTGGTCGCTGGTGTGTCGGGAAGTCTGGTCGACGGACACTCACCCGACCCCTCGAGACGGAGATCCATGTCGTCCCTCGTCCGCTCCCCCCGCTTCAGCGCCGTCGCGCTCCTCACCGCCGCCGTGCTCGGCCTGGTGGTGGCGAACTCCCCCGTCGGTCCCGGCCTCGAACGGCTGCTCGACGCGCACCTGCCGCTGGGTGCGCTCGGCCTCGACCTGTCGATCGCGCACTGGATCAGCGACGGGCTGCTCGCGGTGTTCTTCCTGCTCGTCGCCATCGAGCTCAAGCAGGAGCTCGTCGACGGCGAGCTGTCGAACCCCAAGACCGCGATCGTCCCCGCCATCGCGGCGGTCGGCGGGGTGCTCGTGCCGGCGGGGGTGTTCCTGCTCGTCACCGCGGGCACGCCGTTCACCCACGGCTGGCCGATCCCCACGGCGACGGACATCGCGTTCGCGCTCGGTGTCCTGGCGATGTTCGGCCGCGGGCTGCCGTCCGGCATCCGGGTGTTCCTGCTCGCGCTGGCCGTGCTCGACGACCTCATCGCGATCGTCATCATCGCCGTCGTGTTCGCCCACGACACCGACTTCCTGGCCCTCGCGGGTGCTGTGGTCGCGCTCGCGGCGTTCTGGCTGCTCGGCCGCATGCTCCGTCCGGGGCGGAGCGGGCAGACGCTGATCATCGTGGCGATGGTCCTGGTGAGCCTCGTCACGTGGTGGCTCGTGTACCACTCCGGCGTGCACGCCACGATCGCCGGCGTCGCGCTCGGCCTCGTGCTCCCCCGCCGCCCAGGTCACACCCTGCACGAGAACGTCGAGCCGTGGTCGAACGCCATCGTGCTGCCGCTGTTCGCCTTCGCCTCGGCCGCGGTCGTCATCCCCGCGGTCGGCATCAGCGAGCTCTCCCCCACGTTCTGGGCGGTCGTCCTCGCCCTGCCGGTCGGCAAGGTGGTCGGCATCACGCTGTTCGGCGTGGTCGCCACGCGGATCTTCCGGTCGCCCGGCCGCTCGTCGCTGTCGTTCTTCTCGATCATCACCGTCGGCGTGCTCGGCGGCATCGGCTTCACGGTCTCGCTGCTCATGAACGAGCTCGCCTTCGCCCGCGACCCGGAGGTGCTCGACGAGGGCGTCCTGGCCGTGCTCGTCGGTTCGGGGATCGCGATCGTCGCTTCGGCGGTCGTGGTCACGCTGCGGGCGCGGGCGTACCGCGGCCGTCGGGAGCTGTCCGAGGCCGAGGCGACCGAGTAGCCGGTCCGCGTCGTCCGACACGTGGTCCGTCGCGGACGGCGTGCGCGCTGCGGACGTGGCCACGGACGGACGGGAGGCACGGTGCCAGCTGGCACCGTGCCTCCCGTCCGTCGACCGCTCGCGTCTACGCGGCCGGCGCCTCTGCCGGGGTCGTCGCCCCGTACACGGCGGTGAGGATGCTCTCCACCCACCGGATGAGGGCGTCGTCCGGCAGTGCCTGGTCGTGCGGGCGCGGCATCGGGATGCTCGTCGCGTTCTGCTGCGGGAACCAGCGCGCACCCGGGAACATGCGCTTGAGGCGCACCTGTGACGAGTCGGCGAGCTCCTTGCCGGCGACCCGCAGGTTTGAGCCCATCACGACGACGTCGGACAGACCGACCTGCTGCGCCATCCGGCGGAGGCGGGAGACCTCGACCAGGGTCTGCACGGCCTGCGGCGGCTGCCCGTAGCGGTCGGTGAGCTCGTCGAGCACCATGTCGATCGCGTCCGGCTGCGCCGTCGGGGCCGAGGCCGCCGAGAGCTTCTGGTACGCCTCGAGCCGGAGCCGCTCGGACTCGACGTAGTCCTCGGGGATGTGCGCGTCGACGGGGATCTCGAGCCGGAGCTCGGTCTGCCCCTCGGCGACGTCGCCGCGGAACTGCGACACCGCCTCGCCGATCATCCGCAGGTACAGGTCGAACCCGACGCCCGCGATGTGGCCGGACTGCTCCCCGCCGAGCAGGTTGCCGGCGCCGCGGATCTCGAGGTCCTTCATGGCGACCTGCATGCCCGCACCGAGCTCGTTGTTCGCGGCGATGGTCTCGAGGCGGTCCTGCGCGGTCTCGGACAGCGGCTTCTCGGAGTCGTAGAGGAAGTACGCGTACCCGCGCTCCCGCCCACGGCCGACACGACCGCGCAGCTGGTGGAGCTGGGACAGGCCGTACTTGTCCGCCTTGTCGATGATGAGCGTGTTCGCGTTCGCGATGTCGAGGCCGGTCTCGATGATCGTCGTCGAGACGAGGACGTCGAAGCGGCGCTCCCAGAAGTCGACCATGACCTGCTCGAGGGTGCTCTCCGACATCTGCCCGTGCGCCACGGCGATGCGGGCGTCCGGCACGATCTCGGCCAGGTGCGCGGCGACCGACTGGATGTCCTTCACGCGGTTGTGCACGTAGAACACCTGGCCCTCGCGCAGCAGCTCGCGGCGGATCGCCGCCGCCACCTGCAGGTCGGACTGCGGTCCGACGAAGGTCAGGATCGGGTGGCGGTCCTCCGGCGGAGTGGCGAGCGTCGACATCTCGCGGATGCCCGTGACCGCCATCTCGAGCGAGCGCGGGATCGGGGTCGCCGACATCGCCAGGACGTCGACGTTCGTCTTGAACTTCTTGAGCTGGTCCTTGTGCTCGACGCCGAACCGCTGTTCCTCGTCGATGATGACGAGCCCGACGTCCTTGAAGGTGATGCCCTGCGACAGGATCCGGTGGGTCGCGATGACGATGTCGACCGTGCCGTCGGCGAGGCCGGCGATGGTCTCCTTCGACTCCTTCTCGGTCTGGAACCGGCTCAGCGCGCGCAGGTGCACGGGGAACCCGGCGAAGCGCTCCTGGAACGTCTCCATGTGCTGGCGGACGAGCAGCGTCGTCGGCACGAGCATGACGACCTGCTTGCCGTCCTGCACCGCCTTGAACGCTGCACGGATCGCGACCTCGGTCTTGCCGTAGCCGACGTCGCCGGACAGCAGGCGGTCCATCGGGATCGGCCGCTCCATGTCGCGCTTGATCTCGTCGATCGTCGTGAGCTGGTCGGCGGTCTCGGCGAACGGGAACGCCTCTTCCAGCTCGCGCTGCCACGGGGTGTCCGGGCCGAACGCGTGCCCCTTCGACGCCATCCGCGCCGAGTACAGCTTGACGAGGTCGACGGCGATGTCGCGGACCGCCTTGCGCGCCTTCGACTTGGCGGCGGACCAGTCCGAGCCGCCCATCTTCGACAGGGTCGGGGACTCGCCGCCGACGTACCGTGACAGCTGGTCGAGCTGGTCGGTCGGCACGAAGAGCTTGTCGCCCGGGTAGTTGCGCTTCGACGGCGCGTACTCGAGCACGAGGTACTCGCGCTGCGTCTTCACGGCGTTGCGGCCGCCCGAACTGACCTCGCGGCTGACGAGCTCGACGAACTTGCCGATGCCGTGCGTCGCGTGCACGACGACGTCGCCCGGCTTGAGCTGCAGCGGGTCGACGACGTTCTTGCGCCGGCTCGCGAGCTTCTTGACGGTGCGGGCGCCCTGCTGGACGCTGCGGCCGTAGAACTCGGCCTCGCTGAGCACCACGATGCGCGGGTCCGGGACGGCGAACCCGTGCTCGACCGCGGCGGTCGTCACGACGGCGACGCCGGGCTCCGGCGGCGCCGTCACGGCTTCAGCACGCGCGGCGACCCCCGCGTCGGCGAGGACCTGCACCGCCCGCTCGACCAGGCCCTGGCCCTGCGCTGTCACCACGACCGCCCACCCGTCGTCGGTCAGCGCCTTGACGTGCGAGACCGCACCGTCGGCGCTGCCCGCGAAGCTCGGCACGGACTCGGCCCGGACGCGGATGTACTCGCCGGCCTCGTCCGCGGCTTCGGCGTCGGTGAGGACCCGGTCGCGGTCGCCCTCGTCGAGCCCGGAGTCGAACGGCGACACGGTCCACCAGGTGCGCTGCCCGCGGGTGTTCTTGAGCTGCTGCACCGTCAGGAAGTTGCCCGCGTCGAGGTCGATCGGGGCCTGGGCGCCGGCGACCGCGGCGGTCCACGCGGCCTGCAGGAACTCGGTGTTCGTCTCGGCCAGGCTGTTCGCGCGACCGTTCACCCGCTCGGGCGAGAACACCGCGATGGTGGCGTCCTCCGGCAGGTAGGAGGTCATCGGCACCAGGTCCTGCACGAGTGCGGGGGCGAGGGACTCCATGCCCTCGACCGGGATGCCCTCGGCGATCTTCGCGAGCATCTGCGACAGGTTCGGGAACTCGTGCAGCATCTCGCGGGCGCGCTGCTTGACGTCGTCGCTGAGCAGGAGCTCGCGGGACGCGGTCAGCTCGACCGAGCCGAGGTCGTCCTCGGTCGTGCGCTGGTCGGCCACGGAGAACGCCTTGATGGCCTCGATCTCGTCGCCGAAGAAGTCGACGCGCACCGGGTGGTCGGCCGTCGGCGGGAAGACGTCGAGGATGCCACCGCGGACCGCGAACTCACCGCGGCGGGTGACGAGGTCGACCCGCGCGTACGCCATGTCCACGAGCTGTGCCGCGATGGCGGCCAGGTCGTTGCCGCGCGAGTCCGTCCGGAGGACGACCGGGGCGAGCGAGGTCAGGTTGCCGGCGATCGGCTGGAGGGCCGCGCGGACGCTCGCCACGACGACCGTGGTGCGCCGGTCGGCCGCGCTCGCGTCGGACCACGCGGCGAGCCTGCGGAGCGTCGCGATGCGCGTCCCCACGGTCTGCGCGCTCGGGCTGAGGCGCTCGTGCGGCAGGGTCTCCCACGCCGGGAACTCGAGGACGTCGGCGTCGGGCACGTAGGCGGCGAGGGCGTCGCGGACGGCCTCGGCCTCGCGCCCCGTGGCGGTGATCACGAGGACGCACTGCGGACCGGTGCGCTCGGCGATCAGGGCGCCGAGCAGGGGGACGCGCAACCCGTCGACGACCGAGAAGTCGGCGTCACGAGGCGCGGCGCGGAGCACGCGATCGAACGCGGAGGCGCGCGAGAGCGCAGGGATGATGCCCGAGATCGTCACTCAGGACATGGTACCGGGGAGGTCCGACAGCGGTCGCGGTGTGCGCAGCGGGCGAACACCGGTCAGCGGGTCGGCCGTTGGTCGGCCGCTCCCGCGCCGTCGCCGTGCTGCGCTCAGTTCGTGCGGCTCGTACGCCTCGTCCGGCTCGTCCGGCTCGTCCGGCTCGCTCGGAGCAGCAGCACGCTGCCGAGCGCGAGGGCGACGAGCGCCGCGACGATCGGCAGGGCCACCGACGCTCCGGTCGCCGCGAGGAGGCCGCCCGGTGTGGGTGCGTCCGGGGGCGTCGCGAACGGGGTCGGGGTCGGTGTCGGGGTCGCCGACGGGGCTGCCGGTGCGGTCGGTGCGGTGGGGGAGATCGGTGCGCTCGCGGTCGCCGTCGCCGTCGGTTCCGGCAGCGTGGTCGGCCCGGGCACCGGGGGCGTGGTCGGCGCCGTCGTCGGCTGCGGGACCGGTGCCGTCGTCGGTCCCGGCGCCGTCGTCGGCTCCGGCGCCGTCGTCGGTCCCGGCGCCGTCGTCGGCTCCGGCGCCGTGGTCGGTGCGGGTCCCTGGTCGGGGCCCGGTCCGGCCGTCGGTTCCGGGTCGGTGGTCGGTTCCGGCGCCGACGTCGGTTCCGGCGCCGTCGTCGGTTCCGGCGCCGTCGTCGGCTCCGGCGCCGTCGTCGGCTCCGGCGCCGTCGTCGGCTCCGGCGCCGTCGTCGGCTCCGGTTCCGGTTCCGGTTCCGGTTCCGGTTCCGGTTCCGGTTCCGGTTCCGGTACCGTCGTCGGTTCCGGCGCCGTCGTGGGCTCCGGCGCCGTCGTCGGATCCGGTGCCGGTGCCGGTGCGGTGGTGGGCGCCGTGGTCGGCTCCGGCTCCGGCTGGGAGGTCGGCGCAGCCGTGGGCACCGACGTGTCGGACGCGCTCGGCACCGGCACCGGCGTGGGCGCGACCGCCCCCTCGCGGGTCGCCGTGACCACCCGGCGCCGGTTGTAGTCCGCGATGGCCATCTCGGTCCCCGCGTGCACGGAGACCGCGGTCGGGTTCGCCAGCGACGAGCCGTCCGGTGCCGCGTCGAGCGCCACCGACCAGTCGGATCCTTCGAGCGCCCACACCCGGCCACCGGTGTTGTCGACGACGAAGACCGAGCCGTCGTCCCCCACGGCGACGCCGAGCAACCGGACCGGCGCGGTCTGCGGGAAGCCGAGGGACGTCGGGACGCCGCCGGCACGGTCGACGCGCCAGACGTCGTCGGCCTGGGCGTCGCTCACGACGAGCGCGCCGCCGTCCGGGGTCACGGCGACACCGCCCGGGTCGGTCCACGGCCCGTCGACGGCGCTCCAGTCCCCGGTGCGGACGTCGGCGGTCCAGAGGGCGCCGCTGCCCGGGGCAGCCGCCCACACCGTCGAGCCGACGACCGCCAGTTCGGAGACCGCTCGCCGTGTGGGCGGGGCCGGGATCCGGCTGATCGCGCCGGCGTCGAGGACGGCGACCGTGCGGCGCCCGGCCTCGGCGACGACGAAGCGGCCGTCGGGCAGCGCCTGGACGGCCGACGGGTTCCACATGGCGCGGGCTTCGGTGCCGAAGGGTGCGATGGTCTCCCACGTGCCGTCCGCACCGCGGCGGAGCACTCCGTTCGCTGCGAGGTCCGCCACGACGAGTCGACCGGCGGCGTCGTGCTCGACGTCGTTCGGGGCGACGAAGGCCTCGGCGACGGGCGGTGCCGCGGTGTCGGCGCGCTGCGGGAGCCACACCGGTGGACCGGCGACGGCGGCCGACGTGGTCACGCCGCCGACCACGCCGACGGCGACCAACGCGGCCACGACTGCCCCGATCGCGATCGGCAGGACGTCCGGTCGTGGTGCTCGCCCTGCCATCGGTACCCCCGGTCCTCGTCGCGGGGCGACCGCCCCGACGGCGAACCTACCGGCGCGGGGTACGCCGGTGGTCCCCCAGTTCGGGGACGGACCAGGACCGTCGCGCGAGCGGGTCAGCGGTCAGCGGTCGCCGGGCTCGAGGTCGTCCGGCTGCTGGGGCGTGGTGGTGTGGTCGTCCTGCTGTCGCCGGGACCGCCACACCAGGAGGCGCACCCCGACGGCGAACGTCATCCCGATGACGACCACGACGACGAGCGCGATCGCCTGCACCGGGGTGGTGGCGGCCAGCAGGACGGCGCCCACGCCGGGCATCAGGACGGAGCGTGCACGCGCTGCTGCGCGGCGAGCAGGCCGACCTCGGCGATCGCCTCGACCGCGTCCGCGGCGTCCGCCAGCAGGATCGGCAGGGTCTTCTTCTCGGCTGCGGCGAAGTCGCGCAGCACGTAGTCGGCGGGGTCCTGCCGACCGGGCGGCCGACCGATGCCGACCCGCACGCGGGTGAACTCGTTCGTGCCGGTGGCCTTGATGATGTCCCGCAGGCCGTTGTGCCCGCCGTGCCCGCCGCTGCCCTTGAGACGGACGGTGTCGAACGGCAGGTCGAGCTCGTCGTGCACGACGACGAGGTCGGCCGGGGTGGCGCTGTAGAACCCGAGCACCGAGGAGACCGGACCGCCCGAGGTGTTCATGAACGACGCTGGCTTCGCCAGCACGAGTCGCGTGCCGCCGGGCACCAGGCGCCCCTCGGCGACCTGGTTCGGCGTCTTGTGCTTCTTGAACGTCGCTCCCATGCGGGACGCGAGTTCGTCGAGGACCATCTGGCCGACGTTGTGGCGGTTGCCGGCGTAGCCGGGCCCAGGGTTCCCGAGCCCGACCACGACGAGCGTCTCGCCCGTCATCAGCTCTGCGCCATCAGCGTCGACCAGATGCCCACGAGGTGGGTGTTACTCGGAGACCGGCTCGGAGCCGCCCTCGGCACCGGCTTCGGCGCCGGCCTCGGCCGAGGCCTCGTCGGCGGCGTCGTCGTCGGCGGTGCCGCGCGGGGTGACGATCTGGACGACGAGCGCCTCGCCGTCGGTCTCGAGCTCGGCGCCCTCGGGGAGTTCGAGCTGGGCGGCGGTGATCTGCGCGCCGTCCTCGAGGCCCTCGACGTCCACGGTGACGTGCTCCGGGATGTCCGTGGCGAGCACGAGCAGCGAGACCGTGTTGAGGTCCTGCACGTGGATGGTGCCGGAGAAGGACTCGCCCTCGACCACGACGGGCACGTCGACCGTGACCTTCTCGCCGCGGCGCAGGACCACGAGGTCGATGTGCTCGATGATCTGGCGCACCGGGTCACGCTGGACGTCCTTGACGAGGGCGAGCTGCGCGGTGCCCTCGATGTCGAGGTCGACGACCGCGTTCGCGGTACGGACGAGCAGCATGGTCTCGTGGCCGGGCAGCGAGATGTGCTTCGGCTCGGTGCCGTGGCCGTAGACGACGGCGGGGATCTTGTCGGCGGCGCGGAGCTTGCGCGCAGCACCCTTGCCGAACTTGGTGCGGACGTCCGCTGCGAGCTTGGTGTAGTCGGCCATGGTGCCTCCTGGTCTCGGGGGTCGACACCGGCGGTCCGGCATCGTGGGGGTCTGTGGTGTTGCAACTCGAACGCGTGCACGCGTGAGGAACGTTCCCTGGGCTGGGCCGGGTCTCCCACCGCGTCGATCACGGCCGCTTGCGCGGCCCTCGCCGAAGTCAATCCCTGAGTCTAGCAGGACGCTCCGGGCGTGTCGCACCGCGTCCTGCCGGTGACCGGGAGACGGACGGGAGGCCCGTGGCGGGGTCGCCACGGGCCTCCCGTCCCTCGGTCGGTACCGCCCCGATCCGTCAGTGGCCGGCCGCGACCGCCCGCTCCGGCACCTTGAGGAACGACAGCACGACGAAGGCGACGACGTAGAGACCGACGAACGTCCACACGACGCCCGCGGCGCCGCCCCACGGCAGCACGGCGCTGACGACGGCGTTGCCGAGGAAGGTCGCTCCCCCGGCCGCCGTGGCGTACATGGCCATCGCGGCGCCGCGGCGGTCCTCGCCGGCGAAGGCGGGGACGATGGCGCCCATCGGCGTGAAGCCGGCGAGCATGATGCCGAACACGGTGCCCGCCGCCGTGGCGAGCCAGAAGCCCCACTCCGACCCGGCAGGCACGAGGTGCGGCACGTACCACCAGGCGAGCAGCCCGACGGCCGAGGCCGCGATGCCGAACCACTTGACGGTGCGGATCCAGCCGATGCGGTCGCCGAGGGCGCCGAAGAACGCGTTGAACAGGATGTTGCCGGCGTAGACGATGACGGTCATCGTGAGCCACTTCGACTGTCCCCAGCCGAGTTCCGTGCCGATCACCGTTGGCATGATCACGAACATGCCGAACTCCGGTGCCGTGTTCACGAGCCGGATGAGCACGGCGAGCAGGACCTTCGGTCGCTTGACGCAGACCTCGATGCCGCTGGCGAGCACCCGGGCGGCGGAGAGCGAGCGCGGCGCGATCCGGCCGAGGCCGGTCGGCTCGTGGACACCGAACCGGACGATCGCCCAGCCGGCCGCGACGAACAGGAGCGACAGCGCCATCGAGCCCGTCTCGCCCCGCTGACCGCCGCCGAACGCCGGGATCGAGCCGATCGCGATGAGCGAGCCGAGCGTCGGCAGACCGCCCGTGAACACGACGTAGAACCAACCGACGGCGGTGGCGTTCCGCTCGCGGGCGACCGTGTGGTTCACCCAGCAGAGGAACGAGAACGCGAACAACGGGAAGCCGAGCCCGCGCAGGAAGTACGTCAGCGCGATCAGTCCGACCGACCCGGTGGACAGCGCCGCGAGGAACGCGACCTGGAACACGACCCAGAGCACGGCGCCGACGGTCATCACCCGGCGCGGACCCCAGAGCTCCGACAGCACGCCGGCGGCGTACGACGCGACGAGGACCGCGACGCCGTACAGGCCGATCACCATCGCGGCACTGTCGGAGCCGCCGGATCCGAGGGTCCCTGCGATGTGCGGCGCGATGAAGTTCGACTCGATGCCGTCGCCGGTCATGAAGACGAGGACGCCGAGGAAGCCCCAGCGCAGCGGGTGCGGGATGCCGAGGCGGGCGAGGAGTCCCTGGCGGGCGGGTGCTGCTGCTGCTGACGGTGGCGCGGCGGTGCCGGACTCGGTTGCGGTCACGCCGTTCGGCGGCGTGAGGGTGCTGGTGCGGGTGGTGCGGGGTTCCGACATGTGTCGTCTCTCCTGGAGGGCCCCGGAGTGCTCGACCCGGCATCGCGGCATGTCTCCGGGGTGCGCCGCGCGCCTCGCAACACCCTGCCCGCGCAGTGGCTGCGGGCAGGGTGTTGCGTCGGCGATGATGCGAGTCCTGTACCCGGGGTGCCCCGTGCTGCTGTCGAGGGCGGCTCCCGGCGGACCATCGCCGGCCCGAAGCATGGTGCCCGAGATTAGACCGCTCCAACGCAGTCCGTCAAGAACGACAACTGTTGCGTAACGATCTGGGCGGGCGGGGCGGTTCCGCGCGTACGGAGCTGTTCCGCGCGTGGTGAGACGTTCCGCGCGTCGGAAGCCGTTCCTTCCGCCTGCCGACGCGCGGAACAGCTTCCTACAGCGCGTGCGATGGGACGGAACGGTCAGCGGCCGAGGGTCCGACGGTGCTCCTGGGCCGCCGCGAGCACCTCGCGGGCACGGTCGCTCGCGGCCTCGGCGTCGTCGCGCGCCTGTCCGAGGCGTTCGACCTCGGCCTCGGCCCGCTCGAGTTCGTGCCGCAGCTCGGCGCGGCGGTCCTCGGCGGCATCGAGCTCCTCCGACGCCGCGTCGAGTGCCGCGTCGGCGTCGCGCGAGTCGGTCCGCGCCGCCGTCTCCGCCCGGCGCGCAGCCTTCCGCTCCGCGGCGAGGTCGCGCTCCGGCTCGGGCTGCGGCTCGTCGACCTCGGGACCGTCCGGCTCCGGTCGGTCCCGCTGCCCCGACCGCGACTGCCGTGAGGCACGACTCCCCTTCCGCGCACCCCTCGCGCTGGCGATCGGGATGGGTGGGGCATCGCTGCCGGACCAGGCGTCCGGCACCGCGTCCGGATCCGCGAGCACCCCGTCGAGGTCGACCGCGTCGAACCCCACGCTCTCCAGCGGCGCGATGAGCAGCCCCGAGCGGACGGCCGCGCCCGCGTGCGGGTCGGCCATCGCCGCCTCGATCGTCGCGCGGACCTGGGCGAGCACCGCCGGCGTGACGGGGTGCCCGGCGTCCGCGGCGAGGTCCGCCCCGGCCCGGGCGAGCGCGTCGACGACCTCGGTCCGCTGCCGTCGGAGCGTCCGGATGACGTCGGGGTCCGCGTCGGCCTGCGCCTTCCGGAGCGCCGGCCCGAGGTCGACCGCGTCGTCGAGCGCGCCGTCGGCGGCGAGCAGGTCGATGACCCACGCGGCGGGCGCGGGCTTGCGGAGTCCGCCGATCGCCGTGGCGAGGTCGCGGTCCTCCGTGCGGACCGACCGCTGCCGCGCCGACCGCTCGGCGACGAAGTCCGCGGGCGCGACGAGGAGCAGTGCCCTCGCCTCGTCCGCGAACCCCATGCGGTCCAGCTTGCCCGCTACCAGTCGTGGACGGTGCCGTCGGCGAGGCGGTTGAACGGCAGGTACGCCTGCTCGTACGGGTACTTGCCGGCCTCGTCGATGTCGAGCGAGACCCCGAGGCCCGGCTCGTCGCCCGGGTGCAGCAACCCGTCGGTGAAGGTGAACGTCTGCCGGAACACCTGGTTCGTCTGCGGTCCGTGCTGCATGTACTCCTGGATGCCGAAGTTGTGGATCGCCAGCCCGAGGTGCATCTGCGCCGCGAGGCCCACCGGTGAGATGTCGGTCGGACCGTGGAACCCGGACTTGACCTGGTACAGCGCGGCGTAGTCCATGGTCTTCTTCAGCGGGGAGATGCCGCCCATGTGCGTGACGGCGCCGCGGACGTAGTCGATGAGCTGGTCGCGGATGATGTCCTTGAAGTCCCAGATGGTGTTGAAGACCTCGCCGATCGCGAGCGGCGTCGTGGTGTGCTGCCGGACGAGCTTGAGGGCCTCCTGGTTCTCGGCCGGGGTGCAGTCCTCGAGCCAGAACAGGTCGTACGGCTCGAGCGACTTGCCGAGCTTGGCGGCCTGCAGCGGGGTCATCCGGTGGTGGCCGTCGTGCAGCAGCGGCAGTTCGGGGCCGAACTCGTTGCGGACGGCCTCGAACACGGTGGGCACGTGGCGCAGGTAGGCGCGGGTGTCCCAGTCCTCCATGGCGGGGAACGCGCCGCGCTGGGCCGGCTCGAAGTCGTAGCGGACACCCTCGTTGCCCGACGTGGTCTTGTTCGACGCGATGCCGTAGATGCTCTCGAGGCCGGGGACACCGGTCTGCACGCGGATCGAGTGGTAGCCCTCTTCCTGGTGCTCGCGGATCGAGTCGAACAGCTCGGGCAGTTCCTTGCCGGAGGCGTGCCCGTACGCCATCAGCCCGGTGCGCGAGGCGCCACCGAGCAGCTGGTACAGCGGCATCCCGGCGACCTTCGCCTTGATGTCCCAGAGCGCCATGTCGACCGCGGCGATCGCCGCCATGGTGACGGGCCCGCGGCGCCAGTACGACGAGCGGTACAGGAACTGCCAGGCGTCCTCGATGCGGCTGGCGTCGCGGCCGACGAGCAGCGGGACGACGTGCTCGGACAGGTACGCGGAGACGGCGAGCTCGCGGCCGTTCAGCGTCGCGTCGCCGAGGCCGGTGACGCCGTCGGCGGTGGTGATCTTCAGCGTCACGAAGTTGCGGTTCGGGCTCGTGACGATGACCTCGGCACGGTCGATGAGCTGCCCGCGGTCCGCCGAGGCCCACGTGTCCGGACGCCCGGCGGTCGGGTCGGTCGCGGCGCCGGCGTCGGTCGCGCCCGGCACCGGGGCCGCGGGGTTCGTGGTGGTGTCGGTCATGCGGTGACTCCTTCGTCGGTGCTCGTGCGGTCGGTCGCGGTCGCGGATGCGGATGCGGTGCTCGTGGCCCGGATGCGGTCGCGCGCTCCGGTGCCCGCGGCCCGGATGCGGTCGGCCGCCGCGGTGATCGCGGCGACCACGGGGGTGGTGTCGAGGTCGGGGGCGACGACGCGCAGGACGTCGTGCACGTCCGAGTCTGCCCCGGGCGCTCCGGCGTCGTCCACGAGGTCGGGCTGCGTGGTGACGTGGAGCCACCACGCGGCGAGCGCCGTCGCGGCGCCGGGTCCGATGCCGGCGGACGGGTCACGGGCGAGCCGGTGGCGGAGCACGTCGACGACCCGGACGGGCAGCTTCTGCGACCCGCCGGACGCGATCTGCCGGAGGGTGTGCCGGATGCGCGGGTTGCGGAACCGCTCGACCAGGGCCGTCCGGGCCGCGTCGACCTCGGGGCCGGGCAGCGGGAGCTCGGCCGCGGCCTCGTCCCACAGCTCCTCGACGGCGGTGCGGCAGGTCGGGTCGTCGATCGCGGCGGCGACGGTGTCGTGTCCGCGCAGCAGGCCGAGGTACGCGAGCAGCGAGTGCGACCCGTTGAGCAGCCAGAGCTTCCGCTGCTCGAACGGGGTGACGTCGTCGACGATGCGCACGCCGGCGGTCTCCCAGGCCGGGCGGTCGAGCCCTGCGAAGCCGTCCTCGAGGACCCACTCGGCGAACGGCTCGGTCACCACGGGCACCCGGTCGCCGTCGAGCGCACCGGGGAGCTCCGCCAGCGCCGTCACGTCGACGTCGGTCGTGGCCGGGGTGATCCGGTCGACCATCGACGAGGGGAACGCGACGTTCGCGTCGATCCAGTCCTGCAGCGCAGGGTCGGACACGGCGGACGCCACCGCGTCACGGAGGACGTCGCCGTTGTGGGTCAGGTTGTCGAGGCTGACCAGCGCGATGCGCCCCGCCCCGGCGGCACGCCGGGCGTCGAGCCCCGCGGCCAGCCGGGCGGGGACGTCGGACCCGGACCGGTAGCCCTGCTCGGTGACCGTCAGCGTGACGACGGTCGTCTCCGGGGACGCGACCGCGTGCCTCCAGGCCGCCTCGTCGCTGCCCGGGTGGGCGGCCACGATCGTGTCGACCACCTCGGCCTCGTCGCCCGAGGCGGCGCGGGTGACGAGCGTGTAGCGGCATTCCTGGGCGCCCAGGGCGTCCGCCACCGTTGCCGAGCGGCCGGTGAAGGCGGTGATGCCCCACGGCTCCCCCGTGGCATGGGCGGTGTACCAGGCGAGGTGAGCGCGCGCGAACGCTCCCACCCCCAGGTGGACGATGCCCGGGCGGCGGTCGGTCATGCCGCCACCGGCACGAGGGACCGCAGGTACGCCAGGTTGTCGGCGGTGCGGGCTGCGAGCGGCAGGTCGGTGGAGAAGTCCTCGATCGTGACCCAGCCGTCGTACCCGACCTGGCGGAGGGCGTCGAGGTACTCGGACACCGAGGCCTGTCCGGTGCGCAGCGGTGCCCACTCGTTCCGCCAGGTGCTGCTGCCGTCGGCCCGGGTCTCGCCGGTGTCGACCCAGCGGGCGTTCTTCACGTGCGCGTGGGCGAGGTACGGGCCGAGGAGCTCGAACGCGGCGAGGTGGTCCTCCTGCCCCTCGATGACGAGGTTGCCGAGGTCGTGGATGACGCCGACGTGCTCCGGATCGAGGCCGTCGACGAGCCGGAGCGCTGCCGACGCCGAGGGGGTGATCGTCATGTGGTGCAGCTCGACGAGCGCCTTGACACCGAGTTCGGCCGCGCGCCCGGCGGCCCACTCGAGGTCGGCGCGGGTGCGGTCGAACAGCTGCGGGTACGTCGCACCCGTGCGCTCCTGCTCGCGTCGGTACCACGGCATCGTCACCCGCACCTGACGGGCGCCGAGCTCGGACGTCACACGGAGCATCGTCTCGGTGCCCTCGTGGTCGGACACCGGCTGGTAGCCGCCGATGCCGGAGTACCCGAGACCGGCGTCGTCCGTGATCCGGGCGATCTCCCCCACCCGGTCGGCGATGCCGGTGTACTGCCAGGTCGACCGGTTGCCGGCCCAGAAGCCGGAGGAGCCGTCCTCGGTGCGGTCGTCGACGATGCGCCACTCGATGCCGTCCCAGCCCTGCTCGGCGAGGGTCTGCGCGGCTTCGGACGGGGTCCAGTCGGGGGTCGAGGCGGTGAACACGGAGAACTTCATCGGGTGGCTCCTCCTGTTGCACGGGCGGTCGTCGGTGTGCCGACGACGGGGACGACGTCGTCGTACGCACCCTCGATGACGTCGTCGATCCGGACGGGCTTGCCGAGCGTCGCACTGACGTAGAGCCCGCGGACGGTGGCGAGCGACACGAGGGCCGTCTCGACCGTGACGCCCGGCTCGCGGCCCTGCCGGATCGCGTCGACGATGTCGGTGTACTGCCGCGCGTGCCCGGCGGCGAAGTGGTCGGGTTCGGCCGGGCCGCCGACGACGTGCTCCGGCGGGACGACGTCGTCCTTCTGGTCGACCGCTCCGGCGACCGCGGTGGCGTTCGCCGTGGTCGAGGCGGACTCGAGCGTGGCGCTGTCCGGCGCGACGTGGAAGTAGGCGAGCCGGTCGTCGTCGACGACCGCCGACCCCTGCGTGCCGTAGACGGCGTACCGCGCGGAGAGCCCCGGGTAGGCGGCGGTCGTGCAGTGGACGACACCGAGCGCTCCGCCGGCGAACCGGACGGTGGCGACGGCGGTGTCCTCGACCTCGATGCGGTCGTGTGCCAGGAGTGCGGTCTGCGCGGAGATCTCAACCGGTCGTCCGAGCGCCCACACGAGCAGGTCGACGGTGTGGACGCCCTGGTTCATGACGGCGCCGCCGCCGTCGAGGTCCCAGGTGCCGCGCCAGTCGCCGGAGTCGTAGTAGCCCTGCGACCGGTACCAGGCGACGCTCGCGACACCCGAGGTCACGGTGCCGAACCGGCCGTCGTGGGCTGCCCCGGCGACGACGGCGGAGGCCGGGTCGAACCGGTGCTGGCTGATGACGCTCGTGACGAGTCCCCGGTCGCGAGCGGCGGCGACGAGCGCCGCGATCTGCCGGGCCCTGGGCATCGTGGTGTCGAGCGGCTTCTCGATGACGACGTGCTTGCCGGCGGCCAGGGCGGCCTCGGCGAGTTGCACGTGCATGCCGGACGGCGAGCAGATCGCGACGACGTCGACGTCGGTCTGCGCGATCGCGTCCTCGATGGTGGACGTCGTGATCGGCCGGGTGACGCCCGTCGCCTCGACCTCGTCGGCGGCACTCGTGGCGGCGGCGGGGATCGCGTCGACGAGGGCGACGACCTGCAGGTCGGGGTGGTGCACGGCGACCTTCGCGTGGTGGCGTCCGATGACGCCGGCGCCGACGACTGCCAACTTCAGTGGGGTGGTCATCGCAGGGTGACTCCGATCTGGTCGGTGAGGGTGCGGAAGGCGCGACCGGCGCGACCGAAGGCCGCGGGGCCGGAGAACCCGCCGAGGGAGGTGACGTCGGCCAGGTGCGGCTCGAGCGAGGCGTAGCCGGAGTACCCGGCGTCGCGCAGGGCGGTGAGCGTCTGCAGCAGTTCGCCGTCGCCCTCCCCCGCCGGGACGACCGACGAGTCAGCGGCGAGGGCGTCCTTGACCTGCAGGTAGTCGACGTACGGGGCGAGCTGCGCCCAACCGTCGGTGAACGGCTTGACCCCGCACTGCACGTAGTTGGCGTTGTCCCAGGCCAGGCGGAGCGCGGGCGACCCGACGCTCTCGACGATGTCGAGCACCCGCGCCGGGACGTCGCCGTAGATGTCCTTCTCGTTCTCGTGGAGCAGCGTCACTCCTTCCCGAGAAGCCAGGTCGGCGAGCGCACGCATCCGGACGAGGACGTCGTCGCGGACGTCGCCCGGCTGCCGGCCCTCGAAGTAGAACGAGAAGATCCGGATGTTCGTGGTGCCGAGGGCGTGCGCCGCGGCGATCGCGCGGCGGAGTCGTCCGACCTCGTGCTCGACCGGCTCGTCGACCGGCACCTTGCCGATCGGCGACGCGATGGCGGACACGGTCTGGCCGCGCTCGTCGAGCAGGCGGTGCAGCCCGGCGAGTTGCTCGTCGTCGAGGTCGACGACGTTCACACCCCAGGCGCTGCGGACCTCGATGGCGCTCGCGCCGAGCGCCTGCAGGACCGCGACCTGGACGACCGGGTCGGCGTCGATCTCGTCCCCGAAACCGGAGAGTTCCCAACTGAGCTGGGTCATGGCATTCCCTTCGTGGGTTCGGACGGGAGGCGCGTGGCGGGGTCGCACCGCGCCTCCCGTCCGATCGATGGTTGCGTTCGCTACTTGACGGAGCCGGCGGTGAGGCCGCCGACCAGGTAGCGCTGGAAGACGAGGTACAGGGCGACGACCGGCACGGCGCAGACGATCGAGGCGGCCATCATCTGGCCGTAGATCGGGACGGCGCCGCCCTCCTGCGCGGTGCCGAGCACCTGCAGGACCACGGCGACGGTCCGCGTGTTCGGGGTCGTCATGATCGTGGAGAACAGGACGTCGTTCCAGCCGAGCAGGAAGGCGAAGATCGCGGAGACGACGATGCCGGGCCAGGACAGCGGCAGGACGATCTTCGTCAGGATCTTCGTGCTCGAGGCGCCGTCGATGCGCGCCGCTTCCTCGAGTTCCTTCGGCAGCCCGCGCAGGTAGGTGACCATCACCCACGTCGAGAACGGCAGGGCGAACGTCAGGTAGGTGACGAACAGGCCCCAGCGGGTGCCGATGATCTGTACGCCCGTGGCGCTCGCGATGTTCGAGAAGACGACGAACACCGGCAGCAGCAGGAGCGTGCCCGGGATCGACTGCAGCGCGAGCAGCCCGCGCAGGATGGTGAGCCGGCCGAGGAACCGGAACCGGACCAGCACGTACGCGGTGGACACGGCGAGCGCGGCGCTCGCGACGGCCACCGCCCCGGCGGTGAGCATCGAGTTCACCAGGCCCTGCCCGAGGGCGACCGTCGACCAGATGTCGACGTAGTTCGACAGCGTGAACGCGGACGGGAAGTACTCGCCCCGGGCGACGGCGACGTCCGAGTTCACCGAGCCGAACACGATGTACAGGACCGGGACGGCGATGAACGCGACGAGGACCGCGATCACCGTGACGAGCAGCCACCGGGGCAGCAGGCGGGTGACGTCGGTGTCGTAGGGGCGCTTCCCGCGGCGCCCGGGTGCCGTGATGCTCTCGGTGAGCGTGGACGTGGGTCGGGTGGTCGTCGTGAACGCGCTCATGCTCGTGCTCCGTCGATGTCTGCGGCCGCGGCCGGGGTGGCTGCCGCGAGCGTGGCGCGGTCGGCGCGCCGTTGCTTCCGGCCGGGTCCGGCGTCGTCGCCCGTGTCGAGCTGCACGGCTCGCAGGTAGACGAACAACGGGATGGCGACGATCACGAGCGAGCAGATCGCCATGGCCGCGGACAGGCCGAAGCGGAACGACTGGAAGCTCGCGATGTACGTCAGGACGGGCATCACCTCGACGCTCGACGGCAGCGGGTTGCCGAAGAGCACGAACGGCAGGGTGAAGTTGTTGATGTTGTGCAGGATCGAGATGATCACCGCCAGGCTCAACGGGCCGCGCAGGTACGGGAAGACGATGTACCGCAGCTTCGCCCACCAGGTCACCCCGTCGAGGGCGGCGGCCTCGTGCACCTCGTTGGCGACGGCCTGCAGCCCGGCGAGGGACAGCAGGTAGACGAACGGCCAGCTCGTCCACACCATCACGCCGGCGAGCGCCCAGTACGACGCGGACCCGTTCAGCCAGAGGACGTCGGTGTGCAGCGTGGCGTTCACCACGCCCTGCGGTTGCAGCATCGTGCGGAAGAAGGTGCCGACGACGAACGCGGGGAGCACGTACGGGATGAGGTAGACCGAGCGGACCAGCCCGCGACCGGGGAACCGGTTCTGGGTGGAGATCGCGGCGGCGACGCCGATCGGCACGGTGACGACGGTGACGAGCACCGACAGGGACACCGAGATCCAGATCGAGTGGAGCAGCGGTGAGTCGGTGAAGGCCTCGGCGAAGTTGGCGAAGCCGACGAACGGGGCGCTGAACCACTGCCGCAGCGTGTACTGGTCGAGGTCGAGCATCGCGATGAACAGGCCCACCAGGAGCGGCACCACGATCACGGCGAGCATGAGGACGCCGCCGGGCAGGAGCATCCAGAGCGGACGCTCCTTCTTGTACAGCGGCGTCGTGCCGTGCGGCCGCACCTGCGGGGCCGGCGTGCGGTCGGTGCGCGGCCGGGTCTGCGTGCTGGTCATCACAGACCTCCGTTCTTCTGACGGTCGAGGGTGGACTGGGCGTCGCGCTGCGCCGCTGCGAGTCGTGCACGGAGCTGGTCGTCGGTGACCTCGCCGCGCTTCAGCGAGGGGATCGACTGCACGACGACGTCGACGAGCGAGAGCTGGATGTCCGACCAGGCACCCGTGAAGGCGGTCGGCTTCGACAGTTCGCCTGCGCGGACGATGGGTGCCAGGTCGGGGTTCGCCGTCGCGACGCGGTCGGCGGCCTCGGCGTTCGTCGGCAGTTGGCCGAACAGCTCGAAGTAGCGTTCCTGGGCGGCCGGGGCGGAGACCTGCCGCACGAAGGCGAAGGACAGGTCCTGCTTCGTGCCGTAGTCGGCGACGACGAGGTTGTCGCCGGACAGGATGCTCGCGGCCTCGACGCCGTCGGCCGGACGCTCCGTCGCCCCCGGGGGCACGGTGGGCAGCAGCGCGTAGGAGTACTTCCCGTCGACCTTCGAGCCCTGCAGCGAGTTGAGCGAGGTCGTGGTGGTCATCGGGAAGAAGGCCGCCTTGCCGTCGGCGAACTGCGCGAGGGCCTGCGGGTTGTTCCACCCGATCGCGGCCGGGTCGACGACGCCGTCCTTCGTCACCCAGTCGAAGTAGGTGCGGTACGCCTGCTCGACCGCGGTCGTGTCGATCTCGACCGTCGTCCCGTCGACCAGCGTGTTGCCGGCGTTCTGCGCCATGCCCCAGACGAACTTCCAGGGGTCGAAGCCGTCGGCGTAGGCGATCGCCATGCCGTACGTCCCGTCGCCCGTGGTGGCCTTCGCATCTGCGGTCAGCTGGTCCCAGGTGGTCGGCGGCTCGGTGATGCCAGCGCGCTCGAGGAGCTCGTCGTTGACGGCCATCACGAACGGCCGGCTGGCGAACGGGATGCCGATCTGCTTGCTCGCGCTCGGCCCGGAGATGCCGAGGGAGGCCGGGGAGAACTGGTCCTTCCCGCCGACGGCGTCCCACTCGTCGGCACCCATCTCGACGAAGGCGCCGGTGGCGTACGCGGTCGGGGTGAAGGTCGTGCCGATGGCGTACACGTCGGGGCCCTGCCCGGAGATGACGCTCGTCTGGATGGCGGTGAGTTCCTCCTGCGGGGTGGAGTAGGTCTCCCACTGGATGTCGGCGCCGGTCGTCCGCTTGAACGCGGCAGCGGTCTCCTGCTGCCACTGCTTGCGTTCCTTCGGGTACGTCGTGTCGGCGCCCATCATCACGCGGAGGGTGTCCGGGTCGTCGCCGCTGCCGTCCACCACGGCGCAGCCCTGCAGGGAGAGCGCGGTGAGGGCGATCACCGCGACGGCACCGACGAGGGTGCGGGGCTTCAGTCTTCGCGTCTTCACGGGGGTTTCCTCCTCGAGACCTCCTCCGGGCGGCACTGCCCGGTGACACCACTGTCCCGGTGGTGGCAACAGGCGGCAACCGGTTGCCACTTGTTGCCAGAGCCGCCTACGTTCGCCTCGTGAGCGAACTCGACACCGACGTCGGCAGCACGGTCCGACGCGTCACCATCCGCGACATCGCCGTCGCGACCGGGGTGGCGCCGTCCACCGTGTCCCGTGCGCTCTCCCTGCCCGACCGCGTCAACCCGACCACGCAGCAGCGCATCCAGCGGGCCGCCCGCGACCTCGGCTACGTCGCGAACTCGCAGGCGCGCGCACTGACATCCGGACGCACCCGGGCGGTCGCCGTGCTCGTGTCCGACATCACCAACCCGTTCTACTTCGACGTCATCCGCGGCACGCAGCACCAGCTCGCCGCCGCCGGGTGGACGCAACTGCTCGTCGACACCGAGGAGTCCGCCGAGGCCGAGACGGCCGCCCTCAGCGCGATCGGCGCGAAGGCCGACGGGGTGGTGCTCACCGCCTCACGCCTGTCCGACGCGCAGATCGCCCGGGTCGCCGCACGCCTGCCGCTCGTCGTCGTGAACCGCCGACCCGAGGGGGTGCCCTCCGTGCTCATCGACACCCCCGGCGGCGTCGAGCAGGCGGTGCAGCACCTCGTCTCACTGGGGCACCGCGACGTCCTGTACGTCGCCGGGCCGGACAGCTCGTGGTCGAACGAACGCCGGTGGCGGGCACTCGTGCGGGTCGCGAAGCGCCTCGGCGTCCGCGTCGCACGGGTCGGACCCCACGCACCGTTCGTGGACTCCGGAGCGGCAGCCGCAGACGCCGCCGTGCACGCCGGAGCCACCGCCTGCATCGCCTTCAACGACCTCATCGCCATCGGTATGCTCGCCCGCCTGCGCGAACGCGGCGTCCGGGTGCCCGAGGACATGAGCATCGTCGGCTGCGACGACATCTTCGGCGCCGACTTCTGCAACCCGCCGCTCACCACGATGACCTCGCCGATCGAGCGGGCCGGACGGGTCGCGATCCGGATGCTCCTCGGCCGACTCGGCGCGGACCTGGCCGACGACCCGTCCGGGGAGCACGCGTCCGGCGCCGTCGCCCTGCCCACCCACCTGACCGTGCGGGAGTCGACCGGCCCAGCACCGGCCTGACGCACTGCTCGCTCGTCCCCGCGCTTCCCGCTCGTCCCCGCTCGTCCCGCTCTAGCCGCTCTTCCCCCGCTCGTCCCCCGCTCGTCCCCGCTCGTCCCCGCTCGTCCCCGCTCGTCCCCGCTCGTCCCCGAAGGAGTCGACGATGACCCAGACCACCGCCACCCGTCTCGCACCGCACGCCGACCGGCTGTTCCCCGCCGACCCGGCGGCCCGCCGGGTCGCCCGCACGGTGTACGCCGCCGTCGAGGACGCCCCGATCATCTCGCCGCACGGGCACGTCGACGCCGCGACCATCGCCGCCGACCAGCCGTTCCCGGACCCGGCGGCACTGCTCGTCACGCCCGACCACTACGTGCTCCGGCTGCTGCACGCCAACGGCGTCCCGCTCGAGGCGCTCGGTCGCGACCCGCACCACCAGCCCGACGGCCGCTCGGTGTGGCGGCACCTGGCCGAGCACTGGGACGACTTCCTCGGCACCCCGGTGCGGTACTGGTTCGAGACGGAGCTGCACGACGTCTTCGGGCTGACGGAGCAGCCGTCGCGGCAGAACGCGGACGCCCAGTACGACCACCTCGCCGACCTGCTCACGACACCGGCCTTCCGCCCGCGCGCACTGTTCGACGCCTTCGGCATCGAGGTCCTCGCCACCACCGACGGCCCCGCCGACGACCTCGCCGCGCACGCGCAGCTCGCCGCCGACCCGACCTTCACCGGCCGGGTGGTCCCCACCTTCCGCGCGGACGCCGTCTTCGACCCGTCGCGATCGGACTGGAGGCACGTGGTCGCGGCCGTCGGACAGGCCGCCGGCATCGAGACGGGCACCCACGCAGGACTGTTGGCAGCACTCCGCGCGCGTCGCCGGTACTTCATCGAGCACGGCGCGACCGCCACCGACACCGGCGTGCTCGACGCCGGTTCCACGCCGCTGTCCGCCACCGAGCGCGAACGCATCCACGCCGCCGCGCTCCGCGGTGACGTCTCGACCGCGGAGGCCACCGCCTACCGCCACGACATGCTCTACCGCTGGGCCGAGATGAGCGTCGAGGACGGCCTCGTCATGCAGCTGCACCCCGGCATCATCCGGAACCACCACACGCCGACGCTCGAGCGCTTCGGGCCGGACACCGGGCACGACCTGCCCGCCGTCGGCGCGTTCACCACCCCGCTGCGCCCGCTGCTCGAGGCCTTCGGCACCGCACCCGGGTTCCACCTCGTGCTGTTCACCGTCGACGAGACGGTGTTCTCGCGTGAGATCGGACCGCTCGCCGGCTTCTACCCCGCCGTCTACGCGGGGGCACCCTGGTGGTTCATCGACACCCCGGCGGCGATCGCGCGCTACCGGTCGGCCGTCACCGACTCGGCGTCGTTCACGAAGACCTCGGGCTTCATCGACGACACCCGCGCCTACTGCTCGATCCCCGCGCGGCACGACATGGCCCGGCGTGCGGACGCGGCGTACCTGGCGTCCCTCGTGGTCGCGCACGAGATCAGCGAGGAGGACGCCGTCCGCACTGCACAGCGCATCGTCTCCGACATCCCGCGGGCGACGTTCAAGCTGTAGCCCGGTCGACGCCGGATCGCCGGTACGGTCGGACGATGGGCACCGACGTCACCGCCGCGTACGCCGCGCGGGCCAGCGAGTACGCGGAGCACCTCGGGTCGATGGACCGCGTGCACGCCGACGACCGGCAGCACGTCACGGCGTGGGCCGACGGCGCCGGCGAGCGGATCCTCGACGCCGGGTGCGGGCCCGGCCACTGGAGCGCGCACCTGGCGGACCGAGGCCACGCGGTGCTCGGCATCGACGCCGTGCCCTGGTTCGTCGACCACGCGCAGCGCGTCCACGGCGGTGCCGGCGCGCACGGCGGCAGCGCCGCGTTCCGGGTCGGCTCCGTCGACGCGCTCGACCTGCAGGACCGGACCGTGGACGGGGTCCTGGCCTGGTACTCGCTGATCCACCACGCCCCCGACCGCCTCGCCGTCCCGCTCGCCGAGATCCGTCGGGTGCTCCGCCCGGGCGGGAGCCTGCTCGTCGGGTTCTTCGAGGGCCCGACGGTCGAGCCCTTCGACCACGCGGTGGTCGGCGCGCACCGGTGGTCGGTGCCGGCGATGGTGGAGGTGCTCGTCGACCAGGGGTTCGACGTGCACGACACCCGCACCCGGACGGACGACGGTCAGCGCCCGCACGCCGCCGTCACGGCTGCCACCCGCGGGTGACGAGGCCGGTCTCGTAGGCGAAGACCACCAGCTGGGCCCGGTCCCGCGCGCCGAGCTTGATCATCGCGCGGGACACGTGCGTCTTCGTGGTGAGCGGGCTGATGAACAGGCGCGCGGCGATCTCGGCGTTCGTCATGCCGACCCCGACGAGCTGCATGACCTCGCGCTCGCGGTCGGTGAGCACCCCGAGCTCCGGCGCGAGCGACGCCGGCTTCGCGTGCGTCGCGTACGCCTCGACGAGGGAGCGGGTGGCGCGCGGTGAGAGCAGGGAGTCGCCGGCGACGACGGTGCGGACGGCACGCAGGAGCTCCGCGGGCTCGGTGTCCTTGACGAGGAACCCCGCGGCACCGGCCCGGATCGCCTCGAAGACGTAGTCGTCCTGCTCGAAGGTCGTCAGGATCACGACGTGCAGGGCGTCGAGCTCGGGGTCCTCGCCGATCAGCCGGGTCGCGGTCAGGCCGTCGGTCCCCGGCATCCGGACGTCCATGAGGACGACGTCGGGGCGGAGGCTCCGGGCGAGCGCCACCGCCGCGTCACCGTCACCCGCCTCGCCGACCACGGCCATCCCCGGCTCGGCGTCGACGAGCGCGCGGAGCCCCGCTCGGACGAGCACCTGGTCGTCGACGAGCAGGACACGGATGTCGGTCATCGGGGGTCCTCCGTCAGCACGTCGGGCGTGCGTCCCGTGTCGGGCCCGCGGTCCGGGTCGGGTCCGCGGTCCGGGTCGGGTCCGCGGTCCTGGTCGGGTCTGCGGTCCGGGTCGGGCGGCCCGTCGGTCTGCGCCGGCAGCCGAGCGGCGACCCGCCAGCCGCCCTCCCGCATCGGGCCGGCACGCAGGTCACCGCCGACGGCGGAGGCCCGCTCGCGCATGCCGATGATGCCGTTGCCGGTCGACCCGATGCCGGGCGACCCGGTGCCCCTGGACCCCGTGCCGACCGAACCTGTGCCGACCGAACCTGTGCCGACCGTCCCCGTACCGAACGGCCCCGTACCGACCGACCCCGTACCGAACGAACCCCCGGCGACCGACCCTTGCGCAACTGACCCTTCAGCGACCGACCCTTCGGCGACCGACCCCGCGGCACCGGACGGGTCCGGTGCCACGGCCGCATCGCCGGCACGCGGACGGTCTTCGACCACGAGGTCGACGACGTCCGGCCCGACGACCACCTCGACGCGGACGGCGTGCCCCGGTGCGTGCTTCATGACGTTCGTGACGGACTCCTGCACGATGCGGAATGCACTCCGGCCGCTGGTGCCCCGGACCGTCGACGGGTCGCCGTCGAGGTGCAGGACGATCTCGATCCCCGCTGCCCGCGCCCGGGCCACCAGGTCGGGCAGACGGTCGAGACCCGGCACCGGATCACGGTCAGGGTCGTCGGGATCGCCGTCGACCGACCGGAGCACCCCGAGGACCGTGCGCAGCTCGACGAGCGCCTGACGGCTCGAGTCACGGATGTCGGTCAGGGCGTCACGCGTGGCCGTCGGGAGCTCGGTACCGAGGTGCAGGGCCACCCCCGCCCGCAGGTTGATGAGGGACATGCTGTGGGCCACGGAGTCGTGCAGCTCGCGGGCGATGCGCACCCGTTCCTCGCCCGCACGGCGGCGTTCGGCCTCGGCTCGGGCGCGGCGTCGGTCGGCGACCCGTTCCGTGCGCACGCGGACGAGTTCGGACACCGCGATCGTCACCGTCAACCACGAGAGGGCGAGTAGGACCGTCGCGAGGTCGAGCACGGGGGAACGACCGAGCACGACGTCGGCGGTCGGCAGCGTCACGAGGGCGACCCCGGCGACGACCCAGACGGTGCGGCGGTGACCGCGCACCCACGCGTTCGCGATCGCCATCGTCAGCGCGGCGACGAACGGACCACGCGGCGAGACCACGACGGCGTACCCGACCGTCGTGACGAGGACCACGAGCAGGACCGCCCGCGGCCACCGCCAGCGCCACGGCAGCACGACGACACCGCCGACGAGCAGGGCGAGCGCGAGGGGGCCGAGCGCCACCGGGTCGACCGGCACCAGGTCGTCGTGCCGGGTCCAGGGCGGACCGCCCCGTCCGCCGAACGGGATGCGGGACGCCACGAGGGTGCCGAGGACCTGCACGACGGCGACCGGCAGCACGCGCCCGGTGCGGGCGAAGCGCACTCGACCCGTCGGCCGGGCTGGTGCCCGGTCGCGGTGGTCGGTGCGCTGTCCGGTGGTCATGCTCCGAGCCTAGGGTCGACCGCCGGCGCGGTCGTCCGGCCCGATGAGCACCTGTGGACTACTCCGTCGGGAGTACTCCGGTGCAGGAAGAGTCCCCCGTGCACGACTGCGGGAGGACACCGGACTGCGGCTCAGGGACGGACGCGGGACGGGCCTCCCGACCGGCAGGCTCGTCGTGTCGCGACCGCGGCACCGGAACCGACCACGGAGGTCACCATGTTCAGCACCATCACGGCAACCGCACTCACCTCGGCAGCGGCCCACGGGCCGCACTGGCAGGGCGGCGGGTTCCCCTTCTTCCTGTTCCCGGGGTTCGTCGTCCTGACGTTCCTCGTCGTGTTCCTCGTGTTCGGGGTGCTCCGTCGGGGCAGCTGGCGCGCACGCTCCGACGCCCGCGGCGTGCTCGCCGATCGGTTCGCCCGCGGGGACATCGACGCCGAGGAGTACCGCTCCCGACTGTCCGAGCTCAGCCGGAAGTGACCGCGAGCGCGGCGGTGATCGCCCGGACCGTGTCGTCGACCGACCCGTCGATCGGCACGGCGACGGCGTGCTCGTCGGCCTCGGGCCGTTCGAGCGTCGCGAACTGCGAGTCGAGCAGCGACGCCGGCATGTACTCGTGGTGCCGGTGCGCCTGCCGGTCCGCGATGAGGTCTCGCGACCCGTCGAGGAACGCGATGACCAGGCCGGGCGCCGAGCGCCGCAGACGGTCGCGGTACACGCGCTTCAGGGCCGAGTTCGCCATCACGCAGCGCGAGCCGTCGGCCTCGACGGCCGCGATGCGCTCGGCGCAGGCGTCCAGCCACGGCCAGCGGTCCTCGTCGGTGAGCGGGATGCCCTGCCGCATCTTCTCCTTGTTCGCGGCCGGGTGCAGGTCGTCGGCGTCCACGAAGACGCTCGGCTCGCCGCGCTCCGCCAGGGCGTCGGCGACGGCCTGCCCGATGGTCGACTTGCCGGAACCGGAGACACCCATCACGAGGACCGGCGGGAGGACAGCGCGCTCGTTCATCCCTCCACAGTATTGACCGGCCGTCCGGCCGTCCCCAGTTGCCGTCGCTCCTGTGCGGACCCAGGACCGGGATCGTAGGTTGGGGCCGAGACGTCCGGACGAAGGAGACGACGTGGCAGACAACGACGCAACCGAGCAGGACCCGAAGGCCAACATCGGGGTGATCGGTCTCGCGGTGATGGGTTCGAACCTCGCGCGGAACCTCGCCTCGCGCGAGGGCAACACGGTCGCGGTCTACAACCGCACCTACGCCCGCACCGAGGAACTCATGCAGGAGCACGGCGACGCCGGCTTCATCGCGTCCGAGGACATCGACGGCTTCGTCGCCTCCCTGACGAAGCCCCGCACCGCGATCATCATGGTGCAGGCCGGCAAGGGCACCGACGCCGTCATCGAGCAGCTCGCCGAGCGCTTCGAGGAGGGCGACATCATCGTGGACGGCGGCAACGCCAACTTCCACGACACCATCCGCCGCGAGCGCGAGCTGCGCGAGAAGGGCCTCAACTTCGTCGGCACCGGCATCTCCGGCGGCGAAGAAGGGGCGCTCAAGGGCCCGTCGATCATGCCCGGTGGGTCCGACGAAGCCTGGGAGACGCTCGGCCCGATCCTGAAGTCGATCGCCGCCGTGGCCGAGGGCGAACCCTGCGTGACGCACGTCGGCACCGACGGCGCCGGCCACTTCGTCAAGATGGTGCACAACGGCATCGAGTACGCCGACATGCAGCTCATCGCCGAGTCCTACGACCTGCTCCGCCGCGTCGGAGGCCACTCCGTCGAGGACCTCGTGCAGGTCTTCCAGCAGTGGAACGAGGGCGACCTCGAGTCGTACCTGATCGAGATCACCGGTGAGGTGCTCAAGCAGCACGACCCGGAGACCGGCACGGCGCTGGTCGACGTCATCCGCGACGAGGCCGGGTCGAAGGGCACCGGCGTGTGGACCGTGCAGAACGCGGTCGGACTCGGCGTCCCCGTCTCCGGCATCGGCGAGGCCGTGTTCGCCCGAGCCGTGTCGTCGAAGCCGGCGCAGCGCTCGGCCGTCCAGCGCGCGTTCCCCGACCGCCCCGAGATCGCAGCGGTCCCCGACGGGTTCGAGGACGACGTCCGCGCCGCCCTGTACGCGTCGAAGGTCGTCGCCTACGCGCAGGGGTTCGACCTCATCATCGCCGGTGCGAAGGAGTACGACTGGGACATCGACCTCGGTGACATGGCGAAGATCTGGCGCGGCGGCTGCATCATCCGTGCGCAGTTCCTCAACCGCATCGTCGAGGCCTACGACAAGAACCCGGAGCTCGAGAGCCTGCTCGTCGACCCGTACTTCGCCGACGCCGTGAAGGAGGGCGAGGCCGCGTGGCGTCGCATCGTCGGCATCGCGGCCGCTTCGGGGATCCCGGCGCCCGGGTTCTCGTCGGCGCTGGCGTACTTCGACTCGCTCGCGTCCGAGCGGCTGCCCGCCGCGCTGATCCAGGGACTGCGCGACTTCTTCGGCGCGCACACCTACCAGCGCGTCGACAAGGACGGCACGTTCCACACGCTCTGGTCCGACGACGACCGGCGCGAGGTCGAGCAGGAGCCGTCGACGCACTGAGCGAGCTGCGCTCGTCGAGGGCGTCTCGGAGCAGGAGGCGCCGGGTCGCGTGATCCGGCGTCTCCTGCTCGTCCGGTCGGGCTCGGTCGTCGGCTCGTCCGACGGGCCGGCCGGGTCGTCGGCTCGTCCGACGGGCCGGCCGGGTCGTCGGGTCGTTCGGTCGGGCTCGGTCGTCGGCTCGTCCGGCAGGCCGGGTCGCCCGGCAGGGTGGGGTCGTCCGGCAGGGTGGGGTCGTCCGGCAGGGCGGGGTCGTCCGGCTGGGCTGGGTCGTCCGGCTGGGCTGGGTCGTCTGCTCATCCGGCTGGTCAGGTCCGGAACCCGTGATGCGTGCGGCCGTCGATCAGGCGACGATGCGCTCGCGCGCCAGGTCGGCGACGAGCCGGTCCAGCCGAGGCCCGCGGCCGAGGAAACGGCGGGACCCCGGAGCCGATCGGACCAGGAACGTCGCCACCGCCGGGGCGTCGTCCGGCCGGACGTAGTGGATCGCGACCGCGCAGGCGCCGTGCCCCCGGGGTCCGTGCACGTCCTCGAGCGCGATGTGCACCACGCGGCTCCACCGCACCACCAGCAGTCGGGTCGCCCGGCGTCCCTCGAGTTCCCACAGGGACGCCTCGGTCGCGCCGAAGGCCCAGGTCACGTGCTCGCTCAGGGTGACCTCTGGGCGCACCTCGGCGACGGCCTCGCGGAGTTCCGCGGTCGGTGCCGCCGGGACGAGCCACACCGTCGGGTCGATGCGGCGCACGGCGAGTGCGAGCGAGTCGTCCGCCTGCCGCCGTCGCAGCGCCGCAGCCCGGAACACCGCGACCACGATGACCGTGACGCCGAGTGCGATCGCCGCGAGCTCGACGAAACCGAACCACGACAGGTCGGCGTGGGGCGCGGCCGCGATGACGACGACCCGCGTGACGAGCAGTGCCGCCCACACCCCGACGATCGTCCACCGCAGGGTCATCAGCCGACGCGCGGCCGACATCGGCGAGCGGTCGTGGCGGCGGGCAGGTCCGAAGCGCGGGACACGTTCGGGAGACCTCGGCACAGGTCGATCCTCGCACGACCCGACGCGGGGCCGCTGGCGGGCGCCGGTGAACGACCGGGGAACCGGACGCACAGCGCACCAGCGGCCTGGCGACCTACGCTCCTCCGGTGAGCTCGCAACCGACGTCCGCCAGCACGACGCGCCGCCCTGTCCTGTCCGCAGCCGGGGTCGGGCTCGTGTCCGCCGCGGCCTTCCTGGGCATCGCGGAGTTCGGCGCACTGCTCCTGGGCGGTGCCGGCAGCCCGCTCGTCGCGGTCGGTTCGGCCGTGATCGACCTGGCACCGGCCGGGGCGAAGGACCTGATGGTCACGCTGTTCGGCACCGGCGACAAGGTCGCGCTGTTCGCCCTGATGACCGTCATCGTCGCGGCGGTGAGTGCCGGCGCCGGCGTCCTCGAGCGCGCCAGACCACCGTTCGGCGCGCTCGTGTTCGCGGCCGGCGGGGTCCTGGCGCTCCTCGCGGTGACCACGCGCTCCGGCAGCGGCACCCTCGACGGCGCCCCGACGGTCGTCGGCGTGGCCGCGGCGGTCATCGTGCTCCGGCTGCTGCTCCAGCGCCTGCGGAAGTGGGAAGCCGCCGCGCAGGTCCCCTCCGCGGCACCGCGACCGGCGTCGACGGAGCGCCGCGCGTTCCTGGTCTGGGGTGTCGCGACCGCAGCGGTCGCGGTGGTCGTGGGCGGGGCCTCCCGGCTGGGGTCCTCCGCCATGCAGGCGGCCGCCGCTGCCCGACGGGCCATCCGACTGCCCGCTGCGGCCACCGCCGCACCGGCGGTGCCGGCGGGGGCCTCGCTCGACGTCGACGGCATCTCGCCTTACATCACGCCGAACGCTGACTTCTACCGCATCGACACCGCGCTGCGGGTGCCGAACGTCGATCCCGCCAACTGGTCGCTGCGCGTCCACGGGGCGGTGGAACGCGAGGTCACGCTCACCTGGGACGAGCTGCTCGCGCTCCCGCTCGAGGAGCACGTCGCCACCCTGAGCTGCGTGTCGAACGAGGTCGGCGGCGACCTCATCGGCACCGCACGGTGGCTCGGCTACCCGATCCGGGAGCTGCTCGCCCGGGCCCGGCCGACGGGAGACGCCGACATGGTGCTCTCCCGCAGCATCGACGGCTTCTCGGCCGGCACCCCGCTCGACGTGCTGCAGGACGACGGCACCGCGGCGCTGCTCGCCGTCGGCATGAACGGCGAACCCCTGCCGACCGAGCACGGGTTCCCGGTGCGGATGGTCGTCCCCGGGCTCTACGGCTACGTGTCGGCGACGAAGTGGGTCACCGAGCTCGAGGTCACCCGCTTCGCCGACGCCCAGGGGTACTGGACGCCGCGCGGCTGGTCCGAGCGCGGGCCGGTCAAGCTCGAGAGCCGGATCGACACCCCGCGAGCCGGCGCGACGGTCACGGCCGGCAAGCCGGTCGCCATCGCGGGTGTGGCGTGGCAGCCGCACACCGGCGTGAAGGGCGTGCAGGTGCGGGTCGACGGCGGCGACTGGCAGCAGGCGACGCTCGCCGACTCGGCCTCGGCGGACACCTGGCGGCAGTGGGTGCTGCGCTGGACGCCCGACTCCGGGTCGCACCGCATCGAGGTGCGGGCGACGAGCGCCGACGGTGAGGTGCAGACGAGCGTGGAGCGGCCGCCGGCACCGAACGGGGCGACGGGGTGGCACTCGGTGGAGGTCTCGGCGCGGTAGGGGGCGGCGCGGCAGCGCGGGCGCGGCCCGCGGCCCGCGGTCCGTGCGGCGTGTGTGTGCGTGCGGTGCGGTCGAGGTCGCGGGATGTGCGCTTCCGATGGCGTCGAAGCGGCCGTTCGTGCGACCTCGGCGGACGCGAGCGGCGGGTCGTGCGACCTTGTCGGGCCTCGCCGCGACCGGCCGCTGAGCAGCCGGTCTGCGCCGGGGCGTCAGGCTCCGTCGGGCGTCGGGCGTCGGGCTCCGTCGGGACGTCAGGCGGGCAGGGTCGCGACGACGCAGGTGCCGTCGACCTCGTCGTCGTGCTCGATCGTGACGGCGAACCCGGCGTCGGCGAACACCGCCGCGGACGCCGACGACTGTGCCTCCGAGACCTCGATGACGACCGGGCCCCCGAGACGGAGCCACTCCCCCGCACCCGCGGCGATGCGGCGGTGCAGGTCGAGCCCGTCCGCGCCGCCGTCCAGCGCGACGCGGTGCTCGTGGTCGCGCGCCTCGACGGGCATCGTGGCGATCGACGCCGAGGGCACGTAGGGCGCGTTGACTGCGATCACGTCGACCGCGCCGCGGAACCGGTCGGGCAGCGGTGCGAACAGGTCGCCCCGGACGACGATGCCCCGGTCACCGACGTTCTCGGCCGCCACGTCGACGGCGTCCGGGTCGATGTCCGTCGCGACGAGGTCGAGCGCTCCGACCCGGCCGAACAGCGCCACGGCGATCGCACCCGAGCCGCAGCACAGGTCGACCACGCGGTCGTAGCGCTGCAGACGACGAGCGGCTTGCTCGACCACGACGGCCGTGCGCGCCCGCGGGACGAACACACCGGGCGTCACGCGGATGCGGTGGCCGTCGAAGGCGGCCCATCCGAGCACGTACTCGAGCGGCTCACCGGCGAGCCGGCGTTGCACGAGGGCACGGAGTCGCGTCGGCTCGCCGTCGCCGGCCTCGAGCAGCAGGTCGGCTTCGTCCTCGGCGAAGACGCTCCCCGCAGCCCGGAGCCGGGTCGCGAGGGCGTCGCGCGCCGGTGAGGTCAAGCGGCGCCGTCGAACATCGACGTGACCGAACCGTCGTCGAAGACCTCGTGGATGGCCCGGGCGATGAGCGGAGCGATCGGCAGGACCTCGAGGCGGTCCCAGCGCTTCTCCTCAGGCAGGGGCAGGGTGTCCGTCACGACCACCCGGTCGATGAACTCGCTCTGCAGCAGCTCGGTGGCCGGGTCGGAGAAGACCGCGTGGGTCGCCGCGACGACGACGCCCGTGGCACCGGCGGCCTTGAGGGCCTCGGCGGCCTTGGCGATCGTGCGACCGGTGTCGATGAGGTCGTCGACGAGCAGGCAGACGCGCCCGCTGACGTCACCGACGATCTCGTGCACCGACACCTGGTTCGGCACGAGCGGGTCGCGACGCTTGTGGATGATGGCGAGCGGTGCGCCGAGCTTCTCCGACCAGATGTCGGCGACGCGGACACGACCCATGTCCGGCGAGACGACGGTCAGGGTCTCCGGGTCGAGCGTCTCGCGGAAGCGCTCGAGCAGCACCGGCATGGCGAAGAGGTGGTCGACCGGGCCGTCGAAGAAGCCCTGGATCTGTGCGGCGTGCAGGTCGACGCTCATGATCCGGTGGGCTCCGGCCGCCTTGAACAGGTCGGCGACGAGTCGGGCCGAGATCGGCTCGCGGCCGCGGCCCTTCTTGTCCTGTCGGGCGTACGGGTAGAACGGCGCGACGACCGTGATGCGCTTCGCCGAGGCACGCTTCAGGGCGTCGACCATGATGAGCTGCTCCATGAGCCACTCGTTGATGGGCGCCGTGTGCGACTGGATGACGAAGGCGTCACAGCCGCGCACCGACTCGTCGAAGCGCGCGTACAGCTCGCCGTTCGCGAAGGTGCGGGCGTCCGTCGGGACGAGCTCGACGCCGAGCTCGTCCGCGATCTCGGCAGAGAGCGCCGGGTGTGCTCGCCCTGAGACGAGGACGAGTCGTTTCTGGCCGGTTGTCTTGATTCCGGACAAGTGCGGTGCTCACTCCCTGACCCGCGTGGGGTCGATGTCGACGACCGGTGGTCGCCAGGATCTATTCGCCGTTCGCGAGCCGAGCTGCCTCGGCCGCCGGTGTGCCGGGCCGGTGTTCCGCGACCCATCCGTCGGTGTTGCGCTGCGGGGCGTAGCTGATCGCGAGCGATCCGGCCGGGACGTCCTTGCGAACGGTCGTTCCGGCACCCGTGTACGCGCCGTCACCAATCCTAACCGGGGCGACGAACACGTTGTGCGAGCCGGTGCGGACGTTCGAGCCCACCTCGGTGCGGTGCTTGTGCACGCCGTCGTAGTTCGCGGTGATCGTGTTCGCGCCGATGTTCGAGTCCTCGCCCACCTCGGCGTCGCCGATGTAGGACAGGTGCGGGACCTTGCTGCCCCGGCCGATCGTCGCGTTCTTCGTCTCGACGAACGTGCCGATCTTGCCGTCGTCGCCGAGGACCGTGCCCGGGCGCAGGTAGGCGAACGGGCCGACCGAGGCACCGTCCCCGATCACCGCGAGGGTGGCGTCGACGCGGTTCACGGTGGCGCGGGCGCCGACCTCGGTGTCGCGGAGCGTGGTGTCGGGTCCGACGACGGCACCGGCCGCGATCGCGGTGGCACCGATGAGCTGGGTGCCCGGCAGGACCTCGGCGTCGGGCTCGATGGTGACGTCGAGGTCGATCCATGTCGTCGCGGGGTCCTGCACGCTGACGCCGGCGAGCTGGTGCCGGCGGACGATGCGGGCGTTGAGCTCGCGCGCGGCGACGGAGAGCTGCACGCGGTCGTTGATGCCGGCGACGAGCCACTGGTCGGTGAGCGTGACGACGTCGATGATGCCGCCCCGACCGGCGATGAGCGTCGGCGCGTCGGTGATGTACTTCTCGCCCTGGGCGTTGGCGGTGGTGAGTGCGGGCAGCACGGCCCGCAGGTGCGCGGCGTCGAAGGCGTAGATGCCGGCGTTCGTCTCGGTGATCGTGAGCTGTTCGGCCGAGGCGTCCTTGTGCTCGACCACCCCGACGAAGGCGCCGGAGTCGTCACGCACGACACGGCCGAGACCCGTCGGGTCGGGAGCGATCGCGCTGACGAGGGTCACGGCGTTCGCGGCACCGACGTGGGCGTCGACGAGCAGACGGAGCGACGCCGCGTCGAGCAGCGGGACGTCGCCGGACAGGACCACGACGGCTCCGTCGAAGTCGGCCGGCAGGCCTCCCAGCGCCACCTCGACCGCGCGGCCGGTACCGGGAACGTCGTCCTGGTCGACCACGATCGCGTCGGGTGCACGCTCGACGACCTCGGCGGCCACTCGGTCACGCTCGTGCCGAACGACGACGGCGACGTGCTCGGGGCTGAGCGACGACGCCGTGCGCAGTACATGCCCGATGAGGGGCAGCCCGGCGAGCCGGTGCAGCACCTTGGGCGTGGACGACTTCATGCGCGTGCCCTGCCCGGCGGCGAGGACGACGACGGCGATGCGCTGGTCGGTCATGGGTCCATCCTGGCGCACCGCGAGCCGCGACGCCTGACGAGCACGGTCACCCGTGGACAGTGCCCGCCGATCGGGCACCTGTGGAGGAGTCCCTGCGGCCGTTCCCCGCCGACGTTCCGTCCCATTGCACGTGGGATGGGAAGCGGGATCGCGCGTGGGTGGTCGGAAGGAACGGCCTCCTACGCGCGGAACGACTCACCACGCGCGGAACAGCACCCGACGCGCGAAACAGCACCCCCGCGGACAGCACCCCCACCCCGCGCCCCCGCACCCCCGCGCCCCAGCGCCCCCTACGCCCGCTCGCGGCGCACGACCGCCATGAGCACGAGTCCGGCGAGCAGGACCACGACGATGCCGAGGATGCCGAAGCGCGTCGAGCCGCCGATCGTGACCGCGACGCCGAACAGGGCCGGTGCCAGGAACGAGGCCGCACGGCCGGTGGTGGCGTAGAGGCCGAAGAGCTCGCCCTCGCGGCCGGGCGTCGTCAGCCGCGCCAGGTACGCCCGCGAGGACGCCTGCACCGGCCCGACGAAGAGCGCGAGCGTCAGGCCGAGCACCCAGAAGAGCTCGGTGCGGTCGCCGGCGGCGAAGACCCCGATGCCGCAGGCCGCGAGCCCGACGAGGGAGACCGTGATGATCGCCCGCGAGCCGAACCGGTCGTCGAGGCGCCCCGAGACGAAGGTGGCGACGCCGGCGACGACGTTCGCGGCGATGGCGAAGAGGATGACCTGCGACGCGCTGAACCCGAAGACCTGCGCGGCGACGATCCCGCCGAAGGTGAAGACCGCACCGACGCCGTCGCGGAAGACGGCGCTCGCGAGCAGGAACGCCAGCACGTTCCGCCGCTCCCGCCACAGCCGGGCGACGTCACGGCCGAGGTCCGCGTAGGCGCCGAACAGCCCGCCGGACCGTGCGGGGCCGGGCGCGGCCTCGGGCACGACCACGAAGAGCGGGATCGAGCTCACGGCGAGCCACACCGCGGCGATGCCGATCGCGACGCGGACGTCCCACTGGCCGGTCGCGACGGTGGCGGGGAGCTGCAGCAGCCCGCCGACGACCCCGTCGCCGCGGAAGTCCTGGATGCACAGCACGAGCAGCAGCACGAGCAGGACGATGCCGCCGAAGTACCCGGCGGCCCACCCGATGGCCGAGACCCGCCCCGTGCGGCCGCCGGACGCGATCTGCCCGAGCATCGCGTTGTAGCCCACGCTCGCGATCTCGAACGCCACGGTGCCGATGCCGAGCAGGGCTGCGCCGAGCAGCAGGTACGGCTGGCTCGGGGCGACGAAGACCATGCCGCCGATGGACAGCGCGATGCCGATCGTCGCGATGAGGACCGAGCGCCGGCGGTGACCGGACGAGTCCGCGAGGCGTCCGACCGCGGGCGCGACGAGCGCGACGACGATGCCGGCGACGGTCAGCGCGGTCGAGACGACGGCGGCGTTGTGCGCGAGCTCCCGCTCGACGACCGCCTTGCCCGCCGCGGACGTGTCGCCGACGAGCGCCGGGTCGACGAACGCCCGGCTCGCCAGGTACGTGCTGAACACGAAGGTGGTCACGACCGCGTTGAACGCCGCCGAGCCCCAGTCCCAGAGCGCCCAGGACACGAGTGCGCGGCGGTCGGTGCGCGACGGTGCGACGGCGGCCGGTGAAGCGGTCATGCGCGAACCGTAGCGCGTCCTCGTGACGCGCCGGTGGCCCCGTTCCGGGTCACGTGTCGGAACGGGAGGCCCGTGGCGGCCTGGCCACGGGCCTCCCGTCCGTCTCGTGGGCACGTCGGGAGCCGCCCGCTCAGGCGGGGACGCCGCCGGGGTAGACGACGGACTTGAGCGACTCCGGGTCGGTGTCGCTCTCGAGGGCGTCGCGGACGTCGTCGAGCCCGAAGCGGCCGGTGACGAGCGAGTCGAGGTCGACCTGCCCGGACGCGACGAGCTCGATCGCGACCGGCCAGGTGTTCGTGTACCGGAAGATCCCGGTGACCGTGACCTCGAGGTTCTGGATGTGCTCGACCGGCAGCGTCATCTCGGAGTTGCCGAGCCCGACCAGCACCGCGGCTCCTGCCGGGCCCACCGCCTTGATGCCGTCCGACACCGCGCGGGGTGCACCGCTGGCGTCGATGAACGCGTCCACGGGGACGATGTCGGACGCGACGGACACGGCGGTCGGGTCGACGACCTCGGTCGCGCCGTACGACAGCGCACGCTCACGGCGCTCCGGCACGAGGTCGCTGACGACGATGCGCGAGGCGCCGAAGGCCTTCGCCACCTGCGCGCAGATGATGCCGATCGGACCGGCACCGGCGATGAGCACCGACGACCCGGGGACGATGCCGGCCTTGCGCACGGCGGCGATGCCGACGGACAGGGGCTCGAGGAGCGCGCCGGCCTCGAACGAGACGGTGTCGGGCAGGACGTGCGCGAACTCGGCCTCGATGGTGACGAAGTCGGTGAAGGCGCCGTCGACCGGCGGCGTCGCGTAGAAGCGCATGTGCGGGCAGAGGTTATACCGACCCGCCAGGCACTGCGCGCAGCGGTGGCAGGGGCGCTGCGGCTCGATGGCGACGCGCTCCCCCACACGGGCCGGGTCGACACCGTCGCCGACCGCGGTGATCGTGCCGGAGAGCTCGTGGCCGAGCACGAGGGGTTCCTCGACGACGAAGTCGCCGATCTTCCCGTGCCGGTAGTAGTGCACGTCGGAACCGCACACGCCGACGGCGGCGACGCGGACGAGCACGTCGCCGGGGGCGACCTCGGGGACGGGGCGGTCCTCGACGGTCAGGTCCTGGGTGCCGAGCAGCACGCTCACGCGCTGACGCTGGATGGAGGTCATGCGGTCCTCGTTTCCCCGACCGCGTCGACGCGGTCGGACGTTCGGGTGGTGGGGGTGGCCGGTACCGCGAGGGCGATCCGGTCCGGGTCGCGCAGCAGGTCGCCGAACGCGATCTCGGCGGCTCCGTGCACGAGCACGTCGGGCCCGAGCGCGGCCGGCACGATGCGGAGTCGGTCTGCGGTCCCGGTCATCGACTGGGCGCGCACGTCGTCGAGGATGCGGTCCCCGACGTGGTCGAGCAGCACGCCGAGGAACCCGCCGAGCACGACCATCGTGGGGTTCACGGTGTGGATCGCGTTGCGGAGCGCCGTGGCCAGGGCGGCCACCTGCCGGTCGACGACCCGTTCGACGTCGGGCCGGCCCTCGGCGAGCGCGGCGGCGAGGGCGACGAGGTCGTCCGGAGCGGTCCCGGCCGCGGTCGCCAGGTCGTCGCGGGATGCCTCGGTCTCCAGGCAGCCGACCGCGCCGCAGTGGCACCGGATGCCGTTGGCCGCGACGAAGGTGTGGCCGAGTTCGCCCGCGTAGCCGTCGGCGCCGCTGAGCGGTCGGCCGGCGGTGATCACCCCGCCGCCGATGCCGCTCGCACCGCCGTTGAGGTACACGAGGTCGTCGACGCCCCGGCCGCTGCCGGCCAGCCGTTCCGCCCACGCCCCGAGGTTGGCGTCGTTCGCGGCCCGGACCGGCAGCCCGGTCCGTTCGGCGAGGGGTCCGGCGAGCGGCGCGTCGGTCCAGCCGAGGTGCGGGGCGTCCTGCACGGTGCCGTCCTCGACCCGGACGGTGCCGGGGACGGCGACGCCGACGCCGACGAGCCGGAGCCCTGCCGGAGCGGACGCTCCGGGTGCACCGGGACCGGTCGGGCGCAGCCGGTCGAGCAGCGCGGCGACGGTCTCGACCGCCTCGTCCGGCGTGGGCGGGCGGTGTTGCGGTTCGACCGAGCGGCTCCGCACGGTGCCGTCGAGCCCGACGAGGGCGACCGACACGGCGTCGACCTCGACCGTGACCGCGGCTGCGACGACGTCCGGGGCGGCCCGCACGACGGGACTCGGCCGCCCCACGCCGGTGCCCGGCGCACCGGCGGCGGGCAGGTCCTCGTGCAGGAGCCCGCGGTCGACCAGTTCACCGACGAGCGCGAGGGTGGTGGAGCGGTTGAGGCCGGTCCGTCGGGTGACCTCGGCGCGGGTGATCGGACCTTCCTCGTGCACGAGCCGGAGCACCCGCGCGGCGTTGCTCGGCGCGGGCGAGGGCGCGGGTGAAGGCGAGGGGGCGGGCACGGGCCCGGATGCGGCGCCCGGTGTCGCGGCGGTCGTGCTCGTCATCGGTCCCTCGTCGTGGTCGGTGGTGGATGGTGGATGGAGGCCCGGAGCCCACGGTCTGCGCCCGGGGTCCGGGGTCCGGGGTCCGGCGTTCGGGGTCCGGGTTCGGGGTCCCGGGTCCGACCCGCGGCGGTGACCCGCCCGGTCCCGTGGACGCGCAGCCCCGCCCCGGCCCGGCCCGGCCCGCTCAGCGTGAGCGGCTGAACGCGGCGTCGAAGGCGGCCTCGGGCGGCGCGATGGTGCCGAGCCGCCGGACGAACGCCAGCGCTTCGGGCCCGCCGACGAGTCGGTCCATGCCGGCGTCCTCCCATTCGACGCTGGTCGGGCCGGCGTAGCCGATGTGGTTGAGCACGCGGAAGACCCGCTCCCACGGCACGTCCCCGTGGCCGGCGGTGACGAAGTCCCACCCGCGCCGGGGGTCGCCCCACGGCAGGTGTGAGCCCAGTCGCCCGTTGCGGCCGTCGAGCTGCTTCACCGACTCCTTGCAGTGCACGTGGTACACCCGGTCGGCGAAGTCGAGCAGGAACGCGGCGGGGTCGAGGTCCTGCCAGACGAAGTGCGACGGGTCGAAGTTGAACCCGAACGCCGGCCGGTCCGCGAAGACGTCCAACGCCCGACGAGCGGTCCAGTAGTCGTACGCGATCTCGGACGGGTGCACCTCGAGCGCGAACCGGACCCCGACCTCCTCGAAGACGTCGAGGATCGGCGACCAGCGGTCGTGGAAGTCCTGGTACCCGGCGTCGATCATCGACGGCGGTACGGGCGGGAACCCGGCGACGGTCTTCCAGATCGACGAGCCGGAGAAGCCGGTGACGGTGTCGACACCGAGCGCCGCGGCGGCACGGGCCGTCCACTGCAGTTCCTCGGCGGCGCGCTGCCGCACGCCCTCGGGGTCGCCGTCGCCCCACACGTGCGGGGCGAGGATGTCCTCGTGCCGCTGGTCGATGGGGTCGTCGCACACGGCCTGGCCGGTCAGGTGGTTCGCGATGGTCCAGACCTGCAGCCCGTTGCGTTCCAGGATCGCCTTGCGCTCGGCGACGTACGAAGGGTCCGTCGCGGCGCGCCGGACGTCCAGGTGGTCGCCCCAGCAGGCGATCTCGAGTCCGTCGTAGCCCCACTCGCCGGCGAGCCGGGCGACCTCCTCGAAGGGCAGGTCGGCCCACTGTCCGGTGAACAGGGTGACCGGCCGGGAGGCCCGGGTCGTCTCCGTCGTGTCGCTCGCGTCCGTCGTCGTCGTCATCGTCGTCCTTCCTCGCGGTGGTCGGGTACCGTCACCAGGATCCGGGTGCGGACCCGGCGGGGACGGTGGCGGGTCGCTCGACGCGCGAGTGCACGTCGACGACCGCGTGGTCACGGGCGGCGGCCGAGACCGCCTCCATGACCTCGAGCACGTGGAACGCCAGGTCGCCGGAGGCCCGGTGCGGCCGCTCCGTCGCGAGCGCGTGCGCCATGTCGGCGAGCCCGTAGCCGCGGCCGGCGTCGGCGTACCCGGCGGCGACCGGCAGGTCGCGCCAGGTGCGGTCGTCCGCGGTGGCGATCGACACGGTGTCCGAGAACCGGTTCGGGTCCGGGACGCCCAGGGTGCCGGCGGTGCCGTACACCTCGAAGAGCGGTGCGCGGGTGGCCCAGACCTCGAACGAGACGGTGACGGTGGAGACCACGCCGTTCTCGTGCTCGAGGATCGCGACGATGTGCGTGTCGATGTCGACCGGGATCGGCGTGCCGGCGTTCGGCCCGGTCGCGACGGTGCGTTCCCGGGTGGAGCGGGTGGCACTGCCGCTGACCCGGACGACCGGCCCGAAGAACGTGACGAGGCTCGTCAGGTAGTACGGCCCCATGTCGAGGAGCGGTCCGCCGCCCGGCTGGTAGTAGAACGCCGGCGCCGGGTGCCAGAGCTCGTGACCGGGAGCACTCCACGAGACGGCGGCCCCGACCGGGGTGCCGACCAGGCCGTCGTCGAGGGCGGCCCGCGCGGTCTGGATGCCGGTGCCGAGGACGGTGTCCGGGGCGCTGCCGACGCGCAGGCCGGCGGCGCGGGCGGCCTCGAGCACCGGGGCGGCCTCGGCCGTCGACATCGCCAGCGGCTTCTCGCCGTAGACGTGCTTGCCGGCGGCGAGCGCGCGGGTGGCGACGTCGGCGTGCGCGGCCGGGATCGTCAGGTTGAGCACCACGTCGACGTCGTCGGCGGCGAGCAGGTCGTCGACGCTCGTGCCCCGCACGCCCTGTGCCGTACCGACGGCCTCGGCCCGGGCGACGTCGAGGTCGGCGACCGCGGCGAGCTCGAGGCCGGGCAGGGCCGGGAAGTGCTCGAAGTACTGCTGGCTGATCACGCCCACGCCGACCACGCCGACCCGGAGCACCCCTTCGTTCACCGTGCTGCCCACAGCAGCCCCCGTTCGATGATGGTGCGGAGCGGTTGCGACTCGACGACCTCGAGTCGGTGCCCGGGAGCCGACACGAACACGCGGCCCTCGCCCCACTGTCGGGTCCAGATCGCCGGTGCGGTCACCGGCCGGTTCCACGCGTCGAAGTCGCGGGCCTCCTGCGTGGTGGTCGCGAGGACGTCGTTGTACTCGTCGGACAGCACCCAGTACTGCTCGGTGACGAGGTCGAAGTCCTCGATGCCCTGCGTGATCGGGTGCTCGTGCCCGAGGTCGGTGACGTGCACCGTGTACGGGATGTAGTTGTCCGACTGCTCGCCGGCCCGTTCGTCGGGGTGCTTGCCCGCGTGGTGCGCGAACTGGCCGCCGATCATGTGCAGGTAGTCGGCGGTGTTCCGGAACGCGTCGGCGATGCCGCCGTGCCACCCGGCCAGACCCGCACCGCCCAGCACGGCGCGTTGCAGCCCGGCGAACTCGTCGTCGGCGATGGTCGACATCGTGACGACCTGGACGATCAGGTCGACCTCGGCCATGACGGACTCGTCGGCGTAGACGGCCGTCGAGTCGGACACCCGGACCGCGAAGCCTTTGTCACGCAGGAACGGCACGAACAGGTCGGTGGTCTCGACGGGCTGGTGGCCGTCCCAGCCCCCGCGGACGACCAGGGCCTGGCGTGTGCCGTCGGCGGCGCTCACGAGGTCACCGTCCAGCTGCTGCCGGCGGCGGCGCTGCGCTCGACGGCGTCGAGGACCCGCTGCACGTGCAGGCCGTCGGCGAACGACGGCGACGGGTCGGTGCCGGCGACGATGGCGTCGACGAAGTCCTTCACCTGGTGGCTGAAGGTGTGCTCGTAGCCGATGAGGTGCCCGGTCGGCCACCACGCGGCCATGTAGGGGTGCTCGGGTTCGGTGACCAGGATCCGGCGGAAGCCCTGCTCCCCCGCAGGGGCGTTCGACTCGTACAGCCGGAGTTCGTTCATCGCCTCGAGGTCGAACTGGATCGCGCCTTCGGACCCGCTGATCTCGAGCGTCAGGCCGTTCTTCCGGCCGGGCGCGTAGCGCGTCGCCTCGAACGTGCCGATCGCACCGTCCGCCGCGCCGCCGGTCAGCCGTGCGGTGAAGAACGCGGCGTCGTCGACCGTGACCTGGCCGCGCTCCTCGGAGGCGGTGCCGGACAGCCCGACGCCCTCGGCCATGAGCGGCCGCTCGGTGACGAAGGTCTCGAGCGTGCCGGACACCGTGGCGAGCGAACCGCCGGTGACGTGCTCGACGAGGTCGATCGCGTGCGCACCGATGTCGCCGAGTGCGCCGGAACCGGCGAGCGACTTGTCGAGCCGCCAGGTCATCGGGCCGTCGGCGTCGGCGAGCCAGTCCTGCAGGTAGAGCGCGCGGACCTGGCGGACGGTGCCGATCCGGCCGTCCTGCACGAGCTGCCGGGCGAACGCGATGGCCGGCACCCGGCGGTAGCTGAACCCGACCATCGCCCGGACACCCCGCGCACGTGCTGCGTCGGCGGCGGCGGTCATCGCCTCGGCCTCGGCGACGGTGTTGGCGAGCGGTTTCTCGCACAGGACGTGCTTGCCGGCCTCGAGCGCGGCGATCGCGATCTCGACGTGCGACGACCCCGGGGACACGACGTCGACCACGTCGACGTCCGGGTCGGCGACGACGGCACGCCAGTCGGTGGACGCTGCCTGCCAGCCGTACTGCTGCCGGGCGGCCTCGGTGCGTCCGGCATCACGCCCGACGATCACCGCCATCTCGGGTTCGGCGCCGAGGTCGAAGAACCGGGGAGCGGTCCGCCACGCCTGTGAGTGCGCGGCTCCCATGAAGCCGTGCCCGACCATGGCGACCCGCAGTCGTTGCTGTGCCGTCGACACACTTGCCATCCGCTCGCTCCTTTGCGATCACGTCCTTGCCACAGCCAACACTACCGCTTATGTTGGGCGCGGCAACATTTTGTTTCGACGACGAACGGTGACCACCATGGCAACGACGCCCACCCGTGCAGACAAGTTCTCCTTCGGTCTCTGGACCATCGGCTACAACGGCTCGGACCCCTTCGGCGGGCCGACCCGCCCCGCCCTCGACGTGGTCGAGGCGGTCGAGAAGCTCGACGAGCTCGGGGCCTACGGCCTGACCTTCCACGACGACGACCTGTTCGCGTTCGGTTCGACCGACGCCGAGCGCCAGACCCAGATCGACCGCCTCAAGGGCGCGCTCGAGTCGACCGGGATCGTCGTGCCGATGGTCACGACGAACCTGTTCTCCGCCCCCGTGTTCAAGGACGGCGGCTTCACCTCGAACGACCGGCAGGTCCGCCGCTTCGCGCTCCGCAAGGTCCTGCGCAACATCGACCTCGCCGCCGAGCTCGGCGCGTCGACGTTCGTGATGTGGGGCGGCCGCGAGGGCGCCGAGTACGACAGCGCGAAGGACGTGCAGGCCGCGCTCGAGCGCTACCGCGAGGCCGTCAACCTGCTCGCGCAGTACGTCACCGACAAGGGCTACGGCATCCGCTTCGCCATCGAGCCGAAGCCGAACGAGCCCCGCGGCGACATCCTGCTGCCGACCCTCGGCCACGCGATCGCCTTCACCGAGACGCTCGAGCGTCCGGAGATGTTCGGCATCAACCCCGAGGTCGGCCACGAGCAGATGGCGGGCCTGAACTTCACGGCGGGCATCGCCCAGGCGCTCTACCAGGGCAAGCTCTTCCACATCGACCTGAACGGCCAGCGCGGCATCAAGTACGACCAGGACCTGGTGTTCGGTCACGGCGACCTGCAGAACGCGTTCTCGCTCGTCGACCTGCTCGAGCACGGCGCCCCGCAGGGCGGCCCGGCGTACGACGGCCCGCGCCACTTCGACTACAAGCCGAGCCGCACCGAGGACATCACCGGCGTCTGGGACTCCGCGTCGGCCAACATGCGCATGTACCTGCTCCTCAAGGAGCGTGCGCAGGCGTTCCGCGCGGACCCCGAGGTGCAGGCGGCACTCGAGGCCTCGAAGGTCGGCGAGCTGTCGACGCCGACGCTGGACGACGGCGAGTCGTACGACACGTTCCTCGCCGACCGCTCCGCCTACGAGGACTTCGACGCCGACGCCTACTTCGGCGGCAAGGGCTTCGGCTTCGTCCGCCTGCAGCAGCTCGCCATCGAGCACCTCATGGGCGCTCGTTGAGCCAGCAGCTCGTCGCCGGGGTCGACTCGTCGACCCAGTCCTGCAAGGTCACCATCCGTGACGCCGCGACCGGTGCGGTCGTCCGCGAGGGACGCGCGTCCCACCCGGACGGCACCTCGGTCGACCCCCGCCACTGGTGGGACGCCCTCGGTGCCGCCGTCGCCGACGCCGGCGGCCTCGACGACGTCGATGCCGTCGCCATCGCCGGGCAGCAGCACGGCTTGGTGGCGCTCGACGCCGACGGCCGCGTGGTCCGCGACGCCCTGCTCTGGAACGACGTGCGCAGTGCGGATGCGGCCGCGCAGATGGTCGAGGAGCTCGGCCGGGAGGCGTGGGTCGCCCGGACGGGGCTGGTGCCGGTCGCGTCGTTCACCGGCACCAAGCTGCGGTGGCTCCGCGACGCGGAGCCCGAGAACGCAGCCAGCGTGGCGGCCGTCGCGCTGCCGCACGACTGGCTGTCGTGGCGGCTCCGCGGCCACGGCCCGGCGGACGAGAGTCCGCTCGGCCCCGACCTCGACGCCCTGGCGACGGACGCGTCCGACGCCAGCGGCACGGCGCACTGGGACCCGGTGCGCCGCGAGTACGACCCGGAGCTGTTCGAGCTCGCGCTCGGGCGGCCGATGCGCGTCGCCAGCGACGGTGTGTCGGGCGCGTCGTCCGCCCAGTCGTCCGTCCGGAACCAGGTTCCGGACGGAGAACCGCGGAAGAGCGCGGTGCAGAGTCCGGAACCTGGTTCCGCGGGCTCGTCGGACGCCGTGGTCGTGCCCCGCGTGGTCGCTCCCGACGAGGCGATGGGCACCCTGTCCACCGACGTGGAGCTGCCCGGCGGCGCGGTCGCGCGGTCGGGCCTCGTCGTCGGCGCCGGACTCGGCGACAACGCGGGGGCAGCGCTCGGCCTGGGTCTCGGCCCGGGCGACGTCGCGGTGTCCCTCGGCACGAGCGGCACGGTCTTCGGGGTCAGCGACGCCGAGGTGCGCGACCCGAGCGGGACCGTGGCGGGCTTCGCCGACGGGACCGGGTCGCGCCTCCCGATCGTCACGACGCTCAACGCGGCCCGCGTGCTCGAGGTGATCGGCGGCCTGCTCGGCGTCGACCACGGCGAGCTCGGCGAGCTGGCGCTGCAGGCGCCGGCCGGGGCCGACGGCCTCGTCCTGGTGCCGTACTTCGTCGGCGAGCGCACGCCCAACCGGCCGGACGCGACCGCATCGCTGCTCGGCATGACGCCGGCGACCACCGACCGGGCGCACCTGGCCCGGGCGGCCGTCGAGGGGATGCTCTGCGCCCTCGCCGACGGACTGGCCGCGGTGCAGGACACCGGGGTGACCGTCGAGCGGCTGCTGCTCATCGGCGGCGCTGCTCGGAACCCGGCGGTCCGGACCGTCGCCGCGCAGGTGTTCGGCCGTGACGTCCTGGTGCCGGAGCCCGGCGAGTACGTCGCCGCAGGGGCTGCGAAGCAGGCCGCGTGGGCGCTCACCGGTGCCCTGCCGACGTGGGACACCGCGACGACCACCGTGCCGTCCGACCCGCACCCCGATGTGCTCGAGCAGTACCGCGCCGTGGCGCGCTGACCGACGCAGCGGACCGACACCCGCCCCCGGCACCCTCGACGAGGGCGCCGGGGGCATCACCGTCCCAGGAGGACCCCGTGCCACTGACCGACCTGCCCCTCGACGCGCTCCGCGCCCACCGCTCGGACGTCCGTCGCCCCGCCGACTTCGACGCCTTCTGGGCGGACACGATCGCCGCCGCCCGGACCGCTGGTGACGGGGTCGAGACGACCCTCGTGCCGGCCGAGACCCCGGTGACCGGGCTCGTCGTCGAGGACCTGACGTTCCCCGGGTTCGCCGGCGACCCGGTCCGCGCCTGGGTCACGCGCCCGCTCAGCCCCGCGGACGCTCGACTGCCCGTCGTCGTCGAGTTCCTCGGGTACGGCGGCGGTCGCGGTCGACCCGGCGAGCGCGTCGGCTGGGCGCTGGCCGGGTTCGTGCACGTCGTCATGGACACCCGCGGCCAGGGCAGCGGGTGGGCCGGCGGCGACACCCCGGACCCGCACGGGTCGGGCCCGCACGCCAGCGGGTGGATGACGAACGGGATCGGATCGCCCGCCGACCACTACTACCGCCGCGTCTACACCGACGCCGTGCGGCTCGTCGAGGCGGTACGGACGCTGCCCGGCGTGGACCCGGAGCGCGTCGCCCTGACCGGTGGGAGCCAGGGCGGCGGCATCACGATCGCGGCGGCGGCACTGGTCGAGGCGCACGTCGGCCCGCTCACCGCGGTCATGCCGGACGTCGCGTTCCTGGCCGACTGGCGGAACGGCACCGACGTCGCGGTCGGTGGTCCGTACCTGGAGCTCGCGCAGTACCTCGCCGTGCACCGCGACGCCGCCGACACCGTGTGGGAGACCGCCGCGTACCTGGACGGCGTGAACCACGCCCCGGGGATCACCGCTCCCGCGCTGTTCTCGGTGGCGCTGATGGACGACGTCGTCCCGCCGCGCACGACGTTCGCCGCGTACAACGCCCTCGGCTCCGACGACCGCGAGATCGCGGTGTACCCGTACAACGGCCACGAGGGCGGCGGCTTCCGGCACTGGGAGCGGCAGGTGGCCTTCCTCCGCGAGCGCGGCTGACCGGCGCTCAGGCGGGGCGGCCGAGCACCCTGCGGAACAGCTTGCCGAACGCGGTCCGCCGCGGCCGCCACCCGTGGGCGGCGAGCGTCTCGTTCACCGGACGGGTGATGTACCCGGTGCTGAAGCGCCAGCTCGTCGCGCCGGGGACGACGGACGTCACGCTCGTCGACTTCATGATCCGCGTGTACTCGGCGGTCTCGGGGAGCAGCCGGACGACGTACCGGTACGTCGTCCGCTGCGAGTCCGCCTGCAGGACGTAGGTCGCGACGTAGCGGCCGTCAGCGTCGACCGACACGTCGAACGGGTGCTCCGTCGACCGGTGCAGCGCCAGCAGGGCGTCGTGCACGGCGGCAGGGGGCGAGGGGGTTCCGGGACCGGGCGTCGTCATGCCGGCACGCTACCGGTCCGCACAGCGTCGTGGCAGGCTCGTGGCGTGCCGAACGAACCGCTCTCGGGGATCCGCGGTGTCGTGTTCGACGTCGGCGAGACCCTCGTCGACGAGACCGCGACCTGGACCCGTCACGCACTGGTCGCGGGGGTCACCCCCTTCACGCTGATGGCCGCCCTCGGCGCGCTCATCGCGCGGAACGAAGACCACCGAGGTGTCTGGTCGCTGCTCGGGGTCGACGACCCGACCGTCGGTCGCAGCGCCGGCACGATCATGCCGACCGAGCTCTACCCCGACGCGCTGCCCTGCCTCCAGGCGCTCCGCGACGCGGGCTGGATCGTCGGGATCGCCGGCAACCAGCCGACCGGTGTCGAGGAGCGGCTCCGGGACGTCGGTCTCGCGGCCGACTTCACTGCGTCGTCGGCGGCCTGGGGCGTCGCGAAGCCCGATCGCCGGTTCTTCGAGCGGGTCGTCGACGCGTCGGGCCTCGACGCTCGAGCGCTGTTGTACGTCGGCGACCGGCTCGACAACGACGTCCTGCCCGCGCGGTCCGTCGGCATGCGCACCGCGTTCCTGCGCCGCGGACCGTGGGGCCACCTGCACGCGGACCGTGCGGAGACGGCCCTCGCGGACCTGCGTGTCGATTCGCTGACCGACCTCGTCCCGTTGCTCGTCCGCGCCTGACGTGCGGCGCACCGGCAGCTGACTACTCGGCCCCGTCCTGCGCGGTCGTGTGCGACGCGACGGCGCTCTCGAGCAGCGCGTTCGCGAGACCGGCGAGCGTGGCCTGCAGCGTTCCCGGGTCCTCGCCGGCGACCGCCCGCAGCGCGTCGGTGTAGCGGCGCCGGAGGTCCGCCACGACCTCGGTGCCGGCGTCCGTCAGCCGGAGCAGCGAGCCGCGACGGTCCGCCGGGTTCGGCAGCCGCTCGATCAGCCCGGCCGTGGTGAGCCGGTCGACCATGTTCGTGACCGCGCCCGACGTCAGGCGCAGGTAACCGGCGACCTCGGTGGGCGTCGAGTACCCGGTGTCGCTGATGAGCGTGAGGGCCTGCAGTGCCCGCTCGTGGACGCCGGTGCGGGCGCTGAGCTCGGCCGCGAGGGTCGCCTGCGCGCGGACGACCGCGTCGAAGGCAGCGACCAGTTCGTCGTCCCCGGCACCCGTCATCGCTGCGTCCCTCCGGTCGCGTTCGTCCGCACGAGAGTACCGGCAACGGGCCGTGTCCCCCCTGGTCCCCCTCATTGGGGACAACCGCGGGGTACCAAGTACGTCAGTGCTTCGTTATCTTAATGACTAAGCAATCACCACCGCGAAATGGTGAACCATCAACCCACGAACATCGAGGTACCCCGTGTCGAACCCGCACCGCATCTCCCCGCTGAAGCGCCTCCGCTTCGCTCCCGTGGCGCTCGTCGCCGGCGTCTTCGCAGCACTCCTGCTCTCCCTCTCGCTCACCGGCACCCTGTCCGGGTTCGCGGCGAGCATCACGAACACCAGCAACACGGCCGGCAGCGGCACGCTGATCATGCAGGAGCAGAACGCCGGCGCGACCGTCACCTGCCTCAGCACCGACAGCGGTTCCGTCTCGACGAACTCGGCGTCCTGCTCGACCATCAACAAGTTCGGCGGCAGCACCACGATGACGCCGGGCAACACGGTCAACACCGCGATCACGATCAAGAACACCGGCACCGCCGCTGCGAGCACCTTCACGCTCACCCCGGGCGCCACCTGCACCCAGACGAACAACGGCCCCTCGAACGGCTCCGCGACCGACCTCTGCGCGAAGATGAACCTCGTCATCACGTCGGGCTCGACCACGGTCTTCTCCGGCACGCTCGCCAGCTTCAAGGGCGCCGCCGCATCGGCCTTCACGATGCCCGCCGCCCCCGCCGCCGGTGCGAGCACCCCGTTCAACTTCGCCGTGACGCTCGACCCGAGCGCCGGCAACGCCTACCAGGGCCTGGCGGCCTCGGTCCCGATGACCTGGACCTTCACCGCCTAGTCCGCGAGCACCACCACCCCACCCCCACACCGGGTGGTGCCCGGCCGGACCCGACGGCCGAGCACCACCCACCCCCCCCCACGTCACCCCGACACGTCACCCCCCAGCAGCAGGAGCAGCAGATGAGCCAGGCAACGGTCGTGCCGCTGAGCGGAACGCTCACCCGCCCGCTCCTCGGCGAACCGTCGGCCACGCGCTTCGAGTCCGGGATCGCCTGGCTGGTCGCCCTCGTCGCCGCACTCCTGCTCGCCGGCGCCGCGCTCTTCCTGACGAGCGGCGGTCGCTGGTTCGTCGTCGAGACCCCCTCGATGGGCGAGGCCGCCCCGGTCGGCACCCTCGTCCTCGACCTGCCGGTGGACGCCTCCACCCTGCGGGTCGGCGACGTCGTGTCGTTCCAGGTCCCCGCGAACCCGGACGTGACCTACACGCACCGCGTCGTCTCGATCGACCCGGACGGCGGCCTGCACACCCGCGGTGACGTCAACGGCGCGACCGACCCGTGGACGCTCACGCAGGACAACGTCGTCGGTGCGCCGATGCTCCTCGTCCCGCACCTCGGCTGGCTGTTCCGCGCCGCACCGATCCTGGTGATCGGCACCCTGCTCATCTGGCTGCTGACGAGCCCCTTCACCGACCGCGTCACGCGCGGCTCGCTCCGGATCGCGGGCAGCGCGCTGACCGTCGCCTACGCGGCCTTCGTCCTCAAGCCCTTCGTGAACGTCACGACCATCACGAACACCGCCACCCCGCACTCGGTCACGGCCACGGTGGTCTCCTCCGGCATCTTCCCCGTCCGCGTCGACGCGCACGGCGGCACGAGCGTGCACCTGGTGGACGGCCAGGTCGGACGCGTGCACATCGACCAGCTCACCGCGAACGGGCACTACCAGCTGCACTCGACGATCGACCTCGGTCCGGCCGGGTGGGCGCTGCTCATCGCCGCCTGCCTGGTCCCGCTCGTGCTCTGCCTGTCGATCGGGCGCGTCCAGACGGTGCAGTCCGCATGAGGCCCCTGCGTCTGCGCGACGGCCGGCTCGTCGCCCTCGTCCTCGTCCTCGCACTCGTCGCCCTCGTGTTCGCGGTCGGCTCCGCCCCGACGCGGTCCGCGTTCTCCGCCAAGGTCACGAACTCCGGCAACACCGCGGCGACCGCGACCTACTTCACCTGCACCGGCGCGGTCGGCGCCGACACCACCAACGCCGTCTTCGCCTACCGGCTGACCGAGGCGTCGAACGCCACGACCGCGGTGGACTGGTCCGGCAAGGGCGCGAACGGCAGCTACCAGGGCGCCATGACCGCGACCACCCCGTCCCCCAACGCCTGCCCGCGCGACCCCGGCAGCTCCTACCAGCTGAACGGTTCGACGAGCTTCGTCTCGACGCCGGCCTCGGTCCGGAACCCGACGACGTTCAGCGAAGAGGTCTGGTTCCGCACGACGGTCGCCGGGGGCCTGCTCATCGGCTTCGGCAGCAACCAGGTCGCCACCTCCGGCCAGCACGACCGGCAGGTGTACCTCAACACGAGCGGGCAGCTGGTGTTCGGGACGTACAGCGGGACGACGCAGGTCGTCACCTCGCCGAAGGCGTACAACGACGGCGCCTGGCACCACGTCGTCGCGACGATGTCCGCGAGCACCGGCATGCGGTTGTACGCCGACGGCACCCTCGTCGCCTCGAACGCGGCCTTCACCGCCCCGGAGAACTACACGGGCTACTGGCGCATCGGTTACGACACGATCAGCGGCTGGCCGGGAGCACCCGCCAACTACTCGTTCACCGGCTCGATGCGGTACGCAGCCGTGTACAGCACGGTGTTGACCCAGGCCCAGGTGACCGCACACGCCGCCGCCGGCTCCTGAGCCGCCACCGACGGTCTGCGAGGATCGGCGGATGACCCTGCAGAACGACACCGTCGTCCTCGAACGGATCACGCCCGCGCTCGCACGGCGGATCCTCGTCCGTGACGAACGGCCGGACGACGCGTGGCACGCGGAGTACCCGCTGGCCGACGAACTCGACCCGCTCCGGACCCTGGCCGGTTCGTCCTCGCCCGACCCGGACTTCACGATGTACGTCGTGCGCCGCGCGGTCGACGGGGTCGCCGTCGGCGGACTCGGCTTCTCCGGCCCGCCCGACAGCGAGGGGCGCGTGGAGTTCGGCTACGGACTGGTGGCCGCGGCACGGGGTGCGGGGATCGCGACCGCCGCGGTGGGACTCGCGCTCGCGCACGCCGCCCGTCGTGGCGCCCGCACCGCCGTCGCGGACACCGAGGCCGCCAACACCGCGTCGCGCCGGGTGCTCGAGAAGAACGGGTTCACCGAGACGGGCCGACGCGGCACCCTCGTGGTGCTCGAGCGGCAGCTGTCGGCGGACTGACGCACGAGCACGAGCACGAGCAGAAACCACTTGCCGCCGTGGCAAGTACATGCCAGCATGGAGGCAACAGAGGGGAACCACCATGCAGCACCACACCGACGTCACTCCGGCCGAAGCCCGCCGCCTGCTCGACCGCGCCGGTCGGATCAGCCGACAGGCGCACGAACGGACGCGGTGGCCGTACGTCACCTTCATCCTCGCGCTCGGCACGGTGACCTCGTTCGGCACCCTCGCGATGGGCCTGACCACCGGCTCCGCGTTCGGGCTGACGTACGTCGCCACGCTGTCCGCCTTCTTCGCCCTGATCGTCTTCTTCGCGGTGTCGATCCGCGGCCGGTCCGCCTTCGCGCGCAGTCGTCGTTGGACGGTCTACATCGCAGCCTGGTTCGTCACGTACGCCGCGGCGATCGTCGTCGTCGCCTGGGTGCACGGATCGGTCCTGTGGTCCGGGGTCACGTCCGGAGCGGTCCTCGCCGTGACCACGGCCTGCGCGGCGTACGAGGCACGGCGGTGACCGTGACCGAGCAGTCGCACCCCCGCCACCGGCTCGACGACCGCCTGCAGAACCCGGTCCGGTTCTCGATCGTCGCGGCGCTCGACCGCGCCGGCACGCTCGGGTTCCGCGAGGTCCGCGACGCCGTCGAGGTGACCGACTCCGCCCTGAGCAAACAGGTCGCCCTGCTCGAGGCAGCCGGGTGGGTGTCGGTCCGGAAGTCCTTCGTCGGCAAGCTCCCGCGCACCGCGCTGACCCTGACGCGGTCCGGGCGCACCGCCTGGCAGGCACACCTGGCGGCGCTCCGCGAGATCGCGGGCCAGGCCTGACCGGACTCCTGCCATGATGGCGTCGATGCGCACCTCACCCCGGACCTCCGTCTCCCGTCGTCGCCGATCCGCGGCGGTCGCCGCCGTCGTCGTCACCGCGGGGCTCGTCCTCACCGCGTGCACGGTCCCGACCGCGCCCTCGACCGACGCGGCGGCCGTCGGCTCGGACCGCTTCGACGTCACCGGCTTCCAGCCGGAGAACGCCGACCCCGCCCTCATCGACGCCGACGCGGCGGCGATGACCGTCGTCGGCGTCGACGGGCTCCTGCTGAACCGGGCGGGCACACGGGTCTCCGCGCCGAGCCGCGCCGCGAAGGCGCAGCGCAACCGGGCGCACGCCCGAGGGCTCGACGCGCAGCTCCTGGTGAGCAACTTCGCCGACGGCGACTTCAGCGAACCGATCGCCCGCAGGCTGCTGCGGTCGCCGACGAACCGTGCCCGGGTGGTCCGCTCGCTCGCCACCCACCTCGAGCGGGGCGGCTGGGACTCGGTAATGATCGACCTCGAGGCGCTCACGGCGGCGGACCGACCCGGACTCACCGCCTTCGCCCGCGAGCTCCGGGCACGGGTCGGTGACGACGTCCGCCTCGACATCGCGCTCTCCGCGTCGACGACGGTCGCGGGCTACGCCCGGCTCGGCTACGACGTCCGGGCCCTGCGAGCGCCGCTCGACCACCTGACCCTGATGGCGTACGACCAGCACGGACCGTGGGAGCCGGACGCGCCGGGGCCGGTCGGCTCGTTGCCGTGGGCCACGAAGGCCGTCCGTGCACTCGCCCGCCTGGCGCCGGCCGACCAGATCGTGCTCGGCGTCGCCGGGTACGGCTACACGTGGAAGGGCCCGCGGCCCTCGGCGCAGGTGTCCGACGCCCAGGCACGACGTCGCGTGCGCGCGGCGGACGCGACCCCGCGGTGGGACGACGCCGCCGGCGAGTGGACCGCGACGCTGCGGAACGGCGAGGTGCTCTGGTGGTCCGACGCCCGGTCGCTCGAGGTGCGGGTCGCGCTCGCGCAGCGGCTCGGCCTGACCGGCGTGGCCGTCTGGTCGCTCGACCTGTCGGACCGGATCGCGCCGGTCAGCTGACGGCCCCGCGCCCGGCCGGCCGCGGCACCGCGAGGGCGGCGTCGACGAGCGCCGTGACCAGGTCCCCGTACCCGAGACCGACCGCGGCGTACATGCGGGGCACCTGCGACCGCTCGGTGAAGCCCGGAGTGGTGTTCACCTCGTTCAGCACGACGCCCGTCCCGGTGACGAAGAAGTCGAACCGTGCCACCCCGGCGCACCCCAGGACCTCGTAGAGCCGCACCGCCGAGCCGACGACCGCGGCGTGTTCGGCCGTCGTGACCCGCGCGGGCACGACGAACCGCGCGCTGCCGTCGTACTTCTGGTCGCGGTCGAACACCGCGCGCTCCGCCAGGTCGACCTCGAGCGTCGACCCGACCCGCAGCGCCCCGCTCCGGTCACGGAAGACCGCCACGTCGACCTCGCGGCCGGACACGAACGACTCGACCAGGACCACGCTGCCCGCCGACCGCGCGAGCCGGACCGCGTCGTCGAGCTCGGAACGCTCGCGCACGATGCCGACCCCGTTGCTGGACCCGCCCGTCGTCGGCTTCACCACGAGCGGCGGCTCGAGCGCGACCTGCTCCCCGTCGGCGACGACGACCCCGGGGGCGGTGGCGATCCCGACGGCCCCGGCGACGAGCTTCGTCACCCACTTGTCCATCCCCACCGCGCCGGCGCGGACCGGCGACCCGACGATCGGCACGCCGACCAGGTCGAGCAGACCCGCCACCGTGCCGTCCTCGCCGTGCTCGCCGTGCAGCAGCGGGAAGGCGACGTCGCAGGTGACCAGGACGGCCACCGCGTCGACGGCCGACAGGGGGTCGCCGGCCGTCGTGCGCCATCGCCCGTCCGTGTCGACGGTGAGCGCGACGACGTCCTCGCCCTGTGCACGGAGGGCGTCGGCGACCGCCGCTGCCGAGGCCAGCGAGACGTCGTGCTCGTCGTTCACGCCGCCGCCGATGACGGCGATCCGTCGAGGGGTCCGGTCAGTCATGGTCGTGCTCCTGGGTGCTCGTGGTGTCGGTGGTCGTCCGGTGGACCCGGGCGACGCGGCTGCCGATGCGGGTGACGATCTCGTGCGGGATGGTGTCCGACCACGCGGCCCACTCGGCGACGGTGGGTTCGCCCCCGTCGCCGGGGCCGAAAACGGTCACGACCTCGCCGGGCGCCAGGGCGTCGTCGCCGGTGTCGACGACGACGCTGTCCATCGAGACGCGCCCGACGACGGGCCGCCGGCACCCGCGCACGAGCACCTCGGCCCGGTGCGACGCCGCGCGCGGCACCCCGTCGCCGTAGCCGATCGGCAGCAGCGCCAGGTTGGTCGACCGGGTGGTGACGTGTTCGCGGCCGTACCCGACGCCGGTGCCGGCCGCCGCCGTCCGCGTGCCGACGACCCGGGTCCGCAGGGTGAGCGCCGGGCGGAGCCGGTCGGTCGTGCCGGACGGGTCGATGCCGAAGAGACCCGCGCCGACACGGTGCGGTCCGAAGGCGCCGCCGACACCCGTGATCGTGGCCGCGGTGGCCGCGAGGTGCGTCACCCGCGGTGCGAGCCCGGCACGTCGCGCAGTGCGCACGGCGTTCGCGAAGACCAGCCGCTCCCGGGCGTTCCAGGGATCGGTCGGACGGTCGGCGCTCGACATGTGGCCCATCACGCCGACCACCGCGACGGTGCCGGCGTGCTCGAGCAGGCGGGCGGTCCGGCAGAGCGCGGGCCAGGCGGGGACCGGGCACCCGTCACGCGCCATCCCCACGTCGACGTGCAGGTGCAGGCGGGCGACGCGTCCGGCCCGGTGCGCGGCGGCCGAGACCGCACCGAGCATCCCGGTGTCGGACACGGCGAGCCCGACGTCGGCGCGCAGGGCCCCCTCGAGGTCCGCGTCCGGCCCGTTGAGCCAGCTGAGCACCGGTGCCGTGACGCCGGCCGCCCGCACGGTGAGCGCCTCGTCGATGCTCGTCACGCCGATCGACGAGGCCCCGGCCGCGAGCACGGTCCGTGCGACCGCGCCGTGACCGAAGCCGTCCGCCTTCACCACGCCCATCAGGCGCCCTCCGGTCAGCGCGGCGAAGAACGCGGTGTTCGCGCGGATGGCGTCGTCGTGGACGACGAGCTCGGAGACCGGTCGGTTCACCGCTGCATCCGGGGGTCCGAGGTCGGGTCGACGTACATCTGCGGGCAGCCCTCGGACGGGGCTGCCGAGCGGAGTTCGAAGTGCCAGGCCTCGTTCGTGTAGATCTGACACAGTCCGTACGCGGCACCGTGTTCCTGCAGCCAGGCCGCCGCGTCCCAGTCGCCGATGTCGACGGCCTCGCCCCGCACGTGCAGCGACGTCTGCGGGGTCGAGACCCACCGGGCCGCCTCCTCGCGCGAGCCGTACTCCGTGACCGCGTCGTCGAGCAGCCGCTCCTGCAGGGCCGGCGACCGCCACCCGCTGTTGAGGAGGAAGTGCACGTCCTCGCCCTCGGCGTCCCGCGCCGCCTGGCGCACGGCCCGGAGCAGGTCCGGGTCCAGGCGCGTGACCGCCGGCAGGCCGTCGTCGAAGACGGACGCGCCGGAGGGGACCTCGCCGCCGGCCCGACCCGTCGACGACACCGGACCCCGTTCCATCGACGAGACCACGGCGCCCAGCGACCTCGAGGCCGTCGGGTCGGTCGCGACGGTGCGCACGGCGACGAGCGCGATCGCGGCGAGGACCACCACGATCGCGGTGACGAGGACGGCGACCACGCGGCGGTGGCGGGTCCCGGAGCGGACGGACGGAGGGGTCGTGTTCGGCATGCGGACCACTCCACCGTGCCGGCCGTTGCCGGAGCGTATGCGTTTCCGCATACGCTCACGACACACCCGTCCGCCTAGCATCGTCGTGTGCGCGTGCTGATCGTCGAGGACGAACCCCTGCTGGCCGAGGCCGTCCGTGACGGTCTGCGGCTCGAGGCGATCGCCGCCGACGTGGCCGGCGACGGGGACACCGCCCTCGAGCTGCTCGCCCGCAACCCGTACGACGTCGCCGTCCTCGACCGGGACGTGCCGGGTCCGTCGGGCGACGAGGTCGCCGCGGCCGTGCTCGCCTCGGGCAGCGGCACGCCGGTGCTCATGCTGACCGCGGCCGACCGGATCGAGGACAAGGCGTCCGGCTTCCGGGCCGGTGCCGACGACTACCTGACGAAGCCGTTCGAGATGCGGGAGCTCGTCCTGCGCCTGCGTGCGCTCGCCCGCCGGCGGGTGTCGCACCGACCACCCGTGCTCGAGGCGGCGGGGGTCCGGGTCGACCCGTTCCGCCGCGAGGTCTCGCGGGACGGGCGGCACGTCGCGCTCACCCGCAAGCAGTTCGCGGTCCTCGCGGTCCTGGTGGAGGCGCAGGGCGGGGTGGTGAGCGCGGAACAACTGCTCGAGCGGGCGTGGGACGAGAACGCCGACCCGTTCACGAACGCGGTCCGGATCACCGTCTCGTCGCTGCGCAAGCGGCTCGGCGAACCGTGGGTGATCGCCACGGTCCCCGGCGTCGGCTACCGCATCGACCCCGACGCGGGCGCGACGTCGTGACCCGTCGACGGCCCGGACCGAGCGTCCGGCTCCGCCTCACCCTGACGTTCGCGGCCGTCGTCGTGGTCACCGGCACGCTCCTGCTCGCCGTGGTCTGGCTGTTCCTGCTCCGCTACGTCCCGAGCGGGTCGATCGACACGGCCAGGGACTTCGTGCCGAACCGGCGGGACCTGGTCCGCGCGTTCGCCCCGGCGGCAGCGGTGGTGCTCGTCGCGCTGCTCGCGCTCGGCACCGTCGGCGGCTGGTTCCTCGCGCGCCGTGTCCTCGCTCCGCTCGACCGCATCGCCGAGGCGACCCGGCTCGTCGCGTCCGGCTCCCTGTCGCACCGCGTCGCGATGGCCGGCCGCGACGACGAGTTCCGCGAGCTCGCCGACGCGTTCGACGGCATGCTCGCCCGCCTCGAGTCCGACGTCGGCGCGCAGCAGCGGTTCGCCGCGAACGCGTCGCACGAACTCCGCACACCGCTCGCGATCACGCAGTCGCTGCTCGAGGTCGCCGAACGGGATCCCGGGCGCGACCCGGCCACGCTCGTCGCACGGCTGCGGTCGGTCAACACGCGTGCCGTCGACCTCACCGAGGCGCTGCTCCTGCTCAGTCGGTCGGAGCAGCACGCGGTCGCGCACGAACGGCTCGACCTGTCGCTGCTCGCCGAGGAGGCCGTGGAGACGTTGCTCCCGCTCGCCGAGGCCGACGCCGTCGACCTGCGGGTCGACACCGGGCCCGCACCGACGGCCGGGTCCCCGGCGCTGCTCCTGCAACTCGTCACGAACCTCGTGCACAACGGGATCGTGCACAACGGTCCCGACGCGCAGGGCGCGCGCTGGATCGGCGTGCGGACCGGCACCGAGGACGGTCACGCGGTCCTCGAGGTCCGGAACTCCGGGGCGACCGTGCCGCAGGACGTCGTGCCGACGCTCACCGAACCGTTCCAGCGGGGCGCAGCCCGCACGCGCAACGGGACCGGGACCGGGCTGGGCCTGGCGATCGTCGCGGCGGTCGTCCGTGCCCACGACGGCGAGCTCGAGCTCGCGGCTCCGGCGGACGGCGGGCTCGCCGTCACGGTGCGGCTCGGTCGCTGACGTCCGGGAGGCCCGGCCCCCTCCGTCCCGCAGCTCCCGGTCCGTCCCGCATCACCACCACCACCACCGCCCCGGGCCGGCACCGCCCGCACCGGACGGCGACGGCGACGGCGCTCCGCACCGGGTGCGGAGCGCCGTCGCCGGTCACGGCCGGGCGGGATCAGTCCTGGGCGACGACCGACCAGGTCACGATGCGGGCGTCCCGCACCGTCACCTCGTGCAGCGGCCCGGTCACCGCGACCGTCGCGCGCTCCGTGGCGGAGCCGGGGACGGGCCGTCGGGCCGGCCCGCCGCCGGACGCGACGATCCCGCCCGTCGGCACCGGGCCTCCTGGCCGGGACGCCGCGGCGTGCGACGCCACCCACACCTGCACGTCCCCGGGCTCGACCACCCGGCGCATCCGCAGGTCGGTGTGGGCGAAGCGCCCGGCGGGGACGCGGAAGCGCACCCGGGCGGACTCCCCCGCGGCGAGCGCGACCCGCGCGTAGCCGAGCAGCTGCACCTCGGGCCGCGTGACGGTCGCGTGCAGGTCGTGCCCGTAGAGCTGCACGACCTCCTCGCCGTCGCGGCCACCGGTGTTGCGGACCGTGACCGTCGCCGCGAGGACACCGTCCGAGCGGACCTCCGGGTCGACGACCAGGTCCTCGGCGACGAACGACGTGTAGCCGAGCCCGAACCCGAACGGCCGCACCGGCGTCGAGTCCGCCGCGGTGACGTCGGACGGACCGCCGAGGCGCGGGTGCAGGTAGGTGTACGGCTGCGCGCCCGCGGACCGCGGCAGCGACACCGGCAGCCGGCCGGACGGCGACGTGGCCCCGGTGAGCAGGTCCGCGATGGCCGGTCCCCCCTCTTCTCCGGGGAAGAACGCCTGCACGACGGCCGCCGGCCGTCGCGGGTGCGTGCCGTCGCCGCGGCCGTCCGGCTCGTCGTCGAGCGCCCAGCCGACGGCGTAGGGCCGCCCGGTCAGGAGCACCACGACCGTCGGCGTCCCGGTCGCGACGACGGCCTCGACGAGCTCGCGCTGCACGCCGGGCAGGTCGAGCGACTCGGTGTCGTTGCCCTCGCCGACCGTGCCGCGGCCGAACAGTCCGGCCTGGTCCCCCACCACGACCACCGCGACGTCCGAGGCGGACGCGGCGGCGACCGCCTCGTCGAAGCCCGAGCGGTCGGTGCCGGTGACGGCGCAGCCGGCGGCGAAGCGCACCGTGCCCGGGGCGCTGACGCCTTCCAGGGCCTCGCGCACGGTCGGGATCGCGAAGCCGAGCGGCAGGTCCGGGTGTGCGGCGAGCACGTGGTTGGCGAACGAGTAGCAGCCCTGCAGCGCCTCGGCGCGGTCGGCGTTCGGGCCGATGACCGCGAGCGAGGTGCCCGGCGCGAGCGGCAGGACGGGCGTGTCCCCCGTGACCGGTTCGTTGGCGAGCAGCACGAGCGACCGTGCGGCCAGCCGTCGTGCGAGGTCCCGGTGCAGCGGGGTGTCGAGGTCGACCCCGGTGGGCGGCTCGTCCCGGAACGCGTCGTCGTCGAGCAGCCCGAGCCGCTCCTTCTGCCGCAGGACCCGGAGCACCGCGCGGTCGACGAGCGCCTCGTCGACCTGCCCCGACCGCACGCGCTCGACCAGCGGGCCGAGGTAGGCGTCCCCGGTGGGCAGTTCGACGTCGATGCCGGCCTCGAGCGCGAGCGCCGCGGCCGCACCACGGTCGGCGGCGATGCCGTGCATGACCTCGAGGAACGCCACCGAGAAGTAGTCGGCGACGACCGTCCCGGTGAAGCCGAGGCGGTCGCGGAGCAGGTCGGTGAGCAGCGTCCCGTTCGCCGCGACGGGCACGCCGTCGATCTCGGCGTACGAGTTCATGACGCTGCGCGCACCGCCGTCGTGGAGCGCCATCTCGAACGGTGGCAGGAAGACGTCGGCGACCTCGCGCGGTCCGGCGTGCACCGGTGCGTGGTTGCGGCCCGCCTGCGACGCCGAGTACCCGAGGAAGTGCTTGAGCGTCGCGTCGACGCCCGCGCTCTGCAGACCACGCACGTACGCGGTGCCCACTGTGCCGACCAGGTACGGGTCCTCGCCGATGCACTCGTCGACCCGCCCCCACCGCGGGTCGCGGACGACGTCGAGCACCGGGGCCAGCCCCTGGTGCACACCGAGCTCGCGCATCGAGGCGCCGATCGCGGCACCCACCTGCTCGACCAGGTCCGGGTCGAAGGCGGCACCCCACGCGAGCGGGGTCGGGAACGTCGCGGCCTTCCACGCGGCGAGCCCGGTCAGGCACTCCTCGTGCACGAGCGCCGGGATCCCGAGCCGGGTCTCCCGACGCAACCGGCGCTGCTCCGCCCAGAGCCACGCCGCCCGCTCGTCCGGTTCGACCGGACGGGTGCCGTAGACGCGGGTGAACTGGCCGATCCCGTGCCGGGTGATGTCGGCCAGGGTGCGGCCGTCCGCCGCGGCCGTCATCTCGCCCTGCATCGGTGCGACGACGCCGTCCTGGTCGAGCCAGTAGCCGACGAGCTGCGCGGTCTTCTCCTCGAGCGTCATCTCGGCGAGCAGGGCGGTCGCGCGGTCGGCGCGGGTCGCGGTGGCCGTCGCGGCGTCGGCGTCCGTCACGGTGTCGTCGTCCGTCACGGTGTCGGCGTCCGTCACGGTGTCGGCGTCCGTCGCTGCCGCGGGGGTGGCCGGGAGGCGCGGCGTGCGTCCCGCGGTGCGGGTCGCGTCGGTCGCGGTCACCCCTTCACCGCCCCGGTCAGGCCGCCGACGATGCGACGCTGGAAGATCGTGAAGAACACGAGGGCCGGGATCATCGACATCGACGTGAACGCCAGGACCTTCGCCGTGTCGACCGAGTACTGCGACGAGAACGCCTGCACGCCGAGCGGCAGGGTGTAGCTGCCCTCGTTGTTGAGGATGAAGAGCGGCAGGATGTAGCTGTTCCAGCTCGCGATGAAGGCGAGGATGCCGACCGTGACGACGCCCGGCAGCGACAGCGGCACGACCATCCGGAAGAAGAACCCGAGCCGGCTGGCGCCGTCGATCGAGGCGGCCTCCTCGAGCTCGTCCGGGATCGCCCGCAGGAACGGCACGAGGATGATCACGGTGGTCGGCAGGGCGAACGCGATCTGCGGCAGGATCACCCCGACCAGGCTGTTCGTCAGGTGCAGGTCCTTGACGAGCAGGTACAGCGGGGTGATGGCGACCGTGATGGGGAACATGAGCCCGGCGGCGAACAATGCGTACAGGCCGCCGCGGCCGACGAACTGGTAACGGGCGAGCACGAAGCTCACCATCAGCCCGAGCACGACGACGCCGACCGTGGTGGACACGGCGCTGATCGTCGAGTTGCCGAGCTGCTGCCAGAAGATGCCGCTCGACAGCACCGAGCCGTAGTTGCCGAACTCGAACGGCGCCGGCAGGCCCGCGGGGCTCGTGGTGATCTGCGAGTTCGTGCGGAACCCGCCGAGCACGATGTACGCCACCGGCGCGAGGTTCGCGGCGACGAACAGGACCGCCACCAGGTAGGTGAGCGGGTTTGCGCGGCCGATCGCCGCGCTGGACCGGCGCTCCCGCGTGGCCCGGCGCCCGGGGGCGACGATGGTCGTGGTGGCCATCAGTTCTTCCTCTCCGTGAGTGCGCCGGCGGTGTCCCGGCGGAGCACGAAACGCTGGTAGACGAGGGCGACGGCGAGCGAGATCAGGAACATCACGACGGCGACCGCGCTGCCGAACCCGAAGTTGCCCGAGGTGCGGCCGTTGGCGACCATGTACGTCGCCATCGTCGAGGTGCCCGCGGTCGACGAGATGTACTGGCCCCAGATGATGTAGACGAGGTCGAACAGCTGCAGCGAGCCGATGATCGACAGGAACGCCCAGATCCGGATGGTCGGGCCGAGCAGCGGCAGGGTGATCCGCCGCTGGATCTGCCAGTAGCCGGCGCCGTCGATGGCGGCCGCCTCGAACAGCTCCTCCGGGATGCTCTGCAGCCCGGCGAGGAACAGGATCACCGCGAAGCCGATGTACTTCCACGAGATGATCACGAGCAGGGTCCAGATCGCGATGTCCGGGTTGGACAGCCAGTCGGCCCGGAGACCGCCGAGACCGATGCTCTGGAACATGTCGTTCACGGCGCCGTTCGACTGGAGCATGAGGCTCCAGCCGGTGCCCACGATGACCTCGGAGATCACGTAGGGCACGAACACGAGCACGCGGATGAGCCCGCGGCCGTGCATCTTCTGGTTGAGCAGCAGGGCGAGCACGATGGCGATCGGCCCCTGCAGCACGAGCGACAGCACGACGATGAAGCCGTTGTGCATGAGGACCGCGTGGAACGCCTTGTCCTGGAAGATGATGAGGTAGTTCTGCAGGCCGACGAAGTCGGTGGGCGGCCCGTAGCCCTGCCACTTGAAGAACCCGTAGTAGGCGGCGAGGCCCACGGGCAGGATCACGAACGTCACGAAGACGATGACCGCGGGTCCGGCGAGGACCGCGATCTCGACCCGCTTCCGCCAGTCCGCGATGCGGCGCGTGGACCGCCGACCGGCGGGGAGCGGCGTACCGCTCCCCGCCGGGGACGTCCCCGCGGCGCCGTCCGACCCGGTGGTCGGGGTCGTGCTGAGCGAGGTGTCGAGGGTCATGGTCAGCCCTTGGCCGCAGCCTGGTTCGTGGCCGAGACGATGTCCTTCGCGTCGCCCTTGCCGGCGAGCACGTCCACGACGCTGGTGTTCAGCGCGTTGCCGACGTTCTGGCCGTACAGGGTGTCGAGGTACTGCGAGACGAACGGGGCCTCCTGGTAGGCGGCGAGCGCCGACTTCAGGTAGTCGGAGTCGACGACCGACTGCGCCTCCTTGTTCACGGGGATGGCGTTGAAGGCCTTGTAGTAGCCCTCCTGGTTGTCCTTCTGCACGATGAAGTTGAGGAAGTCGGTGCAGGCCTTCTTCGGGGCTTGTGCCGAGCAGGAGTTGCCGTCGACGCCGCCCATCATCGACTTCGGGTCACCCTTGCCGCCGTCGATCGTGGGGAACGGGAACCAGCCGAGGTCGGACAGCGGCTTGCCGTCCGGGGTCAGCGAGGCGATCACGCCCGGGTCCCAGGCACCCATGAGCTCCATGGCCGCCTTGTGGTTGGCGAGCAGACCCGCCGAGCTGCCGGCGCCCTGCTGCGCCGCCGTGGTGAGGAAGCCGTTGTTGAAGGGCTTCGTCGCGTTGAAGTCCTCGAGCTGGTCGCCGGCCTTGGTCCAGCAGGCGTCGTCGAACTTCAGCGACTTGGCGGTGTCCTCGAGCGTCTTCTGGCTGCACTCGCGCAGGGCGAAGTTGTAGTACCAGTGCGCGGCGGGCCAGGCGTCCTTCGCGCCGACGGCGACCGGGTCGACCCCGGCGGACTTGAGCTTCGCGATGTCGTCGTTCAGCTCGTCCATCGTGGTGGGCGTGCCGTCGATGCCGGCCTTCTCGAACAGGTCCTTCGAGTACCAGATGCCCTCGGGGAGCACCGCGCCGGGCATGGCGTAGGTCTTGCCGTCCTTCTCGTAGCCGGCGAAGGTGCCGGCGCTGATCGACTGCTTCGCGTCGGCGCTGATGGAGTCGGAGATGTCCATGAGCTGCCCGGCGGCGATCATCGCGTCCATCTTGCCGCCGCCGCGCTGCAGGAAGACGTCGGGTGCGTCACCGGAGTTGAGCGCGGTCTGCAGCTTGCCGTCCAGGTCCTCGTTCTGGATCGCCTGGATCTTGATGGTGACGTTCGGGTACTTGTCCTCGAACGCCTTGACGGTCGAGGCCCAGTAGGCCTTGCCCGGACCGGTCGTCGAGTTGTGCCAGAAGGTCATCGTGACCTTCCCGCCGTCTGCGGAGGCATCGCTGCCCGCCGAGCAGCCGCTGGCCACCAGTGCTGTCGCCCCGATCAGCGCGATGGCTGCCGCGGCACGGATCTTCCTCGTCATCGTGGATCTCCTGAGTGTCGTCGTTGACATGCAGCGACATCGACTGCCGCTGCGGAGAGCGTGCCAGGCGCTCCGTGGCAATGTCAATCGATATCGATAACGTTTTCTTCACCGTCCGCAACCCGCAGCCGCGGTACGGTGTGCCAATGGATCCAGCCGTCGGCGCGCATCCCGGTGCCGGCCGGGTGACGATCGGCGACGTGGCACGGGCCGCTGGGGTGTCGATCCCCACCGTGTCGAAGGTGATCAACCGGCGCGACGGCGTCGCCCCCGCGACGATGGTCCGCGTGCAGCAGGTCGTCGACGACCTCGGGTACGAGACGTCGCTCGTGGCCAGGAGCCTGCGGAGCTCGCGGACCGGGGTGATCGGCATCCTGGTGCCCGAGTTCGAGCCGTTCTCGACCGAGCTGCTCCGCGGCATCTCGAGCGCGGCCACCGGCACCGGCTACGAGCTGCTCGCCTACGCCGGGCTCATGACCGGCGCCGACCGACCCGGCTGGGAACGCCGCTCGCTGTCGCGGCTGTCCGGCACGCTCATCGACGGCGCCATCGTGGTCACCCCCACGACGGCGTTGTCCAGCTCGACCATCCCCGTCGTGGCCATCGACCCGCACACCGGGCCGGAGGGGCACGCCACGGTCGACGCCGACAACGAGGGCGGGGCCGTGCTCGCGGTGGAGCACCTGCTCGCGCTCGGGCACACGCGCATCGCGCACGTGCAGGGCCGTGCCGACCTCGCCTCGGCCCAGCTCCGCGAGGCCGGGTACCGCTCGGCCCTGGCGGCCGCCGGCATCGCGGTCGACGAGCGGCTGCTCCATGACGGCGGGTACCAGGAGGACCAGTCCGCGGTCGTCGCCCGACAGCTGCTGACCCTCGAGGACCGACCGACCGCCGTGTTCGCCGCGAACGACTCCTCGGCCGTCGGTGTGCTGCGCGCCGCCGCCGACCTCGGGCTCCGCGTGCCCGAGGACCTGTCCGTCGTCGGCTTCGACGACGTGCCGCAGGCGTCGGTCACGACCCCACCGCTCACCACGGTGTCGCAGCCCCTCGCCGAGCTCGGCACCCGTGCGGTCGAGATGCTCCTGACCATGCTCCGCGGCGAGGACGCGTCGGACCACGTGCGGCTGCCGACCACCCTGCGCACGCGTCGGAGCAGCGGAACGGCCCCCACCGCCGCCTGACCGCGCACCGACCGCCGCCTGACCGCGCACCGACCGGCGCCTGCCCGCGCACCGACCGGCGCCTGGACGTGCCCCGACCGCCGCCGCCCGACCGCGCACCGTCCAGCGCCGCAGTGCCCGCCAGCACGGCAGCGTCGGCCAGCACGGCGTCGTCGCGGCCAGCGCGGCAGTGCCGTCGAGCGCCGCAGCGCCGGTCAGCGCCGGTCAGCGCCGGTCAGCGCCGCAGCGTCTGCTTCGGGTACTCGCCGAACCGTGCCGCGTAGGACGCCGAGAAGCGCCCGAGGTGCGCGAACCCCCACTTTCGAGCGACGTCGCCGATGACGCCCGCCTGCGGGTCGAGCTCGAGCAGCTCCGCACGGACCCGGTCCAGCCGGACGTCGCGCAGGTACGCGAGCGGCGTGACGTCGAACACCCGGCGGAACGACTCCTGCACGGACCGCACGCTCAGCCCGGCCACCGCCGACAGCTCGGCGATGGTGACCGTCTCGGCCGCGTGCGCGTGGATGTACTCGACGGCAGCACGCAACCGCGCGTTCCGCGGCAGCGACAGCTCTTCGGGCAGGTCGTCGCCACGCGGCGGGAAGGTCTCGAGGAACGCCGCCACGGTCTGCAGCTTCGCCTCGTGCCAGTCGTCGGTGCCGTGCCCGCCGAGCCGGAGCGAGCGGGACAGGGCGGACAGGGCCTGGTGCCAGCGGTCGGCGGTGCCGGGCTCCGGCTCGCGGGCGTGGTCGAAGCGCAGCGGCCGGTCGTCCCGGCCGAGCGTCCCGACGGCGACCCGGCGCACGAACTCCCGGTCCAGGTGCACGAGTCGCTGGTCGTGGTCGGCGGCCGAGAACACGAACTCGCCGTCGCACGGCAGGAGCACCGGGACGTCCCGGCGCAGTGCGATCCGCGACCCGCTCGTGTCGACGTGTGCGCTGCCCTCGGTGATCCAGGTGACGATGTAGTCGCCGCCGACCGGCACCGGGCCCCAGAGCGCTCCGCGCAGCTGCGACCGCCGGATCGTCACGTCGGAGTCACCGACCGCGGTGTACCGGTACGCGGGGTCGCCGTCGGTCGCCCGGACGGACCACCGGTCGGCGCCGTGCACCCGCGCGAGGTCCCGCCCGGCCGACTCGGCGCCGGAACCGGCGACCTCGAAGCGCACACCCTCGACCGGTCGCGTCACGGACGCCGTGCGCCCGCCGGACAGGCTCACGCCGGAACTCCCCGCGACATGACACGTCGTGCGTTCCGCGGATACGCTGACCCGGTGAGCGCAGCGCATCGTGGCACCGGCCCGATCCGCACCGAGATCCGCACCGAGGGGACGTGTCCGTGAGCGATCTCGACCTCGTCGGCGCGCTGACCCGTCTCGAGACGGCAGTTTCGGATCTCCGAGCGCGACTGCGCGACCAGCTGGGGGTGTCCGGCGGCGACGTCGGCGTGCTGCAGTACGTCTCGCGGGCCCAGGACGCCGGCCGGACCGTGCGCGTGACCGACCTGGCGAAGTACCTGGGGCTCACCGGTCCCGCCGTGACGGGCATGGTCGACCGCCTCGAGCAGAGCGGGCACCTCTGCCGCGTCCCGAACCCCGACGACGGCCGCAGCCGGCACATCGAACTGACCACGACGGCCAGGCGTGACTTCGCGCGCGCGATGGACGGCACGAACGAGCACCTGCACGAGCTGATGGCCTCCTTCTCGGAACGGGACGTGGCCAGGTTCGTCAGGATCGTCGACCGCGTCGTCGCGGCCGTCGACGTCGGCGCACCGAACCACTGACGGCAGAGTACGGGCGAGCACGGCTCGGATCGGACGATTGTCCGCCAAGCGCAATTAGGTCACTTTCCTACCTATCTGGACCGACCGTTCTGCGGCACCGACGACGTCATCCCTTCACCGCTCCCGAGGTCAGTCCGGACACGATGGAACGGCGGAACACCAGGACGAGGATGACGATCGGGACCGTGGCCGCGACGCTCGCGGCGAAGATCTGCGCGAACGGCACCGTGAACTGGGTACCGAACAGGGCGATGCCGACCGGGATGGTGCGGAAGGAGTTCTCGCTGTTGAACGTCAGCGCCATGAGGAACTCGCTCCACGACGCCGTGAACGTGAAGACCCCGACGGTGAACAGGCCCGGCTTCGCCATCGGCAGGATGACGGACAGCACCGTGCGCCACGCTCCGGCGCCGTCGATCTCGGACGCCTCCTCGATCGTCGACGGGATCCCCTGCAGGTAGTTCCGCATGATCCAGATGGCGAACGGCAGGTTGAACGCGACGTACGGCACGATGAGGCCCGGATACGAGTTGAGCAGTCCGAGGTTGCGCTCGAGCAGGTAGAGCGGCGTCAGCACCGCGATCGCCGGGAACACCGAGAGCATGAGCAGCGAGGTCATGATGGCGGTGCGGCCGCGGATGAACCGCCCGGCGAGTGCGTAGCCGGACAGGAACGCCAGCGCGAGCACGACGACGGTGGTCGACACCGACACGATGACGCTGTTGAGCATGTACTGGCCGAGCGCGTTGTCGCGGAACGCCACCACGAAGTTGTCGAAGGTGATCCGCTGCGGGAACGCCGTCGGTGGCGACTGGGCGATCTCGCCGGACGGCTTGAGCGACGTCGTGACGAGCCAGTACAGCGGCAGCGCGGTGAGCACCGCGATGACGACGCCGCTGACGTTGACGGTGTTGACCCACTTGCGCCAGCCCTTGCGGACACGTTGACGGGGCATCAGTCGTCCCCTCCCTTCGCCTGGTTCCGGAACGCCCGGAGGAACAGCAGACACCCGACGGCCACGATGACCGCCGTGGACGTCGCGATCGCCGCACCCGGACCGATGTTGATGTCCTGGAAGAGCACCTTGTAGCCCATGATCGCGAGCGACTGGGTCGTGGTGCCCGGACCGCCGTTCGTCAGCACGAACGGCAGGTCGAAGACGCCGAACGCCTGCAGGATGCGGAACAGCACCGCGATCGTCAGCGTCGGGGTGAGCTGCGGGAGCACCACCCGCCAGAACGTCTGCCACGTGCTCGCGCCGTCGAGCTCGGCGGCCTCGTAGTGGTCCTCGGAGATCTGCACGAGCCCGGCGAGCAGGATGATCGCCACGAACGGCGTCGTCTTCCAGATGTCCGCGACCATCAGGCCGGTGATCGCCGGCACCGGCTCCCCGAGGATCACCGGGGCGTCCCCGAACAAGCCGAAGAACCAGGTCGCGACGCCGTAGGTGCTGTCGTAGACGTACTTCCACAGCTGCGCGTTGACGATGGTGACGAGCGACCACGGCACGAGCATGAGCGCGAGCATCCAGCCACGGGTGGCCCCGAGCCGCTCGAGCACCAGCGCGACGAGCATGCCGAGCACGAGCTCGACCGAGACGGTCACGACCGTGTACAGGACGGTGAACCCGAGTGCCCGGTACCAGTCGGCGCTCTGCAGCAGGGCCGCGTAGTTGCCGAACCCGAAGGACTGGATGGTGAAGCCCTCGTAGCCGACCTCGACGTCGGCGAAGCTCAGGACGATCGAGTACACCACCGGGAAGATCGTCACCGCGGCGACGACCAGGAGCGCCGGGGCCGCGAAGCCCCACGCACCCCGCGCCCGGATGCGGTCGAGACGCGACCGCCCCGTCGGCCGGGGCGGCGGGGCAAGTCGACCCGGGCCTCCCGGCCCGACCGTCGTCCGCGTCGCGGTGCCGGCGCTCACAGCGCGTCACCCGACAGCGCGAGCGAGATGGCGGAGGCCATCGCGCTCGTGCCGCCGTCGACCGATGCCTGGCCGCCGAGGATGCTGTTGCCGTTCTGGTAGACGCCCTGCGAGACCTTCGGGTAGTACGCCGTCGAGGTCGGCCGGGGCACGAGCGTGATGCCGGCCGCGGTGTCGTAGGTGGGCCGCTGCTGCCGCTTCGCGTCCTCGCTGACGAGCGACGCACTGCGGGCGGGCAGGACACCGCCCTCGCGGGTCAGGAACTGCTGCGCGGTCTCGCTCGACATCCAGCTCGCGAAGGTGAGCGCCGCCGCGGGCTGCTGGGTGTGCGGGTTGATGTAGTTCCCCCACCCGCCGATCGTCGAGTGGTGGTCGTCCATGCCGTCGAACGTCGGTCGCGCCGCGAGCCCGACCTTGCCGGCGACCTGGCTGTCCGGTCCGTTCGCGATCCCCCACGCGTACGACCAGTTCCGCAGGAACGCGGCCCGGCCGCCCGAGAACGCGTCGTTCGTGTCCTGCTCCTGGTACGTCAGGGTGGCCCGCGGGGACGCCCCCTCGGTGACCAGCGAGCGCATGAACTCGAACGCGCGCTTCGTCTCCGAGCTCGTGGTCTCGGGCTTCGTCAGGTCGTCGTTGAGCAGCGACCCGCCCGCGTCCGCGACGAACTCGGTGACGTTGCAGGTCAGACCCTCGTACACGTCGCCCTGGAACGCGAACCCGTACGACACGTCACCCGTGTCGACGAGCTTCGCGGCGGTCTCGCGCACCTCTTCCCACGACGCCGGCACCTGGAAGCCGTGCTTGTCGAGCAGGTCCTTCCGGTACAGGAAGAACGACTCGTCGATGTAGAGCGGGAACATGTAGTACGTCCCGTCGACGCTCGCCGCCTGCCGCAGCCCCTCGGGGAACTGGTCGAAGAAGTCCGCACCGACGAGCTGGTTGACGGGGGTCGCGAGCTTGTTCTTCGCGAACTGGCCGGGCCACGCCACGTCGCCGAGGTACACGTCCGGGGTGCTGCTGCCGGCCGCGATCTGGGTCGTCAGGCTCGTGCGGTTCGTGTCGGTGTCGCTCGGGGCGCTGACGATCTGCACCCGGATGTTCGGGTGCTCCTTCTGGAACTCCGTGATGAGCCGCCGCCGCAGGTCCCCGCCGTCCTTCGACGCGATCTGGCCGGCCCACCAGCTGATCGTGGCCTCGCCCTCGGGCGGGTCGGTGGGCCAGTCCTCGACCCTCGTGCGCTCGGGTCGGGTGGAGCAGCCGGCGAGCAGCAGCACCCCCGCTCCCCCGAACAGGAACATCCTCCGGTCGATGGCCATCCGTCCTCCTCGACGTGTGGTGCTGCGAACCTGTGCGTCCACACAACCAGGCGGAGCCTGGGCTGTCCGCAGGTGGTGCTGGCGGGCGGCGGGGCGGGCGGCCGTGGCGGGCGGCCGCGCCTGCAGGCCGACAGGTGGTCGCGAAAGCGACAGATCCCGCACTGGCGGCCCCGTCAGCGCGGGGGAAGCGACAGTGTGCGACGAACTGTTCGCGGAGAACTGTCGCTTTCGCGAGGCGGGGCGGCGGACGTCGGGCGTGGAAGGGAGGCGGACCGCTGACGCGGCGGCCGGGAGGCCCGCGGCGGGGCCGGCCCGCGCCTCCCGGCCGACAGGTGGTCGCGAAAGCGACAGATCCCGCACTGGCGGCCCCGTCAGCGCGGGGGAAGCGACAGTGTGCGACGAACTGTTCGCGGAGAACTGTCGCTTTCGCGAGGCGGGGCGGCGGACGTCGGGCGTGGAAGGGAGGCGGACCGCTGACGCGGCGGCCGGGAGGCCCGCGGCGGGGCCGGCCCGCGCCTCCCGGCCGACAGGCGGGCGCGAAAGCGACAGATCCCGCACCGGCGACCCCGTCAGCGCTGCGGAGGCGACTGTGTGCGGCGAACTGTTCGCGGAGAGCTGTCGCTTTCGCGTGAGGGCGGACCGCGGGGGGCGAGGCGGCGGACCTGGTGACCGCGGGGCGGCGGACCGCGGAGGCGGCGGCCGCGGAGGCGGCGGTCGGGAGGCTCGTGGCGGGGGCGACCCGCGCCTCCCGGCCGACAGGTGGGCGCGAAAGCGACAGATCCCGCACCGGCGGCCCCGTCCGTGCTGCGAAGGCGACAGTGTGCGACGAACTGTTCGCGGAGGACCGTCGCTTTCGCGAGGCGGGGCGGCGGACCGCGAGGCGGCGGCCGGGAGGCTCGTGGCGGGGCCGACCCGCGCCTCCCGGCCGACAGGTGGTCGCGAAAGCGACAGATCCCGCACCGGCGACCCCGTCAGCGCTGCGGAGGCGACAGTGTGCGACGAACTGTTCGCGGAGAACTGTCGCTTTCGCGAGGCGGGGCGAGGCGGGGCGCAGGGCGCGGGCCGCAGGCCCCAGGCCCCAGGGCTCAGGCGCGAGCGGGCGCCGTCGAGTCGGCCAGGTGCAGGGCGCACGGGATGAGGGTGTGCGTGCGGTCCGTCGTGCCGCCCTCGAGGCGGTCGACCAGGGACTCGACGGCCAGGCGGCCGAGTGCCGGGCCGGGCGCGTTCAACGTCGTGAGCACGGGTTCGGTGGCGGCGCCGGCGCCGTCCGACGAGACGATCGCGACGACCGAGACGTCCTCGGGGACGCGTCGTCCGCCGGCGCGGAGGCCGCTCACGAGCCCGAAGTTCGAGTCGTCCTTCATGATGATCGCCGCCGTCAGGTCGGGGTCGCGCGCCAGCAGGTCGGCCGCCGCACGACGGCCGCCCTCGGCGGAGGCCCCCGCCGCGACGACGGTGCCGCTCAGACCGCGGCGCTCGACGGAGGCGCGGAACGCGGCCTCGGACCGGACCTTCGGGCCGTAGTCGGCCATCGCGGTGCCGTCGAGGTCCTCGACGACGAGGCCGATGCGGCGGTGGCCGAGGCCGGTCAGGTGGTCGAGGGCGTCCTCGACGGTGCGCTCGAAGTCGATGTCGACGAAGGAGATGCCCGACGGGTCAGCGGTCCGGCCGATGGCGACGAAGGGGACGTCGAGCTCGACGAGGCGCTCGATGCGGGGGTCGCGCATGGTGACCTCCATGACGACGACGCCGTCGGCGAGTCCGCCGGAGATGAGCTCCTGCACGTCGTCGCCGGTGGCCGCGGCGGGCCAGAGCACCAGGTGGTACCCGAGCTCCGAGGCGCGGCCGGCGGCGCTCGTGAAGAACTGCAGCGCCGTCTGTCCGAGCCGGTGCTCGAGGACCGGGAAGACCAGCGCGAGGATGCGGCTGCGACGCGACGCCAGGGCCCGCGCGACCACGTTGTTGCGGTAACCGAGCTCGCGCATCGCGGCGGTGACGCGGGCACGGGTGGCCGCGGACACCCGCTTGTTCCCGTTCACCACGAAGGACACGGTCGCGATCGAGACGCCCGCCCGGTCGGCGACCTGCTGCATCGTCGCCATGCCGCTCCCTCACCCTGTTCCGCTCACTGTAGCGGGGGTGACCCACGAGAAAGTTCGTCTAAGCGCTTTACCATCTAACCGCTTCGATGCTAGCTTCGACCCCACTCGGGACGCGACGGAGCGGTTCTGGTCCGGTTCGCTCCCGATCCACGAGCGGCACGTCGCGTTCGTGTCCGGCAACCATCCAGAGAAGAGCGAAGCAATGAAGCCTCGACACCGCAGGATCGCACCGGTCCTCAGCACGGTCGCCATGCTGGCGACCGTCCCCCTCGTCCTCGCCGGCTGTTCCGGCGGCTCGTCGGCGAGCTCCGGCGGCAAGGTGGACTCCATCACCGTGCTCGACTACTACAACCAGGGCAACGACAAGAAGGTGATCGGCGAGTACCTCGACAAGTGCGGCGCCGAGAACGACGTCACCATCAAGCGCACCCAGGTGCCCGGCTCGTCCCTCATCCAGAAGGTGCTGCAGCAGGCGTCGTCGCGGACCCTGCCGGACGTCCTCATGCTCGACAACCCGGACATGCAGCAGATCGCCGAGACCGGTGCGCTGTCGCCGCTGTCCGACTACGACATCTCGACCGACGGCTACGCAGAGGGCGTGCTGCAGGCCGGCACCTACGAGGGCAAGGTCTACGGGCTCGCGCCGACCGTGAACACGATCGCGCTCGTCTACAACAAGAAGGTGCTGTCCGAGGCCGGGGTCACCCCGCCGAAGACCTGGGACGAGCTGCAGTCCGCCGCGGCGAAGCTCACGAAGGGCAGCCAGTACGGCTTCGCGGTCGACGCGAACGCCACGTACGAGGGCACCTGGCAGTTCCTGCCGTTCATGTGGTCGAACGGCGGCGACGAGAAGGACATCGCCACCCCCGAGACCGCCGAGGCCCTGACGTTGTGGAAGGACCTGATCGACGACGGCTCGATGTCGAAGAGCGTCCTGAACTGGACCCAGGCCGACGTGAACGACCAGTTCATGGCCGGCAAGGCCGCGATGATGATCAACGGTCCGTGGCAGATCCCCGGACTCAAGGAGTCGGGGGTCGACTACGGCATCGCCCAGATCCCCGTGCAGTCCGCCAGCGACACGGCCGTCGCACCGCTCGGGGGCGAGGTCTGGACCGTCCCGAACACCGGGGACAAAGCAAAGCAGGCCGTCGCCGCGAAGATCGTCGACTGCATGAACAGCGACGCGAACCAGCTCGCGATGGCGAAGCTCCGCTACACGATCCCCTCGAAGACGGCCGTCGCCCAGCAGTTCGGCAAGGACGTCCCCGAGGAGCAGGTCTTCGTCGACCTGGTCGCCGACGCCCGGGCCCGCACGGGCGAGCTCGGCGCCGACTGGCCGAAGGCCGCGACGAAGATCTACACGGCCGTGCAGGCTGCGCTCACCGGCCAGGACTCGCCGGCCGACGCCCTGCAGAACGCCCAGTCGAGCAACTGAGCATGACGAGCACCGCGACCCCCGTCGCCCCACGGCGGGCCGCCGGCGACGGAGCACCCGCTCCGTCCCGGCGGCCCCGCCCGGGCCGCTCGCTGCGCTTCGAACGGATCGCGCAGCTGCTGTTCCTGCTGCCGGCCGTGCTGTTCCTGCTGCTGTTCTTCGGCTTCCCGGTCGTCAAGAACGTCGTCATGAGCTTCCAGGCGTACACGACGTCGACGTTCTACACGGGCGAGGCCCCCTGGGTCGGCTTCGCGAACTACGCCTCGGTCGTCTCGTCGCAGCTCTTCGACACGGCGCTGATCAACACCGCGCTGTTCACGGTCGGGTCGATCGTCGGCCAGTTCGTGATCGGGCTGCTGCTCGCGCTGTTCTTCCGGCGCAACTTCCCGCTCTCCGGGCTGCTGCGCTCCCTGCTCCTGCTGCCCTGGCTGCTGCCGCTCATCGTGTCGAGCGCCGTGTGGAAGTGGATGCTGGACCAGGACTCGGGCGTCGTGAACCAGTTCCTCGGCTCGTTCGGCGTCCCGTCGGTCCCGTGGCTGACGAGCCCCGCGGTCGCGCTCATCACCGTCATCGCGGTGAACATCTGGATCGGGATCCCCTTCAACACCACGATCCTGTACGGCGGGCTGCAGGACATCCCGACCGAGCTCTACGAGGCCGCGGCCCTCGACGGCGCCACCGGCTGGAAGGCGTTCTGGGCGATCACCTGGCCGATGCTGCGCCCCGTCGTGAGCGTCACGCTCGTGCTCGGTGTCGTCTACACGATCAAGGTGCTCGACATCATCCTCGGGTTGACGAACGGCGGGCCGGCGAACGCCACGCAGACCATCGCCACGCAGTCGTACGACCTGTCGTTCAAGCAGTTCGACTTCGGGCAGGGCGCCGCGCTGAGCAACATCCTCATCGTCATCTCCGCCCTGTTCGCGATCGTCTACCTCCGCCTCAACAGGAAGGCCGTCGATGACTGACGCAACCGCGACGCGCGCCGTGGTGACCCGCGGCACCCGTCGACCCACCCGGCCGACCACCCCGAAGCAGTGGGTGCTCTCCGGCATCGGGATCCTGATCCTCGCCGTCATGCTGTTCCCGGTCTACTGGATGGTCAACATCTCGCTGCAGCCGACCGGCTCCGCGATCGAGGCCGCCTGGTTCCCGATCAACGCGCAGCTCGGCGGGTACGCCCAGGCCATCGCAGACCAGGGCGGCGCCCTGGTGACGAGCCTGCTCATCGCGCTCGGCAGCGTCGTGGTGAGCCTGCTCATCGCGACGCCGGCGGCCTACGCGCTCGCCCAGTTCAAGGTAAAGGGCGTCGGACCGGTCCTGTTCGGCATCCTCATCTCACAGATGATCCCGGGCATCGTCGTCGCGAACGCCCTGTACGCGGCGTACAACGACCTCGGCCTGCTCAACACCGTGCCGGGGCTGATCCTCGCCGACAGCACCGCCGGCGTGCCCTTCGCGATCCTCATCATGCGGGCGTTCATGCAGAACATCCCGCCGTCGATCATCGAGGCCGCGAAGGTCGACGGGGCCGGCAACTTCCGGGCCTTCCGCTCCGTCGTCGTCCCGATCAGCGCGAACGCCCTCATCACCGCCGGGCTCTTCACGTTCCTGTTCACCTGGAGCGACTTCCTGTTCGCCCTGACCCTCACCACCACCGAGGACGTCCGGCCGATCACGCTCGGCATCTACAACTACATCGGCACGTTCACCGCCGACTGGTCGACCGTCATGGCCGCAGCGGTGATGGCGTCGATCCCCGCCATCGTGCTGCTGCTCGTGGCGCAGAAGTTCATCGCGGCCGGTGCCACCGGCGGCGCGGTCAAGTGACCCGCGGCCGAGCGACCCGCACCCGGTCCCCCCACCCCCGAGAGGCATCCACCATGACCACGACACCGTTGCGCATCACCGTCTGGGGCGAGAACGTCCACGAACAGGTCGAGCAGCACGTCGCCGAGCGCTACCCCGACGGCATGCACGGCGCGATCGCGGACGGGATCCGCGAGCACCTGCCCGACGCCGTCGTCCGCACCGCCACCATGCAGGAACCCGAGCACGGGCTCACCGACGAGGTCCTCGCGGACACCGACGTCCTCACCTGGTGGGGGCACGCCGCCCACCAGGACGTCGACGACGCCGTCGTGGACCGGGTGCACAAGCACGTGCTGTCCGGCATGGGCCTGGTCGTGCTGCACTCCGGTCACTGGTCGAAGATCTTCGGCAAGCTCATGGGCACCACGTGCACGCTGCGTTGGCGGAGCGAGCACGACCAGGAGCTCGTCTGGACGGTGAACCCGCAGCACCCGATCACCCGCGGGGTGCCGAACCCGATCGTCATCCCCGAGCAGGAGATGTACGGCGAGTACTTCGACGTCCCGACGCCCGACGAGCTCGTGTTCATCTCGGGCTTCACCGGCGGCGAGGTGTTCCGGAGCGGCATGACCTACCGCCGGGGCCTCGGGAAGATCTTCTACTTCTCCCCCGGTGACCAGGACTTCCCCGTCTACCACCACCCGGACGTCCGTCGTGTCGTCGCGAACGGTGCCGAGTGGGCCCGGCCGGAACGCGAGCGGGAGATCCCGACGCTCCGCCGCTACGACCTCGGCGAGTACTTCGACGGCCAGCACTACCGCGGGCCGTTCGACGACGCCCCGGTCGAGGACCCGGCCGCCGGTACGGCCCCCGTCGAGGACCCGGCCGCCGCCGAGGCCCGCGCGTGAGCGCGCTCCGCGTCGTCCAGGTCGGTGCCGGCGGGATGGGCCGCGCCTGGCTCGCCACCGTCGCCGCCGACCCGGAGGTCGAGCTCGTCGGCGTCGTCGACCTCGACCTCGACGCGGCCCGCGCCGGGGCCGCGCACGCCGGCGACCCGACCCTGCCGGTCGGGACGGACCTGACCGCACTGGCCGCCGAGACCGGCGCCGAGGCCGTCCTCGACATCACGGTCCCGGTCGCGCACCACCCCGTGACCATGCAGGCATTGCGCGCCGGTCTGCCGGTGCTCGGCGAGAAGCCCGCGGCGCAGACCGTCGCCGAGGCGCTGTCGCTCGCGGCCGCCGCCGAGGTCACCGGCAAGCTGTTCATGGTGTCGCAGTCGCGCCGCCACAACGACCAGCTCGTCGCCTTCCGCCAACACGTCCGCGGCCTCGGCGGCGTCGGCGGGCTGAGCACCCGCTTCGCGAAGGCCCCGCACTTCGGGGGCTTCCGCGAGGAGATGGACGACGTCCTGCTGCTCGACATGGCGATCCACGCCTTCGACTCCGCCCGGTACGTGCTCGAACGCGACCCGGTGTCGGTGTACTGCGAGTCGTGGAACCCGTCGTGGTCCTGGTACCGGGGCGACGCGGCCGCAGCCGCCGTCTTCACCTTCGAGGACGACGTCCGCTACGTCTACGACGGCTCGTGGTGCGCCCCGGGCGCCGAGACGTCGTGGAACGGCGACTGGCGGGCCTCCGGCGCGGCCGGCACCGCGCTGTGGGACGGCGACCACGACCCCTCCAGCGACCTCGACGGCGTGCCCGGCACCCCCGGGTCGGCGCCGAGCGTCGGGCACGAGATCGCGGGGGCGCTCACGTCCTTCGTCCGGGCGGTCCGCTCCGGCACCGCGCCGGACGGCGAGGTCCACGGCAACGTCATGAGCCTCACCATGGTCGACGCCGCGATCGCGTCGGCGCGGAGCGGGCGCCGCGTCGTCATCGACGAGGTGCTCGAGCAGGCGCACGCCGACGCCCTCGCCGCCGAGCGGGACGACGAGGTGCGCGAGCGCCTCGCGTCGTGGGGCTCGGTCCGCCACGCGCTCGGCACGTCGGTCGTCGCACCCGGCTGAGGCAGGGGCCGGACAGGAGGCGCGGCGCGGCCCCGGCGGTTACGGTTGCCTGGTGCGTGGACAACGGTCGTCGGACGCGGGGGCCGTCGCCCCCGTCGTGCTCGTGGTCGCCGACCCCCGCCGCCGGGCCGGCCGCACCCCGTGGCGCCGCGTGCTCGTCGGGGTGGTGCTCGCCGCCCTCGTCGGCGGCGCGGCGGTCGCCACCGCCGGCGCGCTCGTCTCCCAGCGCACGGCGGAGGCCTTCGCCGTGCGCGACGCGACGGCCGACACCGCCGCGCTCGCCCGGGTCGTCGTCGAACCCGCACTCGTCGACGCGATCGCCGACCCGGACGCCACCGTCGCTGAACGCGCTGCGGCCCGTGCCCGGCTCGGCGACGCCGTCGCGGGCGAGCTGCGCGCCGGTTCGGCGGTGCGGATGAAGCTCTGGCGCGCCGACGGCACCGTGATCTGGTCGGACGAGCCGCGGCTCGTGGGCGACCGGTTCCCGCTCTCCGACGAGGACCTCGAGGCACTCCGCACCGACCGCTCGGACGCCGAGGTGTCCGACCTCGACGAGCCGGAGAACCGGTTCGAGCGCGGGAGCGGCCCCCTGCTCGAGGCGTACCAGGCGGTGCACACCCCCTCCGGCGAGGCCCTGCTGTTCGAGGCGTACCTGCCGTACGACGAGGTCCTCGAGCGCGCCGCCGACCTGCGCCACGCGTTCGCGGTGCTGGCGTTCGGCACGGTCGCGGTCGTGCTCGGCCTGCTCGTGCCGCTCCTGCTCTGGCTGCTGGTGCGCATCCGGTCCGGCCAGCGGCTCCGGGAACGCCTGCTCGGCCGTGCGCTCGACGCCGAGGCCGCCGAGCGGCGCCGGATGGCCGGCGAGCTGCACGACGGTCCGGTGCAGGACGTCGCCGGGCTGGCCCTGTCGCTCGGCGCCGCCCCGGAGACCCGAGACGCCGCGACGACGCTGCGCCGGGCGGTGTCGTCGCTCCGGACCTCGATGGCGGCGATCCGACCGGCGGCCCCGGACCGCGACGGCCTCGGCGCCGCGCTCGACGACGCCTGCGCCCGCGCCCGCGCGGCCGGCGTGACGACGACGGTGCACGTGCCGGACGCCGTCGAGGCCTCGCCCGCCGCACTGCTGGCGGTCGTGCGGTTCGTGCGCGAGGCCGTCTGGAACACCGTGAAGCACGCCGACGCCACCACGGTCGACGTCCAGGTGGCCCGCGACGGGGACCACCTGGCGGTGACGGTGGCCGACGACGGCTCCGGCTTCGACCCCGCGGTCGTCGCCGGACCGACCCGTGCCGGTCACCTCGGCACGACGCTGCTGCGCGAGGTCGCCGAGGACACCGGCGGCTCGCTGCTGCTCCGGACCGCCCCGGGGCGCGGGACCACCTGGGAGCTCACGGTCCCCACCGACGTGGAGACCCTGCGGTGAGGGTGCTGCTGGTCGACGACCACGCGCTCGTGCGCGGTGGCCTCCGTGCGGTGCTCGCGACCACGGACGACTGCGAGGTGGTCGGCGAGGCCGCGACCGGCGAGGAGGCCGTCGACCGTGCGGCGGACCTGCGCCCGGACGTCGTCGTCATGGACCTGTCGATGCCGGGCGCCGGGGGCGTCGACGCCACCGCCCGGCTGCGGGCGGCGATGCCCGCGGTCCGGGTGCTCGTCCTGACGACGTTCTCCGACGACCACCGGGTCCGCGCCGCCCTGGCCGCGGGAGCCACCGGGTACCTGCTGAAGGACGCCGCGCCGGACGACGTCGTCGCCGCGGTCCGGGCGGCTGCCCGCGACGAGACCCCCATCGACCCGCGGGTCGCCCGAGCGCTGCTCCCCGGTGCCGCCGCGACCGACCGCGGCCCCGACCTGCCGCCGCGGGAGCGTGACGTGCTGGTCCGCATCGCCCGCGGGCTGTCGAACCGGCAGATCGCCACCGAGCTCGGCATCGCGGAGCGGACGGTGAAGGTGCACGTCGGCTCGCTGTTCCGACGGATCGGCGTCGCCGACCGCACGAGCGCCGCCCTGTGGGCACGCGACCACGGCTGGTGACGAGGTACTAGTACCAAGGTCCGATGGTGGGCGCGCGCGGCTCGGGCGACGATCGACGTGTACGGGCCATCCAGGCCCCTTCGCCCCAGGAGGCACCCATGCACACGGCACCCACCACCACCCGGCGCTCGCGCCGCCGCGTCGCCGGCATCGCCGCCGTGATGACGCTCGGCACCGTCGCCGCCGCCGCCCTCGTCGGGGTCTCCCCCGCGAACGCGTCCGGCAAGACCTCCACCGGTGGCGACTACGCGGTGACCGTCAACGGCACCACGACGAACCCCACCCAGGGCAAGGACTACAAGGTGAAGGACCTGGCCGTGTCCGGCACCATCGCGGTCCGCGGCAAGCACAACGGCTTCGACATCCGCATCGCCGACCTCGGCGTGTACGACTACACGCTCACCGGCGCCGCGGACACGCAGCGCATGGTCACGAAGCCGACCGTCGTCTTCGCGTCGAAGGTGCCGTCGCTCACGCCCGCGCAGCTCGCCGGCACGAAGCTGTCGTCGCTCGAGGTCCGCGACGACACCCTGGTCGCGATCTTCGGCACCGGTGCGGGCAAGTACAAGATCCAGGCGAAGGACGGCGCCCAGGGCGGCGTCTTCCAGATGGAGACCGAGTTCGCCGCGCCGGTGACCTTCACCCACACCCTCGGGGCAGGGCTGTTCTACTTTACGAACCCGTACAGCGGCAAGATCAACTTCGGTGACGGTGTCGCCGCCGTGGCGTCGGGCAGCGGCGCGCACCAGATGCTCCTCGGCAAGGACAGCCCGCAGGTCGCCACGAAGACCTCGCAGACCGCGACGACGACCACGTGGACCGTCCAGCCCGGCGGTCGCCTTGGGGGTGTGCTCGGTGAGGACGCCGTCGAGCTCTCGCAGGGCGCCACGAACTGCACGAGCGACTGCCAGGCCCAGAACCAGATCCGCGGCTCGCTGCCGGTCCCGCCGGACCCGGTGGGCCCGACCCCGCTGGTGGTCGCGGTCCGCTGACGCGACCGGTCTGCGGACGGACGCACCCCGCTCAGCGGCAACGCGAAGCGTTGCGCGGGGCGCGCCGACCGAGCCTACGAGGGAGGGGTGCCGGCTGGCACCGCGCCTCTTGTCCGTCGTCCCGGCCGCGTCGGAAGCCGCACCGCACCCAGCGAGGTGGGCGCTCGGACACGCGCGTGGGTAGCGTCTGCGCCATGGACGGACTCGGACTGGGGACCCTCAACGTCGCGACGATCGTGGTCGAGGGGGCACGGCGTCACCGCAACAAGACCGCCGTCCTCACCGCGCTGCCCGACGGGCTGCACGAGACGAGCTACGGCGAGCTCTGGGAGCAGGTGCGCGCGGCCGCCGGCGGGCTGCGTGCCCGCGGGGTCGAGCGGGGTGACCGGGTCGCGGTGATGCTGCCGAACGTCCCGCAGTTCATCGTCGCGTACTTCGCGGTGCTGTCCCTCGGTGCCGTGGTCGTGCCGATCCACCTGCTGTTCAAGCGCGAGGAGATCACGCACGTGCTCTCGCGCTCCGGGGCCGGGGTGCTCATCGCCTCCGGCACGGCGCTGGCCGAGGCGGGGCCCGCCGCCGTCGACACCGGGACGACCGTCGTCGGGGTCGGCCCGGTGCCGGACGGGGTGCCGGTGCCCGCGGTGTCGCTCGACGACCTCGCCACCGAGGGGACCCCGCTCGACGCCGTCGTCGGGTCGAACCCGCTCGACCCGGCCACCGTGCTGTTCACGAGCGGCACGACCGGAGCGCCGAAGGGCGCGGTCGGCACGCACTTCGCGCTCGTCGAGCAGGCGAACGTGTGCATCATCGACCTATTCGACCTGCGCGAGGACGACGTCGTCTTCGGCGGCCTGCCGCTGTTCCACACCTTCGGGCAGACCGTCGTGATGAACACGACGCTGCGCCGCGGTGCCACGATCGTGCTGCTCCCCCGGTTCGACGCCGCCACCGCGCTGGCACTGTGCGTCGAGCAGCGGGTCACCGCGTTCCTCGGGGTGCCGACGATGTTCATCGCGCTGCTCGAGGCGTCGCGGACCTCGGCCGAGCGGCCGCCGTTCCGCTGGGCGGTCTCCGGCGGGGCCGCGCTGCCGTCCGCGGTGTTGGAACGCTTCGAGACGACGTTCCGCTCGCCCATCCAGGAGGGCTACGGCATGACCGAGACCTCGCCCGTCATCTCGGTGAACCCGCGCGGGGTGCCGAGCCGGGCCGGCAGCGTCGGACCGGCGATCTGGGGCGTCGACGTCGTCATCGCGGACGCCGAGGTCGAGGGCCGCATCGAAGCGCTGCCCGTCGGCGAGGTCGGCGAGATCGTCGTGCGGGGGCACAACCTGTTCGCCGGGTACCTCGACGACCCGGAGGCGACCGCCGAGGCGATGGCCGACGGGTTCCTGCGCACCGGGGACGTCGGCCTGCTGTCCGAGGACGGCTACGTGACGATCGTCGACCGCAAGAAGGACCTCATCCTGCGGAACGGCTACAACGTGTACCCGTCCGAGCTCGAGTCGGTGCTGCACCGGCACGAGGACGTCGCCTCGGCGGCGGTGTTCGGCGTCGACCACCCGGTGCACGGACAAGAGGTGCACGCGGCGGTCGTGCTGCGCGACGGCGCCGTCGGCACCGACGCGATCGACGCGTTCGTGCAGGACCGGGTCGCTGCCTTCAAGTACCCGCGGGTGTACCACGTCGTCGACGGCCTGCCCCTCGGGCCGAGCGGCAAGGTGCTGCGCCGGGAGCTCGCCGCCCGCGACTGGTGACCGCCGGCGGCGCCAGCGGCGCCGACGGTGCCGCCGCCGTCCGGTGGTGAGGTCGCACTCCGGCCCGCTTCGCCGGCCGCGATCCGGGCCCGAGTGCAACCTCACCGGCCGACGGGCCGTCGTGCTGCACGGGCCGCCGTGCTGCACGGGCCGTCGTGCTGCACGGACTGGAGGCGCGACACCGGCCCGGTCCGCGGGTCGCGGGTCGCGCTCAGCGCGGGATGACCGAGAACAGGAACCGCTTCCGCACCATGTACCAGGCGAGCAGGATGAGCGCCGAGTGCACGACGAAGCCGATCCAGAAGTCGCCCCACGGCACCCCGGGGATCGACGCCACCGCGAGTGCGAAGAACACCTGCCAGACGAAGACGTAGAGCGACGCCTGCCCGAGCGGGATCCACAGCCAGCCGATGACCGCGTTGACCGGCTTCCAGAACACCGTGAGGATCGCGTACGACACGATCGCGAAGAACGCGATGTCGACCAGGCGTCCCCACTGCAGGTCGACCCGCTGGTATGCGGTGTTGTAGAGGCTCTCGTACATCGACGCCGGGAACGGGGTCGGGACGAACCCGAAGTGGTCGCCGGCCCACACGTAGACCAGGAAGGCGGCGTACAGGGCGACGGCGACGCCGACCAGCACCTTGCCGATCCGTCCCGTCAACGCGCCGACGACCTGCCGCCGGTAGTACCCGAGCACGAGTCCGTGCGTGAAGACGACCTGCCAGGTGAGCAGGGGGAACACCGCGTTGAACTGCGAGTCCAGCGGCCGGAAGTCCGGGTGCAGGGCCTGGAACACGTAGAGCGCCCAGCTCACGACGAGCAGCGCCCACCAGAACCCGCGCCGGATCACCCAGAGGAACACCGGGATGAACAGGCTGAGCACCACGAACAGGCCCATGATGTTGAACGGCCACGGTCCCATCTCGAGCAGCAGGAACTGCCGGATCGCGTACCAGGGCGGCGGGTAGCCGAGCAGCTGCATCGCGTTCGGGTACAGGTCGTAGACCCGTCCCTCGGCGTCGACGCCGCCGGTCCCGGTGCCGCGGTCGGTGAACGTCGTGATCGCGTCCGTGTTCAGGAACGGCACGAAGGACAGCACGAAGACGACGGCGATGACCGCGAGCGTGACGAGGTACTGCTTGCGGGCGCGCTTCCACGCCCCGACCGCCGCGGCCCACTCGCCCGCCTTCTTGATGGCGAACGGGTAGGTCATGCCGAGCACCATGCCGGACAGGAACACGAACATCTCGGCGCCGGTGATCGCGCCGACCGCGTGCAGCGTGAGGTACGAGTACGGGCCGCCGATCTCGATGTGCGTGATCACCACCGCGAGGATGATGAAGCCGCGGAACAGGTCGAGTCGCAGGTCGCGCCCCGGCTTGCCGTCGTCGGGGTAGCGCCAGCTCGGCAGCAACCGGCCGACGAGGCCGCTCAGCAGGAACACGACCGCCAGCCCGACCGCGAGCCAGACGATCCACGCCATCTGGTCGCCGCCGGTCTCGTACTGCTGGCTCGTGGCGGCGTTGCCCTCGCGGGTGGTGACCCGCTCGGTGACCGGGCCGAACGCGAAGTGGTCGGACCGCTCGAGGTCGGTCCGGAACGACCCGGCGATGCCGCGCGCCGCGGTGTCCCGCCAGTCGGCCACGCGGTTGCCGGCCTCGGGCTCGCGCCGGTTCGTCTCGACGAAGGTCACGCCGCGCACGAGCGGGCGGTCGCGCACGGCCGCGATCACCTGCCGCCACCAGCCCTGCTTCACCGCGAGCTCGGCGGCGCCGGGCAGCGAGTGCACGTACAGCGCACCGGTGTCGAGCAGCATCGGTCGGTCGCCGGCGACGGCGAAGCGGTCGTAGAACGACTCGGGCTGCGGGTCCTCGTACCCCCACGTCTCGTCGAAGCGTGCGGCGACCTCGCCGGCGTCCGGCACGTCGTTGCGGGTGAGCGGCACGTCGCGGCCGGCCGCCTCGGTCGACTTGCCCTTGCCGAAGGAGTACATCGACAGCCCGACCCAGTCGACCGCCTCGGCGCCGGGCCAGTAGGGCTCGTACGGGTCGTCGGCCGCGGTGAGGCGACCGTCGCCGTCCGTGTCGAGCTTCGTGACGTCCGCGGTGGACAGGTCGCGCAGGCGCCCGGCGGACTCGCCGAACGGGTACCCGGCGCCGTAGGAGGGCGACCACACCATGCGGGCGTCGGAGTCGCCGCCGTGCACGGCCGCGGCGAGCGACCGGAACGCGGACACGAAGTCCGTGGGCTGCTGGCCCCACCGCACCCACGTGCCGTTCATCTGCGGCGCCAGGCGGACGAGCACCTGCGTGCCGTACTGGTCGTGGGCGTCCTGGAACAGGGCGTTCGCCGCACGGGCGTCGGCGGCGTCGAGCGAGCCGAGCGACGACCCGGGCAGCAGGCTCACCACGAGCACCGCGCCCTGCGTCGCCGCGGCGCGGGTCGCCCGCTGGAACTCGCGTCGCGCCGAGCGGTCGAGCGGGTAGGCGATCTCGACGCCGTACATCGACGGGGTGGCGCCGAGACGGCCCTCGTACCCGTCGGGGGCGTCGTCGCCCCAGTCGAGGTCGGGACCGAACCATGTCGTCCCGGACTCCGGCGTCACGGCCGCCGCCCGGTGCACCGGCACGGCGGACGCGGGCAGTGCACCGCCGAGCAGGAACGTGGCGACGACGACCAGGAACGCGACCGCGCGAGCGGCCGAGCGCCTCACCGGTCGCACACCAGGGTCCAGACGTTGTGCCCGTGCTCGTGCCGGTGCTCGAGGCGGTCGAGCGCCGCGATGGCCAACGCCAGCCCCCGCCCGCTCTCCTCGTCGACGTCGGCCATCGTCACCGCGCTCAGGTCGATGTCGGCCGGCAGCCCGTTGTCGGTGAGCACGGCGGAGACGGTGCGGTCGGTCGCGCCGAGGTGCACGGTGTACCGCCGGCCGGCCTCACGGTCGGCGCGCTTCGTGTGCTCGACGATGTTCGCGGCGACCTCGGCGAGCGCCGTCTCGAGCGCGAAGCGGAGCCGCAGGTCGTCGACGCCGAGCCCGTCCCACCAGGCGCCGAAGCGGTCCTGCACCTCGTCGAGCGAGTCGGGGGTGGCGGGGACCTCGAAGGTGGTCTCGGTGCTCACAGGGGACCTCCGACGGTGCTCGACTCGTGTTCGGACTGTGCGCCGTCGCCCGGGCCCCGGTACAGGACGGCACGGATGACGATGCTGAAGATGAAGAGGTCGAACACGACCCACGCCGTGTTGACGAGCGGGGCGATGCCGGACGCTTGACCGGTGAGGTAGCGGACGCCGATGAGCACGAGGGCGCCGACCAGGGCACCCATCGCGATGAGCTGCGGCTTGACGAGGTCCCACCGCGGCTTCTGCTCGGACCCGTCGCGCACCTTGGGCGTGACGCGGAACCCGAGCGGCTTGCCCCGGAAGACGTTCTCGAACGCGCTCGTCACCGACTCGATCCAGACGGGGAAGAGCGCGAGCGAGTACTGCTGCCCGCGCCACGTCGGCCTGCCGGCGGCCACCACCCAGAAGAGCAGCTGGTTGAGCACGAGGAACGGGATGAGCCGCGCGAAGAAGTCGACGCTGTAGGCCTGCACCGGCACCACCCCGAAGGACAGGCAGAGCACGGGTGCGGCGATGTAGACCACGGCGGCGAAGCCGGACAGGTAGCTCCACATCGTCGAGAAGTACATGAGGCGCTGCCCCCAGGACAGGCCCTTCTGCACGAGGGGGTTCTCGCGGAAGAAGACCTGCATGGTGCCCTGCGCCCAGCGGAGCCGCTGCACGAGCATGGTCGGCAGGTCCTCGGGGGCCAGACCCTTCGCCAGGATCTCGTCGTGGTACGCGGACTTCCACCCGAGGCCGTGCAGGCGCATCGCGGTCGCCATGTCCTCGGTCACCGAGATCGTGGCGAGCGGCATGACGGGCTGCGCCTCGTCGTCGCGGTTGACGTCGAGCGCGCGGGCGAGCACCGCGATGGACTCGATCGCGGCGACCGGGGACGCGTCGCGCCGGCCGAGCACGTCGAGGGCGGCGTCGTCGAGGCCGGCGAAGGTGTTCGCGTCGGTGGACATGGCCGCGAGCTCCTGCAGGTCGTTCCGCACCGCCTCGAGGTCGGCGGCGGCGAACCGGAAGGCGATGGCGTCGATGCCGCGCTGGAAGGCGTAGGTGACGTCGCCGAGCGGTTCGCCCGAGCGCACCTGGTCGCGTGCCCGGTCGACGACCTGCTCGGCCTCGGCGAGCGCGTCGAGCACGCGGGGGTCGGTCTCGGTCTCGCGGGCCCGGGCGAGCAGCTTGCGCGACGTCGTCAGCGTGCGCTGCACCGACGCCTCGACCTCGGCCACGTAGCGGGTGATGCCGAGCTGCATGAGGGCCTCGCGCCGCAGGATGGCGTTGGAGCCGCAGAAGAACGCGGCGTTCCAGCCGTCCTTCGACTGCTGGATGGGGCCGTAGAAGAGCGGGGCCTGGCTGCCGAGCAGGTCGGCGTCGGGGACGTTCTCGAACCACTGCGGGGTCTGCACCAGGGCCATCCGCGGGTCCTTGAAGTAGCCGAGGGTGCGGTCGAGGATCGCCGGGTCGGGGACCTGGTCGGCGTCGAGGATGAGCAGGAACTCGCCCTGGGTGGCGAGCAGGGCGTTGTTGAGGTTGCCGGCCTTGGCGTGCCGCGGGCGGTCGACCCAGTCGGCCCCGCGGGTGATGACGCCGATGCCGAGCGCCTCGGCGGCCGCGCGCATCTCCGGGCGGTCGCCGTCGTCGAGGATCCACGTCGCGTGCGGGTGCGTGATCGCCTTCGCCGCCCGCGCGGTGCGGACCACCAGGTCGACGGGCTCGTTGTACGTCGTGATGAACACGTCGACGGTGACGTCGGTGGACGGCTTCGCCGGCGGTTCGCCGCGCTCGCGGAGCCGCCAGGCGCCGAAGGCGAAGAGCAGCGAGTCGATGACGCTGTACGTCTCGGCCAGGATGAGCGGGACCGCGATCCACCACGAGTGCCAGTTGACCGAGGCGGCCCACCGCCACACGACGTAGTTCAGCCCGGCGACCGAGGCGAGGAGTGCGACCACCCGCACGGACAGGAGCCGACGGCGGGCGGTGCCGGTGGTGAGCCGGCGGCGGTCCTGCCGGCTGACGTCGAGCGCCGTCACCGGTCCGCTCCGTGGGTGGTGCCGACGCACGTGCTCCGTCGCAAGCCCTGCCTCCTGATCCGCGCATCCCCCCGGGACGCAGCCCGCCCGGGCGTGGTCACGGCCGGGCACCGTGGTGATCGGTGCGTCGGTCGTCCGCTCCGGTCGTCGGGCCGACCTCGGCGTAGGGACCTGTCTACCGCAGCCGACGGCGTCCTGTCAGGCCCCCGCCCCGATCGGGGGTCGGGACTGCGGTGTCCGGTCAGAACCGCGCGGCGAACCCGAGGTCGTCGGCGAGCCGGGCGACCACCTGGTCGAAGTACGCGGCGCCGTCGGACACGGAGCCGACGAAGTGGCCGAAGAGCTCGAACGAGATCGACCCGAACACCGTCGACCACGCCATCAGCGTGCGCACCAGCACCTCGTCCGGCAGCTCGACGTCGGTGGCCCGCAGGGACGCGACGGCGTCCGCGACGGCGGGGCCGGCCACCCCGGGGGCCGCCGTCGGGGCGGTGGGCGACCCGGGCCTCCTGTCCGTCCCGTCCCCCGTCTCCGGTGCCGCCGCGCCGGACGCCACCGCGTCCGCGACGACGCGCACCAGCACGAAGGTGGTGCGCGAGGCGGGCTCGATCGTCTCGCGCGGCGCCACGTAGCCGGGCACGGGCGAGCCGTACAGCAGGGCGAAGTCGCCCGGGTGCGTCACCGACCACTGCCGGATCGCTCGGCAGGCGGCGACCCACCGGGCCCCCGGGTCGGGTCCGGCGGCGCGGTCGGCGTCCTCGACCGCTGCGCCGAGTTCGTCGTAGTCGGCGACGAGGAGCGCGGTGAGCAGGTCGTCGCGGCTCGGGAAGTACCGGTAGACGGCGGAGGAGACCATCCCGACGTCACGGGCCACGGCGCGCAGGCTGAGCTGGCTCGGCCCCTCGTCCGTCAGGCGCGCTCGGGCGGCGGCGAGGATCGACGCCGTCACCGTCTCGCGGGCGAGGGCTCGTGCAGTCGGGGGCATGCTCCGAGGATGCCACGCGAGAGCACTGCACACAAACGAGAGCGCTGCTCTTGCAATCAGCGCGCCGCTCGTGCATGCTCGTGCCGAGAGCACCGCTCTCGCAGAGCTGGATCCGAAGGAGACCCCATGTCGCAGCACCACCTCGTCATCGGCGCCGGGCCCGTGGGCCGCCACGTCGCCGCCCTGCTCGCCGACCGCGGCGAGCACGTCACGATCGGCACCCGGTCGGGCCGCGACACCGGGTTGCCGGGCGTCCGGCACGTCGCGCTCGACGCCTCCGACGCCGACGCCCTCACCCGTGCCGCCACGGACACGGCCGTGCTGTACAACTGCGCCAACCCGGGCGACTACACGCAGTGGGAGCGGACCTGGCCGCCGCTCGCTGCCGCGCTGCTGACGGCCGCCGAACGCACCGGCGCCGTGTACGCCATCACCGGCAACCTGTACCCGTACGGCCCCGTCGACGGGCCGATGCACGCCGGTCTGCCGGATGCCGCGACCGACCACAAGGGCGTCCTGCGCGCACGGCTCTGGGCGGACGCGCTCGCCGCCCACCGCGCCGGCCGGCTCCGGGCCGTCGAGGTGCGCGGCTCGGACTACGTCGGCCCCGGCACCGGCGAGAACGGCCACGTCACCCGGGTCCTGCCCGCCGCCCTGCGGGGGAAGGCCGTGACGATGATCGGCCGGACCGACCTGCCGCACAGCTTCACCGACGTGCTCGACGTCGCCAGGACGATCGTCGCGGCGGCGGCCGACGCGACCGCGCACGGCCGCACCTGGATCGTGCCGAGCAACCCGCCGCGGTCGCAGCGGCAGGCGCTCACCGAGGTGCTCGCCGCGGCGGGACGCCCGCCCGTGCCGGTGCGCCGGTTGCCGGTCCCGGCCGTGCGTGCCGTCGGGCTGGTGTCCCCGATGATGCGCGAGGTCGCCGAGATGGGGTACCAGTGGACCGCGCCCTACGTCGTCGACGACGACGAGACCCGGTGCCACTTCGGGATCGAGCCCACCCCGTGGGACGAGGTGTGCCGCCGGACGGCCGACGGGGTCGACGCCTGACGGCGCGACACCTGACGGCGCAGCGACGCGGCGACGCGCCGGCGCCGCGGGCGGCGCACCGACGCCGGACAGCGGGACGGGGTGGGACGCGCCGTTGCGTCCCACCCCGTCCGGTCCTGGTCGCGGCTTCAGCTCACCGAGAGCCGCGAGTACTGCGCCGCGGACAGCTGCCGCGCCGCCCCGCCCTCGGCCGGCACCCGCCAGAGGCCCGGCGTCGGGCCGCTGTCGACGTCGACGAACACGTCGCCGTGCGCGTCGGCCGCCCCGGTGTTCGGTCCGCGCGACCCCGCGGTCAGCCCCGACACCGGCGTCGTGGACGTCCCGCCGGGACCGACGACGAGCTTCTCCGGCACCGAGCGGTCGACGTTGCAGCCGGTGTGGCTGATCGGGTACTCGGCCGGCGCGGCACACCACCCGGCCGACTGCAGCAGCGAGAACCCGTCGGCGTTCGCGGCGGCGTACTCGAACGCGAGCCGCGGCTCGATCCCGGTCAGGGCCGACTCCCCGGGCCGCAGTTCGTACCAGACCCACGATCCCGCGGCACCCGGCGAGCGGATGTCGACGAAGACGTCGCCGTGGTCGTCGGCGAGCACCGCGGCGGGGTAGCCGACACCGTTGCTGCCCGGCATCGTGACCGACCGCGCGGCGACCCCCGTGCCCTTGACGTACGGGGACGTCGTCGACCCGCCGAGCACGACGACCCGGCCGCCCGGCGTCACCGTCCAGAACCGCTGGTCGGGACCGACCGCCGGTCCGCCGAGGTCCAGGACGGTCCGTGCCGCCCTGGCGCCCACCGGGAGCTGCTCGATCGCGCCGGACACCGCGTCGGCCCAGTACAGGTTGCCGGTCCCGTCCGAGCGCAGGTCGGCGGTGAGGTGCAGGCCGCTCGCACGGGTCCGCGCCGCTCCCCCGCCCGCCGGGTGCTCGACGATCGTGGTCAGGTCGGCCGACGGGGTGTACACGGAGCCGGCCGGGTCGGCGGCGTAGCCCGTGCCGTCGGCGGTGACGGTCGTCGGCGTGCCCGCACCGGACGTCGGGAACCGCACGACGGCGCCCGAGGCGTCGAGTGCGTACAACGACTGCGCCACGGGCTGCGCGTCGGGCGCCGTCCAGCGCACGGACACGACACGACCGGCGCCGCGGTGTCCGAGGGCACGGACCGACAGCCGGTAGGTCCGCTGCGCGCGGAGACCGTCGAACCGATCGGAGCGTGCCCGGGCCGGCAGCCGGTCGGTCTGCGTGCCGCCATGGTGGGCACTGTGGGCACTGTGGGCGCGGTGGGCACTGTGCGCCCGGTGCACCGGTGCCAGCACGACCTTCCAGCCGGTGACACGTGCGCCGGACCGCGGACCGTGCCAGGACACGACCGCGTGGTCGGCGGTCCCGGTCACCCGCACGGACGTCGGCGCGCCCGGCACCGAGGACGGCGGGGATGCCGTCGCCGGCGCCGCACCTCCGATGACGAGCGCCGCCGCTGTCGCGGCGATGAGCAGTGCTCGGTACATGACGGTTCCCCTGACTCCTCCGCGGCTCCCTGCGTCACGGCTGCGGGCATCACAGCACCGCGCCGGTGCGATGGGAACGCCTGCGCGGCCGATCTGCGGTTCCCCGCAAGCGCGCGCGGCGTCCGGAAGGTCCCATCACCCCTGCGATGGGAAGCAGTTCCGCGCGTGGGAGGTCGGAACTTCCGCCACACCACGCGCGATTCCGCGCACCACGCGCGGATCCGCGCACCACGCGCGGTTCCGCGCACCACGCGCGGTTCCGCGCACCACGCGCGGATCCGCGCACCACGCGCGCGGGGGCGCAGACGGACGGGAGGCCCGGTGCCAGCCGGCACCGGGCCTCCCGTCCGTCAGGGGGTCGCGTCAGGAGCGCGGGCGGCGCGCCGGACGGTCGTCGCGGTCACCGTCGCGGTCGTAGCGGCGACCGCCACCGCGACGGTCGGGCTTGATCTCGATGAGCTTGCCGCTGATCCGGGTGTCGGTCAGACGGTCGAGCACGCCGTTGTCCATGTCGGCGGGCAGCTCGACGATGGAGAAGTCCGGCTGGATGCGGATCGCGCCGAAGTCGTCGCGGCGCAGCCCGCCCTCGTTCGCCAGGGCGCCCACGATCTGGCGCGGCTCGACGCGGTGCCGGCGACCGACCTCGATGCGGTAGGCGGTCATCGGCTGCGACCGACGGGGGCCGCGGTCGCGGTCGCCGCCACGATCGCTGCGCGGGCCGCGGTCGTCGCGTCCGCCGCGGTCCTCGCGCTCGCCACGGCGGGCGTCGCGGTCCATCTGGCTGCGGAGCGCGTCGTCCGAGGCGGTCAGGAGCAACGGGTCGTCGCCCTGCGCCACGACCGCCAGGGCCGCGGCGACGTCGTCCGCGGGGACGTCGTGGTTCCGGACGTAGTGCGCGATGACGTCGCGGAACGCGGTGATGCGGTCCTGCTGCTCGAGCGCGGCGGTGATGGCGTCGTCGAAGCGCGTCAGACGCGTCTCGTTGACGTCGTCGATGGTCGGCAGCTGCATCTGCGTGAGCGGCTGCTTCGTGTGGCGCTCGATCGCCGACAGCAGACGACGCTCGCGCGGGGTGACGAAGCTGATCGAGTCGCCCGAGCGGCCGGCACGACCGGTGCGGCCGATGCGGTGCACGTAGGACTCGATGTCGACGGGGATGTCGTAGTTCACGACGTGCGTGATGCGGTCGACGTCGAGGCCGCGGGCGGCGACGTCGGTGGCGACCAGGATGTCGAGCTTGCCGGACTTCAGCTGGTTGACCGTGCGCTCGCGCTGGGCCTGGGCGACGTCACCGCTGATCGCGGCGGCCGCGTAGCCACGGGCACGGAGCTTCTCGGCCAGGGTCTCGGTCTCGCTCTTCGTGCGGACGAAGATGATCATGCCCTCGAAGTCCTCGACCTCGAGGATGCGGGTGAGCGCGTCGACCTTCTGCGGGTACGAGACCATCAGGTAGCGCTGCGTGATGTTCGCGGCGGTCTTCGTCTTGGTCTTGACGGTGATCTCGGCCGGGTCGGTCAGGTACTGCTGCGAGATGCGGCGGATCTGCGCGGGCATCGTCGCCGAGAACAGGGCGACCTGCTTGTCGTCCGGGGTGTCCGCCAGGATCGTCTCGACGTCCTCGGCGAAGCCCATCTTGAGCATCTCGTCGGCCTCGTCGAGCACCAGGTACTTCAGCTCGGACAGGTCGAGCGTGCCCTTCGCCAGGTGGTCCATGATGCGACCAGGGGTGCCGACGACGACGTCGACGCCGCGGCGCAGCGCGGAGAGCTGCACGCCGTAGGCCTGACCGCCGTACACCGGCAGGACGTGCACGTTCTTCATGTGCGACGCGAACTGCTCGAACGCCTCGCACACCTGCAGCGCGAGCTCGCGGGTCGGGGACAGCACGAGCGCCTGCGGCTTCTTGCTGCCGGACTCCATGCGGGACAGGATCGGCAGCGCGAAGGCCGCGGTCTTGCCGGTACCGGTCTGCGCCAGGCCGACGACGTCGCGGCCGTCGAGCAGGGTGGGGATCGTGGCCTCCTGGATGGCGGAGGGGGTCTCGTAGCCGATGTCCTTGACGGCCTTGAGCACAGCATCGCTCAGGCCGAGGTCGGCGAAGGTCACCACTGGCCCGTCGTCGAGGGTCTCAGTGGTGGTGGCGGTGTCCGTGCTCATGCTGAAACGGTATCTCGAATACGCCTGCAACAGTGACGGACGGGCACCTCCTGTGCACCCACGGACACCCGCCTTTAGTTGCATTGCGGAACTAGTGGATGTATCGTTGCGCGGTCTGCAAAGTTTCACAGTCCGAAAAAGGAGTTCGATGACCGCCACCGCACCCGTCCCGGTGCAGCCCGGTCGGAGCTCGTCCGAGGCCGCTCCGGCCTCCGGCGGCCCCGGCCAGCAGCCGCTGATGACCCACCGCCAGATCCTCCTCGTGATCTACGGGCTGATGGCGGGCATGTTCCTGTCCTCGCTCGGACAGACGGTGTTCGGCACGGCGATCCGCACCATCGGTGACGACCTGCACGGCCTCGACCAGCAGGCGTGGGTGACGACGGCGTACCTCATCACCTCGACGATCGCGACGCCGATCTACGGCAAGCTCTCCGACATCTTCGGCCGCCGCCCGCTCTACATCTTCGGCATCGTCGTGTTCATCGTCGGCGCCGTGCTGTCCTCGATGGCGACCTCGATGCTCATGCTCGCGGCCTTCCGCGCCGTGCAGGGCATCGGCGCCGGCGCGCTCATGTCGCTCCCGCTCGCGATCATGGGCGACATCCTCGCCCCGCGCGAACGCGCCAAGTACCAGGGGTACTTCCTCGCGGTCTTCGGCATCTCGTCGGTCATCGGCCCGCTCATCGGCGGCCTGCTCGCCGGCTCGTCCGAGATCCTCTGGATCACCGGCTGGCGCTGGGTCCTGCTGATCAACGTCCCGATCGGCATCGCGGCGCTCGTCATGGTCATCGTCTTCCTGCACCTGCCGAAGGTGCACGACAAGACCGACAAGCCGAAGGTCGACTGGTGGGGCGCGACCGCCGTCATCGTCACCCTCGTGCCGCTGCTGCTCGTGGCCGAACAGGGCCGTACCTGGGGCTGGGGTTCCCCCGCCGCGCTCGCCTGCTACGTCATCGGCGTCGTCGGGCTCGTCGGCCTGCTGCTCATCGAGTCGAAGATGGGCGACGCGGCGATCATCCCGCTCAAGCTCTTCCGCTCCGGCACGTTCTCGATGGCGACCGTCATCGGGTTCCTCGTCGGCTTCGCGATGTTCGGCGCGATGCTCACCATCCCGCTCTACCTGCAGATCGTCGTCGGCCTGACCCCGACCGAGTCGGGCTTCGCGACCCTGCCCCTGGTCGGCGGCCTCATGATCGCGTCGATCACCAGCGGTCAGATCGTGGCCCGCGTCGGCCGCTACCGGATCTTCCCGGTCATCGGCACGGCACTCGTGTCCGCCGGTTACGTCGTGCTGACGTTCATGTCCATCGACAAGCCGCTCTGGTTCCTCATGATCGGCATGTTCCTCATCGGCCTCGGGCTCGGCTCCGTCATGCAGTCGCTGACGCTCGCCTCGCAGGGGTCCGTCGAGGCCCGGGACATGGGCGTCGCGACGTCGTCGGCCACGTTCTTCCGTCAGATCGGCGGGACGCTCGGCACCGCCGTCCTGCTCTCCATCCTGTTCTCGGTCATGCCGGCGAACATCCTGCACGCCACGTCGAACCAGAAGGACCTGAACGCCGCCCTCGACGCGGCGACGAACCCGACGGTCGCCACCGCCCCGCGGAACCAGGGTGCGATGGAGAAGATCTGGACGCCGATCGTCGCCCCGCTCGAGCAGGGCATCCAGCGCCAGCTCGACCAGGCCTCGGCGCAGGCGATCACCGCCGCCCGCCCCTCGACTCCCGAGTCCGTGGTCCTGCAGGCCGTCGCCGAGCGGGCACACGCCTCGGTGCAGGACGGCAAGGTCGTCGTCGACTGGTCGGACGCCGCCCAGCGCACGTACTGGGTCGACCAGGTCACGCCCGACCTGGCGAAGCAGATCGACGCCGGTGACAGCAGCAGCTCGAGCAGCACGAGCACGAACGACACGTCGTTCCTGACCGGTGCCGACAGCGCCCTGACCCGCCCGTTCATGGCCGGGTTCAACGCCTCGTCGGTGACGATCTACTGGGTCGGCCTCGGCGTGATCCTGCTCGCGTTCGTGCTCACCTGGTTCTTCCGGGTGCCGCCGCTGCGCCAGCGCTCCGCGCTCCAGGAGCGTGCCGACATGTCCGCCGAGGCACAGCTCGAGTCCGACGCCGGGCTCGCCGCGGCCGAGGCCGGCAGCTTCACCGGTCCGATGACCGGCTCCACGCCGACGCAGCGCCGGTGACCGACCGGGCCGCCCGTGCCGTGCCGACCTTCCGGCACGGGCGGCCCACCACCCGGCGGCCCACAACCCCTCGACCCCCAGGAGTGCCCGTGCCCACCACCGCAGCACCGCCGGACGCCACCGCCCCGTGCACCCTGCGGGAGCGCAAGAAGCAGCAGACGCGTCAGGCGCTCCACGACGCGGCCCTCACGCTCGTGTCGGCGCACGGTCTCGACGGCGTCACGATCGAACAGATCTGCGCGGACGCCGACGTCTCCCCGCGCACCTTCTTCAACTACTTCACGTCGAAGGCGCACGCAGCGCTCGGCCTCGACTCGGTCGAGGTCCCGGAACACAGCGCCGCCTGGTTCGAGCAGGCCGAGGGCGCACTCGTCGACGACCTGTGCGTGCTCATCGCCGCCACCGTGCCGCTGTCACAGGACCGCCGCCGCATGAAGGAACTGCTCGTGCTGCGTCCGGAGATGTCCTCGACGGTCATGCAGTGGATGGCCGAGTCGCGGCAGTCCCTGCTCAGCGTCGTGGGCACGCGGACCGACGAGCAGACCGCCCGGACCGCCGTGACGCTCGTCATGTCGGCCCTGAGCGAAGCAGCGCACCGGGACACGGTGCGGAGCAACGACGAGCTCGCCGATCGCTTGCGTGCCGTGGTGCGCGAGATGGTGGCGCTCGCGTCCTGACGGCGACGCAGGCGCGGGACACCCATGCCGAGCCTCACGCTGAGCGGGCGAATGCCTCCAAGGACTCGGCGGCAGTCCGGGCCCGCGCGATGTCCGCGTCGCTCACCGACCTGGCGTTGTACTCCGCCTTGTTCTTGACCGCGAGCAGGACCTCGAGGTGCTTCGCGACGGACTGGCCAGCCGCAGCACGGAGCACCGGCACCGCTTCGTCGTGCGCACCCGACCGCGAGTAGCGGCCCGTCCGTGCGACACAGATCGCGTCCGCCGCTGCGATCCCGCTCAGGACGCACTGTGCGACGAAGGCGTTGGCGAAGTGTGACTCCGCGGTGATGACACCCGCTGCTCCCCCGAGTTCGCGCAGCGCATCGGCGGCATCGAGGAACTCCGACGCCTTGGCGAGGTGCCCACGACGGAACGACTCATCGCCGATCGCAGTGGTGCCGGTCCGCGGTGTCATCCAGCCAGCGTACGGAGTCGCCGGACCAGCCAACGACCATCACCTGCAAGGGGAATGCCCTCGCGCGCAACGGAACCCAAGAGGGCGTCCGCCGCGCTGACGTCGTCCTCATCGAAGACGACGGGCCGGACCTCGTTGCCGCTCCACCGAGCAGCGCGCTCGGTCAAGGCGTGGATGCCGGTCTCGGCCTCGGACCGCCGGCCGCGCAGGACGACGAAGCAGAGGTCGACGTCGCTCTGCGGTCGCATCTCCCCGCGGGCAGCCGAGCCGAAGACGGCGGCGTAGCGGAGTGGGATGGGCTCGCAACCGTCGCGGAGCCGGTCGAGGAAAGCCGTCCGGAGGTTCGCGATCGCGACGACCGCATCAGCGGCGAGGTGTTCGCGGTTCAGACTGAAGGACTTCGTCCGTCCGGTCCGGTGCCCGTCGACGACACCTTGCTCGACCAACCGATCCGCACTGTTCCGGACCCCGGCGTACGACCGGTCCGGCACCAGGCTGCAGATGTCCGCGATCGTCATCGGTCCTGGCGCTCGTGCCAACACGGCGAGCACATCGCCGTCCACGGAGGTCGTCACCGTCGCGAAGGGGGTTTGCAACTGCATCGGTACCTCCGATCAGATACGAGTAGAAATATACCACTTCTGGTAGATTTCTACTCGTATCTGAGCATCTTCCTCAGATGACCGACCACCCGCCGTCGCTCGGCAGCACGACGCCGTTCACGTTGGCCGAGTCGTCGCTGAGCAGCCAGGTGATGGCCGCGGCGAGCTGTTCCGGCTGCGCGATCGGCGGGATCACCGCCTGCATCAGCGGACCGACCCGGCTGGCCGCGTACTCGCTGCGCATCGGCGCCTCGATGTTCGTCGCGACCGACCCCGGCGCGACGGCGTTGGCCCGGATGCCCTGCGGTCCGTGGAAGAACGCGACGCTCTTGGTCAAGCCGGCGATCGCGTGCTTCGAGGCCGTGTACGCGGCACCGGAGGCCGACGCGCGGAGCGCCGCCTCGGATGCGACGTTCACGACGGCTCCGCGACCGGCGGCGATCATGAGCGGCAGGACGGCGCGGGTGAGGCGCATCGGTCCGGTGACGTTGACGCTGAAGACGCGGTCCCAGGTGGCGTCGTCGACCTCGCTCGGCGGCAGGAAGGCGTCCATGATGCCGGCGACGTTCGCCAGCCCGTCGATCCGCTCGCCCGCGGCCGCGATGAGCGCGTCGATCGTCTCGGTCGCTGCGACGTCCCCGACGACGGTCTCGACGTCGAAACCGTCGAGTTCGGAGCGGAGGGCGTCGAGCCGCTCGGCGACGACGTCGGTCGCGATCACGCGCCCGCCCTCGTTCGCGATGCGCGTCGCCGTGGCGCGTCCGATGCCGGAGCCCGCTCCGGTGACGATGATGGTCGTGCCGGCGAACCGTCCGGCGGTGGTCTCGGTCATGTCGTCTCCTCACTGAGAGGCGCTCGGTGCGCCACCACCGTTGTAGCACTCAGTGCCGAAAGGACTCCATGAGCTCGACGAGCGACCGCCCGACGGGCCGCCCCCGCACGATCGACCCGGACGCCGTCTCCCTCGTGGCGCTGCGCCTGTTCGACGAGCAGGGTTTCGACGCCGTGTCGATGGACGACGTCGCGGCTGCCGCCGGCGTGAGCCGCCGGTCGCTGTTCCGGCTGTTCCCGAACAAGGCAGCGCTCGTCTGGGGCGGGCTCGAGGAGTTCACGACCCGGTTCGGTGACGCGCTCCGGCAACGGCCGGCGTCGGAGTCCTCACCGGACGCCCTGCGTGCCGCGTACCGGATCGGCGCGACCTTCCCCGACGACGCCGTCGAGGTCACCCGACACCGCCTCCGCGTCATCCGCGCGAACCCGTCGCTCGAGCGCGTCGGTGACGCTGCGGTCACGAGCCTGACCGACGAGATCATCCGGTTCGTGGCCGAGCGCGACGGCGCGTCGGCCGACGACCTCGGCGTCGCGGTGCGCGCGCACGCCCTGGCGGCCGCCGCGAGCGCGGCGCTCACCTGGTGGGCGCTGAACGGCGACGGCCGTCCGGAGGACGTCGTGGACCGCGCGCTCGCCCTGCTCGACTGAGACGCGCTCCGGACACGACCGCCCGCTGGACGGGAGGCCCGTGGCGGGCGCGCCACGGGCCTCCCGTCCGACGCTCGGCCGGGCTCAGCTCATCGCGCGCTTCCCGCGGACGTCGCGCGACAGCGCGTCGATGCGCGCCACCTCCTCCGCGGTCAGTCGGATGTCGGCGGCCGCGACGTTCTCGGCGACGCGCCCCGGGTTCCGCGACCCGGGGATCGGCACCACGTCGTCGCGCTCCGCCAGGACCCAGGCGAGGGCGAGCTGCGACAGGGACACGCCCTTCGCGTCGGCGATGGCAGTGAGCCCGTCGACGACACCGACGTTGGCGTCGAAGTGCTCCGGCGCCCACCACTCGAGCTGGTGCCGGAGGTCGTCGGCCGCGTAGGCGCTGCGTGGCTGCACCGCACCGCTGAGGAACCCCCGCGCCAACGGCGAGTAGGCGACCAGACCGATGCCGAGCTCGTCCACGAGCGGGAAGAGCGCCTCGGACTCCCGCGAGAACACCGAGTACTCGGTTTGCAGCACGGAGATCGGGTGGACGAGGTGCGCACGGCGGATCTGCTCGGCATCGGTGTTCGAAAGGCCGAGGTACCGCACCTTGCCGGCCTGGACGAACTCCTGCATGACGCCGACGACGTCCTCGATCGGGACGGCCGGGTCGTGGATGTGCTGGTACAGCACGTCGATCCACTCGGTGCCGAGGTTGCGCAGGCTCGCGTCCACCACGGCGCGCACGTGCTCCGGACGCGAGTCCGGAGCGTAGGCCTCGGGGGTGAAGCCGAACTTCGTGGCGATGGTCACCTGGTCGCGGATCGGGGCCAGCGCGCTGCCGAGCAACCGCTCGCCGGTCCCCCACCCGTAGAGCTCGGCGGTGTCGAAGTGGGTGACGCCGAGGTCGTGCGCCTGGCGGATGGCCGCGACGGACTCCTGATCGTCGCCTGGTCCGTACGCGAACGTGGTACCCATGGCGCCGTAGCCGATCGCGCTGACGGTCAGGCCCTGTCGGCCGAGGGTGCGCTGCTGCATGGTCGGTTCCTCCGGTGGTCGTGGTGACTGCTGACACGTTGTGCCCGCATTGTCAGACTCTGACACACTCGACGGAGATTGCCAAGCGGGTAGGATCACAGCATGAGCGACGGACCATCCGGCCTGCGTGGCATCACCCGCGACGCCGTCCGTGCCCGCATCGCGGCCGTGGCCGTGGAGCGCTTCGACACCGACGGCTTCGAGAACGTCACGGTGGAACAGGTCGCGGCCGAGGTCGGCATCTCCGCCCGGAGCTTCCACCGCTACTTCCCGGCGAAGGAGGACGCGGTCATCGGCGACCCGGCGCGGCACCGCCAGGCGCTGGCCGACGCCTTCCGCGCCCGCCCCGACGACGAACCGGTGTGGAGCGCCCTGCGCGAGGCCTTCGCCGAGATGCTCGCCCGCGGCGGTGAGGACGACCCGGAGACCGGCCGCCGCTCCGTCCGCGTGATGACACGCACCGCCTCGCTCCGCGCCCGGAACCTCGAGAAGCACCAGACCTGGGCCGATGCCCTCACCCCGCTGGTCACCGACCGCCTCGGCGGGACGGACAGGGACCTCCGTGCCCGGACCCTCGTGCAGGCGGCGCTCGGCTGCTTCGACGTCGCGGTGACCACCTGGGCGACGGACGAGGGTGCCGGAGCCGATGCCCCGGCGATCCTGCGGCGGGCCTTCGACGTGCTCGGACCGACCCGCTGACGACGAGGGCACGGCCGGCGGCCTGCGGCGGTACCGTCACGCCATGGACGCCATCGCACCGACGCCGTACCTCCGCTTCGCCGGCACGGCCCGGCAGGCCCTCGAGCACTGGCAGGGCGTGTTCGGCGGCGAGGTCCGGATCGCCACCTTCGCCGACCTCGCCCGCGCCGACGGTCCCGCCGACGCGGTGGCACACGGGCAGTTGACCGGCGCGGTCGACCTGTTCGCCACCGACACGAGCGGGCACGAGGAACCGTTCGCGGCGTCCGGTCTGCTCTTCGCGCTGCTCGGGACGGCCACGCCCGACGTCCTGCGCCGGTGGTTCGACGGGCTCGCCACGGGCGGCACCGTCCTCGACGCCCTGCAGGAACGCCCGTGGGGCGACTGGGACGGCACCGTGCGGGACGCGTTCGGCGTCACGTGGCTGATCGGCTTCGAGGCGTCCGCCCTGCGCTGATCCGGTCCGGCACGTCGTCGACGGTCACCACTGGGATGATGGCGGCATGACCGACCGCCCCACCGTCCTGTTCGTGTGCGTCCACAACGCCGGCCGCTCGCAGATGGCCGCCGGCTGGCTGCGGCACCTCGCCGGTGACCGCGTCCGCGTGTTCTCGGCCGGCAGCGAACCGGCCGACCGGGTGAACGCCGTGGCCGTCCGGGCCATGGCCGAGGCCGGCATCGACATCGCCGGTGCGCAGCCCGCCGTGCTCGCGACCGACACCGTGCGCGAGTCGGACGTCGTCGTCACGATGGGGTGCGGGGACGCCTGCCCGGTCTTCCCCGGCAAGCGGTACGAGGACTGGGAACTCGAGGACCCGGCCGGGCAGCCGATCGAGCGCGTCCGCCCGATCCGCGACGACATCCGCGCCCGCGTGGAAGCGCTGGTCGCGTCGCTGTAGCGGCGCCCTACTGCTGGTCGGCGGGCAGCAGCGGCGCCCAGAAGACGCCGAGTCCCTCGGTCTGCACCGTGTCGCGCTCGAACCGGAAGCCGTACTCGCGGACGAAGTCGAGCGCGGCGGTCTGCTCGTCCTCGGCGTCGTCGTGGTCGGCGTCGAAGAGGTACACGCCGTGGCCCATCGCCACACCGGAGTCGCTGATGAGCGAGAGGTCCCAGCGGCCCTCCTCTGCGCGCTCGATCCGGACGACGGCGGCCTGGGCAGCGGTGAAGTCAGCCATGCCGCGAGCATACGGACGGCCGACCGGTGGCGTTCAGGCTCGGTGCCGGCCAGTACGCTGAGCATCGCCACAGGGGCGGATCGATCGGAGTGCGTCACCATGTCAGTCGGATTGCTCGCCGTGGTGGACGACATCCTGTCCGCGGCCCTGAAGGCCAGCGCGAAGACCGCCGGGGTCGTCATCGACGACGCCGCCGTCACGCCGCAGTACGTGCAGGGCCTCGCCCCCGCGCGGGAGCTGCCCGTCGTCGGGCGGATCGCGCTCGGCAGCCTGTTCAACAAGTTCGTCATCATCATCCCGCTCGCGCTGCTGCTCACGGCGTTCGCACCGTGGGTGCTGCCGTGGCTCCTGCTGCTCGGGGGCACGTACCTGTGCTTCGAGGGCGCGGAGAAGGTCACCGAGTGGTTCGGCGTCCACCACGAGGGCGGCGCTTCCGAGGCGGTGTCCGAGGGCAAGCTCGTGTTCGGCGCGATCCGCACCGACCTGATCCTCAGCACCGAGATCATGCTCATCGCCCTCGACGGCCTCGACCCGGACCTCGGGCTCTGGCCGACGCTCGGTGCACTCGTCGTGATCGGTCTCGTCATGACGGCCGTCGTCTACGGCGCGGTCGCCCTGCTCGTGAAGGTCGACGACGTCGGCCTGCAGATGATGAAGCAGCCCGCCCGCGGGACCCGGCGGACCGGTGCCCGGATCGTGCGGGCGATGCCGACCGTCTTCCGGGTGATCAGCGTGATCGGCACCGTCGCGATGCTCTGGGTCGGCGGGCACCTGGTCATCGCGAACCTCGCCGAGACCTTCTGGCACGGTCCGTACGACGTGCTGCACGCCGTCACGCACGCGATCGAGGCCGCCGGCCCCGTCGTGGTCTGGATCGTCGACACCGCGGTGTCCGCGGTCGCCGGTGTCGTCCTCGGCATGGTCGTCGTGGCGATCGTCCTGGGCATCGGCCGCCTGCGCCACAAGCACTGAAACAGCACGGATCGTGCCTCGTCGCGGGGCGCCGGACGACCGGCGCCCCGCCGTGCGCTCAGTACTCGATGCGCCCCCGCCGGTCGTGGAACTCACCGGTCGGCCCGTCGGCGCCGAGGAGTGCGAGCGCGACGGTCGCGTCCGTCCCCTCGGTGACGGTCTGGTGGCCGCCGTGCCCGTTGAAGTCGGTGGCCGTGTACCCGGGGTCGCTCACGTTGATCCGGAAGTCCGGCAGGTTCTTCGCGTACTGCACGGTGAGCGCGATGAGGGCGGCCTTCGAGGCGGCGTAGGGCACCGCCGGCACCGGGTACTCGTCGCGGCCCTCGGTCGTCAGCCAGCGCGGCCAGCCGACCCCCGACGCGACGTTCACGATGACGGGCTGCTCGGAGCGTCGGAGCAGCGGCAGCGCGGCCTGCGTCACCCGGACCACGCCGACGACGTTGACGTCGAACACGTCCTGCAGGCGCTCGGGCGTCAGGTCGTCGACACCGAACGACGCACCGAGCACCCCGGCGTTGTTCACGAGCACGTCGAGCGCGGGCAGCGAGGCGATCGCGGCGTCGACGCTCGCCTGGTCGGTGACGTCGAGCTGCACGGCCGTGGCCCCGAGCTCCCGGGCGGCGTCACCGCTGTCGAGGTCGCGCATGCCGGCGTAGACGGTGTGGCCGGCCTCGACGAGTCGTCGGGCGGTCTCGAGTCCGAGGCTCTTGTTCGCCCCGGTGATGAGTGTGGTGGTCATGGGTCCATCGTGCGCCTGCTGCTGACGGACTCCCAGGTCCCGCACGACGGTGGGACTGCCGGTACCACCGAGCGCAGCCGTCCCGCGGGCAGGATGGACGCATGAGCGAGTTCGCGAACGTGCTGCGGGCCTGGCGCGACCGCGTCACCCCCGCCGAGGTGGGGCTGCCGTCCGGAGCCGGCCGCCGCACGTCCGGTCTGCGCCGCGAGGAGCTCGCCGCCCTCGCCGGGGTCAGCGTCGACTACGTCGTCCGTCTCGAGCAGGGCCGGGCCTCGAACCCCTCCCCGCAGATGCTGCGTGCGCTGTCCGTCGCGCTCCGCCTGACCGACGACGAGCGCGACCACCTGTACCGGGTCGCCGGCGCGGCTCCCCCGTCCGCCGGCACCGTGCCCCGGCACATCGGTCCCGGCGTGCAGCGCATCGTCGACCGGCTCGGCGACGTCCCGCTCGCGGTCTTCTCCGCCAGCCACGACATCCTGCTGTGGAACCCGCTGTGGGCCGCGATCGGCGGCGACCCCGCGGAGCACACCGGCCTCGACCGCAACCTGGTGTGGCGGCACTTCACCGCGGGCCACGCGGGTGTCGAGTTCGACGCCCAGCACGAGGAGGACTTCGCCAGCGACCTCGCCGCCGACCTCCGGACCGCCGTGGGCCGCTACCCGCGCGACGCTGCGCTCGCCCACCTGGTGCAGCGGCTCCGCGCCAGCGCGCCGGAGTTCGAGCGGCGCTGGGCCGAGGCGAAGGTCGCCGAGCACCGGTCGAGTCGCAAGACCCTCACGGACACGCCGGTCGGACCGATCACGGTCGACTGCGACGTGCTCACCGCCCCCGGGAGCGACCTGCGGATCGTGGTCTACACGGCCGTGCCGGGGTCGGAGGACGAGCAGCGGCTCGACCTGCTGCGCGTCACCGGCACCCAGCGACTGTCCGCGACACCGGCCTGACCACGTCGTACGCTGGCGCCATGTCCACGGTGCGACAGGTCCAGGTCACGTTCGACTGCGCGGAACCCGAGCGCCTCGCCCGCTTCTGGTGCGAGGTCCTGGGCTACGTCGTGCCGCCGCCCCCACCGGGCTCCGACTCGTGGCAGGCGTTCGACGACCAGCTGCCGCCGGAGCAGCGCGGTCGAGCGTTCGCCTGCGTCGACCCGCAGGGCGTCGGACCGCGCCTCTTCTTCCAGCGCGTCCCCGAGGGCAAGGTGGTGAAGAACCGGGTGCACCTCGACGTGCGGGTGGGGCCCGGCCTGGTCGGTGCCGAGCGCCTCGCGGCGCTCGACGCGGAGCGCGACCGCCTCGTCGCGCTCGGCGCGACGCAGGTGCGCCGCATGCTCGCCGACGGCGTCGACGAGTCCTGCATCGTCATGCAGGACGTCGAGGGCAACGAGTTCTGCCTCGACTGACGGACGGGAGGCCCGTGGCGGGGTCGCCACGGGCCTCCCGTCCGGTCCTCGGTGCGTCCACCGCGTGTGGTGTGGTGGCGACGTCGGCGACCGGAGCCGTCAGGCGACGGGTCCGTACAGGGGGTCCTCCGCCTCGTCGAGCTCGAGTTCGGCGGTCTGCTGGATGAGTGCCAGCAGGTCGGCGTCGAGACCCGGCGAGAACTCCTCGAGCCGCTCGGGCGCGATGAACGAGGGCGAACCGGTGGGGGCCTGCTCGGTGGCCGACAGGTCGGTGCCGTCCTTCGACGGCGACGCCCCGCGGAAGATCTTGCCGGCCTCGGACGCGCCGTCGAGGTCGAAGCTGTACTGCTTGCTCTGCAGTCCGAGGTCGACGAGCTGCTTGACCTCCGGGAACTGCTCGGCGTTCGTCTTCGGGATCGGCAGCAGTGTCTTCCAGTCCACCCCGAGGGTCTCGAGCGCCTTCGCGTAGGCGTTCTCGTGCGCCTGGTCGCGGACGATGAGGTACGCGATGGTGCCGCGGGCGGTCGGGTTGTCCGTCATCTCGTAGATCCGGCACTTCTGCAGCCGACCGGTGGACTCGAGCATCAGGTTGTAGAGCAGGTCGAGCGGCAGGTTGCCGGAGTTGTAGACGTAGCTGCCGCTCCAGGGGTTGCCAGCCGAGTCGACGGGCAGGGCGCCCTGCGCTCCGACCAGGTAGTGGTGGATGTTGCTCGTGTCGAGCGCGATGGAGAGCGGCGTCGCGCCCTTCGCCCCGGGGGTGTCGAGCGGGTCGGTGAGCTTGCCCGAGTACTCGGGCGACCCGTCGAGCAGACGGGAGATCGTGGTGCCGATGAGCTCGACGTGGCTGATCTCCTCGGTCCCGACTCCCTGGATGAGGTCGCGGTACGGCTTCGCGGCCGGACCGCGGAAGTTCATCGCCTGGAAGAGGTACTGCATCATCGTGCGCATCTCGCCGAACTGGCCGCCGAGTCCCTCCTGCAGGGCGTTCGCCGCTGCGGGGTCGGGCTCGCCGTCGGCGATCTCGTTGATCCAGGTCTGTGCGTGGAAGTACATGGAGCCTCCTTGCTGTCGACGGCGGATCCGCCGTGGGCCTCACGGTCCTCGGCCGCCCCTGGCAACGGGCACTGCCACTTCGCTCAGTGGACGTGACGGCGCCGTCGAGCGAGAAGGTCACGGACAGGTAACGACGTGGAATCAACCCAATCGACTTCGCGGGTGGTGCCGAATCACCTGCAACGACCGGGAAACACCCGGAGCGCTCACCAGCCGCACCACGCTGGTTCTCCACCCTGCACCAGGGTGTGTTCGGCGCGCACACAGCAGCCGCGCCGAGCGCGACACCAAGCAAAGGATCCACATCATGCGCAAGAGCCTCAAGACCAGCATCACCCTCGCCACGACCGGCGCTCTCGTCCTCGGTGGCGCAGCGTTCGGGATCTCCTCCGCCCAGGCCGCGACCCCGAACGTGCAGACGGTGTCGTCGTCGTCGGAGTCGAAGGTCCCCGCACCGGTCGCGTCGGTGCCCGAGGTCCTCGGTGGTTCCACCGCGGTGAAGCTCGACTCCGGCTTCACCGACGCCCTCACCGCCCTCAAGCTCACCCCCGGCGTCTCCGGCGATGCGACCCTCGCCGACGGGTCGGTGTCGTTCCCGATCACGGCCGGTTCGGTCACGTACTGGTCGCCGGACGGCAACTACCGCCCCTACGTGCAGGGCCTGCTCAACCACGACGACTCCGGCCTGACCCTCAAGGCCGGCGACACCACCGTCACGCTGGAGAACTTCGTCGTGAACCCGGGCTCGTCCAAGCTCTACGGTGACGTGCTGGTCAACGGCAAGGTCGCCGCGTCGAACGCGTACCTGTTCGAGCTCTGGGGTGGTTCGCTCAAGCCCCTCCAGCTCGAGGGCGACAACGCCATCCTCACCGGGACCACCGTCCACATCAGCGAGGACGCTGCCGGCCTGCTGAACAAGACCTTCGGTACCGACGCCGTCAAGCGCGGCCTCCTGGTCGGCACCGCCACCATCACCGCCCAGATCAAGTAACACCCCCGCACCACCGCACCACGCACGAAGGGCCGCCCCGGGCAACCAGGGCGGCCCTTCCGCACGCGCCGGGGGCTGTTCGGGCTGGTGCTGTTCCGCGCGTGGGTGGTTGTTTCGTGCATGGTGTGACGTTCCGCGCGTAGGAAGCCCGACGTTCCGGCCACCAACGCGCGGACCACCTTCCCATCCCACGGGCGATGGGACGGAAACATCCGCCCGAACCCTGCGCACTCCGGGACCAGCAGCACGCAGTGACGGTCCTGGTACCCGACACCCGGCCCCCACGAACCAGGACCGTCAACGACCAGATCGTGTCACCACACCCCGGCTCCGACGACGGTTCCCGCTCCAGCGTGCTGCACGACCGAGCAGCAGCGGCGGGCACATCTGCATCAACGGTTGCCGGTCCTGGTTCCCGAAACCCGCTCGTCGCGAACCAGGACCGTCAGCACCGTGGGCCCGCCGGTCCTCCTGAGCCCCGCCCGAGTCCGCGCCCGTCGTCCCACCCCCACGACGCACCGCCTCCCGCGACACCGCCAGGCATCCCGCGCGTGGTGAGACGTTCCGCGCATGGGAAGCCGATCGTTCCGACCCCCTACGCGTGAAACTCCTTCCCATCCCACGTGCGATGAGAGAAAACGCGCACGCGCAGGCGCACCCGCACGCCACGCCACGCTGCCCCCATCACGCACCACGCACCACGCACCAGTGACCGCACCCGCGACCGCGACCGCCCAGCGGCCGCGCCTACGATCGAGCAGATGCTCACTCCCCGCTCGACCGCGCCCCACGACGCCCCCGGACCGGACGACTTCATCCGCGTCCGCGGAGCCCGCGAGAACAACCTGCGGGACGTCGACGTGGACATCCCTCGCGATCGCATCGTCGCGTTCACCGGGGTGTCGGGGTCGGGGAAGTCGTCGCTCGCCTTCGGGACAGTGTTCGCCGAGGCGCAGCGTCGCTTCCTGGAGTCCGTCGCGCCCTACGCCCGCCGGCTCATCGCGCAGGGGTCGACCCCGCACGTCGACTCGATCACGGGGCTGCCGCCGGCGGTCGCGCTGCAGCAGCGACGGGGTGCTCCGAGCTCCCGTTCCACCGTCGGCACCCTGACGACGCTGTCGAACTCGATGCGCATGCTGTTCTCGCGTGCGGGGACGTACCCGACGGGGGCCGAGCGGCTCGAGTCGGACTCGTTCTCGCCGAACACGGTCGCCGGCGCCTGCCCGCGGTGCCACGGGCTCGGCGTCGCGCACGAGGTGACCGAGGCCTCGGCCGTGCACGACCCCTCGCTGAGCATCCGCGACGGCGCGATCACCGCGTGGCCGGGCGCCTGGCAGGGCAAGAACCTGCGGGACGTCACCGCCGTGCTCGGGTACGACATCGACCGACCGTGGCGGGACCTGCCGCGGGAGGACCGCGACTGGCTGCTCTTCACCGAGGAGCAGCCCGTCGTGCAGGTGCACCCGAAACGGGACCGGGTCGCCAAGCCGTACAAGGGGCGGTTCTGGAGCGCGCGGCAATTCGTGATGCACACGCTCGCCGACTCGCAGAGCGAGACCCAGCGCACGAAGGTGCTGCAGTTCGTCGAGTCCGGGCCGTGCGGTCTCTGCGGCGGCACCGGTCTGACCCGGGCGGCGCTGGCCGTCACCGTCGGCGGGCACTCGATCGCCGAGCTCAACGCGATGCCGTTCACCGGGCTCACCGAGGTCCTGCGGCCGATCGCTTCCATCACCGACGCCGCCGCGGCGACGAGCCGTGCGTCGTCGGGTGAGCACACCGAGGTCGCCGTGGCGATCTCGCGGGACCTCGTGGCACGGGTCGAGGTCCTCGTCGGGCTGGGGCTCGGGTACCTGGCGCTCGACCGTGCGACGCCCACGCTGTCCCCGGGTGAGACGCAGCGGCTGCGCATCGCCACGCAGCTGCGCTCCGGCCTGTTCGGGGTCGTGTACGTGCTCGACGAGCCGAGTGCCGGGCTGCACCCCGCCGACGCCGAGTCCCTCGTCGAGGTGCTCGACGACCTGCGGGCCGGCGGCAACAGCGTCTTCGTCGTCGAGCACGACATGAGCATCGTGCGTCGGGCCGACTGGATCGTGGACGTCGGTCCCGGTGCGGGGTCCGGCGGCGGCACCGTGCTGTACAGCGGGCCGGTGGCCGGGCTCGCCGACGTCGAGGCCTCGCGCACCCGCCGGTACCTGGAGCCCCGCGTCCGCGACGACGAACGGGTCGCGCGGACCCCGATCGACACGCTCGAACTGCGCGACGTGACGCTGCACAACCTGGACGGCCTCGACGTGGACCTGCCCCTCGGGGTGCTCACCGCCGTCACCGGGGTGAGCGGCTCGGGCAAGTCCTCGCTCGTCGGCGGGGTCCTGCCCGCGGTCGCGACCGACCACCCGCTGGTCGACCGCGTCGTCCAGGTGGACCAGAAGCCGATCGGTCGCACGCCGCGGTCGAACCTCGCGACGTACACGGGCCTGTTCGACACGGTCCGGGCGGCGTTCGCCGCCACCGACGAGGCGACGGCCCGCGGCTGGACCGCCGGACGGTTCTCGTTCAACGTCGCCGGCGGCCGGTGCGAGGTCTGCCAGGGCGAGGGGTCAGTGTCCGTCGAGCTGCTCTTCCTGCCGGGCAGCTGGGCCCCGTGCCCGGAGTGCCACGGTTCCCGGTACACGGCGGAGACGCTCGAGGTGCGGTGGAACGGTGCGTCGATCGCGGACGTCCTCGGGATGACCGTGGACGAGGCCGCGCCGTTCCTGGCGTCGCTGCCCGCCGCGGCGCGGGGACTCGAGACGATGCGCGAGGTCGGGCTCGGCTACCTGCGGCTCGGGCAGCCGGCACCGGAGCTGTCCGGCGGCGAGGCGCAGCGCATCAAGCTCGCCACGGAGCTGCAGCGAGCCCGCACCGGGCACACGCTCTACCTGCTCGACGAGCCGACCACCGGCCTGCACCCGGCGGACGTCGAGCTGCTGACCGCGCAGCTCGCGCGGCTCACCGACGCGGGCAACACCGTGGTGGTCGTCGAGCACGCGATGGACGTCGTGGCGGGTGCCGACCACGTCGTCGACATGGGGCCGGGCGGTGGCGAAGCGGGGGGCCGAGTGGTCGCCGCCGGCACTCCCGACGAGGTCGCCGGGTCCGCCGACAGCCGGACCGCTCCGTACCTGCGGGCCCAGCTGGGCCGCTGACACCGCGGCCGCGGCAGCGGCAGCGGCAGCGACCGCGGCCCCGCGGTCAGATCTCGACGTCGCTGCCCATCGTCACCGTGCGTTGGGCGGGCAGGGCGAACCGTGCCGCCGGGTCGGCCGCGTTGTGGGCGAGCCCGACGAACAGCTTCTTCCGCCACGACACCATGCCCCGGTTGCCCGGCATCGGCCGGAGCGCACCGCGCGAGATGAAGTACGACGCGCGCTGCATCTCGTCGGGGTCGATCTGCAGGACGTCGGCCAGGCAGGCGGCGTGCAGGGCCCTCGGCAGGTCCTGGTCGTCGGAGAACCCGAACTTCACGGTGATGTGGTCGATGCCGTCGTCGGCGTAGCCGAGGTCGTCGCGGAAGAACGCCTTCGCGTGCGGCACGTGCGGCACGTTCGCGGTGAGGACGGACACGATGATCACGGTGCGGTGCACCACCCGGTTGTGCTCCACGTTCGCGCGGAGGGCCAGCGGGGTGGTCTCCTTGTTCGGGTGCGGGAAGACCGCGACCCCGGGCACCCGCGGGATGTGCTTCTCGTTCACCCGGTCGATGAAGTCGGCGAGGGACCCCTCGCGTTCCTTCCGTTCCTCTTGCACGAGTGCACGACCGCGGCGCCAGGTGGTCATCACCGTGACCACAGCGAGCGCGATGAGGAGCGGGACCCAGCCGCCGTGCACGATCTTCGACAGGTTGCCGGCCAGGAACGTCAGCTCGAGACCGCCGAAGGCCACCGCGGCGACGACGAGCTTCCAGGGCTTCCACCGCCACAGCGGTCGCACGACCAGGAGCAGCAGCAGGGTGTCCACGACGAGCGCGCCGGTGACCGACACCCCGTAGGCGGTTGCGAGGTTCGCCGAGGACCGGAACGCGAGCATGATCGCCAGCACGCCGATGAACAGCAGCAGGTTCACCGCCGGCAGGTAGATCTGGCCGCTCTCCTGCCGTGAGGTCTGCCGGATCGTGAGCGGCGGCAGCAGGCCGAGCTGGATCGCCTGTCGGGTGAGCGAGAACGCCCCGGAGATGACGGCCTGGCTGGCGATCACCGTCGCGAGCGTGGCCAGCACGACGACCGGTATCCGCAGCGCATCCGGGAACAGCAGGAAGAACGGGTCCTTCGCAGCCGTCGGGACGCTCAGCACGAGCGACGCCTGCCCGAGGTAGTTGAGCACGAGCGCGGGGAACACGACGAAGAACCAGGCGCGCAGGATCGGCGCGCGGCCGAAGTGCCCCATGTCGGCGTACAGGGCCTCGGCGCCGGTGATCACCAGGACGACCGCGCCCATCGCCACGAACGTGGTGTAGGGGTGGGCGAAGGTGAAGGCGATCGCCCACGTCGGCGACAACCCCTGCAGCACGCCGGGGTGCGCCAGGATGTGCGGCACGCCCGCGACGGCGATGACCACGAACCAGAGCAGCATCACCGGGCCGAACAGGTTGCCGACCTTGCCGGTGCCGAACCGCTGGACCGCGAACAGCGCGATGAGGATGACGGCGGCGATCGGTACGACCAGGTGCTCGACCGAGGGCGCTGCGGTGCCGAGCCCCTCGACCGCGGACAGCACCGACACGGCGGGCGTGATCACGGAGTCGCCGTAGAAGAGCGAGACGCCGACGATCCCGATCACCAGGAAGATCGTCGCGCCGCCGCGCCGCTTGGCGTAGAGCCGTCGGGCCAGCGCGGCGAGCGCCATCACCCCGCCCTCGCCGTCGTTGTCGGCGCGCATGAGCACCAGCACGTACTTGATCGAGACGATGATCGTGACGCTCCAGAACATCATCGAGATGACGCCGTAGACGTCCTCCTGGTTCGCGCGGACCAGGCCGTCGTCGATGGTGAACACCGTGCGCAGCGCGTACAGCGGACTCGTGCCGATGTCGCCGAAGACCACGCCGAGCGCGGCGAGCGCCAGGACGGCGACGCCCTTGCGCGGACCGTGCCCACCGTCCTCGGTGGTCTCGGTCGTCGGTGTTCCAGAGCGGGTCTCGGTCACGCTCGCCACTTCCGTCTCCGGCCGTCCGGGAGACGGCCGTCGCTCATCATGGCACCGTTCGCGGGGACCGCGTGCAGGTGGCGCACAAGCATGCGCAGGGCGGCTCCCGACGCACGCACCGGTCGGACGGGAGGCCCGTGGCGGGGCCGACCCGCGCCTCCCGTCCGACGGTGGTCGCGGCAGCCCAACCGGACGGGAGGCCCGTGGCGGGGGGGGGGGGGGGGCCCGCGCCCCCGTCCGACCGCGGTCGCGGCAGCCCGCCGGACGTGAGCCCCGAGGCGGGGGCGACCCGCGCCTCCCGTCCGACGGTGGTCGCGGCAGCCCGCCGGACGGGAGGCCGACGGGTCAGCCCGCCGTGCCCGCCAGCTCGGCGGCGACGAACGCGGCGAGCGCGTCCGCGCCGGGGTGGTCGTCGGCGGTGACCGTGACGACGGTGTCGCCGACCTCGTCGAGGAGCAGCATCTGGCCGTACGCACCGTGCAGGCGCCAGAGCCGCCCCGGACCGCCCCACCCGGCCATCGCGTAGCGCTCGTAGCCGGGGCCCGCACCCTGCCGGTGCACCCACTCGGTGTGCATCGCATCGCACCACCGCGCGCCGACGATCCGTCGTCCGTCGGACACCCCGCGGTCGCGCAGGAGCCGCCCGATGCGGGCGAGTTCCCCGGTGCGCAGGGCCAGGCCCTCCCCCGCGGCGACGAACCCGTTCGGGCACCGCGCCCAGTGCACGTCGTCGATGCCGAGCGGGTCGAACAGTCGCCGCGAGACGAAGGCCCCGACGTCGCCGACCTTCGTCTCGAGCACGCGCATCGCGGTGTACGTGCTGACGTTGGCGTACTGGAAGACCCGACCGCGGGACGGCCGGGCGAGGAACTCGGCGGCCAGGTCCGGCCAGTCCGTCAGCTCCGTCGGCGACCAGGGCATGTCGATGCCGCTCGTCATGGTGAGCAGGTGACGGAGGGTGACCCCGTCGACGCCGTCGCCACGGACCAGGCCCGGCAGCGACGCGGCGACCGGTTCGTCGACGTCGACCAGGCCGTCGTCGGCGGCGATGCCCGTGGCCAGGACGCAGACGCCCTTCGCGACGGAGTGGACCTCGCGGCGGACGTCGGGGGTCCAGTGGTGCGCGGCGGTGTCGTCACCGGCACGGACGTGCACGCCGTGGGCGACGAAGCCGGTCGCGTCGACGTGCCGGACGATGGCGTCGAGGAGGCTGGTCGCACGGGTCACAGTGCATCCTCTCGTACTCGGCGGTCCAGGACGTCGGTCGCGCCGAGGTCGCACTCCGGCCCGGAACCCGGAGGACGAACCGGGCCCGAGTGCGATCTCACGCCACAGCGGACGCCCGTCGGTGCTACGCCAGTCGTCGCAGCACCCCCGCCGCCAGGGCGGTCCGCTCGACCATCCGGTCGAGGTCCACGAACTCGTGGCGGGCGTGTGCGCCGTCGCCGACCGCGCCGAGTCCGTCGAGGACCGCGGCACCGAGCGCCGCGGCGAAGTTCCCGTCGCTGGCACCGCCGACGCTCGTCTCGGTGACCGTCAGCCCGAGGGCCGTCGCGGCGGTCTCGGCGACCCGGAAGAGCCGCACGTTGCGGTCGGTGCGCTCCATCACGGGTCGGTTCCAGTCGCCGGTGACCTCGATCGACGCGGCGGGGTCGTGCGGCGTCAGGCCGGCGAGGACCCCGTCGATGCGCCGGGACTCCGGTTCCGAGGACACCCGGACGTCGAGCGCCGCGGTCGCCGCCCCGGCCCGGACGTTCGGGCGCGTGCCGCCGCTGAGCACCCCGACGTTGAGCGACGTCCCGGCCTCGAGGTCGGCGGCGCCGTGCAGGGCGAGGACGACGCGGGCGACCTCGTCGATCGCGCTCGCACCGCCGGTGGGGTGGAGCCCGGCGTGCACCTCGACGCCCCGGACGTGCACGTCGAACAGGCCGACGCCCTTCCGTGCGGTCTTCAGCGCGCCGTCCGCCCCGGCCGAGGCCTCGAAGACCAGGACCGGGCCCGGGGTGCGGCGCACGGTGTCCTCGATGACGGGTCGTGAGCCGCCGCTGCCGATCTCCTCGTCGCCGTTCAGCACGAGGCGCACGTTGGGGCGGGCGGCTCCGGCGTCGTCGAGCACGGCGACGGCGTGGGCGAACTGCACCAGGCCGGCCTTCATGTCGTAGGCGCCGGGTCCGGTGAGCCGCGAGCCGTCGGTGCGGACGGGCCACTCGGCGAGGGTGCCGGCGGCCCACACGGTGTCGTAGTGGCAGAGCACCACGACCCAGGCGTCGGTGGGCACGGGTGCGACGAGGTCGCCGACGACGACGGGGCCGTACCCGTCCGGTTCGTGCAGGGTGCGGGCGGCGAACGGGCCGACCGTGGCCGCGAGGAACCGCTCGACGTGCTCGAGGCCGGCGCGCAGCAGCCCGGTGTCGTCCGAGGGGGTCTCGGTCTCGATGTACGCCACGAGGTCGTCGACCATCCGGGACCGTCGGGCCCGCACGGCGTCGAGCAGCTCGGCGTCGGTGCCGGTCGCAGCGGTGGCGTCGTCGCGCGCGGTCGCGCCGTCGGAGGCGGTCGCGCCGTCGTGGGCGGTCGCGCCGTCGTGGGCGGTCACCGGCCCGCTCCCACGGCCGCGACGAGCCCGCGGATCCGCGACTCGTCCATCGGGGCGCCGTCCTGCACGGCGACGATCTCGTCGACGAGCGCGCGGATGCCCGGCGTCGGCACGCCGAGCTCGTCGCCGCGGGCGACCACGGGCGCGTAGTGCAGCGGCACCTCGGTCTTCCGGTGCCGGACGGCGATGTCCCGCCAGATGCCGGACCGGGTCTTCGACTGCGTGGCGAGCCAGGCCACCAGGCCGTCGAGCGCCGCGGTCGTCGCGGCGGGCGGTGCCCCCGGGGCGAAGGCGCTCGGTTCGAACGCGTCGAACGGCTCGGCGACGATGCCCTGCGCCTCGGTGACGGCCAGGACCTCGCGCGCGAGCGCCGTCATCACGGTGCGGTTGCGGTCGATGAGCACGCTCATGTCCTCGTCGGCGAGGGCGGTGGCGGTGAGCATGGCGCCGAAGGCCAGCTTCGACCACAGGAAGCCGGCGACGTTGTCGGTGACGACGGGGTCGCCCCACTGCCGCAGGTCCTCGGCGAGCTGCCGGGTGCGGTCGCTCGTGCCGCCGGCGTACTCGCCGAGGGCCATCGCGCCGAGGCCGCCGTCCTGCACCACACCGGGGGCGACGACGTCGGCGAACAGGTCGACGAACGCGGTGACGGTGCGGTCCGCGCCGACGTGCGCGGCGATGGTGGCCTCGTTCAGGCCGTTCTGCAGCGATGCGACCCAGCCGTCGGCGGCGAGTCGGGGTGCGATCCACGCGGCGGCGGCGTCGGTGGCCAGGGCCTTGACGGCGAGCAGCACCGGCCCGAGCGTCGCGGGGGCGTCCGGATCGTCGACGTGCCAGATCGGGATGCGGGCGGTCTGCTCGCCCGCCGCGGTGCGCAGGCGCAGGCCGTCGGCCCGGACGGCGGCGACGTGCTCGGGGTCGGCGTCGACGAGCTGGACGGGGACGCCGGCGGCGACGAGGTGGACGGCGAGGGTGCCGCCGATGGCTCCGGCGCCGACGATCGTGTACGGGGTGCGGTCGGTCATGCGGGGACTCCCTGTCGTGTACTGTCGGTACCGGGCGTCGACGTGGTGGTGCTGAGCGGCAGCGTGTGCGCGCCGGTGGACGAGCCGCCGTCGACGCGCAGGACCGTGCCGGTCACCCAGCCGGACTGCTCCGGGTCGGCGAGCCAGAGGACGGCCTTCGCGATGTCGGCCGGTGCGCCGGGGCGGCCGAGCGGGTTCGGCGACACGGCGGCGGCGTACTCGTCGCTCACGGGGTTCACCGTGCTGTCCACCACGACGAACCCGGGCGCGACGGCGTTCACGCGGATGCCGGCGGCGCCGAGCTCGAGCGCGCTGGCGCGGGTCACCATCTCGAGGGCGGCCTTCGACGTGCTGTACGGCGCTGCTCCGGGTCGGGCGCGGAGGGCCGCTCCCGACGTGATGTTCACGACCGAGGGGGTCCGTCCCGCGGCGGTGGCGAGCCGGCCCAGCGTCACGGTGGCCAGGAGCGGCGCGCGGACGTTGACGTCCTGCACGCCGTCCCAGGTGGCGGCGTCGAGCTCGAGGAACGGGGTCGCCGGGTAGACGCCGGCGGCGTTCACCAGGACGTCGACCGGTGCGGTGTCCCACGCCGTCGACACGACCGACGCCGGTGCCTCCGGGTCGCGCAGGTCCGCCACGAGCACGGCCACGCGCCCGCCGTCGGCCGCGCCGGAGCCGGCGACCGCCCGCACCGTGTCGGCGGCCGCGTCGAGTGCCTCCGGGCGGTGGTCGACGAGCGTGACGTCGTCGCCGGCCGCAGCGGCGTGCTGCGCCACCGACAGGCCGATCCCGCTCGCCGCACCGGTCACCAGGACGTGTCGGCTCACCGGAGCACCTTGCCCTTCGTCTCCGGCATGGTCAGGTAGACGACCAAGCCGATGGCCGCGGCGATCGCGCAGTAGACCCAGACGAGGTGCCCGAGCCCGGCCCCGCTCAGCCAGGTCGTGATGTACGGCGCGGTGCCGCCGAAGATCGCCACGGCGAGCGCGTACGGCAGGCCGATGCCGGTGGCGCGGACCTCGGGCGGGAACTGCTCCGCCATGATCGCCGCACAGTTCGCCGAGTAGCCGAGCAGGAGCAGGATGCCGAGGACCTGGATGAGCAGCAGCGACCAGAAGCTGCCGGACAGGAAGGTGAAGGCGGGCCAGGCGAGGAGCAGGAAGCCCCCGGCGAAGGCGGCCATCGTCGGCTTGCGGCCGATCTTGTCGGACAGGATGCCGGCGAACGGCAGCAGGACCAGGAAGACCACCATCGCGACGACGTTGGCGATGAGCGCCTGGTTGAGCGGGATGCCGGTGGTGACGTGGGCGTAGGTGGGCATGTACGAGACCCACATGTAGTAGAGCAGCGTGCCGGCGATGGTGATGCCGAAGACGCGGGCGGTCGCACCCGGGTGGTCCCGGAACATCGCGACGAGGGCGTTCCGCTTCGGCCCGGCCGCCTCGGCGTCGCGGTCGCGCTGGGCGGTGAAGGACTCGGTCTCCTCGACCGAGGTGCGGAGCCAGATGCCGACGAGCCCGATGAGCGCGCAGAACACGAAGGCGAGGCGCCAGCCCCAGGCGTCGAGCGCCTCGTCGGAGAGCGTCGAGGTGATGATCGCCCCGATGCCGGACGCGATGAGCACGCCGGCGCCGACGGACACCTGCTGCCACGAGCCGGCGAAGGCGCGGCGCTTCGGGGCGGCCGACTCGACGAGGAACGCCGAGGACGACCCGAACTCGCCACCGGCCGAGAAGCCCTGCGCCAGGCGGGCGAGGAGCAGGATGATCGGCGCGGCGATGCCGATGGTCGCGTAGTCCGGCGTGATGCCGATGACGAGCGACGCCACCGCCATCAGGCCGATCGTGAGCATCAGGCCCTTCTTGCGGCCGTGCCGGTCGGCGTAGACGCCGAGCACCGCGGCCCCGATGGGCCGCATGATGAACCCCACCGCGAAGACGGCGAGCGTCGCGAGCAGCGCCGCGGTGTCGTTGCCCGGTGGGAAGAAGTGGTGGCCGAACACCGACGAGAACGTCGTGTAGACGGCCCAGTCGATCCACTCGACGACGTTGCCGATGCCGCCGGCGATGATCGCCTTGCGACCGCGGGCGGTCAGCCGGGTCTCGTGGACGGTGGTCGGGGTGGTGCCGGGGGCGCCGGTCACCGGACCGGTGGTTCCTGCTGTCATCGTTGCGTCGACTTCCGTGCGGAGGGATGGGGACGGGGCGGAACGGGTGGAGCAGCGGACGGGAGGCACGGGGCGGGTCGGCACCGGGCCTCCCGTCCGTCAGGGGGTCGCGTCCGGGGCGGACGCGAGCCGGTCGAGACCGCTCGCGGTCGCGACGTGCTCGGCGAGCCCGGCGTGGGTGGTGAACCAGACGTCGTCGAACGAGCGAATGTGGGCCAGGAGGGCCTCGAGGACGACCAGGCGCGACCGGTGCCCGATGAAGTGCGGGTGCACGGTGAGCTGGAAGACGCCGCCCTCGGCGCGCGCCACGTCGAACTCGTCGCGCCAGATCCGGCCGACCTCGTGCGGCGGCGTGTACGGCCGCAGCCCCTGGAAGCGCTCCATCATCAGGTAGGGCGCGTCGTCGCGGATCCAGTCCACCGGGATCTCGACGATGCCGGTCGGCTCGCCGTGGTGCAGGATCTCGTAGGGGTCGTCGTCGGCCATGAGCGACGAGTCGTAGCGGAACCCGAGCTCGCGGGCGACGTCGAGCGTGGAGTCGCTGAAGTCCCACGACGGGGTGCGGATGCCGGTCGGTCGGGTGCCGGTCTGGCTGGTGAGCACGTCGACGGCGCGGCTGAGCAGGTCGAGCTCGTCGTCGTGGCCGAGTTGCGTGTTGCGCTCGTGGATCCAGCCGTGTACGGCGACCTCGTGGCCGTGCTCGACGTAGGTCGGGGCCTCGTCGGGGCGCAGGAGCGCGCACACCGCCGGCACGTAGAACGACGACGGTGCCTCGTACCGGTCGAGCAGTCGGAGGATGCGCGGCACCGCGGCCCGGGCGCCGTACTCCCCCATCGCCATCCGACCGGGCGAGGTCTCGCCGTCGCGGAGCGCAGGCGTCTCGTGGTCGGAGTCGAACGAGATCGCCACGGCGACGGCGGCGCCGCCCGGCCAGCGCTCGGGGCCGGCCGGCGGGAGCAGGGTGCGGCCGGCGCGGACCGCCTCGACGTGGCCGCGCCAGGTCGGTTCGTCCCACTGCCAGGGCTGCTGCTGGGGTGCGTCGTTCACGGGGTCCTTCCGTCGGTGGTGGACAGGGGTCCGGCGGTGCGGTCAGGGGCGGGCACGCGGAGGGCCGGGCGGTCGCCGGGCCCCCGCTCGGTCGGCGGCACGAACCGGCCGTCGACGATGCGGCTCCACATCCGCTTGACGGTGCGGAGCTGCACGGTGACGTCGACCTCGCGCACACCGGGCAGGGCGCCCAGGACGTCGGTCGTGAACACGTACACCGAGGCGAAGTCGGGCAGGAAGACCTGGCCGATCAGGTTGTAGCGGCCGAGCGAGGCCGCGGCGTAGTGCACCGACGGGTGGGCCGCGAGCTGGGCCGCCGCCGCGGAGAGCTGGTCGGGGGCGATGGAGATCCAGACCTCGAGCTCGGTGGTGCGGCCGAGCAGCGCCGGGGCGACGAGCGGCCCGATGCGCATCCGGCCGCTCTGCACCAGGTCCTCGAGGGTGCGGCGGGTGGCCGCCTCGGAGCGGCCGACCTCGCGGGCCAGGTCGGTCAGGGGCTTGCGGCCGTCGTCGACGAGTGCGGCGAACACCGCCTGTTCCTCCGGGGTCGCCTCGGCGTGCAGCGGCGCGACGCCCTGCCCCGAGGACGGGTCGGGGGCCGGGGCGTTCGCGGTCGCCGACCGGGGCGTCGGGCCGGCGAGGGCGTCGCCGGGGAACACCGTGAACGGGGCGGTGAAGGTGCGGACGATCGGCAGCGCCTCGGTCTCGACCGGGCGGCCGTCCACCTCGATGGTGCTGAGGAAGGCGGTCAGGTCGGCGACCCGGGGCAGGACGACCTCGGCGGTGCAGTCCGCCGAGCCCGTCAGGGTGGCGGCGAACCGGACCTCGGGGCGGAGCGCCAGGGCGTCGGCGAGGGCGTCGGCCCGCGCGGCGCCGGAGCGCACCCGCACCTTGGTGGCGGTGCCGAACCCGGCGGCGAGGACGTCCGACGCGGCGATGACGCGCACCGAGCCGTCCTCGACCAGCCGGGTGACCCGGCGCTGCGCCGTCGACGTCGAGCAGCCGGCGGCTTCGCCGATCGCGGCCCACGACGCCCGGCCGTCGTGGGCCAGTGCGCGGAGGACAGCGCGGTCGACGTCGTCCGCCCGGCGGGGCGCCTCGTCCGTGATCGACATGCGAGCCAACGTATTCGATCACTCGGAGGCGGTCAACCGTTGCTATTCGTCACCGTCGAGCCGTAACACGTTGTTTTCATTCACACGGTGGGCGTCTCGACCCGGTCGGGCTCGGTCGCCGGCTGCTTGCGGGTCCGGACCGTCAGCACGAGGATCCCGCCGAGCACCATGAAACCGGCCGTGATCCAGAGCGCGATGGTCGCCGTCTGGGTGGCGTCCTTCACCGCGCCGATCGCGTACGGCGCCGCGAAACCGGCGAGGTTGCCCGTCGAGTTGATGAGCGCGATGCCGCCTGCCAGGGCCGTCCCGGTGAGCATCGACGTCTGGAAGCTCCAGAACACCGCCGGGATCGACAGCGCACCGGCGTTGGCGAGCATGAGCCCGATGATCCCGAGCACCGTGTTGTCGCCGGCGAGGATGCAGGTGACGAAACCGATCGCGCTGAGGGCGAAGGCCGCGGCGATGTGCTTCTTCCGCTCGCCGTGCCGGTCCGAGCTGCGGCCGAACAGGACCATCGCCACGATCGCCGCGAGGCTCGGCAGCGCGGACACCAGCCCGACGGTGACGTCGCCCTCGATTCCGAGGTCGCGGATCAGGTTCGGCAGCCAGAAGCTGATGCCGTAGAGCGCGAAGTTGTACGAGAAGTAGATGCCGGTGAGCATCCAGATGATCGGGCTGCGGAACACCGTCGCCAGGCCGGTGTGCCCGGCGGGCGGGGCCTCCGCCTCGAGCAGGTGGCCGAGCCGTGCGCGCTCGGGCTCGGTGAGCCAGCGGACCGTGCGGTGGTCCTCCTGCAGGAACCGGAGCACCACGAAGCCGAGGACGACCGTCGGCAGCGCCTCGATGATGAACAGCCACTGCCAGCCGTCGAGCCCGGCGACGCCGCGCATGCCGTCGAGGATGATCCCGGAGACCGGACCGCCGACCACGCCGGAAGCCGCCAGCGCGATGTAGAAGATGCCCCACGCACGCCCGCGGCGGCTCGCCGGGAACCACTGCGCCATGTAGAAGAGCACGCCGGGGATGAACCCGGCCTCGGCGACGCCGAGCAGGAACCGGAGGACGTAGAACGTCGTCTCCGAGTCCACGAGGAACATGCACCCGGAGATGAGGCCCCAGGTGATCATGATGCGGGCGATCCACTTCCGGGCCCCGACCTTGGCGAGGATCAGGTTCGACGGGATCTCGAACAGGAAGTACCCGACGAAGAAGAGCCCGGCGCCGAGCCCGTACACGGCGTACGAGAACCCGAGGTCGGTGCTGAGCTGTTCCTGCGCGAAACCGATGTTCACGCGGTCCAGGTAGGACAGGAAGAACCCGATCATCGCGAGCGGGAGCACGCGGGTCGAGACCTTCCGGAAGAGGGCGTCGTCGTTGACGGTGGTCATCGGGTTCCTTCGTTCGGGTGCTGGTCAGCCGACGGTGTCGGTGAGCGGGATGCGGTAGACGCGCGCGGCGGTGCCGTGGAAGAGCGCGTCGAGCTGGTCGGGGGTGGCGCCGGCGGCGCCGGACAGGACGGTGTCGACGACCTCGTCGAAGTCGGGCGCGGTGAGGGTCGCGACGGGCAGGTTCGAGGCGAACATCGAGCGGTCGTGGCCGAAGACGGCGAGGGTCTCGCGCACGACCACCTCGTTCGAGGCGCGGTCCCACCGGTTCCCCGGCAGGCCGAGCTCGGACACCTTGACGACGGTGTTCGGCAGGGCGGCGAGCGCCTCCAGGCCGTCGCGCCAGATCCGCATCCCGTCGTCGCTGCGGTCGAGCGGCAGACCGCAGTGGTTCACGACGACGGTGGTCCCCGGGATGTCCCGGACGACGTCGGCGGCCTCGGCGAGGTGGTGGTACGGCACCCGGAGGTCCCAGCTGAAGTCGTGCTCGGCGAGGCGGTGCAGCCCCGCGAGCCACACCGGGTCCTGCATGGAACCGGGCAGACCGCGGACCGAGGCACCCGGCCCGACCGAGGTGACCGGCTTCGACCGGATGCCGCGGACGAGCGGGTGCGCCGCGTGCCCGGCGAGCACCTCGTCGAGGTCGGGCTGGGTGAAGTAGACGTGTCCGACCGCCGCCATCGGGAACCGCGGGTCGGCGGCGTGCAGGGCGGTGAGCCACGCGGACTCCTCGACCTGTTCCGTGCGGGACCGCTCGGCCTCGCAGTGCACCGTGCCGACGACGTCCCACCCGGCGGTGGCCCGTCGGTACTCGTCGGGCATGAACGTGTGGCGCATCGCGGCGTAGTCGCCGAGGAAGAAGTCGGGGTCGACGTCGGTCTGGATCCACGGCCAGTGGCCGTCGCCGTCCAGGTCCCAGAAGTGGTGGTGCGCGTCGAGGATCCGCGGGCGGTGCTCGCTCGGGGTGGTCATGGTCGTCGCTCCTCGGGGATGCGGGCGGGCCGGTAGACGCGGTCAGCCGTGTCGTGGAACACCGCGCGCTGGTCGGCGTCGGGCAGGTCGGCGAGGATCGACCGGAGACCGTCGAGCATCGCCGCGTAGGTGGTGAACATGCCGTCGACCGGGAAGTTGCTGCCGAACATCACGCGGTCGGCGCCGAAGGTGCTGACGAGGGTGCGGACGACCTCGCGGTTGGCCACCGGGTCCCAGCCGTCGTCCTCGGTGCACAGGCCGGAGGCCTTCACCACGACGTTCGGCAGCTGCGCGACGGTGGTCACGGCGTCACGCCACCCCGCGACGGTCTCCGATCGGTGGTCGAGCAGGACCCCGGCGTGGTTCACGACGACGAGCGTCTCCGGGTGGTCCGCGGCGAGCTCGGCGGCCTCGTGCAGGTTCCACCACGGCGTCTGGAGTTCGAAGTGCAGTCCGTGGGTCGCGAGCAGCGCGTAGCCCGCACGCCAGCGGGGGTCGCTCATGCGGGTGCGACCGGAGCCGACCTGCTCGAGGCGGGCCGGGCCTCCCGGCTTGTGCCGGATGCTCCGGACCGACGGGTGCGACGCCTGCTCGGCGAGCACCTCGGCGACGTCCTCGGCGTCGAGCCGCGCCTGCGCGGCCATCGCGCCGGGGACCCCGGACGCGGACGCCGTCCGCTCGAGGAACCGGGTCTCGCCCACCGGGTCCTCCGGGTCCCACTCGGCCTCCATCGTGACGGTGGCGACGAGGTGCTGACCAGCCGCGTCGCGCAGCAGGTCCTCGGGGCGGTAGTCGTGCTTCACCGCCGTGTAGTCGCCGTACCGGTGCGGCACGAGCACGTCGGGCCGGAGCCACGGGTACCGGTCGTCGGACAGGTCCCACAGGTGGTGGTGCGCGTCGATGACCGGACCGCGGTACCCGGGGTCAGGCACGGGCCGCACCCGTCCGGGCGTTCCCGGCGAAGTTGATGGAGAGCGAGCCGACCAGGTAGACGGCCGCCGCGACCGCGAGGAACACGAGCACCGCGGTGTAGCCGCCGGTCAGGTCGAGCAGCACGCCGGCGGCGATCGGCACGATGATGCCCGCGGCGGTGCCGGCGAAGTTCATCACGCCGCCGACGACGCCGACGTTGCTCGGCTTGGCGAGCATCGAGGGGATGGTCCAGTAGAGGCCGCCGAACAGGTTGCAGAACACCCCGACGCAGAGCAGTGCGATGGCGATGCCGGCGTCGCTGACGAACGGCAGGGCGACCAGTGCGGCGAGGCTCAGGGCGCCGGACCCGCCGAAGAGCAGCTTGAACGCGACGTTCCGGCTGAACCGGCGCTGCAGCCGGTCGGCCAGGAACCCGCTGAGGATCTCGCCGACCGCGCCGCAGAGGAAGATGAGGAAGGTCGCGAAGCCGAGCGCCGACAGGTCGAGGCCACGGGCCGCGGACAGGTAGCTCGGCCCCCACGTGACCAGGCCCCAGAACACCATCGCCCACGCGAGACGACCGATGACCATCGCGACGACGTTGGCGCGGCTCACGCCGGGGCGGTCCTGCTGCTCGTCCTCGGCCTGCTCGATGAGGGCGATCTCGGCCGCGTTCACGGAGCGGTGCTCGGCCGGCCGGTTGCGCAGGTAGGCCCACGCACCGATCCCGAACAGCACGGTGGCCACACCGATGATGACGAAGGAGACGCGCCACGACCCGGTGGCCCCGATCAGCCAGGCGACGAGGAGCCCGCCGACCGCGGCGCCGAGCGGAGCGCCGCTGTCGATCAGGGTGACCCCGCTCGCCCGCTTCCGCGGCGGCATCCACTTCGACACCAGGGTCGACGCGGCCGGCATGAACGGCGCCTCGAACGCGCCGAGACCGATGCGCGAGAGCACGAGCATGACGGCGTTGGCCGCGAAGCCGGCGACCGCCATGAACGATCCCCAGACGACCGAGGCGATCCCGATGACGGTGCGCGGGCCGAACCGGTCGACCGTCAGGCCACCGGGGATCTGGAGCAGGCAGTACGACCAGAAGAACGAGCTGAGGATGATGCCCTGCACCGTGCCGGAGACGTGGAAGTCCTCGCTGATGAAGGGCAGCGCCACGCTGAGGGCGCTGCGGTCGACGCTGTTGATCGTGTAGAAGACGAAGAGCAGGACCACGATCGCCCAGCGGATGCGGGTCGGCCGTGCGGTGGCGGTGCCGCCGTCGCGCTCGAGCCGCGTGGTGGCGCTCATCGGACGGTCCCCTGGTACGCGGCGCGGGCCTGGTCGAACAGGCGGCGGCCGGTCGGGTCGACGTCCTCGAGGTCGTCGAAGGTCAGCAGGTGCCCGGCGGGCAGGTCGCGCACCAGGCGCGCGCCGCCGAGCAGGTAGAACGGGGCCGTGCCCTCGGCCGCCTCGGCGGCGGACAGCAGCACGGGGTCGATGCCGGACACCTCGTGGTGGTGCCCGGCGACCCGGAACACCGTCCCCGCGGCGACGGGCGCGGCGGTCCGGCCGGCGAGCACCGACGACTGGCTCGGCACCGGGGTCGTGGCGGTGTCCTCGACCGCGGCCGCGATGGTGAGCGGGGTCTCCACGCCCATCAGGTGGTACGGCCAGAACACGCAGGCGTAGCGGCCGTCGCGGCTGACGACGTGCCCCTTGCCGGCCAGCAGCGTCCACGTCTCGGGGTCGCCCGTGCGCACCACGACGAACACGCCGCCGCCGAAGCTGGCCTCGTCCGGCAGACGGAGCATCGAGAAGACGTCGAGGCTGCCGGGACGGCCCGTGATCCCGCCGTCGGCGCGGGCGGCGTACACGTCGGCGAGCTCGGCCGTGCGGACGACCGGGTAGTGCAGGTCCTCGCGGTCGGCGGTGTACCCGGTGTACTGCGCGACGACCGTCATCTCGCAGTGGTCCGCCGCGGCCCGGCGCTTGAGCGGCGCGACGAGCCGTGCCCGGGCGTCGAGGGTCGCGTGCAGGTCGTCGCCGAGCGCGAGGAGCTCGGCCATGCCGGGCGCGTCGATGCGCTCGTCGACCTGGGTCACCGTACCCGCGGCGGGGTCGAAGACCAGGTCGTACTCGCCGGACTTGCCGAGCGCGACGACCTCGAGACCGACCCGCTCGACCCAGGCGACCAGGCGGACCAGGTTCGCGGGCTGGTCGCCGTCCCCGGGCAGGTACCGGACGCCGGCGGCAGCGGCGGTCGCGGCGAGCGCGACACCGGCGACCGTCTCGACCTCCTTGCTCACCATCACCACGTGCACGCCGTGCGCGATCGCCGCCTCGGCGTACGCGACGCCCGCGGCGACGCGTCCGGTGGCCTCGACGAGCACGTCGACGGCGCTCCAGTCGACGTCGACCAGGTCCGGCACGACGGCGACGTCGGTGACGGCGAGGTCGTCGAGCATCGCGCGGACGCCGTCGACGTCCGGGTCGACGAGCACAGTGGGCGTCATGTCCGCGACGTTCCGGAGCTGTGCCAGGAGCGTGCGCCCGTACCCGCCGCGTGCTCCGGTCAGTGCCACACGGGTCTGCGCGCCGGTCGGCTGCTGGATCGTCATCGGTCCTCGTCTCGTCGTCGATGCGACCGCCGGGCGAAGGGGATGCCCGCCGGTCGTCCGTCACCGTAACACCGCCTGTCACAGTTGTTCAACTTTCATCACACAGATTCACGTGTAGTCTCATCCAGAGGGCGGGCACCGCTGGCCGCCGGGAGGGAACGACATGGCAACGATGGGCGTCATCGCCGACGACTTCACCGGGGCGACCGACATCGCGACGGCCTACGCCGCACGGGGGTACCGGACGGAGGTGCTGACCGGTCGCACCGCTGCCGCCGCCCCCGAGGCGGACGTCGTCGTCATCGCGCTGAAGACGCGCACGGCCCCGGTCGAGACCGCCGTCACCGAGAGCCTCGCCGCCCACGACCGGCTGGTCGCCGCCGGCCACACCCGCTTCACCGTGAAGTACTGCTCGACCTTCGACTCGACCGACCGCGGCAACATCGGGCCGGTGCTCGACGCCCTGGTGCAGCGCACCGGGGCGTCCCGGTGCGTCGTCGTCCCGGCCTTCCCCGCCAACGGCCGCACCACCTACCAGGGGCACCTCTTCGTCGGGTCCGACCTGCTCGAGCACTCGTCGATGCGGCACCACCCGCTCACCCCGATGACCCGGTCGCGCATCGTCGACCTGCTCGTGCCGCAGACGAGCCGCTCCGTCGACGAGGTGCACCTCGCCGTCGTCCGGCAGGGCGCCGCAGCGGTCCGCGCCGCACTCGACGCGGCGGACGCCCAGTACCTCGTGGTCGACGCCGTCGACGACGAGGACCTCGGCGTGATCGCCGCCGCGACCGCGGACGACGTGCTGCGCTCCGGCGGCTCCGGGCTCGCGATCGGCACCGCCCCCGGCGGCTCCGACACGGCCACCGCGTTCGTGGCTGCGCCGGGCCGACGGCTCGTGGTCTGCGGCAGCGCCTCCGCGCGGACCCGCGAGCAGATCGCCGCGGCGGCCGCCGCCGGCTCCCCCACCCGTCGGCTGGACGTCGCGCGCCTCGCCACCGACCCGGAGGGCGAGGTCGCGGACACCCTCACCTGGTTGACCGACCAGCCGGAGGGCAGCGCGCCCGTCGTCTTCAGCGTCGGCGACCCGGACGACGTCTCCGACGACGCCGCCAGCTCCGCCCGCATCGAGCACGCACTGTCCGAGGTCGTCGCGCAGGCCGTCCCGCTCGGCTTCACCCGGTGCATCGTCGCCGGCGGCGAGACCTCGGGCGCCGTCGTCTCGCGGCTCGGCATCGAGCGGCTGACCGTCGGCGCGGTCATCGCGCCCGGGGTGTGCTGGGCCGAGGGCGCCACCTCGGCCGGCGAGCGGATCGCGATCGCGCTGAAGTCCGGGAACTTCGGGGCGCCGGACATGTACACGACCGCGTGGGAGGCCCTCGCATGACCACCGACGACGACTGGACCACCGCGGTCACCGCGGTCCTCGCCGCGACCGGCAGACGCCTCGCCGCCGCCGGGCTGAGCCCGGGCAGCTCCGGCAACATCAGCGTCGTCCGCGACGGCCGCGTCGCGATGACCGGCACCGGTACCGATCTCGGCGACCTGCGCACCGAGGACGTCGCGGAGCTCACCCTCGACGGCGTGCACGTCGCCGGCCCCCGTCCGTCGAAGGAGGTCGCCATGCACCTCGCGATGTACGCCAGGAACGCCGGACACGGTGCGTGTGTCCACGTGCACTCGCCGTTCGCGGTCGCCGCGTCGTGCCTGGCCCCCTGGTCGTCGACGAGCGCCGTGCCACCGATCACCCCGTACTTCGTGATGCGCGTCGGGCAGACCCCGCTCATCCCCTACCGCGCCCCCGGCGACCCCGAGATCGGCGCGCTCATCCGGGACGAACCGGTGCCCTCCCGAGCCGTCCTGCTGGCGAACCACGGGCAGGTCGTGAGCGGGACCGACGTCGACGACGCCCTGGCTGCCGCGATCGAGCTCGAGGAGGCGTGCCGCATCGCGGTGCTCACCGCCGGTCACGACCGCCGGCTGCTCAGCGACGCCCAGGCGCACGAGCTCGCCGAGCGGTCCGGGACCCCCTGGACGCCGCGCGGATCGGACCCCGGCACGCCGCTACAGTGACCGTGTGAGGGAGGTGCCGATGTCCGCGACCGAACCGTCGTCCGAGCCACCCCTGATCCCGGAGCAGCGCCGTGACCGCATCGTCCGGCACCTCCGGCAGGACTCGGTGCTGAGCTACCGGCAGCTCGCCGCGCTGCTCGGCGTGAGCCACATGACGGTGCGCCGCGACATCGCCGAGCTCGAGGAACAGGGGCGGGTCATCGCGACCCAGGGCGGCGCCAAGAGCGTCGCCCGCGTGGCCACCGAGCCCCCGCGCACCGAGAAGTCCACGACCGAGGTCCGAGAGAAGGACGCCGTCGCCGCCCGGGCGGCGGGCATGGTCCGGGAGTCGATGACCGTCTACCTCGACGCCGGCACCACCGTGCAGGCGATGCGACCGCACCTCGACCACCTGCACGACCTGACCATCGTGACGAACGACCTCGTCATCGCCGCCTCGTACCTCGACCACCCGACGATCGAGGTGATCGTGGTCGGTGGTCGCCTGGACAAGCAGAACCAGTCGACCGTCGGTCGGCTGCCGTCGATCGTCCTCGCCGAGCTCTCCATCGACATCGCGTTCCTCAGCACGAGCTCCTGGGACCTGCGCCGCGGCGTGACCATCCCGTCGGAGTCGAAGGTCGAGCCGAAGCAGGCGGCGGCGCGGGCCGCCTCGACCACGGTGCTCGTCGCGACGAGCTCGAAGTACGGCACGTTCGGCCGGTACCGGGTGATGGGGCTCGACGCCCTGACGACCGTCGTGACCGATGCCGGCCTGCCGCGCGCCGAGGCCGACGCGGTCGAGCGGGACGGCGGCACGACCGTGCTGCGCGTCCCGATCGGCCCCGCCGGCCCCTGAGCGCTCAGACCCGCTCGGCGTCGACGATCGTCGGCAGCGGACGGTCGGTGTCGGCGACCCGTGTGATCCGCGCCACCACCGGCCGCATGAGCCGCGACGTCATCACCTTGTCCGCCACGCCCCGCACGGCCAGCCCGAGCCCGGTCTGCGGGTAGGCGAAGCGCACGATCCCCCGCGGGATGCCCTGCACGTCGTCGACGAGCGGGCGCATCCACTCGTCGAACGCACCGAGCGCCGCGTCGAGCGCCTGCCGGTCGAGCGGGCCCGACGACGTGTCGACGCGCGAGAGCGAGGCGGCGAGGACGTACCCGCTCGTGAGCGCGAGCGACGCTCCCCCACCGCCCATCGGCGTCACGCACCAGGCGGCGTCACCGATCACGCACACACGCCCGCGCCGCCACGAGGGCATGCGCACCTGGGTGAGCACGTCGAGGTACAGGTCGTCCGACGACGCGAAGCCGTCGAGCACGCGCTCGGACTCCCAGCCGGCGTCGGCGTAGCGCGCACGCAGTCGACGCACCAGTTCGTCGCGGTCCGTCCCGGTCAGGTCCTCATCGTCGCCCGCGAACGCCAGGATCGCGCGGGTGGTGCCGTACGGGTCGGGTCGCAGGTGCACCTGGCGCCCCTCGACGGCGTTGTACCAGCGCCACCGGTCGTCGTCGGCCTCGGTGCGCGGGATGGTGCCGAAGGCCATGGTGACCCCGAGGTCGCGGGTGTCCACGTCGCCGGGCGCACCGAAGACCCGGGCACGGGTGCGGGAGCGCACACCCTCGGCGACGACGAGCAGGTCCGCGTGGAGCACCCGACCGGCCGACGTCGTGACGGTCACCCGGCCGGTCGCGAGCCCGCCGTCGTCGACGTCGTCGATCTGCTCGCCGTACACGAACTGCACGCCGGCGGGCAGGGCGTCGAGGATCGTCCGCGCGAAGTCGCCGCGCAGGACCTCGAGCTCGGCGGTCGCCCCGTCGGTGCCGTCGGACGGCAGCTCGGCGCGGACGGCGCCGTCGCGGTCGACGAGCACGGTGCCGGTCTCGGTGGTGTTCACGGCGCGGACGGCCTCGACGAGCCCCATCCGCTCGAGCACCTGCCGGGCGACGCCACGGACGTCGACGTTCTGGCCGCCGTCACGGAACCGCGGGGCGCGCTCGACGACGGTGACGGACCACCCGGTCCGCCGGAGCCACCAGGCGGCCGAGAGTCCTGCGATGCTGGCTCCTGAGATCACTGCGTGCGGTGCGGTCATGGTCTGCTCCTGTGCTCGATCGGGGTCGGCGTGCTGCGGTCGCGCCGCGACCTCCGTGCTTTACAGTAAAGACACTCCACAGTAAAGGTTCCTGGATGCCCGAGATCGACCCGCTCACCACGGCCTGGTCCGACGACGAGGTCGCCGTCATGCACGCGCTGCGCGACTGGGCCGTCACCTTCGACGAGCTGAACCGGCACCTGTCGACCTGGATGCACCTGCCGGTGTCCGACGCGAACGCCCTCGGCCAGGTCGTGTGGGCCGAGCAGGCCGGCGAACCGATCTCGCCGGCGCAGCTCGCTCGGCGCATCGGCATGACCTCCGGCGCCACGACCGTGCTCGTCGACCGACTCGTCACCGCCGGCCACGTCGAGCGACACCGCGAGAGCACCGACCGCCGCCGCGTGACGCTCCGCGCCACCGAGGCGGCCCGAGCCGAGAACGGCCGGTTCCTCGCCTTCGCCGGCACCGAGATCGCCACCGCGCTCGTCGCGATCGACCCGGAGGAGGCACGCCTGGTGACGGCGTTCCTCGCCCGCATGACCGAGGCGGCCGCCACCGCGAACACCCGACTCGTCCGGTACGGCAAGGACACCGGTCAGCGCTGAGGCCGCGCCGCCTCCAGGGGCGACGTGCGCGTCGCCCGGCGCATCCGACCGGACCGCGCGACGGACGGGAGGCGCGTGGCGGCGCCGACCCGCGCCTCCCGTCCGCCTCGTGACGGGCTGGGTAGTGTCGTCGACAGGGGGGACGATGCGCGGACCTGACGACACGACATGGGACGTCGACGCCTGGTGGCGCTCGTCCGAGCGGGGCAGCGCCACGACCGCGCGGTTCCTCCGCCCGGATCCGTGGCCGGACGACTGTGTCGACCGCACGGCCACGACACCGGTCCGCCAGTACTGGCTGGTCGGCGGCTCGGACGTGAGCCTCTGCCACCCCGACCCGGATCTCCTGGTGCGCGAGGCGATGGAGCGCATCCCGATGGGCTACAAGGTGCTCCTGCTCTTCGAGCGGGTCGCCGTCGCGCATGCCGACGGCTCGGTGACCGACTGGGGGACGGACCCGGGCGACGACGAACCCGCGACCCGACCCGGTTCGGGATGGGTCCCGGGCTACGACCTGTACCCGCGGACGCCGACGTCACAGGAGAACGTCGCGTACCCGGGCCGCTGGCCGGCCACGAGCGCGGGTCGGGCGCAGGCGATCGAGGAGGCCTCCCGAGCCGCCGTCCGGGTCGGCCACGACCTGCCCGTCGGACGCATCCGGCAGTGGATCGACTGGCACTGAGGACCAGACCGCGCCGTTCACACACCAGGGGGCTCGTGTGCCGTCCCACGACCAGAGCGCACCGGTGGGCCCCTCGTCCGCCAGGAAGGTCAGCCGTGCCTGAATGACCGAGGCGGCCGCCACCGCGAACACCCGACTCGTGCAGCACCGGAAGGACGTCGACCCCCGAGCGGTACAGTCGACGCGAGGGGGATCATGAGCGAGCAGATCAACACGTGGGGTGGCAGCACGCCCACGAAGGACACCGAACCGCTGTTCGTGACGCGGCGTCCCCGGTGGCAGGCGGCGATCCTGCTCGTGCCGGGCTGGGCCGTCATCGCCGTCGCCGTCGTCGTCGCACTGTCCGACGCGACCTCGGGCGATGCCGACGCACTGACGTCGGCGGTGATCTCGCTGGTCGTCTTCGGCGCTGCCGGCGGCCTGCTCCTGCTCTTCGGCGCCCTCGTCAACGGCTCCCAGGTGCGCGGTCACGGCGACCGGCTCGAGGTCCGCACCGGCCTCGGCCGCTTCCGTCAGGTCGCGCCGAAGGACCTGGTGCGCCTGCGCCACGGCTCCCAGCGCACGAACGGCGGCGTCACCTTCATCAGCCTCACCGCCTGGAACGCCCGCCGGAAGAAGCAGTTCATGGTCTTCACCGGCTACCGCGGGTACGCCGAGCTGGCGGACTGGCTGGCGGCGAACCGGCCGGAGCAGTGGGCCGAGTGCGTCGCGGTCGGCGTCGAGGACTGACCGGGCCGACGCTCCGTAGGCTGGCTGTCCGAGAGGGGGCTCGCGTGGTCGAACAGGACAGGTCGAGTGCTGAGGCGGCAGCAGCGGACCGTGAGGACCGCGCCCGGCGCTGGTCGGTCGGGGTCGGGGTGCTCGCGCCGGCGACAGCGATCGTGGTGCTCATCGTCGCCGGGTACTTCGGGGTGAACGAGTCGTTGCGGCCGACCAGCAAGACGGGCGGGTTCGGGCTCCTCGGCACGTGTCTGCTCCTCGGAGCGGTGTTCCCGGCGCTCGCAGCGACGTCCTTGACGCGCATGCAGCGCGGGTCGGAGCGGAAGTGGTACGGCGGGATCGTCCTCGCTTGGTTGTCCGCCGGCGCGACGGCACTGCTCCTCGCCCCGACGTTCGTCACCCGTGCGGTACCCGCTGAGATCCAGTGGCGGCAGGCTCTGCAGCAGCCGCTCACCGCGTCGGAGGTGCAAGACCGCTCGACGGTGCGGGACCGGCTCGAGCAGGTGTACCGCAACGTCGCTGAGGAGTCCCCTGCCGAAGTGCCGGTCGACGACCCCGGGACTGGTTGGACGGGGTGGACGCAGGAGGACTGCGACTTGTCGAACGAAGGCGACGGAGCGAAGTGGTACGAGTACGTCCTCTTCGACCACCGCGGTGACACCGGTCTGCCAGCGCTGGACGCTATGGAAGCAGCCGCGAAAGCGCACGGCTACGACACGGAACGGGAGCGGCGCCCCGACTCCACCGTGATGTTGATCGTCACCACGACCTGGGGCACGGTCCGCGCCGACGCCGATGACCACAGCACCCAGGTGACCATCAGCGCTGAGACCGTCTGCGTTCGATGAGTTCGCCCGCCGTCGCCGTCGTCGTCGCGGTTTCCGACGCGACCTCGGGCGATGCCGACGCACTGACCCCGGGCTGACCCCGCCACGGGGCCGCGTCCGGTGCCGTCGTCGCGGTGACCACGGGGTCGCGACCGGACCGGCCAGGAGGCGCGACGCGCGTCGACGACGTCGGTCGCGCCTCCCGGGCGCCATTCGGCCACCCTGCGTCCTGGAGGTGCGCGAAAACGGTTGACCTTCGTCAACGACCTGACTATCGTTGACTTCTGTCAACTTCTCGGGCTGCAGCGTGGCAACCCTCCTCGATCTGGAGTCCCCGTGTCGCACACCCCGAACGAATCCTCTGTCGAGCACCCTCCGGCGCCGGCCGCCATGTCCCAGCGCCAGGTGCTCGAAGCGCTGTCCGGGCTGCTGCTGGGCATGTTCGTCGCGATCCTCGCATCGACCGTGGTCAGCACCTCGCTGCCGAAGATCATCGGCGACCTGGGCGGCGGCGAGAGCGCCTACACCTGGGTGGTCACGTCCACGCTCCTCGCGACCACCGTGTCGACGCCGGTCTGGGGCAAGCTCGCCGATCTCTTCAACCGCAAGCTGCTCATCCAGCTCTCCCTGGGCATCTTCGTCCTCGGGTCGGCCCTCGCCGGCTTCTCGGAGAACCCGGGCACCCTCATCACGTTCCGCGTCGTGCAGGGCCTGGGCGCCGGCGGACTGACGGCGCTCAGCCAGATCATCCTCGCCGACATCATCAGCCCGCGTGAGCGCGGCAAGTACAGCGGCTACTTCGGCGCCGTGATGGCCGTCGGCACCGTCGGCGGACCGCTCATCGGTGGCCTGCTCACCGACACGCTCGGATGGCGCTGGAACTTCTTCGTCGGCGTCCCGTTCGCCGTCGCCGCGATCATCCTGCTGCAGGTCACGCTGAAGCTCGTCGCACAGCCGAAGCGCGCGGTCTCGATCGACTACCTCGGCATCACGACCATCGGCGGCGGGGTCTCGCTGCTGCTCATCTGGATCACCCTCGCCGGCAAGAACTTCGAGTGGGTCTCGCCGACCTCGTTCGTCATGGTCATCGGCGCCGCCGTGCTCCTCGCCGCCTCGGTGTTCATCGAGCTGCGGGCCACCGAGCCGATCATCCCGATGACCCTGTTCCGCAACCGCACCTTCACGATGTCGGTCATCGGCTCGATCGCGGTGGGCATCGCGATGTTCGGCGCGACGGTCTACCTGGCGCAGTACATGCAGCTCGCCCGCGGCGCGACCCCGACCGAGTCCGGCCTGCTCACCATCCCGATGATCGCCGGTCTGCTCGTCTCGTCCACCGTCGGCGGCGCCCTGGTCACGAAGACCGGCAAGTGGAAGCCGATCATGGTCACCGGATCGGTCGCCCTCGTCGTCGGCCTCGCACTCATGGGCACCCTCCGCTACGACACCGCCTACGTCCTGGTCGCCGTGTTCATGCTCGTGATGGGCGCCGGTGTCGGCCTCGTGATGCAGAACCTCGTGCTCGTCGTGCAGAACACCACCGAGCCGCGCAACATCGGTGCCGCGTCCGCCGGCGTCGCGTTCTTCCGCTCCCTCGGCGGCGCGATCGGCGTCTCCGTCCTCGGCACCGTGCTTGGCACCCGTGTCTCGGACCTGATCGCGGACGAGCAGGACGCGCTCACGAAGGCGATCACCGCCCTCGGGGCGCGGGGCACCGACGTGGCGCAGGAGCTGTCCTCCGGCAGCATCCCCGCGGTGCGCCAGCTGCCCTCCGGCGTGCGGCAGATCATCGAGTCCGCCTACGGGCAGGGCGTCGCCGACGTGTTCCTCATCGCTGCGCCGATCGCGATCCTGCTCGTCCTGGCGATCGTCTTCATGCCGAACACCGCGCTCACCACGAAGACCGTGGCGGAGCGCAGCACGGACGACGGCCCCCTCGGCGGCTCCGCGCAGGACGTCGCCGGCATCGGCACCGTCACCGGTTCGACGCCGGTGGTGCAGTCGGACGACGCGCAGTCCCGCACGACGTCGACCTCCAGGCGCCCGTGACATGCTGCCGACCGTGGCCACCCCCGAAGCAGCCCCGAGCGACGCGGTCGCACAGGACACCGACGCCGCGCTCGACCGGCTCGAGCGACGGTTCGCCGTCCTCTACGCTGCGTACCGACAACGGTTCCGCGACCAGTCGGCCGCGGTCGACCCGGCGCTCCAGCCGTCCGGCTACCGCACACTCGTCGAGATCGTCCTGGGCGGGCCGGTCGCTGCCGGTGAGCTCGCCGACGCCCTCGGCTTCGACAAGAGCGTCCTGAGCCGGCAGCTGCACCACCTCGAGTCGCTCGGCCTCGTCGCGCGTGACCGCGACCCCGCCGACCGACGGTCGATCATCATCAGCCCGACCGCCGAGGCGATCACGCGCGTCGACCGCGTCCGCCGGGACGCCCGCGACGCGTTCCGGAACCGCCTCGGCGCGTGGTCGCCGGAGGAGGTCGACGAACTCGACCGGCTCCTCGGCAACTTGCTGTGAACTCGGGCACCCAGGTCGGTCCGGGCACACCGGTCGGTCCGGGCACACCGGTCGGTCCGGGCTCCCAGGTCGGTCCGGGCACACCGGTCGGCACTGCCCCGGCACCGTCGGGCTCCCCGGTCGGCACCGCCGCGCCGTCCTCGGGTCTCCGGGAGCGCAAGCGCTCGGCGACCCGGCGACGGATCGTCGAGGCGGCACGAGCGGGCGCCCTCGAGTGCGGCATCGAGGCCCTCACGGTGGAGGCCATCGCCCGCGCCGCCGAGGTGTCGCCCCGTTCGCTCTTCAACTACTTCCCGACCAAGGAAGCGGCGATCCTCGGGAGCCACGACGAGCACCGGCAGGGCATGACGGACGCCGAGTTCGACGCGCTCCCCGACGACCTGGCGGCCGCGGTGGCCACGGTCGTGACCACGGCCCTGGCCGACGGTGTGGAGGACCCGGACGACGAGCTGCTCCGCGCCGTCGTCCTCCGGTTCCCGCACCTGCTCGACACCTCGCGGGCACAGTGGAAGCACGCCGTGCGGGCCGCGACCGAGACCGTCGCCCGACTCCTCGTCGATCGCTCCGTCGCCTCCGGCACGGACGCCGCCGAGGCCGCCACCGTGGTGGTGGCGATGTGCGTCACCGCGGTCCGGGTCAGCCTGTCCACGACGGACCGGGACGGTGCGGACCCGGTCGCGATCGACACCGTCGCGGCCAGGATCCGCGCAGCGGCGCGGGTCGTCCTTGCCGACGACGGACGGTAGGAACGGTCCGCCCCCGACAGGACCGGTACGGCCGCCGACCTCGCCGGTCGGTCGTCGACGACGTCGCCGGTCGACGGCGGTGGCGGGCACCGATCAGCACCCGCCTCCGCCGCCGCCTCCGGGTCCGGGTCCGGGTCCGGCTCCGGCTCCGGCTCCGGCTCCGATCAGGAGGCGGTGAGGCCACCGTCGATGACGTGCTCCATCCCGCTCACGTACGACGAGTCCTCGGACGCCAGGAAGAGGACGAGCTTCGAGACCTCGTCCGGCTCCGCCATCCGGCGGATCGGGACGATGTCCGCGATGCCGCCGCCGTCGGCGTCGGTCGCAGCGGCCATCATCGGCGTCTTGATGTACCCCGGGTGGACGGAGTTGACGCGGATGTTGTCCGGTCCGTACTGCACGGCGACGTGCTTGGTCATGCCGCGCGAGGCGAACTTGCTGCCGACGTACGCGAGGTTCGGTGCACCGACGATCGACACCATCCCCGCGGTCGACGAGATGTTGACGATCGTGCCGCCACCGGCCTGCTGCATGGACGGGATGACCGTCTTCATGCCGTAGAACTGCGAGTGCTGGTTGACGGCGACGACCTTGAGGTAGTCCTCTTCGTCGAAGTCCACGGTCGGCTGGACCGGACCGATGATCCCCGCGTTGTTCACGAGGACCGTGACGGGCGAACCGAAGTGCTCCTCGACCTCGCTGACCACGCGCTTCCAGTCGCTCAGCGACGTGACGTCGTGCTTGACGAAGAGCACGGCCTCGCCGAGCTCGTCGGCGATCTGCCCGCCGCGCTGTTCGTTGAGGTCGGTGAGGGCGACCTTCGCGCCCTCCGACACGAAGCGCCGCACGTGCGCCTCTCCCATGCCCTGTGCTCCGCCGGTGATGATGGCGACCCTGCCGTCCAGCTTGCCCATGTCGAGATCCTCCGTTGGTCTCTCCGGCACGACCCTGTGCCGTGCCTCGTCGCCGATCGCGAACCGATCCGGCGACGGCGCCAAGCATAGTGGTACTCAGTGTCACAATTGCTGGACGAGCAGGGTCCGTGCGCCCCGGCGTGGGGACCACCCCGGACGGCGGGCCCTACAGTGGGGGCATGGCGGCAGCGATCGGATCCCGGGGACCCGGCCGCCCACCCGCCGCCTCCCGCGAAGCGGTCGAGCGGATCGCCCTGTCCCTGATGCTGCGCGACGGCTACGACGCGGTCAGTGTCGACGCGATCGCCGACGCGGCCGGCATCAGCCGGACGACCTTCTTCCGGTACTTCGGTTCGAAGCCCGGTGTCGTCTGGGCCCCGTTCGACGCGACGATCGCGTGGCTCCAGGACGGCCTGGGCGCGGACGACACGGGCAGCGAACCCCTGCGCGCCGTGCGCGAAGCCGTCGTCTCTTCCACCCGTCTCGCCATCGCCTCGAGCGACGTGTGGTTGGAGCGGTTCCAGCTCCTCGACACACACCCGTCGCTCCGCTCGGGGGCCCACGAGCACTGGGAGAAGTGGCGGCAGGCCATCGTCGACCACCTCAGGGGCAGCGTCGACGACCGCCCTGACACCACCGCGTCGATGGCCGTCGCGGGAGCCTGCCACGGCGTGTTCCTGGCCGAACTCCGGCACTGGCAGAACTCCGACGACGACCGCGACGGCCTGCTGCGTCGCCTCGACCACGGGTTGGCCCAGGTCTGCACGGCGCTGGCACCGCTCGTGGCGACGACCCGGCGCTGACGCCGCGCGGCCCGCCGGACCGGCGTCCTAGGACCCGATGCCCAGGTGTGCCCCGCCGGCGACGTCGAGGGAGACCCCCGTGACGTAGCGGTTCTCCGGGGCGGTGAGGAAGGTGATCGCGCTGGCGACCTCGTCGGGTTCGGCGAAGCGCTGCATCGGGAGCTGCGCGGCGCGGGCGTCGCGGGCAGCCTGGGCGGACCCGGACTGGTCGGCGAGTTGCGACCAGAGCGGGGTGTTCACCGGTCCGGGGTTGACGGCGTTGACCGAGATGCCAGCCGGTCCGAGGATCTTCGCCATCGACCACATGATGTGGAGCACCGCGATCTTGCTGGCGTTGTAGGGCAGGTAGTCGACCCGCGCCTCCTTCGCGGCCACCGACGACAGGAGCAGGATGGTGCCCGCGGTCCCGGCGTCGCGCATGGTGTTGGCGACCTCCCGGGTGATGGTGAAGGTGCCGGTGGCGTTGATGCGCATGATGCGCTCGAACTCATCGGTCGTGGTCACGAGTGGGTCCGGCGTCCCGCCGAGCACGCCCGCCGCGTGCACGAGGACGTCGATGCGGCCGTGCTCGGCGACGACCTGTCGGACGACGTCCGCGGTGCGCCGTTCGTCGGTGACGTCGAGTTCGAGGAACCCGTCGATGTCCTGGCCGTCGAGCGGGGCGCGGTCTGCTCCGACGACGAGGTCGCCGCGAGCACGGAGCGCGGTGACCACGGCGGCACCGATCCCGCCGCTCGAACCGGTGACGAGCGCGACCTGACGGTCCGCCGTCGGTGCTACTGCTTCGCTCTGCTGGACCATGTGCGTCCTTCCTGTTCCTCGGTCGGCAGCCCTGCCGCGGCGAGGATCCGATCGAGGAGTTGTTGGGTCTTCACTGCTTCCCACCCGGAGGTGAGGGGTTGCTGCCGGTCACGGACGCGGTCGAGGAAGTGGCGGACGGCATCCGCGAACCCGAAGCTCTCGGTCGCCGTCGCCCAGCCGAAGGCCTCGGGACTCATCGACCGCACCGTGCGGACGCCGTCGACCGTCACCGCGACGGAGTCGGGGGCGATCACCTCGGCGGAACGCATCTGTCCGTACGCGTCGAGCTTCTCGCCCCACGCACCGGCAGCACGCGCCGCCACGAGGACGCCGGTGTTCCCCGTCGAGAACCGGACAAGTGCCGCGGTGCCGTCCTCCTCCCACGGGTCCGTCCCCGCCGCCGCGGCCGTCACGTCGAGGACCTCCCCGCCGCAGAACCACCGGAGCAGGTCCACCATGTGGATGGCGTTCTCGAAGGTCGCCCGGTACTCCGAGCCCGCGCGGTTCTTCTGCGCGACGCAGAACGACGCACCCGACGCACCGAACGCCTGGTGCGCAGCGACGTAGACCGGGGCGAAGCGTCGGTTGAGCCCGACCATGAGGACCCGACCGTGCTCGTCGGCGAGTTCGGCGAGGCGGACGGAGTCGGCGGTGGAGGTGGCAAGGGGCTTCTCGCAGAACACGTCGACACCGGCACGGAGTGCACGCTCGACGGCCGCGACATGCTCGGAGCGCGGGGTGAGGACGAAGACCGCGTCGAGTGTCTCGGCCGCGAGCATCTCGTCGACGCTGCGGTACACCGCGCCGAACCCCCACCGCCGCTGCAGGGCGCCCGGGTCCTCACGCCGCGACACCAGCGCACGCAGCTCGACGTCGTCACGCTGCACGAGGGTGGGCAGCTGCGCGATGCTGGCGATGTTGCCGGCACCGACCACGCCGAGACGGAGCGCGGTCACGAGCGGACCCCGGCGCCCCGGTCGGCCTCGTGCAGCTCGAGCTGGAGCAGGAGGTTCCTCAGGTGCTCGGCACCCCGCCGGAACCCGGTCTCCGGGTCGTCGAGGTCCTGCGGGTGCCACCGGTACTCGTACTCGAGGGAGAGCACGTCGTCGTAGCCGACCTCGCGCAGGCGTCGGAGGATCCGCGACCAGGCGATCGAACCGTCGCCGACGACGCGCGACGTGACGGCGCGCTCCTCGGCGTGCACTCGAGCCGTCTCCGAGGCGACGAACGGGGCGTCCGGGTCCTTGAAGACGAGGTCCTTGACGTGCACGTGGCCGATGAGGTCCCCCTGGACGGCGAACGCCGCGTCGACGTCCTCGTCGTGCGTGAAGGTGAGGTTCGCCTGGTCGTAGAGGACCCGGACGGCGGGCGAGTCGACGGCCCGCACGAGGGCAGCCGTGTCGCGGGCGGTCTGGGTCATCGTGCCGAAGTGGTTCTCGGCGCAGAGCACGACGCCGGCGTCCGCTGCCGGGCCGGCGAGTTCCTGGAAGGAGCGGACGAGCTGCACCCAGTGCGCGGTGTGGTCCTGCTGGTCCGGCTGCCAGGCTCCGGAGTACACGCGCACACGGTCCGCACCGATCGAGTGCGCGGTGTCGATCGCCGACCGGAGTTCGTCCACCGCGCCGTTGCGGATCCGCTCGTCGGTGGCGTTGATCGCGGTCGTGTACGGGGTGAGCCCGACGATCGGGATCCCCTCCCCGTCCGCGACCCGGGCCGCTTCGGCCGCGGCAGCGACGTCACGGACCGGCAAGCCGCTCCGGTAGTCGTCCTGGTAGATGACCTCGGCGGCGTCCAGACCGGCGCGGCGGAACAGCCGGAGTGCTTCCGGCACGGTCTGGTCGGGTGTGCCGAGCGTGTGGCCGGCGATCTTCATGGGAGGTCCTTCGTGGTCGTGGTGGTCGTCGTCCAGTCGGCTGGTCCGACCAGACGTGGCGGGTCCTGCACCCGTGATCGGTCGACGAACTCGAGGATGAGTCCCCAGTCGGTCCGCGCGTAGACCCAGCGGTTCCCGGCGACCGCGGGGCTGTCGCCGCCGACCTCCTTCCGGTGCCCGAGCACCTCGACGCTCGGGTGCTCCGCGATGGCCTCGACGACGGCGTCGACGTCCTCGACCACGAAGCAGAGGTGGTGACCGCCTGCGTCGCTCGCACGGGGGAACACCGCGGACCGGTCCTCGCTCCACCACTGGAACAGCTCGATGTTGAGGTTCGGCGGCAGACGGAGCATGGCCAGCTCGAGGCGCGCGTCGGCCGGGACACCGAAGTGCAGCGGCATGAACGACGCATCGGGCCCCCGGGTGGAACGGTAGAGGTGCTCTGCTCCGAGCACCTCGGTGAAGAAGGCCACGGCGGCGTCGAGGTCGGGGACGGTGAACGCCGTGTGGTCCACCCAGCGCAGGCCGGGCAGGGTTCGGGAGTCGGTCATGATCGGGGTCCTGCGGTCGAGGATCGGAGGAGCAGGGTCGGTTGGAGCACCTCGTGTCGGACGGGGCCGCCGTCGAGCAGGCCCTCGCCGAGGTCGACCGCGATGCGTCCGAGGTCAGCGATGGGCTGTCGGACACTGGTCAGGCGTGGCGCGATGTGTGCACCGAGGTCGAGCCCGTCGAAGCCGACGACGGACACCTCGTCCGGCACGCGGTGACCGCGCGACTCGAGCTCGGCGATCACGGCGAACGCGACGGCGTCGTTCGACGCGATGATCGCGGTGGCGCGGACCGGTTCGGCGAGCCAGTGGTCGACGATGCCGGCGCCGAGCTCGACGCCGTCCGGAGCTCCGAGCACGAGCGGCTGGGTGCCGTGCCCGGTCGCGATCTGCTCGTACGCCTCGTGCCGGTCCTGGGCCGTGTAGGTGCCGACGATGCCCGGTGCGTACGCGATGGCACGGTGCCCGAGCAGCGCGAGGTGCTCGAAGGCGAGCTCCACGCCGCGGCGGCTGTCCACCGTCACGGTCGGGACCGTCGGGTCGTCCTCCACCCGGTCCAGCACCACGACCCGGTTCTTCGAGCCGTAGGTCCGCAACGCTTCGAGGTCGACACGGGTGGACGGGGCGACGATGCCGAACGGTGAGTACATGGCCTGCATCGCGTTGACGTACCCGGCCGTGGAGCTCCCCCCGTTCTCGGTCACGCAGAGGACGAGCTGGTAGCCCCGCAGTTCCGCCGCCGCGGCCGTCGCACGGGCGAGCTCGGCGAAGAAGGGGTTCGTGATGTCCGGGATGACCAGCGGCACGAGGGTGCTGGACCGGCGGCGGAGGGCCTGGGCGAGGGGGTTCGTGGAGTACCCGAGCTCGGCCGCGACCCGGAGCACGTGCTCCCGGGTCTGCGCCCGCACGGCAGTCGGGTTCGAGAACGCCCGGGAGACGGTCGAACGGTGGACACCCGCCGCCGCCGCGACGTCGTCGATGCTGGCGTCGGTCATCGCTGCACGCTCTCGATCCCGTCGACGTGCCAGATGCGGGCCATCGTGTCCTCCAGGTCGTCGAGCGTGGGCATGCCACGGAAGCCGTCGGCGAGCGAATCGGCGACCGCGTCGACGAACCGTGTGTAGAGCGGGTCGCTGTCGACGTCGATCACGGCCTGCTCGGTGACCCCGTCGGCCCCGGTGAACCGCGCCGTCCCGTCCGTGTCGATCGAGACGAACCCGTCCGTGCCGGCGGCGGCGAAGCTGCAGTAGCGCTTGGTGGGTGCGTCCGGGAAGGCGTAGCCGACCTCGATGACGGCCTCGGCGCCGACGTCGGTCGTGAGCACCAGTGTGGCGTGGTCCTCGACGGCCTCGCCGTGCAGTGCGTGACTCCGCGACCGGAGGGTGACCGCCGCCGGTCCGAGGTGCTGGAGCGCGAGGTCGACGAAGTGCGGGCCGAGGTTGACGAGCGCTCCGCCGCCGGCGCGCGCCGGGTCGAGCATCCAGGGGCTCCCGCCATGACGGTACCGGCTCGGCGGACCGGCGATGAACGACGCGCGCTCGTACCTGATCCGACCGGCCTTGCGGAGCCACCGATCGACCGGCCCGCCGCGTTGCACCAGAGCGACCGTGGCCGGGACGCCCGCGGCGTGTGCGGCAGCCACGACGGAACGGAGTTCCGCCAGGTCGACGCCGAGTGGCTTCTCCACGGCGAACGGGATCCCGCGGTCGACGAGTGCTCGACAGACGTCCGCCACCTCGTCGTGCGGGCTGAGGACGTAGGCCAGCTCGATGTCCGGGAACGCGAGCGCTTCATCGACCGAGGCGACGATCGGGGCGTCCCAGGCGGCACCGTCGGCGACCGCAGCGAACCGGGCGTCCTGGACGGCGAGCACGTCGTGCCGGCGCAGGACCGCATCGCGGTACAGCGGGGTGTGCCAGTGCGAGGCACCGAGGACGACGACACGGGTCCGGCCGGGTTCGCGGGGTGCGGGATCGCTGATCACGTGACTTCCTCGTCGTTGCAGAACATTGTGAGATCGATTGCTGAGATCGATTGCAGTGATCGTGCCACGCAGGCCGAAACCGTGTCAAGGCTGGGAGAAGACTGAGTCGACGGCGTCCGAAAAGTGGTGTATCCACTTGACCCATGCCCCAGAAACTCGACGTCCTCAACACCATCCGCGATTCCGGCAACGTGCTCATCGTGCGCCTCGACACCGCCGACAAGGCCTTCGAGGCTGCTTCGGCCGCGGTCGAGGGCGGCATCCGCGCCCTCGAGATCACGCTCTCGATCCCCGGAGCGCTGCGCGTCATCGAACGACTCTCGGAACGCTTCGCCGACCGCGACGTCGTGTTCGGCGCCGGCACCGTCCTGGACGAACACGCAGCGTGGGCGAGCATCCAGGCCGGCGCACGCTTCCTGGTCAGCCCGAACCTCAACCCGGCCATGATCCGGGTCGCGAACCGCTACCAGGTCGCGACGATCAGCGGTGCCTACACGCCCACCGAGGTGCTCGACACGGCCGAGGCCGGTTCGGACATGGTGAAGATCTTCCCGACCGAGGCAGGCGGGATCCCGTACGTCAAGGCCATGCTCGCGCCGCTCGCGCAGATCCCGATGGTGCCGGCCGGCGGCGTGACGACCGCGAACGTCGGCGAGTGGTTCGATGCCGGCGTCACAGCCGTCGGTGTCGGCAGTGCCGTCACGAAGGCCGGCGGACCGGAAGGCGACACCACGAAGATCACCGCTGCCGCCGCGGAGTTCGTCCGGGCGATCGAGCGAGCGCGCGGGTGACAGGGGCGCCGCCCGACGCGTTCATCACACTCGGAGGCGCGGGCTCCGGCAAGAGCACCGTGTCGAGACAGCTCAGCAGGATGACGGGAGCCGTGTACCTCGACAAGGACACGATGTCCGACGTCTTGGTCCAGGCAGCTCTCGAGGCGCTCGGACACGATCCGACGGACCGTGAGTCGAACGCGACGTACGTCGAGCGCATCATGCCGCTCGAGTACCGGGCGCTGTTCGCGGTCGCCGCTGACAACCTGGCGCTCGGCCACTCGGTGGTGCTCGACGCTCCGTTCGTCGCCTACCTCGACGACCCGACGTGGCTGTCGCGGTCGATGGCCACTGCCGGCTGGCCGGTCACGGACGTCACCGTCGTGCACGTCCGCGCGGAGGCCGAGATTGTGCGGGCCCGGCTCCGGGAGCGGGGGCTCGATCGGGACCGCGCGAAGCTCGCGGACTGGGACGCCTACTGGTCGCGGTTCGGTGCGCTCACCTGCACCTGGGACGGCGTCCGCCACGCCACGATCCACAACGGCGACGCGGCGCGGGCCGCCGTCGACCTCGAGCGGATCGCGCTCCAGACGGGCGCTTGACACGCCTCCAGGGCCGTGCGATGGTCTGTAACAGCGTTACCGAGTAACGCTGTTACAGACCACGACGACGAGGAAAAGCGATGGCGCTCCAAGACGATGTCACCAACGGCATGAAGGTGCTGCACCTGCTCGCGCCCGAGGCCGACGGCCTCGGCGTCAGCCAGGTCGCGTCCAGCCTCGGGCTCAACAAGGCGATCGCGCACCGTCTGCTCGCCGCCCTCGTCGCGGCGGGCTACGTGGCCCAGAACCCGAAGACCTCGGCCTACTCGGCGACGCACCGCCTCGGCGCCCTCGGACTCCTGCAACTGTCGGCGTCCGGCATCGACACGTGGGCACAGCGCGAACTCGACGCACTCGCCACCACCAGCGAGGAACTCGTCCGCCTCGCAGTCGCGTCCTCCGACTCACTGCAGTGGATCGCGAAGGCGCAGGGGTCGAACTCCTCCCTCCGGCTCGACCCGGTCATGGGCCGGGACGCCGTGCCGCACGCCACCGCTTCCGGCAAGGCCTGGCTCGCCACGCTCAGCCCGGACGAGGTGCAAGGGGTCATCGACCAGCACCACCTCACCCCGCAGACCCCCCGGACCGTCGTCGACCCCGAGGCACTCGCCGAGGAGCTCGCGTCGGTGCGACACCGCGGGTACGCCACCACCTACGAGGAGATGGACCCGGGCATCAGCGCGGTGGCCGCTCCCGTCTTCGGCGCCGGCCGTGACCGCCCTGCCACCGGCACGATCAGCATCGCCGGCCCGTCCGTGCGGATGACCAGGGCCCGTCTGGCAGACCTCGCACCGGCCGTCATCGCAGCAGCCGACGAGATCGCGGCCTCTTGGCCGTCCTACGCGTACCTCACGTCGGAATCCGTCAGCGCGTAACCCCGACCCGCACCACACCTCCCGACCCCCGTGTCCTCCCGCCGTGGAGGTCCCCTTCTCCGGCGCGCCCACGCGTCGATCCTCGGCGTGCCCCGACGGCACGACGACCACTCGAACAGGAGAGTTCAATGACGACCTCGCACTCCACACCGGACCCGTCCGCTCCGGACGGCACCGACCCCTTCGCCCACAAGGGCCGCACGAAGAACCTCGTCGCCGGTACCGTCGGCCACTTCGTCGAGTGGTACGACTGGTACGTCTACGGTCTGCTCGCCGCGATCTTCTCGGCGCAGATCTTCCCCTCGCACTCCGCGTTCGCGTCACTCATCGCCGCGTTCCTGACGTACGCGATCGGCTTCGTCGTCCGCCCGCTCAGCGGCATCATCATCTCGCCGATCGCCGACCGGTACGGACGACGACGCATCATGGCGCTCGGCATCTCGGGGATGGCGCTCGGTGCCCTGATCATCGGGCTGACGCCGCCGTACGCGAGCGTCGGCGTCCTCGCGCCGATCATGTTCGTCGTCGCACGCATCCTGCAGGGCATCTCCGCGGGCAGCGAGGGCCAGAGTGCCATCGCGTACCTCGTCGAGCACGCGCCGGCGAAGCGACGCGGCCTCTTCGGGTCCCTCACGAACCTCGCCAGCGGACTCGCCACCCTCGCCGCGACCGGCGCTGCTGCGATCGTCACCTCGGCGTTCGCCCCCGACGCGCTCGCATCGTACGGGTGGCGGATCCCGTTCGTCTTCGGCGGGATCATCGGCGTCATCGGTCTCGTCATGCGGGCGCGGTCCGACGAATCCCCCGAGTTCGAAGCCAGCGCAGCGGTCGACCAGAAGTCCGCGCCGAAGAAGCTGCTCGAGCTGCTGCGCAACCACCCCAAGGCGATCATCCAGACGGCTGCGCTGTCGGCCCCCGCTGTGGCGTACTACACGTGGGCGACGTTCCTGCCCACCTACGCCAACCTCACCTCCGGTCGGGACCTCTCGCAGACGCTCGCCGGCAGCGTCATCGGCCTGGTCCTGCTCGTGATCACCGTCCCGCTCACAGGCTACGTGTCGGACCGCCTCGGCCGCCGGAAGATCTTCCCGATCATCGGCGCCGTCGGCATGGTCGTCCTCTTCTACCCGCTCCTGCTGCTCCTGAACCAGCCCGGCTTCGGCGTCTACATCCTGGTGGCCGCCTCCGGATGGGTGGTCCTCGGCATCTGGCAGGCCGTCTACCCCACGATCCAGGCGGAGCTCTTCCCCGCCGCGGTCCGTGTCTCCGGCATCGGGTTCGCGCACCAGATCGTCATCGCGGTCTTCGGCGGCACCGCACCGCTCATCGCGGCTGCCTTCGTCGGATCCGGTCACCCGATGCTCGTCGCCGTCTACATGATCGTCATCGTCGCCATCTGCCTCGTCGTGTACTTCACGCTCCCCGAGACCGGCAGCCGGAACCCGCAGGCAACCGTCTCCGTCACGGACAGCATCGCCGTCGTGGCGGACAAGTCCGCGAAGAAGACCGACGTCCGCAACGAGTCCTCTCCGGTCTGACCCGACGAGACCCGACACGACACGACAGCGGAACACAACCCGAACGGGAGTCCCCCATGATCATCAACACGTTCTCCTACCTCTGGTCCAGGAAGGCCACCGACGCGATCGCCGAACTCACCGACCACGGCTACACGACGTTCGAGATCCCGATCAGCTCGCCGCACTGCTGGCCGGAGGAGATCGACGCCGCCGAACGGGCGTCGACGCGCGCTCGGCTCGACCAGACGGGGGCGTCCATCCGATCGCTCAACGCCGGAGGCTACGACCTCAACCTCGCGAGCCCAGCGGCGAGCATGCGGCGCAAGAGCATCGAGCACATCGCGTCCGTCATCGACCTGGCCGCGGAGTGGGGTGCTCGGGAGGTCGTCGTGTCGCCCGGGACGCGGCGGCCCATGATCTCGCCGACGCTGGACCAGGTCCACGGGTGGATGTACGAGAGCCTGGAGGAACTCGTCCCGCTCGCGCGCCGATCGGGGCAGCGCCTGCTCTTCGAGAACACGCCGTACTGCTTCGCACCGACGATCGGGGACCTCGCGCGGATCATCGACACCGTCGACGACGATGCACTCAAGATCGTCTACGACGCCGCCAACGCCGCGTTCATCGGGGAGGACCCGGTCGCCGGACTGCTCGAGCACGCGGACGCCATCGCGCTCATGCACGTCTCCGACACGGGCATCGAGTCCTGGGGGCACGACCCGATCGGCACGGGCGTCATCGACTGGGAAGCGCTCGGCGCGGCCGTGGACGCGACGATCGGGACGGACGACGTCGTCCTCGAGGTGATCCGCGAGGACGAACCCCTGCTCGAGTTCGACAAGGCGATGGACGAACTGAGCAGCAGGGGATGGAGGGTACCGAGCGTCGGCGCACCGGCGCTCGTCTCGACGAAGGAGGAGGACGAGGCATGAGAGCTCTGGTCAGCGGTGGGAGCAGCGGGATCGGTGCAGCGGCGAGCGTGCGGCTCGCCGAGGCGGCACTGGCTCGCGGTGAACGAGCCATGATCGCCGTGTGCGGGTACGAGGTCACCGATCGGCAGCGAGACGTCGTCCGCCAGATCGAGTCGTTGGGTGGGACCGCGATCGCGATGAGCGGGGACCTCGGTGACCCGGCCGTTCCCGGGCGGCTCGTCGGGGAGGCCGCCGACGCCTTCGGTGGACTGGACGCCCTCGTCGCGAACGCCGGTGTGGCCAGCCCTGCACCGTTGAAGGACGTCACCCTCGACGAGTGGGACGAGATGTTCGCCGTGAACCTCCGCGGCGCCTGGCTCCTCGGGAAGGCGAGCCACGAACACCTCAAGGCGAGTGGCGGCGCCGCGTGCTTCACGTCGTCGATGTCCGGACAGCTCCCGCACGCAGGGTCCGGACCCTACAGCCCCACCAAGGCGGCGTTGACGATCATGGCGCAGACGTTCGCCCTGGAATGGGCCGCCGACGGCATCAACGTCAACGTGGTGTCACCAGGCATGACCCGGACCGCGATGACGGAGAAGATGTACCTCGACCCGGCGGTGAAGCGGGCACGGGAGGAGATCATCCCCCTGCACCGGATCGGCGAACCCCTCGACGTCGCCAACGTCATCGAGTTCCTCGTGAGTCCGCTCGCCGGCTACGTCACGGGACAGGACATCTGCGTCGACGGTGGCTTCTCGAAGTCGATCCTCAGCCACATCCCCGGACGACCGAGCTCGAAGTAGACGGAGCACCCCGTACGGGCGCGGGCCGGCCAGCGCCCGCCCCTCGGGGTGGCCCGATCCCCGGTCGCGGACGGTCACGGGAGCGTGCCGGGGCGCGTTCCTGGCTGAGCTCCGGCGTCGGCAGAGCTCCGACGACGACCGCGACCTCGCACACCGACGCCGCACAGTCGGGCACCCGTCAGCCCCGGATCGTTCGGAGCGCCCCGACCCACCGTTCGAGCTGGTCGAACAGGTCGGTCGCCTGCCCCTCGTGCACAGCCGTGGGCGTCAGGACCCGCTCGGGGAAGTCACCGGGCAGGTGGAAGCGGACCTGGTTGCGGACGTCGGCCATCTGGAGTTCACCGACGACACCGCGGAGGTGCTCGACGGCACGGACGCCGTAGCTGGTGCCGTAGCTGACGAAGCCCACGGCCTTGTCGTTCCACTCGCGGTAGACGTGGTGGAGCGCGTTCAGCAGCGCCGGAGCGGTCGAGTGGTTGTACTCGGGGGTGACGAACACGAAGCCGTCGAACCGGGCCACGGTCGCGGCCCAGTCCTTCGTGTGCTGGTGTTCGTACTGACCGGCGAGCGCCGGAACGGCTTCGTCGAGCAGGGGCAGAGCCGCTTCCGCGAGGTCGACGACCTCGTACGTCGCGGCATCTCGCGCCGATGCCTGGTCGTGGATCCAGGCAGCGACGGCGGCACCGGCGCGGCCCGGGCGGGTGCTGCCGACGACGATCGCGATCTTCAGGAGCGCCATGGGTGGTCGCCTTCCGGAGCGGTTGCTGTGGAGTGGTTGCCGAGGCCTGGTTGCCGTGGAGTGCTTGCCGTGGCCTGGTTGCGACGCGGAGGGGCGCGCCGCACGGCGACACGCCCCTCCGCGGACGCGCTACTTGCCCTCGGCCTCGCGGGAGACGGGGGCCCACTCGGCCCACTCGGCGAGGCGCTGCTGGTAGATGTGCGGCGCCAGCTGGGTCGGCTGCTCACCGAAGAACACGCGCAGCGGCGCCTTCTCGGCGTCAACGACCTTGAGGATTGCGGGGCCGAACCCGACCGGATCGGGGCTCTGGTTGCCCGACATCTGCTCCGCCATCGCGTCGTGCAGCGGCTGTTACGCCGGCTGCGGGTCGGCGAAGACGGCCGAGCTGCCGGCCCAGTCGGTGGCGAACCCACCCGGCTCGACGAGGGTGACCTTGATCCCGAGGCCAGCGACCTCCTGCGACAGGGCTTCGGTCATGCCCTCCAGTGCCCACTTCGAGGCGTGGTAGCCGCCGAGGCTCGGGAACGCTGCGACACCGCCGATGGTGGAGACCTGGATGATGTGGCCGGAGCCCTGCTCACGGAGGATCGGCAGCACGGCCTGGGTGACGTGGAAGACACCGAACAGGTTGGTCTCGAGCTGGTCGCGGAGCTGCTGCCCGGACCCGCCTCGGCTTGGCCGCCCGCGGGGTCGCGGACCGGCTCGTGACCGCGACGATCCTGCGGACCCTCGTGCAACGCCTGCACGCAGGCAAGGAGGATGATGGACAGCTCACCCTCCCCGCGATGACCACGGTCAGTGGCGGAACCGCGAACGAACGGCTGGTCTGAACCGTCATGGACACTCCGCACTTCGCTGCCGCGGTCGCCGCGTTCGTCAGCGCACTCGGCGACCGCGTCGCCCCGGGCGTCTCCTCCTTCCCGGAACTCTTCACCCCGGACGCGGTGATCGACGTGCCCTTCGACGGAGCCGGCGACGTGCAACCCATCGTCGGACGGCCCGCGATCGAGGCCATGGCAGCGGGCCTCGACGGGTTCCTGTGGTTCGACGAGGTCACCTTCCACACCGTGCGCTCGACCGATGACCCTGCCGTCGTGGTCTGCGAGTACGAAGCGGTCCTCCGTCGAGCGGACCGCGACGGACGACTCCGCCGCCGGTACGTCTCCGTCATCACCCTCCACGCGGGACGCATCGGTCACCTCCGCGAGTACGGCGGTCCCTTCACACCGGCGTGATCGCCGACGTGCGGAGGGGTTGGTTCCCGAGACGTCGCACGCCGTCTCCACCGCCACGAGGGCGGGAGGCGCTCCGGACGGAGTACGCCGAGCCGATCCCGTCGACCGACCGATCGATCTCGGCGAGGTGTTCGGTCTATTCGCGGATGCCAGTGGTGGCGCGGACCGCCGATCCCAGCAACGACGGGCGTTCCACGGGTTTCGGGATTCTGTTCCACGCCTCTGGGAGGCTGCGCCGTGATACGTCTCCGAGCGCGTTGCGGTCGGACGTGCGACAAGCTAGCCCCTGCTCCGACCGTCGCACCAGCCACGACCGCGCTAGTCGCAACAATCAGCGACGCGTTCCCACGCGTCGGGAGCCCTTCTACGGTCTTCCAGCTCCGACTAGGGCCCCGGAGCCTAGCCAGTTGGGTGGACGTTGAGAGCGGGACGGGGCGGCGGAACGGGACCCGCAGGTCCAGGCTGGTCGGAGTCGTCAGCTCGAAGAGTCTGAGACCCTAGAACCAGTGGCTGCACTCACGTTACGTCCGTCGTCGAAGCCCTGATGCCAGGTGAGGATCATCCGATGCTCAGGACAGGAAGCCCCGCAAACTGCAGGAGTGACACCCGCGAGCCTCCTGCTGGAAAGAACTCTGCCGCGTTCAGCTTCCCTACGTCGAGCGTCTTGTACCTGAAGGACTCGAGTACGCGGGCTGTGAGCTGGTCGACTGCGTCGGGGTCGTCGAGTGCGCTCAGCACCGGCGACGGGTCCCAGCGACGTTCGCCCTCCGTTCGGCGACCTGCTGGCACCCAGCCCCGAAGTCTGCCCGCGGCACCGTCAAACTGGATTCGGAGGCGAACACCGTCAACGACTGGCAGATGCAACGGGAACACCGTGATGTGCAAATTGGCCTCTTCGGTATCGGTTTCCGGAAGCTCGACCTGTGCCTGAAGCGAGTAGCCACCCAAAACACCGATCGCCAGTGGACCGACCGCGAACCGGAGATAGCTGATACGCGTCTTCACGACCCGGGCGAATGCAATGCGCCCGGACGGGTTGAGGATAAGCGGATACATGCGGTATCGAGTGAGCGACACCAGAGTGCCGGTGCCCCCACTGCCCTGAACGATCCAATTCGTGAAGTCCGCCTGCGGATCATCCGGTAGGAACGAGCTGTAGCCCATCCAGCCCCCGGTGTGGCGAACGGCTGCCCAGACGGACTGCTGCGCCTGACGCTGCTTAGCAACGGCCTGACCGAGCCGACGCCGGAACGCGTCCCGCGTTGCAGCCACGTCAGCGTGGTTGTCGCGGCGATTCACGTCCTTCGACGCTTGCGGACGTTCCGCGCGTTCCCGCTGCGCGGCTTTCAACTCCTGCTGGCGCTGCGCGCGCAGCCGATCCGCCTCCGCCGCCTCCTCGAGTGCGTGTAGGTACACTTTCCAGCGCTCATCGAATGCGTCGGCTAGCCGGCCATTGGCTGCGGCAGCGGCTGCCATCTCTTCATCAAGTTCCGTCAGGAGGCTCTCGACGAACTCCTCACTGACCAGAATTGCCGATTCAAGCCAAGCATCAAGCGTCGAGAGGAAGTCGCCTTTCCCGAGATGCTGCAGGCCGGCAACAGTGGTCTCATGGCTTTCGGTTGCGTATCTGGTGAAGTTCTGCGAGCCGATTGTCGCTACTCGGTCGTCGGCGAGGAGCACCTTCGCGTGTAAGCGGCCGAGCGAACGGACAGTAACACCAATTCGAAGAAGAGCGCGGGTCGCGAGGAGCTGCGCACGGTACTGCTGGTTACCAGACCGGGGTGACAAGTCCGTGACGACGCAAATGGCGGAGGTCGGAAGATCAGCGCCCGTTAAGAGGCGAACGAGGAGAAAATCGAAGTACGGGGTGTACACACGGACGTTCTCCATCGCATCGGCGACCAAGCTCCTCCAAGCCCACGAGACGTCGGAAGCGAGGAGCTGGGCGTCGGCATCGAACTCCATAGGCCCACGATAGGGCCTTCTATCGGCAAGAGACGTAGCTGCCACGTAGGCAGCACCACCGGCAGGATCGGATTCCACGCGGCGTAGAGGCCCATTCCGTGTCTCAACCACTGACGGCTCACAAGATTTCGAGGGGTGATCGAGCGGGTGCTGCGAGGGGGCGGGATGCCGGTAGGTTGAGGGCCGTGAAGGCCGTCGACGCGAATCTCCTCGATCTGCTAAAGGTAACGAGCCAGTTCGAAGTTCCCATCTATCAACGGGCGTACGCGTGGGGTCGTGCCGAGTGTGAGCAACTCTGGAAGGACATCCTTCGGGCTGGCGGCAACGAAGAGCTCGGCGCTCACTTCACGGGATCCGTCGTGTACGTGGAGAAAGCCGCGGGCACGCAGACCAACCAGGCGCCGAGCCTCATCATCGACGGTCAACAACGCGTCACAACGGTCAGCCTGATCCTCGCAGCGCTCGCCGCCCACCTGGGCGGCCCAGCCGACGAGGATCGCGAACCACTTGAAGGCTTCTCGGCTGAGGAGATCCGCGACTCCTACCTCACGAATCGGTTCAAGACCGACGAACGGCGATACAAACTCCTGCTCTCCCAGGACGATCGGGGTGCACTGAAATCGGTCATCGATGGCACCGAGCCTGCGGCAGAGACGACTAGCCGCGTGTTCGACAACTTCGAGTTCTTTCGCGCCCAAATCGGGGCGTCGTCCACCGATCTGGCGACCGTGTGCCGCGGGTTGGCGAAGTTGCAGGTGGTCGACGTGCACCTGCAGCTCGGGATCGATCACCCGCAGCTCGTGTTCGAGGCGATGAACTCAACCGGCAAGCGGCTCTCGCAGGCGGATCTCATCCGCAACTTTGTGCTGATGGGGCTGACGACGAACGCGCAGGAACGGCTTTGGACGGGTTACTGGCGGCCAATGGAGCTTGATTTCACCGGCGCCGGTTCCGAGTCGGCGTTCGATGACTTCGTACGGCACTACCTTGCCACCGTCACCGGCAGCATCCCGCGACTCGGGGACATCTACGACGCGTTCAAGGACTACGCAGCCATTCAGATGCAGCATGGCGAATCGATCGATGTCCTCGTCCTTGAGCTGCGCGAGTACTCGCGCCGGTACAGCGCCATCGCGCTCGGCCGCGAACCCGACAAAGCACTACGGGCAGCGTTCGACGATCTCGTCCAGATCCGCGCGGACGTGGTCTACCCCTTCCTCCTCGAGGCATACACGGACTACGACTTCGACGTGATCAAGAAGGACGAACTGCTCGAGATCGTCCACATGGTGACCTCGTACGTCGTGCGACGCGCCGTCACCGGCTGGGCCACGAACTCGCTGACCACCACGTTCCAGAGCCTGGCGCGGGCCCTCCGGAAGGACCGCTACGTCGAAAGCGTCAAAGCACACTTCCTGCGCCTGCAGGGATACCGGACGTTCCCGACCGACGCCGAGTTCGAGGAGAAGCTGCAGTCGTTCGACGCGTACCACTTCAAGCGGCGCTCATACTTTTTCCGGTCGTTGGAGAACCACGGCCGGAAGGAACCCGTCGCGACGGACGAGTACACGATCGAGCACATCCTCCCGCAGAACGAGTCACTCCGTCCGGAGTGGCGAGCCGATCTCGGCGAGAAATGGCAGGAGATCCAGTCGGCGTGCCTGCACACCCTCGGCAATCTCACCCTGACCGGATACAACTCCGAGTACTCAGACCGGCCGTTCCGTGAGAAGCGGGACATGGAAGGTGGCTTCAGGGAGAGCCCGCTTCGCCTAAACCAAGGCATCGGGCAGCTCGACATCTGGGACGAGTCCGCCATCCGGACCCGCGCCGCGCGGCTGGCTCAGCAGGCGCTGCGAATCTGGCCTCGGCCCGCGCTTCCGCCCGAGGTGCTCGCGACGTACCAGGAGAGCCGGACAGAGTCGCAGTACACGATCGCTGACCACCCGAATCTGTTCCGGCCGGAGCGCCGTAGGGACTTCGAGCGGCTTCGCAACGAAGTCATGTCGTTCGATCCCTCCGTCACCCTTGATTTCCTAAAGGTGCGCGTGGCCTTCCGGACGGAGACGACGTTCCTCGACGTCGTCCCGCAGGCGTCGCGGCTCCTCCTCGTGCTGAACATCCCGATCACGGCGCTCCGCGACGAACGCCGAGTGGTTCGCGATGTAAGCGCGATCGGGCATTGGGGAGTCGGTAATACACAGGTCGCTTTCGACGACACGACGGACTTCAGCTACGTTCTCGGCCTCGTCCGGCAGGCCTACGAGTACCAGGATCTGGCGTGAAGGATCGTTTGCGCCTGCTTGCTTCCCGGGCTAGGAGGCGGTGGCACCCAGAACGACGTTGACCGGGTCCTCAAGTGATCGGGCCTTTCGGTACAAGGGCATCAGCGAGGTCGGGCCATCGTGGGCTGCGTACAGGGTGGCGTTGTCAGCGAGCACCGCTGACGGCTGATCGCCCCGACGGATCATCCAAAAGTGTCGTAACGGCAGGCCAGCTTCGTCCGGGAATGCCCGGACAGCCGATTCGAGGCCCTCGAACTCGCTGACCCACGCCGGCGTCGTCTCAGGAGTCAAGTACGACGCGCCATACCAGTGCGTGCCAACAGTGAGTCTGATTCGGTCGTTGATCGTTCGGCCCAGGACGGCGGCGATGATTCGATAGGTCAGAGATCGAGGTGTAGTGGGGTTGGCAGAGGCCGTCGTCCATCCCACCGCGGTTTCAATGAGCTTCACCACCTCGTGGGGATCCTCAGCCTCGAAGAGTGCCTGCCAGCCGATGCCGTCGACGGCTTGGTCGTCTCCGCGCGTCAGGTGAATGCTGCCGTTGAGGTTCATGAACACCGAGCCGCCTGAACGCGGGTCGAAGGTTTCAAGACCATGGTAGAAGCCATCCATTGGCCACGTTTCGGCGATCTTGAAGTGGCTGTGCCGGCGAGCGAGCTCGCTAGACACCCACCACGCCTGGGTGAGTTTGAATCGTTCCGCGATCTGCATTAGGGCTCCATGTTGAAGGTCGTTGTCGGGGTCGCTTGACGGTGCCGCTTCAGACGCCAGGACTCTTCTGCAGGCGTCCAATTCAGGGGTTCCGGCGGAGATTCGACGCCCAGGTCACTCTTCGCCCAAGGGATCGACGCCGGAATCGGACGACGTGTCGTACGAGCCCGGCCAGGCGGTGGGTGCCGGCCCGAAAGCGCTTCGAGCTGCGCGGACCGTCAACTCGGCCATGCCCAGGTTTGCGCCGCCCCCGATGACGGCGCCAATACCGAATGGGACAACGTTGCCGAGCACGATGATGCCCTGCTTCGTTCCCCATTTCGTCACAAAGTTCTGGCCGAGGACCTTGTTGATCTGCTTGAGTTGCGACACGGGTATTGCGTTGACGATGGCTTTCGCCCAGTGCGGTCCGGTCCGCCCCGCGACCTTCTCGATCGTCCGCGAAGCGCCGCCTCCGAGGACAACGCCTAGAACTAGCGTGCGACGGCGCTCGAGCTCGTCGACACGGACGCCGTGCACTTGCGCGACGGAGAGCGCAAACAGCGCGCTCAGTTCAAGTGAAGATAGGACCTCCCCTCCTGCGAGAGCCAGTCCCGCGGCAGTACCGACTCCGGGGGCGGCCGCGACGGCGCCGACGGCGGCGCCGGTTCCAGCCAGGGCGGTGCGATACATGCTCTCGAGCGTGTGCACGACCTGCTGCGGAATCGCTTCCGGGTTGCGTTGCCGGGCACGGGCGATGTTCCCTGCGACCACGGCGCCCTGCACGCTGAGCGCTTTGTCCAGCGCCGCGGTGAGGAGATTGCGTCGGTGCTCTGGCGTCAAGTCGTCTTCTCCGAGCGGCATGCTGGTCACCTGCACAGACTAGAGCGAGCCTTACTCGTTTCGCGAGGGGACACCGACCCGGCCGTCCACTCGCCTAGCAGCAACGTGCTACGAACGTGGGCAGTGGCGACGGCGCGAGCAGCCGATATCGTGAGACAGTGATAGCCGGGGAACTCAAGAGCAAGATCGATCGAGTCTGGGACGCGTTCTGGTCCGGAGGCATCTCGAACCCGCTGGAGGTGATCGAGCAGATCACGTACCTGCTGTTCGTCCGCCGGCTCGACGACCTCCAGACACTCGCGGAAAAGAAGGCGCGCGTCACCGGCGGCAGCATCGACCGAGAGATCTACGGGCCCGGCCAAGAGCAGTTGCGGTGGAGCCGGTTCAAGAACGATGAGCCTGAGACGATGTGGCGGATCGTCGGGGAAGGGGTCTTCCCGTTCCTCCGTGCTCTTGGCGGTGATGGCTCGACGTACGGCGAGCACATGCGCGACGCCCGCTTCACGATCCCGACTCCCGGTCTCCTGTCGCGGGTCGTCGACATGCTCGACGACATTCCGATGGCCGAGCGCGACACCAACGGCGACCTCTACGAGTACCTGCTTTCGAAAATCGCGTCCGCGGGCGTGAACGGGCAGTTCCGCACGCCGCGTCACATCATCGACCTAATGGTTGCGATGATGGCCCCGCAACCAGTAGACGAGATCTGCGACCCCGCAGCCGGTACCGGTGGGTTCTTGGTAGCGGCGTCAGAGTACGTGCGGCGCGAACACTCGAGCGTCCTGACGAACCCTGCACAGCGCTCGCATTTCCACACGAGCATGTTTCACGGGTTCGACTTCGATTCGACCATGCTGCGCATCGGCAGCATGAACATGCTCCTTCATGGCATCGAAGCACCCGACATCCGCTACCGCGATTCTCTCTCCGAAGGCGCCAGCGATGACGCCGAGCGGTACACGCTGATCCTCGCCAACCCGCCCTTCGCCGGGTCGCTCGACTACGAGTCAACATCGAAGGACCTGCAGCGCGTCGTGAAGACGAAGAAGACCGAGCTGCTCTTCGTCGTCCTGTTCCTCAAGCTTTTGAAGGTTGGCGGCCGAGCGGCCGTCATCGTGCCGGACGGCGTGCTGTTCGGGTCCTCGACCGCTCACAAGACGTTGCGGCGCATCCTCGTCGAGGACCAGAAACTCGACGCGGTCGTCAAGCTGCCCTCCGGCGTGTTCCGCCCCTACGCAGGCGTGTCCACCGCGATTCTGTTCTTCACGAAGACAGACTCCGGCGGCACCGACGACGTCTGGTTCTACGACGTGCATGCCGACGGTTTCTCCCTCGACGACAAGCGGAACCCAATCGAGACGAACGATCTGCCGGATGCGCTCGCTCGCTGGGCGAACCGCCGCGCGAGCGAGCGAGCCCGGAGCCGAACCGACCAGTCCTTCACGGTGCCGAAGGCGGACATCGCCGCGCAGGGTTACGACCTCTCCTTGAATCGTTATAAGGAAATCGTCCACGACGAGGTCGAGCACCGATCACCTCTCGAGATCATCGCCGACATTGAAAGACTCGAGGCAGAGATGACTGACGAGCTCGCGACTTTGAAAGCGATGCTCACATGAGAATCGTGCGCTTGTCTGACGTCGCCACGGTGAACCCGAGAGGAGACCGAGTTTCCCCAGAACAGTGCGTCTCGTTCGTCGGAATGGCCCAGCTCGATCAGGTGACGGCAAAAGCAACTCCGCTCGACTCGCGGAAATTCTCCGCAGTTTCCAAGGGGTACACGGTCTTCCACAATAGTGACCTGCTCGTGGCGAAGATCACGCCCTGCTTCGAGAATGGTAAGATCGGCCGGGCGGTTCTCGACAAAGAAGTCGGGGTCGGTTCAACCGAATTTCATATTGTGCGTCCGGGGCCCGATGTGGACGGAGCATACCTTCTCCATTTCCTCCGCCGTCCAGAGGTTCGTCGAGCAGGCGAGTTGCGCATGACCGGAAGTGGGGGTCAGCGCCGCGTTCCGGCAGATTTCATGCGAATGCTTGAGATCCCGCTCCCGCCACTCGAGGAGCAGCGACGACTTGCCGCGATCCTAGATCAGGCTGACGCTCTTCGGGCGAAGCGTCGCGAAGTCCTCGAAGCCCTTACCGCGCTTGATCTCGCAGTGTTTGAGTCGATGTTCCCCGACTATTCCACTGACAACGCGACGAGCGTGCCGCTGGAGGATGTGCTGGTAGCTATCGAAAGCGGCTCGAGTCCGGTTTGCGAATCGAGACCCGCACGTTCGGACGAATGGGGCGTCTTGAAGCTCGGCGCTGTGACGTATGGCACGTTCCGCCCCGTCGAGAACAAGGCCTATCGTGGCTCAGTCGTCGGCATGGAACGCAACGAGGTCCGGACCGGGGATGTTCTCATGACTCGAAAGAACACCCGCGACCTCGTAGGTGCCGTCGCGATCGTTGATGAGACGCGACCTCACTTGCTAATGCCCGATCTCGTATTCAGGCTTCGATTGAGAACCGAGAAGGTCGTCCCGAAGTACTTCCAAGCACTCATGATGGCTCCGAAAATGCGCCGAGTCGTAAGAAACCTCTCTAGCGGATCTGCCGCGAGCATGCCCAACATCTCGAAAGCACGGCTCTCGCAAATGCGGATACACCTACCCCCGTTGAGTCAGCAAGTTGCATTCGCAGGACGACGGCAATCCCTAGAACTCAAGCGCGGGATTGCAGAACGCCAACTTGTCGTCGTTGATGAGCTTCTGGCTTCGTTACAAACACGCGCGTTCCGAGGTGAACTGTGACGGCGAACTTCGCTTTCGTTCGAGCTGCTTGGCCAGATGTTTTCGCGGACGCGTCCCGGGCGGAGTCATACCTCTCGAGCGACCCGCGTTCAGCGTGCTTCTACAGCCGCCGGGCGGTCGAGCAGCTTGTTGTCCACCTCTACGAGGTCCTCGCCTTGCCGGTCCCTTATCAGGAGGACCTCGCGGCGCGCATCAATGACGCTGGTTTCGCGCGCGTCGCAGGGGTCGGGATCAGGCAGAAGCTGAACTTGATACGGAAGCTTGGCAATCAGGCGGTACATGCGCAGCAGCCAGTGCGTCCTGACATTGCATTGGCTGCGCTACGCGAGTTGCATCACGTGCTGGTGTGGGCGGTGTTCCGGCATTCGGCGCATCCGGAGGGCGTGCCCACCGGTGCAACGTTCGATCCCAAGCTCGCAGCCAGTGCTACCCCGCTCACGCGGGAGGACGTGCAGCGGCTCGCGGCGAAGTTCGCCGCGCAAGATGAAGCGCACGCCAAGGCGCTTGCGGATCGCGACGAGGTCGCGGCGACGCAGACTGCTGAGATCGAGCAGTTGCGCGCGCAGGTAGCCGCGGCGCAAGCCGGGAACCACACGTCCGACGACCACGACTACTCCGAAGCCGACACACGCGACCTCTTCATCGACGTGCTTCTCGCCGAGGCCGGCTGGCCGCTCGCCGACGCGCGTGATCGCGAGTTCGAGGTGACCGGCATGCCGAACGCCCCTGGCGTCGGGTTCGTCGACTACGTGCTGTGGGGAGCGGACGGCTTGCCGCTCGCCGTCGTCGAGGCCAAGCGCACCACGACGAGCCCCCTCGTCGGGCAGCAGCAGGCGAAGCTCTACGCCGACTGCCTTAAAGCGATGTTCGGACGTCGACCGGTCGTGCTCTACACCAACGGATACGAGCACTGGCTCTGGGACGACGCGGCCGGGTACCCGCCGCGGCAAGTCGCAGGGTTCTTCACCCGCAGTGAACTAGAGCTCATGATCCAGCGTCGCTCAACCCGACTACCGTTGTCGCACGCTCCTGTCAGCACAGACATCGCCGGCCGGCACTACCAGGTACGGGCCATCAGGGCCGTCGGGGACACCTTCGATCGACGGCAACGGCAGGCACTGCTGGTCATGGCGACCGGTTCGGGGAAGACCCGGACAGTCATCGCGTTGGCCGATCAGCTGATGAAGGCGAACTGGGCGAAGCGCATCCTGTTCCTCGCCGATCGCACCGCGCTCGTGAAGCAGGCAGCGAACGCGTTCAAGACGCACCTGCCGAGCGTCGCCACAGTGAACCTGGTCACCGAACGCTCCGCCGAAGGACGCGTCTACGTCTCGACGTACCCAACGATGATGAACCTCATCAACCAGACCGACGGCGACGACGGGCCGACGCGCCAGTTCGGGCCGGGATACTTCGACCTCATCGTGGTCGACGAAGCGCACCGGTCGATCTACCAGAAATACGGAGCGATCTTCGACTGGTTCGACGCGATGCTTGTCGGCCTAACTGCGACGCCGAAGGACGAAGTCGACCACAACACTTACCGACGATTCCACCTCGAGGACGGAGTGCCTACCGATGCGTACGGGCTCGACGAAGCCGTCGCGGAAGGATTCCTCGTTCCACCATATGGCGTGTCGGTCGGCACCCGCTTCCTGCAGCGCGGCATCCGATACGACGACCTCAGCGAAGAGGAGAAGGACGATTGGGACGCGCTGGACTGGGGCGAGGGCGGAACCCCGACCGCCATCGAGGCCGAGGAAGTGAACCGGTTCCTGTTCAACGAGGACACCGTCGACAAGGTGCTGGCGACGCTGATGACGGACGGGTACAAAGTCGCCGACGGCGACCGCCTCGGCAAGACCATCGTGTTCGCGAAGAATAAGGACCACGCCGAGTTCATTCAGCAGCGATTCGACGAGCAGTACCCCGAATACGCAGGACACTTCGCGCGCGTCATCACCCACGGCACCCCCTACGCGCAGAACCTCATCGACGAGTTCTCCATCGCCGACCACGCGCCGCACATCGCGATCTCCGTCGACATGCTCGACACCGGCATCGACGTGCCCGAAGTCGTGAACCTCGTGTTCTTCAAGACCGTTCGATCAAAGTCGAAGTTCTGGCAGATGATCGGCCGCGGCACCCGCCTCAGCCCCGACCTGTTCGGAGAGGGGCGCCCCAAGAAGGACTTTCTAGTCTTCGATTTCTGCGGCAACCTCGAGTTCTTCAGCCAGGACCTTCCCGGCGCCGAAGGGTCGACGCAGAAGTCCCTCACTCAACGGCTGTTCGAAGCCCGGCTCGGACTGATCACCGCCCTCGACCGAACGCACGGCGACGCGGACCTTCGCGCATCGGCCGCAGGCACCCTGCACGAGGTCGTCGCGGGCATGAACCTCGACAACTTCCTCGTCCGTCCCGAGCGGCGCTGGGTCGAGCAGTACGCCGACCTGGCAGCGTGGGACGCGCTCACGCCCGAGGGCGCATCGGAAGCGCTCGAGCACCTCGCCGGCCTTCCGTCGAGCGTGGTGGACGACGATACTGACGCGAAGCGCTTCGACTTGCTGATCTTGCGCCGACAGCTTGCGCAGCTCGACGGCGACGCCACCGCTTCCGAGCGGGTCCGTCAAACCGTGCAAGCCATCGCGACAGCGCTCCTGGCGAAGACCGCCATTCCGTCCGTCGCGGAACAAGTCGTGCTCCTGGAGGAGGTCGCCGGCGACGACTGGTGGCTCGACGTGACCCTAGGCATGCTCGAGATAGCACGCCTTCGCATCCGAGCCCTGGTCCGATTCGTACCGCACGTCACCCGCCCCCGCGTCTACACCGACTTCATCGACGAACTCGGCGACGCCACTGAAATCGTGCTGCAGCACACGACGCCGGGCACCGACCTCGAACGATTCCGCGCGAAGGCAACCGCATACCTACGGCAGCACGAGGACCACCTCGCGCTGCAGAGACTGCGCCGCAACCGTCAGCTCACGGCAGACGACCTGGACGCACTGGAGCAGATGCTCCTGGCGAGCGGCGCAGGGTCGAAGGCCGATATCGACTTGGCGGCCGAGGAGGCCCACGGGCTTGGATCCTTCATCCGGTCGCTCGTGGGCCTTGACCGGGAAGCGGCGCTCGCATCCTTCGAACGGTTCCTCGACGGCTCGCGATTCTCCGTCGAACAGATCCGGTTCATTCATCTCATCGTCGACGAGCTCACGGCGAACGGGCTAATGGATGCAGGGCGCCTCTACGAGTCGCCGTACACAGATCGGGCCCCAAGCGGCGTCGACTACCTGTTCGATGAAAGCGACGTCGCAGCGATCGTGCAGATTCTGCACGACGTGCACAACCATGCACGGCCCGGAACCGCGGCCTCAGGGTAGTCAGCCCGTTATTCCATCGGTGGCCAGATCGAACGCGCGGCTCAACCACGGCCGTTCGCCGACGCAATCGGTCGGCCACTGCTCGCGCCGATAACGCTCATTCGGTCAACCGGACAGTGGCCGCATGCACAGGGTCCAGCGCGCCCACACCGGCAATCGGGTTCATCGAGCGTGGGACGGTTCGAGGCGCAGCCTTTCACGGTCCGTCGTTGGCGGTTACTCGTGGACGCGGGTGCTGAGGACGACGCGCTCGTCTTGGTCGAGATCCCAGAGCATGGTCGCGGTATGACCTGCGGCTTGCTCGTAGGCGAGGAGGAGGACCGCGTCGGCGGCGGTGCGGCACCAGCGCATAGACGACTGGGCGAAGATGGGTTCGTTGGGTCGGGTAGGGCGGGGTCGCTCTCGAAGCGGTCTCGCTGCTCCCGGAGGATCCGGGGGCTCGTGGTGCCGGTGTGCCACAGCATGTCAGCGAGATGCTGCGTCAGGGTGATGGGCAGCGACCTGCCGGCCGCGGGTGGATCCTTCAACTGAGTGCGCTCGACGCGGGACGTCGCGAGCTGGCGATCTCTGGTCGATCTCACCGCCATCGGAACCGAGGTCGGTGCAGCAGCTGGAGGATCACCACAAGAGCAGACGTCTCCTCCTTTCAATCTTGCACTCTCAGCTGGAGGAACCAGGACCGGGCCGTAACGCTTCGTCGGCATGACGAAGCGCCGCTCACCAATGGTGAGCGGCGCTTCGACGGCCCGGCGCGGCTGGCCGACAGCGGCCACACCGTTACCGCAGGCGGTCGTCGCTGCCGACGAGACTCAGTCGAGGAGGTCAGGGTCGAGGAGGCTCGGCTCAGACTCGGACGCGTCGCGCTTCATGACGATCAGCTCGATGACCCAAGGCGCGTGTCGGAACGCCGTCGCCGGTCGCTGGTCGTACCAGCCGGGCTTGTAGTTCGACTCGCGGGAGCCGGTCGAGTTGTCCGCAGCGTGCGACGGGGTCGCGTCGAGCTGGACGCGCTGGCTGACACTCGGCAGGTAGCTCCACTGACTCGGCGTAGACGCGTTCGAGGCCCAGTGGTCAACGCTCTGCTGGTCGGCGTTCTGCTGCTCGATGAGGTTCCGCGTGGAGCGCCGCTGGGCACCCTCGAGGTGGTCGTACTTGCGGGTGGGCGGGAGCATCGCGGCGGGGACACGGTGCGCGTACCCGAAGCAGTTCGGGTCGTTCGGCGCGGGCGTCGGGGCCGGCTGCAGCGCATCTCCGTCCAGGTTGGTCTCCCCCACGGTGCGGGGCGTGGCGACGGGCCATCCGTCGCAGTGCCAGCGCACCAGGACGTTGCTGACCTGGATGTCGGCCTCCAGCACGCGGCTGCGGTGCAGCTCCGTCTTGTCCGACTGCGACGCATCGGTCGGGGTGAACGTGGCGTCCACCGCGTAGGTGTCGACGAACTGGCGGCGCCAGGCACGGATCATCGGGCAGGTGAACTCCTGCCGGCCTCGGCGGCCGGCTCGGCGGAGGGCGATGCGCAGCTGCTGCAGCTCCTCGACGCTGTGGATGTGGTGCGTCGCCTGCGTGCAGGTCGTGATGGGGGTGTTGCTGATGGTGAGGTTGCGGTCCATGGTGGTGTCCTTCAGGTCGGAGCGAGGCGGTTGCTCGCTTGCGCCACCCCTATGCGAGCTCGTGCTTGCGAGCGGGGCGCCGACACTGTTCGCGGACCTGATTTGGGACTCTAAGAGCCGTTTTGCCCCTCGTTCGTGGGCCAGAATGTTGCCTGTTCGGCGTTTTCTGACCCCCGGAGTGGGGAGTCCGGGCTGGGAGTTCGGACTGGGACTCAGGAGTCGCTGAAGCGCGTGGCGGCGACGGGTTTTCCTGCTGGTGGACTCGGCGCCGTTCGAACGGCCCCATGAGTGGCGCGGGCCTCGTAGCGTGCGCAACATGCGTCGCATCGCGAGTCACACCAGGAGTGCCATCACCAGTCCGACCGGGCGTCCCGAGAGGACTGCCGAGACCGGTGACGGGTCTGCTTCGTGAATGGCAGCCCCGACGAGACGGCGCTGACCGCGAAGCAGCGTCAGCAGCTCGCCGCGATTCGTGGCATGGCGCGCATCCCGTTATCGGACCTGCGCGACCAGAGTCCCCCGAACCTCCAGGCCCTCTACGCCGAACTGCAGGACGGCCAGGCGCTGATCCCGGGCCTGAAGATGGGGCTCGGTGCTCTCACCGTCCAGCGTTGGGATCCCGCTTACGCGGCCAAGGGTTGGACGCTGTACGGTGCGGACCTCACGCTCGACATGGGGCACCCGTTCGGGTCGATGTTCTACCGCAACGACACCGACGGCCGTGTGCTGCGCATCGGTGTGAAGTGGCACCCGCCGGTGCAGCAACTCGAGTTCCCTGCCCTGCACCCATCGAAGCCGGAGCTCACGTCTGACTGCACGGCTGAGGAGGTCGCCGCGGTCGTGTTGGACGCGCGGAGTCGGATCGGGACTCTTGTCGCGATCAACGCGCAAATCGGGTCGTTCGTAGCCACCGAAGAGTCAGAGAACGCCATCCTCGACGCATCAGGGCTCGGGCTCGAGCGGCTCTCCGAAGACGACCCACGGTTGGCTGGCGATGCCTGAGCGTGGGGCGGCGCTGCGATTCGAGCCGGTGCCGTTGCGGCTGCTGTCGTTGTCGGCGCAGTTCGACGCCGGGATCTGGCCGACGTTGGCCGGAATGACGTTCACGAACTCCACCGGGCCGAAGATCCTGCAGCGGACCGTCAACGTCCGCACCAGCGAAGACGGGTGGGTGTTCACGCTCCTGAACGGAACACCATTGTCGGATCCTGCGGACCCGCTGCGTGAGGCAGCGACTCAAGTGATGGACGCACTGTCGAAGCTTCGTGCGGTGGGGCGTGGTCCTGAAGCGGCTGGTGCGGCTGATGTCTGACCGGCAGCGGGTGCGGACCATCCGGCATGAGCAGTCGATGCTGTCGCTGCCGTTCGGGCTTGGCTACACGATCGACATCACCGAGACCCTCACCGCCCTCGCTGCTGCCGGGCTGACCGCACGCGTGGAGACGTTCGACCGGCTCCGATTCGACGACGGCCGCACGGCGCTTCTCGCCACCCCGGACCCGACCACCACCGTCACCGACGGCGACGGCGGCGAGGGCCGGGTGGATGATGTGATCCTCCTGCCCGGCGGGTCCGAGGGCGGGGTGCTGTCACTGGTGCGCCGATACCCCGACCTGGTGGTCGTGAACGGGAAACGCGGGCGGGTGTGGGCTGACGGGCGGCAGCTGTCCGGCACGTCGATGCAACGGGAAGCGACCCCAGGGTGGCGGACCGTGTTCGCGATCGCCCGCGCCATCGCCATCCACGGCGGGGGTTCTCAGTCAATCGCGGACCGCATCGGCATTCCACTTGATGTTGTGCGTGCCGCGATGCCTGCTCTCGGGACACACGTGTTCTTCACGCCGATCGGGTGGGAAGCAGCCGATCGCGCCGCCCTGTGCGATTGGGCGCTGGCGGCCTACCCCGGTGTCGGTGGAATCCGGACCTGCTGGCGCCGCGACACCACCATCGACGAGCAGGCGGACCAGCTGATTGCGTTGGGTGGGGTGATGTCGGACCGGTGGGCGGCGCAGCAGTCCGGCGTACTCGTCCCGCCAGACCGATTGACCGCGTTCTTCGCCGAGCATCCCGACATGCAGGCGCTCGGCTACGAGCCCGCCACTATGAATGAGGCGACAGTGTCGGTCGTCATCCCGCAGGACACCACCGTCCTGACCGGCGCTGAGGGGTGCTGCGCGGACGACTTCATCACCGCGCACGTTCTCTACGAAGACAGCTGGGTGGCCGCGAACACGGATGCGGTGAACGGGCTGCGGCAGCTGCTGCACTTCAAGTCGGACCTTGCCCATGACCTTCGCTGGCACCCCGGCAGCGGTGAGGGCAGGGAGGGCTGATGCTGCAACTGCTGTCACTGACGTTGGCGTACGACGACACCCGATTCTTCGGCTCCGTCATGTTCACCGACCCCACCCACCCGGACGACAATCCCGCCGCGGTCCTGGTGGACCACACGGATGAACCGCCCTGGTTCCGGCTCACCAACGTGGACCCGGACGGGCAGGATCGTTCGGTCCCGGCGATGGTCGAGGCGGAACGCATCATGCGGTTCCTCCTCCGCTACACGCCCGAACGCATCGGCCGCACTCCCGCCGACTTCCCCCAGCCCTGATCCGCTCTGCTCACGCCCGTCCCTTTGGAGGTAGTTGCTGATGATGCATCTGGTGTCCCTGCATCTCTCGAACGACCGGATCCTCTCGGGGCATGTCCTCCTCGAGGACACCGAGAACCCGGACGCACACCTGGCGCAGATCCTTGTCCGCGCCGTGGATGTCGAGCCGGGGTATGAGCTCTACGACAGGACCAACACGGTCCTGTCGGACCTGACGGTGCCGGCGGTGCGGGAAGCGAACCGTATCGTGCAGACCCTCCTCATCCCCGCCTCCGAGATCGCGAAGCGGGAGAAAGCCGTTCGGGCGGTGATCCACTCCGGCTACTTGGAAGGGTCCCCCGACGACATGCCCTGGCAGTCGCAGCTGTGGATGTACGCCCGCGGTGAAGTCACCCGCGAGCAGCTCAGCGCCTACGCCGACGAAGGCAGACAGATCCCCCGTGCCCCCGACCACGGTGCTGTTGGTCCGGCGGACGTTCCCGAGGACTGGTGGCAGACCACACAGGCCCGAATCCGCCGGAACCTCCTGAACACGACCCTCACCGAACCCGAAGTCGCTGCGGCCCTGCAGGTCAGCATTGACGAGGTCGGGGAGCTGTTCGAGTCGTGCCGGCTGACGAGCTTCGACCTCGATGGCGAAGAACGCATCCCGGACTGGCAACTCGTGAAGCCCGCCCTCCCCGAGTTCGGCGACCCGTCCTCGCTGCTGCCAGGCCTTGACGTCCTCTACGCGGCAGCCCCGCAGCCGCTCCTCGACGCGGCAGCAATGACGGAGTTCATCACCACACCCTTGGACTTCCTCGCCGTCGACGACCGGATCCTGACCCCGCTCGACTGGATGCGGGAAGGCCGACCGCTGACGACGATCATCGCCCTGTTCCGCGGACGACGGTGGCGACCTTGACCAACCGGCCGGACCTGTTCCTCCTCAACGTCTCCTACGACGTCACCGGGGTGCACGGGCACGTGTTCTTCCGCGACCCGCCTAGCAGCGAGCTGCGGCAGGTCATCATCCGCAGCACCGACACCGGCAACATCTGCGAACCAGTACACGGGGACACCCGCGACGGGTGGGAACCGTTCCTCGAAGAAACCCGCTGGCTGATCGCCATCACCCGGCCCGACACCCCGGGAGAACAAAGCTGATGGGACTGAGGCTCGAATGGGTCGCCGCCGCATACGCCGGCCGGCCGCGGATCACGATGCCGTATGGGCTCGGTGACACCACCGACCTCACCGACACCCTCACCGTCCTGAAACTCGCTGGGCTTCGCGCGGTCGTGGAGACGCACGACACAATCCGCCTCCCCGACGGCCGCCGAGCACGCTTCCCGACCCTCACCCAACGCCCCCGCAACGACGACCCGACTGATGCGGAACTGCTCCTGCTGGCCCCGCGGACCGTGACTGCGACGCAGATCGCGCTCGCGGAGCAGACGGCGACGGTGCTGCTGGTCGACGTCGACCGGCGCCGCGTCTGGATCGACGGCAGACAAGCCCTCGGGACGAAGGAACGATGGAAGGACGCCGCCCCCATCTACGTCACCTTCGCCGTCGCACGGCTGCTCGCCGTCAACGGCTCCACCTTCGACAAGCTCGTGCAGGCCGGACTCACTGCCGGACAGGTAGATGACGCGCTCGCACGCCTCGGGAAGCGCGTGCACCGCACGGACATCGGGTGGGAGTCACGGCAGGTCGGTGGCCTCGTGGACTTCGCTATCGCCTGCTATCCAGGACCGGGCGGCGTCAGGACACGATGGACGTCCGACCTGCCGCTGGCCGAGCAGGCGGAACGGCTCATAGGTGCGGGCTGTCGCATCTCCGGGCGCGCCATCTCCGCCCGGCCCGGCTACCCCGCCATCAGTAGACGGGAGATGCCGTACCGGCTCGTCGCGTTCACCGAGGAAGAAGTTGACATGGCCGCGCTCGGGTTCGAACCCGACACGATCGGCTTCGCCGGCACCGAACTCATCCGGCCAGCGGACCCCGCGATCTTCCTCACCGCGGCCGCCGCCGGCTACACGGACCGCACCGACGACATCATCACCGCGAACACGATTCTCCGCGCCGACTACCGCAACGCCGACGACACAGCGTCCCTCGAGGAGGTGCGGAACCGGCTGCAGTTCCTCGCCGACATCGGCTACGACCTCCGCCACAACCTGCCCAACTGACGAGGACGCAGGGGAGTGCTCCTCGGTCAGCAACCGAGCACCGTCTCACTTCTGCGCGCCCGCAGACAAGTCCGACACGCGACTTTGAGTGGATCCGACACGCCGAGACGAAGATTCCACACTTGTGGATCGAGCGCGTCCACGGGTGTGGGGAAGTGTCGGTGGTCGGCCGTGGATGCTTGATGTTCCGGGATTACCCGAACTGTTCAGACTGTGGAAGACGTTGTGGAGAACTACACGGCTGTAACACTTCCATCAGACACAAGTGCGGCAGGGCAGTGGTCCGTCGTAGGATCGAGTTGAGGCCGAACACAGTTTCGAGCCTCGTAACGCAAGAACCTCCAGTCGATTCCGACTGGAGGCGCCAGCGGGACTGCATTCCGGATCTAGCTTGCCGGCACGGATCGGAAATCAGCCCTTACCACGAAAGTCAGGAACATGTCAACTCCCGCCCCTCATGGCTATCAGTTTAGGCCCCAACTGCCCACTTTGGCCAACATCCGTGCGCGCCTTGGGCGTGTCGAGTTGCGGATCTTGAAGCCCTCGCGATCCGTGATCACTGTGTCGCCTGACCTGCGAGCGATCATCGACTTGATGAAGTTCGCGGTTGCAGCCTACGTGGCTATCCGCTACAGCGTCGGGCTGTAACTGTCAAGTACCGAACGGTCTCGACTCCTCAGAGTCGAGGCCGTTCGGTGTCTACAGAGACGTGGCCGCGAACCACACGACATCAAGGACATCCACATGGACATCATCGGCGAGATCGCCAGCAGCGCCCGACCGCGGTAGGTCACCGTGGGCCACTTGTCAGCCGCCCGTCTGAAGGTTCACGCTCTGCGGGCCAATCGTCTACCCGCGGAGTGCGCTCCGATGCAGCAGCGCCGACTGGCGCATCTGCGGTCTGGCCATCACACGCTCCCCCGAGCCGACTCCCGCAGCGGCGACGACGCGGCCTCGCTCGAAGAAGTACGGAACTGGCTGCTGTTCGCCGCCGACACCAGCTACGACCTCCGCTACAACCTGCCCAGCTGACGAAGACCAATCGATTAGGTGGAAGTCACATCACCTTGCCATGGTGCTTCCCCGAACTGCGCCACACCCAGGCGGCGAGCTTGGTCTCGCCGCGACCGGCTTCCACCCAGACGGCGTCCCGAGTCAGGCGGTACGCATGGGCGTCACTTCGACGAATCAGGCGGTCGGGCAACTGGAACCACGCATGCACCGGCAACGACTTCGGCAGTTCGCGCATCTCCGTGCCACGGGCATCCTCCTTGAGCGAGAACGGCGAGCCGGGCAACCAACGATCCGAACGGAGACGACCCATGACCGCGACAGTAGGAGGCCGCACCTACGTTCGCATCCCGGGCCCTCATCGAGAACATCCCCGGGACCAGTCATGTGAGCAGCTTCGCTTTGTGTCGTCCTTCTGCCTTCGCTTTGTGTCGTGACCGCGTCCCGGTAGCTGGTGAATCAGCGGACAGTTCCGGCGGATGGTGCTGGCTGCGTCGAGTTCTTCCAACTCACCGTGAAGGCAATGGCAATGGCAATGAGGAGGACCGCGCTGACGAGTCCGGTGCCCGCGTCGAGGCCGCCTCGAGAGTGTGGGACGGCGATGTAGTCGGCGAAGGATGCGCCGATCGGTCGGGTGAGGACGTACGCGGTCCAGAACGCTGTGACAGGGCCGAGGACCGCTGTTGCCCGTGCGAGGACGACGACGATCATCGCGGCAACGAACACGAGGCCGCCGCTGAGGTAGCCGAGGTGGAAGGTGCTGGCGGCGAGGTCTCCGGCGGCGGTCCCCATTGCGAACGTGGTGATCACGGCGGCCCAGTAGAACAGTTGCCGGGGGATGCTGGTGATGGTGTGCACGTCGACCGTTCCCTCGACGCGACGCCACAAGACAAAGACGGCGACGAGCCCGGCGAGGAACACGGGCGTCGACACCGCGTAGGGGACGCCGAGCGCGACGTGGGTGACGTCGGCGACCATCGTGCCAAAGACTCCCACCATGGAAACGGTGCCCCAGTACAACCAGGGCCGGTATCGGTCCGCCCGCAGCTGGACGATGAGGATCACCGCGAAGAGGACCGCGGTGATCAGCACGGTCGGGACGGGGGCGAAGCGTGTGACGAGGAAGTCGGAGAGTGCTTCACCCATCCCGGTGGTGAGGACCTTGATCAGCCAGAACGATGCGGTGGGTTTCGGCACCCGGTTCAGCTCGCCTCGCGTGGTGTTCACTGCTCGCGAGCCGTCCGCTCAGCGGATGCGGGCGCGGATGCGGACGTGTCTCGGTTCTTCCGAGCGACGTGGCGGCGGAGTGCGCCGATGACGATCGGGAGGATCGAGACCAGGATGATGACGAACATCAGCGCGTCGATGTTGTGAGCGATGAGCGGGATGCCGCCGAGGAGCACACCGACAACGGTCAGGCCGCAGGCCCAGGAGATCGCGCCGATGAGGTTGAAGAGCAGGAACCGGCGGTAGTGCATCTGCGCGGTGCCGGCGGCGAGGGGGACGTAGGTGCGGACGATCGGGACGAACCGGCCGAGGACCAGGCTGAGGCCGCCCCACTTGGTGAAGAACGCCTCCGCTTCGTCGAGTCGAGCGGTGGTGAGGATGCGGGCGTCTTCCTTGAACAGGCGTCGCCCGAAGCGCTTCCCGATCCAGTAGCCGACCTGGTCGCCGGCGATCGCGGCGATCGCGGCGACGATGGCGACCTGCCACGGTGTCACACCGAGCGTGCTGCTGATGATCGCTGCGGTGACGAGGAGCGAGTCTCCGGGCAGGAAGGGGAACAGGACCCCGGACTCGATGAAGATCAGCAGCGCGATCCCGGCGAGGACGAACGGGCCGAACGCATGCAGCACGGAGGCTGCGTCGAACGACGCTCACTGCGAGCGGAACGGTGTGGAGCACGAGGTGCCTTTCACGGGACGGGCTGGTGCAGCCGCCGTTCGAGTCGACGGCGGCACCAGCGAACGGGGTCAGACGGTGAGTCGGCTCCGCTGCGCGGGTTCCTCGCGGCGGAGCCGGATCACGAGGAAGCTGATGATCGCGGCGATGACGACGAAGAACACGACGCTCGTGGTGACGGTCCCGATCCCGAGTCCGCCGTCCTTCGTGGACGCGGACAGCAGGTCACCGGTGGACGCGCCCGAGGGGACGGGTGAGGATGTATGCGATCCAGAAGCACAGGACAGGACCGCGACGGCCGATGAACCAGACCGCAGCGGTCAGGGCGATAGCGCCGGCGAAGAGCAGCAGGGACGGGAAGTACCCCAGGCCGGTCTGCTCGGCGATCAGGTCACCGGCAGCGGTACCGAGTGCGAACGTGAACAGGATCGCGAGCCAGTAGAACGCTTCGCGGCGGACCGTGTCGATGCTGTGGATCGACAGGGTGCCCTCGACGCGGTACCAGATCGCGAACACGACCAGCAGGGCGACGCCGAAGACGGTGGTGCTGACGGCCAGGGGGATGCCGAGGCCGTCGGTGAGGTTGTCGGTGACGCAGGTGCCAACGATGCTGATCAGCACCACGGTGATCCAGTACAGCGGCGGCCGGTAGCTGCGGGCACGGAACTGCAGCACCAGGAACACGGCCAGCGCGGCCGCCATGATCAGCGTTGTCAGCGGTAAGCCCAGACCGACGGTGTCGCTGAGGAGGTCAGCCGCGGTCTCGCCGACGGTGGTCGCGAGGACCTTGATGATCCAGAACGACGCGGTCGGATCAGGCACCTTGTTCGAGCGGCTCCGGGTTGGCATCGGCGCTGCGGGCGAGTGGGACATGGCGTTCTCCTCGTCGGGACGGGCCGTGCCGCGGTGTGCGGGACCGGCGATGCTCCGACGGTAGAAAGCGGCGCGCAAGACTCCACCAAGAATCACGCCTGACTGGTGGGGAGATCGGTTTCTTGGCCGTTCCTTGACCAGCGGCGGTGAGGATCCGTGCACCGGTGTTGCCATGAGTGAGGCAGGATCGAGCCAACACGGCGACGCCGGAACGCACCCCCTCGCGTTCCGGCGTCGCTTGTCCGGAAGGGGTCTCATGTCGGCAGGATGGCGGTCAACGGTCGCAGACAAGCTGGCTCGATGGTCGTTCCGGTCGAGTCCTGAGACCGACCCGGACCGGTTGACCTACCGACGGTCGGTGGTCGGGATTGCGCTCCGCGTCGCGGTCGTGTCAGCGGCGCTGGTGATCGCGATCATCGTCCTCGTCGTGACGTACGTGTTGTGGCAGCTGACACCGAACCAGCTCCACGAACGCCCCGGGCCGACCGACATCCACATCTACCTCGACACCATCGACCTGAGCATCGCGGTCATCGGCGTCGGTGGTCTCGCGATCATCCTCGCCGGCATCGCAGCATGGGTCATCGCCCGTCGAGCAGTGCGGCCGATCGCGGAAGCGGCACGGATGCAGCGCACCTTCGTCGCGGACGCCAGCCACGAGCTCCGCACCCCGTTGACGGTGCTCCATGCACGCGTGCAACGTCTGCAACGCATGACCCCGGCGCACGATCGGCGGCGCCCGGTCGTCGACGAGCTGCGTGGCGACACGCAGATCTTGATCAACATCGTCAACGACCTCCTCGAAGCAGCTGCAGGGTCGGGTGGCTCGGACGGCGCCGCTGACCTGAGGGCCGCGATGGAAGCCGTGCACCGCGACATGGACGTCCTCGCAACTGAACGGCAGGTGCACCTCGATGTCGACCCGGTCGACGCGGTGGTGCAGGTGTCGGAGACCCAGCTGCACCGCTGCCTGATTGCCTTGTCCGACAACGCCATCGGCCACACCCGGGCCGGTGGCAGCGTTCACATCACCGCGGTGACTAACGGTGGTCGCGTGACGATCCGCGTCGCGGACGAGGGCCCCGGCGTGGTCGGTATCGAGCCAGCACGGGTCTTCGACCGGTTCGCTCACGGCACCCCCGTCGAAGCGACCACGACAACCAGCACCCGCACGGGGTACGGCATCGGGTTGGCGTTGGTCCGCGACATCGCCGTCAGAGCCGGCGGCGACGCCGTCGTCGTCGTCGAGCACACCGATAGCAGCGGGACGGTCTTCGCACTCCGTCTCCCGATCACAGACGACCGCGCACCGGAACACGATCGGGAGGCCCGCGCATGATGCCGCGACTGCTGCTCGTCGAGGACGACCCCCGACTCGGGCCGCTGGTCGCGGACGAGCTGGCCGAGCAGTGGACCGTCACGCTCTGCGCCGACGGGGAATCCGCGCTCGAGACCGCAGACGCGGAGTACTTCGACGTCATGGTCATCGACCGTCGACTCCCGGGCATCGACAGCACCACGGTGATCGCGACCCTCCGACAGCGACGCATCAGCACCCCCGTGCTGATGCTCACCGCCCTTAGCGAGGTCCACGACCGTGTCTCCGGGCTGGACGCCGGCGCCAACGACTACCTCGTCAAGCCGTTCGACTTCGACGAACTCACCGCCCGGCTCCGCGCGCTCACCCGCGACTACACCGGCACCGGCACCAGCGTCGAGATCGGCGGGTGGGCGTTCTACCCCGAGGACCACAGCATCACCTCCCCCTACGCGGGACGGGTGATGCTCACCGAGAAGGAAACCGCGTTGCTCCGGCTGCTCGCGGGCGAACCATCCCGCGCGTTCACCCGGCAGCATCTGCTGTCCGCGGTGTTCGACAACGGCGAGCAGCTCGGCACGGTCGACACGTACGTCCACTACATCCGCCGGAAGACCGACCGCGACCTCATCACCACCATCCGCGGCGTCGGATACCGGCTCGGCACACCAGTCTGAGGCCACCGCTCAGTCATCGAAGAGGCCCTCGCGCTCAGCTTCCGAGGCCACTGCGAGTACAGCAGCTCCAACCGAACCGACGATCACCAGCAGCACGACGACCACTGCGCACACCAACCACACGCCCACGGGGAACCACCTCCGAGGCCACCCTCGCCGCTGCACACCAAGGAACGACCAAGTCTCAGCCTCAGCCCATGTCAGTGCGCTGACGTGGTGGGCCTGGTCGCGACTGGTGCCAACCACTGCGTCAGGCACACCGCGGTGCACGATCCGGCGGCCATGATCGCGGCGAGCACCACGATCTGGAACCGGCCGGCGTCCAGCGGCGACAACCCGCCGAACACCGCTCCGACAAACGCGCCGGGCAACGTCACCAACCCGGTCGTCTTGGTCTGATCTACCGTCGGCACGAGCGCCGCGCTGACCGCCCGACGCACCAGCCGTTCCGTCGCACGTCGAGGTGACGCTCCAAGCGCGAGCCACCCCTCGACCTCGTCCCACTGATCGGCCACGAGCTCCCGGAACCGCCGGCCGCTGATGGTCGCAATCGTCATCGCGTTTCCGATCACGATCCCACCGATGGCGAGGGCGTACCGAGGGCTGAACTCGACCGCACCCGTGCCGAAGACGACGCTGCCGGTCACCAGGACGCCGCACGCCATGGACACCGCCACCGGAAGTGCCATCGTGGACACGCTGCCGAGTCGACGCGCGGCAGTCACCACAGCGACGGAGAACATCATTAGGAGTGCCGCCCCGATCAGCAGCGGCGATCGGATGATTCCACTCAGCACCAGGCTGATCGCCGCCAGCTGTGCCGCGCCACGCACGATCGCGACGGCCGGCGCCCATGGCACTTCCGCCCGCGCCAGGACCAGCACCGCAGACGCGACCCCAAGGAGCAGCACTACACCGAGCAGCGCGTGCGTCAGCTGATCAGCCACGCGTGCTCCGAACACTCACGTCTGAACTGTAGGCCTCTGGCTCCGCGGCCCTTGCGGCACGACTGACCCCGACCGACCCTCCCACCGGTGTCCGATAGCCGATCCGGCGCGGTGGAAGGGGCGGGAAATCGGCGCGGCGGTGCATTCGATTCGGGTGCATACTGGTGGTGTCTTCGGACCCGGCAGTGGGGCTTGCCGGACCCAACTTCGACACTCGTCGACAACAGTCCCTATCTCAGCTGGTCGCGCTTCTGCGCGCCTGAGGTAGGGAGAAGACATGGGACAAGCAGTACCGACCGGCGCGGTCGTCGTCGGCGTGCGGGCCGGGCAGGTGCGTGACGTTGTGACGGTCGCGGCGCAGATCGCTGAACGCTTCACGGTTCCCCTTGTGTGCGTGACCGTCGACCCAGCGCTCCTGTCAGCCGGGAATCGAGCGGACGGGTCCGAGATCATCGAGCCGATCGATCCGGACTCGGCAGACGCCGGGCCGGCGGATCTTCCCGAAACTGACCGGGCCGTCATCGAGCAGATCGCCGCTGCTCGGTCGGTTCACGCCTCGGTGCTGGCGAAGGTCGGCGATCCCGCACGCGCGCTGGCCGCGGTCGCCGAGGAACGCGACGCGGTGATGATCGTCGTCGGCACCCAAACCGGTCGCCGGCGGATCACGGAGTTCTTCAACGGCTCGGTCGCGGCGCGACTCGCGCATCAGCAGCACCGTCCCGTCCTCGTGGTCCCCGTGAACCCCGTGGGGTTCGATGAACCGCTCCCGTGGGATGCGTCATGACGGGTGCACTGGTGCTCCTTCGGCATGGGGAGAGCACCGCGAACCAGGCCGGGACCTTCACGGGCCTGCTCGACGTGCTCCTCACCGCTCGCGGTGAGGAGCACGTCGAGCAGGCCGGTCGGCTTCTTGCCGTGCACCACGTGATCCCGGACCTGATCCTCACGTCGACGTTGCAGCGCGCCGTCCACACCGCGGACCTCGTCAGCGACGTCCTCGGTCGGGACATCCCGACCACCGCGGTGTGGGAGTTGAACGAGCGGAACTTCGGCGCGCTCACCGGGATGACCAAGGCGGCATCCCTCGCTGCGCTTGGGGACGCCGAGTACCTGCGGCTGCGCCGTTCCCGAGACGGCCGACCAGCACCGATGCCACTCCGGCAATGGCTCACCCTTCGTCGGAGCCCAGCCCTGCGGGGTCTTCCGCGGGCGGCGGTCCGGCGAACGCAATCATTCGCCGACGTCATCACCCGCATCCGCCCAGTGCTGCGCGACCGGCTCCTACCCGCGGTGGCGGCGGGGCGGACGGTGTTGGTCGTCGCGCACGGGAACTCGTTGCGGGCGCTCTGCGCCTGCATCGATGACCTGTCGGATGCGGAGCTGGCGGAGCTGAACCTGCCCACCGGGCAGCCCTTGCTGTACCGGCCGACTGGCGCCGGTTCGTTGCAGCCGCGGGGTGGGGAGTACCTCGACCCTGCAGCACATCACGCCGCGGCTCTCGTCGCGGCAGAAGGCGGAACATGACCACCCGAACGGACACCCCGATACTCGATGATCAGCTCCCATCCGACCCCGACGTCGATGTTTCCGATCCGCGACCGGTCATGCGGCCCGTGCACTTGCGGTGGCGCTACCTTGGCCTCGTCGCGCTCGGCGGTGCCGTCGGCACCGCGCTCCGCGACGTCATCAGCGGCCTCCTCCCCGCAGATGGTGGGGTGAGCTGGTCGATCTTCTGGATCAACATCACCGGCGCACTGCTGCTCGGTGTGCTCCTGGAAGCGCTCGCGCACCGCGGGCCCGACCAGGGCCGCCGTCGCGTCCTGCGGCTCCTCCTCGGCACGGGGGTCCTCGGTGGGTTCACTACCTACAGCACACTCGCCGAGTCCACCGCCGCGCTGTTCCTGGGCGGGCATGGCCTCGCCGGCACCGGGTACGCGCTCCTGACCGTCTTGTCTGGTGCGATCGCGACCGCCTGCGGGCTCGTCGTCGTGTCTTGGTTCCGTCCGCGGGAGGTGCGCGCATGAGCCCGCTCCTGGTCCTCGCCGTCGCGGCCGGTGGTGGGGTCGGCGCTGCCGGACGGTTCCTTCTCGACGGCCTGATCAACACGGGCCGGCAGTTCCGGCTCCCGGTCGGGACGTTGACGATCAACATCACCGGGTCGCTGCTACTCGGGATCATCGTCGGCGCTGCTACACACCTCGGCGCGGTGCCGGTCGCGGTCCTCGGGACCGGGGTGATGGGCGGCTACACCACATTCAGCACCGCCAGCTTCGAGACCGTCCGCCTCGCCCGCGGCGGCCGGATCAACGCCGCCGCCGTCAATGGTCTCGGGATGCTCGTCGTCTCCGTCGCCGCAGCGACCGCCGGCATCCTCCTCGGCGGTCTGCTGTGACCGCCACCCCACATCCTGAAACGGACCTCCCCATGCAGTTCGACGTCACGATCGAGATCCCCCGCGGCAGCGGCAACAAGTACGAAGTCGACCACACCACCGGCCGGATCCGGCTCGACCGGGCCGTGTTCACCAGCATGGTGTTCCCCCAGGACTACGGCTCCATCGACAACACCCTCGGCGAGGACGGCGACCCCCTCGACGCGCTCGTGCTCCTACCCCGCCCCACGTTCCCCGGCGTCGTGATCGACGTCCGCCCGGTTGGGATGCTCCGCATGGTCGACGAGAACGGCGGCGACGACAAGATCCTCGCCGTCCCCGCCGGCGACGACCGGTTCGAAGACCTGCAGGACATCAGCGACGTCCCGGAGCACACCCTCATCGAGATCGAGCACTTCTTCTCCCACTACAAGGAGATCGAACACGGCAAGCACGTCACCACCAACGGGTGGGCCAACCGTCCTGCTGCCGAAGCCGTTATCCGCACCGCACAGGAAGCCCACACCCGACACCCGTGATCCACGGGCCCCTTGACCGCCGCGGGGAGGCACTGGCGCTGAGTGATCGCCAGCAGGTCGTCCCCTCCGCCTCCCCGCGGCTTTCCCTTCCATCCGCACGACCACGACGCATGACCCGACCAGAAGGAGCGTCACCATGAACGACTACATCAGCGGCATCCACCACCACGGAGCCCACCAGGGCGAGTACGTCACCCACCACGACCACCCCGTCACCATCGACGCCGTCCACAGCACCCGCATCCTCGACTCCCGCGGCTACCCGACCGTCCGCGTCCTGCTCGAACTCGACGACGGCCGCACCGTCACCGGCGACGCCCCCGCGGGCGCATCCACCGGTGCCCACGAAGCCATCGAGCTCCGCGACGGCGGAACAGCGTTCGGCGGCCGCGACATCACCCAGGCGCTCCACCTGATCAACACCGACATTGCGGGCCTCCTCACAGGGCGATCGTGGTCCGCAATCGGACAGGTCGACGCCGCCCTCGCCGAACTCGACGGCACCACCGGGCACCGCCGGCTCGGCGCGAACAGCGTCGTCGCAACCTCCATCGCCGCATCCCGGGCGCTCGCACACGCCGCGGGCCTCCCGCTCTGGCAGTGGATCGCCGAGATCACCGGCTCGACGCCGCGGATGCCGGTCCCGCACTTCAACGTTCTCAACGGCGGCGCGCACGCAGCGAACAAGCTCGACTTCCAGGAGTTCATGATCGCCCCCGTCAACGCCTCATCGATGGCCGACGCTGTCCGCATCGGCGCGGACGTGTACCACGCCCTCGCGGGCCTGGTGCGGGACCGGTTCGGTAGCCTCGGCCTCGGCGACGAGGGCGGCTTCGCACCATCGATCGCTGCACCCGAGGAAGCGCTCGACCTGCTGGTCACCGCGATCCGCGCCGCAGGCTACGAGCCGGGCGTCGACCAGGTGGCGATCGCCCTCGATCCGGCCGCGAACGAGTTCTCCCTCGGAGACGGCTCGTATCGGATGCTCGACGACAGCCTCGACCGGGACGGGTTGGTCGACTACTACCGGCAGCTCATCGACACGTACCCGATCCGCAGCATCGAAGACGGGTGCGCTGAGGACGACTATGACGGGTTCCGCCGCATGCAGGCGGCGCTCGGTGACCGGATCCAGAACGTCGGCGACGACCTCTACGTCACCGACCCCCAACGCATCCGCGACGGCGGCGAGCAACACCTGACGAACGCGGCACTGATCAAGCCGAACCAGATCGGCACCGTCTCCCAGACCCTCGGCGCGATCGCCACCGCCACCAGCATCGGGATGGCCAGCATGGTGTCGCACCGTTCCGGGGAGACCACGGACACGTTCATCGCCGACCTCGTCGTCGGGACCGGCACTGGGCAGATCAAGTCCGGCGCACCCGCCCGCGGCGAACGGGTCGCGAAGTACAACCGGCTCACCGAGATCGCCGAGCAGCACCCGGATCTGCCCTACGGACTGATCTGACCACCGGCACTCGAGCTGCGAGCGGTGTCCAAAAACGCCGTGACAGCAGGCCCGGGGTGGCCCGACCAGATCGCACGCAGCGACCGGATCAGCGGCGGGCCGAGCAGCGGCACTCGGACGAGGGCACCGTCGGCGAGGTCCCTGCCGACGGTGCGGAGACTCATCACCGCCGGAGCGATGCCCGCTCGAGCGTTGGCCCGGATGATGCCCGTCGTCTCCAGTACCGCCGCTGGCGGAACGAGGGTGCGGCCCGCATCGTCGAGCCACGCCTCGACCGTGGCGCGGGTGCCGGACCCTTCCTCACGGAGCAGTAGCGGCGTCTCCGCGAGGTCATCCGCGGTGATGCTCGAAGCCCGCGCCCACGGATGGTGCGGAGCGACGACAACCACGAGTTCGTCCTCGTCGACCACCAGAGAGGAGAGGTCAGGTGGCGCAGCAGGGGTCTCCGTGAATCCGACGTCGGCAGCGCCGGAGCGAACAAGGTCGATCACAGCGGTGGAGTTGCCCGCGATCAATCGGACCGGCGCATCGGGCGCGGCAGCACGGTGGGTGAGCAACCATCCAGGAAGCAAGAGTTCGGCGATCGTCTGCGACGCTGCGACCACGAGGGATCCCGCCGGTTCTCGAAGCGCGACAAGTCCTGCTTCGAGCCGCTGCGACGCCTCCAACACCGGAACGGCCAGACCGAGCACCACCCGGCCGGCGTCGGTCAAAGCTGTCCCGGATGCTCTCCGGTGCGCCAGCGGCTGACCGATCGCCTGCTCCGCGGCACGCAGTCGCGCAGACACCGCCTGCTGTGTCACCCCCAACACTTCGGCCGCGCGGGTCAACGAACCGGTTTCCGCGACGCGGACGAGGACCTCGAGAGTGTCGAGGTCCAGGGTCCGGTCGGTCAGCCGTCGCAGTGCCACAAGCAAACATTGTGCCCCGCCAACGAGTTCGCCGTTCCCGAACCATGGGAAACACGCGCACGCTGGGTGCATGTCCGCTCACCTCGCCCATGCACCCGCACCCGCACGTTCCGAGCATGGTGTGCAAGAACGGCGGTTGTTCCGGGAGTTGGAGCGGCCCGGGCTGATCGTGTCGAACCTGACCCCGAACTGGTTCGCATCGATCATGGGGACCGGGATCGTCGCCGTCGCGGCTGCGTCGTTGCCGCTGCAGTTCCCAGGTCTGCGCACTGCGGCGACGGTCGTATGGGCGATCGCCGCGGTCCTGCTCGTCGCCCTCACGATCGCGACGGTGCTGCACTGGATCCGCTACCGGAGCACCGCAGCGAAGCACCACCTGCACCCGGTCATCTCCCACTTCTACGGGGCACCGCCGATGGCGTTCCTCACCGTTGGTGCCGGAACGATCCTGCTCGGCAAGGACTGGATCGGCCTCCCGGCTGCCGTCACCGTCGACTGGGTGCTCTGGAGCATCGGCACCATCGGAGGACTGCTCACGGCAGTGCTCGTGCCGTACCTGGCGTTCACCCGCCACGAGAACACGCCCGACTCCGCGTTCGGCGGTTGGCTGATGCCGATCGTCCCGCCGATGGTGTCCGCCTCCACCGGTGCGCTCCTGCTGCCGTACGCTCCCGCCGGGCAGGCGCGGGAGACGCTGCTGTGGTCCTGCTACGGCTTCTTCGGCCTCAGCCTCATCACGTCGCTGGTGGTGATCACGCTGATCTGGAACCGTCTCGCGCAGCACAAGGTCGGCGCCGCGGGCATGGTCCCGACTCTGTGGATCGTCCTCGGGCCGGTCGGACAGTCGATCACCGCCGTGAACCTCCTCGCATCGAACGCCCCCACCGTTGTCGATGCGAGTACCGCGCATGCCCTGCTGGTCGTGGCGCTGGTGTACGGGTTCGCGATGCTCGGCTTCGCGCTGCTGTGGACCGTCATCGCCCTCGCGATCACCATCCGCACTGCCCGAGAGCACTTGCCGTTCAGCCTGACCTGGTGGTCCTTCACGTTCCCCGTCGGGACCTGCGTCACCGGCCTGAACGGCCTGGCCCTGCACTCCGGACTCACCGTCGTCGCCGTCCTCGCAGTTGTCTACTACGTCGGCCTCGTCGCCGCGTGGATCACCGTTGCCGTCCGCACCTTCCACGGCTCCGTCATCCGAGGCACCCTCCTGGCACCGCCACAGCCGGCGTGAGCACCGCCGAGGAGCTCGCGGACGAGCTCGCGGACGTTCGATCGCTGAACGCCCTCGCCGAGACATGGCGCACCGCACCGGACGGCTCGCGACGGTTCGTCCCGAGCTTCGACCCACGATCCGGCGGCACATCAAGCCGCGTGCTGGTCCTCATGCAGTCGCCCGGCCCGCAGACCATTGCCGCCGCGCACGCGGCGGTCTGCAGCGAGGACAACCCGGGCCCGACCGCGGCCGCGTTCCGCGCAGCCCGCATCGAGTCCGGACTCGCACGCAACGAGTACCTCCGCTGGAACCTCATCCCCTGGGAAGTCCCCGGCCGCGTACGACCTGCGGACATCGACGAGGGGCGACGCGCCCTCGGAGCTTTGCTCGAGGCGCTCCCCGTGCTCGACGCCATCGTCACTTACGGGACCGTTGCCCTTGACGGAGTCATGCGGCATCTCACCCTGGACGAGCACCCCAGACTCATACCCGTCATCGCGGCGCCACACCCCTCTCCCGCCAACGGCCGCCACCGCGCGGAACAACAACGACGTTCCGTGCAAGCACTCCAGCTTGCCGCACTGAAGCGACCGGTGTAGCGAATACGAACGATTCCGCTACAACCGTCCGTTCCGACGGAACGCCAGGGTGTGTGAGCAGCCCAGTCATCTGAGTGTGAGCAGCTGCGCTTGGTGTCGGCTTTTGGGCGGCATTCGGTGTCGCTATGAGGCGGTCGCTTTAGTCGTCATCGTCGTCTTCCACGAGTTCGCCTTCCCACGCCTCGCGTCCTTCGTGGATGGCGAAGAGGGCGATGACGAATCCTGCAACGGGGTCGAGCCAGGCTGCGCCGGTGAGGGTGTAGAGGAGGAGTCCGATGAGGGTCGCGACGCTGAGGAGGACACAGATTCGAGTTTCTGCCGCGTCGGCGAGGATGAGCGGGTCGTCGAGCTTCTTGCCGACTCGGGTCTTGAGTGCGGCGAGGACCGGCATGACGATGATCGAGAGGACCAGCAGCACGATGCTGACCGGGGAGGTCTCCGGTGTTTCGTGGGTGATCAGGCTGCGGATGCCATCGATCACGACGTAGGCGGCGAGGAGGAAGAACGTCACGGCGACGAACTTCAACGTGCGTCGCTCCTTACCCTCGTCCGCTTCGCCGTGGCGGAGCCTGGCGGCGAGGCGGATGCCCACCAGCACGGCGACGATCGATTCGATTCCGGAGTCGATACCGAACCCGATGACGGAAACGAGTCCCGCGGCGATCCCAGCCGTGATGGCGACGATTCCTTCGAGGACGTTGTATGCGACGGTGAACTGCGCGAGGCGGAGCCCTCGTCGGGTGAGCTGCTCCGTTTCGGTTTCGGTGAGCGTGCTCATTCGCCAGCCCTCGCGTCCGAGCCATAGGTGCCGCAGAGATCGACTTGGTAGCCGGTGGCCTGCAGCAGTGTCTCCGCGGACTCGAGGAGGTCCATCAACTCCGGACGGGCGAGGCTGTAGAACACTTGCCGGCCCTGCGCCCGCCCCTCCACGAGTGCGCAGTCGCGAAGGCACGCGACGTGCTCGGAGAGGGTCGATTGGGCAAGACCGAGCTCCGCGACGAGGTCGCTCACGCGAGCTTCCCCGTGGCGGAGTCGGCGCAGGATGCGCAGCCGGGTCGGGTCTGCGAGAGAGTGGAACAGCGATACCGCGGCAAGATCGCCCCGCGCTTCTACGATCGGCATATGCCGATGATATCGGCGTAGCGCGGTTCGTGCGTTCAAGGTCGGCCATTGGTTCTGGGGCGGTGCTTGCTCGATCGTGACCATGGGGATGCCGCCGTCGACCATGCGTTGCAGCGGGCTGCACCTGGGTGTTAGAGGAGCGTGACGTACTGGCCGATGTGTGCGCCGACCGTGTACATCAGCGATGACCACAGTCCGGTGACCATGAGGACACCGATGAGGATCAGCGTGCCACCACCGATCAGGTTCACGGTCCGTAGGTGCCGTTTAACGCGGCTGATCGCGGTGGTGGCCCAGGTGGTTCCAAGGGCGAGGAGGAGGAAGGGGATGCCGAGTCCGAGGCAGTAGGCGATGCCGAGCAGGACGCCGTTCCAGGTGCTCGCGGCTTGCAGGCTCAGCAGGTTGATCGCGGTGAGGGTCGGGCCAAGGCAGGGGGTCCAGCCGAGCCCGAACACGATCCCGAGCAGGGGTGCGCCGGCGATGCCGGTGGCCGGTTTCCATCGTGGTTTGAGGGTGCGCTGCAGGATCCCGAAGCGGCCGATGAACACGAGTCCCATGATGATGACGAAGCCGCCGAGGATCTGCGTGAGCAGGTCGCGCCAGCGGATCAGCCAGAAGCCGGCGGCGCCGAATGCGGCGGCGTAGGCGACGAAGATGACGGTGAAGCCGAGGATGAACAGGAGCACGCCCAGGGTGAGCGTGCTGCGGCGGCGTTGCTCTGCGACACCGCCGATGAAGCCGAGGTACCCGGGGACGAGTGGGAGGACGCATGGTGAGAGGAAGGACACCAGCCCGGCCAGGAGTGCGACCGGCACGGCGATCAGGAGCTGTCCGCTGAGGATCGCTTCCGCGAAGGGGTTCCCGTTCACGCTGATCGCTCCGTGGGCGCGGGCTCGTCCTTGTGCCTGCCCGGCATCAGGAAGCGGATCGCGAATCCGGCGATCCCCAGGGTGGCGAAGATGTCGGCGACGTTGAAGATGGCGAACCAGTCGATGTTGATGAAGTCGACGACTTCGCCGGTGAGTGGCCCGGACTCGGCGCGGGTGATGCGGTCCCAGAGGTTGCCTGCGGCGCCGCCGACGGCGACGCTCATCAGCCCAGTGGCGAGCATGTCGGCGCCGCGCACGGCGCGCACGACTGCCCACGTTGCCAGGCACAACGTCAGGGCGATGATGCCGAGTGCGAGCGGCGGCCCCATCTCGCTGCCGAGGCTGAAAGCGACGCCTGGGTTGAACACGAGCTGGAGGGTCGCACCCGGAGCCAGCTCAATTGTGCGCGACGGGCCGAGGCCGGACAGTGCCCACGCTTTGGTGAGCTGGTCGATGGTGAGCGCGGCCGCGGCGATCAGCAGCACCACGACCACTCGGATGCTTGCTCTCACGAGAGCACGTCGATGAGGCGCACGATCACGCCGGACTCGATCAGGATGTAGAGGCCCAGGCCCGTGAACACGGCGGGCACGAGCCAGTGCTCGATCTTCTCGAGGGCTTCCGTGACGGTCTTGTTCGTCCCCACGAAGCGAGCCACGAGGCACCACACCGCGACGAGCACGAGGAACACCGCAATCGTGACCACGGTGTCCGGGATCGGGGTCGTCCGGAACACCGGCGTGTAGAGGGAGATGTTGTCGGCGCCGTTGGCGATGGTGATCCCGGCGACTCCGAGGACCCCGCCGGCGCGCACTGCCGAGTCGTCGTCATCGTCGTCGTCATCACCGCGTCGTCGCAGAGCACGGACCAACCCCACCAGACCAATACCCAGGGGGATGAGCCCCAGCAGTCCCACCCACTTGTCCGGAACGATGGTGAGCCCCGCAGCAGTGAGGACACTGATCGCGACGAGGGCGATGAAGCCGGCGTACTGACCGACGACGACCTTCCACCCCGGCAACGTTCCACGCGTCGATGCAAGGAACAGAACCGTCAGGACCACGACGTCATCGATGTTGGTGGCAGCAAAGAGACCCACCGCCGCCGCAATCGTGCCGATCATCGGTTCGACTCAACAAGCGGCGGCCGAGACACGGGAACCATCATCCGGCAAGTGATCGTCATACGACGATCATATCGGTATCGACCGATGATCGGCGACGTGCAGCCGGCCGGCTCTCCACAACGCTGCCGCCGGCCCGGAGGCGATCGTCGGCGCGCGATCGGATGGTTGCCGCGGAGCGGGCTGAGTGGGCGCCGCTCACAAGGTGCGCCCGGCATTCGTTGTAAGCCAGGCAATGGGGTCGATTGGGGTGCTGCTGCCGAGCATGACCTGCAGGTGCAGGTGGGCGCCGGTGCTGGCGCCGGTGTTGCCGACGAGGCCGACGAGCTGCCCGACGGCGACGCTCTGCCCGGCATGCAGCGGTGACGAGCCGAAGATCATGTGCGCGTAGAGGGTGGAGATGGTCTGACCGTCGATCTGATGGTCGATGATGACGTACTGGCCGTACTCCGGGTGGGTGCCCGAGATTCGGACGGTGCCGGCGGCGACGGCGCCGATGGGGGTGCCGGCGCCGGGGGTGATGTCGGCGCCCTGGTGGATCGACGAGCACGCCGCGCACGGGGCGAGGCGGGGGCCGAACGGGGAGCTGACCCGGATGCTGCCGGCGACGGGCCAGCGGATATCGCCGGCGCCGGTGTTCACGATCGTCCCGGTGGGCGCGACTGCAGCCGTGCTACCTGCCGCTGCTGTGGCGCTGTTCGTGGTGCTGGTGGTCGTCTTGGTGATCACGGGCTTCACGGCGGGCTTGGTGACGGTGTAGCCGTCCCGGTCAACGGTCACGGTCAGCCCGGTCGCGGTGAAGCTCTGCCCGGTAGCGGACGGGGTGCCGCCGGGCACGGTGACGGCGGGGCCGGTAGATGCCTGCGCGGGAAGCGCCGCGGCGGTGAACAGCGCCATCGCCGCAGCAGCACCGGTCAGCGGAATCGCCGCCAGCGCCCGGGATCGGAACGTCCGCGTCGGAGCCGGCGCGGCCACCGTCACGGCGGGCAGCGGCGGCCGACTCACGACAGCGGGGGTCCGGCGGATGCGGGGCGTCCGCGGAGCGGGGGTGTGTGGCGCGTTCTGCGGCGAGGGCTTCGCGGCGCGTCAGCGGCGTTGCAGTGGGGGTGTGGGGGTGCTGCTGGGGCACAGGCAGGCTCCAAGAAAGACGGCGGACGGGGATGAGCACGTCAGAAGAAACAGGGCCGCTCGGCGGGGTGCTCGAGCGGGAGAGGGGGAAAGCCGGTCGCGGATCGCGGCAGGGAGGGGGGACACCGCCGCGACCCACGGCCGGGGTCACATCGACGCGAGCATGTCCTTCATCTGGCTGATCTGCTCGGTCTGGCTCGACACGATCGACTTCGCCATCGCGACCGCGTCGGTGTTCTTGCCCTTATCGACTTCGGTCTTCGCCATGTCGACAGCGCTGGTGTGGTGCTCGACCATCTGCTGCAGGAACAGCTTCCCGGCGTCCGCCGGGGAGGCACTGTCGAGGGCGTTCATATCGGCGTCGGACATCATCCCGCCCGACATGGAGGAGTGATCCATCCCGGACATGCTCGACATCTCCGTGGGCTCGCCCCAGGCCTTCAACCAGCCGGTCATCGTCTTGATCTCCGGTGCCTGCTCGGCCTTGATTTGCTTCGCGAGCGTGACGACGTCGGGGTCCACGTCGGAGCCCTTGGCGAGGAGCATGTCGCTCATCTCGATGGCCTGCTTGTGGTGCGGCAGCATCCCCTGCGTGAACGTCACGTCCTGGTCATTGTGCGTCGACGAGGACGACGAGGACGACGAGGAGGAGTTGTCCGAGGAGCCGGCGTTGTTGGTGGAGCATCCGGCGAGGGTGAGGCCGATGGTGAGGGCGGCGGTGGCCGCGAGGGTGCGCGTGATGGTGGTGTTCATGGATCCGTTCCCGTGATGCGTCAGGTGTTCCGGGCAGGCGAATACCTGCCCGTGTTCTGGGCATGCGAGAGCTTCCGAAGGGAGCGCTCCCGCCGGGGATGGATCAGATACGGATGATCTGCAGCGCCGTCAGTGATGGCGGCTTGGGTGCCGCGACGCGGCGTGCGACACGGTCCCCGAGGGCGAGGAGGCGTGCGAGGACGTAGAGGACCCCGCCGTTCCGGGTGCGCAGAAGCGCCCACGCGAACAGGGCGATCGTCAGCGCGCAGGCCATCCCCATCAGGGAGCACATCAGCGCGCACAGGCCGCCATCGCAGCCAGCATCACTGAGCACGCTCACCACCGCGCCAGCCGGCGCGGCAGCGTGCTCGGCTGCGTCGCTGTGGGTGTGCTCGGCCGTCATGGCGGTCATGGCGTGCTCGCCGGTGGTCGCGTGGCCGAGCATGCTGTGCATCAGGACCGTGAACCCGACCAGCAGCAGCAACGCCAGCACCGCCGTGGCCTGCAGCAGCAGGCGGCGGCGCGTGGTGTTCGCGGTGGTGAGCATGCGGATCCGTACTGATGACTGGTCGGGGTGCGGGTTCTATGGTGCAGGACGAGCGCTGAGAGGACAACCGCCCCGTCTGGCGGGCGGAGAGCTGGTTAGGCGCGCACGAGGCGGGCGATCGCGTCGGAGGCTTCCTTCAGCTTCACCGCCGCCTCGTCGCCGCCTTCGGCGACGGCGTCGGTGACGCAGTGCGCGAGGTGGTCATCCAGCAGGCCGAGCGCGACGGATTGCAGCGCCTTCGTCATCGCGGACACCTGGGTGAGGATGTCGATGCAGTACTGCTCCTCATCGACCATCCGCTGCAGGCCGCGGGCTTGCCCCTCGATGCGGCGCAACCGTTTCAGGTAGTCCTCCTTCGCGGTGATGTACCCGTGGTGGTGCTCTGCTGCGGGCGCGGTGGTGTCGGTCATGGACGCTCCTCGGGGTTCACCGATTACGGTAGCGGCGCTCATGCCGCCGTCGACCAATCGAACGGGGTCGGCGCGATCGGCGTACCGGACCCACGGGTGATGACGATGGCGATGTCCTGCTGGTCCTGCAGTTCCAGATCCGGCAGCGGCGTGGTGGTGCGGGTGCCGTTGACGAACACGGCGACGTGCCGGTCGTTCTTCCCGTCGACGTACCCGCCGACCTGCCCGTCTCGCAAGGTCACGTCCCACTCGGTAAAGAGCTGTCCGAGGGTGAACGGCTGCACCTTCGCGGACTCGACGTGCACGATGCCGGAGGTGTCGTGGGTGTGGAGTGCAGACATGCCGCCCCGCTGCACGTCGACGCCGATGTTCGCCGGCACCGCCACCGGCTCCCCGTCCACGGACACGGACAGATGCTGATGGGTGTGCAGCGCCGCACCTTCCATCCCCGCCACCTCGAGCCCGGCAGCCTTCGCCCGCGCCGCCGCATCCGCGGGGGCCGGCCACGGCGGTGCCGCCGTCGCTCCGGACGCTGTTGGCGCCGTGTCGTTGCCACGGATCAGCGCGGCGACCGTGATCGTGGTGACCGCGGCGAGGACGACGACCACGGCGGCGCCCAGCAGCCACCACCGGCGGGTGCGACTGCGCTGCTGTTCCGCTCTGCGGTCAGCGGCTTTCCGCCGCGCCTCTTCGCGCCGATCAGTTCTGCTCGCCATCACGTCCTCTTTCCGGATGCCGGTTCGGCGGATTGGGAACACATCCGCCCGACCGGCGTTACACTCGCTACGGTACCCCCCTAGGGTACCTGATGAACGTGAACGACGAAGGGATCACCACGATGAGCGAGCAGCTGACGAACACGTACGCCATCACGGGCATGACGTGCGGGCACTGCGTGATGAGTGTCAACGAGGAACTCGCCGCCGTGCCGGACGTCACGGACGTGACGATCGACCTCAACGTCGGCGGTGTCTCCACCGCTCGGGTGACCAGCACCCGCAACCTGCCGCAGGAGGAAGTCTCCGCCGCTGTGGAGGAGGCCGGCTACACGTTGGTCGCATCATGACCACGACCAGCACCCCGCCGGTTGAGCTGACCATCGAGGGGATGACCTGCGCGTCGTGCGCGAACCGGATCGAGCGGAAGCTGAACAAGCTGCCCGGCGTGACCGCGAGCGTGAACTACGCCACCGAAAGCGCCTCCGTCACGCTCCCCGCGGACCTCGCTGTCGACGACGCGATCCGGACCATTGAAGCGGCCGGGTACGGCGCGCACCTGCCCGAACCGGCCGGCGCGGACACCGACGAGCTCGCGCCGCTGCGTCGGCGCCTGATCGTGTCCACGGTGCTCGCCGTCCCGGTGGTGGCGCTGTCGATGGTCCCGGTCCTGCAGTTCCCGGGATGGCAGTGGGCCGTTCTGGTGCTGGCGCTGCCGGTCGCTGTGTGGGGTGCGTGGCCGTTCCATCGTGCTGCCGCGATCAACGCCCGGCATGGGGCCGCGACGATGGACACCCTCGTCAGCGTCGGCGTCGCCGCCGCGACCGTGTGGTCCGTCTGGGCGCTGGTGTTCGGCGGCGCCGGGCACATCGGGATGCGGATGGCGTTCTCCTGGTTCCCGCACCCGGGCGCGGCTCCGGAGCCGTACTTCGAAGTCGCCGCCGCGGTGACGGTGTTCCTCCTCGCCGGCCGGTACTTCGAGGCCCGCGCGAAGGACCGCTCCGGCGCCGCCCTGCAGGCGCTCCTCGCCTTGGGTGCACCGACTGCCCGGGTGCTCCGAGACGGTGTCGAAACCGAGGTGCCGACCGCAGCACTACAGGTCGGGGATCGGTTCGTGGTCCGTCCGGGTGAACGCATCGCCACCGACGGAACCATCACTGATGGCACGAGCGCGATCGACACCAGCGTGATGACCGGTGAAGCGGTCCCCGTCGAGGCCGGCCCCGGCGACACTGTCACCGGTGCGACCGTGAACGTCGGCGGCCGACTCATCGTCGAAGCCACCCGCGTCGGTCACGACACGGAGCTTGCCCGCATCGGCCGGCTCGTCGTGTCCGCGCAGACCGGCAAGGCCGAGGTGCAGCGCCTCGCCGACCGGGTCTCCGCCGTGTTCGTCCCGATCGTCATGGGCCTGGCGGTGCTGACCCTCGTCGGGTGGCTGCTGCTCACCGGCGACGTGCAAGCCGCGTTCACCGCCGCCGTTGCGACCCTGGTGATCGCCTGCCCCTGCGCCCTGGGGCTGGCAACTCCGACCGCGCTGCTCGTCGGCACCGGACGTGGCTCCCAGCTCGGGATCCTCATCCGCGGACCCCAGGTCCTCGAGGCCACCCGCCGGATCGACACCGTCGTGCTCGATAAGACCGGCACCGTCACCACCGGCAAGATGAGCGTCCACCAGGTGACCGCCGTCGGTGGGGAAACCGACACCCGGGTGCTCGCCCTCGCCGCCGCCGCGGAAGCAGGATCCGAACACCCGATCGCCCGCGCCATCACCGCAGCCGCCACCGACCACCCCACCGCGGAATCGTTCCAGTCCACCGCCGGGCTCGGCGTCCAAGCCGTCGTCGACGGCACCCTCGTGTTCGTCGGCCGACCCGCCTGGTTGGCCGAACAGTGGGCCATCAGCATCCCCGAAGCGGTCACGGACGCGGTCCGGACCGCAGAGCGGGGCGGCGCGACCGCGGTCGTTGTCGCATGGGACGGCGCAGCCCGCGGCGTCATCAGCGTCGCGGACACCATCGCGCCGACTAGCCCGGACGCGATCCGTCGCCTGCACGACATGGGGCTGCGCACGATCATGCTCACCGGCGACGCTAAAGACGTCGCCCGGACGGTCGCCGCCGAGGTCGGCATCGACGACGTCGAAGCTGAGGTGCGACCCGAAGACAAGTACCGGACCGTCATCCGGCTGCAGCAGCAGGGCCGGTCCGTGGCGATGATCGGCGACGGCGTCAACGATGCCGCCGCTCTCGCCGCCGCGGATCTTGGGATCGCGATGGGTAGCGGCACCGACGCGGCCATGGAAGCCGCCGACATCACCCTCATCCGAGCGGACCTGAGCGCCGCGGCGGACGCGATCGCGCTCGCCCGCCGCACCCTCGGCACGATCAAGGTGAACCTGTTCTGGGCCTTCGCCTACAACGTTGCCGCGATCCCGCTCGCGATGGCGGGACTGCTGAACCCGATGATCGCCGGCGCAGCCATGGCCCTGTCGTCGGTTTTCGTCGTCAGCAACAGCCTTCGACTCCGCACCTTCCACACTCGATAGGAGCGACATGGACACCCACGAACACCACAGCATGACCGACCACGACAGCCACCAGAACCACGGCGGTCATGCGCCGACGACGTGGTCGATGGCCGCGCAAGCAACACTGCACTGCCTCACGGGCTGCGCCATCGGTGAAGTGCTCGGCATGGTCATCGGCACCGCGACCGGTCTGCACAACACCGGCACGATCATCCTGTCGATCGTCCTCGCGTTCATCTTCGGCTACGCCCTCACCATGCGCGGGGTGATCCGGTCCGGGCTGAGCTTTTCCGCCGCGTTCAAGGTCGCCCTCGCCGCCGATACTGTCTCCATCGCCGTGATGGAGATCATCGATAACACCGTCATCGTCGCGGTTCCCGGCGCCATGGACGCGCAACTGAACAACTGGCTGTTCTGGGGGTCGCTCGCGTTCTCCCTGGCGGTGGCATTCGTCGTCACCACCCCCATCAACCGTTGGATGATCAGTCGCGGCCTCGGCCACGCCGTCGTCCACGGCCACCACTGACACCAGCACCCCACCGAGCACCCGAACCAGCGCTCAGAGATGAACATCACGATGCAGATCACCCTGCAGTACTTCGATGGCTGCCCAAACTGGCAGATCACGGAAGAACGCCTCGCCACGATCGCGGCCGAACGCTCCGACGTCACGGTGACGCGGCAGTTCATCGCAACCCAAGCCGAGGCAGAAGCCTGGGACTTCCACGGCTCCCCGTCGGTGCTGATCGACGGCGCTGCACTATTCCCCACACCGGACGGACCGCCCGGTCTGTCATGCCGGATGTACCTCACTCCTGACGGGCTCGCGGGCTCCCCAACCCTCGGCCAGCTCCGCGACGCGATCGCCGAACACGCCAACTGACCCGAGGCGAGGGCTCTCGCCAGTCATCGGGATGGGAGCCCTCGCCCCTCGGCTCAGCTGCGTCCCGGCGTGAGCCCTGGAGCCTCCGTGGTTAGCGTGAGCCCTGGAGCCTCCGTGGTTGTTAGAAGGATCCCCAGTCAGGACGCCGTACAGCAGCTCGACGCTGCGGGCTCTGCCAGAGATGGAACCGCCGGAGCGGCGCAGCAGGAGGAGGATCCGCCAACATCGGTGCTGCACACCCCGGTCGCCGGGAGGACGAGCTGCACCAGCCGGGCAGCGTCGCGGTCGCCAGCAAGCTCCGCGGCAATGGAACGGACTTGCTCGTACCCGGTGAGGAGCAGGAACGTGGGTGCGCGGCCATAGGACTTCATGCCGGCGATGAAGAAGTTCGGCTCCGGATGCGCGAGCTCAGCGACGCCGTGCGGGGGCACGGACCCGCAGGAGTGCAGGTTCGGGTCGATCAGCGGTGCGAGGGCTCGGGGTGCTTCAACGATGTCGTCGAGACCGAGCCGTATCTCGCGGAGCATGTCGAGGTCGGGCCGGAACCCGGTCGCGTTCACGATCACGTCGACGGTCACCGCGAACGGCGCTCCAGCGCGGCGGCCGGTGACGGTGACCTGGTCGCCGTCGGGTCGGACGTCGTCGATCTCGTACGAGGCGATCTGCTGCACCTGCCCGGACTCGACGAGCCCGTGGACGGTGGAGCCGAGCTGACCGCGGGCGGCGAGCCCGTCCGCGGCCTCGGCGCCGAGCCGGGCTGTGCCGGCGTTCCGGACAGCCCACAGCACGTGGGTACCCGGCGCGGTCTTGGCGAGGCTGGCGAGCTTGATGAGCGTGTTCGCTGCGGAGTGGCCGGCACCAACGACGAGGACCCGCTTCCCCGAGAACCGGGCCCGGTCGGCGCCGAGGACGTCAGGCAGTGCGTGGACGACCCGGGCGCCGAGGTCCGCGACGGGTGCGAGCCCGGCGGCAGCGAGGGGGTTCGGGGACGTGTAGGTGCCCGAGGTGTCGACGACCGCACGCGCGCTCACGTCGTGCGCGCCGTCGGCGGTGTGGAGGCGGAGCAGGAACGGGGTGTCGGCGCGGCCGGTGGAGCGGGTGCGGTCCTTGCCCTGCCGTGACACCGCCTCCACCCGGGTGCCGTAGCGGATCACCGGTGCGAGCTGTGGGGTCGCTGCCAGGGGCGCCAGGTACGTGTCGACGAGGTCCTGGCCAGTGGGCAACGACGCCGCTCGAGGCGCTTCCCAGCCGGTGGCTTCCAGGAGACGCTGCGCGGCAGGGTCAATGACGTACTGCCACGGGGAGAACAGACGCGTGTGCCCCCAAGCGCGGACGCTCGTCCCAACCGTCGGGCCAGCTTCGTAGACGACGACGTCGAGGCCGCGCTCGAGGAGGTGCGCGGCGGCAGCGAGCCCGACGGGGCCGGCCCCGATGACCGCAACGGGGAGTCCGGTGAGGCGGTCCGCGGCGGTGCGGGGTGGGACGGTGAGGGTGAGCGTCATGGTCTGCGGCTTCCTGGTCGTTACGCGGTTGCTTCGGTGGGCAGCAGCTCGGCGAGGAGCGTCTGGACGCGGTGCTTGATGTCGTCCCGGATGGGGCGGACGTCCTCGATGCCGCGGCCCGCCGGGTCGGTGAGGTCCCAGTCCTCGTACCGCTTGCCGGGGAAGATCGGGCAGGCATCGCCGCAGCCCATCGTGATGACGGCGTCGGAGTCGCGGACGGCGTCGGTGGTGAGGATCTTCGGCTGGTTGCCGGCGATGTCGATGCCCTCTTCGGCCATCGCCTGGATCGCGATCGGGTTGATCTGGTCCTTCGGCTCGGAGCCGGCGGAGAGGACCTCGACGCGGTCGCCACCGAGGGCCTGGGCGTAGCCGGCGGCCATCTGGGAGCGTCCGGCGTTGTGGACACAGACGAACAGGATCGTGGGCTTGTCACTCATGGGTGTGTGTCTTTCCGGGTTCAGTGGATGAGGGTGAGCCAGCCGGCGAGGGCGGCGAGGGTGACGGCGAGGACGGGAATGGTGAGGACGATGCCGGTGCGGAAGTACTGCCCCCACCCGATGTGGATGCCCTTCTTCTCCAGCACGTGCAACCACAGCAGGGTCGCGAGGGAGCCGATGGGGGTGATCTTCGGGCCGAGGTCGGAGCCGATGACGTTGGCGTAGACCATCACCTCGTACGTGAGCCCGGTCGCGCCGGCACCGCCGATGGCGAGGGCGGCGATGAGGACGGTGGGCATGTTGTTCATCAGGGACGCGAGGATCGCGATGGTGAACCCGACGCCGAGCGCGGTGACGAGGACCCCGTGGTCACCGAACACGTCGAACAGCGTCGCGAGGTGGTCGGTGAGGCCCTGGTTCTGGAGGCCGTAGACGACGAGGTACATGCCGATGGAGAACAGCACGATCTGCCACGGCGCCTCCCGGATCGTCTTCCACACCGGAATCACCCGCCCCGAAGGAGCACCCGGCCCGGTGCTGCCTGCGCTGACGGTGGCAGTACCGCCGGTCGTGACCAGAACCGGTGCGGCCTGGGCGCGGGCGAAGAGGAACGCGGGCTGCCGTGCGGCGACGAGCACGATGATGACGGCTCCGACGCCGGCGACGGCCGCGAGCGGGACGCCGAGCGGGTCGGCGGCGAAGTAGCCGACCAGCAGCAGCGCCAGGACGACCCAGCCAGCGCGGAACGTCGCACGGTCCGTGATCGCCGCGGCGGGGCTGGTGAGGGCGAGAACGTCGTACCGCTTCGGGATGCTCCTGCCGAAGTAGAGCAGCAGCATCCCGAGGGAAGCAAGGACGGAGACGATGCCGACGGGGATCATGACGGCGGCGTACTCGGCGAAGCCGAGGTGGAAGTAGTCGGCGGAGACGATGTTGACCAGGTTCGACACCACCAGCGGCAGGCTGCCGGTGTCGGCGATGAACCCCGTGGCGAGGATGAACCCGAGCGCCGCCTTCCGCGGCATGTTCAGTGCTCGGAGCATCCCGACGACGATCGGGGTGAGGATCAGCGCGGCCCCGTCGTTGGCGAACACCGCCGCGATGACGGCACCGAGGCCGACGATCAGGACGAACAGCAGCCGTCCGTTGCCGCGGCCCCAGCGGGCGACGTGCAGGGCCGCCCACTCGAAGAACCCGGCCTCGTCGAGGATCAACGAGATCAGCACCACCGCGACGAACGTCAGCGTCGCGTTCCACACGATCCCGACCACTGTCGGGACGTCGGAGAGGCCGACGACGGTGGTGGCGAGGGCGATGACGGCGCCGATGAGCGCGGTGTAGCCGATCGGGAAGCCCTTGGGCTGCCAGATCACCACCACGAGCGTCGCGACGAAGATCGCCGCCGCGACCACAGCCATCACCATCAGGCGCTCACCCCGGCCTGGTTCGCTGCAGCGGCGGCGCGTTCCCAGCCCTGCGCGGCGACCTGCACGGCGTCCCACGGGGACCCGAGCGGCGGCGTGTAGCTGAGGTCGAGGTCGATGACGTCGTCCACGGTGAGTTCCGCGTGGAGGGCGGTGGCGAACGTGTCGATGCGCTTGCTGATCTCCGCGGTCCGCTGACCGACGATCTGCGCGCCGAGGAGCCGACCGGTGGCCTGGTCGCCGGTGACGCTGATCGTCAGCGGGACGGCGCCCGGGTAGTACCGCTTGTGGTCATCCGCGACCGTCACCCGCGTCAGCGGCGACACGTCCAGAGGGCCGGTCTCGTGCTGGCGGAGGCCGGTGCGGGCGGCAACGAGGTCGAACACCTTCACCACTTGCGTCCCCACGGAGCCGGCGAAGACCCTGCTGCCGCCGAGCATGTTCTCCCCGGCGACGCGACCCTGCTTGTGCGCGGTCGTACCGAGCGGCAACCAGGTTGTGCCGAGGAGGCGGTGGTGCGTCACGACGCAGTCACCTGCCGCCCACACGTGCGGCATCCCGGTGCGCATGGACTCGTCGACCACGATCGCGCCAGCCTGCCCGAGCCGTGCCCCAGCGGCGACCGCAAGGCCCGTGGCCGGGCGGACACCGACACAGACCACGACGAGCGCGAACGTGCCCTCCGCGTCACCGGACGTGGAGGTCGTGGCGACGCGCCACTGCCCACCGCCTGCCGGGGTAATCCCGGTGACGGTCAACCCCGTCAGGACGGTTGCGCCGTGTCGGCGGACCTCGGCGGTCGCGAGGGAACCGAGTTCGGGGTCGAGGGTGGAGAGCACTTCCGGGCCGCGCTGGATCAGCGTCGTGTCGAAGCCACGGGCGACGAGCCCTTCGGTCATCTCCAGGCCGATGTACCCGGCGCCGACTACTGCCACTCGGCTCCCCGCCGGCAGCAGCTCGAGGGCAGCGACGACCTGCTCGGCGTCAGTCATCGAGTGCAGCAGGTGGATGCCCGGTTCCCCGAACGGCACCCCGGCCGGACGCACCGGTTCAGCACCAGTGCCGATCAGCAGCTGGTCGTAGGAGATCTCCTCATCCCCGGCGGGACTGGTCACGGTGAGGCGGCGGCGGTCGACGTCGACTGCGGAAGCCCAGGTGGAGGAGCGGACGGTCATGCCGGCGGCTTCGAGGTCCGTGCGGGTGCGGTGCGCGAGGGACGCTTCCGTGGCGACGTCGCTGGAGACCCAGTACGGGATGCCGCAGATGGAGAAGTTCGGGAACTCGTCGGCGAGGACCACCGTCACATCGGTGGTCGGGTCGAGTTCGCGGGCGCGGAGCGCTGCGGCGATGCCGGCGTCGCTGCCGCCGACGGCGAGGAGGTGAGTCATCAGGCTGGTCCTTCACGGATCGAGCGGGAGCCGAGGGCCGGCGCGTACATCGAAGCACGTCGATATCGATGAGTGCAAATATAGACGCGTGTCAAAGTCCGTGGGAGGATGAGCCCATGACGATCGAACTGCTTCCCATCCAGGACGTCACCGCGTGCTGCTCGCCCGTCACCACCGAGGCGATGGACCAGGCGTCCGCGGAGGTCCTCGCGAAGTCGCTCAAGGCGATCGCCGACCCGGCACGACTCCGGCTGATCTCGATGGTCGCCGCTCACGAGGGCGCGGAAGCGTGCGTCTGCGACCTGCAGGAACCGCTCGGGCTGTCCCAGCCGACCGTGTCACACCACCTCAAGGTGCTCGTCGACGCCGGGATCCTCCACCGCGAGAAGCGCGGCACCTGGGCCTACTTCTCACTCGTCCCCGGCGCGCTCGACACCCTCGCCGGCCTCATCACCGCACCGACGCGCTAACCCTCGGCCGCGCGGTTACCTTCTCCGGGGACGCCGAGCAGTTGCCCCGATGCCGTCGGCGATGACGCACTGCGTGCTGCAGTGCTCGTCACGGTCCGGGCATCCGGCGAAGTCCTGATCCGCTTGCGCCAACCGCCCGCGGAGCTGTTGCAGGCGAGCGATCTTGTCGTCGATCTCCTGAAGACGTCGAGCGAGGACGGGCCGCATGGTGTCGCGGACGTCCGTGCAGGATCGGGGGTCAACCGTGACGAGGTGCTCGGCGACGTCGACGAGGGAGAGGCCGAGCTCTTTGCTCGCCTGGATGAACCCGACCCGCTCGATCGCGGCGTCGTCGTAATCGCGGTACCCGTTCTCGAGCCGGCGGCTGCCGATCAGGCCAAGGGACTCGTAGTACCGCAGCGTGGTCGCAGCGACACCGGTTCTGCGGCTGGCTTCCGAGATGCGCACGTCAGCAGCGTACGGCTTGACCTTCCAGCGCACTGGAACGCCCCCGATGCGGCCGGAGCGTTCCGGTGAAGCGGCTCGTCTCCGCGATGGAGGATCACCAGATCCTGCTCTACCTGGCCGCGATCGCCATCGGCGCCGGAGCAGGACTAGTGCTGCCCGGAGCGGAGCACCTCGAGGTCGGTATCAACCCCGTCCTCGGCCTCCTGCTCTACGCGACGTTCCTCGGGGTGCCATTCGCCGCGATCGGACGAGCGGTCCGAGATGTTCGCTTCCTCGGCACAGTCCTCGTGCTGAACTTCGTCGTCGTGCCGGTCGTGGTGTTCGTCCTGTCCAGGTTCGTTGCCGGCGACCCGCCACTGCTCTTCGGCGTGCTGCTGGTGCTGCTGACACCCTGCATCGACCACGTCATCGTGTTCTCCGGCCTCGCCGGCGGTGCGTCCGCGCGACTCCTCGCGGCGGCACCCCTCCTGATGCTGGTGCAGATCCTGCTGCTCCCCGTCTACCTGCTGCTGTTCATCGGCCCCACTGGGGTCGCCGCAGTCGAGATCGGACCGTTCGTCGAAGCGTTCCTCGTCCTGATCGTCCTGCCGCTGGTCGCGGCCGCGGCGACGCAGGCACTCGCGAAGCGGGCGAGGATCGGCCAGCGTGTCGAGGGGCTGATGCAGGGCCTAATGGTGCCCCTGATGATGGCGACCCTGTTCGTTGTCGTCGCCTCACAAGCGGGAGCGGTCGCCGAGAACGTCAGCCGACTCATCCTGCTGGTACCCATCTACGGGGCGTTCCTGGTGGTGATGGCCGTGCTCGGGATGATCGCCGGCAAGATCACCAGGCTCGACGTCCCCAGCCGGCGCGCGCTGGTGTTCAGCGGCGCAACGCGGAACTCCCTCGTCGTCCTCCCGCTTGCGCTCGCACTCCCACCAGACCTCGGGCTCGCACCGGTCGTCGTGGTAACCCAGACGCTCGTCGAGCTCGTCGGCATGATCATCTACGTCCGCGCCGTGCCCGCACTGATTCCGACCGCAGTGGAACCGACGCAGCGGTAGCTCGGGAAGGGTTGCACACGGTCCACTCCTCGTGTCAGAATCGTCCTGCGTTCATAGTGCGCGCCTGCAGCCGGTCCTCTGGATCGGCTTTTTTCATGCCCGGTCGCTCCGCTACTGTGGGATCGCTCGGTACGCGTCTGCCCGGAACCTCCCGGGTGTCGCATCCGCTCTGTACGCTGACACTCAAGACAGCACGATGCTGTCTCCGGCCGGCCCTCTCGGGACCGGCTTTTTTCATGTCCTGATCTGACTCGGGCATCCGTGGGAAGCGCTCGTCGCTCCTGCCATCCGCCGCCGCGCCCTTCGTTGCGCGTCGGTGCCCTCATGCCCCCACTCGAAGCCGGGTGGGTTCTGGCCGCATCTGGCCAATCCCGAAGGAGGCATCATGCCCATCACCGACACGGTGGACATGCTGATGGCCTCCGGTGGTACCGCTGCCCTGACCGGCGTCATCGCCGTCGTCGGTGGCGTGCTCGGTGTCGTCCTGCCCAAGCAGGTCGTCGCACTGATCCAGCACGTCATCGATGTCATCGACGACCGCACGCTGGCCAAGGATCCCGAGCGTGCTCGCATCGTCGCAGAACTGCGTCGAGCACGCCGCGGGCAGAAGTAACCGCCGGTTCAAAAAGCCGTCCCTCGTTCGGCCAGGAGAACTCTGTCTATCGGATGTACCATAAACCTCCGATTCCGCTACAACAGACCTGAACTCTGGCAGCGCGACCTTCGGAACGGCGTGTCTTGTAACGGCGCCATCCCGCTCGCCACCCTCGCCCGCACCACGGGCGTCGCCGAACGCACCCTGCAACGCTGGCTCGCCCGCTACCGAACCGGCGGATACCCGGCTCTCGCCGACGGCACCCGCACCGATCACGGCGCCCGACGGACGGCACCGGAACTGGTGCGCCTGATCGAGGGGCTCGCGCTCACCAAGCCACGACCCTCGATCGCCACGATTCACCGCCAGGTCGACAACCACTGCACCAAACGAGGTCTCTCCGCGCCGTCGTACTCCGTTGTGCGGTCGATCGTGAACGGGCTTGATCCCGGGATGATGACGCTCGCGCTCGAGGGGCCCGCGTCATATCGGGACAAGCACGAACTGTTGCTCCGACGTCGTGCGGATCGCCCCAACGCGATCTGGCAGGCGGACCACACGATGCTCGACCTGCTCATCGTCGGACCCGACGGCAAGCCGGAACGGCCGTGGTTGACGGTGATCCTCGACGACTACTCCCGTGCGGTCTGCGGGTACATGGTGTTCCTCGGCGCCCCATCCGCCGCGAACACCGCGCTCGCGCTCCGGCAAGCGATCTGGCACAAGCCGGAACCAGACTGGCCCGTCTGCGGGATCCCAGACGTGCTCTACACGGACCACGGGTCCGACTTCACCAGCCACCGAATCGGCGACACCGCCGCCGTGCTGCACCTCCGCATCATCCACTCGCAGGTTGCTCGACCACAGGGCCGCGGGAAGATCGAGCGGTTCTTCGGCACCATCAACACCGAGCTGCTCCCAACGCTCCCCGGCCACCTCGCGCCCGGATCCTCCGCGCCGACGCCGGCGCTAGATCTCGCCGGTGTCGACAGTGCCATGAACACGTTCATCCGCCGCTACAACGCCCGCACCCACCGCGAGCTCCGGAAGAGCCCACTGGAAGCGTGGATCGCAGACGGGTGGCTGCCACGACTGCCGGACTCCCTCGAGCAGCTCGATGGGTTCCTGCTCACCGTCCCAACCACGCGCGTCGTGCAACGAGACGGCATCCACTTCGAAGGGCTCCGCTACACCGCAACCACCCTCGCACCCTTCGTGGGCAGCACCGTCAGCGTCCGGTACGACCCCCGCGACGTCACCGAGATCCGCGTCTTCCACCGCGACGCGTTCCTCTGCACCGCCATCAGCACCCAGCACCAGACCGAGACGATCAGCCTCAAACAGATCCAAGCCGCCCGGAACGCGCAACGCAGAGCCCTGCGCGGGCAGATCCGCGAACGCATCGCGATCGTCCGCCCCACGCCCGATGATCACACCCCACCAGCACCCGCACCCGCACCGGATCAACGGCGACTGAAGACCTACGAGGAGGACCGGTCATGACGAGCCAGTTCATCATCACGAAGGAACACCGCCGGTTCGCGGAGTTCGCGGATGCCGTTCGGAAGCAGAACACCATCGGCGTCTGCTTCGGCCCCGCTGGCGTCGGTAAGACCCTTTCCGCACGCCGCTACGCCCACTGGGACAGCATCGGCCCATTCATCGCCAGATGGGCCGCACGCAGTGAAGACGACACCAAGATCTACGCCGCCGCACACCGTGCCCGCACGGTCTTCTACACGCCCGAGGTCTCCGCCACGATGCGAGCCCTGCAGGACGACCTCCGGCACGACATGCTCCGCACCGAACACTGCATCGAGGAACACCTCATCCTCCACGGCCGCCACTTCGACCACGCACACGGCCCCAACCCGTCCCTGCTCGAGCTGATCATCATCGACGAGTCCGAACGCCTCACCGGCAACGCCGTCGAGTGGCTCCGTGACCAGTACGACCGCACCGGCATCGCGATGATCCTCATCGGCATGCCCGGCATCGAGAAGCAGTTCAGCCACTACCCGCAGCTCTACAGCCGCCTTGGATTCGCCCACCAGTACCGTCCGCTCGGCCACGACGAGCTGCTCTTCGTCCTCGAACGTCAATGGCGCAAGCTCGGCAAGACGCTCGACCCCGACGACTTCACCGACGCCCAAGCCATCGCCGCCGTCGAACGCATCACCCGAGGCAACTTCCGACTCCTCGAACGCCTACTCCCACAGATCCAACGCGTCCTGAAGATCAACGAGCTCGACGTCATCACCAACGACGTCGTCGAAGCCGCCCGCAGCACCCTCGTCATCGGCACCACCTAACCCGACACCGACCGCAGCGAAAACGACGACACAGAGCGAGGCTGCTCACACATCTGAGACAGACAGAACTGCGTCAAGGACAGGCTCTGACCACTCGTCCGTTGAAGGACCGGCTATCGAGACGATGGTTCGTGCTTCGGGAGCATTGAGTGGGCCCACCGCGTTTAGGCGACCTCGGCAGCTATCGGAGAGCGCAAGCACGGTGGCAGTGCGCAGGTTGACGGCCGCATCGGCGGGGATGAGCGATTCTCGACACTTCGCTAGAGTGTGCATGGGGACGGCCGCCGTGGCCGGAGGCAGGAAGCTGCACACCCCGCGAGCGATGGAGCAGGCCGATGGTGGACTTCGGAGCAATGCTGGCGAGCGGGGCGGATGACGCTCCTATCGAGCCGCGGGAACTGCATAGTCAGTTGACCAAAGCGCCAGGCTACGGGTACCTCCGCGACGTTCAGGGGCAGGTGTTATCGAAGTGGCACGAGCGCCGCGACGATCGCGATATCATCATCAAAGTCAATACCGGCGGCGGCAAGACTATCGATGGCCTCATCATTCTTCAGAGCTACCTGAACGCCAACGCCGGCCCCGCGCTCTTCGTAGCCCCCAGTGACTACCTCGTGACGCAGGTCATCGCAGAGGCAGAGAAAATCGGCATCGCCGTCACAACAAACGTCGACGGCGCGTCCTACCTCAACAGCGAAGCCATCGGCATCATCAACGCACACAAACTCGTCAACGGTCGGACGGTATTTTCAGACCGTCGGCCCACGCGACCCCGCGTCCCCATCGGAGCGGTGGTCATCGACGACGTGCACGCTGCCATCGCCACGACACGAGAAAAGCTGTCGCTGACCGTGCCTCGCAGCAACGCTGCATTCATGCCGCTTCTGGAGCTGTTCGTGGAGGATTTGAAGACGCAGTCCTCGGACTCGTACCTCGACGTGCGCGACGACCGGCGAGGCGCTCCAGTGCGCGTGCCGTTCTGGGCGTGGCGGTCAAAAGTCGAGCAGGTACGAGAGCTCCTCCGCCTACAAACAGGCGAGAAACAGGACCTGTTCTACGACTGGCCGGCAGTTGCCGAAGTCTTGCCCCTGTGCCGTGCCGCCTTCGCAAACCATGAATTGACGATCACGCCGCACTGCCCGCCCATCGACCACGTGACGTCGTTCATGGAAGCGAAGCACCGCGTGTTCCTCACAGCGACGCTCGCCGACGACAGCGTCCTCGTCACCGACTTCGGCGCCGCTCCAGCCAGCGTTCAATCACCGATCACCCCACTGACCGCTGGTGATATCGGAGAGCGAATGATCCTCGCCCCACAAGAGATCAATCCTGCACTCTCCGCGGAGGAGATCCGCTCCCAGATTGTCGATCTCAGCAAAATGGTCAACACCGTAGTCCTCGTGCCCAGCACCCCATGGGCAGAGAAGTGGAAAGCCCACGCAGCAATAGTCGCGACGAAGGACGATATCGAAGATGCCGTGAAGAAGCTCCGCGGCAGGAAGCACATCGGGCTGGTCGTGCTGGTCAATCGGTATGACGGGATCGACCTCCCCGACGATGCTTGTCGCGTGCTGGTACTCGACGGGTTACCCGAGGCGTTTAGCCCCGAAGACCGCATCAGCTCTACCCTCACGCGCTCCAGTTCAGGAATTGACGACCGCCAGGTGCAACGCATCGAGCAGGGCATGGGCCGCGGCGTGCGTAGCAACGAGGACCACTGCGTGGTGTTCCTCCTCGGGCCCCGACTCGCACAACTGACCGTGGACCCACGCACCGTGACGCGTTTCAGTCCTGCGACCCAGCAACAGCTCAAGCTCTCCAGGCAGGTCGCCTCGAACATGGATAACCTCCCGATGAGTGGCATCATCAAAACGGTCAAACAAGCGCTATCACGGGACAAGAGCTGGGTCGAACTCGCACTCAGGACACTACGCAACATCGCACCTGCGCCCGGCCACGTCTCCGATGCTGCGGTGGCAGAGCGTGAGGCCTACGCACTGGCCCAAAACGGCAACCTCGTCGCCGCGCGCGACCGCATCGGCAGCGCCGCCGAGGCGGAACAGGATGAGGCGTCCGCAGGCAGGCTCCTGGAGCTGCAAGCGACCTACGCCGATATGACCAACCCTGAACTTGGCCAGCAGATCCTCACGCAAGCTCGCGCCCTGAATACCAATGTCACCAAGCCCCTGGCCGGACTGACATTCGTCGCTCTAGAGGCTCACTCTCCGCAAGCAGCGACATGCGCGCGCCGTCTCGGGCAGAAGTACTCGACCGCCGCAGGACTTCGCCTCGACGTAGAGTCCATCATCGAGGACCTCGTCTTCGATGAATACCGCACAGACCAGACCGAAGAGGCGTTGCGACGCTGCGGCGAATTCATCGGGCTCGGGTCTCAGCGCCCCGAGCACGATACGAACACCGGTCCTGACAATCTCTGGGCACTTGGTGATAACGAGTTCTGGGTCATCGAAGCGAAAACAGGAGCTAAAAGCGCCGCGATCGCGAAACGCGACATGGGACAGCTCGCGACCTCCATGCTGTGGTTCGGCAAGCGTTACGACCCCGCCGCACGGCCAGTGCCGATCATGGTGCATCGCGCTGTCGCTGCCTACTCGGATGCAACTCCAGTAACAGGGATGCGCATCATCACGGGAAGGGGCTTAGGTGAACTCGCGGCGGCACTGCGCGCTTTCGCGACCGCGCTGGCCGAAGGCGTCTGGACAGACCCGCAAGCGGTCGCCAAGTTGCTCGAAGGGCACGGGCTTTCCGCCAGCAAACTGGTCGACTTCACGACACCACAGCGTGGTGTCAAGAATTGACCGCGCTGTCGCTGCAGGGGCCGTTCACTCTGCCTCAGCCGACCGTCCCACCCCGGGCGCTTGCCGACGCAGGGATCCTGCACCGTGAGAAGCGCGGGATCTGGGCTGCGCGCGTCCGGTAGCCGATCGGCTAGTGAGACGGTCCGCCGCCTGTCGTGCGACTGCTCAGAACGCCCTCGACGATCCAGCACACCAGGCCGATCACGATCAGCGCACTACCGATCCAGATCGGGGTGGGGCGGCCACACTCCCGTGGGCTTCTAGGCAGATCAGCGGCTGCCATTTCCGCCGCCGGCCGACAGCACTCGCCGAGCCGCGGAAGCCTTGGCGGCAGACAAACAAGGAGCGGAACAGACAGTTTGAGGCACTTCGAGACACTTTCGCTCCCCTCTTCACAACAACAACAACCCTGCCTTCTGCCGCAAGCCGACGAACCGCGAGAACATCCCGTGGAACGCCATCGCGATGGTGTGGGTTGGGCCGACAGATCGCTCTGCCCGCAGCCGATTCGGGTAGCCGCTCCCCCGCTGGCGGCAGGTTGCAAGCCTCGCCGTCGCTCACGACGAGCCCGGTGCTGACACGTTGAGGCGAACGAGTAGTGGGGCTGCGGTCGACGGCGCAGCTAGCGGGTCTCCGCGCTGCGCGGGGTCCGCTTCCGTCCGGTGGTCGTCCCTGCCGGGCGGTTCCGCCACTGGCCTTCCTCTGACTTCTTCTTTGACCGCGGTGCCGAGCGGTGAGATGTGAGGGCGCAGTTGGGGCAGCCGGTCGCGTATTTGGAGGTGTGGTTGTCTGGGCGGACTGAGAATGCTCCGTGTTCGCTACAGTTCACGGTCACGTCGGTTCGCGCGTCCAAGTACACGACATCGGTGTAGTCGTACCGGTCGCCGTGCGTGGCCAGAGCCTTCGCAACGAATCGCTCGCGACGAATCTCCGCCTGAGCGTTGAACCCTTTGCAGTCTCGGCAACCCTGGCCACGCTGTGGGCCCCAGGGCGTTTCGCGGACTCGGCGGTGCTCGCGCGGGGTCTGCTCGAAGGGCCCATGGTCGGGGCAGATGATGGTGACCTTGGTGTCGCCGTTGACGTAGCCGAGCGGAACGTGCGCGTAGTCGTATCGGCCGTCGTGCAGCTTCGTCGCGAAGTCGATGAACTCGGCGGCTCGTTCTTCACGGGTAGCGGTGCGGTAGTCCAAGGGGTCCTCCAGGAGTCGTTGTCCTGGAGCTATGCCGGCACGCCCGAACCAGCTGGGGAAGTTGGCTAGGAGCGGTCCTTGAGGGCCGTGTCGGTCTACTTCTCGGCGTTCCTCACGTCAGGGTCCGGCCGTCGGGCATAGCCGTGGCATGCCTTCGCTCCCTGCCGCCGTTCGAGCGGCGCTCCGCTCACCTCGTTCTACCGAGCACCGCGTCGTGCCGCACCAGGAGACCGTCACGTCTGCGACTGCCCTGGGGCGGCCGATGGGCGCCGCCTTCGGTCGTCCGTTCCCACGTCGAGGTCTCGTCGAGCACTGCTCGCACGTCCAATGTTGGGAACCCGAGCCGCTCATCCTCGGGGACTCAACGCTCGGGGCCCGAAGCTCGAACGCAGACAAGGGGACGCTTGTCCCGCAGCTTCGCCCAGAACCCCTCCACGCGATGCGGAAGTACCGGAACCAGTCGGTTCCCGCCGACCGGTGGGCCAACATCGAGCCGTTCGTACTGGACGCTGTCGCGCTCGTCGCACCCGCGTGTGCCTACCTTGCTGAGCGGCTGATGGTCGCGGTAACGCCGTACGTTGACTGGGTCGTTCACGTCAACGGGATGCAGAAGGTCGCGAACGTGTTCCACCCGGTGCTAATCCGCCGGTACATCTCCCGCGACGACCTAAACCTCAAGGACAAGACGCTCCGCGACTACCGCTCCTTCCTGCTCCGGATCTCGGAGGTCGTCCTCCCCGAAGAGGGTCCGATCGAGTTTGCGCCGTTGAACGGGCAGTCTGTCACTGCCCCGTACACCGACCTCGAAATGAACCTGCTCGAGACCTGGGCGCTTGGGCAGTCGACGGCACTGCGACGTCGAGGTGCTGGCGCAGTCCTCGCCCTGGGAGCAGGTGCTGGGCTTGACCCGTGGGAGATGCAGCAACTGCGGCGGAGCGACGTGCGCGTTGACCGTGACGGAGCGCTCGTCGACGTCCAGGGCGGAAGGCTGAGGTCGGTACCTGTGCTCGAACGATGGGAACAGCTCCTCATCGACTCCCTCGCGGACGTGCCGGACGACGCATGGGTGCTTGGCGGGGAGGACAGAAAGGCGACCTACAACTTCGTCACGCCGTTCATCAACCACACCGACTTCGGCAACGAGCCGAAGCCAGTCCCCACGCGAATGCGCGCTACGTGGATCACTACGCAGCTCGCTGGCGGCACGCACGTCGGGGAGCTCATGGCTGCCGGCGGACTGCGCAAGCCGGAGCACTTGGTCACGTCTCTGCGGCACATTCCGACGATGGACGCTTCCGAGCATCGTCGACGGATCCTCGCTGAGGCTCGCGAAGTTCGGTAACGCCGTCAGAGGACCCGGAACCGTGCTGCCCGGAGCTGCTGTTCGCGTTCGGGCAGCAGGCGGCCGCGGGCGTGCTGGGCGCGTTGCTGGGCGACCCACCGTCCGATCGTCACCTCGGCAGGGTCGGTCGCGCGACGACGCGGCGGTCGCTGATGATTGACCCAGAACTGCTGGTGCGCGGCGAGCATCGCGGACCACTGAGCGTCCCGGGGGTTCCATGCGAAGCCCGGCACCGCTTCAAGTCGTCGAACCTGGTACGAGCAGTAGCCGCCCGCAGCGCCGATCTGCCGGAAGTACGTAAGGGTGTCAACGAGGGTCTGTTCGGCGGTCGCAGGGCGGGGACGGGTCGAGTCGGCGCGGGGCATCCGTCCGTGCTTGTCGACGAAGTCGTCGAGGTCGTGCACTCGGTCGGTCCAGCGTCGTACGAAGGATTCAACCTCGACGGAGTCATCGGTGTCGGCGAGGTAGAACGCGACGCCGCGCCGTTGGTCGAGGGTGAGCGTCAGGGCTGGCTGCGTTGCGTGGTCGGAGTACTCGGCGTGGAGCGCTGCGAGCGCCGTGGTCGGGGTGGGCATGTGGTCCTCTCCGAGGCCGGCGGTCGGCCTCGGAGGGGGTATGCGCGGAACGGGCGTGATCTTGGAGGACGCGCGGGTCGCGGACGAGCGGGGTCCGCAAACAGGACCAATCCGGACGCGAAGATCACTACGTTTTCTGAGTCCCCGAAGCAGAGAGCCGCCCGGATCGCATGCACATCGCGAGCGTCACGCGTACGACGCCGACGTCACCGTCGTATGCGCGGGCAAGCGGCGACACGCCCGGCAGGGCGCGTCCGTTCGCATCGGCGGCGGTACCCACTGATCCGCGCAGTCATGGGGATCGGCAGGCAGCGAGATCAGAATCTGGAGCGCTTTCCCACAGCTCATCTCACTGCGTCTGCATAGGGCGGGCATGTATCGCCAGATCCTCCGCTCGTTGCGTCAGTACATTGCCGCGATGCTCCGTGCCGTCCTGTCGTTCCTCAGGCGCGGAGGAACACCGGTGAAGTACGTCCCGACGTTCGCGGAGGACAGGTGGAGCGTTGTCCGGGCCTTCGTTGTCAGCGCAGTGGCTGACGCGGCAGTGTCCATTGCTCAGCCCGCCGACCGGCTCATCGTTGTCGCGGCACCGTTCGTCGACTGGGTCATCAACGTCAGCGGATACCCGGCGAAGACCGCCGTCGTCTTCCACCCCGTCATCATCCGGCGCTACATCACCCGGACCGACGTCACCTGGTCGGACACCACGCGTCGCACGTACCGGTCCGCTCTGATGCGCATGTCCGAGGTCCTCGTCGGCGAGGTGCCGCTGGAGTTCGCGCCGACGGCTCCGCAGAACACCGCAGCACCGTACGACGACCTCGACCTGCACCTCCTTGAGAGCTGGGCGACGGGCCAGTCGACCGCGGCACGACGGCGCAGCGCCGGCGTCGTCCTCGCGCTCTGCGCTGGAGCGGGGCTCAAAGCGAACGAGCTCCTCCAGGTCCGCCGCCGCGACATCGTCGCTGACGCCGAGGGTGTCCTCGTCACCGTCTCGGCGGGAGCCCGGACCGTTCCGCTCCTGGCCCGATTTGAGACGCTCCTGCTCAACTCCATTGCCGAGGTCGAGCCGGAGCACTGGGTATTCGGGTCGCCGAAGCGGGTCAAGCACGGCATCAGTACGCTCACCACGTTCCTCTACGACACCGACCGCGGCAACGAACCAGGTCCCGTCACCACCCGCATGCGGAACACCTGGCTCATCACCCACCTCATCGCCCGCACCGACATGCGCGCTCTCATGACCGCCGCCGGCGTCACGAAGTTCGAACACCTCGACCAACTCGTCGCCCATGTCCCGGCACTGGACACCGACTCCTACCGCAGCCAGCTCCGCGCGGAGGTGGCACGATGACCGCGCCGCTTCCCAAGCACCACGACTACGAAGATGCTGAGCGATTCATGCTCGAAGCCTTCGGTGTGCCTATGGGGAAGTACATGCGCGTCGGCGAAGTGGTTCCACTCGAACTCGCTGTCCACGAGGCGGTTCTCCTGTTCAGCCGCGCACCGATTGAAGAACGAGTGCTGGAGTGGCGGCGTGAGGAACGTCGCTCGAATCGAGGACGTCGCGCACTCTTCTCAGAAGCAAGCCTTCTGAAGTTGATGTTCGTGACGATGCGAGCTCGACGAAGCGTCAGCATCAAGAAGATGACCGAAGTCGCGATGTCCTTGACCGTTCGGCAACGCGAAGCCGTTGGCATCCTTCATTTCTCTCCGCACCAGGCTACGCAGTACCGCCGCCTCTGGGAGGCGATCCAGCGCCTGCGAACCCTCACTGACCGACACCCCGGCAAGCGGGGCGAGCGAACGCTGAAGAAGGACTACGACCTCCTCGTCGCGAGTCGAGAGCGTAAGCAGATGGCCAAACGGCACGCGCGAATGCTCGAGCTCACGAACCTCCTCATTGACGGCTCGGTCAACTTCCTGCCGAGGGACGTCCGCCGACGGTTCAAGGGCGCTGTCGCCATCGACGCCACCTTTGCGGAGGTCTCCGGCAGCCAGAAGGGTGACAAGACAATCGGCCCGAACGATACGGTTTCGGTGAACTTCGACTGCGGGTGGTACACGCGCGATGGCGATCACGACGGGTCCGGAGTCAAGAAGAGCAAGCGCAAGTTCGGCTGGGAGGTCGAGTTCGCGGTCATGACTCGCGACCCTGCTGAAAGCGACTTCACATACCCGCTCCTGTTCCTCGCGACCAGCGGGCACAAGCCGGGCAAGACTCGCGGACACGGGCTGCATCTCTACAACTCGATGCGCTCGCGCGGAATCGACGTCAAGACACTCATCGGCGACCGCGCGTACTTCCCTGGCGCCCGAGTTCAGGACCTCCAAGGGCCGCTCGCGAAAGCTGGCGTCAAGGTCGTTATGGACTACAAGACGACCGAACTCGGCATCCAGGCGTCCTACAACAGCAAAGACGGCCGTCACAAGCTCATCATGGTGGGCGGCAACTGGTACATGGCATGCATGCCCTCAACCCTCGTCTTCCTCGAACAAACTCACCAGGCACGACTTGCCGCCATTGAAGAGTTACCGAAAGAAGCGCAAAGCGCCGCTCGCGCTGAGGCCGAGGCACTCGCGACGAAGCGTCGGAACTCGCGCAGCAAGTACCATCTGAAGCCGCGCAGCAACTTCGACCAGACGGGCGCCCGGCAGTACACCTATCCCACGTTCAAGAGCGATGAGGTCGAGTTCGATCCCGAATCCGGCGAAGTCGTGGAACTCAAAGTGCCTGGGAAGACCGTCAAGGTCCCGGGCAACCTCAGCAATCGCCCGGGTGTGTTGAATCAGCGCCACCTGAAGTACCACCAGGAGTTCGAGTACGGTTCCGACGAGCAGCGTGCCTGGTTCGGCCAGCGCAACAATGTCGAGAACGGCAACTCGCGCCTCAAAGACGCCGATCGCGAAGCCCTCGGAGTGGCTATGAAGCGTCGCGTCCGCGGACCCTGGTTTGTCGAGCTCGCTGCCGCATTCGCAGCTGCAAGCGCAAACCTCGCTCGCATCATCGAGTGGCTGAAGGAGCGACTGAGCCTCGCGCCCATCAACCGCATGAACAACACCAGCCCCGCCCTGTTCGAGGCCGGCCTGAGCACCCTGACCCTCGACGAGCACGACTCTCGAAACGGCTTCAACGCAATCGCGCAGCTACCAGAGTTCCAACTACTGGACTGACGAGCCCGCGCCTCCAAACTTCATAGACCCTGAACTCCCCCTCGCCACGTCCGGCAGGGGGTATTCGTCGTTCCTCGAAGCGAACGCAGACCAAGGCACGCGTCGCGGTACGCTCCCCAGCGGTCGTCGGGACAGGACGAGCGACCCTGGGAGCGGAGCTGAGCGCGGTTTTCCACCTCGGCCTGCTGTCACGCCCGAATATTCCGACTGAGATCGCCGAAAACTCCGAACACCCCTCGGCTCCGCCTCCAGGATTCGAACCCGGACCTAACGGCACCAAAGGCCGTCGTGCTGCCATTACACCAAGGCGGAACGCACCCGGAGGTGCCCGACCATCCTCCCACGACTGCCGAGGCTGGCCGTCCGCAGCGACGTCGGCCAAGATGGAGGGATGCCACCAGAGGACGAGGTCGACCGCATCGTCACGGCGTGGGGCCGCGAGCGCGGTGACCTCGACTTCGCCCCGTTGCAGGTGCTCTCGCGGGTCGACCGGCTGGCCCGGCACCTCGACCGCGCGCGGCGGGCGGCCTTCGACGCGAGCGGCATGGAGCCGTGGGAGTTCGACGTGCTGTCGGCGCTGCGGCGGGCCGGTGAGCCGTACGAGCTGAGCCCGAAGACGCTCCTGCAGCAGACGCTGGTGTCGAGCGGCACGATGACGAACCGGGTCGACCGGCTGACCTCGCGGGGGCTCGTCGCCCGCCGCACCGACCCGCGCGACGGCCGCGGCATCCTCGTGTCGCTGACGGCGGCCGGGCGGACGGCCGTCGACGCCGCCATCGCCGACCTGCTCGGGGCCGAGCGGGACATCCTGGCGGGGGTCTCCGACGACGAGCAGGACCAGCTCGCCGCGCTGCTCCGGCGGCTCATCCTCGGCCTCGGCGACTGAGCCGGACGCTCGGCGGCACCGGACCGGCTTCACCCGCACGGCCGAAGGCGGCTGCCGTGCTTCGGTCGCCGGGTCGATGTGTGCCGTGGTGCTCCGGCGGCACGATGATCCCGTGTCCAGACTCCGTGCCCTCGTCCGTCGCCGCCGGTACACCCTCGCGCTCGTGGTGGTGCTCGTCCTGCTCGCGGCGGGCATCGCCGCGGCGACCTCGGCGATCGGCGCGCAGCGGCAGACGGCGGCGGCCGAGGAACGCTGCACCGCCGACGGCCTCGCCGCTCGCTGGCACCACGGCGAGCTGTTCCTCGACGCACGCTCCGCCCGCACCGGCGCGACGGTCCTGACGCGCCGAGGTGACGTGCCGACGCAGACGGGCAGCACGATGAAGGTCGTCACCGCGGCCGCCACGGTGTCCGCCCTCGGACCGGACCACCGGTTCACCACGACGGTGGTCGCCGGCACGACGCCCGGCGCGGTCGTCCTGGTCGGCGGCGGGGACCCGACGTTGAGTCGGCTGCCCTCGGGTCAGGACAGCGTCTACCCGCACGCGCCGCACCTCGACGACCTGGCCGAGCAGGTGCTGGCCGCCCGCGGCGGGCAGCCGGTCACCTCGGTGCAGGTGGACACCGACCTGTTCGACGGACCAGCGTGGCACCCGAGCTGGCCGGAGAGCGCCCGCACGAGCGGCAGTGTCTCGAACATCACGTCGCTCATGGTCGACGGCGACCGCGACGACCCGACCGAGTCGTACTCGATGCGGAGCGCCGGAGCGGTCGCCCGCGCGGCGACGGCGTTCGCGGCGCTCCTCGGCCCGGGTGTCAGCGTCGACACGACCTCGGTGGCGGTGCCGGCGGGTGCGCAGGTCATCGGGTCGGTGCACTCGGCGACGGTCGCGGAGCTCGTCGGCATGCTCCTCACCGACTCGGACGACACCCTCGCCGAGATGCTCGCCCGACACGTCGCGATCGCCGAGGGCGCGGGGCGGTCCTTCGACGCCGTCCAGGCCGGCAGCACGAAGGCACTCGTCCGCTACGGGGTCCCGACCGCGGGGCTCCGCCTGGTGGACGGCTCGGGCCTCAGCCCGGACAACCGCGTGCCGGCCTCGGCGCTCACCACACTCATGCGCGCCGTCGCCGCGAACCGGGACGGCCTCGCGCCGGTCGACGCGGGGCTCGCCGTCGCCGGCCGGACGGGCACGCTCGGCGAGGACGGCCGGTTCACGGGAGCGGCCGCCGACGCCCGCGGCCACGTGCGCGGCAAGACCGGCACGCTCGACGACATGTACGGGCTCACCGGCGTGACGGACGAGGTCGCCGGGGACCGCATCGTCTTCACGGTCTTCGCCGAGGGGACGAGCGACCCGGACGCACGCAAGGAGATCGATACCCTCGCGGCGGCGTTGTGGCGCTGCGGCGGACACGCCCCGGCGGCGCGCTGACCCGCAGCGGCGGCGTCAGCAGCTGCGCACGACCGAAGTGATCCCGAACCACGCGAACGCGCGGCGCGGACGCAGTTCGGTTCCGCGGAACGCGCCGGCACCGGCACAGGCACGCGCCGCCCGCACCGACGCGCACGAGCGTGCACCGCCGCGCACCGGTACCGGCACCGGCACCGGCACCGGCGCCGCCCGCACCGGCACCGGCGCCGCGCCGCCGCGCGCCCTCGCAGGCTCAGACCCCGAGCAGCTCCGCGACCTCGAGCCAACGCTCCTCGAGCTGCTCGACCTCGGCCTCGAGCGCGCCGAGCTTCGTCTGCAGCTCACCGAGCCCGGCGTAGTCCGACTGGTCGTGCGTCGCGAACTGGTCGAGCAGCTTCTTGCGGTCCGCGCCGACCTTCGCGATCTTGCGGTCGAGCGCCGACATCTCCTTCTCGGCCGTCCGACGGTCTGCACCCGACAAGCCGGAGGCCGCCGCAGCCGACGCGCCGGAACCGGCCGCGGCTGCGGACCCGGCCACGGCACCGGCCGAGCCGGTCCCGCCGACGGTGTCGGGCCTCCCGGCGGACGCGGCGGCAGCCGCCGAGGCGGTCCCGCCACCGGTGCCGGCCTCGCGCAGCCGCATGTACTCGTCGACGCCGCCGGGCAGGTGGCGCAGGTGCCCGCCGAGCACGGCGTACTGCTGGTCGGTGACCCGCTCGAGCAGGTACCGGTCGTGGCTGACGACGAGCAGGGTGCCGGGCCAGGTGTCGAGCAGGTCCTCCATGGCGGCGAGCATGTCGGTGTCGAGGTCGTTGGTGGGCTCGTCGAGGATGAGCACGTTCGGCTCGTCGAGCAGGATGAGCATGAGCTGCAGGCGCCGCTTCTGCCCACCGGACAGGTCCTTCACCGGGGTGGAGAGCTGCTCCGAGGTGAAGCCGAGCCGCTCGAGCAGCTGCGACGGCGTCATCTCCTTGCCGTCGGCGACGTAGCTCGTCTTCTTGCGGGCCACGACCTCGCGCACGCGGTCGTCGGCGAACTGCTGCAGGTCGGCGAGCTGCTGGTCGAGCACCGCGACCTGGACGGTCTTGCCGGTCTTCACCCGCCCGCTCGTCGGCTGCAGCCGACCCGAGACGAGGTTGAGCAGCGTCGACTTGCCGGCGCCGTTCGGGCCGAGGATGCCGGTCCGCTCCCCCGGGGCGATGCGCCACTCGATGCGGTCGAGGATCTGCGTGCCGTCGAACGAGACGCTGACGTCGAGCAGGTCGACGACGTCCTTGCCGAGGCGCGCGGTCGCCGTCCGGGACAGCGCGACCGCGTCGCGGATGGGCGGGACGTCGTCGATCAGGGCGTTCGCCGCGTCGATGCGGAACTTCGGCTTGCTCGTGCGGGCCGGGGCGCCGCGGCGGAGCCACGCGAGCTCCTTGCGGGCCAGGTTCTGGCGGCGCTGCTCGATCGTGGCGGCCTGCCGGTCACGCTCGACGCGCTGCAGGATGTACGCGGCGTAGCCGCCTTCGAAGGGGTCGACGACACCGTCGTGGACCTCCCACGTGTCGGTCGACACGGCATCGAGGAACCACCGGTCGTGCGTCACGACGACCATGCCGCCCTGGTTCGACGACCAGCGGCGGTTGATGTGCCCGGCGAGCCACTCGATGCCCTCGACGTCCAGGTGGTTGGTCGGCTCGTCCAGGAACAGGACGTCCCAGTCGCCGACGAGCAGCCGCGCGAGTGCCACACGGCGACGCTGCCCACCGGACAGGTCGTCGACGCTGACGTCCCACGGGATGTCCGAGACCAGCCCGCCGATGATGTCGCGGATCTTCGGGTCACCGGCCCACTCGTGCTCCTCGAGGTCGCCGACGACGGTGCTGCCGACGGTCGCGCCCTCGGGCAGGATGTCGCGCTGGTCCAGGTAGCCGATCGTCAGGCCGCGGCGGTGCGTGACCCGGCCGTCGTCCGGCTCGAGGCGCTGGGCCAGCAGCGCGAGGAGCGTCGACTTGCCGTCGCCGTTCCGACCGACCACGCCGATCCGGTCACCCTCGTCGATGCCGAGGGTGACGCTGTCGAAGACGACCTTGGTGGGGAACTCGAGATGCAGGTTCTCGGCGCCGAGGAGATGAGCCACCCCTCAAGGGTAGGCGGCGTGGCGGGGTGGTCGGTCCGGTGCTGCGTCCGGCGCCGTCGGGCGGCGTCCGGCGGCGCGCTGCGGCGTGCTGCGGGTCTGCCGGGAGGCCCGGGTCAGCGCACCGGGACGGGCTCGGCTCCGGCAGGGGGCTCGGTCTCCTGCAGGAACGCGCGCCACTGCGCACGAGTGTGCAGTGTCGCGACGAGCACCACCACGAGGAACCCCGTGCCGATGGCGAACACCCCGGTGACGACCGACCACTCGGTGGACACCACCCGCGCCAGGGTGATCGCGCAGACTCCCCCGACGAGGAACGCCGTGGACGCCGTCGTCCGGAGCTTCCCGGCGGCGACGGCTCGCACCTCGGCCGCGCGGTGCGGTGGGCACGGCACCCGTCCCAGCGCCATCCGCCCGATCCACTGCTGCTCGCGGCGAGGGACACCGGCCAGCGGGATCGCGCGTGCGCCGACCGACCGGTTCCGGACCAGGAACACGACCACACCGACGATCATGCACAGCAGCCCCACGAGGTTGCCGACCAGCCCGACCGCGCCGGGCCAGCCCGCACGGGACTCGCCCTGCAGCAGGGCGTCGAGACCGCCCCCGGACGCCGACGAAGATGCTCCGACGAGCAGCCCGGCACCCGCACCGATGACGACCGCGGCGACGAGGGAGACGACGAGGACCCGGGTCAGCCGGCGCCGGGCCGTCTCGACCGTGGGGTGCGGCCGACCCGCGACGGTGTCGGCCACCAGGTCCCAGGACTCCTCGGAGACGGGCGGGGTCTGCGGCGCAGCGCTCGACACCGGTCAGTTCACAGCGGGAGCGTCGCCTTCGCCGGCGGCCTCCTTCGCCCGCTTGAGACGGGCCTGGGCCTCCCAGTACTCGATCTCGCGCTCGAGTTCCGCGAGCTCCTGCTCGGTGCCGCTCACCCGCTTGTCGCCGTGCGCGTTCCGGGCGTCGCCGAGCGTGGCGTAGCGGTCTTCGTGCCGCGCGGGCTCGAGGTACCGGCCGTGGTTGCGTTCCCCCGGAGCCCAGTCGTGCCCGATTGCGAACCAGACGATGCTGCCGACGACCGGCACCAGAATGACGAGGATCACCCACGCGATCTTCGGCAGGCCCCGGATCTGGTCGTCGTTCTTCGTCAGGATGTCGATCAGGGCGAAGACCAGCAGGACGACGGTGATGCCGGGCAGCAGGACGCTCATGTTCGTGAGTCTAGAGAGCCGCGGAGGATGCGCGCCACGCCCTCGTCGGGGGGCGGGGTGCGGGCGTTGCGGGGTGCGGGCGTTGCGGGCGGAGACGTGCGGGGTGGTTGGGGTCGGACAGGTGGGCGCATCTCGTGAGCAGAAGATGTCGAGTGCGCGGACACGAGGCGACATCTTCTGCTCACCAAGCGAGCCGCGCGGCCGCACCGTCACGCACCACCACGGGCTAGTGCGGGGGCGGGCGCCGGGCGCGCATCTCGTGAGCAGAAATTGTCGAGTCCCCGGCCACCAGGCGACACCTTCTGCTCACCAAGCGAACCGCGCGGCCGCACCGCCACGTGCCGACCACGTCCCGAAGACGCGCTGATGCCGGGGCCGAGGGTGGGCGCGGACATCGAGTGAGCAGAAGACGTCGAGTCCCCGCGCACCAGGCGACATCTTCTGCTCACCAAGCGAACCGCGCGGCCGCACCACCACGTGCTGGAGCGAGAGCGGGGGCGGGGCGGGGGCGACGGTGGGCGCAGACATCGAGTGAGCCCCGCGCGCACCCCGTCAGAGCGCCGCCACCCACTCGTCGGTGCCGTCGGTGAAGCGCTGGTGCTTCCAGATCGGCACCCGCTCCTTGACGAGGTCGACCAGCTCCCCGCACGCCGCGAACGCCTGGGCCCGGTGCGACGACGCCACCGCTGCGGCGAGCGCGACGTCGCCGATGCCGAGCGCGCCGACGCGGTGCAGCACCGCGACCCGGACGTCGGGGTGTGCGTCCGCGATGGTGCGGGCCACCTCGGCGATGACCTCGCCGGCGCTCGGGTGCCGTTCGTAGTCGAGGGCGGTGACGCCCTTGCCGCCGTCGTGGTCGCGCACGACGCCCGCGAACGTGACGACGGCACCGTCGTGCTCGGTCGCGGCGACGGCCGCGACCTCGTCGACACTGATCGCCCGGTCGACGACGTCGGCGAGCACGACGCGGTCGACAGGTGCGTCCGGGGCGGCGCTCACGACGCGCTCCGCGGCGCGTGCCCTGCACCGTGCACCTGCGCGAGCGCGTGCTCGTGGACGCCGTCGAGCACCGCGAGCCCGTCGGCGACCCCGCCGCGCGACCCGGGCAGCGTCACGACCAGCGCGCCACCGCTGCTGATGCCGGCGACCCCGCGGGTGAGCAGCGCCGTCGGGCCGGCGCCGTCGAGTCCCCGACGACGGATCTCCTCGATGATGCCGGGCAGCTCGAGGTCGAGCAGCGGCGCGACGGCCTCGGGTGTCCGGTCGGTCGGCGTGACCCCGGTGCCCCCGGTCGTGACGACGATGCGGGCACCGGCGTCGAGCGCCGCGGAGACGGTCTCGGCGATGCCACCCCCGTCCGGCACGATGACGGGTTCGTCGACGGTGAAGGAGCGCTCGCGCAGCCAGGCCACGATGACCGGACCGGTGCGGTCGAGTGCGGGGTCGGCGGCGGCCTGTGTGGAGACCACCACGACGGCGGCGCGGCCGCGGGTCGGTTCGCCGGTCATCGGTTGCTCCAGTCCCCGGAGCGCCCGCCGTGCTTCTCGAGCACCCGGACGTCCGTGATCGTCGCGGCGCGGTCGACGGCCTTCACCATGTCGTACACGGTCAGGGCGGCGACGCTCGCGCCCGTGAGCGCCTCCATCTCGACGCCGGTGCGCGAGGTGGTGCGGACGGCGACCTCGATGCGCACGCGGTCGTCGGCCCCGGTGATGTCGACCTGCACCCCGGCGATCGGCAGCGGGTGGCAGAGCGGGACCAGGTCCGAGGTCTTCTTGACGGCCATGATCGCGGCGATGCGGGCGGTGCCGATCACCTCGCCCTTGGGCAGGGAGCCGTCGAGGATGCGTGCGACGACGTCGGGACGGGTGACCAGGGTCGCGGTCGCGGTGGCGGAGCGGTCGGTGACGTCCTTCGCGGAGACGTCCACCATGTGGGCGGACCCGTCGGCACGCACGTGGGAGAGTTCGGTCGGGTCGGTCGTCATCGGAGGCTCCAGACGGTCAGTTCGTCGCCCGGTTCGACGGCGTCGACCCCCACCGGGACGTGGACGAGGTGGGTGGCGGCGGCGTGGTGCGCGAGCAGGTGCGAGCCCGGCCCGCCGACGAGGTGCACGAGCCCGTCGGCGACCCGACCGCGGCGCACCTGGTGCTTGCCGGGCGGCGACGCGGCGGCAGCGGCGGCGGGCAGGCGCTGGGCGGGCCGCTCGGCCGGCAGTCCGACGAGCGGCGCGAGCAACGGGCGCAGGAAGACCTCGAACGAGACGAGCGCGGACACCGGGTTGCCCGGGAACGACACCACCGGGACCGGCCGCCCGGCGAGCACGACGGTGCCGGACGCCTGCGGCCCGCCCGGCTGCATCGCGACCGGGGTGACGGCGAGCCCGCGGGGCTCGAGCGCCTGGCGGACGACCTCGTAGGCGCCGGCGCTGATGCCCCCGGTCGTGAGCACGAGGTCGGCCCAGCTGCCCACCGCGGCGTCGAGCGCCCCGACGAAGGACGGCACGTCGTCGGGCACGCGGACGGCGCGGGACGCGGCACCGACCTCGGCGAGCGCCGCCCGGAGCGCGGTGCCGTTCGCGTCGCCGATCGTCGCCGCGTCGACGTCGGCGCCCTGCAGCTCGGAGCCGGTCGACACGACGAGCACCCGCAGCGGCCGTCGGACCGACACGGTCGGCACCCCGGCCGAGGCGAGCGCGCCGAGCAGCGCCGGTGTGACCACCGCACCGGCCGGAGCGAGCTCGGCGCCGGTCGCCAGGTCGCTGCCGGTCGTCCGGACGAAGGTGCCGGCGGTCAGGTCGCCCGGCACGGTCACCTGCGGCAGGGCGAGTGCCGCGGGGAACGCTCCGGGCCCGGTGGCCTCGACCGGGAACACCGCGTCGGCGCCGGTCGGGATCCGCGCCCCGGTCATGATCGGCGCGGCCGTGCCGGGCGCGAGCGGCTCGGGCACCACGCCGGCCGGGATCGGCTCGACGACCCGGACGGTGTCACCGGCGTCGGCGACACGCACCGCGAAGCCGTCCATCTGGCTGTTGTCGAACGGTGGCAGCGGCACGGGCGACACGACGGGTGCCGCGAGCACACGCCACCCGGCACCTGCGCTGCTGCCGGCGGCGAGCTCGTCGACCGCGCACTGCTCCGCTCCGAGTCCCGCCAGGACCGGCGCGAGCAACGCCGCCAGGTCGTCACGGTGCTGACCGATCGTTCGCACGGGTGCCTCCGAACAGGGGTGGGGTCGCCGCCACCCGGTTCGCCCGGGGTCGGCTTCAGTAGCGTATCCAGCGCGCGGACCGCGCAGACGACCATCCGGAGGACCTGTGGAGAACGACGAAGCCGTGACGATCGGTGTGATCGGGGGCTCCGGCCTCTACCAGCTGTTCGAGGAGGGGAGCGCCGACGAGGTGGACGTGCCGACGCCGTTCGGCCCGACGTCGAGCCCGATCAGCATCGGCACGATGTCCGGTCGCCGTGTGGCGTTCCTCACCCGGCACGGGCGGCAGCACTCGGTCGCCCCGCACCGCATCAACCACCGCGCGAACGTGTGGGCGCTCCGGTCGCTCGGGGTCCGGGCGATCGTGTCGTCGAGCGCGGTCGGCGGCCTGCACCCGGACTACGCACCCGGCACCTTCGTCGTGACCGACCAGCTCATCGACCGGACCTGGGGTCGTGCGGACACCTTCTTCGAGGACGACGTCCAGCACCTGTCGTTCGCCGACCCGTTCGACCCGACCCTGCGCCGTGCGGCCGTCGAGGCGATCGCCGCGCTCGACGTGCCCTTCCGCCCGACGGGCACGTGCGTCGTCATCCAGGGCCCCCGCTTCTCGACGCGCGCCGAGTCGGTCTGGCTCCGCGAGGCCGGCGGCCACACCATCAACATGACGATGACGCCGGAGGTACCGCTGTCCGCCGAGCTCGGCATCGGCACGGTCAACCTGTCGTTCGTGACCGACGCCGACGCCGGGCTCGCCCCGAGCGAGGACGAGGCGGCCGCGAGCACGGCGGAGCCGGTCACCCACGCGATGGTGATGGAGCGGCTGGCCCGCGCCAACGAGGTCATCGTCCGCGCCATCGGCTCGATCGTCGCCGCGATCCCGGCGGACTTCTCCCCGCGCGAGCTCGTCCCGGCCAGCGCGAGCGAGCGCATCGCCAACGCGACCCCGGCCAGCGCGAGCGAGCGCATCGCCAACGCGACCGCGGCCGGCGCGAGCGAGCGCATCGCCAAAGCGACCGCGGCCCCCGCAGCGAGCACGACCGGCACCGGGACCCCGGCAGCCACCGGCACCGAGACCCCGGGAGCCACCGCGTGAGCCGCCTGCTCGTCACCGGTGGTGCCGGCTTCATCGGGTCCGCCATCGTCCGTCGCGCGCGCGCCGAGGGCCACGAGGTCCGCGTGCTCGACTCGCTGCGGGCCGACGTGCACGGCGCCCCGGAGGAGGTCGTGCTCGCCCACCAGCAGCAGGGCATCGAGTTCGTGCACGGCGACGTCCGCGACCGGGTCGCGCTCGACGCCGCGCTCGAGGGCGTCGACGTCGTCTGCCACCAGGCGGCCAAGGTCGGCCTCGGCGTCGACTTCCAGGACGCGCCCGACTACGTCTCGTCGAACGACGCCGGCACCGCCCACGTCCTGGCGGGCATGGACCGGCACGACATCGGGCGGCTCGTCGTCGCGAGCTCGATGGTCGTCTACGGCGAGGGCGCGTACACGACCGCCTCGGGCGAGCCGATCCGTCCGCCGGCGCGGCGCCGCGAGGACCTGGACGCCGGACGCTTCGACCCGATCGGGCCGGACGGGCAGCCGCTCGTGCCCGGGCTCATCGACGAGGCCGCGGCGCTGGACCCCCGCAACGTGTACGCCCAGACGAAGGTCGCCCAGGAGCACCTGGCGTCGAGCTGGGCCCGTGCGACGGGTGGCCGGGCGATCGCGCTCCGGTACCACAACGTCTACGGTCCCGGGATGCCGGCGAACACCCCCTACGCCGGTGTCGCGTCGCTGTTCCGCTCAGCCCTGGCGCGTGGCGAGGCCCCTCGGGTCTTCGAGGACGGCGCCCAGCGCCGCGACTTCGTGCACGTCGACGACGTCGCCGGGGCGAACGCCGCCTCGATCGCGGCGACCGCCGACCTGCCGGCCGACTCGTTCCGCGCCTACAACGTCGGCTCGGGCACCGTGCACACGATCGGCGACATGGCCGCGGCGATCGCCGGCCCGGACGGCCCCCAGCCGGTCGTCACGGGCGAGTACCGCCTGGGCGACGTCCGCCACGTCACCGCGTCGTCGGACCGCATCGCCGCCGAGCTCGGGTGGCGGGCCGCCGTCGACTTCGAGCAGGGCATGCGCGACTTCGCGACCGCCCCGCTCCGGAGCGCGGTGCAGTAGACCACGCAGGAGCGGTCGGTCGCCGAGCGACGGCCCGACCGCTCCTGGTCGCGCGGACGCCCCCAGTCCAGGGGCGGGCGCGCCCGGGAAGTGCGCGGAACGTCCATCAATTGGTCGACACACGTACTCCTGACGGCTTCGTCGTGTTGTGTCGGGTGCATGACACAACAGACCCGTCGACCCGGTGGACCGCACCGAATGCCCGGTATGCGTGTCGATGTGATCCTGCCCTGCCTCGACGAGGCGGATGCCCTGCCGAAGGTCATCGGGCGCCTGCCGAGCGGGTACCGGGCAATCGTCGTCGACAACGGCTCCACCGACGGGTCCGCCGACGTCGCACGCGCACTCGGCGCGACCGTGGTCACCGAGCCCCGCAAGGGCTTCGGCTCCGCCTGCGCCGCGGGCGTCGCCGCCGCCACCGCCGACTACGTCGCGTTCTGCGACGCCGACGCGTCGATGGACCCGGCCGAGCTCCCCCCGCTCGTCGACCGGGTCGCCAGCGGCCGCGTCGACCTGGCCCTGGGCCGCCGCGTCCCGACGGGCAAGGGCGCGTGGGCACCGCACGCACGCTTCGCGAACCGCGTGCTCGCCGTCCTCATGCACCGCGCGACCGGGTACCGGCTGCGCGACCTCGGACCGATGCGCGTCATGCGCCGCGAGGACCTCGTCACGCTCGACCTGCAGGACCGCCGCAGCGGCTACCCGCTCGAGATGGTGCTCGCCGCGCACGCCGCCGGCTGGCGCGTCGACGAGTCCGACATCGGGTACGCCCAGCGCATCGGCGACAGCAAGGTGACGGGGACGCTGCGCGGCACCGTCAACGCCGTCCGCGACATGTCCCGACTGCTGCGCGCCTACCGCCGGGAGGCCCGGGGTCGCGTCGTCGCGCCCGCGGCGGCCCGCCCCGTGGCCGGCTCCACCGCCGTCGAGGAGGTCCGCTCGTGAGCACGGGGATCACCGTGGCCGTGGTCGCGAAGGAGTGCCTGCCCGGCAAGGTGAAGACCCGGCTGACGCCGGCGCTCACCCCGGAGGGCGCCGCCCGTGTCGCCGCCGCGAGCCTCGCCGACACCCTGGCCACCGTGCGCGCCCTGCCCGCGGCCCGTCGGCTGCTGTTCTTCGACGGCCAGGTACTGCCGGACGGTGCCGAGGGCTTCGACGTCCTGCACCAGCCCGGCGGCGGCCTCGACGAGCGCCTCGGCTTCCTCTTCGACACGGTCGACGGCCCGACGCTGCTGGTCGGCATGGACACGCCGCAGGTGACCGTCGCCGACCTCGCACCGGTCTTCGACGAACCGGGCCGCGACGCCTGGTTCGGCCCCGCCGAGGACGGCGGCTTCTGGTCGCTGTACCTGCGCGACCCCTCCGGCGACCTGCTCCGCGGCGTCCCGATGTCGCAGGACGACACCGGGGCCGTGCAGCGCGCACGGCTGGTCGAGGCCGGCCTCGACACCGGTGACCTCGGCGAGCTGCTCGACGTCGACACCATCCCGGACGCCGAGCGCGTCGCCGCCCTCGTGCCGGGCTCCGGCTTCGCCGAGGCACTCCGAGCCGAGACCGTTGGGAGCTCCCGATGACCATGCACGCACCCGTCACGTTCGGCGCCGGCGGCGGCGAGCCCTACGCCCGCGCCCTGCGCACCGACGGTCGCCTCCGCCTGACCGACCCGGACCGCCCCGGCGAGGTGACGACGCTCGACGTCGGCCGGTGGAGCGCCGCCGCCGACCAGGTGGACCGCTCGCTGCTCGAGAACGTCGACGGCGCGGTCATCGACATCGGCTGCGGTCCGGGCCGGATGCTCGTCGCCGCCGCCCAGCTCGGCCTCCCCTCGCTCGGCGTGGACGTGTCGGCCGAGGCCGTCGCCATCGCCCGACGCTCCGGCGGCACCGCGCTGCAGGGCTCGGTCTTCGACCCGGTGCCCGACGAGGGCCACTGGGACACGGCACTGGTCATCGACGGCAACATCGGCATCGGCGGCGACCCCGCGGCGCTCCTCGGCCGCTGTCGCTCGATCGTCCGCGAGGGCGGCCGTGTGGTCGTCGAGACGAACCCGGACCCGCTCGCCGACCGTGTCTACACGGCCCGCGTGATGGACGCCGACGGCCACGAGAGCGCCGGCTTCCCCTGGGCCGAGGTCGGGCTCGACGCGCTGCACCGGCACGCGGCCGCTGCCGGCCTGGTGGCCCGCCAGAGCTGGACGGTCGAGGGCCGCAGCTTCTGCGAGCTCGTGGCCTGAGCCGTCCTTTTCTTGCATCATGCAAGAGAAGGACGTAGGGTGGTGGCACCAGCCGACGGCGACAGGGCCGCCGGACCGGTGTCCCTCGACGTCGCCACACACCGAGGAGACCACCATGACGAACAGCACCTTCCCGTTCGGCGGCAGCTTCGTGTCCGGGATCGGCGGGCGTGACGACCGCGGTACCTACACGGGCAGCCGCACCGCCGAACCGATCGGCACCTACACCGGCGCTCCGGTGACCGGGCGTCTCGGACGCTTCGTGGACACCCAGCGCATGCGCCCCGGCACGTCGACGGCCTCGACCCGGACGGTGACGGGCTCGTTCCGCACCGCCACGGGGTCCTTCCGCACGGCCTGACCGACCACCGGCGCACACCGACGCCGCCCGGCCCTCCCCGGCCGGGCGGCGTCGTGCTGTGTACCGGCCGGACGCGATCGGCTGCGCGATGCCAGGATGGGTCCATGAACGACCGTGCCGGCACCCCAGCCACCGCAGACGACCTCGTCGACCTCGACGCACTCGTCGCCGCCTACCACGACCGCGTGCCGGACGTCTCCGTCGCCGAGCAGAAGGTCGTGTTCGGCACGTCCGGTCACCGCGGGTCGTCGCTCGACTCCGCGTTCAACGACACCCACATCGCGGCCATCACGCAGGCGATCGTCGAGTACCGCCGGTCGCAGGGCACCGACGGCCCGCTCTTCATCGGCCGCGACACGCACGCGCTGTCCGCCCCCGCCGAGCGCACCGCCCTCGAGGTCCTCGCCGCGAACGGCGTGCACGTCCTGGCCGACAGCGCGGACGGCTACGTGCCCACCCCGGCGCTCAGCCACGCGATCATCCGGTACAACCGCGAGGACCACGCCGACACGGCCGACGGCATCGTGATCACCCCGAGCCACAACCCGCCGCGCGACGGCGGCTTCAAGTACAACCCGCCGCACGGCGGCCCGGCCGACAGCGACGCCACGAGCTGGATCGCGGATCGCGCGAACGCGATCATCGCGGGCGGCAACGCCGAGGTGCAGCGCACGGAGCAGGCCACGCCGGACCGCTACGACTTCCTGCACACGTACGTCGCCGACCTCGAGAACATCATCGACATCGCGGCGATCAAGCGTGCCGGCGTGCGGATCGGGGCGGACCCCCTCGGTGGCGCCTCCCTGCCCTACTGGAACGCCGTCCGCGACCACTACGGCCTCGACCTGACCGTCGTGAACCCGGACGTCGACCCCACCTGGGCGTTCATGACGCTCGACTGGGACGGCAAGATCCGGATGGACCCGTCGAGCCCCTCCGCGATGGCCTCGGTGCTCGCCCGCAAGGACGACTTCGACGTCCTGACCGGCAACGACGCGGACTCCGACCGGCACGGCATCGTCACCCCCGACGGTGGCCTGATGAACCCGAACCACTACCTGGCCGTCGCCATCGAGTACCTCTACGCGCACCGTCCGGCGTGGCGCGACGACGCCGCCGTCGGCAAGACGCTCGTGTCCTCGAGCATCATCGACCGCGTCGCGGAGTCCCTCGGCCGTCGCCTGTGGGAGGTCCCGGTCGGCTTCAAGTGGTTCGTGCCCGGGCTGATCGACGGCTCCGTCGCGTTCGGCGGCGAGGAGTCCGCCGGAGCGTCGTTCCTGCGTCACGACGGCACCGCGTGGACCACCGACAAGGACGGCATCATCCTCGCGCTGCTGGCGTCGGAGATCATCGCGGTGACGGGCAAGACGCCGTCGCAGCTCTACGCCGAGCTCACCGAGCGCTTCGGCGACCCGGTCTACCAGCGCGTGGACGCGGCGGCGAGCAAGGAGCAGAAGGCCCGCCTCGGCAAGCTCGACGGCGAGGCCATCGCGGCCGACACACTGGCCGGCGACCCGATCACGGCGAAGCTGTCCGAGGCCCCCGGCAACGGCGCGGCCGTCGGCGGCGTCAAGGTCGTGACCGAGAACGCCTGGTTCGCGGCGCGACCGTCCGGCACCGAGGACGTCTACAAGATCTACGCCGAGAGCTTCGTCGGACAGGAGCACCTCGAGCAGGTGCAGCGCGAGGCCAAGGAGATCGTGGACGCCGCCCTCGGCGGCTGAGCACGAGCGGACCACGAGGGGGGACGGGGACGTCATGGGGTTGTTCGGACGGAAGAAGCGGGAACCGGGACCGGGAGCGGCACCGTCGCTCGTCGTACTCGCGCGGCGCGTGCTCGCTGAGCGGGGCGTCGAGACCACGGTCGAGGGGCCGGCGGACGACCCGTCGGCCGCCCGGCTGCGCGGTTCCGACGGGCAGGTCTACCTGTTCGGCAACCTCGCGGGCATGCTCGAGGGGGCCGACACCGCCACGCAGGAGGCCGCGGTCCGACGCCACCTCGACGCCATGCTCGCGTCGCGGAGCGACCCGGCGGCCGAGGACATGTCCCCCGACGAGCTCCGGCAGCGCATCCGGCTGCGGCTGCTCGCCGAGCGGGGTCCGGACGGCATCGACCTGTCCTACGCGCGGCCGTTCGTGCCGGGCGTGGTCGCGGCGCTCTGCGTGGACTTCCCGACGACCGTCGCGACGCTCTCCGCCGAGACGGTGCACCGGCTGCCGCTCGGCATCGACGAGCTCTTCGCGATCGGCCAGCTGAACAGCGACGACGAGCCGGTCGACCAGCAGAGCGAGGTCGCCCCCGGGTTCGTCGTCGTCGAGGGCGAGTCGCTGTTCACCGCGTCGAAGGCCGTCAACCTGCCCGCCGTGCTCGGGGCGCTGCCGTACGGGGCGGTCATCGCGATCCCGCACCGGCACCTGCTGCTCGCCGTCCCGATCCGCGACGCCGACAGCCTGACCGCGGTGAACACGCTGGCGGGAGCACTCGTCCAGCTCGTGTCCGATCCGCGGGGAGCACCCGGCGGTGTGCTGAGCGACCGGCTGCTGTTCGCCCGCGACGGCGAGGTGAGCATCGTGTCGTCGTTCGACCCGGAGTCCGGGGCGATGCGCATCGAGGTCGACGAGCGCTTCCAGGAGGCGCTCGAGCAGGCGATGGCCTGACGACCGCTCAGTCGTCGGCGGCCGCGAGCGCCAGTTCGCAGAACATCGCGTCGGCCCACGAGAACCACGGTCGCGAGTACCGCGTCGGGTCGTCGACGTCGAACGCCTCGTGCATGTCGCCGGTGCCGCCGTCCGTCGCCACGAGCACGTCGAGAAGCCGCCGCCGCCGTGCGGGCGACCCGGAGACGAGTCCCCCGACCGCCAGGGCGATCGGCCACACCCGGTTCGGCAGCGTGTGCGGGCTGCCGACCCCGGCCGCCGCAGCACCGCTCGACCAGTACGGGTTCGCCGGCGACAGGACGAACTCCTGCGTCGCCGCCCACACCGCGCGGTCGACCACCGACGGCGCGGACAGCGGCAGGGACAGCAGCGACGGGGTGTTCGCGTCGTCCATGAGCAGCACGCCGCCGAGCCCGTCGACCTCGTACGCGTACACGTCCGTCCCCGACGGCCCCGGCACGATGCCGTGCCGTCGGACGCCGTCGGTGATCGCGCTCCGCAGCAGGTCGGCGTCGTCCGCCAGGCCGGTGTCGGCCCAGACCTCGCGCGCGATCGCCGCGACGGCGAGCAGCGCCTCGGCCGCGAACAGGTTCGCCGGCACGTTGTAGCCGTACGTGCAGGCGTCGTCCGAGGGGCGGAACGCGCACCAGGTCATGCCGGTCACCGCGACCGGGGTGCCGCGGCCGTCCCGTGCCAGGGTCTCGGTCGGGATCGCGCCGTCGCGGACGAAGCGGTACGCCGACGCGTCGTGGTCCTGCTCGGCACGCCACTGCGCGACGATCGTCCGGAACACCCGGTGCGCCCGCTCGTCGAGCACGTCGGTGCGCCCGGTCGCCCGCCACAGCGCGTGTGCGAACGTCACCGGGTAGGCGAGGCTGTCGACCTCGTACTTCTGCTCCCACACCAGCGGGTCCGCGTTGAGGTCGTCCTCGTCGTAGTGCGCGCCGTTCGGCTCACGGTTGAACGAGTTGGCGTAGGGGTCGTGCTCGACGAGCCGGAGCTGCCGGCGCACGACCGCCCAGAGCAGGTCGGCGAGCACCGCGTCGTCCGCGACGAAGCGCAGGTACGGCGTCATCTGGGTCGTCGAGTCGCGGAGCCACATCGCCGGGATGTCCCCCGTGATGACGAAGGCGCCGTCGTCGTCGAGCGTGATGGTGTCGCGCAGGGTCCGCACGAGCGCGCGCTCGACGCGGTCGCCGACCTCGACCCCGATCGTGGTCCGCACCCGGTCGGCCGCCGCGACCAGGGTCGGGGTGACCTCCTCGAGCCGCACCTGCGTCACGACACCCATCGCACTGCCTCCTGTCCGTCGGTGACACGGACGGTCCGCGTCGACCCGGGCGGATCGAGCACGTCGTCCGTCCAGCAGTCCAGGTCGAGCGGCCGTGCACCGAGCTGCAGACCAGCGTCCCACGTGCCGAGCGCGTCGAGTCCGAGGGCGAACGCGGTCTCGACGGTCGTGCCCGGCGGCACGTCCACGGTCACCAGGTCGAGCAGCCGCCGACGCCGCGGCCGCACGCCCGGTTCGCGTCGCCGCCCCCACAGTGGCACCGAGACCCGACGGGGCACGTCCGATGCGTTGCGCACCGTCACCGGGACGGTCACCGTGCCCCCGGCCAGGAGGCGCACGGCCGTCACCGCGTCGCTCCCGTCCGCCAGTTCCACCTGGATGCCGGCTCCCGGTCCGGGTGCACCGGTGACGGTCGGCGACGCGGCGACGTCCACGTAGCCGCGCGCCGTCTCGAGGCGTTCGTCGTGGGCGACCGGCAGCACGCCGTCCGCGCCGGGCCAGGTCGCGGGGAGCCGCCCCTCGGCCGGGGCGCCGAGCAGCACGTCGACGACGGCCCCGCCGCCGGTGGGCCCCGGGAACGGGACGACCAGCACGCTGTCGGCCAGGGCGAACACCTCGGTCAGGACCCTGGGCCGGCCGTCGACGACGACCGCCACGACGGGCAGACCGCTCCCCCGCGCGGCGCGGAGGACGTCGAGCTGCGCCTCGGGCACCGCGACGGAGGCCAGGTCGACCCCCTCGCCGTTCGTCGTGTCCGGTGCCGGACCGCTGACCGCGCCGTTGTCCTCGAAGCCGTCGTCGTAGGCGCGGCGGCTCGACCCGCCGAGGACCACGACCGCGACATCGGCGTCGGCGAGCGCCGCGTCCACCGCGGCGATCCCGTCGGGGCCCGGCAGCGGGTGGCGGAGGTGACTGCCCCGGGCGCTGCGGATCCGGTCGGGGCCGAGCCGGGCCTCCAGGGCGGAGCGCACGGTGGACGCACCGGGGTCGACGGGCGGCCGCGGCGGCGCGTAGTCGCCGAGCAGCGCGTCGACGTCGTCGGCGTTCGGGCCGACGACGGCCACGACGGCGTCGGCGGCGATGGTCGGGAGCGGCCCGCCGAGGGCCACCACCGCCCGCCGGGCCGCATGCTCGGCGAGCAGCAGCGTGGAGCGCTCCGGCGGTGTCCGGTGCTCGACCGGGGCCGGCGGCGTGCCGAGCAGCCCGACGCGCCGCTTCAGGGCGAGCACGCGGTCGGCCGCACGGTCGAGGTCCGCCAGGTCGACGAGCCCGCGGTCGAGTGCTTCGTCGAGGTGGGTGAAGGCGTCGTCCCAGAGGCTCAGGTCGACGCCGGCCCGGAGCGCGAGCGCCGCGGCAGAGGCCGGGTCGGGCGTGACGTCGCGCAGTCGGTCGACGGCGGTGCCGTCGGCCATCACGAGCCCGTCCCACCCCCAGGCGTCGCGGATCGTCGTGGTGAGCAGCTCCCGGTTGCCGCAGCAGGGCACCCCGTCGACGTCGTTGTAGGCGGCCATGAACCCGGCGACGTGCGCACGCGCCGCGGCGAGCGCCGGCGGCAGGTGCACCTCGGCGAGTTCGCGTCGGCCGATCGGTGCGCCGGAGCCGTTGCGACCGCCGATGCCGGCACCCTGTCCGGCCAGGTGCTTCGCGACGACGGCGACGTGCCGTCCGTCGATCGGGCCGTCACCGCCGCCCTGCATGCCGCGCACGGTCGCGGCGACCATGACCGCCGCGAGGGCGCCGTCCTCCGACCAGCACTCCTCGCTCCGGCCCCATCGGGGGTCACGCAGGACGTCGAGGCCGGAGACGAGGGCGACGTGGGTGCCGCGCGCCCGGACCTCCGCCGCGACCGCGGCTGCGAGGTCCTCGACGAGCTGCTCGTCCATCGCGGCGCCGAGGGCGAGGTTCACCGGGACCGTCGTGCCGCCGAGGGCCTGCAGGCCGTGCGGGACCTCCTCGACGAAGAGCGTGGGGACACCACCGTCGCTGTGCGCGACGACGTGGTCCTGCACGGCCGCGTACGCCTCGGCCGACCGCTCGGGCGGGGTGCCGTTCCCCCAGTGCACGCCCGACCACGGGTCGGCGCGGAGCACGCCGTACACCGCGCCGATGCCGCCCCAGCGGTCGACCTCGGCGCGCAGCACGTCGGTGATGCGGGGGCGGCCGTCGACCCAGCGGACGGCCTCCCACCCCTTGAGCCGCTGGTTGACCTGCCCGATCCGGGCGCGCACGTCGAGGCTGGTCGCGGTGGGGTGCCCGGTCATCCCTTGATCGCTCCGGACACCAGCGCGCGCTGCATCTGGCGCTGCAGGATCGAGTAGACGAGGTACACCGGCAGCAGGGTGAACAGGGTGCCGGCCATGAGCATCCCGTAGTCGGTGCCCGCGTCGACCTTCAGCGTCGGCAGCGCCACCTGGATGGTCCGCTGCGCGGTGTCCGGGCCGATGAGCACCAGGGCGTACAGGTACTCGTTCCAGAACGACAGGAAGTTGAGCAGCAGCACGGTGGCGATGCCCGGGATGCAGATCGGCAGGTAGACCTGCCGCATGACCTGCCACGCCGAGGCGCCGTCCATCGACGCTGCCTCCTCGAGTTCGCGCGGGATCGTCCGCATGAACTGGGTCAGGATGACGACCGCGAGCGGCATGGCGGTCGCGGGCAGCAGCAGCACGAGGAAGGTCCGGGTGTGGAACAGGCCCATGCCGGCCGCGAGCAGGAACGTCGGGAACAGCGCCGCGAACGACGGGATGAGGAACCCGAGCGAGAACAGCGCCTCGACGACGCGGCCCGCGCGGCCGGTCGCCCGCGCCAGGGCGAACGACGCCGGCAGCGCGAGCACGAGCGTCAGCACGAGCGCCGCCACCGTGGTGATGACGGAGTTCGCGATCGCCGGGCCGAGCGACGCCTGCCGGATCGCGTCGGTGAAGTTCGACAGGTCCCACGAGGCGGGCAGGGCGAGCGGGGACTCGAAGATGCCGTCGTTGTCCTTGAAGGACGAGACGACGAAGTAGTAGAACGGCAGGATCAGCAGGGCGGCGTAGATCCACGCCACGGTGCCGCTCGTGATGGAACCGATCCGGTCGCGCAGCCGGATGCCGGCGGTGGGCTTCGCCATGGTGGTCTCCCGGGGTCAGTGGGTCAGTGGGTCTTGCGGAGGACCCGGCGGATGACGAACATCCCGACGAGCCCGAGGACGAACAGGACGACGCCGACCGCCTGGCTGTATCCGAGGTCGGTGTCGACGAAGGCCTTCTGGTACACGAGGTACGACAGCGTCGTGGTGGCGGTGCCCGGCCCGCCCTGGGTCAGCAGGAGCACGTTCTGCGCCGAGCTGAACAGCATCGCCAGGAACTGGAGCATCGCGACGACGCCGATGAAGTCGCGGGCGATCGGCCAGTACACGCCCCAGGCGAGCCGCCACGAGCCGGCGCCGTCCATCCGGGCGGCCTGCACGACCTCGGCGTCGACGCCGTCGAGGCGGCTCGCGATGAGCACCGCCGAGTAGCCGATGCCGGCCCAGAGGTCGACCACGATGAGCGCGCCGAGGGCCGTGGCGGGGTCGGCGAGCCAGGCCTTGCCGCCGATGCCGACGGTCGCCAGCACCCCGTTCACCAGGCCGTCCGGGTTCAGCATCGCGTAGAACATCATCGCGGTGGCGGGCGCGGAGATGAGCGCCGGGATGAAGAGCAGGTAGCGGAGCACCCTGTGCCCGCGCGGCTTCTGCACGACGTGGAACGCGAGCAGGAACGCCAGCACGATCATGATCGGCAGGCCGACGACGATCTGCACGGTGCTGTTCCGGACCGCCGCCCAGAAGGTCTCGTCCGAGAACAGGACCCGGAAGTTGTCGAGCCCCGCGAAGGTCGGCGAGACGAGCATGCCCGGCCAGCTGAGGAACGCGATGATGATCATCGCGAGCACCGGCCCGATCATGAACAGGCCGTACCAGACCAGCGCGGGGACCGCGAAGGTCGGGAAGGCGCCGCGAGCGGTCCCGACGGCACGGTTGCCCCGGCGGCCGGGGCCGGACGGCGTCGACGCCGACCGGACGGGTGGTTCCTCGACGAGCACTGCCATGGGGAGCTCCTTCTCGCGGATCGGGTGGTCAGGCGGCCGTGTAGGCGCGCTCGAAGAGGTCGATGATGCGGTCGGCCGAGGTGCCGGAGCCGTACGCCAGGCTCGTCGCGCGGATCATCGGTTCGTAGGCCGAGTCGGGCACGAGCAGGTCGGGCAGCATCACCGGGGTGACCTGGTCGTCGGTGAGCTTCGACGCCTGGGCGACGAGCGGGAAGTCACGGCTGACGGTGTCCGTGATCCGGCTCATGTCGCGGCCGGAGTCGAGGACGAACTCGCTCGTGACGCCCGACGAGTACAGGTACTGCACGAACGGCTTGATGAGGTCGAGCTTCGCCCGGCCGTTCTCGCTGATCCAGATGCCGTGGCCGTTGTAGCTCTTGATGACGCTCGGATGCGCGATGGCGGCGTCCTTCGACGGCACCGGCCAGCCGCCGACCGTGACCTCCTTCGCGCGTTCCTTCGACACCAGCGCGAGGGCGGAGGACATCGCGGGGACGATGGCAGCCTTGCGGGTGGTGAACTGCGTCAGTTCGGAGTCCGAGGTGAACCCCTGCACCGAGTCCACGAAGACCCCGGCGTCGCGGAGTGCGACGAAGTGCTCGACGCCGCGGACCGCCCCGGGGCTCTCCGAGATCTTGCCGGTGGAGAAGACCGTCGCGGCTTCGTCCTGGGTGACGAAGCCCTGGATGACCTGCATGAGGAGCTTCTGCCCGCTCCAGTCCGACCCGCCGACGGTGACCGGGCCGATGCCGGCGGCCCGCAGGCGGTCGGCCGCGGCGATGAGCTGGTCCGAGGTCGTCGGGATCTCGCTGACGCCGGCCTCCTCGAGCAGCGCCGTGTTGAACGACACCGGCCAGTTCGTCCGGGTGAACGGGAACGCCCGGAGCCGCCCCTGGTCGTCGGTCCACTCCTCGAGCGCCTCGGGGATGATCTTGTCGCGCAGGTCCCACTCGTCGAGGTAGCGGGAGACGTCGATCGTGGCGTCCTCGCCCGTCCAGGACAGCGTGCGTCCGACCATGTTCACGATCGCGACGTCGGCTTCCTTGCCGGCCAGGGAACTCGTCTCGAAGACGATCGGCAGGTCGGACCCGTTCGAGAGCAGGGCGACCCGGCGGTCCGTGCGGCGGCGGTAGGCGGCGACGACGTCCGTGAACGTCTGCGCGCCGGCGACCGCGCCGCTGAGCTGGGTGTGCACGCTGAGCGTCCCCGGGCCGCTCGACGCCGGCGTGAGGGCGCTGCACCCCGCCAGGATCGGCGCGAGGATTCCGGCGCCGAACCCGGCTCCGATGAGGGTGCGTCTGCTGATGCCGTCCGTCACGGTGCCTCCCTGGCAGTGGATGGTGGAGCGGTCCCGATGCGATTCGGTACAGCGGTGTACTTCAGGTGACGAGCAACGTATACCGCTTTACACGAGGTGGTCAAGCCTCTACGCTCGACCGCATGAGCGACACCACCGCCGGCGCCGTCGACCGACGCCGCGTGACCATCGCGCAGGTCGCCAAGCGCGCCGGCGTCTCGACGTCGGCGGTCTCACACGTGTTCAACGGACGACCGAACGTGTCGGCCGCCACCGCCGCACGCATCCGGAAGGCCGCCGACGACCTCAACTGGCGGCCGAACCTGGCGAGCCGCAAGCTCTCCGGCAACGCCGGGCACAGCCTCGGGCTCGTGCTCGCCCGCTCCCGCGACACCTTCCAGCGCGACCCCTTCACGATGCGCCTCATCGCCGGGCTGACCGAACCGCTCGCCGCGATCGGCTGGTCGCTGTCGGTGACCCTCGTGCAGGCCGACGACGAAGCCGCCGTGTACCGCCAGTGGTGGACCGAGCAGCGGGTCGACGGGTTCCTGCTCGTCGACGTCCGCACCGACGACCCCCGCATCTCCCTGCTGCAGCACCTCGCCGCACCGGCCGTGATGCTCGGTGCCCCCATCCCCGGCAGCACCGTGCCCGCGGTGACCGTCAGTGACGCCGACGCGACCGAGTCGCTGCTCGACCACCTCGGCACGCTGGGCCACCGGCGGATCGCCCGCGTGGGCGACGGACCGGCGCTCGCCCACACGGGCGCGCGTGACGCCCGGTTCACCCGTGCCGCGCGGCGCCGGGGCGTCGAGGCCCTCGTGCTCGACTGGCGCGCCGGCGCCGAGGACCCCGTCGCCGACCTGCTCGCCCGGCTCTACGGGGCGACCGCCATCGTCCTCGACGGCGAGGCGATCGCCGCCGAGGTGGTCGCCCACGCCCCCGAGCTCGGCGTCCGGGTCCCCGACGACCTGTCCGTCGTCGCGTGGGAGGACTCGTGGGTCTCCACGATCGTCCGCCCCGCGCTCACGGCGCTCGACGCCCCGGTCGAGGACTCGGCCCGCACCGCCGTCGCGCTCGTCGAACGACTCGTGCGCGGCGACGAGGTCGCCGACGCCGAGGTCGGCGGTCGCGCCCTGCACGTCCGTGGGTCGACCGGACCGGCGCCCACCCCAGCTCCATGACCGAAGGAGACCGATGACCACCGCCACCCGCTTCGGCGTGAACTACGTGCCGTCCACCGACTGGATGTTCCAGTGGCAGTCCGTCGACGAGACCGTCGTCCGTCGCGACCTCGAGGCGATCGCGGCGCTCGGGCTCGACCACGTCCGGCTCTTCCCGCTCTGGCCCACCCTGCAGCCGAACCGCACGCTGATCCGCCGCCGGGCGCTGGACGACGTGGCACTCGTGGTCGACCTCGCCGCCGAGTTCGGACTGGACGCCAGTGTCGACGTCGTGCAGGGACACATGTCCGGCTTCGACTTCGTGCCCGCCTGGCTCGTGAACTGGCACGACGGCAACATGTTCACCGACCAGCCGGCGATCGACGCGCAGGCCGCCCTCGTCGCCGCCGTGTACGACGCCGTCCGCGACCGCCCGAACTTCACCGGCCTGACCCTGGGCAACGAGCTGAACCAGTTCCAGCCGCCGAACCCCGCTGCGATGCCCGCGGACACCGACCAGGTGACGCACTGGCTGACGTCGCTGCTCGGGGCGCCGCGTGACAAGGACCCGCGGCACGTCGTCACCCACTCCGAGAACGACCACCTCTGGTACCGCGACGGCCACCCGTTCGTCCCCGCGCACGCCAGCCGCCTCGGCGACGTCACGACGGTGCACTCGTGGATCTTCAACGGGGTCGCCGACCGCTACGGGGCGCTGTCCGACGAGTCCGTCCGCCATGCCGAGTGGATGATCGAGCTCGCCAGGGCCTTCGCCACCGACCCCGACCGGGCGGTCTGGCTGCAGGAGGTGGGCGCCCCGGACCGGCACCTCGCCGAGTCCGAGATGCCGGAGTTCCTCGAGCGCACGGTGGCGGCCGCCCTGACGACCGAACGGCTGCACGCGGTGACGTGGTGGTGCTCGCACGACGTCTCCCGCGACCTCGGGGACTTCAAGGACCTCGAGTACTCGCTCGGCCTGCTCGACGTCGACAACCGGGTGAAGCCGCTCGGCCGCCGCTACGCCGAGGTCGTCGCCGACGCTCGCCGTGCCGCACCCGTGCCGACGCCGCGCACGAGCGCCGTGGTGGTCGACGTCGACCACGCCGACCTGCCCCTGCGCCGGTCCGACCTGGCCCCGGGCGGCGCCGTGTTCGAGCAGTGGCACCGCCTCCGTGCCGCCGGCCACGCGGTCACGGTCGTGACGAGGCGGACCGCAGCCGACCCCGCCGAGCTGGCGGCACGTGGCGTGACCCGGGTCGTCGAACCCGCAGCGGTCTGACGGGGCCGACCCGGGCCTCCCGGCCGTCCGTCGACGCCGCGAACCGACGTCGGGAGCCGGCGCACCGGTGGAGCGGACCCGGCGTACGGTGATGCCGATCGGGTGACCCCCGGCGCGTCCCTCGGCGCCACCCGTGCAGATCCCTGCCGATCCGTTCAGGAAGCCGACCCCACGGGCGCGAGCACCTTGCGGCTGCTGTAACTTTGCACGCAGCGCAAAATTCGTGTGCGCCAGCGCACCGGACCGGGAGACCCTGCTCATGACCCAGACGGCGACCGCACCCGCGGCCCCCACCACGGCGTCCAACGTCGTGATGAACCACCGACAGATCCTGTTGGTGATCTACGGCCTGATGGCCGGCATGTTCCTCGGCGCCCTCGACCAGACGATCGTCGGCACCGCGATCCGCACCATCGGCGACGACCTGCACGGGCTCGACCAGCAGGCCTGGGTCACCACCGGGTACCTCATCGCGTCGACCGTGACCACGCCGATCTACGGCAAGCTCTCCGACATCTTCGGCCGCCGTCCGCTGTTCATCACGGCGATCGCGATCTTCATCATCGGGTCGTTCGCCGCATCGTTCTCGACCTCGATGCTCATGCTCGCCGGGTTCCGCGCGCTGCAGGGCCTCGGTGCCGGTGGCCTCATGTCCCTGCCGCTGGCGATCATGGGCGACATGCTCGCCCCGCGCGAGCGCGCGAAGTACCAGGGGTACTTCCTGGCGGTCTTCGGCATCTCGTCGGTGATCGGCCCGCTCGTCGGCGGTGTCTTCGCCGGTGCCGACCAGCTGCTCTTCATCGCCGGCTGGCGCTGGGTCTTCCTCATCAACGTGCCGATCGGCATCATCGCCCTCTTCATGGTGGTGACGTTCCTGCACCTGCCGAAGTTCGGCGACCGCGGCACGCCCCGCATCGACTGGTGGGGCGCGACGCTCGTCATCGTCACCCTCGTGCCGCTGCTGCTCATCGCCGAGCAGGGCCGCGAGTGGGGCTGGAACTCCCCCGGTGCGTTCGCCTGCTACGCCATCGGTGCGCTCGGGCTCATCGCGTTCATCATCGTCGAACGGGCGATGGGCGACGACGCGATCCTGCCGATGAAGCTGTTCGGCTCGCGGGTGTTCTCGATGGCGGCGGTCCTGTCCGTCCTGGTCGGCTTCGGCATGTTCGGCGCGATGCTGACGATCCCGCTGTACCTGCAGATCGTGAAGGGCGTCACACCGACCGAGTCCGGGTTCGCGATGCTCCCGATGGTCCTCGGCCTGATGATCTCGTCGATCGCCTCCGGCCAGATCATCTCGCGCACCGGCCGCTACCAGGTGTTCCCGGTGACCGGCACCGCCTTCACCGCCGTCGGCTTCACGGTCTTGACCTTCCTGACGGCCGACCGTCCGCTGTGGTTCCTCATGACGGGCATGTTCCTCATCGGGCTCGGCCTCGGCCAGCTCATGCAGACCCTGACCCTCGCCGCACAGAACTCGGTCTCCCCGCGGGACATCGGCGTCGCCACCAGCGCCGCGACGTTCTTCCGCCAGATCGGCGGCACCATGGGCACCGCCGTCCTGCTCTCCGTGCTCTTCACACTCATGCCCACGAACATCACGGCCGCGATGCAGGACGAGGGCGACCTGAAGCGTGCGCTCAACGCCGCGCTCACCCCGTCGGTCGCCAGCGCCTCGGAGAACGAGGGCGTCATGGACCAGATCTGGTCGAAGATCGTCGACCCGGTGCAGCGCAACGTGCAGGACGGCCTCGACAAGGCCGCCGCGCAGGCGAAGCAGTCCGCCGACCAGGCCGTCACGGAGCAGGTCACCGCCGCCGTCCAGCAGCAGGTCGACGCAGGGACGCTCCCGGCCGCCGCAGCCGACACCGTCATCGCGCAGCAGGTCGACGACGCCACCCCCGCCGCCGAGCAGAAGGCGCTCGAGGCGGTGGCCGCCAAGGCGGACGCCGAGGTCGTCGACGGCTCGGTGCAGGTGGACTACTCGAACCGGTCGCAGCGCCAGAACGTCGTCGACGGGGTCGCCCCGTCGCTCATCGAGCAGCTCAAGCGGGGCGACACGAGCGCGAGTTCGTCGAGCAACGCGACCACGAGCAACACCTCGTTCCTCAACGGCGCCGACGAGCGGCTGACCCGGCCGTTCCTGGTCGGCTTCAGCGACTCGGCCGTCCGCGTCTACTACGTCGGGCTTGCCGTGATCCTGCTCGCGTTCGTGCTGACCTGGTTCTTCCGGGTGCCGCCGCTGCGCAAGACCTCGGCCCTGCAGGAGCAGGCCGACGCCGCACGCACCGCGGACACCGTCGCCGGCCCCGGGCCGAGCGTGGGCGTTGCCGCCCCGGTCGGGTCGGGAGCCTCGGGTGGGTCCGGCGCCGTGGGTGGGTCTGGTGCCTCGGGCGTCCCGGCCGCCGTCGCCTCGTCAGGTGCCGATGCCGTGCCGACCTCGCCGGACGTCGTGGCGCAGCCGCGATCGGCCCGTTCCGCGGGCGCCGGCGACGTGTCCGTCCTGCCGTCGGACACCCGCTCCGAGCCGGACGACACCCGGGCCCCGCTGCCCGACGCCACCACGCACGGTGCGCACTCGGCCGCGGCACCGGTGGACGAGCCGCCGACCGCCACCGGCGCGATCCGGACCCACGCCGCGCACGTCGCCGGAGCTCCGGCGCCGGCTGCGGAGTCGGTTCCGGCTTCGGGTTCGCCGTCGGCTCCGGTGTCCGACGACACGCACCCGCACGGGCGGCACTCGGCCGAGTAGGCGCCCTGCACTCCTTGCGGGTGCATGTCCCGACGGACCACGCGTCGATCGGCTCGTGGTCCGTCGTCACATGCGCGTGCATCCGGTGCGTGAGCATCCTGCGACGGAGCACGTGTCGATCGACTCGTGCTCCGTCGCAGGTTGCACACACATGCACCGCCACTGCGGCACTGCGGCACCGCGCCACCGCCACCGCGGCACCGCGCCGCCGCCCCGCATGCGCCCGAACCCGCTCGGCCGCCCGCGCTCACCCCTCGAAGAACGCCCCCGGCAACCGTTTCCGCATGACCTCGATCGCCGCCGGGTTGTCGTCGATGAGCACGTACCGCCGGCCGAGCGCCGAGGCCACCGCCCCCGTCGTGCCGCTGCCGGCGAAGAAGTCGAGCACCCAGTCCCCCTCGCGCGACGACGCCTGCACGATCCGGCGGAGCACCCCCTCGGGCTTCTGCGTCGGGTAGCCGGTCTTCTCCTTGCCGGTCGGCGACACGATGGTGTGCCACCAGACGTCGGTCGGCAGCTTGCCCCGCTCGCGCTGCTCCGGCGTGACGAGCCCCGGCGCCATGTACGGCTCCCGGTCCACCGTCGTCGAGTCGAACCAGTAGCGTGTCGGGTCCTTCACGTACACCAGGATCGTGTCGTGCTTGGTCGGCCAGCGGGACTTCGACTTCGCGCCGTAGTCGTAGGCCCAGACGATCTCGTTGAGGAACGACTCCCGACCGAACAGCGCGTCGAGCAGCACCTTCGCGTAGTGCGACTCGCGGTAGTCGAGGTGCAGGTACAGCGTGCCGTCGTCCGCCAGCAGTCGCCACGCCTCGACGAGCAGGGGCTCGAGGAACGACCAGTAGTCCTCGAACCGGTCGTCGAACCGCATCAGGTCGCCGCGGACCCGCTCGTAGGTCCGGCCGTGGAACCCCATCACCGGCCCGTCGGCGGACGGCACCGCGGCGCTGGCGTGCCGGCGCTGGTAGCGCCCGGTGTTGAACGGCGGGTCGAGGTAGACGAGCGTGAACGAGCCGTCGGCGTACGCGGGGACGACGTCGAGCGCGTCGCCGTGTACCACGCGGTCGGGGCCGCGATCGTCTGCCGTGTGCACGGTCCATTGTCCCGCACGGGACGCCACGGCCGACGCGGCACCCGCCGCCCCCCACGGGCGGCGCCGCACGACGCCGCACCCGCCGCACCCGCCAGACCACGCAGCGCCCGCCGCCCACGCCGACGCCGCACCCGCCGCACCCCGCGCCACCCAGCCGGGACCCAGCGAGCGACCGCCCCCGGGCGTAGCGTGCACGGCATGGCAGCACCCGAGGTCCGGAACGACACCGACAAGCAGCAGTACTCCCTCGTCGAGGACGGCGACGTGATCGGCTTCGCCGCGTACGAGGTCGACGGCGACGAGATCCGCTTCGTGCACACCGAGGTCGACCCGGCGCACCGCGGTGGCGGACACGCATCGATCCTCGTGCAGCACGCGCTCGACGACGTCCGGTCCGGGTCCTCGCTCCGTGTCGTGCCGCAGTGCAGCTACGTCCACGCCTGGATCGAGCGCCACCCGGACTACCAGGAGCTCACCACGCGCTGACGCGCACCGGGACCGGTCCCACTGACGACGCCCTGACGAACCGAGCGGTCGTCCGCGGTCACCCGCGCGGCGCCGGCGACCGGCAGGTCCGGTCCACCGGCACGGCTCGGTCCGTCAGCGGTCCCCCGCGACCGGGACGTCCCACCAGGAGGGCTGCTCGTACTGCTCGGACCACCCGCGGCGCATCCGGGTCGCAGCCCGGTCGAAGGCGTCGACCAGGTCCGTGTCCGCGGTCAGCAGTGCCTGCAGGCGGAGACCGTCGTGGAGCGCCAGCAGCTGCTGCGCACCCCGGACCGGGTCCATCGTCCCCGGCTCCCGGCCGTCGCGGACGTCGGCGGCGAGACCGTCCCGGATCATCTGCCGGAACCGTCGGTACGTGGACCGGTGGTAGTCGGCGCCGTCCGCCGTCGGGTCGGCGGCCGACGCGAGACTCGCGGCGAGGAGCTCCATCAATCCCGGCTCCTCCGCCTGCGCCGCCAGCAGGGCGTGCAGGAACGCCACCGTGCCCTTCTCCGCGATCAACGGCGCCAGCGGCGCCGAGATCGCCTGTGTCCACCGCTCCACCGTCGCCGCGAGCAGCGCCGCCTCCGACGGGAACACCTCCCGCACTTCGGCCACGTCCATGCCCGCGCGCTCAGCGGCGACCTCGAGGGTGAACCTCGTGACGCCGCCGTCGTGGAGCGCGGTGATCGCACCGTTGATCGCACGCGTCCGCGGGGCTTCGTCCGCTTCGGCGGTCTGGCTCGTCAACGGGGCGAGCGGGTGCTTCCGGAACCACTCGAGCAGTGCACGGGCCCGGGTCACCCCCACCGACGGGTCGAGCGCGTGCTCGGGGGCGAACAGGTCGCTGAAGCCCGGGACCTGCTGCATCAGCGGATCCAGCGGTTGGAACGCCATCGACCAGTCCGGGAACGACCGCTGCCGGACCGACTCGTCCGCCAGGACACGGACGTTCGTGTGCCGCGGGTCGGCGCGCACCTGCTCGAACCGCGCGGCGACGGTCTCGTCGTCCCCCTCGAGGATCCCGAGGCAGTTCTCCTCCTTGTGCGCGAGGATCCCGGTCACCCCGAGGGCGGTGTTCTTCTCCCGGCCCACCGCGAGGATCTGTGCGAGCTCGGTGTCCGTGATCGGACGGGTCTGTGTGCTGGTGTAGACGATCGAACGCATCAGTCCTGGTCTCCCTCGCTCGCCGGAACGCGTCGCCCTGTCGAGTGAACCCCTCTGTCCGTCGCCCCACAACCCCTGCGGCCGTGGACGGGGAGATCGGTCGCCCGCCCCGTCTGCTCGCGCGTGCTCAGTACGAGCGGTCGTGCGTCCCGACGCGCGCTTCGTGCCGACCGGCGCTCCGCACCGTCGGCACCCGGATGAGCACGCTCCCGCTGAGCAGGTCGTGGTCGTCGTCCGCCGGTGTCGGTGCCTCTCTCGGGAGGCGCGACTGCCGTTCGTACTCGGCCTGCGTCTCGTGACAAGTCGGCGCGAACACCTCGTCCATCATCCCGATCGCACCACCGGATCCGCCGCTGCGCGTGGACTTGTTCGACAGGTCGATCCACCCCACGCGGTCGGCGATCCACACCACGACGGCCAGCGCGGCCACCGCCCCCAGGAAGATCAACCAGTTCACGGCAGCGACGTTACGTGGCGGACCGCGACGGGACATCCGCCGCGCGGGTGATGTGCGCCATCCGCAGGTCGGGTGCACCGAGACGTGCTCCGCACCGTCCCCTGGCCTCCACGGACCCGGCGGTGCCAAGATGACGACGTGCTCGACGACGCAGACCGTGACCTCATGCGGGCGATCGCCCGCTACATCGACCACGCGAACGAACTCGCGGGGTCCGAGCAGCAGGCGGTCCTGACGCCGCTCGGCGAGCGGGTGCGGGACCACCTCGGCGTCGACCCGCGATCCGTCCCCGTCGTGACCGAGGAGCTGCCGGACCACCGGCTCGTCGACGCGGACGTCGCCCTCGCGGAGCTCGCGGGGGACGACCCCGACGCCCTCCTCGGGATCGCCGGAGACGACAGTCGGTTCCACAGCTCGGTCAGCGAGTTCCTCGCGAACCCGAGCACCCGGTGGGCCGTCGGCCCGGTGAGCTACTCGGACCGGGCGACGGGACCAGACGACACCCGTCGCGTGGTGTCCTTCGGGCTCCGACTCCTGACGTTCGACGGCGAGCGGATCGCGGTCGTGCAGCGGTCCGCCAAGCCGGAGTACGGCCGCGGGAGCGCGACGATCGAGGTCCTCGGTGCGGACCAGGACGTCGTGGCCGCGTTCCTGCGCCGGTTCCGCGCGCTCATGATCGAACGCAGCGTGCTGCGGGGGCAGGTGCTGTCCTTCGTGCCGTCCGAGTACGGCGCGGATGCCGGCGCGACCTTCCTGCGCCGACCGGACGTCACCGCGGACGACGTCGTGCTCGCCGACGGCGTGCTCGACGAGGTCGTCGACCACGTCGTGGGGATCGGCGAGCAACGCGAGGCGCTCCTCGCCGCCGGACAGCACCTCAAGCGCGGGGTCCTGCTCTACGGCCCGCCCGGTACCGGGAAGACCCTGACCATCCGCCACCTGCTCGCCCGCACCGAGGGCGTCACGGCGGTCCTGCTCACCGGGTCGAGCATCGCCGCGATCGGAGCCGCGGCCGAGATCGCCCGGACGTTCCAGCCGTCACTCGTCGTGATGGAGGACATCGACCTCGTCGCGATGGAGCGCCACAGCTCCCCGCAGCCACTGCTGTTCGAGGTGCTCGACGCCCTCGACGGTCTCGACGGCGATGCCGACGTCGCGTTCGTCATGACGACGAACCGGGTGTCCGTGCTCGAACGGGCCCTGGCGGACCGCCCCGGCCGGGTGGACCTGGCGGTCGAGATCCCGCTGCCGGACCTGCCGGAGCGCACGCGGCTCTTCCGCCGGTACGCCGGTTCGCTGCCGTACTCCGACGACGCCCTCGCGGTGGCGGCGGAGCGCGCCGCGGGCACCACTGGCTCGTTCGCGAAGGAGCTCATGCGCCGGAGCGTCCTCGCCGCCGCCCTGCGCGGAGCGGAACCCGACGACACCGACCTGCTCTCGGCACTCGATTCGCTGTTGACCGAGCGGAGCGCGCTGACCCGCAAGCTGCTCGGCACCCGTTCCGACGACGACACCGACGAGCCCAATGAGGATGAGGACGAGGACGAGGACGAGATCACCTTCAGCGGTTCGTACATCGCGCCGGTACAGCCGATTGCCCTCCGCACGGACCAGCCCGCGGGCGGCGTCGACCTCGTCCTCCGCGATCCCGAAGACGAGGACGATCAGCCCGGGTCGTGACTCGAACGTCCGATCACGGCACGCGCTCGAGCCACTCCTTCGTCGCGAACTTCGACGCCACGAGCTCCTGCGCCCGCCGCCGCTCGTCCGCCGTGACGTGCCCCTCGGTCGCACCGTACAGCTTCGTGAAGGTCGCGATGAGCCGCTCGATGACCTCGGCGCGGGGCAGCCCGGTCTGCGAGCGCAGCGGGTCGACGCGCTTCGCAGCCGAGGTGGTGCCCTTGTCGCTCATCTTCTCGCGGCCGATGCGCAGCACCTGCACCATCTTCTCGCCGTCCATGTCGTAGCTCATGGTGGCGTGGTGCAGCAGCGCGCCGGTGCCGAGGCGCTTCTGTGCGGCGCCGCCGATCTTGCCCTTGGTCGAGGTGATGTCGTTGAGCGGCTGGTAGGACGCCTCGATGCCGAGCGACTTGAGCGCCTCGATCACCCACTCGTCCAGGTAGGCGTACGAGTCGGCGAAGGTCATCCCCTGCACCAGGTCGGTCGGCACGTACAGCGAGTACGAGATGACCGCCCCGGCGTCCATGAACATGGCGCCGCCGCCGGAGATGCGCCGGACGACCTCGATGCCGAACTTCTCCGCGCCCTCGGGGTCGACCTCGTTCTTGAGCGACTGGAACGACCCGATGACGACGGCGGGCTGGTCCCACTCCCAGATGCGCAGGGTCGGACCGCGGCGGCCGGCGCCGACCTCCTCGGTGAGGACCTGGTCGAGCGCGAGGTGCTCGTTCGGGCTGATCGGACCCTCGTGCACGATCTCCCAGGCGTAGTCCTGCCACGACGACGCACGCGAGAGCGCCCGGCGGACGGCGACCCCGACGGCCTCGGGCGTGAACCCGAGCAGCACGGCATCGGCGGGGAGCGCGGCGCGGACGGCCGCGGCGATGCCGGCGGCGTCCGTCGTCGCGGGCAGCCCGTTCACGGCGTCGTCGATGCGGGCCAGCGCGTCGTCCGGCTCGAGGAAGAAGTCCCCGGCGAGCCGGAACTCCTGGACGTCCCCGTCGACCACCTCGAGGTCGACGACGACGAGCTTGCCACCTGGGACCTTGTACTCACCGTGCACGCCCCGAGCCTACGCCCGCGCACACGGGTCCTTGCCGGTCCACGTCGCCCCGGTCGCCGTCACGCACCCGCCTGCCGGACGGGAGGCCCGTGTCGGCCCCGCCACGGGCCTCCCGTCCGTCGTTCCCTCCCATCGCACCCGCGGTGGGAAGCACTTTCGCGCGTAGGAGGCCGGAAGTTCCTGCTCACCACGCGCGATCCGCCCTCCCATGCGCGGAACAGCCACCCACGCGCGAAACTGCACCTGAGCGGAACACCCACCCACGCGCGGAACAGCACCCGCGCGGAACAGCCCCCTACGCGCGCGCCGCCACCCGGTCCAGCCACGCGACCAGGTCCCCGACGACCTCGTCGCGGTTGGTCTCGTTGTAGACCTCGTGCCGCGCGCCCTCGTACACCTGCACGGTCACGTCGGAGAGCCGGCCGCGTCGGCGGTACGCATGCGCCAGCCGCTCGACCGAGCGCGGCCCGCCGAGGGTGTCGTCGGACCCGACCTGCAGCAGCATGGGCAGGTCGTGCGGGATCCCCCGTCGCGGCACGCCGAGCAGCCGCAGGGTGTCGGGCAGGCCGAACAGCCCGATGACGTCGGCCTCGACCGCGAGCGGGTCGAGCGCGATGGCGTCGATGATCGACCGGTCACGGGTGAGCCACTCGTACTTCGTCGGCCCGGAGCCGGCATGCCGGGCGTTGAGGTCGCCGCCGTTCATCCAGCCGGGCAGCCGGTACGCGGTGGCGGAGAGCACGACGCCGTCGTACGCCTCCGACGCCGTGTTCACGATCCGCTGGGCCATCAGCGATCCCCACGAGTGGCCGAGCAGGACGAGCGGGACGCCCGGGGTGTCCGCACGGGCGACTTCGCCCATCTGCTCGACCGCGGCGATCGCGGCGCGCAGTCCGCCGGGGCCGAGCCGGCCGAGCTTCGCGTGGTCGCCGTCCCACTGCCCGAGGCCGGTGCGTCCGTGCCCCCGGTGGTCGTTGGCGTGCACGGTGTACCCGGCACGGACCAGGTCCTGCGCCAGCGGCTCGTACCGCAGCCCGTGCTCGCCGACCCCGTGCGCGATCTGCACGATGCCCTTCGGCCGTGCCGCGCGCCAGGTCGAGTAGACGATCTCGACGCCGTGCGCGTCGGTGAACGAGGCGTCGCCTCGGGCTGCGGAGAACGTGGGCACGGCCACATCTTCGCAGACGCACGAACCCGCCGACCTGTTCACCCGGCGTTCACGCGGCGGGGTCCGAGCGGGCCTAGCGTCCTCCGCATGGACGTCCTCGTCATCGTCGTGCTGGTGATCGTGGTGGCCCTCGTGTTCGACTTCACGAACGGGTTCCACGACACCGCCAACGCCATGGCCACGTCGGTCGCCACGGGTGCGCTCAAGCCCCGGACCGCCGTGCTCATCTCCGCCGTCCTCAACGTGGTCGGCGCGTTCCTGTCCACCGAGGTCGCCAAGACGGTCTCGCAGGGCATCATCCGCGAGGGCGAGAGCGGCATCGCGATCACCCCGACCATGATCTTCGCCGGGCTCGTCGGGGCGGTGCTCTGGAACCTCGCCACGTGGTACTTCGGCCTGCCGTCGTCGTCGACGCACGCACTGTTCGGCGGGCTCATCGGCGCCTCGATCATCGGCGCCGGCATCGACTCGGTGAGCTGGTCGACGGTGGTGTCGAAGGTCGTGCTGCCGGCCGTGCTCTCCCCGGTCATCGCGGGCGTCATCGCGCTCGTGGCGACCTACCTGGCCTACGTGCTCACGAAGAACGCCACCACGCACGGTGCCGCGACGGGCTTCCGGCACGGCCAGACGATCTCGGCGTCGCTGGTGTCGCTCGCCCACGGCACGAACGACGCGCAGAAGACGATGGGCGTCATCACGCTGACGCTCATCGCGGCGAACTACCAGGACGCCGGCACCGGTCCGGCGCTCTGGGTGATCCTGGCCTGCGGGCTGGCGATCGGCCTCGGCACCTACACCGGGGGCTGGCGGATCATGCAGACGGTCGGCAAGAAGATCTCCGACGTGCAGTCGCCGCAGGGCTTCGCCGCCGAGACGAGTTCCGCTGCGACGATCCTCGTCTCGTCGCACCTCGGCTTCGCGCTGTCCACGACGCACGTCACGAGCGGGTCGGTGGTCGGCTCCGGGCTCGGCAAGAAGCTCGCTGACGTGCACTGGTCGGTCGTCGGGCGCATCGTCGTCGCGTGGGTCGTCACGTTGCCGGCAGCGGCGGTCGTCGGGGCCCTCGCCACCGCCGTGGCCGCGAGCTCTACGGTCGGCCTGGTCGCCGTCGTGGTGCTCGGCCTCGCCGCCGGGCTGACCTTCTGGTTCCTCGCACGGCGCAAGCCGATCTCGCACGAGGACGTCACCGCCGACGACACCGCGGACCAGCCGGCCGCGGTCGCGAACTGAGGAGGACGACGATGGACATCGACTTCACCGCCATCGCGACGGTCGCCGTCGTGGGGTTCGTGGCGGCCGTGGGTGTGGTGCTCGTGTACACGCTCGGCCTCCGCCTGCTCGGGACGGGCCAGCCGGTCGACGCCGGCGGCGAGCGCACCCGGTACGCACAGGAGACGCCGCGGTCCGGCCACACCCCGCCGGCCGCGCTGGCGGGCGCGGTGGTCTGCTTCGCGGTCTGCGTCGCGGCGGTCCTGACCGGGATCTGGCTGACGATCCCCCAGTCCCACTGACGGCGGACGTGCGGCGACTGCGATGATCGAGGGGTGCCGACCACCCACCGCCTCGAGTCCACCGCCGACTCCGCCGTCGACGTCCTGACCGCCGAGCGCCGGCCGGTGCTCACCGTCGCCCCGGGTGACACCGTCACCGTCCACACCCTGAGCGCCGCCGGGTACACGGAGCGGCAGCCGGCACCGGGCGTCGACGCCCCGACGCTCATCGACCCGCGCCGCGGCCACTGCCTGGTCGGCCCGATCGCGGTCACGGGCGCGCGGCCGGGGGCGGTCCTCGCGGTCCGGTTCGACGACCTCGTGCCGGACGACTGGGGCTACACCGGCTCCGGCGGGGTGGACACCCCGGTGAACCGGGCGCTCGGGCTGACCGACCCGGCGTCCCGCGGTCCGCTCCTCTGGGACATCGACCCGGAGCGGGGCGTCGCCGTGAACCAGCTCGGGCTGGGGGTCCGGACCGCGCCGTTCCTCGGCGTCGTCGGGCTCCCGCCGGAACCCGCGGGCGAGCACTCCACGATCCCGCCGCGACCGCTCGGCGGCGGGAACATCGACTGCCGCGAGCTCGTCGCCGGCTCGACCCTGTACCTGCCGGTCACGGTGCCGGACGCACTGCTGTCCGTCGGCGACGGGCACGCGGCGCAGGGCGACGGCGAGGTCTCCGGCACCGCCGTCGAGTGCGGCATGACCACGACGATGACGCTCACGCTCCTCGACACGGCTCCGGTCGAGGGCGTGCACGCGGACACCCCGGCGGGCCGGATCACCTTCGGCTTCGACGCCGACCTGAACGCCGCGACCGCGACGGCCCTCGACCGCATGGTCGACTGGATCGTCGCGCTGCACGGCACCAGCCGTGCCGAGGCGCTCGCCATGGCGAGCGTCGCGGTGAGCATGCGGGTGACGCAGGTCGCGAACCGCACCTGGGGCGTGCACGCCCTGCTCCCCCACGACGCGATCCTGACGGGTGCCTCGCTGACGGACGCGCGGCACTGACGGACAGGAGGCCCGTCGAACGCGAGCCGACCGGCGCACGCTGGGCGGGCCTCCCGTCCGACCACCGCGCGGCGCGCGTCAGTGTGCGGAGCTGCCGCCGTCGACCAGGTCGCCTCCCGGACCGGTGGGCCGACAAGCAGTTCGTTCGCTGAACTAATGAGCTAGACTAACGACCCGTGACCGACGCCACCGACCTCCGCATCGCCGTGAACCGGCTGTCCCGGACGCTCCGCGCGCAGAAGGCCGACGCCGCCGTCACCGACGCCCAGTTCTCCGCCCTCGCACGACTGCACCGCGACGGCGCGATGACGCTCGCCGAGCTCAGCCGCCAGGACGGCGTCACCCCGCCGTCGATGACCCGGACCGTCGCGGTGCTCCTCGAGCGCGGACTCGTCTCGAAGGGCAGCCACGACGACGACCGCCGCAAGGTGGTGCTCGGCGCGACGCCCACCGGAGCCGCCCTGGTCGAGGAGACCCGACGACGCCGCGACGGCTGGCTCACCCCGCGGCTCGCCGCACTCACCCCCGCCGAGCGGGCGACCCTCGCCGACGCCACCGAGATCATGAGGAGGCTGGCCCAGTCGTGAGCGCCATGTTCCGATCCCTCGCCGGCCGCAACTACCGCATCTGGTTCGCCGGCGCCCTGGTGTCCAACGTCGGCACCTGGATGCAGCGCACCGCCCAGGACTGGATCGTCCTCACGCAGCTCTCCGACGACGACGCCGTCGCGGTGGGCATCACGATGGCGCTGCAGTTCGGCCCGCAGCTGCTGCTCCTGCCACTGACCGGACTCGTCGCCGACCGCTTCGACCGACGGCGCACGCTCATGCTGACCCAGGCGCTCATGGGGCTGCTCGGCCTCGGGCTCGGCGTCATGGTCCTCACGCACACCGCCACCCTGCTCGCGCTGTACGGGTTCGCCCTGGCGCTCGGCGTCGTCGCCGCGTTCGACACCCCGGTCCGACAGGCGTTCGTCTCCGACGTCGTGCAGGGCGAGCACGTGGCGAACGCCGTCGCCCTCAACTCGGCGTCGTTCAACGCGGCCCGGCTCATCGGCCCGGCGGTCGCGGGCGTGCTCATCGCAGCGATCGGCTCCGGCTGGGTCTTCGTCATCAACGCCGGGTCGTTCCTGGCGGTCCTCGTCGCGCTGCGCTTCGTCGACCCGGCGCAGCTCGCCGAACGGGTGCGGGCGAAGCGCGGGAAGGGGCAGGTCGTCGCCGGCTTCCGCTACGTGCGCACCCGGCCGGACATCGTCGTCGTCCTCTGCATGATCTTCGTGGTCGGGACCTTCGGCGTGAACTTCCCGATCTTCACCTCGACGATGGCCCGGGTCGAGTTCCACCAGGGGGCCGGCGAGTTCGGTCTGCTCAACTCGGTGATGGCGATCGGCTCGGTCGCCGGAGCCCTGCTGTCGGCGCGACGGGACCGCCCGAGGATGCGCACCCTCGTGCTCGCCGCCGGCGGCTTCGGCCTCGCCTGCACCGCCGCCGCCCTCGCGCCGACGTACTGGACGTTCGCCGTCGTGCTGGTCTTCGTCGGGCTCGCCGCCCTGACGTTCATGACGACCGCGAACGCCCTCGTGCAGACGACGACCGAACCGGTGATGCGCGGCCGCGTCATGGCGCTGTACATGGCGATCTTCGCCGGCGGCACCCCGATCGGCGCCCCGATCGTCGGCGCCGTCGCGGACGCCTGGGGCCCGCGGTGGGCGATCGCCGTCGGTGCCGCGTCGGGCTTCGTCGCCCTGGCCATCGCGATCGTGTGGCTCGTCCGGTTCCAGCACCTGCGGCTGCGGTACGACGCCGACAGCCGGCTGCGCCTCGCCGTCACCGCTTCCGTCCCGGTGCTCGACCCCGCGACCCGACGGGCCGCACTGCGCGCAGAGCTCGAACGCGACGAGGCCGTCACGGACCGCTCCAGCTCCGTCTGACCGCTCGGTGCGCCCGGCCTCGGTGCGCCCGGTGCGCTCGGCCTCGGCGCGCGCGGGTCAGTGCGCGGGGGCGGACACGGCGAACACGCGTTCGTCGAGCGCCACCATCACCCGGTCCGCGGCCGCGGCGATGTGGGCACCCGCCTCGCACACGACGTCGAGGGCCGCGTCCACGGGCACCGCGTCGAGCCGGGCGCGCGCCTCGACGAACCCGGCGACCTCGTCCTCGACACAGGACGGCGCGAGGTCGTCGAGGCACTCGGCGGCACGGTGCACGCCGAAGCGCAGCGAACGGGGGCTGTGCGCGTCGAGGAGCAGGAACGCGGCGGCCTCGACCGGCACCGGCGCGTGGTCGCGACCGCGCAGGAAGGCCTCCCCCGCGCCGCAGGCCCGGAGCGCCGTCGCCCACGAGGTGATCTCCCCCGACGCGATCAGCCCCGAGGCGAGCAACCGCGCCGTCGACGCGCACCGGGTGAGCGAGCGACCGAGCGTGAAGAACTCCCACACCTCGTCGCGGCTGGCGTCGCCCTCGACCACCCCGATCGCCAGGGCACTGCGCTCGCGCACCCACGACAGGAACTCGTGCGCCCGGTCCGGCGCGACCTTCCGGGGCATCCGCGACCGGGTGACGTCGAGGCAGTCCCAGAGTTCGCTCGAGACGACCTCGCGCGCGCGGCGGGCGTGGTCGCGCGCGACCGCCACGGCGGCCGCGATCGAGGCGGGTTCGTGCCGGTCGAGCGCCAGACCGTCGATCGTCGTCGCGCGGTCGGCGTCGTCTCCGGGACCGGCGGCGCCCACCACCGACCGGAGCTCGGCCGCGACGAGCCGGTCGTCCTCGACGGTGCCGGGTTCGCGACGCGCGACGTACACGTCGAGCAACCGGGCGACGACGTCGGTCCGCTCGACCGCGCTCCCCACGTGGAAGACGTTGCCCGCGAGACGGCTCAGCACGGCTGCTCCTGCATGCCCAGAACCTAACGAGTGGGCGTTGCGGGAGTGTTTCCGGACCGCGTCACGGGTGTTGCGGCTGTCCCGAGCCCGCGCTCGCTAGACAATCTAACTAGAGCGTCTAGCATTGAACCATGACGTCCGAGGTGATGACCGGCACCGCGGGGTACTGGTACAAGGACTCCGGGGTCGCCGCTGTCGACGTGTTGAACGCGCTCCGCCGCTACCGCAGCGCCGAGAGCGCGGCGCAGCGCCGTGCGCGAGAGGCGCTGGGCATCGGCGAGAACGCACTGCTCGCGCTCCGCATCCTCATCGACGCCGAGCACGAAGGCCGGTCGATGAACGCGAAGGACCTGGCCGAGCGGCTCGAGATCACCGCCGCGTCGACCTCCGCCCTGGTCGACCGGCTCGTCCGCAGCGGCCACGTCGAACGACACCCGGACCCGAACGACCGTCGCGGGGTCATCCTGACCGCCACCGGTACCTCGATGCGGGACGCCCTGCGGGTGATCGAGGAGCTCGACAACCGCGCGCTCGAGGTCACCGAGCACCTGCCCGTCGACGAGATGGCGGTCGTCGTGGAGTTCCTCGACGAGATGGTGCGCGTGGTCGAGGACGCCGACACGGGCGACCACGCCTCGCGCGCGTAACCTGCTCTCCATGGAGCCTCGCCGCACGCACGACCCCGAGGACGACATGCCGCTCGCCGAGCTCGACGCGCGCGCCCGAGCCGAGGCGGCGCTCCGGCGGATCGAGCGCGGGGCGGATCCCACCCGCGAGGCCTTCGACCTCGCGAACACGATGAACGACGAGGCCGTCGGACGGCTCGCGAAGCGTCTGCGGGAGCTCTTCCGCCGGAGCTGAGCGAGGCCCGGGTCAGAACGCGGTGCCGACCGCCGCGATGTCGTCGCCGCCGTGCCCCGCGGCACTCGCGTCCGCGTAGACGCGGCCGAGCGCCTCGAGCACCGTGGTGGAGACACCGGCGTCACGCGCGGCCTCGGTGATGAGCCCGATGTCCTTCCGGAGCCCGTCCAGCGCGAACTGCGCCGGGAACGCCCCCTCGAGCATCGCCGCACCCTTCGTGTGGGCGTACGCCGAGTCGCTCGCGCTGCCGTCGATGGCCTCGAGGAAGAGCGCCGGATCCAACCCGAGCCCCCGCGCGACCGCGAGCGACTGCCCGGTGGCCGCGGTGATGGAGGCGATCCAGGCGTTCGCGGCGAGCTTCAGTGCGGTGCCGGCTCCGACGGCATCCCCGGCACGGACCGTCTTCGCGCCGACGGCGTCGAGCACGGGGTCGACCCGGTCGAGCACGTCCGAGGGTCCCGCCGCGAGCATCGTCAGCGTGCCCTGCTCCGCCGGGGCCTTCGTGCCGAGCATCATCGCCTCGACCAGGGTGATGCCGTACTTCGCGGCGAGCTGCACGATCGTCTCGGTGCCGGCGACCCCGACCGTCGAGCACTGCACCCACACGGCGTCGGTCGGCGCCTCGCCGGCGGCCTGCTCGAGCACGTCGACGACCGCGTCGGTGTCGAAGAGCGTCAGCAGCACGACCTCGGCGCGCTCGACGGCACTGCCGGGGTCGTCGGCGACGACGGCTCCCCGGTCGCCGAGCGGAGCGGCCTTGTCCGCGCTCCGGTTCCAGACCGTGACCTCGTGGCCCTCGCGGAGCAGCGACCCCGCGACCCCGGCCCCCATCGCTCCCGTCCCCAACACCGTCACTCGCACGTGCGTCTCCGTCCTGCCGCGACGCTCGTGCCACGGCCGGTCAGACGGTACGCGCGCCGGACCGGGGCGGTGCTCGGCGAACGGTCGCGGGCTAGAGCAGCCCGCGGTCCCGCAACCAGACCGCCGGGTCGACCGGGGAGCCCGCGACGATGACCTCGAAGTGCAGGTGCGGACCGGTCGAGACGCCGGTGCTGCCGACCGCGCCGAGCCGCTGGCCGGCGGCGAGCTGCTGGCCGGCGCGCACGTCGATCGCGGACAGGTGCCCGTAGCGGGTCTGCAGGCCGTCCTCGTGCTGCACGACGACCTGGTTGCCGTAGCCGCCGAGCGGCCCGGCGGACGCGACGTGACCGGGCAGGGCGGCCACCACGGTGGTGCCCGTGGGCGCCGTGAAGTCGATGCCCTGGTGGACCGTCGAGCAGGCCGCGCACCCGGCGACCCACCGCGACCCGAACCCGCCGGCCGCGGGGACGGTGCCGACGGTGGGGCGTGCGGCGATCGCTGGCCCACCCGGCGCGGAGCGGACCGAGACCCCGGGCGCACCGACGACGGAGAAACCGTCGCGGTCCGCACTGGTGCGGCCAGCACCGTCGGCGACGAAGGTCTGCACGAGGTGCATCGAGGGCGCCTGCTGGTCGGTGGCCGCCACCGCGGTCTGCGGGGACCCGACCGTGACGAACAGGCAGGCGAGGGCGGCGGCAGCCGAGACCGGGAGCGTGCGCCGGAGCGGCCCGCGGAAGCAGGACGTCACGGGAGCCGGCGCGTTGCGCCCGGGTGGGGTGGAAGCCGGGGTGACGGGAGGGGACACCGCCACCCCGGCGGTTCGGGAGGCGTCCCGCCGGACCCGGTGCCGTGCAGCTCGGGCCGGGGACGCCGTGGTCCTGTTCGCGGCCCGCCGCTCGGCACCGCGCGGGCGCAGCGGCAGGCCGTCGGGGGTCGTGGACATCGTGCGGTCGGCTCCGCGGTCAGACGCGGACGACGCCGTCGCTGGCGATCCGGTCGAGCTCGGTGACGACGGCGTCGACGATCGCGCGGGTGATGGCATCGGCGACGGTCTCGACGAGCACGAGTTGCTCGGGCCGGACGGTGAGCTCGGTCGCGATGGTCGAGGACACCCGCTCCGGGATGCCGTCGATCGCCGCGACGAGCGCTGCGGGGACGAGCGTCGAGTCCCCGGCGCGAACCGGGGCGGAGAGCGGCGACGTCGGCGCGGCAGCCGGCTGCGGCCGTGACGGGGCACCGCCCGTCTGCGGGTGGTCGTGCCGGTGGGCGATCGAGTCGAAGAGCGGGGTGGAGGACATGCTGCTGGCCATCCGATCTGGTCGAGGGGCGCGGCTCGGGATCGGGCGAGCCGCTGACGGGAGGTGTGCCGATCGGCACGCCCGTCATTCAACCAGTAATATTTCAGATGTGCAATAGTGCAGCAGCGGTCGGGATCAGTCGGGGTCGACCGCGGCCACGTTCGGGTCGTCCGGCTGGAGCACCCGCCGCACCCGCTCGACGATCGTCGTCGCCGGCGGGTTGTTGTAGGCGTTCGCCGGCTCCTGCCCGCTGAGCTCCTGGATCGCGGCCATCACGGCGTCGGTCGCGTGACGCCGCGCGCGGCCGGACGACGCCTCGCCGAACGTGGAGAGGTCGAGCGGCTCCCCGAACTCGATCGTGACCTTCGCGAGCTTCGGCATGCGCGAGCCGACGGGTTGGACGTGCTCGGTCCCGGTGAGCGCGACCGGCACCACGGGGGCGCCGCTCGTCAGCGCGAGCCAGGCCACGCCCGTCCGGCCCTTGTACAGGCGGCCGTCCAGGGACCGCGTGCCCTCCGGGTAGATCGCGAAGGCCTCGCCCTCGCGCAGCCGCTCGAGGCCGAGGTCGAGTGCCTGCTGTGCCGCCGCCCCCGCGCCGCGCTGCACGCCGATCGCGCCGATGCCGCCGAAGAACGACCGCGACACCGCACCGCGGAACCCCGTCCCGGTGAAGTACTCCTGCTTCGCCAGGAACGAGACCTTGCGCGGTGCCATGAGCGTGATCGCCGGGGAGTCGATGAACGAGCGGTGGTTGCTCGCCAGGATGACGGGACCGCGGCGGGGGACGTTGCGGCGGCCGATGATCCGCGGGCGCCAGAGCAGGCGGGCCAGCGGCGTCACGACGGCGCGGCTCAACACGGTGGCGAACTTCGTCGAACCGGACACCGGACCTCCTCGTGGCAGCGGGGTTCCGAGTGTAATCAGCCTGCGCCGGGGCACATGCCCGGACGGGCATGGACTGCGACCGACGAGGTCAGTCCGCTGCGGCGACGACGTCGAGCACGGCGCGTCCGTAGTGCTCGAGCTTCGCCGCACCCACGCCGGAGATCTCGGCGAGCTGGTCGACGTCGCTCGGGCGGACGGCGGCGATGCCGCGCAGCGTGGCGTCGTTGAAGACCACGTAGGCGGGCACGCCCTGCTCACGGGCCTGTGCCGCACGCCAGGCACGCAGGGCCTCGAACAGGCCGACGGCTTCCTGCGGCATGTCGGTGACGACGGTCCGCCGGCTGCTTCGGCCTGCGCGCGGGGCCTTCACGGGGTCGCGGCGCATCCGCACCTGGACCTTGCCGGTCAGGACCTCGGCACTCGTCGGACTGAGGACCACGGTGCCGAAGCCGTCGCCCGACACCGCGGCGTAGCCCTGGGCGAGCAACTGCCGGGCGACCGCGCGCCACTCGCCTTCGGAAAGGTCGGACCCGATGCCGAAGGTCGCCAGGGAGTCGTGGCGGAGCTCTTGGACGCGGGGCGACTGCTTGCCGACGAGGATGTCGACGAGGTGCGCGACGCCGTACCGCTGGCCGCGCTCACGTTCGAGGCGGACGACGGTGGACAGGAGCTTCTGCGCGGGGACGGTGCCGTCCCACGACTCAGGCGGTGCGATGCACGTGTCGCAGTTGCCGCACGCCGTGCTCTCCTGCCCGAAGTAGGCGAGCAGACGCACGCGACGGCACTCGATCGTCTCGCACAGGCTGAGCATGGCGTCGAGGTGGGCGCTGAGCTGCCGGCGGTGCGCGGCGTCGCCGTCGGACTGGTCGATCATGCGGCGCTGCTGCACCACGTCGTTGAGACCGTAGGCGAGCCACGCCGTCGACGGCAGTCCGTCGCGCCCGGCGCGACCGGTCTCCTGGTAGTAGCCCTCGACCGACTTGGGCAGGTCGAGGTGCGCCACGAAGCGGACGTCGGGCTTGTCGATGCCCATGCCGAACGCGATGGTGGCGACCATGACGATGCCGTCCTCGCGCAGGAAGGTCGACTGGTTGCGCGCACGGACCCGCGCGTCGAGGCCGGCGTGGTACGGCAGAGCCTGGATGCCCTGCTCCGCGAGCGCCGTGGCGGTGCGCTCCACCGAGTTGCGGGACAGGCAGTACACGATGCCCGAGTCGCCGCTGTGCTCGGTCCGGATGAAGGTCAGCAGCTGCTGCAACGCACCGGTCTTCGGTTCGATGCGGTACTGGATGTTCGGTCGGTCGAAGTCGGCGACGAAGTGCGCGGCGTCGTCGAGGCCGAGCCGCCCGGAGATCTCGCGGTGGGTCTGCGGGGTCGCCGTGGCGGTCAGGGCGATGCGCGGCACCGTCGGCCAGCGCTCGTGCAGGACGCTGAGTTCGAGGTAGTCCGGCCGGAAGTCGTGCCCCCACTGGGCGACGCAGTGCGCCTCGTCGATGGCGAACAGCGCGACGCGGGCGCGGTCGAGCAGCGCGCGGGTGGACTCGAGCCGGAGCCGCTCGGGCGCCAGGTAGAGCATGTCGACCTCGCCCTGCACGACCGCGCGCTCGACCCGGGCACGCTCGTCGGGACCCTGCGTCGAGTTGAGGAACGCGGCACGCACGCCGTTCGCGGCGAGGGCGTCGACCTGGTCCTGCATGAGCGCGATGAGCGGCGACACCACGACCCCGACGCCGTCGCGCACGAGGGCGGGCACCTGGTAGCAGAGCGACTTGCCGCCACCGGTCGGCATGAGCACGAGGGCGTCGCCACCGGACACCACCTGGTCGATGATGGCGGCCTGCTCGCCGCGGAAGTCGTCGTACCCCCAGACCCGGTGCAGCACGTCGAGTGCAGCGCCACGGGAAGCAGACACGGCGGCGGGCGCGGGCGTGGTGCTCATGGGACGAGCCTACGGGCGACCGGCGACACCCTGGGGCTTGTCCACAGCGACGGGATCGCTGCCCGTGCCGTCCTCGTCGGACGCGGCAGGGGCGGTGGCGGTGACCGCCTGGCCGGGTCCGGCCGGCGCGGCCTGCCAGCCCGTGCCTCCTGGCCGGAGCCACGTGCGTCCGCCTGCCCAGACCGGCACGGGGCCACGGAAGCGGGGCGACTCGGCGCCCGCGAAGCGGCGGTCGAGTCGACGCCACCGCGCGAGCAGTTCGACCATGCCCCAGAACAGGAGCGACGTGCCGAGGGTGACGAGCCACCCGCCCGGGGTGCCGTTCGCGTCGTCGGACGACAGGTCGATCCCGGACCAGCCCGGCGCCTGGAGCACGAAGATCATGATGTTGTTGAAGGCGTGCTGCAGGACGGTCGCCTCGAGCCCGCCGGTGCGCAGGACGATGATCGCGGCGATGAGGCCGAACGAACCGACGTCCAGGATGCCCCAGATGTTGTAGCCGTTCGGGATGTGCAGCACGGCGAACACGACGGTCGAGACCGCGACCGCGATGACGGTCCCGCCGACCCGCCACGGGATCCACGAGCCGATGGTCTGCATGAGGAAGCCGCGGAAGATGTACTCCTCGGCGGCGCCCTGGAACGGCACGAGCGCGACGACGAGCACCAGCGTCAGGGTCAGCGTGCCGAGGGAGACGGTCGACTGTCCGATCGCGTCGTGGTTCCACGCGAAGCCACCGTCGGTCGTGATCATGCCGCCGTCCCAGAACAGGCCGGTCTGCACCACGAACATGATCGCCGCGATGACGAGCGTCGGCAGCAGGCACCAGGCCGTCCAGGCCCAGCGCACCCGGAAGCGCGCCGAGGACAGGATGCCGGCCGAGCCGACGCGGGCGACCCGCACCGCGAGCAGGATGCCCGGCAGCAGGACCACGAGCGAGACGAGCGAGAGCGACAGGATGAGCGGGTCGGTGGGGTCGAGCGCCCCGCCGGCCAGGTCGTCCTGCAGGTCGATGAGCCCCTGGGCACCCTGTGTCGCCCCGATCGGCACGAAGAACGCGACCGCGATGAGGACCTGCGAGACGAGGTACCACCCAGCCAGGAAGGCGAGGGCGACGAGGGGGCGCCACCACCTCCAGCGTGCGTCGACGCGGGGCAGGCGGTGGTAGGGAACGCTCACGCCGAGCAGGGTACCGGGCGGGCCGGGGCGCGAGCCGTGCGGGCGCCGGGCGCCGGACGGGTCAGTCGTCGGGGATGAGGCGCTTGCCGAGCGACACCGCGTGGTCGGGGGCGTAGCCGAGGGACTCGTAGAACCGGATGACCTGCTCGTTGCCCGCGCGCACCTGCAGGTTGACCTTCGGGCAGCCCCGGTCCGTGAGCAGCCGTTCGAACTCCGCCATGAGGCCCCGACCGAGCCCGGACCCCTGCAGGTCGGGCTGCACGGCGAGGTAGTTCACCCAGCCACGGTGCCCGTCGAACCCGGCCATGCCCGCGGCGACGATCATCGACCCGGACGGCGCGGTGGCCGCTCGGCTGGTGTCCGCTCGCCCGGCGTCCGCTGGGCTGTTGGCCGGTCGTCCGGCATCGGCCGGCCCGGTGTCCGCTCGCTCGACGACGAGGAACAGCTCGGGCTGCACCGTGCGCTTCCGCTCGATGTCCCGGCGCGGGTCGTTCCACGGACGGACGAGACCGCACGACTCCCAGAGGGCGACGACCGACTCGGTGTCGTCCGGGCGGAACGGCCGGGTGCGGTACTCCATGCCCTCACCGTAACGGGGGTGTGGAGAACGTCGTCACCGGGCCGCCGCCGTGATCTGATAGACCTGTCCGACCACCATCCGATCAGGAGCCCCGTGACCGCACACGACACTCTGCCGTCGCGCCGCAGCGCACGGGACGACGCACGCGGCGCACGCTCCGGACGACCCGCACGGCGTCGTCAGACCGTGGGCGGCGCGATCGTGTCCTTGATCGCCGAGCTGCTCATCATCGCCGGCGCCGGAACCGGCCTGTACGTGGTGTGGACCGCCTGGTGGACGGACGTCGTCGCCGTCAACGAGCAGACCAAGCTCGTGCAGGGCCTCGACCAGCTGAAGACCCCCGACGAGGTCGGCACCGAACACCGCGGCACCGCCCCCGTCCTCGCCGAACCGCCGGACGTCACCGACGTGTTCGGCACCATGCAGATCCCCCGCTTCGGCAAGGACTACAACCGCCCCATCGGCGAGGGCACCGACCGCGAACGCGTGCTGAACACCATCGGCCTCGGGCACTACCAGGACACCGCGATGCCCGGCGCCCCGGGCAACTTCGCCGTCGCCGGACACCGTGTCACCTACGGCAAGCCGCTCAACCAGATCGCCGAGCTGCAGAAGGGCGACTCCGTCGTGGTCCGGGTCACCGACGCGAAGCAGAAGTTCGACGTCTGGTACGTCTACAAGGTCACCGGCAGCCAGATCGTCACCCCGGACCACATCGAGACCATCGCACCGGTCCCGAACAAGCCCGGCGTCGAACCCTCCGCGAAGGACCGCTGGCTCACCCTCACCGCGTGCCACCCGATGTGGTCCGCCGCGGAACGCTTCGTCACCCACGCCAAGCTCGACTACTGGATGCCCGCCTCCGAGGGCACCCCGAAGGAACTCGCGGAGACCGCCCGATGATCTTCCCGCTGGTGTGGCGGCTCCTGCCCGGACCGACCGTCCTCAAGGTGCTCGAGCTGATCGTCCTGCTCGCCGCGATCGTGTACGTGCTGTTCACGTGGGTGTTCCCCTGGATCGCCGCCGACATCCTGCCGCCGCCGGACGGCACGGTCGAGACGACGCCGACGCCCTGACACCGGCGGCGCTCGGTGCTCGGTGCTCGGTGCTCGGTGCCCGGGGGTCGGCACTCGGCGCCCGGCGCCGGCGCCCGAGCGGCATCCAGTGAGCAGACGATGTCGGGTGCGACCAGCGCACGCGGCGTGTTCTGCTCACTCGCCGCAGACCGAGGCGAGACGGGACCGCCGCGCGCCAGGGCAGGACGGGACCAGGGCGAGCCAGGGCGCGCCGCCGCGGGACGCGCCCCGCGCCCCGCCCCCGTCAGACGGTCGTCGTGACCTGCGACCCGCCCGCCGCGGTGCGCCGGACGGCGATGCGCTCCGGGATCCGCTGCTTGAGTTCCTCGACGTGGCTGACGATGCCCACCTGGCGGCCACCGGCGGTCAGCCGCGAGAGCTGCCCGATGACGTCGTCGAGGGTCTCCGGGTCGAGTGTCCCGAAGCCCTCGTCGACGAACAGCGTGCCGAGGGAGACCCCGCCGGCCTCGGCCTGCACGACGTCGGCGAGTCCGAGCGCGAGACAGAGCGACACCGTGAAGGTCTCGCCGCCGGACAAGCTGCGCGGGTCGCGCACGGTGTCGGTCGTGTGGTCGTGCACGGCGAGCGCCAGACCGGTCCGGCGCGAGCGCGACCCGGACTCGCGTTCGTCCGAGGTCTCGAGCGTGAAGCGGCCGCCGAGCATGCCCCGCAGCCGGTCGTTCGCCGCGGCGACGACGTCCTCGAAGCGGCGCATGAGCACGTAGGTGCCGAGCGTGATCCCCGTCGGGTTCACCGATGACACCCCGTTCGCGACGTCGGCGAGGCGGACCACGGCCCGGCTCCTCGCCGAGGTGTCGTCACGGGCCCGGACGGCGCGGTCGAGTTCGGCGGCGCACCGATCGACGGCGTCCGCTCGGTCGGAGGCGGACACCGCGGCGCGGGTGGCGTCCTGCAGGGTGGCCTCGGCACCGGCGCGGGCCTCGCGCGCTCCGTCCGGGTCGAGCTGTGCGGCGTCGTCCGCTGCCGCGGCGACCACCGCGGGCTCGGCCAGGCCTGCCTGCACGACGGCCCGCTCGGCGTCGGCGGCGGCCACGACCGCCCGGTGGCGCGCGGCGGTGTCGGCGTCGAGCAGGGCGGCTCGGGCCCCGGCGACGTCGTCGAAGCCCTGTGCCGCCAGGACGCGTGCGACCTCGTCACGGCGCTCGGCGAGCGTCCGTGCGGCCTGCGCGGCGCGCTCGTCCGCCTCGACCACGGCGCGGAGGCCCGCGAGCCGGACGTCGAGCCGGTCGACCACCGCCGCGAGCGGGAGCGGCGCGTCGTCGGGTCCGACGGCGGAACCCGGGGCGAGGCGGGGAGCGAGACGCTCGCGGGCGTCCTGCACGGTGCGCAGGTCGGCGTCGAGGCGCTCGGCGTCGGACACCGCCGTCGCCGCCGTGAGCCGCTGCCGGGCGTCGAGGTCGTTGCGCTCCCGTTCGAGCACACCGGTGCGGGTGTCGTGCTCGGCGCGCTGCCGTTCGTGCTGGAGCACGAGCTCGGCCGCGTCGCGCGCCGCCCGGACCCGCTCGGCCGCCGCGGCCGTCATGGCGTCGATCCCGGCCTCGTCGAGAGCGCCGACGACGCCGACGAGGCGCTGGTGCTCGGCGCGGTCGACGGCGAGACCAGCGGCCGCGTCGGCGAGCTGCTGGTCGGCACGACGGGTCGCCGCGGCCGCTGCGTCGACGTCGGCGATCGAGGGGTGGTCGTCCTGCGGGACGGCGACCGCGGGGTGCGCCGTCGATCCGCACACCGGGCAGGGGTCGCCCGGTGTCAGCGCTGCACCGAGTTCGCCGGCGAGGCCGGCGATGCGACGCTCGCGCAGCGCACGTTCGGCGTCGAGGGCCCGCGTCGCGGCGACCCGTGCGGCGGCGACCGACCGTTCGGCGTCGGCCACGCGGACTGCGGCACGGTCGCGGGCGGCGAGGTCGTCGCGGAGGCCGCGGACCCGCGCGACCTCGTGCGCCGCGGGATCGGCGTCGGCCGCGGTCGTCGCGGCGGTGCGGGCGGCCTCGACGATGCGCGCGCGTTCGGCAGGACGGGCGTCGAGGGCGGTGTCGAGCTGCACGAGCTGCGCCGCGAGCCGCTCCGCCGTCGCGGTCGCGTCGGCGACGGCGTCGCGCCGGGCTGCGGTACTGGACTCGACGCCGACCAGGTGCCGCACGGCGGCGAGGTCGTCCGTCAGGGTGTCCCGCTGCTGCACGACGGCGTCCGGTGCGTCGTCGACCAGCCCGTGCTCGTCGCGCAGGCGATCGGCCGCCGTCGCGGTGTCGTCCGCCCGGCCCCGGGCGGCGTCGAGCCCGTCGGCGACCGCCGCGACCCGCGCGGCCCGCTCGCCGTCCGCCACGGCCGCGCGCGCACGCTCCACCGTGGGAGCGTCATCGTCGAGTGCGGTGCGTCGACGCAGGAGCTCGGCGCGGCGGTCGCGCGCGGCGATCCTGGCGGTGACCTGCTGCTCGTGCGCCACGGCCGCCACGGCGGCGGCAGCGGCAGCGACCCGCTCGGCCTCGGCGGCGTCCGACGCGGCCCGCAGGGAGCGGACGGTGGGCTCGACCACGGCCTCGTCGGCGTCGTCGACGCCAGCGGCCTGCGCGAAGCGGTTCAGTGCGTCGCGCACGCGGTCGTCGGCGCCGTCGACCTCGGCCTGCACGGCGCGCCGACGTGCTGCGAGCTCGTCGGCCGTGCGGTCGTAGACCTGCGTGCCGAACAGCGACTGCAGGAGCTTGCGGCGGTCCTCGCCCGGGGAGCGGAGGAAGCGGGCGAACTCGCCCTGCGGCAGCACCACGGTCTGCAGGAACTGCGCCCGGTCGAGGCCGACGGCCCGGGTGATCTCGAGACCGATCTCGGGGATGCGCGACGACACCGGTTCGCCGGCGACGTCGGCGGGTCCGGCGAGCCGGAACAGCTGCGCCGACGCCTGCTGCTTGACCGTGCCGGTCCCCCGCTGCTTCGGACGGTCGTACTGCGGGGTCCGTCGGACCCGGAAGACCCCGGCGCCGGTCTCGAAGACGAGCTCGACGAACGGTTCGACGGCGGGGTCGGCGTGCTGGCTGTGCAGGCGGTCGGAGCTGGCGTCGGACCCGGCGAGCCCGCCGTAGAGGGCGAAGACGACGGCGTCGATGATGGTCGACTTGCCGGAGCCGGTCGGCCCTTCGAGCAGGAAGACCCCGGACGCGGCGAGCGCCGCGAAGTCGATGGAGACCAGGTCCGGGTACGGGCCGATGGCGCGCAGGTCGAGGCGGTGCAGGTACATCAGCGGTCCCCCTCGTGCTGCAGCGCCAGGGCAGCGGCCTCGTACGCCTCGGTCAGGACGGCGTGCTCGTCGGCGTCGGGCACCGCACCGGTGGCGTACGTGACGAAGTCCGCGGCGACCTCGACCGGGTCGGACGTGGCGGTGACGGCCCGGGCGACCGAGGCGGGCCCGCGGTCGGCCGGTTCGTGCGTGATCGCCAGCGCGTGCGGGAAGTGCTCCTTCACGCGGGCGTACATGCGCTCCGGGTGCACGGTGTCGGTGACGGCCACCCGGACCCAGGCGTCGGCGTCCGCCCGGTGGGCCCCGGCCTCGAGGTCGTCGATCGTGCCGCGGACGTCGACGAGTCGGCGGGGCACCGGGGTGGGGACGGGTTCGACGGTCACCGCGCCGGCGGCGTCGAGGTCGACCACCGTGACGGACTTGCGCTGGTCGCGCTCCCCGAAGGAGAACGCCAGGGGCGAGCCGGCGTACCGGATCCGACCGCCGTCGCCGACGCGCTGCGGCCCGTGCAGGTGCCCGAGGGCGACGTAGTCGAAGTCGGCGAACACCGACTCGGCGACGCGGTCCACGCCGCCGACGCGGATGTCCTGTTCGCTGTCGCTCGGGTCGGCCCCGCCGACGAACGCGTGCGCGACGACGACGCTCCTGGTGCCGGTACGCCCTGCGAGGTCGGCGCGGATCCGCTCGGTCGCGGCCTGCACCACCGCGTGGTGGGACCGTGCGAGCGGCTCGTCGGGCACGGCGGCCAGGGCGTACCGCGTCAGGTCGGGGTGCAGGTACGGGATGCCGTAGACCGCGACCGGACCGTGGTCGTCGGTGACGAGCACGGGTTCGCCGACGCGTGCGGGTTCGGCGAGGATCCGGACCCGGGCGCCCATCACCCCGGCACCGAACCCGAGCCGCGCGGCGGAGTCGTGGTTGCCCGGGGTGAGCACGACCGTGGCGGTCTCGGCCAGGCGTTCGAGTGCGCGGGACAGCATCCGGACGGCGTCGACCGGCGGGATGGCCCGGTCGTAGACGTCGCCGGCGATGACGACGAGGTCGACGGACCGCGCCGCGACCAGGTCGACGAGCCAGTCGAGGAACGCCGCCTGGTGCTCGAGGAGGTCGGCACCGAGCAGCGTACGGCCGAGGTGCCAGTCGCCGGTGTGCAGGATGCGCATGCCGCCACGCTAACGCCGGCCGGGGACATCCCCCGCCGGCCGCGCGCACCCTGTGGAGAACCGGTCAGCCGCAGGCCGCGGAGGTCAGGATGCCCGCCACCGACGACACCTTGACGTTCACGGTGGCGGTGCTCACCGTCGTCCACGACCCCCCGAGGTTCGTCCGCAGCTGCAGCACGTACGGGGTGTTGAGGGCGAGGAGCCCGCCGCCGCTGTACGTCAGCGACCGGGCCGTGCCGCCGGCGGTCGCGACCACGGTGCTGCCGGACACCAGGTCGAAGGAGACCGGCACGGTCGAGCCCTGGTACGTCCAGCTGATCTGGACCGACGTCGACGACGACGTCGACGACGCCGGGGAGCACGACAGCGTCGGCACGGCGGTCGCCGTCCCGGCGACGAAGGTCGAGGTCGGGTTGCCGGTCGTCGTCCCGAACGGAGCCGCCACCGCCTGCGCGGGGAGCAGGAACCCGGTGCCGGCGACGACCACGACCACCACCGCGGCCCCGCCCCGGCGCAGGCGCCGGACGCGACGTTCCCGCGCCCGTGCGGCGCGGCGGCCGCGGACGGCCGTGCCGCCGGACGGGAGGCCCGTGGCGGTGCCGACCCGTGCCTCCCGTCCGGCGGGGACGCGAGCCGCGACGTCGCCGTCACCGTCGTCGTCGGCGGGTGACGGTCCGCCGTCCGGGTCCGACCGGGCGGTGCGACGGAGGGACCCGTCGGCGCCGCACAGCGCGAGCAGGGCGACCAGGCCGACCGCGAGGACGGCGACGCTCCCCCACCGTCCCTCGCGGAGCCAGCGGACCGGCGCCCCGACGAAGGGGATCCGCAGGAACGCCACCCCGCGGACGGCGGACCGTTCGACCGGGGTCGAGTCCTGCTGCGGGTTCGCGTCGCCCTTCGTGATGATGGTGTCGCCCGGGCCGTCCTCGACGTAGCGGTGCATGCGCAGGTGACCGCGCTGGTCCGGGTCCGCTGCGAGCAGGATCCGCCCCGGACGCACCTCGGACGGCGCGACCGGACGCGTGACCACGACGTCGCCCGGCGCGAGCCGCGGCTCCATCGACCCGGTCATCACGGTGGTCGGCTGCCAGCCGATCACCGCGGGGGCCGCCGACCACAGGGCGAGCCCGAGGAGCGTCGCCACCACGCCGCGGGCGACCGTGGCGACGACCACGCGGCCCCAGTCGACCGCGTCGTGGAGCGCCTGGTGCGGTGGGTGACCACCGGGCGCCGGGATGCTGACCATGACCGCCTCCGACGGATCGTGCGGGGCGATCAGCTGTTCTGGGCCTCCCACGTCAGGCCGAGCGAGGCGGTGCCGCCCTGCACCGTGTTCGGGGCGCCGCTCGCGACCGTGTAGGTGAAGCGGTAGACGCGCGCCTCGGACGAGCCGCCGCCCGGCGCCCAGGTCCCGACGCCGGAGGCGAAGTTCGTGGAGGTCGACCCGAAGCCGGCGACCGTGCCGGTGTAGAGCGTGCCGCTCGTCGCCGCCGGGGTGAAGCCGGTGCACGACCCGGCGCCGCCGCCGGTGCCCTGCTCGACCGTCAGGTTGAGGTTGGCGGCCAGGTTGTTCGTGGTCGACGCGTTCGTGCCGTAGAGCTTCACGGTCGAGGGCAGCGAGCCCGTCGACGTGACGGTGATGCAGTTCGCCGCCGTCGACCCCGGCTTGAGGTTCGTGGCGGTGAAGAGCGCGGTGTTGCTGTCGTCGTCGGTCAGGGCGACGGTGCCCGCGGTCCAGTTGTTCGTCGGGTTGACGGTGGTCGCCGAGAAGGCCGAGTAGGACGCGGTCGAGACGACCGCTCCCGAGGCGACGAGCGCGGCCGGGATGGCGATCCAGGCGGCGAGACGGGCAGCACGAGGCGTGACACGGGACATGGGTGTCCTCCGAGGTGAAGATGTCTGATCGAGGTCCGGCCGGATCCGCGGTGGTTGGTCGCGCTGCGTGCCGGGGTGGTACGACGATCAAGCTACGTTCGCCGGAACCGCCCCACAAGGGGGGCCGTCACCCCCACTGTTGGGGGTGGTTCGATCATCGAGATGCTTGGACACTGACCAGCACGGCGGAGTTCCCCCGCCGTCACGCCGTCCCTGCGGCGCACCCCTGAGAAGAGCCGATGACGGACACCGACTGGGCCGTCCGGCCCACCCCCACCACCACCCTCGAACCGACGCCGACCCCGACCCCGGACCAGGACCTCGACCGCGCACTCGAGGCCTACCGGAGCCTGCAGGTCCACCACGCGCGCGTCGCCGCCGCCGAGGCCGCCCGGCGCGGCCTCGGGACCACCGACCTGCGCTTCCTGTTCGCGCTCGCGGCGCACCCGAGCGGCCGGGTGCTCCCGAAGCAGGCCGCCGGCGCCCTCGGCCTGTCGACCGGCGCGATGACGTCGTTGATCGACCGGCTCGAGGCCCGCGACCTCGTCCGCCGTGTCCCGAACCCGGCGGACCGGCGCAGCGTCGAGGTCCGCATCACCGAGGCCGGCACCCGGAGCGCCGCCGAGGTCAAGGACGTGTACCGCGAGGCCTTCTCCGCAGCCGTCCCGACCGACCGGATGGCCGTGCTCGCCGCGCTGCTCGAGTCGCTCGACCAGGAGCTCGTCGCCCGCCTCGCGTGACATGGACGTGTCGTCGCCCCGGCGTAGCGTGAGCGGCATGACCCCATCCGAAGTCCTCATCGAAGCGTTCTCCCGCGTACCGTCGACCGTCGAACGGGCGGTCGAGGGCCTGTCCGAGGACCAGCTCGCGGCACGCCCCGCCACCGGGGCGAACACCCTGGCCTGGCTCGCGTGGCACATCGCCCGAGGGCAGGACGCGCAGGTCGCCGACCTCGCCGGCACCGAGCAGGTCTGGAGCGCCGACGGCTGGTACGACCGCTTCGACCTGCCGTTCCCGGCCGAGGCGCTCGGCTACGGCATGTCCCGCGACGACGTCGGTCGGGTGCGGGCCTCCGCCGAGCTGCTCACCGGGTACCTGCGCGCGGTGCACGAGCGCACGGTCGCCTACCTCGGCACGCTCGGCCCGGACGACCTGGACCCCGTCGTCGACGACGCGTGGGACCCGCCCGTGACGGCCGGCGCCCGGCTCGTGAGCATCCTCGACGACTGCACGCAGCACGCCGGGCAGGCCGGCTTCGTGCGCGGGCTGCTGTTCTTCAACCGCTGAGCGCGCTGCCGCGCGGTCGCGCGCGCTCGTGCGCGCGGTCGCTTCGTGAGCAGGAACGGTCGGGTCCGACTTCGCGACCCGACCGTTCCTGCTCACCATGTGACGGACGGGAGGCCCGGTACCAGCTGGTACCAGGCCTCCCGTCCGTCGTGTGGTCGCGACTACCGCGCAGCGAGCTCCGACACGATGCCGTCGCCGGGTGCGGCCTGCACCAGGTCCGCCTCGATCTCGGCGCGCTCGAGGATGCCCTCGATCTTGCGGATGCGGCCACGCGGGACGATCGTCACGACCGTGCCCTCCTTGCCGGCACGACCGGTGCGGCCGGAGCGGTGCATGTACGCCTTGTAGTCGTCCGGGGCGTCCGCCTGCACGACGAGCGAGACGTCGTCGACGTGGATGCCGCGGGCGGCGACGTCGGTGGCCACGAGCACGTTCACCCGGCCGCTCGTGAGCAGCTGCAGGTTGCGGGTGCGGCGCGACTGGTTCAGGTCACCGTGGAGCGAGGTCGCGCGGATGCCGGCGTCCTCGAACTGGTCGGCCAGGCGCTCGGCGTAGGCGCGGGTCCGGGCGAAGACGATGGTCTTGCCGTCGCCGGCGACCAGCTCCTCGAGGACACGGTCCTTCTCGCGCTGCTCGACCACGAGCACACGGTGGTCGATGGTCGAGGACGCCTGGTCCTCACCCGCGACCTCGTGCACGCTCGGCTCGTGCAGGAACTCCTCGACGAGCGCCGCGACCTGGGTGTCGAGCGTCGCGCTGAACAGCAGCTTCTGCGCACGGTTGCCCTGCGGGGTGACCTCGGCCGTGGCGGAGAGGATCTCCTGCACCGGCTCGAGGAACCCGAGGTCGCACATGTGGTCGGCCTCGTCGAGCACGGAGATGATGACCTCGCTGAGGTCGAGCTTCCCCTTGTTCATGAGGTCCTGCACGCGACCGGGGGTGCCGACGATGATGTCGACACCGCGCTCGAGCGCGCCCTCCTGACGGCCGTAGGGCACGCCGCCGTAGATCTGCGTCGTGAACAGGCCGACCGAGCGGGCGATGGGCTGCACGGTGCGGTCGATCTGCAGGGCGAGCTCGCGGGTCGGCGCGAGGATGAGCGCACGCGGGGCGCGGCCCATCTTGCGCTTGGTGCCGCCTCCGTGCTCCATGAGCTTCTCGACCAGGGGCGCACCGAAGGCGATGGTCTTGCCGGAGCCGGTACGGCCACGGCCGAGGACGTCCTTGCCTGCGAGCACGTCGGGGATCGTCGCCGCCTGGATCGGGAACGGGCTCGACGCGCCGAGCTCCTGCAGGGCGCGGGAGATGTTGCCGCCGATGCCGAGGTCGCCGAAGGTCACGCCCTCGACGTCGGCCGCGACGGTGGCCTCGGCCTGGAGCTTCTCGAGCTTGACGTCGTCGGCCGGCACGAAGCCCGTGCGCTCGGAGCGAGCCTCGCGCTCGGAGTCGCGGCGCGGGGCGCTGCGGTCGTCGCGGTCGAACCGACGCGGCGCACGGTCGTCGCGGTCGAAGCGACGCGGGCGGTCGTCGTTGTCACGACGGGGAGCACGGTCGTCGCGGTCGAAGCGACGGGGAGCGCGGTCGTCGGCGTCACGACGCGGAGCACGGTCGTCCCGGTCGAACGAGCGACGCGGGCGGTCGTCGTTGTCACGACGGGGAGCACGGTCGTCGCGGTCGAAGCGACGCGGGCGGTCGTCACGGTCGAAGCGACGGGGAGCACGGTCGTCGGCGTCACGACGCGGAGCGCGGTCGTCCCGGTCGAACGAGCGACGCGGGCGGTCGTCGTTCTCACGACGCGGAGCACGGTCGTCGCGATCGAAGCGACGCGGAGCACGGTCGTCCCGGTCGAACCGACGCGGGCGGTCGTCGCTGTCACGACGCGGAGCACGGTCGTCCCGGTCGAAGCGACGAGGCGCACGGTCGTCCCGGTCGAAGCGACGCGGGGCACGGTCGTCCCGGTCGAAGCGACGCGGAGCACGGTCGTCGGCGTCACGACGCGGAGCACGGTCGTCGCGATCGAAGCGACGCGGGGCACGGTCGTCGCGATCGAAGCGACGCGGGGCACGGTCGTCGCGGTCGAAGCGACGCGGAGCGCGGTCGTCGCGGCGCTGGCCGGCGTCGCGCGGCTCCCAGTTCGGACGGGCCGGACGCTCGCCCTGTGCCGAGCGGCCGCGACGCTCCTCGGCGTCCCAGCGCTGCTTCTGGCGCGGCTGCGACGGGTCGGCGGCGCGGAAGCCGCGGTGCTTGCTGCTGCGAGCGGCGGGGGTGCCGTTCGGGTGACGGACACGGTCGGAGGCGCGGTTGTCCGCGCCGCCCTTGTTGTACGGGGCCATGACTGCTTTCTCGGGTGCGCAACGTACCGCAGCGCCCGACAGCGACATCGGCGGGGGCTGCTTGCGGAGAGGGGGTTCATCCCGTCGCGATTCGACGTGATTCCAGCCCTCGAGCAACACACACCCAGCAGAAGTCCGTGATCACGATGTCACGGTGTCGAAGGCCGACCGGACGATCCTACGCGACCGGACGCGCCGGTACCAGCCCCGCGGGGACCGGCGGCCGTCCGCGGGGGGCGATCCGGGCCTCCTGTCCGGCCTTCGACGACGCGCTCACGCTCTCAGGACTCGGCGAGCCGCTGCCGCTGCTCGGCGACGTCGAAGTCGGCCGCGGGCCACGACAGGTGCATGTCCTCGAGCGCGCGGAGCAGCAGCTGCTGCACGGCGAGCCGGGCGTACCACTTGCGGTTCGCCGGCACGACGTACCAGGGCGCCTGCGGCGTCGAGGTCCGGTCGAACACGATCTGGTAGGCCTCCTGGTACTCGTCCCAGCGCAGCCGCTCGTCGATGTCGGCGGGGTTGAACTTCCAGTGCTTGTCCGGACGGTCGAGCCGGTCGCCGAGCCGTTCGCGCTGTTCGTCCTTCGAGATGTGCAGCATGACCTTGACGACCGTCGTGCCCTGCTCGACGAGGCGCTGCTCGAAGTCGACGATCGCGCCGTAGCGACGTTCGATCTCGTCCGGCTCGGCGAACGACCGAACGCGCTGGATGAGGACGTCCTCGTAGTGGGACCGGTCGAACACGCCGAGCTGCCCCGCCTGCGGCAGCTGCCGCTCGATGCGCCACAGGAAGTCGTGCTCGCGTTCCTCGGCGGTCGGGGCCTTGAAGCCGGCGTAGTGCACACCGTTCGGGTCGACCGCACCGACGACGTGCGAGACGATGCCGCCCTTGCCCGCGGTGTCCATCGCCTGCAGGACGAGCAGGACGCGACGCTCGTCGCCGCCGGTGGAGGCCGCGTACAGGCGCTCCTGCAGGGCGGCGAGCCGCGAGGAGCCGGCGGCGAGCGCCTCGAGCCCGTCGATCTTGCGTCCGTGGAAGCCCGGCGTCGCGTCGGGGTCGACCTGGTCGAGGCGGAACCCGGGCTCGACCCGCAACAGCGGCTCGGGGTCGGCGTTCCACGACTTGCGACTGCTCATGGGTCCTCCTGCGGTCCGGCGTCGCCCCTCATCCTGCACCACCGTGGTGACGAGCAGTGGCCCCGCTCGTCCGCCTGTGGACAACTGTCCTTCCTCCGCTCGGGTGACGTCCGGCGCGCTGCCTGCGGCTACCGTTGATCCGGTGAACCCCGGCCGCCGCTCAGTGCTCGCACTCGTCGCAGCGGTCGTGGCGCTCGGGGTGGCGACCGGGTGCAGCACGGACCCGCTCGGCGACGGGAACACCACGGTCACCGCGGACAGCGTCATCTACCCGCTGTCGTTGCAGTACCACGGCATCGACGTGGTCGCCGACGTCCCCTACGGAGCCGACCCGCTCCAGCGCATGGACGTGTGCCTGCCCGCCGACAGCGAGCCGGAGACGTCGGCGACCCCGACCGCGACGCCCACGGCCGGTGCCTCCGCGGCACCGGACGACGCCGCAGCGGCAGCGGCCGCCGGCCCGGGCACCGGGCGTCCGGCCGTGATGATGATCCACGGCGGCAGCTGGTCGCACGGCGACAAGGCGACCGCGGCGTACCGGTCGGTCTGCCAGTACCTGGCGTCCGAGGGATTCGTCACCTTCAACGTGGACTACCGGCTCGCGCCGACCGACCCGTTCCCGGCCGGCCTCGACGACGTCCGTCGCGCGCTCGACTACGTCTTCCGACCAGCGACGCTCGAGACCTACGACGTCGACCCGCAACGCGTCGGCCTGTTCGGCGGCAGCGCCGGCGGCAACCTCGCCGCGATGCTCGCCGTCACCGACCACGAGTCGAGCGCCTTCGCCGAGGGCGACCGGGTCCGCGCCGTGGTCGACCTGAGCGGGCCGACCAACCTGACGCGGCGCTCCACGGAGCCGGACGGGGTCTCCGCCTCGTTCCAACGGAAGCAGCTGCTGTACCTGGGTTGCCGGAGCTACGTGGCGTGCCCGGCAGCGGTGCGGGCGTCGCCCGAGTACCACGTGACGTCGGACACAGCACCGTTCTTCATCGGGCACTCGACCGACGAGTTCATCCCGCTGTGGGAGTCGCAGGAGTTCGCGGCGACGCTCCGCGAGCACGACGTGCCGGTGACCTTCGTCGCGGTCGAGGGCTCGGCGCACTCGATCGCGCAGTTGGACGAGGCCATGAGCCGACGCGTGGTGACGTTCCTGCGGGCCGAGCTGGGCTGACGGCGCCGGCTCCGGGCCGGCCCCTCCCGGCTGCTCCTGCACGGCCGCCCCGTCTGGGTGGCACCCGGACTCGGGACTGCCCTCGCGGCGCGGGCGGGGTCAGACTCCGGGTGTGACCGACACCTCGACGAGCCCTGCCCGCGCCGATGCCGCCCGCTGGGAGCACTCTGCGCTGCGGACGGTCGTCGAGCTGTCCCTCGGACTGACCTTCACCGCTGCGGTGGCGTTCGGTGGCTACGCGGCCGCGTCCGGCGGGCAGCTCCGTGTGGTGTCGCAGGTCGCCGGCGTGCTGTTCCTGATCACGCTGACCTGTGTGGTGGTCTCCTGGTTCCGCGCGGTCGAGCGCGACGAGCGGGCCGACCGCGCGGGCAGGACGCCTGCCGGCGTTCCCGCGGTCCCGACCGACGTCATCGCGCTCGTGGACGCCGAGTACCGACGCTAGCCGACACGGCGGCAGCTGGCCCGGCGCCAGCCGGCCTGAACTCCGGCCGACGCGGCACCCAGGTCGCACGACCCGCCGCACGTCCGCCGCCGAGGTCGCACGACCTGTCGCCTGCGGCCCCGCCGAACGGCAGTCCGTGCGACCTCGACGTCACGCATCCCGGCCGACCCAGCACCGGCCGGCCCGGCTTCGACCGCCCGCACCGAGGTCGCACGACCCGCCGCACGACCGCCGCCGAGGTCGCACGACCTGTCGCCTGCGGCCCCGCCGAACGGCAGTTCGTGCGACCTCGACGTCGAGCCCGCCCGCCGAACGGCAGTCCGTGCGACCTCGACGTCGAGCCCGCCCGCCGGCCGGCAGTCCGCGCGACCCCGGCGGCGGGCACCCGGGCCGGCGCTACGCCGCCGCCTTCGCCCGGGCGCGCTCCTGCCGGCGCAGGGCACGGTCCTCCTTGCGGGTCCGACCGGCGGCGATCCGGTCCGCCCGGCGTTCCGCACGCCGCTCCACGACGAAGTACAGCGCCGGCAGCACCACGAGGGTCAGCAGGGTCGACGAGACCAGGCCGCCGATCACCACGAGGGCGAGCGGCTGCGAGATGAAGCCGGACTTGCCCGTCAGCCCGATCGCCATCGGCACGAGCGCGAAGATCGTCGCGAGCGCCGTCATGAGGATGGGGCGGAGACGGCGGGTGGCACCCTCGACCAGGGCCTCGGCGACGCGCAGGCCCCTGCGGCGGTACTGGTTCACGAGGTCGATGAGCACGATGGCGTTCGTCACGACGATGCCGACGAGCATGAGCAGCCCGATGAGCGATGCCACCCCGAGCGGGATGCCCGTGATGATCTGCAGCAGCAGCGCACCGGTCGCCGCGAACGGCACCGACACGAGCAGCAGCAGCGGCTGGAGCAGGCTCCGGAAGGTCGCCACCATGATCACGTAGACGATCAGGATCGCGACGAGCGCGGCGAGCAGCAGCTGGCTGAACGCGGACGACTGGCTGGACGCGACGCCGCCGATCGACGCCGACGCGCCCCGCGGCAGGTCGAGGCGGTCGACCGCTGCGGTGACGTTCTGCACGGCCGCACCGAGGTTCGTCGAGTCCGGCGTGACCGTGATCGTGGCGGTGCGGGCCGCGTTCGACGTCGTGATCGTGGTCGGCCCCTCGGACCGTTCGACGGTCGCCAGGTCGGACAGCGGCACGTCGCCCGAGGAGGTCGGGATCGACAGTCCCCGGAGCGCCTTCGCCGTGGTGGGCGGCTCGGGGGCGGCGATGTAGACGTCGAGGGTGGCGTCCTCGATCTCGACGCTGCCGGTGTCGCGCGGGGAGATCGCCGCGGCGACGATCCCGCCGACCTGGGTCTCGGTCAGCCCCTTCTCGGCGGCCTTCTCGCGGTCCACCTTGACGGCCAGGAACGGCTCGGCGGCGGACAGGTTGCTCGTCGCACCGGTGGTGCCGTCGACGCCGCGCATCTCGCGCAGGACCTGCTGCGCCGCGGTGCGGAGCTCGGACTGGGTCGGCGCGGTGACGTCGACCTCGATGTCGCTCGAGCCGCCGAAGCCGCCGCCCGCCGACGACAGCGAGACCTCGCCGACGTCGTCGATGGCCTCGATGCGGTCGCGTGCCGTGGACTGCACGGTGGTCTGGTCGGCACCCGCGTCGGTGGTGACGTTGTACTGCACGGACGCCGACGCTCCCCCGCCGAAGGCCGCCTGGATCGACTGGCCGCTCGACCCGATGGTGGTCTGCACGGTCTCGACGCCGGAGACGTCCTGCAGCACCCGCTCGACCTTGCGGGCGGCGTCGGACTGCACGGCCAGGCTGGTGCCCGGCGTGAGGTCCTGCGTGACCGTGAACGTGTTCTGGCCGGAGTCGCCGAGGTAGTTCGTCTTCACGAACGGCACCGCGGCAGCCGTGCCGCCGAGCACGAGGACGGCCAGGACGAGGACGACCGCCGGCCGCCGCATGACCCAGCGGAGCACGGGCTGGTAGCCGCGCTGCAGCCGGTCGGGCCGTCCGGCGTCGTGCAGGTCCGCGGCGGACCCGAGCTCGCCGGTCGACGCGGACCCGGTGGCGGACGCAGCCGCCGTCGCGGCGTCGTCGCCGTCGCCCTCCGCCACCGCGTGCCGGTGCGCCTTCGGCGCGCGGAGGAACCAGTACGCGAGCACCGGGACGATGGTGAGCGACACGAGGAGCGACGCCACGAGCGCCATCGTGACGGTGAGCGCGAACGGACGGAACAGCTCGCCGACGAGCTCGGCGACGAACGCCACCGGCAGGAACACGGCGACCGTGGTCAGGGTCGAGGCGGTGACCGCACCGGCGACCTCGCGGACGGCCTCGCGGACGGCCTGCGCCCGGTCGACCCCGGGTTGCAGGTGTCGCTTGATGTTCTCGATGACGACGATCGAGTCGTCGACGACGCGGCCGATCGCGATGGTGAGGGCCGCGAGCGTGATGATGTTGAGGGTGTAGCCGGCGGCGCGCATGCCGATGGCCGCCAGCAGCACCGACGTCGGGATCGAGATGGCCGTGACCAGGGTCGACCGGACCGACAGCAGGAACACCAGGATCACGAGGACGGCGAAGCCGAGGCCGAGCATGCCTTCTTCGGCGAGCGAGTCGATGGACTGCTGGATGTAGGGCGCCTGGTCGAAGACGACGGTGAAGCGCGGGTCGCCCGCGACCTTGGCGGTGATGCCGAGCAGTGCCTGCTTCACGGTCTCGGAGACGTCGACGGTGTTCGCGTCCTGCGTCTTCGTGATGGCGATGGTCAGGGCGGTCTCGCCGTCGACGCGGCTGATCGAGGTGCGCGGCGACTCCTCGATCGCGACCTTCGCGACGTCGCCGAGCGACGTCGGCGTCGTGGTCGTCGCGTCCGACGTGCCGCTCGCGGTGGTCCCGGTGCCGGTGCCCGGACTGGAGGCACTGCCCGCGCCCGTCACGCCGCTGCCGTCCGCCGTGCCGGTCGCGCCAGGGGCGCCGGTCGCGCCCGACGTACCCGTCGCGTCGGCCGCGCCGCTCCCGGCGCCGGTGGAGTCGGAGGACGACGAGGACGACGACGTCAGGGGCAGTGCCTCGATGTCGGCGACCGAGGCGATCCGCTCGCCCGTCTGCACGGACAGGGTCGAGCCGTCCTGCGTGATGGTGCCGCCGGGGATGAGCGTGCCGTTGTCGTCGAGCGCGTCGGAGATCGACTGCGTGGTGAGGCCGCGTGCGGCGAGCTCGTCCTCGTCCGGGGTGATGACGACGCGACGGCCCGGGTTGCCGAAGACGTCGGCCTGGCGCACCCCGTCGAGCTTCTCGAGGTCGGGGACGGCGGTCGCGTTGAGGCGGTCGACGAGCTGCTCCTGGTCGCCCTTGCCGGTGACGGCGAGCTGGAGCACGGGCAGGTCGTCGAACGAGCCCGTGACGATCTGCGTCTGCACGGAGTCGGGCAGCGACAGCGCGTTCACCGCGGTCTGGATCTTGTCCTCGGCGCTGGCCAGGTTCGAGCCGTAGTCGAACGAGGCCGACACGACGCTCTGCCCGGTCGACGAGGTCGCGGTCGTCGACTCGAGGTCCGGGACGACCTGGATCGCCTGCTCGATCTTGGTCGCGACGTCGTTCGAGACGACCTCCGGCGTCGCCCCGGGGTAGGCGCTGACGATCGCCACCTGGGGGAACTCGACGCTCGGGATGAGCTCCTGCTTGAGGCTCGTCAGCGAGATCCCACCGAACACGGCGACGACGATGGTGACGAGCGCGATGAGAGCCCGGTTGCGGAGGCTGAAGACCGAGAGGAGGTGCACGGTCCGATCCTCGCAGGCGGCGCTGACAGCCGTGCGCTTCAGCCGCTGATCAGCAGGTACGCACCGAGGACCCCGAGCGTCCCGAGCACCCCGGTGCCCAGCGCGACGACCCGGCCGACCGGCGTGCGGGCGGTGCCGACCCCGAGCAGGAGCAGCGCGGTGCCGACGACGACCTCGACGACCCACGTGGTGTGTCCGGTCGTGGCGGCGACCTGGAGCAGTGCCCGGATGCCCTCGCCGACGAGCACGGCGGCACTGACGCCGAGCGCCCCGGCCCGCCAGCGCTCGTCGCGGGACCGCACGGACACGGCGACGGCCCCCGCGAGCAGCCCGGCCGGCACCCCGAGCAGGACCCACGGGTTCGTGATCGACAGGGAGTCAGGGTACCCGCGCAGGTTCGAGGTGGCCCAGTAGCCGACGTGCATGAGCTCGAGCAGCACCACCCCGAGCACCATGGCGAGGGGCAGTGCGGACCGACCGGCCCGGACACCGGCGGCCAGGCAGAGCGCCGCGGCGACGGCGAACCACGGTCCGGCCGAGTTCGACGCCGACGACAACGCCGGCACGGCCTGCCCGAACGACGTGCCCACCCCGGCCAACAGTGCGCCGCTCAGCGCCATCGTGACCCGGGCGGCCGCGGGCACCGCCGGGCACCCGGACGGCACGGGGTCGCCGGAGGTCGTCGGTCGGGTGCCGGAGGTCAGGGTCGCGTCCACGTCACCAGGATCGCCGCCCGGCGCCCGCCGCACATCATCCGCCGGGTCGAGTCCGTCCCCCGCGGGTCAACCGTCCGGATGACACGCTCAGACCACGGCGGCCAGCGATCCCCGCGTGCCGGTCGCCTCGCCGCCGACGCGCGCCCACGCCCGTCCGAGGACGTCGACGAGACGCCCCCGGTCCGACGGTCCCATCGTGAACGGCACCCGCAGGAAGCGTTCGAACCCGCCGTCCGGACCGAAGACCCCGCCCGAGGCGAGCACGACGCCCTCGGCCCGCGCGGCGAGCACGAGCGCGCTGGAGACCGGACGGCCGAGCCCCACCCACGTCGTCAACCCGCCCGCCGGTGACGGGACGTCCCACTCCGGCAGCCGCGTCCGGAGCGCGGCCACGACCTCGTCGCGACCGTCACGCAGGGTCGCACGCCGCGCCTCCAGGACGGCCGCCGTCCGCGGCACCAGCTCGCGCGCGACCAGCTGGTCGAGCACGGGGGTGCCGAGGTCGCCCGTCGGGCGGGCGCGGAGCAGCCGCTGCAGCAGTGCGGGCGCCGCACGGACCCAGCCGATCCGCAGGCCGCCCCAGAAGACCTTGGCCGCCGAGCCGATCATCACGACCGACGTGCCGTCGGGGTCCGCGGCGGCGAGCGGGGCGGACGCCTCGCCGTCGACCCGCAGCTCGCCCATGGTCTCGTCGGCGACGACGACGGTGCCGACCGACGCCGCGACGGACAGCAGCAGGCGGCGGGTCTCCGCCGACATGGTCGCGCCGGTGGGGTTGTGCAGCTCCGGCATGACGTAGGCGACGGCCGGGGCGGCGCGACGCAGCGTCGTCTCGAGCGCGGCCGCGTCCCACCCGGTCCGTGCGTCCACGGGGACGCCGACCAGACGTCCGCCGACCTCGCGGAAGGCCTCGTGCGCGTGTGGGTAGGTCGGCGACTCGACGAGCACGGCGTCGCCGCGGCGGACGAGCACGCGGGCGAGCAGCGCGATCGCGTGCTGCGCGCCGATGGTGACGACGATCTGCGACGGGTCCGTCGGCAGCCCCCGTTCCGTGTAGCGCGCGGCGACGGCGGCGCGGAGGCCCGGGTCGCCGACGGTGTCGTAGCCGATCCCGGCGAGCGCCGCGGGGACGTGGCGCACCGCGCGGTCGATCGCCTCGGCGACCCCCGGTGCCGCGTGCAGGGCCGCCTTGCGCAGGTCGAGGAGTCCGCCGTCGACCACCCCGCCGAGCCGTTCGGGGTCCGGTCGCCCGGCGAGCTCCCGGGGCAGGCGGACCACGCTGCCGGAGCCCCGGACCGAGGTGAGGAACCCGTCGGACCGCAGTCGGGCGTAGGCGTTCGCGACCGTCGTGCGGGACACCCCGAGGGCGACCGCGAGCCCGCGTTCGGCGGGCAGCCGGGCTCCGAGCGGGACCCGGCCGTCGATCAGGAGCACGCGGAGCGCGTCGGACAGTGCCTCGTACGCCGGGGCGTCGGTGGCGACCCGCCAGTCGGTGAGCAGGAGGGCGGCGGATCGGGCGCTCAGCAGGACGGGGGTCACGGGTCCACCGTAGCCTGATTGGCTCTCGACCAGCAGTCCAATCCATCGCCACGATGGAGCCATGTTCCTGACCCTCCGGTTCGTGCAGCTCGCCGTCGGCCTGTTCCTCTACGGCGCCGCGACCGCGCTCCAGGTCCGGGCCGTCGTGGGCGTCAGCTCGTGGACGGTCCTGACGCAGGGGCTCGAGCACGTGGTGCCCTGGTCGTTCGGCGTCATCACGATCGTGTCGAGCGGGGTGGTCCTGCTGTTCTGGATCCCGCTGCGGCAGAAGCCGGGGATCGGCACGCTGCTCAACGCGCTCGCCATCGGCCCGAGCGCCGACCTCGTGCTCTGGGCCGTACCGGAGCCGGAGGGACTCCTCCCCCGCATCGCGCTGTTCACCGCGGGCCTCGTGCTGCTCGCGGTCGCCACCGCCTTCTACATCGGTGCCGGCTTCGGCACCGGGGCCCGCGACGGGCTGATGGTCGGCCTGCACGAACGGCTCGGCTGGCCGATCTGGTTCGCCCGGACCCTGGTCGAGGTCACGGTCGTCGTCGTGGGGTGGGTACTCGGCGGCGACGTCGGGGTGGGGACCGTCGTCGCCGCGTTCGCGATCGGCCCGATGGTGCAGCCGATCATGCCGCTGTTCCGTCGGTTCCCCTGGAGCCCCGAGCGGCAGGCCCGCACAGCGGCCGCGCCCGGGGTGTCCGGGGCGCCCGCCGCGCCGCACGCTCCTGCTCCCGGCCCGTGACCGCGCCGGCACCCGAGCGGTTCCCAGGAACGCGACATAACGTGTCCTCCACGACGCGATACATCGCGAGTTCGAGGAGACAACATGGCACAGGAGAAGTGGCTCGTCGAGGAGCCCAAGGTCATCGACACCGGCATCGTCCGACGCCTGCGCGTCGGGCTCGTCGCCGGTCAGGTGGACGTCGTCGCGCACGACGAGCCCACGGCACGGGTCGAGGTGCACCGCGTGTCCGGCAAGGCCCTGAAGATCGAGGTCGACGGCGACACGCTGACGGTCGACCACCCCCAGATCCGGTGGGACGACCCGGTCGGCTTCGTCCGGTCCTTCAGCGGCAAGCCCACCGCGGACGTCAGCATCCTGGTCCCGCGCGACGTCGCGGTGACGCTCGGGGTCGTGTCCGCCGGCGCGCTGCTGTCCGGGACGAACCGCGGCGCGAACCTCAACTCGGCGACCGGTGACCTCGTGGTCGACGGCGTCGCGGGTGACGTCGCCGTCAACGCGGTGTCCGGCACCACCACGGTCCGCGAGCTCGACGGCGCACTGACGGTCCGCACCGTCTCCGGTGACGTCGTCGCGACCGGCCCGATCTCCCGCTTCTCGGCGGACGGCGTCTCCGCCGACGTCGTGCTCGACCTGCACGGCGTGCCCGAGTCCGCCCGGGTGAACACCGTGTCCGGCCGCGTGAGCGTCCGCCTCGAGGACGGCGTCGCGTACCAGGCCACCGTGAGCACGGCCACCGGCAGGCTGCAGTTCGACGACGCCGAGATCCGCGGTGTGCGCGGCACCCACGTCGAGCAGGGCGGGGAACTCTCCGGCCGCTGGCTCGAGCTGCGCGTGAAGTCCGTGTCCGGTGACATCGCGGTGGTGCACGCACCGCCGGTCCCCGCTCCGGCCGGTCTGCCCTCCGACGGCGCCGCCGACCAGGCGCAGGACCCGACGGCGGTGCACGAATGAGCCCCGTCTTCGCGCACGGCCACCTGCGCCTCTACCTGCTCGTCCTGCTCGCCGACCACCCGATGCACGGGTACGAGCTCATCCAGGCCCTCGGAGACCGCTTCGGCGGCACCTACGTGCCGAGCGCCGGCACGGTCTACCCGCGGCTGGCCAAGCTCGAGGAGGACGGCCTCGTCACGAAGACCGCCGACGGCCGCAAGACGGTCTACGCGATCACCGACGCCGGCCGCGCCGAGCTCGACGCCCGCGCCGACGAGGTCACCGCGGTGCAGTCCGGCGTCGCCGACTCGGTGAAGTCCTTGGCGGACGGCGTCCGCGCCTCGGTCGGCGAGGCGATGCGGTCGCTGCGTGCGGACCTGGCGGCCTCGGCCGAGACCCCGGACCCGGCGACCCCGGCCGCCGAGCCGGAGTCGGTCCCGTCGGACGGCGCCCGTGCCCTGCGTGAACTCGAGATGGCGCTGTCGTCGTTCCGGCAGCAGGTCCGCGCCGACCTGCGACGCCGCGCGACCCGCGGCACGCTCGGTCCGGACACAGTGACGCGCCTGCGCGACGGCCTGGAGGCCCTGCGCAAGTCCCTCTGAGACCGCCAGCCGACGCGGCGGACAGGAGCCGAGCCTCCCGTCCGCCGCGTCGGAGCCATGTTCCGCGACCTGCCGGACGCGACCGACAGCGGCACCAGCGCACAGCGCGCACGCGCGCCGCACCGGTGCACCCGGCTACCGCAGCGGCGCGAACCCGTCGAACACGCCTGCGGGCTCGAGCGCGTCGCCGCGCTCGAGCCGGGCGACGGTCGTGCGCACGGCGGCGAGCTGTCGCGCGAGCCGGTCCCGCTCCCGTTCGAGCCACGCGACGTGCGTGGCGAGCACGGCGGCGTCGTCGTCCGGGGCCTCGTCCAGCAGCGCCCGGATCGCGGGCAGACCGAGTCCCCGCTCGCGCAGCAGCAGGATGCGCTGCAGCCGCACGAGCGCGCGGTCGTCGTAGCGCCGGACGCCGCCGTCGCCGATCGCGGTCGGCGGCAGCAGACCGACGGCCTCGTAGTGCCGCAGGGTGCGGCTCGACACCCCGGCGGAACGCGCCACCGTGGCGATGCCGTGCGGCGCTTTCGCAGCAACGCCCTCCATGTCTGACGGATCGCTCATGCAGGACACGCTAGAGGTTGCCCCAGCGTCAACGTCGGACCCGACCGTGCACCGTCCGCGGAACCGCTGCGCCGATCCGGGAATACGTGCCCTGCGGCCCGTGTTGACTCGCGCCCGGAACTGAGTAGGTTTGCCGCTCGTGACGAACGAGATCCGGTCGTTGAAAGCGCGACTGATCGGGGATCCCCTCCCCTCCGAGAAGCTCGAAGGACAGCTCCTCCCGAAGCACCTGGCCCTGCCGATCTTCGCGAGCGACCCGCTGTCCTCGGTGGCGTACGCGCCGCAGGAACTGCTCATGATCCTGCTGCTCGGCGGCATGGCGTTCCTGACGTTCGCCCCGTGGGTCGCCGCGCTCGTCGTGCTGCTGCTCGTGGTGGTCGTCGCGTCGTACCGGCAGCTCATCAAGGCGTACCCGTCCGGCGGCGGCGACTACGAGGTCGCCCACCGGAACCTCGGCGAGAAGGCCGGGCTCGTGGTGGCGAGCGCGCTGCTCGTCGACTACGTCATGACCGTCGCGGTGTCGGTGGCCTCGGGCGTCGACAACATCATCTCGGCGCTGCCGGTGCTCAACGGCGTCCGCGTCGAGCTCGCCCTGGTGTTCGTCGTGCTCCTCGCCGCCACCAACCTGCGCGGGGTCCGCGAGTCGAGCAAGGCCTTCGCCGTCCCGACCTACCTGTTCGTGGCGAGCGTGTTCGTCATGGTCGTCACCGGGCTCGTCCGCGTCGCCGCAGGGCACGCGCCGGTCGCCGAGTCGGCCGGGTACACCGTCGACAACGTCGAGCACACCACGCAGGCGGCGTTCGTCCTGCTGCTCCTGCGCGCCTTCGCCTCGGGCTGCTCGGCGCTGACCGGCGTCGAGGCCATCGCGAACGGCGTGCAGGCGTTCCGCCGTCCGAAGATCCGGAACGCACAGGCCACCCTGGTCGCCATGGGCGGCATCGCGATCGTCCTGTTCGTCGGGCTCATCACCCTGGCGCTCGTGTCGCAGGTGCACTACGCCGAGCGCGCCTGCGACCTGCAGGGCTTCGCGGACTGCGCCACCACGCCGCAGCGCTCGCTCATCGCGCAGATCGCGGCGGCGACGTTCGGCAACGACTCGGTCCTGTTCTTCGTCATCCAGGCGACGACCGCGGCGGTCCTGCTCCTCGCGGCGAACACCGCCTTCAACGGGTTCCCGCTGCTCGGCTCGATCCTGGCGCGCGACTCCTACGCCCCGAAGGCCCTGTCCACCCGCGGCGACCGGCTCATCTACTCGAACGGCGTCATCGTGCTGGCGCTCGTCGCCGCGGCGCTGCTCGTGGTGTACCGGGCGAACGTCACGAGCCTCATCCAGCTCTACATCATCGGCGTCTTCGTGTCGTTCACCCTCGGCCAGACGGGCATGGTCGTGCACTGGACACGGCTGCTGCGGGCCGACCGGGCGGGCACCGCCGCGGAACCCATGCACCGCGGCCAGGTCGTGCGCTCCCGGCTCATCAACACCGTCGGCGCGAGCTTCACGTTCGTCGTGCTCGTCATCGTCACGATCACGAAGTTCACGCACGGCGCCTGGCTCGTCTTCCTCATCATGCCGGTGCTCTACGTGCTGATGCTCGGCTTGAACCGCTACTACCGCGACGTCTCGCACGAGATCGAGGCGGACGTCGAGACGCGGTTCGGTGCCACCGGCGATCACGCTATCGTGCTGGTGAACAAGCTGCAGAAGCCGGTGCTCAAGGCGCTCGACTACGCCGTCGCCGCCGAGCACGCGAGCATCGAGGCGCTCCACGTCGCGATCGACGACGCGGACGCGCAGCGGCTGCGGGCGCAGTGGGCGGAGTTCGGCCTCGAGGTCCCGCTCACCATCGTGCCGAGCCCCTACCGCGACATCTCGATGCCGCTCATCAAGTACATCAAGGCGCACCGCCTCGAGCACGGCTCCGAGGTCGTGACGGTCTACACGCCCGTCTTCATCGTCGGGCACTGGTGGGAGGGGCTGCTCCACAACCACCGGGGCCGCCGCATCCGCAAGAAGCTGCTGCTCGTGCACGGCGTGACGGTCGCCCTGGTGCCGTGGCTGCTCGACTCCTCGGAGCTGCTGTACGGCCGCCGGTCCCGTCCGCTGCCCGGGCAGGAACGCCGCGGCGAGCCCGTCCGGCCGCCGCTCCGCAGGACGTCGACCGACGCACCGCAGGACCGCCTGCTCCGCTCGGCCCAGCGGAACAGCCTGCAGCCGCGCCGGGCGACGCGTCCGGCCGGCCCCGCCGAGGGCGCGGACCCCGCGCTGTCCACCGGCGAGATCCGGGCCCTCGTCCCCGCACACCCGCGCCGTGGCGACGAGTCGTAGCATCTGACGTCATGACGATCACCGACCTGCGCACCTTCGCCACGTTCGACGGCCACGGCGGCAAGGTCTCGAAGCGTGTCGAGGTGCTCGACCACGAACCGCCGGCGGGCAGCCCGCACGAGGGCCTCGTCGCGGTGCGGGGCGAGCACCCGCTCGGCGCGCTGGACGAACGTGCCGCCGACGACTCGGCAGCGCTCACGCGGGGCGTCCCGAGCGTCGGCTGGGTGGACCCCGCGACGCTCCGCGACTGGTACCGCCCGGACCGCGTGGTCGTCTCCCGGCCAGAGGCACGGCAGTCCGGCATCACGCCCGGCCTGTACGCCGACTCACGGGGCCGCGGCCGCGTCCGCATCGACGGACTGGAGGCACGGCTCGCCCCCGACGGTCGGCCCGCCTTCCGCGCACTGGCCGGTCCCGACGACGCACCCGTCGTGGACGTGCCGCTGCCGACCGACCAGGCGGTCCGCCTGGTCGCGGTGTCCGAGGTGGACGAGGGACTCGAGGTCGTCACCGCCCCGGTGTCCCCGTTCCTGCAGCCCGGCGAGTACGCGGCGTACGACGACGACGTGCCCGGCCTGCCGCCGCGTCCCGCCAGCGGCCGGGTCGCGGTCTCCGCCACCGTGCTGCTCGACGGTGCCCTGCACCCCGTGGAGCGCATCGACGAGCGCGCCGCCACGATCTGGATCCACCGGCAGGGCAGCGTCGTCCCGATCGCGACGAGCGCCGTCGGCCCCGACCTGGTGCGCTACACCGCCGTCCCGGTCTGAGAGCCCGCGATCGACCCGCTCACCGGGGGACGCGGGGGACGTGGGGGCTGCGTGCGGCGTCGGAGGTGCGGCGTAGCGTCCGGGGCATGAGTGACGCAGAAGAGACCATCGGCGGGGCCCGCCCGGACCCGTCCACCACCGCGAGCAAGGACCCGGAGCAGTGGGTCACCGGCGACGAGCCCATGACGGGCCCGCAGCGCAGCTACCTCGACACCCTGGCACGCGAGGCCGGCGAGGAACTCCCCGCCGACCTCACCAAGGCCGAGGCGTCGGAGAACATCGACCGCCTGCAGCAGGAGACGGGCCGCGGCACCGACTCCTGATCGACCCCTCCTCTGGTGGACCGGTCCACGTGCCGGTCCGCCGTTCGGCGGACCGTTGCCTGGGGGTGTTCTGGTGAAGTCCGGGCAGACCCCCGGACGAGGGGCATCGATGACGCGTCACCCGTTACCGTCGTCCGCATGCGAACGACATCGACCTCCATCGGCCTGACCGCGCTCCGCATCGTCCTCGGCGTGGTGTTCATCGCCCACGGCGCCCAGAAGTTCGCCCAGGGCATCCCGAACGTGGCCCAGGGCTTCGCCGGCATGGGTGTCCCCCTCGCCGACCTGGCTGCACCGCTCGTGGCCGGGCTCGAGCTCGTGGGCGGGGCGCTCCTGGTGCTCGGCGTCGCGACCCGGGTCGTCGGCGTCCTGCTCGCGGTCGACATGGTCGTCGCCGGGCTGCTCGCCCACGCGTCCTCGGGGTTCTGGTCGCAGGACGGCGGGTTCGAGTACGTGCTCGTGCTGGCCGTCGCCTCGCTCGCCGTGGCGCTGACCGGACCGGGCCGGTTCTCGCTCGACGCCGTGGTCCTGCGGGCCTCCCGCCGACGCCGTGGCGTCGAGGAGCCCGTGCCCGCCTGAGCCCGTCGGGGCGGGGCGGGGCCGCGTGACTGCGCGCGACGGTCCCTCGTGGCGCTGCCGGACGCCGTCGCGGCCGGCTGGTCGCCGGCACCGTCGCGGTTGGCCGGTCGCCGACGCGGTCGCGGTTGGCCGGTCGCCGACGCCGTCGCGGCTGGCCGGTCGCCGACGCCGTCGCGGCTGGCCGGTCGCCGACGCCGTCGCGGCTGGCCGGTCGCCGACGCCGTCGCGGCTGGGCGGTCGCCGGCGCCGTTACGGCTGGGCGGTCGCCGGCGACCGCCCAGCCGTAACGGCGCCGTTACGGCTGGGCGGTCGCCGGCGCCGTTACGGCTGGGCGGTCGCCGTCCCGGGCCCGGCCTCGTCACTGCTGGCTGCTGGCTGCTGGCTGCTGGCTGCTGGCTGCTGGCTGCTGACTGCTGGCTGCTTCAGGCTCGCGGCAGGGCGGCCAGCGCGTCCACGACCTGCCGGGCGATGACCCGACCCGCTCGGTTCGCCCCGATCGTCGACGCCTGCGGCCCGTACCCCGCCATGAACAGACGCGGCTCGTCCACCGACCGCCCCTGCTCGACGACGACACCGCCCGCCGCGGTCCGCAGCCGCAGCGGCGCGAGGTGGCGCAGGTCCGCGCGGAACCCGGTCGCCCAGATCACGGCGTCCGCGTGCACGTGCTCGCCGTCGGCAGTCACCACGCCGGTCTCGTCCATCCGGGTGAACACCCGTTCGTCGCGGAGCACCCCGCGGTCGATGCCGGCCCGGATGCGCCGTGACACCGGGACGCCGGTGCCGCTGACGATGCTCGGCAGGACCTCGCCGGCGCGGGCCGCGCGGTCCTGCTCGTCGACCGCGGCGACCGCGGACTCGAGGTCGAGCGCGGCCGACTCCGCCCAGACCACGGGGCGCCGCGTGAACCACCGGGTCGACCGCGCCACGCCGTCGAGTTCGAGCAGGAACCCGATCGCGCTCGTCCCGCCGCCCACCACGAGGACGTCCTGCCGCGCGAACTCGCCCGCGGAGCGGTACTCGGTCGTGTCGAGCTGTCGGCCGCGGAAGGCGTCGCGCCCCGGGTACCAGGGCACGAACGGGGTTCCCCACGTGCCCGAGGCGTTCACCACGACGTCGGCGGCGATGCGGGTGACCGAGCCGTCCGCGCTGCGGGTCGTCACGCAGAGGCCGTCGTCAGCGCCCGTGCGCTCGACGGACGTCACGGCGACCGGACGCCGGACCCGCAGGTCGTAGTGCTGCTCGAACCGCCGGTAGTACTCGGCCACGACGTCCCGCGCCGGGCGGGACCGATCCGCATCGTCGAACTGCAGTCCCATCGCCCGCATGCCCGGCAGGTCGTGCACGCGGTGCGCGGCGCCGAGGCGGAGGGCCTCCCACCGGAACTGCCACGCACCGCCCGTGCTCGGCGCGCGGTCGGTGATGACCAGGTCGTCGCCCGGCACGAGGCCGAGGCGGCGCAGGTGGTATCCCACCGAGAGACCCGCCTGCCCCGCACCGATCACGACCACGCGGGCACGCTGGTCGACCGGGCTGTCGCGAGGTTCGGTCATCACTTCGATTCTCCTGTGCACGCCTGCAGTCACGGCGACGTCCAGATCGAGGTACATGGTAGAGTCATCGGCAGATTTCAAACCACGAACCGTCTGGTTCCCCGAGTGATCCTCCGTCATTCGCCAGGACCGGACCAGAGCCGAACGAGGGGGTCACGCATGGGGCGCGGCCGTCAGAAGGCGAAGCACACCAAGGTCGCCCGTGAGCTGAAGTACTTCAGCCCGCAGACGAACTACGGTGCACTCGAGCAGGAGCTCTCCGCCGGACAACACTCCGATGACGAACTCGTCGACCGCTGGGCGGACCAGTACGGTTCCGACCAGGACGACGTCGACGAGTACGACGCAGAGCAGGACCAGAACAAGTCCGCCTGACGTCGACTGCCGTCACGCCGCGCACCCTCGGGGAGCGCGGCGTTTCTGCGTGCCCGTGCCGTGCCGTCGCCACGCGCTGAGATCGCACTCAGGCCCGCATCTGCGAACGAGTTCCCGGACGAAGTGCGACCTCACCGCCCGGTGTCGACCTGGGACGCCCCGCCTCGCGCCCACGCGACGCACGACGTCCGCTGAGGTCGCACTCCGGACCGCATCCGCCGACAGGTTCCGGTACGAAGTGCGACCTCACCGGCGCCCCGACCCGGCCCCGGCCGCGGCACCGGCCCCGGCCGCGGCACCGGCCCCGGCCCCGGCCCCGGCCCCGCGGGGTCGCACGACGTGCCGCCGGCCGACCGCCGGGGTCGCACGACCTGCCGGGTCGAACGCGCTCGAGCGGCACGTTGTGCGACCTCGGCCGACCGCGGCCGACAGACGGCCAGGCGGCTTCCAGCCAGACGGGCCAGACGACCCCGCCCGACGCGCCTCAGACCGCGTAGCTCCCGACCAGCCGCACGGCGCCGCCGTCGACGCCCTTGGCGCCCTGCTCGAAGCCGTCCAGGTCGCGCGCGCTCGTGGCGATGGTGCCGACCGGCCACGTGGGCAGCCCGGCGGCGCCGAGTGTGGCGATGACGTCGGTGGCCGCGGCGGCCGAGACGACGGCGAACATGCCGATGCCGAGGTTCCAGGTGCCCTCGGTGTCCTCGATGGGCGTCCCGGCCATGTCGGCGAGCACGCGGAAGACCGGGAGCGGCTGCCAGGCGGACCGGTCGACCTCGACCCACGAGCCGACGGGCAGGACACGCGCCAGGTTCGCCGCGATGCCGCCGCCGGTGACGTGCGACAGCGAGTGGACGGCGCCGGGGTGCGACGACAGCAGGTCGAGCAGGGGGGACGTGTACAGGCGGGTGGGCTCGAGCAGGGCCTCGCCCACCGAGACCTGACCGCCGAACTCCGGACCGGAGAACTCGGGCAGCTGGTCGGTGAAGCCGATGCCGCGCGACGCCAGGATGTGGCGCACGAGCGAGTAGCCGTTCGAGTGCAGCCCCGAGGACTGGATCGCCAGGACGACGTCGCCGTCCTCGACCCGGTCCGCGCCCAACACGGCGGAGGCCTCGACGACACCCGTCGCCGCACCGGCCACGTCGTAGTCGTCCGGACCGAGCAGGCCCGGGTGCTCCGCGGTCTCGCCGCCGACCAGGGCGGTCCCCGTCGCCGAGCAGCCGCGGGCGATGCCGGCGACGATGTCCGCGATGCGGTTCGGCACGACGCGCCCGCAGGCGATGTAGTCGGTCATGAACAGCGGCTTCGCACCGACCACGACGATGTCGTCGACGACCATGCCGACGAGGTCCTGGCCGATGGTGTCGTGCTTGTCGATGGCCTGCGCGATGGCCACCTTCGTGCCGACGCCGTCGGTCGACGTGGCGAGCAGCGGCTTGTCGTAGGCGTGCAGGAAGGAGACGTCGTAGAGCCCGGCGAAGCCGCCGACGCCGCCGAGCACCGAGGTGGTGTGGGTGGCCGCGACCGCGGACTTCATGAGTTCGACGGCCAGGTCACCGGCGGCGGTGTCCACTCCGGCTTCGGCGTACGGGTTGGGCATGCTGAGTCCTTCGCGGTGACATGGCAGACTTGTGCGGTACCCCCCGATTCTACTGATCTGGAGCACACCCGCGAATGTGCGGCATCGTCGGCCTCGTTGCACAGGGCCCCGCCAACCAATCCATCTACGACGCACTGCTCCTCCTGCAGCACCGCGGGCAGGACTCGACGGGCATCGCCACGGTCGAGGGTCACGTGCACCACATGCACAAGACCCGCGGGCACGTGCGCGAGGCGTTCCGGACCCGCGACATGCGTGCCCTCCTCGGCACCATGGGCCTCGGACACGTCCGCTACGCCACCAAGGGCGCCGCGACGAACGAGGAAGAGGCCCAGCCGTTCTACGTGAACGCGCCGTACGGCATCGTCCTCGTCCACAACGGCAACCTCACCAACACGCGGGAACTCACGCGTGAACTGTTCGACATCGACCGTCGACACCTCAACACCACGTCGGACACCGAGCTCCTGGTGAACGTGCTGGCGCACGAGCTGCAGGGGCAGGTGCGCGGCGCGAACCTCGACCCGGGTCAGGTGTTCGACGCCGTCGAGCGCGTGCACGAGCGCGTCGAGGGCTCGTACGCGACGATCGCGACGATCGCCGGGCACGGGCTGCTCGCCTTCCGCGACCCGTTCGGCATCCGCCCGCTCATCCTCGGGCACAAGTTCGACGAGGCCGGGCAGCCGGAGTGGGTCGTCGCGAGCGAGTCGCTCGTGCTCGAGTCCGGCGGCTACGAGATCGTCCGCGACATCGCTCCGGGCGAGGCCGTGTTCATCGAGATGAACGGCCAGATGCACGCACGGCAGTGCGCGAAGAACCCGCGCCTGGTGCCCTGCTCGTTCGAGTACGTCTACCTGGCTCGTCCCGACTCGGTGATGAACGGCATCTCGGTCTACGACGCGCGTCTGCGCCTCGGCAACCGCCTCGCCGACACCATCGAGCAGTACGCGCCGACCGGTGACATCGACGTCGTCATGCCGATCCCGGACTCGAGCCGGCCGGCCGCGATGCAGGTGGCGCAGAAGCTCGGCATCGAGTACCGCGAGGGCTTCTACAAGAACCGCTACGTCGGCCGCACGTTCATCATGCCGGGGCAGGCGGAGCGCAAGCGGTCCGTGCGCCAGAAGCTCAACGCGATGTCGTCCGAGTTCAAGGGCAAGAACATCCTGATCGTCGACGACTCGATCGTCCGCGGCACCACCAGCCGCGAGATCGTCGAGATGGCGCGGGCCGCCGGCGCGAACGAGGTCACGTTCACGAGCGCCGCTCCCCCGGTCCGGTACCCGCACGTCTACGGCATCAACATGCCGACGCGGGCCGAGCTCATCGCGCACGACCGCAAGATCCCCGAGATCAACCGGGTGCTCGGCAGCGACCACCTGATCTACCAGGAGATCGGCGACATGCGGGACGCCATCATCGAGGGCTCCGAGGTGACCGACCTCGAGATGAGCTGCTTCACGGGCGAGTACGTGACCGGCACGGTGTCGCCGGAGTACCTGTCCTGGGTCGAGGCGAACCAGCTCAGCTAGGTCGCGTCCCGGACGCGACCAGCAGACGGACAGGAGGCCCGTGGCGACACCGCCACGGGCCTCCTGTCCGTCGTGTGGTCGCGGCTACGGCCGCTGGTCGCCGTGCTCGTCGAGCTCGCCGTCGACCGTCTCGGGCGGGAGTTCGACCTCGACGCGCTCCGCCGTCAGGCGGGCTGCCCGCCGGGCGTAGACCCGGTCGAGCACGACCGCGACCACCGCGCCGACGAAGGCGCCGATGGTGACGCCCCACAGGCTGAAGTAGCCGACCAGGCTGCCGAAGCTCGACTGCTCCTGCTGGCCGCCGAGGTCCATGGTGAGCGACACGACGACGAGCGTCGCGATGAACCCGAGGACCGCGCCGCCGACGATGAAGACGCCGAACTTCGGCGCGCGGCGGATCGTGACCTCGTCCGAGGAGGCGACGGCGTTCGGCGCCGGGGCCACGGGCGGCTGGTCGTCGGGACGATCGGGGGTGCTCACGATCCCATTGTCCCCCACTGTGGGACGTGTTCGGGCCGGTGTCCACGGGGCGATCCGGTGCAGGATGGTCCGAACCCGTCGTCGAACGATCGCAGGAGGTGGTGCGGGTGCCCGAACGGACCGTCCCCGGCCACGGCCGAGCGCCGCGCCCGCCCGCGCGCGTGCCGTGGCCCCTGTTGCGTCGTCGTGAGGAGGACCGCGCCGTCGCCGTCGTCGCCCAGCACCGCTGGAGCGTCGCGCTCGTCGGCGCGCCCGGACTCGGCAAGACCACCGTCGCCGCACGGGTGACCGACCGGGTCGTCGAGCGCGACCCGACGGACCGCACCGTGGTCGTGCCGATCACGGCAGTCGCCGCGAGCCGGTCGATGCCGTTCAGCGCCGCCGCCGAACGGTTCGGCGAGCTGCCCACGACACTGTCCGAGCTCGCGGACCGCGCCGGTGCCGAGGCCCGGCTGCGTGCGATCGCCGAGCTGCGGGACCGCGACGTCCTCATCCGCGTCGACGACGCCGACCACCTCGACGCGATCTCGGCGCGCTACGTCGCGTGGCTCGTCCGCGAGCAGGGTGCCCGGCTCGTGCTGACGTGCCGCGACTTCACCGCGCTGCCGGAACCCCTGCGCGCGCTCTGGCAGGAGGACCTGCTCGAACGGATCGACCTGCAGCCGCTCGCGCTGCACGAGACGGCGTCGCTCATCGCCGAGGCGCTCGGTGCGCAGCTCGAGACGGCCTCGGTCGAACGGGTGCAGCGTGCGACCGCCGGCAACCCGCTCTACCTGCGCGAGGTGGTGCGGGCGGCGCGGACGTCCGGCGCCCTGGAGCACACGGCCTCCGGCTGGTACTGGCGCGGTCGGGTGACGGCGTCGAACAGCCTCGCCGACATGTACCGGACCGAACTCGGGTCGCTGCCGGAGGACCTGCGTGACGTCGTCGACATCGTCGCCCTCGCCGACCCGATCCCGCTGCCGCGTCTGCTCGGACTCGTGAGCGGCGGTGACGTCGACCGCGTCGTCGCGCTCGGACTGGTCCGCATCGACGCGGTCGAGGACGGCGCCGCGGTCGTCCGGCCGTCGCACCCGCTCGTCGGCGAGGTCATCCGCGGCCTGGTGCCGGTCGCCCGGCGATCGACACTGTTCGCGCGTGCGAACGCCTTCCGCGCCGACCGGCCGGAGGGCGCCCCGCCCGCGGCACGGCTCCGAGCCGCGCTCTGGTCGCTCGAGTGCGGCGTGCTGCCCTCGGTCGAGCAGCTGCTCGACGGCGCCCAGGTGGCCTCGCGGCTGCAGGAGCACGAGAGCACGCTGTCGCTGACCTCGGCGGCGCTCCGCACGACGCTGCACCCGACGGAACGGGTCACGGCGCTGTGCCTCCGGTCACTGGCGTACGCCTACTCCGTCGGGCGCGAGGCCGGACGCACCGACGCCGAGGCGGCCTGGGCGCTCGCGCAGGCGTCGAGCGACGAGGTCTCCGACGACGCCGTGGTCCAGGCGTGCGAGACCCTGGCGAACACGCGGCAGTTCCACGACGACGACGTCGACGCCGCGGTCGCCCTGACCGACGCCGCCGTCCCGCTCGTGTCCGGCGACGCCGTCGAACGGCTGCGCCTGCTGCGGTTGAGCCACCTCGGCTGGGGCGGACGGTTCGCCGAGGTCCGGGCCGAGGTCGAGCGGAGCGGGATCGTGCACGCGCCGACCGTGCCGGCGTCCTTCCTGTGCCTCGCCGCCTGCGCCGTGATGGCCCTGGCGACCGAGGGGCGGCTCGACGACGCCTCGGCGTTCGGACGTCGGGCGCTCGCCACCGCGGTCGAGCACCTGGAGGACTCCCCGTGGAGCGTCGGGGAGATCATCTCGGTGCTGCACCAGGTGCAGGTCTGGCGGGGCGACCTCGCCGACCTGTTCACCGAGGTGCCGGTCCGACGCTCGAGCCCCTACCTGAAGTACGACTTCACGCTCGAGCTCATCGGCGAGGGCAACCTGGCGATCGGGCAGCGCCGCTGGGAGGACGCGATCACGGCGTTCACGGCGGCGTGCGAACGGTACGACGTCGCCGACCACGGCGGGTTCGCGGCGTACCCGTGGGCGCGCCTCGCGATGGCGTACGGCTTCGCCGGGCGGGCGGAGGACGCCGCCCGGGCGCTCGACCGCGCACGGACCACGCCGCTCCGGGCGATGCGCATCACCGGCGAGCTCATCCCCACGACGATCGCCTGGGCCGAGGCCGTCATCGGCAACCCCGCCGGAGCGCTGCACGCCGACGAGGTCATCGCGCGGAGCACCGAGTCCGGGTCCTGGACCGCGGTGATGTACGCACGGGCCCTGCACTACTCGACCGACCTGCTCGCGGGACGCGAGGCGGGACCGTCCCTCGACCGCCTGCGCGAGGCGGCCGCGCGCATCGAGGGGCCGCTCGCCGCCGCCGTCGTCGAGTACGCCGACGCGCTCCGGTCCGGGGACCGCGTCCGGACCGTGGCCGCGCAGGGCGTCCTCGCGTCGCACGGCATGGCGGTCGCGGCGAGCCGGGCGAAGGCTCCGCTGACGAAGCGCGAGTACGAGGTTGCCGAGCTGGCGGCGGGCGGGCTGAGCAACCGGCGCATCGCCGAGGTCCTCGGGCTGTCCACCCGCACGATCGACGCGCACCTGTCGCGGGTGTTCGCGAAGTGGCAGCTGCACGCCCGGTCGGAGCTCGGCGAGCTCTTCTGAGCGCCGCCGCCGCGCAAGAACGTTGCGGATTGCAGCACGACTCGCCGCGCCGGTTGACACCTGACGTGCAAGGTCGCGTACCTTGGTGCTTGTCGCCGGGTTCGGACCCGTTCGGGTCGGGTCCGAATCCCGGCGACTTCAAGCGTAGGCAACCGGTTGCACGATACGCATCGGTAGCGACTACCTAATTCGGGTGCGCGCATCTTCGCAGGGCGCGTCGGGGCCGCGTCGCCGGCTGGATCTCCCGCCGTCCGCCGGGTCGCCGCATCAGGCGCACGCCGTGACGGCCGGGAGGCTCGTGGCGGGGCCGACACGGGCCTCCCGTCCGTCGACCCGACCGACCATCCGTCCGTCCGTCCGTCGACCAGACGGTTCAGAGCGCGGCGTGCACCGGCAGGAAGGCCGTCAGGTCCGCGCGCGAGCCGGACGCGCTGACGCGCGCCTGCGCGACCGCACCGTCCCAGGTGAGCTCGCCGGTGGCCAGGGCCAGCCACGTCGTCGCGTCCGTCTCGACCACGTTCGGGGGCGTGCCGCGGGTGTGGCGCGGTCCCGGCACCGCCTGCACCGCCGCGAACGGCGGCACCCGCACCTCGACGCTGTTGCCGGGGACGTCCTCGGCGAGCCGCTGCAGGGTCCAGCGCACCGCGGTCGCGAGCGTCGGCCGGGCCGTCTCCCCCTGCTGCACGGCACGCAGTGCCGCGATCCCGTCGGCGTCCTCGATCCTCCTGGGTGGCATCCCCACAGGCTAGCCGTCGCATCGCGGCGGGCGAGCCCGGATCGGTAGGGTGATCGGGTGCGAATCCTCGTCCTCGGTTCCGGTGCCCGCGAGCACGCCATCATCACGGCCCTGCTCGCAGAGCGCGCCGGTCACGTCATCACGGCGGCTCCCGGCAACGCCGGCATCGCCGCCGACGTCGAGACCGTCTCCCTCGACCCCACGAACGGCGCCCTGGTCGCCGAGTACGCGATCGAGAACGGCGTCGAACTCGTCGTCGTCGGTCCCGAGGCACCGCTCATCGCGGGCGTCGCCGACCCCGTCCGCACCCGCGGCATCCCGGTGTTCGGCCCGGGCCGCGCCGCCGCGCAGCTCGAGGGTTCGAAGGCCTTCGCCAAGCGGATCATGTCCGAGGCCGGGGTGCCCACCGGGCGGCCCGTGTACGCCGGCACCGTGGACGAGGCCGTGGCAGCGATCGACGAACTCGGCGCCCCGTACGTCGTCAAGGCCGACGGGCTCGCCGCCGGCAAGGGCGTGCTCGTGACCGAGGACCGGCAGGCCGCCGTCGACCACGCCACCTACTGGCTGCAGCACGGCCACGTCGTGGTCGAGGAGTTCCTGGACGGCGAAGAGGTCTCGCTCTTCTTCCTGAGCGACGGACACGACGTCCGGGCGCTCAGCCCCGCGCAGGACTACAAGCGGCTCGGCGACGGCGACGTCGGCCCGAACACCGGCGGGATGGGCGCCTACTCGCCCCTGCCGTGGCTCGCCGACCGCTGGGAGACCGAGCAGGCCTTCGTCGCCGAGGTCACCGAGCTGGTCGCGCTCCCCACCGTCCGTCGCCTGGAGCACGAGGGCACCCCGTTCGTCGGGCTGCTCTACTGCGGGCTGATCGTGACCGAGCAGGGGGTCCGGGTCATCGAGTTCAACGCCCGGTTCGGCGACCCGGAGACGCAGGTCGTGCTCCCCCGCCTGGCCACGCCGCTGAGCGGGCTGCTGCTCGCCGCGGCCACGGGGCAGCTCGGCAACGCACCCGCCCCGCAGTTCCGCGACGAGGCCGCCGTCACGGTCGTGCTCGCCAGCGAGGGCTACCCGGAGAACCCGCAGACCGGCCGCGCGATCACCGGCGTCGACGCCGCCGACGCCCGCGAGGGGGTCTCGGTCGCGCACGCCGCCACCGGCCTGCTCGACGACCAGCTCGTCGCCACCGGCGGCCGCGTGCTCAGCGTCGTCGCCACCGGGTCCTCGTTCGCCGAGGCCCGCGACCGCGCCTACGCCGGCATCGGCGACATCACGCTCGCCGGCGCCCAGTACCGCACCGACATCGCCGCGAAGGTCGCCCGGTGACCGCCGCGCCGCGCGTCGCCGGCTGGGACCACGTCTCGTCGGGCAAGGTCCGCGAGCTCTACGTGCCGACCGGCACCCCGGACATCGCGAGCGCCTCGGAGCTGCTGCTCGTCGCGTCCGACCGGGTCAGCGCCTACGACTTCGCGCTCGAACCGCCGATCCCCGGCAAGGGCGAGCTGCTCACCCGGCTGTCCCGCTTCTGGTTCACGCAGCTGAGCGACGTGCCGAACCACCTCATCGGTCCGTCCGAGGGCGGCACCCCGGTGCCCGCCGACGTCGAGTCCCGCTCGATGCACGTGATGCCGCTCGAGATGTTCCCCGTCGAGTGCGTCGTCCGTGGCTACCTGGTCGGCAGCGGCTGGGCCGAGTACCAGGAGACCGGCAGCGTCTGCGGCGTGCCCCTGCCCGAGGGGCTGTCGAACGGCGACCGCCTGCCCGAGCCGATCTACACCCCGGCGTACAAGGCGCCGCAGGGCGAGCACGACGAGAACATCTCCTACGAGCAGACCGTCGACCTGGTCGGCGACGAGGTCGCGGCGACCCTGCGCGAGCTGTCACTGCACGTGTACACCGAGGCGGCGGCGATCGCGCTCGACCGCGGCGTGGTGATCGCCGACACGAAGTTCGAGTTCGGCCGCGACGCCGACGGCCGGATCCGCATCGCGGACGAGGTCCTGACGAGCGACTCGAGCCGCTACTGGGACGCTCGCGCCGACGCCCGCACGGATTCGTTCGACAAGCAGATCGTGCGCGACTGGCTCAGCGCGAACTGGGACCGGCAGGGCACGCCGCCGGTCCTGCCCGACGAGATCGTCGCGCGGACCGCGGCGCGGTACGCCGAGCTGATCGAGCGCCTCGGGGCCTGACGGCGGGACGCGCTGCGCCGGCCGGTCGGCAGGCCAGTCGGCGCCGCCCGGTCGGCGCTGCGCCGGCCGATCGGCTGGCCAGTCGGCGCTGCCCGGTCGGCGCGCGGCGGTAGGCGTCAGCCGTCGAGGGCCTGGCGTCAGGCGTTGAGTGCCTGGCGTGAGTCGGGCCGTCAGGCGTCGCGGGCGACGACGACCACCGTCAGGTCGTCGCCCGGGTCGTGCTCGACGGCTCGTTCGCGCACGCGCTGCAGGAACGCGGGGATGTCCGGCGACTGCCGGTAGAGCGCACCGAGCTCGGAGAGCGACGCCAGGGTCGAGTCCCACAGCTCGAGCGCGCCGTCGCTCACGATGACGAGGACGTCGCCCGGCCGGAGCACGAGCGAACCCGACGCCCGCTCGATGCCGACGGGGTGCAGCCCGATCGGCAGGTCCGAGGAGCGCAGGACGCGCTCGGCGCCGTCGTCGCGGAGCTGCAGCACGAGCCCGTGCCCCGCGTCGGTGAAGTCGAGGCGCCCGGTCGACGGGGTCAGGCGTCCGTGGAACATCGTCGCGAAGGACTCGGCGCGGCTGAGCTCCGGCGCGACCTGCGCCTCGAGCTCGGCGACCGCGACGTCGGGCGCCATGTCCCCGCGCGCGAGCAGGCCGCCGCGGATGGTGGCGGCGAGCAGCCCGGCCGACATGCCCTTGCCCATGACGTCCGACACTGTCAGGTGCACGGAGTCGTCGCCGGAACGGTGCCAGTCGTGGAAGTCACCGGAGACCACGCCGTGCGGCACGGACATGCCCGCCAGACGGTAGCCGGGCACGTCGAGCGCGTCGGGCTCGAAGCCGGTCAGCACGGAGCGGAGCCGGTCCTCGTCGGCGCCGGCGGCGAGTTCGCGCTCCGCCCAGGTGCCGAGCTCCTGCAGCAGGGAGACCTCGTCGGCGTCGAGCGTCCGCGGCTCCGGGTCGATCAGGCACAGTGTGCCGACCTTGACGTGGTCGTCGCCGATCCGCAGCGGCACCCCGGCGTAGAAGCGGACGTTCGGGTCGCCGACCACCATCGGCATGTCGGAGTACCGGGCGTCGTCGCGGGCGTCCGGCACGAGCACCGGACCGTCGACGCCGAGGGTGCGCCCGCAGAAGGTGTCGAGCAGCGGGATGGTCGGACCGAAGTGCGTGTCGCTCTGCTGCGACTTGATCGTCATCGTGGAGGTGCCGGCGAGGTTGAGGAAGGATCCCGAGACGCCGAAGGCCTCACGCGCGATCCGGGTGATCCGTTCGAAGCGTTCCTCGGGGCCGCCCTCGACGACGTCGAGCGCGGCGAGCAGCGCTGCGCGGCGGACCGCTTCGGGCGAAGCACTGCCGAGGGCGGTCGTCGCTGGATCGGTGTGGTGCATGCCTCCACGCTAACGCGCCGAACGGACAGAGGGCGTCCCCCGATCGGAGGACGCACACCCCCAGTAGGCGGGGAACCGCTGGCCGGGCACCCGCCGACGCCGGACTAGCCTGGACCGGTGCCCCGTCCCGTCGCTCCCGCGCTCGCCCTCGCTGCCGCAGCGCTCCTGACGCTGGCGGGCTGTGGCGCCCAGGACTCGACCGGGCAGATCGCGGTGACCGTGTCGACGAACGCCGCCGAGCAGCCCTACGAGGTCGAGGTCTTCGCGTCCACCGGCAAGCTGTCCGAGCACCAGCGGGTGTTCCCGGGCGGCACCGCGTCGTTCGCGGGCGTGCCGCTCGGGTCGGTCACCGTCCGGGCGGGCGACCTGTGCCCCCGGACGACGAAGGTCTCGAACGATGCCGTCGCCCGGGTCACGTTGACGACGACCGGCTGCTGACCGACCCGCCGCCCGCCGCCCGCCGCGGTCAGGGTCCGGGGACGGCGTCCCACTCGTCGCCGTACCGCGAGAGCACGGTCCAGCGCGACACCGGCCACGTGGTGACGAACGCGCGCCCGACGACGTCGTCGACCGGCACGGTGCCGTGCACGCGCGAGTCGGCGGAGTCGTAGCGGTTGTCGCCCATCACCCAGATCCGCCCCTCGGGGACGGTCACCGTGAAGTCGTCCGCCGCGACCCGGTCCGACCCGGGCTCGTGCACCACGTACGGTTCGTCGACGGCGTGCCCGTTCACCGAGAGCCGGCCGGCCGTGTCGCAGCACGAGACGGTGTCGCCGGGCAGCCCGATGACCCGCTTGATGAGGTCGTCGCCCTGCCCGGTGCCGAGCCACCCGCCCGGGTCCTGGAAGACGACGACGTCGCCGCGCCGCAGCGGCACCAGGCCCGGGACGAGTTCGTTGACGAGCACGCGGTCACCGACCAGCAGCGTGTTCTCCATCGACGCCGAGGGGATGTAGAACGACCGGACCAGGTAGGCCTTCACCAGGAACGAGGCCAGCAGCGCCACCACGACGATCACCGCCAGGTCGCGCAGGAACCGCCACCCGGCGCGACCCGGCCGCTGCTCGGTGCCGGCGCCGGACTCGGGCTCGGGCTCGGACTCGACGGCACTCAATGCGTCAACACCACCTTCACGACACCGATCACGAACGCCAGGGCAGCGAGCACGATGCCACCCCAGAGCCCGAGGAACGTCGGCTGCTTCCCGCTGAACCGCTGCATGAACACCCCGACCAGCCCGATGCGGACCACCAGGATCACGAGGGCTGCGGTCTGCGCCCACTCGGCGGGCACCCACCCGAGCCAGGCAGCCGCGTAGAGCACCGCGGGGATGAGCCCCGAGGTCGCGATCGGGTTGGCGTTGCGCATGATCGTCACGACCGACTCGCGGCGCACGGCGTCGGGCACGGTCTCGTCGGCGCCGAGTCCGTGCGCGACGAGGTGCGCCAGCACGTGCGCCAGGTACGTCAGCACGGCGGTGGCCAGGACCGCCCAGACCGCGGACCCGTGGCGGATCGCCTCGGGATCGACCGCGATGGCCGCCGCGAGCACCGTGATGTTGCCGTAGATGTACGACGACATCCGGTCGCGGACGTGCTCGATCGGCAGGTCGCGTGGGTCGGGACGACCGCCGCGGGGTCCGCGCTCGCGCGGGATCGGTCGTCGTGTGCGTGGCATCCGTCCATCTTGGCCTCCGCAGCGCCCCCTCCGCCGACAGGACACCGAGTGCGATGGCACCCGCGTGTCCGGTTCCGGCAGACTGGCCTGCGACCGGTGCACCGCAGCACCGGAGGGGAGGCCCGGATGACGTCCGAACGACCGCTCGCGTTGGTGGCCGGCGTGGGCCGCAGGGCCGGGATCGGCGCTGCGCTCGCCGTCCGGCTGGCGACCGTCGGCTGGGACCTGGCCATCTCGTGGTGGAGCCCGTACGACGACCGCGTGAGCGGCGGGGCGGATCCGGACGGGATCGACGCCGTGGTGCAGGAGTGCGGGGCCGTGGGTGCACGCGTGACGCGCCTCCCGGTCGACCTGGAGGACCCGGACCAGGCGGCCGCGCTCGTCGGCCGCGCCGAGGCGGAGGCGGGCGCACCCGTCACCGCACTCGTGATGTCGCACTGCGAATCGGTGGACTCGGACTTCGCGACGACCACCGTCGAGTCGTTCGACCGGCACATGGCCGTCAACGCCCGCGCCCCGTTCCTGCTCGTGCAGGCGTACGCGGCGCGGCTGCGGGCTGGTGCCGACGCCCCGATCGACCGGCGACGGGTCATCGCCCTGACGAGTGACCACACGGCGTTCAACCTGCCGTACGGCACGAGCAAGGGGGCGCTCGACCGGCTCGTCATCGCGACCGCGCACGAGCTCGCTGACGTCCACGTGAGCGCGAACGTCGTGAACCCGGGGCCGAACGACACGGGGTGGATGACGGACGAGATCCGGCAGGCCGTGGTCGAGCAGACCCCGGGCGGTCGGCCGTCGACGCCGCGCGACACCGCCGCGCTCGTCGGGTTCCTGTGCGGCCCGGACGGTGGGTGGGTGAACGGGCAACTGCTCAAGACCGACGGCGGGTTCAGCGCCCGGTGACCGCGTGCGGTGACCGGGTCCAGCGCCCGGTGACCGCGTGCGGTCATTTGGTTGACGCGTCAACCAAACCGGCGCACACTGGGGTCATGCACACGCAGGACCTCCTCGCCGCCACCACCGGGATGGGCGCCGTCACGCTCCGCGTCGCGGACCTCGACCGGATGATCGGCTACTACCGCGACGGCATCCGGCTGTCGCTGCTGTCGAACGACGGCGGCGTCGCCGTCCTCGGTCGCGGCACCACCCCGATCGTCGTCCTCGAGCACGCACCGTCGATGCAGCACGCCGGCCCGCGCGACGCCGGCCTGTTCCACACCGCGATCCTGTTCGACACGAAGGCCGACCTGGCCGCCGCGTTGTACTCCGTCGCGACGCAGTACCCGCAGACCTTCACCGGCAGCGCCGACCACCTGGTGAGCAACGCGTTCTACTGCACCGACCCCGAGGGCAACGGTGTCGAGCTGTACTGGGACCGCGACCGCACCGAGTGGTCGTGGACGCACGGCATGGTCGACATGGCCACGATCTACGTCGACCCGAACGCCTTCCTGCAGGAGAACCTGACCGCGGCGGCGCTGGAGTCGGCCGCGTCGGCGCCGGGACGCGTCGGGCACGTGCACCTGTCCGTCGGCGACGTCGCCTCGGCCCGCGACTTCTACGTCGACCGGCTGGGCTTCACGACCACGGCGGCGATGGGCGACCAGGCCCTGTTCGTCAGCGCCGGCGGGTACCACCACCACATGGCGATGAACACGTGGAACTCCCGCGGGGCCGGACGGCGGCAGCTCGCGCTCGGGCTCGGCCTCGTGCGCATCGAGGTACCGGGGTCGGACGACCTCGGGGCCCTCGTCGCGCGCATGCACGACACCGGGGTGCAGACCGCGGACGACGGTCGGACCGTCGCGTTCGAGGACCCGTGGGCGAACCGCATCGAGGTGACCGCGCCCGGCCCTCAGCCGCGACCGGGCGGGCGCGGCGGCGGTTGCGGGGCCGCGCGGCGGCGGGCGCCGGGGGCGGTCGCGGGGGCGCGCGGCGGCGGTCGCGCGGCGGCGGGTTGCATGCGGGCGCATCGTGCGACGACCCACGGGTCGATCGACGCGTGCTGCGTCGGAGGATCCGCACGCATGTGATGCACGCGCATGTTCCGACCGTGCACGAGACGATCGACGCGTGGTCCGTCGGACGATGCACACGCACGCAGTGCGACGAAGGGGTCGCTCGGCGGCACGGCGGCACGGCGGCACGGCGGCACGGGGGCACGGACCCACAGAGGCACGGAGGCACGGAGGCGCGGGCCCAGCGGTCAGCGTGCTCGGAAGTACCGGTGCAGGGACCGCTCACGGACCAGTGCGGCCGCCACCGCCCCGCCGACCAGCACGCCGACGAGCCCCATCGCCGCGATCCCCACCGCCTCGACCACGATCGGCACGGCGTCCGCCGGTCCGAGCCCGCGGACGGCGACCACGCCGACGGCCACCGCCACGCAGGACCCCACCGCGCCCCACAGTCCGTGTTGCAGCACCAGACCGAGGACCTGCGCGCTCCGCGGGACGCCGACGTGCAGGTCGGACGCCAGGGAGAGGCGCCGTCGCCCGACCGACGCAGCACCGACCGCCACCCCGGCCGCGAGCGCCGCACCGAGTGACGCCGTCACCGGGTCGGCCGCGGCCGGTGTGAAGGTCGCCCCGGCACGGGGGTTCAGCTGCCCGACCGTCGGACGGGCCTCGTCGTCGGCACCGGTGCCCGGCAGGACCGTCCGCCGGAGCGCCGCGAGGGTGTCCTCCCGTTGCGGCCACACCGTCGCCCAGCACGCATCGAACGCGCGACCGTCGTCCGGGGTCGGCGCGAGGAGCGCGTACTCGAGGTCCGGGTCACGGCCGTCGTCCGGGTACGGGTACACACCCGCCACCGGCGGCCCGGGCCCGACCGACGTGCCCGCCGCCGTCACGAGCGTGTCCCCGGGCGCGAGGCCGAGCGACTCCTGCACCGACGGGGACAGGACGACCCCGACCGACCCGGTGGCACCGGCGGCGGACCCGACGACCGCCGGGAAGCCCGCCGTGACCTCGTACGTCGGCACCGCCGAGCCGGGCAGCGCGGCCGGCACCGTGCCCTCCTCGAGTCGGCGGACCGCCCCGGCTGCCCGCACCCCCTCGGAAGCCGCGAGCGCGTCGCACGCGCGGCCGTCGATCCGCCCCTCGGCACGCTGCACCGTCGTGGCCGCCCCGCTCGCGAGGTAGTCGGCGGCGCCGCGGACGTCCGCGGCGAGCGCGACAGCGCGGAGACCGACGACCCCGCCGACGAGGACCGCGAGGACGAGGGCGCCCGTCGCCGCCCACCCGGCACCCGTCACGACGTCCCGCCAGGCTTCGCGCGCGACCTCCCCGAGCCGCATGTCCCGTCGTCGACACGCATCAGCGGCCCGGGGCCGGTCGGGCCGCCTCACCGGTGCTGCCCGAGGTCGAGGACGGAGTCGCACGCAGCTCGGGTGTCGTCGTCGTGCGTCGCGACGACGACCACGGTCCCCGACGCGGCGAGCGCCCCGATCGCCCGGTTCACCTCCGTCGCCGTCGCCCGGTCGAGCTGGGCCGTCGGCTCGTCGACGAGCATCAGTCCCGGGCTGCTCGCCACGCCCCGCGCCAGCATGAGGCGTTGCGCCTCGCCCCCGGACAGCTCGCCGAACCGGGCGTGCACCCGCCCGTCGAGGCCGAAACGACCGAGCAGTTCGACCGCCCGCCGATCGGCAGTCCGGCGGTCGTCACCGCGCGCGAGGAACGGCAGCGCCACGTGGTCCAGCGCTCGACGCCGAGCGACCCCGTGCGGGTTCTGGAACACCCAGAGCGGTCGGCACCCTGCCGGACGGTCCACGGAGCCGGCGGTCGGCCGGAGCATCCCCGCGAGGACCGCCAGGAACGTCGACTTCCCCGAGCCGCTCGGCCCGACGACCGCAGTGACCGTGCCATCGACGAAGGTGCGATCGACCTGGCGGAACAGGACCATGCCGTTCGACCAGGTGTGGCCGACCCCGACCAGCGTCACCGGCACGGACGGGACCGGTCGGGATCGGTACGGACCCGGTCGAGTGGTCGACCCTCGGACCCTCGCACGAAGGACTGACCGAGCTCGGAGCCGAGGACCTCGACCTCGCGTGCCGGACCCGACGTCGGTTGCACGCAGGCCCGATCACCGTCGAGGTTCCACAGCGCGGTCGGCGGAACGACCTGCACCGTCCGGGGACGACGGAGCGACCAGGCCACCGGGAGCGTCGGGACGCCGTCGGCCGACGACACCGTCACCGCGTACTCAGGCAGTGCGGCGACCGCAGCCAGCGCATCGGGCGCCGACACGACGCCCCGCGCATCGACCGGCACCTCGGCGCCGCCGATCCGCAGCACCCGGTCGCCCGGAGCCGGGTCGGCCGGCAGGGTCTCGATGCGCGCTCCGCGGAGCTCCGCCGGCAGCTCGACGAGGGTCCCCTCAGTGTCGACGGGGGCGCCGAGGACCGCCGTGCAGGCACGGACGCTGTTCTCGACAGCCGGGACCCAGGCGAAGGGCGCCCGCGGCACCACGCCGTCGGGCAGGTCGTCCGCTGTCACCCCACGGTCGACCAGGAACTGCCGAGCGGCACGGAGGGTCCCGGGGCCGACGAGCCCGTCGACCGCGAGTCCCGCACCGAGACGCGTGAGCTCGGCCTGCAACCCGGAGACGTCCTCGCCGCGGTCGCCCGGTTCCAGGTCCCGCCAGAGCGGTTCCCCCGTCGCCAGCGCGACGACCGGCTGGCCGTCGACGCGGGCGATCACGTCACCGCTGACGAGCGGGGCACCGGTCGAGCACGACGAGGCCGTCACCGTCCCGGTCCGGTTCGTCACCACGGCCCTGGGCGCCCCGGTGTCGAGGGCGAGTTGCACCTGCCGCTCGTCGGCGTCGGTGCGCTCGGTGACCGCGACGGTCCTGGCGGGCGACGCGGTCCGGAGCGCCGCGGGCGGCTGGGCCGGCACGGCCACCACGACCGCGGCGGCGCTGCCGGCCGCGACGAGCATCGCGCCGAGGCCGAGGAGCGCTCCGGACGGGCGCTGCATCAGCCGTCCCGCCACAGGCCGAGCGGGTCGAGTTCGCACTGCCTCGCCTTCTCGTCCATCCAATCGAACGGCAGCGTGTCGTCGTCGTAGTCCTTCCGCCACTGCTCCTCGGTGTACCCCCGATCGACGAGCCCCGCTCGCTGCAGGCACGGGACGGTGATCTCGGCCTCGTCGAGCCGCTCGGGGTTCCGGCGGGTCTGCTCGAAGAGGTACGTCACGTACTCGTCGTACCGTTCCTCACACGCGCGGAGGACCGGGTCCGACCGCTCGAAGTAGTCGTCCGGGTACTTCCCGTTCAGCGCTTGCAGCGAGAACCCGCCGTCCGGGTCGTACTCGATCCCGAGACCGGAGTCGGCGAGACACCGCCGGACGCCTTCGTGCGCCTCCTCGAGCTCTGCGGCCGTGACCTTCCCGTCCGACAGCATCGACGCCTCGGAGTCCGAGACGCCGTGGTCCAGCGCCGATCGGAACTCGTCGGCCCAGGGGCCGGCGTGCCGCAGGGAGGCGTCCGCACCGGACGGGGAGCGGTCCGGCCGCACCGGAGGGGCGGCACAGCTCGAGGCGACCAGGACCACGAGCACCATGACCGCGCCCCAAGGCCAGGCGCGCCTCACCGTGACCGCCACAGGCCGAGCGGGTCGAGTTCGCACTGCCGCGCCTCGCCGAACATCGAGTCGAACGGCAGCGTGTCGGCGTCGTAGTCCCTGCGCCACTGCTGCGTCGTGTAGTCCCGGTCGACCACTCCCGCCTCCCGCAGACACGGGACGATGATCTCCGCATCGTCGAGACGCTCGGGATTGCGGCGAGTCTGCTCGAAGAGGAAGGTCACGAACTGGTCGTACCGCTTCTCACAAGCACGGAGGACGGGGTCTGTCCGCTCGAAGTAGTCATCCGGGTACTTCCCGGTCAACGACACGAGCGAGAACCCACCGTCCGGGTCGTACTCGATGCCGAGACCAGAGTCGGCGAGGCATCGTCGGACGCCTTCGTGCGCCGTCTCGACCTCTTCCGCCGTGACCCGGCCGTCGGCCAGCATCGACGCTTCGGAGTCGGACACGCCGTGATCCAGCGCGGATCGGAACTCCTCTGCCCAAGGACCCGCGTGCTGGAGGGACGCCTCCGCGCCGGACGGCGAACGTTCCGGTGTCGTCGGAGCGGCTGCACAACCCGCCGTGAGGAGGACCGGGACCGCCGAGACCGCGATCACCGACCACGCGCGGCTCACGATCGCGTCTCAGACTGCCGTCATGCCGTACGAGACGACGTTCACCCAGCAGGCAGCTTCGTACGACCAGGCACCTCGCCCGGCCCAGTTGCCGTACTTCGTCCCCTTGTTCTTGATCACGTTCCAGTTCCGCGCACTCGTGCACGAGTTGTTCTTGCCCTTCGTCAGCGTCACCGACCCGTAGCAAGCCGCGTTCGCCTCCGGAGCCGTGGCCGCGTCGACCGCGAGCCCACCGCCCACGACGCTCCCCAGCACAGCCATCCCCAACACCACGTTCTTGATCGACACGTCGCCCCTTTGCTCGCCGTTACTGATGTATCGCCGTTAACGTACGAGAGAGCCGAGCCGCGGCGCAACCCGCTGTGGGGCATCCGTGCAGGATGGACGCGTGACTGACGACATCCGCTGGGAGGTGCTCGAGGAGAGCACCCTCACACTCCCCGACCACGAGGCCATCACCGCACTGCTGGCGCATGCCTTCCCGGACTGGTCCCACTGGTACGTGGGCGGCCGGAGCTGGGCGGGCATGCAGCCCGAACGACGGGTGATCGCCCGCGACACCGACGGTGTCGTGCTCGCCCACGTCGGCATCCGCCGGATGTACATCTCGGTGGGTGGCCGCGACGTGCTGGTCGGCGACACCGGGTTGGTCGCTGTCGCACCGCGCCTGCAGGGCACGGGCAAGGGCCGCGAGCTGATGGAGCGCGCGCACGCCGTGCTCGAGGGCCTCGCGGTGCCGTACGGCTTCCTCGGTGCCGGAGAGAACCGCATCCCCTTCTACGCGAACCTCGGCTGGCACCACTTCGACGACGTCGTCGGGGACTACACGGCCTTCACGGCCGAGGGCGCCGGCATGCCGATGACCGACCAGGGTGGCTGGATGGTCCTGCCGGTGGCGGAACGGCTGGAGGACTGGCCGGAGGGTCCGATCCTGCTCAACGGCCAGCAGGTCTAGCTCCAGGACGAGCACCGGGCGCCCCCGCCGGAACGGACCCGGTCCTGCTCGACGGGCCACCGGTCCGGAACGTGAGAACGGACGGGAGGCGCGGTGCGAGTCCGACCCGCACCGCGCCTCCCGTCCGTCAGCAGCGGGGCTTACGCCTCGACCGCCACCGTCTCCGGGTCCTCGTTCGAACCCGGTGCGCTCGGCACGACGGCCGCGCGCACGCGCGCGCCGAGGTCGGCGTCCACGTTCGTCCAGTAGGCGAACACGCGCTCACGCAGGTCGTCGCGGGTCACCTTCGAGACGTGACCGGCGATGTTGCCGACCAGACGCTCACGGGCGGCGTCGTCGAGGACCTCGCGGACCATCGTGCCGGCCTGGCCGAAGTCGTCGTCCTCGGGGTGCAGGGTCGCGGCGGAACGCTGCAGCGCGCCGTCCGACTCCCAGCCCGGGGTCTCGTCGGTCGCGTCCGGGTCGGCGTGCGCACCGCCGAGCGAGTTCGGGGCGTAGACCGGCACCTCGGACTTCTGGAAGTCGAAGCGCATGGCGCCGTCCTTCGAGTACGAGTGGACCTCGTTCTTCGGGGCGTTGACCGGCAGCTGCGCGTGGTTGGTGCCGACGCGGTAGCGGTGCGCGTCCGCGTAGCTGAAGATGCGCGCGAGCAGCATCTTGTCCGGGCTCGCGGCGATGCCGGGCACGAAGTTCGAGGGGGCGAAGGTCGCCTGCTCGATCTGCGCGAAGTAGTTCTCCGGGTTGCGGTTCAGCTCCATGGTGCCGACCTCGATGAGCGGGTAGTCGGCGTGCGGCCAGACCTTCGTCAGGTCGAACGGGTTGAACCGGTACGACTCGGCGTCCGCGTAGGGCATAATCTGCACCTTGAGCGTCCAGCGCGGGTGGTCGCCACGCTCGATCGCGGCGTGCAGGTCGCGGATGTGGAAGTCCGCGTCCTCGCCGGCGATGCGGTCGGCGTCCTCCTGCGTGAGGGTCTTGTGGCCCTGCTCCGTCAGGAAGTGGTACTTGACCCAGAAGCGCTCGCCCTCGGCGTTGATCCACTGGTAGGTGTGCGAGCCGAAGCCGTCCATCTCGCGCCAGCTCGCCGGCAGGCCACGGTCGCCCATGAGCCAGGTGACCTGGTGCGCCGACTCGGGCGACAGGGTCCAGAAGTCCCACTGCATGTCGTGGTCGCGCAGGTGCGACCCGGGCAGACGCTTCTGCGAGCGGATGAAGTCGGGGAACTTGATGCCGTCACGGATGAAGAAAACGGGGGTGTTGTTGCCGACGAGGTCGTAGTTGCCCTCGGACGTGTAGAACTTCAGCGCGAAGCCGCGGGGGTCGCGCCAGGTGTCGGGCGAACCCTGCTCGCCGGCGACGCTGGAGAAGCGCGCGAGCATCTCGGTCTGCTGCCCCGGCTGCAGGAACGCGGCGCGGGTGTAGCGGCTGATGTCCTGGGTGACGGTGAAGGTACCGAACGCGCCACCGCCCTTGGCGTGGACGACGCGCTCCGGCACGCGCTCGCGGTTGAACTGGGCGAGCTTCTCGACCAGGTAGTGGTCGTGCAGGGCGAGGGGGCCGTCGGCGCCGACACCCATGGAGTGCTGGTCGCTCGAGACGGGCGCGCCGCTGTTCGTCGTCGTGGTGGGGGTGCCGGACGGGGTGCCGGTCGTGTTCTGGTCGGACACGGTTCCTCCTTGGGTGGAACGGTTGGTTCGGTCAGGGATGCTCGGGTGGTTCAGGGGACGCGCGGGGTGTCGGCAGCGTCGCCGGGGACCGCGGCCACGGCGGGGGCGCCGGCCGCGTCGACGGGCGCGGCGGTGTCGTCGCGCTCGGCGGCGGCGCACCGCTCGCAGATGCCCCAGTAGGTGACCTCGGCGGTCGTCACGGCGAAGCCGTGGGTCTCGGAGGGCGTCAGGCAGGGGGCGTGGCCGACCGCGCAGTCGACGTCCTCGATCGCGCCGCAGAGGGTGCACACGACGTGGTGGTGGTTGTCACCGGTGCGCCGTTCGTACCGCGCCGGGCTGCCGGCCGGCTCGATGCGCCGCACGAGGCCGACCCCGGTCAGGGCGGCCAGCACGCCGTACACGGCCTGGTGGCTCGTGGTCGGGAGCTCGGCGGTGAGCGCGGTCACGATGTCGTCGGCGGTGGCGTGCGGCATCGCCCCGGTCGCGCGCAGCACGGCGAGTCGCGGCGTGGTGACCCGCAGCCCCGCCCCCCGGAGCAGATCGGCGTCGGCGTCCATGCTGAGCCTTTCTTTTGCAGCGATCAAGACAAGGGCAACACTACACGAGTCGGGTGGGTCGCCACCGACCCGTGCGCATGCCGCTACCGGAATACGTCATGTCACGATCCGGTCGCGATCCGCTGGAACGGTCCTGATCCGGCCGATCGCGCGCTAGCGTCCGGACATGTCCACGCACCAGGGTCTGCCCGAGCAGGCACCCACAGCAGCGGACGTCCGGGGGAACATCGCGAAGCGGGACCTGGTCGTCGACCTCATCCGGACGGCCTGCGTCGTCCTCGTCGTCTTCGTGCACATCACGATGGTCGGCGTCGCCGCCGACCAGGGCGGGCTCCGGGTGACGAGCCCGCTGCAGGAGCTCCCCTGGTACGTCGCCGCCACGTGGATCGGCCAGGTGATGCCGCTGTTCTTCGTGGTCGGCGGCTTCGCGAGCGCCGTGGGGTGGCGCAGCACCGTGGCGCGCAGCGGTGCCGACGGCAGTCCCGCCCGCGACTGGGTCGCCACCCGGCTGGTCCGGCTGTACCGCCCCGCCGTCCCGCTCTTCGTGGTGCTCGCCCTCGGCCTCGGCGTCGCCACCGCCGTCGGCACCCCGCCGGAGCTGCTCGCCGAGGTCGCCTTCGGCATCGGTTCGCCGCTCTGGTTCCTCGCCGCCTACGGCATCACGCAGTGCTGCGTCCCCTTCATGGTGCGCCTGCACGAGCGGGCCCCGTGGCGGACCCTCGGCGTCCTGCTCCTGCTGGCCGGCGCTGTCGACGCCGTGCGCCTCGCCACCGGCACCGCCGAGGTCGGGCTGCTCAACCTCGGTCCGGTCTGGCTGTTCGCGCAGCAGCTCGGGTTCCTGTGGGCCGACGGCTGGTTCGCCCGCCGTCCGAAGGCGCTGCTCCTCGCGATCGCGGTTGCGGCCTACGCGCTGCTCGTGCCGATGACCTCGATCGGGCTGTGGGCGCCGGACATGCTGCAGGACCTGAACCCGCCGATGCTGCCGCTGGCGTTCCTCGCGATCGCGCAGGCGTGCCTGGTCCAGCTCGTGCACGCTCCGCTCACCCGACTCATGCGCACGAGGGCAGCGCTCGGCACCGTCTTCGTGCTCGGCCGGGACGGCATGACGATCTACCTCTGGCACCTGCCGCTCTTCATCGCCCTGAACGGTGTCGCCCTGCTCCTCGGCGTCCCCTTCCCCGACCCCGGGTCCGGCGCGTGGTGGGCGACCCGACCGGTCGCCCTGGTGGTGCTGCTCGCCGTGTCGCTCGGCATCGCCCGTGCGCTCCGCTGGTTCGACCGCCCGCTCCCCCGCCTCGTGCCGACGACCGACCGGCCGGCCTGGCCGGTCGTCGCGGTGGCGGCGGTGTGCACGATCGGCCCGGCCTTCCTGGTGATGCAGGCGCACCTGTCGTTCGGCGTCGCCGTCGTGGGCGCGGTGGGCGTGCCGATCGGGGTGTGGCTGCTCTCCCGCACGGCGCCGTCGCGGGGCGTCCGGCAGATCTGAACCGGTTCTCACGGGCGGACGCCCTGCACGCAGGGGCGACGGGCGGAGGATGAGGAGCGCCGCACGATCACCGCCAGCCGGACGGTCCACGTCGGTCCCACCGCCGCAGGAGGCACCCGACGCCCTCGACACCCGAGTTCTGGAGCACCTGGCGGTTCGACCCTCTCGCCGCGGTCCTCGTCGTGGTCGCCGCCGTGGCCTACGGGTGGTGGGTGGTCGGTGCCGCCCGGCGCGGGACCCGGTGGCCGTGGTGGCGCACGCTGGCCTTCGCCCTGGCGCTCGGCCTGTTCGCCGTCCTGCAGTTCGGCATCGTCGGCGTGTACGACCGGCAGCTCCGGTGGGCGTTCGTCCTGCGCGCGGCCCTGCTCTTCTTCGCGGTCCCCGCGTTCGCCGCGCTGGGCGCGCCCGTCCCGTTGCTCCGGACAGGAGGCCCGGCTCGCCTCGCACGCGCCGCCGACGCCGCGATGGGCTCGCGTCCGGTGCGACTGCTCGGGAACGCGATCGTCGCGCCGGTGGTCGCCCTCGTGCTGTTCGGCGTCCTGCTCACCCCGCTGTCGGCGGTGGTCCGCGACTCCGAGGGCTGGGCCGTCGCGCTCACCGCAGGACTGCCGGTGCTGGGGTTCGCACTGCTGGCACCCCTGTCCGAGCCGGGGGTGCTCCGCTCGTCGACGTTCGTCACCGCCGAGTTCCTGCTCGCCTTCGTGGAACTCGTCCTCGACGCGGTCCCCGGGATCGTGCTCCGGATCACCAACCACGTCCTCGACGGGTCGGTGGTCGCGGTGACCGGCAGGCCGTGGTCGCCGTCACCGCTGCAGGACCAGCACCTGGCCGGCGACCTGCTGTGGTTCATCGCCGAGGTCGCGGACGTCCCCGTGCTCATCGCCCTGTTCGTGCGGTGGCAGCGGACCGACCGCCGCGAGGCCCGGGACGTCGACGCCCTGACGGACGAGCAGGTGGAGGCGATGACCCGCGCCCACCTGGAGCGCCGGGGCTGAGCGGGGCGCGGAGGGACCGGCGGCGGAGGGGGCCGATGGCGGGGACCTGCGCTGGCGGGACCGGCGCCGGCGGGCAGCGTCGTCGACGGGGACCGGCGCCGACGCGGGATCTGCGCCGACGTGGGACGACATCGTCGCGGTCACACGACGTCGATGACGTCGCAGCTCGTCGGCCGCACCCGTCGTGTCGCACCCCCGCGGAGGCGAAGCCTGCGCCACCGCCCCGGACGCACCCGGGCCCCGGGCCGCTCGTGTGAGCAGCCCGGGGCCCGGGTGGACGACGCGGGTCAGGCGTCGGCGTGCTTGCCGTGGTGGTCGATCGCCGCGAGCTCGTCCTCGGGAGTCGCCGGGGCGGCGGCCGCGGCGTGCGCACCGTGCTCGGACGCTGCCGTGCCCTGGTCGGCAGGCTTCGTGCCGTGGTCGGACGACTGTCCCTCGGCGCCGGGCTGCGTGGTCACGTCGCCGGTCTTCTCCCACTGCACGGTCTGCTTCGGCTTCGCCAGGAACAACGCCGCCACGATCGCCGCGACGAGCACGATCGCCGGCAGGAAGAGCGACTCGCCCATCGCGCGCGAGAACGGCTCGAGCAGGGGGCCGGGCAGTGCACCGACCTGCTGCTCCGCGCCGCCGGCGGACACGCCCCCGCTCGAGGACGGGAAGTTCGCCGTGATCCGGGCCTCCATCAGGGCCGCGATGCCGGCCGAACCGAGGACCGCACCGATCTGGCGCGTGGTGTTGTAGACACCCGAGCCGGCACCGGCGAGCTTCGGCGGCAGGTTGCGCGTCGCCGAGACGGACAGCGGGCCCCACATGCAGGCGTTCGCGAGCCCGAGGAGCGCGCTCGGCAGGAGCACCCAGCCCCAGTCCGCACCGGTCGACAGCAGGCCGCCGAACCAGAACAGCCCACCCGAGAAGCACGCGAGCCCGAAGGCGGCGACCCAGCGCGGGTTCCAGCGGTTCAGGTTCTTGCCCACGAGCGGGGCGAGCGCCGCGGACAGCACGGCCTGCGGCACGAGGAGCAGCGCCGCCTGGGTCGGCGAGAAGCGCAGGACGTCCTGCGCCCAGAGCATGATCGGCAGCGCGAACGAGGCGATGGCGACACCGACGGCCGTGATGGCGACGTTGGCGAGCGTGAAGTTGCGGTCCTTGAACAGGCCGAGCGGCAGGAGCGGCTCGCCCTTCTGCACGCCCTGCCAGACCACGAAGGCGGCCAGCACGACGAGGCCGACGATGATGAGCATCCAGACCGAGATGACGCCGGTGATGGTGCCCCAGTCGTAGGTCTCGCCCTCCTGGATGCCGAAGACGAGCAGGAACAGCCCGGCTGCCGACAGGAAGATGCCGAGGTAGTCGAAGCGGTGGCCGTGCCGGTCGAACGAGGGCACGAAGCGCTGCGCGAGGACGAACGCGACGACGCCGACGGGGACGTTCACGAAGAAGATCCACTCCCAGCCGAAGCCGTCGACGAGCAGGCCGCCGACGATCGGGCCGACGAGCGAGGCGACACCGGCGACGGCACCCCAGAGACCCATGGCCGCGCCGCGCTTCTGCGGCGGGAAGATGCGCGTGATGACGGACATCGTCTGCGGGCTCATCATCGCGGCACCGAGGCCCTGCACGACGCGGGCCACGATGAGCACCTCGATCGAGCCGGCGAGACCGCACCACAGGCTGGCGAGCGTGAAGACGACGAGGCCGATCTGGTACATGACCTTCGGGCCGAAGCGGTCACCGAGCCGGCCCGTGATGAGCAGCGGCACGGCGTACGCGAGCAGGTAGGCGCTCGTGACCCAGATCACCGCGTTGATGTCGGCGTCGAGCGCCTGCGCGATGGTGGGCGTCGCGACCGAGACGATCGTGGAGTCGACGAGGATCATGAAGAAGCCGACGACGAGGGCCCAGAGCGCGGGCCAGGGCTTCTTCTCGGTCGTCCGCGGGGGCGTTGCGGTGGTCATCGAGTGGGTTCCTTGCTGTTCGTGGGGGTGTCTGCGGGGACGGCCGGGCCGTCCCAGGTGAGGTCGCCGCTGTCGATGCGGTCGACCGTGGTGCTGAGCCACTCGATCTGCGCGGTGAGCATCGCACGGACGTACGACACGTCGAGCCAGTAGCGCTCGGCCAACTGCTTGGCGTGCACGCGCCCGACGGCTGCGTCGTAGTCGTCGCGCTCCCGCTCGAGCGCGACGATCCGGGCCCGGACGGCATCGACCGCCTCGGTCCGCGACAGGTTCTCGACCACCGAGAGCGCCAGGTGGAACTGCGGGTACTCGTCGGCGGGCTCGGCGACCATGCCGCGCAGGCCGTCGGCGAGCGCAGCACGACCGGCGTCGGTGATCGTGTAGGTGGTGCGCTCCGGTCGGTTGCCGTCGCGGTCGGTGCCGACGACCTCGGCGAAGCCCAGCTCGGCCAGCCGACCGACCTGGTGGTACAGGGTGCCCGGCCGGACCTTGACGGTGCGCTCCTGCTGCCGGTGGACCATCGTCTGGTACATCTCGTACGGGTGCATCGGCGCCTCGTTGAGCAGGTCGAGCGCGGCGAACGCGAGCGGCGTGAGCGACGTCACCCGGGCCTCCTGACCGATTGATGGCGATGATGTTCCGACTGGAGTATTCGACTTCGAATATACGGAGTGGAACAGAGGTGAGCAAACGCACAGGACGTTCTCCACAGGAGGCCCGGGTCCGGCCCGGCGGGCCGCGGGCGCCCCGTAGACTGGTCGCGTCCCCCACCCCTGAAGTGCTGGAGAGAACACGTGCCAACGATCGTCGTCGAGGTCATGCCGAAGGCCGAGATCCTCGACCCCCAGGGCAAGGCGGTGGGCAACGCCCTCGCGCGCCTCGGCAAGTCCGACCTGACCAACGTCCGCATCGGCAAGCGCTTCGAGGTGACCGTCGACGGCCCCGTCGACGACGCGAAGCTGGCCGAGGTCCGCGACATCGCGGTCGACGTCTTCTCGAACGCCGTGATCGAGGACGTCGTCTCCGTGACGGTCGAAGGCCAGTGACCCGGATGCGCATCGGCGTCATCACCTTCCCCGGCTCGCTCGACGACCGCGACGCCCAGCGCGCGGTCCGTCTCGCCGGTGCCGACCCCGTCGCCCTCTGGCACGGCGACCACGACCTGCAGGGCGTCGACGCGATCGTGCTGCCCGGCGGGTTCTCCTACGGCGACTACCTGCGCGCCGGTGCGATCGCGGCCAAGGCCCCGATCATGGCCGAGGTCATCGACGCCGCGGGCAAGGGCATGCCTGTCCTCGGCATCTGCAACGGGTTCCAGATGCTGGCCGAGGCCCGACTGGTCCCCGGCGCGCACACCCGCAACGCGCACCAGCAGTTCATCCGCCGCGACCAGAAGCTCCGGGTCGAGACCACCTCGACGGCGTGGACCTCGGGCTTCGCGCCCGAGCAGGAGATCACGATCCCGCTCAAGAACGCCGACGGCCGCTTCGTCGCCGACGCCGACGAGATCAAGCGCATCGAGGACAACGGCCAGGTCGTGTTCCGCTACCTGGGCGTCAACCCGAACGGATCGATCGACGACATCGCCGGCGTCTCGAACGAGCGCGGCAACGTCGTCGGGCTCATGCCGCACCCCGAGCACGCGACGGAGGCCGGCTTCGGTCCGGACACCCCCGCCGCCATGGCCTCCGGCACCGACGGCCTCACCTTCTTCACCTCCGTGATCGAGTCCACGCTGGTCAAGTGACCGCGACTCCAGTGACAGGGAACAACGACACCGTGACGACCTCCGTTCGCCCGAAGCCCGACACCGTGCAGGACGCGGCAGCGACCCCCGACAAGGAACAGCCGTACGAGGCGCTGGGGCTGAAGCCCGACGAGTACGCCCGCATCAAGGAGATCCTCGGCCGCCGCCCCACCTCGGGCGAGCTGGCGATGTACTCGGTGATGTGGAGCGAGCACTGCTCGTACAAGTCCTCGAAGAACTACCTCCGTCAGTTCGGCAAGAAGGTCACGCCGGAGATGACGAAGAACCTGATGGTCGGCATGGGCGAGAACGCCGGGGTCGTCGACGTCGGCAACGGGTGGGCCGTCACCTTCAAGGTCGAGTCGCACAACCACCCGTCCTACGTCGAGCCCTACCAGGGCGCGGCCACCGGTGTCGGCGGCATCGTCCGCGACATCATCTCGATGGGTGCCCGTCCGGTCGCCGTGATGGACCAGCTCCGCTTCGGTGCGATCGACCACGAGGACACCGCGCGCGTCGTGCACGGTGTCGTCGGCGGCATCTCGTTCTACGGCAACTGCCTCGGCCTGCCGAACATCGGTGGCGAGACCTACTTCGACCCGGTGTACCAGGGCAACCCGCTGGTGAACGCCCTGGCCGTGGGCGTCCTGCGCCACGAGGACCTGCACCTGGCCAACGCGTCCGGTGCCGGCAACAAGGTCGTCCTGTTCGGTGCCCGCACCGGTGGCGACGGCATCGGCGGTGCCTCGATCCTGGCGTCCGACACCTTCACCGAGGGCGGCCCGACCAAGCGCCCCGCCGTGCAGGTCGGCGACCCCTTCGCCGAGAAGGTCCTCATCGAGTGCTGCCTCGAGCTGTTCCAGCAGGAACTCGTCGAGGGCATCCAGGACCTCGGTGCCGCGGGCATCTCGTGCGCCACGTCCGAGCTGGCGAGCAACGGCGACGGTGGCATGCACATCTCGCTCGACGACGTCCTGCTGCGCGACCCCACGCTCACCGCCGAAGAGATCCTGATGTCGGAGAGCCAGGAGCGCATGATGGCGGTCGTCCGCCCCGACAAGCTCGACGAGTTCCTGCGCGTCGTCGGCAAGTGGGAGGTCGAGACCAGCGTCCTCGGCGAGGTCACCGGCACCGGCCGGCTCGTCATCGACTGGCAGGGCCAGGAGATCGTGAACGTCGACCCGCGCACCGTCGCCGTCGACGGCCCGGTCTACGACCGCCCGGTCGCCTACCCGACCTGGATCGACGCGCTGCAGGCCGACACAGCCGCCTCGCTCGACCGTCCGGTCGACGGCCCGGCGATCAAGGCGCAGTTCCTCAGCCTGCTCGGCTCGCCGAACCTGGCGTCGAAGAACTGGGTCACGAACCAGTACGACACCTACGTGCTCGGCAACACCGCGCTCTCCTTCCCCGACGACGGCGGCATGATCCGCGTCGACGAGGAGACCGGCCTCGGTGTCGCGATCGCCACCGACGCCAACGGCCGCTACTGCCAGCTCGACCCGAAGCAGGGTGCGCGCCTGGCCCTCGCCGAGGCGTACCGCAACGTCGCCGTCACCGGCGCCGTCCCCGCCGCCGTCACCGACTGCCTGAACTTCGGCTCCCCCGAGAACCCCGAGGTCATGTGGCAGTTCTCCGAGGCGGTGGAGGGGCTCGCCGACGGCTGCATGGAGCTCGGCATCCCGGTCACCGGCGGCAACGTCTCGTTCTACAACCAGACGGGCACGACCCCGATCCACCCGACGCCCGTCGTCGGCGTGCTCGGCATCATCGACGACGTCGCGAAGCGCGTCCCCTCGGGCTGGCAGGACGACGGCCACAACATCTACCTGCTCGGCACGACCTCGCTCGAGCTCGACGGCTCGGCGTGGGCCGGCACCGTGCACGGCCACCTCGGCGGTCGTCCCCCGGCGGTCGACCTGGGCCGCGAGAAGGCCCTCGCCGACCTGCTGCAGGCCGCGACGAGCGAGCAGCTCCTGACGAGTGCCCACGACCTGGCGGACGGCGGCCTCGGCCAGTCCCTCGCCGAGTCGGTACTGCGCTTCGGCATCGGCGCCCGCGTGGTGCTGGACGAGCTGGAGTCCCGCGACGGTGTCGACACCGCGACCGCGCTGTTCTCCGAGTCGACGGGTCGCGTGATCGTGACCGTCCGTCGTGAGGACGACGTCCGGTTCCAGGGCCTGTGCGACGGCCGGGGCTTCCCGGTGCTGCGCATCGGTGTGACCGACGCCACGTCGGACGCGCTCGAGGTCCAGGGCGCGTTCGAGGCGTCGGTGGACGAGCTCCGCGGCACGCACCGTGCCACGCTGCCGTCCCGCTTCGGCGACGTGATCGTCGAGGACGTCACCGAGGGGTACGTCGGCCGCGGGCCGCTCGACTCCGACGGCGCGTTCTCGCCGCGCACGGACGCCTAGGCCCCGCGAGCGACCCGGGATGCCGATCGTCACCCTGCCCTTCGCCGAGCTCGTCGACCGGTTCGGCCCCGTGCCGGACGGCATCGAGCTGGACGTCTGGGACGTCGAGGCGCCGTACGGACGGCCCGACGACGTCGCCATCACGTTCCTGCCGTTCTACTTCGCCGGACGGCACCGGTGGCAGTTCGTGCACGACCTGCCGGCGCTCGAGCTCCTGCAGCTGCCGAGCGCCGGCTACGAGCACGCGGTGCCGCACGTCCCCGGGCACGCGAAGCTCGCGAACGGTCGCGGGATCCACGACGACGAGACCGCCGAGCTGGCGGTCGGCCTGGCGCTGACCTCGCTCCGCGAGATCGCGGCGTTCCAGGCCGACCGGGCGAACGGCGTCTGGGACGCGCGTGAGACCCGCTCGCTCGCCGACCGGCGCGTGACGGTCGTCGGCTACGGCGCGATCGGTTCGGCGATCGCCACCCGGTTCGAGGCGTTCCGCACCGAGGTCACCGTCGTGGCCCGGACCGCTCGCGAGCAGGACGGGCGCCAGGTGCACGCCTTCGGTGCGCTGCGCGAGCTCGCGGTGACCACCGACGTGCTCGTGCTCATCGCGCCGCTCACCGACGAGACCGAGGGGCTGGTGGACGCCCGACTGCTCGCCGCCCTGCCCGACGGGGCCCTGGTGGTGAACGTCGCCCGCGGCAAGGTCGTCGACACCGACGCGCTGGTGGCGGAGCTGCAGTCCGAGCGGCTGTTCGCGGCGCTCGACGTCACCGACCCCGAGCCCCTGCCCTCCGGCCACCCGCTGTGGACGACGCCGAACACGGTGCTCACGCCGCACGTCGGCGGCAACACCGACCTGAGCGTCCCGCGGTCCGTCGACCTGATGCGCCGCCAGGTCGCCGCGCTGGCCGAGGGTCGCCCGTTCGAGAACCTGATCGAGTTCTAGCCCTCGAGCGGCACCGCGACGTCACTCGAGTCGCAGCGCCATCCCGAGGCTCGGCGCGACGTCGTCGAACCCGAGCGACCGGTAGAGCCGCTGACCGGGTGGGTCCCCGACGAGCGTGACGTACGCGCCGGCCGGCGCCCGGTCGCGGACGTCCGCGAGCAACCACTCGACGACCCGACGGCCGAGGCCCCGTCGCTGGTGCGCGGGGTCGGTGGCGATGTCGGCGATGTGGAAGTACCACCCGCCGTCGCCGATCGTCCGCCCCATCGCGACCGGTGTGCCGTGCTCGTCCACCACGTGGCACGCCGACCAGCTGCCGGCGATCGCACCGGCGCCCTGGGCGGGGTCCTTCGGGGACAGTCCGGAGTTCCGGCGCAGGCGCAGGTAGTCGTCGAGCGGCGGCGGCCCGACGACGATGCGGTACTCGGGGTCTCCCGGTGCAGCGGCCATGGTTAGACCGCGACGATGCAGGCGGGCGTGCCGACCGCGATCTGTTCCACCGCCGGGCCGGGCACGCCGTCGTCGCCGACCGGCAGGACCGCGATCGCGTCCGACATCTGGTTCGCGACGAGCAGGTAGCCGGGAACCCGGGCGAAGTGTCGCGGCCAGACCCCGCCGCAGGGCGCCGAGCCGGTGACCGTCAGTCCGCCGTCGGCGGTGTCGAGCACGACGACGACGTCGCGGCCACGGACGGCGACGACGACGCGTCCGGCGTCGTCGACCTCGAGGTGGCTCAGCAGGGACTCGCCGACCGCACCGTCGAAGGTGGGCGTGGACGCGACGACCCGGAAGGACCCGGTGTCGTCGCGGCGCAGGCGGTGCACCTGGCCGTCGAGCTCGCCGGCGACGATGAGGTCGCCGTCGTGCCACGCCATGTGCCGCGGTCCGACGCCGGGTGCGACGTGGTGCACGTGCAGGGGGTCGATCGTCGGGGTGCCGTCGGACGAGACCGCGACGCGGAACTCGTGCAGGGCGTCCCCGCCGAGGTCGGCGACGAGCACGGTGCCGTCCGGGGTGCCGATCGACTGGTGGGCGTGCGGGCCCTCCTGCCGGTCCTCGACCGGACCGGTGGTGTCCGGCAGCACCGCGACGGCGACCGCGTCGTCGGGGACGGCAGCGCCGGCACCCGCCTCGGCGGCGGCCAGCCCGACGGCAGTGACCGTGCCGGAGACGTAGTTCGTGACGACGATCGTGCCGGAGGGGTCGACCCGGACGTGGCACGGGGCGTCACCGCCGGCCGGGGCGTCCCAGAGGTGCTCGAGGGCGCCGTGCTCCAGGCGGAAGGCCGAGACACTGCCGTCGGCGACCTCGGAGACGGCGTAGACCCGGTCACCGTCGACCGCCAGGAACGAGGGGTCGTCGAGCACGGCGACCGTGCGGGCCGCTCCGTCGTCGACGATCGAGATGCCGGTCGCGGTGCCGCCACCGGTCGCGGTGTAGGAGCCGACGAGCAGGGTCGGCACGTCGACGCTCACTCGTCGCGCCCGGCGATGCGCTCGTGGTGGTGGATCACCTCGGCGACGATGAAGTTCAGGAACTTCTCCGCGAAGGCCGGGTCGAGGTGGGACTCACCGGCGAGCGACCGGAGTCGCGCGACCTGGATCTGCTCGCGCTCCGGGTCGGCGGCGGGCATGCCCGACTCGGCCTTGAGGTGCCCCACCCGCTGCGTGTACTTGAACCGCTCCGCGAGCATGTGGATCACGGCGGCATCGATGTTGTCGATGCTCTGCCGGATGCTCCGCAGTTCGGCGACGGCGGCCGCCGACGCGTCGCTCGCGGGCGATGGCGGGGTCGTGGCCGAAGGCGTGGAGACGTCGTCGTTCATGGCCCGAGCCTACTGGCGCACACTGGCCGCCCGCAGCACGCCCGACCGGCCGCCGCACACCCGCACAGCGCCCGTCTCGGCGCCCGTCTCAGTCCCGTCTCAGTGCACGTCTCAGCGCTCGTCTCGGCGCTCGTCTCGGCGCTCGTCTCAGGGCACGTCTCAGGGCACCGGGGACCGCGCGTCGCGTCGCGGGCGTGCCCGGCTGCCCCGCGCGCCTGCGAGAATGAGTGCATGTCAGTCCTGCTCGTGATCTCGGGCGTGTTCGCGGTGCTCGCCGGCCTCGTCCACGTGTACATCTTCTTCCTGGAATCGGTGGCGTGGACCAGTCCGCGGGCCCGCCGGACGTTCGGCATCGCGTCGGAGAACGATCTGCAGGCGACGCGCACCCTGGCGTTCAACCAGGGCTTCTACAACCTGTTCCTGGCGATCGGCGCGCTGCTCGGTGTCGTGCTCGTCATCGCGGGCAGCACGACGAGCGGGTGGACGCTCGTGGTGTTCTCGACGGCGAGCATGCTCGGCGCCGCGGTGATCCTGGCGGGCACCGGTCGTCGGTACCTCAACTCGGCGTTCAAGCAGGGCACGCTGCCGTTCATCGCCCTGGTGTTCGCGCTGCTCGGCTCGACGATCGGCGTCTGACGCTGGCGCGCGCGAGCGCACGCACCCACACGAACGCGCACGGCCGACCGGTCTTCCGGTCGGCCGTGCGCGTTCGTCGTCGGAGCAAGCAGGCTCGGAGCAAGCAGGCTCGGATCAAGCAGGCTCGGATCAAGCAGGCTCGGAGCAGGCAGGCTCGTCCTAGCCGAGCTTCTCCTCGAACTGGGCGGGCAGCTTGTCGAGCGCCCACTCGATCGCGGCCGTGGTGCCCATCGAGAACGCCGAGGACACGTCGGCGTCGTCGAAGACGATCGAGTGACCGGCCTCGACCGACGGCACCTTCTGGAACAGCTTGTCCGACTCCGCCTTCGACGCGTCGACGTAGATCGGCAGGATCAGCGTGAGGTCGGCGTCGAGCAGGTCGAGGTTCTCGTCGGACAGCGAGACCGAGAAGGCCTTGCCAGCCTCGTCGTCGATCGCCGACGGGATCGTGAAGCCGAGGTTCTCCATGAACTGCGAGCGGCTGTCGGCCGAGGCGTACGCACCGAAGCCCTCGGACGTGTACGCGCCGACGACGGCGGTCTTGCCCTCGAAGTCCGGGTGCGCCTTGCGGGCGGCTGCGTACGCGTCGTCGAGGCCGGTGAGCAGCTTCTTGCCCTCGGACTCCTTGCCGAGCGCCTTCGCGATCATCGTGGTCTGCTGCTCGGTCGTCGTCAGGTAGTTCTCGCCGCCCTTCGGGATCGCCACGGTCGGCGCGATGGCGGACAGCTTGTCGTAGCGGTCCTTGTCGCCCGACGACTTCACGTCGAGGATCAGGTCCGGGTCGAGCTTGAGGATGTCCTCATAGCTCGGCTCGAGCGTCTGGATGATCTTCGGCGACTTCGTGTAGGCACCCTTGAGCCAGGGCCCGACGCCGTCCCCACCGAACGCGAGCCAGTCGCTGGCACCGACCGGCTGCACGCCGAGCTCGAGCGCCGTCTCGGCGTCACCCCAGCCGAGCGCGACGACGCGCTTCGGCTGCGACTCGATGGTCGTCGTCCCGAGGGCGGTAGTGATGGACACGGGGAAGGCCGCGTCGGACGAGCCCGACGACGAGGTGTCCGTCGACGAGTCGGAGCCGGAGGCGCACCCGGCGAGGACGAGGGACGCGGCGACGACGGCGCCGGCCGCGGCGAGCACGCGTCGGAAGCGGAGGGGAGAACGATTCACAAAGGGTAGCCTAACCTAATCGCGCCGACGAGTACGCTCGAGCACGTGGCGCTCACCGACTCCGGCCGCACGCACCTCGCGGTGCTCGGCTCCCCCATCGCACACTCGCTCTCGCCCACGCTGCACGCAGCGGCCTACGACGTGCTCGACCTGCCCTGGACGTACGGGAGGCACGAGGTCGCCTCCGGTGGGCTCGACACCTTCGTCGCGGGGCTGGGTCCGGAGTGGCGCGGGCTGAGCCTCACGATGCCGCTCAAGCGCGAGGTCCTGCCACTGCTCGACCGGACGACCCCGCTCGTCGACGAGCTCGGCGTGGCGAACACGGTCGCGTTCCGCGCGGTCGGCGACGCGGTGCTGCGCTGCGGGGCGAACACCGACGTGCAGGGACTCGTGCGCCCGGTCGAGGCGCTCGGCCACCTCCCCGGCGAGGCGACGGTCCTCGGCGGCGGCGCGACCGCGACGAGCGCCCTCACGGCCGCCGTCCGGCTCGGGGCCGAGCTCGTGCGGGTGTTCCTGCGCGACACCGCGAAGGCCGGCCCGCTCGTCGACCTGGCCGTGCGGCTCGGCGTCTCGCTCGAGGTCCTGCCCCTCGGCGACCTGGCCGGCACCCGGCACGGCTTCGTCGTCTCGACCCTGCCCGGCGGAGCGGCGGACGAACTCGACCTCGTGCCGTCCGGCCCGGATGCCGTGCTGTTCGACGTCGCCTACGAACCCTGGCCGACCGCGGCGTCGACTCGTTGGTCGGCGGCGGGCGGACGGGTGCTCAACGGCCTCGACATGCTCGCCGAGCAGGCCGTCGGCCAGATCCGCTTCTTCCTGACCGGCGACGAGGACGAGCTGCTGCCCGACGAGGCCGCGGTCCGCCGCGCGATGCGCACCGCCGTCGGGCTCCCCGCCACGATCGGCTGACCGACCCGAGCAGGGCCGCGGTCAGCCGACCACCCCGTCGACGTAGGACCAGCGCCCGTGTTCGCGCACGAAGGTGCTCGTCTCCTCGAGGGTGCCGCGGTCGTCGTCGCTCCGCCACCACGCGCGGAACGCGACGGTGCCGGTCGTGTCGAACGGGCCTCCCGCGCTCGTCGACAGGACGTCGAGCCGGGTCCAGCGCTGCTGCGGGTCGAGCTCGAGGTCGCTCGGTCGCGTGCGCGGGTGCCAGGTGTGCAGCAGGTACTCCGGCAGCCCGAGGGCGAACGCGCTGAACCGGGAGCGCATGAGCCGCTCGGCCGTGGGGACCGCGGCGCCGGCGTGCAGTGGGCCGCAGCACTCGCCGTAGGGGTTGCCGCTCAGGCAGGGGCACCGGGTCGTGTCCGTGATCACGTCCGCACGGTACCCGAACGGGAGCAGGGCACGGTACCCGGACGGGCGCAGGGCACCGACCACGCCGGTCCGGTAGACATGACGTGTGTTCACGATCGGCAGGCAGGTGTACCGGGAGCGCCTCCCGGTGCTCGTCGACGACCGCATGCGTCGCCGGTTCCGGCTCGTCGGCGTCGTCGTCGGTGCGGTCGCGTTCGTCGGCCTGCTCCTGCTCGGCCTGCTGACCGACGTCGACGAGGACCTGCCGCCCGTCGCCGGCATCGTCGTCGCCCTGCTGCTCGCCTTGGGGGTCGGCTGCTTCGGAGCAGGGCTGGTCCCGATCGGTCCGAAGGGGTGGGCACTGCTGCCCGAGCCGCGGATCGGCTGGCGCACGCAGGAGGCGATCGCCCGCTACTACCGCGGCAACCCGCCCCCGGTCGCCCCGGAGCACCGTGACGCCGTGCTCCAGGGCATGCCCGTGACCCGGGACCTCATCGTGCGGGCGGCGTTCCGCGGCAACCTGTGGCTCGCCGGCTGGGGCGTCGGGTTGCTCGGGACCGCACTGCTCAACGCGTTCACGATCCCGGCGGACGGCACGGTCATCGGCCTCTCCCCGGTCTGGATCCTGCTGCCGGTGATCTCGTCGTACCCGGCGGTCGGCGGCGTCCGCACGCTCGGCCGGCAGGAGCAGCTGCGCGTCGAGGCCGAGGCCCTGCCGCCCGTCCCGCCGCCCCCGCCGGCCCGCGGCCGACCCGGCACACCGAGCGGCAGCAAGCTCGCGCTGCCCGGGGAGTGACCGTGCTCGCGCTCGGGTGGCAGGTGTTCCGCCGGCACGCCTTCGACGTGCTGGACCGCCGCCGTGTGCGCCGGGCGGGCCTGTGGTCGGCCGGCACCGCGGTGGTCGCCGCGGCCGCGATGACGGTGCTGCAGGCCCGGCTCGGCTGGACGGGGACCGGTCCGGCCAGCAGCGCGGTCGGCATCGCCCTGCTGGCGGTCGGCGTGGGGCTGGTCGTGTTCGCCTGCCTGCCAACGAGGCGCCCGCCGGACCCGTCGGCGACGATCAACGGCCGACAGGTGCGGCCGACGGAGCGCGCCGCGGTGCGGGCGGCGGTGGAACCGTACCTGCTGCGCCGGCCGCGCCCCGTCCGGCCCGAGGACCGCGAGGTCGTCCGCACCGACACCGTCCTGCTGCGCCGGAGCCTGATCGGCACGCTGCGCCGGGCGGCCCCGGCCGTCCTGTCGGTGGTCGCCGCGGTCGGTGCGCTCGTCGCGCTCGGTCAACTCCGGTGGTGGTACCTGGCCTGGGCCGCGGTCTGGGTCGGGCAGGTCTCCGAGACGCTCGTGCGCCTCGGGCGCTCCGAACGCGCCCGCCGCGCCGCCGAGGCCGCCGAGGCCGCCGAGGCCGCCGAACCACCCGAGGCGCAGACCGCTCGCTGACCACGAGCACGAGCACCAGCACCAGCACGAGCACGAGCACGAGCACGAGCGACCGGACCGCACACGCTCCGACGGGCACACTGGACGGCATGTGTGGAAGGTTCGTCGTCTCCGACACCACGGCCGATCTGTTGCCCGAGCTGATCGGCGAGCTCGCCGACCGCACCGAGCACGTCGACGAGGACACCGGCGAGGTGCACGCCGGCCTCGCCCCGAGCTGGAACGTCGCTCCGACCGACCCCGTGTACGCGGTGCGGCAGCGCCACGGCGAGCGGGAGCTCCCCCGGATCAGCTGGGGGTTCGTGCCGAGCTGGGCGAAGGACTTCCGGACGCAGCGGCCGAAGCCGATCAACGCCCGGATCGAGACCGTGGCGACGAGCGGCATGTTCCGCCGGGCGTTCGCGTCGAACCGCTGCATCGTCCCCGCGCAGGGCTACTACGAGTGGGTGGTGCGCGAGGACGGCAAGGAACCGCACTTCGTGCACGAGCCCGGTGGCGCCCTGGCGATGGCCGGCGTCGTGAGCGCCTGGCCGGACCCGACGAAGCCCGAGGGCGATCCCGACAAGTGGCGGCTGTCGCTCGCGATCATCACCCGCGACGCGCACGTCGCCCCCGGCGAGGTGCACGACCGGATGCCCGCGTTCCTGACGCCGGACGGCTACGACACCTGGCTCGACGGGGACCGACCCGCCGGTGACCTGCTGTCGCTGCTCGACGCCGAGTCGCTCACCGTGGCGGCCGGGCTCGAGCAGTACGAGGTGGCCCGCACGGTGAACAACGTGCGCAACGACGGACCGCACCTCGTCGAGCCGGTCGCGTAGCGACCGCAGCGGCCGCGCAGCGGCCCCGGACGGACGGGAGGCCCGGATCACGTCCGCCGATCGGCTGACGTGGTCCGGGCCTCCAGTCCGTCCCCTCGCTCCCTACGGACGGGGGCTGCGTCGGATGCCGGGCGCCTGCTCGACGGTGAAGCGTCGCCGCGAGGCGAGCAGCACACCGGCCAGGACGAGCGCGAGCGCGCCCAGGCCGAGACCGACGAGGCCGGTGGTGCCGGTGAAGGCGAGCTCGGCGTCGTGCACCACCGCGGCGATGCCCGTCGGGTAGGTGACCGTGATGGTCGCCTGGACCGACTGCCCCTCGGTGTCCGTCACCGTGTACCCGATGAACAGCGTGCCGGTGTGGCCCTCTGCCGGGGTGAGGACGACCGAGCCGTCGCGGACGGTCCAGGTGCCCTCGCCGTCGACGGTGACCCGGTCGACCGGCTGGCCGGTGCGCGGGTCGAGCAGGTGCAGCGTCGACGGGTCGAGCGCGGCGCCGCCGGTGCCGTGGTCGTTGTCGAGCGGTCGCACCGTGACCGGCTTGCCGGCGCTGCCGGTCGCCTGGTCGTCCGCGGCGACGGCCGCGGCGACGACCGTGATGGTCGCGGTGGCGGTCGTGGTCTGCCCCGAGGCGTCCGTCACCGTGTAGGTGAAGGTGTCCTTGCCGGTGAACCCGTCGGCGGGGGTGTAGACGTACGCGCCGTTCGGCTGCACGCGGACCGCGCCGTGGGCCGGCCCGCGGTGCAGGGCGGCGGTCAGGCCGGTGCCCTGGTCGTTCGCGAGCAGCCCGTGGGCGGCGTCACGGGCGACCGGGGTGCCCGCGATGGTGCGTGCGGTGTCGTCGACGGCGGCGATGCCGACCGTGGTGGTCACGGTCGCCGTCGTCTGCTGGCCGGCGGCGTCCTGCGCCCGGTAGGTCACGGTGTCCGTGCCGGAGAAGCCCTTCGCCGGGGTGTAGGTGAAGGTGCCGACGGCGGCGATGGTGACCGTGCCGTGCTGGGCGCGACCGGTGGCGACGACCGTCAGGCCGGCGCCGCGGTCGTTGCCGAGCACGCCCGGGCCCCGCACCGTGACCGGCTTGCCGGCCGTGGTCGACGCACGGTCGTCCACGGCGGTGGGCGTGACGTCGATGATCACGAGCGCGTACGCCGCGGTCCCCTCGGCGTCGTTCGCCGAGTACGTGAACCAGTCGCGTCCGGACCAGTCCGCCTTCGGCGTGTAGACGTACGAGCCGTCCTGGTCGAGCGACAGCGCTCCGTGCAGCGGCTCCGTCTCCATCGCGGCCCACAGGCCGCGGCCCGAGTCGCCGACCAGCACGCCCTTCGACGCGGGCACGCGCAGCGTGCCGTTCGTCGCGGTGGTGTTCCAGTGGTCGACCGCGGCGACGCCGACGACGACGGTGACGGTCGAGGTGGCGGTCTGCCCGGAGGCGTCGGTCACCGTGTACGCGAACGTGTCCGTGCCCGAGAAGCCGCGGTCCGGGGTGTAGACGAGCGATCCCGGCGTGCTGCCCGTGCTGACCGTGCCGTGCGCGGCCGTGCCGTGCCCCGTCACGGTGAGGCTCGTGCCGTCGTCGTTCTTGGTGAGCGTGGACCCGGCGACGGGCAGTGCGGTACCGGGGCCGGTCTGCATGCGGTCGGGTGCGGCGGTCGGCGCGACCGTCACGGTGACGACCGCGGTCGCGGTGCCGCCGGTCGGGTCGGTGACCGTGTACGAGAACCGGTCGGTGCCCGAGAAGCCGGCAGCCGGCGTGTACGTGACGGTCCCGGCACCGGTGACGGTGGCGGTGCCGTGCTCCGGCTGCGTGACCGACCGCACGGTCAGGGCGGTGCCGGAGTCGTTGCGCGTCACCGCGACGTCGACCGGGGTCGAGGCGCGGGTCTCCGCGGCGTCCGCCACGGCCTTCGGCGCGACGACGATCGTGACGGTACCGGTCGTGGTGTTGCCCGACCCGTCGGTGATCGTGGTGTCGAAGGTGTCCGGACCCGAGTACCCGGGCCGCGGCGTGTACGTGTAGCCGCCGTCCTCGTCCACGGTGACGTCACCGTGCTCGGGGTCGGTGTTGTCGGTGACGGTCAGCTCCGTCCCCGTCGCTCCGGCGAGCACGCCCTGGTCCGCGGGGACCGTGGTGGTGCCGTCGGCGGTCACGGTGGTCGACCCACCGGCGATCACCGGCGTGATCGTCACGACGACGGTCCCGGTGGCGGTGTTGCCCTCGGCGTCGGTCACCGTGTACGCGAAGGTGTCCTTGCCGGAGTACCCGGGGGCCGGCGTGTACGTGACGGTGCCGTCCTCGTTCCGCTTCGCGGTGCCGTGCTCGCCGTCCCGCACGCCGGTGACGCGCAGGCCGGTGCCGAGGTCGTTCCCGGTGAGGTCACGCGACGTCACGGTGACGCTGCTGCCCGCCGCGACGGCGACGGCGTCCGCCTTCGTCGCGGGCGAGACCGTGATCGTCACGGCGCCGGTGGTCGTGCTGCCGTCGCGGTCCGTCGCCGTGTAGGTGAAGGTGTCCGTGCCGGAGTACCCGTCCCCCGGCGTGTACGTGTACGAGCCGTCGGCGGCCAGGTCGAGCGTGCCGTTCGCCGGCGCGCGGTCGACCGTCGCCTCGAGCCCGGTGCCGTCGTCGTTCACGAGCACGCCACGGTCGGCACCGACGGTGAGCGTCGAGCCGGCGGTCGCCTCCGCGGTGTCCGCCGCGGCCTGCGGACCGACGACGACCGTGACGGTGCCGGTGGCCGTCGTGCCCGAGGCGTCCGTCACGGTGTAGGTGAAGGTGTCGGTGCCCGAGAAGCCGTCCTGCGGCGTGTAGACGACCCGGCCGGTGGCGGGGTCGACCGCGACCGTACCGTGGGCCGCGCCGGTGGCGTCGGTGACGGTCAGCTGCGTCCCGCGGTCGTTGGCGGTGAGCGTGGCCGGGTCGATGGCCAGCCGGGTGCCGGCCGTCGTGCTCACGGTGTCGGCCCAGGTGCGCGGCGACACGGTGACGGTGACCGTGGCGGGGGCGCTCGTGGCGCCGTTGCCGTCGGTGACCGTGTACTCGAACGTGTCGACACCCGAGGTGCCGGCGGCGGGGGTGTACGAGACGGAGCCGTCCTGCTCGACGACGGCGGTGCCGTTCGCCGGGCCGCGCACGATCGTCGTGGTCAGGTCGGTGCCGTGGTCGTTGCGCTGCACGGGGACGGTCACCGGCGTGCCGGTGGTCGTCGGGGCGTCGTCGTCGGCCGCGGTCGGCGCGACCGTGATCCGCACGGTCGCGGTCGTCGGCGCGCCGGAGGCGTCGATCGCGGTGTACCGGAACGTGTCCGTGCCCGAGAAGCCGTCGGCCGGGGTGTACGTGAAGGTGCCGCTCGCCTTGTCGACGGACACGGTGCCGTGTGCCGGCGCGGTGTTCGAGTCGACGGTCAGTCCGGTGCCCAGGTCGTTGCCGAGGACGCCGGTCGCCCGGGTGTCGGCGGTGGACGTGCTGCCGGCTGCAACGCGGACGGTGTCGTCCTTCGCGAGCGGTGCGACCTGGACGGTCACGGTGACGGTGTCGGTGTTGCCCGAGGGGTCGACCACGGTGTAGTCGAACGAGTCCGGACCGGAGTACCCGTCGGCCGGGGCGTAGGTGTACGAGCCGTCCTTCGCGACGGTCACGGAACCGTGCGCGGGCTGGGTGGAGCCCTGCACGGTCAGGCCGGTGCCGAGGTCGTTGCCGAGCAGACCGGGTGCGGCCCCCTTCGTCGGCGAACCGGCGGTGGCGGTGACGTCGTCGGCTCCCGCGGTCGGCAGGACGGTGACGGTGACGGTGGCGGTGCTCGACGCGCCGGAGCCGTCCTTCGCCGTGTAGGTGAACGAGTCCTTGCCGGACCAGCCGTCCGCCGGCGTGTACGCGTACGAGCCGTCGGCCGCGACCGTGACGGTCCCGTGGGCGGGGTCGGTGTTGCCGGTGATCGTCAGCTGCGAGCCGCGGTCGTTCGCGAGCAGGCCGTCTGCCGCGCCGGCCTTGGCCGTCCGGCCGGCGTGCACGCTGAAGGCGTCGTCGGTCGTCGTGGGGGTGACGGTCACGGTCACGGTGCTCGTCGACGTGCGGCCCCCGCCGTCGGTCGCCGTGTAGGTGAACTGGTCGGTGCCGGAGAAGCCCTTCGCCGGCACGTAGCGGAAGGAACCGTCCGTCGCGGACATCGTGACGGTGCCGTGCTGCGGGTCGGTGTGACCGGTGACCGTCAGGCCGGTGCCCTGGTCGTTGCGGAGCACGCCGGCGGCGGGGACGTCGAGGGCCGTCTCGACCGGGGTGGAGTACACGTCGGACGCGGTCTGCGCGTGCGTGAGCTTGAGCCGGTTCGCGAAGGTCACGACGACGTCGGTGCCGTCGGAGGACGTCGCCGCCGGGAACGTGAGGGCCGCGGTGCTGCCGGTGCCCTGCGCGACGACGGCGTTCGTCGTCGTGTCGACGGCCTTCCACGTCGTGTCGTAGTTCGCCGGGTCCGTGGTGCCCGCGGCGGTCTGCGTGACCGTGTACTTCTTGGTCGGGGTCGACAGGACCGCGCCGGCCTTCTGCGCCTGCACGCCGTTGGCGGAACCGGTCGTCGTGCCCCGGGTGCCGGGGTTCGGGGTGATGCCGCCGCCGGTGATGGCGAGGCCGAACTGGTCGCCGCTGTTCCAGCGGTCGTCGATGCTCGCCTGCCCGGTCAGGGTGTCGGCGTAGTTGCAGGTCGCGAGGTCGCTCGCCCGGTAGTCGCCGATGATCGGGAAGTGGCGGATCTCGGCGCCGGAGGTCGGGTCGAGCTGGTAGATGGTCGTGGTCCACACGTTGTTCGTCTGGACGGCGTTCGAGACGTACAGGTACCCGTCGGACGAGAACGCGATGCCCGGGCTCGTCGTGCCGGCGGGCAGGGTCGCGATCGCCGTGGTGCCGATCGACGCCGTCCCGGGGGTGGTCGGCATCTTCTCGGCGTTCACGCGGTACACGGTGTCCGCGGCGACCACGAACAGCAGGCCGCGCGTGCTGAACGCGAAGTCGCCGTTGCCGTCCTTCAGGCCGGTGATCTGGCCGACCTGACCGATGTACTTCTTCGTGGACGGGTCGTACGCACCGAGCCACGAGTTGGTGGCGTTGTCGCCGAGGTAGTACAGGCCGGTCGACGGGTCGACGGCACCGCGGATGATCGACCGGGTCGCGTCGGTGGCGATCGAGGCCGAGACCTGCTTGGTCTTCGGGTCGTACTCGCGCAGGGTGGCCGTACCGCCGTTCGCCGCGGCGAACATCTTCACGCCCTCGCGCGAGATGCCGAGCCCGTTGTTCGCCTCGGCACCGAACGTGGCGACCTCGGCCGTCTGGCCCTTCGCGTCGCTGTCGCTGATGTCGACCGCGATGACCCGCCCGGCCGCGTTCGTGGCGTAGAGCGTGTTCTGGTTGCAGAGCAGCGCACCGTCGAGGCTCGCGTCGACCGCCGCGGCGGGCTCGGAAGCGGCCACCGCGGTCGTCGCGGTCAGACCGGCGCCCGCGAGCAGGGTGGCACCGAGCACGGCGACGAGGCGGAGCGCGGGACGGCGTCGAGGCACAGCGGTGCCCTGGTGAACAGGCAGCATGAGTCACTTTCGGGTCGAGACGATGCGGGAGCCCTCGACCGTGGATCAGAGAACGGTCGTTGGCGCCGAGCCGATCCTGACAGGTTTTCGACTCGCGATGGGGACAGCGCAGGTCCCCAATAGGGGGGACCACTCGTTCGAGGGGTCGCCCGCTCCCCCGTCGTTCCGCGGCGGCCGTCGCCCGGTGTCACCCGTTCCGGGCGCACGAAGAAGCCCCACCGGATCCCGGTGGGGCTGTGTCCGTGACCGCCGGAGGGCGGGTGCTGCGACGGGGCTCAGGCGGCTCGGCGCACGTCCGGCAGGACGACCTGCAGCCGCTCGAGCAGACGGGCCTTGGCCTCGTCGAGTGTGCGGAAGTCCCCGACGTACTGCCCGAAGGTGTCCGCGACGAAGAAGTGCGTCCCCTGGCGGTCGACCGTCCCGCCGTAGTAGCCGCCGTAGTTCGCGACCCACAGGCCGCTGTCCGGCCGCGCCCACGTCATCGGCACGCGGGGTTCCTCCGCAGCCAGGACCTGCGCCTCGACCTGCGCCTCGATCTCGGTGATGACCTCGATCGTCTCGGTGTCGAGGGTCACTTCGGTCTGCTGCCGGTTCGCGAGGGTCGTGCTCATGGTGCTGCTCCTTCGTGGTGCTGCGGTGCTGGTGACGCTGCGGTGCTGGGTGCTGCTGCGGTGCGTGACGCTGCGGTGCTGGGTGGTGCTGCTGGACGGTGTCGTCAACTGATCTGTGACGTCACGCGATCGATGTCGTCACGCGATCGGTCGGATGACCGACGGGAGCATGACGTGGAGCTGGTCGTCGAGCTTCGCCTGGGCCTCTTCGAGCGAGGCGAAGTCGCCGACGACGAGGCCGAAGGTGTCCGAGGCGACGTAGCGGCCGTCGCGCTTGTCGACGCTGCCGCCGAAGTAGCCGCCGTAGTTGGCGACCCACTCGCCCTGGTCCTCCTGCACCCACGTGACCTTCGCGCGGGTCGGACGGCTCGACAGGGCGGCGTCGGCCTCGAGGATCGCGATGGTGTCGACGGTGTCGGTGTCGAGGGTGACCTCGGCCTGCGTCTTGGTGGTGACGGTGGTGTTCATGTCGCTCTCCTTCACGATCCGGGGTACATCTGCTGACACGAGAACGCTACGAGAAGCGGGGGTCGGATCGCCAGCGAGGCCCGTGGATTCACGGGTTCCGTCAATGCGGCGCAGTGCACAGGCCCGGATTTCCGGGCAGGTGCGTCGCACTTCCGGGGTACAGGGGACAGATCGGGGTACTCGTTTTGCGGACCGTCGGGGTGCGGACCGCGGACGGGTCGCGCAGCCGGACAGCAGGCCCGGCTCGCTACGGTCGTCGACGTGCCCCTCGACGAGTCCCGCCACCACCACCGTGCCGGGGCGACCGGGACCAGCCGGCGGGTGGCGACGTGGCTGGCCGTCGCCTACGGCGTCGGGGTGGTCGCGGTCGGTGCCTGGGGCTCACCGGTGGACGCGGCCGCCGGGCCGACCCTCGACCGGCTCGTCGCCGCCGCCCACCGTGCCGGCGTGCCCGACCGCTTCGGGTACGGCACGATCGAGTCCCTGGCGAACGTGGCGTTCTTCGTGCCGCTCGGCCTGCTCGTGGTGCTGCTCGCCGGCCCGCGGTGGTGGTGGGCCGGGGCCGCTGCCGGACTCGTCGTCAGCGCCGGGATCGAGACGACCCAGGCCCTGTTCCTGCCCGAGCGGACCGCGTCGCTCGACGACGTCGTCGCGAACGGTCTCGGGGCGCTCCTCGGGGCGGTCGCCGGGGTGCTGGCGCTCCGCCTGACGGCACGGCGGCGACGGCTCCGTCCCCCGGTGCTCGGCGACGCCTGACCCGAGTCTCCGAGCACCGGCGGCGGCCACCACTACCGTGCAGGGCATGCGCACACAGACGGATCCCCTCGAGCAGCACGTCGCCGTCTTCGGAGCGAGCGGCAGCGGGAAGACGGTGCTGCTGTCGTCGTTCTTCGGCGGCGCGCAGGAACCCGCCTTCCGCCGGACGAAGGGCTACGGCGTCCGCGCCGAGGACAAGGCGCAGGGCCGCAAGCTGCACCGCGACTACCTCGGCATGCGCGACGGCGCCACCGCACCGACCGCGAACCGCTTCGCCTCGACCGAGTACGCGTTCGTGCTCGAGCCGACCGCCGAGGTGTCCGCCGGGTCGGGGAAGGCCCGGAAAGCGTCCACGAAGCCGCCGAAGACCCTGCGCGTCGTCTGGCACGACTACCCCGGCGAGTGGTTCGAGCAGGACCCGGACTCGGCGCAGGAGGCCGAGCGCCGCGTCGAGACCTTCCGCTCGCTCCTCAGCGCCGACGTCGCGATCCTGCTCGTGGACGGGCAGCGGCTCGCCGAGCACCCCGGAGCAGAGGAGCGGTACCTCAAGGCCCTGCTGACCGACTTCCGCACCGGGTTGTCGGAGCTGCGCGACGACGTGCTCGACCGGGGCCGACGGCTCGCGCGCTTCCCGCGCATCTGGGCACTCGGACTGTCGAAGGCCGACCTGTTGCCGGAGCTCGACGTCGAGCGCTTCCGCGACCTCGTGCTCGGCGCGGCCGGCGGCGAGCTCGCCGAGCTGCACGCCGTCCTGCGCAGCTACGTCGAGGACCCCGACGCCCTCGACGTCGGCGAGGACTTCCTGCTGCTGTCCGCGGCACGCTTCGAGCCCGGCGCGATCGACGTCAGCGTGCGCACCGGCGTCGACCTGCTCATGCCGATCACCGCGATGCTGCCGTTCGAGCGCTTCGCGCGGTGGGCGACGAACAAGCAGCGGGCCTCCGCGGTCGCCGAGAACCTCCTGCGCTTCGTCGGGCCGGTCGTCGGGCTCGTCAGCAGCAAGCGCCTGAAGTTGCCGACCCCCGTCGGAGCGCTCGTCGGGTTCGTCGTCGGCGAGCTCGGCACCCGCGGCGTGAAGTTCCTCAACAAGTTCGTCGCGGACAAGCGGAAGGAGTCGGCCGCCGAGGCCGACTTCCTCGGCCGTCTGCTCGGGCACTTCGCCGAGGACCTGGACCACGGCGTCGAGCAGGGCGTCCTGCGCCGGGGCGAGGCGTGACGCGCATCTGGGCCACCCGCGGACGGACGTGGGGCTTCCGGTTCCTCAGCGGTGTCGGCGACGACGACCCGCTGCCCACCTACGAGCAGGCGTTCGACGGCGCCGGCGACGCCCCCGCGGTGCTGCACCGCAACGGGCGGCTCGTCGCCGTGCGGTTCCCCGACCCCGAGGGCCGGTGCGACCGGTCCGGCCGCCCGATCCCCCACGAGTTCGTGCTGTTCCCGCCGGAGGGCGACCGCATCACGACGGCGGACGACGCCCTGGCGCTGCTCTGGCCGTCCGTGCGCGACCGGTACGCCGCGGTGTGGGACCAGGACGCGCCGCCCGGACGGGCCTGACCACGGAACGGGAACGACGAAGCCCCCGGAGCGGATGCTCCGGGGGCTTCGTGCCGTGCGGCGGGACTCAGGCCTGCGCGCGCTGACGACGGACCGAGGTGCGGACCAGCAGGAGGCCGCCACCGAGGACGACCGCACCGCCGGCGACCCAGATCGCGAGCATCGAGATGGTGGAACCGGTGAAGGCGAGCTCACCGTCGCCGGCACCGGCGGCGGGGACCGCAGCGGCACCGTCGGCCGGGACGACCGTGAGGGCCGAGGTGCCGACGTTGCCCGAGGTGGCGCCGGTCGCGGTGAGCGAGTAGGTGCCCGAGGCGCCCTGCGGCAGCGTGACCTTGACGTTCGCGGCACCGGTGGAGGACGCCGTGTAGGTGCCGGTCACGGTGGTGACGGGCAGGGCGCCGAGCGTGACCGCACCCGCACCGGTGACGGAGACCGTGACGGTCTCGTTGGCGGCGAAGGAGCCGGCGGCGAAGCCGACGGTCGCGGTGCCACCGGCGACGGGGGTGCCCGCGACGCTGACGTTGGAGGCCGGGACGTACCCGGCGGCGTTGGCGGCGGTCGGCACGGCGACGAAAGCAGCAGCTGCGATCACGACGGCAGCGATGATCTTCTTCATGTGAAGTCCCCTGAGTGCTGTGGTCTTCGCGCGGATGGTTGGTTGTGCGACCGGCTCGGTTACCTGCAGGTGCAATGTGCGAAGTTCACTCAATCTAGCGGAGATTCACAGGTCGTGACCAGGGGTTGCGTGACGGTCTGGTGAACACCGGGCGTGGACACGGCGTCGACCGGCGTCCGCCCGTGGTCCGCGCCACCGAGGAACTGCACCCGGATCGTCGTGCTTTTCCCTGGTGAGAGCAGGGTCTGGAACTGCGCGACCGGGTGCTCGCCGTCCACCGCCGTCTGCGGCGTGCCTGGCTTGCCGCCCTGCGTCGCCCCCACGTACACCCCTGAAGAGGGGGCGTACACGATCACGTTCGTCCGGATTGCGCCAGGAGCCACGCCGAACGCGCCCGCACCGGTGACGTAGGCCGGCAGGCTCGTGGCCGCATCGGCCGGCGCCGTGTTCCGCAGCGTGACCTCGACGGTCCACGTCGGTCGGCCGTCCTTCCGGCACACCCGGCTGCCGACCGCGACCGTCTTCTCGAGGTGGTAGTCCATCTTCGCGCCGGTTGCGTCGTTGAGGTAGACGCCGAAGCGCTGCGCACGGTCGTCGCTCGTCGGCAGCCCGCCGGCGATGGTCGTCCCCGCGAGCTCACGCTGCTCGGCGCGGTCCGCGCTCCACAGCTTCACCCGCCCTTCCTGCACCCCGTTCGTCAGCGCCGCGATGAACGCCGTCGGGTCGAAGCCGCCCGCGGACACCTTCGTGAACACCGCGCTGGCGGCCGAGGCGAAGAACGCGTCCTGCACCGCGGGGTCCGGGTACTTCGCGTAGGCGTCGCTCAGCAGCAGCTGCACGGCGTTGTCCGACGACAGCTCGTCGCCCGTCGCGAGCCGGACCGGCCCGGTCGCCTGCAGCACGTAGCCGAGCGTCACCGGGTCGATCGAGAGCACCCCGTCGACGCGCTGTCCGAACTGCCGCTTCCACATCTCGCGCGCCAGCTGCGCCGAGGTGTCGAACCGGGGCGTCAGTGTGACGTCCTGGATGAACTCGCCCGTGATCGAGCCGTAGAGCCCCTGTGTCTCGGTGTCGAGCGGCAGCACCGGCCGGTCCGCCTCCGGGAAGTCCGCCGTCGACGCCTGCTTGCCGAGCGAGATCGCCCCGTCCTCGACGTCGAGCAACGCCACCGCTCCGGGGATCCCGCCGCCGGCCCGCAGCTCGGCGTTGTTCTGGAACAGCACCAGGTACTGGCGCTTCCCGCCGTCGCCGAGCATCGGCGGGACGAGCGAGACCACCTTGTCCGCGACGGCCGCCTGTTCCGACACGGACGCCAAGGAGGCCCGCAGCTGGTTCACGGCGTCCGTCACCGCCGACACGGTGTCACCCGTGTCGATCCGCTCGGCCGCGCGGGACGCCGTACGGAGCGCCGTCGCGGCGCGCTCGACGGCGGGCTCCGCCGCGACGAGCGGTGCGAGGTCGATCCTGCCGTCGACCGGCTTGAACGCGTCGACGTCCACGTCGCCGAGGACCCCCGCGACCGGACGCACCGCGTCACTCGCCACGTCGTCGACGATCGCCGCGACCTGCCGCACCGCGCGCAGGTTGCCGCCGACCAGCGGCGCGTGCTCGAAGACGGCCCACACCGGGTCGCTCGTCTTCGCACGCGCGTCCGCGGCACTCGACTCGAGCGCCGCCGCCGTCCGGACCGCGGCGGCCGTGTCACCGTCCGCGAGCTGGCTGCGCAGGGTGTCGACGTGCCGGACCGACGCCTCGAGGTCCTGCTTGGCCAGCGCGCCGCGCACCGCGACCCACGCGATCGCCAGGACCACGAGCAGGACGACGGCGAGGACGCCCCACAGGACGGTCCGGGGTCGGGGCCTCGGCAGTCGCGCAGCGCGTCGGAGCTCGGGCTGGTCCGACATGGGCTCAGCTTACGAGACCGGCCTCGACTCGCACGTGCCGTCCATCGCCGTTCCCACGCTGGTGTGAGCAAAGAGAGCCGCTCGTGTTTGGTATCTTCATCCCGCTGACAGCCCACGGCTCTCGACCCCGTGTCGTGGGTTCCGGGACGTGAGCTGACTCTGGTCGTCGTGAGGGGCAAGTTGACTGACAAGCGCGCACCCTCGGTGGCGATCATCGGAACGCGGGGGTACCCGAGCTTCTACGGAGGCTTCGAGACCGCGGTCCGTGAGATAGCGCCCTACCTCGCCTCCCACGGCTGGTCCGTCACCGTCTACGGCCGACCGGGAACAACCGACGACCGGTTCGACGCCGACCCGCGGGTGCGTGCGATCGTCACGCGCGGACTCCAGAGCAAGTCGCTCAGCACCCTCACCTACGGCCTCACGTCTTCGCTGCACGCCCTCTGGACCCGCCCGGACGTCGCTCTGGTCATGAACGTCGCTAACGGATTCTGGCTGCCGCTCCTCCGCCTCCGCGGGGTCCGGACCGTCGTCAACGTCGACGGCATCGAGTGGGAACGTGCCAAGTGGGGCCGTCTCGCACGCGCGATGTTCCGGTCCGGCGCTCGGTTGACCGCGCGCTGGGCCGACGAGATCATCGTCGACGCCAAGGCCATCGGTGCGCACTGGGCCGAACACCTCGGCCGACGTGGCCAATTCATCCCCTACGGCGGCGACCCGCGTCCGACCCACGCCGACATCCCGTTCGAGTCCGGGAAGTACGTCCTCGTCGTCGCGCGGTTCGTCCCCGAGAACACCATCGCGGAGTTCTTCGAGGCTGCTCCCGAGCTCGCACGGACGCACGACGTGGTCATCGTGGGGTCGTCCGGGTTCGGCGGCGAGCTGGACGAACAGGCGCAGGTGCTCACGGAGCGACACGACCGGGTGCACTGGCTCGGCCACGTCAACGACGACGCACTCCTGCACACCCTCTGGTCCGAGGCCGGTGCCTACTTCCACGGTCACAGCGTGGGCGGGACGAACCCCGCGCTGGTGCAGGCCATGGCCCTCGGCGCCCCGGTCATCGCGCGGGACACGGTCTACAACCGGGAGGTGCTCGGACCGGACGCTGCGTTCACCGAGCCCCATCCCGCAGCGATCGTCGCCGCGATCCGCGCGGTCCTCGACTCCGATGAACGGCGGCACGCGTTGTCCGACGCTGGTCGACGGCGCGCCGCGGACGTCTACTCGTGGGACAAGGTGTGCGCCGCGTACGACGAGCTGCTCCGTGCCCAGTTGCGGCGTCAGGAGCACCCGTGAGGGTCCTGCTCGACGGGTACTGGTGGATGAACGGCCCCCCGTCCGGACGGATGGTTCTGCGCGAGGTCGTGGCCGGATGGCGCCGAGCGTTCCCGGACGACCACCTGCACCTCGTCGTCCCCTCCACGGTCCTCGATCGAGCCCGAGCCGAATCGCCCCACTTGGCGTTCAGCGGAACGTCGCTGCGAGTGCATCCGCTCATCAACGCGGTCGCACTTCCGCTCGCGCATCGGTGGCACGGACCCTTCGACGCGACGCTCGCCCAGAACTTCGCCGCTCGGGTGGAGGGCAGCGGCGTCTTCGTGCACGACGTCTTGTTCCAGTCGAACCCCGAGTGGTTCACACGCACCGAGCGGATCTACCTGAGCGCGATCCCGAGGTCGGCCCGCCGGGCTGCAGTCGTCTTCACGTCGTCGCACTCCGAGCAGCAGCGCATCAGCACGCGGAACCCGCGGCTGCGACGGGTCGAGGCGACCGGCCTCGGCCTGCCCTCGGCCATCCTGCTGTCGCAGGGCACGGCAGACCCCGACCTCGAGCCGGGCCGGTTCCTGCTCACCGTCGGACGATTGAACATCAGGAAGAACGTCGGCTCGGTCATCGAGAGCGCTCTCCGGTCGGCGCGGGTCAGCCCCGCGATGCCGCTCGTCGTCGTCGGCAGTCCGGACGGCCGCGGCGAGGGGCTGTCGGCCCGCGCTCGAGCTGCGGTTGCCGACGGCTCGATCAGGTTCACCGGCGCGGTCGACGATGCCCGACTCGCATGGTTGTACCGCGAGTGTCGGCTCATGCTCTTCCTCTCGCTCGACGAGGGCTACGGCCTTCCTCCGATGGAGGCAGCGGCCAGCGGAGCGCCCGTCGTTGCGTCGGAACGTCCGGTGTTCCGGGAAGTCCTGGGAGGAGCGGCGTCCTACGTCGACCCGCTCGACGTCGACAGCATTGCCGAGGTCGTGCAGGCTGAACTCGACCGGCCGTGGCGGCGGGACCCTCGCAGCGCTCCGGGAGCGCGCTCGTGGACCGAGGTGGCTGCTTCGATCCGCGCCGGATTCGCAAGGGAGACTGCCTGACGATGAGCATCCTCGACGCCCTCTACGTCCGCCTCCGGGGCCGACCGATGAGTCCCGACGTGCCAGCACGCGTGTTCCGCCAGTTCGCCATCACGAAGGCGCTGCAGGCGGTGGGCGGTCTCACCCTGCCACGACGGTTCACCGACATCGGCCCCCGTTTCCGCGCACGCGGCGTCGTCCTGCGGCATCCTCAGTACATCCGGATCGAGGCTGGCACAGCCCTCGACCGTGGCGTCACGATCGACGGTTTCGCTCAGCGCGGCGTCCGGTTGGGGAAGAACGTGACCGTCGGCGCCGGTGCCGAGATCCGCGGCAGCGGCGTCATCGCGGAACCGGGAGTGGGAGTCCGCGTCGGTGACCGGACCGCAGTCGGCCGTGCGAACGTGATCTGGGGACAAGGCGGTGTCACCATCGGACGAGACTGTCTGCTCGGTCCGAACGTGACCATCGTCAGCGAGAACCACCGGTTCGACTCCGTCGCCGTCCCGATCCGCGAACAGGGCCACGACCGCGCCCCGGTCGTCATCGGTGATGACTGCTGGATCGGAGCGGGAGCGGTTGTCCTGAAGGGCGTGACGATCGGTTCAGGCGCAGTGATTGCGGCTGGCGCCGTCGTCACGAAGGACGTTCCGGACCACGCCGTCGTCGCGGGGGTGCCGGCACGGCTGCGCGCCGATAGGAAGCAAACCGATGGCATCTGATCATGCCAAGCAAGGGCTGTCGGTGGTCTTGGTGACGTTCAACAGCGCGGATGTCGTCGTCACCGCCCTCGAGGCCCTGGCCACGACATCCGACGTCGAACTCGTGGTCGTCGACAACGCCTCCGCGGACGACAGCGTTGCGGTCGTGCGCCGTTCCTGGCCGGACGCCGTCGTCATCGAGAACAGCGAGAACGTCGGCTTCGCTCGCGCGGTGAACGCAGGCGTCCGCGCCTCGTCCGGTGCACTGGTCATGCTGCTCAATCCGGACGCCCAGATCGCTCCAGCCGCCGTGGAGCTCCTCAGGGCCGCAGCCCGCGCGCATCCCGGGGACGTCGTCGCGCCGTTCATCGAGCAGCCTGCCCCACAGCGGATCGTCTCCGCCGGCAGGATGCCAACGGTGTGGCGGATGCTCACCCACTACTCCGGCTTGTCCCGCCTGGCGCCGTCCGTCCCGCTGTTCGAGGGGCACTACCTGTTGCCCCGACAAGTGCACCGCACCATGTCGGTGCAGTGGGTCACCGGGGCCTGCTTCCTGGTGCCCCGTGCTACCTGGGATGACGTAGGCGGTCTCGACGAGCGGTGGTTCATGTACGCCGAGGACATCGAGTTCTGCCTCCGTGTCCGTCGTTCCGGGCACCGGCTCTGGCTGGTGCCTGCTGCGAGAGCAGGGCATCTGGTGGGTCGGAGCGACTCACGAGCAACCGCAACCACGAATCCGGCCTGGGTGCTGAACCTCCGCGACTTCTATGCGACGGACCTTGCCCCGAACCGCGCCGCCGTGGCGCTCTGGACCGCCGTGGTGGCGGCCGGTCTCGCAGTCCGCGGCGCCCTCGCAGCACTGCGACGGGGAGTGCGGAATCCCGCCGCCCGGAGCTTGCTCGGGTACAGCTCGGCACTCCTCCGGAGGCGACGATGAGCCAGGGGCGACCGGTCGTCCTCATCACTGCGTTCGCGTGCGATCCGCGGCTCCCCAGCGAGCCGACGATCGGCTGGGAGTACCTCCGCACCTGGCTGAGGATCGCAGCTGAACACGACCTCGACGTGGTCGCCGTGATGAACGAGCGCTCACGGGCGGCCACCACGGATGCGCTCCGATCCGAGGGTGCCGACACCTCGCGGTTGGAGCTGGTCAGTCCTGCTGAACCGCGGTGGTCGCGGATCCTCGGTCATCACCGTTTGACCCGGCTGGAGCACGTCGCATGGGGACTGCGCACACCTGCCGCCGTCCGCAACACGATCGACGTCGACCGGATCGTGCTTGCTCGGCACGTCACCTTCGCGAGCGAACTACTTCCCGCGCCGATCACCTGGCTCACTGGCCGGTCGTTCACCGTGTGGGGGCCTGTGGGGTCGACCGGGCGTGCCGACGCCTACTTGTACGCACCGCGCCCGAGGGACTGGCTCCTGCGGTACCTCGTGCAGCGACTCCGTGACCGACTCAGCGCGATCGCCGCCCGACGCACCGGCCGACGAGTGGGGCTGAGCCTCGTCACGTCCGCCGCTCTCGCCGACCAGCTGCGCGCGGCGGGAGCGAGCGTCAGGGTGTTCCCGAACACCCGCCCGATCATCGTCGACGCACCAGGTGAGCCCACGACCCGCCGTGAGACGGCTCACGCGGGCATCGCGATCCTCTCGGTGGGCAACCTCGTGCCCTTGAAACGCATCGAACTCACGATCGCCGCGCTGGCGACGACAGAGCTCGCCGACGCGCGGTTGCGAGTCGCCGGAAAACCGGCGCCGGGGCGCGAGAACCACCTCGCGGATCTCGCACGCCGACTCGGTGTCGCGGAGCGCGTCGAGTTCCTCGGGCAAGTACCGCGTGAAGACGTCATCCGCGAGATGCACCGAGCCGACGTGCTCGTGCACCTGTCGGCTCGGGAAGGTGGTTCCGGAGTGGTCGGCGAAGCCACCTCTGTAGGGCTGCCTGTCGTGGTGTTCGAGGGAACGGGCGCCGCTGCCGTCCTCGAGTACGCCGGCGCCCCGGGTGTCATGGTCCCGAGGACGCGCCTCCGTTCGACACGGTCCATCGCCGAGGCCATCGTGGAAGCGGCAGCGCAACCCCGTCGCCGCAGCGACGTCTGGACGCCGGATCGGCTCCTCGACGCAGAGCGGGCACTCCTTCGCGAATCCCTCGAACGGACCGCGCGGTGAGGACGGTCCGCGCACGAATAGCTTCCTTGTCGCGGCACCCGGTCTTTCTGCGGCTGCTCGACCAGGGCTCGTGGTCGGCGGCGTTTTTCCTGTTCACGATCACCGCGAGCGCTTCGCTCGACACACGTGACTTCGCAGCGCTCACGGTCGTCACGTCGATCGGTGTCATCGCTGCGGCGTGCGCACGATCGTTCTCGATCGACAGCCGCGTCGTGGCAGGTGCCCGGGCCGGCCTGGCGATCGATGAGGCGACGTCGAGCGGAGCGGTGGCCCTCACGTCGGGCGCCTTCGCCGCGGTCGCGACCGCGGCGAGCGCGATCTGGATCGCGCTCGGTTCCACCGGAGTGTCGATGCTCCCGGTCGCGCTCGCCGGGCTCATCGTCCTCGCCGACGGGCCGCACTACCTGCTGACCCTGCAGCGTCGATTCGCTGCCGCGATCATAGGCGCGCTGCCGTACGCATTGTGCTCCGCGATTGCGATCCTGAGCACCCTCAGCCGGCCGTGGGTCCCGGTGCTGTCCGTCTGGGCCGCGGGTCTCGTCGTGGCCTGCGCAGCCTCTTGGCTCGCGGTCGTGCGGAGGCGTCGACGGGCCTCCGTCATCCCGGGGCTGCTCGGGACGGCGACGCGGATCTCCGCCGAAGCGCTCTACTCAGCGCTCGGATCACAGCTCGGGATCTTGATCATCTACCTCATCGCCGTGCCGTCGGCCACGACGGGAATACGACTCGCTTACTCCGTCGTTTTCGCCCCCGTCTTCAGCCTGATCCAAGCACTCACGCCGCTGCTCCTGGTTCACATGAGCGAGCTCGGTCGGGGACCAGCGAGTGCGAGTGGTCGGTCTCGGGCTGCTGCCCGGTGGGTCGTGGCGGGGCTCTCGGGGGTCGTGGTGTCCGGAGTCGTCGGATGGGCGGTCGCCGTCACCGGCCTAGGGGGTCCGAACTACGCGCACACCGCCGCGTTCCTGTTGCCCGTCGGCGCCGCGCTCGCAGGGAACCTCGTGCTCGACACGGCCCTCCTCGTCATCCGCTTCGGCGCCCGACCGAGTGTCCCGCACCGGATCCGACTGATCGTCGTCAGCATTGACCTCGCGGCCCAACTCGTGCTCACACTGTCGTTCGGCCTGGACGGGCTCGTCGCCGCGCTCGTCGGGATGGCCGTCCTCAAGGCGATCGCAGCTGGCATCGCCATCCGGGCTTCGACCGCGACAACCCCTGAGCAGGAACGGATCGCTGAATGAGCAGGACCACGGACGGGCTCCGACGAGAGTTCCGGCGCGGAGGTCGGGACTTCGTGCTCAACCGATGCATCGCGAGTTCCCTCATCGCACCGGCGCTGCGCTGGCGACTCCTCCGTGCGATCGGGATGAACGTCCGACATTCCTACGTCCAGGCGCGGTGTTTCTTCGGCGCCCGCAACGTCTCGATCGGAGTCGAGACCTTCATCAACTACGAGTGCTTCTTCGATGGCTCGGCACCGATCGCCATCGGCGACCGGGTGCGTGTCGGCATGCGCTGCACCTTCGTGACGGGCTCACACGAGATCGGTGATCCGCAGCAGCGCGCCGGTCGGGAGAGAGCAGCCCCGATCAGCGTCGAGGACGGAGCGTGGATCGGGGCCGGCGCGACGATCCTTCCCGGGGTCACGATCGGACACGGCGCGATCGTCGCAGCCGGCGCAGTCGTCACCCGGTCGGTGGCGCCGCTGCAGACGGTCTCTGGTGTCCCGGCGCGTAGCCACCGGGACGGATGAGCTCCCATGGCCCTCACCGCTGTCCCGACGCGCATCTCGTCGCTGCAGACGTCGTTCCAGTACCTGGTCCTCCTCGTCGCCCTGATGAAGGTGCCAGGGTTCTCGCTACTGCCCGCGCCGGGATTGCTCCTCGGCGTGCTCCTGGCTCCGGTGATCGTTCGAGCCGTCCGTCGTGAACCGATCGTTCAGCTGCTCCTCGGAGCCGCGCTCGTCGCAACGGCGAGCGGCCTCCTGACCGTCGCCTACACACCGGTCACGTCGGGGAGCCCGGGCGAGCCCTTCGTCCAGGCAACCTTGATCGCTTGGATCTTCTCGATCCCCGTGACTGTCGCCCTGATCATGTGGGCAAGCGCCGGAGTACCGACGCGAACAGCGGTCGTGCTCGTGCTGATCGGCGGCCTCGTCAGCGCCCTGGTCAACGAACCCCTCGCCTGGAAGGGGAGCATCGGCATCTTCTCGACCCTGCTCGCCCTGGCGCTGGTGTGGGGACGTCCGTTGATCGTGCCGCGCATCATCCTCGTCTCGTCGGCCGCGCTGAGTGCCATCGGTGACGCCCGGTTCATGACGCTCATCGCGCTGCTCGCGGTCGTGGCGACCTTCATCGGCCGCCGCACCCGTGATCGGCTCGCACGCAACCCGGTGCGTTGGAGCATCGTCATCACCGGTGCCGCGCTCGTGGCGACGCGACTGGCCATCACCGCCATGCAGTCTGGACTGTTGGGTCCGGCCATCGCGCTCCGGACACAGCACCAGTTCGTGGCCGGCCGGTCCTGGATCGAAGCGGCGCGGACCGAGTGGGCTGCCAGCCTGCACCTCTTCTCCGCTCAACCGTCGGGATTCGGTATCGGCGAGGTGACCAACGGCGGCCTCGCCCGGGAGGCGATCGCCCGAGTCCAGGCGGTCGGTGGCGACTACACCGCCGACTACTTCGTCGTGGACGTGTTCGGCAGCAGGGTCGATCTGCACTCCATGACGGCGGACCTCTGGTACCACTTCGGGATCGGGGGGCTGCTCGTCGTGCTGGTCACGGCGGCGTACTTGCTCGTCGCCCTCCCGGCATCGATCAGCCGGGCACGAACCGGAGGTGTCCTCGTGGTCTTCGCCTGTCTGGCCGGAGCGTGGGACCTGATGTTCAGCCCCATGGGCAACGTTGATCGACTGATCGTCGCTCTCGCCCTCGCCGGGACCATGCTGCAGCAATCACGAGGACCACACGGAGATGCCGGCTCCGAGTCAGGACTGGCCCAAGCGCCGACCAGCTCGGCCGTCTCATCGCCTCGCAACGATCGGAGGGTCCAGCGATGAAACTGAACCGCAATCAGGCGATCATCATCGGGAGCTCCGCACTCGTGGCCATCGGTGCGGTGCTGCTCGTCCCCCCGGTCCGTTCGGCTGTAGCGACGCACGAGGCCTGCCGGTCGGTGCGCGCGTACGAGGCGACGAACGGACCGGTGAAGACCGTCGGGCACGGCCCCCGGCGGGTGACGGTGATCGGAGATTCCTACGCCGCTGGGGACGTGCTCGCAGACCGGAGCAACGCCTGGGTGGACGTCTTCGCGGCTGAGGACGATGCGACCGTCCGAGTGCTCGCGCAGGGCGGTACGGGCTTCACGAACGCCGGGTTCTGTGGCGACAGCACGTATGCTGCCCGGCTCGACCGCGTGGCGTCGACTCGCCCAGAGCTCGTGATCGTCGAAGGCGGCCTCAACGACACGATGGCGTCCCCTGCTGAGGAAGAGCATGCTGCCCGGGCGGTCCTCGCCGAACTCCGGGACTACGACGTGGTGTTGGTGGGCCCGGTCGATGTTCCGGCGGTTGACGGCGAAGCAGAGGTGGACACGGCTCTGTCGCGTGCCGCTGCGGCCGAGGGCGTGCGGTACGTCTCCGCGACCCGCTGGCGCATCGCGCTGGGTGCCGATCAAAAGCACCCGACCGTGCAGGGACACGCTGACTTCGCACGACGGTTGGCTGACTCCGTCGGCCGTTGACCCCTGCGCTCTGTGGTGCCGAGTCACGACGAGCGCGACGCTCAGTACGCTCCGGAAGACGAGATGACCGCTCGTGCCGTCCGCCAAAGGATGATGAGGTCAGCGACCAGCGACCAGTTCTCGACGTAGTAGAGGTCGAGCCGGACGGAGTCCTCCCAGTCGAGGTCCGAGCGACCACTGACCTGCCACAGCCCCGTCACGCCGGGCTTGACGAGGAACCGCCGGTGCACGCGAGCATCGTACCGTTCGACCTCGCGCTGGAGCGGCGGCCGTGGCCCGACGAGGGACATGTTGCCGGTGACGACGTTGAAGAGCTGCGGGAGCTCGTCCATGCTGAACCGGCGCATGACCCTGCCCACGGGGGTGACCCGCGGATCGTCCTTCATCTTGAAGAGGACGTCGTTGCCCTCGGCCCGGTCCAGGGCGCTGAGCTCCTGGACGCGCGTCTCCGCGTCAACGACCATCGAGCGGAACTTGACCATCCGGAACGGCTCGCCGTTCAGGCCGACCCGCTCCTGCAGGAACAGGACACGTCCCGGAGAGCTGACCTTCACGGCCACAGCGAGCACGAGGAACACCGGCGAGAGCAGCACGATGAGCAGCGTGGACGACGCCAGGTCGAACGCCCGCTTCGTGTAGAGCTTCCGCCCCTCGTAAGTCGGTGTCTCGACGTGGATGAGCGGGAGGCCCTGCACGGGACGTGTGTGGATGCGCGGGCCGCCGATGTCGGTGAGGCTCGGCGCGACGACCAGGTGCTGTCTGCCGGGTTCGAGCGACCAGCTGAGCTCGCGGACACGGTCCGGGGACAGGTCGTCCGCGCTCGTGATGACCACGGTGTCGGCGCCACTGTGCGCGAGCGCTGCATGCAGGTCGTCGAATCCGCCGTAGCTGCGGATGGTCGAACCGGGCAGTGTCCCGACGTGACCATTGGAAACAGCTGCGCCGAGGACCCGGTAGCCAGCCTCGGGCGTGCGAGCCAGCTCGCCCGCGATGTGCAGGACGCTCGAGGTCGATCCGACGAGCAGCACCTTCGCCGAGTACCGCCCGGAACGGCGCTGCGCAACGAGCCACTGCCGCCACATCCACCGCGAGAGCATGAGGACGAGGATGCCGACCGGGAAGGCGATGAGCACGTAGCCACGTGCCAGCTCGAGGTGCAGGAGGAAGGCAGCGATCGCGAGCACACCGAAGACCCGGACACTCGAGTCAGCCACGAGTCGGTACTCCGTGCTGCCGACTCCGAGCACGCGAGCACCTCGGGTGCCGTACACGGCCAGGGAACCCAACCAGATCAGGATGACGATGATCGAGATCCCCGTGTAGCTGAGCCGCAGGTCGTTCTCGTTCGACGCCAGGTCCGAGTCGAAGCCGAGCCAGGCGATCTGCACGCCGAACACCACCCAGATCAGGACGAGGAGATCGGTGAAGAGCACCCGGCGGGCGTAGGCGCGGCTCCAGTCGGTCGTCGTCGGGTCCGTCGTCCGACCCGTGGCTGTGGCGCTGGAATCCTCCGTCACCAGGTCACCCCGCCGTCCTCCGACACCACCACGTCATCCCCGGCCCACAACCAGACCGCGGCCCCCGCACGCGCCACGACGAGGGCAGCGTCGTCTTCGGCATCCGCAGCGCAGCCGACCGGGGTCACTGTTACCGAGGCGGTCAGACCGGTGGCCGGCATCGAGGCGATCTGCACGCCGCTGCAGTCCGAGGCCCCGCTCCGCGCCAGCGTGTAAGAGGTGCCGTCGACAGCGAGCGAGCGGACGCCTCGGACGGGCACGGAGACCCAGTCCGCGCCTGAGGCCCCGCGCCACTCCAGTCCACCGTTGCAGACGACGGCGGTGGTCCGTTCCCCCTGGAACGCCTGCTCCGGGTCGGGGCAAGGAACCGCAGCCGTACCGGAGGCCAGGACCAACCCGTCCGGCCCGATGCCGGCGCCCGCGGCGCCCGTGGCGCCGTCGTGCCAGTCGGCGCCGCCGTTCGTCGACGACAGGACGGTCGTCGAGCAGGCCGGGCCCGACCCGACGAGCACGGAGGTCCCAGCGCTGTCGGCGCGCAGCGCCAGGAGCGCACCGGTCTCGTCACCGAGACCGACGCGAGTCCACGACGCTCCCCCGTCCACGGAGTGTTCCAGCACGCCGTCGGGGCCGCCGCACGACCCACTGGAGGCGCGCCAGGCCTCCTGCCCGTCCACGGCAGACAGCAGACGTCGCCCCTGCGTGACCACGCCAGCGGTTCCAGCTGTGGCGGACGCGGACGGCGACGCGGTCGGCGATGGTCGCGGCGAGCTCGAGAACGTCGGAACCGGACCGGGTGTGCCGTTCTGAGCCGGAGCTGTCCGTGCGAGCGCCAGAGTCACGAGGGCCACGTCGACCACGACGAGGAGGACGATCACGACGGCGACCCAGACGAGCGTCCGGCGCGTCAGCGCGCCGCGGAGGTTCCTGAGCCCTCGGCGACGGTTCACGCGGGGACCTCGGTCACCTGACGACCCCGCGGGGGGCACCGGCACGGCCGCGCTTTGGCGGCTTCGGCGGCTCGGGCTGGTCGTCGTCCTGCAGGCCGTACCCGTAGGCGTACCCGTACCGGCCGTACCCGTAGGCTCCCGGCCCCTTCGTCGGCATCATCGTCATCACGAAGCCGGCGATCGGAGCACCGACGTTCTCGAGCGCGCTGACCGCGCCGGCGAGTTGACCCTTGTGGGTGCGACCGGAAGCCACGGCGACGATCGCGCCGGACGCCTTCTTCGCCAGAATCGCAGCGTCCGTGACGGGCAACAGCGGCGGGGCGTCGAAGAGCACGTAGTCGAACTGCTGCTCGAGGGCAGCGATGAGGTCCTGCATGGCACGGGAGCCGAGGAGCTCGGAGGGGTTCGGCGGGATCGGACCGGCCGGCAGGACCACGAGGTTGCCGCGGCCCCAGGGCTGCGCGACGTCCTCGATCTCGGCGCGACCGATGAGGACATCGGTGAGACCGACGCCGCCCTCGATGTCCATGTACTGCGCGACCTTCGGCCGGCGCAGGTCAGCGTCGATGAGGATGACGCGGAAGCCCGCGTTGTCGAGCGCGATCGCGAGGTTGGCGACCGTCGTGCTCTTGCCCTCGGACTCGACCGACGACGTCATCACGAAGGTGCGCGAACCGGTGCCGAGGTCGAGGAACTGCAGGTTCGTCCGGAGCGTGCGGAACGACTCGGCGCGGGGGCTGCGCGGGTCGACCTGCACGATGAGCGGACGCTCGGAGGCCTTGCTGTCGAACGCGATACCGCCGACGACGGGCTTCTCGCTGATCTTCTCGACATCGGACTCGGTGCGGATCCGGTTGTCGAGCGTCTCGCGCAGGACGGCGACGCCGACGCCGAGTGCCAGGCCGATCAAGAGACCGAGCACGACGTTGACGGGGACGTTCGGGCTCACCGGGGTGTTCGGCACCTGGGCTTCCTTGACCCGGGTGAGCTTGACCGTGGCGGTGCCGTCCGCGTCCGTCGCCTCGATGTTCTGCACGACGTTCGTCAGGCTCTCCGAGGTCGCGTTCGCGATGTCGGCCGCCTGCTTCGGGTCGGTCTCGTCGACGGTGATCGAGATGAGCGTGGTGTTGAGCGGGGCGTCGGAGGTGACGATCTCCGCCAACTCGTCCGAGGTCATGTCGAGCTTCAGGCTCGAGATGACCGGCAAGAGCACGATCGGGGTCTCGACCAGGTTCGAGTACGTCAGGACCCGCTGCTGCGTGAACGTGTTGCCCTGAGCGAGGTCGCTCGCGCTGCCGCTCGTCTGCGTCGAGACGAAGACCTGTGCAGAGGCCGAGTAGACCGGCTGCTTGAGCAGCGAGAAGCCCGCCGCCGCCGCGACGCCGACCAGCGCCAGGACGAGGATGAAGACCCATCCCTTGCGCAAGACCGCGATGTAGTCGCGTAGCTCCACGCGGCACCCTTCCCCGAATGTCGCCGTGTCCTGCAGTCCCTGTCACAGGTCGACCGGGATTCTCCCAGCGTTCGGCATAGAAATAGTGCCACACGGAAGCGTCTGGGAGAGGCGCTGCTCGCAGGCCGGTCGATGGGCGTGGCCGCCGTGGCAGAGCGACACGCGGTCCTGCTGCTCCCCCGCCCCGCTGACCGGGCGGATGCCTCGCCGTCCCGTACGGTGTCGACATGCATCCCGACCCGGACGCGCCGACGACCGCCCCCAGTACCGCCGCTGCCCGCGACCTGCGCGTGGTGCTCGTCGCGATCGCCGTCGCGGTGCTGCTGTCGCGGCTGGTGACGGGCGTCGCCCGGTCCGGGGCACTGCCGTCCCCGGTCGTCCAGGTGCTCGCCGCTGACCTGGCGGTGTGGGTGCCGCTCGCGCTCGGCGTGTGGTGGGTCCTCCGCCGCTCGGCTCCCGCCACGATGGTCCGTCGGCTCGGCCTCGGCCGGCCGGACGCGGTCGCGGCGGTCGGGGTCGCCGTCGTTTGCCGTGGGCTCGACGCGGGCCTGTCGGTCCTGTTCTCCGGTACCACGGGCCTGACTCCGCCGGTGACGCTCGGCCCGCCCGACGTCGTGCCGCTCGTGGTGGCGGCGGTCGGGGTCTGCGTCGTCAGCCCGGTGCTCGAGGAGGTCGTGTTCCGCGGGGTGCTGCAACGCCGACTGGCGTCGGAGTTGACGCCGCGCACGCGCTTCCTGGCGGTCCTGGTAGCCGCACTGCTGTTCGCGCTGACGCACGTGCTCATCGCGGGTGCGCCGTCGCCGGTCGCCGGCTTCCAGGTGTTCGTGACGACCTTCGTGCTCGGCCTGCTCACCGGCGTGCTCGTCGCGATGACCGACCGCCTCGGCGGAGCGGTCCTGGCGCACGTGCTGTTCAACACGGTCGCCGTCGTCGCCACCTGGCCGCGCTGACCAGGGTCCGGGCCGGGCGCGTCCGGCAGCGCAGCCGACGTCGGCGTGGACGTCGGCGTCGAGGCGGGTCCGTCACGCGCGGTGGCGCTCGGCCTCCGCGTCCACCTGTCGGCGCGAGGGGCGCCGCGCCCCGACGATCGCCCACGCCGCTCCGGCCAGCACGAGGACGGCACCGGTGACGGCTCCGGTCGTGCGGGTGCCGTCACCGGCGCCGTCGTCGGTGAGTGCGCCGAGCGCGAGTCCAGCGCCGACGACGAGCAGCGCGAGGGCGATCACCGTCACCCGGCGGTCCGTCCAGCGGGAACTGCCCGGCGGCAGGCCGGTGAACGCGGCGACGACGGTCACCCAGGCGGTGAGCACCCACCAGTTGACGGGGACGAAGCGTCCGAGCACGAGCAGGGCGACGAACGACGCGACGGCTCCGCCGATGCACCAGGTGCGCCAGTGCCCCAGGTCGTCGTCGGTCGTCATGCGCCGACCGTACCGGAGCGGCATCGGCACCGGCACCGACGGGTACGGAACGGTGTTCGCGCCGCCACCCGAACCCGAATCGAGCAGCGGCGCACGCAGACGCGGTGCGTCTGCGCCTCGGACGCACGGGGCGTCCTCGGTCTGTGGGGGTGGGTCGGTCAGCCCACCAGGTCCAGGTCCCACACGGGCGGGACGTAGGTGCGCTGCCAGCCCTCGCGCAGGCGGGTGACGGCGCGGTCGTAGGCCTCGAGCAGGTCCATGTCGGGGCGCACCATCGACTGCAGCTGCAGGCCCTCGTAGGTCGCGAGCAGCTGCTCGGAGCCACGCGCCGGGTCCATGGTGTGCGGTTCGCGGCCGAGCAGCACGTCGCGCTCGAGCGCGTGCTGCACGAACGCGTGGAAGCGACGCCAGCGCGCGTGCAGCATCGGCGCCAGCGGGTGCTCGGGCGACGCGGCGATGTTGAGCGTCGCGGTCAGGAAGCGCATGAGCGTCGGGTCGGCGACGTTGGCCGTGACGATGGCGCGCAGGAACCGGACCGTGCCGTGCTGCTCGGCGATCGGCATGAGCGGGGCGGTCCGCTCCTCGTTCCACTTGTCGATGGTCGCGAGCAGCAGGCCGTCCCAGCTCGGGAACGCCTGGTCGACGACGTCGACGGATTCGCCGGCCTCGGAGGCGACGACGGCGGGGGTGACCTCGTGCATGGGTCGGGAGCGGAGCGCTCGCTGCATCGCCGCGACGACCTTGGGCCGGAGGTCGTCGTCGTGGATCCGGCCCGCGGCTTCGTTGTGCATGGTGACGAGTCCAGCAGGTCCGGGTGCAGGTCGACTACCCCCAGAACGGGAACGCGCGTTCCCTGGCTCGACCGGGGGCACTGGACGCCCGGAGCACGGTGAGCGATACTCAGGCGATGGAGCGGAAGCGGATGCTGACCATCGCCGTCCTCACGGCGGCCACGGCGAGCGTGCTCGCCGGCTGCGCGACCGGGGGCACGACCGCGGCCGGCGACGGTGCCGACGGCCCGCGGGGCGCGGGCGACGACGTCGTGGGGTCGGGGTCCTGCATCGACCACATCGCGGCGACGACACCTGCCGAGCGCAGCGACCTCGCGACCCTGGTGGTCGACGCCGAGGTCACCGACACCGACCGCACGGTCGAGGTCGGCGGGGTGTACGAGGTGCGACGGGCCAGGGTCACCGGCGTCGAGAAGGGTGACTCCCCCGGCCGCACCATCGACGTCATCAGCCCCTCGGACCAGTGCACGACGAGCGGGCAACCGGTCGAGTACCTCGAGGGCGACCCGCTCGCCCAGGACGGCACCTTCCGTCTGTACCTGCACCGGAGCAGCGACGACGACGTCTGGCAGCTCGTCGTCCCCGGCGCCGCCGAGCCGATCACGGCCACGTCCACGCCCGCGGCCGGCTGAGCGACCGACCCGACCCGACCGACCGACCGACCGACCGACCGACCGACCCTACGGCTGGTCCGGCACCGTCACGATCCGGTTCTGGTACGCCCACACCACGGCCTGCAGCCGCGACCGCACCCCGAGCTTCGGCAGCATCCGCGCCAGGTGCGACTTGACGGTCGACACCTCGAGCACGAGCGCGGCCGCGATCTCCTCGTTCGACATCCCCTGTGCCAGCAGCAGGAGCACCTCGCGCTCGCGGGCGGTCAGCACGCCGTCGGCCCGGTCGCCGGAGACCGGCTGCAGGCTCCGCCGCGACACGAACTCCCGCAGCACCCGCCGGGTCAGGGCCTGGTCGAGGGTGCCGTTGCCGGCGGCGACCTGCCGGACGGCGTCGACGATGGTGTCCGGCTCGGCGTCCTTGAGCAGGAACCCGGAGGCACCGGCCTCGAGCGCCCCGAACACGTAGTCGTCCAGGTCGAACGTCGTCAGCATGAGCGCCGGGATCGCCGGGTCGGCGTCCGGCGCGCAGAAGATCCGCGCGAGCTCGATGCCGTTCATCACCGGCATGCGGATGTCCAGGCAGGCGACGTCGGGTCGTGTCTCGCGCGCCAGCGCGAGCGCCTCGCCCCCGTCGGCGGCCACGCCGACCACCTCGATGTCCGGCTCCGCGCCGAGGAGCGCGGACACCCCGGCACGGACCAGGGGCTGGTCGTCCGCGACCAGGACGCGGATCACGCGACCACCCCGGTGCCGTCGGCGGTCTGCGCGGGTGCGGCAGGTGCCTCCCGGCCGAGCGCCAGCTCCACCAGCCACCCGCCGGTCGCGGTCGGGCCGGTCTGGAGGCGCGCCCCGACCAGGTCCGCCCGCTCGCGCATCCCCCGCAGGCCGTTGCCGCCCGACGGAGAGGTCCCCGCTGCCGGGACGGTGGCCGGTGCGTTCTCCACCCGGATCACCACCCGGGTCGCGTCGCGGTCGTCGATGGTGACGGTGCACGGGGCGGACGGGGCGTGCAGGGCGGCGTTGGCCAGTGCCTCCTGGACGGTGCGGTAGGCGGCGAGCTGTGCGAGCGGGCCGACGCCGTCGGCCAGCGGACGGTCGCCCGGCAGCACGTCGAGCCGGACGTCGCTGCGGAACCGGGCACGCTCGACCAGGTCGACGATGCCGGCGACCGTCTCGACGGCGCGCTCGGCGGGGGCGTCGTCGCGGAGCAGGCCGACCAGGCGGCGCAGGTCCTCGAGCACGGCGGTGCTCTGCTCACGGACCTGGCGGGCGCCCTCGTGGGCTCGCTCCGGGTCCGCGTCGATCTGCCGGTCGATGACGGCGGCCATCAGGGCGATGCCGGACAGGTGGTGCGCGGCGATGTCGTGGAGCTCACGGGCCATCGCGGCACGTTCGCGGGACACCGCGGCGTCGACCAGGGCGTCCTGCTCGCGGTTCACCGCGCTCGCCTCGGCGGTGCGGGCGACGCGGACCTCGCGGCGGGACAGCACCACGAGGGTGACCAGCAGCGGCAGGCCGACGGCTCCGACGGCCTGCAGCACGCCCTGACCGAGCGCGCCGGTCAGACCGTCGGCCGAGCCGGACGCGTTCGTGGCGAGCGCTCCCTCGCCGACGACGACGAGGACGGCCGCGGTGACGAGGGCCGGCCAGAGCCGGACCAGCGGGACCCGGGCGGCGGTCAGGACGACGGCGACGGCGATCGGCAGCGCGGTCAGGTCGAACAGGTCCGCCGAGGCCGGTGCGAGCCCGGCGACGACCACGGGGATCGCCGCGACGACGACGAGCGTGGTGCGCGCTGCCCGACGGACGGCGAGCAACGCCGCCGACTGGGCGAGCAGGCCGAGGGCCAGGACGGCCCACGGGACGGTGAACGGTGCGGCGGCCCGCAGGGCGAGGCCGGCCGTGTCGGGCTCGGAGGCGTCGAGCGGCGGCAGTCCGAGCAGCAGGCCGAGGGCCACCACGGCCGTGCCGAGTGCGACGAACAGGTCGACGCGGCGAGCGCGGCGCGCGTCGGACGCCGGCTGCGCGGCCGGCGTGGCCGGGGCGCGCAGCGCGTCGTGCTCAGCGGGTGCCATCGTTGGATCCTACGAGGCGGGCGTGGTCGGGGACCGGTGCGTCGAGGGGCAGGGCGCGTCGGGCCGGGTCGTAGCCGAGTCGTCCGCGGGTGGCGACGAGGAGCACCACGGCCGCGATCGTCGACGTGATCGTCAGGCCGATCATCAGCGTGCCGGCGGTCATGCTCGGGTACATCTCGGGGAACAGCATCGAGATGGTGTTGTTCACGCCGACGTGCAGCAGCAGGGCCAGGGGCAGGCTCTCGCGGGTCTTGTTGAAGACCTGGATCATCACGACGTTGAAGGTGATGGTGAACAGGGCGAACACGACCGGCTCGCTCCAGTGGGCGTTCGGCCACCCGCCCCAGTCGCTGAGGTACAGCGGCATGTGCCACAGCGCCCAGATCGGCCCGAGGATCGCGGCGGCGCCGAGGCCGCCGAACTCGTGCTGCAGCCGGGGCAGGGCGAAGTCGCGCCACCCGGGCTCCTCGCTCAGACCGGTCGAGAACAGCTGGATGACGAGGCCGGGCACGAGCGAGGCGATCGCCACGACCGAGGGGGCCCGCACGTCGCCGCCGGCGAAGGGCAGCGCGGACACGACGATCAGGGCCGGCACGACGACGAGCGCCAGGGCGTACCAGTACCAGGCGACCCGCCAGCGGAAGAGCCGGCCCACCCAGCGCCGCAGGCCCGCGCGGCCGTCGGCGACCGCCGTGACGATGAAGGCGCTGCCCAGCGGGCCGAGGAGCGCACCCGGCAGGACGCCGGTGAACTGCCCGGTGCCGAGGACCTCGGGGAAGTGGATGTCCCACACGCCCATGCCGTGCGGCGACAGGATGTACGGCACCCAGGCGAGCCAGCTCAAGCCGAGCGCCATGGTGAAGAAGGACGCGAGCGGGTGCCGGGCGATGACACCGCGGACACCCCCTCGGTCGCGGGCTGCGGTGCCGGCCGTGGGCCGGACTTCGGTGGTGTTCGTCATGCAGACGACGCTAGGAAACCCGCCGTCGCGGAACGACCGGCTTCGGGACGCACCTGCCGGAGTTCCATCGAAGGATGCAGGTGCGCCCGGGCCGCTCAGTCGGAGCGTCGGGCGGCCACGTGGGCGAGCAGGACGGGGTCCTCGCAGCCCCGGGCGAAGCCCCGGATCCGCCGGTCGATGTCGCGCTGCAGCACGAACGCACCGATGCGCTCGGCGAGCGGCGCCAACCACCTCGGCCGACAGGTGAAGTTGTAGCGCCAGACCGCCAGCGTGGAGCCGGGCTGCCCGTCGACGGGGGTGAAGCGCCAGCCGCCGCCCATCCGCTCGAAGAACCACGAGCCCTTCGTCATCTTCATCCCGACGTTCGACGGCGGGTGGTACGACACGTACTCGCTCTCCATGCTGAGCCCGAAGCGCTGCACCGTGAAGGTCCGGACGCCCTTCGCCGGCACCGTCGCGCCGTCCATCAGGTGCTGCCGCCGGATGAACGGGTCCCACCGCTTCCGCATCGCGCCCTGCGTCTGCGAGACGGCGAAGGCGACGTGCGCGTCGACCGGTACGACACAGCGGGACTCGACGACGGGCATGCGGCCATGCTGCCACGTGGGCCGGCGAGCGGACGGGAGGCCCGGTGCAGCTCCGCCCCGTCTCCCGCGTCCGTCGTCGCCCGCCGCTCACGCTGTGGTCACGTACAGGCAACCGGCGCGACAGACGACGCCACGAGCATCGTCGGGTGACCGCTCACCGATCCCGCCGCAGGTCCGCCGCGCTGGGGGCCACCGCCCTCGCCGTGGCCGCTGCCGTCGGCCTGCCGACCCTGTCCTCCTCCCCGACCGCCGCCGCGGCCGCCGCGCCGGACGCCGACCTCGCGTCGCGCTTCACGCTCGCCGTGCTGCCGGACACGCAGTTCTACTCGCGCTACTCGGCGTCACAGTTCGTGCCCCGGTACGGCGACGACCCGTTCCACGTGCAGACGCAGTGGCTCGCCGAGCACGCCGACGACCTGCACATCCCGTTCGTCACCCACGTCGGCGACGTCGTCGACCAGGTCGGGCAGCCCGGCGAGTGGCAGGCGGCCGACCGCGCGATGTCCGTGCTCGACGACGCCGGGCTGCCGTACAGCGTGACGACCGGCAACCACGACGTGCGGAACTCGGCGGACACCGTGTTCGACACCTCGTACGACCTGGCCGCCGAGCCGTACCTGCAGACGTTCCCGGCGAGCCGGGCCACCGGGCAGCCCACCGTCGAGTCGGGCACCGACCGTACCGGCCTGAGCCAGTTCCACGTCTTCGAGGCCGAGGGCCAGCGGTTCCTGTCACTCGCCCTGCCGTGGCGCGCGTCCGACGAGACCCTCGCCTGGGCGGACCAGGTGATCGCCGCACACCCGACGCTGCCGACGATCCTGACCTCGCACGAGGTGATCAACATCGCCACCGACGGCCTGACCCCGGTCGACACGGCCTACGGCGAGCGCCTGTGGGAGCAGCTCATCGCCCCGAACGACCAGGTGTTCCTGACGCTGAACGGGCACTTCCACGGCAGCACGTGGAAGAACCGCACGAACGACGCCGGCCACGCCGTGACCCAGGTGCTCATCGACCACCAGATGGACTACGAGGGCGGCGACGGCTACCTCGGGCTGCTCGAGTTCGACCTGACGAACGGCACGCTCGCGATGCAGACCGCGTCGCCGTGGGTGACGTGGAAGCCGACCGAGACGCTCACGTCGTACGACCAGCCGCTGCTCGACGGCGACCACCAGCGCTACATCGTGCCGGTCGACTTCCGCACCCGGTTCGCGGGCTTCGCGCCGGACTTCCGCGCCGGCTCCGCGGACGAGCCGCCGCTGAACGAGCGCGCGCGGGCGATGCTGCTCGACGGCTTCGAGGGCGCGCCGCCCACCACGACCGAGCTGCCCGGCGGCCGTGCCGACCACACCGACGTCGACGGCACCCTGGCCTGGTGGCGCCCCGGTGAGCAGGAGGCCGGTGTGCTCGCTCCCGGAGCGACCGTCGACGACGTCGTCGGGGACGCCGACCTGACCCGTCTGACGCACGCCGAGTCCGGTTCGCCGACCGCGCAGGACGGCGACGTCACCGTCGTCGACGACGCCCACCCGCTGTCCTCCGACGGCGCCGGCCTGTGCTTCGCGAACGCCGACAAGGCGGCGAAGCGGTTCAGCGCGCTCACCTCGCCCGGGGACACCGCGGTCGACCGGGCGACGTTCCCGGACGGCTACACGATCGAGACGTTCCTCGAGGTCGACCCGTCCTGGACCGACGGCGCGAACTCGTGGTCGAAGGCGATCGTCCGCAGCGGCAACCGCTCGCAGATCGGCGTGCCGCAGACCCGCTGGGACTGGACGGCGTCGCCGGCGGCGCTCGGCATCTCGAACCTCAAGGAGTTCCAGTGGACCGAGGTGACCGCCGACGCGTCGAAGGGTGACCGCACGGCGTGGTCGGGCGAGATCATCCCCGGTCGCTGGCTGCACGTCGCCCTGGTGAACGACGTCGACGCCCGCACCACCACGATGTACGTCGACGGCGCCCCGGTGCTCCGCAACGCGACCGACACCGGCGGCCAGACCGTGCAGGACGGCATGCCGTGGCTGTTCGGCAGCGACTGGGTCGACGACGCCGCGACGAACGGCTGGAACGGCTGCATCGGCGAGACCCGCGTGGTCGACCACCCGATCGGCGCCGACTCGTGGCTGACCGCCCGCGCCGACCTCGACGCTCTGACCGTCGACGAGCCGGGCACGGACGCCGTGCCGACCGCCGTGACCGGTTCCGGCCACCCCGGCGCCACCGTCACCCTGTCCGGCGCGGTCCGCGGCACCACCGAGGTCGCCGCGGACGGCCGGTGGACGGTCGCCCTGACCGGCACCGCGGCCCGTGCCCGCGCGCTCGAGACCGCGGCGGCGCAGGCCGTGCAGTCGATCGGCACCCGGAGCGGCGCAGCCGTCGACTTCGCGGTCGCGGTGCCCGCGGCAGAGGAGCCGGGCGAGCCCGGCGACCCGGGCGACCAGGACCCGGGTGCCGGAGATCCCGGTGCCGGAGATCCCGGTGTCGGAGATCCCGGTGCCGACGACGAGGGCGCCGGTGCCCAGCCGGGTGCCGGCACGCCGACGCCTGGTGCCGAGGGCCCCGGCGCGGACGGTCCGCAGGACGGTCCCGGCGAGCTCGCCTTCACCGGCGCGGACGGCCTCGGCCTGGCCGGTGTGGCGGCGCTCCTGCTGCTGACCCTCGGCACCGCGGTGCTCGTGCGCCGACGCCTCGGCGCGCTGCCCCACCTGCCGCGCACGGACCGGTAGTCCGACCGCTCGACCCGACGGCGGGCACGGTGCGACGAGCACCGTGCCCGCCGTCCGCCGTTCGCGGGCGCGCCGCCGCGCAGCGACGTTCCGACGACCCGACGTGGTGGGGTGGGGTCATGACCAGCGACCTCGTGCCGTGGGTGGTCGCCGGGGGGCTCGCCGTCGTGGTGGTCGTCCTGGTGCTCGTCCTGCGGCGACTCCGATCCGCCGCCCGCTCCGACCTCGACGCCGCCGAACGCGCCCGCGCCGACGAGCTCGCGCGGCTCGACGCCGAGCACCGCGAGCAGACCGAGGCCCGCGACGCGGAGCACCGGCGCTCCCTCGACCAGGCCGATGCCGCCCGGCGCGACGCCCTGACCGCCGCCGATCAGAGCCGCGACCTCGCGCGCAGCGGCATGCGGTGGGAGGAAGCGTCCGCCCAGGTCATCCGACAGGCCGCGATCGCCGCCGGACTGAACGGCGTGCTCATGACGAACGTCGTGTTCGTCCCCGCCGACGAGACCGAGCGCGGCTCGTGGCGGCGGTTCGTCGCACAGGCGGACCACGTGCTCGTCTCCGACGCCGGGCGCGGACTGGTCATCGAGAGCAAGCGCTGGGGCGGCATCGTCTTCGACGGCCGTCGACCGAGCGAGGTCCACCCGGCGTTCCGGAACCTGCTCGACGAGTCGTCGCTCGTGCCGCCGTTCGCCGTGCAGGTGCAGAGCCGGACCGTGCTCAACCACGAGCAGGAGGCCGAGAACTGGTGGCAGGTGCGCGTGCAGGCGAAGAACGCCGCTCCCGCGCAGCAGGTCCGCGTGCAGGCACGGCGCCTGGCGGGCTTCGTGGACGCGGCGACCGGCACGCGCCGGACCTGGTTCGACACCTGCGTGTTCTACTCGTCGCCGACGGCGATGGCCTACGTGCAGGCGGAGGACCGGAGCGGCGGCGCCTCGACGGCCGTCGTGACGAACCAGCACGAGCTGCAGTCGGCGCTCGCGGCGTGGGCGGCGAAGGACGCGGTGCCGAACCGGGCCCGTGCCGACGCCGTCGTCCGGGCGCTAGCGGGCCAGGGCGCGCACACCATCACGATCGGGTCGTACCGGCTGCCGGAGTGACCCGACTGCCGTCGACCGACGCGGTCGTCGACGAGCGCGGTCAGGCCGTGGCGACGGCGCGCAGGGCGTCCGCGATGCGGGTGACCGCGGCGTCGAGCTCGTCCGCCACCCGGGCGTGCGTCGCCTCGGACCGACGGTAGGGGTCGTCCACGTCGTCGTCGGCGGGGTCGGCCGGCGGCGGCACGGTCCCCCGCAGCCGCGCGACCCGCTCGACGAGTGCCTCGGCGGTGTGCACGTCGGCCAGGTCACCGGGTTCGAGCCCGTCGAGCACGCGCGCGAACTGCTTCACCGTGAAGGTGCGGCGGGCGGCCCGCGGCACGAGCGACACCACGGCCTGCCGGTGCGACCGTTCGGCGGTGAGCACGAGGTCGGTGTCCTCGACGATCGCCGCGGTCAGGTACCGCGACCCGTGCCCGGACGGGTCGCCGCTGAGTCGGGCCGACTGCGCGGCGGCGGCGCCGTCCATGGCGGCCCCGTCGTCGGCGATGGTGCCGGCCGACCCGACCCGGAACGCCGGAGCGTCCGGGCCGAGCCGCGCCGTCAGGACCTGCTCGCCGAGCGGCGACCGGCAGATGTTGCCGCTGCAGACGAACAGGACCCGCACGTCAGGCCTGGTCCGCGCCGAGCAGGTCGTGGCGGACGACGATGGCGTCACGGCCGGGGCCGACACCGATGGCGGAGATCCGCGCACCCGACATCGACTCGACGGCGAGCACGTAGTCCTGCGCGTTCTTCGGCAGGTCGTCGAACGACCGCGCGCCGGTGATGTCCTCGGTCCAACCCGGGAAGTCCTGGTAGACGGGCTTCGCGTGGTGGAAGTCGGACTGGTTCACCGGGACCTCGTCGACGCGGACGCCGTCGACCTCGTACGCGACGCACACCGGGATCGTCTCGAGCCCGGTCAGGACGTCGAGCTTCGTGAGCACGAAGTCGGTGACGCCGTTCACCCGGGCCGTGTAGCGGGCGATCGGGGCGTCGTACCAGCCGCAGCGACGGGGGCGCCCGGTGGTGGTGCCGAACTCGAAGCCGTTGGCGCGCAGGAACTCGCCGGACTCGTCGAAGAGCTCGGTCGGGAACGGGCCGGCGCCGACACGGGTCGTGTACGCCTTGACGATGCCGATGATGCGCTCGAGCTTGCCCGGGCCGATGCCGGACCCGGTCGCCGCGCCGCCGGCGGTCGCCGACGACGAGGTGACGAACGGGTACGTGCCGTGGTCGACGTCGAGCATGGTCGCCTGCCCGGCCTCGAACAGGACGGTCTCGCCGCGCTCGAGCGCCCGGTGGATCTCGAGTCCGGTGTCGGCGACCATCGGACGCAGGCGGTCCGCGAAGGACAGCAGCGACTCGACGACCTCTTCCGGGTCGATCGCGCGGCGGTTGAAGACCTTGAGCAGCAGGTGGTTCTTCTGGTCGAGGGCCGCCTCGACCTTCTGCCGCAGGATGTTCTCGTCGAAGATGTCCTGGATGCGGACGCCGACGCGGTTGATCTTGTCCGCGTAGCTCGGGCCGATGCCACGACCGGTGGTGCCGATCTGGCGCTTGCCGAGGAAGCGCTCGGTCACCTTGTCGATGGTGCGGTGGTAGTGCGTGATGACGTGCGCGTTCGCGGACACGAGGAGCTTCGAGGTGTCGACGCCGCGGGCCTTGAGCGCGTCGAGCTCCTGGAACAGGACCTCGAGGTCGACGACGACGCCGTTGCCGATGATCGGCGTCACACCGGGGGTCAGGATGCCGGAGGGCAGCAGGTGCAGGGCGTACTTCTCGCCACCGACGACGACCGTGTGCCCGGCGTTGTTGCCGCCGTTGAACTTCACGACGTAGTCGATGCGGCTGCCGAGCAGGTCGGTGGCCTTCCCCTTGCCCTCGTCGCCCCACTGGGCGCCGATGATGACTGCTGCGGGCATCTGGTTCTCCTCACGTTGGCGGAGGACCTCACGCGACCGACGGGCCGGTGGTCCACCCGAGTCTATCGGGTGGTCACCTCAGCGCCACCCGCGTGACGGTGACGTCCGATGGACGGACTGACGGACAGGAGGCCCGGTGCCAGCTGGCACCGGGCCTCCTGTCCGGTCTGTCCGTGCGTTCCGCGGTCAGGCGCGGAAGAAGTCCTGGTACGACGGGTCGCCGACGGGCTGCGCGTGCCCGGGCTCGGCGAGGCGCTGCTCGATCATGGCCTGGATGACGTCCGGCGGGGTGAGCCCACGACGCCGCCACTCGACCGGGTTGGACCGGAGTTGCTTCAACGTGCTCTGCATGGTGACCACCCTGACAGTGCATCACTAGTTTGTCTAACTACCTGTCCCCTTCCCGCACCGGTCGGGAAACACAACGGTGCCGGGCCCCTGGACGGGACCCGGCACCGGTGCTGGTGGGACTGCGCGCGACTAGCGGCGAGCGACCTTCGCGGTCGACCGCGACGTCGCCGTGCCGTCCTTGTACCCCGAGGCGTGGGCCGTCACCTTGACCGAGAACCGGTGCCCGGCGGCCGAGGACGTCAGCTTGTACTTCGAGCCCGTGGCGGTCGTGATCGCCTTCCCGTCACGGAGCCACTGGTACTTGTACGTCGCCTTCGCGGCCCAGGTGCCGGGCTTCGCGGTGAGCGTCGCCCCGACCTTGGCGGTGCCGCTGATCGTCACGGCGCTGCCCTTCTTCAGGGCGAGCGTCGGCGGGGTCACCTTGATGGTCGACACGTCGGCCTGCGAACCCGCGGCGTTGCCGAGGTGCAGGGCGAGCACCTTGGCGCTCGTCACGCCGGAGGCACGGGTCACCGTGAGGTTGCCCGCGTCGGCGAACAGCACGCCGGACGTGCCGCCCTGGCTGAACGTCAGCGCCGGCTTCGACACGTCGAACGTGACGGTCTTCGTCTCGTCCACGACCGACGAGGCGTCCGTGGCGATCGCGGGGGCGTACGCCGACTCGGTCAGGACCGAGTAGGAGAACTTGCCCTTCGCGCCGATGGCCGAACCGGTGACGGTGAGCACCTTCACGGAGCTGTCGAAGGTGTTGACGTCCTGGCCGGGCGCACCGCCGTTCAGCGGCTGCGCGTCGACCGTCTCACCCGTCGCCAGGTCGACCGTCGTCGCGAAGGTCGCGTCGACCGCCGACGACTTCGCGTCGTAGACCAGGTAGTCGGGCTCGCCGTCACGGTCGGTGTCGACGAGGACCTCGACGTTGGTCACGGCGCCCGGGTTCGCGTCGGGACCGGCGGTCTGGACGCCGAAGGCGACCGTGTCCGACGCCTTGTCGTAGCTCGCACCGTAGGACAGGACGTCGGCCGCGCGCAGGGACTGCTCCGCCGAGCCGGCCGGGAACGTCTCGGCCGGGTCGGTGCCGCCGAGCACGAACGGCGCGACGGTCGAGTGGTAGCCCGTCGTCAGGCCGCCCTGGTCGAACGAGCGACCCTTCAGCGTCAGGTTCGCGGACTTGCCGGGGCCGGTGAAGGGCACCGTCGTCCGTGCGCGGACCGCGCTGACCGGCTTCGGCGCCACGTAGGTGCCGATGCGCATCGGGTCGACCGCCGAGTCGGTCGGCGTGAACGCCACCACGCCCGAGGCCGCGGCGACGAACTCACGCTGGTAGCCCTGCTGCACCGACTCCTGGGTGGGGTCGATCACACGGCGCAGCGCGGTCGGGTCGGTCACCGTGAACGTCAGCTGCACGGTCTTGGTCGCGCCGGACGGCACCGTGATCCGCTTCGTGCTCAGCGCGAAGGCGACGCCGGGCTGGCTGACCTGCGGCTGGTACGACACGTCGTACGTGTGCGGGGAGCCGTCGGTGTTCTGGATCTCGAGGGTGCGGGTCTCGCTCGTCTTCCCGGCGACCTCCACGACACCGAAGGACGCGGTGACGAGCTGGCCGTTCTCCGCGCTCCGGACGGTGGTGCCGGTGGTCACGGCCTGCAGGGCGTCGACGCGGCCGGTGCCCTGACGGAGCAGGGTCGCCCCACGCGAGCCGTCCTTGACGTCGTGCGTCGCGGTGTTCATCAGCGCGGCCTTGACCTGCTGGGCGCTCCACCGCGGGTGCGACTGGAACGTCAGCGCCGCGATGCCCGCGACGTCCGGGGTGGCCATCGAGGTGCCGCTCATCGACATGCGACCGTCACCGGTGCCGTTGGCGGCGGAGATGACGTTGACACCGGGACCGGCGATGTCCGGCTTCACGATGTCGTCGAACGACCCGTGCACACCGCGGCTGGTGAACGACGCGAGCGTGTTCACGGACTCCGGATCGGTGGCGAGCGCGTAGCCCTTCAGCTCGTCCGCGAAGCGCACGTGCAGGGTCCCCGCCGTGGCGCTGGCGCGCAGGGCCGTCGCGGCGTCGAGGGTGAGCTCGGCGCCCGGGATCGTCGCGTTGCCCGCGATGCCGGAGTCGAACGTGTTGATCGTGCCCGCCAGCAGGACGCCGACACCGCCGGCAGCCTGGACGTTGTTGAAGCGCACGCCCGAGCCGCACTCGAGCGCCGCGTCGGTCCACTTGAGCCAGACGACCTTGCCCGCGATCTTCGCGGCGTCGTCGGCGCTGAACGCCGCGCAGCCGTCGACGTTCGCGGTCGGGACCACGACGTCGCCCTCGACCGGCAGGGTGCCGGTGAAGTTCTGCGAGTACTGCGCACGGTAGGTGCCGGCGACGTCCGACGGCCCGGTGGCCTCGACGGCGTCGAACAGCGACTGGCCGGTCGCGCTGGCCGCGACGGTGAGCGCCCCGGCGGCGTTGCCCGGCGAACCACCGATGTCGGTGAAGTCGTCGGCGTTGCCCGAGGCGATCACGGGCAGGACCCCGCGGGCCGTCAGCGCGTCGATCTTGGCGTTGTCGGGGTCGTCCGGCGCACCGTAGTCGGAGCCGAGCGACAGGTTCAGGACGTTGATGTCCTTGCCCTCGGTCAGCGCACGGCCGACCCAGTCGAGCGCGGCACCGGTGACGTCGGTGGAGCCACCGTTGTCACCGAAGACCTTGAGGGCGTAGAGGCCGGACTCGGGCGCGGTGCCCGGGCCGATCCACATGTCCTGGACCTGCTGCGCGGTGAGCTTCGTGTAGTCGCCGTCGAAGGTCTGCTTGTCGGCGGTCAGGCCGTAGCCCGCGATCGTGCCAGCGACGTGGGTGCCGTGGTCGCCGCCCTTGCCGTCGATCGGGTTCTCGTCCGGCGCGGGCACCGGGTCGTAGGACGCCGGGTCGGACGGGTCGGCGTTGTAGGTCGCACCGGCGAAGTCGTACCCGCCGAGGAACTTCGAGCCGTCGTACAGGCTCGGGTCCGGGGCGCCACCGCTCGCGTTCGCCAGCGCCGTGGCGTACGCCTCGGCGGTGCCGGGACCGCCGAAGTCGGCCTGCGTGTAGTCGAGGCCGGTGTCGAGCACGGCGACGTTGATGCCCTCGCCGGTGTGGCCGGTCTGCTGCCAGGCGTTGAGCGAGCGCGTGTAGATGTCGCTCGCCGCGTTCTTCGGTGCGACGCCGTCCACGCCGGGCTGGACCAGGCTCGGGTCGACACCCGAGGGTGCGACTCCGGCGTCGGGCAGCACCGTCGGCTCGACGACCTTCTTCGGCGTGAGCGGGATGACGCTCTCGACGTCGGCACGCTTCGCGATCGCGGACAGCGCGGAGACGTCGGCGACGACCGCGACACCGGGGACGGTGTACTCGGTCGCGTAGAGCTCCTTCGAGCCCTTGTCCGCCTTCTTGACGGCGGCGCTGACGGCCTCGGTCGTCGACTGGATCGCCTCGACGCGCTGCTTCGCCTGCGTCGACGGGGACTTCGAGCGGCTGAGGTCGCCGCCCTTCGCCTGGGCGTCCACCTCGAGCGCGCCCTTGCCGGTCGTGCGGATGAAGGCCGAGACGGTCTTCGAGGGCTTCGCGTCGCGCAGGGGTGCCGCGAGCTTGAGGTCGGCCACCGAGGTCCCGGCGGGAGCCGCCGAAGCCGCACCCCCGACTGCGAGGCCACCGCACGCGAGGGCCGCGACGGCGAGGCCGGCGGTCAGGACGCGTGTGAAGCGGTGTGGGGAGGGATTCGGGTTCGGGTTCGGTGTTGCACGGTTCAAAGAGGGCACTCCTGGCTCAGTCCGTGGTTCGCATCAGATTCCTGTGAAGCTATGTGTTGGCGCTCAGATTGGGCAGTCCGCACTTTGGGGGACACCCCCGTGCGGGGGACGCGAGCAGCGCTCATCCTGTTAACTTGCACACCTGTGTGCAGGTTATTACGCTGAGTCCGTGACCACCGCCGACCAGCCCGTCCGTGCGCCCCGCCGCGACGCCACGGAGAACCGGGCAGCACTCATCGACGCCGCGAAGACCTGTCTGCAGCGTGACCCCGACGCGTCGATCGAGACCATCGCCGCGGCCGCCGGACTGTCCCGGCGCGCGGTGTACGGACATTTCCCCTCGCGTGACGACCTCGTGCGCGAGGTCGTCACGGCCGGGGCGGCCCGGATCGCCGCCGCCATGCCGACGAGCTCCGACCTGCAGGAACTCCCCCCGGCCGCCCGCCTCGCCGCCATCGCGGTGACGCTGTGGTCCGAGGTCTCGCACGTCCGGTCGATGGCCCGGGTGGCCGTCCGGAGCCCCTTCGCCGAACCCGTCGCCGAGGTGTTCGCCCCCCTGCGCGCACAGGTCCGCGACGCGTGCGCCCTCGGGATCACCGAGGGCACGATGCGCGACGACGTCGACCCCGCCACGCTCGGACGCCTGGTCGAGGGTGCCTGCATCGCCGTGCTCGACGAGGCCACCCGCTCCGGGACGCCCGACGAGGACGGCCGCCGCATGGTCGTGCTGTCCGCGCTCGGCATGGCCGGCATCGACTGGCGCACCGCCCTGCTCTCCGAACCCGTGGCCGCCCCCTCCGCGAAGGAGCCCGCATGACACTCGAACTCGACCACGTCGGCATCGGGGACGAGCCGGGCGCCGCACTGCCCGTCGTCTCCGCCGTCGCCGCTCCCGGGCGTCCCGGGGTCGTCGCCGTCGAGACCGAGCAGTCCCCCGTGCTCGCCTCGCTCGTCGCCGGCGGCCGGATGCGGCCCGACACCGGGCGGCTGCTGCTCGACGGGCACGAGGACGCCGCCGCCGTGCGTCGCACCGTCGCCCTCGTCGACACCCCCGGCATCGCGGAGCCCTTCCCCGTGCTGACCGTGCAGCAGGTCGTGCGCGAGGAGCTCGCCTTCGCCGACCGGCGTCCCAGCCGCGGGCACGTCGACACGGTGCTCGACGAGCTCGGCCTCCGCCAGTACGCGGACACCCCGGTGCAGCGCGTGCCGACGGCCGTGCGCGTCCGCCTGCTCGTCGAACTCGCCCTGCTCCGCGACGGTGTCACCGGCGTCGTCATCACCTCGCCCGAGCGGCACGGCGGCGCCGTCGAGGACTGGTTCACCGTCGTCCGCGACGTCGCCCGGCGCGGCGTCACCGTCGTGCTCGTCACCTCGAAGGCCGCCGCGGCGACCGTCGAGGCCCTGCTCGACACGATCGACGCGACCGACGCGTCCCAGCCCGAGGGTCCCGACGACGCGGCCCTGTCCGACGGAACCGAGCCGGGCCTCCCGTCCGCCCCGTCCGTCACCGCAGAATCCGCAACCGTCCCGACGGAGGCAACCCCGTGACCACCACCTCGCTCGTCCGCGCCGAACTGGCGCGACTCACCGCGACCCCGCTCGCACGACTCGCGTTCATCGCGCTCATGGTCGTGCCGCTGCTCTACGGCGGCGCCTACCTGTGGGCGAACCGCGACCCGTACGCCAAGCTCGACCAGATCCCCGCCGCGATCGTCGACCTCGACGCCGGCGCCACGCTCGACGGCGACCACGTCGACTACGGCACCGACGTCGCGGACGAGGCGATCGACGGCGGCGACTTCAAGTGGACCGAGACGACCGCCGCGGACGCCCGCTCCGGGGTGCGGAACGGCACCTACGACTTCGTCGTGACCATCCCGCACGACTTCTCCGAGCACCTGGTGTCCGCGCAGTCCGACGACCCCACGCAGGCGCAGCTCGTCATGACGACCGCCGACACGAACTCGTACCTGGCGTCGACCATCGCCGAGCAGGCCGGCAAGACCATGCGCACCGCCGTCGCCGAACGGGTCGGCAAGCAGGCCGCGAAGTCCCTGCTCGTCGGACTCGCCGACGTCCGCGACAGCCTCGGCGACGCCGTCGACGGCGCGGACCAGCTCGCCTCCGGCTCGGCGAAGGCCGACACCGGAGCGCACACGCTGGCCGACGGCACCGCGGAGCTCAGCGCCGGAGCCGCCTCGCTCGCCGACGGAACGGCGTCCCTGCCCTCCCAGACCCAGCGCCTCGACAGCGGCGCACAGCAGGTGGCGTCCGGTGCGTCGACCCTGGCGTCCGGCCTCGCGAGCGCGCAGCAGCAGACCGCCGCACTGCCCGCGCAGACACAGCAGCTGAACGCCGGGGCGCAGCAGGTCGCCGCCGGCAACGAGCAGCTCGCCGACACGATCGACTCGTACAGCGCCGACGTCGAGTCGCTCCGGCCCGTCGACGCCGCCACGGTGCTCGCCGACATCACCGACAACCTGCCCGAGGGCGTCGAGCTCACCGAGGAGCAGCAGGCAGCGCTGCAGGCGACCGTCACCGACGCCGTCGCCCGGGTCAACAGTGCCGGCGCCTCGGCGAAGCGCACCTACGAGACCACGAAGACCTCGGTCGACCGGCTGCGCGACGGCTCCGCGCAGGTCGCGGCCGGCACCTCGTCGCTCGCGTCCGCGGCGCCCACGCTCGCCTCCGGCATCTCCTCGGCGGCGAGCGGTGCGTCCACGCTGTCGTCGGGCGCCTCGCAGGTCGCTGCCGGCACGTCGAAGCTGGCGGCGGCCGCTCCCTCGCTGTCGTCGGGTGCTGCGTCGCTCGCCTCGGGTGCGGCCGCCGCGGACCGCGGTGCCTCGTCGCTCGCCTCGGGCCTGGACGAGCTGAAGAAGGGCTCGGCGAAGTTGGCCCACTCGCTCGACGAGGGCCGCACGAAGATCCCGGCGTCGGACGCCTCGCAGCGGGAGTCGCAGGCCTCGGTCATCTCCGACCCGGTCACCGTCGGGGACGACAACGTCGCCGCCGCGTCGAACTACGGTGCCGGCCTCGCCCCGTTCTTCATCTCGCTGGCGGCCTGGATCGGCATGTACGCGCTGTTCCTCATCCTCAAGCCGATCTCGAAGCGTGCCATCACGGCGGCACGCAAGCCCCTCGCGGTGGTGTTCGGCGGCTGGCTGACCCCGGCACTGCTCGGACTCGTGCAGATGGCGGCGCTGTTCCTGATCGTGCGGTTCGCGCTCGACCTCGACGTCGTGCACGCCGGCGGCACCATCGGCGTCATGGTGCTGGCCTCGGCGACCTTCGCCGCGATCATCATGGCGCTCAACGTGCTGCTCGGGTCGGTCGGACAGTTCCTCGGGCTCGTGCTCATGCTCGTGCAGCTCGTCACCGCCGGCGGCACGTTCCCGTGGCAGACCCTGCCGGGGCCGTTGGCGGCGCTGCACTTCGCGCTGCCGATGACGTACTCCGTCGACGCGATCCGGCAGACGATGTACGGCGGGGACCTCGGCGCCGCGTGGTCGGACGCGGGCGTGCTGCTGTGCTGGTTGCTCGGTGCACTCCTGGTGTCCTTCGTGGTGACGGCGCGGCAGACCCGTTCCCGGACGCTGCGCGACCTGCGGCCGAGCCTGATCGGGTAGGGCGGGCGTGGGGCGGGCGCGGGGGCGCGGGCTGCGGGCGGGCCGGGCACGCACCCACCGAATGCGCCGCGCACACTTCGTGAGCAGAAGCGGTCGGGTGACGTCGGGTCACTCGACCGCTTCTGCTCACCAAGTCGGCCTGCCGAGCGGGCTCGGGCGCGGGCGCGCCGTGGGCAGGGGGCGCCGTGAGCGACGCGGGCTGCGAGCTGCGAGCTGCGAGCGCTCCCGCGAGCGCCGTGGGCACGTGGGCACACGCTTCGTGAGCAGGAACGGTCGGGTGACGTCGGGTCACTCGACCCCTTCTGCTCACGAAGTCGGTCCGCCGAGCGGGCGCGGACGCTCGGGCCGGCGGACGAGCAGTGCCCGCAGGTGGTCGGTCGCGCCGGACGCCGGGGTGTCGAGGTCGGACTTCGTCCACCGGACGACCGTCCACCCGAGTCGTTCCATCGCACGGTAGCGGCGGAGGTCACGCCCCCACTGCTCGGCGTCGGTCCGGTGGTGGTCGCCCTCGTACTCGACGACGATGCGCTCGTCCGGGTACGCCATGTCGACCCTGCCGACGAAGCGCCCGGCCTCGTCGAAGACGTCGACCTGCAGCTCCGGCTCGGGCAGTCCGGCGCGCACGATCGCCAGCCGCGCCCGGGTCTCCTGCGGCGAGCCGGCCCCGACCCGGACGAGCGCGAGTGCCGCGCGCAGTCTGCGGACACCCGAACGCGCCCCGGCCAGGGCGACGGCGGCGGCGAGGTCGTCGATCGTCGTCCCGCACCGTCGTTCCGTGACGATGGCGTCCCCGAGCACGACGAGCTGGTCGACGGAGAGCATCGCGCCGCAGTCCACCCACAGCGCCGCAGGCGTGCTCGTCGGCATCCCCCACCGCTCCGTGACCCGGGCGCGGTCCGGTGTGATGCGGTGCCCGACCACCCCGTGGCGTCGTGGTTGCGCCATCGGCAGCGGACTCGTGACGTGCACCGGTCCGTCGTCGGAGACCGGGACCGGGAGTTGCCACAGGACCGCCGCCGAGACGTGGCTGATGAACTGCCCGGGGACCAGGACCGGCCGGAACGCCCGGATCCGGCGGACCGGGTCGGGCGGACGGTCCCGAGCTCATCGGATCGACCGGGTCGGCCGGATCAGGTCACGCCGTCGGAGTCGTTGCCGGGAGACGCCGGCGCGGTCGGCGGCACCGACGTCGAACGCGCGCCCGCGCAGTGGTGCCGGAAGTGGTCGTGCTCGCATGACCACCACGGTCGCGCCCCGCGCCCACTGCTCACGACGCGGAGGCGACCTCTGTGGACGACGCACCCCGGGCCTCCCGTGTGGAGGACCCGCCATGCGCGGATCGTGAGCAGAAGGGGTCGAGTCGCCGCCCCGCACCCGACCGTTCCTGCTCACGAAGCGGAACCGGGGCGTGCCCGGGCACGCCCGCTACGATCGACGCACGAACCAACGGAGGTCGAAGCGCATCATGGGAGACGGCAAGCCCGCGACCATCTACGACGTCGCCGCGCGCGCCGGGGTGTCGAAGTCCCTCGTCTCCCTGGTGTTGCAGCGGTCATCGCGGGTGAGCGACCAACGTCGCGAGGCCGTGCTCAAGGCCATCCAGGAGCTCGACTACCGGCCCTCGACGGCCGCGGTCTCGCTCGCGGGCACGCGCAGCCGGACGGTGGGCGTGGTGCTCGACGACTTCCGGAACCAGTGGTTCGTCGACCTGCTCACCGGCCTGCGCGAGTCCCTGCAGGACCAGGGCCACCGCCTCGTCGTCGCCGACCGGTTCCTCAACACGGGGCTCGATGCCTCGCCCGTCGAGGGCTTCCTGTCCATGCGCGTCGAGGGCATCGTCATCGCCGGTGAGCCGGACACCGACCTGGCGATCCCGGCCTCGATGCCGCTGGTGATCGCCGGCGGCCGTGTGTCGATCCCCCGCGCGGACACGGTGGCGAACGACGACCGCGCCGGCGGTGGCATGGCCGCCGAGCACCTGCTCGACCTCGGCCACACGCGGCTCGGCTTCGTCGGCGCGCGCTCGGCCGCGTCCGCCGAACGGCGCGCCGGGTTCGAGGCCGCGGCGTCCGGGCGTGCCTCGGTGTGCGTCACGGTCCTGCCGGAGGAGCCCACCGAGGACGCCGGCTCACGCGGTCTGCGCGCACTGCTCGACGAGCACCCCGACGTCACGGCGGTCTTCGCGGCGAACGACGTCATGGCGCTCGGTGCGATGTCCGAGCTGGCCGAGCGGGGCCTCCGCGTCCCCGAGGACGTCTCGGTGATCGGCTACGACGACACCCCCGTCGCGGCGACGCGCTACGTGGGGCTCACGAGCATCGACGACCGCAGCGTCGAGATCGGCCGCGGTGCCGGCGAACGGCTGCTCGCGCGGATCGCCGACCCCACGGTGGCCGCCACCGAGGTCCTCGTCGAGCCCCGGCTCGTCGCGCGCCGCACCACTGCGCCGCGCTGAGGGGCGGGCGGGCGTCCCCGCCGCGCGCACTTCCTGAGCAGAAGTGGTCGAGTCGGTGCCTCCGACCCGACACCTTCTGCTCACGAAGCACCGCCGCCCCGCGCCCGCCGCGCACCCGCCGCGCTGAGCAGGCGGACGGGCTCCCCGCCGCGCGCACTTCGTGAGCAGAAATGGTCGAGTCCGCTCCCCCGGCCCGACACCTTCTGTTCACGAAGCGCCGCCGGCGTGCCGCCGCGCGCCGCCCCGACCCCCGCGGCCGCGCCCGCCCCGCCCTACGCCGCCAGCAACCCCAGCAACCGCGCCTGCTCGACCGCATCGCGCCGGGACGACACCCCGAGCTTCCGGTAGACGCTGCGGACCTGCGTCTTCACCGTGTTCACCGACACGTGCAGCTCCGCCGCGATCCCGGGCACGCTGTGCGGGGCGGCCAGCAGTGCGAGCACCACGGACTCCCGCTCGGACAGCACCACCGACACGTCGGGTCCGGGCATCACCGACGACAGGGACGACACCGAGGCGAACAGCGCCCGCGCCCGGTCGTCGTCCGCGACCTCGAGCAGCTGCAGGACGTCGTCGCGGGGCGGGGTGAGCAGCTCCCCGCGCAGACCGTGCCGGTCGAACGTGTCGACGGCCTCGCAGAAGGACGCGACCGCGCCGCGCACGTCCCCGGTCCGCCGCAGCGCCACCGCGCGGAGCAGCACGAGCAGTGCGGTCGTCCGCGCCTCGTACCGGCCGCCCTGCGCGAAGACGGCGGTGACGAGGTCGAGGGCACGCTGCGGCTCGTTGCGGGCGAGCGCGAGACCGACGTGCTCCGCGGCGTTCCAGCCCTGGACGGGGCCGAGGGCCTCGAGGCCTCGCTCCGCCTGCGGCAGCTGTCCGGCGGCGAGCTGCAGCCGCACGCGCGCCCGTCCGAGCAGCCGGGCGCCGACCCCGCCCGCGACCGCCCGCATCCGGTAGCGCTGTGCCTCGGCGTCGAGCGCCGCGAGCTGGTCGGCCGGCGGCACGCGTCCGGCGATGGTCGTGGCGCGCGCCCGCAGGGTGAGGACGAGGGGCCAGTGCTCGAACGCCCCGAAGAGCGGGTCGACGCGGTGCAGCAGCGCGAGGACGGTGGCGGTGTCGCCGTCCTCGAGCGCGACGACGGCGCTCGCCAGTGCGCCGGTGGGCAGGTCGAGCACGCCGTCGACCGAGAGCAGTCGCCGGGCGACGTCGACCTCGCCGGCCAGGGCGTGCACGAGGGCGGCCAGCCCGTCGGCGGCGGCGCGTTGCAGCGCTCCGTCCGGTCCGTCGGTCGGCTCGACGTGCACCAGGGTCGCGAGCGCCGTCTCGACGTCCCCCGCGGTCAGCGCGGTGGCTGCGAGCTGCTGCAGGACGAACGGGAGGCGCGGTGCCAGTCGGTCGGCGGCCGCCGCGTCGAGCGCATCCAGGCGTTCGCGGACCGCGTCCGCCGCGCGTTGCGCGCCGGCGTCGTCGCCGGTGATGCGACGGGACTGCATCTCGATCGCGGCGAGGAAGACCGCCTCGGCCGGGTGGGCGGTGCCGATGACGGCGGCGACGGAGGGCACGACGGCGGCGTTCACGCGGGACGCCCGGGCGTGGTGCCGGTCGGCGGTGGACTCGGCGCGAGCGATCGCGGCGAGGACGACGGGGTACCGGGCGGCCCGACGGGGCTGGACCGGGTCGAGGAGCCGCGCGATGGTCGGGGCGCCGGGCCCGGTGAGCCGGGTCCACGCGGTCGTCAGCACGTCGGAGAGCAGGTCGAGGTCGTCGAGCTGCACGGCGGCGTCCACGGCGGTGACGGTGTCGTCGTGGGTGATCGCCCAGGCCGCTGCGCGTCGCGCCACCTCGCGCTGCCGGTCGGGGTCGCGCGCGGAGCCGGAGGCGCGGAGTGCCCGGGCGGTGGCGTCGAACCAGGTGAAGCCCTGCCCGCGCACGGAGCCGAGGCCCGCGGCCGCGGCCGCACGGCACAGCGCGACGGGGTCGGCCGACGGGTCGTCGGCGAGCTCCGCGAGGAACGCGACGGGCGCCGACCGGACGACGGCGGCGCGTTCGGCGAAGCTCCGCAGCGCGCAGTCCTCGACGGTGTCGATCCAGTCGGCCGTGGCGGTGTCGACGGCGGCGTGGAAGCGGCTGCCGAGGTCGACGGGCGGGCGGTCCTCGGCGGCGACCGCTGCGGCCGCGGCGGCGAGCACGCCCACCAGCCCGCCGACGCCGTCGACGGTGCGTGCGACGACGACCGGGGCGACGACGACGCCGACGCTCCGCCCGAGCAGGGTCGCGGCCTCGGTGGCGTCGAAGGCGAGGTCCGCGCCGTCGAGGACGACCGCGTTCGTGTCCGCGGCGATCCGGTCGAGCGTCGGGCCCGCGCCACCGGCCAGGACCACGGGGACGTCGGTGGCACGGGCGAGGAGCTCGTGGAGGCCCTCGGCACCGAACAGGTGCGCGTCGTCGACCACCAGGACGGCGGCGGCGTCCTGCTCGCCGGGGGTCAGCCCGGTCACGACGGTCCGCTCGGTCTCCGACGCCCAGTGCCGGACCAGGGTGGTGACGCCGGACCGTGGCGGGCCGGCGACCACGACGGGTCGACCGGTCTGCAGCGCGCTCTCGATCCGGGCGAGCAGCCGTGGTCGCTCGACCCGGTGTCGCGGCACGCCTCGGGCACCGCTCACGTGAGCGGTGTCCGAGGGGCGGTGCAGCGGTGGCACGGTCCGGGCCGGGCCGGTCTCAGGCTGCGAACCGCTCCACGCGCAGCACGCAGGACAGTCCGCTCTCCGACGTGCCGATGGTGGTGGACCAGTCGTCCGAGGCGCCGGCGGCGACGCTGTCGACGTCGACCTCCTTGACGGCCCGGGTGTCGGACTGGCCCTTGAGCAGCGAGACGTAGATGCGGTAGCCCTGCGCGCTCTTCGCGGGGTTCTCCACCGTGCCCTCGACGGCCCACTCCGAGCCGGACTTCTTGCACGAGCTGACCTGGACGTCCTTCAGGGCGCCGACGTACTCGCCGTCACCGCCCGCCGGGGTGTCGACGTCGGTGATCGCCGGACGCTCGGTGGCGGTCGCCTGCGCGGTCGCCGTCCCGGAGGCCTTCCCGTCCGGCCCGTCGCCGCCGGAGCAACCGGCCAGGCCGATGCCGAGCGCGGCGGCGCCGGCGATCGCGAGCAGGCGGACGGGCAGGGAGCGCGTGGGGCGCAGGGTCATCGGTGTTCCTTCCGGGTGCGGCGGCGGCTCCCGAGGGCCGCCGTTGCGATGCCGAGCGCCAGCAGGAGTGCGGCGACGGCGATGGCCGGGACGGGGTCGGAACCGGTGAACGCGAGGGCGGGGACCCCAGCGGCCGGGTGGACCTCGATCCGGACGGTGTCGGGCGCGGACACGATCGGGTCGTTCCCGGGCAGGGCCCCGGGCTGCGGCGTCCCGATCGCCGTTGCGCTGTTCTCGACGCTACCGGACGCGCCGTCGGCACGGCTGATCGTGTACGTCGCGGTGGCGGTGACGCGCTCCCCCGGTGCGAGGGTGCCCGGCGTGCCCGGCCAGTCGCCGTACACGACGTCCGACAGCCCGGGCATCCGGTCGTCGACGCGCACGTCGTGCAGCGTGACGGTGCCGGTGTTGACGAGGGTGAAGCCGTAGACGAGCTGCTGGCCCACCCGCCCGTCGGTGCCCTCGGCGTACTGCACGGTCTTCGTGACCGTCAGTCCGCCCACGCCGTCGCCGGGAGCCGGCGGGGTCGGCGGGGTCGGCGGCGTCGTCCCGGTCGGCGCGGTCGGGGTGATCGCGGTCGAGGGGTCGCTGCCGACGACGACCCCACCGGGGCCGGTGCCGCCGGCGGTGGCGGTGTTCACGACGGAGCCGGCGTCGACGTCCGCCTGGGTCACGGTGTACTGCGCGGTGCCGGTGGTCTGCTCGCCGGGTGCGAGCACGCCGGCGGTGCCGGGCCACTCCCACGTGACGGTGGACAGGCCGGCCATCGGGTCGTCAAGCCGGACGTCCGTCAGGGTCGTGTCGCCGTCGTTCGTGACGGTGAACGTGTACCCGACCCGGTCGCCGGCCGTCGCCGCGGTGCCGGCCGGCAGCGTGCTGCGCTTGTCGAGCGTCAGGTGCGGACCGGACGGCGGCGTCGAGGTGGCCTCGGTCGGCACGGTGGCCGCGCCGCCTGCGGAGGTGCCGGCACCGTCCGGTGCGGTGCCGGTCGCGCGGGCGGTGTTCACGACCCCGCCGGCGTCGACGTCACCGCGGGTGACGACCGAGGTGCCGGTCACGCGGACGGTGTCGCCCGGGGCCAGGGTCCCGGCCTGCCCCGGCCAGGTGGTGCCGGTGGTGGTGAAGCCGGCGAGCTCGTCGGAGACGGTCACGTCGGTGAGCGTCACGGTGCCGGTGTTCGTCGCCTCGACCGTCCAGCGGACCTCGGCGCCGAGGACGGCCGCGCCGGTCGCCTCGCCGCGCTTCGCGACCGTGAGCCCCGGGGTGCCGGTGACCGGGGTCGTGCCGGCGTCCTCGTCGCGGACGACGGTGCCGTCGGGCGCGGTGCCCGTGGTGGTCGCCGTGCTGGCGACCGCGCCCCGGTCGACGTCAGCCTGGGTCAGGGTGTACACCGCGGTGGCCGTCGCGACCTGCCCGGGGCGGAGGACCCCCGGCTCGCCCGGCCACGTGACCGTCACGCGCCCGAGGCCCGCCTGCCCGTCGGCGACGGTGACGCCGCGCAGGGTGGCGGCACCGGTGTTCGTCACGGTGAAGGCGTACTCGACGCGGTCACCGGCACGACCGGCTGCGCCCTCGGCGAGCTGCTGCCGCTTTTCGATGGTGACGCCGGCGGTCGCCGAGCCGAGCGGCACGGACGCGCTGCCGGTCGCGGTCACGGGGTCGCCGGTCGGCGGGTTCGCCGTCGTCGTGGCGGTGTTCACCACGCTGCCGGCGTCGACGTCGGCCTGGGTGACGGTGTACCGCGCCGTGCCGGTGACGGTCTCGCCGGGGGCGAGCGTGCCGTCGGCGCCGTCGGGCAGGGTCAGCGCGCCGAGCCCGGGCAGCGGGTCGGTGACCGCCAGGTCGCGGACCGTGGTCGTGCCGGTGTTCCGGACGGTGACGCGGTAGTCCACGACGTCGCCGACCGCACCGGTCGCGCCGTCGGCGAGGGCACCGGACTTCGTCAGGGCGAGCTCCGGCGCGCCGGGCAGCACGAGCGTCGCGCCGGCGTCGGCCCGCACGGGGTCGCCGGTGGGCGGCGTGCCGCTCGTGGTCGCCGTCCCGCCGACCGACCCGCGGTCGACGTCGGCCTGCGTCAGGGTCACCGTCGCGGTGGCGGTGACGACCTGCCCGGGTGCGAGCGTTCCGGCGGTGCCCGGCCAGTCGTACGTCGGGTCCCCGACCCCCGCCTGGGCGTCCTGCACCGCGACGCCGGTGAGCGTCGACGTCCCGGTGTTCGTCACCTGGTAGGTGATCGTCACGACGTCCCCGGCACGCGGCGCGGCGTCGCCGTCCGGCAGCGCGGCCGTCTTCGTGATGCCGATGCGTGCCGCCGCGGGGCCGGTCTCGACGGCCGCGGAGGCGTCGGCGGTGACGACGGAGCCGTCGGGCGCCGTGGCGGTGGCCGTCGAGGGGTTGACGACCCGTCCGGCGTCGAACTGCGCCTGCGTGACGACCGAGGTCGTGGTCGCCGTGACGGACTGTCCCGGCGCGAGCTCGCCGGTGGTGCCCGGCCAGGTCCCGAAGGCCGCGGTGTCGCCGAGCTGCTGCTCGAGCGCGGTGCGGTCGAGCGTGACGGATCCGGTGTTCGTGACGACGTACGTCCAGCGGACGGTGTCGCCGACGGCGCCGGTGGCCCCGGGCGCGAGCGTCCCCTGCTCGGTCAGCGTGAGGGCCGGCGCCGCGGGGATGCGGACCGTCGCCGAGTCGGTCGCGGTGACGGTCGCGCCGCCGGGTCCGGTCCCCGCCGCGGTCGCGGTGGAGGCCTGGGTCCCCCGGTCGACGTCGGCCTGCGTCAGGGCCGTGGTCGCCGTGGCACGCGCGGACTCGCCGGGTGCGAGCACGCCGGCGCGTCCCGGCCAGGTGACCGCGATCGCCGAGGTGCCGGGGCGCGCGTCGGTGAGGGCGACCCCGGTCAGCGTCGCGGTGCCGGTGTTCGTGACGACGTAGCCGAACTCGACGGTGTCGCCGGTGCGTCCGGTCGACCCGTCGGCCAGGCGGGCCGTCTTCACGACGTCGACCTGCTGGGTCGAGGTCCGCAGTGCGACCGTCGCGGAGTCGTCCTGGGCACCGGGGTCGATGACGCCGGCGGGCACCCGGGCGTCCGCGGTCGCGCGGTTCACGACGCTGCCGGCGTCGACGTCGGTCTGCGTGACGGCTGACCGGGCCGTGGCGGTGACCGACTGCCCCGGGCGGAGCGTGCCGGCGGTGCCGTTCGGCCACGTCGTGACGACGGGCGCGGTGACGCCGGGCAGGTCGTCGCCGACGACCACGTCGGTCAGCGTGACCGTGCCGGTGTTCGTGACGCGGTACGTCCAGTCGATGCGGTCGCCGAGCACACCGGCGGCCCCGTCGGCCAGGGCGCCGGACTTGGCGATCGTCCACGAGCCGGTGCGGACCGTGTCGACCGCTCCGGTCGCGGTCGCCGTGACGACCTCGCCGGACGGCACGGTGCCGGTCGTCGTCGCGGTGCTGCTGATCGAGCCGCGGTCGACGTCGGCCTGGGTGAGCGTGTACGTCGCCGTGGCGGTGACGGCCTGGCCCGGTGCGAGCGTGCCGACGGCGCCGGGCCACGAGCCGTACGACACGGTGCCGAGCCCGGACTGGTCGTCGTCGAGGGTGACGCCGGTCAGGGTGCGGTTGCCGGGGTTCGCGATCGTCCAGGTGAAGGTGACCGTGTCACCCGCGACGCCGGTGCCGGAGGTCACGCGCTCGTCCTTCACGAGAGCGATCCCGTCGGCGGGCACGGCGGTGCGGAGCGTGGTGCCGTCGGTCGCGGTGACGGGCGCGCCGGTCGGCGGGCTCGCCCAGGCCACGGCCTGGTTGACGATGCTGCCGGCGTCGACGTCGGCCTGGGTGACCGTGTACTCGGCGGTCGCGGTGACGACGGCACCGGGCGCGAGCGTGCCCGGTGCTGCCGGCCAGTCGGCGGTGAAGGCGGACAGTCCGGCCAGGCGGTCGGTCACGCTCACGTCGCGCAGGGTCACCGAGCCGGTGTTCTCCGCGCGGACGGTGTACCGCACGGTGTCCCCGACGCGACCGGTGCCGCCGTCGGTGTACGCGGCGGTCTTCGAGAACGCGACCCGGGGCGCGGGTGCGATCGTGACGGCCCGGGTGTCGGTGGCGCGTACGTCCGTGCCGCCCGGTGCGGTGCCCGTCGCGGTGACGGTGCTGCGCAGGATGCCGGCGTCGACCTCGGCCTGGGTGAGCACGTGCGAGGCCGTCGCGGTGACGGTCCGGCCCGGTGCGAGCCGGCCGGCGGTGGTCGGCCAGTCGCCGAAGACGACGGCGGACACGGCGGTCTGGTCGTCGACGGCGTCGATGCCGGTCAGGGTGACGTTGCCCGAGTTCGTGACCTCGTAGCGGTACTCGACCCGGTCACCGGCGCGGCCGGTCGCGCCGTCGGCGAGGACGGCGGTCTTGACGACGCCGATGCGCGGTCCGGACGCGGCGGTCTCGACGGTGGTGCCGTCGGTGCCGGTGACGTCGGACCCGTCGGGCGCACGGCCGACCACGGTCGCGGTGTTCACCACGGAACCCGCGTCGACGTCGGACTGGCGGATCGTGTACGTCGCCTCGGCCGTGACGGTCTGGCCGGGCGCGAGCACGCCGACGGAACCGGGCCAGTCGCTCACCGTCGGGTCGCTCAGCCCGGCGAGGCGGTCGCGGAAGTCGAGGAGCTCGACCGTCACGTTGCCGGTGTTCGTCGCGCTGAAGGTGTAGCGGATGCCCTCGCCGGCGGCGCCGGTGGCGCCGGGCGCGAGCCGTCCCTGCTTGTCGAGGGACAGCCCGGGAGCCGCGGCGAGGTCGACGCCGGCGGCGCCGGTGGCGCGCACCGTGCCTCCCGTCGGGGCGACGCCGGAGACGGTGGCGGCGCTCTCGACGCGAGCCGCGTCGAGGTCTGCCTGGGTGAGCACGTACGTGGCCGTGGCGGTCACGGACTGCCCGGGGGCCAGGCGACCGGCGGTGCCGGACGGCCAGGTGCCGTACGCGACCGACGTGACGCCGATCTGCGCGTCGGTGACCGTGACGCCGGTGAGCGTCTGGTTGCCGCGGTTCGTCAGCGTGTAGTCGAGGCGGACGGTGTCGCCGGCTGTCGGCGTGCCGGTGCCGGTCAGGCGTTCGGTCTTGGTGATCCCGACCGCCGGGGCGCCGTCCGAGGTGCGGACGGTGGTGCTGTCCGCGGCGGTGACGTCGTCCCCACGGGCCGGCGTCGCGGTCGCGGTCGCGCTGTTGACGACGCTGCCGGCGTCGACGTCGGCCTGCGTCACGGTGTACGCGGCGCGGGCGACGAGCGACTGCCCGGGGGCGAGCGAGCCGTCGCCGTCCGGCCCGGCCCCGACCGAGACGGTGCCGAGACCGGCGAGCCGGTCCGCGACCCGCACGCCGTCGACGGTGACCTGACCGGTGTTGACGACGGTGAAGGTGTAGTCGACGGTGTCGCCGACCCGACCGGTCCCCCCGTCGCGGAACGCGGCGGCCTTGGTGAGCGTCACCGCGGCCGGCGCGGTCAGCGCGACCGTCCCCTGGGCGCTGTCGGCGACCTCGGTGCCGCGCGGGCTCGTGCCCGTCGCGGTCGCGGTGCTGCCGACGGTGCCGCGGTCCACGTCCGCCTGGGTCAGCGTGTACGTGGCGGTCGCGGTGACGGTCTGCCCGGGCGCGAGGGTGCCGACGCCGGACGGCCAGGTGCCGAACTCGATGTCGGACAGGCGCGCCTGGGCGTCCGTCAGCGCGACGCCGGACAGCGTCGCCGTGCCGGTGTTCGTGATCGTGTACCCGAGGCGCACGGTGTCGCCGGCCACCCCGGTGGCGTCGTCGACGAGGCGCTCGGTCTTGTCGAGGCGGATGCCGGGGGCGGCCGCAGCCAGGGTGACGGTCGCCGCGTCGGACGCCGTGACGGTGTCGCCCGCCGGCGTGCTGCCGGTGACGGTGGCGTCGTTGAGCACGCTGCCCGCGTCGACGTCGGCCTGGGTGACGCGGTACGTCGCGGTGCCGGTGACGGTGTCGCCCGGCTCGAGCCGCCCGGCGGCGCCGGACCAGTCGTCGATCGTGACGGCGGAGACGCCGGAGAGCACGTCGGCGACGCCGACGCCGGAGAGCGTCACGTTCCCGGTGTTGGTGACGCGGAAGCCGTAGCGGACGGTGTCGCCGACCGCGCCGGTCGCGCCGCCGAGGGTGCCGGTCTTGTCGACCGTCAGGGCGCCGCGCGGGGTCACCGTGACGCCGGCGTCGTCGGAGGCCGCGACCGTCGCTCCCCGGGGCGGGACGCCGGTGGCGGTCGCGGTGCTCGCGACCCCGCCACGGTCGACGTCCTGCTGGGTGAGCGTGTACGTGGCGTGCGCGACGACCGACTGTCCCGGTGTCAGGCGCCCGGCGGTGCCGGAGGGCCAGGCGTCGAAGCGCACGGCGGAGACGCCGGGCTGGCCGTCGGCGACGGCGACGTCGGTCAGCGTCACGTCGCCGCGGTTCGTCACCGTGACGGTGAGCTCCACGGTGTCGCCGGCCGCTCCGGTGGCGCCGTCGGCCAGTGCCTCGGTCTTCTGCACCGTGATCGCGGGCGCGCCGGGGGTCGTGACGACCGTCCGGGTGCCCGAACCGGACGTGGTGGTGCCGGCGGGCGTGGTGCCCGTCGTGGTGGCGGTGTTCGCGATCGACCCGGCGTCGACGTCGTCCTGCGTCACGGTGCGGTCCGCGGTGACGACGACGGCCTGCCCCGGCGCGAGCGTGCCCGCCGTGGTGTTCGGCCAGGTGGTGGTCGGGGTGCCGAGGCCCCGGAGCGGGTCGGACACGGTGACGTCGGTGAGCGTGGTCTGCCCGGAGTTCGTCGCGGTGACGGTGTAGCGGACGACGTCCCCGGCGCGGACGGCGCCGATGCTGCCGCCGCCGACGGTCGCGGCGGTCTTCCGGGTGGCGATGCCCGAGGTCGGCGCGAGCGTCACGGAGCCGTCGTCGGTGGCGCTGACGGCCTCACCGCTGCGCCGGTCGGTCGCCGTGGTCGTGGCGACGCTGGTGAGCGCGACGCCGTCCGCGGTGTCCGCCGCGGCCCGGTCGACGTCGGCCTGGGTCAGGCGGTACGTCGCCGTGGCGGTGACGGACTGACCGGGTGCGAGGGACCCGGTGGTGCCGGACGGCCACGCACCGTAGGTGATCGTGCCGAGGCCCGGCTGGGCGTCCGTCAGCGCGACGCCGGTCAGGGTCGTGGTGCCGGCGTTCGTGATCGTGTACCCGAACCGGACGGTGTCGCCCGCGACCCCGACGGCGCCGTCGGCCAGCGCCTCGGTCTTGTCGAGCGTGATCGTCGGGGCCGAGGCGTCCACCCCGGTGGTGCTCGTCGTCGTCCGCGTGATCGCGGAGCCGGTCGGCGGGCTCGCGATCGCGTTCGCGCTGTTGAGCACGCTGCCGGCGTCGACGTCGGCCTGGCTGATCGTGTACGCGGCGGTGGCCGTGGCGACCTGGCCCGGCGGCACGACCCCCGGGGCCGCTGGGTCGGGCCAGCGGTACTCGAGCACGCCGACGCCCTGCAGCTGGTCCGTCATCTGGAGCAGGTCCAGCGTCGTGTTGCCGGTGTTCCGCGCGGTGAGCGTGAACGTCAGGCGGTCGCCGACCCCGGCCGTGCTGCCCGCGGGGACGCCGCTCTTTGAGAAGTCGAACGTGTTCACCTGGGTGACGGGCACCGTGCGGTAGCTCGTCGCGGTGACGGCCGCACCGGTCGGCGGGGTGCCGGTGGTGCGCGCCGGGCTCGTGACGTAGCCGGCGTCGATGTCGGCCTGCGTCAGCGTGTGCACCGCGGTGGCGGTGACGGTCTGGCCGGGCTCGAGGCGGTTCGCGGTGCCGGAGGGCCAGGTGCCGTAGCGGACGGAGCCCGCGTCGGCGCCGTCGTCCGTGACGGTGACGCCGGTCAGCGAGAAGTCGCCGGTGTTCGTCACCGTGTACCCGAGCAGCACCGGGTCGCCGGGCTGCGGCGTGCCGGACCCGGGGACGGAAGCCTGCTTGACGATGCCGATCGCCGCGGTGTTGTCCGCCGCGGTGGCGATGGTCACGGTGGCGTCGCGGTTCGTGGTCGCGCCGGACGGCGTGGTGCCGGCGACGGTCGCGGTGTTCGTGATGCTGCCGGCGTCCACGTCGGTCTGGGTCACGGTGTACCGCGCGGTCGCCCGGACGCGTTCGCCGGGGGCCAGGGAGCCGGCGCTGCCGCCGGACCACTCGAGGTCGCGCAGCGCGGGGGTCCCGTCGATCGGGGTCGCGGTGGCGAGGCCGACGAGCTGGTCCCGCAGCGTCAGGCCGGTCAGGGTGACCGAGCCGGTGTTCGTGGCGAGGAACGAGAACACCACGGTGTCCCCGACGCGGCCGCTCTCGACGGCACCGGCGGCGTTCGTGTCGTAGCGTGCGGTCTTCGTCAGCGCGACGGCCGGCTGCGGCGTGATCGTCACGCCGTCGGTGGCGGACGCGGTCACGCGGGTGCCGGCGGGCGTGGTGCCGAACGCCGTCGCCGCGGAGCGGATGCCGCCCGCGTCGACGTCGGACTGGCTGAGCGAGTAGGTGGCCGTGGCGGTGGCCGAACGGCCCGGTGCCAGGGTGATGGTCGTGTCGCCGTCGGCGAAGACGACGCTCGAGACACCGCGCTGCGCGTCCTGCACGCCGACGACGGTGAGCGTGACGTTGCCGGTGTTCGTGACGACGTAGCGCATGTCGACCTGCTCGCCGGCGACGGCGGCGCGGGTCGTCGAGCCGTCGGCGTCGAAGGTCTCGACCTTGCTGATGCCGAGGCCGGGCGCCGCGTCCGAGGTGCGCACGGTGGCGGCGGAGGTGGCGGTGACGGTCGCCGGGTCGGTGCCGGAGGGCGCGGTCCCGGTGACCGAGGACGTGTCCACCAGGGACCCGGCGTCGACGTCGGCCTGGGTGACGGTGGAGGTGCTGGTCGCGGTGAGGGTCGCACCCGGGGCCAGGGTGTTCGGCGCGTTCGGCCACGCGTAGGTGACGGTGCCGCCGAGGGCGTGCACGACCTCGGGGACCGTCAGCGTCACGGTGCCGGTGTTCGTCGCCTGGTACGTCCAGGTGACGACGGAGCCGACGCCGCCGTTGCCGCTCGTCACGGACCCGGTCTCGGTCAGCGCGACCCCGGGCGTGCGCTTCGGCACGACGGAGCCGGTGTCGGTGGCGACGACCTCGACACCGCCGGGCGAGACGCCCGTCGTGGTGGCGTCGCTCGCCACCCGGCCGCGGTCGACGTCCGCCTGGGTGAGCGTGTACGTCGCCGTCGCCGTGACGGACTGGCCGACGGCGAGCGTGCCGGCGGTGCCGGACGGCCAGGTGCCGAACGCGAACGCCGAGTGCCCGGACTGGTCGTCCGTGAGCGTCACGTTCGTCAGGGTCTGGTTGCCCGTGTTCGTGATCGTGTAGCCGAGCCGCACGGTGTCGCCGGCGACGCCGGTCGCACTGGTGGCCAGGCGCTCGGTCTTCGCCAGCGTGATCGCCGGGGCCCCGGAGGCCGGGGTCACGGTGGCCGAACCGGTCGCGCGGACCGTGCCGCCGCCCGGCGTGGTCGCCGCCGAGGACGCGGTGTTCACGATGCTGCCCGCGTCGACGTCCGCCTGGGTGATCGTGTAGGTCGCGGTGCCGCGGACCGTCTGCCCCGGGGCGAGCGTGCCCGCGGTGCCGGACGGCCAGGTGCCGTAGGTGATCCCGGACAGCCCGGACAGCGGGTCGGTCACGCCGACGCCGCCGAGGGTCGTCGTGCCCGTGTTCGACACGTCGAAGCGGTAGGTCACGGTGTCGCCGACCCGACCGGTGCCGCCGACGACGGCGCTCTTCGCCACGGCGATGCCGGGTGCGGGCGCGATGGTCTGCGCGGCGGTCGCCGGGGTGCTCACCGCGGTGCCCTGCGGGTTCGTGCCGGACACGGTGGCGCGGTTCGCGACCGTGCCGGCGTCGACGTCGGCCTGCGTCAGCGTGTAGGACGCGGTCGCGGTCACGGTCTGCCCGGGAGCGAGGCGCCCCGCCGTGCCCGGCCACCGGTACGTCAGCGCGCCGAGGCCCGCGTGCGGGTCGGTGATGCCGACGCCGGTGAGCGTCTGGTTGCCGGTGTTCGTCGCGCGGAACGAGTAGTCGAGGGTGTCGCCGGCGCGGCCGCTGTACCCCGCGCCGGTGGCGACGGCCTTGGTGAACGTCAGCGCCGGGTTGCCGGCGAGCGGCACGGTCCCGGAGCCCTGGGCGGTCGCGGTCGTCGTACCCGACGGACCGGTGCCGGTCGCGGTGGCGGTGTTCGTGACCGAACCGGCGTCGAGGTCGGCCTGCGTGACGGTGCCGGTCGCCGTCGCGGTGACCGTCTGGCCCGGCGCCAGGGTCCCGGCGGTGCCGGAGGGCCAGGTGCCGTAGGTGAGCGCGGAGAGCCCGGCGAGCGAGTCGGTCGCGCCGACGCCGGTGAGCGTCGTGTTGCCGGTGTTCGTGATCCGCAGCGTCCAGGTCGCGGTGTCGCCCGCGGTGCCGGTCGAACCGGCGGCGAGCGCTCCCGACTTGGCGACGCTGACGGCGACGGTGCGGTCCACCGACACCGTGGCCGCTGCGGCCTGGCTGACGGCGGTGCCGCGGGGCGTCGTGCCGGCGACCGTCGCGGTGTTGCGGACGGTGCCCGCGTCGACCTGCGCCTGGGTGAGCGTCGAGGTGGCCGTCGCGGTCACGGTCTGTCCCGGTGCCAGGCGCCCAGTGGCCCCCGGCCAGGCGTACGTGACGGTGGAGATCCCGGCGAGCTGGTCGGTGATCGTGACGCCGGTGAGCGTGACGTTGCCGGTGTTGCGGGCCGTGAAGGTCCAGTCCACCGCGCCGCCGGCCGCGGGGGTGCCGGAGCCGACGAGGGTGCCGGTCTTCGCGAACGACAGGGTGCCGTTCGACGGGACCTGGAACGTGTTCGGCGAACTCGCGGTGATCGTCGTCGTGGCGGGCGTGCGGGCCGACACCTGTGCGGTGTTCACCACGCTGCCGGCGTCGACGTCGGCCTGGGTGAGCGCGTAGCGCGCAGTCGCGGTGACGGTCTGCCCGGGGGCGAGCGTGCCGGCGGTGCCGGACGGCCACGTGCCGTAGGTGACGGTCGAGACGCCGGCGAGGGCGTCGCTGATCGTCACCGCGGTGAGGGTCTGGTTGCCGGTGTTCCGGGCCGTGAACGTGTAGTCGACGGTGTCGCCCGCGGCGCCGGTCGCACCGGCGGCCAGCGCACCGGACTTCGACACGGTGATGCCGGGTGCCGACGGCACCGTGGTGCGGGCGGTCGCGGCGTTCGTCGCGGTCGAGCCGTCCGGTGCGGTGCCGCGCGCGGTCGCGGTGTTCTGCACGGAACCCGCGTCGACGTCCTTCTGGGTGAGCGCGTAGGTCGCCGTCGCGGTGGCGGTCTGCCCCGGCGTCAGGCGGCCGCTCGTGCCAGGCCACGAGTACGTGAGCGCGGACAGCCCGGCGAGCGGGTCGCTCACGGCGACGCCGGTGAGCGTCGTGTTGCCGGCGTTCCGGACCGTGAACGTGTACGTGACAGTGTCACCGACGGCGCCGGTCGTCCCGGAGGCGAGCGCGCCGGTCTTCGTGATCGCGATGCCGGGGGCACGCGAGAGCGACACCGCCGCGGTCGTCGTCGACGAAGCGGACTGGCCGGTGCCGTCGGCACGCGTGTTGCCCGCCGCCGTGGCGGTGTTCACGATGCTGCCGGCGTCGACGTCGGCCTGGGTGAGGGTCGAGGTCGCGGTGGCGGTGACCGTCTGGTTCGGGTCGAGCCGTCCGGCGGCGCCCGGCCACGCGTAGGTGCGGGCCGAGATGCCGGCGAGCTCGTCGGCGACGGCGACGCCGTACAGCGTGGTGTTGCCGGTGTTCGTCGCGCTGAACCGCCACTCCACGGTGTCGCCGACCTTGCCGGTGGCGCCGCTCGCGAGCGAGCCGGTCTTCGTCAGCGCGATCTTCTGCGCCGAGGCGATGTCGACGGTCTTCGTCGCTTGGCCGCTCGTCACGGTGGTGCCGGACGGGTTCGTCGCCGAGGCGGTGGCGGTGTTCGTGATCGAGCCGGCGTCGACCTGCGCCTGCGTCAGCGTCGACGTGGCGGTGGCGGTGACGGACTGCCCCGGAGCGAGGCGACCGGTCGTCCCGGAGGCCCAGGTGCCGTAGGCGATCGTCGAGATCCCGGGGAGCGGGTCGGCGATCGTCACCCCGGTCAGGGTGCGGTTGCCGCCGTTGGTCACGGTGAAGGTCCAGTTCACGGTGTCCCCGGCCCGTCCGGTCGCGCCGGACGCCAGGCTCCCGTTCTTGACGACGGTCAGACTGGAGGCATCGGTCACCGACACGCTCGCCGTCGCGTCCGGCGCGGTGACGGTCCCGCCCGACGCGCCGCGGCCGGAGGCCCCGGCGGTGTTCACGACGCTGCCCGCGTCGACGTCGGTCTGGGTGAGCGTGTACGTGGCGGCGGCCGTCACGGACTGCCCGGGCGCGAGCGTGCCGGTCGTGCCCGATGGCCACGTGCCGTACGTCAGCGCGGAGACGCCGCTCAGCCGGTCGGTGATCGACGCGGTGGTGACCGTCTGGTTGCCGGTGTTCGTCAGGCGGAAGGACCAGTTCACGGTGTCGCCGGCACGACCGGTCGACCCGGACGCCAGGGCGCCGGACTTCGTCAGCGCGAGCGCGTTGGCGGCGGGCACGGCGACGGTCGCGGTGACGGTCGGGGCGGAGACGGTGCTGCCCGAGGCGCTGCGGCCGGAGGCGGTCGCGGGGTTCGTCACGGAGCCGGCGTCCACCTGGGCCTGCGTCAGCGTCGACGTGGCGGTGGCGGTCACCGACTGCCCCGGCGCGAGCCGGCCGGTCGTCCCGGAGGGCCAGCTGCCGTAGGAGATCGCGGAGACGCCGGCGAGCTGGTCGGCGATCGTGGCACCGGTGACGGTCTGCGCCCCGGTGTTCGTCAGGCGGAAGGACCAGTTCACGGTGTCGCCGGCACGACCGGTCGACCCGGATGCCAGGGCGCCGGACTTGGTGAGCGCGAGGGTGTTCGCGGCGGTGAGCGGCTGCGTGCGGGACGCCGAGGCGGTCGGGCGCGGGCCGCCGTCGGGGTCGGTGCCGGTGACGGTCGCCGTGTTCGCGACGGAACCGGCGTCGACGTCGTTCTGGGTGAGCGTGTAGGTCGCCGTGGCGGTGACGGCCTGGCCGGGCTGCAGCGTCCCGCTCGTGCCCGACGGCCAGGTGCCGTACGTCAGCGCGGAGAGCCCGGAGAGCGGGTCGGTGATCGCGACGCCGGTCAGCGGGCCGGTGCCGTTGTTCGTGGCGGTGAACGAGTAGTTCACGGTGTCGCCGGCCTTGCCGGTGGCGCCGGAGGCCAGGGCGGAGGTCTTGGTGAGGGCGAGCGACGACAGGTAGGTGTTCGTCGAGCCGGTGTCGCTGACGGTGACGGTGGTGTCACCGGCCACCTGGGCGGTCGCGGTCACGGAGCTCGTGGTGGACGCCGCCGTGGGCGGGGGCCCCGTGCACCGGACCGTGGCCGTGGCCCCGGCGGCGAGTGGCCCCGCGATGGTGGTCGACGGCGTGCACGTCTCGGTGTCCGGGAACGTCAGCTGGATGTTCGTCAGCGCGACCGAGCCGTTGTTCGTCACCGTGATGGTGAAGGCGGTGTTCTCCGTCGCGGTGCGGAACTGGTCGTTGACCGTGCCGTCGAGGGTCTTCGACACGCTGAGCGCCGCGGTGGGCACGGACAGCACCGCGTTCTGCAGCAGGTACGAGTCGCCGCTCGTGCCGACCGTGAGCGTCATCGCGGTGTCGCCCTTGTCGACGCCGGACAGCGTCTGCGTGTGCACGTCGACGCTCTGGTTCGTGAACGCGGTGGTGTCGGCGGTCTGCGTGTACCGGACCGAGCCGTCCGCCTGGCCGACGCCGATGTTGCCGCCGGCGTTCTTCGTGTTGAGCACCTCGGTCGGCGACCCGCCCTGCGGGGTGTACCGCATGTAGTCGCCGGTGATCCCGCGGTCGCCCTCGTAGAGCGTGTACCCGAACCTGACGCCGGACTGCAGCGCCGAGAACCCGGTGAAGTTCACGGTGAGGGGGCTGTCCGACGCGGCCTCGCGCACGTGCCCCTGGTAGTAGATGACCTTGTGCGGGGCCGAGTTGGCGTTGCCCGCGATGTAGCGGCCGTAGTCGTACACCACGGTGAGCGACCAGCCCGCGTAGCAGCCGGCACCGACCGCCGCCCAGACGTTGCCGGCGCTGATCGACAGGGGCGACCCGGTGGCGGCACCGGCGAAGGCGTTCGTGACGTCGGCGGAGGCCGAGTAGTAGAGCGCGCTGGCCTGCGAGGCGGGGTCCTCGAGCAGGGCGTCGGGCGCGACGGAGCGGATCGCCGACGAGCCGACCTTGAGCTGCGCCGGCTGCGTGCGGTAGCCCGCGGCCGCGTCGGGGCGGGTGGCGTACCACTGCGACCCGTTCGCGGAGTTCCCGGAGCAGGTGACGTTCTGCGTCCCGGAGAAGACGCCGGTGTTGGCGCTCCAGTTGAGGAAGGCCTTGGCGACCGTCGCGCCGGCGGGGATGGTCAGCGTGCCGGTGGACGAGTTCGTGGTGAAGCCGGAGACGGTGTTCGAGTTCACCATCTTGAAGTAGTCGTTGTAGGACGTGGTGGTCGACGAGCCGACGGCGTTCGCGTGCAGGTCGGTGCAGGTGCCGCTGGTGCCCGTCGCCGTCAGGGCCGTGCCGGAGCAGGCCAGCACGCCGTTGCCGGTCATCGTGAAGTCGCCGTTGACCGTCGCCTGATAGTTCGGTGCCTGGTCGGCGCCGACGCCCCACTGCACGACCGCGGCCTGTGCGACGCCCTCTGTGCCGAGCGCGACGCCGGTCGTGGGGATGAGCACGGCGAGGGCCATCGCGACGCCGCGGAACCACCGGGGACGGGCGACGGACTCCGCGCGGTGGCGGGGACGGCGGGGTGCGAGCAGCAAGCAGTGACCTTCCGGGCACGACGAACAGACCCTCGGAGTGGTCGGGTCCACGCTGCAGGGTGGGGATGAGTGTGCGACGACCGCCTCACAGGCCGCTGCGCTTCCATCCTGAGCACCCTCACGGCTTTCCGCCGACGAACCGTCGCTTTTTCACCCTGCCGTTCACCCCGTCCGGGGGTCGTCGGTCAGGACGGGCGGGCGTGCTGGACGATCCAGCTGTGCATCACGACGGCCGCGGCGGCCGACGCGTTGATGCTCCGGGTCGAGCCGTACTGCGTGATCTCGAGGTGTCCGTCTGCGCCGGCGACGGCCTCGTCGGTCAGGCCCGGTCCCTCCTGCCCGAACAGGAACACGCACCGCTCGGGGATCGCCGCCGTCTCGATCCGCTCGGCACCGGGGGTGTTGTCGATCGCGACCACGGGCCGGCCCTCGTCCGCCATCGCCGCCAGGAACGCCTGCACGTCGGGGTGGTGCCGCACGTGCTGGTACCGGTCGGTCACCATCGCCCCGCGCCGGTTCCAGCGTCGCCGCCCGATGATGTGCACCGTGCCGGCGAGGAAGGCGTTCGCGCTCCGCACGATCGACCCGATGTTCAGGTCGTGCTGCCAGTTCTCGATCGCGACGTCGAACGCGTGCCGACGGGTGTCGAGCTCGGCGACGATCGCCTCCATCGACCAGTAGCGGAACCGGTCGACGACGTTGCGGCTGTCCCCGGTCGCCAACAGCTCCGGGTCGAGCCGCGGGTCGTCCGGCCACGGCTCGGGGTGCGGACCGACGCCGTTCGTCGTCAGCTCGTGCGACGGCTCGGGCGTGGTGCTCACCGGACCAGCGTACGACCCGGCGGTCAGGCGCTCGCGCGCGCCTCGATGCCCGCGATGAGGATGTCGAGCCCGAGGGCGAAGCGGACGTCGTAGGAGTGCTCCCCCAGCACCTCGCCCACGAGCGCGTGCCGCTCCGGTCGACCGGCGGGGGCGTCGCCCCGGCCGACCTGCACCCCGGCGTGCCCGACGACGAAGTCGTAGACGACGAAGAACGCGTACATCGATTCCTGGTCGGACAGACCGGCCTGGCGGAGCGCCCCGACGACCTTCGCCACGACGGCGTCCGACTCGGTGGACGCCAGCGGGGCACGCTGGCTGTGCGACTCGAGCACGAGCGGGTGCGTCCGCATGAGGTCGCGGAAGGTCGTGGCGAAGGTCCGGACGACCTCGTGCCACTCGTCCGGCCAGACGAACGTCGCGGTGAACTCGTCGACCGTGCGGCGGACGAGCTCGGCGTGCAGGTCGTCGAGCCCGCCGATCGTCCGGTGCACCGTCATCGGGGCGACGCCGAGCCGCGCGCCGAGCGCCCGGAACGACAGGCGGTCGAGGCCGTCCTCGTTCGCGATCGCCGTCGCCGCGTCGACGACCTGCTGCCGGTCCAGTGCGTTCGGCCGCCCACGGCGGCGACGCGGAGCGGCCTCGGGCGGACTCCCTGGGGCGGCGGTGGCTGGTCCGGGTTCGACGAGCACGGGCGGTCCTCCTTGATGCGGTACGTGTCCCGAAAAGCCTAGGGCAAAGCCGACCGGTGTTCGGTGTTCAGACGGGCGCGGTGCCCGTGGTCCGGGGTCCCCGTCACGGCCGCGCACTAGGGTGAGGCCATGGCAACCCGCGACGAGGTCGAGTGCTGGCTGACCGACATGGACGGCGTGCTCGTGCACGAGAACCAGGCGCTCCCCGGGGCCCCGGAGCTCATCCAGCAGTGGCTCGACGAGGGCACCGAGTTCCTCGTGCTCACGAACAACTCGATCTTCACGCCGCGCGACCTGAGCGCGCGGCTGCGCAGCTCTGGCCTGCACGTGCCCGAGGAACGGATCTGGACCTCGGCCCTGGCGACGGCGGACTTCTGCCGCTCGCAGATGCCCGGCGGCTCGGCGTTCGTCATCGGCGAGGCCGGCATGACGACCGCGCTGCACGAGGCCGGCTTCATCATGACCGAGACCGCCCCCGACTACGTGGTCGTCGGCGAGACCCGCAACTACTCGTTCGAGGCGATCACGAAGGCCGTGCGGCTCATCCGCGCCGGCGCCCGCTTCATCGTCACGAACCCCGACGCCACCGGTCCGTCGGCCGAGGGCGTGCTGCCCGCCACCGGCGCCATCGCCGCGATGATCGAGAAGGCCACCGGCAAGCAGCCCTACGTGGTCGGCAAGCCGAACCCGATGATGTTCCGCTCGGCCATGAACCGGATCGGCGCCCACTCCGAGAACACCGGCATGATCGGCGACCGGATGGACACCGACGTGCAGGCGGGCATCGAGGCCGGGCTGCACACCGTCCTCGTCATGACGGGCATCAGCGACCAGGCCGAGATCGACCGCTACCCGTTCCGCCCGAGCGAGGTCATCTCGGGCGTCCACGAACTCGTCCGCACCGAGCCCTTCGAGGTCGAGCTCTAGCGAGCAGCGCGCCGCCGCCCGCGCGCGGCTGCGTCGCTGCGCACGACCGAAGTGCATCCGCGCCAGGTCGCGTCGCGGTTCCGATGCACGTGCGTTGTGCACCGTCGCGCCCAGGGCCGGACCGTGCCGGGCGCGACGGACGGGGTCGCTACCGCGATGCGAGACCGGCGGGGGCCTCGACGGATGCGGTGCCACGGGCCTCCAGGGCGAAGGCCGCCATCGGCGGCACCGAACGCCACTGCTTCGCCAGGCGACGCGGGCGGTCGTCCCGCCACGCGACCAACGCCCCCGCGACGATGCCGAGCACCAGCACCGCGAACGAGAACAGCCCGATCAGCCCGACCGCGATCAGGCGTCCCCGGTCCTCGAACCCGGCGGTCGCCGAGAAGCCGATCGACCCGAAGTCCCAGAACGCGTGCAGGAGCACCGGGGCGAGCAGGTTGCCCGTGAGCCGACGGGCGACGTAGAGCGTGGAGCCGAACGACGCCGCGAACACCACCTGGAGCAGCGTCGCGTCGACCTCGGCACCGCCGAGCACGTTGAGCAGGTGGAGCACGCCGAACAGCGCGCACGAGATGGCCCACACGCCGATCTCCGGCACGCGACGGCGCAGTCCGACGAGCAGGACGCCGCGGGTCATCAGCTCCTCGAACACCCCGACGAACAGCACCCCCACGGTGAGCAGCAGGAAGTAGTGCGGCGGCAGCGCCGACCAGTCGACGAAGGGCAGGCGGGCGAGGGCCACGAGCACGATGAGCAGCGGGGCGACCATCGTCCACCGCAGTGGCGTCCGGGTGCGGTCGACCGTGGCGATGCGCCACCAGCCGAGCGCGGTGACGAACACGGCGAGCGCCACGACGGCGATGCCCTCGGGCACCACGAGCGCCCGGACGACGCTGTCGACCGTCTGCCCGAGGGTCGCGTAGTCGTCACTCGGTCGGGACCGCCAGGCGCTGACCGCCGCGAAGACCACGATCGGCACGAGGCCGACGAGCAGGGACGGCGGGACCGGCCAGCGGCGGCGACGGGGTGGGTGCACGTCTCATCTGTACCAGGGCGGCCGTACGATTGGCGGTATGCGCCTGCCCTCCTTGTCGACCATGGCAGAGGACTACGTCAAGCTCATCTGGAAGGACGGCGAGCGCGGCGGCGCGGGGCTCGCCACCCGGGACATAGCGGCCGCGCTGAAGGTGTCGGCGTCGACGGTCTCGGGCAACCTCCGCAAGCTCGACCGTGACGGGCTCATCGAGCACACCCCGTACTACGGCGTCGTCCTCACCCCGCTCGGCCAGCAGGTCGCCGTCGCGATGGTGCGCCGGCACCGGCTCATCGAGACGTTCCTGGTCGAGCGGCTCGGCTACTCCTGGGACGAGGTCCACACCGAGGCCGAGGCACTCGAGCACGCCGTGTCCGAACGGTTCCTCGACCGGGTGGACGCCGACCTCGGCCACCCGACGCACGACCCGCACGGCGACCCGATCCCCGCCGCCGACGGCTCGGTGCCGGACTCCCCCGGCACACTGCTCGGCGCGGTCGAGCCGGGTTCCTGCGGCACGGTCGACCGGGTGTCGGACGACGACCCCTCGTTGCTGCGGTACTTCGACGAGCTCGGGGTGGGACTGGGCACACACCTGCGGGTCGAGCGTGTGCGCGACTACGCGGGCGTCATCGCGGTGGCGCGCCGGGCGAGCGACGGGTCCGAGTCCCTCGTCGACCTGCCGGCAGCGGCGGCGTCCGCGATCTGGCTCGCCCCCGACGCCGACTGACCGGAGCGGCGCGCACGGCGCGCACGGTCCGAAGCCGCGCGACGCGCCCCGAGGTCGCAGGACGTGCCACTCACGTCCACCGAGGTCGCACGAAGTGCCGCCCGAGCGGCGCCCAGACGGCAGAACGCGCGACCTCGCGCCCGCCCGGCCCCGGCCCCGAGCCGGACAGGAGGCACGGGGCCAGCCGCCCCGCGCCTCCCGCCTGCCCCGTCCCTGGTCGCACGACGCGCCGCTCACGTCCACCGAGGTCGCACGAAGTGCCGCCCGGACAGCGGCCAGGCGGCAGAACGCGCGACCTCGCGCCCGCCCCCGGCCCCGCCGCCCGCGCGCCCGACGCCCGGCCCGCCCCGCCCGCCGCCTACGCCACCCGCGGCCGGCGGAACGGCGCTGCGAGCGTCGGCCCGATCTCCCGCCGGTTGTTCCAGAACACCACGACCGCCGCCACCAGGTGCACGGTGCTGAGCACCCACCGGCCGCTCGTGTCGGTCACGACGAACTGCACCGCGAACAGGGCCACCAGGGCGATCGCCGACCACCGGTGGAACCGCAGCGCGATGATGATCGCCACGCCGAGCACGGTCTGCGAGGCGGTGAGCACGAACTCCTCGACCTGCCGGCTGTCGAGCGGCAGCCCGCCCGAGGTCCCGCCGCCGAGCACGTGCGCGATCGGCAGCGAGCCGACGAGCAGCGACCACTGGTTGATCTTCGACGCGATGAGCGTGCCGATGGCCGCGCCGCCCATTCCGCGCAGTGCGAAGAGCACGGCGACGATGAACTCGGGGGCCTCGGTCGCGAGCGGCGCGAGCCACTGCACCAGGAAGTAGCTGTCGATGCCGAGCGCGCTGCCCGACTCGACGAGGGCGTCGGCGAACGGCTCCGCCGCCGTGAGCACGATGGTGGCGGCCGCGGCGAACAGCAGCACGATCGTCCAGCGGCGGGCGCCCCTCGGCATCGAGGCGATGTTGCCGGCCATGCCGGGCAGGTCCTCGTCGTCGCCGCCCGGCACCTGCGAGGCCCGCCACAGGTAGACGACGAACACGGCGAGCAGCACGAACCCGAACCACATCGGGATCGAGCCCATCAGCGGGATGAGGAACGCGACGACGGCGAGCAGTGCGAGGAACCCGACGTCGAGCCGCGCGGACCGCTCCAGCTCGAGCACCCGGCTGGCAGCGGCGGGCATCGAGCCCTCGCGCACGAACCGTCGTGCGACGAGCAGTGACACGATCACGACGAGCGGCCAGCCGAAGCCGAGCAGGAGCCGGTTCGACCCGGTCATGTTCGCGGCGGCGAACTGCTCGTACGCGGGGTCGTACCCGGAGCGGAACGCGTAGTACAGGTCGACGGCGTACTCGGGGAGCACGGCGATGAGCGCGAGGATCGCGATGGCGAGCGCCCCGGAGATGTCCTTCTGCGCGGCCTCGGCGGCCCAGGCGAGCAGGAACGCGGCGGCGACGACGGCCCCGCCGAACACGAACAGGTCGACGACCGGGTTCGGTGCGAGACCGCCGAGGCGGAACACGACGGCGGGCAACGCGAGGACGACACAGATCGCGACGCGGCCCCAGGCGCTGGCGCCCATGCGGGTTGCGGGGGCGGCGGCCGTCGACGTGGAGGTCGACAGGGTGTCGGTCATGGTGGGTCTCCCGGGAGGAGCCACGGCAGGGCCTCGCAGGGAGGACCTCGGCCACGGCGGAACGGCCGAAGGTCTCGCTCGCCCGACCCGGCCCTGTCGGACCCGTGTCGGGTGGTGCACCGGGCCGATCGTCGTGATGGCCAGTGTGTCGATGCACGCGCTGGGAGCTACTCCCCTTCGGCACCCACCTTGGCGCGCTCCGATCCGCTTGCGCAAGCCGATCCGGCCTCTTCGGCGTCCCGAATCCAGGTCTTGCCCGGCCCGCCCCGGAACGGACGGGAGGCCCGTGGCGGCGTCCGCCACGGGCCTCCCGTCCGTCAGGCGCGCACCCCGCGGGGCCTACCCCTTCGCCGACCGGGTGCGGCCGAGCGCGACCTCGCGGCGGGCGCGCTCGAGCGCGAGCGCCGAGGCGGCGTCGGGGTCCTGCAGCAGCCGCTCGGTCTCGGCGACGTGCTCGCGCACCGCGACCGAGCCGCGGTCGGCGGCCGAGGCGAGCACGCTGGCGACGGTGTCCTCGCCGAGGGCGACGAGCGCCCGCGACAGGCTGAGACGTCGTTCACGGTCACCGACGCCGAGCTGCACTGCGAGGGTGCGGGCGAGCGCGTCCCGTTCGTCGTCGGGCACCAGGCCGACGGCGGTGCGCCACGCGGTGCGCAGGACGCCCTCGTCGGGGTCGCCGAGCAGTGGTCGGACGACGGGCCAGGTCGACCGGTCGCGGATCTTCGACAGCGTGTGCAGCGCCTGGCTGCGGGCCTGCGCCTCGGGTCGGGTGAGCTCGCGCGTGACCCGTGCGACGACGGCGTCGGCGGGGTGTCGGGTGAGCGCCCACGTCAGGGTGTCGCGGACGAACAGGTCCGGTTCCACCGCGCACCGGGCGACGAGCACGTCCAGGTCCTCGGCGTGCGGGGTGGCCCCCGCGGCCATGACGGCCTGCAGTCGGACGGAGGAGCGCGGGTCGGCGAGGGCTTCGGTGAGCGCGGTCATCGGTCCATGCTCGTCCACGATCCCGGGACCGCGTCGAGACTCGGGGCATACCGTCGGCAGGCGACGGCCCGTCCCCGGACCGCCCACGACCACGTGCACAACCGGAAGGACCCCACATGCCCCGCATCGGCACCAGCGATCTCCACGTGTTCCCCCTCGCCCTCGGCGGCAACGTCTTCGGGTGGACGGCGGACGAGCGTACCTCTCACCAGGTGCTCGACGCGTACACCGCCGCGGGCGGTGACTTCGTCGACACCGCCGACGTCTACTCGGCCTGGGCGCCGGGCAACGAGGGCGGTGAGTCCGAGCGGGTCATCGGCTCGTGGCTCCGCGCCTCGGGCAAGCGCGACGACGTCGTCATCGCGACGAAGGGTTCGCAGCACCCGCAGTTCCAGGGCCTCGGCGCCGCGAACGTCGCCGCTGCCGCCCGTGCCAGCCTGCAGCGCCTCGGCACCGACCGCATCGACCTGTACTACGCGCACTTCGACGACCAGGCGACCCCGCTCGAGGAGACCGTCCGTGCCTTCGACCAGCTCGTGCAGGACGGCCTGGTGCGGTACACGGCAATCTCGAACTACTCGAAGGAGCGGGCCGAGGAGTGGATCCGCATCGCGACGGAGAACGGCCTCGCGCAGCCCGTCGCAATCCAGCCGCACTACAACCTGGTGACCCGCCAGCCGTACGAGTCCGACATCGCCCCGCTCGCCCACGACCACGGCCTCGGCGTCGTGCCGTACTTCGCGCTCGCCGCCGGGTTCCTGACCGGCAAGTACCGCACGAAGGACGACTTCGCCGGGAAGGACCGCGAGGGCCAGGTCTCCGGCTACTTCACGGACGAGGGGCTCGCCGTCGTCGACGCGCTGTCCACCGTCGCCGAGGCCCACGACGTCGCGATCGCCACCGTCGCCCTCGCCTGGCTGCAGGCGCAGCCGGACGTCGTCGCGCCGATCGCCAGCGCCCGGGACACCGACCAGCTGCCGGCGCTGCTCGCCTCGGCGGACCTCGAGCTCAGCGCCGACGAGCTGCGGACGCTGACCGACGTGTCGGCGAAGGTGCCGGCGACCGCCTGACCCCACGCAGGCGCCGTCCCGAGCGGATGCGCGTGCACGCTCCGACAGCCCACTCGTCGTTCGACGGGTGGGCTGTCGTCCGGTGCACACGCACCCAATGCGCGTGCATGCTCCGACAGCCCACGCGTCGATCCCGGGGTGGATCGTCGCAGAACGGGTGCGCGCCGACCCCGGTCGGCCGGCGGGCCTACGCCGGCGCGAGCGACCCGGTGAGCGGCTGCCCGGACGACCGCGTCACGAAGCACGACAGGAAGTGGTCGCCCTGGTCCCAGGTCTGCTGGTCGGGGGCGTAGGAGCCCTGCACCTGCACGTCCCCGACGGCGGCCGCGGCTGAGGCGTCCAGCGCAGCGTCCGACTGGCACTGCTCGGCGGCCTGCGCCCCGAGCGCCTCGGCACCGGGGTACGCGTCGGCGGTCACCGGGATCCGCGCGGTGAGCTGGGCGATGTGCGGGGTCGCGCAGTCGACGACCGTGAACGTCTGCGACCAGGCGTTCGTGAAGGGTGACAGGCACTCGCCACCGGCCAGGTCGGTCCACGGGTGCTCGCCGGGCAGCGCGGGCGTCGTCGCGAACTGCAGCGTCGTGCCGGACTCGGCAGCCTCGCTCGACGGCGGCGCCGAGGGGGTGGTCGACGGGGTCGCGGCAGCCGTCGACGCAGCCGCGGCGGGCGAGCGCGTCGGTGCGGTCTGCTCGGCGATCCCGTTGCCCCGGATCCACAGGGTGAGCAGGAACACCGCGACGACGAGCACGAGGATGAGCACGACCGACGCGCCGATGAGCAGCTGCTTGCCGCGCGTGCCCTCGCTCCGGAGCCGGGCGACGCCCTCGTTGATGAAGTTGTCGCGACCGCCGGACGCACCGCCGGCGCCGGACGACCCGCCCGCCCGCTGCCCGTTCGCAGCGGACATCCCGGCAGACGGCGCCACGGCCGCCGGCATCATCCGCGTGCCGGTGTCCTGCGGGTCGTAGCCGGTGCCGCCGAGCTGGTCGACGGCCTCGGTGCCGAACAGGTCCTTGATGGCGCTCGTGTCGCTCGTCTCGCGGCCGGCCCACTCGGACTGGTCGAGGTCGTCCGGCGCCGTACCCGGCAGGGTGGCCGGGCGCTCGTCGGAGCGGTCGTCGTCGCGGTGGTCGGTCCGGAGCCCGAGCAGCGCGTCGAGGTCCTGCCCCACCGCGGGCGGCAACGCCGCGGGGTACGCCTGGGTTCCGGCGGCGGGCTCGACGAGCGGCGGGGCCGCCGTGGGCGGCACGGTCGCGTCGGGGTCGTCCCACCACACGTCGGCCGCCGGCATCGCGGTGGTCGGCGCGTCGGACGGGAGGCCCGGGGTGGCGTCCGCAGCGTCGTCCCGCCCGGGCGCGCGGCTCGCGCCGAGGGCTTCGGTCGCGTCGGACGGGGGCGTCGCCCCCGGCCCGGGAGCGGCCGGCGCGGTCGCGGCGGCCGCAGCGGCCGCGGGGACGGCCGGCGGCACCGGGAACTCGCGCAGGACCGGCGGCACACCGTGCGCCGGGGTGGCGTCGTCGCGCGCCGGCTCGTCGGACTCCGCGGCGAGCGACCACGAGCCGGAGCCCGTCGAGGTCGTGGTGGTGTCGAACGTGTCCGCGGTCAGTGCGGACGGAACCTCGCCGGCCTCGTCGTCGCGGATCGCCCAGTCGAAGGGCCGGTCGCCGCCGGCGACACCCGACGCGGGTCGCCCGAGCTCGTCCAGGCGCAGCAGGTCGGTGAAGCTCGGCGGCTCCTCGGTCGGCGGCAGCACGTTCTCGACGCCGGGCGGCTGCTCGGCCACCGGCCCGGTCGGCACGGCCCCGGGGCCCGTGGCCCGTCCGAGCCAGTCGACGTCGGCGCGACCCTCGCCGAACGGGTCGACGCGGCGGCGCTCCGCGTCGACGGCCCGGCTCGCGGCGGCGCGTTCGTCCCGGTGCGTCTGCGCGGTCGGCAGCGAGATCGACGAGGGGTGCGGCGCGGCGGCGGCCGGGGGCACGGCGGCGGGCGGCGGGATGCGGTCGTGCAGGGTGGAGCGCTCGTACTCGACCGCCGCGGTGGGGTTCTCGGACGGTGCGGCGAGCTGCTCGGGCATCGAGATCGCCTGCGTGGCGCCGTCGTCGAGCGGCGCGGGAGCGGACGACACGGCGCCCGCGCCGGTGCCGGCGTCGGTGCCGGTGCCGGCGTCGGTGCCGGTGCCGGTGCCGGCGTCGGTGCCGGTGCTCGTGCCGGACTCGGGCTCGTCCTCGGGGACGAACGGTTCGGGCAGCGGTGCGCCGGTCTCCTTCGCGGAGCGCTCCGCCTCGCGGCGCTCCCGACGCGAGGGCCAGTCGTCCGCGCCCCTGGGCGCCCCGAAGATGTCCGCGGCGCTGCGGAGCCCGTGGAACGGAGCGTCCTCGCCGGACGCACGCCGGGCCTCCTGGCCGTCGGCCCCGTCTGCCGGGCCGGCGGTGTCCTCGGGTCCGCGCGCGTCCTCGGGACGCTCCTCGGTCACGCGGTCAGCCCCAGATCAGCCAACCCGATGGCCGCGAAGTAGGGGTAACCGGCGGCCTCGATCGTCTCCTTCGCACCGGTGTCCCGGTCGACGACGACCGCGACGGCGGCGATGATCGCGCCCTCGCGCTCGAGCGCCTCGGCCGCCTTGAGCGGCGAGCCACCGGTGGTCGAGGTGTCCTCGAGCACGACCACGCGCTTGCCCCGCAGGTCCGGCCCCTCGACCTGCTTGCCGCGGCCGTGGTCCTTCGGCTCCTTGCGGACGACGAACGCGTCGTAGGCCAGACCCCGGGCGGCGGCCTGGTGCAGCACCGCGCTCGCGATCGGGTCGGCGCCCATGGTGAGGCCCCCGACCGCGTCGACGTCGGGCACCTGCTGCACGAGCTCGGTCATGACCTGGCCGATCAGCGGCGCGACCCGGTGGTCCAGGCTCACCTTCCGCAGGTCGATGTAGTACGTCGCCTTCTTCCCGCTGGTCAGGGTGAAGTCGCCGTGGAACACCGCTTCGGAGGAGATGAACTGGATCAACTGTTCGCGCGCGTCGGTCACAGCCCACAAGGGTAGCCGGTCGGGCGCGTCCCGCGCGCCTCCCGGCTGCCGGGGCGAGGAAGCGGTACGGGCACCGAGCGCGGCTCGGTACGCTCCGGAGCATGTCCCGAGCACCGCACCGCGCCACGGTGGCCACGTCGTCCGCCGGCGCCGGCCGGGCGTCGGCGGGCGCTGCGTCCGGCGCGGTCTGGCGGGAGGCCCTGGGCGCCCTGGTCGCACTGGCCCTCGCCGTCGTGGCGCTGCGCCACGTCGTCGCCACCGAGCGCGTCTCGGTGCTCTGGTACGACGGCGACTCGGTGCTGCTGCCGCTCGTGCGCCGGTCGCTCGAGGCGGGGCAGCCGTTCGAGTGGGCGATGTCGCCCGCGCTGTTCTTCTTCCCCGAGCTGCCGGTCTACCTGCTCTGCGCCCTGGTGACGGCGACCCCGCAGCAGGCCCTCGCGCTGAACGGCGTGCTCGTGCTGCTCGCCGTCTACGCGCTGGTCCGGGCGGCGGCGAACGAGCTCATGCCCTCGGCAGGGCGCGCGGCGCGGATCACGGTGTCCGCCGGGGCGCTGGCGTTCGTGACCCTGCTGGTGCTCACCGAGTCGTCCCCGACGACGAACTCGCTCGAGCTGGCGTCGCTGCTGCTCACGACCACGTACTACTACGGGGTGGTGCTCGCGATGCTCGGCACGGCGGTGCTCGTGCTGCGGGCCGTCCGGACCGGCCGGGCCTCGCCGACGGTGCTCGTCGTGCTCGGGCTGGTCGCGGCGTGCACGACCGCGTCGAACCCGATGTACGTGCCGTGGTCGGCCGCGCCCGTGGTCGTCACGCTCGCGCTCCTCGCCCTGGCCCGTCGGGTGCCGTGGCGTCCGGCGGGGCTGCTCGTCGCGACGCTCGTGGTCGGCTCCGTCGTCGGGTACCTGCTCCGTGTCCCGCTGCGGCCCTTCGTGTCGCTCGACCCGTCCTCGTACCTGCACCCGGACCGGGCGGCCGCGTCCCTGCGCTTCTTCGCCGCGCTGACCGACGACCGCGCCGGCACCGCCGCCGGGGACGCCGGGCTGCTCCTGCTCTTCGCCGGGGTGCTCGTCGCGGTCGGCGGCACGGTGTGGGCCTGGCGGGTGCGGACGTCGCGCACGGTGCTCGTCGCCACGGCACTCCCCCTGGTGACCGTGGTCGCCCTGTCGGTCGGCGTCGTCGTGACCGGGCAGGACGCCGCGCGGTACCTGCAGCCGATCGCCACCGTCCCGCTGCTCGCGGTCGTCGCCGTCGCGGAGCTCGCCCGCACGGCGGTGCGCCGCACCCGGGTGCACCGTCCGCGGCGAGGTCTCGCCACCGCCGTGGCCGTCGCCGCCGGGGTCGTGCTCGTCACCGGCGTGGCCGTCACGCCGAGCACCGCGGGAGCGGTCGCCGCCGCGCGGTACGCCCCGACCGCGTGCCTCGAGCGCTGGGCCGACGGCCGCACGGTCACCGGCGTCGGCCAGTTCTGGACGGTGCGGCCGCTCGCCGCCTACGCGACGCCGAACGTGCACCTGCTGCAGGTCCGCGACACCTTCGACGCCTACCCCTGGCTCGTCGACCTCGGTGCCTACCGCGACGCGTCCCCGACGTTCGTCGTCGTGGGGTCGCGCGACCTGTGGACCACCGCGGTCGAGGACTCGCTCGGCGCCCCGGCGACCATCACCCACTGCACGGGCTTCGACGTCTACGACTACGCGGGCACGGCCGGCGCCGAGGTCCTGCGCCGCGACGTCGTCGGCAGCGCGGACGCGATCCGACGGGAACGCGGCTTCTAGGAGTTCTCCACAGCGGCGCGTTGTCGGTCGATCCCGGCTGTACGGATGTATAGGCTCGTGCCCGATGTCTCGATCCTCCCGCCTCCGCTCCCCCAGGGCCGCCGTGCGCCTGCGACTCGCCGTCACGGCCCTCGCGCTCACGGGCCTCGTCGGCACGGTCGTCGCCGAAGCCCCCGCCGCACAGGCGGTGACCTACCCCACGTGGGACGAGGTCAAGGCGGCCCGCGGCAAGGAGTCCGCGAAGCAGGGGCAGATCACCGAGATCAAGGGCATCATCAGCGAGCTCGACGCGAAGGTCGAAGCGGCCGAGGCGAAGGCGCAGGAGCTCGGTGACGTGTTCTACAAGGCGCAGCGCACGGCCCAGACCGCAGCCGAGAAGGAACAGCGGCTCCGCGCCGACGCGGAGGACCACGCGGAGGTCGCCGACCAGAGCGCCGCGCAGGCCGGCCAGTTCGCCGCGCAGATGGCCCGCTCGGGCGGCGCCGACGTCACCACCTCGGTGCTGACCAAGGGCGACGACGCGAGCGACCTGCTCTACGACCTCGGCGCGCTGAGCAAGCTCTCCGAGCAGGCCGAGCGCGTGCAGGCCGCCGCCGCCAACGACGCCGCCGTCGCCGAGTCGCTGCAGGCCCAGGCCGACCGCGCCGCCGAGGCGCTCGAGGACCTCGCGGCGAAGGCCGAGGCCCGCATGCAAGAGGCCCAGGCCGCCTCGGACGCGGTCCAGGCCGCCTACGACGAGCAGCAGTCGAACAAGGCGCGACTCGACGCCCAGCTCGCGACCCTGACCTCGGGACGCGTTCGCACCGAGGCCGAGTTCGCCGCGGGTGAGCGTGCCCGCAAGCGTGCCGAGGAGAAGGCCGCGCGCGAGGCAGCCGAGCGGGCCGCGGCGCAGCTCGCGGCGCAGAACGCGAACGCCGGCTCCTCCGGCGGTAGCGGTGGCGGTGGCGGGGGCGGCGCGTCCGCCGGCGGCAGCGGCGGCGGCTCGGTCGGCTCCGGGTCCGGCACCGGTTGGGTCCGGCCGGCGAGCGGGTACGTCATCAGCCCCTACGGCTACCGCGTGCACCCGATCACCGGCGTCGTCACCATGCACGAGGGCACCGACCTGGCGAGCGGCTGCTACACCCCGATCGTCGCGGCGTCGGCCGGCACCGTCGACTACGTCGGGTGGTACGGCGGGTACGGCAACTACGTCCGCATCAACCACGGCGGCGGCGTGCAGACCGCGTACGGCCACATCGTGGACGGCGGCTTCCGGGTCGCCCAGGGGCAGCAGGTGTCCGCCGGGCAGCTCATCGCCCTGGTCGGCTCCACCGGTGCGTCGACCGGCTGCCACAGCCACGTCGAGGTGCACATCAACGGCGCCACCACGGACCCCGTGCCGTTCATGTCGGCCCGCGGCGTCGCCTTCTAGACGGCACGGTCCCCAGCCGCCACCGGTAGGTTCTTGTCCCATGCGCGTGGCGACCTGGAACGTGAACTCCGTCCGCACCCGAGTGGGGCGGATCGTCGACTGGCTGGTGCGCGAGGACGTCGACGTCCTCGGCATGCAGGAGATCAAGTGCAAGCCGGAGCAGTTCCCGGTGGACGCCTTCGAGGCCGCTGGCTACCACGTCGAGGCGCACGGCCTGAACCAGTGGAACGGCGTCGCGTTCGCCAGTCGCCTGCCGATGGAGGACGTCACCCGCGACTTCCCCGGCCAGCCCGGCTTCCTCAAGGGCCACGAGGGTCCGGACCTGCCCGTCGAGGCCCGCGCGATGGGCGTCACGGTCGACGGCGTCCGGCTCTGGAGCCTGTACGTCCCGAACGGCCGCGAGCTCGGCGACCCGCACTACACGTACAAGCTCGACTGGCTCGCCCAGCTGGCCGACCGCACCTCGGAGTGGCTCGAGGCCTCGCCGGAGACCCCGCTCGCGCTCATGGGCGACTGGAACGTCGCACCGCTCGACGAGGACGTCTGGGACATCCGCGTCTTCGAGGGCTCGACCCACGTCAGCGAACCCGAGCGCGCCGCGTTCCGCGAGTTCGAGGCGCGCGGCCTGCAGGACGTCGTCCGCCCGATCGTCCCCGACGGCTCCACCTACTGGGACTACAAGCAGCTGCGGTTCCCCCGCGACGAGGGCATGCGGATCGACTTCGTCCTCGGCTCGCAGGCCTTCGCCGACGTCGTCACGGACGCCTCGATCCACCGCGACGAGCGGAAGGGCGACGCCCCGAGCGACCACGTCCCCGTGGTGGTCGACCTCGACCTCGACACCTCGCTCGACGACGACCGGCCGATGATCTTCTGACGCTGCGGGTGCTGCGGGCGGGCGTCGGGCGCGCACCCGATGCTTCGTGAGCAGGAACGGTCGGGTCCCCACCCGCCACCCGACCATTCCTGCTCACCATCCGCAGTGCACGCGACCCCACGACGGACGGGAGGCCCGGTGCGGCCCCGCCGCGCGCCTCCCGTCCGCCCCGCGCGCACCCGATGCTTCGTGAGCAGGAACGGTCGGGTCCCCACCCGCCACCCGACCGTTCCTGCTCACCATCCGCAGCGCACGCGACCCCACGACGGACGGGAGGCCCGGTGCAGCTCCGCCACGCTCCTCCCGTCCGCCCCGACGCTTCGTGAGCAGGAACGGTCGGGTCCCCGCCTGCCACCCGACCGTTCCTGCTCACCATCCGCAGTGCACGCGACCCCACGACGGACGGGAGGCCCGGTGCAGCCCCGCCACGCGCCTCCCATCCGCCACGCGCGCACCCGACGCTTCGTGAGCAGGAACGGTCGGGTCCCCACCCGCCACCCGACCATTCCTGCTCACCATCCGCAGCGCCCGCGACCCCGCGACGGACGGGAGGCCCGATGCAGCCCCGCCACGCGCCTCCCGTCCGCCACGCGCGCACCCGACGCTTCGTGAGCAGGAATGGTCGGGTCCCCACCCGCCACCCGACCATTCCTGCTCACCATCCGGCGCACGCGCCGCCCGCGGCCCCGCGGCGCCGCCCACAGCGCACGCGACCCCGCGCGGCGCCCCGGGCGCGCTACGGGTGCAGCAGCGCCGCCACCGCGACGAGCACGGGGACCGAGCCGATCGTCGAGATGAGCACGACGTCGCGGGCGACCGGGACGGCCGCGCCGTACCGCTGCGCGTAGTTGAAGACGTTCTGCGCCGCGGGCAGTGCGCCGAGCGTCGTCAGCACGAAGACGTCCTGCGCGCCGAGGCCGAAGACGAACCGGGCGAACACGAACGCCACGGCCGGCATGACCACGAGCTTGATCGACGACGCCACGATGACGTCGGTGCGGATCGCCGGGTCGCGCAGGGGCGCGGCGCCGTGCAGGCTCATCCCGAAGGACAGCAGCACGACGGGCACCGCGGCGGCCCCGACCAGCGAGAACGGCTCGAGCACCGGTGCCGGCAGGTCGATGCCGGTCGCCGAGAACACCAGGCCGACGATCGAGGCGATGATGATCGGGTTCCGGAAGGGCCCGGACACCCGCCGCACCCAGCCGCCCGAGCCCGCGGTCGCGGCGTCGAGGATCGTCAGCGCGATCGGCGCGAGGACGACGAGCTGCAGCAGGATCACCGGCACGACGGCGGTCGCCTGCCCGAGCACGTAGACGGCGACCGGCAGCCCGATGTTGTTCGCGTTGACGTAGCTCGACGCGAGCGCGCCGACGGTGGTGGTCGTGACGGACCGGCGCAACACCAAGCCGAACACCGCGGCGGCGACCAGCGCCACCGTGAGGGCGCTGACGAGCGACACCCAGAGCACCGGCGACAGCAAGGAGGCGATGTCCGCGGTGGCGATGGTGTGGAACAGCAGGCAGGGCATGAGCACGAAGAACGTGAGCCTGCTCATCACGAACTGGGCGTGCGGCCCGAGCAGTCGGATGCGCCCGACGACGTAGCCACCGGCGATGATCGCGCCGATGATCGCGAACCCGGTCAACACGCCACCCATCGGGTCCATCCTCGCACCACCGCGGGACCTGTCACGTCGCTCAGGTCGGAAATGCACCGGCACGCGCAGCCGTTGCACGCGGCATGACCTCGACGAACGCCGACACCCTCACCCGGTCCACCGACTCCAGCCAGCCCCTGGTTCCCCTGCTCGAGGAGCGCTGGAGCCCGCGCTCCTACGACGAGACCGCGACGATCACGGACGCGCAGTTCGACGCCGTGCTCGAGGCCGCGCGGTGGGCCGCGTCGGCGATGAACCACCAGCCCCGCCGCTTCCTCGCGGGCCGCCGTGGCACCGAGACGTTCCGGAAGATCAACGAGAACCTGCTCGGCTTCAACGCCGCGTGGGCGTTCCGCGCGAGCGCCCTGGTCGTCGGCGTCCTCGAGACCGTCACCGAGGACGGCGAGGCCCGTCCGTTCGCGCAGTACGACCTCGGGCAGTCGCTCGCGGCCCTGACGGTGCAGGCGCACGCCGAGGGGCTGCACGTGCACCAGATGGCGGGCATCGACGCCGAGGGCCTCCGCGCCGCCTTCGACCTGCCGGAGCGCTTCCTGCCCTACACCGTGACGGCGATCGGCACCGTCGCGCACCCGTCGCAGCTCGACGAGAAGGCCGCCGAGCGCGAGGTCGCCCCGCGAACGCGCCTGCCCCTCGACGAGGTTGTTCTCGTCAAGGAGTAGTCAGCGGGCCCCTGGCCGGCGTCTGGCAGGATCGGGGGCATGACCACGCCCCGCCTTGTCGCCTTCGACCTGGACGACACGCTCGCCCCGTCGAAGTCCGCCCTCGACCCGCGCATGCTCGAGACCTTCGCGTCCCTGCTCGAGGTCGTCCCGGTCGCGGTGATCTCCGGCGGCAACTTCCAGCAGTTCGAGCAGCAGCTCGTCACGCCCCTGCGCGAGCGTGACGGGCTCGTGCTCGACGACCTGCACCTGCTGCCGACCTGCGGGACCCGCTACTACCGGTGGGCGGGCGACGACTGGGCGTTGCAGTACGCCGAGGACCTGACCGACGAGCAGAAGCGCCGCGCGCTCGCCTCGGTCCGGGCCCGTGCGGAGGAGGCCGGCTACTGGGAGTCCGAGACCTGGGGCGAGATCCTCGAGGACCGCGGCTCCCAGATCACGTTCTCGGCCCTCGGCCAGACCGCGCCCGTCGACGTGAAGAAGCAGTGGGACCCCACCGGCGCGAAGAAGGACCACCTGCGCGGGCTCGTGCAGGCGGACCTGCCCGACCTCGAGGTCCGTTCCGGCGGCTCGACGAGCATCGACATCACCCGCAAGGGCATCGACAAGGCCTACGGCATGCAGCGGCTCGCCGAGATCACCGGCATCGCGCTCGACGACATGCTGTTCGTCGGCGACCGGCTCGACCCCGAGGGCAACGACTACCCGGTGAAGGCCCTGGGCGTGCCGTGCCACGCGGTCGAGGGCTGGGAGGACACCGACGCCTTCCTCACCGATCTGGTCCCCACCCTGCGCTGACGCGCTCCGTGAGCAGGAACGGTCGGGTCGGTACGCACCACCCGACCGTTCCTGCTCACCATCCGCAGTGCACGCGACCGCACGCCGGACGGGAGGCCCGGTGCGGGCCCGCCACGCGCCTCCCGTCCGGCACCGGGCACGTCCGGATCGCGCGCCGGCTCGCCGGGCCGACCGTGCGCCCGCCGGCCCGCGGTGGCCGATCCGAGTCAGCCGCTCCGTGTCAGCCGGAGGGTGTCAGCCGGTCCGTGTCAGCCGGACCGTGTGTCAGCCGAGGCTGCGGACGGCCTCGACGAACGCGCGGATCTTCGCCGGGTCCTTGACCCCGCGCTCCGACTCGACGCCGCTCGACACGTCCACGCCGTCCGGGTCGAGCGCCTCGACCGCCGCGGCGACGTTCGCCGGGGTGAGCCCGCCGGCCAGGATCCAGGCCTCGTCGACCGTGCCGTCGACGGCCGCGGGGTCGATGAGTCGACCGCTGCCCGGCACCGCGGCGTCGAGCAGCAGCAGGTCGTGGTCGTACGCGGCGCGCTGCTCCGGCGTCTCGCGCAGGTAGTCCTCGGCCGCGAGCGCCCGGATCGTGAAGAACCCGGCGTCGCGCGCCCGGGCGAAGTCGGTCGCGGACTCTCCGCCGTGCAACTGCAGCGTGGTGAGGCCGACCTCGGAGGCGATGCCGACGACCTCGTCGATCTTCTGGTCGCGGAACACCCCGACCGCGTCGATGCCGTCGGGCAGCCGCTCGACGAGCTCCTTCGCGAGGTCCGCCGTGACGGTCCGCGGGCTGCCGGCGGCGAAGACGAAGCCGACCGCGTCGGCACCCGCGTCGACGGCGGCGTCGACGGTGTCCGGGGTCGACAGGCCGCAGATCTTGATCCAGCGCTGGTCGGTCATGTCGTCCATCCTGCCAGTCGACCGGACGCCGCGCTGGACGCGGGGACCACCGCGGCCGGGGCAGCCGCTCCGGGGTGCTCCGTGGTCAGTGCAGCATGCCGGCGACGTACGCGGCGCCGCAGGCCAGGAGCACGCCGGAGACCGCGAACGAGCCGACGAGCACGTTGCGGCGACGCCAGCGACGGACCGCCTCGAACGTGCCGCGCTTCGCGTGGCGGTGCGCCGCGCGGTGCATGCGGTGATCGCGCTGGTGCTTGACGCGCTCCGGACCGAGCGGCAACGGGCCGGTGATCTGCGTCGAGCCGCCGCGCAGTGCGCTCGCGATCGCCACGGCGGTGGGCCGGCGCGCCGGGTCCCGGTGGGTCATCCGGCTGAGCAGGTCGCGCCACTCCGACGCGACGTCGTCCGGGACGACCGGGTCGTGCCGCAGCCGCGCGAGCGCCGCCTCGATGAGCGTGCCGGAGTACTCCTGCTTGCCGGTCAGCGCCTCGAGCAGCACCAGGCCGAGCGAGTAGACGTCCGTCGCGAAGCTGATCGGTTCGCCGGCGACCTGCTCGGGGCTCAGGTACGCCGCCGTGCCGATGATCGTGCCGTCGTTCGTCAGCCGCGAGCCGTCGACGAAGTGCGCGACGCCGAAGTCGGTGAGCTTGACCGTGCGGGCGAAGCCGGACGAGCCCTCGTCGCTGATCAGGATGTTCGCCGGCTTGACGTCACGGTGCACGATCCCGCGCGAGTGCACGTACGCCAGGGCGTCGGCGAGCTGCGCGCCGAGGTCGGCGACCTCGTAGTTGTGCAGGGCGCCCTCGGACAGCCGGCGGAGCAGCGTCGTGTCCGCGATGAGCTCCATCACGATGAAGCGGTGCGGCCCGTCCTCGAAGTCGTGGGTGCCGGCGTCGTACAGCGGGATGAGCCCCGGGTGCGACAGCATGCTGAGCAGCCGGATCTCGCGCTCCTGGCGGACGCGGTCGGCGGTGGTCATCTTGTCCGGGGTGGCGAAGAGCTTCACGGCGACGGCACGGTAGGTGTGCTCGTCGCGGGCCTCGTACACCGAGCCCATCCCGCCCGTACCGATCAGCTTGACGAGTCGGTACCGGGCCGCCAGGACCGTGTCCGCCCGCGCGCTGTCCAGCAGGGTCATGATGCGTCGTTCCGTCCGGAGCCAGGAGATCCGCGGCCGCTGCCGGCGTGTGTGGCTCGCCGTCAACGGTACGCGTCCGCTCTCCGTCCCGCTCGGGCGTTACGACATCGTGACCCCTGCTTCCCTGTGTCCGTGCGGGATCGGCGGGTACCGTCCGACGTCCACCAACGGACTACTTCGCAAGGAGGACAGCGATGGCACTGTCGAAGGGCGACGAGGTGCACTGGAACACCTCGCAGGGCACGACCACCGGCACGCTGGTCGAGCAGAAGACGAAGGACTTCACGTTCGACGGGCAGCACTTCAAGCCGACGGACGACGACCCGTACTGGATCGTCGAGTCGGAGAAGAGCGGCAAGCAGGCCGCCCACAAGGAGTCGGCCCTGCGGAAGGCCTGACGGGTCAGTCGCGGGCGGGCTCGGCGCGTCGACGACCCCGGGCACCGTCCGCGTCACCGTCGGACCGACGGTCGGCACGTGCGCGGCGGATGCGGCGCACCACGAACGTCACGACGACGACGGCGATCGCGACGTAGAGCACCCGGTCGGTCCACTCGGTGTACTGCTCGACGCGCTCGTACTGCGAGCCGAACGCCGCGCCGAGGAGCACCAGGGCGCTGTTCCAGATGCCGCTCGCGATGACCGTGAACACCGAGAACGTGGCGAGGTGCATCCGGTCCGCGCCGGCCGGCAGCGAGATGAGGCTGCGGACGATCGGCACGAACCGGCCGAAGAACACCGCGCTCTTGCCGTGGCGGTGGAACCAATCGGCGGCCTTGCGGAAGTCGTCCTCGTCGACCAGCGGCAGGCGGCCGAGCCAGCGCGTGGTCCGCTCGAAGCCGATGGCCGCGCCGAGCCAGTACAGCACCAGGGCCCCCAGGTACGACCCGAGCGTGGCGAGCAGCAGGACCAGGACGAGGTCCATCTTGCCCGCGCCGGCCAGGAACCCGGCGAGCGGCAGGATCACCTCGGACGGGATCGGCGGGAACACCGTCTCGACGAAGAGCATGAGTGCCACGCCCCACTCCCCCAGCGCGTCGATGAGCTGGAGCACGAGCCCGGACAGGCCCCCCAGGTCGGACGGGGTGGAGGAGTCGCCGGTGGCGACGGTCATGGCGCGGTCGGTCACGGCAGTCGTCATGCCGCCATCTTCTCTGAACGGCCTGTCAGGAACCCGGGTCCGGTCTGGAGGTCAGCCGAGTCCCATGTGCTCGGTGCGCACGTGCGTCAGGGACCGGGCGAGGGCACCCCGCGCGACCGCGTCGCGCCCGACGGTCGACGGCACGACCTCGACCGGGTGACGAAGCTGCGGTGCGATCACCGCGGCCAGGGCCTCGCTGAACTCGGCCGCCGCCGGCAGGACCTCGCCGCCGACGACCACGACCTCCGGGTCGATCGTCGCGACGAGCTGCACGACGCCGGGGGCCACGTCCGCGGCGAACGCGCGGACGACCTCGACGGCCCACGCCGCCCCCTGCCCGGCCGCGGCGAAGACGGACTCGAGGTCCGTGTCGGCGGGGACCCGGGCCTCCAGTCGGCTCGGCGCACCGGGCCAGCCCGTGACGTCGAGGCCGCCCATCTCGCCGGCCGCGCCGCGCGCCCCGCGCGCCAGTGCCCCGTCGACCACGACCGCCGCGCCGATCTGCCGGCCCATGACGAGCGAGACGGCGTCCTGCACGCCGCGCAGGCGGCCCCACATCGCCTCGGCGACGGCGGCGAGCTTGGCGTCGTTGTCGAAGAAGGTCGCGACGCCGGGGAACAGGTCCTGGATGCGGCCGGGCACCCGGCGCTCCACCCACTCCGGCACCGCGACGGTGTAGTCGATCGCGCCCGTCCGGTCGACGACGGCCGGCACGCCGAACGTCGCGGCCAGCACCGGTGACGTCGCGGTGTCGGCGGTCAGGCGGCGGACCACGTCCTGCACGCTCGTCCACGCCTGCTCGGCGTCGGCGAGGTCGGCGTAGCGCTCCTCGACCCGGGTCTGCTGGACCCCGCGCAGGTCGGAGCGCACGCCGACGATCCCGTGCAGCCCGAGGTCCACGCCGAGCACCGAGCCCGCGGTGGCGTCGGCCCGGAAGCGCTTCGGGCGCCGACCGGCCTTGTTCGGGGTCACGAGCACCTCGGCCTCGGCCACCCAGCCCTCGTCGACGAGGTCGGTGAGCGCCGCCTCGACCGTGGGGCGCGAGAGACCGACCGCGCGGCTCAGCTCGGTGACCGAGTGCGAGGCGTCGTCGCGCAGCAGGGCGTCGAGGATCGCACGCGAGTTCATCTGCCGGAGGACGCCCGGCGTCGCTCCGACCACTCCCGGGATCGTTGACACGGTCTCCTGCACAGCCATAGCCTCCACATTACGAAAGATCATTGAGGAATGGTGGACTCCGACATGCTCATCCCACGACCGCGCCGCTCCGCCCCGGGCACCGGCGCCTTCGAGATCACGCCGTCGACCCGGATCGCCGCCGACGACGCGGCCGGATCGGTCCGACTGTACCTGCAGCAGACGCTGCGGGCGTCGACCGGGCTGCCGGTCCGCGACGCCGCCGACGACGGCACCGGGCAGGGCGGCACCACCGAGGGCGTGATCGCGCTGCGCGTGGTCGACGACCCGTCGCTGCCGGCCGGGCCCGCGACCCCCGAGGGCGACCGCAGCGAGTCCTTCCGCCTCACGGTCACGCCGCGCGGCATCGACGTCGTCGGCGGTTCGGCGGCCGGCGTGTTCTACGGCGTGCAGGCCCTGCTGCAACTCCTGCCGCCGGACGTGTACCGCCACGGCCGGGTCGGCACCGGACCGTGGTCCGTCCCGTCGACGGTCGTCGAGGACGCACCGGCCTTCGCCTGGCGCGGCGTGATGCTCGACGTCGCCCGGCACTTCCGCACGAAGCACGAGGTCATGCGCGTCGTCGACCAGCTCGCCGCGCACCGGATCAACCGCCTGCACTTCCACCTCACCGAGGACCAGGGCTGGCGCATCGAGATCCGCAAGTACCCCCGGCTGACCGAGGTCGGCTCGTGGCGGCGCGAGTCGCAGGTGGGCGCGCACGTGCCGGGACCCGACGGTTCGCTGGTCGTCGCCGGCAAGGACGGCCGTCCGCACGGCGGCTACTACACGCAGGACGACATCCGCGAGATCGTCGCCTACGCCGCCGACCGGTTCGTCACCGTCGTGCCGGAGATCGAGACGCCCGGACACGTGCGCGCCGCCCTGGCCGCCTACCCGTCGCTCGGCGTGCACCCGGAGACGCCGGTGGAGGTCTGGACCGAGTGGGGCATCGCCGACGACGTCCTCAACGCCGACGACAGCACCGTCGACTTCTTCAAGGACGTCCTCGACGAGGTCATCGCCCTGTTCCCGTCCCGCTACATCGGCATCGGCGGCGACGAGTGCCCGAAGGTGCAGTGGGAGCAGGACCCCCGCACCCAGGAACGCATCCGGTCGCTCGGGCTCGCCGACGAGGAACAACTGCAGGCCTGGATCATCGGCCAGCTCGCCGACCACGTCGCCGGCCACGGCCGCCGGGCGTTCGGCTGGGACGAGATCCTCGAGGGCGGCACGCTCGACCCGTCCGCGACGGTCCTCTCGTGGCGTGGCCTGACCGGCGCCCGGACCGCGGCCAAGCGCGGGCACGACGTCATCTCCGCGCCCGACGACCAGGCCTACCTGGACTACCGGCAGAGCGACCTGGCGACCGAGCCCATCCCGGTCTCGATCGTGCTGTCGGTCGACGACGTCTTCGCCTTCGACCCGGTCCCCTCCGGCCTGACCGAGGCCGAGCGGGCGCACGTCATCGGCGGCCAGGGCAACATGTGGACGGAGCACGTCGACACCGCCCGCAAGCTCGACTACCAGCTGTTCCCCCGCGTGGCCGCCCTCGCCGAGGCACTCTGGTCGGCCGACGCCGCCGGCCCGCGCGACCTCGCCGAGTTCCGGGGGCGGCTCGCCGAGCACACCGCCCGGCTCGAGGCGATGGGCATCGAGTACCGCCACGAGGCCGGGCCCTTCCCGTGGGAGCAGCGCCCGGGCGTGCCCGGCCGCCCGCACTCCCGCGAGGAGCGCGCCGCGTACATCGACGCGATCACGGCGAACATCGCGGAGTAGGACGCGGCCCGGCGCCGAGGTCGCGCGACACGCCGCAGCCCGCCCACCGAGGTCGCGGAACCAGCCGCACGGTCGGGCGCCGGACGGCAGATCGCGCGACCTCGGCCGCGCGGCCTCGGCCGCGCGACCCGGGCTTCGGCCCGGCGACCGGAGACGGACGGGAGGCCCGGTGCCAGCTGGCACCGGGCCTCCCGTCCGTCAGGGGGTCGCGTCGACTACGCGGCGACCGGCGCGCGCTGGCCCACCGTCTCGGCGGCCGCGGCAGCCTCGCCGCCAGCGGCGGCCTCGTCGACCGGGCGGCGGCGCACCCACTTCTTCAGGGCGACGAGCACTCCGGCCGACACGAACGCGCCGAGTACGACCGCTCCGAGCCAGGCCCAGAAGTTCCCGATCGCGAAGAACACGAACACGCCGCCGTGCGGTGCTCGCGAGGTCACGCCCACCGCCATCGAGATCGCACCGGTGACCGCCGCTCCGACCATCGACGCCGGGATGACACGGAGCGGGTCGGCCGCGGCGAACGGGATCGCGCCCTCGGAGATGAACGAGAAGCCGAGCAGGTAGGCCGCCTTGCCGTTCTCGCGCTCCGGCTTCGTGAAGCCCTTGCGGTAGAACAGCGTCGACGCGAGCGCCATCGCGAGCGGCGGCACCATGCCGGCGCCCATCACGGCGGCCATGATCTCGAACGGCACGACGTTCGTGGCGGTCCCCGCGCCGAGGCCCGCGACGGCGAACGCGTAGGCCACCTTGTTGACCGGTCCGCCGAGGTCGAACGCCATCATGAGACCGAGGATGATGCCGAGCAGGATCGCCGAGGCACCGGACAGCGAGTTGAGGAAGCCGGTCAGCTGCGTCATGAGCCAGGCGATCGGGCCGCCGAGCACCAGGAGCATGAGCCCGGAGGCGATGATCGACGCGAACAGCGGGATGATCACCACCGGCATGAGGCCCCGCAGCCAGCGCCAGGTCGGGATGCGCCCGATCCAGTACGCGGCGGCACCGGCGATGAGGCCGCCGACCAGACCGCCGAGGAACCCGGCGTTCATGAAGACGGCGATCGACCCGGCGACGAAACCGGGCGCGATGCCCGGTCGGTCCGCCATGGCGTAGGCGATGTACCCGGCGAGCGCGGCCACCAGGAACCCGAGCGAGACCTGTCCGATCTGGAACGCGGCGGCGCCGAGGTAGTAGCCGAGGCCCTCCGCCGGCAGGTTCAGCAGCGTCGAGTGCGTCAGCGTCCAGGCGGCGTTGCTCACGCCGTCGTCGCCGTGGGTCGACGCGATCTGGTACCCGGAGAGCAGGAAGCCGAGCGCGATGAGGAGTCCGCCGCCCGCGACGAACGGGATCATGTAGCTGACGCCGGTGAGCAGCCAGCGCTTGAGCGACTGGCCGAAGTGCTCGTTCTTCGCGGTCGACTCGCCGTCGGTGGCGGCGGCGCCCTGCACGCGGGCGGCGTGCGGGTCCTCCGAGGCGCGGACGGCCTCCGCGATCATCGCGTCGGGTTCGTCGACACCCCGCTTCACCGGCCCGGAGACGAGCGGCTTGCCGGCGAACCGACCGCGGTCGCGGACGTCGACGTCGACCGCGAACACGACGGCGTCGGCCCGGGCGATGAGCGCCGGGTCGAGGGGCTCGACCTGCGAGGACCCCTGCGTCTCGATGTGCATCTCGGCACCGGCGCGCTGGGCGGCGGCGACGAGCGCGTCGGCCGCCATGTAGGTGTGCGCGATGCCGGTCGGGCAGGCGGTGACGCCGACGAAGACCTTGCGGTCGGCGGCCGGTGCGGCCGGTGCTGCGGTCGCAGTGGAGGCCCGGCTCGCGTTCCCGACGCCGGCCTCGGCCACCTCGCCGCTCACCTCGTGGTCGACCAGCCGGACGATCTCGTCGGCGGTGGTCGCGGCGCGGAGTGCGGCGGTGAAGTCGTCGCGGATGAGCGCACGGGCCAGGGTCGACAGCACCGTCAGGTGGTCCTTGTCGGCACCCTCGGGCACGGCGATCATGAAGACGACGTCGGCGTCGCCGTCCGGGGCGCCGAACGGCACCTTGCGGGCGAGACGCGAGAACGCCAGCGTCGGCTCGGACACCGACGCCGAGCGGGCGTGCGGGATCGCGATGCCACCGGGGACGCCGGTGCCGACGCTCGCCTCGCGGGCGATGGCGTCCTCGGCGAGGGCACGGCCGTCGGCGGCGCGGCCGGTCGCGGCGACGCGGTCTGCCAGGACGCGGATCACCTCGGTCGACGTGGCACCGAGGTCCTCGTCGAGGCCGACGAGCTGTGCGCTGATGAGGCGCGGACTCGGGTCTGCGGACATGTGCTTGCTCCTTCGCAATGGCGCTGGTCGCGCGGTGGTGCAGGTGTTCGGGGGTGGGGAGGGGATCAGGCGGGCTCGGGGGCCGGGTGCGGATCGAGCACCCGGACGGAGACCGCCGTCGGGTCGGTGTGGTCGAGGGCCGGCACGTCGCTGCCCGGCAGTGCCGCTGCGGCGGCCCCGGTGGCGACGGCCTGCGCGAGGCGCTGTTCGGGGGACGCCCCGGCGACCTCGGCGAGCAGGTAGCCGGCGAGCGAGGAGTCCCCCGCGCCGACCGTCGACCGGGCGACGATCGTCGGGGCGGCCGCCGCGAACGCACCTTCCGCGGCGACCAGGACCGCGCCGGCGCTGCCGAGGGTGAGCAGCACCGCGCCGACGTTCCGCTGCCGGAGCCGCTCGGCCCCGGCCACGGCGGCATCGAGGTCGCGCTCGTACTCGTCCGGGTCGCCGCCGACGACCTCGGCCAGCTCCTCGGCGTTCGGCTTCACCAGGTCGATCCGTTCGCCGGACTGCAGCAGCGCCGTGAACGGCACCCCCGACGAGTCGACGGCGATCCGGACGTCCGCTCCGTGCCGGGCACGGACGGCCCGGACGAGCACCGCGAGCGCGTCGTCGGGCAGTCCGGGCGGCAGCGAGCCGGCGAACACGACCCAGCGGGCGGCCGGACCGGTGGCGGTCGCGGCGGCGGTGTCGGCGACCAGCGCGGCGAGGTCGTCGAGCCGGCCGGCGAGCGAGGGGCCCGGCTCGTTGAGCTTCGTCGTGGTGCCGGTCGGCTCGGTGACGGTGACGTTCGAGCGGAGCGGTGCGCCGATCGGCAGCGCGGCGGTCGGGATGCCCCGGGTCGCGAGGCCGAGCAGCACCGGGTCGAGCTCGTCGCCGGGCAGCACGGCGGTGGTGTCCCCGCCGCTCGCCACGACCACGCGGGACACGTTGACGCCCTTGCCGCCGGGCTCGGCGGTCGACCGGGTGGCCCGCTGCACGGCGCCGCGCTGCAGCTCACCGGCGAGCTCGATGGTGCGGTCGAGGGACGGGTTCGGGGTCACCGTGACGATGCGGGTGCTGCCGTGCTGCTCGTTCACGCGACGACCACCTCGACGTCGGCGTCGGTGAGCGCCCCGGTCAGGTCCGCCGGCGGCTGCTCGTCGGTGACGAGCGTGTCGATCTCGTCGAGTCGGGCGAAGCGCATGAGCGCCTCGACCCCGTGCTTCGCGGCGTCGGCGAGCACCACGGCCCGGCGGGCGGCGAGGACGTAGGCGCCCTTGACGGCGGCCTCGTACTCGTCGGGGGTGCTCAGGCCGAACCCGGCGGACAACCCGTTCGTGCCGATGAAGGCGACGTCGGGGCGCAGCGCCCCGATCTGCTCGACGGTGGCGGTGCCGACGGCGGCGCTCGTCACGCCGCGCACCCGGCCGCCGAGCAGGTGCAGCTCGACGTGCGCGCTGTGCTGCAGCACCGCGGCGATCGGCACCGAGTTCGTGATGACGGTGATCGTCGCGCCGGCCTCGGGTTCCCAGCGGGCGAGCTCGGCGGCGACGGCGGCGCTCGTGGTGCCGGCGTCCAGGGCGATCGACCCGGTGAAGGTCGGCGGCACCAGGCGCATCGCGGCCCGGGCGATCGCGGACTTCGCGGTGCCGTGCTGCCCCTCGCGCTCGGCGACGCTCAGCTCGACGACGCTCGAGCGTCCGACCGGCACCGCTCCCCCGTGCACCCGACGCAGCACGCCGGCCGCCTCCAGCGCACCGAGGTCGCGGCGGACGGTCTCGGTGGTGACGTCGAAGTGCTCGGCCAGGTCGGCGACGGAGACCCGGCCGGCGTCCTGCAGCGCTGCTGCGATCGCCTCGTGCCGCTCGGTTGCGTACATGCCCGAACTCCTTCGTTCCCGTGGGTTTCGGAAACTGTAAGCCCGAACCCCACACAAACGCAACCGTCGCCGCGAACGACCGCACACGACGAGGTCGCACGATCTGCCGCTCGAACAGCGCCGATGCAGCACATCGTGCGACCTCGACGCACCACACGCGGCGAGTCGTGCGACCTCGGCGCCGCGCGCGGGCCGGGGCGCGTCGAAGTGACGCCGCCCGCACACGGACGCCCCGCCCTGCTCGTGCAGGACGGGGCGTTCGTCGCGGTGGGTCAGCCCTTCACGGCCCCCGCCGTCATGCCGCTCACCAGCCGGCGCTGCACGATGAGGAAGAAGACCACCACCGGGATCGAGAACAGCACGCTCGCCGCCATGAGCCCGCCGAAGTCCGTGCCCTTGTTCGTCGAGAACCCGGCGAGCCACACCGGCAGCGTGTACATCCCCTGGTCCTTGAGCATCACGTACGCGATGAGGTAGTCGTTCCACGCCGCGATGAACGCGAACACGCTCGTGGCGATGACCCCGGGCATCACGAGGGGGAACAGCACGCTCCACAGGATCCGGAACGTGCCGGCGCCGTCGACCTTCGCGGCCTCCTCGATCTCGACCGGCACGGACACGAAGAACCCGCGCATCACCCAGATCGAGAACGGCAGCACGCTCGCGACGTAGGCCAGGATCAGCCCGACGTAGCTGTTGAGCAGCCCGAGGGTCTGGAACGACAGGAACAGCGGGATGAGCAGCGCGCCGGACGGGATCATCTGCACGAACAGGATGGCGACCAGGATCGCGCGCCGTCCGCGGAACCGGAACCGCGAGAGCGCCGCCGACGCCAGGAACCCGACGACGATCGACAGCAGCACGGCCGCCACGACGACGATGGTCGAGTTCCGCAGGTAGACGAGGAACCCGTCCTGCGTCAGCGCGCGGGTGAAGTTCTCGATCGTGGGGTGCAACGGCAGCCAGATCGGGGTCATCGTGGTGACCTCGTCGGCGGGCTTGAACGCGGTGTTCACCATCCAGTAGATCGGGAACACCCACACCAGGCAGAACAGCACCGCGATCGTGTTCGCGACGATCCGCGGCCTGCGCCGCCGGACCCGCGGCGGGGCGGGCGCCGGCAGCGGTGCGGGAGCCGGCGTCGGCGCCCCGGCGGTCGGGCGGGACTGCGTCGAGAGGGTCACAGGTCCTCCTCACCGCTGCGGACGAGGCGGCGGATGTAGTAGCTGGTGAGCACGCCGAGGATCACGGTGGAGATGACGGCGATGGCGGCGCCCTGCCCGTAGGCGTTCGAGACGAACGACTGCACGAAGGTCCAGATGCCGAGGGTCAGGGTCGCCTCCTCCGGTCCGCCGCGGGTGAGCAGCCAGATCTGGTTGAAGACGTTGAAGTCCCAGATCACCGACAGGATCGACACGAGCAGCAGCGTCGGCGCGAGCGCCGGCAGGGTGATCGACCGGTACATCGTCCAGTCCGAGGCGCCGTCGAGCGCGCCGGCCTCGTAGTACTCCGGCGCGATCTGCGACTGCGCCGCGTAGAGCGTCAGCGCGACGAAGGGCACGGCCTGCCAGATGACGAGCGTGAGCACGATCGTGTAGGCCTGCGCCGGGTGCGACGCCCAGTTGTCCTGCGTGTGGTCGCCGAACACCCGCAGCTGCGTCACGAGCCAGTTGAGCACGCCGTAGAACGGCTGGAACAGCCACTGCCAGACCAGGCTCGACGCCACGTTCGGCATCGCCCACGCGAGCACGAGCACGACGCTCACGATCGTCCGCATGGCCACGCCGAGGCGGGTGAGCAGCTGGGCCACGCCCATCCCGATGACGATCGTGCCGAGCACCATCGCGCCGGTGACGAGCACGGTGCGCAGGATGACCGGCCAGAACGACGCGTCGGTCAGGACGTCGGTGTAGTTCGACGCCCCGGCGAACCCGGCCTGTCCCGTGAAGATGGCCCGCAGTCCGTAGTCCTGGAACGAGATGACGACGAGCCGGACCAGCGGGTAGACCACGAGGGCGAGCAGCAGGACGGCGGCCGGCGCGAGCAGCACGAGCGGTGCCCGCGACGCCACCGGTGAACGCCGACCGCGTCCGGACCCGCCGGCCGAGCCCCGACGGGGTCGGGGTCCGCCGTCCCCGCGACGGCCGGTGGCCGGCCCGGTCCGCACCGGGTCGGCCACCTGCTCCGCAGTGGAGGTCATCGACTACGGCTGCGCGTTCAGCGCGGTCGTGAGGTGCTTCGAGAAGCCCTCGGCTGCCTGCTGCGGCGTCTTCCGTCCGGTCGCGACGTCGGCGAACATCGACTGGAACGACGCGTCGCCCTCGATGGTCGCCCACCCCGGCGCGCCCGGGGTCGGACGGCTGGTCGAGGCGGCCTCGAAGTACGGCTTGTGCAGCGTGTCCACGTCACCGGCGACCGCGTCGAGCAGCTGGGTCGAGTTCGGCTCCCAGCCGTCCACGCCGAAGACCTGCTCCTGCTGGAACTCCTTCGAGGTCAGGATCTTCAGGTAGTACAGCGCCAGGTCCTGGTTCTGCGACTTCGCGGGGATCCCGAGGTCGGACCCGCCGAGGAACACCGGCTGCGTCTTCCCGGCCGTCTTCGAGGGCATCGGGAAGGTCCCGATCTGGTCGGCGAGGGCGGGCTTGGCCGTCGTCACCGACCCGATCTCCCACGCGGACCCGAGGAACGCCGAGGTGTTCCCCTGGGCGAAGACGTCGCTCTGCGAGGGCTTGTCGGTGTTGATGTCCTGTGTGGACTTCGCGGAGTAGTCGTTCTGGAAGTCCTTCCACGCCGTCAGGCCCTCGACCGCGTCGTCGGAGTCGAGCGTGCCGGTCCACTTGCCGCCGTCGTCCGTGGCGATCTCGCCGCCGGCGTCCCACACCCACTGCAGCCCGCCGTACCAGTACTGGCCGGGCATGTAGAAGGCGGAGAAGTCGCTGCGCGGGTTCGCGGCCTTGACCTTGTCGAGGTCGGCGGTGAGCTCCTCGTAGGTCGTCGGCACCTCGGTGACGCCGGCGTCCTTCCAGACCTCCTTGTTGTAGACGACGGCACGGTTGCCGGCGAAGAGGGGCGCTCCGTAGAGCTTGCCGTCGACGGTCGCCGGGCCCTCGAGCCCGGTGAGCCACGTCTGCCCGTCCTTCAGCTCGTCGCGGTACGGCGTCAGGTCCTTCAGCCCGCCGGCGGCCGCGTACACCGGCACCTGCGTGTTGCCGAGGTCGACGACGTCCGGTGCGTCGGACTGCGCGAGCGCGGTGGTGAGCTTGGTGGTGATGCCGTCCCACTGCTGAGTCTGGACCGTCACCTTCGCCCCGGTGTCCGCGGTGAACTGCTTCTCGGCGGCCTGCAGGACCTTGTCCGTCAGGTCGCCGTTCATCATCCACACGGTGATGGTCTTGCCCTTGCCATCGGGTGTGCCGATGGACTTCGTGCCGCCGTCGGAAGCTCCGTTGCTTCCGGCGGAGCACCCGGTGAGGGCGAGCGCGCCTGCGAGGGCGAGCGCACCGAGTGCGGCGAAACGCGTGCGTGTCACGTTGACTCCCTTGGTCCGACCTTTATGAAAGGACGTTGCGTATTGGTCATGAAAGACCCTTCGGAAGCCGTTGTCAACCGTTGGACCGGTCCCTGCGGAGAGCGGTCTCCCGCGTGTTTCCGGGGGATCACGGATGGCGAACAGATGATGACCACCGCTTGACGCGGTGGTCATGACCAGGCAAGATCTGCGCCGCACGAGCGTGGCTCTGCAGGCGACGGGCAGGAGGCCCGGCACCGGTCTCGGGGACCGGCGCCGGGCCTCCACTGCGTCGCCTCGACAGCGTCGCCGCCACCGCACCGTCTCAGACGGCCGCCAGGGCGGACGTCGGCGGGATGCGCGCCGCGCGCGCCGCCGGGTAGAGCCCGGAGACCCCGCCGATGACGACCGTCGCCCCGAGGCCGCCGGCCACCGCCCAGGGCGGCAGCGCCACCGGCCACCCCTGCACGACGGCGAACGCCACCGTCACGCCGACGCCGATCACGACCCCGGCCACCCCACCGAGGAACGACAGCAGCAGGGACTCGACCAGGAACTGGTCGCGGATCGTCCGCCGACGTGCTCCGAGGGCGCGGCGCACCCCGACCTCGGCGCGACGCTCGAGCACCGTGATCACCATCGTGTTGGCGACGCCGATGCCCCCGACGAGCAGCGCGACGCCGCCGATGCCGACGAGCAGTCCGGTGAACGAGTCGTCGGTGGCGTCCTTCGCGGCGAGCGCGTCCGACGGTCGGGTGACCCCGACGTCCTGCGGCGCACCCGGTCGGACCGCGGCCGCGAGGACGTCACGGGCCGCTTCCACCCGCTCCGGGTCGACGCGCGTGTAGACGGCGGTCGGCGCCCCGTCGAACCCGAGCTGTCCGGCAAGCGCCCGCGGCACGAACACGCTGTTGTCGAGTTCCGCGGCGAGCGCGAGCGGCCGGAGGACCCCGACCACCTGCACCCACTGTCCGCCGATCCACACCCGGGTGTCTGCACGGACCCGGTCGATGCCGAGCGCGGCGGCGGCCGCGTCCCCGAGCACGACCTGCGGCGCCGCGGTCCGGGCGTCGTCGATCCACCGCCCGGAGGCGAGCTCGCCACCGAGCACCCCGGGCACGTCACCCCAGGCCGCGAGCACGGCGATGCCCTTCGTCTCCGGCGCCGGGACGAACCCGTTGCGGTAGACCCCGGCGCCCGGCACCGTGCCGACCGCGGCGGCGGACTCGACGTCGTCCTGCCGGTGCACCGACTCGAGCGCGGTGTCCGGCAGCGGCGGCGTCTCGCCGAACCCCTGGGCCTCGGTGACGGTGAGCACGTTCGTGCCGAGGGCGTCGAGGACCTGGTCGACCTTCGCCTTGCTCGACGACGAGATCCCGACGACCGCGATCATCGCCGCGATGCCGATGGCGATGCCGAGGGCCGACAGCACGACGCGCGCCGGTCGGGTCCGCAGGCCGAACACCCCGAGTCGGAGCAGGTCCGTCGGACTGACGGTGCCCCGGGCGCTCACCGGTCGCTCCGGATCGCGGCGGCGAGCGCGGCGGCCCCGCCCGCGGTGTCGTCCTGCGAGACGAGACCGTCCCGCATCCGGACGCGGCGGGGCAGCGATGCCGCGAGCTCGAGGTCGTGCGTGATGACGAGCACGGTGGTCCCGCCGTCGTTGAGCTCGCGCAGCAGTCCGAGGACCGCCGTGCCCGAGGCGGTGTCGAGCGCCCCGGTCGGCTCGTCCGCCAGCAGGATCGTGGGCTCGCCGACGACGGCCCGGGCGATCGCGACCCGCTGCTTCTCACCGCCGGACAGCTGGTGCGGGCGGTGGTCGACCCGGTGCCCGAGTCCGACCCGGCCGAGCGCCTCGACCGCGCGCCGGTGCCGGTCGCAGCGCGGCACCCCTGCGTAGAGCAGCCCGTCGGCGACGTTCTCGGCGGCGGTCGCCCCGGCCTGCAGGTGGAAGTGCTGGAACACGAAGCCGATGTGCTCGGCCCGCAGGCGCGACAGGGCGTCGTCGGACATCGTGGCCACGTCGTTGCCGGCGATCGTCACGGTGCCGGACGTCGGCCGGTCGAGCGTCCCGACGATGTTGAGCATGGTCGACTTGCCGGACCCCGACGGCCCGACGACGGCGACGAGTTCCCCGGCCGTGACCTCGAGCGAGACGCCGCGGAGCGCGCCGACGTCGCCGTAGGTCTTCACGACGTCCGCGAGCGACAGGACGACCTCGCGGGCCGGCGCGGTGGTGCCGGTCATCCGGGCACCACCACCCGGTCGCCCGCGGCGACGTCGCCGGTGATCGCCACGCGGCCGTCGGCGGTGAACCCCGGCTCGACGGACACGCGCTCGGTCGTGCCGTCCCGGCGGACCACGTCGACGGCGTAGTGGCCGCCGGAACCCGCGACGAGGGCCGAGACCGGCACGGAGAGCACGCCCCGTTCGGTGGTGCCCTCCGCGTCGACCTGGGCAGAGGCCGCGGCCGGCAGCTTGCGGTCGCCGGGGTCGAAGGACACCGAGACGACGACCTTGGTCCCGCCGTCTTCGTCGGTCTCGGGCTGGACGTCGGCGACCTCGCCGCGCATCGGCGCCCCTGTGCCGTTCACCCGGACGTCCACCCGGGTGCCGACCGCCAGCCGCTCGGCGTCGCGCTGCGACACGGTCGCCGAGACGATGCGCTCCGTGCTCGTGACCTGCAGTACGTCGCCGCCGCCGGTGCCCGCTGCGCCCGCGGTGCCGGTCGACCGGCCGAGCTCGCCGTCCACTGACGCGACCCGCACGGCCCCGTCGACGAACGCGACGTCGTCGGCGGTCAGGACCCCGGTCGCCTCGTGGTCCCGGTCCTCCTGCCACTGCCGCACCGCGGCCTGGGTCCGCGGGCCGAACTCGTCGTCCACGGACACGTCGTAGCCCAGGGCCGCGAGGTTCTCGTTGAGCTGCCGCACGTCGGTGCCGTGCACCCCGCGGGACAGGTCGCGCCACAGCGGTACCGTGCCGTACATCGACCGCACACCGCGCTCGTCCACCGCGTACAGGTCCTCGTCGCGCTCGATGACGTCGCCGGGGCGGGGCAACCACGTGATCGTGCCGGCGGCCGCTGCGGGCACGCCCGTCGGGGCGCCGTAGCCCAGGGTGCCGGCGAAGACCTTCGAGTCGGTCAGGTCGCCCTTCGTGACGGTTGCCGTGGGGCCGGTGTGGACGTCGTCCGAGGCGGCAGGAGCAGCCGAGGACGAGCCAGGATCCGGGTCGATGACCGCCCACGTCCCCAGGCCGACGCCGACCGCGGCGGCCATGCAGAGACCGACGACCACCGAACGCCGACGCAGGGGGCTCACTCGCCGACCCCGGTGACGTCCGACCCCAGGGCCTCTTCGTTGCACGCGCGCGCAGCCTCGTCGAAGGCAGTCGGGTCCTCCGGTCGGTACGCGCGTTGCCCTTCCTGGTCGTCCGGGTAGTCGGCGAACCCGCGTTCGCGGAGACACGCAGCGGCCTGCTGCATCTTCTCCTCGAACCCGGGCATCGGCTTCGCGGCCGTCGCGTCGCCGGCTCCTTCGCCGTCGCCGAGGCACGCCTTGAGGTCGCTCTGGTACTGCTCGGGATCAGCGCCGTCCGGTAGACCGAACTCCACCGTCCCGCCGTTGCTCGCAGGATCCGCCATCTCGTAGCCCTTGCCGCGCATGCACTCGGCGAGTGAGGCACCCTTCTGAGCCGAGCCGACGGTCGGACCGTCGGCGTCGGTGTCCTCCGCGCTCGAACACCCGGCGAGCAGTCCGGGCAGCAGGACGACGGCGACGGCTGCGGTGGCGAGGAGCGATCGGGTCCGGCGGGTCTTCGTGGTGGTTGTCGTGTTCATGCCACCAGGACACCGGATCAGCTGTTTCGCCCGGCGTCTCCTCGGGGTTGCACCGACGAAACACCGACGCGGACGACGAGTCCACCGGTCGGTCGTGCCTCGACCGACAGCGACCACCCGTGCGCCTGCACGACCGCCGCGACGATCGACAGTCCGAGCCCGCTGTGGCGCCCGACCGACCGCGCCGACGGGCAGCGCCGGAACGGCTCGACCAGACGGGGCGCCTCGTCCACCGGCACCACGGGCCCGGAGTTCTCGACGACGATCGCGTCCGGCGACGTCGTCACCCGGACGAACCCGCCGGGCTCGTTGTACTCGACGGCGTTGCCGACCAGGTTGCCGAGGAGCTGGCGCAGCAGCGTCGGTTCGCCGTCGACGACCAGGCCAGGAGGCCCGGTGCGGGTCTCGTGGGTCAGCGCGACCCCGGCGTCGGCTGCGTTCCGGGCCGCCCCCGCGACCACCTCGGCGGTCACGTCGTCCACGTGGACCACCTGCGTCGTGCCGTCGAGCCCACGGTCGGCCTCGGCGAGCACGAGCAGCGACTCGACCAGGTGCTCGGTCCGCCGGTTCTGCTCGAGCAGCTCGTCGCGGACGGCCCGGACGTCGGCGGCGCCGACGTCGTCGTGCAACCCGATCTGCACGGCGGCCCGCTGCACCGCGAGCGGGGTCCGGAGCTCGTGCGACGCCTGCGCCACGAACCGCCGCTGGCTCTCGAACGCCGTCTCGAGCCGGTCGAGCAGGTCGTCGACGGTGCGGGACAGCCGCCGGAGTTCGTCGTCGGGCCCGACCAGGGCGATCCGCTCGTGCAGGTTCGACGCGGTGATCCGGGTCGCGGTGGCGGTGATCCGGTCGATCGGGCGGAGCATCCGCCGGCTGACGAACCACCCGACACCACCCGCGAGCACCCCCGCGACGACGATCCCCACCGCCGACCACTGCCACTGCAGCGCGTTGGCCTCGGTGACGACGCGCAGGGTCGTCTGCGACGCACCGAGTCGTTCGGGGTCGATCGGGACGGCGGACGGGATCCGGGTCGCCGGCACGCCGTCCTGGTCGGCCACGGGGAGCGTCCGGGCGAACGACTGCTGGGACGCCAGGTTCACGAACACCAGCACGGCGGTGGTGAGCACCATCGAGGCCACGGCGAAGGCGAGGGCCGTCCGGACGCGGATGGTCAGCGTCCGCATCACAGGGCGTACCCCTGCCCCGGCACCGTCCGGATCGGGTCCGGGTCGCCGAGCTTCCGCCGCAGCTTCGACATCGTCACCCGGACGGCGGCGGTGAACGGGTCGACGTTCATGTCCCAGACCTTCTCGAGCAGTTCCTCGGCGGAGACGATCCGGCCGTCCGCACGCAGCAGGGTCTCGAGCACGCCGAGCTCCTTCGCGGTGAGGTCGAGCGGGCGACCGTCCCGCGTCGCCATCCGCCGGTTCGTGTCGAGGAGCAGGCCGGCACGTTGGAGCACCGGGGCGACGGGTGCGACGCTCCGGCGGCCGAGCGCCCGGACCCGCGCAACGAGCTCCGGGTACTCGAACGGCTTCGTCAGGTAGTCGTCGGCACCGAGCTCCAGGCCGTTCACCCGGTCGGTCAGCGTCGTCGCCGCGGTGAGCATGAGGATCCGGGTCAGGCTCCCCCGGGCCGCCAGCCGCCGGGCGACCTCGTCGCCGTGCATGCCCGGCAGGTCCCGGTCGAGCACGACGACGTCGTAGTCGTTCACGGCCAGGAGCTCGTCGGCATGGTCGCCGCGGTGGGCGACGTCGACCGCCATGCCCTGCCGGGTCAACCCCGTCGCGACGAGGTCGGCGAGGGCCCGCTCATCATCCACCACGAGTACACGCACTGATGTATTGCAGGTGATGTACCTATGAGCGGACTGGGAGCACGGTGACGACTCCGGTCTGCTCGTCCACCCGCACCACGAACGTGGCGCCCGTCGGCAGCGGAACGGTCAGGAGCGGCAGGGTGTGGGCGCTGTCGAGGTCCATGCTCCGACCATGACGGACGGAGGGTTTCCCCGGTGTTGCGCGTGCGGCTCAGGCGCCGAACGGCACCTCGCCGTGGTCGCTCACCCCGGCACGCTGCCGGTACGCCAGGTGCCCACCGAGGTACCCGCCGACGCCGACGACCGCCAGCGCCGCGAAGCCGAGCGCCTTGCCGGCACCGTGGTTCCCGTGCTTCCGCTGCCACCACGACACCCCGTAGAGCGAGATGCCGACCCAGTTCACCGCCTGGTGCACCCACCCCGTGCGCAGCTGCTCACGATCGAGCTCGGACCAGTCCACGTAGCCGGCGAGCGAAGCGCTCCCGGAGGACACCAGCCCGACGCCGACCAGGGTCTTCGCGGCCTTCGCGTTGCCCTTCCCGCCGAACAGGTCGAGCACCGCGGCGGAGATCCAGGCGCCGAGCGGTACCTGCACCATGAGGGGGTGCACGGGGTGGCCGAACGGCACACCGTGCAGCAGCCGGCGGAGTCCCCGCGGCTTCGCGAGGGCGTTCACGACGGCACGGTCGATGTCGACGGCCTTGTCGAGCACGCTCGCGTGCTCGACGGCGTCGGTGAGGCGGCGGATTGCGCGGATCTCAGGCATGCCCTGCAGCCAACCCGGGAGGCCCGTGCCGGGTCCCAGGAACCGGCCCCGGGCCTCCTGTCGGTCACCCCACCCACCCCGGAACCAGGTTCCGGACACAGCACCACGTCGTTCCGCGGTGTCGTGTCCGGAACCTGGTTCCGCGCGGCCGTCGCCTACTCCTCGACGATCTCCGCCAGCTCGAAGGGCTCGACCGTCAGGCCGTCGCCGTCCTCGGAGACGTCCACCCGCACGGTGTCACCGTCACGGACGTCCCCGGACAGGATCGCCCGCGCCAACCGGTCGTCGATCTGGCGCTGCATGAGCCGACGCAGTGGCCGTGCGCCGTAGAGCGGGTCGTACCCGCGCTCGGCGAGCCAGCCCCGCGCCTGCGGCGTCACCGCGAGTTCGAGCCGTCGGTCGGTCAGGCGTCGGGCCAGCCGGTCGACGTCGAGCGAGACGATCTGCCCGAGGTCCTCGGCCGACAGCGCCTGGAACACCACGATGTCGTCGAGCCGGTTGATGAACTCCGGGCGGAACGCCTGCTGCACGAGCTCGCGCACGGCGTCCTCGCGCTGCTCGTCGGTCAGCGTCAGGTCGGTCATGAACTGCGAGCCGAGGTTCGACGTCAGCACCAGGATGGTGTTCCGGAAGTCGACCGTTCGACCCTGACCGTCGGTGAGCCGCCCGTCGTCGAGCACCTGGAGCAGCACGTCGAACACCTCGGGGTGGGCCTTCTCGATCTCGTCGAGCAGGATCACCGAGTACGGGCGGCGGCGGACCGCCTCGGTCAGCTGCCCACCGGCCTCGTACCCGACGTACCCGGGCGGCGCGCCGATGAGCCGCGCGACGGAGTGCTTCTCGCCGTACTCGCTCATGTCGATGCGGACCAGGGCCTTCTCGTCGTCGAACAGGAACTCGGCGAGCGCCTTCGCCAGCTCGGTCTTGCCCACACCGGTCGGCCCGAGGAACAGGAAGGACCCCGTCGGCCGGTCCGGGTCGGAGATGCCGGCACGGGTGCGACGCACGGCCTCGGACACGGTGGTCACGGCGGTGCGCTGCCCGATGATCCGCCGGCCGAGCTCGCTCTCCAGGTGCAGGAGCTTCTCGGTCTCGCCCTGCAGCAGTCGGCCGAGCGGGATGCCCGTCCACTGCGCGATGACGGCGGCGATGTCCTCGTCGGTGACGCTGTCGTTCACCATGCGGTCGGTGCTGCCTGCCTGCTCCGCGGCGGCGAGCTCGGCCTCGATGCGGGGCTTCTCGCCGTACTCCAGACGCGAGACGAGTTCGTAGTCGGCCTCGCGCTGCGCCCGCTGCGACCGCATGTTCAGGTCGTCGAGCTGCTGCTTCAGCTCACCGATGCGGTTCAGGCTCGCGCGCTCCGCCTGCCAGCGCTGCTCGAGTTCGCCGAGGCGTTCCTCGCGCGTGTGCAGCTCGTTCCGCAGGGTCTCGAGCCGCGCCTTCGAGGCGTCGTCCTTCTCCTGCTTGAGCGCGAACTCCTCGACGCGGAGCCGGTCGACGTTCCGCTTCAGCTCGTCGATCTCGACCGGGCTCGAGTCGATCTCCATGCGGAGCCGGCTCGCGGCCTCGTCGATGAGGTCGATGGCCTTGTCGGGCAGCTGCCGGCCGGAGATGTACCGGTTCGACAGGCTCGCCGCGGCGACGAGCGCGGAGTCGTTGATCGTGACCTTGTGGTGCGCCTCGTAGCGCTCCCTGAGCCCGCGGAGGATCGCCACGGCGTCCTCGACGCTCGGCTCACCCACGTAGACCTGCTGGAAGCGACGCTCGAGTGCGGCGTCCTTCTCGATGTACTCGCGGTACTCGTCGAGGGTGGTCGCCCCGATGAGGCGGAGCTCCCCGCGGGCCAGCATCGGCTTGAGCATGTTCGAGGCCGCGACGGACCCCTCGCCGCCGCCGGCACCCATCAGGGTGTGCAGCTCGTCGATGAAGGTGATGACCTGGCCGTCGGAGTCGTTGATCTCCTTGAGCACGGCCTTGAGCCGCTCCTCGAACTCGCCGCGGTACTTGGCGCCGGCGATGAGGGCGGAGATGTCGAGGGAGACGAGCCGCTTGTCCTTGAGGGAGTCGGCGACGTCGCCGGCGACGATGCGCTGCGCGAGCCCCTCGACGACGGCGGTCTTGCCGACGCCGGGCTCGCCGATGAGCACGGGGTTGTTCTTCGTGCGGCGGGTCAGCACCTGGCTGACGCGTCGGATCTCGGAGTCGCGTCCGATCACCGGGTCGAGCTTGCCGCTGCGGGCGATCGCCGTGAGGTCGACGCCGTACTGCTCGAGGGCGGTCTTCTGTCGCTCTTGCGAGTCAGGAGCACCCTGGAGGTTCGCCATGCGTTCCGTCCTTTCGTTGCGGTGGTCTCGTACTTGAGTCTACTGCACTCAACTTACGTCCGTGAGGTTCCATTCCGGATCCCGACGGCGCTGACGACGGCGCCGGCCAGCAGCAGCAGCGCCATCACCACCATGGCCCGGTGCAGCCCCTGGACGCTGACCCCGCCGCCGAGCACGACGCCGGCCAGCGCCACCGTGACGAGCCCGGCGATCCGCGCGACCGCGTTGTTCACCGCGGAACCCGCACCGGCTTCGGACTGCGGGACCGAGCCGAGCACGGCGCTCGTGAGCGGGGTGACCATGAGCGCGATGCCCGCGCCGACGAGCACCAGCCCCGGGAGCACCGACCACCAGTACCCGGCCGGGTCCTCGCCCGTGAACAGGAGCAGGAGCGCCCCGACGGCGCCGACGGCGGGTCCGGCGGCCATGAACCACCGCGGCCCCCACCGGCCGGCCAGCGAGCCGACCGTCGTCGAGAGCAGCAGGAGCATCACCGTCGGCGGCAGCGTCGCGAGGCCGGCGACCCAGGCCGGGAAACCCCAGACCTCCTGCAGGAACAGCGTGACGACGAAGAACACCATGCCGAGCGCGCCGTAGATCGACAGCGTCGCGAGGTTGCCGACCGTGAAGTTCCGCGCCCGGAACAACGCGAGCGGCACCAGTGGCACCCCGGACGTGCGCGTCACCCGGAGCTCCCACGGCACGAAGGCCACGAGCGCCGCGGCCCCGAGCACGAGCGCGGCGACCACGATCGGCGCGCCCCACCCGAGCCGCTCCTGCTCGATCAACCCGAGCACCACGCCGCCGACCCCCACCACGGCGAGCACCGCACCGACCACGTCGATCCGTGGGCGGGTGGCGGGGTGCACGTCGCCCGTGATGCGCAGCACGAGCACGATCGTCACCGCGATCGGCACCGCCGTCAGCACGAAGATCCACCGCCAGCCGATGCCGTCCACCACGAGTCCGCCGACGACCGGCCCGAGGATCGACGCCGCGCTCGACCACGCCGTCCACGTGCCGATCGCCTTCGCCTGCGCCGCCCCGCGGAACGCCGCCACGATGAGGGCGAGCGCACTCGGGGTGACGAGCGCACCCCCGACGCCCTGCAGCGCCCGGGCGACGATGAGCACCGCGCCGGACGGGGCCACCGCGCACAACACCGACGCGACCCCGAACACCACCAGCCCCCACGTGATGATCCGCACCCGGCCGAAGACGTCCGACAGCGATCCCGCGACCAGGATGAGCGACCCGAGTGTCACGAGGTAGGCGTCGACCGTCCACTGCTGCACGACCAGGCCGCCACCGAGCTCGGACCGGATGGCGGGCAGTGCCACGTTCACCACGCTCGAGTCGAGTCCGACCACGAACGAGGACAGGACCGCCACCACGAGCACGGTGCGTCGGTCGTCCCGGAGCGGTGCGGCGGCGGCGTGCGGCGTGGAGGTCATGTGCTCATCCTCCGCCACCCCGGCCGATCAGACGGCCGGTCGGGCGGCGTCGCGGCTGACGACCGTCGGCTCGAAGGCCCGGACATGCCGAATGCACCCCCGGACACGCCGAAGCCCCCGCGACCGGAGGGTCACGGGGGCTGCCGACAGGACGGGGCTGGGTGTCCTAGATCTGGGAGGAGTTGCGCGACTCCGGGGTGGGCTGCACGGTCGGTGCCGGGTTCACGACCGGCTGGGCGACGGGAGCAGCCGGGTCGGCGACCGTGTTCTGGACGCCGGCATCGGTGCCCTTGGTCCGCTTGTCATCGGTCTCCATCTCCTTCTTGAAGATGTTGATCGACTGACCGAGGCCCTTGGCGAGCGCCGGGAGCTTCGTCGCACCGAAGAGCAGGATGACGATCCCGAGGATGACCAGCAGGTGAATGCCGGTGAGACCTTGCCACATGTTGACTCCTTGGTTCTGGACCTGATCGCCGTCTCGCGCATCATCGTCGACACGTGCAGCGGAAGTCCGTCGTTCTCCCATCGTAACGCGCGCTCCCCGGGATGCCCAGGCCGAGCCGGAACGGACACCGTTCGCACAGGGAAGCCGCGCGGCGACGGCAGCCGCGGCGACCGCTCAGTAGGCCCCGTGCGAGCGGAGCACCGACGGGATCGTCCGCGCGAGGATCACGAGGTCGTGCAGGAACGACCAGTTCTCGACGTAGTGCAGGTCGAGGCGGACACCCTCGGCCCAGTCCAGGTCGGACCGACCGCTCACCTGCCAGAGTCCGGTGATCCCCGGGGTGACGAGCAGGCGGCGGTCCGCGAAGTCCTCGTACAGGGCGACCTCGCGCGGGAGCGCCGGCCGCGGCCCGACCAGGCTCATCGAGCCGGTCAGCACGTTCCAGAGCTGGGGCAGTTCGTCGAGCGAGGTCCGCCGCAGGAACGCACCGACGCGGGTCACCCGGGGGTCGTCCTTCATCTTGAAGAGCGGCCCGGCACCCTCGTTCTCGGACTGCAGCGCCGCCATCCGGGCCTCGGCGTCGACGCACATCGTGCGGAACTTCAGGATCGAGAAGGCCGCCCCGCCCCGGCCGACGCGCACCTGGCGGAAGAAGACCGGCCCGCCGTCGTCGAGGCGCACGGCGAGGGCGACGACCCCGAGCAGGGGCGCCAGCAGGAGCAGTCCGACGCCGGCCCCGACGACGTCGAGCAGACGCTTGCCCGCCCGACGCCGGTAGTCCGGGGTCTCGATGTGCATGAGCGGCAGGCCGTCGACGGGGCGCTCGTGCACGCGTCCGGCCGCGATGTCGGCGAGGGGCGAGGACACGACGAGCTCGACGCCGTGCTCCTCGAGCTGCCAGCCCAGGCGGCGCAGGCGGGCGTGCCCACCCCGCACCGCACCCGCCACGACGACCGCCGAGACGCCCTGCTCCTGCGCGAGCGGGAGCACGTCCTCGATGCCGCCGACGACCCGGGCACGTGCGGCCCCGAGGTCTATCTCGGCACCCGCGGCCTCGCAGTCGGTGACGACGGCCCGGACGCGGTAGCCGGCACTCGGCGTCGCGGCGATGCGGGAGCCGACGTAGCGGACGTCCTCGGCGTCGCCGACGAGCAGGACGTCCTGCAGGCGCTCACCCCGGGAACGGGAGCGCGCGAGCACGGTCCGGACGGCCTTCCGGCCGAGCACCAGGAACGCGAGTCCGAGCGGGAACGCGATCGCGACGTAGCCACGGGCGAGGTCGAGCTGTACCGCGTACGCCACCACCGCCACCCCGGCGACGGCCACCAGGCTCGCGGTGACGAGCCGGCGGTACTCGTCCCCGCCGATGCCCGCGATGCGCGGGTCACGGGTGCGGAACACCGACAGCAGGACCATCCAGACGACCACGATGGCCGGTGCGACGGCGAACTCGAGCCAGCCGGACCGGGGGCGGACCGCTGTGAGCTCCCAGGGGAACCGGGCGACGTGCGCCACCGCGAACGCGGCGAGCAGCAGCCCGAGGTCGAGCAGGGCGACGGCCGGCACGTACCCGTGGCGGGCACCCGCGGGGGCGACCGGACGGTGCGCGTGCGGCGTCGTGTGCGCCCGCGTTCGCGGTCGAACCGGACGGGAGCGTTCGGTGCCCGTCAGATTGGTGCCGGTCGGGTCGGTACCGGTCGGCGCGGGCGCGACCGGGACGGCAGCGGTGGGTGGACGCATCGCGAGGGACATGGTGGGACCTCCTGTCGAGCGGACGACCGGGGAGGTCGACCGGACGCCGGGTCGGTCGGGTCACGACGGCGAGCGGCGCACCATCCAATGTATCACCGTGTTGTTCTGGATATCACCGGTCGGCGAGCACCTGGTCGAGACTCCACAGGACCGGGGCGGCGCGGAGGGCCGGGACGTCGGCCTCCGAGACGCCGGTCAGGCGGAACACGACGCGCTCACCCGGCAGCAGGGTCATGAACCCCCGGTCCACCGTCCCGGCACCGGCGACCCGGTCCGGCTGCACGAGCAGGTCGCGGACGAGCGAGTCGGCCTCGACGATCAGGTCCAGGCCGCCGTCGACGGGGGTGAACGACGTCCGGTAGCGCGCCGGCTCCCACCGCAGGTCGGCGTCGGGGGCCGACGTCCACACCGCTCGGCGCCAGTCCATGTCCGCGACGACGAGCTCGTTCGCGGGGTCGTCGACCACCCCGACCGACTCGGGCAGCGCCACCACCGCGACGCCGGCCGACGACAGGCGGACCGGCAGCTCCACCTCTGCGAGGATCGCCCCCGCCGTCGTGACCCGGCGCACCCGGACGACGCTGTCCAGCCCGCGCCGAGCGGAGCGGACGGCGATCTCGACGGGCGACGACCCGAACGCGCCGGGCGAGACACCGAGCGAGAGCGTGTCCGCCAGCTCGCCCGTCTCGTCGACCGGAGCCGACGGCGCGGGGTGATCCGCGCCTCCTGTCCGGTCCTCGTCCGGGGTGACCGACGCCGGCGGCCGCGCACCCGACGCGTCCGGCGATCCGGCGGTCGCGACGGACACGCGGGACACCGGACGGATCGTCAGCAGGACGTCGTCATACAGCCGTCGCAATTCGTGCGCGAGCGGCTTCAGCCGCCCCGCCGAGTCGATCGCCGACCACGAGGACACCGGCCACAGGTCGTTCAGCTGCCACACCACGACGCCCGTGTTGCGCGGCCAGTGCGTGCGCCAGTGCTCGACGCCGGTCGCGATCGCGCGGGTCTGCTGCAGCTGGGTCAGGTAGTGCCAGGCGTCGAGGTCCGCCGGGTCGACCGCGCCGAACCGCGGTGCGATGCCGCTGGCGAGCTTCGCCATGCCGCCCTCGGCCTTCTGGTGGTGGACGACGCCGGGTGAGTCGACGCGCATCGGCTCGTCGGCCACGGCGTCGCGCAGGGTGCGCCAAGCCGGCGGCGCCTGCCAGCCGAACTCGGACACGAAGCGCGGCACCGACTCGCGGTACGCCGTGTCGGGCAGCCGGTTCCAGGCGTCCCACGAGTGGTGCGTCTCGTGGTCGACGTCGTTCGCGGGGAGCGACTCCGAGCCGGACCACGGCGAGGCCACCGTGTAGAAGCGCGACGGGTCGACCGCGTCGACGATCGTCGGCAGCAGGTCGAGGTAGTAGTCGAGGCCCCAGCCGCGCCCGTCGAGCGAGGACTCCCAGTCCCCGACGTCGTGCAGCCAGATGTTCTCGTTGTTGCCGTTCCACACCACGAGCGAGGGGTGCCGCGACAGCCGGGCGACGTTGTCACGGGCCTCGGCGATGACCTCGCTGCGGATCGGCTCGCCCTCGGGGTACGCCGCGCAGGCGAAGGGGAAGTCCTGCCAGACGAGCAGCCCGAGCTCGTCGCAGACCTCGTAGAAGTCGCGGGACTCGTAGACCCCGCCACCCCACACACGCACCAGGTTCGAGCCGAGCGACGCCGCCGCGGTCAACCGGGACTCGAGCCGCGACCGGTCGACGCGCGAGACGATCACGTCGTCCGGGATCCAGTTCACGCCACGGACGTCGATCAGGGTCCCGTTGACGTGGACGCCGAACGGGCGGCCGACACGGTCGGCCTGCGTGTCGATGCGTGTCGAGCGGAACCCGGTGCGGAACGTGTCGCGGTCGAGCACCTCGCCGTCGACGGTCTGCAGCTCGACGACGACGTCGTACAGCGACGGTGCGCCGTACCCGCGCGGCCACCAGCGCCGTGCGTCGGGCACGCGCACCGTCACGACGGTCTCGTCGTCCTTCGGGGTGAGCTGGGCACGGGAGCGCTGCCGGGTGGTGGTGCCCTCCTCGGTCTCGCCGCTGACCGTCACGACGAGCACGAGGTCGTCGTCCTCGCCGTCCTGGTCGAGGTCGGCGGTGCTCTCGCCGAACACGGACGGCCCGGACCGCTCGACCGTGATGTGCGTGTCGAGCACGCCCTCGCCGGCCTCGACGTCGACGAGCGGCCGCACCTCGCGCAGCCGGGCGGTGGACCACCGCTCGATCGCGACCGGCCGCCACGGACCGCTGGTCACCGCCGTGAGGCCCCAGTCCCAGCCGAAGTTCGACGCCGACTTGCGGACGTACGGGAACGGCTCGTCGTACGGGCCCGGCATGCTGCCGGCCTTCGCGGCGACCCGGCCTGCCTCGCGGTAGGGCGACTCGAACAGGATCTCGAGGTCCTTCGCGGTCGCGTCGCCCGACCCGCTCTGCACGCGGGCGTCGAACCGGTACCGACGGTGCATGTTGCGGGTGGTGCCCACGACGACGCCGTCCAGGCTGAGCTCGGCCACCGTGTCGAGCCCGTCGCAGACCAGGTCGACGCGCTCGTGCCCACGCGGGTCGACGTCGACCGTGCGGCGGTACGCCCAGTCGGCGCGACCCACCCACTTCGCCGGCTGCTCGTTCAGGTGGAACGTCGGGTCGGGCAGCAGCCCCTCGCGCTCCAGGTCGGTGTGCACCTGCCCCGGCACCGTCGCCGGGATGGTGCGGTCCGCGATGCCGTCCGGCGCGCCGGCGGGCACGGTGTCCCCCGCGATCGTCACGGTCCAGTCGTCGCGGAGTTCCTCGCGTTCGAGGGTCATGCGGGTCCTTCTCTGGGTGCACGGGATGTCCGTCCACCTCGGTCGGGACGCCGGCCGGCGGCCCGCCCCGCGGCCGTCCGTACGGCCAGGAGGCGCGGCACCGGTTGCCCGGGCGTCGTCGCGTCGCGCGCGCGGGCGGGTTGCGCTCGCGCGGAGGGTGCTCGGCGATGGTAGTACGCCGAAGCCAACAGCGGCCTCCGTGGTGACACGGTCGGTGTCGTGCGGCAGGGTGGGGAGGTGATCACCGTCGACCTCGCCCGAGCCCTCCGAGACGCCGGCCTGCGCTGGCACCCCGACACCGGCGACCGGTTCGTCATCGACAAGCCCGAGGCCGACGGCGACGTCTACACGGTGTCCGAGATGACCGTCGAGCGGCACGACTCCCCGACGGGCACCATCCTGGGATTCAACGGCACGACCGAGTGGGCGCTCGACTCCGTCACCGCCGACGAGTCGCTCTGGCTCCCGCGCGAGGACCAGCTGCGCGAGCTGCTCGGCCCGTCGTTCGTCGGGCTCACCCGCGTGCAGCTCGGCGACCGCGTCGTGCACACCGTCACCGCGACGATCGGCGGCGTCGACCGGAGCTTCGCGTCGGAGGACCCCGCGGTCGCGTACGGGCAGGCGCTGCAGGCGTACATCCGCGCGGCGCTCGACTGACCGACGCGCCGCACCTGGACGTTCCTGGAACGACCGCTGACCGCCGTTTGGTTGCATGACACCATGACCGTTCCGAACATCACCCTGAACGACGGCAAGACCATCCCGCAGCTCGGCTTCGGCGTCTTCCAGATCGACCCCTCCGAGACGAAGGCCGCGACCCTCGCCGCACTCGAGGTCGGCTACCGCCACATCGACACCGCCGAGATGTACGGCAACGAGAAGGAGGTCGGCGAGGCGATCGCCGAGTCCGGCATCGACCGCTCGGAGATCTTCGTCACCTCGAAGCTCAACAACGGCTTCCACGCGCCCGAGGCCGCGCTGGAGAACGGCAAGAAGTCGGCGGAGCTGCTCGGCGGCTACACCGACCTGTTCCTCATCCACTGGCCGCTGCCCACCGTCTCGGACTTCGTGCCGACCTGGAAGGCCCTCGAGGAGCTCTACCACGCCGGCACCTCCCGCTCCATCGGCGTGAGCAACTTCCAGGCGCACCACCTGCACCGCCTGCGCGCCGAGACCGACGTGCCGCCGGCCGTCAACCAGATCGAGGTGCACCCGTACCTGACGCAGGACGAGCTCCGCGCCGTGGACACCGAGCTCGGCATCGCGACCGAGGCCTGGTCGCCGATCGCGCAGGGCCTCGTGCTCGACGACGAGACCATCACCCGCATCGCGGGCTCGGTCGGCAAGTCCCCGGCGCAGGTCGTCCTCCGCTGGCACATCCAGCGCGGCGACATCGTCTTCCCGAAGTCGGTCACCCGCGCCCGCGTCGAGGAGAACTTCGCGATCTTCGACTTCGAGCTCTCCGACGAGGACATGACGGACATCACGGGCCTCGACAAGGGCCACCGCACCGGCCCGGACCCCGACACGTTCGACTACGTGCCGGCCTGATCGGTCCGGACCACCACGCACGGAGCCGCCCGGGACCCCCGGGCGGCTCCGTCCGTTCCGGGCTCAGCCCTCGGTGCCCTCGGCGCGCCGCACCGTCCGCCGGCGCACGGCCAGGAGCGCCACGCCCGACACGACGAGCAGTGCTCCGGCCGCCCCGGCGGCGAGTACGCCCTCGGCACCGGTCCACGCCAGGCGGGCCGGGCCGCCGGCCGTCGCACCCTGGTCGCCCACCGGCGTCGCGGGTGCCGGACCTGCGCCGGCGCCCGAGCCCGGAGCCTGTCCGCTCCCCGGAGCGAGCGTCGGGTCCGGCGCGGGGCCGGTCCCCGGCGTCGGGTCCGGACGCGGACCCGCTGTGGGATCAGGGCCCGGCGTGGGGTCAGGGCTGGGTGTGGGGTCAGGGCCGGGCGTGGGACCGGGATCCGGGTCCGGGGTCGGTTCGACCTCCACGCGGATCGTCGCCGACGCCACCTGCCCGGCGTTCGACGTCACCTGGTACCGGACCGGCTTCGCGACCCCGCTGAACCCGTCCTCCGGCGTGAACGTGATGCGCCCCTGGTCGTCGGCCACGTAGGTACCCTCGCCGGGGACCCGGAGGTGCTTGCCGTCCGCGGAGAGCTCGGCCCCGTCGATCCCGTCCGCGGTCAGCCGCAGCGACCCGAGGTCGGCGCCGCTGCCGTCGAGTGCGTCGTTCCCGACCACGTCCACGACCACCGGTTCGCCCTGCGCGCCGGACGCCGTGTCGTCGGACGCGACGGCCTCGGGCAGCAGGACGTCGAACCCGATCACGTCGGTGTCGTTCGTCAGGTCGACGTCGCTCACCGAGCCGTCCCGCGCGACGGCGGACAGTCCCTCGTCGAAGCGGTCCGCCGTGAAGTCCGTGACGGTCTCCGCGGTGGTCGCGTAGGTGCCGCTCCGGGTCGTCGCCGGCACGGTGCCGCGACCGACCAGGGTGATCTCGCCACCGGGCGGAGCCGTCCAGGCGGTCCCGACCGCACCGGTCCCCCGGTCGTCGCCGCACGTCGCTCCCCCGCTGGCCTCGCACGTCCAGGTGACGTCGGTCAGCGGCAGGTCGTCCGTCAGCGCGACGGTCCGGGCGACGGCGTCCGGCGGTCCGCCGATCGTGGCCGGCCCGTCGTTGACCGAGCGCACGCGGAAGGTCACGTCGCTCCCGGCCGCGACCGGTCCGTCGGTGTCCACCGACGCCGTCGTCACCACGTCCGTCGGCTGCGTGGCCCGCACGTTCCGGAGCTCGTGGAACTCCGACCGTCCGCCGGTCGACCCGCTGAACCCGAAGCGCATCCGGTCCGGCAGCGCCGTCGCCGGCAGGTCGGTCGAGATGACGTGCCGCAGCTCGGCCGGCTCCGAGTCGACCGCCGTGGCGTCGGACATCGAGACGATCGCGGTGATGCCCCCGGCGTCCCGCGGCACGACGTCGACCTGCACGTGGCGGTAGGTCGCCGTGGCGGCGTCGGCGCCGCGGTCCTCGAGGAACCCGAGTCCGCGGTCACCGGTCGTCGCGAGCACCGGGTAGCACTGGGCCTCTGCGCCCCGGACCGTCACGGCGTTCGGCACGGACTCCGGCACCGCGAAGTTGCCGAAGCGGTCGAACCCGACCCCGACCACCCCGCCGTCGAGCCCGGCCGAGCACGCGGCACGTCCGTCGTAGTACCCGAGTCCGCCGCCGACCGGGCCGATCGACTCGAGCGGCACCGCGGCGTCCTGCAGGAAGAACCCGATGCCGTCGGCGTACCCGGTGTCGGTCGGGCTGTACATGCGCTGGTCGAACTCGACCGTCAGACCGTGGCTCGAGTCGTACGGCACCTCGTTGTACACGGCCGAGCGCGAGTACTTCGCGTTGTCGGTCATGCGCAGCCACTTGCCCGCGGCGCCGTGGTCGACGACGGCGGCCTGGGCGTCGTCCGTCGCGATGCGGGTCCAGCCCGGGGGCATCGTGGTGCCGACCGGCAGGTCGGCGAAGGGGTCGCGGATCGGGAACGGCTCGACGGCGTGCGCCGCGCCGGGCTCGGCCACGACACCCACCCCGGCGACGAGCGCGCCGAGGGCGAGCGCCGGCACGAGGGTGACGGCCCTCGCGGTGCGGCGTGGTGATCGGTTCATGGGAGTCCTCTCTGACGTGCGAGAGACGACTGTGCAGGACCGATCACCGGCCCACAAGTATTATCTGCGTGATATGCCGGAGCCGGTATCGGGGTGGATCACGCGGAGCGCGCGACCGACGCCGTGACCGTGAACTTCGGCGTCCGGACGACCTGCCGCGTCGGCCCGACGAGCCGCTCGAGCACCGGCCGGTAGCGCAGATGCGAGTTCCAGACGCACCACAGTTCTCCGCCGGTCTGGAGGATCGTGGCCGCGTTCCGGAACATCGCTGCGGCCGCGTCGGTGGTCACCGTGGTGTCCGCGTGGAACGGCGGGTTGCAGAGCACGAGCTGCGCCGAACCCGCTGCGATCTCGTCGCCGGCGTCGGTGCGCACCACCGTCACCCGGTCCGCGACGCCGTTCGCCTCGGCGGTCGCCCGCGTCGAGTCCACCGCGATCCGCGAGACGTCGGTCGCGACGACGCGCACGGTCGGTCGACGACGCGCGACCGCCGCGGCGATCACCCCGTTGCCGCTCCCCAGGTCGACGACGGTCCGAGCTGTCGGCACCGCGTCGTCGAGCACGTCGAGCAGCACCCGGGTGCCCTGGTCGAGCGAGGTCCCCGCGAACACGCCGCCGTGCGCGACGAGCGTCATGCCGAGGTCGTCCACGTGCACGGACCGCGGCCAGGGTTCGGTGACCGCGGCGCGGTTCGCCTGCGCGCGCAGCGGGTCCTGCGCGATGAGCAGCCGCGACTTCCCGCGCCCGCGCGACGCCGTGACCTCGCCGAACGACCGCCGCAGCACGTCGTTCTGCGACACGTGCATGTACTTCACGTTGCCGCCGCAGAGCAGCACGACGTCGGGAGCCGCGAACCGTGCGACGGCCCGGGCGATCTCGTCGAGCCGGTCGTGCGACTTCGACAGGCGGAGCACCACGAGCCGGACGTCGCGGAAGGCGTCCTCGAGCGTCGCCGGGTGGTGGAACCCGCGCAGCCCGAACGTGCCGGCGTTGGCCTCGAGCGCACGCTCCCCCACCAGGGAGTCCTGCACGACCCGGATGTCCGACGCACCGTACTGCGTGATGAGCCCGAGCGTCAGGACGCCGTGACGGTCGTCGACGACCGCGACCTCGCCGGGCTGCCGGAGCGCGTCGCCGTGCACGTGCGGCGCCTCGTCGATGAGGAACCGGTCGGTGCCGTCGATCGCGATGAGGTCCGGCGCGGAGTCGTCGCGGCGGCGGAAGAGGTCGGCGAAGTCTGGCACCGCGTCAGCGTACCGACGACGGCGCTGCTGTCGGTCAGCGCGGCCCGCGGTACAGGACGATCTGCGTGTTCCGCTGCGGCCGGGACCCCGCCTTGAGCGAGATCGCGGCACCGGTCGCCGTGGCCGCGAACACCCGCGCGCCCGGTCGGTTGATGAGCTGGTCGGCCAGCGCGGACTCGAGCTCACGCACCCGGTCGCGCAGTGCCCGGTTCTCGTTCTCCAGGTCGAGCACGCGCCGGATACCCTCCAGCGACACCCCCTCGGAGCCGAGCCGCGCGATCTCGCGCAGCTGCACGACGTCGCGCATGGAGTAGCGGCGCGAACCGCCGCGGGTCCGCCCCGGCACGACCAGGCCGAGCCGGTCGTACTGCCGCAGCGTCTGCGGGTGCATCTCGGCGAGCTCCGCCGCGACGGCGATCGCGAAGACGGGCGAGTTCTCGTCCATGTCGGTCACGGCACGTTCCCTTCCGTCGTCCGCGTGGTGTGTGGACCGGCCTGGAGGCTCGGGGCGGCTTCCTGACGGAGCCGCACCGTGCCTCTCCCCACCGGCTCGGCCGGCCCGCCGCTCCGCGACGGGCCGGTACCGGCGGTGTGGGCCCAAGCCGGGTCTTCTGGTGTGGTCGCGTGACGCTAGTCGCGCGCCTTGGCGAGGAGGTCCTCGCGGGGGTCCTCGTCGGGCAGGGCGGCCGCGAGCGCCTCGACGGCCTCGCGCTGCTTGTCCGACAGGTGGGACGGCACCGCGACCTGGACGGTCGCGAGCAGGTCGCCCGTGCCGTTCTTCGTCGTGACGCCGCGGCCCTTGACGCGCAGGACGCGACCCGACGGCGTGCCGGGAGCGACCTTGAGCCTCACGGGGGATCCGCCGAGCGTCGGGACCTCGATCGTCGCGCCGAGCGCCGCCTCGGTGAACGTCACGGGGACGTCCACCCGCAGGTTGAGCCCTTCGCGCTCGAAGACCGGGTGCTTGCGCACCGAGACCTGGACCACGAGGTCACCGGACTCCCCGCCGTCGGGCGAGGGTTCCCCACGACCAGGCAACCGGATCTTCTGCCCGTCCGCGACCCCCGCGGGGATCCGGACGTTCACCGGCCGACCGTTGCCCTGCGACAGCTTGACGGTGTCGCCGGCGATCGCGGTCGCGAAGTCGAGCGTCGTCGACGCCGTGACGTCGCGGCCCTTCGTCGGTCCGCCGAAGCCACGGAACCCGCCGCTCGGCTGACCGAAGCCACCGCCACCGCCGAACATGCCACCGAGGATGTCCTCGAAGCCGCTCCCGCCGCCCTGGCCGAAGCGGACACGCTGTCCGCCACCGCCCTGCTGCCCGAACATACCGCCGAAGACGTCCTCGAAGCCCCCGCCCTGGCCCGGGCCACCCGCGGTGAAGCGAGCGCCCGAGCCCATGGCACGGACCTGGTCGTACTCGGCGCGCTGCTCCTTGTCGGAGAGCACCGAGTAGGCCTCGCTGATCTCCTTGAAGCGGTTCTCGGCAGCTGCGTCGCCGGGGTTGGAGTCCGGGTGGAACTGCCGGGCGAGCTTCCGGTAGGTCTTCTTCAGCTCGGCCTCCGACGCGTCCTTCGACACCCCGAGGACCTTGTAGAAGTCCTTGTCGAACCAGTCCTGACTGGCCACTGGTACCTACCTTCCGTTCCGGCTCAGGCCGGGACCGCCACCGCGACCTTGGCCGCACGGAGCACGCGCTCACCGAGCTTGTAGCCCGGCTCGACGACGTCCGCCACGGTCTGGCCGGTGGCACCCGGGGTCGGGAGCTGGACGATCGCCTCGTGGACGTTCGGGTCGAAGGCTTCACCCTTCTCGCCGATCTGCACGAGCTTGAACTTGTCGAAGCCCCCGCGGATCTTCTGACCGATGACCTGCATCGGCCCCTCGGTGAGGTCGCCGTGGGCTTCGGCCCGGGTGAGGTCGTCGAGCGCCGGCAGCAGCGCCCGCACGACCTCCGCGATCGCGACCTCGCGGTTCGCCTCACGGTCGCGCTCGACGCGCTTCCGGAAGTTCACCAGCTCGGCCTGCGCCCGGAGCATGTCCGCACGCATCTCGGCGACCAGGTCGCGGTCCTCGGTGCTCAGCTTGTCCTCGGCGATGCCGCGGGCGGCGTCGGCGAGCAGTGCTTCGTCCTCGGGGCTCAGGTCGGTCGGCACCTCGACGTCGGGACCCTCGGCCTCGATGAGGTCCTCCGGCTCCGCGGCGTTCGTGGCATCGCCCTCGACCTGCGGCTCGTCGTTGTTCTCGACGCCGTCCTTCGGGTCCTGGGTGGGATCGGTGTTGGGGTCCGTCACTTCTTGTCGTCCTCGTCGTCCACGACCTCGGCGTCGACGATGTCCTCGTCGTCCTGCGCAGTCTGGTCACCGGCGGGCTGCTCGCCACCGGCCGCGGCACCCGCGTCCTGCTGCGAGTAGATCGCCTGGCCGAGCTTGCCCTGCGACTCGTTGAGCTTGTCGAAGGCGGTCTTCACGGCGTCGTCGTCCTCGCCGGCGAGGGCCGACTTCAGCGCATCGACGTCGGCCTGGACCTCGGACTTGACGTCCGCGGGGAGCTTCTCGTCGTTCTCCTTGATGAGCTTCTCGATCGAGTAGACGAGCTGCTCGGCCTGGTTGCGACGCTCGTTGGCCTCGCGACGGGCCTTGTCCTCGGCGGCGTGCTCCTCGGCCTCGCGGACCATGCGCTCGATGTCCTCCTTCGGCAGCGACGAGCCGCCGGAGATGACCATCGACTGCTCCTTGCCGGTGCCCTTGTCCTTCGCGGACACGTGCACGATGCCGTTGGCGTCGATGTCGAACGTGACCTCGACCTGCGGCACGCCACGGGGAGCCGGCGCGATGCCGGTGAGCTCGAAGGTGCCGAGCGGCTTGTTGTCGCGGGTGAACTCGCGCTCGCCCTGGAAGACCTGGATCGCGACCGACGGCTGGTTGTCGTCGGCGGTCGTGAAGGTCTCGCTCCGCTTGGTCGGGATCGCGGTGTTGCGGTCGATGAGCTTCGTCATCAGGCCGCCCTTGGTCTCGATGCCGAGCGACAGCGGCGTGACGTCGATGAGCAGGACGTCCTTGCGCTCACCCTTCAGCACGCCGGCCTGCAGCGCGGCGCCGACGGCGACGACCTCGTCCGGGTTGACGCCCTGGTTCGGGGACTTGCCGCCGGTCAGCGACTTGACGACCTCGGCCACGGCGGGCATGCGGGTCGAGCCACCGACGAGCACCACGTGCGCGATGTCGTTGACCGAGACACCGGCTTCCTTGATGACGTCGTTGAACGGCTTCTTCGTGCGGTCGAGCAGGTCGGAGGTCATCTGCTCGAACTGGGCGCGCGAGATGGTCTCGTCGAGGTTCAGCGGGCCGTCGGCGGTGAGCGTCAGGTACGGGAGCTGGATGTTCGCCGACATCTGCGACGACAGCTCCTTCTTGGCCTGCTCCGCCGCTTCCTTCAGGCGCTGCTTGGCGATCTTGTCCGTGGACAGGTCGACGCCGTGCTCGTCCTTGAACTTCTTGACCAGGTGGTCGACGATGCGCTGGTCCCAGTCGTCGCCACCGAGGCGGTTGTCGCCGGAGGTCGCGCGGACCTGGATCGTCGAGAAGTCGTCATCCTTGCCCACCTCGAGCAGGGAGACGTCGAACGTGCCGCCACCGAGGTCGAAGACCAGGATGAGCTCGTCTTCCTTGCCCTTGTCGAGGCCGTAGGCCAGCGCGGCCGCGGTCGGCTCGTTGATGATGCGCAGGACGTTGAGGCCCGCGATCTCACCGGCGTCCTTCGTGGCCTGGCGCTCGGCGTCGTTGAAGTACGCCGGCACGGTGATGACCGCGTCGGTGACGTCTTCGCCGAGGTACTGCTCGGCGTCGCGCTTGAGCTTGCCGAGGGTACGGGCCGAGATCTCCTGCGGCGTGTACTTCTTGCCGTCGATCTCGGTCGTCCAGTCGGTACCGACGTGACGCTTGACCGACGCGATGGTGCGGTCGACGTTGGTCACGGCCTGGCGCTTCGCGGTCTCGCCGACGAGCACCTCGCCGTCCTTCGTGAAGGCGACGATCGACGGCGTGGTGCGGAGGCCCTCGGCGTTCGCGATGACGGTGGGCTCACCGCCCTCGAGCACGCTGACGACCGAGTTGGTGGTTCCGAGGTCGATGCCTACTGCACGTCCCATGTGGTGATGCTCCTCTTGCTAGGGGTAAGTCGTTGGACTTGCGTCCGATGGACTCAACTCTACTCGGGACCACGGCGGCGTCAACTCAGGAAGGCAGAAGTTGCGTCGATCCCACTCAACTCCCAGCGACGGATTGTGCTCGTACCCATGTATCTCACGTGATATTCTTAATACACATGCTGCGACTTTCGTTGTCGCCTGCGTGCTTCCCTCCCGCACAGCCGCCGACGCGCGGCTTGTCCTGAAAGATGCACATGTCTCACAAGAAGAGGGCCTCGACGGCCTTCAAGTCCATGGGCGCGGCCGGACTGGCCGCCGCCACGATCGTCTCGGGCTTGTCGTTCGGGGTACCCGCCGCCTCCGCCAGCACACCGCTACAAGCATTGGACAGCGGCGATGGCACGCGCGAGCGGAACGTTGCGAACACTCCCGCCATCAAGCCGTTCGCCACGACTGCCAAGGGATTCCAGATCGGCACAGGTCGATACCTCGTGGCAGATGGCAGTCCTTATCCCGGCGGCACGTTCTTCCACGAACGCTCCCAGCTCTCCGGAGGGGTCACGTTCTCCATACCGGACAAGGGCGCATCAGGGGTCATCCAATGGAAAGACTCGCTCGGTACGTGGTGCATGGGTGGGTGGACGGTGAGTGGGGTCCCGACCGTGGGAGGCAGCAGCTCTTGCACCGGCGCGTTGATGACCTGGACCCATGAAACAAACGGCACCCTCAGCGTCAACTACGACGGCGTGAAGCGCTACCTCGGTAAGACGACCGTCTCCTACACCAGTCCTGTGAACGGGGCCTTCTACAGCGGCCTCCCTGCTCTCACGACTCGGGTGTCAGACGCCGCAACCGTTCCCGCCGAGACGAGCCCGCTCACCGCGAGCGTGAGTACCGTCAACAACATCGCTCGGACGGCGGTGGTCGGTGGGTCGGCGACGCCGAACGGGACGGTCACGATCGGGTCGAAGACCGTCAACGTGTCGAGTGGTGGCACGTGGTCGATGACCGTTGAGGGGCTCGCCGTCGGGTCGCAGACGTTGACGGCGAAGCAGCAGTTCAACAATGCCGACGTCGACTCGAAGAACGTGACGGTGACCATCGTGGAGGGCGGCACCGTAGTGGGTGTCGACCAGGGCCCGGTCAACCTGGCACGTGGTGAGAGCACGCAGCTGCCGATGATCGTGCAGAACAACGAGTCCCGCGCGAACTGGAACGGCACCGTCGTCCTGAACGCACCGGAGGGCACCACGTTCGACGCGCAGACCCGGATCGACGCGGGCTGGAGGGCAGTTGGGGGCTCGACCTGGAGCCCGATCACGTCGATGCCGCTGACCAATGGGCGCTTGTCGAACAACGACAAGACGATCACGTTCGACGCGAAGTGGACCGAGAACCACGGCGCGCCGGAGCAGTACCGGTACATGGTGAACGTCACCGCAGACGAGGATGCTGCTGCGGGGGCGAGCCAGATGGGCTTCGTGTTCGCTGGTGACAGCTCGAAGGGTGACTTCCGTGCCGAGGGGAAGACGACCACCAATCTCGAGGTCGCGCAGCGTGAGCTGACGGCGGCGGTCGACTCGATCGATCATGCCGCCGGCAGCGCGGTCCTCAAGGGCACGGCGACGCCGGGTGCGACGATCGTCGTCGGTGAGCAGAGCGCGACCGCGAACGAGGACGGCGACTGGAGCCTCGAGGTCACCGGCCTGGAGTCGGGCCCGAACAGTCTGCTCGTGGAGCAGAAGATCGGCAACGACACGGTTGACTCGAAGCCGGTCACGGTCACGATCAACGACGCCGCGATCATCGGGCAGGACGGCCCCGCCGCCACACTCGAGCGTGGTGAGCGCACCAAGGTGCAGGCACAGTTCGAGACCAAGGGCGACGTCTCGCGTCCGGACGCGCAGGTGACGTTCACCGCGCCCGAGGGCACCACGTTCGCCGAGGGGCAGAACACCATCGAGGGCTCCTACAAGAAGCCCGGTGAGGACTGGACGAACCGTTCCACGACCCTCACCGGTGGTGACCTGTCGATGGACGGCAAGACCTACACCTACACGTTCAAGCCCACCAGCAGCACGTGGACACTCCCGGATGCGTCGCTGCTGCGCTGGGACATCGACGTGGTGACTCCGGCGGATGCTGCCGAGGGCACGTCCTCGATGACCACGAAGCTCGAGGGCACCGCTGTGGAGGGGTCCTTCAACGCCTCCAGCAGCACGCGGACCACGATCGAGTCGGCGGAAGCGCCCGCTCCGGCACCGCTGGTGGTCACCACCCCCGTCAACGATTCCGTCGTCGACGTGAAGCGTCCGGTGTTCTCCGGCACCGGCGACGAGGGAGCGACGATCGAGGTGCGCGGCAAGTCCGGCCGCCTCGTCGCCACGACCACCGTGCAGGACGGCGCCTGGAGCGTCCCGGCGTCGTTCGACCTGAACGACAACGCGTACGCCCTGGACGTGTTCCAGAAGCCGCTGCAGGGCAAGGAGTCGCAGACCGAGGTCCGCTTCACGATCGCGACGAACCCGCTCACGACGCAGCTGACCGCCGATGGTCGCTTCCTGGCCGATGTCACCAAGCCGGCTGAGATCTTCGGCAACGCCACCACCGGCGCGACCGTGATCGTGAAGGACAGCCTCGGCAACCCGGTCGGCAGCGCGGAAGCCGTGGACGGCAAGTACGTCATCCCGGTGCCGCCGTCGCTCGCCCACTTCGGCGTGAACGACTTCACAGTCACCCAGACCAAGAACGACGTCACCTCCGACAAGGAAGACGTGTCCCTGGACTACGGCATGCCGGCACCGATCCAGATCGCCAGCCCCCAGAACGGTGACACCGTCGCGAAGGACGGTCTCACCTTCACCGGCACCGGCGACAACGGCGCCCGGATCGATGTCCGCGGCAACGTCCGCGCGATCGCGACCGGCACCGTCATCGACGGCACCTGGACCGCCCCCGTGACCCTGGACCTGCAGAACGATGTCTACGACCTCCGCGCAGTCCAGACCACCAAGGGCGGCCTCACCACGCAGCAGCCCATCACGATCACCATCACCGACCGCACCATCGCGGACCTGACGGCGACGGCGGCGTTCAACGCCACGGATGAGAACCTGCCGGCACTGGTGTCGGGCACGGCCGAGCCGGGCGCGACGGTCACCGTCCGCGACAGCAAGGGCGAGGTCATCGACACCGCCATCGCGACCGGCGGTCGTTACACGATCACGATCCCGCCGTCGAAGGCGCACTTCGGTGTCAACGAGTTCGAGGTCACCCAGACCGTGAACGGGAAGGTCTCCGACCCGCTGACCCGGACCCTGGACTACGGCACTCCCGCAGCGCCGGTGATCCTGACCCCGAACAACGGTGCGACCGTCACGAACGGTTCGATCCGCTTCACCGGCACCGGCGCCACCGGCGCGAAGCTCGACATGCGCGGCAACACGTCCTCGATCGGTGACACCAAGATCGTCGACGGCGCATGGACGGTCGACGTCACCCGACAGCTGACCCCGAACGTCTACGACCTCCACGCGTTGCAGACCACCAAGGGCGGTCTCACCCAGCGCAGCAACATCACCGTCACCATCCAGGACGAGCAGATCACCGAGCTCACCGCCGCCGGGACGTTCCCGGACGACGTCGAGCAGGAGGCGTTCATCTCCGGTGCGGCGCAGACCGGCGCTGACGTGGTCGTGAAGGAAGGCACGACGGTCATCAAGAGCGTGAAGGCCGTCGACGGCGAGTACACGGTGCAGATCCCGGCGACCGTCGCCGGGGAGCGCACCTTCACCGTCACTCAGACGGTCAAGGGCGACACCTCGGAGCCGAAGACCGTGACGCTGGACTACGGGACCCCGGCCGACCTGGTCGTGGAGTCCCCGACCGACGGCAGCACCGTCCCGGCCGACCAGGTCGTGTTCACCGGCACCGGCCAGCCCGGCGGCAAGGTCACCCTCGGCGGCACCGTCAGCCGGCTCGGTGAGGCGAACGTCAACGCGCAGGGCAACTGGACCATCACCGTCCAGCGCACCCTGGTCCCGATGGACTACGCCCTGTACACCAAGCAGATCACCAAGGGGAACCTGATCGGCGCGGACGACGTCCGCACCATCACCATCACCCAGTAACACCGCACCAGCACCACCACGGGCGCCCCTCCACACCAGGAGGGGCGCCCGTCCTCGTTGCGTGCTCCGAGCCAGGGCAACCCGGGCGACGGCGACGCCGGCCAGGAGAACTCAGGCAGGAGACCCCAGCCGGAAGATCCGAGCCTGGACACCCCACGAGACACGAAGAAGCCGCCGGCCCGAGGGCCGGCGGCTTCTGCGCTGCGGGGGAAGGGATCAGCGGGTCACGAAGAAGTTCCCCTTGCCGTCGTCGTCGACCTTCGGCTTGTTGTCCGAGGTGACGCGGTTGCCGTCGGTGGTGACCTTCACCGAGCCGACGGTCTTCGCCGAGATGTCGTTGATCGAACCGGTCACGACGAGCTCCTCGACGTTGCCGAGGTGGATGACCGCGTTGCCGGCGGTGACCTGCACCGAGGCGCAGTCGCCGAGCGTGACGTCCTTGTTCGCCTGGTCGATGACCGCCTTGCCGTCCGTGCAGGAGGCCTTCGTCTTGTCGATGTCGGCCGGCGGGTTGCTGAAGACGTCGCTGTGCGCCTTCGCGGTGGAGCTGGCGCTCGCGCTCGGCTTCGTGGTCGCCTTGCTCGTTGCGTCGTCGCCGGTGCCGGAGCAGGCGGTGAGCGCACCGAGCACGCCGACGACGGCGAGGCCGGTGACGAGGAGGCGGCGGATCGGGGGCGTGGGGGTCGTCGTCATGGCAGGGTCCGTTCTCGAGGTTGACGGGCGCGTCGTGCGCGCCCATGAGCGTGACGTATACATGTCACGTTCTATACAATACTTGATATGCTACCGAGGTGACAATCCACACGCGGCCCTGTGCGGCCTTCCTCAGCCACAGCGCAGCACTCTCCGGGGCGGAGCTCCTGATCGCGCGGGTCACGGCCGCCTGCACCCGGACCACGCCCGTCGTCGTGCTCGGCGAGCACGGGCCGCTCGAGGGCGTCCTCGCCGACCGCGGCGTGCCCTGCGCGGTCGTCGAACTGGACCGCTCCGTCCGGCAACACACGGTCGGTACGACGTCCGGCGTCGTCGCGAAGACCGCCGCGACACTGCGCTCGACCCGCGAACTCGCACGTGCTCTCCGCCGCCTCGGCGTCGACGTGGTCGTGACGCACTCCGCGAAGGCCCACGTGTACGGCGGGCTCGCCGGCCGCATCGCCGGCATCCCCGTCGTCGCGCACGTCCACGACGTCGTCGGCACGGCCGGGTCGTCCCACGCGAACGCCATGCTGCTCCGCGCCGCCCTCGCCGCCCTGCCGCGCGCGGTCATCGCGAACTCACAGACCACGGCCGCTTCCCTCGGCCGGTCGGCTCGCCGGGCCAGCGTCATCGGCTGTCCGACGGTCGTCCCGGACGTCGTCCCGCCGAGGACCGGCACGACGCCCACCATCGGCATGGTCGGGCGGCTCACCCCGTGGAAGGGACAGGACGTCGCGCTCCGGGCCTTCGCGGCCGCTCGGACGGCCGGGCTCGACCCTGCGACCCGGCTCCGGCTGGTCGGAGCGGCGCACTTCGGGGACGACGAGCAGTTCGCAGCGGCGCTCCGCCACCTCGCCGACGCGCTCGGTGTCGCCGAGGTCGTCGACTTCCGCGGGCACCGTGACGACGTGGCCGACGAGATCGCCGCGTGCGACGTCGTCGTCCACGCCAGCACCCGCCCGGAACCGTTCGGGCAGGTGGTCGTCGAGGCGATGGCGCTCGGCCGTCCGGTGGTCGCGGCGGACGCCGGCGGACCGGCAGAGGTCGTCACGGACGGCGAGGACGGCGTGCTCGTGTCCCCCGGGGACGTCGGTTCGCTCGCCGCCGCCATGACGCGGCTGATGGCCGACCGGGAGGCCCGTGCCCGGCTCGCCGACAACGGCCGCCGGTCCGTCGCGCGGTACGCGCTCCCCCACGTGGTCGGCCTGATCGAGGACGTGCTGCTCGCCGCCGCGCGCTGACGCGCGGCGGCGGCCCTGGTCGCTCGCACGACGTCGGCCGGACCCGACCGGCGGAGCCGCGCCGGGCCTCCCGTCAGACGCGGACGGCGCTCTCGATGCCCGTCCACGCGCGGACCTCGCGGCGGAAGCGCGCCGTGGAGAAGTCCTGCGCGCGTGCCCGACAGTCGTCCGGGTCGAGGCCGACGGCGGCGTCGACGGCGGCGCGCAGGGTGCAGTCGCGGAAGTCCTCGACCGCGACGCCGCTGCGCCCGGCCTGCACCGAGTCGCCGGCGCCACCGACTGCGTTCACCACGACCGGGGTCCCGAGTGCCATCGCCTCGACCGGCATGATGCCGAAGTCCTCCACCGGTGGGAACACGTAGACCGCCGCCCGCTGCAACAGCGCGGCCAGCAGGGCGTCCGAGGGGCGCACGACGATCCGGACGTCCGCCCCGGACGCGTCCGCGTGCCCCCGAAGCCGTTCGAGGTCCGGGCCGTCACCGGCCAGGACCACCGGGCGACCGGCAGCCCGACCCGCGTCGACCACCACGTCGAGTCGCTTGTACGGCACGAAGCGGGACGCCCCGAGCACGAAGCCGCACGGCAGGGACTCGAGCAGCGTCCGCTCGCAGTCGTCCAGGGCGTCCGCCCAGTCGTCGTGGGCGGCGAGCCGCTCGACCCCGACCGGCGGGTGGACCACGACGGCGTCGACACCCCAGCTGTCCTGGATGCGGCGCTGCACGAACCGGCTGTTCGCCGCGACGTGGTGCAGACCGGCCGCCCGGCGACGGTCGACCGACCGCAGGACCGGTCCGGCGACGCGTGCGGCGAGCGAGCTGCCACGCGCATCGAGCTCCGGGTTCCACAGGTACCGGGCGGGGGTGTGCACGTAGGTGAACTGCCGCTCGGGGTCGACGCCGGGCACCCGTGCCTGGTGCGCGAAGAGGTGGGAGCTGACGATCGCCCAGTCGTACGGGCCGAGGTCCCGCAAGCCCGCTGACCACAGGGCCGGCAGCAACGGGACGGTGAGCGCCTTCCGCCCGCGGAGCGGGGTCCTTGCGAGGGCGCTCTCGACCACCCGCCGGTCGGGGTACCGTCCGGGGGCGTCGTTCCACAGCCCGAACAGGTCGGCGTCCGGGTACTCGTCCGCGATCGCGTCGAGGACGCGTTCGGCGCCGCCGACGGCCTCGATCCACTCATGCACCAGCAGTCCGCGCACGGTCCGCTCCTTCCGTCGCTCGGGACGCACAGGCGACGACGGCGTCCATCGCCGCGTCGGTGGTCGCGCACATGCGCTCGTGGTCGACCGAGTCCCCGCGCACGGGGTCGGCGACGTCGTCGTCCTCCGGGGTGATCGGCGTCGTCGCGAGCCGGGAGCGGGCGACGAGACGGGGGAAGGTCTCCCAGAATTCCTCGGTGACGTCGTCCTGCTCGAGCAGGGGCCGGACGAGCCGTGCGAACTCGCGGAGCGTGAAGGTCCGACGGAGCAACGACGGAGCGAGGTCGAGCACAGCGGCCCGGTGCGCGCGCTCCATGGTCAGCACGAGGTCCGTACCGGCGAGCAGGCCGGCGGTCAGCGGAGTCGATGCGAAGCCCTCGAGATCGGCACAGTGGCGGTGGGCGGCCTCGGCGGAGCGGGGGAACGCGGGTGTCCCTGCCGTCGCGGCGGTCCCGGCGCTCGACACGTGGAAGCGCCCGGGGGCGACGGCGTCGAGGCGGGCCTGGAGCACGCGTTCGACGTAGGGCGAGCGGCAGACGTTCCCCTCGCAGACGATGAGGATGGCGGTCACGGTCGGGCTCCTGTCCGGATGGGGATGGGCGAGGTGGGCGTCGGGGGTGGTCGATGTTCGGCGCCCGGTCCTGGTCCTGGTCCTGGTCCTGGTCCTGGTCCTGGGCGGAGACGAGCCGTGTCGGGAGCGGGCCGTTGGTCGCGCGTCCAGGCCGGGACGGCACACGCGGCGATGAGCACCCAGAGGATCGGGGTCGAGAAGTCCGGCGTGCCGACGACCTTCGCGACGAGCAGGGCGACGAGCGCGATCCCGGCCGGCACCGTCCTCGGCGTCCGCACCGCAGCGACGATGATCCCGACGGCGAGCGCCGTGAACGCGACGGTTCCCGGGATGCCGAGGGTGGAGAGCAGGGCGAGTGCGAAGGACGACGGTCGGTTGCCGCCGAGGCCGGTGCCGAGGCCGAGGGTGTCCGCGACGACGCCCCAGCTGAAGGTGTCCGCGCCGGTCCGGGCGTTGTACGAGGTGCTGCCGACCTTGTCGGCGACGATCTCCTGGACGGGCGCGAGCAGCCGGTCGCCGGCGGTGAGCGCGACGATCCCGGCGACGAGCAGCCCGATGACGAGCCAGGGCGTCCCGGTACCGCCGCGCGCGACGTACCGCACGGCCAGGACGACGACGCCGAACGCGATGAACACGGCCGACGCGACCACGGCGGTCCCGGAGGATGCCTGCAGCAGGTTCGAGCACGCGAGCGCGCACACGACCGCCCAGAGGAGCCGTCGACGACCGTTCGCCCGCATCGCGGCGACCACCGCGAACGCAGCTGCGGCGAGTGAGAAGGTCGCGAGTTCGCTCGGCTCGCTCAGCACACCCCGCAGGCGGTCTCCCGGATCGGTCTCGGAGTACTGGATGTTCGGCATCGTGTCGACGAGCGGCGCGAGGACGTCCGCACCGACGGCGACCATGACGCCGCGGATCGAGCTGAGCACCGTCCCGACGACGAGCGCGACGGCCGCGGCGGTCACGGCGCCGCGCACCCGGACGAGGTGGAGCGTTGCGCAGGCCGAGAGCGCGAGGTACCCGAACTGGGCGACCGTACTGACCGAGTACTGCAGCATGCCCGGGTCCAGGACCTGCTCGTCGACGCCCCCGCGCGGGACGAGCACCCGGGTGCCGGCGAACATCCACGGCCCGAGGGCGGTGATGACGGCGGACCAGGCGATGAGGACGGCGAACGCGTTGGCGGTCCAGTGCGCGGTGCCGAGCCGACGGGAGCCCACCAGGGCGATGACGGCCCCGGCCGCGGCGACCGAGAACAACGGCACACCGTTCTCGCCGAAGGCGACGCCGGCGGAGGCGGGGAGTCCGGCAGCCACCCCGAGGACCACGGGCAACCAGGCGGGCCGGATCGACAGGGTGACGCCCAGCACCCCGAGGAGCGCGATGCCCAGCACCGTCATGACATCTCCGATCGTGGTTGCTGTCGTATTTCATATCTACTACTATGAGTATCACACACACAGAATGATCGAGGGGAAGTGCGTCGATGACGCTTGCGCAGTTCGTCGACCTGCTGAGACTCCGTTGGCTCTCCGTCGTGGCGGTGGTCGTGCTCGCGGCCGGCCTCGCGGCGGCCGTCTCCGCCGTGCAGTCGCCGCAGTACCGGGCGTCGAGCGCGGTCTTCGTGTCCGTCGCGTCAGGCGCCTCGGTGAACGACCTGAGCCAGGGCAACAACTTCTCCGCCGCCCGCGTGAAGTCGTACGAGGAGCTCGCGCTCACGCCGCGGGTGCTCGGCCTCGCCGCTCGACAACTCGGGTTGCCCGCCGACGCGGACCTCAGCCGCGTGGTGTCCGCGGAGTCCACGACGGACACCGTGCTCATCACGATCACGGCGACGGACACCGCACCGGAGCAGGCGGCGGCGATCGCCAACGCCGTCGCCGACCAGCTCGTCAAGGTGGTCGAGCAGGTCGAGCGGTCGACGTCGGCCGCCGACTCCCTCGTCAACCTCAGCGTCTTCCAGCGGGCGTCCGCGCCGACGGTCCCCTTCGCTCCGCGCCTGCCGGTCAACATCGCGATCGGCGTCCTCGCCGGCCTCGCCCTGGGCGTCGCACAGGCCGTCCTGCGCGAGGTCCTCGACACCCGACTGCGGTCGTTCGAGGCGCTGCGTCGGCTCACGGACGCGAGCATCCTCGGTGAGTTCGCCGTCGACGACACGATCGCGAAGGACCCCCTGGTGTCGTTCGACAACCGGTACAGCACCCGGGCCGAGGCCTTCCGACAGCTCAGGACGCACCTGACCTACACGAACCTCGACGGGGCGGCGCAGAGCATCGTCGTCACGAGCGCGACGCCGGGCGAGGGCAAGTCGTCGACCGCCGTGAACCTGGCGCTCATGCTCGCGCAGAACGGCTCGAAGGTGGTCCTCGTCGACGCCGACCTGCGTCGCCCGACCACCGGGGTCTACTTGGGGATCGAGAGCCGCGTCGGCCTGTCGACCGTGCTCACCCGGCAGGTCGACCTCGACGACGCCGTCCAGGAGATCGGCGCGGACAACCCGCTGCACGTCCTCGCCGCCGGTCGCGTGCCGCCGAACCCGAGCGAGCTGCTCAGCTCGAGTCGGATGGTCGACCTGATCCGTGAACTCGAGTCACGGTACGAGTACGTCATCGTCGACGCGCCGCCGATGCTGCCCGTCACCGACCCGGCCGTCCTCGGGGCGATCTGCTCCGGCGTCCTGCTCGTCGTCAGTGTGCAGGGCCAGACGAAGCGTGCCGACTTCACCACCGCCGAGCGCACCGTGGCACAGGTGGGCGCCCGACTGCTCGGCCTCGTGGTGAACCGCCTGCCCCCGCAACGCCGGGCCAAGACCTACTACAACTACGAACCGTCCGCGCCGGTCAGCGAGAGTCCCCGCCGGGCCTCGCGCGCCCGCCTCTCCTCGAAGGACCCCCGATGAAATCCACCCGCCGCTCCATCGTCTACCTCGGGTGGCAGAGCAACGGCAACTTCGGCGACGACCTGCTGCACGAGACGTGGCGAGCGGCGCTCGACGACCCGCTCGACGTCGAGGCGCCCCTGACGACCCGCGCGTACCTGCGTGCCCTGCCCCGGGTCGCTCGCGAACGCCTCCGGCTGGTCGGTTCGGAGCGCGTCGTCCTGCTCGGTGGCGGCACGACGATCGGGTACCGGGCATGGGCGGAGCACGCCCGGCTCGCCGTCCGGAACTACGGAGCGGCCGGCGTCGTCGGCGTCGGGCTCGGCGCCGCCGCCCGGACGGACGCGTACGCCCTCTCCCGACACCCTCAACAGTGGAGCGCCTGGCAGGAGCTCGACGGGATGCGCCTCGCCGGGGTCCGCGGTCCGATCACGGCGGACGAGGTCACCGAACACCTCGGCCCGACGACGGTCTGCGGCGACCCGGCGCTCCTGTACCCGCTCGTCCGGTCCGTGGAACCGACCGGCACCCCCGGGCGACGACGGATCGGTGTCGCGCTGGGGTCCGACCCGCAGACCCGCTTCGACGTCGAGACGGTCGCCGCGGCGGTCGACGAGCACGCCCTCGCCACCGGGACGCACGAGGTCGTCGCGTTCGCACTCTCACGACCGGACCGCGCCGCGGCGCGTGCGCTGTCCGAACGGCTCGTGACCCCGTCGACCGTCCACGAGTACACCGACGTCGCCACGACGATGTCGGTGATCGCCGGGTGCGACCTCGTCGTCTCCGAGCGGCTGCACGGCGTCGTGGCAGCGCTCGCCCTCGACGTCCCGACGGTGCCGCTGTCCTACGCCTCGAAGTGCGACGACTTCTGGTCGAGCGTCACCGGCGGGCCGGCGCCCGTCTCGGTGGGCCACTCGGTCGACGCCCTCGTCCGTGCGATGCTCGGCGCCGACACCGTCCGTGCCGAGGCCACGGGCGCGGTCTTCGCCCTGCAGGAACGGCTCGAGGGCATCCGGCGCGAGCTCGTGGACTGGCTCCGCGGGGACCGCTCGACGGTCAGCCTGCTGCAGACGGGTCCGGTGTCGTCGTGACCCACGCCACCGCTGCAGCGACCCACCGCTTCCACCTCGTCATCTCCACCATCCGCTCGCCGGAGCACATCGAGCGCTGCCTCGAGTCCATCCGCCGCGCTCGGGTGTCCGTCTTCGTGACCGTGGTCGAGCAGCGCCCGGAGCCCGACGCGCTCCCGGTCCTGCGCGACCTCATCGACGCCGGGCACGCCGAGCACGTCCACGAACCGGTCGTGCGCGGGGTGAGCCGCGGGCGGAACCGCGGACTCGCCGTGCTCCGCGGCGAGATCGTCGCGTTCCCGGACGACGACTGCTGGTTCGACGACGGCGTGCTCGAGCTGCTGTCCGAACGGATGGACGCCAGGGGCCTGGACGGCGCCGCGATCCCCTGCCGCGCGTCGGACGACAGCGGCACGATGCTGCGCTGGCAGCGACGCCCGAGCCTGGTCACGAGCTGGCGGGTCCCCCGCACGATCGTCGCCGCGGGGATCTTCCTGCGGCGCGAACTGCTCGAGCAGAACGGGTTGTTCGACGTCGCGCTCGGCACCGGTGCCGCGACGCCGTTCGGCTCCGGTGAGGAGAACGACCTGGTCATCCGGGCACTGCGGAACGGTGCGCGGATCGCGTACATGCCGGACACCACGGTGCGACACGGGGACTTCCGGCACGACGGCATGACCGACGAGACCCTGGCGAAGGTGCTGCGGTACAACCGCGGCTTCGGGCGGGTGCTGCGGAAGCACGGGCTCCGGGGGCAGGCCGCGTACTGGACCGCCCGGTCGGCAGCCGCGGTGCTCGTGGCCCGGGTGCGCCGCGACGCCGACGGGGTGCGGTTCCAGCGCGCCCAGCTCCACGGCCGCTGGCAGGGGTGGCGCGGGACGGACGGGCACGGGACTCGGCACCCGTTCGACCCCGCGACCACGCCGTCGGTCCGCTGACCGTGCCCGCCGGCACCGATCCCGCCGACGCAGCCCTGCGCCGGCGGGATCGTCGTGCGCTAGTCGTCCCAGACCACGAACCGGGGGATCCACTTCGCGGACATGGCGAGCGTGCCGTCCGTCGCGGTCACGGTCTTCGCCGATCCCGTCGGCTCCACGATCGTCCCGGTGCCGTGCATCGACACCCGGACGGGCGTCGCCGTGGACCGCGAGGACGTCTGCCAGACGACCCGGGTGTGGTGTCGTCCGTCCGGCGAGCTGAACAGCATGTCGCTGAGGTCGCCGACGCGGCGCTCGGGGACGTATCGCTTGCCGGCGAGGACGCGCTGCATCGTCGCCCACCCCGCGGCCGAGGTCTTCGGCTCGTACCCGGTGACCGCGCTGCCCGTCAGGCCGAACGTCCGTGCGGTCCCGTCCGGGTCGGCGAGCGAGGGCTCGGCCATCTCGAACAGGTACAGACGTTCGACGCCGAACTGCGCCGCGACGGCGTAGGTCCGCAGGACGTACGCGGTCTGGTCGTCCGGGTCGACCCAGCCCTGCCCGGCGAACCGGGTCGGCCAGCCGGTCTCGGTGATCCAGATCGGCAGTGCCGTGCCGTCGGCTCGCGGGTACCGGTCGGCGGTCTCGCGCAGCCAGAACAGCGCCTCGCCGATGCACGGGTTCGTGGGCTCGCAGTGCTCCGGACCCCACGGCTGGTTGTACGGGTGGATGCTCACGGCGTCCACGTGGTCGGCGCCGCCGGCAGCGAACCACTCGGACAGCCACCGCAGCTCGTGGCCGGCGACCGCGTTCTGGGCCGGTCCGACGATGGTCGCGTCGGGATCGGCGTCGCGGATGACCGCCGCGGTGACCCGGGCGAGTTCGATGTACGCCGCAGGGGTGTCCGGCAGGGAGCCGTGGTTGTTCGACCACTCGTTCCAGACCTCGTAGGACAGGTCCGCGTCGGGGTGACGCTCGCGCATGTGCGTGACGGTCTCGCGGACGTACCGCTTCCACGCCGCGGCCTGCGCCGGCTTCGAGACGTCGGGCGGCGCCATCGCACTGCCCGTGTACGCGACGTGGCCGTAGTCGAGGACGAAGAGCGGGCTGAGTCCGCGGTCGCGCACGAGCGGGTCGATGCGCGCGTCGACGGTGGTGAAGTCGAAGGTGCCGGCCTGCTTCTCGACGGCGCTCCACTGGAGGTCCTGACGGGAGGTCCCCGCGCCGAGGGCGTCGAACGTCGGGAGCGCCCCGGCCACCGGGTTCACGGCGAGCCCGAAGTACGTGTCCTCGGCGGTCGGCCCGGCGATCGTCCGCACGAAGCGGTAGGACATCGTCGCCCCACCGGCGACGTCCACGGTGACGCGGTAGGTGCCGGACGGCAGGACAGCGGTCGGCTGGACCTCGACCGATCGGGCCGCGGTGCGTCCGGATCCCGAGTCGACGATCGCGCCGCTCGTGTCGTTGATCTTCCACGTGACGTCGGCGGCCCGTTCGACCCCAGCGACCGTGAAGCGCGGCTGCTCATCGGGTCCGAACAGTCCGCTGCCCCCGATCGGTCGGATCGAGGGCGTCGGACTGGCTCGGGGGTCCGCGCGGGCGGAGCGGGGCGGCCCGTGCTCGCCGAGCAGGACCGCGAGGACGACGCCGGTGACGACGGTGGCGACGAGCCCGGCCGAACGGCGACGGGTGGGGCGAGGGGGATCGGCGGCCCGGAGGCGCCGCGAGGAGGGTTCCATGCGCCCCATCCTGTGCAGGGCGCGGACGAGCGGAGCAATCCTCCGAATGCATGGCGGACGCGATGGGAACGAGAGCGATGACACCGCGAAACACGACATCTGGAGAGTTCGCGACGCGCGTTCCTGCCGGTGAGGCTGGAGGTGTGTCCGTCCCTCGACCGTCCTTCGGCGGTGTCCAGGTCCTGCGCTTCGTCGCAGCACTGCTGGTCGTGTGTGCGCACCTGCCGATCTACCTGCACGCCCGCTTCGGCACGCCGGCGAGCGACCTGCCGACGGGGCAGGTCGGTGTCACCGTCTTCTTCTCGATCAGCGGCTTCGTCGCCGTGCTCGTGACGCAGCGCACCCCGCGGCCGTCCTGGCGGGACTTCCTGCGCCGACGGCTCGTCCGGATCCTGCCGCTCGCGTGGGCGGTCATGACGGTCAAGCTCGCGATGCTCGTGGTCGCACCGCAGGCACTCGAGCGGGCCGCGACGTCGCCCGGGTACATCGTGCTCTCGTACCTCTTCCTGCCCGGTCGCGGGCCGAACGGTGTGGTCGAGCCGTTCTACACGGTCACGTGGACGCTCTCGTTCGAGCTGCTCTTCTACCTGGTCGTCACGATCGCCCTCGCGGCGCGGATCGACCCGTTCCGGCTGGCGACCCCGGTGTTCGTGGCGCTCGCGGTGCTCTCGGCCGTGCGCGGTCGCGGCTGGCCGTCGTGGCAGTTCCACGCGAACCGGTGGGTGCTCTGCTTCCTGGTCGGGATGGCGATCGGCACCTGGGCGCTCGACCGCGCCACGCGCCGGCTGGTCCTGCGCCTCGCGGCGATCACGGCGGTCTGGACCGCGGTCGGGATCGTGGCCGGGGCCTCCGCGCCGAGCCTGTCGCTCCTGCCGCTCGCCGCGCTGGTGCTGTCCGCCACCGTCGCCGGGGAACGGTCGTGGGGCCGGCGGGCCGGTCCGGTCGGACGCACGCTCGGCGATGCCTCGTACGCGCTCTACCTGACGCATCCGATCGTCGCTCCGGCCGCGGTCGCCGTGGTGGCCGCGGTGGTGTCGGACGCCCGCGGCCCGGTCGTGGCCGTGGTCGGAGCGATGTCCGCGGCGGTGGTGGCCTCGGTCGTCGTGTGGTTCGCGTTCGACCGACCCGTCATCCGGCTGCTGCAGCGCAGGCGTCCCGATCGGCAGCCCGGCGAACCGCCGCAGGGCGCCGCCCCGACGAGGCGACGGCACCGCCGGGGACGGAGCACGCGCGCCGGGTAGTGTCGAGCCGTGCGATGGAGTCGAGTGAACTGGCCGGCGGTCGGCTACGTGTCGCTCGAGGACCTCGAAGGGGCAGCCGACCACCTGACCCGTCTGCTCGAGGACGCACCCCCACCCGTGGCGGCCCTCGCCACCGTGCGCTGGGTCGACTCGCGCCTGGCCGCGCTGAGCGCCGAAGCGCCGGCCGCGGGCAGCACCGGCGACGGCGACGACGAGGCGACGACCCCGGTCGACCTGCCGGGACACGGCACCCCGGATCCCGTGGTCGTCCGCGCCGAGGTCGTGGTGCGGAACGACGAGGTGCTCGACACCCCGGACGGCCTGTGGCGCCGGTGGAACCACGCACGGGTGACCCTGCGCTTCGACGACGCCGTCATCGACCCGACGCACATCGACCCCGCGGACCTGCTCGCCGGCGACGCCCACATCGCGCGCGGGGAGCTCGACCACGTGCCGGGGCAGGACGCCTGGGAGCTCCGGCTGCTCGTCTCCCCCGTCGGCGAGGTCGCGATCCGGTTCACCGACGTCCAGGTCGCCGTCCGGAGCGTCGCCGAGTCGGTGTACGACGCGCTCGGGGACCGCCCGGCGCGGGGCTGGCACGGGCCGGTGCCGGACGGCTGGGTGGAGTACGCCACCGAGGTCGTGCGGGCCGCGGCGTACGGCGACCTCGGCGGGCTGCACCTGGCCGACGACGCGAGCGACGTCGACGACGTGGACCAGCGGTGGGGCTTCGCGCCGCTGCACGCCGCCGCGTGGTTCGACCGTGCGGCGATGCTCGAGGAGCTCCTGCGCCGCGGCGCGTCGGTCGAGCTCACGGACACCGAGGGACGCACGCCGCTCACGCTGGCGATCGACCGGGACGCCCGTCGTGCCGTCGCCGTGCTCGCCGCTGCCGGCGCCGACCTCGAGGCACGGGACGCCGACGGCAACACCGCGATCGTCCGCGCGGCCTGGGGCGGTCACGCCGAGGTCGTCCGAGCCCTCGCCGCCGCGGGTGCCTCGACGCGGGCGGTCGGTTCGCGGGGCGCGACCCTGCTCATCGCCGCGGTCGACTCCGGCGACGTCGACACCGTGCGGGCCGCGCTCGAGCTCGACGTCGACGTGAACGCCCGGGACGACGAGGGGTCGAGTGCGAGCGACCGCGCGGAACTGCTCCGCGACCGAGCGGTCGCGGAGCAGCTGGCGCACCACTACGGGGCGAGCTGACCCACGCGCTCGAGCGCGTTCGCCCGGGCCACGCCGCCGTACCAGTGGGCGGAGGGCTTCGGCGTGCGCTCGAAGGTCTCCGGGTCCCAGGCGACCAACCCGAACGTCGGCCGGAAGCCGGACGCCCACTCGTAGTTGTCGAGGAGCGACCAGTGCTGGTAGCCGAGTACCTCGACGCCGTCCTCGATGCAGCGGTGGATGCCCTCGAGGGCGCCCTGCGTGTACGCCTGCCGGCGGGAGTCGTCGGCGGTGGCGATGCCGTTCTCGGTGATCATCAGCGGGACGCCGCCGGAGAGCTCCCACGCGCTGCGCAGCCCGTCGGCCGACGCCTCGGGGTAGAACTCCCAGCCGGTCAGGGTCGTCTCGACGTCGTCCGCCACGGGCAACGGACCGGAAGCGCCGATGAAGGTCCGGGTGTACGCCTGCACGCCGAGGAAGTCGTCACCGGCGGCCTGCTCCAGGTACCAGTCGTCGCGCGGGTACCCGTACTCGCGGAGCATCGCGTCCGCCCCGGGCTCGCCGTTCGACCGGAAGGCCTGCGTCGCGACGGTCCACCCGGACCGGAGGCCCGACACCTGTGACAGCACGTCGCGCGACCGCCGGTGGCTGGCCAGCAGTGCGTCGGCGACGCCGAGGTCCGGGTTCGGCAGACCGTAGGCGACGAGGTTCGCGGCGTCCTCGCCTCCGGCGAGCATGGCCGCGATGTTCGGCTCGTTGATCGTGCAGACGTAGCGGACGCCGTCCTGCACCACGGGCAGCGCCGCCTCGGTGTAGCGGGCGAACAGATCGGCGGCGTCGGGTGCACGCCAGAAGCCGTCGCGCTCGAACCACCGCGGCACGGTGAAGTGCATGAGCGTCACGATCGGCTCGATGCCGAACTCGTGGCACGTTTCGACCATGCGCCGGTAGTGGTCGACCCCGGCGCGGCTGACGAACCCGCGCTCGGGCTCGATGCGGGCCCACTCGATGCTGAAGCGGTACGAGTTCAGCCCGAGCTCGGCGGCGATGCGGATGTCGTCGCGGTAGCGGTGGTAGCTGTCCGCGGCGTCGCCCGAGGGCTCGACGATCGTGGTGTCCGGCTCGTGCTCGTGCACCCACCAGTTGCTGTTGACGTTGTTGCCCTCGATCTGGTGGGCGGCGGTGGCGGCACCCCAGAGGAAGCCGTCGGGGAAGTGCAGGGTGGTGATGATGGTGCCTTTCAACGGGCCGGCATCAGTGCGCCGACAGGAAGCGGTCGAAGACCTCGAGCGTCGCCGCGGGGTTCTCGACGTGGGGGCCGTGGTAGCTGGTCGGGATGACCTCGTAGGCCGCCCCGGTGTCCTCCGCCATCCGGCGCTGCCACGGGATCGGCCAGGCGTTGTCCCACTCGCCGTGGGCAACGAGCACGGGCAGCCCGGTCGCGCGGAGCTCGGCCGACGAGTCGGTGTGGTCCTCGAGGATGTGTCCGCCGGCGATGACGCTGAGCGGGCTGGTCGCGTCGAAGCGGTCGCGGACCATCCGGACGTCGTCCGGCAGCTCGTCGTCGGGGCGGGAGGCCCAGAGCGGGTTCGTCGAGTCGAACAGCTGGCGGAGGTTCCCGCCGGTGTCGTGCAGGATCGTCAGCTCGGTCACCTTGCGGTAGGGCCAGCCGTACGGTCCGGAGCAGAACTGCACGACGTCGCGGAACGACGACGGCGAGGCGATCGCGGCGGTGCGGGCGATGACCCCGCCGAGCGAGTGGCCGATGAGGTGCACCGGGGCGCCGTCGTCGAGCAGGGCGGCGACCCGGACGACGTCGGCGGCCTCCTGGTCGAGGGAGTGGTCCGACGGCGAGGGCGGCGCTGCCGAGTCCGCCTGCCCGCGACGGCTGATCGCCACCGCGGTCCAGCCGGCGTCGCGGAGGAGCGGCATGAAGGTGCGCCAGTCCTCCTTCGAGCCGGTGTACCCGGGGACGATCAGGACGGTGCCCTTCGACGGCCCGTCAGGCACCACGCGGTAGGCGGTGAGCCGACCGACGGGCAGGTCGATGCCGACGACGTCGACGTGGTCCGGGGTGGGGAGGTGCCCGAAGGGCGGCACGGTGGGGAAGTTCATGTCAGCAGTGTCCGCCGCGGGTTCGGCACGGCGTCCAGGAGTGCCACCGTGTAGTCGTCCTGCGGGTGCTGCAGCACCTCGGCGGTGCGGCCGCGTTCGACGACCGCGCCGTCGTGCAGCACCATGATGTCGTCCGTGATGAGGCGTGCACTGAGCAGGTCGTGCGTGATGTAGAGGAGCGAGACGCCCCACTGCTCGCGCAGGTCCTCGAGCAGGGCGAGCACCCCGGCACGCAGGGTGACGTCGAGCATCGAGACCGGCTCGTCGGCGATGATCACCTGCGGGTCGCTCGCGAGCGCGCGGGCGATGACGACGCGCTGCCGCTGCCCGCCGGAGAGCTGGTGCGGGAGCTTCTGCGCGAACTGCTCCACGGGGGTCAGGCCCACGGTCTCGAGCAGCTCGAGCACACGCCTGCGGGCGTCCCGCCCGCGCAGGTCCGTGTAGTTCGCGATCGGCCGGGACAGCGTGTACTCGACCGTGTGCAGCGGGTTGAGCGCCGAGTACGGGTCCTGGAAGACCATCTGCACCTCGGACCGCAGGTCCTTCAGGCCACGCCGACCCAGGCGGCCGACATCGGCGTCGCCGAAGCGGACCGTGCCGGTCGTCGGCTTCTCGACGCCGGTGAGCATCTTCGCGATCGTCGACTTGCCGGAGCCGGACTGACCGACGAGCGCCAGCGACTGCCCGGGTTCGAGGGTGAACGACACGTCCCGCACGGCCTGCACCGGCTGCTCCCCGCGACGCGGAGCCGGGTAGGTCTTCACGAGGTGGTCGACGACGATCGGGTTCTTCGCGGCGGATCGTTCACGGGAGCCGACGGTGGCGAACGACGAGGTCGTCTGCTGACGCGAGACCGAGCGCTGCGATCGGTCGGGGAACCCGGGCAGCGAGACGACCTCGGCGCGCGGGTCCGCGTAGTGCGACAGCAGCATCTTCGTGTAGTCGTCCTGCGGGTCGCGCAGGACCTCGAGCGAGCGGCCGTCCTCGACGATGCGGCCCTCGTGCATGACGAGGACGCGTTCGGTGGCCTCGAGGACGATGCCGAGGTCGTGGCTGATGAGGACGGCGGTGAAGCCCTCGGACCGCTGCAGCTCGATGATCGTGTCCATCACGGCGTGCTGCACGAGGACGTCGAGCGCCGTCGTCGGCTCGTCGAACACCATGAGCTGCGGCTCGAGCGAGAGCGCCAGGGCGATGGAGACGCGCTGCCGCATGCCGCCGGAGAGCTCCCCGGGGAACCGGGCGAGCATCGACGTCGGCAGCTTCACCTTGCCGACGAGCTCCTGCATCCGGGCGTCCCAGCGGTCGCGCGGCACGTGGCCGTGTGCCCTGAAGACGTCGATGAAGTGGTTCCGGATGGTGCGCACCGGGTTGAGCGCGTTCATGCCGGACTGCAGCACCATCGCGAAGCCGCCCTGCCGCTGCTGGCGCAGGGCTTCCTCGTCGAGGTCGCGGATGTCGTGTCCGTCGAAGACGATGCTGCCGCCGTTCGTGCGCGCCGGCGGCTTCTGCAACCGGGTCAGCGCGTAGCCGAGCGTCGACTTGCCGGAACCGGACTCGCCGACCAGGCCGACGAACTCGCCCTTCCGCAGGCTGAACGACACGTGGTCGACCGCCTGGACGGCCTCCTGGCCGGTCGATTCGTAGACGACCGACAGGTCGCGGACGTCGAGCAGGACGTCCTGCGTGGCGCGCGTGGCGTCGGACTGGGCCCCCGCCGCCGGTTCCGGACGGCCGCGAAGCGGGCGGCCGGCCGTGTCGGATGGGGGGAGGCGCGTGGCGGCGCCGTCCCGTGCCTCCTGGCCGTCTGTGGGGTGCGTTCCTGGCGAGCCGCTCATGCGCGCTTCTCCTTACGGGGCCGCGCGCCCTCGCGCAGCCGCGGGTTGGACACGGCGTCGACGCCGAAGTTGATCAGGGTGAGGCTCATCGCGAGCAGCGCGATGCAGAGGCCGGGCGCGAAGAGCAGGATCCACTGGCCGGTGAGGAGCGCGTTCGAGTTCTGCGCCCAGTACAGGATCGTGCCCCAGCTGACGATCGACGAGTCGCCGAGTCCGAGGAACTCGAGGCCGGCCTCGGCGAGGATCGCGCTCGTGGCGGCCCCGAAGAAGCTGCCGACGATCAGGGACGTCATGTTCGGCAGGATCTCGCGGAACACGATGCGGGTCGCGCCGTCACCGGAGAACTGGGCTGCGGTGACGAAGTCGCGCCCTCGGAGGGACTGCGTCTGGCTGCGCAGGACGCGAGCGCCCCACGCCCAACCGGTCACGACGATGACCGCGATGATCACCGCGATGCCGCCGTTCTGCAGGTACGCGGCGATGACGATCATCAGGGGCAGACCCGGGATGACGAGGAACAGGTTCACGATGAACCCGATGACCTCGGCGATCCAACCGCGGACGTAGCCCCAGCTCAGGCCGATCGCGACGGCGACGAGCGTGGACAGGACGCCCGCGACCGCGCCGACGAAGACCGAGATGCGGGCGCCGTACACGAGCTGTGACAGGACGTCCTCGCCGGCGGCGGTGGTGCCCATCCAGTGGTCGGGCGTCGCGTCGGCGGACCGGGCGAAGCCGTTCTGGCTGGCGCCGTACGGGGCCAGGAGCGGGGCGAAGACCGCGACGAGCACGAAGACGCCGAGGATGACGATGCCGGTCCGGGCTTTCCCGTTCGACCAGACGACGCCGAACTGGCGGGCGGCGGCGCGCCACTTGGACGGCGCTGCTTGTTCTTCCGTGTCCTGCGTGCGCACGGCGATGGTTGCGTTGTTGGTCATCGACGCGTCCTCGGGTCCAGGACGCCGTACATGACGTCCACGATGAAGTTGGCGATGAGCACCGACACGGTGATCATCAGGAAGAGGGCCTGCATGAGCGGGTAGTCCTGCCCGATCACGGCGTTGAACAGCAGGTAGCCGATGCCCGGGTAGCCGAACACCTGCTCGACCAGCACCGAACCGCCGACCACGCCGCCGAGCGCCAGACCGAAGCCGGTCAGGTTCGGCAGGATCGCGTTCCGCGCCGCGTACCGGACGGCCACGGTGCGTCCGCGCAGACCGTTGGCCTCGGCGAAGGTCACGTAGTCGTCACCGAGGGTGTTGATCATCGCGTTGCGCATGCCGATGATCCAGCCGCCCAGGCTCGTCACCAGGATGGTGACGGCCGGCAGCACGGCGTGCTGCAGGGCGTCGCCGAGGAACGCGCCGTTCAGACCGGGCGTCGTCGTGGCGGAGTAGGCGCCCGTGGTCGGGAACCAGTGCAGCACGTAGCCGAGGAAGAACAGCAGCAGCAGGGCGGTCCAGAAGTACGGGAACGTGGACATGAAGCTGCCGGACAGGGTGGGGAGCGAGTCGAGCCAGGTGCCGCGCTTCCACGCCGCCGCGACACCGATCAGGGTGCCGAGGACGAACGCCAGGATCGTGACGGCGCCGACCAGGATGAGCGTGTAGGGCAGGGCCTTCGCCACGAGGTCGCCGACGGGCTGCGGGTAGAACGTGTAGCTCGTGCCGAAGTCGAGGGTGATGACCTGGTGCAGGTAGCTGACGTACTGGTCCCACACGTTGCCGGTCGGCACGCCGAGCTGGGCCTCGATGGCCTTCTTCGTGGCGTCGGTGACCGGACCGTTCTGGCTGAGCTTCGCGAGCGCGGCGTCGGCCGGGCTGCCGGGCATCAGGCGCGGGAGCACGAAGTTGAGCGTGACCGCGGCCCACAGCGTCAGGACGAAGAGGACGAGTTTCTGCAGGACGTACTTCACTTTGCGTCCTCCTGCTGCTCGCCGTTCTGCTGCTGCAGGATCTCCTTGCCCGCCGCGCTGTCGCGCAACCGGAGCTTGGTGAAGATGAGCAGCGGAGCCGAGTCGTAGTTCTGCGGCGCCATGTAGGGGTCCTGAGCGCTGGGCCAACCGACGAACTTGCCGGTGTTGAACAGGCCCCAGAGCCCGCCGTAGTACATGCCGATGACGGGCAGCTCGTCGTACACGATCTGCTGCAGCTGGTCGAGGATCTCCTGCTGCCGCGTGGTGTCCGTCGTCGCCTTGTACTCGTCGAGGAGCTCCTGGGTGTCGGCGTTCTTGTAGCGCTCGTAGTTGTTGACGGTCGACTTGCCGACCGGCTGGTAGAACTCGGTGGACATCAGGGAGTTGAAGGCCTGGTACACGTCGCCGTTGCCCATGCCGCCCATCGCCATGTCGAACTGCCCGTTGTTGATCGCCTGCTGGTAGCCGGCGGGCTGCGGGGCCTTGATGGTGACGTCGATGCCGATCGCGGTGAGGTTGCGGCGGACCTCCTGCACGGCGCGGAGCCAGTCGGAGTACCCGTTCGCGGTCGTGATGGCGATCTGGAGCTGCTTGCCGTCCTTGACGAGTTTGCCGCCTTGCTCGCGGTAGCCGGCCTTCGCGAACGCTGCCTTCGCGGCGTCGGCGTCCTGCGTCACCATGCCCTTGTCCGGGATCGCGTCGTTCACGTAGCGCTCCTGGTTCGGCAGGATGAGCCCGGTCTGCGCCGCTGCCTGCAGGTTGCCCTCGGTCGCCGTCTCGGCGATCGCGTCGCGGTCGAGGGCCAGGGAGATCCCCCGACGGACGTTCACGTCGTTCAAGGGCGCCTTCGTCAGGTTCGGGATGAGGCCGGTGATGCCGCCCGGTGGGAACCAGTACTGGTTCGTCTCGGAAGCGGCTCCCCACGTGCCCTCGACATCGGAGATGAACGAGTACGCCCAGTCGTAACCGCGTGTGACGGTGTCGAGCTGGGTGTTCGTCGCCGGCAGGATGAGGTGCTTGATGGCGATCTCGTCGGCCTGCCAGTACCTCGGGTTCTTGTCCATCGAGTACTGCTGGTCGGTGTAGTTGCCGAGGACGAACGGACCGGTGCCGACCGGGTTCGGGTCGCGCCAGGTCGTCGGGTCCTTCACGCCGCCCCAGTGGTCCTCGCCGAGGATGTACGTCTGCCCGATGATCGTCAGGCTCGGGACGTCCTCGCTCTTGAGGTGGAAGACGACGTGGTCACCGTCCTGCTCGATGCGCTCGATGTGCTGCCAGGCGCCCTTGACGTCCATGGCGGGGAACTTCTTGAGCAGGTCGAAGGTGAAGACGACGTCCTGCGCACTGAACGGCGAACCGTCGGACCACTCGACGCCGGAACGGATCGTCATGTCGATCGTCTTCGCGTCGGGCTGGCTCCACGCGCTGGCGAGCCACGGGTTGCGCTTGCCGTCGAGGGGGTTGACCTCGATGAGGGGCTCGTACATCCACTTGGAGGCCGTCCGGGCGTTCGGGATGTACGGGTTGAAGTTGCGGTCGAACAGCGGGTTGCCGCGGTCCGCGTTGATGAGCATCGTGTCCTTGCCGATGGTGGGGTCGGGCTCGGAGCGGACCTGGATGCTGCAGCCGGTGGCCACGAGGGCCACGACGGCGAGCCCGGCGAGGGCCGCGGCGAGGCGGCCGCCTCGGCGGTGGCCCGGGTCGCGCGGGCCGCGCGTGCGCTGTGGGGGAAGCGTCATTGCTCGGTCGACCTCCATGTCGATTCGGTACGTGCTCAATGTATGCGCTTACATCGCGCCGCGCAACCGGGATGTTCCGTGGCGGCCCGGTACGGATCTACGGCTGGAGCGACGGCGGGCAGCTCTCGCGCAGCAGCACCTCGACCGGCAGCCGCACCGCACGCGGCGGCCCGTCCGGACGCTCCAACCGGTCCACGATCGCGAGCACCGCGGCACGGCCGAGCGCCCCCATCGGCTGGTGCACGGTGGTGAGCCGCGGTGCCGCGAACCGCCCCGCGTCGATGCCGTCGAACCCCGTCACGACGACGTCATCGGGGACCCGGACGCCCCGCGCGGCGGCGGCCTCGAGCACCCCGAGCGCCGACTGGTCGTTCGAGCACAGGATCGCCCGCGGCACGTCGCCCGCCAGCAGCGACGCCGCGAGCTCCCGCGCCCGTGCCCGTCCGAAGTCGCCGTGCACGATCCGCACCGACGACGCCGGCACACCGTGGTCGTCGAGCGCCGCCCGGAACCCGGCCGAGCGCTCCATGTCGTCGGGCGAGTCGATCGGGCCCGCCAGGTACGCGAGCGACCGGATGCCGAGCCGCCCGATCACGTGCGACGCCAGCGTGCGCATCCCGGCGGCGTTGTCCACGCTCACCGAGTCGAAGCCGTGTGACCGGCGGTCGTCGGCGAGCACCACCACGGGGATGCGGCGCGCGACGTGTTCGAGCAGGTCGTCCGGCACGGTCTGCGCCAGCACCGCGAGGCCGTCCACCCGACCGGCGACGTCGTTGACGATGACGTCGCGCGACGAACCGCGCCCCGCGGCGACCATCAGGGCGAGGCCGCGCTGCCAGGCCTCGGTCTCGGCACCGCGCAGGACCTCGTCGAAGTACAGGTTCGACGAGAACGGCTGCGTCATGTGCCGCCGGTCGTCGACCACGCGGACGCCGCCGTCGGTGACGAGATCGGGGCGCTCGTCCGGCACCACGTCGAACCCCGGCAGCAGCAGGCCGACCACACCGGTGCGCTTGCCGGCGAGGCCCCGGGCGTTGCCGGAGGGCACGTAGCCGAGACTCCGGATCGCCGCCTGCACGCGGTCGCGGGTGCCCTCGCGGACGGCGTCCGGCGTGCGGAGCACGCGCGACACGGTGGCGATGGAGACGCCCGCCGCAGAGGCGACGTCGTAGACCGTGGGAGGTGCGGTGCGCTGGTCGGCCAAGCCGTGCCTCCCGTCCGACGTCCGCTGGAACCGCGCCTCGACCGCGCGGCCGGACCATCCTAGTTCTCCACAGGTCGACGGAGACGCTTGCGGCAGGGCAGCGGTGGCGTGACACTGGTGCGACCTCAGTACGTCCCGTGAGGAAGCGCACCAGCGGGCCGTGTGCCCGCACCGACCAGGTTGCCCACACACAGGGGAAGGACACCGACATGTCACAGTCGACACGATCCGGGAGCAAGCTCGCCAACCGCGCGAGCCACGACGAGGCCGAGGTGCGCGACGCGCTGCTCGACCACACGGAGGGCGCCACCTTCGACGACCTCGACGGCGCAGGGGAACCCGCCGAGCGGCCGTAGCGGACGGTCGCGCGGGCCTCCGGCGGTGTGCCGGGAGGCCCGTGCCCCGCACCCTGCGCGGGTCACCTCGGCGGGTGGTCGCGTCAGCGGCGCCGGTCCGGTCGCGTCAGCGGCGCTGAGCCGGGCGCGTCGACGGCGCTGAGCCGGGCGCGTCAGCGGCGCCGGGCCGGTCGCGTCATAGGCGCTGAGCCGGTCGCGTCAGCGGCGCTGAGCCGGTCGCGTCAGCGCTCGGTGGCGCCGACGATCGTCATGCCCGCTCCGCGCAGCCGGCGTCGCTCCTGGGCGATCCAGCCGAGCAGGCGGTCGTTCGTGCCGGCGACGTGGGCCGCCACGAGGTCCGCTGCCCGGTCGGCGTCGCCGTCGCGCACGGCGTCGATGATGGCGCTGTGCTCCTGCCAGGCGGCGTCGCGCGCCTCGGGGGTGCGGACCTCGATCCACCGGGTGCGTTCCAGGCGGGTCAGGGCGTCGGCGATGGCGTCGGTGACGAACCGGTTGCCGCCGAGGGCCGCGAGGTCGAGGTGGAACGTCGAGCCCATCCGGATGCCGGCCTGCTGGTCCGGGGTCGGACGGAGGGCGTCGAGGTGCCCGCGGACCTCGGCGAGCTGCTCGGCACTGGCCCGCTCGACGGCGAGCCGGACGGCCGCCGGCTCGAGGATCCCGCGGAGCTCTGCGAGCGAGGCGATCTCGTCGAGGTCGATCGGTGTGACCGTCCACGAGCGCCCCTCGTGCAGGATGAGTCCCTCGCGCTCGAGCCGGGACAGCGCGGCACGGACGGGGGTGCGCGAGGCGTGGAACCGAGCCTCGAGACCGCGCTCCGAGATCCGCTCACCCGGTGCGATGTCGAGCGTGAGGATGGCCGCGCGGAGGTTGTCGTAGAGCTGGGCCGTCTGCGACACGGGGGCGGCGTCGGTCGTGTCGGTCACGGCGGACAAGCCTAGCGGCGTCGTGCCCGGAATGGTATACCGCTGTGGTACACCAACTGGTTCCACGACGGGACGGCAGCATGCCCACGACCGACGTCCGGCGACGGACCCCCGCCGCGACGACGCCCGTGCCGGCCCGCGCGTGGACGATGCTCGCCCTCGGGGTCGCGGCGCAGGCAGCCGGGACGCTCGTCGTGTCCGCCCCGGCGCTGCTCATCCCCCACCTGCACGCGCACGGCACGTCGCTCCCCGTGGCGGGACTGCTCGCGGCCGCGCCGACCTTCGGCATGGTGCTGACGCTCATCGCCTGGGGAGCGGTCACGGACCGCTTCGGCGAGCGCATCGTCATCGCCGGCGGCCTCGTGCTCACGACGGTGGCGGTCGTCGGCGCGTGGCTCGCGGCTGGCGATCCGGTGCTGCTCGGCCTGGCGTTCCTGGCCGGCGGCATGACGAGCGCGTCGACGAACGCCGCGAGCGGACGCGTCGTCGTCGGGTGGTTCCCGAAGGAGCGACGCGGACTGGCGATGGGGATCCGGCAGATGTCACAGCCGCTCGGGGTGACGCTGGCGGCCGTGACGGTCCCGCAGCTCGCCGAGGGCTCGGGGATCCGCGCCGCCCTGGTGCTGCCGATCGTGCTCTGCGCGGTGCTGGCGGTCGCCTGCGCGATCGGCATCCAGGACCCGCCGAGGCCCACCCGGTCCGCGGTCGCCGAGTCGGTCACGACCAACCCCTACCGGTCGAGCGGATTCCTGTGGCGGGTGCACGCGGTGTCGGTCCTGCTCGTGGTGCCGCAGTTCACCCTGTCGACCTACGGACTGGTCTGGCTCGTCGGCCTCGGCTGGTCCACGCCGGCCGCCGGGCTCCTGGTCGGCGCGTCGCAGTTCGTCGGTGCCGTCGGGAGGATCCTGGTCGGCGGCTGGAGCGACCGTGCGGGCTCCCGGGTCGGGCCGCTGCGGATCGTCGCGGTGGGCGCCGCCGTCGTGATGGCGGTGCTGGCGGTCGTCGACGCGACGCACCTGGCCGGCGCGGCGGTCTTCCTGGTGCTCGCGACGAGCGTCACCGTCGCCGACAACGGGTTGGCGTACACGTCGGTGGCCGAGGCAGCGGGGCCGTTCTGGTCCGGCCGGGCGCTCGGCGCGCAGAACACCGGGCAGTTCGTCGCCGCGAGCGCCGTCGGCCCCGGGGTCGGCGCGCTCGTCACGGCGTTCGGCTTCGCGGCGTCGTTCGGCCTGGTCGCCGTGCTGCCGCTGCTGGCGCTGCCGTTGGTGCCGCGCGCCTACCGCTCGCACGACTGAGGCGGCAAGGCCGTCGGGGAGTCCCCCGTCGGAACGTCCCATCGCACGTGCAGTGGGAAGCTGTTCCGCGCGTCGGAGGCAGGAACTTCCGGCCTCCGACGCGCGATCCACCTCACCACGCGCGGTTCAGCTCACCACGCGCGGAACAGCACCCCGCACCCCCACCTCAGCACCCGGCACGGGTCAGGCGGGTCAGGCCGGGACGGCGGGGCCGACGGGCCAGCGGAGGAGTGCGGCGGCCGGGGCGCCACCGGGCAGGGACGCGGCGTTCACGAGCACGAGCTCGGCGTCGGTCAGGACCGCGGCGCGGACGAGCGCGCACACCGCCGGGACCGCCCCGATCACCGGGGTGCCAGCAGCCTGCTCCGGGGCCGTCGCCACCCAGGGGGCACCGGCCAGCGCCAGGAGCGTCCGGTCCCCGATCGCGACCGCGTCGAGCGCGACCGTCGACCCCTGCGCCTGCTGCAGCGCCTCGACGACGGAGCCGATGCCGGTGACGACCTGGTTGTCCCCGCGCCCGGCGTGCGTGCGGAGGCGGTCCTCGAGATCGTGCCGGTGCGTCGCCACGGCCCGGGCCAGCGCGGTCTCGACGTGCTCGACGAAGGCCTGCTCCGCACCGGCGTCGGCGCGCGGGTCGCCGGGGAACACCGAGGTCAGGGCGCGCGTCTCGGCGGACAGGGCCTTCACGAGCAGCTCTCGTGCGGTGACGTCGCCGGCCACGACGACGAGTCCGGGCCGGAGGGTGCGGACGGCCTCGTCGACGGCCGCGGCGGTCTCGGCGGAGTTCTGCCGCCAGATCTCCTCGGTGTGCTGCTGCCAGTGCGGCTGCTTCCACCCGGTCCCGGCCTTGGCGTAGTGCAGGGTGTCGTTCCGCCCCTGCACCTGCTGCTCCGACTCGGCAGCGGCGACCGGTGCGTGACCGAGCCGGTAGGTGCGGAAGGCGCCGCCCTCCTTGCTCGCGTGGACCACGAGGAACGGCAGGTCGACCGGTCGGTGCGCGACGAGCGGGACCAGGTCCGGGACGGCTCCCACGCCGACTGACCCCACGCCGACGGACCCCGCGCCGTGCAGACGCCCGGGCAGGACGTCGCTGACCACCACCGACCCGTCGTGGACGAGCACGTACCGGCTCACGGGTGACGGGACGCCGGCCTCCTGCTCGAACTCGGCGGCCACGGTGTCGACGACGTCGTCGGTCGCGCCCTGGGCACGGAGGGCCTCCTCGACGGCGCGGAGCCGCAGCGCCGCCTGCCGTCGGGGGTCCTCCACGTTGCCGGAGGCGTCCGCGTAGGCCCAGGCCCACGTCCCTCCGTGTTCCAGTCGCTCCCCCAGGATCCGGTGCAGTTCGCTCGTCGCGTTCGTGGACGTCATGGCAGCTCCTCTCGGACGGTTGCCGGAGCCGACGAGCCCCGGCGCTCTCACGTGCCGCCACACTCCCCCCTCGCGGTGACGCCCGACCGGAGTGGACGGCGAACACCCAGGCGCGAAAGCACACCGACGCTCGGTTTTGTGGTTTGCTGAGGCGCAACCCCGATCCGACGACGAACCGGAGTGCACCGCGATGACGCAGCGCCCACCATCCCTCTCCAGACGACAGCTGTTGGGCTTCGGCCTCGGCACCGCGGCGGCCGGACTGCTCGCCGGGTGCGCGGTCCCCGGCTCGACCAACGTGAACCGGGCGGCGCTCGTCCCCACCGCCGCCTCCGGCGAGACCGTTCAGCTCACCTACTGGGCGTGGCTCAAGGACCTGCAGAAGGTCTGCGACGTCTGGAACGCGCAGAACCCGCGCATCCAGGTCACCGCGAACTGGATCCCCGGCGGCAACACCGGCGGCTACCAGAAGATGTACTCCGCGCTCGCGGCCGGCGGCGGCCCGGACATCGGGCAGGTCGAGCTCCGGCAGATCCCCGAGTTCATGCTCGCGAACGGCCTGGTCGACCTCGCTCGCTACGGCGCGAAGGACCACCAGGCGAAGTACGACGACGCCGCCTGGGCGCAGGTCTCGTTCCTCGACGGCGTCTACGGGATCCCGCAGGACACCGGCCCGATGGGCTTCTACTACCAGACCGCACTGCTCGAGCAGGCCGGCGGCGAGCCCCCGGCGACCTGGGACGCGTGGCGCGACCTCGCCGACAAGGTCCGCTCGACGGGCAGGCGGAACTACCTCGAGGTGTTCCCGGTCGCGGACGCGTCGCCCTTCGCGGCGTACGTGCAGCAGGCCGGAGCGCGGTGGTTCCGGACCGACGGCGACGAGTGGGTCGTCGACATGACGGACGACACGACGATGATGGTCGCCGAGTTCTTCGACGGCGTCATCGACGACGACCTCGTCGACACGAGCGCCGGTGCGTTCACCCCCGGCTGGTACGCGTCCGCCGCGAGCGGCGGGGTCGCCGCCGTGACGAGCGCAAGCTGGGCCGACGCCCTGATCCAGTCCGTGCAGGGCGGCGAGGGCAAGTGGCAGGTCGCCCCGATGCAGACGTGGGGCGACACCGGCTCCGGCTCGAGTGCGATCGGCGGTTCGACGGCCGCGGTCCTCGCCAACGCGCAGCACCCGGCAGAGGCACTCGAGTTCATCACCTGGATGACCACGTCGAAGGAGGGCATCGACGCGATGATCGAGTACTGCGGCATCGGCTGGTCGCCCGCGAAGGACTACATCGGCCAGGCCCGACAGGAGCCGTCCGAGTGGTTCTCGGGCCAGCGGTACAACGAAGAGGTCTTCGTCCCTGCGGCGAAGGAACAGAACATCGACTGGTCGTGGTCACCGGTGACGCAGTCGGCGTTCACGAGCCTGCAGAACCAGTTCCGGCGCAAGCTCACCGGCGGGCTGAAGCTCACCGACGCGGTGGAGCTCGCCCAGCGGGAGATCGTCCAGTCCTTCCGGGACAAGGGCCTCGGCGTCAGGACGGCACGATGAGCGCGACGCAGCCGCGGAACGGCTTCCGCACGAGCACGAAGGCCACCAGCGCGCAGAAGCGCGCGCCGTGGATCCTGCTCGGACCCTTCCTCGCCCTGTTCGTCCTGACGTTCGTCATCCCGATCATCAGCGCGGTCTTCCAGTCGTTCACGACCGTCGACCGCGAGGGCCTGTTCGGCGAGGACGGCGTCGTCGGCCGCTTCGCCGGGTTCGACAACTACGTGATCGCCCTGCAGGACAGCGGGTTCGTCGCCTCGATCGGCCGGATGCTGCTGTTCGGCATCGTGCAGGTCCCGGTGATGATCATCGCCTGCACGGTCCTCGCGCTGCTGCTCGAGTCGGCGAGCGCCCGGTGGCCCGCGTTCTTCCGCGCGATCTACTTCATGCCGTACGGCGTCCCCGGGGTCATCGCGACGATCCTGTGGTCGTTCCTGTACGTGCCCGGCCTGTCGCCGATCGTGTCCCTGCTGCAGTCCGTGGGCCTGCAGCCGGACTTCCTCGGCGCGGACAGCGTGCTCTGGTCCATCGCGAACATCGTGACGTGGACGTACACCGGCTACAACATGCTCATCATCGTGGCGCAGCTGAAGTCCATCCCCGGCGAGGTCTACGAGGCCGCGAAGATGGACGGCGCCGGCCCGTTCCAGGTCGCGTTCCGGATCCAGATCCCGCTCATCGCGCCGGCCCTGGTGCTCACCACGGTGTTCTCGATCATCGGGACGCTGCAGCTCTTCGCGGAGCCGCAGATCCTGTCGACCGTCGCACCCGCCATCGACACCGAGTACACGCCGAACTACGCCGCCTACACGAACGCGTTCGCGTTCAACGAGTACGGCGTCGCGAGCGCGCAGGCGGTCATCATCGCGCTTGCCGCGTTCGTGCTGTCGTTCACGTTCCTCGCGCTGACGAACCGCGCGCCGAAGGACGAGCGCGACCGCCGCAAGCGTGCGAAGCGGGACGGACAGGAGGCCCGGCGCGCGCTCCAGACGCGCGCTGCGGACGACCGCAGGGTCACCACCCAGGCCGCACCGGGCCTCCGGGCCGGGTCCGGTCCGCACAACGGAACGAACGTCACGAAGGGGGCGGACGCATGACCAGCGAAGCCATCGAAGCGCCGGCCACCGCGAAGACGGCGGTGCCGGTCGACACCACGGCGATCTCGGCGCACCAGCGCCGCAAGCTCGACCGCTCCCCCGGATCGCAGATCGTCGTGACGGGCATCCTCGTCATCGTCGCGCTGTACTTCCTGGTGCCCCTGTACTGGGTCGTCATCGCCGCGACGAAGACGACCGGAGCGCTCTTCTCGACGAACGGGTTCTGGTTCGGCGGCGAGTTCGCGCTCTGGAGCAACCTGCAGCAGGTGTTCTCGTACGACGGCGGGATCTTCGTCCGCTGGATCGCGAACAGCATCCTGTACTCCGGCGTCGGCGCCGTCCTGGCGACCTACTTCGCCGCCGCCGGCGGCTACGCCCTGGCGAAGTACGAGTTCCGCGGCCGACAGCTCGTGTTCGGCACGATCCTCGGCGGGGTGCTCGTGCCGGGGACCGCGACCGCGCTGCCGCTGTTCCTGCTGTTCTCGACGCTCGGGCTGACCGACACGTACTGGAGCGTGCTCATCCCGAGCCTCGTCTCGCCGTTCGGGCTGTTCCTGTGCCGCGTCTACGCCCAGGCCTCGGTGGACACCGCCCTGCTCGAGCAGGCCCGGATCGACGGCGCCGGCGAGCTGCGGATCTTCCACACCGTGGTGCTCCGGCAGATGACGCCGGCACTCGTCACGGTGTTCCTGTTCCAGGTCGTCGGCATCTGGAACAACTTCTTCCTGCCGCTCATCATGCTGGCGGACCAGAAGCTGTACCCGATCACGCTGGGGCTCAACAACTGGCGTGCCCAGGTCGATCGTCTGCCAGAGTTCTACCAGCTCACCACCGGCGGCGTGCTCGTCTCGGTCATCCCGCTCGTGGTCGCCATCATCGTCCTGCAGCGCTTCTGGCGCGGGGGCCTCACGGAAGGATCGGTCAAGGGTTGACCAACGCCGCACTCGCATCCACCGCACCCGGATCGGACACCCGGCTCGCGCCACGCGCCTGGCTGCACACCGACGCCCCCGCCCTGTCGCTGAACGGGGAGTGGGACTTCCGCTGGTCGCCGGTCGCCGACGTCCCGCTGCCGGGGCCCGACGACACCTGGGGCACGATCCCCGTGCCGGCGCACTGGGTGCTCCACGGCCACGGCGCCCCGAGCTACACGAACCTGCAGTACCCGTTCCCGATCGAGCCGCCGCACCCGCCCGAGGAGAACCCGACGGGCGACCACCGCCGCACGTTCTCGGTGCCGGACGCCTTCGACGGCGCAGCCCGCGTGCTGCTCCGCTTCGACGGTGTCGAGTCGCACTTCCGGGTGTGGGTGAACGACGCTCTCGTGGGGTGGAGCACGGGTTCGCGGCTCGCAACGGAGTTCGACGTCACGTCCGTGCTGCGACCGGGATCGAACGAGGTCCGCGTCCGGGTGCACCAGTGGTCGGCGGCCTCGTACCTGGAGGACCAGGACCAGTGGTGGCTGCCGGGCATCTTCCGCGACGTCACGCTGCTCGCCCGACCGACCGCGCCGATCGACGACGTATTCGTCCAGGCCGGCTGGACCGCTGCGCTCGGGAGCGCGGCGAGCGCGGGGACGGCGGCGTCCGGCCGCCCCTCGACCGGGACCGGCACGATCACGTTCCCGACGCTCGACGCGGCCTTCCCGGTGCGGTTCGCCGTGCCCGACCTGGGCGTCGACGTGACCTGGGCGACGGCCGACGACGTCGCACCGATCGAGGTCGAGGGCGTCGAGCCGTGGAGCGCCGAGCTGCCGCGGCTGTACGACGCCATACTGTCGTCCGAGGGCGAGACCGTCTCGCTCCGGCTCGGCTTCCGCACGGTGTCGATCGTCGGCGACCGGTTCCTGGTGAACGGCGAGCGCGTGGTGTTCCACGGCGTGAACCGGCACGAGACGCACCCGGAGCGCGGTCGTGTCTTCGACGAGGAGCACGCCCGGGCCGACATGGCCCTGATGAAGCGGAACAACGTCAACGCGATCCGCACCTCGCACTACCCGCCGCACCCCCGCGTCCTCGACCTCGCCGACGAGCTCGGCTTCTGGGTGGTGCTGGAGTGCGACCTCGAGACGCACGGGTTCCTGTTCACGGACTGGGTCGGCAACCCCTCGGACGACCCGGCGTGGCGCGAGGCCTACCTCGACCGCATCGCCCGCACCGTGGAACGCGACAAGAACCACGCGTCGATCGTCATGTGGTCGCTCGGCAACGAGTCCGGCACCGGCCGCAACCTCGCCGCGATGGCGCAGTGGGTGCACGACCGCGACGACGAGCGCCCCGTCCACTACGAGGGCGACTACACGGGCGAGTACACCGACGTCTACTCGCGGATGTACCCGACGCTGCAGGAGACCGAGTCGATCGGCGGCGGCCCGGCGACACCGCTGCTCGGGTGCGGCCCGGCCGAGGCGGCCCGCCAGCGGTCGAAGCCGTTCATCCACTGCGAGTACGTGCACGCGATGGGCAACGGCCCCGGCCAGATCGCCGAGTACGAGGCGCTGGTCGACACCTACCCGCGCCTGCACGGCGGGTTCGTCTGGGAGTGGCGGGACCACGGGCTGCTCGCGCACACGGCGTCCGGCCAGCCGTACTACGCCTACGGCGGCGACTTCGGCGAGGTCGTGCACGACGGCAACTTCGTCATGGACGGCCTGGTGCTGCCCGACGACACCCCGACGCCCGGGCTCGCCGAGTTCGCGGCCGTCGTCGCGCCGGTCCGCCTGTCGTCGTCCGACACGACGCTGCTGATCGAGAACCGGTACCACTCGGCCTCCACCGCAGGGCTGCGGTTCTGCTGGACGCTGTCGCGGAACGGCGTCGTCGAGGCCTCCGGGCGACTCGCTCCCGGCGTCGTCGCGGCGCGGGAGTCGGCCACGGTGCCGGTGCCCGACGAGGTCGGCGCAGCGGCAGCCGGGGACCTCGCTCCCGGTGACGAGCTGTGGTTCGACGTCACGGTGGAACTGGCGGGGCCGACCGCGTGGGCGGACACCGGCCACGTCGTCGCACGCACCCAGCGGCTCGTCGCGACGCGTCCGGCGGACGAACCACGGGCCTCCCGGCAGACCTGGGACGGCGACCGCCTCGGCGAGGGGACCTTCAGCGCCCGGGGCGACCTGGTGTCCTGGAAGGGCCACGAGGTCGCCGGCCCCCGGCCCGAGCTCTGGCGCGCACCGACCGACAACGACAGCCTGGCGTCGCAGGGCGGTTACGAGACCGCCGACCCGGTGCTCACCCACGGCGTCGGCGACCCGGACGCGCCGGCCTCGGCGGTCCGCTGGCGTGCCCGCGGGCTGGACCGGCTGACGCACCGGCTCGTGTCGGTGACCCGGACCGGTTCCGGTCTCGAGCAGCACGTGCGCGTGGCGGCGGCGAACAGCGGCTGGGGGCTCGACGTCACCCACCGCTGGACCCTGACGGCCGACGGCCTCGTGCTGCAGACCGACGCCGTGCCGTTCGGTGCCTGGGACGTCACCTGGCCGCGGATCGGCGTGCGCTTCGACCTGCCCGCCTCGCTGGCGGACGAGGACGCGACGTGGTTCGGCACCGGGCCGCTCGAGTCGTACGCCGACTCGTCGCACGCGGCGCGCGTCGGCCGGTTCACCGCGCCGGTGCGGTCGCTCGGGGTGGAGTACTCGCGGCCGCAGGAGACCGGGCACCGGCCGGCGTTGCGGACGCTCTCGGTCGGGCCGTTCACGGTGTCGACGGTGGGGGCGCACCGTGCCGGCTTCACCCTGTCGCCGTGGACCGCGCAGCAGGTCGACCGTGCGGAGCACCCGTACGAGCTCCCGACGTCCGACCACCTGTACCTGTACCTCGACGCGGCGCAGCACGGGCTCGGGTCACGCGCGTGCGGGCTCGACGTGCTGCCCGAGCACCAGCTCTGGCCGCAGGCGTTCAGTTGGAGCGTGCTGCTGGCGTAGGGGCGCCGGTCGGGCCTTCCGCAACCAGGTTCCGGACACAGCACCGCGCATCGGCGTGGTTCCGTGTCCGGAACCTGGTTTCGTCGTTCGCGGCGGTTGCGGCACGGGCGGCGGGCGGGCGGCACGGGCGCGCCCCGCTGTCGTCATCGCGCCCCGTCTCTTCGGGGCGCGATGACCGCGGCGGGGCGCGCCGCGCGCGGGTCTGCGCGCCGCGCACAACCAAAGTGCTCCCAAACCACGTATCGCCGTGGTTCGGGAGCACTTTGGTTGTGCGGAGCGCACTCGCGGCGCCCGCGCTGCGCGGCTACGCCTCGGCGTCGAGGGCGCGCAGCGCCTCGGGGTCGCTCGCGTTGAGGAAGTCGGTGAGGCGCTCGGGCTCGCCGGGCTCCTCGATCGCCAGGGCCGCACGGCGCAGGGCGAACAGGGCGCGGAGCACGCCGCGGTTCGGCTCGTGCGACCACGGCACGGGGCCGGCGCCGCGCCACCCGGCCTTCCGCAGGGCGTCGAGCCCGCGGTGGTACCCGACGCGGGCGTACGCGTAGGACTCGAGGGTGGCGCCGCGGGCCCAGGCCTCGTCGGCGAGCAGGGCCCACGCCAGGCTCGACGACGGGTACGACACGACGACGCTGGCGACGGGGGCGTCGGCCTCGAGCGCCGCGGTCACCTCGGGTTCGGCGGGCAGCAGGGTCGACGGGTTCGTCGAGGGGTTCGGCAACAGGTTCTCCGGCATGCCCCCAGCCTGTCATCCCTTGCGGGTGCCCGCGTCACGGGATTACCGTGGAGGCCACCTCGTCGTCATCGCGGGGCCGCCGGGGCGGGAGACCGACCGGCGGGACGGATGACGGACACGGGGGTCCCCCGACGGAAGCAGACGATTGCTGTCGATCACCGGTACCGCTCAGCCCACGCGCTGACACCGTGATCGCGCGCCCCGTCGGGCGCTCCACCGCACCGCGGTGGCCTCGGTGTCGTGCGCCCAGCACCGACACCGGGAGACACCCCCATGCCCACCAGTCCGTCCGTCGTCCTGCACGACGTCACCTTCGCCTGGCCCGACGGCACCGTCGCGCTCGACCACCTGTCCGCCGCCTTCGGTCGCGGACGCACCGGCCTGGTCGGGAGGAACGGGGCCGGCAAGTCCACGCTCGTCCGGCTCGCGACCGGCCGGCTCCACCCCACGTCGGGCAGCATCACGACGTCGGGTCCCGTCGACCACCTGCCGCAACGCCTCGCGACGGGGAACGACGACACCGTCGCCGACCTGCTCGGCATCCGGTCCACACTCACCGCGCTCCGGACCGTCCTGGCCGGCGACGCCACGGCAGCACAGCTCGACGCCGTCGGCGACGACTGGGACCTCGAGGAACGGGCCGCCGCCGTGCTCGACCGGGTCGGGCTCGACGGCGCCGACCTCGAGCGGCCGGTGTCGACGCTGTCCGGCGGGCAGTCCGTGCTCGTCGCCGTCGCGGGCGTCCGGCTGCGCGGCCGACCGATCGCGTTCCTCGACGAGCCGACGAACAACCTGGACCGCCGTGCCCGCGGGGTGCTGCTCGACCTGGTTGACGACTGGCGCGGCACCCTGGTGCTCGTCAGCCACGACCGGGAACTCCTGGAGCACGTCGACGAGACCGTCGAGCTCCGCGCCGGGTCGGTGACCGTGTTCGGTGGGACGTTCAGCGCGTTCGAGGAGCACCTGGCCGTGCAGCAGGCGGCCGTCGAGCGCGAGGTCCGCGTCGCCGAGCAGCGGCACCGCACCGAGAAGCGGCAACGCATCGAGGCCGAGACGAAGATCGCGCGTCGTGCGAAGGCCGGTGAGCAGGCGGGCCGGTCGATGCCGAAGATCCTGGCGAACGAGCAGCGGAAGAAGGCGCAGGAGACCGCCGGCCGACTCCGCGTCGGGTACGCGGACGACGAAGCCGCCGCACTCGCCACCAAGCGCGAGGCCGAGCTCCGCCTGCGCGACGACGAGTCGATCCACGTCACCCTGCCCGACCCGGGCGTCCCGGCGTCGCGTCGGATCGCCACCGTGACCGTGCGCGGGCGGGACGTGATCGTGCAGGGGCCGGAGCGGATCGCGGTCACCGGGGACAACGGCGTCGGCAAGTCCACCCTGCTCGAACAGCTCGTCGGTGCCCCCGCAGCCCGGGAGCACCCGCTGCCCGAGACCGGGGCCGTCGCCCACGTCGACCGGATCGCGTACCTGCCGCAACGGAAGGACGGCCTCGACGACACCGCCACGGTGCTCGAGAACGTCCGCCGGGACGCCCCGCACGTCCCCGTCGCCGAGGTGCGGAACCGGCTCGCGGGGTTCCTGGTGCGTGGCGACACCGTCGACCGCCCGGCAGGCGACCTGTCCGGCGGGGAGCGGTTCCGGGTGGCGCTGGCGGCCCTGGTGCTCGCCGACCCGCCGCCGCAGCTGCTCGTGCTCGACGAACCGACGAACGACCTCGACCTGACGAGCGTCGACCAGCTCGTCGACGCGCTGCGGACCCACCGCGGAGCCCTCGTCGTGGTGAGCCACGACGAGACGTTCCTGGAACGGCTCGAGCTCGACGACCGGATCGAGCTGCGGTGATCGGCGTCAGCGCCGTCGGGTCGGCCGGATCGCGAGCGACTCGACGGTGCCCCGCTCCGGCAGGTCGACGACGGTGCGGACCGCGGCGGCGACGTCCTCCGGGGCCAGGTAGTAGGCGGTGTCGTAGTCCTCGCCGAGCTTCTCGGTCAGGGCCCGTTGCATGTCCGAGTCGGTCCGGCCCGGGTGCACGCTCGACACCCGCACCCCGTTCGCCCGCTCCTCTTCGCGCAGGGCGTCGGCGAAGGCCCGCAGCGCGAACTTCGACGCCGCGTAGACGCCACCGCCGGGACCGGCGAGGAACCCGGAACCGCTGTTGATCGGCACGACGATGCCCCGCGCCGCCCGGAGCGCCGGGAGCGCCGCCCGGGTGAGCTCGGCGACCGCGAACACGTTCGTGGCGAAGACCTGCTCCCACACGGCACGCGGGGTCTCGGCGACGGTGGTGCCCTGCTCGACGCCGGCGGAGTGCACGAGCACGTCGAGCCGCTCGGGCAGCGCCGGCAGGTCGCCCGCGCCGAGGTCGCCGACGAACGGCGCAGCACTCGGCAGTTCGGCGACGAACGCGTCGACGGCGTCGGCCGACCGGCCCCCGACGAGCACGTGGTGGGTGCGGCCGAGGTCGGCGGCGATCGCGCGGCCGATGCCGCGGGTGGCTCCGGTCACCAAGGCGACCGGACGGTTCTGGAGCGGTTCTGTCGTCACGTGGGCCAGCCTACGGAAGCCGGGCCGGGCCTCCTGTGCGGCGGCGACGTCTGTGGATGACCGTCAGCGCGACGGCGGCGGCGACCACGAGTCCCCCGATCGCGGCGACGCCCCACGGCGAGCCGGCGAGCGCCGCGACCACTGCCCAGAACACGGCGAACCCGACGGTCGCGTACAGGAGCGCCCACACGACGCAGCCCGGCACCATCGCGACCGTGTACCGCCACCAGGCGACCCGGGCGAGCCCCGCGGCCGCGTTCATCACCGTCTGCAGCCCGACCACGACGAAGCTCGCCGTGACGACCGGCAGCCCCCAGCGCTCGAGCAGGGCGGACTCGCGGCGGACGGCGGGCGACCGCAGCCACCCGCCCCACCGCGACCGGGACGCCCCCGTCACCGCCAGCCGCGCGACCCAGTACGTGGCCTGCGCGCGGCAGAACACGACCAGGAAGAGCGCGAGGAGGAGCCACCGGAACGGCAGGCCCTCGAGGAAGGACGGCACGCTCGCACGGTAGCGCCCCGACCCGGGGACCGACCGTCAGTCGTTGTCGACGCCCTGGCGGATGCGGATGCCCTCGAGGACGTCCTGCGCGCGCTTCTCGTCCTGCTTCTCGATCTGACGGGTGTCGCGCTCGGGGAGCTGGATGTCCTCCTCCGCGCGGATGCCGGCCTGCAGCTCGCGGCCCCGCTCGATCTCGGCGTCGAACTCGGCGCCGAACAGCAGCGCGTTGTTCGTGATCCAGATCCACAGCAGGAAGACGATGACACCACCGAGCGAGCCGTACGTGGCGTTGTAGTTCGAGAAGTTCCCGACGTAGAACCCGAAGCCGACGCTCGCGATGATCCAGATGAGCAGCGCCAGGATCGACCCGCCGCTCACCCACCGGAACTTCGGCTGCTTGACGTTCGGCGACCAGTAGTACAGCACCGCCACGACGAGGACCGCGATGACGAGCATGATCGGCCACTGCACGATGAGCAGCACCGTGGCGGCGACGTCGCCGAGCCCGATGAGGTCGCCGAAGCTGCGGGCGAGGGGACCGCTGACGAGTGCGAGCAGCCCGAGCACGAGCAGGACGACGGTGGTCACGGTGACGCCGAGCATGGTCGGGCGGAGCTTCCAGATCGGCCGGCCCTCGCGGACGTTGTAGATCCGGTTCATCGAACGGCCGAAGGCGCCGACGTAGCCGGAGGCCGACCAGAGCGCGCCGAGCAGACCGACGATGAACGTGACGGGTGCGGCGGGCGAGCGGACGAGGCCCTCCACCGGCTCCCGCAGCAGCTCGGCGACGTCCTTCGAGCCGACGTTGCCGATGATCGTCAACAGGGAGTCGACCGTGTCCTTCGGGTTCGACACCAGGCCGAGGATCGACACGACGGCCAGCAACCCGGGGAACAGCGCGAGCACCGAGTAGTACGTCAGGCTCGCGGCGAGGTCGGTGCACTGGTCGCTCGAGAACTCGCGGAGCGTCTTCTTCAACGTGTAGACGAGCGTCGGCTTCTTGAGGTCGGTGGGGCTGTCGGCCTTGCGGGGGTCGTCGGCCGGGGGCTTCTGCTGGTCGTCGCTCATCGTCTCAACCCTTCCGTGCGGCGAGGCGCTTCGCGGCCTGCTTCGACCGCTTCACCGCCGCCTTGCGGTTCTTGTCGGCCCGCCGCTGCACGGCGCTGATGCCGACCTGCTGCTTCACCCGTGCCTTGTGCGCCGGGTCCTGCTCGAGGGCTTCCTCGGCGGCCTTCCGCCGCGCCTTGCGGCCCTTCCGGCCGCCCTGCGCCTGCTCCTTCGCCGACGGGGCGTCACCACGCGTGCCGAACGGCAGCAGCGCGGTGAACGCGGAGCTCGCGGGCGGGGTCGCCAGGTGCCCGGCGGGGCTGTTGCGCATCGAGATGCCGACGATGATCGCCGCGACCCCGGTGAGACCGGTGATGCCCATCGCCACGAGGGGCGTCGGGTCGCGGTGCCACCGCTGCTTGGTCTTCGCGACCGCGAGCCGGGTCCGGGCGGGCAGGTTCGCACGCCGCTTGAGTTCCGTCACGGTGTCCGTGATGCCCTCACGGGTGCGGACGTTGGCGAGTTCGAGCTCGGGCAGACTGTCCTTGGCCATTCTCCATTTCCTACACGTGCGCGGCCGGGATCGTGCACAGCAGCACCTGGTTACCGTGCCGGTCATGCTCATCCGGGACGCCGCCGAGGGGATCCACCGCCTCGAGGTCGCACACACCAACACGTACCTCGTCGAGACCGGCGACCGACTGCTCGTCGTCGACGCCGGGCTGCCCGCCGCGTGGCCGCACCTGCAGCTCGCGGTGCACGACCTCGGGTACACGCCCGACCGCGTCGAGGGGCTCCTGCTCACGCACGGCCACTTCGACCACGTCGGCACCGCGGCGCGGATGCACCGGGACTGGGGCACGCCCGTCCACGTGCACCCGGGCGACCGGGCACTCGCCGCCCACCCGTACTCCTACCGCCCGCAGACGAACCGCCTCGGCTTCGTCGCACGGCACCCGGGCGGGTTGCGGCCGCTGGGGCGCATGCTGCTCGCCGGCGCCGCCACCGTGTCCGGCATCGACGACACCCTGCCCCTGGAGTCCCGCGTCGACGTCCCCGGCACCCCGTGGATCATCGAGACGCCGGGGCACACCGACGGGCACGTCGCGCTGCACTTCGCCGACCGCGACGCGGTGATCGCGGGCGACGCGCTCGTCACCCTCGACCCCTACACCGGCGGCATCGGGCCGCGCATCGTGGCGCCGGCGGCGACCTCGGACGTCGACACCGCCGTCGCCTCGCTCGAGCGGCTCGCGGACACCGAGGCGAAGCACGTGCTGCCCGGCCACGGCCCCGGCTGGTCGCTCGGCGCGCGTCGTGCCGTGGCGCAGGCCCGGCGGGCGGCTGGCGCGGCCTGACACGTCCGCGGGGTGGACGGACCCCGCGACGCGGCGGACGGGAGGCACGGGCCAGGCCGGCACCGTGCCTCCCGTCCGGCACGTGGAAGCGACCGGAGGGTGCCGGCGATCAGCAGGGGCCGGCTGCGGCTGCGCTCAGCTCGGGACGACGACGTCCTCGGGTCGGCCCGAGGCGGCGGAGCGGCCCGCCGCCTCCATGAGCGCGAGGCTCCGCAGGTTGTCGCGGCCGCTCGTCTCCGGCGCGGGACCGCCCTGCACCGAGCGCGCGAACGCCTGCAACCCGCCCTGGCGGTCGGTGTGCGCGAGGGTGGGCAGCTCGACCGGCTCGGCGTCGTCGTCCTGCGTGCGGCGGAACGTCACGCGGTCGCCCGCCACGGCGTTCGGGGCACCGGAACGGCTGGTGAACCAGAGTTCGCCGTCCTCGCCCTGGATGCTCCACTCCCCCGCCCAGGCGGTGCGCGGCGCGCGGCTCAGCCAGCTGCCTCGGTAGCTCACGACCAGTCCGTCGTCGAGCTCGATGATCATCGACGCGACGGCCTCGTCCTGGTACTTGCTGTACGACGGGTACGAGGACTTCGCGTAGACCCGCACCGCCTCGCGCCCGGTGATCATCCGGAGCAGGTCGAAGTGGTGGATCGCCATGTCGTTGATCATCGCGTGCGGGAACCGGTAGTGCGGGTGCTCCTCGAACGCCAGGTCGTTGTCCCACTGACGGAAGTCGATCGTGATCGCGGAGAGCTCGCCGACGGCGTCCGCCTCGAGCATCTCCTGCACGACGCGGGGCGCCGGGTACCAGCGGTAGTTCTGGCTGACCTGCAGCACGAGTCCGAGTTCCTCGGCACGGCGGACCGCGGTGACGGCCTCGTCCGTGGTGTTCGCGAACGGCTTCTCGACCAGGACGTGCTTGCCGGCCTCGAGGGCCTCGAGCGCGAGCGGCACGTGCGTGACGGCGGGCGCGGTGATGACGACGGCGTCGGCCTCGACCGCGGCGAGGGCCTCGGTGAGCGATCCGAACGCGGCCGACGCGGGCAGCCCGAGGTCCTGGCGGACGGCCTCGAGCGTCGGGGCCGTCGGGTCGACGATCCCGACCACCTCCACTTCGGAGACCTCTGGGATGGCGGTGCGGGCCCAGTTGCCGCCCCACCCTCCGAGACCGACGTGGATGATCCGGACCGTCATGCGCGCACTCCTTCGTGACTGCCGTCGTGGCTGGTGTCGCACCACGGACGCCGCGGTGCGTGCGTCCAGTCTGTCAGTGCGGCGGTGGCGGGTGGGCGGGCGCGGGTGAGCGGGCCCGGGTGCGGGCGGTCGTGGGTGGGCGGGCCCGGGTCGCCGGCGGTCGTGGGTGGGGCGGTCGTGGGTGGGTGGGCCCGGGTCGCCGCGGTCCACCGGGATCGCGCCCCCGGACACGCGTCGCGCCCCGGTGAGCCGGGGCGCGACGACCGCTGCGGGGCGCGGACAGCGAGGGCCGGGGCACGACCGGGCGCCCGAACCTCAGGCGGGGCGCAGACCGCGGACCGCGGGGCACGTTTCGCGACGAATCGCCCGTCGGCCTCAGTGCGTGAACGCGTACGCGATGAGCGCCATGGTGACGATGAACCCGGCCAGGTAGTTGATCCAGAGGAACCGCTTCCACCCGGCGTTCGCGGCCTCGGCACCGTCGTCCGTCACGTTCCACCACGGCAGCACGTTGAGCGCGTAGGGCACGACGACGACCGCGGCGATCGGCCCGGGGAACGCCGAGAACAGCAGCGCGACGCCGGCCACCACGTAGGCGACGAAGGCCAGGCGGACCGTGGCCCGCGCCCCGATCACGGTGGCGACGGAGCCGATGCCGCCGGCGCGGTCGGCCAGGACGTCCTGCACGGCGCCGAACGCGTGCGAGGCGACACCCCACAGGAAGAACGCGATGCACACGGCGACGAGTTCCCCGGTCCAGTGCGGGCCGGCGAGGGCGAGGCCGTAGACCGCCGGCGACACGAAGTGGGTGCTCGACGTGAGCGAGTCGAGGAACGGCTTCTCCTTGAAGCGCAGCCCCGGCGCCGAGTACGCGATGACCGCGAACACGCTGATCGCCAGCACGAGCCACGACCAGGGGCCGTTGCCGCTCACCGCGCCGAGCACCACGAGCGCGACCAGGAAGGGGACGTTCGTGACGACGACGGCCCAGAGCGTCGTGCGGTGCACGCTCTTGTCGAGCAGCGCGCCCTCGACGCCGCCCTTGCGCGGGTTGCGCAGGTCGGACTCGTAGTCGAAGACGTCGTTGATGCCGTACATGGCCAGGTTGTAGGGCACCAGGAAGTACACGACGCCGACCAGGAACGCGACGAGCGAGAACCCGCCGCCGCCGTCGACCCCCACCCCGCTGCCGAGCAGGTACGCGGCACCGAACGGGTAGGCGGTGTTCACCCAGCTGATCGGCCGCGACGACACGAACAGCGCGCGCAGGGTCGACGGCCTGGAGGCGGTGCTGGCGTTCACGGGTGGTCCTCCGGTCGTGCGGTGGTCGGCTTGGGCGCGGGGCGCGCCGCGGTCGCGTCGTGCGGTCGGGTCGCGTCCCGTCCGCCGGAGCGGTCGAACAGCACCCAGAGGCTGGGCAGCAGCACGACCGCCGACATCGCGTAGGCGAGGTCCTCGACCGGGATCACCCCGATCTTCGCACCGCTGATGAGTCCGGCGTCGTAGTCGACGATGCCGAGCCCGACGATGACGTTGTCGAAGACGATCGTCATGACGAGCAGGGCGACGCCGGCGACGAGCGAGGTGGTCACGGCGACACGACGGCCGTGACCCGGTCGGCGTCCGGCGGCCCGGGCACGACGCGCGGCGACGACCCCGGCGACCACGGCCACGACGGCGGTCACGGCGAAGAAGGGCAGCGCGAGCAGCGCGTACGCGCCGGTGCCGGTCACGGGCGCCGCCGTTCCGCAGCCCGGGCGACGACCGGCCGGACGAACCCGACCAGGTCCATCGTCGAGTAGCAGAGCAGCAGCAGGAAGAAGAGCTCCTCGAGCGGGACCTCGGGTGCCAGGAGCACCCCGGTGAGCAGGTCCTGCGGCCCGATGAAGAAGATGCCGGCCGCGACACCGGCGACGTCCCACACCATGAAGAACGCGACGCCGACGACCATCACGGCAGCCGCCCGCCAGGGTGCCCGCCAGAAGAACAGCCGGAAGCGGGCGTCGAGCACGGTCATGCCGACCAGGGACACCACGAGGCCGGCGAGGTACACCCCCGGCATCAGGCGGCGCCGGTCCGGTCCCTCGGCGCCCGGAGCGGTGTCGGCAGCGGTTCGGTGCTCGTGTCCCCGTGGATGCGCTTGAGCAGCACCTCGGCACTGATCAGGCACATCGGCAGGCCGATGCCCGGGATCGTCGAGGCGCCGACGTAGTACAGCCCCTGCACCTTCGTCGAGGCGTTCTTCTCGCGGAAGAACGCGCTCTGCTTGAGGGTGTGCGCCGGGCCGAGCATCGAGCCGTTCCAGGCGTTCAGGTCGTCGGCGAAGTCGCGCGGACCGATCGTCCGGCGCACCCGGATCCGGTCGCGCAGGTCCGGGACGCCGGCACGTTCGGCGACGACGTCGATCGCGCGGTCGGCGATCCGCTCGACCTCGAAGTCGCCGGCGCCGTCGACGCCGCCCTTGCCGATCGACAGGTCGGCCGGCAGCGGCACGAGGATGAACAGGTTGCTCGAACCGCGGGGCGCGACGGACGGGTCCGTCTCCGAGGGGGCGCAGACGTAGATCGACGCCGGGTCCGGCACGTGCCGGTCCTTCCCGAAGATCGCGCCGAAGTTCGCCTTCCAGTCCTCGGTGAACACGAGCGTGTGGTGCAGCAGCCCCGGCGTCGGCCCGTCGATGCCGAGGTACACGAGCACGGCGCTCGGCCCCGGGTCGCGGGTCTTCCAGTGCTCGGCGCCGTGGGTGCGGTGCTCGCGGTCGAGCAGCTGCATCTCGGTGTGCTGCAGGTCGGCGGCGCTCACCACGAGGTCCGCCGGGGCGGTGTGCTGCACACCGTCGCGGTCGCGGTGCACGACCCCGGTGACGACGCCGTCCTCGACGACGATCCGCTCGACCTTCGCGCCGGCGATGACCCGGGCGCCCTCGGCCCGGGCGACGCGCTCGACGGCGCCGATGACCTCGGTGATGCCGCCCTTCGGGTACAGCACCCCGTCGGCGAGGTCGAGGTGGCTCATCAGGTGGTACATGCTCGGCGCGGCGTACGGGCTGGTGCCCAGGAAGACCGCGGGGTAGCCGAGGATCTGCCAGAGCCGCCGGTCCTTGACGGCCGAGGCGGCGCGGGACGACAACGGCTGCAGCAGGAGCCGGGCGAGCTTCGGCAGACGACGGAGCACGTCGGGGGCCGCGAGCTTCGTGAGGTCCTGGAACGTCGTGTACAGGAACCGGCGGATCGCCATCGCGTAGGTGTCCTCGGCCGAGGCGAGGTACTTCCGGATCCGCGCGCCGGCGCCCGGTTCGACGGACTCGAAGAGCGCGATGTTCGCCTCGCGGTCCGCCCGCAGGTCGATCGGCTCGTCGTGGCCCTCGGTGTAGACGCGGTAGCCCGGGTCGAGCTTCACCAGGTCGAGCTCGGCGTCGGCCGAGGTGCCGAGCAGCTGGAAGAAGTGGTCGAACACCTCGGGCATGAGGTACCACGACGGCCCGGTGTCGAACCGGAAGCCGTCGCGCTCCCACGAGCCGGCGCGGCCGCCGAGTTGGGTGCGCTGTTCGAGCACCGTGACGGCGAAGCCGTCACGGGCGAGCAGGGCGGCGGCCGCCAGGCCGCTGATGCCACCACCGATCACGACGGCGCGGCGAGCGGGCACCTTGCGCCGGGTCGGGGACGCGGCCGTGTCCGGACGGGAGGCGCGGGGCGGGGTCACGGGGTGCCTCCCGTCCGACGGGTGGACGCCGTCGACCGCACGGGCGAGCGTCCGGCGAGCACCTGCGCGGCCAGGCGGGCCTTCACCGGGTTCGGGACGCGCACGCGCGTCGTCACCAGGCGGTGCGCCGGCGTGCGTGCGATGCGGTCGTTGAGCTCCTGGAACAGGGCGTGCGCGAGGCCGACCGCGTTCCGGGCGTCGGCCGGCAGCAGCCGGATGGTCCGGGCGGCGTGGTCGAGGTCGTCCTGGACGTCGGCCACCAGACGCTCCTTCGTGCTCTCGTCGAACGAGCGGATGTCGACCCCTGGGAAGTAGGAGCGACCGAGCACCTCGAAGTCGGCGTGCAGGTCGCGCAGGAAGTTCACCTTCTGGAACGCCGCCCCGAGGGCACGGGCCCCGGCGACGAGCTCGGCCTGGTCGAAGGTCGGTCGTCCGGCGCGGTACACGAAGGCGCGGAGGCACATGAGCCCGACGACCTCGGCCGAGCCGTACACGTAGGCGTCGAACGACGCGTCGTCGTGCTCGGTGCGCTCGAGGTCCATCCGCATCGACGCGAAGAACGGCTTCGTGAGCTCCGCGCCGAACCCGGTGACCCGGGCGGTGCGGGCGAACGCGTGCACGACCGGGTTCACCGAGAAGCCGAGGGCGATCGCGCGCTCGGTGTCGGCCTCGAGCTCGTCGAGCACCGTGCGGGCGAGGTCGCGATCGAGACCGGCCTCGGTCGCCGGGCCGTCGACGACCTCGTCCGCGACGCGGACCAGGGCGTAGACGTTGCGGATGTGCTCCCGTGTGTCCTTCGCGAGCAGCCGGCTGGCCAGGCCGAACGACGTCGAGTACCGGTCGATGACGACGCCCGAGGCGGCCTCGGCCGTCGCGTCGTACAGGGGCAGGCGGCGCGACGGTGACGTGGTGGTCGTCACCGGGCGCGTTCCACGAGTTCGGTCACGAGGCCCTCCAGGCGGTCGGCGAGGTCGTACGGCAGCCCGGACAGCTCGGCACGTGCGAGTGCGACGTGCTCGGCGATCCGGGACTCCGCGGCGGATCGGGCGCCGCAGGTGACCAGGGTCGCACGGAGTTCAGCCGCGCGCTCCTCGGTCAGGTCCGGGTCGCCCAGGTACGGCGCCAGGTCCGGCCAGCAGTCGGTGGTGGCGGCGTAGGCGATGAGCATCGTGCGCTTGCCCTCGCGCAGGTCGCCGAGGACGCTCTTGCCGGTCGTCGTCTCGTCGCCGAAGACCCCGAGCAGGTCGTCCACGATCTGGTACGCGATGCCGATCTCGCGGCCGAAGGCGCCGAGCGCGGCGACGACGGACTCGTCGGCCCCGGCGAGCACGGCGCCGGACTGCAGCGGGGCCTCGAACGAGTACACGCTCGTCTTCGCGCGCTCCATCTGCAGGACCTCGTCGACCGTCGGCATCACGCCGAGGGCGAGGTCGACGTCGGTCATCTCGCCGGCGGCACTGGCGAAGACGGCCTCGTCGAGGAGCTCGAGCAGGCGTGCGCGGCGGTGCCCCTCGGCGCCCGAGGCCTCGATGAAGCGGGGCGCGGCGGCGAGCGCGAGGTCGCCGGCGATGACCGCGGCGCTCATCCCCCGGTGCTCGGCGGTGGGCAGCGGCAGCCCACCCGTCGTGCCGGTGTCGCGGAAGGACCCGGCGACGTTCGGCTGCCCGCGGCGGGACCAGTCGCGGTCGATGACGTCGTCGTGCACGACGAGGGCGGTGTGCAGGAGTTCGTAGGCGGCGGCGACGTTCGCGGCGGCAGGCACGTCGGTGCCGCCCATGCCGGCGTACGCGGTGAGGACCATGCGCGGCCGGAAGCGCTTGCCGCCCATGCTCGCCTTGCGGAGCACGCGCCAGAGTTCCTCGGACGGTCGGCCGTAGCGCTCGGCGCGGGCCGACGACACAGCGAAGAAGCGCTCGAGGCAGTCGTCGACGAGCGCGAGGTCGATGTGTGCGACGGTGGTCGCTTCCTCGCTCATTGCCCTAATCTATCGGTGCAGATGAATGCTTTCCCGGAAACCGTGGTCCTGCTGGCCGACGACCGTACCCCGGTCGGCACGGCGGACAAGTTCACGGTGCACACAGACCACACGCCCCTCCACCTGGCCTTCTCGTGCCACGTGCGGAACACCGACGGGGACGTCCTGGTGACCCGGCGAGCCCTGTCGAAGAAGACGTGGCCGGGCGTGTGGACCAACACGTTCTGCGGCCACCCCGGACCCGACGAGTCGTTCGAGGACGCCATCGCCCGCCGTGCCTCGCGCGAGCTCGGCATCACCGTGCGCGACGTCGAGGTCGTGCTGCCGGACTTCCGGTACCGCGCGGTCGACGCGTCCGGCATCGTCGAGAACGAGGTCTGCCCCGTCTTCCGTGCCGTGACCGACGACACCCCGGCCCCCGCCGACGACGAGGTCGCCGAGTGGGCGTGGGTCTCCGAGGACTCCCTGCACGAGGCCGTCGCCGGCGCACCGTTCGCCTGGAGCCCCTGGCTCGGGTGGCAGCTCGCCGAGCTGCGGACGGCCGGCCTGCGCGTCACGCGCTGAAGCCGGCCCGGCCCGGCCCGGTGCCGCCGGGTCCGTGGTCCTGCCGGTCGGACGGACCGGCTCGTCCCGTGCACGGACCGGCTTGTCCCGTGCACACGGCAGGCGTACGCTCGTCCGTCGGCAGCCCCTCCGGGCACGGCCGGACGAGACGAGAAGGGCAGGTGAGGCGCGATGTCGGGTGACCATCCTCGATCGGGCCGACCGCCCCTGGTGGTCGTCGCGCCCGTTTGCTGACCCGCCCTGCCCCGGTGTCGACCGGGGCGCCACCGCGCCTGCCTGCTCCCGACCCGAGGAGCACGCACATGGCACTGATCGACAACGCGATCTACGTCCGGGGACGCCGCGTGGAGTCGCCGGCATCACCGTCGCGACCCGTCGGCGGCGACCTGACGTGGATCGGCCTGCTCCGCCCCGACGCACGTGAGCTCGACGCCGTCGCCGCGGAGTTCGACCTGCACGAGAACGCCGTCGAGGACGCCGCGAAGGGGCACCAGCGGGCGAAGCTCGAGCGCTACGGCGACACCCTGTTCGTCGTGCTCCGGCCCGCCTGGTACGAGCCGACCGCAGGTGCGGTCGCGTTCGGCGAGGTGCACCTGTTCGTCGGCGACCGGTTCGTGGTGAGCGTCCGGCACGCCGACCGGCCGGACCTGGGGGCGCTCCGGGCCCGCGTCGAGCAGGACCCCGACTTCCTCGCGCGCGGGTCCGAGGCGGTCACCGCCGCCGTGCTCGACGAGGTCGTCGACGGCTACGGCCCCGTCGTCGAGGTGCTGCAGGACCAGATCGACACCATCGAGGACCAGCTGTTCGCCGGCCAGGTCGACCCGGGCGTCTCGAAGCGCATCTACCAGGTGCTCAGCGAGGTGCTGTCCTTCCAGCGCGCGACGAAGCCGGTGCCGTCGATGGTCCGCGGACTGCTGCGCGGTGCCGACAAGTACGGCGTCGACGACGAGGTCCAGCACCGCCTGCGGAACGTGCTCGACCACGCGCTGCGCGTCTCGGAACGGATCGACTCCTTCCGCGCCCTGCTCGAGAACGCCCTGACCCTGCACGCCACCCTGGTGTCCCAGGAGCAGAACGAGGCGATGCGCCGGATGACGAGCGCGAGCCTGGCGCAGGGCGAGGAGAGCCGCCAGCTCGCCCGCGCCGCGCACCGGCAGGGCGAGGAGGTCAAGAAGATCTCGTCGTGGGCGGCGATCCTGTTCGCGCCCGGGCTGATCGCCGGGGTCTACGGCATGAACTTCGACCACATGCCGGAGCTGCACTGGCGGTACGGGTACCCGGTGGCGATCGTCGGCATGCTGGCACTGATGGGCGTGCTCTGGCTGGTGTTCCGAAAGCGCAACTGGCTCTGACGAACCGGACACACCGCCCGGCCCGTGGTGAGCGTCATCGTCATGAGGACCAGTCGGATCCGCGGCGTCGCCACACGCCGTCGGCCGCGGCGCCGTGCTGCCTGCACGCACCGGAAGCCGTGGCGGACCACGTGCGGCTGGCGTGCAGGGCACGGGCGTGCATAATGATCTGGCTCGGAATGTGAACGTGCACATCGATGTGCCACGGCCCCGAGCGGAAACGAGCAGCAATGGCGTCATCGCGGACACAACAACCGCGTTCGCCCAGCATCCGTGACGTCGCACGGGTGGCGGGCGTCTCGCACCAGACCGTCTCGCGGGTGCTGAACAACTCGGACGCGATCCGGGCGGAGACCCGCGACAAGGTCGTCGCGGCGATGGAGCAGCTGCAGTACCGCCCGAACCGCGCGGCTCGGGCGCTCGTGACGAGTCGCACCCACACGATCGGCGTCCTGACGGCACGACGGGCCCACTACGGACCGGCCGTGGCCCTGCAGGCGATCGAGGATGCCGCGATGCTCCGCGGCTACTCCGTCACGACGGCCAACATCGCCGAGGCGACGGACGCCGCCGTGCGCGAGGGCCTCGGGCACCTGCTCGACCTGGACGTCGAGGGCATCGTGGTGATCGCCCCCCAGCAGCGCGTGTTCGACCTCATCGCCGAGCTCGGCATCCGCACCCCGTACGTCACGATGCGCGCCAGCGTCGGCGAGGACCCGACGGCGCTCTGGGTCGACCAGATGGAGGGCGCCCGGCTCGCGACCGCACACCTGCTCGACCTCGGGCACGAGCACGTCCGGCACATCGCGGGGCCACAGGACTGGATCGAGGCGGACGCCCGGATGCAGGGGTTCCTGCGCGAGATGTCCGACCGGGACATGGCGGTCGTCCCCCCGATCCTGGGCGACTGGACCGCCGACTTCGGCTACCACGCCGGCCGGGAGCTGCTGCGGTGGCGCGACTGCACGGCGATCTTCTGCTCGAACGACCAGATGGCGCTCGGGGTCATGCACGCGGCGCGGTCGTACGGGCTGGACGTGCCCGGCGACCTGTCGGTGGTGGGCTACGACGACATCCCCGAGGCGAAGCACTTCTGGCCCCCGCTCACGACGGTGCAGGTCGACTTCGCCGAGCTCGGGCGGCGGTGCGTGGACCTGCTCCTGCCGAGCGAGGGCGAGTTGCTCCGCCCGATCGACATCGTCCCGCAGCTCGTCGTGCGCGCGTCCACGGGGGCCCCGCGCAGCCGCTGACGCCCAGGCCCCTGAGGCGCCTCCGACCTGCGATCCGCCACCTCGCGCCGTACACCCCCGGCAGGTTGCAGTTCCGCGCACGGGGAGCACTTCCGCGCGTAGCAGGCCAGAACTTCCGGCTGCCTGAGCGCGATCCACCCTCCCACGCGCGGAACGGCCTCCGACGCGCGGAACAGCACCCTCCACGTCCGAAGCGCGCCACCGCACCCCCAGCCCGGGGGACGCGCACTCCGGATCACGCAGGCCGTTACAGAACTGCGACCAATCCGAATTGACAGCCGCACCGGGGCTGTGCGTAAATTGCCTCCGTCCTGCCGATGTGACCGTTCACATGAGCGTCACACCAGCCGGGCACCGGACGCGACAACGAAGTCCACACAGGCCCCCTGTGCCGACTCGCTGCCGCAGCAGAACCACTCGAACAACTGCCGCGTCGAGGCGGCAGAAGGAGATGCACTGTGGCGTCAACCCCGATCGGTACCGGTCTCGAGACCCGGTCGATCACCGCACCCGAGACGATCCTCGAGATGCGATCCATCACCAAGGAGTTCCCTGGTGTCAAGGCACTCTCGGATGTCTCCCTCCAGGTCCGCGCCGGCGAGATCCACGCGATCTGCGGCGAGAACGGTGCCGGCAAGTCGACCCTGATGAAGGTCCTGTCGGGCGTCTACCCGTACGGCACCTACAGCGGTGAGATCGTCTACGAGGGCGAAGAGGTCCGCTTCGCGAACATCAAGCAGTCCGAGCAGGCCGGCATCGTCATCATCCACCAGGAGCTCGCGCTCGTGCCGGAGCTGTCGATCACCGAGAACCTGTTCCTCGGCAACGAGCCGAGCCGTGGCGGCGTCATCAACTGGACCGCCGCGCAGCTCCGCGCGCAGGACCTGCTCGCCCGCGTCGGCCTGAACGACGACCCGGACACGCAGATCAAGAACATCGGTGTCGGCAAGCAGCAGCTCGTCGAGATCGCGAAGGCCCTGCACAAGGACGTCAAGCTCCTCATCCTCGACGAGCCGACCGCCGCGCTCAACGAGAACGACTCGCAGCACCTGCTCGACCTGATCGTCGGCCTGAAGGCCAAGGGCATCGCGAGCATCATCATCAGCCACAAGCTCAACGAGATCGAGCAGATCGCCGACGAGATCACGATCATCCGCGACGGCAAGACCATCGAGACGCTCAACGTCAAGGCGGACGGCGTCAACGAGGACCGCATCATCCGCGGCATGGTCGGCCGTTCGCTCGAGTCGCGCTTCCCCGACCGCACGCCGAAGATCGGCGAGACCTTCTTCGAGGTCCGCAACTGGACCGTGCAGCACCCGCTCGACTCGTCGCGCCTGGTCTGCAAGGCGTCGAACTTCCACGTCCGCCGTGGTGAGATCGTCGGTTTCGCCGGCCTCATGGGCGCCGGCCGCACCGAGCTCGCGATGAGCCTGTTCGGTCGCTCCTACGGCACCTGGCTCGACGGCCAGATCATCAAGGACGGCCGCGAGATCAAGGTCACGAACGTCCAGCAGGCGATCGAGAACGGCATCGGCTACGTCTCCGAGGACCGCAAGGCGCTCGGCCTCAACCTGCTCGACACCGTGAAGCGCTCGACGGTCGCCGCCGACCTGCAGAAGATCTCGAAGGTCGGCGTCGTCGACTCGCTCGAGGAGTACTCGGTCGCCGAGAAGTACCGCAAGATGCTCCGCACCAAGGTGCCGAGCGTCGAGGACAACGTCGGCAAGCTCTCCGGCGGCAACCAGCAGAAGGTCGTCCTGTCGAAGTGGATGTTCACCGACCCGGACATCCTCATCCTCGACGAGCCGACCCGCGGCATCGACGTCGGCGCCAAGTTCGAGATCTACGGGATCATCCAGCAGCTCGCGGCCGAGGGGAAGGGCATCATCCTCATCTCCTCCGAGCTCCCTGAGCTGCTCGGACTGTCCGACCGGATCTACACCATCTTCGAGGGTCAGATCACCGCTGACCTGCCGGCCGACCAGGCCGATCCCGAATCGCTCATGCGCAGCATGACCTCCGCGCGGAAGGGCGCCAACGCCTCATGAACAACCTGAAACTGCTCTTCGGCAAGGGCAACAGCATCGGCCAGTACGGCATGGTCATTGCGCTCATCGCGATCGTGATCTTCTTCTCGATCACGACGAAGGGGCTCATCCTCGAGCCCACGAACGTGATCAACCTGTTCCTGCAGTACTCGTACATCCTGATCCTGGCGCTCGGCATGGTCATGGTGATCATCGCCGGCCACATCGACCTGTCGGTCGGTTCGGTCGCCGCCGTGGTCGGCATCGTCGTGGCGCAGTCCATGGCCGTGTGGGACTTCCCGGTGTGGGCCGCGATCGTGCTGGGCCTGGTCTGCGGCGCCCTGATCGGTGCCTGGCAGGGCTTCTGGGTCGCGTTCGTGAAGGTCCCCGCCTTCATCGTGACGCTGGCCGGCCAGCTCATCTTCCGCGGTGTCAACCAGATCATCGGTGGCTCGACCTCGGTCCCCGTGCCGGACGGCTACACCCCGATCGGCGCCGGCTTCCTCGGTGACTTCGGTCCGGACTTCGGCTACAGCAACGGCACCCTGCTCATCGGGCTCGTCACGATCCTCGCGCTCATCATCATCGAGGCGCGCGGCCGTGCCCGCCGCAAGAAGATGCAGGCCGAGGTCCCGCCGCTGTGGGTCTCGATCGTCCGTACCGGCATCCTCGTCGCCGTGACCCTCGTCGCCACGTACCTGTTCGGTGCCGGCCCGATCGGCACCTCGGTCCCGATCGTCGCGATCATCCTCGGTGTCCTGACGATCGTCTACGGCTTCGTCACGAAGAACACGATCTTCGGTCGCCAGGTCTACGCCGTCGGTGGCAACGCGAACGCCGCCGTCCTGTCCGGTGTCTCGGCGCGGAAGGTCAACTTCTTCGTCATGATGAACATGTCGGTCCTCGCCGCGATCGCCGGCATGGTGTTCGTCGCCTACTCGGGTGCCTCCGGCCCCGCGGACGGCACCGGCTGGGAGCTCGACGCGATCGCCGCCGTGTTCGTCGGTGGTGCCGCCGTCGCCGGTGGTGTCGGTACGATCTCCGGGTCGATCATCGGTGGTCTCGTCATGGCACTGCTGTCGAACGGTCTGCAGCTCATGGGCCTCGAGTCGAACAAGGTGCAGATCATCCGCGGTCTCGTCCTGCTCGTCGCCGTCGCCTTCGACGTCTACTCGAAGTCGCAGGGTCGTCCCTCGCTCATCGGCGGCATGATGCGCCAGTTCCAGCGCAAGGACACCGAACAGAACACGGTGGCCGCCCAGCAGCCGCGGTCCATCGAGGACCAGCCGGACAAGGTCACCCTCCCCTAGAACCCTCACTCCCACAGCGGGGCCCCGGCCCCACACCTCCTCAACGAAGAGAAAGCAACAATCACATGCGCAAGAAGATCGTCGCCGGCCTCAGCCTGGCGCTCATCGCGGGCCTCGCCCTCAGCGGCTGCTCGGCTCGTGGCACCTCCGGTGACACCGGCAGCGATGGTGGCAGCTCCATCAAGAAGGGCGACCTGATCGGCGTGGCCCTGCCCGCCAAGACCTCGCAGAACTGGGTGCTCGCGGGCGCCGCGTTCAAGAAGTCGATCGAGGACGCCGGCTTCAAGGCCGACATCCAGTACGCCAACGCCGGCAACCCGGTCCCGGACCAGCAGTCGCAGATCTCGGGCATGATCACCAAGGGCGCCAAGGCCGTCATCATCGGTGCCGCCGATGGTTCGCAGCTCACCGCGCAGGTCAAGTCGGCCAAGGACCGTGGCGCCACCGTCATCGCCTGGGACCGCAACATCCTGAACACGAAGAACGTCGACTACTACGTGGCGTTCAACAACTTCAAGGTCGGCCAGCTCCAGGCCCAGGCACTGCTCCAGGGCCTCGAGGAGAAGAAGGGCGACAAGCCGTACAACGTCGAGCTCTTCGCCGGTTCGCCGGACGACGCCAACGCCACCGTGTTCTTCAACGGTGCGATGGACGTCCTGCAGCCGAAGATCGACGACGGCACCATCAAGGTCGTCTCCGGCCAGACCACCTTCCAGAAGGTCGTCACGCAGGGCTGGCTCGCGCAGAAGGCCCAGTCGCGCATGACCGACCTGCTCGCGCAGTACTACACGGGTGACACCGAGCTCGACGGCGTCCTGTCGCCGAACGACACCCTCGCCCGTGCGATCCTCACCGCGACCAAGGCCGCCGGCAAGGACAACCCCGTCGTGACGGGCCAGGACTCGGAGACCGCTTCGATCCCGCTCATCATGAAGGGCACGCAGTACTCGACGATCTACAAGGACACGTCGAAGGAGGCCCAGGCCGCCATCGACCTCGTCTCGACGCTCTCGAAGGGTGACAAGCCCGACACGAAGATCGACAAGACGAACAACTACAACGGCGTGAAGACGGTCCCCGCGATCGAGCTCACCCCGGTCCTCGTCACGAAGGACAACGCGGTCGAGGCCTACAAGGGCAACGACACCCTCGAGGCGCTCGCCGAGAAGGGCTGATCACCTCAGCGCACCACGGACGGCCCCGTCTCGCCTCGGCGAGACGGGGCCGTCCCGCGTTCCACGGTGGCCGACCACGGGACGGACGGGAGGCCCGGCGCACGTCGTGCGCGGAGCCTCCCGTCCGCCCCGTGCGCACCCACACGACGTGGGCCGGGTCAGCGGAGGCGGGCACGCAGGCGACGAGCCGCCTCGGCGAGGTGCGGCACGTCCGTGCGTGCCGTGCCGGACACCACGGCGCGGGTGGTGTCGAAGTAGCGGCGCGTCAGCCGCTCGCCGAGGTCGGCGACCCGCGCCCAGGGGATGCTCGGCTCCCCCGCGGTGAGGCTGCTCGGCAGGACCCGGACCGCCTCGCCGATCTCGACCAGCCGCATCCGGACGGCGTCGTGCACGAGGTCCTCGGGCAGCTGGTCGTCGTCGACGTAGCGCCCGATCGCCTCGCACGCGCCGATGACGTCGTCGAGGCGGTCGCGGACGTCGCGCTGGGTCACGGACCCGGGGCTCACAGCGGGACCGCGCGGCGCACGATCTCGGCGCTCATGCCCGCCGCGTCGACGACGTCGACCCGCACGCCGAGGATGCGCTCGGCCTCGTCCTGGATCCGCATGAGCGCGAAGATCCCGAGCCCGGGGTCGACGTCGATCATCAGGTCGACGTCGCTGCCGGGGCCGTCCTCGCCGCGGGCGACGCTGCCGAACAAGCGGGGGTTGTGGCCGCCGAAGCGCTCGACGACGGCGATGAGGTCCTGCCGCGCTGCGGTGACGCGCTCGCGCAGGGGCGGCGGCTCCTCGACCGGGTGCAGGTCGATCGTCGTCGTGAAGCCCGCCGCACGCAGCATCCGTTGCAGTGCGGCGAGCGAGGGCTCCCGGCGGCCGTTCTCGTACGTGCTGATGACGCTCTGCGTGACCCCGGCGCGGCGGGCGAGCTGGACCTGGGTGAGTTCGGCTCGGTCGCGGGCGTCGCGGATGAGCGCGGCCGCGGACACCACGGGCTCCGGTCGAGGGGGGACTGCGGACATGCTGCAACGATACACAGAATGCGACATTTCGTACCGCGTGTGACGGAAGGTGCTGCGGTGGTGCCGTGGGGGCACGGGATGTGGTGCGGGGGGTCCGGGCGCGGCCGTGCCGACGCGGGGCGACGAGGTGGACGTCGTGCGACAGCGATGTTGTCGCGCGGGGGTCGCGTCCGGGATCGCGTCGGTTGACCGCGACGAGGTCGTGGCCGTCGTACGACAGCGATGGTTTCGCGCCAGCGGCCGAGTCCACCTGCGCCTGGCTGTGTCGACCACGACAAGGTCGACGTCGTACGACAGCAATGTTGTCGCGCCCGCGGCCGACCGCGTCCGCCCGCGTCCGCTGGGGTCGACCACGACAAGGTCGACGTCGTACGACAGCAATGTTGTCGCGCCAGCGGCCGCCCGGGTGCGCCTGCGCCTGGCTGTGTCGATCACGACAAGGTCGACGTCGTGCGACATCGATGGTGTCGCACCCGCACCCGCGCCCGTGTCGCCCGGGCCGTCCGGCTCGACGACCGGGGTCAGTCCCGGACCGACACGTCCGCCCGGTGGAAGTTCAGCGCGGAGCGCGACGGGGTCGGCCCGCGCTGCCCCTGGTAGCGCGACTGGTACTCGGCCGAGCCGTACGGCTTGTCGGCGGGGCTCGACAGCTGGAAGAAGCAGAGCTGCCCGATCTTCATCCCCGGCCACAGCTTGATCGGCAGCGTCGCCACGTTCGACAGCTCGAGGGTCACGTGCCCGGAGAACCCGGGGTCGATGAAGCCAGCGGTCGAGTGCGTCAGCAGCCCGAGGCGCCCGAGCGAGCTCTTGCCCTCGAGCCGCGCCGCGATGTCGTCCGGCAGCGTGACGACCTCGAAGGTCGAGCCGAGGACGAACTCGCCGGGGTGGAGCACGAAGGCCTCGTCCGGGTCGGTCTCGACCAGGCGGGTCAGGTCGGGCTGGTCGACCGCCGGGTCGATGTGCGGGTACTTGTGGTTGTCGAACAGCCGGAAGTACTTGTCGAGCCGGACGTCGATGCTCGAGGGCTGGACGAGCGAGGCGTCGTGGGGGTCGAGGCCGATCCGGCCCTCGGCGAGCTGGGCGGTGATGTCGCGGTCGGAGAGCAGCACGCGCAGCAGCCTAGCGGGACCAGCAAACGCACGGCCTGGTTCGCAGGCCGAACGCCTACCATTGGACGGTCATGACCGTCACGTCACCCGAAACCCAGCCCGCCGGTCGGACGCCGGACTCCGCGCCGACCACCGCGCGGTCGTCCACCGTCGCGACGGTCCTCGTCGTCGCCGTCCCGCTCGCCGCCGCGTGCGCCGTGCTCGGCATGACGCTGACCGGCGCGTTCTCGGCCGGACAGCAGCTGGTGTCCGCCGGTGACCTCGTCGAGTACGGCCTGCCGATCGCCCGCGTCGTGCACGACACGATGGCCGCGCTCACCGTCGGGCTGCTCATCGTCGCGGCGTTCGCGCTGCCGGCGCAGAAGCAGGACCACGGAGCGGTGTCGAGCGTCCAGCACCGTGCTGCACGGTGGGCGGCGGTGACCGGTGCCGTCTGGTTCCTGGCAGCCGTGGTGGGCCTCGTGTTCACCGGTGCGAACACGTTGGGCGTGCCGCTGACGAGTCCGGTCTTCGCCCGCAACTTCATGCTCTTCGCGTTCCAGGTCGAGATCGGTCAGGCGCTCGTCGTGTCGGCCGCCGCGATCCTCGCCGCCACCGTGCTCGCCGCGGCGGCGACACGGGTCACGACCCTCGCCTTCGCGACGGTCGCTGGGCTGTTCGCCCTGCTGCCCCTGGCCCTCTCCGGGCACGCCGCCGGGTCGCTCGAGCACGCGAACGCCGTCAACTCGCTCGCCGTGCACCTCATCGCCGTGTGCGTCTGGGCCGGCGGGCTCGTCGCGGTCGTCGCGCTCCGCACCCGCACGAAGGGGGCGACCGGCCGCGTCGTCGCCCGTTACTCGACCCTGGCCGGGTGGGCGTTCGGCGCCGTCGCGTTCTCCGGCATCGTGAACGCCTCGCTGCGCCTGACCGGTCCGCTCGACCTCGTCACCACGACGTACGGCTGGCTCATCACGGTCAAGGCCGCGATCCTCGTGCTCCTCGGCGTCGCCGGGGTGGTGCAGCGCCGACGGCTCGTGCCCGGGCTGCTCCGCGCGCCGCTCGACCGTGCGGCGTTCACCCGCTTCGCCCTCGCCGAGATCGTCTTCATGGCGGTCGCGATCGGCGTCTCGGTCGCGGTGTCGCGCTCGCAGCCGCCGATCCCGCAGACCCCGGAGACCGGCGAGGACACCCGCTCCGGCCTCATCGGCTTCTCGTTCCCGCCGGCGCAGACGGTCCAGACGTACCTGACCCAGTGGCACATCGACTGGATGTGGCTCGGCCTCGCCGTCGTCGGGGCGGTCTGGTACCTGCTCGCGGTCCGGAAGCTCCGGCAGCGCGGCGACGCCTGGCCGGTCGGGCGCACCATCGCCTGGGTGATCGGGTGCGCGCTGTTCGCCTGGACCACCTCGGCGGGGCCCGCGGTCTACGGCATGATCCACTTCTCGTCGCACATGCTCCAGCACATGCTGCTGATGATGTTCGTACCGCTGCCGCTCGTGCTCGGCGGGCCGGTGCTGCTCGCCATGCGCACGCTGCCGGTCCGGAACGACGGGTCCCGCGGCGCACGCGAGTGGCTGATGGCCTTCGTGCACTCGCGGTGGATGCAGTTCCTGGCGCAGCCCGCCGTCGCGGGGGTCGTCTTCGCCGGCTCCCTCGTCGTGTTCTACTTCACACCGGCGTACCAGGCCGCGATGCAGTCCCACGAGTGGCACGTCGCGATGATCGTGCACTTCGTGCTGAGCGGCTACCTGTTCTTCTGGGTGTTCGTCGGCGTCGACCCGGGTCCGAAGCGCCCGCCCTACCCGATCCTCATCATCGCGCTGCTCGCGACCCTGGCGTTCCACGCGTTCTTCGGCGTCGCGGTCATGACGTCGCAGTCGGTGTTCGCCGTGGACTGGTTCCACGCGCTCGGCCAGACGAACGACGCCGCACTGCTCGACGACCAGCACACCGGCGGTGGCATCGCCTGGGGCGCGTCCGAGCTGCCGATGGTGTTCGTCGCCCTGCTCGTGGTGAAGAACTGGATCCGCACGGACGGTCGCGAGGCGAAGCGTCTCGACCGCAAGGCCGACCGGGACGGCGACGCCGACCTCAAGGCGTACAACGAGCGGCTCGCCGCGATGCGCGACCGCGACTGACGCACACGGTGACTGCCGCGGAGACGACGACCGCGCACCGGGTGGACACCCGGTGCGCGGTCTCGTTCGTGGCGGCTACTCCGTGCCGGCGCGGGCGGTCCGTGCCCGTCGGACGGCCATGACGCCGAGGCCGGCCAGCAGCAGGGCGACCGCCAGGGCGATGCCGGTGCCGACTGCCACCGGAGCGCCGGTGAAGGCGAGCTGCCCGTCGGCGTCCGGTGCCGCCGGCGCGGTGGAGACCGACGGTGCCACGGGTGCGGCCGAGGCCGACGGTGTCGCGGTGCCCGACGGCGCAGCGGTCGGCTCGTCCGACGGCTCCGTGGGCTCCGCGGGCGAGGTCGGGTCGGTGCCCGGCTCGACGACGACCGGGGCCGCCGCGACGACGATGCGCAGGGCACTGCTCGACGCCGCGTAGGACACGTCACCACTGTAAGTCGCGGTCACCGTGTTCGTGCCCTCGGGCAGGGCGTCGGTGGTGCAGCTCGTCTCCGGCAGGGTGACCGTGCACAGGACGGAGCCGTCCGCAGCGGTGAAGGTCACCGTCCCGGTCGCGCCGGCGGGCAGGCCCGAGGCGGTGAGCCGGACGGCCGTGCCGACCTGCGGCGCAGCGGTGTCGGTGCTCGCCACGAGCTCGGTCGGCTGTGCGGTCACGACGAGCGTGAATGGCGCGCCGTCGGCGGCCTCGTGGTCCTCGTCGCCGCTGTAGTGCGGGTGCACGGTGTACTCGCCGCCGTGCAGGTCGGTCGGGATCGCGCACGACGTGGTCGGCAGCGTCGCGGTGCACAGCGCCGTGCCGTCCTCGGTCCGGTACTCGATCGTGCCGGTGGCGTCACGGGGCACCTGCGGGGTGTCCAGCGTGACGGTCTCGCCGTGCATCACCGTCACCGTGGTGTCGGGAGCGCCCGGCTCGCCGCCGGTGCCCGGACCGGTGCCCGGGCCGATCTCGGTCGTCGCCTTGCGCACCGGCAGGTCGATCGCGACCGACGTCGAGCCCGCGTGGAACGCATCACCGGAGTAGACGGCGACCACCGTGTGCGTACCGGCACGCAGGCCGTCGGCCACGCAGCTCGTGTCCGGGAGCGTCGTCGAGCACAGCACGGTGGAGCCCTCGCGGTACTCGATCGTCCCGGTCGGGGCGGGCACCGTGTCGGACGCGTCCGCGACCGGTCCGGTGACGTCGAGCGTGACGGGCGCGCCGTAGGACGGGGCCTCGGGCGTCGTGCCCACCGTGACGGCGGTCGGGACCTTCGTGGTGGCGAGCGCCGCGGTGCCGGTGGCGGCCGCGTGGTCGGCATCGCCGTCGTACGAGGCGGTGATCCCGCGCGTCCCGACCGTCGAGGTCGGCGTCGGGCAGGACGCGACGCCGTCGACGATCGACGCCGTGCAGAGCACCGCGCCCGTCTCGGCGTCGCGGAACGTCACGGTGCCGGTCGGTGCGGTCGCGCCGGTCTGCTCGGACGAGGCGACCTCCGCGGTCAGTCGGACCGTGTCCCCGACGGTCGCAGTGACGTCGGCGGCCGTGACGGTCGTGCCCTGCGGCTGCACCGTCAGGTCACGGGTGACCGTGACGGCCTCGGCGTCGGTCGACGCGAGGACGGTGGAGATCGTCGTCGTCCGTGCGGCGCCGGTCACCGTGTACGGGATCGAGAGCGTCGGCAGGTCGGTGCCGGGCTGGACCGGCGAGGCGGCGTCGACCGCCTGGTCGCAGGTCACGACCCGGCCGACGGGCGGCGCGCAGGTCCAGCCGGCGCCGGTCACGGCGGTCACGTCGGGCGTGACGCCGGCGGGGAAGGTGGTGGTGGCGCGGACGAGCTGCGACTCGGAGCCACCGTCGGCGGAGACGGTGGGGGTGACCGTGTACGTGCCCGAGCCGGCGTGCGCGACCTTCGCCGTGCCTCCCGTGCTGGCGGTCAGGGCCGGGACCGGACCCGCGATCGTCGTGGCACGGAGGTAGTTGACCTCGTGCACGTCGTTCTGTCCGCCGGTGCCCGCAACCCAGCCGTAGGTGAGCTTGTAGGGGTAACCGGTGGCGGGGTCGACCCACGACGGGTCGACGTTCGCCGCGTTGCCGCTCGTCAGTTTCGGCAGCGCGCCGCGCACGACCTGCTGCGTGCCACCGATCGACGTGAAGACGACGGCGTACTGCCCGCCGGGCACCGTGATCGCGGTGTTCTCCTGCGCGGCCAGGGTGGACGTGGTCGGGTTGATGACGATCTCGACGGGGACCTTCGCCTGCGCGCGGTCGGTGACGCCGGTCTTGTTCAGCGAGCCGTTCACGACCGTCCGGGACTGCACGCAGTACCCGGTGCCGCCGTTGCCCGGACCGCGGACGGTGACCGCGTTGGCCGTCAGCGTGCGGTTCGTGCCGGCGTCAGCGGTGCACCCGGTACCGCCGAATTCGCGGTTGCCGAAGTTGCCGAAGCGGTCGAGGCCGATGCCGAGGTACGCGTGGGACATGCCCTGCGCGTTGTTCGCGGTGCTCGCACTGTAGCCGAGCGACCCGCCCAGGTAGCCGATGCGCTCCGGTACGGCGGGGTTGTACGGGTCGGTCGCGGCGAGGTAGAAGACGATGCCGTCGGCCGAGGTGCCGTTGTACTGGTAGCTGTCGAAGACCGCGTCGATGCCCTTGGTGATCGGTACGGACTGCGTCGCGCCGATGCCGCCGGCCTGGTTGTTCACGGCGCCGGTCAGGCGCAGCGCCCCGCGTCCGTCGGCGTCCGCGGTGCCGGCGCAGGTCGGCACCGAGCCGGTGTTCGACGTGCCACCGGCCGGACGCGCGGTGAGGCAGGCGACGTTCGCCGCGCCGGACTGCGTGGACGGCAGGATGTAGGCGTCGCCGGCGCTGACGCCCGTGAACCCCTCGTTCACGAAGGTCGTCTGCGCGGGAGCCGCGGCGGAGGCCGAGGTCGTGCCGGCGCCGACGAGCGCGACGCCCGCCAGCCCGGCGACGACGACGCCGGTGAGGATGGTGCGAGCGCGCGCGACGGCACGCTGCTGGAGTTGTGTACGCACTGGAGCCCTGTTCAGTGAGAAGAGCGGCGCCGACGAGGAGCGTGCGCGCCCGGCTCGTCGGCTCGGGTGTTCACACCGTAGGACCCGGTCGCGTACCGACGGGTCTCGGAAGATGAGTTCTGACCACTTCTGGGGGTGCGGTGAGCGCGGGCGGCGCGGCGGGCATCCACGGAGCGCGGGCTCGTCGGGGCAGGTGGCGGACCGTCAGTCCCCGTGCACGATGCACACCGCGTCGAGGTCCAGCGCGGCCTCGAGCGCGGCGGAGATGCCCGACTCACCGTCCGGACCCGCCGGGGTCACCGTGTCCACCCACCACAGCGGGGTGGCGATCGGCGGGGCGTCCGGCAGGATCCGCTCGACCTCGTCCGGGGCGTCCACGCGGCGCACCCCGAGCACCGTGATGACCGGGTGACCGGCGTCACGGCAGACCTGCATCATCGGGCCGTCGTCGAGGGCACGCACGCCCCAGGTCTCGTCGTGCAGCAGGAGCGCCTCGGCGACCTCGCGCGTCTCCACCGGCTGCCGGCAGAGGATCGTGACGTCACGCGGCACCGCGACCGCCCGCCACCCGGGACTCGCGGACGTGGCCGTCCAGGGCACCCTCGTCGTGTGCGGGGTCGAGCGGCGCTCCGCCGACGAGCCGCAGGAAGCGGTCCTCGTCGATGCGGTCGAGGAACGACTCCAGGGCTTCCCAGCCGTCCTCGAACCGGATGATCATGCCGCCGTCGTCGGTGCCGGCACCGGTCCGGGTCCCGAAGGACGCGATCGTCGTGCGCTGGGGTGGCCAGGTGCCGTCGCGGTCGAGGAAGGCGACGGCCTCCGGGCCGACGACCACGGCGAGCGGCGTCGGTTCCCCGTGCGAGACCGCCCGCACCAGGTGGTCGGCGTCTCCGCGACGCTGCATGACGACGCCGAAGACCGGGACGACCTGGTCGGCGACCTGCTGCACGGCGGCGAAGAGCCGGTCCGCCAGGTCGGGGTCGGCGTCCGCCTCGGGGACCGTCAGGGCGGCCGACATCGTCTCGACGACCACGCCGTCCACCAGGTGGGCGGTCATCGTCGCCGAGAACCCCTCGCCCACCGCGTACGACGTGGAGACCCCGGGGGCCTCGTGCTTCGCGTACTGCGTGACGACCCAGCGGTCCCACGGCACCGCGAGCGGCTCGGCCGTGCCCCAGCGCGTCGGGCAGGTGCCGACCGTGTGGCACAGGGCCTCGATCGCGGACCCCATGTCCACCGCGCGTTCCGGGTGGTGGCGCAGGGTCAGGTCGATGCTGATCTGGCGGACCGAGCCGTCGGACACCGGGTGCTCCGGTGCGGGTGCGCCCACGAGCTCGGGGGCGACGTGCACGAAGTCCTCGACGCCGGAGGCGGCGACCCCCGTCCGCCCGTCCCGCAGGCGTCCGTCGGGGCCGGCCACGACCCACGCGGCGCCGTACGCGCCGAGCGCGTGCCGCAGGGCGGGGGTGATGGCTGCCTCCTGGCCGGTGCGGAGCACGACCGTGCGTCCGGCGTCGGCGGCGCGACGGAGCAGCGACGCGAACGCCTCCGTCAGCCACACGACGGGCGAGGCGGAGTCGACCACGAGGGCTGTGCCCACCACGTCGTCGATGAGGGGATGCCTGACCATCCGGGTCCTCCTCGGTCTGCTGGCGCTCGGACTCCCTGGACGGTACACACGCCGACGACACGTGTCCGTCGGACCGGCGGGCTCACAGCGGAGACACGGGAGGCCCGGATCACCTCGGCAGGACGGCGCACGGTGCGCGCTCGGCTGGCTTCCAGCGGAGAATCCGCTAGGCTTGCCACGTCCCGCTCGGCGGGGTGCGCGAGTGTAGTTCAATGGTAGAACTCCAGCTTCCCAAGCTGGTAGCGCGGGTTCGATTCCCGTCACTCGCTCCGACACTGAGGGCCGCCCGATGGGCGGCCCTCAGTCGTTCCCGCGTACGGGGTCGGTCACCAGGGCAGGGTGCCGTCCGCATCGGTCGCGGTGCCGGTCGGCGCCGCTGCTCCGAGCGTCGCGATGCGGACCGCCGCGGACGCGCCCTGCTCGACGGTGTGACCGAGTCCCCCGGTGAACTCGGTGGCTGTCTGGCCCGGATCGACCGCGTTGAAGCGGATGTCCGGGATCGTCCTGGCGTACTGCATGGTCAGCATCGTCACGGCCGTCTTCGACGAGCCGTAGGCGGCGAGCGGGTACTGCGACTCGACCCGCTGCGGGTCGCCGGTCAGCGTGAACGACCCGAGTCCACTGGTGACGTTGACCACCGACGGGTGTGCTCCGCGTCGGAGCAGCGGCAGGAACGCGCGGGTGACGCGGACCAGACCGAACACGTTCGTCTCGTAGACCGCACGGATCTGGTCGACGGTCATCTCCGCCGGCGGAGCGACCTCGCCGAGGACCCCGGCGTTGTTCACCAGGACGTCGAGCCGTCCGACGCGGTCCCCGAGCAGCGCGACGGCTGCCGCCACGGACCCGTCGTCGGTGACGTCGAGCTGGACGGTGTGTGCCCCGAGCGCCTCGGCGGCGGCGCGGCCCCGGTCGAGGTCCCGTGCGCCGATCCACACGTCGTGACCCGCGGCTGTCAGTTGCCGGGCCATCTCGAACCCGATGCCCGTGTTCGCGCCGGTGATCAGGGTGGTCGTCATGGGTGGGCTCCTCGTCGTCGTGGTCAGCACGGTGTGCCGTGCCTGCGACCAGCGTGGGTCTGGTCGGCCACCGCAGCCAGGGAAGGCCGCTCCCTCCCTGCGGCGCCGCCAGTCGGGGAGGATGGCACCGTGGACGAGCACCCCGTGGACTCCGACCTCGGCGGCCTGCTGCGCGCCTGGCGGGAACGCCTGGCCCCCGAGGACGTCGGCCTCGAGCCGTACGGACGTCGACGCACCCCGGGCCTGCGACGGGAGGAGGTGGCCCAGCTCGCCGGCGTCAGCGTCGACTACGTCACACGGTTGGAGCAGGGACGGTTCCGCGCACCGTCGGCACAGGTCACGGTGGCACTCGCCCGTGCCCTGCAGCTGAACCGCGTCGAGCACGACCTGCTGCACCGCGCAGCCGGCATCGCTCCGCCCGTGGCCGGTGCGGTCTCCCGCCACGTCCCGCCCGGCGTGCAGCGGATGGTGTCCCGCCTGGCCGCGTTCCCGGTCGCCGTCTTCGCCGCGGACTGGTCCCTGCTCGACTCGACGCCGCTGTGGCAGCGCCTGTTCCACAGCCCGTCCGTCCTCGCCGACCCGGCGCAGAACCTGCTGGTCCAGACGTTCGTCGACGACTCCGTCGCGGGCATCGCGACGGCGCACGGCGGGTCGGACCAGTTCGAACGGGCCCTCGTCGCCGATCTCCGCCGATCCGTCGCGCTGTTCGGGCAGGACGCCGACCTCCGCGCCTTCGTCGGCGACCTCCGTGCGCGCAGCCCCCGGTTCGACCTGCTCTGGAGCGAGGGACGGGCAGCGGCACACACCACGCTCACGAAGACCGTGCACAACCGCCTGGTCGGCGACGTCGTCCTCGACTGCGACGTCATGGTCGTCCCGGACACGGACGTGAAGATCGTGCTCTACAGTTGCGCAGCCGCCGGACCCGACGCCGAGAAGCTCGACTTCCTGCGAGTCGGAGCGGCCAGCGCCTTCGGCTGATCCGAGGTGCTGTCCACCGGTCGACGCCCTCGTGGCAGTACGGTCGGACCATGTCGACCGACCTGCCCGCCTCTGCGGCCGCGCTGACCGACGACGACCACGCGCTCATCGAGGTCGCCCGCTCGACCATCGACGCCACCACGGACGCCGGCCCCGACGAGGACGGCGTGCACACCATGGGTGCGGCCGTGCGCAGCGCCGACGGACGGGTCTTCGCCGGCGTGAACGTGCACCACTTCACCGGCGGCCCCTGCGCCGAGCTCGTCGCCATCGGCGCCGCACGGGCCGGCGGCGCGACCGAGCTCACCGCGATCGTCGCGGTCGGCAACCACGGCCGGGGCGTGACGAGCCCCTGCGGTCGTGATCGCCAGGTCCTCGTCGACCTCCACCCGGACATCCGCGTAGTCCTGCCCGGTCCGGACGGGCTGGTGAGCGTCGCCGCACGCGACCTGCTGCCGCTGGCGTACGACCACCGAGCCGCGCAGGTCTGACGGAACCGGGCCCCGGCCCGACGGCGGCACGGCGCTGACCAGCACGCCAGCGCAGCGAGGGCGGATCGGGGGCCGCCTGAGCATGTCTCGCATCGAATAGGGTGGCCGGATCGACCATCGATCTCGAAGGGGGCGTCGTGCCGCTGCCGCTCAACTGCTCGGTGCCGTCCGCGCACCTCGGCTTCACCTGGGACCGGTCGGGGCGCTGCATGCACCACCGACCGCCGCGACATCCCGGTGCCGTGCCCCGCGCCTCTTTCCCACTCGAGCGTCTCCGACACGACTGGGACGCTTTCCTCGACGCGCACGCCCGCTGGTTCGGTGGAGAGCCACCGGAACCCGCTGAGCTCGATGCCTTCATCGCCGCCCTGTACCGACGGAGCATGGCTGTGGAGGTCAACCGCGCGGTACAGGTGCTCGACATCGCCGACTGGACCGAGCGCAACCGCAGGGCGTGGGACGTGCGGCAGCACATCTCCGCCGCACTCTTCCCGTACTGGCTCGACGACCTCGAGACCGTCGACCGCGTGGCACTCCACCAGGTCGACGCCCACGGCCCCTCACTGGAGTCGATGCAGACGGTGCTGAGCTTCGTCGTGACGCTCAGCTGGAAGATCCGAGCCGTGACCGAGCCGCAGACGCCGCCTGCTCCCGAGTACATCGAGACGACCGGAGCGACGCTCCTCGCCGAGGAAGCGCACCCCGTCTACGGGATGGCGCTGTACCTGTTCCCGCAGCTCTTCCTCCGCGTCACGGGGGCACCGCCTCGCTTCGCCGAACGGTTCGACGACGCGCTCCTCACCGTCCCGCCCGGGTACGAGGAGGCCGAGCAGCAGTTCCGCGCCCACCGGGACGCGCAGATCGCCCACACCACCGCGCAGCAGGCCGCAGCGGCGGCCGCGGTCCAGCAGCGGCGGCAGTCCACGCGCAAGGCGTGGGCACTCGGCCTCGGGATCGTCGGGGAGATCATCAGCGCCGAGGCGCAGCACCGCGACGAGAAGGCTCAACGGCAGTACGTGCGCGACCGCAACTACAACGCGGCGCAGCAGGCAGAACGGAACCGGCGCGCGGCCCGCTGGCCGTGACCCGTCGAGACGGTCCGGGTGCAGCGGTGGCTGGTGCACTCGGAGAGGCCGAGAGGGCTCCGCTCAGTGCCGGCGGGCGGCGACGCGTGGTGCGACCGCACTACAAGATGCGCGGCATGCGCACTCAGCCTTCTTCGTCGACTCGTTCTGTCCGGATGGGCTGCCCTGGAGCGCGGTAAGCGCGAGACACACGGAAGAGATCACCGGCGTAGGTTCTCGCAAACCAAGCAGCAAGACCGTGTTGTCTCAGCTGATAATCAAGAGCAATGGTCCTCGGTTCAACACCTTGTTCGATCTCAAGTCGGTCCAAGAAGTCGCGCGGCATCGCCTTGCGGACGGTCATCCCGCGGGCCTTCCGCACGAACCACCTCGTGGTCCGACCGGGAGTCTCAACGAACCAACCATGGTTACCGGGCACGGGTGGCTGTGGCGTCTTCCGCTTCCAGTGGAGGGAAGCGAAGTCGAGATCTGCGTGTTTCGCCCTCAGCCGCTCGATGGCTTCGTCTTCCCAATCCGGCTTCTCCCCCGTTTGCGCGTCCTCGGTGCCCTCGGCTCCTTCCTCTGACGCGCTCGGGTCGTAGTCCTGCGCCGACGCACGTTCCGCGACCTCACGGAGGAGTTCTCCTGATTGCTGCTGGAGTTCGAGGAGCTGCTCCTGCTGGACCCGCGACTCCTCTTGCAACGCCCGGATGTCCGTCACAGCTTCGTTGGTGCTCGTCACGAGGCCCTGGACGGACGTCACCGTGTTGCTCAGATGGCCGGACTCCTCACCCTGACGCCGGGCGATCAAGAAGGTGAGCACGATTGCGAACGCTGCCGCAACAGCACTCAGAGCCGTCGCCCAGACAGCGGAGGGCGCGAACGCAAGCACTGCTGCCACGACGGCCGCCACGCCGCCTGCGGTCGCCAAGAACACCGGCTCGAACAACTTCTTGAAAGTCCCCACGGCAGCGAGCCTACTGATGCGTGCGAGCGTCACGGTCGCAAGAACCCCTTCCAGGCCGATAGACAAGAAGTGTCCGGACAAACCCGAACGCGGTCAAGAGGCGCGGAGTCCGACAAAGGATCGGAAGTCATCCGAATCCCGTAGCGGACATTTCGATGGAAGACGATCTTTCCCTCGACTGTGTTCCCGAACCCGCACCTCTCCGCGGCAAGAGCGAGATCCGGCATCACCGGACACGCCGATCTGGATCGACCCGCGGCCCTGGGCCGAGGGGATGCTGCACACCGAGCGCTGATCTCCGACCTGCTGCGCAGGTACGTGCGCCAGGGTGCGGGCATGCGCCTCCACCTGCCCCACGTGCTCGTCGGGACGATCGTTGCCGCCCTCGCCCTGGCCGGTTGCACGAGCGGCGGCGCCCCGACCGCGAGCGGTCCCGACACCCCGACCACCACCCCGACGACTATGTCCGTGCCCACGGCGAGCGCCACCCCCGTCGACCAGGACCGGGTGGACCGGGCGCTCGCCGCCCTCGAGCAGCGGTACGACGCCACGGTCGGCGTCGTCGCGACCGACACCGGCACGGGTGCGACCGTGTCGTACCGGGCGGACCGGCGGTTCGGCTACGCGTCGACGATCAAGGTCCTGGCGGCAGCGGCGTTCCTGCGGGCGGTCCCCGCCGCCGAGCGCTCCGCGGTCGCGCACTGGACCCAGGCGGACGTCGCCGCGGCCGGGTACTCGCCGGTGACCGAGCAGCACGTGGCCGACGGGCTGCCGTTGGACGAGGTCGCCGAGGCAGCGGTCCGGATGAGCGACAACACCGCTCTGAACGTGCTGCTCGACCGCATCGGCGGCCCGGCTGCCCTGGACGCCGCACTCGCCGACCTCGGCGACACGACGACCGAGGTGGTGCACGACGAGCCCGAGCTCAACACGATCGAGCCCGGCAGCACCGAGGACACGACGACCCCGGCGGCGTTCGCGGCGGTCCTGGATCGGGTGCTCGACGGCCGCACCCTCGGCCGGGCGGACACGGCGCTGCTCACCGACTGGATGAGCGGGAACGCCACGGGTGACGCGCTCGTCCGTGCCGGTGCCCCGGACGGCTGGGTCGTCGCCGACAAGTCCGGTGGCGCCGGTCCGATCCGGAACGACGTCGCCCGGGTGACCCGACCCGACGGCGACCCGATCGTCATCGCCGTGCTGACCACCCGGAACGACCCGGACGAGCCGTACGACGAGGCACTCGTGGCCGAGTCCGCGCGCGTCGCGCTCGCCGCCCTCGACCGCTGACGTCGGTGGGACCGGCAACTACGCTCGGTGCATGCCCCACAGAGACGGAACCCACGTGGTCGTCGGCGGCGGCGTGCTCGGCGCCGCGACCGCCTACGCCCTGACCGCCCGGGGCGAGCGCGTGCTCCTGCTCGAGCAGCACGGGCGCGGTCACGAGCACGGGTCCTCGCACGGGGCGACCCGGATCTTCCGACAGGGCTACGCGGACGCCGAGTACGTCGCGCTGACCACGCGGGCGCTCGAGCGGTGGGAGGCACTCGAGGCCGCCGCGGGACAGGAGCTCGTCGTGCGCACGGGCGCGGTCGACCACGGCCGCCCCGAGGTCGTCGACGCCATCGCCGCGGCGCTGTCGGACGCCGGCATCCCGCACGAGCGGCTCTCCCCCGAGGCCGCTGCGGCGCGCTGGCCGGGCATCGCGTTCGAGGGGCACGTGCTCGCCCACGCCACCGCCGGCCGGATCCGGTCGGCCGCGGCGATCGAGGCCCTGCTCACCCTGGCCGAGCGGACCGGCCTCGCCGAGCTGCGCTTCGGGACACGGGTCACCGGCGTCGAGGACCACGGGGACACCGTCACCGTGACGCTGTCCGACGGCTCCGCCCACCGCACCCGGTCCCTGGTGGCCGCGGTGGGCTCGTGGGCCCCCACGCTGGTCGGTGACCTGTTCGCGGCACGCGGGGCGGGCCTCCCGGCCATCCGCGTCACCCAGGAGCAGCCGGCGCACTTCCCCAGCCACCTGCCGGACGCGGCGTGGCCGAGCTTCGTCCACTGGGCCGACGGCGACGACGTGTACGGGCTGCTCACCCCGGGCGAGGGCGTCAAGGTCGGTTTCCACGGCACCGGCCCCGTCGTCGACCCCGACCACCGGGACACCACCCCCGTCGCGGCGGAGGCGGAGCGACTGCAGGCGTACGTCGCACGGTTCGTACCGGGCGTCGACGCGACGAGGCCGACCTTCATCAGCTGCCTGTACGACAACTCCCCCGACGAGGACTTCGTCATCGACCGGCGGGGGCCGGTCACGGTGGCGACCGGGTCGTCCGGACACGGCTTCAAGTTCGCGCCGCTGCTCGGCGAGGTGCTCGCCGACCTCGCGACCGGCGGGGCGACGCACCCGCGGTTCGCGCTGCCCGTCGCCTGAGACTCCGGCGCCGCACCGACCGCCGCTACGGTGGAGGTCGTGCGCATCATCGTGGCTTCGGGCTCGTTCAAGGGCACCGCGTCCGCGGCGTCCGTCGCAGCGGCGATCGCCGACGGGTGGCGGACCGAGCGCCCGGAGGACGACCTCGTGCTCGCGCCGACGGCCGACGGCGGCGAGGGCACGCTCGACGCCTTCGCCAGCGCGTTCCCCGGAGCGGTCCGGGTGCCCGTCACGGTCACCGGTCCGGCAGGCACCCCCGTCGACACGACCTGGCTGCGACTGCCCGACGGCCGCGCGGTCGTCGAACTCGCGGCGACGAGCGGCCTGACCCTGCTGGCGGGACCGCTGCCGGACACCGCGACGAGCCGGGGCTTCGGCGAGGCGATCGCCGCCGCACTCGACGCCGGGGCGACCGGCCTGGTGCTCGGCATCGGCGGCAGCGCCTCGACGGACGGCGGCGCCGACGCGCTGGTCGCGCTGGGGGCGCTCGTCCACCGCGAGCCGGCGGGCGGTCCGCCCCGGCGGCTGCCGCAGGGCGCGGAGCTCCTCGACGACGTCACCGCCGTCGACACGACCCACCTGCGCCGCCTGCCGGAGGGCGGCGCCGTCGTGCTCACCGACGTCACGTCGCCCCTGCTCGGACCGCACGGCGCGGCGGCGGTGTTCGGGCCGCAGAAGGGCGTCACGCCCGACCGGGTCCCCGCGTTCGAGACCCGGCTGGCCGACTGGGCACGGTGCTTCCCCGACGTCGACCCGGCGACCCCCGGAGCGGGTGCGGCCGGCGGTGTCGGCTTCGCGCTGCTCGCGTGGGGTGCGACGCTGGCGGCCGGGGCCGAGGGCATCGCCGGGGTGCTCGGGCTGCCCGCGCTCCTCGACGGCGCGGACGTGGTGGTCACGGGCGAGGGTCGGTACGACGCACAGTCCGCCGCCGGCAAGGTGCCGAGCGTGGTGCGCGCGCTCGCGACCACCCACGCGCCGCGGGCCCGGGTGCTGCTCGTCGCCGGGGACATCGACGCCCCGCTCGACGACTTCGACGCCGCCGCCTCGCTCACCGTGCTGGCGACGCAGACCACCGGTGAGCCGGACGACGCCCTCGCCGACCCGCTGCGCTTCGCCCGGATCGCCGGGCAGCGGCTGGCCCGGCTGGCCTGACCCCGGATCGCCGGGCAGCGGCTGGCCCGACTCGCCTGACCCCGGCCGCCGACGCGCCCGACCGTGCCGCGAGGGGTACCCCAGCCGGGCCTCCCTCCGAGTGGCGCGCTCCACCACACTGGAGACGGGCCGCACCCGGTCCGCTCCCCCTTCCCCCACGAGGAGACCCATGCGCACCGTCAACGCGTACGCGGCACCGTCCGCCACCGAGCCGCTCGTCAAGACCACCATCACCCGTCGTGACGTCGGACCGAACGACGTCGAGATCGACATCGCCTACGCCGGCATCTGCCACTCGGACATCCACACCGTCCGCGGCGAGTGGGGCGAGATCCAGTACCCGCAGGTCGTCGGCCACGAGATCGTCGGCCACGTCTCGGCCGTCGGCGACGCCGTCACGAAGCACAAGGTCGGCGACCGTGTCGGCGTCGGCTGCATGGTGAACTCCTGCGGCGAGTGCGAGCAGTGCCTCGCCGGCCAGGAGCAGTACTGCCTGAAGGGCAACATCGGCACCTACACGAGCGTCGACCCCGCCGACGGCTCGATCACCCAGGGCGGCTACTCGCAGGCGATCGTCGTCGACCAGGACTTCGTCCTGCGCGTCCCCGAGTCGCTCGACATCGAGAAGGTCGCGCCGCTGCTCTGCGCCGGCATCACCACCTACTCGCCGCTGCACCACTGGAAGGCCGGCCCCGGCACGAAGGTCGCCGTCGTCGGCATGGGCGGCCTCGGCCACATGGCCGTCAAGATCGCCGTCGCGCTCGGCGCCGAGGTCACCGTCCTGTCGCAGACCACCTCGAAGCAGGAGGACTCGCTCCGCTACGGCGCGAAGGCCCACTACGCGACGAAGGACCCGGAGACGTTCGAGAAGCTCGCGAACTCCTTCGAGCTCATCATCAACACCGTCTCGGCGAAGATCCCGATGGGCGCGTACCTCGGCCTGCTCAAGGTCGACGGCACGCTCGTCAACGTCGGCGCCCCGTCCGAGCCGCTCGAGGTCCCGGCGTTCGCCCTCATCCCGCGTCGGCTCAGCTGGGCCGGTTCGGCGATCGGCGGCATCCGCGAGACCCAGGAGATGCTCGACTTCTGCGCCGAGCACGACATCCTGCCGGAGACCGAGCTCATCAGCGCCGACCAGATCAACGAGGCCTACGAGCGCGTCCTCAGCTCGGACGTCCGCTACCGCTTCGTCATCGACGCGGCCACGCTGGCCTAGTCGGCACCACCTGACGGACAGGAGGCCCGGTACCAGCTGGTACCGGGCCTCCTGTCCGTCGTCGCCGCGTCTGAACGTCAGCTGATCTCGTCACCGGACGGCAGCGCGCCGCACCAGTCGACCGACGCGGCGTCGATGCTCGCCTCGAGCGCGCCGGAGGTCGCGTCGACGATGCTCACCAGCTCGTCGCTCGCCGACTTCGTCGCGACCGCGACGAACTGCCCGTTCGGCGACGGGCAGACCGCCGTGACGCTCGCGTCGTCGGGCAGGGTGACGGCCAGCCGGGAGGCCCGTGTCCCGTCCACGCGCACGATCCGTGGCGAGATGGTCCCGTCCACCCGCACGTCCCCCAGCACCCGCAGGTAGGTGTCGTCCGTCAGCTGGGCGATCCGTCCGAGGTAGGGGGCGTCGGTGCTCGCGGCCGGCGCCTGCAGCGCCGACTCCGCCCCGTCGGTCAGGTCGAGCCGGACGATGCCGGTGCCGGTCTCGACCACGGCCGTGGTGCCGGTGCCGACGAACCCGTGCAGGTAGGTGGCGCTGCCGAGCCGCACCGGGTCGGCACGCCCGCTCATGTCGACGAGCACGAGGTCGTCGGAACCGGTCCGGACGAGCGCGCTCTCGGTGCGGGGCACGTAGGCCCACTGCCCCACGGTCATCGGTACCGCGCCGGTCGTCGGCTTGCCGTCCTCGGCGATCGCCGTCGGCATGTGCGTACCGGTCATGTCGACGACGTAGAGCCCGGTGTTGCGCGACTGCCCCGTCGAGGTGTCCGCGTACTCGAACCCGAACGAGGCCCCGTCGTCGGCGACGTGCAGCGCCGTGACCCGGCCCCGGGCGGTCGGCAGGGTGATGTGCTCGATCTCCGACGACGCGTCCTGCACCCCGCCGCGCAGCGGGACGACGTCGACCGAGGAGCTCGCGTCGCTCCCGCTGACGACCACCAGCGAGCGGCTGAGCCGTGCGTACTCGGTGATGTCCGCCGCCTGGTGCACGGTGGTCACGCCACCGGCGTCGAGCGACCGCCGGACGATCCGGTCCGGGGCGCCGCCGCCTCCGGGCACCAGGGCGAGCACGTCGGTGCTGCCGGTCCGGATCGACGCGATCAGGTCCGCGGTGGCACGCTGCCCCGGCGCCCGCACCCCGGCCACCGTCACGGTGTAGTCCCGGTCGTAGGCCAGCGGTCCGGTGAACTCGACGGCGATCGTGTTGCCGCTCGAGGTCACGGTGTGCGCGGCCGACGGACGGACCCGGACGTCGTCGGCGCTGACCCGCTCGAGCGCCTGGTTCGCCGTCAGGATCACGCGCTGCGCCGGTCGGGACACCAGGCCGGAGGCGTCGTACGAGACGTCGCGCAGCCGCGGGCCCTGCTGCGCCCCGACGACGGCGGCGAGCGCGGCGACGACGGCGAGGACGAGCACCACCGCCGTGTACCGCCGGTGGAACCGGTGCGCGACCGGGCGGCGGTCGCGCCGCTCAGTACTCATACGGGTCCTCCGGCTGCGCGATCGCCGTGACGTCCGCGGCGCGGATGACGATGCGGGCGTCGGCGGACTGGTCCGGGTTCGCCGCGAGCGCCCCGGTCACCCGCACCCACTGCCCCTGCTCGGGTGCGGTCCCGTCGCCGGCCTCGGCCGGGACCACGCCGATGCCGACCGGTTGGGCGTCCACGGCGCAGCAGCTGATGACGAAGCGCGTGAGCGTGAACGAGCCGCCGTCGCCGGGCACCACGAACCCGGTCAACCGGACCTGCTTGCCGACGAGGGCCGTGGTGTCGGTGGTCTGCCGGATGAGCGCCGCCCAGTCCTTGACGCCGTACGCCGAGGTGTCGACGCCCTCGCTGCCCAGGAGCGAGACCGCGGCCTCGGACCCGGTCGCGTTCGACAGGGTCGCCGAGTCCACGCTCCGCTGCTGCGCGGTGCGGGCGGACAGCGTCGTCGGGGGCAGGACCAGCATCGACACGGTGACCCCGATCGTGACGACCGCCGCGGCCGTCCCGAGCAGGATGCGGACCGCGCGGCCACGGCCCGCGCGCCGACCGCCGTGCTCGTGGTCGTGGTGGTCGTCGTCGGCGTGGTCGTCGTCACCGTGCGTGTGCCCGTCGCCGCGGGCCGTGACGACGAGGCCGGCGACCGCCGCGGGCACGGCGACCGCGGCGAGCACGATCGTGAAGACCGCGTAGCGCGGGTTGATGTACAGGTCGAGGTGCCCGACCAGGGCGAGCCACAGCGTGCAGACGGCGACCGCCAGCACGGACCCGAGGCCCAGGTACGCGTGCGCGCGGCGCCCGGTGTCAGACGAGGACATTCATCACCAACCCGACGGTTCCGGCGAACAGGACGCACACGACGGCGAGCAGCACCAGGAAGCGGACCCGGAACGTCGTGCGGAGGAGCGCGATCATCTTCACGTCGATGATCGGCCCGATGATGAGGAAGGCCGTGATGGACCCGGGCAGGAACGTCGACGCGAACGACAGCGCGAAGAACGCGTCGACGTTCGAGCACAGCGAGACCGTCATCGCGAGCAGCATCATCGCCGCGACGGACAGCACCGGGTTCGCCCCGATCGCGACCAGGGTGGACCGCGGCACGGCCACCTGGATCGCGGCCGCGAGCCCCGCGCCGACGAAGAGCGCCGGCATCATCGTGGCGGTCTCGCCGCCGAACTGCGCCGCGCTCTCCCGCCAGCGGTTGCGCGCCCGGGGCGCCCCGACCGTGGCACGGCAGCGGGCCTCGAACGCGGGGAGCAGCAGGTCGGCCGGGCGGCGGTGCGCGGCGACGATCCAGCCGACCAGGTTCGCGACGACGAAGCCCCCGACGATCCGCACCGGCAGGATCCACCCGGACCACCCGAACGCCTGCGCCGTGCTGATGATGACGAGCGGGTTGAGGATCGGCGCGGCGACGAGGAACGTGACGGCCTCGGCCGGGGTGAACCCGCGCAGCATGAGGCCGCGGGCGAGCGGTACGTTCCCGCACTCGCACACCGGGAACAGCATGCCGATGAGCGAGATCACGGCGCGGCGCCCGAAGGGGTTCTGCGGCAGGACCTTCTCGAGGGCGCCGGCCGGCACCCAGACCTCGACGACGATCGACAGCACGATGCCGAGCACCACGAACGGCAGCGACTCGACCACGACGCTGATCGCGAGCGTCAGGAAGTCCTGCACGACGTCCGGCAGCCCCGCGGTGCCGACGCTCGGCGCGGCGATCCTGATGCCGAGCAGGACGACGACGGCGAGCAGCACGAGGCCGGGGCCGGTCAGGGTCCGGGAGCGCTGCGGCGGCGGCGTGGTCGTCGTCACCGGGACAGGATAGGCGACGCGCGTGGGTCGGCAGTTCCGCGCGTCGATGGAGGAACCGCGCGTGCGGCAGATTCGCGCGTGGAGTGAGGAACTGCGCGTGGGAAGAAGAATCGCGCGTGGGCAGCAGGAAAGAAGGGCCCCCTACGCGCGAAAAGGCTTCCCATGTCAGGCGCGATGGGACGGAACGTCGCAATCAGGCGGGGGCGAGTTCCGTGAGGTGCCGGTCGACCACGTCGATCGCCCAGACGCCGGACTCCCCCGGGGCGAGCCGCACCACCTGCATCGCGAGTCCGTCGAGGAGCGCGTGCAACCGGCGCGCCTCGTACTCGTGGTCTCGCGGCGGGACGCCGAGCAACCCGAGGGCCTCCTCGCACCACGCCCGCACCTGGCCGACGACGCCGTCGAGCGTGGGGCGGAGTGCGGCGTCCGTGAGGGCCGCGTTGCCGAGGGCGAGGTAGACGTCGAGTTCGATGACGCGTTCGGCGTCGAGGGGCAGCAGCTCGACGACGATCCGTCGCGCCCGCTTCGGTGCGGGGAGGTCGGCAGGTAGCGCCTCGATGCGCTCGCACATCCGGTCGAAGACGAGGGTGATGGTGTGCTCACGCATGCTCGCCTGCGTCGGGAAGACGTAGCGCACGGTGCTCGGCGGCAGGCCCGCCGCTGCCGACACGTTCCGGACGCTCAGGGCGCCGAGGCCGTCCTCGGCGAGCACCCGGCAGGCGGCCTCGGAGACCACCCGGCGCCGGTCCTCGATGTCGATGCTCCTGGCCACACCTCATACTCGCACGATCGTACGACTTCATGCTACCGTGGGCGCCGATGTCGCACAGTCGTACGACATCCACGGATCGAGCACGAAAGGGATTCGTCATGGCATGGGTCGTCCTCGTCCTCTCGGGCGTCCTCGAGGCCGTGTGGGCCACCGCACTGAGCGCCTCGAACGGCTTCAAGAAGGTCGTCCCGACGATCGTGTTCGTCGCCGGCATGGTCGCGAGCATGGTCGGCCTGGCGTTCGCGATGCGGTCGATCCCGGTCGGCACCGCGTACGCCGTCTGGGTCGGCATCGGTGCGTCACTGACCGTGGTCGTCGCCGTCCTCCGGCGGCAGGAGGCCGCGTCCCTCGCCCGCATCGGCCTCGTACTCGGCCTGGTCGCCTGCGTCGTCGGCCTGAAGGTGGTGAGCTGACGTGGCCTGGATCGTCCTGTTCGTCAGCGCGGTGCTCGAGACCGTCTGGGCGACCGCGCTCGGCCGCAGCGACGGCTTCACCCGCCCGGGCCTGACCCTGGTCTTCGCGATCACCATCGTGGTGAGCCTCGTCGCGTTCGGGTACGTCCTGCGCCACATCCCGATCAGCACGGCGTACGCGGTGTGGACCGGCACCGGCGCCGCCCTCACCGTCATCTGGGGCATGGCCACCGGCGCCGAACCCGTGACCGCCCTGCGCGTGCTGTTCATCGCCGGCATCGTCGGCTGCGTCGTCGGCCTGAAGCTCGTCCCGGCCCGCCCTGCTCCCCCGCGCGGCCCTGCGCCTGGGCCTGGGCCTGGGCCTGGGGAGCAGAACCGCGCGTAGGCAGCAGTTCCATGCGTGGGTAGCAGTTCCGCGCATGGTGAGGTCATTCGCGCGTAGGAAGCCAAGCGTTCCTGCCACCTACGCGCGGGAAGCCTTCCCACTCCAGCCGCGATGGGTGAGAACGTCCGCGCACGCCGGACGGGAGGCCCGGCACGGGACGTGCGCCGAGCTCCCGCCCGTCGCCGGTCGCGACCACCGCCAACGGCGAGCAGTTCCGCGCGTGGTGAGGTGATCCGCACGTAGGAAGCCAGGCGTTCCTGCCACCTAGGCGCGAAAGGCCTTCCCAGGACAGCCGCGATGGGTGAGAACGTCCGCTCGCGCCAGACGGGAGGCCCGATGCCAGCCCGCGCCGCGCCTCCCGCCCGTCACCGGTCGCGACCACCGCGCACGGGCAGTGGTTCCGCGCATGGTGAGGCTATCCGCGCGTAGGAAGTCAGGCGTTCCTGCTCCCTACGCGCGAAACGCCTTCCCAGGACAGCCGCGATGGGATGAAACCCCACGGCGGGCACGCGCCGGCCCGCCCCCGCCCGCCCGCGCGCGCCTGGACGCACCAACGGCCGGGCCACCCGAGGTGACCCGACCGCTGCTGCTCAGCAGGAGGACGTCAGACGGACGCGCCCGTCCACTCGTCCTCGGCGGCGACGTGGTCACTGCCGACCGTGCCGGCGGCGAGCGCCGCGGCGGCACGCGAGGCGTGCGACGGCGGGTCGGAGGGCACGTCCGCCGGGCGTCCTTCGTCGTTCAGCTGTCGGAGCTGCGGCACGATGTCCGTCGCCAGGATGTCGATCTGCTCGAGCACCGTCTTGAGCGGCAGGCCGGCGTGGTCGATGAGGAACAGCTGGCGCTGGTAGTGCCCGACGTGGTCCTTCATCGCCGCGTAGCGGTCGACGACCTGCTGCGGGGAGCCGACGGTGAGCGGGGTCTGGGCGGTGAAGTCCTCCATTGAGGGGCCGTGGCCGTAGACCGGGGCGTTGTCGAAGTAGGGCCGGAACTCGTTGATCGCGTCCTGCGAGTTCTTCCGGGCGAAGAACTGCCCGCCGAGCCCGACGATCGCCTGGTCGGCACGGCCGTGGCCGTAGTGCTCGAAGCGCTGGCGGTACAGGCCGACCATCTGCTCGGTGTGCTGGATGGGCCAGAAGATGTTGTTGTGGAAGAAGCCGTCGCCGTAGTAAGCGGCCTGCTCGGCGATCTCCGGCGTGCGGATCGAACCGTGCCAGACGAACGGCGGGACGCCGTCGAGCGGGCGCGGGGTCGAGGTGAAGCCCTGCAGCGGCGTGCGGAACTTGCCCTGCCAGTTGACGACGTCGTTCTCCCACAGCTGGCGGACGAGCGCGTAGTTCTCGATCGCCAGGTTGACGCCCTGGCGGATGTCCTGCCCGAACCACGGGTAGACGGGGCCGGTGTTGCCGCGGCCCATCATGAGGTCCATGCGGCCGTCGGAGACCACCTGGAGCATCGCGTACTCCTCGGCGATGCGCACCGGGTCGTTCGTGGTGATGAGGGTCGTCGACGTGGACAGGGTGATGTCCTTCGTCTTCGCCGCGAGGTAGGCGAGCAGGGTCGTCGGCGACGAGGCCACGAACGGCGGGTTGTGGTGCTCGCCGGTCGCGAAGACGTCGAGGCCGGCCTGGTCGGCGTGCTCCGCGATCGTCAGGATGTCCCGGACGCGCTGGGTGTCGTCCGGCGTGGTGCCGGTCGTCGGGTCGGTCGTGACGTCGCTGACCGTGAAGATGCCGAACTGCATGATGTGCCGCCTTCCGCGATATCGATGCGTTTGCATCGACTTGCTCAGTACAACGTACCGCACGGCGCGGCATTCCCGCCAGGCTCGCGTCCGCCGATGGGCCCGGTCGGTCGGCCTGGAGGCCCGTCCCGGCTCCCCGGGTCAGCCCGCGGTCGGCAACGTGTCCGGGTCGGTACGCGCGGCGTGGTGCATCCCGTCGAGGAACCACACCACCGTGACCACGGCCAGCACGCTCGCGCTCGAGGCCATCCGCCCCGCCACCAGGATCGCCTCGTGGTCGTACGCGCCGCCTCCGGTCACACCGACGACGAGCGCTGCGATCCCGACCGCCAGGGTGACCCCGGTGGCGGCGAGCAGCAGGACGCTCACGACCCGGCGCGGACCCCGACGGCCGTCCCGGTCACCGCGTTCGCCACGGTCGACCCGTGGCCCGAAGGCCCGCACGAGTCCGAGCCAGCAGAGTGCGACCGCACACGCGCCGACGATGTCGCTGACCCGGTGCCAGCCGTAGACGACGGTCTGGTTGGCCACGAACACCGCGTACGCCGCGCCGACCACCGTGACGACCGGACGGAAGCGCCGCGGGGTCACCAGCAGCACCGCGAACAACGCCGCCAGGGCGACGGTGGCGTGCCCGGAAGGGTACGAGTTCGGGGTCGTCGACTGAGCGATCTCCGGGCGCACGGCGATACGCTTGACGAGCGTCGAGGTGGCCGCCGACGCGAGCACCACGGCGGCGGCGCCGAGCCCCACCGCCAGCCGCCGCCGAGCGAACGCCACGGCGACGATCACGACGACGAGCAACGAGATCACCGGCACCGAGATGACGTTGAGCGCAGTGTCCGACCCGAACAGGTCGGAGTCCCGGACCCCGCCCAGAGCGGCGTCCTCGGCCCGCTGCCCCACCGGCGTCAGCACCGCCGCCACGTAGACGAGAGGCACGATCACGAACCCCAGAGCCGCCACCACGCCCCACCGCAACCGTCGTGAGACCGTCGGTCCGCGCGACTCGGGCGCGCTGCGTTCGGGCGTTCGGGTCACCGGCGTGGTCCTCCTCGGTGTGGCGATCATCGGCCTCCTCGTGCGGCTCGTCCCTCGGGGACGATTCGGACGGTCGGGGTCCGACACGATACCGTTGGTCCGCCGGTCCGCGCCTGTGAACGGGGGGCAAGCCTCCTCCGGATCCGTCGGCCGCACCGCTCGTGCACCACGGGCGGACGCACCGGCTCCCCTCGCCGGCACGTCCGGTGCGACCACCCTGTACCAGGAGGAGACCGAAGTGGCCATCAAGGAACCGGGCATCACCGCCTCGCCGAACCGCGGTCTCGCGCTGACGGCCGGCTCGCTCCTCGCACTCTGGGGCGGCCTCGGCTTCTTCTTCGCCGCCGACGGCGACCCCGGCTTCTTCAACCGCCAGGGCGGCATGCTGTGGAACGCGTTCGGCGTGAACCCGGCGCTCTGCTTCGTCTGGGTGCTCCTGGCCGTCGTGCTGCTCATCACCGGCCTCGGCAACACCCTCGGCTCCCGGAACGGCAACCTGCTCGTCGGCGCCCTGCTCGTCGTGTTCGCGGTGTACGGCTTCGTGTTCGTCGACACCTCGGCCAACGTCTTCGCGCTCAACACGACGGACAACGTCTTCCACGCGATCGTCGGTGTCGTCCTGCTGCTCACCGCGGTCGGGGCCGACAAGGAGAACCTGCGCGCGATCCGCGCATCCGCTCGCGCCTGACGCACCACTTCCACGACGCCCGTCTGCCGCACCGGCAGGCGGGCGTCTTCGTCCGTCCGGCGGCCAGCGAGTCGGCGAAGGCTGGCTCGGCCCCGGTGCCGGCGAAGCCCAGAGCACCGACGAGGGACCGCTCGACAGCGTTCCGACGGGTCGGCGTGACCGGTCGGCGGCTCCGGGTCAGTCCGCGTCGGGCTCGGTCCGCTTCGGGGCCTCGAGCGCGGTCGCCACGATCCGGGGCGCCTCGGACATGAACCGTCGCACGTCGGTGTCGACGATGATGTCCTGCGGGCGCAGCGGCCGGGTGAGGTACAGCCCCTCGAGCGACGTCAGGCGGGACAACGCGACGTACGTCTGCCCGGCGCTGAACACCCGGTTGCCCAGGTCGACGACGGCCCGGTCGTACGTGCTGCCCTGCGACTTGTGGATCGTGACCGCCCAGGCGAGCCGCAGCGGGAACTGCTGGAACTCACCCACGGTGTCCTTCTTGAGTTCCTTCTTGTCGGCGTCGTAGGAGTACTTGAACTTCTCCCACACGGACGGCTGGACCTCGAACGACTCGCCGTCGACGTCGACCCAGACGGTGTCGCGGATGGCCGTCACGATGCCGAGCGTGCCGTTCACCCAGCGCTGGTCGGCGTCGTTGCGCAGGAACATCACGTGGGCGCCGGGCTTGAGCTCGAGGGCCTCGTCAGCCGGGAAGTTCCGCCCACCGAAGTCGCCGTTCACGTCGGCCTTCGCGGTCTTCACCTTGCCGGGCAGCCGGTCGAGGGCGGCCTTGTTGATCCGGGCGACCGTGTCGTTCCGGGTGGCCAGGGTGATGGCGTCGTCGGGGGCCGGTCGCGCCCCGGCCGTGTTGAGCTGCCCAGCGATCTCGGCGGTGACCCGACCGTGTCGGACCGCGGTCAGCATCGCGGCGAAGGCGTCGTCCCGCTGCCGGTGCACCGTGGCGAGCTCGATGATGTTGAGCTTCGTCTCGAGCCAGACCTTCGCGTCGAAGAACCACATCGATCGGTAGTGGTCGGTGAAGTAGGCACGCTCGTCGGCGTCCCCCGGCACGGGCGGCAGCTGGTACGGGTCGCCGAACATGACGACCTGCACGCCGCCGAACGCCTCGAACTGGCGGCCGCGGGCCTTGCGCAGCGAGCGGTCCATGCCGTCGAGCAGGTCGGCGTTGACCATCGAGACCTCGTCGATGACGAGCGTGTCGATGGTGTTGAGGAGCTTGCGGGTGTCCGGCCCCTGCCGCAGTTCGGCGTCGGCGATGAGCCCGATCGGCAGGCGGAACAGCGAGTGGATGGTCTGCCCGCCGACGTTCAGCGCGGCGACGCCGGTCGGCGCGCAGATCACCACCTGCTTCTCGGTGTTCCACGACAGGTGGTTGAGCAGCGTGGACTTGCCCGTGCCCGCGCGACCCGTGATGAACACGTGGTCGCGCGTGTGCTCGATGTACTCGAAGACGGCGCGCTGCTCGTCGCTCAGCTCGACGCTCACCGCGGCTCCGCCCCGTGGTCGGGAGCCGGACGGGAGGCACGCGTCGCCTCCACCCCGTCACCACCGTCGAGTGCGTGGCCGGCCGGGAGATCGTCGCTGCCGTCGTCGAAGTCGAGGTCGGGGTCGGAGTCGTGTCCATGGCCGTGGCCGTGGCCGATGTCGTCGTCGAGGTCGGCGCCCGCTGGCGGTCGTTGCGCCCCGGCAGAACGGGGCGCGATGCCCGTCGCGGGGTGCGGCACGGGCTCAGGGTCGACGCCGTCGTCACCGGCAGCAGCACCCGCGACCGAGCTCGCGTCCGCAACCGCGCCCGCGCCCGCACGGGTACCCACCGCCTCCGCAGCCCCGCGGAGCCGCACGGCGACCACGACCACGACCGTCAGCACGAGCAGGATCCCCGTCACGACGAGCACCAGACCGGCCCGCGCCTGGTCGACGACCGGGTCCGGCCCCCAGGACCGCCCCATCGCACCGAACCACGACGCCTGGAGCAGTCCGAGCGGCCCCCGCATCGCGATGCCGAGGGACACGGTGCCGGCGGCGACGACCACGGCGCCGACGATCCGGACCACCGCCGCGGCACGCGTGGGCCGCTGCTGGCCGACCGGCACCGGGGTGAGCAGCGTCGGTACGGCGAGCAGCCCGACGAGCAGGAACACGACGTCGAGCACGGTCCGACCGGTCGAGTCGCTGACCGACCACCGGACGGCGTCGGTCGCGTAGAACGCCCACCAGACGGCAGCGGCCAGCACGAACGCGGGGAACGGCTGCACGAGGTACCGCACGGCGGCGTTGTCGACGAGGATGCCGGTCCACTCCCGGACGCCGGTGCTGTCGTCGTCGCGCGGGTGCACGGCGGCCCGGATGAGCACCACGGGCGCGGCGGCCCAGACCAGGGCCGGGACGACGAGCCCGAGCACGACGTGCGCCCCGACGTTCGCGGAGACGAGGAACCGGTCGTACTGGTGCAGCGACCCCGAGGTGGCGACGACGAGCGAGACGAGCGCGACGGCCGCGGCGACCGAGCGCCGGACCGGCCAGGCCGTCCCCTGGCGGCGCAGCCGGACGACCCCGGCCGCGTAGGTCAGCGCGAGCAGCACGGCGGCCATCAGCCAGAACAGGTCGATGTTCCACTGGGTGAGCCACCCCCAGGCGCCGGGGGCGTGCGGCAGCGGGTCGTCGGTCAGGAGTTCGGCGGGGCTCGGGTCGGCCGTCTTGCTCGGCGCGATCTGGTCGATCGGGGTCGCCGTGCGCCCGAGGGCCGCGGCGAACCCGGACGCGATGCCCATCACGGCGAGCTCGACGAGCACGAGGGTCCAGAACGGCCGACGGCGGGCGGGCGTCGCGGTCAACGCACGGATGGTCCGTCGGCGCTGCACGGCGCCGATGACCCCGATGGCCACGATCGCGCCGGTCTTGACGAGCACGAGCGCGCCGTACGGCGAGGCCAGGTTCGACAGTGCCCCGACGCGGATCTGCGCCGACGCGACGCCCGACACGGCGACGAGCACGAAACAGCCGAGGGCGACGCTCGAGTAGCGGGAGACCACGGCCCCGAGCCGGTGCCCCGGCACGACCCCGCGGAGCAGCACGAGGGCGGTCAGCCCACCGACCCAGAGTGCGGCGCCGACCAGGTGCAGGCCGAGCGCCGTGACGGCGGCGTCGTGGCTCGCGGTCCCGGCGGCGTGGCCCTGCTGCGCGAGCGGGAGCAGGCCGATGAGCGACACCCCGGCCGTCACCGCGACCATGCCACGGGAACGGACGGCGAAGCACAGCACGGTCGCGACCGCGGCGATGAGCACCGTGACGAGCCAGGCGAGACCGAGGTCCGTGCCGGTGAGGAACACGCCCATCGACTGGCCGAACTGCTCGTCGAAGCTGATCCGAGAACCGGCGACGCTGAGGAACGTGCAGAACGTCGCGACGGCGGCGGACACCGCCCACACCCCGCTGGCGGCCGCGGCGATGTCGAGCGCGCGGTTCCACTCCGGTCCGGTGCGGGACAGCCCGATGGTCGCCAGGGCGAGCCCGCCGATGGCGAGGGACGCCGACAGGTCCACGACGAGCCGGGCGATCGGCAGCCCGAACCGCACCACGGCGCCCGGGTCGGCGATGAGCGCGGCGTCGGCGCCGCCCCCGACGACGAGCGCGACGAGCAGCGACAGGAACCCGACGAGCAGCAGCACGGCGGGACCGGCGGTGCGCGCGATCCGATTCACCCGTCAAGCCTAGGCGGTGCCCACCCGGCCGCCGAACGGGGCGGGCCGACCTGTGGAGAGCGGGGCGGGCCTCCCGACCGACGGGATGCACCCGCGGGGCCGGGCCTGCGCGACCCGACCCCGGGAACGACGGAAGGGACGGCCGAAGCCGTCCCTCCCGATGCGCGGACGAGTCCTACTTGACCGCAGCCTTGAGCTTCGAGCCGGCGCTGACCTTGACCGAGTCGCTCGCGGCGATCTCGATGGCGTCACCCGTCTGCGGGTTGCGGCCGGTGCGGGCGGCGCGGTGCGTCTTCTCGAAGGCGATCCAACCGGGGATCGTGACCTTCGTGCCGTCGGCGACGGACGACGAGACGACGGAGAAGAGCGCGTCGACGACGCCGTTGACGGTGGCCTGGCTCTGGCCGGACTCGGCGGCGACGGCAGCGACGAGCTCGGTGCGGTTCAGTGACTTGTCAGCCATGGATGTCCTCCTCGGACTTCTTGCAGTATCGGTCGGACGGACGAGCCGTCCGGCGCCCGGAGCGGTTGCCCCGTGCCACGGTGCCAGTGGGCCGAGGGCCCGGCGGAACCGGAGTTGAACCTACCAGCCACATCGGACGAACACCTCCGACTCGCCCGGATTTCCGGGGTTGTCGCGGGTCCGGAGGGGCTGATGTGACCAGAGTTGCGCCGTTGTACCCCACTCACGACGAACGCCCCGTCACCGAGGTGACGGGGCGTTCAACAAGCGATTGCTTACCAGGAGCTCTTCGTGATGCCGGGCAGCTCGCCACGGTGGGCCATGTCGCGGAAGCGGACACGGCTGATGCCGAACTCACCGAGGTGGCCACGGGGGCGGCCGTCGATGGCGTCGCGGTTGCGGTAGCGGACCGGCGACGCGTCGCGGGGCAGCTTCTGCAGGCCGACGCGGGCGGCCTCACGCGACTCGTCGGTGCCGTTCGGGTCCACGAGGGCCTTCTTCAGCTCGAGACGACGCTCGGCGTAGCGCGCGATGACCTCGGCACGCTGGTTGTTCTTCGCGATCTTGCTCTTCTTCGCCATGACTCAGCGCTCCTCACGGAAGTCGACGTGCTTGCGGATCACCGGGTCGTACTTCTTGAGCACGAGACGGTCGGGGTTGTTCCGACGGTTCTTCTTGGTCACGTACGTGAACCCGGTGCCCGCCGTCGAGCGGAGCTTGATGATCGGACGGATGTCCTGACCCTTTTTGGCCATCAGATCTTCTCCCCACGGGCGAGGAGATCCTTGACGACGGACTCGATGCCACGTGCGTCGATCACCTTGATGCCCTTCGCGCTGAGCGTGAGCGTGACGTTACGACGAAGCGAGGGCACGTAGTACGTCTTCTTCTGCACGTTCGGGTCGAAGCGACGCTTCGTCCGGCGGTGCGAGTGCGAGATGTTGTGTCCGAAGCCGGGGGTGGCTCCGGTCACCTGGCACACTGCTGCCATGGTTTCCTCCTGAGGTACCGTGCGACCGGACGGCCGCACCCAAGTTCACTTGCCTGGTGCACACGCGCTCGATCACCGGGGTGACGTCGCGAGGGGGTTGTGCGCACCGCCCAGGCCCGGCACCCCTGTCGAAGGGGGACGAGCACCGCGCGACCGCGGCGTTCGCGACGGTCGGAGGGCTTGGAACAACGGGTCGCACCGCGCGAGCGCGGAGGACCAGGGGGCAACGTTACGCGAGCACCGGGCGTGTCGCAAGCCGGGGCTCCGGGCCGGGAGGCGCGGCGCGGCTGGCCAGGACCGCTCACGCCGCCGTGGGGTCGCCGCCACCGCCCCCGTGTGGGCGGGAGCGCGGCCGCCGCGTGGTCGGGAGCGCCGCCGCGTGGGTGTGGGCGCCGCCGCCGCGTGGTCGCGAGCGCGGCTCCGCGATCGTGAGCAGAAACGGTCGAGTGAGCGCGCGCGAGGCGACCGTTCCTGCTCACCAAGCGGGCGCGGGCGGCCGCGGGCGGCCGCGGGCGGCCGCGGGCGGGCGCGGGCGGCCGCGGGCGGGCGCGGGCGAGCGGGCGCGGGCGCGCGTGGGCGGCCGCGGCGGCCGCGGGCGCCGCGGCGGACGCAGGCGCGCACGCCGCGCGCCCTCGCCGCGCCCTACCCCCGCGCGGCGAGGGCGCGCACCATGAGCTCGCCGAGCTCGTGCGGCGCCGAGAACATCGGCCAGTGCCCGGTGTCGAGCCCGAGGATCTCGAGCTCCTCGGTCGCGACGAGCTCCTCGGCCCAGACCTGGTGGTCGGCCACCATCGTGGCGAGCTCGGTCGCCGGGATCTCGCACGTGATGACGGTCGCCGGGATCGTGTGCCGGGCCGCGTCGGCGTAGTGGAACCGGTCCGACGGCACCGCCGCCGGCTCCGCGATCGCCCGGTGCTCGAAGGCCTCGCGCAAGGCCGGGGTCATCCCGCGCAGCGTCGCCGGCTCCCAGACGTCCCACGACGGCAGCGGCACGACACCGTCGACGACGGGCAGCTCGTCGTTCACGCAGCCCCCGGCCGGCCCGGGGAACGTGTCGACGTAGAGCAGGTGCGCGACGAGCGAGGGTCGCTGGTCGGCGGCCATGTACGCGATCGGCCCCGCCCCGGAGTGCCCGGCGAGCACGACCGGCTCCTCCGGGCTGGCGACGTCGTCGAGCCGCGCCACGAGCGAGGCGACCTGCTCGTCCAGGGTGTCGCCGTCGCGGGTGACCGCCTCGACCGTGTGGCCGGCCTGCAGCAGCAGTGGGGCGACCTCGTCCCACGCGCTCGCGTCGAGCCAGAACCCGGGGACCAGGATGACGTGCATGGCGCGGAGGTTACTCGCCGCCGGCCGGTGCCGTGCGTGCCGCCGTGCACACCGCGCACTCGCCGAAGACGTCGACGACGTGGCTGGCGTTGGTGAACCCGTTCGCGGCGGCGACGTCCTGCGCCCACTGCTCGACGGGGGCCGCCTCGATCTCGACGGTGCGTCCGCAGTTCCGGCAGATGAGGTGGTGGTGGTGGGTGTCGGTGGTGCACGCCCGGTAGAGCGACTCGCCGTCCTGCTGGAGCGAGTCGGCGTCCCCCTCGGTCGCCAGGTCGGCCAGGGCACGGTAGACGGTCGCGAGGCCGATCGTGGAGCCCTCGTCCCGCAGGTGCTGGTGCAGCGCCTGTGCGCTGACGAAGCCCTCGGTGGAGTCGAGGGCGCCGCGCACCGCTTCGCGCTGCCACGTGTTCCGCTTGACCTTCTGCACGGCGTTCATGCTGACGCACCCACCTTCGTTTCGGCTGACCTTCCGGTTCCGCTCACCCCGGACGGGAGGCCCGGCGCACCCCCGCCACGCCGGTCACGGCCGGCGGTGCGGTCGCGCCCACGGCGGTCGTGCCGCGCGCCGACGATCCGGCACACGACCCAGATCGCGAACGAGATCGTCGTCACGTAGGGGCTGATCGGCAACCCGCCCCCGAGTGCGAGCAGGATGCCACCGACGACCGACACCACGGCGAACACCGTCGACAGCACGGGGACGACGACGGGGTGCGAGCTGAGCCGCAGGGCCGCGGCCGCGGGGGTGACGAGGAGCGAGAGCACGAGCAGTGCGCCGACGATCTGCACGGACACCGCCGTCGCGAGCCCGAGCACGAGCATGAAGACGATCGCCAGCGTGCGCACCGGGATGCCCGCGGCGGCGGCGACGTCAGGGTCCACCGACGCGAACATGAGCGGGCGCCAGATGACGAGCAGGGTCGCCACGACGACCGCCGCGACGACGACGAGGAAGGTCAGCTGGGGGTTGTCCACCGAGACGATCTGCCCGGTGAGCAGCCCGAACTTGTTCGCGGCCCGGCCCTTGTAGAGCGCCAGGCAGAGGATCCCGAGGCCGAGCCCGAAGGGCATGAGCACGGCGATGATCGAGTTCCGGTCGCGCGCCCGCGAGCCGAGCAGCCCGATGAGCAGCGCGGCGACGACCGACCCGACCAGCGAGCCGGAGACGACGTTGACGCCGAGCAGCAGCGATGCGCTCGCCCCGGCGAAGGACAGCTCCGAGATGCCGTGCACGGCGAACGGCAGGTTGCGGGCGACGACGAACGGCCCGATGAGCCCGCCGACGATGCCGAGCACCGCGCCCGCCCAGATCGAGTTCTGCACGAGCACGAGCAGCTCGCCGTAGTCCTGGAACGAGAAGACGGTCGACAGCAGGTCCATCAGATCCGTCCCTCGTCCGACGCCGGCGCGTGCGGGTCGGGGTCGCAGTGGTGGTCGTGCGCGTCGTTGGCACCGACGATGACGATGCGTCCCATCGTGCGGACGACGTCGACGGGCGTGCCGTACAGGTCGCTCAGGACGTCGGCGCGCAGCACCTCGTCGGGTGCGCCGATGCGGAAGCGTCCGCCGGCGATGTAGAGCACGCGGTCGACGACGTCGAGGATCGGGTTGACGTCGTGCGTGACGAACAGCACGGCCGCGCCCTGCTGGCGGCGCTGGCGGTCGATGAGCTCGGTGACGCCGCGCTGGTGCCGCAGGTCGAGCGAGATGAGCGGTTCGTCGCACAGCAGCAGTGCCGGGTCGGCGGCGATCGCCTGGCCGACGCGGGTGCGCTGCTGCTCGCCGCCGGAGAGCTCCGCGACGGGCGCGTCGGCGAAGTCGGTGGCACCGACCTCGTCGAGGATCCGGTCCACGCGGGCGCGGTCGGCCCGGGACGCCGGCAGGACGCCCCAGCGGTGCCCGGTCACGCCCTGCGCCACCATGTCGCGTGCGCGGAGCGGGGTGCCGGACTCCATCAGGCGCTGCTGCGGGATGTACCCGATGCGGCGGTGACCGCGGCCGACCGGCTGGCCGAGGAACGACATCGTGCCGCTCGTCAGCCGCTGCTGCCCGAGCACGGTCCGGAGCAGCGACGTCTTGCCGGCACCGTTCGGGCCGAGCACGGCCACGAACTCGCCCGGGGCGACGTCGAGGTCGAGGTGGTCCCAGAGCCGCCGCGCGCCGTACGACAGCCCGGCGTCGCGGAGCGTCAGGACCGGACGGCCGGTGGCCCGGTCGTCCACCGTGGTGGTCGCCGGGCCGTCGGTCTCCGCTGGTGCGGTCGTGGTCGTCACTTCTGGAGTGCCGCCTGCACCGCGTCGATGTTCCCCTGCTGCCACGAGATGTAATCCTGCCCCTCGGGGAGCGTTTCCGTGACACCGACCACCGGGACGTCGGCGTCCTCGGCCGCCTGCTTGACCTGCTCGGTCTCGGGGCTCGACGTCTGGTCGTTGTAGGCGAGCAGCTTGACGTCACCCGAGGTGAACAGTGCGAGGGTGTCGCGGAGCGCCGCTGGGGGGACGTCGTCGTCCTCCTCGATCGCCTCGGCGAAGTCCTCCGGCGTCTCGTTGTCGAGGCCGATCGCGTCGAACAGGTACCCCGGCACCGGCTCGGTGTAGGCCACGGCGTCGCCGTCGTACTGCTTCTTGAGGTCGGCCGTCTGCGACTCGAGGTCCTGCAGCTTCGTGGTGAGCGCGTCGGCGTTCCGCTCGAACGTGTCCTGCTCCCCGTCGTCGAGCGCGGAGAGGCGCTTCGTGACGTCGGCCACGAGCTTCACCATCGTCGGGTAGCTGTAGAACACGTGCTCGTTGAACTCCGCGTCGCCACCCTGGTCGAGACCGGACAGCTCCACGACGTTGATCGTGTCGGCCTTCGTGTCCGAGGCGTCGGCGAGCGTGGTCATGAAGTCGTCGTAGCCGCCACCGTTCTCGATGAGCAGGTCGGCCTTCGACACGGCGAGCTGGGTGCGGGCGCTCGACTCGAACGAGTGCGGGTCCTGCGACGGGTCGTCGAGGATGCTCGTGACCGACACGTGGTCCCCGCCGATGGACTCGACGATCGAGCCGTAGACGTTGGTCGAGGCGACGACGGCGATCTTCCCGTCGCCGTCACCGGCGTCTCCGGACGTCGAGGGGGACGCACACCCGGCCAGGGCGAGTGCGGCGGCACCGGCGACGAGCGGGAGGGCGAGGAGGCGCTTCTGCATGCCCCCGACGCTACTGCTTCCTGATAACGATTGTCAAAACCAACCCAGCGCGCCGGGTGCTGTTCCGCGCATGGTGAGCAGTTCCGCGCGTGGTGAGGCCGAAGTTCTGGCCACCTACGCGCGATTCGGCTTCCTACGCCACGCGCGATGGGAAGGAACGTGCGTACGGACGGACGGGAGGCCCGGTGCCAGCTGGCACCCCTCCCTCGCAGGCTCGGTCGGCGCACCCCGCGCAACGCTTCGCGTTGCCGTTACGCGGGGTGCGCCCGTCCGTCAGGTGGTGACGTCTACGGCTTGGTGGCCGCGTCGATCGTGTTCTCGGCGATCGTGTCCTCTTCACGCCCGGGCGTGCGGAGGTTCCACTTCTTGATCACGAAGCTGAACAGGAAGTAGTAGACCACCGCGTAGCCGAGGCCGATCGGGATGAGCCAGATCGCCCCGTCCGCCTTGCCGAAGTTGAGCACGTAGTCGATCGCACCGGCCGAGAACGAGAAGCCGTCGTGGATCCCGAGCGCGTTCACGAGGGCGAGCGACGTGCCGGTGAGCAGCGCGTGGATGATGTACAGCGGGAACGCCACGAACATGAACGAGTACTCGAGGGGCTCGGTGATGCCCGTGACGAACGAGGTGAGCGCGGCGGAGATCATGATGCCGCCGACGAGCTTGCGGTTCTGCGGCTTGGCGTTGCGCCAGATCGCAAGGGCACCGGCGGGCAGCGCGAACATCATGATCGGGAAGAACCCGGTCTGGAAGATGCCGGCCGTCGGGTCGCCCGCGAGGAAGCGCGGGATGTCGCCGTGCACGACGTCGCCGGCTGCGCTCGTGAAGCTGCCGAGCTGGAACCACGGGAAGAAGTTGAGCAGCTGGTGCAGGCCGACCGGGATGAGCATGCGGTTCGCGAACCCGAAGACCCCGCCACCGAGCACGGCGTTGTCGGCCACGGCCTGGCCTGCCGCGGTGAGGGCGATGTCGAAGTAGCGGTAGATGAACGACATCAGCACGGCGATGACGAGACCCGCGGCCGCGGTGAGGATCGGGACGAGGCGGCGGCCCGAGAAGAAGCCGAGGAAGTCGGGCATCTTCGTCCGGTGGAACCGCTCCCACATGACGGCGGAGACGAGACCCATCACGATGCCGCCGAGGACACCGAAGTTGATGGTGGCCTGGTTGCCGCTCGAGTCCTTGACCCCGGCGAGCACCACCGGGGACATGACCGCGAACACCTGGTACATGACCATGTAGCCGACGACGGCAGCGAGCGCGGTGGTGCCGTCGGACTTCTTCGCCCAGCCGATCGCGATGCCGACCGCGAAGAGCAAGGGGAGCCACGTGAAGATCGCCTGGCCGGCGGCCGAGATGACCCCGGCGCCCGTCTCGAACCCGGGGATCGCGCCCAGCAGGTCCGGCTGGCCGATGCGGTTCAGGATGCCAGCGGCAGGCATGACCGCGATCGGCAGGAGCAAGCTCCGGCCGAGCCGCTGGGCTTGTGCGAAGAACTTCGACTGCTTCTTCGGCTTCTTCTTCTCCGGCACGTCCGTGGCAGTGGTGGCGCTCATCGGAGTTCCTCTCGTCATCGGGTGGAGCTGTCGGGGTGAGTTGAGTCGCGCAGCCGGCGCAGGTAACCTCGGCGGTGTCGCCAGGCCCGGTCCTGTCCGGTCATGACCAGTTCCGTAGTCTGATCCGAGACCGGTCCCGTGTCAACCTGGTACGAAAACCCTTAACGAGGAGGAAACGATGGCCGACATCAAGGCAGCCGACATCATCGCCGCGCTCGGCGGTGCCGACAACATCGAAGAGGTCGAGGGCTGCATCACGCGCCTCCGCGTCGAGGTCGAGGACGGCGACCTCGTCGACAAGGCCGCACTGCAGGCCGCGGGCGCCCAGGCGGTCGTCGGCGGCGGCACCGGCTGGCAGGTCATCGTCGGCACGGTCGCCGACAACCTCGCGCAGGACATCCAGGACGAGCTGTGACCTCGGTCCGCACCCCCTTCGCCGGCCCGGTCGTCGGTCTCGCCGACGTACCGGACCCGGTGTTCGCCGGCCAGCTCGTCGGAGCGGGCGTCGCGGTGGACCCGACCGGTGTCGAGGGTGCGATCACCGCCGTCGCCCCGGTCGACGGCACCATCGTCAAGCTGCACCCGCACGCCTTCGCGCTGCAGGGCGCCGCGGGCACCGACGTCCTGGTGCACGTCGGGATCGACACCGTGAAGCTCTCGGGCGAGGGCTTCGAGCTCCTCACCACCGAGGGCGCGACGGTCACGGCCGGCGACCCGGTCGTCCGCTTCACCCCCTCGGTGATCAGTGCGGCCGGCTACTCGCCGGTCTGCCCGGTGGTCGTGCTCGGCTCCGCGCCGGACACCGTCGACCAGGGCACGGTGGGCACGTCGGTGCGCGACGGCGACACCCTGTACGAGGTCTGACCCGGCTCCACCCGTTCATCCCGGGTTCTTCCTGCCGAAGCGACTGTGTCCCGCGAACTGTTCGCGGCACACAGTCGCTTTCGCGTATCCGGCCGGGGACTCAGGCGACCGCGGGGGTCGCGGTGACCTCCATCTGCACGCGGTACCGGTCCGACCGGTACCAGCTGCGGGTGTGCTCCACGGGGCGCTCCCCCGCGTAGGACACCCGATCGAACTCGAGCACCGGAGCCCCCGTCTTCGTGCCGAGCAGCGTCGCGACGTCGTCCGCGGCGGGGTTCGCCGCCACGGTCTGCTGCGCGCGGTCGATCGGCGTGCCGTACGCCGTCGCGATGATCGAGTACACGGACCCGGACAGGTCGTGGTCGAGCAACCCGGGGAACGCGTCGGCCACGAGCCACGCGTCGTCGATCGACACCGGGGCACCGTCGGCCATCCGCAGTCGCTTCACGTGGTACGCCGACGCCTCGGCGTCGAGCCGCAGCGCCGCGACCGTGTCGCTCGGCGGCACGCGTTCCTCGCGCACGAGCACGACCGTCGTCGGGACGTGCCCCATCGCGCGCATCTCCTCGGTGAAGGACGCGAGGTGCAGGGTCGACTGCACCGGTCGGTGCGCCACGAAGGTGCCCTTGCCGCGGACCCGCTCGAGGTAGCCCTCGTTGACCAGCTGTCCGAGGGCCTCGCGCACGGTGATCCGCGAGACGCCGTACTCGGTGATGAGCTGCCGCTCGGACGGGATCGCCGCACCGGGGGCGAGCCGCGTCGTCACGAGGTCGAGCAGGATCCGGCGCAGTTGCTGGTGCTTGGGCTCGGCACCCTCGGTGATGTGAGACGTCATCGGCTCCTCGTGCTCCGTCGCTGGTCTGCAGGGTGGTCATGCGCGGACATGACCAGTTCCCATCACAGTAGCGACGGATGCCGGGAACGCCAATGCAGGCGTCGTCGCGCGGCGCCGCGGGGAGCGCTCAGGCGTTCGCGACGAGCCAGGCGAACTGCGCGTCGGAGAGGGCGCGGTCCGCCCAGACCTGGCCCTCGACACCGGGCTCGGTGCGGACGCTGGCGGGTCCCTGCCACACGAGGGACAGCCCGGCCCGACGGAGCACCGCGACCGAGGCGGGGTTGTTCGTGAGCACGCGCCCCGTCACCGGGACGTCGCACGCCGTCTCGGCGGCGGCCCGGACGGCGGCGAGTGCGATCTCGGAGGCGAAGCCCTGGCCCCACGCGGCCGGCGCCAGCCGGTACCCGAGGTTCCACACCCCGCCCACGGTCATGTCGACACCGCCGACGCCGACGAACGCGTGGTCCGATGCGGTCCGGACCGTCCACGACCCCAGCCCGTGCCGTGCCCGACCGCCGATCTTCCGCTGCACCATGTCGACGCTCGAACTGCGGGCGACGTGCCGCCCCGACGGCAGGTGCTGCCAGGTGCCGGCGTCCGAGAAGAGCGCGTGCACGTCGTCGATGTCGGCCGGCGACAGCGCGGTGAGCAGGAGGCGATCCGTTCGGATCTCCTGCGAGGGGGTCAGGAGCTGGTGGACCATGCACCGATCATGCCGCGACCCACCGACATCCGCGTGAACACCACGCGACGAGTCCGCGAGTCGGCACATCGTGAGCAGGAACGGTCGAGTGCCCGCGGGCCACCCGACCATTCCTGCTCACGAACCGCGAACGCGCGCACACGCACACAGCGCGGCCCGTGCGCCGGACCCGTCAGTCGAGCAGGAGCGCCGGCTCCTCGAGCACCGAGGCGACGTCGTGCACGAAGCGCGACGCCACGTCGCCGTCGACGACCCGGTGGTCGAACGATGCGCCGATGGTCGTCACCATGCGGGAGCGGACCTCGCCGTCGACGACCCACGGCTTCGGCTTGATCGTGCCCATGGCGACGATCGCGACCTCGCCCGGGTTGAGGATCGGCGTCCCGGTGTCCATGCCGAACACCCCGATGTTCGTGATCGACACCGTGCCGTTCGCCATCTGCTTCGGCGTGGTCTTGCCGTCGCGGGCGGTGATCGTCAGCTGCTCGAGGGCCTGGGCGAGCTCGAGCAGGGACATGTCCTGCGCGTCCTTGATGTTCGGCACGATGAGCCCGCGCGGGGTCGCGGCCGCGATGCCGAGGTTCACGAAGTGGTGGACGATGATCTCGCTGTCGGTCCAGGTCGAGTTCACCGACCGGTTCCGGCGGACCGCCCAGATGACGGCCTTCGCGACGATGAGCAGCGGCGAGACCTTCACCCCGGCGAACGTCGGCGACGCCTTGAGCCGCTTGACGAACTCCATGGTGTGGGTGGCGTCGACGTCGACGAACAGCGACACGTGCGGCGCGGTGAACGCGGACGTGGTCATCGCGGTCGCGATGGCCTTGCGGACGCCCTTGACCGGGATCGTCTCGCTGCGCACCTCGCCCCACTCGGGCGTCTCGATGTTGCGGAAGACGCTCGCCTGCTTCGCGTGGCGGATGACGTCGTCGCGGGTGACCTCGCCGGCCAGGCCCGTGGCGACGATCTCGGTGAGCTCGACGCCGAGGTCCTTCGCGAGCTTGCGGATCGGCGGCTTCGCGAGCACGTTCGTCGCGACGCTCTGCTTGCGTGCGGGTGCGGTGCCCTGGGCGGTGATCGCCTCGGCGGTGCTCGCCTCGCCCGGGTCGGTCGCCGCCTCGGCCGCTGCCGCGGCGTCCGCACTGGAGGCACGGCTCGCCTCGGCCGCCAGCGCTGCGGCCCGGCGGGCGCCCGGCTTCCGGCGGGAGGGCGACGACGTCGCGGAGCCGTACCCGACGAGGACGGCGCCGGAGGACTCGTCCGAGCCCTGGACGGCGGCGTCGACCGCGACCGGCTGGGCCGGTGCAGCCGTGGGAGCGGCGGCGGCAGGAGCAGCGGCGGCCGGAGCAGCGGCGGGCGCCGGAGCGGGCGGGGTCTGCGCGACCGGCGCCACCGGGGCGGGCGCGGCCACGGGGGCGGGCGCGACCGTCGGCGAGGCCGGGACGCTGTCGGCGACCGGTGCCGGGCCTCCCGAGGGACCAGCAGGAGCCGTGACCGGCGCGCCGGAGGCGACCGACGCGTCGGAGTCGACGCGGATGATCGGCTTGCCGACCTCGACCGTGTCGCCCTCGGACACGAGCAGCCCCGTGACGGTGCCGGCGAACGGCGAGGGCAGCTCGACGAGCGACTTCGCGGTCTCGATCTCGACCAGCACCTGGTCGACCGTGATCTCGTCGCCGATCGCGACGCGCCACTGCACGATCTCGGCCTCGGTGAGGCCTTCACCCACGTCGGGCAGGGGGAATTCGGCGGCGGCCACTACGGCTCCTTCGCGGATCTGGTCGGGCTCGGTGGGGGTCGGGTCAGTAGGCGAGGGCGCGGTCCACGGCCTCGAGCACGCGGTCGGCGTCCGGCAGGTGCAGGTGCTCCAGCTTCGACACCGGGAACGGGATGTCGAAGCCCGAGACGCGCAGCGGCGGCGCCTGCATCGTGTAGAACGCCCGCTCGGCGACCGTCGCTGCGATCTCGCTGCCGACGCTGACGAAGCCGGAGGCCTCTTGCGCGATGACCAGGCGACCGGTCTTGCGGACGGACGCGAGCAGCGGCTCCCAGTCGATCGGGGAGATCGAGCGGAGGTCGATGACCTCGCAGCTCGTGCCCTCGGACTCGGCGAGCTCGGCGGCCTGCATGAGCGTGGCGACCATCGCGCCGTGGCCGACGAGGGTCACCTCGGTGCCGGTGCGGGCGACGCGGGTGGTGTGCATCGGGACGTGGCCGTCGACGAGGTCGACCGGGCCCTTCGGCCAGTAGCGCGACTTCGGCTCGAGGAAGACCACCGGGTCCTTCGAGGCGATGGCCTCCTGGATCATCCAGTAGGCGTCGTTCGGGGTGCTCGGGCTGACGACCCGCAGGCCCGCGGTGTGCGCGAAGTACGCCTCGGGCGACTCCTGGTGGTGCTCGACGGCGCCGATGTGCCCGCCGTAGGGGATCCGGATGACGACCGGCAGCGACATGTGCGCGGGCAGGCGGTTCGCCATCTTCGCGAGCTGCGAGGTGATCTGGTCGAACCCGGGCCAGACGAAGCCGTCGAACTGGATCTCGACCACCGGGCGGTAGCCGCGCAGGGCCAGGCCGATCGCGGTGCCGATGATGCCGGACTCGGCGAGCGGGGTGTCCCGGACGCGCTCGGCGCCGAAGCGCTCCTGCAGGCCCTCGGTGATGCGGAAGACACCGCCGAGCTGGCCGATGTCCTCGCCCATGAGCAGGACCTTGTCGTCCGCCTGCATCGCGGCGGCGAGCCCGGCGTTGAGGGCCTTCGCCATCGGCAGGGTCGGCGTGGGGTCGCTCGGGACCTCGCCGGCGCCCGGGTGGGAGCGCAGGGTGTAGTCGAAGAGCTGCTCGGTGGTGCTCATTAGTGGGCGCTCCCCTCGAAGCCGGCTTCGTACTGTTCGAGCCAGGCCTTCTGCTCGGCGACCAGCGGGTGCGGCTCGCGGTACACGTTGTCGAACATGACGTCGACCGACGGCGGCGTCAGCGCGACCGTGCGGCGGCGGACGTCGGCGGCGATGTCCTCGCCCTCGGCCTCGATCGCGGCGAACTGCTCGTCCGTCGCGCCCTTCGAGCGCAGGTACGCCTCGGAGCGGACGATCGGGTCGCGACGGACCCAGCCCTGCAGCTCGTCGTCGCCGCGGTACCGGCTCGGGTCGTCCGAGCTGGTGTGCGCGCCGATGCGGTAGGTGTCGGCCTCGATGAACGCCGGGCCCTGGCCGCTGCGGGCGTGGTCGGTGGCGACGACCGACGCGGTGTACGACGCCAGGATGTCGTTGCCGTCGATGAGGACGCTCGGGATCCCGAAGCCGCGCGGGCGGTCGACGAGCGGGGACGGCGACTGCACCGTCACCGGGACCGAGATGGCCCAGTGGTTGTTCTGCAGGAAGAAGACGACGGGGGCCTTCGTCGACGCGGAGAACACGAAGGCCTCGTTCACGTCGCCCTGGCTCGTCGCGCCGTCGCCGAAGTACACGATGGAGCATGCGTCGCGGTCGGGGTCGCCGGTGCCGACGTCGCCGTCGAGCTTCTGGCCGAGGGCGTACCCGGTCGCGTGCAGCGTCTGGGAGCCGATCACGAGCGTGGAGATGTGCGTGTTGCCGCGCTGGTCCGGGTCCCAGCCGCCGTGGGTCTGCCCGCGGTACATCGCGATGATCTCCATCGGCTCGACGCCGCGCTGCATCGTGACGGCGTGCTCGCGGTAGGACGGGAACACGTGGTCCTGGGCGCGCAGGGCGAAGGCGGAGCCGGTCTGCGCGGCCTCTTGCCCGTGGCTCGGCACCCAGAGGCCGAGCTGGCCGGTGCGCTGCAGGTTGTGACCAGCGTGGTCGAACCGACGGGTCAGCACCATGCGGCGGTGCATGGCGAGCAGCGTCTCGTCGGGGATCGCACGCGCGGCGGCGGCGAACTCGGCGTTCTCGTCGGTCTCCACGAACCGCCCCTCGGGGTCGAGGAGCCGGACGGTGGTCGTCGCGGGAGCCGCGGCGCGGAATGACATGCGGGCCAGCGTAGCGGCAGCCATCAGTCGGCCACCTGGAGGTCCCCCACAAGCGAGCGGGCCGTTTCGAGGAGCGTTCCCACAGCCTCGTGCTCGCCGATCGAGATGCGCACGCCCTCGTCGGCGAAGGCGCGGACGATGATGCCGGCGCGCTCGAACGCCTCGGCCGCGACGGCGGTGCCGGGCCCGGTCGGCAGCCACACGAAGTTGCCCTGCGCGTCCGGCACGGCCCAGCCCTGCTCGCGCAGGTCGGCCACGACACGGTCCCGCAGCGTGGCGATCTCGGCGACCCGCTCGAGCAGTTCGTCCTCGCGCTCGAGGCTCGCCAGCGCGGCGGCCTGCCCCTGCGCCGTCACGGAGAGGGGGATCGCACACGCGCGGACGGCATCGAGCACGTACACGGGACCGATGGCGTAGCCGACCCGCAGGCCGGCCAGCCCGTACGCCTTCGAGAAGGTGCGGAGCACGACGAGGTTCGGGTACCGCTCGAGCAACGGGTGACCGTGCACGGCGGACGCGTCGGTCACGAACTCGGCGTAGGCCTCGTCGAGCACGACCAGGACGGACTGCGGCACCGCGGCCATGAACGACGCGAACTCGGCAGCGGTGACGACCGGACCGGTCGGGTTGTTCGGCGAGCACACGATCACCATGCGGGTGCGCTCGGTCACCGCCGCGGCCATCGCGTCGAGGTCGTGCCCGCCGTCGGGACGGTTCGGCACCGGCACGCTCGTGGCGCCCGCCACGGTGACGACGCCGGGGTAGGCCTCGAAGGACCGCCAGGCGTACACGACCTCGTCGCCGGGGCCGGAGGTCGCACGCGCCAGCTCGTGCAGGATCGCGACGCTGCCGGGTGCGACGTGGACCTGGTCCGCGGTGACGCCGAAGCGCTCGGCGAGTGCGGCCCGGACGGCGAGCGCCGTGGCGTCGGGGTAGCGGTTGTACGCGGTCTGCGCCTGCACGGCCTGCACCACACCGGGCAGCGGCGGGAACGGGTTCTCGTTGCTGGACAGCTTGAAGGCGGAGGCCTCGGCCTGGCGGCCCTGCTTGTAGGCGGGGAGGACGGCGACCTCGGGCCGGATGTGCACACGCTGCTCGCTCACCCGGCCAGGCTACCGGCACGCACGCGGGGACCCGCGGGCATCATGGGTGCATGCGATTCCTCGTCCGCCTCGTCGTCAACGCCGTCGCGCTCTGGCTCACCACGCTCATCGTCCCCGGTGTCGCCGTGCACGCCTTCGGCGACCAGGGCACGGTCGCCACCGTGCTGACCTACCTGCTCGTGGCGTTCGTCTTCGGCCTCGTCAACGCCGTCATCGGCACGATCATCCGCATCGTCGCCTTCCCGCTGTACGTCCTGACGCTCGGGCTCATCTCGTTCGTGGTGAACGCGGTCCTGCTGCTCATCGTCGCCGGGATCTCGGAGGCGTTCGGCTTCGGGCTCGACGTCGACTCGTTCGGCTGGGGCATCGTCGGCGCCTTCGTGCTCGCGGTGTTCGCCTGGCTGATCGGCCTGTTCGTCCGCCCGGTGCTGCGCCGGCAGCGCGCGTGACCCGAGGGGACCTCGCGGTCGTCGGCCCGCCTGCGTCATGATGTGCTCATGACCCAGGACGCCGACGCCCCGTTCCGCGTCTCCTTCGTCTGCAGCGGCAACATCTGCCGCTCCCCCATGGCCGGCGTCGTCTTCGCACAGCTCGCCGCCGACGCCGGTCTCGCCGACCGGTTCCAGGTCGAGTCGGCCGGCACCGGGGACTGGCACGTCGGCGAACCCGCCGACGAGCGCACGATCGCAGCGCTCGCGGCGCGCGGATACGATGGCAGCAGGCATCGCGCCCGTCAGTTCGACCCGGACCGGTTCCCGGACCTCGACCTGGTGGTCGCACTCGACCGCTCCCACGAACGCGTCCTGCGATCGTGGGGACCGACCATGGACGACGCCGCCAAGGTGACGCTCCTGCTGCGGTACGACGACGCCTGGCCCCAGCAGACCGACGTGCCCGATCCGTACTACGCGGACCGCCACGAGTTCGACCGAGTGCTCTCGACCGTCGAACGGGCCTGCCGGGCGCTCTTCCACCAGCTCGAGCCGGCCGTCCGTCAGGGAGCCCCATGACCCCCCTTCCCCCGCAGCCGATCAGCCCGCTCGACGGGCGGTACTACCCGATCGTGCACACCGTGGGCGAGCACCTGTCCGAGGCCGGGCTCAACCATGCGCGCGTCCTCGTCGAGGTCGAGTGGCTGATCTTCCTGACCGACCACGCGATGTTCACCACCTCGCCGCTCAGCGTCGACGACAAGGCCGCCCTGCGCCGCATCGTCGAGACCTTCGGCCAGGACCAGATCGCCGAACTCGCCGAGATCGAGGCGACGACCCGCCACGACGTCAAGGCCGTCGAGTACTTCGTGCGCCGCCGGCTGTCCGAGCTCGGTCTCGACGCCATCGCCGAGCTCACCCACTTCGCGGCGACGAGCGAGGACGTCAACAACCTGTCCTACGCCCTGACCGTGCGGGACACCGTCGAGCAGGTCTGGCTGCCGGGCTTCCGCGCCGTGCTCGACACGCTTCGTGCCCTGGCCGTCGAGCTGAAGAGCATCCCGATGCTGTCGCACACGCACGGACAGCCCGCGACCCCGACCACGCTCGGCAAGGAGCTCGCGGTGGTCGTGTACCGCCTCGAGCGCGTGCTCGCCCAGATCGAGGGCGGCGAGTACCTCGGCAAGTTCTCCGGCGCGACCGGCACCTTCTCGGCCCACCTCGCCGCCGACCCCGAGGCCGACTGGCCGACGCTGTCGCGGGAGTTCGTCGAGGGCCTCGGGCTCACCTGGAACCCGCTCACCACGCAGATCGAGTCGCACGACTGGCAGGCCGAGCTGTACGACCGGGTCCGCCACGCCAACCGCATCCTGCACAACCTGGCGACCGACGTCTGGACCTACATCTCGATGGGGTACTTCACGCAGATCCCGGTGGCCGGTGCCACGGGCTCGTCGACGATGCCGCACAAGATCAACCCGATCCGCTTCGAGAACGCCGAGGCGAACCTCGAGATCTCGTCCGCGCTGTTCTCGACGCTGTCCGAGACGCTCGTGACGAGCCGCCTGCAGCGCGACCTGACCGACTCGACGACCCAGCGCAACATCGGCGTCGCGTTCGGCCACTCGTTGCTCGCGCTCGACAACCTGCGTCGTGGCCTGGGCGAGATCGCCGTGAACGAGACGCGGCTGGCCGAGGACCTCGATCACAACTGGGAGGTCCTCGCCGAGGCGATCCAGACCGTCATCCGCGCCGAGGTGACCGCGGGGCAGTCCTCGATCGAGGACCCCTACGCCATGCTCAAGGAACTCACCCGCGGCAAGCGCGTCACCCAGCAGGACCTGGTGGCGTTCGTGAACGGCCTCGACATCTCGGACGGCGCGAAGGCCCGGCTGGCGAACCTCACGCCGGCGACCTACACGGGGCTGGCCGACGAGCTCGTCGACCACCTGGAGGTCTGACCGACCACGCGGGTCGCGTCGAGGACGCGGCCACCTGACGGAACGGGAGGCCCGTGGCTGCGCAGCCACGGGCCTCCCGTTCCGTCGTCCGGTCACCACCCGGGCGTTCCGCGGGGCGCAACGATCCGGAACAGACAGGTGCGGAATCCTGATCGTATTGATAGGTTCGGTGTGCTGAGTACATCTCAGCACGGGGGGAGTCGCAGTGGATGAACCCTGTCAACCGACCGGATGGACTTCCAACACCGTGATTCGTTCCCGCATCGCCGCGGCCGCCGTCGGCGCCACCGTGCTCGGCGTCAGCGCCGTCCTCGTGCCCACCGCCTCCACCGCTCAGACCGCCGTGACCTCGGCCTCGCCGATCGTGACGTGGGCCGACACGGCCTCCGCGTTCAAGGCCGTCCCGGCCGACTCGGACACGATCCCCCTCAACGACCAGCTCTACTTCCTGCCGCTGAGCAGCGCGGACAACGAGTCGATCACCGAGGTCGCCACGCTCGACGAGGACGGCCTGTCCGTCTCCGACGGTGAGGGCGTCGCCCTGATCCGCGGCCTGACCAAGCCGGTCGCCGCGAAGGACCTCGGTGCGCTCGCCGGCAGCATCCAGCTCACGACCACGGGTGCGACGAGCTTCGGCCTCGCCGTGCAGGCGAAGGACGACGCGTCCGACCAGTCGCTCTACTACTCGGTGGACGGCGAGTGGTACGACAGCGACACCGGCGAGACGGACACGACGGCGGAGTTCGCCGCGGACCTCGAGCGCAACGACTCCCAGGTCGTCGGCTACATCGCCTTCGTCGGCGTGGACGTCGCCGACGGTCTCGTGACCACGCCGCCCGCCGAGGAGCCGACGCCGGCCCCGACGGACGAGCCCACCGCGGAGCCCACCGCCGAGCCGACCGCTGAGCCGACGGCGGAGCCCACCGCCGAGCCGACCGCTGAGCCGACGGCGGAGCCCACCGCCGAGCCGACCCCGACGGAGACCCCGTCCGCCGAGCCGACGGCCCCCGCCGTGCCGGGCGACCTGAAGAGCCTGGCCGCGCCGCTCGAGTCGAGCTCCCAGGCGCTCGCCGCCGACGCCAGCGGTTCGATCAGCGCCCTGCGCGTCGACGACACCACGACGTACTTCACGCCGCAGCCGACCGCAGCCGTGCGTGCCGTCGCAGCCTCCACCAGCCTGACCGAGGCCACCACCACCGGTGTCCGCGTGCAGGGCTCGGGTTTCGCGCCCTACGAGACGGTCACCGCAGCCATCGGTGACGAAGCGGACGCCACCGTGATCCCGGGCGTGCAGTTCACCGCGGACGCGGACGGCAACGTCAGCGGCTCGATCGTCCTGCCCGCCGACCTCGTCGACGCGGCCGGCACCTACGCGCTGGGCCTCGTCGGTCTGTCGTCGGCGCAGTCGGCCACGACCGCGATCGTCATCACCGCCGATGCGGGTACCGCACCGGTCGCCGTCCCGGTGCCCGGAACGGCTGCCTTCACGGGCTGATCTTGCCGATCCTCCCGACCGAGCCACGGCGGCGCGCGACCCTGGTCGCCGCCGCCGTGGCCGTCGTCTGCGCGGGGGCGGTGGCGTTCGTCGCCCTCGGCCCCCTGTCAGCGGCTCCCGCCCCCACGCCCACCCGGTCGGTCGCCGCCTCGACGCCGACCCCCACCCCGACGCCGTCGGCGTCACGGGCACCGGTCGACGGTGTCGACGCCCCCGCGAGCACCACCGTCGCGGCCGTCCGCGGCGCCGAGGTGCAGGTCAGCGCGACCGCGGGCGGCGCGGTGTCCCAGACCCTGTCGAACCCGCAGGAGTCCGGCGCCCCGCGTGTCTTCCGCGTGGTCGACCAGCAGGACGGCTGGGTGCAGGTCCAGCTCGCCCAGCGCCCGAACGGCTCCGTCGGCTGGGTGCGTTCGAGTGCGGTGTCCCTGTCCGAGGACCCGTACGCGATCGTCGTCACCCGCTCGACCAAGACCCTCGACCTGTACAAGGACGGCGAGGTCGTCGAGAGCTACCCGGTCGCCACGGGCACCGGCGGGACCCCGACGCCGACCGGCTCCTTCGCCCTGACCGAGCTCCTGGCCCCGACGAACAGCGGCTACGGCCCCTACGCCTACGGCACGACGGCGTTCTCGGACGTCATCAACTCGTTCGGTGGCGGCCCCGGCCAGATCGGCCTGCACGGCACCGAGGACGCGTCGAGCATCGGCACCGCCGCCTCGCACGGCTGCATCCGCATGCACAACGACGACATCACCGCCCTGGCCGAGCTGCTGCCGCTCGGCACGCCGTTCCAGGTGCGCTGACGGCCGCGCACCGCACCGCACCGCTCCCCGCTCCTTCGCTCCTTCGCTCCTTCGTGAGCAGCAACGGTCGGGTCCCGTGACGGGACCCGACCGTTCCTGCTCACGAAGCGGGTCCGCCGCGGCGCAGGACCGGACGGAGCGCGACCACCTCAGGTGGTGACGTGCCGTGCCTCGGCGACCAGGGCCTCCAGGACGGTGCGCACGACCGGACGCACCGCGCGGTCCGGCCGGACCAGCGCCTCGATCCGCCGGCCGGCACGCACGTCGGCGAGTTCCGCCAGGTGGAAGCGCGCCGCTGCGCGGGTGCCGGACGTGTACCGCGGCACGAGGGCGATGCCGTGTCCCGCTGCCACCAGGTTCTCGATGACCGGCAGGTGGATCGTGCGGAACGCGACGCTCGGCGGGGTGTCGGACGCGGCGGCCATCGCGTGCAGGACGCGGTCGATCGGGTAGCCCTCGGGGACGCCGATCCACGTCTCGCCGACGACCTCGTCGACCCCGACCCGGTCGCGTCCGGCCAGCGGGTGCCCCGGCGGGAGCGCGACGTCGAGCGGCTCCCGGAGCAGGGGCACCGTCTCGAGGGCCGCCTGCCCGGTCGGCCGGACGCCGTCGGACCGGTGCCCGACGACGACGTCGTGGTCGGCGGCGAGCGGGGCGAACTCCCCCTCGCTGACGTCCACGTCGACCAGCGTCAGGTCGATGCCGGGGTGTGCGCGCATGCGTGTGAGGACCCCCGGCAGCAACAGCTCGGCGGCCGAGGGGAAGATTGCCAGGTCGACCCGCCCGGTCGCGCCGCCGAGGTGCTCCTGCCAGGCGGCGTCGACCCGCGCGATCGCCGTGGCGACGCCGGCGGACAGGCCGGCGAGCACCTCGCCGTGCGTCGTCAGCCGCACGCCGCGACCGACGCGCTCGACCAGCGGGACACCGACCTGACGCTGCAGCGTCTGCAGCTGCTGCGAGACCGCGCTCGGGGTGCGGTGGGTGGCCTCGGCGACGGCGGTGACGCTGCCGCGCTCCGCGAGCTCGCGCAGGACGGCGAGCAGCTGCACGTCGAAGTCGACCATGCAGGGAGGCTACAACGTCGCTCGCAGACATTTCGCTGGTCCTGAACGGTTCGAGCCGCCACCATCGAAGCATGAGCACTCGCGACCGCATCCTCGCCCTGGTCGTCGCCGTCGTCTGGGGGCTGAACTTCCCCGCGACGGCCCTTGCACTCGAGCACTTCCCGCCGTTCCTGCTCGCGGCCCTGCGGTTCACGATCCTGGCGGTCCCGACCCTGCTCTTCGTCCCGCGGCCGCGGATGCCGTTCGGGCGGCTGCTGCTCGTCGGCCTCGGGCTCGGCGTGCTGCAGTTCTCGTTCCTGTACCTCAGCATGGCGTCCGGCATGCCCTCCGGCCTCGCGTCGCTCGTGCTGCAGGCGTCCGCGCCGTTCACCGTCGTGCTCGCCGGGGTGTTCCTGCGTGAGCGGCTGACCGGGCGGCAGGTCACCGGCGTGACGGTCGCGGTGGCCGCCCTGGCCGTGATCGCCCTGCACCGCTCGCAGACCGCGGCACTGCTGCCGGTCGTGCTCGCCCTGTGCGGCGCCCTCGGGTGGGCGATCGGCAACGTCGCGACCCGTCGGGCCGGAGCGGCGAACCCGCTGCACCTGACCCTCTGGTGGTCGGTCGTGCCCCCGGTCCCGATGGCCGTGCTGTCGTTCGTGGTCGAGGGGCCGGACCGCATCGGCGCCGCGCTCGGGACCGCCCTGACCCTGCGGGCGCTGCCCGCCGACCTCGGGCTGCTCTACATCGTCGTCGTCGCGACCCTGGTCGGGTACGGCATCTGGTCGCGGCTGCTCGCGACCTACCCGTCGAGCACCGTCGCCCCGTTCTCGATGCTCGTGCCGATCGTCGGGGTCCTGGCGTCGTGGGCGGCGTTCGGCGAGGTGCCCGACCTGGTCGAGGTCCTGGCGGGGGCCGTCGTGGTGGCTGCCGTGCTGTGGTCGTCGCGCCCGGGCCGGTCCCTGCGCCCCGGGCGGTTCGCGCGACCGGGGCGGTCGGGCCGGGGTGGCCCGCGCGCCGAGGTCGCGGAACACGCCGCAGCCGTGTCGCCGAGGTCGCAGGACGTGCCGCCCGAGCCCGTCGCGAGCGGCAGTCCGCGCGACCTGGGCGGGACACCGCACCTCGGCGGGACACCGCACCTCGGCGGGACACCGCACCTCGGCGGGACACCGCACCTCGGCGGGACACCTCGCTCCGGCGGGACACCGCACCCCGACGTGACCGTCAGCCCCGGTGCTGGCGGCGCTCCGCGATGATCTCGGCGAGCGCCCCGCGCAGGTGCGGGTAGCGGAACTCGTAACCGGCCTGCGTCAGCCGCGACGGCACGACCCACCGGCTCTTCAGCACGAGCTCGGTCTCGGTGCGGATCGCGAACGACCCGACCTCGAGCATCCACCGCCAGGTCGGCAGGCCGAACCGCCGCCCGACGGCGTCGCGCAGGGTCGCCATCACGGTGCGGTTGTCCGACGGGTTCGGGCTCGAGACGTTGACCGACCCCTCGATCTCCGGGTGGTCACGGACGAACTGCACCACCCCGAGGACGTCGGCGATGTGCACCCAGCTGAAGCGCTGCCGGCCGTGCGTCGGGCGGTGGTGGTGGTACGTGCCCGCGCGGAGCCGGGAGCGCGTCGGGAACCACGGGCCGTCGTACTGCGGGCCGCCGAGTCCGGCCTGCGCCAGACGCAGCAGGGGCACCAGCGCGCTGCCGTCGCCGAGCACGATCGCCATCCGCAGTGCCACCCGCCGGGTGTGCGGCAGGTCGGCGTCGAAGAACGCGCCCTCCCACGCCCGCGCCACCGAGACCGAGAAGCCCTCGCCGAGCTCGCCCGTCTCGTCGTCCTGCGGCCGGTCGTCCGCGTGCCGGTAGATCGTCGCCGTCGAGGCGTTCAGCCACAGCGGCGGCGGGTGCTCGGCGGTGCGGATCGCCTCGGCGAGCTCGAGCGTGGTGTCCACGCGGGAGCGCATGATCTCCGCCCGGTTCCGCGGGCCGTACCGGCAGTTCACGCTCTTGCCCGCCATGTTCACGACGAGGTCGGCCCCGTCCACGAGTTCACGGATGCGCATCGTGTTGCCCCACACCGCGTCGCCGGACCGGCCGACGGTGACGACGCGGTAGCCCTCGTCCGCGAACGCGTTCCGCAGGTGTTCCCCCACGAAGCCACTCGCTCCCGCGATCACGACCTTCGGCTGCTGCTCGACCATCAACGTCCCCTTCCCGGACCGGCATCGGGCACGACGGCGTACCGGAACGCCCCCTCGTACCGGTACAGCGTGCCGAGCACCGGGGCCGAGAGCGCCAGGGACACGCGCTGCACGTCCGCTTCGTCATCGAATCGTTCCACGAGCGTCACGCGCGGCGAGACGACGGCCGGGAGGCGCACCTCGCGTCCCAGCGCACGGAACGACACGTGCGTGGAGACCAGGCGCAGGGCGCCCGCGTCCGGGCCGTGCGCGTCGACCTGCGCCCGGAGCCGGGCGCTGACGCGCCCGCGGCGACCGAGGTGGTCGACGAGGCCGGCGGGCTCGGCGGTGATGGCGTCGACCATCGTGCGGCTGCCGGAGCGGAACCGGAAGGTGCGGTGCGCGCGGACCGCGGGGCGGGCCTCCTGACCGGTGCCGGTGCCGCGTCCGACGCGGGCCGGGCGGTTCTCGACCGTGAAGGGGACGTCCCGTTCCCAGACCGGGAACATGACGGCGTCACGGGCGAACACGGCGAGCACCGGCCACAGCCAGCGGCGGGGTGTGCCGACGACGGTGAAGACGCCCTCGCCGCGACCCACGTGGCCCGGCGGGATCGCCCCGAAGTACGTCCGGAGCCGTGGGTGCAGCCGCGCCAGGACGTCGGGCGGTGTGGACAGCTGGTAGGGCGACCGGTGCACCCTGCCGATCCTGGCACGTCGTCGGTGCGGGTCAATACGATGACGGGCATGGGTCACGACCACGGACACGCGCACGGGCACGCGTCCGTGCGCGCGCTGCTCGTCGCGTTCTGCATCTCGGCGACGATCCTGCTGGCCGAGGTGGTCGGCGCCGTCCTCACCGGCTCGCTCGCACTGCTCGTCGACGCCGGACACATGGTGGTCGACACCGGCGGGCTCGGCATCGGCCTGGTGGCGACCCGCCTGGCTCGCCGCAGCCCGACCGCGCAGCGCACCTGGGGCTTCCAGCGCGCCGAGGTGCTCGGTGCCACGGCGCAGGCGGCGATCCTGCTCGCGGTGGGCGTCTACGTCGTCATCTCGGCGGTGCAACGGCTGTTCGTCCCCGACGAGGTCCACGCCGGGCCCCTGCTCGTCTTCGGCGTGGTCGGGCTCGTCGGCAACGTCGTGGCGTACGCGGTGCTGCTCCGGGCCTCCGGCGAGGGGTTCACCTCTCGAGCCGCCCGGCTCGAGGTGCTCAACGACACCCTCGGCTCGGTCGCCGTCATCGTCGCCGCGGTCGTGCTCCTGCTGACCGGGTGGGAGCGAGCGGACTCCGTCGCCGCGATCCTGATCGGGCTGCTCATCCTGCCGCGGGCCGTCCGGCTGCTCCGCGAGACCGCGAACGTGCTGCTCGAGTCGACGCCGCCGGGGCTCGACCTCGACTCGGTGCGGCGGCACATCCTCGAGCTCGACCACGTCATCGCGGTGCACGACCTGCACGCGACCCTGGTGGCGACCGGTGTCCCGAACCTCACCGCGCACGTCGTGGTGGACGACCACTGCTTCTCGACCGCGCACGCCCCGGCGATCCTCGACGAGCTGCAGCAGTGCGTCGCCGAGCACTTCGACGTCCCCGTGGAGCACTCGACGTTCCAGCTCGAGCCGGTGTCGCACCGGCGGCACGAGCACGACGTGCACGCGTAGCGCGGCTGCGACATCGTCGACGTCGCACGACAGTGACTTTGTCGCACTCCGCGATCAGGACCCATCGGCGCCCACGAACCGGCCGGCTGCGACATCGTCGACGTCGCACGACAGCGACTTTGTCGCACTCCGCGATCAGGACCCGTCGGTGTCCGCGAACCGGGCCGGCTGCGACATCGTCGATGTCGCACGACAGCGACTTTGTCGCAGCTCGCCCGGCACTCGACCCCCGGCAACGGGCACCCGGGCCCCCGGCCCGCGGTGCCCCGCCCCCGAGTCAGCAGTCGTCGGTACGCGTCGGGTACGCCGTGATGACGCGGTCGGTCGTCGCCGAGACGATGACCTTCACGAAGGGGTCGGCGTCGGGGCGCGAGCCGTCGTCGAACCGTACGGGAGCGGCGTAGCAGACCTTGCCGTCGCCGGCGTCGAGCGGGAACCCGGTTCGCGGGTCCTCGAGGGCGGTCTGCACGGCGGTGAGCATGGCGTCGTCCCAGTCCCGCGAGCCGTGGCCGGCGACGACCTCCTGCCAGTCGGCGGTGTGCCGGACGCGGATGTGCTCGTAGCCCTGCGCCGAGGTGCCGCACTGCATGGTGATCCGTCCGAGCGCGGCGGTGTCGTACTCCGCCACGGCGGACCGGCTCGAGGACCCGCACCGGTCGAGCACGTCGCCGCCGGGCAGGTCCGGCCCGGTGCGCGTGATCGTGACGGTGCCGTCGCCGGACGGTGCGGGAGCGGCGCCACGGGTGGTGGTCGCGCCGCCGATGGTGGGGTCGTCGGTGCCGCGCTCGGCGGTCAGGTACACGCCCCCGGCGACGAGACCGACCGCGATCACCGCGGCGAGTCCGGTGACGACGGACCGGTTGCGCTGCTGGGACACGCGCCCAGTATGCCGGAGGCGGCACGACCGCGGGGTCGTGCCGCCACGCCGCCGGAGCCCCGGTCAGGCGCGCGCGGCCAACCGGACCCCGGCGACGACGGCCAGCACGGCGACGAACACGACGTACCCGATCAAGACCGGCAGCGTCGGGACGACGAGGAGCGCGGCGCCGACGGCCACGACCGGCACGGTGAGGCCCGCGTAGGCGATGAGGAAGGTCGCCGCGAGCACCCCGCCGCGTCGCTCCGGGCCGACGAGCGCCCCGGCGCTGCCGATCGCGGCGCGGAAGAGCAGCCCGACACCGGCGCCGGCGACGACCCCGCCGCCGATGAAGCCCGCGACCTGCAGCAGGACGGCCGCGACCGCCAGGACCGCGAGGCCACCGACGAGCAGCACCAGGCCGAGCCGGATCTGCGCGCGCTGCGACAGCCGGGCGAAGACGATCTGCGAGAGGGCACTCGCGGCGAACACGCCGAAGGTCGTCGCCCCCGCGGCCAGTCGGTCGGTGACGTGGAAGGTGGTGCCGAGGAACGTCGGGGCGACGGAGGTGAAGAGCCCCTGCACGGCGAGTGCCGCGAAGGCCGCGGTGCCGGCGGCCCAGAACGCGGCCGCCTCGCCGTCCGGCGCCTGCATGCGCTGGGGTCGGTACGGCACCGGGGTGCTCGGACGGTCCACCGTCTCGGGGGCCGCGAGCACGAGCACGAAGGCCACGGCGAGCGCGACGACGAACACCACGTACGGCACCACGAGCGGACGGGCGACGAACTCGGCCAGCGCGCCGCCGACGAGTGCGCCGAGCGACAGGCCACCGAGGTTCACCGCTCCGGCCGCGACGCTCGCCCCCTTCGCCGCGGCGTCGGAACCGGTCGCCCGCACCCGCAGCTCCCCGAGGTGCGCGGTGGCCGTCGCCGTGAGGAGCCCCACGCCCAGGCCGGTGACGAGTCGCGCGACGACGAGCCCCGCGACGTCGTTCCAGAGCAGGAACAGCACGGCGGCGACGAGCTCGAGGGCGATCGACACGAGCACGAGGGGCCGCCGGCCGTGCACGTCGCTCAGGTGGCCCGCCAGGAACAGGGACACGACGACGCCGACGCCGTACGCCGCGAAGACCACGGTGGTGGTGAAGGTCGGGAACCCGTCACGCGCCTGGTAGACGACGTACAGCGGTGCCGGCACCGTCGCGAACGCCATCACGGCCAGGAAGGCGAACGCGACCGCCCAGAACCCGAAGCCGTGCCGCCGCCGGGTGTGCGACGGACGGCCGCGCGGTGCGGGGACTCGGTCGTCCGCAGCGGCGGACGTCGGCTCGGTGACGGTGGTCATGGCATCGATGCTCCCGCTCGAGGGCCATCGAGTCCAACGGATCGTCTTGATGTGCAGCATCGATCAGGTCGATGATCGGTTGATGGAGACCCGTCTGCTCGAACAGTTCGTCGCCGTCGCGTCCGAGGGCGGCGTCACCCGCGCCGCCGAACGGCTCTGGACGGCGCAGTCGACCGTGTCCGCGGGCATCGCCTCGCTCGAACGCACCCTCGGGGTGCGACTCTTCGACCGCACCGGTCGACGGCTCGTCCTGACCCCCGCCGGCGAGGACCTGCTCCCCCATGCCCGCGCGGTGCTCGAGTCGCTCGACCGGATGCGCGACCTGGCGACCGTCGACGACGCCGACCTGCGCGGCCGGGTGCGCCTCGGCATCTTCACGAGCATGGACATCGTCGACCTGACGGGCGTCCTGCAGCGGTTCCGGCGACGGCACCCGCTCGTCGCCGTCGAGTTGATGACCTCGCCGTCGGGGACGACCGGTCTCGTGCAGGACCTGGTCGCCGGACGGCTCGACCTCGCTTACTCGGGCCTGCCGGTCGTCCCCGCCGGGATCGTCGTGGAGCCGTTGCGCGAGATGCCCTTCCGGGTGTTCACCGCCCCGGACCACCCGCTCGCCGGCCGGTCGTCGGTGTCGCTCGCCGAACTGGCCGACGAGCCCTTCGTCGACACGGCGCACGGGTTCGGCAACCGGATCATCCTCGACGGTGCGCTCGAGCGGCTGGGGATCCGTCGCCGCATCGTCGCCGAGATGAACGACATGCCCGCCGTGGTCCGGTTCGCCTCGGCCGGCCTCGGGGTCGGGGTCGTGCCGGACTCGGGAGCGCGGTACGACGGCGCGGTGCTCGACCTGGAGGACGACGTCGACCCCCTCCGCATCGGCCTCGCCGTGCGGTCGAGCCCCGAGCCCAACCGCGCCGTGCGCACGCTCGCGCGCGACGTCGTCGCGGCGCGCGTCGGCTGACGACGGCGCCCGTCGTCCGGGCGGCGCACGTCCGGGGTCCCCCACCGACGGACGGGAGGCACGGGTCGTCGCCGCCCCGCGCCTCCCTGCCGTCAGTCCCCCCAGATCTCCCCGACGATCGCGGGCAGGAGCCCGTCCGTCGGGAAGTCGGTCTGGTAGATCGTGATGGTGATGCCGTCGCGGAGGAAGGTCGTCGCGGTGACGGTACCGCCGCGCTCGGTCGGCACGCGAGTTTGGCACGCGCGGCCGCCGAGGCGGTCCTGACAGGTGCCGCCGAGGTTCGCGACGGTGTCTTCCGGTGTGCCGGCCCCGATGTCTTCGGTGTGTCCGACAGCGATCACGAGGTTCGCTTCGACGCCCTCGTTCTGCCACGTGCACGACAGTGATTCGTGTTCACCTCGTAGTCCTCGGATGCGGTCGTTGCCGTCGGGGTCCCGGGAGAGCCCTGGTGAGAGGACCTGGGAGGTGTGCGAGGCGGCACCGAAGAACCGGTCGTAGTCCTCGTCGGGTACGAGGAGGTAGCAGTCGCCGGGGATGCGGACGTCCGTGCGGGCAGCAGGGGTCTCGGTCGGGGTCGGCCGCGGGGTCGGCCGCTCGGTGATCGGTGCCGAGGACGGGGTCGTCGCGGTCGGGGCGGGCTCCGGCTGCTGCGTCTGCGTCGGCGCGACGACGGGCGTCTCCTGCTGCGACAGGGACAGCGCCACGGCACCCGTTGCCGTCCCGATCGCCAGCAGTCCGACGATGCCGAGCGCGATGCCCGGGCGGAAGCGGCGGCGCTGCGGACGCGGGGTGGCACGTTCGAGGACGTTCTGCTTCATCGAGACGAGCATGCGGTGCAGGTCGTCCCCCTGGGGAGGCTCAGTGTTCATCGTGCATCACCACCTTCTTGAGTCGGCGTCGGTTGCGGGAGACCCGCTGGGTGACGGCGCCGACGGTCAGGCCGAGCGCCTCGGCGGCCTCGGCGTAGGAGTGACCCTCGAGCAGGCAGAGCTCGCAGATGCGGCGGTCGAGGTCGGGGAGCGCGGCGATCTCGGCGCGGACCCAGCGGAGGGTCTCGCGGGCCTCGTCGTGGTCGGCGGGCGCCGCGAGGTGCTCGGGCAGTTCGTCACCGCGACGACGGGCCTGCTTGCGCCCGGTGTTGAAGGCGTGGTTGCGGCAGACCACGAGCATCCACGGGAGCACGGTCTCCGCCGGCAGGTCGAGGGTGTCCGCGCGCTGCCAGAGCGTCAGGAACGAGTCCTGCACGATCTCCTCGACGTCCGACCGGTCGTCGACGAGCGCCCAGGCGTACCGGGTGAGCGTGGCGGCGTACCGGTCGAACGCCCGCGCCAGTGCGCCGGTGTCGCCCTGCGCCATCGCGCGGACGAGATCGGCGTCCGTCCCGGTGGTCACGTCCACATCCCACCTCCTTCACCCAGAGGTGTCGCGAGGACCCGCGGACCTGACAGGACCGTGCCGGATTCGTCACCTCGGGCGTGTCGGCGTGGACGGCTCAGCCGTCAGTGGAAGTCGTCGCCGTCCCCGGAGCCGGGCGTCTTGTGCCCACCGAGCATGTCGTTGTCGTCCTGGTCGCTCGACGAGGCGAGCTGCAGCATGGCGAGGACGACGACCACCACGATGAACGCGATGCCGAGGAAGATCACCGCGAGCTGCAGTTCCCGCGTCGAGAACAGCACGACGAGCCCGGTGAACACCGCGACGATGGCGGAGATCCCGAGGAGCTCCACCGGGCGGAGACGGTCGCGTCGGCTGGGGGTGGTCATGCGAGTGGTGCTCCGTCCGGGGCGGCGGCCGGTGTGGCCGTTCCCCACTTGTGCGAGAGACCCGCGATCACGTGGAAGACCGCGGTGATGGCGAGGTAGGCGCCGAACAGGCCGACGAGGACGATCGAGGCGTCGAGCGTGCCGCTGACCTCCTCGACGCCGCCGAGCTGCTGCGAGTAGTCCGGCGGGGTGAGCAGGAACGCGACGGCGAGCAGCAGGGTGAGGCCGCCGATCGTGGTCCAGTCGCGGGCGAAGGGCGACCGGCGCCGAGCGCGCAGGCCCTGCGTCAGCTCGAGTGCCCCCGTGAGCACGGCGAACGCGACGACGACGGTGATGAACGCCGGCAGTCCGAGTCCGTTCAGGGCGAAGCCGGCGATCGCTGCGAGCAGCGTGATGACGGCCTGCAGCACGGTGGTCCGCGCCGCGCGCCCGTCGAGCGGCAGTCGTCGGGTGCCGGCGAACAGGAGCACGAGCCCCTCGACCAGGGCGAAGGTGCCGAAGAGCACCAGGCCGTAGCCGGCGGCGTGGTTCGACGAGAACGTCACGACCAGGGCGATGACCGCGGCGGGGACGGCCCGGAGGATCGGGATCGGCCAGTAGCGTGCGCGCTGGTTCGCGTCGTGCACGGTGGTGGCGTCGTCCACGGTGTCGGACACGGGACCTCTTTCGGGCATGCGGATCGTGATCTCGATCCTACCGCCGGTCCGGCGAGCACCCGACCGGCGAGGGCCCGCAGGCGCTGAGGATGCTCGCAACCGCGCCGCTCCGCTCCCGCGAACACCGAGCACCGAGCACGAACACGAACACGAACACGAGCACCGAGCACCGAGCACCCGAACGCCGGGCGACACCGCGCGCCGGGCGACACCGCGCGCCGGGACTGCCCGTCAGGGCGTCCCGACGCCGGTGTCGCCCGGCCGCCGTCAGGGGCGGTGGTCGTCCGACGGTTCGCCGTCCCGGGAGCGGCGGCGTGCCAGCCACCAGCAGACCGACCCCGCGGCGGCGAGGACGGCCGCGACGGCCGCGACCAGGGCCACGTCGTCCGCACCGGTGTAGGCGAGCGCCGCTGCGGGCGTCCGCGGGGCGTCGTCCTCCGCCGGTGCGGCGTCACGGGCCCCGTCGTCGGTGCGGGGAGCGCCGGGACCGGCCGCGTCCGTGTCCCCGGGTCCGGCCGGACCGTCGCCGTGCGGCCCGTCGTCGCCGGCACCGCCGTCGTCGGGGCCGGGACCCGGGCCCGGACCGCCGTCACCCGGGTCGACGACGATCGGCACCTCGGTGGAGGGGTCGCCCCCGTCCGGGTCGGTCGGCGACGTCGCCGTGGCCACGTTCACCACGTCCGAGCCGTCGCCGACGTAGTCGGGGTCGAGCACGGCACGGATCCGGAAGTCGAGCGTCTCCCCCACGGCGAGCGCGACGTCGGACCGGCACGTGACGCGCTGCCCCTCGGCGGTGCAGTCGTCGTCGGACCCGGTGAAGCGCATCGCGGCGGGCAGCTCGTCGACCGCGCCGACGGCCTGCGCGACCGACGGGCCGCGGTTGCGTGCGGTGACGAGGTACTCGACCTCGTCGCCGGGCTCGACGGTCGCCGGCGACACCGACTTGTCCGTCTCGACGTGCGCCGCGGCCTGCGCGACCGTCTCCGCCCGCGAGGTGTTGTCGGCCTCGTTCGTGTCGGACGACGAGGGCGGCGGGGCGATCGTCGCGACGCTCTCGAGCGTGCCGGCGGTCCCGTCGGCGATCCGCCCCGCGACGGTGACGACCGCGGACCCGCCGCGCGGCAGGGCGAGGTCGGTGCCGACGTCACCGGAACCCGACGCGGTGGCGCACCCCGACCCCTCGGCCGCCGCGCACGTCCAGGTGACGTCCTCGATGCCGTCGGGCACGTCGACCCGCAGCGGGCTCGGGTCCGCTGCGTTCGGCCCGGGGTTCCGTGCGGTGACCGTGTAGCGGACGGGCTCGCCGGCGACGACGGTGGCGGGCAGGTCGTGCTCCACCGACAGGTCGGCGGGCTTCCAGACCCGCAGCGCGTCGACCTCGTGCTTGTCGACGTGGCTGCCGGTCGCGCCGGCGAAGCCGAGGCGCAGGGTGCTCGGCAGCGGCGTCTGGTCGTCGCCGTGCAGGGGCACGGCGTCGAGCACGGTGCGCATCCCGCTGCCGACCTGCAGCCGGACGGTCATCGACAGCTCGCCGTCGTCGCCCGGCAGCAGGGTGATCCGGACCTTCCGCGGGGTGGACCCGGCGGTCACGGTCCCGCCGGGAGCGGGAGCCCCGGCCACGTAGCGGTACCCCTCGGTGCCGTTGCCCGAGCCGCGGACCACGACCTGGTCGGGCTGCGCGCCCGGGCCGGAGGCGTTGATCCGTGACGAGAAGTTGCCGTAGTGGTCGATCGCGATGCCGGCGAAGCCGCCGGGGACCCCGGGCAGGTCGCAGACGCGGCCGCCGCCCTCCGTCGCCTCCTTGCGGCAGGCGTACCCGAGCCCGGCGCCGAACGACCCGACCCCCTGCGGTGCCGCCCCGTCGGCCAGGAAGAGCAGGAGCCCGTCGGCGCCCGGGTCGTCCTTCGCCGTGTACATGGCGTAGGTGAACTCGATCTCGAGCCCGGTGTCGGACGGGAACGTGTCGTCGGTCGACCACGCCCCCGCCTGGTTCCGCACGTCGTCGGTGAGCCGGAGACGGCCCCCGGAGACCGTGGCGTCGCCGTGCAGGGCACCGCCGGCGGCGCTCGAGAACTGGTTGACGTACGGGAAGTCGAGTGCGGCGGCCTGCGACCCGGCGGGCAGGACGACCGGGGCGGCGAGGACGCCGAGGGTGACGAGTGCGGCGCCGGCCGCGGCGAGTCGCCGCCGGAGTCGTCGTGGTCGTGGAGTCGGTGCGGTGGGTTCTGTCATGCCCCGATCGTCGCGAGCCGACGTCCGTCACCGGGCCCGGGACGGCCAGCCTGTGGACGGCGGCGGCCGGCGACGCGCCTGTGGAGGGACGGTCGGGAATAGTCGGTCCCCCGACCGCATTGGTTGTCGCTGACACCTCTCCGTCGTAGAACCAGAAGGATCACCATGACGAACGTCCTCGCCCTCGTCGGCAGCCTCCGCGCCGACTCCATCAACCGCAAGCTCACCGAGGCCGCCGCGCACCACGCGCCGGACGGCATCGAGCTGCAGACCTTCGACGGCATCGTCGACCTGCCGTTCTACAACGAGGACATCGACGGCGACACCCCGCCCGCCGCGGCCGTCGCCTTCCGCGACGCCGTCGCCGCCGCCGACGCGGTCCTGCTCGTCACGCCCGAGTACAACGGCACGATGCCCGCGGTCCTGAAGAACGCGCTCGACTGGGGTTCCCGTCCGTTCGGCTCCTCGCCGCTCTCCGGCAAGCCGCTCGCCGTCATCGGCTCGGCCTTCGGCCAGTACGGCGGCGTCTGGGCGCACGACGACGCCCGCAAGGCCGCCGGCATCGCCGGCGCGAAGGTCCTCGAGGACGTCAAGGTCGCCATCCCGCAGTCGGTCGTCCGCTTCGCCGAGACGCACCCGCGCGAGGACGACGAGGTCACCGCACTCGTGCAGGGCGCGCTCACCGCGCTCGCCGAGGCAGCGGCCGAGCCCGCCGCAGCGTAGTCCCCACGGGACGGACGGGAGGCCCGTGGCGGATCCGCCACGGGCCTCCCGTCCGTCTGCGGTCCCGACCGCACCCTGTCCACTGACCGCGCGTTCGCTAGACAGCCTGACAACGAGAGCGGCTACCCTGTTGCCCATGTCCACGCAGGAGATCACCGAGGCGTCCGGGTACTGGTTCCCGGACGACGACGCGACGCAGCGCGGCGTCGCGGTGCTCAACGCGCTGCGCCGCTACCGCGCCGCCGAGACCGCGATGCGCCGCCGCACCCGCGACTCGATGGGCATGGGCGAGACCGACCTGCTCGCGGTGCGGTTCCTGCTGCAGGCGCAGCGGGCCGGCCGCACCGTCAAGCCGAAGGACCTGGCGGCGTACCTGAAGATCTCCTCGGCCTCGACGACGATCCTCATCGACCGTCTGGTCAAGTCGAACCACGTGCGCCGCGACCCGCACCCCACCGACCGACGCGCCCTCGTGATCACCCCGACCACCGAGACCGACGAAGAGGTCCGGGCGACGCTCGGCATCATGCACCGCCGCATGATGACCGTCGCCGAGGAGCTCCCCGCCGCCGAGGCCCGCGTCGTCGCCACGTTCCTCGAGCAGATGCGCGAGGCCGTCGACCAGGTCGACCCGGTCGCCGCCCACTGACCCGCACCCACGGGGGACAGTGAGTTCCCCGTGCACTGGGAACGGCCTGCGGCTCGGCGCGTAGACCGGAAGGACCAGTACCGACCGGAAGGAAACCGATCATGCACGCATCGGACAAGCTCGCCAAGAACCTCCAGGCGGTCCTCGTGGACCTCATCGACCTGCACCTGCAGGGCAAGCAGGCCCACTGGAACATCCTGGGCACGAACTTCCGTGACCTCCACCTGCAGCTCGACGAGATCGTCGACGCCGCCCGCGAGTTCGCCGACGACACCGCCGAGCGCATGCGCGCCCTGTACGCCGTGCCGGACGGCCGCTCGGCGACGGTCGCGGCGTCGAGCCACCTCGACCAGTTCCCCGACGGCGAGATCACGACGCACGACGCGATCGACCAGATCACGCTGCGCCTGTACCAGGCCACCGGCACCATGCGCGACGTGCACGACGAGGTCGACGACGAGGACCCGACGACCGCGGACCTGCTCCACGGCTTCATCGAGCGCCTCGAGCAGCTCGCCTGGATGGTCTCCGCCGAGAACCGTGCGCCCAGCACGCCGCTCGCCTCGGCCACCACGCCGGCCGTCGCCGACGCTTCCGCCCACGCGTAGGACCGGCCTGCCGGCACCGACCGAGAGGCAACGATGACCGACTACCGCTACCTGATCGTCGGCGGCGGCATGGTCGCGGACGCCGCTGCGCGCGGCGTCCGCGAGCTCGACGCCGACGGCTCGATCGGCGTCGTCAGCGAGGACGTCGACCGGCCCTACGCCCGGCCGGCGCTCTCGAAGAAGCTGTGGACCGACCCGGACTTCAGCTGGGACGAGAAGGTCGACCTGCACACCGAGGAGACCGGGGCGACGTTCGTCCTCGGGACCCGGGTGGCCGCGATCGACCGCGCCGCGAAGACCGTCACGACCACCGACGGCGAGACGCACGGCTACGAGCGCCTGCTGCTGGCGACCGGTGGGAAGCCCCGTGGCCTGCCCGGCCTCGAGGAGTCGGACCGTGTGGTCGACTTCCGGAGTGCCGACGACTACCGCCGTGTCCGGGCGCTCACGGACGCCGGTGCGCACCTCGCCGTCGTCGGTGGCAGCTACATCGGGACCGAGATCGCCGCCGGCACCGTGCAGAACGGCGCGACGGTGACGCTCGTCACGCCCGACGAGGTCCTCGGGGCGAGCATGTTCCCCGAGCAGCTCGCCCGGGCCTTCCAGCAGCGGTTCACGGACCACGGCGTCGAGCTCCGGCTCGGCCGTCGGGTCGAGTCCGGCGCCCAGACCGACAGCGGCGTGACGCTCACCCTCGACGACGGCTCGACGATCGAGGCCGACGCCGTCGTGGTCGGCCTCGGCATCGAACCGGCCACGCAGCTCGCCGCCGACGCCGGCCTGACGGTCCGTGACGGCATCGTCGTGACGTCGACGCTGCAGACCGACGACGAGTCGGTCTTCGCGGCCGGCGACGTCGCCGAGTACCCGGACCGGATCCTCGGCACCCGCCGCGTGGAGCACGTCGACAACGCGAAGGAGCAGGGCCGCCAGGCCGGGCGCAACCTCGCGGACGCCGACGAGACCTACGACCACACGCCGATGTTCTACTCGAACGTCTTCGACGCCGGGTACGAGGCGGTCGGCCGGGTCTCCACCGACCTCCGGACCGTCGAGGACTGGCAGGACCCCACGGTCACGGGCGTCGTCTACTACCTCGACGAGGACGACACGGTCCGCGGCGTCCTGCTCTGGAACGTGCCGGGCAAGACCGACGAGGCCCGCAAGGTGCTCGCCGAGGCGCACGCGCTCACGCCCGACATGCTGACCGGGCTGATCCGCCCGTAGCCACGGACCGCCGGCCCACGTCGGCGCGTTCGCCGAGGAGGCCCGGTGCCGGTCGTCGAGACCGGCACCGGGCCTCCCTCGCGTCACCCCAGGAACGGGCCTCAGCCCGCCCGGCGGGCCTCGGGTGCGACCTGGTCGGCGACCGCTGCGCGGTCGGCGGGGTCCACCGGCAGGTGGTCGCCGTCGGCCATCGCGACGGCGTGCGCGGACTTCGCCGCCGCGAGCCGCTCGTCGTCGTCGTGCGCCATGCCGGCGAGTTCGACGAACCGGGACTTCACGAGCATCCAGGCCTCGCGGGGGTCGAGTCGGGACAGGTCGGACGCGGTCGAGTCGTCTCGCACCCGCTGGAGCGACGACACCCCGCGGTCCGGCAGCCGCCGGGCCACGTGGTCGACGGCGAGCTGCGCCACCGCGTCGGCCTGGGCGTGCATGACCGAGTGCGCACCGTCGACGACCTCGCGCAGGACCGCGTAGGGGAAGACCCGGGCGAGCCGGCGCAGCCAGTCCCGCGGCACCATCGCGTCGTGCTCGCCGCGGACGATGAGGGTCCGGGCGCGCACGTGCGGGGCCCGTTCCTCGATCGGGAACGCGATCATGCGCGGGAGCACCTTGCGGAACCAGTGCCACCCGCACAGCAGGTACGCGGTGACCGCGTGGAACCGGACCGCCGACGGCTCGTGCAGGGCGGAGCGCAGGAAACGCACCGCGGACTGCCGGACCGAACGTGCCCGTGAGTCGACGACCGGGCTGATGAGCACCAGGTCCGAGACGTCCGGCCGACGGGCGGCGACCTCGGTCACGACCTGCGTGCCCATCGAGTGCCCGACCAGGACCGGGTCGTCGAGACCGAGTTCGTCGATGACCCGTTCGACGGCGTCGGCGTACCGCTCGATGGAGACCGCGCCACGGAACCGCGGGACCCCCGCGAAGCCGGGCAGGTCGAGGGCGTGCACCGGGCCGTTCTCGTTGAGGTGGGGCGCGAGCCGCTCGTAGTAGGTCGCGGCGATGCCGAGCCCGGCGACGAGCAGGAACGCGCGGCCGCCCGGTGCACCGACGGAGCTGACCCGGACGTACGTGCCGTCGACGGCGACGCGGTCGACCTCGACGGTGACCTCGGCGTCCTCGGCTCCGGCGAGGGCGCTGGCGGGGTCCGGGGTCGCCCGCGTGGAGTCGTCGTTCACGTGGTCCTCCTGGGGATGGCGATCACCCAGCGTACCCGCCGGTGCCGCCGGTCCGCGGACGGACGGGTCACCCGCCGAAGGTGTGCGCGCGGAAGCCGTGCACGCGCGTCGGCACCGCGAAGACGGAGCCGGAGTGCGGGTGCTCGGCGAGCTGCTCCTCCGACAGGTTCTCGCGCGCCGTCCCGACGAGCAGCGTCGACATGTCGGGTCCGCCGAAGGCCACCGAGGTCGGGTTCGGCGCCGGGATCGCGACCGACTCCAGGTGCTGGCCGTCCGGCCCGTAGCGCTCGACCCGGCCGCTGCCGTAGATCGCGCTCCAGAAGCAGCCCTCGTCGTCGCGCACGAGGCCGTCGTGCGCCTCGCCGACGATGAACGGTTCGAGGTCGCCGAGTTCCCCGGCCGGCCCGTAGGACGCGCGGAAGACCGTCGACGCGTCGGTGTCCGTGACGTACATCGTGCTGCCGTCGTCGGACCACTCGATGCCGTTCGTGGTGCCGAAGCCGCCGCGGAGCAGCCGGGTCGTGCCGTCGGCCTCGACGGCGTACAGCGCGCCGTCCGGGTCACCGGTGACGACGTTCATGCTGCCGACCAGGAACCGGCCGAACGGGTCGCACTTGCCCTCGTTGAAGCGGTTGCCCGCGGTCGAGTGCTCCACCCGGGCGACCTCGCGCTCGATGCGTCCCTCGTGGTCGGTCACCACGACGGTGTCGCCGAGGGCCGCGACGAACCCGCCGGACGCCCGCGGTTGGAAGCTCGCGAGCGGCGGCGGCAGCGACACGCTCGACCGGGGCGTGCCCTCGGCGTCGGCCGTGTTCAACGTGCCGAGGGTGATGTCCACCCACCGGACCACCTGCTCGTCCGGGTCCCAGACGATGCTCTCGGCGAGCACCGCCCGGGCGTCGGTGAACACGGTCGGCGGGCCGGTCGTCGCGCTGGAGGTCATCCACCCCGTCTACCGAGGGCCCGGTCCGTGTCCGTTCAGCCGTCCGCCCGTGCGCACAGCCCGGACACCGCAGGAGCCGGGACCTGGTACACCCCAGGTGCACCGGCTCCGTCTTCTCATCCCCCCAGCAGGAGGCGAGCGGCACCAGCACATCAGAGTCGGGCGTACCGGGCCCGGAAGAAGCTGTAGACGCCGTAGGCCAGGAAGCCGATGCCGACGGCGACGAGCACGAACACCCCGCCGGGCATCGACCGCAGCGCGTCGAACGCCCCGTCGAGACCCGTGGCCTGGTCGGGGTCGCTGCGGAGCCCCGCGACGCCGATGAGCACCCCGACGACCACCACGGCGACGCCCTTGCCGACGTAGCCGACGACGCCGAGCACCGTGACGGTGCGGTCGAGGGACGCCGGCGGCGACGTGAGCTGCTTCCGGAACGACCGGCGGCACCCCTGCACCACGAGGCCGATCCCGACCGCGACCGCGACCGCGCCGGCCAGCAGCAGCAGGAACACACCGCCGGGGGTGGCGAGCGCCGTGGCCGCGGCGCTCTTGCTCGAGCTGCTCGAGCTCGACCCGGCACCGAGCGCGAACGACGCGGACGAGTACGCGATGACGCCGTAGACGACGGCCTTGGCAGCGTCCTTCACCCGGGCGAGCCACCCGCGGGTGCTGTCCGAGCGGCCGCCGACGACCGCCTCGACGACCAGCCGGAGCGCGAGCGCTGCCGTGCCGACGGCGATGAGCCAGAGCAGCACCACCCCGCCCGGCACCGCGGCGAGCTGCTCCAGCGCACCGGACTGGTCGGTGTCGCCGCCGGAGGACGCGTTGCCGACGCCGAGCAGGACCACCAGGTACCCGATCAGCAGGTGGACGATGCCGCTGCCGACGAACCCGGCCCGGGCGGTCAGCTCGAACCACCGGCTGTCCGCTGCTCGTCGGACCTGCCGGCCGGTCTCGCGGGCGGCGTGTTCTGCTGTGTCGCTCATCCCGTCAAGCGTGCCCGACGCGGGCCGGTCTGTCCGCCGGCGTCGGGTGGTGGAGCCGGCCGGGTGCCGGACGGACACGAGCTCCGCCGCATCCGCCATCACCTGGTCGATCGGCTTGTACGCGGCCGGGATCTCGTCGAGGAACGCGTCGGTGTCCCGGTACTCGATGCCGACCATCGCCTCGCGCAGCTGGTCGTGCGTGAACGTCCGGCGTGCCGCGCTCCGCGAGAACAGCCGCCCGGCGCCGTGCGGCGAGGACTCGAGCGACGGCTTGTTGCCGAGCCCCTCGACCACGTACGACGCGGTCCCCATCGACCCGGGGATCAGGCCGAGCTGACCGGCCGCCGCCTGGATCGCGCCCTTGCGCGAGACCCACACGGACTTGCCCCAGTGCGTCTCACGCTGCGTGAAGTTGTGGTGGCAGTTGATCCGCTCCTGCTCGTCGACGGGCGTGCCGACGACCTCGGACAGCTGCCGGACGACCCGGTCCATCATCTCCTCACGGTTGAGCAGCGCGAAGTGCTGGGCCCACCGCAGCTCGGCGATGTACCGGTCGAACTCCGGGGTGCCCTCGACCAGGTAGGCCAGGTCGGGGTCCGCCAGCTGGATCCACCAGCGCTCCATCATCCGCTTGGCGACCTTGATGTGGCGCTGCGCGATCTTGTTGCCGACACCCCGGGAGCCGGAGTGCAGGAACAGCCAGACGCGGTCCTCCTCGTCGAGGGAGACCTCGATGAAGTGGTTGCCGGACCCGAGCGTGCCGAGCTGGTTGCGCCAGCCGCCGTGCACGCCGTCGGGGTCGAACCCGGCGGTCTCGGCCATCGCCTCGAGCTCGGCGATCCGGGGCGCGGCGGTCGCCACGATCTTCCGGTTCGACGCACCGGCGGACAGCGGGACCGCGCGCTCGATCTGCTCGCGCAGCTCCTGCAGGTCGTCGGGCAGGTCACCCCGGGTGAACTGCGTCCGGACCGCGATCATGCCGCAGCCGATGTCCACGCCGACGGCCGCCGGCATGACCGCGCCGAGGGTCGGGATGACCGAGCCCACGGTGGCCCCGAGGCCGAGGTGTGCGTCGGGCATGAGTGCCAGGTGCGGGAACACGAACGGCATGCGCGCCGTGGTGCGGGCCTGCTGCTCGGTGTTGTCCTCGAGCATCGAGGCCCAGCTGAGCAGCCGGTCGGTGATCTTCTCCATGGTGTCGTCTCGCTTTCGTGACGGTCTCGTCGACGGGTGCCGACTGCCGTCGACAGGTGTCGACGGTCGTCGACGGGTGTCGACGGTCGTGGTGACGGTCCGAGACGGTCGCACGCCGGGCCTCCTGGTCGTCGCCGGACGTGGCGGACGGCAGGAGGCAGTACAGACGAACGCCCCGGGCCGGGTGGGCACGGGGCGTCGGGTGACGTCGCGTGCCTACGCGGGATAGCGGAGGGACCAGAGCTGCTGCTGTTCGCGCAGCACACTGCCCGCGGCGAGCTGGAGCTCGACGCGGTTCTCGTTGTGCTGCACGGCGCGCATGCGCGGTCCTTCCGGTGGTGCCCGGGGCGGGCGGTGTCGTCGGTCCGGTGTCGGCCCGACGGCGCTGCCGGGCGGCGTCGGAGCCGACCGGCAGGAGCACGACAATAGTGCGACACGCCCGGGGTGCACAAGTGCGACACGCCCGGGACGCGTTGTTCAGCCTGCGCTGTGCTCGTCCAACCGGGCCCGCAACCGACCGAGCGCCGGCACCGCGGCCGCGAGCGCGCGCTGGTCGTCGGCGGACAGCGACGCCATCGCGTCGACGAGCACCCGCTCGGCGGACTCGTCGTAGTCGGCGAGTCGCCGTCGGGCCAGGTCGGTCAGGCCGACCTCGGTGCTCCGGCCGTCCCCCTGCGCGAGGCGCCGGTCCACCAGACCGTCCCGCTCCATCGCCGCGACGAGGTTGCTCACCGTCGAGCGGGCCAGCCCGAGCGCCCGGCCGAGCGCCGTCGGACTCGACCAACCCGCGTCGTCGAGTCGCCGGAGCACCTCGATCTGCGCGTCGGGGATGTCCGGCAGGGCGACCGACCGCCGGGCTGTCACGAGCAGCGTGCGGCGGAAGGGCCCGATCTCCGCGCTCAGCCGCCGCGCCACCTGCGGCAGGTCGGGTCGGTCCGGTCGTTCGTCCACGTTCACAGGGTAGTCACCGGAAGTACGCTTGCAACAAACGCACTTCGGGAGCAAACTCGAGTGCATGGACATCACCACCAGCGTCGAGCACCCCGTTCCCGAGCAGGACCTCTCCGGCATCGTCGGCCACCGGTTCATCTACACGTACGCCAACGGCTGGCAGTACGAGATGTACGTGAAGAACGCCACGACCATCGACTACCGCATCCACACCGGCATGGTCGGCGGCCGCTGGGTCAAGGACCAGCAGGTCGACCTCGTCACCCTCACCGCCGGCGTCTACAAGGTGTCGTGGAACGAACCGACCGGCACGAGCGTCGTCGTCACCGTCGTCCCCGGCGAGCGGGTCCTGCACGGCACCATCTTCTTCCCGCACTGGGTCGAGGAGGACGGCAGCAAGACCGTCCTGTTCCAGAACGACCACCTCGACCGCATGCGGGAGTACCGCGACCAGGGCCCCACCTACCCGATCTACGTCGTGCCCGAGTTCGCCCACATCACCCTCTTCGAGCACGTCGGCGAGGACGACGAGACCGTCGTCGACACCGCCCCGGGCGACCTGCCCACCGGGTTCGCGGACCGCAGCAACTGATGCCGACCCTCGTCCCGATCACCCTCGAGCACCGCGGCAGCACGCTCCGCGGCTGGCAGCTCGGCAGCGTGCCGAACGAGGGCCTGGCCCCCGTCGCCCTGCTCGTGCACGGCTTCGGGAGCACCGACACCGGCGGCCAGCAGCTCTTCGTGCAGACCGCCCGCACCCTCGCCGACCACGGCGTCACCGTCCGCTCGTACAGCCGCCTCGGCCACGGCACGAGCGACGGCGAGTTCCTCGACGTCACCATCGGCGACGAGGTCGAGCAGGTCGTCGCGATGATCACCGCCGCCGCGCAGGACGCCCGCGGGCCGGTCCACGTCGTCGCGCACAGCCTCGGTGCCGTCGAGTCCGCCATCGCCGCGGGCCGCGTGCCCGACCTCGTCGCGACGCTGACGCTCTGGTCCCCGGCAGGGGTCGTCGTCGACGACATCGTCGAGCACGACGAGATCCAGGGTCAGCCCCTCGCCCCCGCCCGGGAGCAGGGCTGGTTCGACTTCGGCGGCACAGCGCTCGGCACGGCCTTCCTCGACGAGGTCACGGCCGGCCTCGACGTCTACGCGACGGTCGACCGGTACACCGGCCCCGCGCAGGTCGTGCACGGCACCGCCGACCAGATCGTGCCGCTCCGCTACGGCCAGCGCTACGCCGACGTCCTGCCGGACGCGACGTTCACCGCCGTGCCGGACGCCGACCACGGCTGGTCCTCCGTCCCGTTCCGGCGGACACTGCTCGAACGCCTGGTGGCATTCGTCGGGTCGGCCGGACAGGGCTGACGCCCGTCCCGTTCCGTTCCGTCGGTCCTGCTCCGTCTGCGCGTCGGCGTCGCGCTGTCGGCCCGGCTCCGGCTGCGGAGCGGGGCGGCGTCGGTGCTGCGTGGGTACGGCGTCGGCCCGGCTCCGCCCTCGCGCGGCCGGGGCCGGCCGGGAGGCTCGGTTCGCGCTCCGGACAGCGGGGTACGCCCGCCTGATGGTCGGGCCGGGGCCGCGGGCACTCTGGGAGCATGACCGAGCGCACGCGAGACACCCCCGACGCGACCGACAACGAGGAGCGCACCGACGGGTACGTCCCGCTCCGCTCCTACGGCGCGATCGGCGACGGGCGGACCGTCGCGCTCGTGGCGCTCGACGGGCGGATCGACTGGCTGCCGATCCCGTCGATGGACTCGCCGCCGGTGTTCGCCAGCATCCTCGACGCCGAGCACGGCGGCCACGTCGCACTCCGGCCCGTCGGCGACGCCGAGGTGTCCCGCGAGTACTTGCCCGGGACGAACGTGCTCGTCACCACCTGGACCACCCCGACCGGCACCGTCACCGTGACCGACGCGATGGTGACCGGTGTCGCCGGCCGGCTGCCGTGGGCCGAGGTCGCCCGCTGCGTGCAGGGCGTCGACGGCACGGTCGAGCTCGAGTGGGCCGTCGTGCCCGGCACGTTGCTCAACACCACCGAACCCCGCCGGCTCGACACCGGGAACGGTGCCGTCATCGGCATCGACGGCATCACCATCGCGATCGTCGAGCAGGGCTTCGAACCGGTGCACGACGACGGCCCGCGGTTCTCCGGCCGTTTCAGCACCACCGAGGGGTCGAAGCACATCCTGACGATCGTCGGCACGCACGACGAACCGATCTTCATGCCGAAGCCCGAGAGCGCGCTCGCGGCGATGGACCGCACGATCGCCAACTGGGCGACGTGGTCCGAGGAGTTCTCCTACGACGGCCCCTGGGCCGAAGCGGTGCAGCGGAGCGCCCTCGCCCTCAAGCTGCTCATCTTCTCGCCCACCGGCGCGATCGCCGCGGCGCCGACGACGAGCCTGCCCGAGGACCGCACCGGCGGCAAGAACTGGGACTACCGGTTCGCGTGGGTGCGCGACCTGTCGTACACGGTGCACGCCCTGACCCGCTTCGGCCTGCGCGAGGAGACGCACGCCGCCGTCTCGTGGGTGATGCAGACCATCGCGCAGCACGACGAGGACATGCCGATCTTCTACGGCCTCGACGGCTCGAAGAGCAACGACGTCGAGGAGCGCGACGTGCCCGGCTGGCGCGGCATCGGCCCCGTGACCGTCGGCAACCGGGCCGGCGACCAGCTGCAGCTCGGTGTCTGGGGCGACGTCTTCGAGATCCTGCGCCAGTACGTCCGCGCCGGCAACGTCCTCGACCGGAAGACCGCCTCGGTCCTGCAGGAGCTCGCCGACGACGCGTGCCACCGGTGGGAGGAACCCGACTCCGGCATGTGGGAGCTCGAGGAGACCCAGCACTACGTCTCGAGCAAGATCGGCTGCTGGCAGGCGCTCGACGCCGCCGTGGAGCTGCACGACGCCGGCATGATCGACGGCCCGCGTGACAAGTGGTCCGAGAACCGCGAGCTCATCGAGCAGTGGGTCGCCGAGCACGGGTGGAACGAGGAGCTCGGCCACTACGTCATGTACGAGGGCAGCGACAAGCTCGACACCTCGATCCTGCTCCACGCGATGAGCGCCTTCGACCGCGGACCGCGCATGGCCTCGACCATCCGCGCCATCGAGGACCAGCTGCAGCGCGGCCCCCTCGTCTACCGGTACTCCGGCATGGACGAAGAGGAGTCGCCCTTCGTCGCGTGCTCGTTCTGGCTCGCCGCCGCGATGGCGTGCACCGGCCGGACCGACGACGCCCGCACGCTCATGGACGAGATGGTCGGCCAGGCGAACGACGTCGGCCTGTTCAGCGAGATGATCAGCGAGGACGGCTCCTTCATGGGCAACATCCCGCAGGGGCTGTCACACCTGGCGCTCATCCAGGCAGCGCTGACCATCGAGGAGGTCGCTGGCGAGGAACGCTCGTCCGAGTGATCATGGAACGGCCATGAACGACGTCGATGCACGGATGGACCGGTTGCGCCGGGCCGCCCGCTACCGCTACCAGCAGCTGGTGGACAGCGAGATCGAGCGCGGCACGCTCGACCCGGACGAGGTGCGCGAGGAACGCCGGCTGCTCCAGGCGGCCGACGTCGCGGCGCACGCCCGCGCCCGGGTCGAGGAAGCCGAGCGACGGGGGGTCTTCGAGGGGAACCCGTACCACGGCAAGCCCCTGCCCTCGAACGACGGCCGCCACGACCCGGACTGGTGGATCCGGCAGAAGATCGAGCGCGAGGACATCCGGGGGATCGCCCCGCCCGCACTCGCCCTGCGGACCGAGGACGCCGGCCTCGACGACGCCCTCGACGCGCTCAGCATCGAGTCGGACGTACGCGACGTCCTCGAGGACTTCAACGCCCGCGTGAAGGAGGCCCGACGCCAGCTCCTCGGCGGCCCGCCGGTCGTCACCCCGCTGCGGGACGTGGACGCCGAGATCACCGCCTGGCTCGAGCGCCGGCAGGAGCGGCAGGCCGCCGACGCCGCGGCCGCGGCCGCCCGTGCCGCCGCGGAGCAGGAGGCCCGCCCGCGCCGGTGGTGGCGCCGGCGCCGCTGAGACGCGGTGGAGGCTGGCGCGTGTCCGTTCCCATCGCACGTGGGATGGGTAGCTGTTCCGCGCGGAGGGGGGCGGAACGAGTGACTCCGACCCGCGGAACGTCTCACCACGCGCGGGATGCCTGGCGGTGTTGCGGTGGCGGTCCGTCGTGGCGTGAGGCGACGGCCGCGATACTCGGGACCGGCGAGCCCACGGTGCTGACGGTCCTGGTTCGCGACGAGCGGGTTTCGGGAACCAGGACCGTCAACCGTCGATGCAGACGTGCCCGCCGCTGCTGCTGCTCGGCCGTGCAGACGCTGGAGCGGGAACCGTCGTCGCAGTCGTGGTTCGCCGGGCGGAGCCGGGGGCGTGGTGACACGATCTAGTCATTGACGGTCTTGGTTCGTGGGGTCCGGGTTTCGGGAACCAGGACCGGCAACCGTTGATGCAGATGTGCCCGCCGCTGCTGCTGCTGCTCGGTCGTGCAGCATGCTGGAGCGGGAACCGTCGTCGGAGCCGGGGTGTGGTGACACGATCTGGTCGTTGACGGTCATGGTTCGTGGGGTCCGGGTGTCGGGAACCGGGACCGTCACGGCGTGCTGGTGGTCCCGGAGTGCGCAGGGTTCGGGTGGATATTCCTTCCCATCGCCCGTGGGATGGGAAGGTGTTCCGCGCGTTGGTGGCCGGAACGTCGGGCTTCCTACGCGCGGAACGTCACACCATGCGCGGAACGACTACCTACGCGCGGAACAGCACCTGCAAACCACCGCCCCGGGGCGCGCGGAAGGGCCGCCCCGGTTGCCCGGGGCGGCCCTTCGTGGTGGTGTGGTGGTGCGGGGGTGTTACTTGATCTGGGCGGTGATGGTGGCGGTGCCGACCAGGAGGCCGCGCTTGACGGCGTCGGTGCCGAAGGTCTTGTTCAGCAGGCCGGCAGCGTCCTCGCTGATGTGGACGGTGGTGCCGGTGAGGATGGCGTTGTCGCCCTCGAGCTGGAGGGGCTTGAGCGAACCGCCCCAGAGCTCGAACAGGTACGCGTTCGACGCGGCGACCTTGCCGTTGACCAGGACGTCGCCGTAGAGCTTGGACGAGCCCGGGTTCACGACGAAGTTCTCGAGCGTGACGGTGGTGTCGCCGGCCTTGAGGGTCAGGCCGGAGTCGTCGTGGTTGAGCAGGCCCTGCACGTAGGGGCGGTAGTTGCCGTCCGGCGACCAGTACGTGACCGAACCGGCCGTGATCGGGAACGACACCGACCCGTCGGCGAGGGTCGCATCGCCCGAGACGCCGGGGGTGAGCTTCAGGGCGGTGAGGGCGTCGGTGAAGCCGGAGTCGAGCTTCACGGCGGTGGAACCACCGAGGACCTCGGGCACCGACGCGACCGGTGCGGGGACCTTCGACTCCGACGACGACACCGTCTGCACGTTCGGGGTCGCGGCCTGGGCGGAGGAGATCCCGAACGCCGCGCCACCGAGGACGAGAGCGCCGGTCGTGGCGAGGGTGATGCTGGTCTTGAGGCTCTTGCGCATGATGTGGATCCTTTGCTCTGAGGGGCACTCCGGCCGGGGGCCGAACGAATGCTTCTGTGCGTACGCTGAACACCGGCCGTTCGAGACCGGAGAGCGCCCTGGGCTTTTGCCCTGTGCAAGTGATTCGGTACCCCGCGCGGAACGGATTGGGGGAACTTTTCCTGGGCTTCTCCGACCACCGGGTTCGTACCGTGGGGGCATGGCCGCAGCACACATCCACTCCACCGACCGACTCCGGGCGATCGACGCCTGGTGGCGAGCCGCGAACTACCTCACGGTCGGGCAGATCTACCTGCTGGACAACCCGATGCTGGAGCGGCCGATCGAGCCCTCCGACGTCAAGCCGCGACTGCTCGGGCACTGGGGCACCTCGCCCGCCCTGAACCTCGTGTACGCGCACTGCAACGCGGTGATCGCGGACACCGGTCGGCAGTTCCTCTACGTGTGCGGCCCCGGCCACGGCGGCCCGGCGATGAACGCGAACGCCTGGCTCGACGGCACGTGGGGCGAGCTGTACCCGGACCACGACCTGCAGCGCTTCTTCCGGCAGTTCTCGTTCCCCGGCGGCATCCCGTCGCACGCCGCGCCCGAGACGCCCGGCTCGATCAACGAGGGCGGCGAGCTCGGCTACTCCCTCGCGCACGCGTACGGCGCCGCACTGGACAACCCGGACCTGGTCGTCGCCTGCGTCGTCGGTGACGGCGAGGCCGAGACCGGTCCGCTCGCCGCCTCGTGGCAGGCGCACACCTTCCTCGACCCGGTGTCCGACGGTGCGGTGCTGCCGATCCTCAACCTGAACGGGTGGAAGATCGCGAACCCGACCGTGCTCGCACGCATCCCGGAGGCCGACCTCACCGCGTACTTCCGCGGGCTCGGCTACGAGCCGCTCATCGTCGACTCCCGCCGCGTCGACGACGACCCGTTCGCCGTGCACGCCCTGTTCGAGGGCGCACTGCGTCGGGCCCTGGCGAGCATCGACGACATCCAGGCCGCCGCCCGCGCCCAGGCCGAGCGTGCAGCCGCCGGCCAGCCCGCCGGTGCCGCGGACCTCCGCCCGCGCTGGCCGATGATCGTGCTCCGCACCCCGAAGGGCTGGACCGGTCCGAAGGAGGTCGACGGCGAGCGCGTCGAGGGCACCTTCCGCGCGCACCAGGTGCCGCTGCCCGCGGTGCGCGAGGACGATGCACACCGCGCACAGCTCGAGGAGTGGATGCGGTCCTACCGTGCCGACGAGCTGCTCGACGACGCCGGCCACCCCACGGGCATCCTCACGTCGATCCGGCCGACCGGGGAGACCCGGATGAGCGCGACCCCGCACGCGAACGGCGGTCGCATCCGCACCGCGCTCGACCGTCCGTCGCTCGAGCCGTACGGCGTCGAGGCGGGGTCGACGGCCTCGGCCACCGGCACCCTCGGCCCGTGGGTCGCTGAGCTCATCAGCCGCAACGCGTCGTCCTTCCGGCTGTTCGGACCGGACGAGACGATCTCGAACAAGCTCGACGCCGTGTTCGACGTCACCTCGCGCGTGTGGCGGGCGCAGCGGTCCCCGGACGACGATCACCTGTCCGCCCGCGGCCGCGTCACCGAGGTCCTGTCCGAGCACCTGCTCGAGGGGATGCTCGAGGGCTACGTGCTGTCCGGCCGCCACGGCATCCTCAACACGTACGAGGCCTTCGCCCACATCATCGACTCGATGGTCGGCCAGTACGCGAAGTGGCTCGAGTCCGCGACGGACATCGACTGGCGCGCCCCCGTCTCGAACCTGTCGATCCTGCTGTCGTCGCACGTGTGGCGGCAGGACCACAACGGCTTCTCCCACCAGGACCCGGGCTTCCTCGACGTCGTCGCGTCGAAGCAGCAGGACCTCGTCCGCATCAAGCTGCCGGCCGACGCGAACACGCTGCTCGCCGTCGCCGCGCACGCGATGGAGACGACGGACCGGATCGAGGTGATCGTCGCCGGCAAGCACCCGGAACCCGTGTTCCTGTCCCTCGACGACGCGGTCGCGCACGCCGCCGCCGGCCTCGGGGTCTGGGACTGGGCCGGGACCGAGCAGACCGTCGGCCGGGTCGACGTCGTGATGGCCTGCGCCGGCGACGTCCCGACGGTGGAGGCGATCGCGGCCGTGGACATCATCCGGCGGCACGCCCCGGGCGTCGGCGTCCGCGTGGTCAACGTCGTCGACCTGCTCGCCCTCGGCGACCCGCGCAAGCACGAGCACCCGATCCCGGACGACCGGTACGACGAGCTCTTCCTGCCGGGGACGCCCGCGGTCTTCGCGTTCCACGGGTACCCGTCGCTCGTGCACCAGCTGACGTACCGACGGAACGGGCACGACGACCTGCACGTGCACGGGTTCCTCGAGCGCGGGACGACCACGTCGCCGTTCGACATGCTCATGCGCAACGAGATGGACCGGTTCGCGCTCGCGCACGACGCACTGACGCGGGTCGACGCCGACGCGCACGCCGACCTGCTCGCGACGCTGACGGACGCCCGCGAGGCGGCCCGGACCCACGCCTACACGAAGGGCGAGGACCACCCCTCGGTCGACGGGTGGGAGTTCTCCGGCTGGCCGCAGGACGAGCCTGCGTCCGGCGGGACCGGCGGTGACCCGGGCGAGGGCGAGACGGAGTCGGCGGCACCCGGCAACTGACGGGTCGCCTCCGCCCCGGGTCCGGTCGTCCACGGTCGGGAGGTCCGCCCCACGCTCCACAGGACCGGTCACCGCCACCGCGGGGCCGGTCCTGTCCCGTCATCGTGGGTGCACGACGACGGGATGGGTGCGTCGCACCACGGGCCGCTCGTGCGGGCGACGGGCGCCGAGGAGCCACTCCGACAGGTGCGCACCGAGCGGCGCGGACGGCAGGAGCGCGCTCGCGCACGGCGCCTGCGGTACGCGGCGTCCTCCGGCGAGGGCTGACAGCGACGCCACGGACTGCCACGCTGGGATCGTGACCGACCTCGTGATCCCGGCCCCGGGCCTCCCGACCGTCCCGACGACCACCGGCGGGCGGTTCCCCGTGCGCCGCGTCTTCTGCGTCGGACGGAACTACGCCGCGCACGCGCGTGAGATGGGCCACGACCCGGACCGTGAGCCGCCGTTCTTCTTCTCGAAGCCGGCCGACGCGGTCGTCGTCGACGGCGCGGACACCCCGTACCCGCCGGCGACCGAGCGGCTCGAGCACGAGGTCGAGCTCGTCGTGGCGATCGGCGTGGGCGGGGCCGACATCACGGAAGCGCACGCGCTCGACCACGTCTGGGGCTACGCCGTGGGGCTCGACCTGACCCGTCGCGACCTGCAGGCCGAGGCGAAGCGGCTCGGCCGCCCGTGGGACGCCGCGAAGGGCTTCGACGCGTCGGCGCCGATCGGTGCGATCACCCCGGCCGCGGGCGTCGACCCCTCGGCCGGCGCCGTCGAGCTGCGCGTCGACGGCGCCCTGCGGCAGGCGGGCGACCTCGCCGATCAGATCTGGTCCGTCGGGGAGACGATCGCGGCCCTCTCGCGGTCGGTCGCGCTCGCTCCCGGTGACCTCGTCATGACCGGCACGCCCGAGGGGGTCGGCGTGCTCCGCCGCGGTCAGGTGCTCGACGGCACGATCGCCGGGGTCGGAGCGGTCCACACCCGGATCGTCTGATGCACGTGTCCGGCGTGTGACGACGCGCTGGGAGCGTTCGCAGCCGCGAGGCGTACCCATGGTCTCGACGTCGGGTGGGGATCGGGACGTCGACGGACACGGGGCAGCGCACCGCAACGACGCGGCCGCCACTGTTCCGGGACTACGGAGGTACGCCGTGCTGGAACACGATCTGCTGGCGACGTCGTGGACGTGGGCGGGCGACGAGAGCATCCGGGACCGCGTGCACGCGGTCGGCGCGGCCGGGTTCGCCGGGCTGTCGCTGTCGCTCGACGACCTGCACGAGGTCCGTGCGACGACCGGCTTCGCCGAGCTGCGACGCATGCTCGACGGCGCGGGCATCGTCTGGGTGCAGCTCGGTCCGCTGGACCGGTGGTGGACCTGCGCGAGCCGGACCGCCGACGACGTCGCCGACCGCGGTGTCGTGCTCGAGGCCGCGGCCTCGCTCCGCGCGTGGCAGGTCGTCGTCCGGGCCGACACCTCGCTGCCCGGAGCCTCACCGGTCGCCATGGCCGAGGACTGGGTCGCCCTCGCCGGACAGGCCGAGACGGTCGGCGCGCAGCTCGTGCTCGAACCGGAACCGTGGTCGAACCTGCCGACGGTCGAACGTGCCTCGCGGTTCGTGGCCGGCGCCGGGCACCCGAACGGCGGGCTCCTGCTCGACGCGATGCACGCCCTGCGTGGCGGGTCGACCCTCGCCTCGATCCGGCAGGGCGTCGCGCCCGCGACCCTGGCCGCGGTCGAGCTGAGCGACGGACTGCTGCACACCCCGTCCGGCATGACCCTGGCGCAGGAGTCCCAGCAGGCCCGGTACCTGCCGGGGGCCGGCGCGTGGGACCTGCCCGGCTTCGTCCGCACCGTCCGCGACCTCGGCTTCGACGAGCCGTGGGGCGTCGAGGTGCGCACGCCGGCACACCGGGCGATGCCGATCGCCGACGCCCTGCGGACCGCCGCGGCGGCGACCCGTGCGGTGCTCGACGCCGCGGATGCCTTCGGCACGCCGGCCGCCCCGCCGATGCCGTCCAGCCCGGCTCCCACCTCGGCGGTCGACTTCGAGCCGCCGCACCGTGCCGACCCGCGCCGCCTCGGCGGACCGCTCGACGGTCGCCGCCGGGACGCCGACACAGGCACGCCCGCGTAGTCTCCGGCGCATGAGCGACCAGCCAGCAGACGACGCCATGCTCCGCCGCGCGCAGGAGTCCATCGACGACGCGAAGGCCGCGGCGGCCGACGTGGTCGAGCCCGAGGAGGACACCCTCGTCGACGAGGGTGCGCCCGTGGCCGACCACGCCGAACCCGCCGACGGGCCGGCTCCCGCCGCCTGACACCGACCGACCACCGGAGCGCCGGGTCCTTTCACGGGCCCGGCGCTCCGGCGTTCAGTCGATCTCGACGGCCCGGACGGTCAGGTGCGCCGGTGGTCCGCCGAGGACGTCCACCACGGTCGTCCGGACCGTGTCCCGCACCTCCCGCAGCACCGCGGTCGTCGGGAGCCCGCGGTCGACGGTCACGACGACACGGACGACCGGTCCGTCGTCGCCCTGTCGGACGAGCACCGCTGCGCCGTCACGCGGTGTGTCGAGGGCCGTCCGGACGTCACGGACGAGCGTCGCGAGCGCCGGCCCGGGCGGCACGACCGACCGCACCCCGGGCACGGCGAGCACCGCTGCGGTGAGCGTGCGGGACGCTGCCCGCAGGTCGGCGCTCACGGGGTGCCCCCGGTCATGACGTCGGCGACGCGGACCACCAGGGTCCGGACGGTGAAGGGCGCGTGCGTCCGCAGCGCCTCGGCGATCGCGGCGCGGAGCGCGTCGGCCCGTTCGGGGACGGACGCGTCGATGGTCGTGACGACGGTGACCTCAACGTCGACCGGTCCCCCGGGCACGGTCAGGTCGCCGGTGAACCGGGTCCGACGGACCAGCACGCCGGGGAACGCGTCGCCGAGGCTCCGGACGAGGCCGCGCAGCGCGCCCTCGGTCACCACGAGGTCCGACGCCGGGTCGTCGTCGGGCACCGGGATGTCCCGGCCGGCGTGCGCCGTCGTCCGGATCGCCGCGAGGACCGAGGTGATCCACGGCTCGTCCTCGTCACCGTCGGTGCCCGGGTCGAGCAGCTCGCGCGACGCCGAGCGGAGCGCCTCGAGCCGTTCCAGGGCGCTGACCGCGTCGGGGTCGCCCTCGATGTCGGGGCGGAACGGGTCACGGTGGGCGTCGAGGTACTCGGAGAGCTCGTCGAGGGTGAAGGCGCCGTGACGGTCGTCGGTGTCGTCGGTCATCGCCACACCTCCATCTGCTCCATCACCCGGCGGCGGGCCCGCGCCAGCAGCCCCCGTACGCTCGTCGCCGTCAGCCCCGTTGCCTCGGCGATCTCGGCGTAGGGTGCGCCACCGATCTCCCGCATCACCCAGACCGCGCGCTGCGCGTCCGGGAGAGCCTGAACGATACGCGCGAGTTCCTGCACCTGGAGCCGCGTGGCGACCACCTCGTCGACGGCCTGTTCCGAGGCGGAGTCGACCACGGCCTCCAGGTCCGCGTGCGGGTGCCGTCGACGCAACCGGTCGAGGGCCTTGTTCGCCGTGATCCGGAACAGCCAGGTCCGGACCCGGTCCGGGTCCTCGACCCGGTCGATCCGCTGCCAGGCCTGCAGCGCGGCCTCCTGCACGGCGTCGTCCGCCTCGCCGTCCCCGTGTCCGAGGATGCGTGCGGCGTACGCGCGCATGAGCGGGCCGTAGCGCCGGATGAGCACCCCGAAGGCCGCGGTGTCACCGTCGGCGCTGCGTTCGACGAGCGAGGCGTCGGTCAGCGCGGACAGGGACTCGTCGCTCGCCACGGGCGGCTCCTCATCACGGATCTCGGTCGTCAGCGTGACGAATCGGGTCGTCGTCACGTCTTTAGTTTCGTGCCTACCAGGTGCGCGTCAGCGTGCCTGGTGCGAGCGCGTCGTGGCCGGCCGCCCCTGAACGGTCGGTCACGACGCTCCGGCGGCCCGTGCGCTCCCTGATCCGACGCACGGGCCGTTCTTCATTGCCCCACCGTGCTCCGGCGGGCCTGCGTGGCGGCACGGGTTCGTCAGTCGTCCTCGTCCACGAGGAAGTCGGCGTACGTGACCTCCGGGACCGGGGTCGGGATCGGGTCCGTGCGCTCGCCGGACGCCTCGGCCGTCGGCTCGGCGTCCGTCGCGACGGCCACGCGTTCCTCGGCGTCGTACGGCGGCAGGTACTTGCTCGAACTCATCGCGGTGCCCCTTCGTCCCGGCGACCGTAACAGCGCCGGGCGTCTGCGCAGCAGGCGTGCACCGTGATCGTCCCCCGCCGAGGGCCCGGACGGGGGACGGAAGTTCGCCGACGGCGGACCCCATGCGAACGCATCCGTGCGCGGGCTCAGGGTTCGCGCGTGACGTCCTCCGGGTCCTTGTCGGGGCGCCAGCCGCGCCAGGAGGCCTGCCGGAGACGGCCGTCACCGGTCCACTCGGCGAACTCGACCTCGCCGACGTGCTTCGGCGTCACCCACTGCGCGTCGCGCGCATCGACGCCCGGCACGTCGACGAACGGCGACGTCGTGCGGGCGAGCGGTCGCAGCACCGCGGCGATCTCGGCGAGGTCGCGGTCGCGGAACCCGGTGCCGACCCGGCCGACGTACTGCAGGCCGTCGGGCCCGGGCACGCCGAGCAGCAGGGAGCCGACGCCGCCGGCCCGTCGCCCGTTCCCGGGGCGCCAGCCGCCGACCACGACCTCCTGCGCGGCGTGGTGCTTGAGCTTCAGCCAGGCCTCGGACCGGCGGCCCTCGGCGTACCGCGACGACCGTTTCTTCGCGACGACCCCCTCGAGCCCCTGCTCTCGTGACGCTGCCATCACCGCGTCGAGGTCACCCGACACCGCGGGCGGCACGTCGATCGCCCCACCCGGTTCGACGACGGTGGTGAGCGCCTGCCGGCGGGCGTCGTACCCGAGTCGCGTGAGCTCGTGCCCGTCGGCCTCGAGCACGTCGAAGAGCAGGAACCGCACGGGTGTCGTCTCCTGCGCGGCGCGGACCTCGCGCGCCTTCGTCAGACCCATCCGGTTCTGCAGCAGCTGGAACGACGGTCGCCCGCGCTCGTCGACGGCCACCACCTCGCCGTCGAACACCCCGTCGACCCCGGCACGCTCGGCCAGCTCCTGCAGCTCCGGGTACTGCGCGGTCAGGTCGTTGTCGTTGCGGCTGCGGAGGGTCACCGACCCGTCGCGCACGGTCGCGAGCGCCCGCACGCCGTCCCACTTCATCTCGAAGGCCCAGTCCGCCGGGTCGAGCCGCGGCGTGCCCGAGGCCGCCGTCGCCTGCATCGTCCGACGGTCGGACGGCGGGGTGTCGGCAGCGGCAGCCCCCGTGATCCGCCGCCGTCCGTCGCGGTGCCCGGCGTCCGCTCCGTCGTGCGCCGCGTCGCCCCGCCGGTCGGTCGGTCGGCCGGCGCCGTCCGCCGCCCGGTCCGGCTGCTCCTTCGTGCGGTGGATGAGCCAGTTCTTCTCGTCGCCCCCACCCCGGCCGCGGGTGTGCAGGAGCGCGAGCCGTCGCACGCCGCCGGCGCGGCCGTGCAGCGTGACGATGACCTCTTGTCCCTCGCGCCACTTCTCGAGCTCGTAGGTGCCGTCGTCCCAGAGGGTCACCGTGCCGCCGCCGTACTCGTCGTGCGGGATCGTGCCCTCGAACGAGCCGTACTCGAGCGGGTGGTCCTCGGTCTGCACCGCCAGGTGGTTCTTGCCCGGGTCCGTCGGTTCACCCTTCGGCAGGGCCCAGCTGACGAGCACGCCGTCGTGCTCGAGCCGGAAGTCGTAGTGGTCACGCGTGGCGTGGTGCTCCTGGATGACGAACGTCGGTGTGCCGTCCTTCCGCACCGTCGGCGCGCCCGCCGGCACCGGTTCCGGGGTCTTCGACGCGTCACGCTTCGCCCGGTAGGCGGCGAGCCGGTCGCGCGCCGGCTGCTCGGCATCGTTCGCGCGCTCGGTCCGGTCGCTGTCCCAGTGACCGTGGTCGTCCCGCCCGACGGCCAACGAGGCGGAGGCGACCGGGTGCAGGAAGTCCCCACGGGCCTCCAGGCGTTCGAGGACCTCGTCCAGGGTGAGCTGCGCGAGTCCCGCCTTCTCGAGCTCCGCCCAGGTGCGGGGTGCAGCGACCGTCGGCCGGTCACGGCCGCGCAGCGAGTACGGGGCGATCGTCGTCTTGTTGCCGTTGTTCTGCGACCAGTCGACGAAGACCTTGCCGGTGCGCTCGGCGCGGCTCATCGACGACAGCACCAGGTCGGGCAGGTCCGTCTCGAGGGCCTTCGCCAGCTCGTGCGCCACGTCCGAGACGTGCGCCGTCGTGGAGCGACCGTCGAGGGCGGCGTACAGGTGGATGCCCTTCGACCCCGAGGTGACCGGGTACGGGTCGAGTCCCATGCCGTGCAGGATCTCGCGGGCGGCGAGCGCCACCTCGACGCACTCCGGCAGCCCGACCCCTTCGCCCGGGTCGAGGTCGAGCACGAGCCGGTCCGGGTTCTGCTGCCCGCCGCGGGGACCGAACCGCCACTGCGGCACGTGCAGCTCGAGCGCCGCCTGCTGCGCCATCCACACCAGGGTCGGCAGGTCGTCGACGATCGGGTACTCGTTGTCGTGCTCGGTGTGGTGGATCGTGTGGTGGCGGACCCAGTCCGGCGCGGAGTCCGGCAGGTTCTTCTCGAAGAAGACCTTGTCGCCGACGCCGTTCGCCCAGCGCTTGCGCGTCACCGGGCGGTCCTTGACGTGCGGGATCATCCACGGCGCGACCCGCTCGTAGTACTCGATCACCCGCCCCTTCGTCGTGCCGGTCTCGGGGTAGAGCACCTTGTCGGTGTTCGTCAGCGCGAGCCGACGGTCCCCCACCAGCACCACGGTCTTCCGGGCGGCCGGGCTCACAACGCCACTCCGGTCGCTCCTGCCACGGTGAGGGTGGTGCCGGACGTGTACGACGACTCCGGCCCGGCCAGGTACACGTACGCGCCGCCGAGCTCGACGGGCTGGGCCGGCCGGCCGAACGGCGTGCCCACGCCGTAGTGCGCGATCTCGTCGCCGGGGTAGCTGATCGGCTGCAGCGGCGTCCACACCGGCCCCGGCACGACCGTGTTCGCGCGGATGCCCTTCGGTGCGAGCTGCCGGGCGAGGCCGTTCGTGTACGTGATGATGGCGGCCTTGGTCGCCGCGTAGTCGATCATCCGGTCCTGCGGCTGGTAGGCGGACACCGAGCTCGTCGTGACGATGGAGCTGCCGGGCGCCAGGTGTGGCACGGCCGCGCGGACGAGCCAGAACAGCGAGTACACGTTGACCTTCATCGTGCGGTCGAAGTCCTCGGTCGACTGCTCGGTGACGTCCTCGTGCACCTGCTGGTGACCGGCGACCAGCACCAGCGAGTCGAGCCCGCCGAGCTCGCTGACGGCGTCGCGCACCAGGGTCGCGCAGAACGCCTCGTCGGTGAGGTCCCCTGGCAGCAGCACGGCCTTGCGCCCGAGGTCGCCGATGACGTCCCGCACCTGCTCGAGGTCGTCGCGCTCTTCCGGCAGGGCGTTCAGTGCGACGTCGGCGCCCTCCTTCGCCATGGCGATCGCCGCGGCCCTGCCGATGCCCGAGTCGGCGCCCGTGACGAGGACGCGGTACCCGCGCATCCGTCCCGTGCCGAGGTACGTCGTCTCGCCGTGGTCCGGCGGCGGGTCCATCGCTCCGGCCAGGCCGGACCCCTGCTGCGTCTGCGCGGGGAACGGCGGGCGGGCGAACTGGTCGCGTGGGTCCTGCTTGTCGAGCTGGCTCATGCGCCCATCGTGCTCGCGTCGGCCGCTCCGCGGTCCAGCGAGGCCGGATCTGTGGACGGTTCCGCCGGACCGCGGACCTGTGGACGACCCGACCACTCCGGGCGCTCCGACCGGGACCCGGGCATCATGAGCGCATGAGGTCGATCTGGAAGGGCTCCATCGCGTTCGGGCTCGTCAACGTGCCGATCAAGGTGTACGCAGCCACCGAGACGCACGACGTGTCCCTGCACCAGGTCCACGACGAGGACAAGGGCCGCATCCGGTACAAGCGGGTGTGCGAGTTCGGGCACGAGGTCGAGTACGCCGACATCCAGCGCGCCTACGACGACGGCGAGAAGACCGTCGTGCTCACGGCGGACGACTTCGGGCAGCTCCCCGAGGAGCAGTCGCACGAGGTCGAGGTGCTCGAGTTCGTGCCCGTCGAGCAGGTCGACCCGATGATGTTCGAGAAGACCTACTACCTCGAGCCCGACTCGCGCTCGCCGAAGGCCTACGTGCTGCTGCGCGAGACGTTGGCGACCACCGACCGCCTGGCGATCGTGCAGTTCACCCTGCGCCAGAAGACCCGGCTCGGGGTGCTCCGCGTGCACGACGACGTCATCCTGCTGCAGGGGCTGCTCTGGGGCGACGAGGTCCGCGCGGCGGAGTTCCCGGCACTCGACACCTCGGTGAAGGTCAGCGCGAACGAGCTGAAGATGTCGTCGTCGCTCGTCGAGAGCATGTCGACGGACTTCGATCCCGACCGCTACACCGACTCCTACCAAGAGGAACTGCAGCAGCTCATCGACGCCAAGCTCGAGGCCGGCGACGACGTCGACACCGAGCAGACGTTCGGCGCGAAGGACGACGAGGACGACGAGGGCGAGGGCGGAGACGTCCTGGACCTGATGGCCGCCCTGCGTGCGTCCGTCGACAAGAAGCGGTCGGGAGGCTCGGGGTCGCGTTCGTCGTCCGCCTCGCGTTCGTCGTCGGGTTCCGAATCGGGCACGTCCGGCTCGACGAAGCGGGCCCCGGCCCGGAAGACCCCGGCGAAGAAGACGAGCACCGACAAGACGAGCACCGAGAAGACGGGTACCGAGAAGACGGGTACCGAGAAGACGGGTACCGAGAAGGCCCCCGCGAAGAAGGCACCGGCGAAGAAGGCACCGGCGAAGAAGCCGGCAGCCAAGAAGGCACCGGCCGAGAAGACCACCGGGAAGACGACGGCCGAGAAGACGACGGCCGAGAAGAAGCAGGCCAGCTAGTCGTCGTCGGTGTCGCGCCGAGTCCGCCGGACCGCGAGCGGCACCGACACCCACAGCGCTGCCGTGCCGAGGGCGACCGCGACCCCGCCGAGTACGCCGCCGATATCCCCGACGACCACGTCGAAGACGAAGAGCACGGTGCCGGCGAAGAGCAGGGCGCTCACGATGAGCGTCGCCAGCAGGATGACGTTGCCCACCCGGACCAGGTCGTGCTTCTGTCGCTGCCGGAACACGAGTCGGTGCGTCGCGACCGCCGACAACGCCGTGACGGTGACCAGGACCGCCAGGACGACCAGCACGAGGTAGACCGCCCGCTGCCCGACGTCGAGCGTCGTGAACCGCTGTTGGAACGGCAGCGTGAGGAGGAACCCGGCCAGGATCTGGGTGCCGGTCTGCACGATCCGGAGTTCCTGCTGGATGTCCGCCCAGTTCCGGTCCCACCGTTCGGTCGGCGTCTCGTGCCGCCCGCGCTCGGTCGACCTCGGGTCGCCGTCCGCCTCGCTCATGCCCCGAACCTACCGAGCCGCGACCCCGGTCGACACGAACCGGTAATACGGGTCGGCGACACTGGTCCCATGACTCCAGAAGAGCCTGGGGCCGCACCGACGCCACGAGCGCTCAACGGCCCGCCCGTCACCGTGTCCATCACCCGGCTGGTCGAACCCGACCGCATCCCCGACGTCACCCGCTGGGTGCAGTCCGGGGTGAACCTGGCCAACCGCTACCCGGGCTTCCTCGGCTCGGGGTGGGTGCGCTCGCACGCGACGAGCCGCGAGTGGCACATGCTCTACCGGTTCGCCGACCACGACTCCCTGGCCACGTGGGAGAACTCCGACGACCGGCTCCGCTGGCTCGACCTCGGCCGCGACCTGGTCGTCGAGTCCCGCGTCGAGCGGCGCACCGGCATCGAGGGCTGGTTCGACGTCCCGCAGGACGCCCCGGCCTCGAGCGCTCCCCCGCGGTGGAAGCAGGCGGTGAGCATCTGGCTCGGCTTCTTCCCGGTGAACCTGGCGTTCACGTACCTGATGGCCTGGCTCGTCCCCGCGTTCGCGCACGTCGCGATCCTGCCCCGGGTGCTCGTCACGACGCTCGTGCTCACCCCGATCATGACGTTCTGGGTGCTGCCGTTCGTGACGAAGCTGATCCGCCCGTGGCTGCTCGCGCCGCCGCGGTCCGAGCGGACCTAGCCGACCCGGCCGACCTCGCCGGCCGCGTCCGGGAACCCGCCGTCGTGGCCGAGCGCGTCCCAGGCCACGCGGAGCACGTGCGGGCGGGCCTCGGCGGCCGAGGCGTCGCCCTCGTACGTCAGCGCGAGCATGACGATCGCCCCGAACGCCCCGGACACCCGGGCGCGACGGTCGAGCGGGGTCGCCGTGGGGTCCCCGGGGTCGGTGCCGAACAGCTCGAGCAGCGTCGCGGCGACCGGCACGAGCCGTGTCCCGACGTCGTCGCCGCGGTGCAGGGTGAACGCGGCGAGCGCGAGCTCCGCCCAGCCGGGTCGGGCCAGCGCGAGGTCGGTGATGCCGGCGAGCGCCGCCGCGTCCCGTGCGGGCCCGACCGGCAGGTCGCGCACCGCCCGCAGCACCGCCTCGGTCTGCGCCGCGCACTGGGCGAGCGCCGCCTCGACGAGCAGGTCCTTGCTCGTGAACCGCGCGAGGACCCCCGCCTTCGAGTACCCCGAGCGGTCGGCGACGGCCTGCACCGCGGTGTCCTTGATGCCGCGGCGGGCGATCAGACCGGCGACGACGTCGAGCACGTCCCGGTCGACGTCCTCGCTCGACGGACGCCCACGACGGGGCCCGGCGGTCACGCGCGCTCCGCCGATCGGCGGCGGACGGCCCCGACGAGCAGGACGGCGCCGGTGAGCACCTCCCACGCGATGATCGTGTACACGGAGCCACGTTCCCACACCCCGTCGGGGAACACGTCGACCGCGCTGGTCGACGAGTCGACGACGAGCATCACGAGGGCGACGAGGCCGAGGACCCCGAGCACGGCGCTCGCCACGCGGTACCCGCGGGTGGCTCCGGTGCGCCGGCCGGACGCGGCGGCGACGATCGCCACGACGTTGCCGGTCGTGATCGCCGCCGCGGCGCCGAGCACGTGGAACGCGATGGTGCCGTCCTCGGTGCTCGCCTGGCTGCCGTGGAACGACCCGACCAGGACCATCCCGACCAGGTGGACCGCGCCGAGGACGACCGCCGTCACCCGGGCCCTGCGGGACGCGCCCCGGAGCAGCACGGCGGCGAGCACCGTGGCGGCGCCGAACAGCACCCCCTGGCCGACGAAGGTCGCGTTCATCAGTCCGTGCAGCGGCGAGTCGATCGCCCGGCCCTGGAACGAGCCGACGTCGGGGACGCCGAGGTCGGAGATGTAGTTGGTCGCGTAGCTGTAGCCCGGCCAGGCCGACGCCGAGACGGCCTCGCCGGTGAGCCAGCCGAGCCCGGCGACGAGCCAGGCCACGGCGGGGACGACGAGCCCGCGGTGCACGGTCGACGGGATGGTGTCCGTTCTGGTCATTCCCTGACCATAATGGTCAATTCTGGGAACCGCCCAGGACGGAGAGCTGGTCGAGCCGCTCGAGGATGACGCCCTCGCGGAGCGCCCACGGGCAGATCTCGAGCGCCGGCAGGTCGAAGATGTCGAGGCACGCCTCGGCGACGAGGGCACCGGGCACCACCTGGTGCGCGCGGCTGGCGGAGACCCCGGGCAGCGTCGCGAGCTCGTCCACCGACATCGTGAGCAGCTCCGGCAGCCGCTGCCGCAGCACGGCGCCGTCGAGCACACGCGGCACGAGCGGGCCCGCCGCGGACGGCGCGGCGCCGCAGATCCGCGCGATCGACCGGAACGTCTTCGAGGTCGCGACGGCACGGTCCGGCCTGCCCGAGCGGAGCAGGCGCCCGGCGTCCCGGGCGATCTCGACGCGGATCTCGTGCCGGATCCGGCGGACGTCATCCTCGGTCGGGGTGCCCGCCGCGAAGTACGCGCGTGCGAGCCGCGCGGCGCCGATGGGCATCGACCACGCGACGTCCGGTGCCTCGTCGGCTCCGCCGGCGATCTCGAGCGAGCCGCCGCCGATGTCGAAGACCGCCAGGCGCCCGGCGGACCAGCCGAACCACCGGCGCACGGCCAGGAAGGTCAGGCGCGCTTCGTCCCCGCCGGACAGCACCGCGAGTTCGACGCCCGTCGACGAGGCGACGTGGGCGAGGACCGCCTCGGAGTTGACGGCGTCCCGGACGGCCGAGGTGGCGAACGCGAGCATGTCCTCGCACCCGCGCTCCTCGGCGACGCGGACGGCGTCGGCCACGAAGGCCGTCAGCGCGTCGACCCCCTCGGACGTCACCGCGCCGGCGGCGTCCAGGTGCTCGGCGAGCCGCAGCGGCTGCTTGAACGAGGACGCCGGCAGCGGCGCGGCGCCGCCGTGGGCGTCCACCACGAGCAGGTGGCCGGTGTTGGACCCGATGTCGAGGACTCCCACGCGCATGGCACCACGGTAGTGGCCCCGTCGGACGGGCCCGGCCCAGGAGGCACGGTTCAGCCCCGCAGGAACGACTCCAGTTCCGCGGTGGTCGGGTACGAGGCCTGCGCGCCCGCCTTCGTCGCGGCGTACGCCCCGACACCGACCGCGAACCGCGCGGCCTCGACCAGCGGGTCCCCAGCGGCCAGGCGGAGCGCCACCGCACCCATGAACGCGTCGCCGCAGCCCGTGGTGTCCACCGGGTCGACCCGGACGGCGTCGATCGACATCGGCGCGGCGTCACCGTCGTGCACGACGCAGCCCGCGCCGCCGCGGGTGATGATGGAGCGCGCGACGCCGTGCTCGCCGAGTTCGGCGGCCTCGTGCTCGTTGACGAGCAGGACGTCGGTCAGCTCGAGCAGTTCGGCGGGGACGGCGCCGAAGGGCGACAGGTTCGTGAGCACCGTGACGCCGGCGGCGTGCGCGGCCCGGGCTGCCGCGAGGACGACGTCGACCGAGACCTCGAGGCAGAGGCCGAGCACGCCGGCGTCGTCGAAGGCGTCGGCGGGCACGTCGTCCGGCGAGAGCGTGCCGTTCGCGCCGGCGGAGATCACGATGGTGTTCTCGCCGGCGCCGTCGACCGTGATGACGGCGGTGCCGGTGGCCACGCCCTCCCGGACGGCGACGTGCGTGGTGTCCGCACCCGCAGCCGCGACGGAGTCGCGGAGCAGTGCACCGTTCCCGTCGTCACCGACCGCACCGATCATGCGGACCGTGCCCCCGAGCCTCCCGGCAGCCACCGCCTGGTTGGCGGACTTGCCGCCGGGCAGGATCGCCAGGTCGGACCCGTGCAGGGTCTCGCCGGGCCGGGGGAAGCGCTCGGTCCGGACCACCAGGTCCGCGTTGAGCGATCCGACGATCACGATGGTCTGGGTCACCGGACGGTCTCCTTCTGCGGGGCGGCGGACGTGGTCTCGGCGCCCTCCGGTCGGGGGATGAGGAACGAGACGGCGAGTGCGACCGTCGTGATCGCGGCCCCGAGCAGCATGCCACCGGAGTACCCGGCGGTGCCCGCGGACCCGCCGACCCCGAGCGCGATCTGCAGTGCCGGCAGGACGGCGAAGCTGACCCCGGCGCCGAGGTTGAACGCACCCGCGTTCAGACCGGGCAGGAAGCCGGGGTTCGACTCCGGCGAGAGCACGATGCCGAGGCCGTTCAGGATGATGTTCGCGATGCCGGCGTACGTGATGCCGATCAGGACGGTCGCGGTCACCAGGACCGGCAGCGAGTGCACGCCCACGAGCGCCATCAGGACGGTCGAGACGATGCTGCCGATCAGGCCGACGCGGAGCACGGCCCGGTAGCCGATGGTCGGTGCGAGGCGTCCCGCGAACGGACCGACGATCCAGCCGACCAGCGCGTACGGGGTGAGGAACACGAGCGACGCCAGGTCGGGTTCCATGCCGAAGCCGGCGTCGCCGTTCTGCGCCAGCGACGTGACCAGGCCGTTGACCACGGCGAAGACGCCGGTCATGGTCAGGAACGTCGTCGCGAGCAGCGCCCAGGTGGCACGGCGCTTGAGGAACCGGGTCTCGACCAGGGGCTCCCGAACGCGCGACTCGACGGCCCAGAAGACCGCGAAGGCGGCGAGGGCGACGACGATGCCGCCGACCACGAGCACCGGGTTCGCGGCACCGAGCTTGCCGGCCTCGTTGAACGCGGTGAGCAGCGCGCCGACGCTCACCACGAGGGGCACCACCCCGATCCAGTCCATCCGGGTGCCGGCGGACGGCTTCGACTCGACCCCCCAGACGGCGACGAGTGCCAGCGCGATCACGGTGACGAGCGCGATGACCCAGAAGATCCCGCGGAAGCCGAAGTTCGTGGCGATCCAGCCGCCGGCCAGGGCGTCCACCCCGGCGATCCCACCGTTCACCGCGGTGAGCAGGCCGAGTGCGGCGCCGTAGCGCTTCGGGTCGCTGATCTCGTTGCGCAGGACGAGCAGGCAGATCGGGACGACCGGACCGGTGACGCCCTGGATGATCCGGCCGGCGAACAGCATCGGCACGTTCACCGCGAGCGCCGCGACGACGCTGCCGACGAACATCACGGCGAGCATCCCGAGCAGGACCCGCTTGCGGCCGACGATGTCGGACAGCCGCGGCAGGAACAGCGAGAACAGCGCCGCCAGCGTGAAGTACAGCGTCTGCGAGAGCCCGATGGTGGCGTCGTCGGTCCGCAGCTCGCGCGCCATCGTGACGAGCGCCGGACTGAGCATGCTCGCGTTCAGCTGGAACGCGATGCACGCGGCGAGGAGCGCGGCGGTGAGGGCGCCGATCGACTTCGTCGTCGATGAGGTGGTCATGGTGCTCAGATCTCCGTCGTGGTGGTGGCGGCGCGGGGCGTCCAGCCGGTGTCGGGGGTCTCGCCGATGCGCTCGAGAGCGTCGACGACCAGGTCCCAGAAGCGGCCGTGGTCGAGCTCCATGGCGGCGCTCGTGCGGCAGCCCTCGGGCGCGGGCGCGCGGAAGTCGGCGACGGTCATGCCGAGCGTCAGCGCGCCCTGGGTCTCGATGCGGATCGGCACCTTCACCGCACGGACGATCGTCGGGTCGATGACGTACGCGACGGCGCAGGGGTCGTGCACCGGCGGGGCGTCGAAGCCCTGCGCGTCCTTGTACGTCTGGCCGAAGAAGTCGAGCAGCTCACCGACGAACGCGGCGGGACCGGTGCCGACGGCGGCGATGCGGGCAGCGACCTCGGGGGTGGCGAGCGCCTGGTGGGTCAGGTCGAGGCCGACCATGACGACGTCCCAGCCGGCCTCGAACACGATGGCGGCGGCCTCGGGGTCGATGACGATGTTGAACTCGGCGACGGGGCTCCAGTTGCCGACGTGCACCCCGCCGCCCATGAGCACGACCTGCTTGACGCGCTCGACGATGCGGGGTTCCTTGCGGACGGCGAGGGCGATGTTCGTCAGGCCGGCGGTCGGCACGATGGTGACGGTGCCGGGCTCGTGGGCCATGACCGTGTCGATGATGAGGTCGACCGCGTGCCGCTCGTCGAGGCCGAACGCCGGCTCCGGCAGCACCGGGCCGTCGAGGCCGCTCTCGCCGTGGATCTCCGGCGCGACCTCGACCTCGCGCAGCAGCGGCCGCGCGGAACCGGCGGCGAAGGGCACCCCGGTGATGCCGGCGATGCGGGCGACCGCCAGGGCGTTGCGGGTGACCTTCTCGAGGGTCTGGTTGCCGACGACCGTGGTGACGGCGAGCAGCTCGACGTCCGGGTTGCCGTGCGCGAGCAGCATCGCGACGGCGTCGTCGTGGCCGGGGTCGCAGTCGAGGATGATCTTCGAAGGCACGCGGGGCGCTCCACTTCTTCGGGGAATCGAGGGGGTGAGTGCTCGGCGCGGTGGGGATCCGCAGGGCGACAGCGCGTCGCACCGCAGCGCGTCAAGCGTTTGACATGGAAGCACGTCAAGCGTTTGACGTCAAGTCGTCGAGGCTGCCTCGGTAGCATCGGCACGTGCCCCACTCCGCCGCCCCGGCCCGTCGCGTGACCGCGGCGATGGTGGCCGAGCGCGCGGGCACGAGCATCGCCACCGTGTCGCTCGTGGTGAACGGCAAGGACCGCGGACGCGTCTCGGCGCCCATCGCCACGCGGGTCCGCGACGCCGTCGACGAACTCGGCTACGTCGTCGACCACGCCGCGAGCTCCCTGGCACGAGGCAGCGGCGACCTCGTCGTGCTCATCGCCCCCGACCTGTCGAACCCGTTCTTCGCCGAGGTCATCCGCGGCGTCCGCGACACCCTCGGCGACCGGTTCCAGCTCGTGCTCTCCGTCACCGAGCCGGGTGCACAGCCCGTCGCCGCCGACGTCCGCCGCTTCGAACGGCTCCGACCCGCCGGGATCCTGGTCGACGCCCCCGCCGCCGGGGAGTCGATGACGGCGAGCGTCCCCGTCGTGCTGCTCGACGCCCCCGGTGGTGTCGAGGCCGTCAACTACGACCTCTCCACCGGCGTGCACGACCTCGTCGCGCACCTGCACGCCCTGGGGCACCGCCGGGTCGGCTACCTCGACGGCACCTCGCGCGCGACGACGTTCGGCGTCCGCCGCGACCTGTTCGAGCAGGCCTGCACCGACGCCGGCATCGCCGTCTCCGAGGTCACCGCCCGCGCCGACCTCACCGTGGACGCAGCAGCCGCGGCGACCGAGCACGTCATCGAGGCCTGGCAGGACGACGACGTCACCGCGGTCGTCGCGGCGGCCGACACCCTCGCCTACGGGGTGCTGCGGGTCGCCGGCTCGCTCGGCATCGCCGTCCCCGGGGCCCTGGCGGTCGCCGGCTTCGACGACCTGCCGTCGTCTTCGGTCACCGCCCCGGCCCTGACGAGCGTGGCGCTGCCCGGTGCCGACCTCGGCCGTGCGGCGGCGGTCCGGCTCCTCGCGACGCTCGACGGCACGGCCGCCGAGCCCGCAGCGCTGCCGACGCGCCTGGTCCGCCGCGCGAGCACGGGGGCGTAGGCGGTCCGCGCCGGGCGGGCGCGGTCATGCAGCGCACGGGCCGGTCCGGTCCTGTCCGGGCCGGGCCGGGCCGGGAGAGCGACACACCTCGCCGCAGCGGACTGGTCCCCATCGCGGAAGCGACAGTTTGCCGCGGATGTTCCGCGGCGAAGTGTCGCTTTCGCGGACCCGCAACCTCGCAACCTTCGAGCCTGCGGCCCCACCACCCAGCAGGCCAGCGGGAGGGTCTCCTCCGCGGAAGCGACACTCCTCGCCGTAGCGCGATGGTTCCCATCGCGAGAGCGACAGTCCGCCGCGAACAATCCGCGGCGAAGTGTCGCTTTCGCGGACGGGCGGGCCTGCGTACCCATCCACTGACGGACGGGAGGCACGGCGCCAGCTGGCACCGTGCCTCCCGTCCGAAGGTGGCCACGACCACCTCGCGAAAGAGACAGTTCACCGCGAACGTTCCGCGGCGGACTGTCGCTTTCGCGAGACCGGCCCGGCCCGGCCCGGACCGGCCCGGCCCGGCCTACTGCTGCGCGCGGTCCGCGGGCTCGACCGGCTGCGCCTGCTCGGACCGGGCGGCACGCTGGGCGCGCTCGAGCTCGTCGGCCTCGTCGCCGCCGACGGCCTCGCCGCGGGCGACCATGCCGGCCGTGTCGGACAACTTGATCTGCGGCAGGAACAGGGCGAGCAGGAACGCCACGGCGATGAACGGCAGCAGGTACCAGAACACCGGGGCCAGCGAGTCGGCGTAGGCGTTCACGATGCCGTCCTGCACCGCCTCGGGCAGCTTCGCGACGGTCGCCGGGTCGATGCTGCCCGCCGACGACGCCGCGTCGGTGGCGGAGCCGCCGGCACCGCGGAACACGTCGGTGAGCGACGTCGTGAGCCGCGCCGTGAAGAGCGCGCCGAAGACGGCGGTGCCGAGCGAGGCACCGACCTCGCGGAAGTAGTTGTTCGTCGACGTCGCGGTGCCGACCTGCGACGCGGGCACGGCGTTCTGCGCGACGAGCACGACCACCTGCATGATCAGGCCGAGGCCGGCGCCGAAGACGAACAGGTACGCGCAGATGAGCCAGATCGGGGTGTCCGCGGCGAGCTGGGTCATCGCGAGCATGGCCATCGCGACCAGGACCGTGCCGACGATCGGGAACATCCGGTAGCGGCCGGTCTTCGTGATGAGGACACCGGACGCGATCGAGGTGCCGATGAGTCCGGCCATCATCGGCAGCATCAGCAGGCCGGAGACCGCGGCCGAGGTGCCCGACGCCATCTGCAGGAACGTCGGGACGAAGCCGATCGCGGCGAACATGCCGATGCCGAGCACCAGGCCGATGCCGGTGGCGAGCAGGAAGGTGCGGTTGCGGAAGAACGACAGCGGCAGGACCGGGTCCTCCACCCGCGACTCGACGAGCACGAGGAGCGCCGCCGACACGACGAGGCCGGCGAACCAGGCCCAGGTCTCGGGGGCGTCCCAGCCGTGGTCCCGGCTGCCGCCGAACTCCGAGAAGAAGACCAGGCAGGTGGTGGCGGCGGACATGAAGAGCACGCCGAGCACGTCGATGCGCTTCGTCGCCTTCTTGTTCGGCAGGGTCAGCGCGAACCAGGCGACGAAGAACGCCGCGATGCCGACCGGGATGTTGATGTAGAACGCCCAGTTCCAGGTGAGGTGGTCGACGAAGAACCCACCGAGCAGCGGGCCACCGATCGCGGACAGGCCGAAGATCGCGCCGAGCGGGCCGAGGTACTTGCCGCGCTGCGAGGCGGGCACGATGTCCGCGATGATCGCCTGCGACAGGATCATCAGCCCGCCGCCGCCGAGGCCCTGCATCGCGCGGAACACGACGAGCTGCGTGAAGTCCGTGGCGAACGCACACCCGGCCGACGCGATGGTGAACAGCGCGATGGCGATGAGGAACAGGTTGCGGCGACCGAGGACGTCGCCGAACTTGCCGTAGACGGGCATCACGATGGTGGAGGCGAGCAGGTACCCGGTGGTCAGCCAGGCCTGGTGGGCGACGCCGCCGAGCTCGCCGACGATGGTGGGCATCGCCGTCGAGACGATGGTCTGGTCGAGGCTGGAGAGCAGCATCCCCGCGATGAGTGCGGAGAAGATGATCCAGATCCGGCGCTGCGTGAGGAGCAGCGGCCCGTCGGTGCCTGGGCGGGCACGCTTGGTCGTGCCCGGCGCGGTGGCGCTCATGCGGTGTGGTCCTGTCCGGTCGTGATGGCCGCCCTCATGAGGCGGAGGTTCTCGGTGAGCAGTGCGTCGAACGTCGGCCCGGTGGTCTCGTCGAAGGCGTCGTCGAAGTACGTCTCCGCCGTCACCTTCGCGAGCGCCGCGGCCGCCTCGGTCACCAGGCGCGCGCGGCGGTCGGCCGGGTCGTCCCAGCCGAACCGGGTGCGGACCGCCGCGGTGATGCGGCCGAGCTGCACGTCGGTGGCGGACAGGAACCGCGCGACGAGCGCGGGCTCCCGTTCGAAGACGCCGCGGACGAGGACCTCGTCCGCGCGGTCGATGCCGACGCGTCGCAGCTGGTCGACCGCGAGCGCGACGATCGAGTCGAGCGGGTCGAGGTCGCCGGGGACGATCCCGCCGGCGGCGTAGGCCTCGATCGCCTCGACGTCGGCGTTGATCTCGATGCCGAGCACGGCGTCGTCCTTCGACGCGAAGTGGTTGAAGAACGTGCGACGCGACACCCCGACGGTCTGGCAGAGCTGCTCGATCGTGAACCCGTGCAGCCCGTGCTCGACGGTCGCCCGACGCGCTTCGACGATCATGCGTCGGCGCAGCGCGTGGGTACGTTCGGTGGTGCTCACCGAGCAAGAATTGCACTCTGTTGCTGAGAGTGCAATGTGGAGTTCGTGCCCTACAGCGCCTTCTCGAAGCAGAACGACCACGGCATGGTCGCCGCGTAGGGCTCGTAGACTTCGATCTGGTGCCAACCCGTCTTGCGGTACAGCGCGACGGCGTCCGGCTGCTTGTCACCCGTCTGCAGGATGAGCCGCGGGGCGCCGAGCTCGCGACCGACCCGCTCGCACTCGTCGAGCAGCGCCGTCGCGGCACCCTTGCCCCGCGCAGCCGCCAGCACGATGAGGCGCTTCAGTTCGACCTCGTCACCCAGACGCCGGACGGCGATGTGCCCGACCGGCTCACCGGACTCGTCCACGGCCAGGATCGACGTGACGACGGTCGACGGGTCGACGCTCAGCGCACGGCTCCGCTCGGCGGTGACGGCCGGGTCCTCACCGGCGTTCGACGAGCCGTAGCGCTCGTGCATCTCGTCGTCCATCCGGGCGCGGAGTTCCACGCTGCGGGGGTCGTCCCAGGACACGCGTTCGATCGTGATCACGAACGTCGATCCTGGCACGAGCGACCGACGGCGCGGAAACCGAGGCGCCCGACGGGCGCGACCAGCGCCGCCCGGCAGGCGCGACCGGCACCGCCCGCGGGCGCGACCGGCACCGCCCGTCAGGCGCGCTGACCGAGTGCCGCGATCGGGCCCTCGCCGGCGCGGAACGCCGCGAGCACCGCCGCCGCGTCGTCGCACACCTCGGCCGCTCCGGCACCGCGGAGCTCGTCACCGCCGATGCCGCCGGTCATCACGCCGACGCACCGTACCCCCACCTTGCCGGCGGACTCGACGTCCCACATGGCGTCCCCGACCATCACGGCGTCGTCGGCGGAGACCCCGGCCTTGTCGAGCGCGACCCGGATGATGCCGGGGTCCGGCTTCGCCTGCTCGACGTCCTCGGAGCTGGTCTCGGCGGTGACCCACTCACCCGCGTCGAGCAGTTCGCGCAGGCGGGCGAGTTCGTGCTCGGGCGCACTGGTCGCCAGGACCACGGCGTGCCCGGCCTCGGCGACGGCCTGCAGCAGTTCGCGCGCACCCGGCAACAGCCGGAGCCGTGGCATCTGCTCGGCGTAGTACGCCGTGTGGAACTGCTTCGCGGTGTCGCGGGTCTGCTGGGACGCGTCCGGCAGCAGCGTCTCGAGCAGCTTCGCCGAGTCCATCCCGATCGCGCGGTGGATCCGCCAGGCGTCGACGGACTCCCCCGCCGCCAGGAACGCTCGCCACCACGCGTCGATGTGCGCGTAGTTCGAGTCGGCGAGGGTGCCGTCGATGTCGAAGAGGACTGCTGTCGTGGGTGCGTCGGCCATCCGTCCATGCTGCTCGGGAGGCCCGGATCGCCTCACAGGGGCGGCCGGCGGCCCGTCAGACGGTGATCGTCTCCCCCACGGGCAGGATGCGGACCGGTACCGGCCCGAGACCGTCCGGGCCGAGGAACCGCGTGGTCGACTGCTGGCCGAGGTCGCTCAGCATCGCCTCGTGGATCTGCACGGCCCGCTCGGGGGCGACGGCGCGGACGTAGTCGACTGCCTCGGCCGTGTTCGTCCACGGCCCGCTCGTCGGTACGAGCAGGGTGGGCACGGGCACGCCGGGCTGCAGGTACGCGTCACCGGGGTGGAAGACGGCGTCGTCGACCAGGTAGCCGACGTTGGCGGTCGAGGGGATGTCGGGGTGGATGACCGCGTGCTGCTCGCCGAAGACCCGCACGGAGAACGGCCCGACGGCGATCGTGTCCCCGGCGTGCACCGCGACGACGCGGCCGTGGTGCTCCCCGAGCTGCTCGACGACGGTCTGCGGTCCGCGGACCACGAGCTCCGCGTTCGCCGCCAGCCCCGCGCGCAGGGCGTCGAGGTCGAGGTGGTCGGGGTGGTCGTGTGTGACGAGCACGCCCGCGGCCGCGCGGACGAGGTCGGCGGCCTCGGGCGTGAAGACGCCCGGATCGATGACGAGGGTGACGCCGTCCCGTTCGAGGACGACCGTGGCGTGGGTGTACTTCGTCAGCTCCATGCGGCCAACTGTACAACAGTGTTGTACTTGTTGCACGGGGTCGACCTGCGGGTCCGCTCAGTCGGCCCGGCGCGCCAGCCGCTCGAACAGCTCGGGCAGGCGGGCCAGCAGGGCACGTTCCTCGTCGTCGGTCTCGGCCCGGATGGCCCCGGCCAACCAGTCGGCACGGGCCTCCATCTCCTGCTGCAGCACCGCACGCCCCCCGTCGGAGAGGCGGATGACCGAGACCCGCCGGTCGGCGTCCGAGACGGCGCGTTCGACGTGCCCGCGGGCCGCCAGCTCCCCGACGGTGCGCGACTGGCCCTGGTGCTTCACCCCGCGGAACCGGGCGAGCTCCGCGATCGTCAGCGGCCCCTCGCGCAGCAGGAGCCCGAGCGTCGCGGTGTGCGCCGCCGGCAGGGCGTCGGCCTCCCGCCGCGCGGCGCGCACGAGGCGACCGACGGACTGCCGGAGCTCCGCGGCGAGCTCGTCGATCGGGTCCATGCCGGAACGCTACCGCGCGACGGACGGGAGGCCCGTGGCTGGGTCGCCACGGGCCTCCCGTCCGTCTCCTCGTCGCGTCAGCTGTTGCGGACGTCGTCCGCAGCCCCCTGCGCGTGGTCCTGCACGTCGGACGCGGCACCCTGCGCCTCGCCCTTGACGGTCTGCGCGGCGTCCTGCGCGGTCCCCTTGAGGTCCTGCGCGTGCTCCTTCGCCGCGTCGCCGAGCTGCGACCCGACGTCCTTCGCCTGCTCCTTGACGTCGTCGACGAGCGGTGCCGCCTTCTCCTTGAGGTCACCGGCGAGGGCTTCCTCCTTGTCCGTCGTCGGCAGGAGCGACGACACGAGCCAGCCGGCGCCGAACGCGATGAGGCCGACGGCCAAGGGGTTGCCCTTCGCCTTCTCGACGCCCTTGTGCGCGACGTCCTTCGCCTGGTCGGAGGCGCCCGTGGCGGATCCGGAGGCGCTCGAGCGGGCCGAGTGGGCCGCGCCCATCACGGACTCGCGGACGTCCTGGAACCGGCCCTTGACCTTCTCCGTCTGGCGGTGGGCGATGGACGACGGGCTGACCTTGTCGGCGAGGGCGTCGACGTCGGAGCCGAGTTCGCCGCGGGTGCGCTCGATGTCGGCGCGGATCTCGTCTGGGGTGCTCATGGCTTCCTCCCGGTGGTGGGCTTGAGGGTGTCGGGGACTTCCTTGACGGTCTCGACCGTCTGCGGGACGCCCCGGATCTCCTTGATCTCCTTGCGCCCACGGAGGGCGAGGACGGCGGCGACGATCGCGTAGACCACCGCGATGATCAGGGCGGACCAGGCGTTGCCGACCAGGTGTCCGAGTCCCCACCACGCGGCGATGGACAGGAACAGCAGGGCGAACAGGGCGGTCAGGCCGGCGCCGCCGAACATGCCGCCCGCCTTGCCCGCCTTCTTCGCGGAGTCGGTCAGCTCGGCCTTGGCGAGCGCGACCTCCTGCCGGAACAGCGTGGAGAGGTCGCGGGACACGTCGGACAGCAGCGACCCGAGCGGCGTGGTCGCGGCACGCTCCTCGGGGGTCGGTTCCCCGAGGGGTGTCGCGCCGGGGGCGGAGTGGCTCATGCGGTGCCCCCCGGCCCGGTGGTGCCGTCGCCGGCCTCCTTCTCGTGCTTCGCCTCGGTCGCGAGCGCCTTGGCCAGACGGCCGGCCAGCAGGCCGGCGCCCGCGGCGATCGCGATGAAGGTGCCGGGTCGCTTGGCGGCGAAGGTCTTCACCTCGTCGAGCAGCGAGCCCGGGTCGCGGTCCTCGAGGAACCCGGCGACGGAGTTCGCGCGGCCCGAGAGGTCGCGGACGACCTTCGAGGCGACGCCCTGCTCGTCGTCGTTCTCGGCCATGCGCCCGAGCTGCTCACCGAGGCTGCGGAGCCCACCGGCAGCGCGCTGCTGCTGGTCGGCGGCCTGGTCCTTGAGCGTGCTGCTCGCCTGCGCGTACAGCTGCTTGGCGTGGTCGGTCGCCTCCGAGGCGACGTTCGACGCCTGCTCCTTGACGGTGCCGGCCACGTCGGCGGCCTTCTCCTTCGCGTCGCCGGCGACGTCCTGCGCGGCACTCTTCGCCGCGTCGGCCTTGCCGGAGCCGCTGCCGGCGTCGTGCCCCGACGTGCCGCCGGTGCCGACGGCGCCGCTCGCGGCGGTCGGCGTGGCCGGCAGCTGCTCGTCGGCGGGGATCGCGTCGAGCGGGGCGTCGAACGGCACCTCGGTGGCGTCCTCGCCGTACGGGTCGTACGTCAGCGGCGTCGACGGGTCCGCGGGTCGCGCAGCGGGCGTGTCGCTCGCCCAGGACGGCACGGTCACGCCGGGCGCGACCTCGTGCCCTTCGGCGGCTGCGGTGCGGTCGTGGATCGGGGTCCCGGAGTCGTTCCCGGGTGGGTTCGTGGTCATGGTCGGCCTTCCGGTTGTGGTCGTCGTCGGCGTGCACCGGCGGCGTGTCGTGACCGAACGTGCGCGCTCGCCTCTGGGCATGCACGCAGGAACGCCACGGAACGCGGCCCGACCGCCCGCACAGCGACCGCTCGACAGGATGGTGGGATGCCCAGCGTCTCGGTCGTCATCCCCGTGCGCGACGACGCCGCGCACCTGCGCCGGTGCCTCGACGCCCTCGCGCTGCAGACCGTCCCTGCTGACGAGATCGTGGTGGTCGACAACGGCAGCACCGACGAGAGCGCGTCGGTGGCGTCCGCCGCCGGGGCCGTCGTGGTCTCCGAACCCGTCCGCGGCATCGCCCGGGCGTCGGCACGCGGCTACGACCGGGCGACGGGTGACGTGCTCGTCCGGCTGGACGCCGACTCCGTCCCGCCGGCCACCTGGATCGCCGACGCGCTCCGGCTGCTCGCCGACCCCGCCGTGGTCGCGGTGACCGGGCCGGGGCGTCCGCACGACGGCAGTCCGCTCGTCGTCCGGCTCTGGGACGCGGTCTACATGCGGCCGTACTTCACGCTCATGTGGGCCGCGCTCGGCCGTCCGCCGTTGTTCGGGTCGGCGATGGCGCTGCGCCGCTGGACCTGGCGGGCCGTGCGGTCCCGCGCGCACCGCGAGGACGCCGAGGTCCACGACGACGTCGACCTGAGCATGCAGCTCGACCCGGCCTGGCGGGTGGTGGCCGACCACGCGCTGACGGTGGGGGTGTCCGCACGACCGTTCTCGGGCCTCCCGTCCGCCCTGCTGCGGACGCGCCGCGCCTTCCACACGTTCCACGTGAACGGCCGACGGGCGAACCCGGTCCGCCGGTGGGCACGGCGCGTGCGCTCCGCGTGGCGGGGGCGCCGTGCCTGGCGCCGCCCCTGACACACCACCGGGCAGGCGCCACCGGCCCGGCCGGCCCAGGATCGGATCGGATCGGTACCGTCGTGAGCGATGGTCACGACCGGACGTGACCGGACGAGGGGAACCATGCGCGACACGACGCGGACCACACGCACGACGCTCACCGTCACGGCACTGCTCGCGGCGGGCCTCGCGCTCGCCGGGTGCGCCGCCGACGGCGGGACGGACCCGGCCGGCGCCGCAGCGACCACCCCGGGCACCGGCACCGCCGCCCCGACGTCGGGCGGCAGCAGCACCCCCCGCCCGACCTCGACGATCACGCAGGTCCCCGGCGTCGACTTCGACGGCGGCTCGGTGCCGGACAGCTGCACCGACCTCGTCACGCCGGGCAGGTGGGACGACTCGTTCGCGAAGGCGCCGCTGAACGACCCGTCCGTGGTCGGTGACCCGATCGCGATCCCGAAGAGCGCCTTCACCCCGGTGCTGCAGCCCGACGGCAAGCGGCTCTACTGCGTGTGGCGGGAACCGCAGGCCGACATCTCGTACCTGTCGATCGCGGTGGACGTCGTCGACTCGGCCACCGCGAGCGACGAGCTGCAGGCGCTCACGGCGAAGGGCTACGACTGCGGCAACGAGGCCGAGGGGTTGCTGTGCCAGAAGGTGTCGGAGAACGAGCAGTACCCCGTCACCGACGGCGACACGTACTTCACCCGGGGTGACATCGGCATCCACATCCAGCAGTCGAACATCGAGACGACCGACCTGCTCGAGGACGTCACGGCGCACGTGTTCTAGGGCGTCGGCGTCCGCTCACGGGTCGGGCGGGAGCGCACGTGCGCCCGCTCGCCCTGCGGCCCGAACAGGCAGAGCACCTCGGTGACGGCGTCGGTGACGTTGCCGACCCAGTGCGGCGTGTGGGTGTCGAACTCGACGACCTCACCGGGCCCGAGGTCGATGTCCTGCTCGCCGAGCAACAGCCGCAGGCGACCCGACAGCACGTAGATCCACTCGTAGCCCTCGTGCGTCTTGAGCGACGGCTCACCGCCGGGCGAGTGCGGCTGGAACAGCTGCTTGTACGACCGCACGCCGCCGGTCCGACGGGTCAGGGGCACGACGACGCGGCCACCGATCACCTCGGGCTTCATGTGCACGCGGGGATCGCCGGTCGGCGGAGCGCCGACCAGGTCGTCGAGCGGCACCTGGTACGCCCGGGCGAGCGGCAGCAGCAGCTCGAGCGTCGGTCGCCGCTGCCCGGCCTCGAGCCGCGACAGGGTGCTCACCGAGATGCCGGTCTGCTCCGACAGCGCGGCGAGCGTCACGGCGCGGTGCGCGCGCAACGCGCGGAGCCGGGGCCCCACCCCGTCGACGACCTCGGTCGTCGTGCGCGTGGTCGTCCGGTCCTGCTGACGGTGCTCCATGCCGCCATGTTGCCACACCGGCAACAGACGTTGCCGCCGCACGGACCCGGCGCCGATGATCGACCCATGCCTGATCAGTACGACGTCATCGTCATCGGCGGCGCGGCCGCCGGCCTCTCCGCCGCCCTCGTCCTCGGACGCTCCCGCCGGTCCGTGCTCGTGGTCGACTCCGGCGAGCCCCGCAACGCCCCGGCGGCCGGCGCCCACAACTACCTCGGCCGCGAGGGCGTCGCCCCCGCGGAGCTCGGCCGCCTCGGGCGGGACGAGGTCGCCGCCTACGGCGTCCAGGTCACGGCCGGGAGGATCGTGGCCGCGTCCGCCACGACCCTCGCCGGCGCCGACCCGGTCGGCTTCTCGGTCACGCTCGACTCCGGCGCGACCGTCACCGCCCGCAGGCTGGTCGTCGCCTCCGGCGCCGTCGACGTCCTGCCGCAGGTCCCCGGGCTCGCGGAACAGTGGGGGCGCGGCGTCGTGCACTGCCCGTTCTGCCACGGGTGGGAAATCCGCGACCAGCGCATCGGGGTCTTGGTCACGACGCCGACCGGAGCGCACCACGTGCAGATGTTCCGGGCGCTGAGCGACCGGGTGACCGCGTTCGTGACCGATCCTGCGCTCCTGGACGGGACCGCCAGGGCCGGCCTGGCCGCCCGTGGCGTCGACGTGGTGGACGGCCCGGTCGCCGAGGTGCTCTCCGAGGGCGAGCGTCTGACCGGGGTGCGCCTCGGGGACGGTTCCGTCGTCGCGCTCGACGCGCTCGCCACGGCCAGCCGGCCCGAGGCGCGGGTGGCGTTCCTGTCCGGCCTCGGCCTGACGGCCTCCGAGCAGTTCATGGGCGACTTCTCGTACGCGACGGCGCTGACCGTCGACGCCGTGGGGCAGACCCCGGTGCGGGGCGTGTACGCGGCCGGCAACGTGACGACCCCGATGGCGACGCTGATCGCCTCGGCCGCCGCCGGCACCCAGACCGGCGCAGCGGTGCACGGCGACCTCGTGCAGGCCGACCTGGCCGCGGCGCTGGCGACCGCTGCCGCGGCTCAGTCGACGCGGTAGCCCGCCTGCGCCGCCAGGAGCGGGGCGAGCGTGTACAGCTGGTCGGTGCCGATCGTCGCACCGCGGAAGCCCTCGAGCCGCTCCACCCGGTCGAGGTCGGCACCGCGCAGGTCCACGTGCTCGATCCGGGCGTTCGACCCCTCGGCGTCGCGGATGCTGCTGCCCTCGAACGAGACCCGCAGCAGCTTCGCGTCGGCGATGTCGAGCTCGTCGACGACGCAGTCGCGGAACACGACGTCGGTGAGCGTCGAGCCGCGCAGGTTCACGAAGCCGAACTTCACCCCGACGAACTCGACCCCGTTCAGCCCCGTGTCGTACAGCTCCGCCGAGCCGACCCGGCCGCCGGAGACCCGGACCTCGCGCCAGGAACTGCTCGACGCGCGGAGCACGGGCGCGTCGAGGGTGTCGACGAGCGAGTCGTGGATCCGCAGGCCGCGCAGGTCGGCGTCCCCGGCGCGGAGCGTGTCGACGACGCACTCCTCGATCTCCAGGTCGGGCAACCGCTCGCCGGACAGGTCGAGCACGTCGATGCGCTTGCCCTCGATCCGGTCCCCGCTCAACACGTCACCGGGGCCGGGCGCCCGGTCCTGCAGGTCCGCGGGTTCGGTCAGGGTGATGCGCGGGGCGTCGGTGCCGCCGGTGCCGCCGGTGCGTGGTGATCGTGCCATGCACCCAGTGTGGTGGCTCGGGGTCCGGCGCGGGGCTCGGGGTCACGCTCGGGCTCGGGGTCCGGCGCGGGGCTCGCGCTCGGGCTCGCGCTCGGGCTCGGGCTCGGGCTCGGGCTCGGGCTCGGGCTCGGGGTCACGCTCGGGTGAGCACGCTGTCCAGCCGGTAGTCCTTCGCCGGGCCGCGCGCCTGCCACCGGACGGTCCAGCGGTCCCGGTCGCCCGCGAAGGCACCGGTGTAGTCGTCCGGGGCGCAGGCGTGGGCGACGCTCGTGCCCCAGACCCAGTCGTGGAACACCCGCCCGTCGGCGAAGTGCACGGTCCAGCCGGCGGGGCCGGGGGCGGCCCCGGGCCCGGCACCGGGGCCGGCATCCGGGGCGGCGTCCTCGCTGCCCCGGCGGACCACGAGGGTCCGCGAGACCGGTGCCGTGCGCCCGGCGAAGACCATCACCCCGGTCTCGTCCCACCGCACCTCGTCGGGTCCGACGAGCGTCAGCGTCGTGGTGCCGGTGACGGTGCCGCGAGCCCCCGCGAGCCGGTCGTGCACGGTCCGGCGGAGGTCCCACGTCCCCGTCAGGTCGGTCGGCAGCAGCATCCGCTCACGACCCCTTCCGCATGGTGGTCGAGCGTACCGCGACGCCTCGGCCGGGATCACCGGAAGGCGTGCACCGTCCCCGGGGTCACGGCGTGCGGCGAGAGCTGGACGAGGCGGTAGGCCGTGCCCTCGTCGTAGGTGAGCACGACCGTGTGGCGCTTCCACAGGTACGGGTAGGCGGTCGTCCGCGGGCGGTTGGCGCTGAACTCGGAGATCACCGCGCTCCGGACGATCTTGCGACCGTGCACGTCGTACAGGGCGACCTCGTCCGGCGAGCTGGCCGTCGCCATCGCGCACGTCGAGTCCACGAGGTACTGCTTGCCGCCGTCGCCGCGCAGGTCGCCCGACGCGGTGACGATCGACTGCACGTCGTCACCGCAGATCTGCAGACCGGGGTGCTCCGCGGCGGCGACGGCGGCCGTCAGGCCGGGCACCGAGTCGGTGTCGCGGTAGCGGTCCTGCCGTCCGGGGCGCGGGGGCTGACCGGCGGGGAACGTCACGGTCGCCGAGGGCGACGCGGCGACCGAGGTGGCGGTGGCGCGCTCGGCGGCCGAGGCCTGCGCGGGGGTGCCCGCACCGGCGCAGCCGGTGAGCGCGAGGGCCGCCGCGGCGACGGCGAGGATCGAGATGGAGGTCTTCATGGTCACGGTCTTCCCTTCAGGTGTGCGGGCTGGCACCCGCTCCGAACGACGCTGACGCTACGGAGCGGTCGTCTCCGACCGGTGTCACACCATCGTGGCCCGCGGCGTCCGGGACACCGCGATCCGCGTCGGTCCGTGCGAGCATCTGTGACGGAACTGACACATCCCTGCCCCGTGCGGGACACCGACGAGACGGAGGCTCGGAGCATGCAGCGCCCAGTACCCTGGCGGGGCCTCGGCATCACCGCCGCGGTCGCCGTGACCGCCGCGGTGGCCATCGCCTCCGTCACCGCCATGTCGACCCCCCTGCCGCACGACGCCCTCCCCCGCCGCCACGGTCGACGTCGGCAGCGCGTACTACGCCGGGTGCGGGGAACAGGCCGTGGCCCAGCCCGCGGCGATCCCGATCTGGTGTCAGTCGTCGGACCAGCGCCTCGAGAACCTGGCGTGGTCGTCGTGGGGCGGCCGGCAGGCGCTCGCCACGGGGTTGCTGACCGACAACGCCTGCGACTGCTCGACCGGCACGACGCGCGCGTACCCGGTCGCCGTCCGCTTCGACGACCCGACCGCCGTCGGCGAGGTCCGGCGGTACGAGCGGCTCAGCATCACCTTCCCCGGCCACCGACCGGCGTGGGCGAGCCGCGCGACCATGCACTTCATCTGGGGCGACCTCGGCTTCCTGAGCGACCAGGAGCGGGCATGACCGGCCCCACCCACGGCTCGGTGCGCGTGACCGGTCCCGCGCACGCTTCGGAGCCGGCGCCGCTGGTCCTGCTCGCCGAGGACGACGACGACGTCCGCGAGACCACGGAGCTCCTGCTCCTGCGTCGTGGCTGGCGGGTCACCGCGACGGTCGACGGCGTCGCGGCGCTCGAGGCCGTCGACGTCGAGGTCCCCGACGTCGCCGTGCTCGACGTGGCGATGCCCCGGCTCAACGGACTCGACCTGACCGCCCGGCTCACCGCGCTCGGCATCCCAGTCGTCCTGCTGACCGCCCGCAGCCTGCCGCTCGACGAGGTCACCGGCCTCGCCGCGGGGGCGGACGACTACGTCACGAAGCCCTTCGACGCCGACGTCCTATCCGCACGGCTGCGGGCCGTGCTGCGTCGACGGCTCGGGCCGCCGCAGGAGGTGCTGGCGATCGGCGACGTCCGGGTCGACGTCCGCGCCCGACGGGTCGAACGCCGAGGGGTGCCGGTGCCGTTGACCTCGGTCGAATTCCGGGTGCTCGAGGCCCTGCTCCGGAACCGGGGCGCCGTGCTCAGCAGGGAGCAGGTGATCGCGATGGCGTGGGACAGCACGTGGCAGGACCCGCGGATCGTCGACACGAACGTGCAGCGGCTCCGACGCAAGCTCGGGCCGGGGGTGGTCGAGACCGTCCGCGGCTTCGGCTACCGCGTCGACCGGGACCCGTCGTGAGCTGGACGTCCGACACCGGTGGCCACCGGCGCCTCGGCGACGCCGACCGCACCCCGTGGTGGCGCTCGCTCCGGTTCCGCACGGCGGCGGCCATGACGGTGCTCGCCACGACGCTCGTGGTCGGGGCCGGCGCGGTGTTCGCGCACACCGCGATCGACGACGCCACCGGTCAGCTCCGGCAGCAGGCGCTCACCCAGCTCGACGAGATGATCGCGACGCAGGCGTTCGGCGGGGCCCTGCCGCCGGAGTCCACGGACGACCCGGCGGTGCTGCCCGCAGCGCTCCGGGCCTCGCTCGACGGCGGCACCGCCGTGACCTACGACGACGGCCGCTGGATGTGGGCGGCGCGCGACCAGGCGTCGGGCGTGATCGCCACCCGTGTGGACAACACCCCGTTGCAGACGCAGTGGGCCAACCTGCAGCACACCTTCGTCCTCGCGGCCGTGGTTGCGGCGGCGATCGCGGCGGTCGGCTCGTGGTTGGCCGCCGGACGGCTCACCGCACGGCTCCGGCGCGCGGCGCGGACCGTCGACGAGACCGTCGCCGGACGGACCCCGGCCGAGGTCCGGGGCGACGACGAGGTGGCGGTGCTCTCCCGCGGGCTCGCCGACACCGCGGCGGCGCTGGCCCGGAGCCTCGACCACGAACGCGCCATCAGCGCCGAGGTGGCGCACGACCTGCGGACACCGGTCACGGCGCTGGTCGGGGCCGCCGAGCTGTTGCCGGACGGGCCCGACACGGCGCGGGTCCGCCGGATCACGACGCGGCTCCGGCAGCTGCTCGACGACCTGCTCGACCTGTCCCGCGCGGCGCACGAGGCCGGCGAGGGGCGGGCGGTCGCAGCCGACCTCGGCCGCACCGTGCAGGACCTGGTCGAGGACGAGGGGCTCGGGGAGCGTGTCGAGCTCCGCACCGCCGACGCGGGGCGGGTCGTCGTCGACCCCGGCCACCTGCGCCGGGTGCTCACCAACCTCGTGGCGAACGCCGAGCGGCACGGTGCGGGGCCGGTCGCCGTCGAGGTGCGCGGGCACGCCGTGGCCGTGCAGGACTCGGGACCGGGCTTCCCGCCCGAGGTCCTCCGCGACGGCCCGCGACGCTTCGGTGCCCTGGGCTCGCACGGCGGGTCGGGGATCGGGTTGGCGATCGTGCTGCAGCACCTGGCGGCCTCGGGCGCGGTGCTCCGGCTCGAGAACACCGACCGGGGCGCCCGGGCGACGGTCGAGCTCCGCCCGGCGGACTGACGGGCGGACGGCTCGGCGAGCCTGCGGGCTGGCGCGCGGGCGAGCTGGTGGGTCAGTGGGCCACCGGCCGGCCGACGGTCGCGCGGGCGCCCCCGTCGTGCGCTCAGGGCAGCCAGAGCGCCGCGATGCCGATGATCGCCACGAACGTGACGACGATGGCGACCTCGAGCCCGAGCACGACGAGGTCGTCCTGCTGTGGCACGTCGTCGTCGTGAGTGGAGGATCGCGTCGAGGTCTGCATGCCCGCGACCGTAGGCACCGGATGTCTCAGCACTGCGACAGTCCGACGACCCGAGGCCCCTCCGGAGCCCCGATCCCCGTCACCGCGGGCGCTGGATCGTCACCGTCCCGACACACAGCACGTGCGCGATCCATCCCATCGCACGTGGAGTGGGAAGCGGATCCGCGCGTCGGAGGCCAGAACTTCCGGCTCCCGACGCGCGGAAGACCCTCCCACGCGCGGAACGACCTCCGACGCGCGAAACAGCACCCCGGCACCCCGCCCGCGCCCTACCCGCGCAAGGGCCCCGACGCCGGGACGTTCGTGCCGTCGGCGAAGCCGGCCACCAGCGCACGCAGGGCGTCCTCGGAGGTGTGCCGCGGCTCCCAGCCGAGCACCGTCCGGGCACGGTCGGTGCGCATGATCGGCACCCCGGCCGCGATGTCGATCCAGCCGGCGTCCGTCGGCTGCAGGCGGAGCCGCCAGGTCAGGGTCACGATGCCGCGCAGCAACCGGAGCGGGATGCGCACGGCGCCGAGCATGCCGAAGGCCCGTGCGAGCCGCGGCGGGTTGAGCACCGGCGACGCGGCGATGTTGAACGCACCGCCGGCCCGCCGGTCGACCGCGCGCCAGTAGGCGTCGGCGACGTCGTCGGCGTGCACGGCCTGGAACACGAACGGGTACGGCAGCGGCAACACGAGCCAGCGCACCCAGCGGACGATCGACATCGGCACGAGGTGCCCGAGGAACAGCCCGCGGATCTCGGCCGCCGCGTCGCGCTGGAAGACGAGCCCTGGCCGCAGCCGCGTCACCACCACCGAGGGGTGCTCCGCCTCGAACGCGTCGAGCGCGGCCTCGTTCTCGGCCTTGTGGATCGAGTACGTCGCCGTCGGGATGCCGTCGGTCGGCCACGTCTCGTCGACGGGCGTGCGCTTGCCGTCGACGTCGACCCCGCGGTAGGTGCCGACGGACGACGCGATGACGACCTGGGGCACCCCGACGCGGGCGACCGCCGCCAGGACGTTCGCCGTCCCCGTGACGTTCGTCCGGTACTGCGTCGGGATGTCGTGCGTCGGCTGCAGGGCCCACGCCAGGTGGATGACGGCGTCGGCGCCGCGGAACACGGCCGCGAGCCGGTCGACGGCGTCCGCCGCGCCGACGTCGACGCTGTGCCACACCGCCGAGGCGTACGGCTCGGCGTGCGCGTCGGGCAGCCGCCGGGCGACGCCGACGAGCTCGACCTCGCCGCGTGCGGCGTCGGGCGACGCGGCCGCGTGGGCACCACCGTGCCCCGCAGCCGCCGTCGCTGCTCCGTCGCCGCCGGCGCGGACCTCGGCGAGCCGGCGGAGCACCGCCGTTCCGACGTTGCCGGTCGCGCCGACGACGACGATCCGCATCAGGCGGCTGCCATGGCCGGGTCGAGCACGACCTTCACGCAGTCGTCCTGCTTCTTCTGGAACACCTCGTACATGTGCGGGGCGTCCTCGAGCGACACCCGGTGCGAGGTCAGGTCGAGCGTGCCGAGCGGGTCCGACGGGTCGGACACGAGCGGCATGAGGTCGTCGACCCAGCGGCGGACGTTGCACTGTCCCTCGCGGATCGTGATCTGCTTGTCGAACAGCGTCATCATCGGCATCGGGTCGGCCATGCCGCCGTAGACGCCGCTCAGGGAGACCGTGCCGCCGCGGCGCACCAGGTCGATCGCGGTGTGCACGGCGTCGAGCCGGTCGACGCCGGCGGTCTCGATCGCCTTCTGCGCGAGCTTGTCCGGCAGCAGACCGGCGGCGCGCTGGGCGAAGCCGGCGACGGGATTGCCGTGCGCCTCCATGCCGACCCCGTCGACGACGGCGTCCGGGCCGCGGCCGTCCGTCAGGTCGACGAGCTCGGCGACCAGGTCCTTCGACAGGTCGAACGTCTCGATGTCGTACTTCGCGGCGAGGTCGCGGCGGACCTGCTCCGGCTCGACGGCGAGCACGCGGTAGCCGAGGTGCTTGCCGATGCGGGCGGCGAACTGGCCGACCGGGCCGAGGCCGAGCACCGCGAGCGTGCCGCCCTCCGGCACGTCCGCGTACTGCACGGCCTGCCAGGCCGTCGGCAGGATGTCGCTCATGAACAGCCAGCGGTCGTCGGGCGTGCCGTCGTCCGGGATGACGATGGGGCCGTAGTCCGCGTGCGGCACGCGCAGGTACTCGGCCTGGCCGCCGGGCACCTGGCCGTACATCTTCGTGTAGCCGAAGAGCGCCGCGCCGGAGCCGTACTCGGTGACCTGGGTGGTCTCGCACTGCGACTGCAGGCCGCGCTCGCACATGTAGCAGTGCCCGCACGAGATGTTGAAGGGGATGACGACGCGATCGCCGACCTTGAGGTTCGTGACGGCGGAGCCGACCTCCTCGACGATGCCCATCGGCTCGTGCCCGAGGACGTCGCCCTTGTCGATGTACGGTCCGAGCACCCGGTACAGGTGCAGGTCGGAGCCGCAGATCGCCGTGGAGGTGATCCGCACGATCGCGTCGGTCGGCTGCTGGATGGTCGGGTCGGGGACGGTCTCGACGGACACCTTCTCGGTGCCCTGCCAGGTGAGTGCGCGCACGTCGCGTTCCTCTCGTGGTTCGCTTCGGGCCGGCCGGGAGGCACGGCTCGCGTTCACGTCCTCGGTACCCGCCCGCCCCGTGGTGCGTTCCCAGCCCGGCGTGCGGTGCGCGCGTCGGCGCGCGTGGCGGCGGTCAGCCGCGCAGGCGGTCCCGCTCGGCCGCCGGCAGGTGCTCCGTCGCGGTCGCGAGTGCGGCGGGCGTCAGGAACCGTCCGCTCTGCTCGAGGAACGCCACGAGGGCGGGCTCCGACGCCCGCTTCCCCGTCTCGCGCAGCACCCGGCCGAGCGCGGACTGCACGGTGTCGCCGCGTTCCCGCACGAGTCGCCCCGCGATGCCGAGTGGCACGTCGGCGTCGCCCTGCTTCGCGAACGCGAGCGTCGCGACGACAGCGATCCGCCGCACCATCGCGACGTCGGACTTCACGAGCGCGAAGATCGGGCCCGTCGAACCGCCGATGAGCGGGGCGCCGACGAGCTCCTCGGCCGCGAGGTCGACGAGCACCGGGTCGTCGAACCGCTCCGCCTTGGCGGCGGCCAGGTACTCCTCGGTCAGCTCCGGGTCGGGGCGTGCCCGCATGGCCTGCACGAGCAGCAGGACGGCGACGGTCTTCGCGCCGTCGTCCTCGCTCCAGAGCAGCGCCGAGCGCTCCCCCTCGTCGAGGTCCTGGAACTGCCGCGCGACCCGGCGGGCCGCCGCGACGTCCCCGGTCGTGCGGGCGAACGCGGCCAGCACGGCCTCGGCGTCGTGTCCTCCGCCGCGCTGTCCCATCGCCTCCAGCCTACGGTCCCGGGGGCGTGGACGGGGCGGGGTGTCGCCCGCCCCGCTGGGTGGGCAGGGGTGCGGACGCGCGCCCGTCGGCGACGCGACCGTCCCCGTCCACCCGAGCCGTGCCTCCCGGCCGGGACGCGCTCGTGCCGTCCGCCGCCGTGCGCCGCGTCAGCGGAAGTGCAGCGTCCCGAGCGGGTCGACGAGGGTGCCGTTCCGCCGGACCTCGACGTGCACGTGCGGCCCGGTCGACTGCCCGGTGTTGCCGGACTTCGCGATCTCGGTCGAGAGCTTGACGATCTGGCCCTTCTTGACCTCGATCTTGCTGAGGTGCGCCGTCAGGACCGTGGTGAGTCCGTAGGTCACGACGACGTAGTTGCCGTACGCGGCGTCGTTCGCGACGGTCTTCGTCACGGTGCCGGACCCCGAGGAGTACACCGCCGTGCCCACCGCGACGGGCGCGTCCGTGCCCTGGTGGTAGCGCGGCACGTGGCCGGCGCCGCGGTCGTCGCCGTAGCGGCCGCTGATCTTCGTGCCGTTGACCGGCCAGGCGAGGCCGGTGACCGGGCGGCTCGACCAGACGCGGGTGTCCTTCGCGCCGTAGAGCACGACGTTGCCGTCGACCTGCACCAGGAGGGTGCCGGAGCCGGCCGTGCTCGTGCGGCTGGACCAGAGCGCGACCTTCTTGCGCGAGGCATCACGGGTCCAGACGACCATGTTGCCCTTCTTCTGCAGCTCCACCCAGGCGCCGGGGTGCCCGCCGGTCCTCGTCTGCCAGACGACGCGGCCGCCCTGCTTCTGCACGAGGTTGCCGTCGGTGCGCATGTTGAGGGTGCGGGTCGCGCTCGTGTCGGAGCGCAGGACGGTGCCGCCGAGGATGCGGTTGCCGGACAGGACCCGGTCCTGGAAGTTCGTCCAGTTCACGACGACCTTCTTGCCCGCCAGGAGCGCCATGGTGCCGTCGGCACGGACCTTGAGCGCCGTCGACTGCCCGGTGCCCGCCGACGCCCAGCGTGCGAGCCGCTTGCCGTTCCTGGTGATGTCGAGCGCGCGGTTCTTGCCGACCACGGCGACCGCGCCCGGCGCGCCGGACGTGTTCGAGGCCCAGAGCACCTGGTTGCCGATGCCGTACTCGACCAGGTTGCCGTCGCCCTGCATGATCAGGCGGAACTGGCCGTTCGGCGAGGTGACCTGGTCACCGGGGGCGATCGTCGTGCCGGCCGGTGCCGAGCCGACCCAGACCGCCGACGCCGAGGCGGGTCGAGCGGTCACCGCGAGGTCACCCGCGACGAGTGCGGTCGCGGCGACGGCGAGCGCCGTGAGGAGCCCGGCGAAGCGGAGGGACCGGCGCGCGCGCACGACGGTCGAGTGGTTGGTGGTCATGGAGTCCCTGCCTCGTGGAGCGGCCGCGCCCCTGCGCGGTCGTTCGGCGCTCGCCCTGCACGAGTCGCCGAACGATGGTCGCTTCTCACCGCGGGGCGCACAACCCCGTGACAGGGGGGTACGGCGACACCTGTCCGCCGGTGCTGGGACAGGATGGGGCCATGCCGACGCCGAACCCCGCCTTCGTCCCGCCCGCCGGACAGACCACGCGCCCCGACCTGCAGGGCACCTTCGGCATGGCCGCCGCGACGCACTGGACCGCCACGGCCACCGCGCAGTCCGTGCTGGAGCGGGGTGGGAACGCGTTCGACGCGGCGGTCGCCGGGGCGTTCGTGCTGCACGTCGTCGAGCCGCACCTGAACGGGCCGGGTGGCGACCTGACTGCGGTGTTCGCGACGGCGACGGACCCGACCCCGGTCGTGTTGGTCGGGCAGGGTCCCGCACCGGCCGCTGCGACCCCGGAGCACTACCGCGCCGAGGGCCTCGCCCTCGTGCCGGGGTCCGGCGCCCTCGCCGCGACCGTCCCCGGCGCGGTCGACGCGTGGCTGCTCCTGCTGCGCGACCACGGCACGTGGGAGCTCGCCGACGTCCTCGCCCCGGCGATCGGCTACGCCCGCGACGGCCACCCCGTCGCCCCGGCCGTGGTCCGCACCATCACGGCCGTGCAGGACCTGTTCCGGCAGCACTGGCCGACGTCCGCGGCGCAGTGGCTGCCCGACGGTGCGGTGCCGGCCGCCGGTGACCTGGTGCGCAACGAGGCGCTCGCGTCGGTGCTCGACCGGCTCGTCGCCGCCGGTACCGGCTCCGGCACCCGGACCGCCCGCATCGACGCGGCCCGCACCGAGTGGTCCGAGGGGTCCGTCGCCGAGGCGATCGACCGGTTCGTCCGCGAACCGCACCGCCATTCCTCCGGCACCGACCACGCGGGGGTGATCCGCGGGTCGGACCTCGCGGCCTTCCGGGCGTCCTACGAACCGGCGACGACGGCGACCTTCCGCGGGTGCACGATCGCGAAGACCGGGCCGTGGGGGCAGGGGCCGGCGCTGCTGCAGACGCTCCGCCTGCTCGACCCCCTCGACGACGCACTGCTCGACCCGTCCACCGAGGTCGGCGCGCACACGATCGTCGAGGCGCAGAAGCTCGCGCTCGCCGACCGCGAGGCCTTCTACGGCGACGGCGACGTCCCGATGGACGTCCTGCTCTCCGGCGCCTACACCGACGAGCGTCGCGCGCTCATCGGTGACCGGGCGTCCGCGGAGCTCCGCCCGGGCAGCGTCGCGGGCGTCGAGCACGTGCTGCCGCCGTTCCGCACCCCCGACGACGCCGAGCGTCCGGCTGGGCTCGGCGAGCCGACCGTGCAGGTCGCGCGGGGCGCCGGTCGCCCGCCCGTCGCTCCCGCTGCTCCCGCTGCTCCCGGTGCTCCCGCCGCTCCCGGTGCTCCCGTCGCTCCCGTCGCTCCCGCTGCTCCTGTGGAGGACCGCGGCGAACCGTTCGTGGCCCCGGACGGCGAGACCCGCGGCGACACCTGCCACATCGACGTCGTCGACCGCTGGGGCAACATCGTCAGCGCGACCCCGTCCGGCGGCTGGCTGCAGTCGTCACCGACGATCCCCGGCCTCGGGTTCTGCCTCGGCACGCGCCTGCAGATGACGTGGCTCGAGCCGGGCACGGCCTCGACCCTGCGTCCGGGGGACCGTCCGCGCACGACGCTCACCCCGACGCTCGTGCTGCGGGACGGCGAACCCGTCGCGGCCCTCGGCTCACCGGGCGGCGACCAGCAGGACCAGTGGCAGCTGCTCTTCCTGCTGCGCTGGATCGTCGGCGGGTACTCGCCGCAGCAGGCCATCGACGCCCCGGCACTGCACACCACGTCGTTCCCCGGTTCGTTCTGGCCGCGCACGTGGGAGCCGGCGGGACTCGTGGTCGAGGACCGCCTCGGCGACGCGGTGATCGCCGGCCTGGAGGCCCGTGGTCACGTGGTCACGCGCGCCGGCGACTGGTCGCTGGGTCGCCTCTCCTGCGTCACCCGAGACACGTCGACCGGCGTCCTCGGTGCCGCCGCGAACCCGCGGGGCGCGCAGGGCTACGCCGCGGGGCGCTGACACCCGGGGCGGGCGCGGGGCGGGGTCCGGGTACCGGGTACCGGGCGCCGGCGTGACGGTCGCCGGGCACCGGCGTGACGGTCGCGGTCGCCGTCAGGGCGTCGGTGCCGTCTCCGGCTTCATCCAGAACGGCGAGTAGTGGTACCCGTCGGGGTCGTCGAACTGGCGCTGGTACATGAACGGGAAGTCGTCGGTGTCCCCGACCCGGCCCCCGGCGGCGGCGGCTCGCTCCACCAGGTCGTCGACCGCCTCGCGGCTGTCCAGGTCGAACGAGACCGTCACCTTCGAGGGGGTGTCCGGACCGCCGACGAGGTCCTCGGTCCCGCCGACGCTCGCGTACACCGCACGGCTGGCGAGCATGACGAACTGCCCGGGCGTGATCGCGAAGCACGACACGTCGTCGCGGGACATCGTGGTGTCCTTCGTCCAGCCGAGCGCGCTGTAGAAGGCGGTCGCGCGTTCGACGCTCTCGACCGGGCAGCTGATGAACAGGCTCATGCGGGCAAGGATCGCCCCGCCCGCGACACCCGTCAAGGGCGCCGCGGGCGCTGCCCGTCAGAGCGTCGGGACGACCACCGCGCGGCCCGAGAGCTCGCCGGACTCGAGCTTGCGGTACGCCTCGAGCGCGTCCGACAGCGCGTAGCGCTCGACGTCGGGGACGATCTGCCCCGCGCGGTACATGGCGACGACCTCGTTCAGGTCCTCGATGGTGCCCCAGTACGTGTTCGTGATGGTCGACTCGTACGGCGTCGAGAAGAAGTTCCACTCGGTGGTGCCGCCCGCGATCCCGACGACGGTGAACCGGCCGCCGACCGCCATCGACGCCTGCGCGAGCGTGATCGTGGGGGTGGCACCGACGAAGTCGAAGGCCGCATCGACACCGCGACCGCCGGTGATCTCGCGGATCGCAGCGGCCTGGTCCGGGCCGCCGGGCACCGTGATCGCGCCCCGGGCGGCAGCGCGGTCCATCGCGTCCTGCTTCATGTCCGTGGCGATGACCGTGGCGCCGGTGAGCGCGGTGAGGATCTGCACGGCGATCTGCCCGAGGCCGCCCAGCCCGACGACCAGCGCGTACTTGCCGCCGCCCGCCAGGTTCGGCAGGGAGTTCTTGATCGCGTGGTACGGCGTGAGCGCGGCGTCGCTGAGCGGTGCGGCGGCGATCGGGTCGGCGTCGCCGAGCGGCACGAGGTTCCGCGCCGGCACCGTCACGTACTCCGCCATGCCGCCGTCGCGCCCGAGGCCGATGCCCATGTACGGGTTCGTCGCGGCGTTCTCGCAGTAGGTGTCCTGCCCCTTCGAGCAGTACGAGCAGTGCCCGCAGCCGACCGGCCCGTACACCAGGTAGGCGTCACCCTCGGCGAAGCCGGTGACCCCGTCGCCGACGGCCTCGACCCAGCCGGAGTTCTCGTGACCGAGCACGAACGCGGGGGCCTGGGCGCCCGGCTGGCCCTCCTGGAACTCGCGGTACACGGCGACGTCCGAGTGGCAAGCCCCGGCACCGGCGACCTTGAGCAGCACCTCCCCCGGCCCGGGAGTGGGCTTCGGGACCTCCGTCAGGGACGGGAAGGTCTGGTACTGCTCGAACACGACGGCGCGCATGGGGTTCTCCTCTTTCGCTGACTGCGGGCGGCGGATCGGCGGTGATCCGTCGGGCGTCAGGAGGGGTGCGGCGTCGCGATCGGATCGTGTGATCCGGAGGTTCATCCTACACCTGTTGCCCTCCGCGACACCTGTCGCCCACCTGCACGCGCACGCTCCTTCCCATCGCGCGTGAGATGGGAAGCGGTTCCGCGCGTGGTCGGCCGGAAGGAACGTCCCCCGACGCGCGGATCACCTCACCACGCGCGGAACGACCCCCCACGCGCGGGACAGCACCGGAACAGCACCCGGGCAGCACCAGGCACACCCGGAACCCTGCGTCTTCGCCGTGAGCGGGTTGCGAGAACGAGCGTTCTCCGATTGACTCGGCTCCGACGGTCCCGCTCGGGTCCGATCCCCCACACGAAAGGAGCGGCCATGCCCACGCGCACCGCACGCACCGCCTGGAACGGCGGCCTCAACGACGGTTCCGGTCAGGTCGAGCTCTCGAGCTCGAAGGTCGGCACCTACGACGTCTCGTTCCCGAAGCGCGCCGCTGACGAGGCCGGTGGCACGACCAGCCCCGAGGAGCTCATCGCCGCAGCGCACTCGGCCTGCTACGCCATGCAGTTCTCCGCCGTCCTCGGCGAGGCCGGCGGCACCGTCGAGGCCCTCGACGTCAAGGCCGACGTCTCGCTCGGCCCGGACTCGGCCGGCGGCTTCAAGCTCACCGGCATCGCCCTCACCGTCAGCGGTGAGGTCTCCGGCATCGACGAGGCGACCTTCCTGAAGGCCGCCGAGGACGCCAAGGCGACCTGCCCGGTCAGCAAGGCCCTCACCGGCGTCGAGATCACGCTCGACGCGACGTTCGAGCAGTAGGCAGCAGACCGACCACCTGTCGGACAGGAGGCCCGTGGCGACCCCGCCACGGGCCTCCTGTCCGTCGTCCCCGTACGCTGGTGCGCATGGGACGTCGCCTCTTCGCCACCCCGTCCGGTATCGCGTTCTGGGTGGGCCTGGTCGCCCTCGTGGCAGGGATCGTGGTCGCGCTGACCGCCCCGACGGCGTCGTTCGGCTGGTTCGCGTACGCGCCCCTGTCCGACTACGCCTTCGTCGCCGGGACCAATTCGGTGCAGCGGGCCGTCGGTCAGCTGCTCGCCGTCGCCGGCGCCGTGGTCGCCGCGTTCGCCGCCGGTCGGCTCAGCGTGCGCCGCCGGAGCTGACCCTGCGGCGTCCAGCGGACGTCCGGACTCGGCGCGATCCGCCTGGCACCATGGCGTGATGGCCGAGCAGCACCCCCCTGGCCCGCACAAGCCGGGCCGCCCACCACGGCCACGACGCCGCAGCCTGGCGCAGCACGACCTGCGCGACGCCCGGGCCCGTCTGCGCGGCACGATCTACGAGCACGTCGAGCCCGACGCGAAGGGGCGCGACCAGTACACCGCGACCCAGATCGTCGACTTCTGCCTCGACCTGGCCGAGGTGATGCTCGCCTCCGGCGCGGACACCCGGAGCGTCGAGACCGCCGTCGTCGCGGTGTCCACGAAGTGGAACCTCGCGCCGCTCGACCTCGACTTCTCCGGCAGCTCGGTGACGATCCAGTACGCGCCGTCCGACGTCCCGCCGCTCGTGAAGGTCCGCACCGTGCACTCGGACGGCTCCGACCTCGACCGCCTGGCGCGGGCGAACCAGATCGTCGACGACCTGATCCACGACGACCGGGACATGACCTCTGCCGTGAACGCGCTCGTCGCCGTGCTCCGGATGCCGCCGCGGTGGCCGACGTGGCTGGCCGACGTCGGCCTGTCCGTCCTCGGCACGTCGATCGCGATGCAGGCCGGCGGCGGCTGGCGCGCCGGGGTCGGCGCGTTCGTGCTCATGCTCGGCATCATCGTGTCCGGCCGGTGGCTGACCGGCCGCGGGTACCCGCAGTTCTTCGTCTCGGGAGCGCAGGCCGCCGTGGCCTCCGCGATCGGGTCGCTCGCCATCCGCGCCGAGGTCCTCGGGCCCGGCGGCGCGGCCACCATGGTCGCCGCCCTGGTCGTGCTCCTGCTGCCGCACCCGTCGCTCGTGACCTGGGCGCAGGACGCCATCTCCGGCTTCCGGGCGATGGCGGTGGCCCGCGCGTTCTACATCGGGCTGGTCATCGCCGCGATCGTGGTCGGGGTGCCGGCAGGCATCGCCGTCACGCACTGGCTGTCGATCGAGGTCGACCCGTCCGGCATCGTCATCCGCCCCCTGCCGCTCTGGGCACTCATGTCGCTCACCGTCGTGTCGGCGGCGGCGAACTGCTTCGTGCAGCAGGCGAGCGCCCGGGTGATCCCGGTCGCGGTGGTCTTCTCGGTCGCGGCGGGTACCTCGCTGTGGGTGCTGCGCCAGGCCGGGCTGCCGCTGCTCGGTGCGACGTTCCTGGCGTCGGTCCTGCTCGGCGTGCTGTCGACCTACGCGGCGGTGCGGATGCGGACGGCGGTGGCGGCGATCGCGGTACCGGCGTTCTGCGGGGCGCTGCTGCCCGGTGTCGCGGTGTCGAACGCCCTGCTCAACTTCATGTCCGGGTCACCCGGCGCGGCGCTCGACTTCGTCGCCGCGGTGTCCGTCGCGCTCGGCATCGGCGCCGGACTCGTGCTCGGCGGCCTCTTCGCCACGCCCGGCGCCCGTCGCGCCCTGCGCCGCACCCGTCGGGTCGTCGTGCACTCGGTCCACAACGACACCACGGCGCTGCGGGTCATCCGGGACTCCGGGTACGACCCGGGCGACGGTTCGGTGCCGCGCGGGTCGCGGTCGAGCGCGTAGCCCGGGTCGCCCGGGTCGCTCGGGTCGCTCGCGGTCAGGCGGGTCGCGCTCGGGCGGCACCGAATGAGCAGAAGACGTCGGGTGCGATCACGCCACCCGACGTCTTCTGCTCACTCGATGCGACCGTGTCGCGAGCGCGGCACGGTCGCTCGCGCTCAGCCCGCGTCGGAGACGGCGCTCGACACCGCGGTCGGGCCGTCGTACTCACGGTCCGGGATCCCGCGCAGTGCCTCGAGCACGTCGTCGGGGGCGTTCTCCTGCTCGGCGGTCGAGACGATGTCGTCCTTCGACGCCGGGTAGTCGATGCCGCTCAGGTACTTCTGGACCTGGATGGGGTTCGGTGATGCCATGTCGGTTCCTTCCGTCGACACCCATCGGTACGCGGTCGACGCTCGGCCCCGGCGCAGGCACGCGCTCAGCGGACGTCGGACCGGGCAGGAACCGCGCTCAGATCTCCCAGCTGCCGGTGTCGTCGTCGTTCCAGGTCGCCAGACGGCGGGCGGCGCCCGCCTCGTAGCGTTCCATCCACCCGCGCTCGAGCCGCGCCACGGCCCGGTCGAAGGCCGGCACCAGGTCGAGGTCGGAGCGCAGCAGCGCCTGCAGCTGCAGGCCCTCGTACAGGGCGATGAGCTGCTCGGCACCGCGCCGCGGCTCCATGGTGTGCGGCGCGCGGCCGACGGCGACGTCGTGCTCGAGTCCGCGCTTGATCTGGGCGTAGAAGAGCTGGTAGCGCGAGCGCAGGTAGTTCGCCATCGGGTGCAGCGGGTTGCCCGCCACGGACAGCAGCGCGACGAGCAGGCGCATGAGCGCGGGGTCCTCGGCGTTCGACGCGACGATGGCGCGGAGCAGGTCGACGGTGGAGCCGTCCCCGACCTCGCGCGTGACCTCGTCCATCCGGGCGCCGTTCCAGCGGTCCAGCGCGGCGAGCACCAGGCCGTCCCACGACGGGAAGTGCTGCTCGAGTTCGGAGACGGGGATCCCCAGGCGTTCGGCGACGTGGGCGGGTCGCGCCTCGTGGAAGGGGACGTCGCGCAGGAGGTCGACGGTGGCCCCCACGATCGTGATCCGCAGGTGCAGGGTGGCGGCCGCGGCGACAGCCGCCTGCGTGTCCGCGCTGGTGTGTTCGAGCATCATGCCCTCCGTCGTTCGCCGGACGTCGTGTCCGCGTCGCCCCGGGAGCCGGGACCCCTCCATGCTGACGCAGAACGGGGGACACCAGAATCCCCGGTCCGGGTGTCAGCACATCGGAGGACAAGCGACGTCCAGCGCCCTCGCGGCACCGCGTGTGACGATGCCGGGCATGACCCCGAACGACCCCACCGCACAGGGACTCGCGACCATGGCCTCGGCCGGCTTCGAGTTCGGCGGCGACCCCGACCAGGTGGCCCACGACGTCCGGGCCATGTGGGAGCAGCTCGGGCGACCGGCCGGAGCGTTCGAGGCCGCCGCACGGGCCGTCGCGGTGCTGCCCCAGCGTCCGGAGGTCCCGATCGCCGACCAGGCTCGCCGCCGGGCCGTCGAGCGGGCGATCGGCATCAACCCGGTCGAGGTCGAGCTCGCCGCGGCCCTCTCGGCGCGCGAGCTCCTCGAACGGATGGCCGGCACCGTCACCTGTTGACGCCGCGCCGGCGGTGGACGCGACCCAGGACACGACAGGAGGCGCGGTGCCCACCGGCACCGCGCCTCCTGTACGACCGCTCGTGGAGCGCGCCCTACGGCGTCGGCATCCCGCCGTCGACGTGCAGCGTCTCGCCCACGACGTACGACGACTCGCCGCTCGCCAGGAACACGAACGCCGGCGCGAGCTCGGCGGGCTGACCCCAGCGACCCAGGTAGGTCTGTTCACCGGCGGAGGGCAGCGCCTCCGGCGGCTGGCCGCCGGCCGGCTGCAGCGGCGTCCAGATCGGACCCGGGGCGACCGCGTTGACGCGGATGCCCTTCGGGGCGAGCTGCGCCGCCAGGCCCTTGGCCATGTTGTTCACGGTCGCCTTCGTGGCGGCGTAGTGCACCAGGTGGGGCGACGGCGCGTAGGCCTGGATCGACGTCGTGTTGATGATCGTCGAACCCGGCTGCAGGTGCGGCACGGCGGCCTTCGTGATGCGGAAGGTCGCGTAGGCGTTCGTCTTGAAGGTCTCGTCGAACTCCTCGTCGGAGATCTTCGTGATGTCGTCGACGTTCTGCTGCTTGCCCGCGTTGTTCACGAGGATGTCGAGCCCGCCGAGCTGCTCGACGGCGTCGGCGACGAGCTGCTCGCAGAACTCGAGCGAGGTGATGTCACCGGGCAGGGCGACGGCCTTGCGGCCGGCCGCCTCGATGAGGCCGACGATGCGCTCGGCGTCCTCCTGCTCCTCGGGCAGGTACGAGATGGCGACGTCGGCGCCCTCGCGTGCGTAGGCGATGGCGACGGCTGCGCCGATGCCGGAGTCGCCGCCGGTCACGAGCGCCTTGCGGCCCTCGAGACGGCCGGAACCGCGGTAGGTGTCCTCGCCGTGGTCCGCGGGGACGTTCTTCGCCATCTCCTCGTCGGTGCCGGCACCCTCGAGGTACTGCTCGTCGGGCTTCTTGTCGGCGTAGAGCTTGGTCGGGTCCTGCATGGTGTACTGGTCCGTCATGCCGGTGACGGTACGCAGCCGCGACAGCACGTCCGCCCAGGAGGCTGTCCCCCGGTCCCACGGGTCGGCCCACGTCCGATCGCGCGCACCACCGGGGCGCCGCTCGCGCCCCCCGACAAGGTCACGGTCCGGTGACGGCCCGGACGCGATTCGGTAACACCTGTCGTCCACGCCGCTCCGGCGTCGTACCGTCGGACGGTGACTCCTCGGACCAAGCTCGCACTCTGCGCCGCCGTCCTGGCCTGCACGGCCGGATCGGTCGTCGGCGGTGGGACGCCCTGGGCCGGGCCGGACGCCGCGGTCGCCGCGGTGCCCGTCCGCGACGCCGCACCGGTCGTCGTGACGGAGTCGCAGCTGCGCGAGGTGGACGCGATCGAGCTCGGCGCCGAGTCGCTCGTCCTGCGCGCCGGCGACGACACCGTCGTCCGTGCGTCGATGCGGGACTCCGCGCTCACCGTCGGCCTGCTCGACCGCCTGCTCGGCACACCGTCGCGCACCCAGACCGCCGAGGGCGACGGCGGCGCGTGCTTCCCCGCCGGCACCACGTACACCTGGCGCGGCGCCGTGCGGGTCGCTGCGCTGGCGACCACCGCACGCATCGGCAACGCCGTCGAGATCCGGGTGCTGCGCGACGCGGTCCGCAGCCGCTGGGGCTCGACGGTCGAGCTCTCCGGCCCGGACGGCGTGCGGGTCGGCGACGACATCCGCCGGGCGATCGCCGACGCCCCGCGCTCGGAACGCGTGTCCTACGGCTCCGACGACACCCAGGCGTGGCAGCTGCTGCTCCAGCAGGGGTGGGAGCGCACCGACCGGGGGCGCCGGGCCGCGCACGCGCACACCGGGACGAACGGGGTGTCGGCGCTGACCGACGAGACCACGGTCACGGTGCTCGGGTCGCCGATGCCGGTGCACGCACAGCGCAGCTGCTGACCCGGCCGCCCGCGGTCAGACGCGGATCGTCGCGACGACCGGGAAGTGGTCGCTGGCGAACCAGGTCTCCGGTCCGTCGTGGTCGATCTCGACCCGCTCGACGGCGGCGACCCCGCGCGTGAGCACCCAGTCGATGCGCTCTCCGGAGTCGACCGGGGGCTGCCACTCGTTGTAGCTCGCGGTCCGGTCGTCCGGGTCGCCGGCCACCAGCCAGGCGTCCTCGAAGCCGGCCTCGCGGAACACGCGCGACGCCGCACCCGAACCGGACGGCTCGTTGCAGTCGCCCGCGAACACGACCGGGCCGGTCTCCGCGGCCAGGCGCTCCACGATGAGGGCGGCGCTCCTCCCCCGGACCTCGTCGCCGTGCGGGCCGACCTCGTGGTCCATGTGCGTGGTGAGCAGGGTGAAGGCCGGGCCGTCGGCGTCGAGCAGCCGGACGTGGTTGGCGATCCGCGGGTACAGGCTGCCCCAGGTGTTCGACACCGGTTCGTCGGGGGTGTCCGACAACCAGAACGACCCCTGGTCGGTGGGGCGGAAGCGGTCACGGCGGAAGAACACCGCCGCGTGCTCGCCCGCGGTGCCGCCCTCGCGACCCTGCCCGACGTCGGCGTGGTCGGGGAGCCCGGCGCGCAGGGCGTCCATCTGGTGGTCGAAGGCCTCCTGGACGCACAGCACGTCCGGGTCGTGCCGCCGGATGATGTCGAGCACCACCGGCAGCCGTGCCGGCCAGTCGTGCGCCGGGTCGGGGTTCTTGACGTTGTAGGTCATCAGGACGATCGGACGGGCCGCAGTGCTCACCCGTCGACCGTACCGATCCCGCCGCGGGACGTTCCCATCCCGCGGGGGACGCGGTCAGTTGATGCAGGTGCCGTCGGTGCCGTAGTTGTGCACGTCGGTCGACTTCGGCGACGGCTCCTTCGACGGCTTCGCGCTGGGCTTCGACCCCGAACCCGAGGAGCTCCCCGCGTCGGCGGCGGGCGACGAGGCGGTCGCACTCGGCGCCGCGACCGGCTTCGGGGTCTTGCCGTCGGTGCCGAGCACCAGCGTGACCGTCGAGACGACGTTCGTCCGCACCGCGACCGCACCCGGCGTCACGGCCGCGACGGCCTTCGCCTGCGACTCCTGGCCGGCCGGGTACTGCACCTGCGTGGTCTTCGTCGTCGGGGACGACCCGGCCGGGGCGACCTGGAACCCGCGTGCCGTCAGGACCTGCCCGGCCGCGGTCGCGGCGCCCTCGACACCGGAGCCGTTCAGCACGGTGACCGAGGTGTTCGCCGGCTGCGCACGACCGGCCTTGGCGTAGCGCTCCGGCTCGCCGACCAGGCCCTGCACGAACGCGGGCAGCCCGACGGTGTCGACCTCGACGATCGAGAGCGCCGTGCCGTTCGGGTAGATCGTCGGGGTGCCGAGCGTCGGGATGGTCGCCGACTGGATGTTGCCCGGGCGCAGGTTCCGCATCTGCGTCGCGAGGGACACCAGGTCGGTGTCGGTCTGGATCGAGTCACCGATCGCCCCGAGGATGTTGTTCATCTTGATCGGGTTGAGCAGCGTGCCGGCGGACAGGACCTTGCGGGCCTCCTGCGACAGGAAGTACTGCTGCCGCACGTTGCGGTCGAGGTCGCCGTTCGGCAGCCCCTTGCGCTGGCGCACGAACGACAGCGCCTCCTTCGCGTTGAGCGTCGACTTGCCCGCGGGCAGGTCCACGCCGGAGTCCTTGTCCTTCGCGGGCTGGTTCAGGCACACCTCGACCGGGCCGAGTTCCTTCACCACCTGGTAGAAGCCGAGCAGCGAGACGCGCACGTAGTGGTCGATGGACAGCCCGCTCAGGTTCTCGATCGTCTTGATGAGCGTCTTCGCACCGCCGGTGTCGCCACCGCCGTTGAGCGTGCCGTAGTAGAAGGCGCTGTTGAGCTTGCCCTTGCCGACGTCCGGGATGTCGACGTACGAGTCGCGGGGGAACGAGATCATCGTCGCCTGCGAGCCGTCGGCGTTGATGTGCAGCACGATCATCGTGTCGGTGTTCGTCGCACCGCCGTCGGTCGTCGTGCTGAGCTCGGCCATCTGCTCGGGGGTGGCGTTCTCCGGCCGGTGGTCGTCGCCGACGAGCAGGATGTTCTGCGCCTTGCCGTCGATGTCGTCCTTGTCCTTCTTGCCGCCGGCGATGGCGTCGATCCGCGTCACCCCGCTCTGCACGCGGTTGAACGCGAAGGCCGCGTACCCGCCGCTGAGCAGGAGTGCCATGGTGAGCACCCCGGCGACGGCGGGGAAGACCACGCCCGCCCGTCGCTTCTGGCGCCCGTGGCGCGGCGGCACGGAGCCGCGACGCGCGGGGTCGGTCGTCTGCTCGGGTTCGTTGCTCACCGGGAAACCATAACCGCCGCGCGCACGACGCACATGGAACGGACCTGGGAGGTCCCCACTGCCCGCCTAGGACCGTTCGGGCAGCAGGTGGACGGCTTCCATCGCGAGTTCGGCCGCGATCGGGTCCTGGTCGAGGACGGCGGCGCGGAGCTTCTCGAGCTCGGGCAGGATCACCTCGGCCGGCACCAGCTCGGCGAGTCCGGGCACCCGCAGCTTGAAGGCGAGGCCGTCGGTCGTCGAGCGGCAGAGCTGCGCGAGCGAGGGGTTGCCGCAGGCGTCCGCCCACAGCGAGTACAGGTCGGCGCCCTCGTGGAACACCTCGTCCTGCTGGTCGGCTGCGATCTTGCCGTGCGCGTCGTCGAGCATCTGCACGATCTTCCCGCGCTGCGACTCGGTGAAGCGCGAGACCGCCAGGCGGACCACGCCGCCGTAGATGACGCCGAGCGTGCGGTACGCGTCGAGGAACTCCTCCGCCGTCGGGGCGGCCACCCGGGTGTAGCGGTTCGGCGCCATCTCGATGAGCCCGGCGCGGGCGAGCTCGGCGAGCGCCTCGCGGATGGGGGTGCGGGAGACCCCGAGCCAGGCGATGAGGTCGTCGTCGTTGAGCCGTTCCCCGGGCTCGAGCGTGCCGTCCATGATCGCGTCGCGGATCTTGTCCTGCACGGTGTCTCTCAGGAGCTTGCGCTCGGCTGCGGGCTGCGTCGACGGAACTGGCATGCGCCCAGCGTGTCACATGTCAGCGCCCGGCGGCGAGCGCCACGACGAGCGGTGCGACCTAGACTGCGGCCATGGACGACACGACCACCCAGTGGCCGCTCGGTCGCCTGCTCTCGGCCGCGGCGCGAGCCGTCGAGCGCGAGTGGGACGAACGGCTGCGGGCGATCGGTCTGCCGCACGCCGCGCTCATCGTCGTGGACATCCTCGTCAGGACCGGCCCCAGCGGCGCCGAGTCGCTCGCGCGCACCGCCCGCGTGCAGCCGCAGACGATGTCGCGGACCCTGGAGCGCCTCGAGCGGGACGGCCTGGTCGAGCGGACGCCCCACCCGGCCGATCGTCGCCGCCGCGTCGTGCAGGTCACGGACGCCGGCCGAGCGTCGTGGGAGACGGCCCGGCACATCGAGCGCGAGGTCCTGCCCGAGGACCCGGCGCTCCGCGCAGCGCTCCAGGGAGTGCTCGACGGGCGCTGACCGCCCTGCCGGTCACATATCACATGCGATACCCTGGTCGGGTCGACTGCCGGTCGACCCGACCCCGCAGGAGCCCCGCATGTCCGAACGTCGGGCGGCCCGTCTGGCCGCCGAACAGTCCGTCCGCCGATCCCGCCGCCGGCGGCCCGTGGTCGTCGCCGCCGTGGCGACGCTGGCGTCGCTCCTCGGCATCGCGGTGGTCGTCGCCGTCGTCGCGAGCGTCTTCGTCGGCGGCCTCGCCCGGAGCTTCGGCGACCGCACCGACACGATCGGTGACGCGTTCCCACAGGGTGCCCGACCGGCAGCGACGAAGGGCGCCGAGAACGTCCTGCTCATCGGCTCGGACCGTCGGCCGGCGGACGACCCCGACCGGACCGCCGGCGGCCGTGCGGACACCCTGATGCTCGCGCACGTCCCGGCCGACCGCAGCGCCGTGTACCTGATGTCGATCATGCGGGACTCCTGGGTCGAGGTCCCCGGCCACGGTAGCGCGAAGATCAACGCCGCGTACGCCTGGGGTGGCGTCCCGCTCACCGTGCAGACCGTCGAACGCCTGCTCGACGTCCGCGTCGACCACGTCGCCGAGATCGACTTCACCGGGTTCGCGTCGATGACCGATGCCCTCGGCGGTGTCACGGTCGACTCCTCGCAGGCGTTCAGTGCTCGCGGTCACGACTTCGTCGCCGGGCCGAACCGCCTCGACGGCGACGCCGCCCTCGCCTTCGTGCGCGAGCGCTACGCCTTCGCCGACGCCGACCACACCCGGGTCCGCAACCAGCAGGCGTTCATGCGCGGGGTGCTCGACGGGCTGCTCTCGCGGGGGACCCTGACGAACCCCGGCCGCATCCAGGACTTCGTGACCGCGACGAGCGAGCACCTGTCCGTCGACCCCGGACTCACGTTCCCGCGGCTCGTGCGGCTCGGCTGGTCGCTCCGGGGCGTGCGCGCGGACGACCTGCGGACGTTCACGCTGCCGACCGCGGGCGCGGGGACGTCGCCGGACGGTCAGTCGATCGTGACGCTGAACACCCTGGCCGTGGGCGAGCTGTCGCAGGCGCTGCGCTCCGACGACGTCGCCGGGTGGCTGGCCGACCACCCGTAGGCCACAGTCCCGGCCCCCGCACGCGACGACGCCCCACGACCGAGGTCGTGGGGCGTCGTCGTCGCTGGATCGGCGGAGCGATCAGGCGGGGAGCTGGAGCTCCTGGCCGGCGTAGATGAGGTTCGCGTCGTCGATGGTCGACGTGTTCGCGGCCCACAGCTGCTTCCAGCCGCCGTCGATCGTCAGCTTCGTCGCGATCGAGTCGAGGGTGTCGCCCGACTTGATCGTGTACGTCTTGCCGCTCGTCTCGACCGGGGCCGGCTTGCTCGGCGTCGTGGCGGCCGGAGCCGGTGCCGACTCGGTCGTGCTCGGCGCGGTCTGCTGCGGGGCGGCCTGCTGCGGCGCCGCCTGCTGCGGGGCCGCCTGCTGCGTCGGTGCGGCCTGCCGCACGGGGGCCTGCGGGGCCGGCGCGGCGGCAGCCGGAGCGGCACCGCTCGTGCCGCTCAGCCCGAGCTTCGCGGAGCAGGCGGGCCAGGCGCCCCAGCCCTGCGAGGCGAGGACGCGCTCGGCGACGGCGATCTGTGCCTCGCGGCTCGCCGACGCCGGGTTGCCCGCGCCGCCGTTCGCCTGCCAGGTGCCGAGGCTGAACTGCAGGCCGCCGTAGTAGCCGTTGCCGGTGTTGATGGCCCAGTTGCCGCCGGACTCGCACTGCGCGAGGGCGTCCCAGGTCGAACCGGACGCTGCGTTCGCGGGGGCTGCCGCGAGGCCGACACCGGTCGCGGCGATGCCGGCGAACGCCAGGCCGCCGACGATGGTGCGGGTACGGGAAAGCTTCTTCATGTGATTGCTCCACCGGGATCACGCGCTGCTCGAACGCAGCGGCCACTGCCCACCCCGACCGATCGCGGTCTGTCGTGGGGTGCGCCACCGGGGGCAGTGGACGTGTGCCGGCGGCACCTCGGCGGCAACCATAGGCAACTCATCACCGTTATCAAACCGAGACAAACGGTTCTACCCATCGATGCTATGTACCCCGCCGTCGATCCTGTACGCGCCGATGCCCATGGGCATGGTCATCGCGTGTACCCGGGGGACGCCAACATGGCAATCGCCTGGCAATGGGGCGGAGGCGCCGCTGCTCAGGCCCGGGACAGCAGGGTCACGGCCTCCAGGTGACCGGTCTGCGGGAACATGTCGAGCACGCGCGCGCGACGCAGTCGGAACGACGGCATCCGCGCCAGGTCCTTCGCCAGGGTCACCGGGTTGCAGCTCGAGTAGACGACGTGCTGCACGTCGGACTCCTCGAGCCAGCCGGACAGGGTCGCCCCGATCCCCCGCCGCGGCGGGTTCACCACGACGAGCTCCGGGACCGCCGTCGGACGGGCCCGCAGGGCGTGCTCGGTGGCGTCGTCGGCAGCGAACCGGACGCCCTCGAGTCCGGCCTCGCGCGCGGACTGCTTGGCGGAGCGGACCGCCTCGGCGCTCGTCTCGATCCCGGTGACGGCGCGGCCGGCACGCGCGGCGTGCAGGGCGAACCCGCCGACGCCGCAGTACAGGTCCCACATCGACGCCGGGTCGAGCTCGTCGATCCAGGCCGTCGCCTGCGCGTAGAGCTGCGTCGCCACGGCGGTGTTCGTCTGGAAGAAGCTCTGCGGCCGCAGGTGCATCGTGATCCCGCCGAGCCGCATCGGCAGGGTCTCCTGCTCGGTCAGCACGACCTCGCGGTCGCCCTCGGTCACGGCCTTGTGCTCGGGCAGCAGGTTCGCGGTCACCACGACGGCGTTCGGCAACGCGGCCCGCAGCGCGTCGAGGTGCTGCCGGAGCTGGGGCAACTGCCCCTCGGACCGCAGCACGAAGCGCACCATGAGCTCGCCGTCGGGCGACTCGGTGACCAGGACGTACTTCAGCTCGCCCCGGCGTGCGGCCACGTCGTACGGCATGAGCCCGGCGTACGAGACGAAGTCGGCGAGGACGGGCAGCGCGTGCCGGATCCCCGGGGTGCAGATGCCGCAGTGCCGCAGGTCGACCCCGCGCTGTCGGTCGTCGAGGATCCCGACGGTCGGGCGCTGCGTCGAACCGCCGACCACCATCTTCGCCTTGTTCCGGTACCCGGACTCGGGGCTGGTGATCGCGGGCGACCAGGTCACCGCTGCCGGTCCGCCGGCGGCCTCGACCGCGTCGTGCAGGAGTTCCCGCGTGCGGAGCTCCTTGTCGAGGACCTGGTCGGCGTAGGGCTGCCCCATGAGCGTGCAGGACCGGCACACCCCGCGGTCGAAGTAGTCGCACTGCATGGCCGGCTCAGGATACGGCAGCGTCCCGCGTCGTCGTCGCGATCCGGTACACCGACGTCGTCGACGTCAGGAAGAGCGTGGTGCCGTCGTCGCCGCCGAAGCACAGGTTCGCCGTCACCTCGGGCACCGCGATCGCACCGATCCGCGAGCCCGTCGGGTCGAACACGACGACCCCCGTTGCCGCCGACGACCACACGTTGCCGTGCACGTCGACGCGGATGCCGTCCGGCACCCCCTCGCCCGGCTCGAGGCGCGCGAACACCCGGCCGTTCTTCAGCAGGTCGCCGCGGTCGCCCCTGCGGTCGTACGCCCGGATGACCGGTTCGTCGCCGTCCGAGCTGGCGACGTAGAGCACCCGCTCGTCGGGGTCGAACGCCAGCCCGTTCGGCTGGTCGACGTCGGTCGCCACGGGGCGCAGGTCCTGGCCCTCCGGTCCGCAGCGGAAGAGCCAGTGGTCGCCGTACTCGCGTTCGCCCGGGTGCCCCTCGCGCGGCTGCGTGATGCCGTACGCCGGGTCCGTGAACCACACGCTGCCGTCGCGCGCCACGACGACGTCGTTCGGCGAGTTCAGCCGGACACCGGCCCAGGCGTCGACGATCGACGTCACGACCCCGTCGCGGTCGCGCTCGACGCGTCGACGGCCGTGCGAGCACTGCACGACGCTGCCGTCCCGGTCGGCGGTGCGGCCGTTGGTGAACTCGACGTGCTCGGCGTACACCGAGGTCTCCCCCGAGTCCGCGTGCCACTGCAGGATGCGGTCGCCGGGGATGTCCGACCACCGCAGGGTGCGGCTCGCGGGGATCCAGCAGGGCCCCTCGGCCCAGGTGCTGCCGGTGGCGATGCGCTCGAGCGCGTCGGGGTCGGGCACGAGGTCGTCCAGCAGCACGGGTTCTCCTTCGAACGGGCTGCCCAGCCTACGGTCGTCAGGCCGCGGCCGCCGCCTCGCTGCGCCGTCGCACGGCCTTCTCGATCGCGGAGATCCCGAACCCGAGCAGGATCGACGCCACGACCGCCAGGACCGTCACCAGGAAGGGTTCGTCGCGGCTCCAGCGTCCGGTGGCCGCGGCGATGCCGACGCAGTACGCCGCCCACACGACGTCGGCGAGCACGCAGCTCACCAGGAAGCGTCGGACGTCGAGCCCGCTGTCCGCGCCGACCAGGTTCGTCGTGAGCCGCCCCATCGGGATGAACCGTCCGAGGACCGCGATGCGCCCGGGAGCGGCGCGGTACCGGCCGTCGATGGCGTCGCGGGCCTTCCGGACCTTCGGCCGCGAGAACCACGACCGCGAGCCGAGGTCGACCGTGCGTGCCAGGTGGAACAGGCCGAGGTCGCCGAGCACCATGCCGATCGAGGCCGCGACGACGAGGAAGAGGACCGCCAGGATCCCGCCGTCACCGCCCACCAGGAGCGTCCCGATCGCGACGACCAGTGCCTGGCTGGGCAGGAAGACCGCGACGCTGCCGACGGCGAGCACGAGACCGACGACGAGGAACGCCCACGGGGTGCCGACGAGCTGGACCACCAGGTCCTGTGCTGCGTCCACGACTCCGCCTCTCACGGGCGTCGGGAGGACGCGCCGGCCTCCATCCTCGCAGGTCGGCGGCGCTCCGCTCGCGGGCGGTCGACGATGGCCCGCATCGTCGAGGCTGCCTCGCATCAAGCGCTCCGACGGCTGCCCACCGCGACGGCGCCGGCGACGACCGCGGCACCCACCTGGCCGAGGGCCCGGTCGGCGGTGCTCGTCACCGCTGCGAGACGGGCGACAGCACGAGCTCGTCGATGCGCACGTGCGCCGGCACCCCGAGCACGAAGGCGACCGTCCGCCCGACGTCCTCCGGCTGGAGCATGCGCTGCCGGGCAGCCGCGTCGGGGACCTCGGGCCGCTGGTCGAGGAAGTCCGTCGCCACGTCGCCCGGGCACAGGTGCGTGGCACGCACGCCGTGCTCGGCCTCCTGCTGGTTCAGCGTGCGGACGACCGACGCGAGCGCGGACTTGCTCGCCGAGTACGCGACACCCGCCCCCGGCTGGAAGGACCACCCGGCGTACGACGACACGACCACGACCACGCCGCCGGCCGCGCGGAGTGCCGGCAGCGCGGCGTCCACCACCGTGACGACGGCGGTGAGGTTCGTGTCCACGATCGCGCGGAAGTCGGTCATCGACTGGTCGTCCCAGCGGCGTCGCGGGGCGTTGCTCCCGGCCGCCAGCACGAGCCCGTCGAGCCGACCGTGCCGCTCGAGCACGGTGTCCCGCGCAGCTGCGACGGCGTCGGGGTCGTCCGCGTCGAGGGGCAGGACGTCCGCGGTCCCCCCGGCGTCCCGGACGGTGCGCGCGACCTGCTCGAGCCGGTCGGCACGGCGCCCGCTCAGCACCACGGTCCAGCCGTCCCGCGCCGCCGCCTCGGCACTCGCAGCCCCCATGCCGCTGCCACCGCCGGTGACCCAGAGCACCCGCTGATCCGTCATGCCGGAATGGTATGCCTGTTGCAGGCACCGACGACGGGAGCAACGATGCACCTCGACCTGACCGACCGCGTGGTGGTCGTGACCGGAGCAGCACGCGGGATCGGCCGTACCCTGGCCGACCGGTTCGTCGCCGAGGGGTGCCGTGTCGTCGCCCTCGACCTGGCGTTCGAACCCGACTTCCCGCTCGACCACGTGGCGTGCGACGTCGCCGACCCGCAGTCGGTCCACGACGCCGTGGACGAGGTCGTCCGGCGGCACGGCACGATCGACGTGCTCGTGAACAACGCCGGCATCAACGTCGAGGGCACCGTCGCCGAGCTGCAGTGGGACGCCTGGCGCCGCTGCATGGACGTCAACCTCGGCGGCACCTTCCTGATGAGCCAGGCCGTGGCGCCGGTGATGCAGGCGGCCGGCCGCGGTCGAATCATCAACGCCGCCTCGTTCGCCGCCGTCGTGCCGAGCGTCGGCAGCGCTGCGTACGCGGCGTCGAAGGCAGCGGTCGTCTCGTTCACCAGGGTGCTCGCGTCGGAGCTCGGCCCGTGGGGGATCACCGTGAACGCCTACGCCCCGGGCATGGTGCCGACGGCGATGAACGGCTTCGCGACGATGCCGACCGAGGCGCAGGACCGCCTGCTCGACACGTTGTCGCTGCGCCGGTGGGAGACCGCCGACGACGTCGCCGACCTGCTCGTCTTCGTGGCGAGCGACGCCTCCGGCTACATCACCGGCACCCTGCTCGACGTCTCCGGCGGCAAGCTGGCGACGCAGATCCCGTCGCGCGCGCACGGCCGCTGAGGGCTCGGGTCGTCGCGTCGACCGGGCGCGGCCCACCTGTCCGGTCGCACAGGTTCTCCACATGGCGCTCTTCGTAAGCTGTGAGGGCCCAGTGAGCCGGACTCCAGCCCGACCCGAGGAGGTGCCCGATGGTCCCCATCCTCATCGTGTTCGCGATCGTCGCCCTGATCGTCCCCGCCCTGACCCCCGTCCTCGGCCGCCGCGTGTTCTACGTCGCCGCCGTCGCGCCCGCCGCGGCCGCGGTGCTCACGATCGCGCAGACCGACGCGGCCCTGCACGACGGCGTCGTCGAACGCCACCGGTGGGTGCCGCAACTCGACCTCGAGATCGCCCTGCGGATGGACGCCCTGTCGTGGGTGCTCGCGCTCGTGGTGTCGGTCGTCGGGGCCCTCGTGCTCGTCTACTGTGCGTCGTACTTCGGTCGCGACGAGCCCGGGACCGGCCGGTTCGCCGGGGTCCTCACCGCGTTCGCCGGATCGATGTACGGCCTGGTCGTCGCCGACGACGTCATCGTCCTGTTCGTCCTGTGGGAGGCCACGACGGTCTTCTCGTACCTGCTCATCGGGCACGACGCCGACAAGCGGGCGAGCCGCGCGGCCGCGATGCAGGCGCTCGTGGTCACGACGGCCGGCGGTCTGGCGATGCTCGCCGGCCTCGTCATGCTCTCGGTCGCGGCGGGCACGACGTCCCTGTCCGGCATCATCGCCGCGCCCCCGACCGGCGCGATGGTGTCGGTGTCGGTGGTCCTCGTGCTGCTCGGCGCGCTCACGAAGTCGGCGATCGTGCCCTTCCACTTCTGGCTCCCGGCCGCGATGGCCGCGCCGACCCCGGTCAGCGCGTACCTGCACGCCGCCGCGATGGTGAAGGCCGGCATCTACCTGGTGGCCCGGCTCGCCCCGGCGTTCGCGCTGCTCGGCGGCTGGCGCGAGACCATCACCGTGCTCGGGGTGCTCGGCATGCTCGTCGGCGGCTACCGCGCACTCCGGCAGACCGACCTCAAGCTCCTGCTCGCCTACGGCACCGTGGCCCAGCTCGGCTTCCTCGTGCTCGCCGCCGGGTGGGGCGCCCCCGCGGTCGCGCTCGGCGGCGTCGCGCTGCTCGTGGCGCACGCGGCGTTCAAGTCGACGCTCTTCCTGGTCGTCGGCGCGATCGACCACACCACCGGCACCCGTGACCTCGCGCGCCTGAGCGGGCTCGGCCGGAAGCGGCCGTGGCTCGCCGTCGTCGCCGTGCTCGCCCTGGTCTCGATGGCCGGGATCCCGCCGACGATCGGCTTCGTCGCGAAGGAGGCCGTGCTCACCGGCTTCGTCGAGTCCCTGCACGGCCCCGACGCCGGGTGGGCGTGGTTCGCGCTCGTCGGCGTCACCGTCGGCTCGGTGCTCACCGTGGCGTACTCGCTCCGTTTCTTCTGGGGCGCGTTCGCCCGCAAGGACGGCGTCGCCGAGACCGAGCCGCACGCCCTGCACGGCCTCGGGATCGTGCCGTCGGTCCTTGCCCTCACCGGGCTCGCACTCGGCCTGCTCACCCCGGTGGTCGCGCACGGCATCGAGCCCGCCGCGACCGCCGCCGCGCTGCCCGGTGAGGCCGTCCCCCACCTGGCGCTCTGGCACGGTCTCGAACCGGCATTCGGCCTGTCCGCCGTGACACTGGTCGGCGGCACCGCCCTGTTCCTGCTGCGCCGTCGGGTCGAGGCGCTCCAGCACCGGCTGGCGGGCTCGCCGAGCGCGGCCGGCACCTACCGGCGGCTCATGCGCGGACTCGACCGGGTCGCGACGGGCATCACCGCCGGGCTGCAGCGGGGGTCCCTGCCGTACTACCTCACCGTGATCCTGTCGGTGTTCGTCGCCGGGGCGCTCGTCAACCTGGTGGTCGGCGGCCCGTGGGCGTTCCACGTGCGGTTCGCCGACTCGTGGGGCCAGGTCCCCGTCGTGCTCGTGATGGCCTTCGCCGCGATCGCCGTCCTCACCGCGAAGACCCGGTTCGCGGCCGCCGTCCTGGTCGGCGTGACCGGCTACGGCATGTCCGTGCTCTTCGTCCTGCACGGCGCGGTCGACCTCGCGCTCACGCAGCTCGTCGTCGAGACCGTCACGCTCATCGCCTTCGTCCTGGTGCTCCGGCGCCTGCCCCCGCGGATCGCGACGACCAACCCGTCGCGCTTCCGCGTCGCCCGGGCGCTGTTCGCCGGGCTCGCCGGGCTGACCCTGGCGGTCGTCGTCGTCGTCGCGGCCTCGGCCCGCACGGCCGACCCGATCTGGCCCGACCTGCCGGCGCTCACGAGCTCGTTCGGCCACGGCCTGAACGTCGTCAACGTCGCCCTGGTCGACCTGCGCGGCTGGGACACCCTCGGCGAGCTGACCGTCGTGGTCGCCGCGGCCACCGGCGTCGCGAGCCTGATCTTCGTGAACTCGCGCGAAGACACCCTGCCCCGGCTGCGCGACCTGCCCGAGAAGCTGACCGCCGACGGCCGCCGCGCCGACGGCGAGCCCCGGGCCTGGCTGCCGACGAGCGCCGCGATCCCGACCGGCCGCTCCGCCCTGCTCGACGTGGTGGTCCGCCTGCTGTTCCACGGCCTCATCGTGCTGTCGGTGTACCTGCTGTTCGCCGGGCACAACGCGGCCGGCGGCGGCTTCGCCGGCGGTCTCGTCGCGGGCATCGCCCTGGCGGCCCGCTACCTGGCCGGCGGCCCCGCCGAGCTCGGTGCCGCGGCCCCGGTGCGCGCCGGTCGCCTCCTCGGCCTCGGGGTCGCGACGGCCGCCGTCACCGCGATCGTGCCGCTGTTCTTCGGTCGAGAAGCCCTGTACTCCGAGTTCTTCGAGGCCACCGTCCCCGTGCTCGGCCACGTCGAGTTCGTCACCGCGACGTTCTTCGACATCGGCGTCTACCTGGTCGTCGTCGGCCTGGTCCTCGACGTGCTGCGCAGCCTCGGCGCCGAGGTCGACCGGCAACGCCTCGAGGACGCCTCGACGTCGGTCCGCGACACCACCGAGGAGTCCCCGCAGGACAACCTGCAGGCCCCCACCCCCGAAGGGAGCGCGACGTGACCGTCACCCTCGTCCTCGTCATCGCGATGGCCGTGCTCTTCTCGTGCGGCGTGTACCTGCTGCTCGAACGGTCGCTGACCCGGATGCTGCTCGGCTTCCTGCTGCTCGGCAACGCGCTCAACCTGCTGCTGCTCGTGATGTCCGGCGCCGCGGGCGACCCGCCGGTGGGCAAGTCCGCCGACGGCATCACCGACCCGCTCCCCCAGGCGTTCGCGCTGACGGCGATCGTGATCACCTTCGCCGTGAGCGCGTTCCTGCTGGCCCTGATCCACCGGTCGTGGCAGCTGTCGCGCGCCGACGAGGTCGAGGTCGACGAGGCCGACGTCGCGATCGGCCGTGACCGCGACGAACCGGCCGACGAGGACCCGGAGACCACCACCGACGCCGAACAGGAGACGACCCGATGACCTGGCTCGCCCCGCTCCTCGTCCTCGTCCCGTTGCTCGGCGCCGCGGTCGCACTCGGACTCCTGCGCCACCAGAAGCTGCAGCGCGCGATCACCGTCGTGGTGCTCGTCGTCGCCCTGGCCGTCGCCGCGACGCTCATGGTGCTCGTCGACCGGCACGGCACCATCGTCGTGCAGGTCGGCGGCTGGGACGCCCCGTACGGCATCTCGCTCGTGGTCGACCGGCTGAGCGCCCTGCTGCTGACGGTCAGCGCGAGCGTGCTGCTGCTCGTCCTGCTGTTCTCGATCGGGCAGGGCCTGGCCGCGGACGACGAGGACGCCCCGGTCACGATCTTCTACCCGACGTACCTCGTGCTCGCCGCGGGCGTGCTCGACTCGTTCATCGCCGGCGACCTGTTCAACCTCTACGTCGCGTTCGAGATGCTGCTCGTGGCGAGCTACGTGCTCATCACCCTCGGTGGCAGCGAGCAGCGCGTCCGGGCCGGCACGACGTACATCGTGACGAGCCTCATCGCGTCGGCGATCTTCCTGGCCGCCATCGGCCTGGTCTACGGGGCGACCGGCACCGTCAACATCGCGCAGATCAGCGAGCGGGTCGCCGACCTGCCCGAGCACGTGCAGTTGCTCCTGCACACGATGCTGCTCATCGGGTTCGGGATCAAGGCGGCGGTGTTCCCGCTCGCCTTCTGGCTGCCCGACTCGTACCCGACGGCACCGGCGCCGGTCACCGCGGTCTTCGCGGGCCTGCTCACGAAGGTCGGCATCTACGCGATCATCCGCCTCGAGACGGTGATCTTCCCCGGCCCGCAGCTCAACGACGTGCTGCTCGTGGTGGCGGTGCTCACGATGGTGGTCGGGGTGCTCGGCGCCGTGTCGCAGACCGACGTGAAACGGCTGCTGTCGTTCACCCTGATCAGCCACATCGGCTTCATGGTGATGGGCGTCGGCCTCGGCACCGTGGCGGGCACCGCCGCCGCCGTGTTCTACACCGTGCACCACATCGTCGTGCAGACCACGCTGTTCCTGGTCTCCGGGCTGATGGAACGCGTCGGCGGGACCACCTCGACCCGGTCGCTCGGCGGGTTGCTGAAGGCGGCGCCCCTGCTCGCGGCGCTCTACCTCGTCCCGGCGTTCAACCTCGGCGGCATCCCGCCGTTCTCCGGGTTCATCGGCAAACTCGGGCTGTTCCGCGCGGCCGCTCAGGACGGCTCGCCGATGGCGTACGTCACGATCGCGGCGGGCGTGCTGACGTCCCTGCTCACCCTGTACGCGCTGATGCGCGTGTGGGACGCCGCCTTCTGGCGGCCGAAGCCCGCGGCCGAGGCCGCGGCCCCACACGTCACCACCGCCGAACCGCACGCCGCCCTGCGGTCGCCGGAACCCGCCCCCCTGACCGTCTCCGAGGAGACGGGCGAGGCCTTCCACCCGGGAGGCTCGGTGACGGTCACCGACGCACCCCACGCGAGCAGCGCCTCCAGTCCGACCACCGGGTCGACCGAGACGGTCGGCGAGGCGCCGACGAAGGTCCGACTGCCCCGCATGCTCGTCGGCGTGACGACCGTCGCCGTGCTCGGGTCCGTCGCCCTGACCGTCGTCGCGGGCCCGCTCTACGGCTACGCGACCCGCGCAGCGGAGTCGCTCGAGTCGCCGGACCGCTACGTGCAGGCCGTGCTCGGAGGTGACCGATGACCGACGTCCGTCGCATCTCGAACGCCCGCCGCATCGCGGTGGCGTGGCGCTACGACGTGCCGCTCGTGGCCGGGCTCACCGTGCTGTGGGCGCTGCTGTGGGGGTCGTGGACGCCGCTCACGCTGCTCTGCGGTCTGGTCGTGGCGCTCCTCGCCACACAGGCGCTGCCGCTGCCGCCGGTGCCGCTGTCGACGCGGTTCTCGATCGTGCACGCGCTGCGGTTCCTCGTGGTGTGGACCGGGCTCGTCGTCGTCGCGTCGTTCCGGGTGGCCTGGGTGGCCGTCCGACCGCGCGGGGTCCGTCGCAGCTCCATCGTGCTCGTGCAGCTGCACACCACCGCGGAGATGACGTTCACGCTGGCGACCCTCGCGATCGCCCTGGTGCCGGGCTCGTACGTCGCCGACGTCGACCTGCGCCGTCGGCGCCTGCTGCTGCACGTCATCGACACCGACCGCGACGAGCAGGTCGAGGCCGCCCGCGCGGAGGCGCTCGGCATCGAGACGCTCGTCATCCGCGCGCTCGGGTCGAAGCAGGACGTGTCCGAACTGTCCGGGCCCCGACCGGAGGTCACCCGATGAGCGCCGCCGTCGTCGTCATGGGGATCGGCATCGCGCTCGTCCTCGCCCTGCTCGGAGCGGCACTCGCCCTCGCCGTGTACCGGATCGTGCGCGGGCCGACGATCCTGGACCGGATGATCGGCTCGGACATGGTCCTGACGACCGTGCTCGTGGTGATCGCGGCCGCGATGGTGGTCCGCCGTGACCTGACCGGCATCCCGGTGCTCGTCGTCATCGCGGCGACGAGCGTCTTCGCGACCATCGCCGTCGCCCGGGCCGTCACCCCGTCGTCCGACCCGTCCGACGAAGGGCGCACCGTCACCACCCCCGAGCGCGCCGAGGAACCCGCGGCGGAACAGGAGCAGTCGTGACCGAGATCATCGAGGCGTACCTCGACGGTGCCGGCGTGCGGGCGTGGATCGCCCTCGGGCTGCTGCTCGTCGGCGCGGTGCTGTCGCTCGGCGCCGGGATCGGCATCGTGCGCTTCCCCGACCCGCTCGTCCGGCTGCACGCGATGGCGAAGCCGCAGGTGCTCGGCCTGGCGCTGTCGCTCGCGGCGATCGTGGTCGCGGTCGGGACCTGGACGGCGTTCTGGCTCGTGCTGCCGATCATGGTGTTCCAGCTGTTCCTGGTGCCGGTGTCGACGCACATGATCGCCCGCGCCGGGCTCCGGTCGAACGACTACCGGCACGAGGACCTGCTGGTCGACGACACCGAGTGACAGCTCAGGCCGCGCTGCGCCGCGGCAGGAGCAGGTTCGCCACCGCCGCCAGCACGACGACCGCCGCAGCGATCGCCGGCACGGCCATCGCCGTCGTGGCGCCGTGCTGCTCGGCGAGGTCGCCGGTCACGGCCGAGGCGATCGACTGCCCGACGATGACGGCCGACCCGAGGATCGTCATGGTCGTCGCCGAGCGGCCGACCGGGGAGCGGTCCGAGCCGAGACTGTACTGCGCGACGAGCGTCGGGCCGATGCCGACGCCCATGACCGCGAGCACGATGCCGGCGGCGACGACCGAGTCGGCCTGCGAGAACGCGAGCGCGCCGCCGAGCAGCACGACGCCGAACACGAGCCAGCGCCAGCCGAGGCCGAACGCCTGCGGGAACGCCGCCGAACCGAGCGCGAGCCCCGCCGAGCCGATGCCCATCAGGCCGTAGAGGAGCCCGGCCTGCGAGGCCTGCCCGTGGACCTCCATGAAGGCGGTCAAGGCGGTCAGCGTCGACCCGAAGAACAGCCCGACGCCGAGGATCCCGACGACGACCACGACGAGCCGGGGCCGCAGGAGCTGGCGTGCCGGTGCCTGGGCCGTCTGCTGCTCGCGCCCGAGCACCAGGCGCCCGGTCGGGTGCAGCGCGAAGGCCGTCACGAACACGAAGGTCAGGACCGACGCCCCGGCGACCGCGACCCAGGGGGCGATCGCACTGGCGAGGATGCCGACCAGGAACGGGCCGATGATGAAGACGGTCTCGTCGGCGGCCGACTCGTACGCCATCGTGCCGCTGAGGGTCTTCTCGTGCCGCTCGGGCCGCATGCGCTGCCGGATGATCGCGACGAGCCGGGTGCGGGACATCGGCGCGACCTGCGGCGCGGATGCGCCGATGCAGAACGCCGTCGCGAGCACGGCGAGGTCCGGCGCGCTGCCGCTGACGACGAAGGGGAACGCCCCGAGGAGCGCCGCGTTCACCAGGCCGACGGGGACGAGCACCGCCCGCTGGCCGAACCGGTCGGCCGCGGCGCCGACCAGCGGCCCGAAGACCGCGGCACCGATGCCGACGGAGGCGGAGTTCACCCCGCCGAGCGCCACCGAGTCACGGGCGGCGACGACGAGCGTCAGGACGCCGACGACCATCATGGCGAACGGCAGCCGGGCGATGAACGCCACCGGGAAGTACCACCGGCCGGCGAGGGAGACGAGTGAGGGGGCGGCGGCGGGGGCCGCGTCGGGGCGTGTCTGGAGCATCGGGTCGTGCCTTCTCGGCCCGTCCCGGTTCGGCGGAGGCGGACCCATCGGGTGCCGCCGTTGTCCGCCGGGGTGCCGGCGTCCGGTAGGTACACACTGCGTGTTCTGAACTGCGCCCATCGTACCAACCGGACCGGTCACGGCCCGTCCGCTGCGCCACCGGTCAGGAGACCTCGCCGGCGCGCGCGCCCGCCCACAGGTCGACGTCGGCGATGCCGACGGTGTGCTCGTCGATGGTGCGGCGCTCCTCGTCGGTGAAGGTGGTGTTCGACAGCGCGGCGACGTTGTCCTCGAGCTGGGACACCTTCGACGCCCCGATCACGAGCGAGGTCACGCGCTCGTCGCGGAGCGCCCAGGCCAGGGCGAGCTGCGCGAGGGACTGCCCGCGGGCGGCCGCGACGTCGTTCAGGGCACGGAGGTGCTCGACGACCTCGGGCGTGATGCTCGACGCGTCGAGGGACTTGCCCGCTGCCGCGCGGGAGTCGTCGGGTACGCCGTCCAGGTACTTGCCGGTGAGCAGCCCCTGCGCCAGCGCGGTGAAGCCGATGACGCCGAAGCCGAGCTCGCCGGCGGCGTCGAGCAGCCCCTCGGTCTCGATCCAGCGGTTGAGCATCGAGTACGAGGGCTGGTGGATGAGCAGCGGCGTGCCGAGGTCGCGCAGGATCTCGACGGCCTGGCGGCTGCGCTCGGCGTCGTACGACGAGATCCCGACGTACAGCGCCTTGCCCTGCTGCACGGCGGTGTGCAGGGCGCCCATGGTCTCCTCGAGCGGGGTCGACGCGTCGAGTCGGTGCGAGTAGAAGACGTCGACGTAGTCCAGGCCGGTGCGCTGCAGCGACTGGTCGAGCGAGGCGAGCACGTACTTGCGCGACCCACCGCCCTGGCCGTACGGGCCGGGCCACATGTCCCAGCCGGCCTTCGTCGAGACGATCATCTCGTCGCGGTAGGGCCGGAAGTCCTCACGCATCAGTCGGCCGAAGTTGACCTCGGCGGCGCCGTAGGGCGGGCCGTAGTTGTTCGCGAGGTCGTGGTGGGTGATGCCGAGGTCGAACGCCCGGCGGCTGATGGCGCGCTGGGTCTCGAAGGGCACGTCGTCCCCGAAGTTGTGCCAGTACCCGAGGGAGAGCAGCGGCAGGTCGAGGCCCGAGCGGCCGGTGCGGCGGTACGTCATCGAGTCGTAGCGGTCGTCGCTGGCGATGTAGGTCATGGTCCGAGCCTGCCACCAGCGCGCCCGACGAACGCCGTGGCCGGACACGGGTGCATCATCGAGGCACCGGTACGCGAGGGAGCAGACCATGGCAGGGACGACGATCGACCCGACGTTCTCGGACGACGAGCGGGCGGCGATGCGGGAGCACGCCGCCGAGGTGAAGCGTTCCAGGAGCACGAAGGGCACCAGGGCCGAGAAGGCCGCGGCGGCGGCGCAGGCCGTGCGGGACGCCATCGCCGGGATGCCCGAGCCGGACCGCGCGTTGGCCGAGCGGATCAGCCGCATCGCGCTCGAGACCGCTCCCGGACTCACGTCGAAGCTCTGGTACGGGATGCCGGCGTGGGCGGAGGACGGCAAGGTGGTGTTCTTCTTCCAGGGTGCCGCGAAGTTCGGCGCCCGGTACGCGACGCTTGGGTTCCAGGACCCGGCCGCGCTCGACGACGGCTCGATATGGCCGACCGCGTACGCGATCACGCCGGCGTTCTCCGACGACGACGCGACGAGGGTCGCGGCCCTGATCCGGCGCGCGGTCGGCTGACGGCGGGGAGGGCCGTCACCGGGCGCCGGTACCGTGGCTGCATGACCGACCCTCGTGCGACCGCGTGCTGACGGCGCTCGGCCCGGCGCCGGTCATCGCCGTCGTCTTCCTGCTGCTCTACGTGTCCTGCCGGCGGCACGATCCGCGGATGCTCCGGAACGGGGTGTTCCTGACGGCTGCGGCGTTCTTCGCCCTGGTCACCGTCGTGTCCGCGCTCACGCTCGTGGTGCCCGGCTTCGGGTTCGTCGTCGCGTTCGGGCTGCTGCTCGTGCCCCTGGCCGTCGTGGCCCTCGGCGTCGCACTCATCGCCAACGGCGTCCAGATGCTCCGCGCCGAGGGGCGGAGCCTCGGCAACATGCTCTCGCTCGTCGCCGGGGTGCTCGTCTTCGTGCTGCCCGCGATCGCCGTCGCCCTGTTCGTCAGCACCCGCAGCGGTGCGTCCTCGCCCTGGAACGCGATCGGTGTCGCGCTCGCGGTGCTCATGGTGTTCGTGTGCGGGTACTTCGCGGTCGCCCTGGTGGCGTTCGCGGTCTACTCCGTGGTCTACGGCCGGATGCGGCACGGCCTGACCCCCGACGCGATCGTCGTGCTCGGCTCCGGGCTGGTCCGGGGCGAGGTGCCGCCCCTGCTCCGCAGCCGGCTGGACCGCGGGCTCGGCATCTACCGCGCCGAGCGGGCGGCGGGCCGGCGGCCGGTGCTCATCCCCTCCGGCGGGCAGGGCGACGACGAGCCCCGCCCCGAGGGCGCGGCCATGGCCGAGTACCTGCTCGCGAACGGCGCCGGCGAACAGGACGTGCTGCCCGAGACCGCGTCGCGGAACACCCGCGAGAACCTGGCGTACTCGCGGGCCGTGCAGACCGGGGCGGGCCGTGACGGGCAGGTCGTCGTGGTGACGAACGACTACCACGTGCTCCGCGCCGCGACCCTGGCCCGGCGGCTCGACCTGCCGGCGCAGGTCGTCGGCGCACGCACGGCCGCCTACTACGTGCCGAGTGCGTTCCTGCGCGAGTTCGTCGCCGTGGTCGTCGCGCACCGGTGGCTCAACGTGCTGGCGTGCGCGCCGTTCGTGCTGTTCACGGCGTTCCTACTCTGGGAGTCGTTCCAGCAGCGGTAGCCGGCCGTAGGATCTCGACCATGGTCGAGATCCAGCAGCCGCGTCCGACCGACCTGCTGCCGATCGGCGAGATCGTCCGGCGCACCGGCGTCGCCGCGTCGGCCCTGCACTTCTACGAGCGCAAGGGCCTGATCCGGCCCGAGCGCACGGACGGCGGCACCCGCATGTACCCGCGGCACGTCGAGCGCCGCATCGCGATCATCCAGGTGGCCAAGCGGCTCGGCATCCCGCTCAGCGAGGTCGCGGAGCAGTTCGCGGCCCTGCCCGACGACCGGATGCCCTCGCTGCGGGACTGGAACCGGCTGAACGAGCGGTGGCGCGCACGGCTGCGGGCCCGGCAGCTCGAGCTCGAGCGGTTGCAGCAGGAGATGACGCAGTGCATCGGGTGCGGGTGCGTCTCGCTCGGGGCCTGCTCGGTGGTGAACCCCGGCGACGCGCTCGGTGACGAGGGGCACGGGGCGCGGCGACTGCTGCCGATCGAGGACGACGCGGCCGACGCCGTCGCCTAGCCGGAGCCGTCGCGGAGTCCGTCGTCGATCCGCTGCAGCAGCTCGAGCGCCTCGGCCGCACCCCGCTCGTCACCGCCGAGCGCCGTCCGCAGCTTGCCGGACCAGTGCCGGTAGAGCCGGTCGACGCTCTGCTGGGCCAGGGCCGTCGAGTGCAGCTGCACGGTCCTGGCGTCGGTCGGGTCCTGGCGCCGCTCGACCATGCCCTTCGCCACGAGCGACCGGAGCGCGGCGCTCAGGTTGCTGCGCTGCAGGGCCGTGGCCTCGGCGGTGGCGCTCGGCGAGGTGCCCGGGTTGCGGTTGACCCAGCGCATCACGAGCGCCTCGGTGCCGGTCAGCGGCACGATGTCGAGGGTCTCCGAGCCGTGCGGGTCGATGTCACGCGCGATCCGGAGCAGGACGTCCGCGAACTCGGCGAGGACGTGGTCGGACACGGCGGAGTGCATGTCCGTACTGTACCGATCGCGAGCAATGAGTTATGGTTTCATAACAATGACCACGGACACCGGAACCATCCGCGCGACGATCGCGACACCCACGACCGAGCGGCAGGGCATCACGACCGCGCTGCTCCTGGTGCTCGGCCTGCTCAGTGCCGTCGCCCCCTTCGCCACCGACCTGTACCTGCCCGCGTTCCCGCAGATGACCACCGAGCTCGGGGCGAGCGCCACCGCCGTGCAGCTCACCCTCACCGCGTTCCTGGTGGGCGTGACCGCTGGACAGCTCGTGTTCGGCCCGCTGTCCGACCGGTTCGGCCGCGTGCCGCCGCTCATCGCAGGCGCTGCACTGTGCGTGCTCGCGAGCCTCGCCGCGGTGCTCGCACCGAACATCGGCGTGCTCATCGCCGCCCGCCTGCTGCAGGGCCTCGGCGGTGCGGCCGGCATGGTGATCAGCCGTGCGGTCATCTCCGACCTGGCGACCGGGCGGTCCGCAGCCCGCGCGTTCTCGCTCATGATGATCGTCGGCGGCGTCGCTCCGGTCGTCGCCCCGCTGCTCGGCGGCCTGCTCACCGGTCCGATCGGCTGGCGCGGCCTGCTGTCGATCGTGCTCGGCCTGTCGATCGTCATGCTCGTCGCGGTCCTCGCGGTGGTCCGCGAGACCCACCTGCGGGAACACCGCGACGCCCTGCGCGAGGAACGCCGCGGCTCGGGCTCGGCCCTGCGTGCCCTGCGCTCCCGCACGTTCCTCGGCTACACCGCCGTGTTCGGCTTCGCGTTCGCCGTGATGATGGCCTACATCTCCGCATCGCCGTTCCTGTACCAGGACATGATCGGTTTCGGCACGGTCGGCTACGGCCTGGCCTTCGGGCTGAACGCCCTGGCGCTGATGGGCGTCAGCATCCTGTCCGCCAAGCTCACCGCGACCCGCTCGGTCACCGGCGTGCTGTCGCTCGGCATCGTGCTGGTGCTCGCGTCGACGGTCGCGTTCGCCCTGCTCGTCGCGGCTGGGGCACCGGTCATCTGGCTCGCGCTGCCGCTGTTCACCGCGGTCGGCTCGCTCGGGCTGGTGCTCGGCAACGCCACGGCGCTCGCCCTCGGCGCCGTACCGTCGGCTGCCGGCAGCGCCTCGGCCGTGCTGGGCGCCCTGCAGTTCGGGCTCGCGGCGCTCGTGTCCCCGTTGGTCAGCATCGGCGGCTCGGACACCGCGGCGCCGCTGGCGATCGTGATGTTCGCCGCGGCCGTCGTGGCCGTCGTGGCACTGCTCGCCGCGCGGGGCCGGACCAGCGCGGCCCGCTGATCCGGAACGACGCAGGACGACGTCGGCGGCGGACCCGGAACGACGCAGGACGACGCTGGCGGCGGACCCGGAACGACACTGTCGACGTCGCACGACATCGACAGTGTCGTTCCGCGTCAGCCCGGCCCGCGTCAGCCCGGCCCGCGTCAGCCCGGCCCGCGTCAGCCCGGCCCGCGTCAGCCCGGCCCGCCTGCGGCCCGACGGCAGCGCAGCCCGGTGTCAGCCCCGCCCCGGCCGCAGGAACGGGATCCTCGGCATGAGCCAGTCCACCCACACCACCCGCACCCCCGGCGCCACGGCGAGCGCCCACAGGATCGAGGCCGCGGCGTCGGTCGGGTAGTGCACGGCGTCGATGGACACCGCGAAGAACACGACGACGATCCCGACCACCCCGAGGGTGAGCACCAGGCGGTGCCACCGGGTCTCGCGGAGCAGCCAGATCAAGGCGAGCACGAACGCGGTGATGTAGACGGTGTGGCCGCTCGGGTAGCCGGGGTCTGGTTGCACCGGGAACGGGTGCGGCAGCACCGAGACGTCCGGGCGGGCGCGGTGCACGATCTCCTTCACGACGGCGGAGGGCACCCACGTGATCGCGATCGTGCCGCCGAAGGCCAGGGCCGGGCGCAGGTCGCGGGTGCGCCACCAGATCACCGCGACGACGACGACCGTGATGCCGATCGCGGGTGCCGGGCTGATGACGTGGTAGACCGCGTCGCTGAAGCCGCCGACGAACCCGGTGTGCAGTGCGTTGAGGGCCTTCGACAGCCCGAGGTCGACCGTGCCGAGCGCGAACCCGACGAGGGTGATGACGACGACGGCGATGACCGCGATGGCGACCGAGACGAGCGGGTAGGGCGAGCGCTCGAGGATCCCGGGCAGCGCGGGCTCCGGTCGGCGGGAGCGGAGGAGCGGCGCGTCGTCGGTCATCCGGCCATCGTCCCAGTACCGACTGCGACCCGTTCCGTCGGGCCGTGTGAAAGCACTCAGCGCAGGTGCTCCCGAGTAGACAGGGGCCATGCCAACTGTTGCCGAGAACATCGTCGCCACCCTCCGCGCCAATGACGTCACGCGCGTCTACGGCCTGCCGGGGGACTCCCTGAACGGGTTCACGGACGCCCTGCGCAAGGACGGCACGATCCGGTGGGAGCACGTCCGCCACGAGGAGGCCGCCGCCTTCGCCGCTTCCGGCGAGGCCGGCCTGACCGAGGAGCTCGCGGTCTGCGCGGGCAGCTGCGGCCCGGGCAACCTGCACCTGGTCAACGGCCTCTACGACGCGAACCGCTCCCGCGTGCCGGTGCTGGCGATCGCGGCGCACATCCCGACGGCGGAGATCGGTACCGGCTACTTCCAGGAGACCCACCCGCAGGAGCTGTTCCGCGAGTGCTCGGTCTACGTCGAGTACGTGGCGGACCCGGTGCAGATGCCCCGCCTGCTCGAGATCGCGATGCGCGAGGCGGTCGAGAAGCGCGGCGTCGCGGTGCTCGTGATTCCGGGCGACGTGCTGCTCGCCGAGGCGAAGAGCGACCGGGTCACCCGGGTCGAGCGCACCGAGCCGCGCATCGTGCCGAGCGACGCCGAGCTGCAGCGCGCCGCCGACCTGCTCAACGGCGCCGACAAGATCACGATCCTGGCCGGAGCCGGGGTCGCCGGTGCACACGACGAGGTCGTCGCACTGGCCGAGCGCCTGCAGGCCCCGATCGTGCACGCGATGCGCGGCAAGGAGTACATCGAGTACGACAACCCGTACGACGTCGGCATGACCGGGCTGCTCGGCTTCTCGTCCGGGTACCGCGCCATGGAGGACGCTGACGTCGTGCTCATGCTCGGCACCGACTTCCCGTACCCGCAGTTCTTCCCCGAGCACGCGAAGCACGTGCAGGTCGACATCCGCGGTTCGCAGCTCGGCCGGCGGCACCCGGTCGACATCGGCCTGGTGGGGACCGTCAAGGACACCGCCCTCGCGCTCATCCCGCTGCTGACCGGCTCGCACCCGGCCAAGCACCTGGAGGACTCGCTCGCGCACTACCGGAAGACCCGCGAGAAGCTCGACGACCTCGCCGTCCCCGCCGGCAGGAAGAAGCCGCTGCACCCGCAGTACGTCACCCGGGTGCTCGACGAGCTCGCCGCGGAGGACGCCGTCTTCATCCCCGACGTCGGCTCCCCCGTCGTGTGGGCGTCGCGCTACCTGACGATGAACGGCAGCCGCCGACTCATCGGCTCGTTCTGGCACGGCTCGATGGCGAACGCCGTCTCGCAGGCGATCGGCGCGCAGACGGCGTTCCCGGACCGGCAGGTCATCGCGATGGCCGGTGACGGCGGGCTGACGATGCTCCTCGGCGAGCTCGTCACCATCGTGCAGAACAAGCTGCCGGTGAAGATCGTCGTGTTCGACAACTCGTCGCTCAACTTCGTCGAGCTCGAGATGAAGGCCGCCGGTTTCGTGAACTACGGCACCGAGCTGCAGAACCCGGACTTCGCCGCCGTCGCCGAGGCGATCGGCATCAAGGGCTTCCGGGTCGACGTGTCCGACGACCTCGAGGACGCGATGGCCGCCGCGCTCGCGCACGACGGCCCCGCGCTCGTGTCCGTCCGCGCGAACCGTCAGGAGCTCTCGATGCCCCCGGCCGTCACGCTCGAGCAGGCGAAGGGCTTCACGCTCTACGCCATCCGCACGGTGCTGTCGGGTCGCGGCGACGAGCTGCTGGACCTCGCGTCGACGAACGCGCGCCAGCTGCTGTAGACGCGACCGGACGACGGCCGGGAGGCCCGTGGCGACACCGCCACGGGCCTCCCCCCACCGGCACGGCCGGTACGCCGCTGGCGCGTCGTCCCGGAACCGGCGGCGTGGGCCCAGGCCGTCACGGCGTCACCACCCGAGCGGCTGGCCGTCCTCCAGGAACACGCCGGTCGGACCCTCGGGGCCGGCGCTCGCGGCGGCCGCGATCGTGGCCGCGCTCACCTCGACGGGGCGACCGTGCGGGTTCGGCATGCCACCGAACTCGGTGGCCGTGTAGCCGGGCTCGACCGCGACGAAGTGCACCTCGGGCGCGATCTTCGAGTACTGCACCGTGAGCATCGAGACGGCTGCCTTCGAGGCGCCGTAGACGACCGCCGGCACGGTGAACGCGGGCTTCGACGGGTCGTGGGTGGCGGTGAACGAGCCGAGCGCACTCGACAGGTTCACCACGATCGGGTTCCCGGAGCGGCGCAGCAGCGGCAGCGCGGCCTCGGTCGCGCGGATCGTGCCGACGGCGTTCGTGTCGAACACGTCGAGCGCCTGGGGGCCGTCCTGCCCCCACACGGCGATGCCGGCGTTGTTCACGAGCACGTCGAGGCCGCCGTTCGCGTCGACGTGGGCGAAGGCTGCGGCGACCGAGTCGTCGTCGCGGACGTCGAGCTGCACGGACCGGGCGCCGATCTCGGCGGCGACCGCCGCTCCCTGCTCCGCGTCGCGGGCACCGATCCAGACCGTGTGGCCGGCCTCGACGAGCTGGCGGGCGGTTTCCTTGCCGAGGCCGCGGGTGGCCCCGGTGATGAGTGTCGTTGTCATGGCCCCAGCGTCGCCCTCGTGCCGTCGGGCAGGGAGTCGCCCGGTTGTCGTAGGACTGGCGGGGCCAGGACTCGCGGGCCGCCGCGCGCGCAGACTGGGGACATGGCGGACACGGACTTCGGGCACACCCTGCGGCGGCTGCGCGACCACGTCACCCCGGCAGCGGCGGGCGTCGTCGTCGGGCCGCGTCGGCGAGCGGCGGGCCTGCGGCGAGAGGAACTCGCGGGCCTGGCGGGGATCTCCGCCGACTACCTGACCCGGCTCGAGCAGGGCCGGGCGACCTCGCCGTCGGCGCAGGTCGTCGAGGCGCTCGTCCGGGCGCTCCGCGTCGCCGACGCCGACCGCGAGCTGCTCTACCGGCTCGCCGGCCACGCCGTCCCCGGCGCCGACGTCGTGCCGACTCGGATCCCGCCGAGCGTGCAGCGGCTGCTCGACCGGCTGGCGGACACCCCCGTCGCGGTCCTCGACGCCGCCGGCAACCTGCTCGTCGCGAACGCTCCCTACGAGGCCCTCATGGGGCCGATCGCCGCGCTCCGCGGCCACGAGCGGAACACCACCTGGAGACACCTGGTCGGCTCCGGCAGCCGCGCCGTGCACACGCCCGACGAGCAGGCCGCCTTCGAGGAGACCCTGGTCGCCGGCCTCCGGATGACCGCGGCCCGCTACCCGCTCGACCGGCAGCTGCAGCAGCTCGTGCGCGACCTGCGCGCGGCCAGCCCCCGGTTCGTCGACCTGTGGGACTCGGGCGCGACCGCCCTGGGCGGGACCGCCCGCCGGAAGGTGATCGACCACCCGGACGTCGGGCTGATCACGCTGGACTGCGACACCCTGGTCGTCGGGCCGGAGGACCTGAGGATCCTCGCCTACACGGCCGAGCCGGGGACGGCCGACGCGGAGCGACTTGCCCTCGCGGTGGTGGTGGGGGCGCAGGCGTTGGTGGGGTGAGGGCGGGTGGCTTGGGTCGTGCGGTCGCGCGCGATGCCGGGGACGACCGGCTGAACCGAGACGTCGTCGGCTGCCGTCAGTCCAAGGCCTTCGAACCGACGAGGAACGCTCCGACCATCAACAGGAGGCCGACGCAGATGAGGAGCACCTCGATCGGTTCGTCGCGGTGCTTTTGACCCTGCGGACGACCCCGCGCTCGGAGTGTGGACCGAATGACGGCGACTCCGGAAGACACGGCAGCGCCGAACACGAGCGCGGCGAACAGCAACTGCCAGAGCTCTTGTCTCACCACCATCGAGGGTCACATTCGGCGTGCCTCATTCCGCCCACCATCCAGTTGCTGTAGAAACACACGTCCGCGCGAGCGTGTTCGCGAGCCGTCCCTCGCCTTGACTCCAATGCTATCAATGCTTGTTCGGTTCGCTCTCCTCCCTGGTGCGCTCCTATTGCCGCTTGCTGGACCAGGAGTAGTAGCAGAACGAACAAATCAACGCCACACCGATAGCCAGCACAGCCGACAGAAGTCGCCGAACCCGAGAGCTGAAAAGAGCACGACACAAAGAATCTCAGGGCAAAGACAGAGGGCATACGCCTAATCTCGTAACTTGAACATCACTGCATTCAACCCGGATGATGGAACTTGGTGATGAGTCCTGCTGCAATGAAGTACAAGCCAGGAATGCCAAAGATCAGAAGCGCAAGAAGGACGGAGCCCACGGTTTCGGGATTCAAGATAGCCAACAGAACACCTACTGCGATGAAGATCAGACCCAAAATTATGGCGCCAACCGGCTTTTTCGCCTCGAAGAATCGCAACGTGGCTCTTTCCCTTGAGTGAATGAACTGAGAGGGGTTGCTCGGAGATTACCAACGACGGCGTCGTCGATCAGGCCCCCAGCGAGGTTACAAGGCCCTGCCCCGACAGCCGCTCCGACCAAGCCTGTGCACTCTGGTTGCACGCAGGACCGATGTCGACATCAAGAAGCAAGGCCGGATCCCCGATGGTGGCGGATGGCGGGCCCATGGCCGCGGATCAGTACAGGACCGCGCAGCTGGCGTGAATCGGGACCGCGCAGCCCGGCGGGGTGCGCGCGGTTCTCGCGGGTTCCGGTTCCTGCACCACGCGGTCGATGATCACTCCCGGTTGGCGTATTCAGAGATCCACGACGACGAGCTCGGCGTCACCGCGGCCAGGTTCTGGGACCGAGCGAGAATGTTCTTCACGGCCGCTGGCATCCAGGTCGAGGCGGTGATGACGGACAACGGCGCCTGCTACCGCTCCCGCGCCTTCGCTGCCGCGCTCGGCGAGGCGAAGCACCGCTTCACACGTCCCTACCGACCCCAGACCAACGGGAAGGTCGAACGATTCAACCAGACCCTCGCGGCGGAGTGGGCCTACGCCCGCCACTACGACAGCGACGCAGCCAGGACCGCGACCTACGCGGACTGGCTGCATCACTACAATCACCACCGACCACACACCGGCCTCGGCGGCCAAACCCCATCAGACCGCGTCCACAACCTCACGGGGAACTACGGCTAGGCAGCCAGGGCCGCCTGCTCGGACTGGCGCGAGCATGTCCGTATCGGACGGACTCACGCGCACCTTCATCCGACCAACACGATCCCCGCGAATACGCTAGCAACTCCGAGGATCCCACCGACCGCACCAACAAACATCATAGGCATTTTGCGTCGAAAAATGATACCAGTTCGGCGATAATCTAAGAGGAACACCGTGCCTGACACTCCTAGAAGCGCGAAACCTATGATCCAGCCCGCTACCACGATGCCCATGGCAACCTCTTTTTTCTATTTGTCTTTACGGGCTTTTGTGATGAAGAATCCGATGATTCCAACCACGACAATAACGATGATCGCCATTGCAATAGGATTGATGCCGTCTCCGCTGTACATTTTTACCTCTCTAGAACTTAGCCAGCAATCTGAACACTGCCACCATACTCCGCCGAACAGAAGCCCGATGAGTAACTCGAACCGAATGATGCAGAAACAGCTCCACTTTCGGAGACACTAGCGCTTCCGATCCCGGCGGAGCAGGAAACGCTGGATCCGTGGCCAGTTCCGACGTTCCCACTGGTCGCGCCGCCGGAAGCGGACACCCCGGGAGTGCCGAACCCGAAACCACCGGTCAGGGCGACATTGCCCTGCGGATCAAACTCCACTCCGAGCGAGAGGCAGACGTAGTAGCAGCCCGTCACTCCTCCCGTGAAAGCAAATCTGCCAGTTGGATCCAAGGAGTTGATGGGATCCGCTCCAGCGTATGTGTAACGGTTGGCGTTGCTGGGACTGAGGGGGGCGTCAAGGGTGTCGCGTTCGATCCACGTGCCAGTGGCGGCGGACTGCCAGCGGTAGCCGAACTTAGTGAGTCCGGTGTCGGTGTTACTGGCGCGGATGCCTGCCTTGTACCCGTAGGGGTTCTGCTGCCACTCCGCGCTGCTGCCGCCGTCGGCGTTGACCTGCTCCTTGCCGTACACGTCGTACGTCACCTTGTACGCCACTGCGCCGCTGTCCGCGATTGAGGCAAGCGGGTTCCCGATGCCGTCGAAGACGTACATGCTCGTCGTGCCGTCCGTGGTCCGCAAATCCAGGGGCTGGCCGGTGGTCGGGTCGCTGATCACCGCGGCCGCACCGGTACCGACGAGCTCGCGGCTGGCGATCACGGGGACACCGTTGGAATCGGATCTGCCATAGGTGTACCCGTACTCCGCTCCCCCGTCGGTCGCCTGGTAAAGCAACTTGTTCATGTCCGCGCCGGCGTACTCGTACGTGGTTTTCTTGCCGTCCTTCATCGAGGACGTCATCTGCTGCGCACCGTTGTACGTGTACGTCGCACCGGGCGAAGCGGTCATGTTGCCAGTCTTGTCGTACGCGTACCCGCTAGTGGTGATCTGACCGAGCGCGTTGTAGCTCAGCTGCTGGTCACTGATTGTCGCTTCCGTCGTTGCATTGGTCGCGGTGGCTCGGGTGCGGTTGCCGGCCTTGTCGTAGGTGAAAGCCCAGTTGATGGGGGTGTCACCGCCGGACTGGGTGATCTTCGTCAGTCGGCCGGAGGTGTACCCGTACTTCGTAGCCTGCCCGGAACCGTCGCGAGACCACTGCAGCTTGCTACGGTCCTTGGACTTGTCGCTGTCGTCGCAGGTGCCGTTAGAGGGTGCCTCGAACTGGTAGCAATACTTCGTGTTCATCTCGAGCGCGGCGTCCCTCCCGGTCCACGCCTTGATGTGGGTGATCTTGCCGGAGGAGTCGTACTCGACCTGCTGGTGTCCCGTCCACGTCGTCGGCTGCACGCCGGGGGTCGCGTTGCTCGGGGCGCCGAGCCACGTGTCCGTGCGTCGGCCGTGGTCGTCGGTCAGGTAGACCTGCTTCGCCGTACCCGCATTGGTCGGGTACGTCGTCACGGTGAGCACGTTCGACGGGTCGTACTCGTGCGTCACCGTCCCCTGCGCATCGGTGACCGTGGCGGTGTTGCCGGCGAGGTCGTAGCCGTAGGAGACCGTTCCGCCACCGGCGGTGTTCACCGTGGAGGTGAGGCGATTCCGCTGATCGTACGTGTTTGTGACGGTGCCGGTGCCGGAAGTCTCGGTGAGGAGGTTGCCGTTGCCGTCATACGACCTGCTCACCGTGGCGGTGCCGTCACTGAATGCGATCGAAGTGGTCCGGTCGTTGTTGTCGTACCCGTAGCTCGTCGTGTTGCCGCGACCGTCGGTTTCAGTCCGCACTCGTCCAAACCCGTCGTACGTGTACTCCTTTGCGCCGACGATGTCAGCATTGCTCGAAGGGTTGTTGGGTGCGGTGACCTTCATGAGCTGCTTGTTGTCGTACTCGTACTTCGTCGGGTTCCTGTCGTTGCCAGGGGCCGTCGCGGTCTTTACGGTTCCATCGGAGTTGTAGTCGAGCTCGGCCTTTGCCGCGTCCGCGGTACCCCCGGTGCTCGTGGAAGTCTGGTTGCCGATGCCGCTGTACCCGTACGACGTCGTGTCGCCGGCGGAATCGGTTGTCGAGGACGGCAGGTACTTGTTTGCGGCTCCCGGTGCGTCGTAGGTCGCCGTCGAGGACGATCCGGAGCTACTCGTGCTCTTCGTCAACGACTGGCTTTCGTTCTTGCCGTAGTCGTTCGTCGAGGTGGACACGGTGTCACCGGTTCCAGTCGTCGCAGTCGAGACACCGTTGTTCGCCGGGTTGTACTTGCGGCCCCGCTCCCGGTCTGCCGGGTCGACGGCCTTCCTCACCAGGTCGTTGCCCTCGAGGGTGTACGTGGTGTGCTTCGCGTCAGCGACCGAGGCCGACTGGTCGGAGCGCGGGTCTGCGACCAGCGTGGTGGTGTCGTCCTTGAACGAGAACCGGGTCACAGCCGTGCCCGGAGAACCGGCGGTGGTGTTGCGCTGCTCGACCTTGGTGACGCGGTCGGACGAGTCGTACGTGAACGCCGTCACTCCCCCGGTCGGCGCGGTGATCGACGTCAGGTCACCGCTGGTGTACCCGAATGTGGTCTTCTTGCCGGTCGCGTCCGTGTAGGTGGTGATGTCGCCGTTGCTGTTCTTCGTCCACGACACCGAGCGCGAGCTCGAGCCGCTGGTCTGCGAGAAGGTCTGCACGCCGTTCGCGTAGGACGAGTTCGCCGTCTTCGCGCCGGTGACACCAGCGGTGGAGACGAGGGTCTTCAGCGTGTAGCCGGCCTCATTGGCGTTGAAGCTGATCTGGTTGTCGTTGCGGTCGACGATCGAGGTCGGCTGGCCAGCGAGGTTGAAGTGCGTGGTCGAGTTCGTTGTCCACCCCTTCAGCGTGTACTCGTGGGTCGAGCCACTATCGACGCGGGTCAGGGTCTGCTGCAGACCCGCCGGACTGATGAACGCGCCCTGCGCTCCCGAGGGACGGAACTGCCATGCCGTACCGACGGCGTCGGTGTAGATGACTCCCCGCGCGTTCGCCGTCAGGTCACCTGCGCCCGCGAGGGCGTACTGCCACCGGTTCGCGTCCATCGTGTTCGTGTTCGCCACGCTGGTGCTGCGCGAGTTGTAGGCCGCGCCGATCGTGGTGTTCTGCGTCACGCCCGGCAGGCTCAGCGCCGTCGTCGTGACCAGCAGGTTGCCCGTCCCGACATCGACCGAGGCGTTCGTCTGGTCCGTGATCGGGAACGGCAGCGTCGTTGCCGATGTGCGCTGACCAGTCCGGTTCGTGTTGCCGGGGCCACCGGGGAGCGAGTTGTACGCGCCCTGCAGGTCGACGAGGTAGTTCATCGCCGCCTTGCCCATGTTCTTGATCCGGATCTTGCCGTTCGCGCCGACGGGGGCGACAACCGTGTTCGTCACCTTGGACGTGCGGTCGCTGCTGATCGCAGACGACTCCGGTTCGGCCGTGCCGTCGGCCCACATCTTCGCGTACGAGTCCGCGCCACTCTCGTTCACGGCCGTGAACGTCACCGCAGCAGCGGAGAGGCCCCCCTCGACGGTCGGCGCACCCTGGACGCCACCAACCTGGACGCTGAACGACGCGCCGGAGGCAATGCTTCCGCTGTTGCGGGTGTCGATCAGGCGTCCGTTCAGAGGAGTGAAGCCACCGCCGGGGTTGGATTTCAGGAAGTAGCCCTGGATGTCCACGACGAGGTCGATCTTGCCGCCCTCGGCGGCGGTGTCGATGCTGAACTTGCCGTCGCTGTTGAGCGCGACCTGCGCGTTCATCGCGGTCGACAGGCCTTCGGTCGAGTTGTAGTTGAGGACACCGGTGCTCCGCGTCTCACCCGTCGGCGTGGGACGCACGTACCCGGCCTTGGCCTCGCGGTTGATGACGATGATGTTCACCGCGACCGCCGCGGCGCCCGTCGGGATGCCGTTCGAGCCGGTTGCCTGGATGGTGCGCTGCGAGCCGGCCGGGATCTGCCCCTGTGCGGCGCCGATGCCACCCCGAGAGTCGAGCACACGGGCCGGAGACATCGCCACGAACCCACCGGCGGAGACCCCGTTCTTCGTCGACGTGTAGTAGCCGGTGACGTCGATGATGACCTTCGACTGCGCCGTCTCGGTCCGTACCTGGATCGTGCCGTCGTCCGCCACCGCGAGCAGACCCGTGTTCGACGTGTTTCCGCCGACACCGGAGTTGTAGATCATCAGCAGTGTCGTGGTGTCCGAGGAATCAGCTCGCATCTGCAGCTGTCCCGAGCCGTTCGGATCGGCGACGGTGACCATCATCGTGACCGCGCCGATGCCGGAGGACGGCAGACCGTCGACTCCAGCGACCTGCACGGTGCGGAAGGTGCCCGCCGACGTCGGACCCCCGAGCACCCGCGCGTTCGACGGCATCGGAACGTACTGGCCGCCCGTCCCCGTCACCACAGCCTGCGCTGGCAGCGGCTGCGACACCACCACGAGCAGGGACCCCAGCAGCGCGACCAACGTCACCACCGCCAGCACGACCCCTCGAAAACGACCGGAAAGCGACATTGCGAACACGCGGAACGTACCCCTCTGCAAGCCGCTCCAGCAGCAGCCCCCATGGCTGGACTGTGCGGCCGCTCCGGACGTTACGGAGCGTCGCTCACACTCGCACCCCCCACATCTGGGGGGCGATTCCGCGAGGCCTGAGCCGCTATCCCCGCGCGGGCCATGCTTCGTACGGTGAGAGCCCTTTTCGACGCGCTCGAACGAGAGGCGCATAGCCACCCCGCTCGACACGGTCGACGAGGCACCGCCGCCTACGGCATCTCGGACGGCGCCGAGTTCCGCCGACACGTCGTGGTGCAGCTGCGGACGAGCCGGACCCGGTACCCCGACGACCCGCAGGTCACCGACCTCGTCGAGGAGCTCCGCACCGGCAACGCAGATATCGGGTCGAAGTTCCGTGCTCACTCACGCTCGTTGTCGGGCGCCGCGCCAGCCGTTCGGCATCGACACAGCCGTTCAAGGCAGTGGTCACTGTTCATCTCGCCACGCGTCGAAGGCACGTTGTACTTCACGCTTCAGCTGCCCGTTCGGAGAATGCTCCTCCAAGCTCGACACACTGAACGTGAGAGGGATCAGGTACATCTTCTCTCGACCATGCGCCTTCAGATAGAGCCTGGCTCCCCCCTCCAGGCGAAGTACGCGCGAACGAGGGACATGACGATGACCGAAGAACCCGCTGATGATCAGTTCTTCTTCACCGAAGACAACAGCGAGCATCTGGACTCGCAGCGTCAGGGCGATCGCCAGCACGAGCGGCAGGGCCGCCCACGGCGATGAGGCGAAGCAAAGCCAGACAGCGATACCTCCGAAGACCACAGCGAGCGCTATGAGAACAACGCGCGTGTAGGTCGGGAACTGGACGGTTTCCGTGCTCATTTCTTCCAACGATGCATCACGGTTGCTCTTCCGTCGATGCATCACGGTTGCGAGAACCACACACACAAAGAACATCGGTGCTGCCACCCAGGGCACCCATTCAAGAGCTCCGGCCCCCATGTCCACACTCCTTCAACTGACCGCGGCACGTTGAGGGACCTCAAGGCCTCCGCGAACGCCGATCAACGTTCCCGCCCTGGTACCTGCGCCGTGAGCTGCGTCGAGCGCTCCAAGTCACGACGTCGCCGATCCTAGGATCCCAGCTCCGGCGATCGCACTCCCCGAGGCGCCGCCAGCCGGTGCGACCCGTCGGTGCGACCTCCACCGAGACCCGAGCGGCGGTGATTGCGTCACGGTCCCCCGTCCCGACGCGCTCCTCACTCCGCACTCATGACGGCGTCGTCCTCGAGCCACTTCCGCAGGACGTGCAAGGTCTGCGCGGACACCGCCTCGTCGACGAGGCGATCTGCGTGGAAGCCCCGGTTGACGACCACCTCGCCCGAGCGGAGCTCGATCGCCGCAGGTGCCTCGACACGGGCGACCGCACTGCGGTGGACCTTCCGGGTCGCGATCAGTCCGACGCTGGAGATCGAGTCCGCGCGCAGTTCGTACCGGAGACGTGCAGCCCGCCACGAGGCGGTGCCGCACGGAACGGCAGCGAGGAGACCGATCCCGATCCGGAGGCCGTCGAGCGGCGGGACGGCTGCGACGACGAGCATCGCGACACAGCAGATCGCGGCGACGACCGAGAGCAGCACCCGCAGCTGCACGGGAGCGTCGATCCTGTGCACGTCTCCTCCGCCCTGACCGCCAGACGGCGAGGACGAGCGTCCGGAGACGGTTGATCGGTCACACCGGGGTCGGGGCGCCGATCGCATCCTCCACGTCGAAGACCACGACCCGCGCACTGGCCCCGCCGATGAACTCCGCGACCGGCCGGTGCTCCGGGTGCGGCAGGTAGGCGTCGAGGGCCGCGTGGTCCAGGAAGCGGACGACGAGCATCCAGTGGAAGCCGCCCTCCTTGCCCTCGGTGCTCACGCTGGGCCCGGCCTGCACCGAGTCGACGCCGTCGATGCGCGTCAGGTGGTCTCGGGCGAGCGCCGAGGCCTCGGACGAGCGGTCCTCGCCGTCCCACTCGACCAGCACGACGTGCGTCACTGCGGACACGTGATCTCCTCGGACAGACGATGAACGGACGAAGGAACCGGCGACGGACGGTCGGCCGGACGAGCGCCCGGCCGACCGACCAGATCAGAAGGCGGGGGTGCCGCCGGCGATCGTGATGGTGGAGCCGGACTGGTAGCTCGACTCCGGGCTGACCAGGTGCACGTAGGCGGCACCGAGCTCGGCGGGCTGGCCGGGGCGGCCGAACGGCGAACCCTCGCCGAAGTGCGCGACGGTCTGGGCGTCGTCCGAGCCGGGCTGCAGCGGGGTCCACACGGGGCCGGGGGCGACCGAGTTCACGCGGATGCCCTTGGGGGCGAGCTGCTGGGCGACGGCCTCGGTGAAGAGCTTGATCGCGCCCTTCGAGACGGCGTAGTCGATCTTGTCGGCGGACGGGGTCGACGCCTGGATCGAGCCGGTGGTGACGATGGTCGAGCCGGGCTCCAGGTGCGGCACGGCAGCCTTGGTCAGCCAGAACAGCGAGTAGATGTTCGTCTTGAAGGTGGAGTCGAACATCGAGGTGTCGAGCGTCAGGATGTCGTCGTTGCTGTCCATGCGGCCGGCGACCATGACGAGCGTGTCGAGACCGCCGAGCTCGTCGACGCCCTTCTGCACGAGGTCCTTGCAGTACTGCTCGTCGGCGATGTCACCGGGGAACAGCACGGCGCGACGACCCTCGGACTCGAGCAGGTCTCGGACCTGCTCGGCGTCCTCCTGCTCGTCGGGCAGGTAGGACAGCACCAGGTCGGCGCCCTCGCGCGACAGCGCGATCGCGGCGGCACGGCCGATGCCGGAGTCGGCGCCGGTCACGATGCCGCGGAAGCCCTTCAGCCGGCCGAGGCCGACGTAGCTCTCCTCGCCATGGTCGGGCTTCGGGTCCATCTTCCAGGCGGCTCCGGGGAGCGACTGCTCCTGCTCCGGGTACGGAGGGGCCGGGTAGAGGGTGTTCGGATCGCGCTTGTCGTACTGGCTCATGCCGCCCACTGTCGTCGTCGTTCGTGAACGCGTGTTCAGCGTCGCGCTTCGGCGCGCTGCTGGACGACAGTGAGCACGAGGAACAGGAGTCCGACGGCGGTGACGATGATCCCGGCGACGGGGACCTCGCCGCCGGTGGCCATCGGCGTGACGAGGAACACGAGGCCGAACGCGGTCATCGCAGCGGACAGCCACCACCCGGCCTTGACACTGACGAACCAGCGCGGCCGGCCGGCGGCGTCGGCTGCGGCGGTGCGCTCGTCCTCGCGCTGGCGCCAGGCACTGCCGGGCCCTCGGTGGCGGAGCACGGTCACCCAGAACAGGAGCATGCCGCCACCGAGGACGACGAAGAGCACCGTCAGGCCCAGTGCCGGACCGACCCGGCCCTCGAGCCAGAACGGGATGGTGACGAGCAGGCCGAGCACGGCACCGCCGACCGCGACCCACGGGGCGACGGAGCGCCCGTACGTCTGGTACCCACGAGCGACGGCTCGGTCGGCGCGCAGGAACCGCTGCTCCCGCTCGGACCGCTCGGCCTGTGGTTTGCGCATCACACGGGCCTCGATGACGATCACGACGATCGAGACGAGCAGGACGGCACCGACGACGACGAGGGCGATCATGACCCGGACCGTACCCACGAGGACTCCTCATCCACTGGCACACCGGGGTACGGTGCAGGGCGTGACGGAGGCGCACTGGGTCGAGTTCGACGACGAGCCGAAGCGACGGGTCTTCCGTGCACGCTTCCGCCGTGCGGTTCCGCTCGTCCTGGTCATCGGCACGGCGAGCGCGTTCCTCTCGAGGGGCGGCGAGACCCCCTTCCAGACGTGGGGGTGGATCGCCGTGCCGATCTGGTTCGCCGGGACCGGTCTGTTCCTCGCGGCGCTGTGGGGCCTCGTGCTGCTGCAGACGCGTCCCTTCGCGATCGACGTCGGGCGACAGCGGGTCCGGATGCGCGGGCGGACCCTCGCGTTCTCCGACGTGGACGTGGCGGAGCTCGACCCGTTCACGAACAACGAGCCGGACATGCTCTCGCTGCGGTTCGGCAGGCGTCGCGGCCGCAAGGTCTCCCTGCTCGTCCGCGAGGGCCGAGAACCCGCCATCACCGGTGAGCGCCGCGATGCGCTGCTCGCCCTCATCGCCGGTTCGTCCATCACCCGGCCGTCGAGTCCCTACGATCCGAAGGGCACGTTCGCCCGCTTCAACTTCCCCGGCACCCTGGACAAGGCGGGGGCCGCCAGCGTCGTCGACGACCCGCCCCAGGTGGACCAGCCAGGGCCCTGAACGCACGTGGTGCCGGACGGGAGGCGCGGTGCGGGCCCGCCCCGCGCCTCCTGTCCGTCACCTGGTTCAGACGCCGGCCGTGGTGCGGATCCAGGACGAGGCCTGCGACAGCAGGGCGTAGTTGGAGCCGGCCTTGGTGTTCGCGCCGGGGTCGGCGCTGTCGCCCGTCGAGCAGACCGCGACGACCTTGCCGTTGACGAGCAGCGGGCCGCCGGAATCGCCGTGGTTCGAGGCCCCGGTCACGCCGGTGAGGTGCTGGGCACGGCCGCTGTACGCGTCGGTGCTCGCGCCGGTGAGCGAGACGGTCGCCTGGTACAGGCCGTCGGACTGCGTCGCGTTCGCGCGGAGGCCGTAGCCCTGGATGGTCCCGGTCCCGCTCGACTTGGCGGTCGCGGTGAGGTCGAGCGGTGCGTAGGTGGAGAGCGCGTACGTGGTGCGCAGGTGCACGAGCGCGATGTCACCGGCGGGCGAGGCGCTCACGCGGTCCACGGCGACGGCCGTGCCCCGGTTGGTCGTGGAGTTGGAGTGGTAGACGTTCATCGCGCCGATGCCGTCGATGCAGTGCCGGGCCGTGAGGATCCACGAGGCGTTGATCTGCTCGCCGGTGCAGTTGCTGACGTAGCCGGAGGGGATGGACCCGCCGGAGGCCTCGAGCTGCACGGCCCACGAGGTGGTCGGGGCCTTCTCGCCGCCGACGACCTTCGTGCTCGCGGGCAGGGCCGATGCGGGTGCGGCGGTGAGCACGCCGGCGGTGACGACGGCGAGCGCCGCGAACGCGGCGACGATGGGCTTCTGCATGACGACTCCTCTGTCGGGGTGGAGCGGGACCTGACCCGTTGCGGTGTGCAACTGGACAGCATCATCGCCCCCCGTTCGAGGGGCACACCAGTCCGCACTTCGACCGACGCCGCGGGGTGCAGGGCGACCTAGGATGACGGCATGAGGATCCGTCCGGTCGCCGTGCTCGCCGTCGTCGCGGCAGCCGCGCTGCTCGCCGGGTGCACCGACTCGGACGGCCTGGTCAGCCAGTACCGGGCCGGCGACACGAAGAACTACGTGTCCGGCAACGGTGCGGTGAGCGAGTTCCCGGCGGCGCACCGCGGCGACCCCGTCGTGTTCACCACCCGCGACCTGCAGGGGCACACCGTCACCGCGGAGCAGTTCCGCGGCAAGGCCCTCGTGCTCAACTTCTGGTTCGCCGGCTGCGTGCCCTGCCGGGTCGAGGCGGCCGACCTCAACGACGTCAGCACGCGGCAGCGCGACCACGCGGCGTTCCTCGGCGTGAACGTCCGCGACTCGGCCGGCACCGCCGAGTCGTTCGTCCGCCGGCACGACGTCGCCTACGACACCGTGCTCGACGTCGACGGTGCGCCCGTGCAGCTGGCCTTCTCGGGCTCGGCGGCGCCGAACGCCACCCCGTCGACGATCGTGCTCGACCGACGCGGACGGGTCAGCGCCCGGATCCTCGGGCCGGTGGACGCGAGCGTGCTCGAGACCCTGGTGCGCGACGCCGACCGGTGAGTCCGGCAGGCTCGGCGGTCACCGGGTCCAGAGCGTGATCTCGGCCCCGGAGACGTGTTCGCGGTGCGCCGGGGTGAAGCCGGTGGCCCGGAGTGCGTCCCGCAGCTCCGGGTCGCCCGCGTCCGGCACGACGAGCCACACCCGCTGCTCGGACCGCAGCCGGTCGCGCAGCGCCGCGGTGCCGACGAGCCGGTCGGAGTAGCTGCCCGTCGTCCGGTAGGACCCGCGGTACGCGACGTCGTCGAGCCCGGCGAAGGCGTCCGGGTACGCGGCGAGCGCCACGCGCGGCCGGAGCGACACCGTGCCGCGGTCGGCGAGCAGGAACCCGTCCCCCGGCCGTGCCTCGTGCTGCAGCGTCCGCGCCATGCCGCGCAGGTCGGTGCCCGCGGGCTTGCCGAGCGGGGTGCGCATCGTCACGAGCGCCGGCGACGCGGCGAGCACCATCGCGGCCAGGAGCACCCACGTGACGGTGCGCCGGACCCCGGCAACGGCCAGCCCGACGACGACCGCCGCGGCGGGGGTGCTCGTGCTGAGGTACCGCGGTGTGTAGGCCGGCGTCACGAGCAGGCTGCCGAGGACGAGCACCGCTCCGGGCAGCAGCAGCCAGAGCGCCAGCACCAGGACGGTCCGGCGGTGTGCGGCCCACGGTCGTCGTGCTCGCCGCACCCCGACGACCACGACGATCGTGGTCAGCAGGGCCGCGAGCCACCAGGCCTGCGCGGCGAACGGTTCGACCAGGACGGTCCAGGCGTTCACGGGCTGGTGCGCGAGCCACCCGACCTGCGAGCCCTGCGACGCCGCGGTGACGAGGACCGGTGCCGCGATCACGACGGCGGCCGCGACGGCGACGGCGAGCGCCACCAGCCGCCGACGGTCGACGCGCCCGTGCAGCAGCGCCAGCGCGACGAACGCCGGCACGAGCAGCAGCGCGTACACGAACGTGGCCGCCGCGAGCCCGGTCAGCACCGCGAAGACGGTCCAGCGCCCGGCGCCGCGGTCACGTCCGGCGCGGAGCGCCCACACCGCCGCCCAGGTGACGAGCGCGGTGGTCAGGGCGTACGAGCGGGCCTCGGTGCCGTTGAACGACGTCCGCGGCAGCACGACGAAGACGACCGCGGCGACGACGGCTGCCCGCGGCTGCCCGAGCTCGCGCACGAGCACGACGACCCCGGCGGTGGCGACCCCCACCGCGATCGCCGAGGGCGCCCGGACGGCGACCTCGGACTCGCCGAAGACGGCGATCCACCCGTGCACGAGCAGCGCGTACACGACGTGCACGGCGTCCTTCTCCTGCACGAAGGCCAGCATGTCGGCGACCGGCAGGCGGGCGAGCCGGAGCGTCGCGGCCTCGTCGTTCCAGTACGAGGGGACGCCACTGCCGACGGCGGTCGCGAGCGTCGCGAGGAGCCCGATGAACCACGCGCTGCCGAACACGCGGCGCAGGGCCCCGGCGGCGTGCGGGACGGCGCCGCTCCCCCGTCCCTCCACGCGCACCACTGTAGGGCGTGGGCGGTGTGGCACACTCGCCGGCACGGGGAGCGACGAGGACCACGGGTCCGGCCGTGACACGCACGAGGGCCCCGCGACCGGGGTCGCGGGGCCCTCGCTGGTGCGTGGTGGTTACTTGACGACCACCGCGACGACCGGGCTGGAGCTCTCGGTGAGCTCGCTCGTGCCGGCGAAGACGGCGTGCAGCTTGTGCGTGCCCTTCTTCAGCGGCATCGTCGTGGTGACCTTGCCGTTCTTCACGGTGACGGTCGCCAGGCGCTTCGTGCCCTGGTAGATCCGGGCGGTGCCGTTGACCGTGAAGCCGGTCGCCTTGACCTGGACGGTCGCCTTCGTGCCGCTGTACTTGATCGCGGTGCGCGACGGGGCCTTCGTGACGGTGACCGAGGTGGCCTTCGCCGTCTTCGAGTCGGTGCCCGAGAAGGTCGAGTCGGCGTTGACGAACGATGCCGTGATCGCGTGCTTCCCGACCGCGAGCGTGCTCGGCAGGACCAGGCTGGCCTTCCCGCCCTGCAGTTCGGCGGTACCGAGGACCTTGCTGCCGTCCGAGAACGTCACCGTGCCCTGCTGGGTGCCGATGCCGCCGGAGACCGTCGCGGTGACCGTGACCGGCTTCGCCGTGCGGAAGGTCTGCTCGGATGCCGAGACGGCGAGGGTGGTGGCGGTCGCCGGGAGCTCGGCGTGCAGGTCGAACGCGTCGACCGTGGAGCCGATGGGCGCCGGGTCGGCCGAGGCGGTCGGCTGGAGCGTGACGCCGCAGTCCGGCACGTTGCCGTGCACGACGGCGGAGTTCAGCGTGCTGCAGTCACCGGCGCGGATGTTCTCGACGTTCAGCTTCTCGTCGGTGACGGACACCTTGACGAACGTGCGGACGTGCTCCTGGTTCTCGACCGAGTTGGCGAAGTGGCGCTTGCCGGTCGGGTCGAGCGGGTCGGCACCGTAACCGCCCTGGGTGGCGTCCGGGGTGGTGAGGTCGTAGTACTTCGAGCCGGAGGCCGAGTTCGCCGTGATGTAGATCACGCCACCGGGGCCGGAGAAGACGTCAGGAGCGGCGGGCTGCTCGTTCTTGTTGGCCTTCTTGCCGTTCTTGATCGCGTAGCTGCGCGAGTACGAGTGGTCGTGGCCCTGCAGGACGATGTCGACACCCATGTCCGAGAACGCACGGGTGAAGTCGAACCGGCGCTGCTGGTTGTCCTTGTCGTTCGCGTGGTCGGCCGGCGAGTAGATCGAGTGGTGGTAGACCAGCGCGGTCCACTTGGCGTCCTCGCCGTGGCGCTCGATGACGTCGCGGACGTAGTTCACGTGCGCTGCGTCCGAGCCGCCGGAGTAGGCGTTCGAGTTGATGTCGATGAACAGGACGCCCTTGTACATGTACCAGTAGTCGCCGCCGGAGTTCGCGGTCGAGTTGCCACCGGGGTAGAAGTCGGGGACCTTGAGCGAGTTCGGCACCTGGTTGTGCTGCTCGTAGGCCTTGCCGCCGACGTCGTGGTTGCCGATGGTCGAGGCCCACGGGTAGCGCTTCAGGACGTCGCTGCTGTCCGCGAAGGCGCCCCACTCGTACTCGTTGTTCGCGTGCTCGATCTGGTCGCCGCCGGAGACCAGGAGCTCGGCGTCCGGCTCGGTGCTCGTGGCGTAGTCGAGCGTGTTCGCCCAGCCCGCGCCGTCGTCGTCGACGTAGCCCGACGAACCGATCTGCGGGTCACCGAAGAACAGGAAGTCGAAGTCGCCGGAGAAGCTCTTCGTGGTGAACGTGTACGACGCCGACCACGCCGAACCGTCGGCGGCACCCACGTGGTACGTGTACGAGGTGTTCGGCTCGAGGTCCGAGATCGTCGCGTGCGCGTTGATGTAGCCGGACTCGGCGGCGATGCCGGGCAGGTTCTTCGTGTTCGAGTCGGTGGTGCTCGTGTCGACCGCGGTGTTCGCGGCCTTCGACGCGGCGATGGTCTGCTTCGCGTCGGTGAAGACGCCGCCGGTCATGTCGGCGGTCTTCTGGATCTCGAGCGACTGCGCGACGTTCGTGGGGAAGTACCACGAGGCGATGCGCTGGCTCTCGGTCGCGCCGACGCCGAGCAGGATGTGGATGGGGCCGCCCGTCGAGATGTTCGAGGTGGGCGAGGTCGGCGCCGCCGAGGCGGCCCCGGTGCCGATCACCGAGGCGCCCGCGATGAGCGCGGCCCCGATGACCGCTCCGCCGATGCGGAGCGTGGTGGTTCTGCGCCGCGAAGGGGCGCCGGACAGGAGACTCATGGTGGTCCGTTTCTCGAAACGTGGGGTTGGTGCAGCACACGCGACTCTGCATGGCCTGCTGAACGCCTTGGTGAACGCTGAGTGTCGATTCGCCCCGGATCGGCTCACGTCACCGCAGCGCCGCGGGGGTCAGCCGGCAGCGAGCCGCTCGACGAACCAGATCATCCCCATCACGAACACCCCGGCGGTGACGGCCCCCGTCACCCAGAGCGAGACGCGGTGGGCCTTCCGGCGCAGCAGCGACAGCGGCGGGAACACGATCACGATGATCGCGAGCTGCACCGCCTCGATGCCGATGTTGAACACGAGCAGCGACACGAGCAGCTGCCACGAGAACGCCTCGTGGATGCCGAGGGCACCGGCGAACCCGAGCCCGTGGATGAGCCCGAAGCCGAACACCACGGCCAACCGCGTCCACCCGGCGCGGTCGAGCGAGAAGTGCCCGTGCTCGCCGACGACGAGTTCGTCGGCGCGCGACCGGCGTCGCCAGAGCCGCCACAGGTACCAGCCGGCGACCGCCGCGATGGACAGCGCGATGAGCGGCTCGACGACGATCGCCGGCGGGCTCACCACGCCGAGCGCGGCCAGGATGAACGTGATCGAGTGCGCGATGGTGAAGGCCGACGCGGTGAACACGACCTCGCGCAGGCGCCGGGAGCCGGCGATGAGCGCGACGAGGAACAGGATGTGGTCGATCCCGGACAGCAGGTGCTCGGCGCCGAGGCGGAAGAACTCCCAGAAGCGCTCCCCCGCCGACTGCTCGGTCGAGAACGACGGCTGCGACGCGTCGAGCGTCGCCGACCCCTGCTTCGCGTCGACGTCGTAGGTGACGATGGTCTTCGTGTCCCGCACGAAGGACTCGTCGTCGGGGAACAGCGTCGAGGTGACGACGTGCCCGGACTCGGTGTGCCCTGCCGCGGGACAGGTGAAGTCGGCGGTGACCTCGGCGTAGGGCACCTCGTCCTGCATGTCGACGGTGATCGTCGGGTCGAGCTCGCCGGTGCAGGGCCGACCGCCGGACGTCACCGAGAAGCGGTCGAACACGTACGACCCGAGGGCGTCGGCGTGCTCCTCGGCGGCGGACACCATCCCGGGGAAGTCCCCGTCGTCCCAGGCCTGCTGCCCCTGCGTGTGGAAGGGGTCGTCGTGCTCGCTCGTCGCGACGGAGACGAGCACCAGGTCGTACTCCAGGCCGAGCTCGGCGTGCACGACCTCGGGCCCGGACGAGGTCACGTGGGCGTACACGACCGAGCTGAAGCCGTGCGCGCCGGCCGGGCCGGCGGGCGCCAGCACGCCGAACACGACGGCCGCGAAGAGCACGACGGCGGCCACGATCCGGGCGGGCAGGGCAGGGAGGAGCGGGGCACGGAGGAGCGGGGCACGGAGGAGCGGGGTGGGGGTACGGGTCACCGGGCAGACGATGCGGCGCGCGCACGACCGGCAGGTGAACAGCCGGTGACCAGGAGTGGGACGGCACCCGGACAGGTGCCCCGCCCGGCCCGTCGGGCACCCCGGCCGTGTCAGCATGGTCGCGTCCGCCCCGGCCCCGTGCCCCACCGCCGGCGTCCCACCCGCCCCAGGAGATCCCCGTGACCCGCCCCGCAGCCCGGACGACGGGCGCCCTGACCGCCGTCGCGATCGCCGGCGCGGTCGCCGCCCTGCTCGCCGGCTGCGCGACCGCGCCGCACGACGGCACCGATGCCGGCCCGGCACCGCGGGCCACGGCCGGCACCCTCGGCACGGGGTTCTCCGACCCGGACCACCCGCCGGCCCCCGAGGCGACGATCACCCCGGCGCCCGGGTCGTGGTCGGGCGTGCACCCGCCCGCCGACTACCGGGTGGTGCTGCTGTCCGACCGCGGCGACACCCGCGACAGCGCGGCGGCACGGACGCTCGTCGACGCGGTCGACTCGTGGGCGGCGGCGGAGGACGTCACCGTGACCGAGGTCGAGGCGGCCACGCCGGACGACCGCATCGCCGCCGTGACCCGCGCGGTGCACGAGGGCGCCGACCTCGTCGTCAGCGTCGGGAACGACATGGTCGACCCCGTCGCGGCCGTCTCACCGACGGCGCTGCACCAGCCGTTCCTGGTGCTCGGAGCGGAGATCGCCGAGCCGACGTCGAACGTGACGGCCGCGGACTGGACCGGCGGGGGCTTCCGCGGTGAGGGCCTCGGCCCCTCGAGCCACTACGATCCGTCGACCTTCACCGACGAGCGCGCCGGTCGGGCGCTCCGGGCGGGCGTCGCCGCCGCGCTGCACGACCTCAGCGGCACCGTCGTCTGGGTCGACTGAGCCGCGTCACCACCGGGCGCCCTCGACGGGGTCGGCCGCGAGCACCAGCGCCCGCACCTGCGCCGCGGCACCGAGCGCGACGGCGTCCGACCCGAGCGTCGACTGCGCGAGCCGGATCGTCGCGCCGCTCACCGGCGGTTCGGCGGCGATCGCGGCGGTGATCGCGGGTTCGAGCAGGTCCCACGAGCGGGCGATGCCGCCGCCGATCACGACGGTGGTGACGTCGAGGATCCCCGCGGTGAGCAGCGCCGCGCGGGCGAGTCCCCGTCCGGCGGTGACGAAGATCGCCGCGGCGTCCGGGTCGCCGAGCCGGGCGGCTGCGGCGACCTCGCGGGCCGAGACCCGTCGGCCGGAGCGCTCGGCGTAGCGGTCCGCGATGCCCCGGGCACCCGCGATGGTCTCGAGGTGGCCGACCTGCCCACAGGTGCAGCGGGCGTCGCCGAACCCGGGCACGTGTCCGATCTCGCCGGCGGCGCCGTGCGGGCCCGCGAACAGTCGACCGCCGAGCACGAGGGCCCCGCCGACGCCGGTGCCGAGGGTCATCCCGAGCACGTCGCGCGCCCCCGTCACGGCGCCGGTCGCGACCTCGCCGAGCAGGAATGCGTTGACGTCGTTGTCCAGGGTCGCCGGGACGCCGAGGGCCGCGGTCACCGCGTCGGTCACGCCGTACCCCGCCCAGCCCGTGAACGAATCGCCCGTCACGAGCACGGTGCCGGTGGCCTGGTCGACGACGCCGGCCGCGCCCACCCCGACCCCCGCCAAGGAGGCCCGGTGCCGGTCGAGCAGGTCCGTCACCGCCGCGAGCGCGGCCGTCACGATCGCCGCCCCACCGGCGTGGGCGGGTGTCGGCAGGTCGACGCGGTCGACCACCCGCAGGTCCGTCGTCGTGAGGACGACCTTCGTGTTCGTGCCGCCGACGTCGACACCGGCGAGCATGTCGCTCACGCGTCCACCGCCGCGAGGGTCGCCAGGCGCTCGGCGCGGCGCTGCCGTTGCCGGACCGGGTCCGGCACGGGCACCGCGGCGAGCAGCCGCCGGGTGTAGTCGGTCGTCGGGTGCAGCAGCGTCGTGCTGGTCGGGCCCTGCTCCTCGACGACGCCCTGGCGCATCACGACGACGCGCTCGGCGTGGTGCTGCACGACGGCCAGGTCGTGCGAGACGAACAGGCAGGCGAAGCCGAGGTCGTCCTGCAGTTCGCGCAGGACCTCGAGCACGGTCTCCTGCACGCTGACGTCGAGCGCCGAGGTCGGTTCGTCGGCGACGAGCAGCCGCGGCTCGAGCACGAGGGCCCGGGCGAGCGACACCCGCTGGCGTTGTCCGCCGGAGAGCTCCCGGGGCGCGCGGGAGGCCAGCGCGCGCGGCAGTCGCACCGCGTCGAGCACCTCGTCGACACGACGACGGCGGTCGGCCGACGACGTGCCGCGACGGTGCACGGCGAGGGGCTCCGCGATGCACTCGGCCACGGACATCCGGGCGTCGAGGGACGCCACCGGGTCCTGCAGCACGACGCCGATGCCGGACCGCAGTGCGCGGCGGTCGCGGCCCTTCGCGGTCCGCAGGTCCTGCCCGAAGAGCGACACCGCGCCGGACGTCGGCTTGACGAGCCCGAGCGCCACCCGGGCAGCGGTCGACTTGCCGGATCCGGATTCGCCGACCAGGCCGACGGTCTCACCGGCGTGCACCGCGATGTCGATGCCGGCGAGCGCGTGGACGGCGCGCGCCCCGCGCCCGAACGTCACCGAGACGTCCCGCAGGTCGACCACCGGGGCCGCGCCGGGCCTCCCGTCCGCTCCGGTCGGCGCGTCGGTGACGGGAGCCGGCGGACGGTCCCCGGCCACGTCGAGCCGCGGCACCGCGGCGAGGAGCCGCTTGGTGTAGTCGTGCTGGGGACGGAGCAACACGTCCTCGACGCCGCCGGTCTCGACGATCTCGCCCTGCAGCATGACCGCGACCCGGTCCGCGAAGTCCGCGACCACGCCCATGTTGTGGGTGACGAGCAGGACGCCCGTGCCGGTGTCGACGGCGAGCTTCCGGAGCAGCTCGAGGATCTCGGCCTGCACGGTCACGTCGAGGGCGGTCGTCGGCTCGTCCGCGATGAGCAGCTCCGGCCCGTTCGCGATCGCCATCGCGATGACGACCCGCTGCCGCTGTCCGCCGGACAGCTGGAACGGGAACGCCCGCGCGCGCTGCGCCGGGTCGGGGATGCCGACCCGGCGGAGCAGGTCGACCGCCTCGGCCGCGGCCTGGGCGGCGGTCACCGTGCGGTGGTTCCGGATGACCTCGGCGATCTGTGCGCCGATGCGGGTGAGCGGGTCGAGGGCCGTCGCGGGTTCCTGGAACACCATCGACACCGTCGACCCACGCAGCGCGCGCAGTGCCGGCTCGGCCGTGCCGACGACCTGCCGGCCGGCGACCTCGACGCTGCCGGTGGCGGTCGCGTTGCCGGAGAGCAGGCCCATCGCGGCGAGCGCGACGGTGGACTTGCCGGAGCCGGACTCGCCCACCAGGGCGAGCGTCTCGCCCGGGGCGACCTGCAGGGACACGCCCCGCACGGCGTCGACGGTGCCGGACTCGGTGCGGAAGGTGACGCCGAGGTCGGTCGTCCGCAGGATCGGTTCGGTGGTCATCAGCGGCCCCTCACGTCGAAGGCGTCCCGGAGTCCGTCGCCCACGGCGTTGAACGCGCAGACGACCAGGATCACGGCCAGACCCGGCGGCACGATGAGCCACCAGTGTCCGGAGTAGGCGGCGGTGAGCCCCGCCGAGAGCATGCCGCCCCAGTCCGTCGCGGGTGGCTGCACGCCGAGCCCGAGGTACGAGACGTAGGCGACGAGCAGGATCGCGTCGGCCACCTGGAACGTGGCGGCGACGACGATGGTCGACACCGAGTTCGGCAGCAGGTGCTTGCCGATGGCGCGGGCGTGCGAACCGCCGATCGCGCGCAGGGTGAGCACGTAGTCGCGGTTCTTCAGCGTCAGGGTCTCGGCGCGGATCAGGCGGGACGGCACGAGCCACGACACCAGGCCGAGGATGACGATGAGGCCGCCGACCCCCGGGTTCGCGATCGCCGAGATGACGAGCAGGATGAACAGCGCCGGGATCGCGATGCCGGCGTCGACGACGCGCATCATCAGGGCGTCGACCCAGCCGCCGACGTAGCCGGCGACGGAGCCCCAGAGCGTGCCGATCACCGTGGCCAGCACCCCGGCGGCGATGCCGACCATCAGCGACACCTTGCCGCCGTACATCAGTCGGCCGAGGACGTCGTGGCCGACGGCGTCGGTGCCGAGCCAGTGCGCGGCGCTCGGGCCCTGGTCGGCCTGCTCGAGCAGCGTGTGGGTCTGGTCGGTCGGGTACACGAACGGGCCGACGAAGCAGAACAGCACGATGACGACGATGACGGCGAGACCGATCACGGCGAGGGTGTTGCCGCGGAACCGGCGGGCGGCCAGTCGGAACCCGGTGGCCGCGACGGTGACGGGGGCGCCCGGGGCTTCCGGTGCCAGTTGTACGGCGCTCATGCGCGGTCTGCCTTCACTCGGGGATCGATGAGGGACTGCACGACGTCGGCGAGCAGGGTGCCGATGACGGTCGCGACGGAGATGACGAGCACGCAGCCGAGCAGGGTCGGGTAGTCCGATGACTGTGCGGCGTTCCAGAACAGCAACCCCATGCCGGGGTAGTTGAAGAGCTGCTCGGTGACGAGCGCGCCGCCGAACAGCACCGGCAGGTAGTAACCGAGCATCGCGACGACCGGCGTCAGCGAGTTCCGGAACACGTGCCGCCGCAGGATCGTCGCCGTCGAGGCGCCGCCGGCCCGCGCGGTGCGCACGTAGTCCTCTTGCAGGTTCTCGAGCGTCGCGGACCGCATGTAGCGGCTGAACACCGCGATCATCGCGAGCGCGCCGGTCACCACGGGCAGGACGAGCCCGGCCGGGTCCTGGAACACCTCGGCCAGGGTGGTGCCGCTCGGGGCCTGCGACGGCAGCCACGGCAGCTGCTGGCTGAAGACGATGATGAGCACGAGGCCGAGGAAGAACGCCGGCGTCGAGTAGAAGACGAACGCCAGGGCGGTCGCGGCGTAGTCGACCGGGCCGTTGCGGCGGGCCGCCTGCAGCATGCCGACCGGGATCGCGATGACGAGGCCGAGCACCGCCGAGATGCCGGTGAGCACGAGGGTCTTCGGCAGGCGCTCGGCGATGAGCTGCGAGACCGGCTCGTTGAGCGTGTACGAGGTACCGAGGTCGCCGGTGACCAGGCGCCCGAGGAACCGCAGGTACTGCACGGGCAGCGCCTGGTCGAGCCCCTGGGCCTGGTTGAACTGGGCGATCTGCGCGGGGGTCGCGGAGACGCCGAGCACGCCGCGGGCGGGGCCGCCGGGCAGCGCGTGCAGCAGGCAGAACACGACGATCGTGACGATGAGGATCACCGCGAGCGCCTGCAGGACGCGCCTGGTGAGGGAGAGAGCTGTGGTCATGCGGCTTCCGATGGTCGGTTCTTGCGTGATCCCGGGAGGCGCGGTGCGGGGCGGACCCGCACCGCGCCTCCTGGGATGGTCACGTTCCTACTTGTTCCACTTCCACTGGGCGGGGTGGAAGTTCGCGAGCGAGTCCTGGTCGAACCCGGACAGGCCCTTCTTGACGACCGAGATCTGGTAGTCGGGGCTCGGCAGCCAGATCACCGGCAGGTCCTCCGCGAGCGCGGCGCTGTAGTCCTGCACGGCACTGGCGTCGGTCGAGGTGGTGGTCGCGTCGATCAGGGAGTCGACCTGCTCGTTCGAGTAGCTGCCGAAGTTCGCCGAACCGCCGGTCTGGAACAGCGACTCACCGGTCGGGTAGGCCGGGAAGTACCAGCTGCCCGCGGTGCCGAAGAACGACAGGTCCCAGTCGCAGCTCGCCTGGTCCGAGGTGCAGGTCGGGGTCTGCGACAGCACGCTCGACACCGGGGCGGTCTTGATCTCGAAGCCGATGCCGGTCTTCGCGAGCGAGGACTGGATCGCGCTCATCATGTTGTCGGTCACGGTCGAGCCGGACTGCGACAGGACGCTCATGGTGAACTTCGTGCCGTCGGCCACGCCCTCACCGCACTGGCTGTCCGAGGTGCCCGGGTCGGTGCAGACCATCGTGCCGCCCTGTTCCTGCCAGCCGTGGCTCGTCAGCAGTTCCTTGGCCTTCGACGTGCTGAACGGGTACGGGTTGTCCTTCTGCACGTCGGAGACGTAGTCGGACTCCTGCGCCTGCGGGATCGGGCCGTAGGTCGAGGTGGCGGTGCCGTTGAAGACGACCTTCGACAGCGACTCCTGGTCGATCGACATCTGCACGGCCTGGCGGGCGTACAGCTGCTTGAAGACGGCGCCCATGTCCGGGTTGTTGAAGTTGTACGGCATGTACGTGATCGCCCAGCCGGTCCACGGCTCGACCTCGTAGCCCTTCGCCGTGAACGACGACTCCTGGTCCATGTCGGTGGCGTTGATGTACCCGTAGTCGACCTCGCCCGAGCGGACGGCGTTCACCTCGGCGTCGGCCGTGGTGAAGGGCAGCAGGTTGACCGTCGTGATCGACGGCTCCTCACCACCGTCGTACTTCTTGTTCGCCGTCAGGGTGACCTTGCCGGCCGTGGTGAAGGTCTTGACGCCGTACGGGCCGGAGATGGTCTTCCACAGGTCGTCGGTGGCGTAGTCGGAGATCTTGCCGGCGGCGGTGTTGAGGTACTTCCACACCTGCTTCGCGCCGGCGGTGGTCTCGTCGGCGTCGGTGACCTTCGCGCTCGCGCCCGTCTTGTCCCAGGCGTGCTGCGGCAGCGGGATGATGTGGCTCAGCTGGTTCGCGAGCATCCAGTCCGAGTTGTAGGCCTTGTCGAACGTGATGGTGAAGTGGGTGTCGTCGACGGCCTTGAACGACGTCCAGTTGTCCGGCGCCTTGCCCTTCGAGTACGAGCCCCACTGGTCCTTGTTCGCCTTGATCAGGTTGAACCAGAACTCGACGTCGCGGCTCGTGATCGCCTCGCCGTCGGACCAGTGTCGGTCGCCGAGCGTCATCGTGACGCTCTTGCCGTCCTTTGCGAACGCGGCGTCGGTCGCGACGGAGCCTGCCTTGTTCCACGCGATCTTGCCGGTGGAGCCGTCGTACGCGACGAGCGGCTCGTACAGCGACTGCGCGATCGAGCCGTTGTTCGTGTTGAGGTGCGCCGCCGTGCCGATCGGCAGGATCCAGTTCGGCGTGAAGTTCGCGGGGAGGGCGTAGTCGATCTCGTCGGTCGACCCGGGGGACGCGGTGCCGCCCCCGGAGCAGCCGGCGAGCAGCGCACTCACGGCGATCGCGGCTCCGGTGAGGAGCGCCCAGCGGCGGGGCTTGGTCATGCGGTGTCTCCTTGTGTGGACGTTCGTTCGGGGTGGAGCACGCGTGCCGAGCGGCACGGACACAGTCAATGGCCAAAGGCGTTGGAAAAACAAACATCTCCATGTAAAAACTGCGTTTCTGCGGAATGACCGAAAGGGTGAACGGGCCGTTCCGCCGGTTAGGCTCCGGGTGTTCGGTCGGCTCGGCCGGCGTTCCACCCGGATTGGAGAAAGTCGTGCCGGACCTCAGCGCACGCGTCCTCGAACTCGTCGCCTCGGGCCAGGCGGCGAGCCGGACGGAGATCGCGAAGCTCCTCGGCGCCGCGCCCTCGACGGTGTCCCACGTGGTCGCCCACCTGCTGTCGCACGGCGTCCTGGCGGAGGAGGGCACCGACGTCTCGACGGGCGGCCGACCGCGCAAGGTGCTCCGGATCGGCGGGGCCGACGAGTACGCGGTGGCCGCGGACGTCGGCGGCGGGCACGTCCGGATCGGCATCGTCCTGCCCGGCGGCGCGCTCGAGTCCGTCGCGAACGTGCCCTTCGCGCTCTCCGACGGGCCGACCGCCGGCCTGCAGCGCCTCGCCGCGCTGCTCGAGCGCCTCGCCGACGAGCGCGGCCGTGCCGGACTGCGCGGCGTCGGCCTGAGCCTGCCCGGCCCCGTCGACGTCGAGGCGGGGGTCGTCGACCTGCCGAGCCGGATGCCCGGCTGGAACGGCTTCCCCGTCGCCGCCTGGTTGTCCGACCGGTTCGGCCTGCCCGCGGTCGTCGACAACGACGCGAACTGCATGGCCGCCGGCGAGCAGACCGTGCAGGACCCGGCACGTCGGCAGACGATCACGATCAAGGCCGGGTCGGCGATCGGCGCGGGCATCGTCATCGACGGGCGGCTGTACCGCGGGTCGACCGGGTCGGCCGGGGACATCACGCACGTGCGCATCGACGCCGCCGGGGACACCCCGTGCTCCTGCGGCAACACCGGGTGCCTGGAGACCGTCGCCTCCGGTGCGGCGCTCGTCCGGATCCTGTCCGGGGCCGGGGTCGACGTGTCCTCCACCGCCGACGTCGTCCGCCTCGCGTCGGACGCACACCCCGAGGCCACCCGCGCCGTCCGGCTCGCCGGGCGCTACCTGGGCGAGGTCCTCGCCGCCAACGTCAACTTCTTCAACCCGGACGCCGTCTACCTCGGCGGCATCCTGTCCACCCTGGACCCGTTCATCGCCGCGGTGCGCAGCCAGCTCTACGAGAGCTGCCACCCGCTGATGACGCAGCACCTGGCCATCGAGCCGGTGTCCCTCGGCGCCGACGCCGGACTCGTCGGCGCGGGGCAGTTCGCGTTGCAGCGCGGCCTGGCCGCCTCGCTCGAGGAGCGGTCCGCCCCCATCCCGCAGTCCACCACCAGGAACAGGAGCGTCCGTGTCTGAGACCACCGCCACCCGCCGTCCGGTCATCGCGATCGCCGGGCTCGCCATCGAGACCTCGACCTTCACGCCGACCCGCACCCTCGCCCCGGCGTTCCACCCGGACCGCGGGGACGAGGTCGTGGCGCGGTACGACTTCCTCGGTCCGCTGTCGGCACGAGCCGACTTCCGCGGGGCGCTCATCGGGCACGCGCTGCCGGGCGGGATCGTGGACCGTGCCGCGTACGAGTCGCTCGCGGCGGAGATCGTCACGCGGCTGCAGGCGATCGGCCCGGTGGACGGTCTCTGGTACGACATCCACGGCGCGATGGTGGTCGAGGGCCTCGACGACGCCGAGGCCGACCTGCTCGGCCGGATCCGCGCGGTCGTCGGCCCCGAGGTGATCGTTTCGGCGTCGATGGACCTGCACGGCAACGTCACCGCGGAGCTCGCCCACCAGGTCGACCTCGTCACCTGCTACCGGATGGCCCCGCACGAGGACGCCCTCGAGACGAAGGAGCGCGCCGTCCGGAACCTGGTCGACGTGCTCACCGAACGCCCGGTCGGTGCGCAGCGCCCGGTGAAGGCGTGGGTCCCGATCCCGGTGCTGCTGCCCGGCGAGCAGACCTCCACCCGCATCGAGCCGGCGGCCTCGGTGTACGCGCAGGTGGCCGAGGTCGAACGGACCGACGGCGTGCTCGACGCCGCGATCTGGGTCGGCTACGCCTGGGCCGACCAGCCCCGCGACCGTGCCGTCACCGTCGTCACCGGGTGGTCAGCGCAGGCCGTCGCCGCGGGCGCCGAACGGCTCGCGAGCGCCTTCTGGGACGCCCGCGAGGACTTCGCGTTCGTCGCCCCGACCGGCACGTTCGACGAGTGCATCGCCGCCGCACTCGCGCCCGGCGCCGCCCGGCCGTTCTTCGTCTCCGACTCCGGCGACAACCCGACCGCCGGCGGCTCGGGCGACATGTCGTGGGGGCTGACGCAGGTGCTCGCGAACCCCGCCTTCGCCGAGGCCGACGGCCCGACCGTCCTGTACGCGAGCGTCCCCGGTCCGGAGGCGGTGGCGACGGCGGTGGAAGCCGGCGTGGGAGCCACGGTCACCGTGACCGCCGGTGCCGCGGTCGACGACGTCCACGCCGGCCCGGTCACGATGACCGGCCGGGTGCACGCGATCAAGCACGGCGACCGGGACGCCGAGACCGAGGTCGTGCTGCAGGTCGGCAGCGTCTTCGCGATCCTGACGACGCTGCGGAAGCCGTACCACCACGAGCACGACTTCACCGACCTCGACCTCGACCCGCGCAGCGCCGACGTGGTCGTCGTGAAGATCGGGTACCTCGAACCCGAACTGTTCGACATGGCCGCCGACTGGATGCTCGCGCTCACCCCCGGCGGCGTCGACCAGGACCTGCTCCGGCTCGGGCACCACAGGATCCAGCGGCCCCTGTTCCCCTACGATCGAGTGTTCCCGTCGGCGCCCGACCTCGGCGCCCGGATCATCCCGCCGTCGAACGAACCGCTCGGAGCCATCGCGTGACCACCGCCCCCGTCGCCCTCGAGATCGCCGTCACCTCACCCGCGGGCGCGGTCGTCGCCCGCGACGGCGGTGCCGACCGGGTCGAGCTCTGCGTCGGCCTCGAGCTCGGCGGGCTCACGCCGTCGCAGGCCCTCGTCGAGGCCACGCACGAGACCGGCATCCCCGCCCACGCGCTCGTGCGCTGCCGCCCCGGCGGCTTCGTGCACACGCCGGACGAGATCGCGCTGATGGAGCGCGAGGTCCGCGCCGTCCTGCGCTCCGGCGCCGCGGGGGTCGTGGTCGGGGCGCTCCGCGCGGACCGGACGCTCGACCGTGACGCCCTGCGCCGCTTCGTGGACGCGGCACGCTCGGTCAGCGCGACGGCCGAGGTGACGCTGCACCGCGCGGTCGACCACGCGATCGACCCGGTCACGGCCGCGGCGACGGTCGCCGACCTCGGCTTCACGCGGGTGCTGACCTCGGGCGGCGCGCCCACCGCCGCGGCGGGCGCGGTCACCATCGCCCGCATGGTCGAGGCGGCCGGACCGGTGCAGGTGATGGCCGGCGCCGGCGTCACCCCGCACGACGTCCCGGCCCTGGTGCGCACCGGCGTCGCCGCGGTGCACCTCTCCGCGAAGCGCCCAGCGGCGGACAGCGCGCACGACGGGGTGCCGATGGGCGGCGCCGACGACGGGTCCGCGCACTTCGTCACCGACGCCGAGGTCGTGGCGGCCGCGCGGCGCGCGCTCGACGCCTGAGCCCGGGCGCGCTTCAGCCGCGACGACCGGCCCGCCGGGCGAACGCGTCGAGCGCCGCCAGGACCTCGTCGTTGCGGTACAGGACCCCGTGCTGGTATTCGTTCTTCGACAGGAGGACCCCCGCTGCGACGAGCTTCTGGAGGTGCGGGTAGGCGTTCCGTGGGGCGATCCCCATCTGGGAAGCGAGCGTCGTCGCGTTCAGCACCGGCTGGCGGGCGACGACGTCGAGTGCGGCCCAGACACCGGAGTCGCGCCGAGCGTCGATGCGATCACGCCAGCCCCGGCGGATCCGCTGGATGTCCTGCACCAGTTCTTCGGCGTTCCCGATGGCGGTGAACGACGCTTCCGCCACCCGTCGGATGATCGGCTCGACGTCTCCGCGGCGGTACGCCATCAGCGCCTCGACGTACCCGTCGGTGTCGGCGAGGAGCCCAGCTGACACGGGGACCGTGACGTTCCGGGTCAGTTCGTTCGAGCGCAGCATCGCCTGCAGCAGAGCACGCCCCGTGCGCCCGTTGCCGTCGGTGAACGGGTGGATCGTCTCGAACTGCGCGTGTGCCACCGCGACCTGCGCCAACCGCGGCAGGTCGAGGCGTCGTGCGAACGTCAGCACGTCGTCGATCAACGCCGGCACCCGTGGCCAGGCCGGGGCGACGTAGTCAGCACCGACCGGGGATCGTCCGTCCGTCCCGATCCAGACAGACTCCTGTCGGAAGGCTCCGGCCTCGTGGTGGGGGTCTCCGTCCATCAGCACCTCGTGCATGGCGAGCACGGTGTCCGCGGTCAACTCATCGGACAACTCGATGGCGGTCCGCATGGCACGCGTGTTGGAGATGATCGCGGCGGCGTTGCGCTTGCCCCGGGCGCCGATCTCCGCGGTGAAGACCTGTCGGGCACTCGCCGTGAGGTGTTCGATCTGTGAGGACGCCGCTGCCTCTGACCGGAGGAGGAGCGATGAGAACGGCGCCACCTCGCCACCGAGCTCGCCATCGAACCGCACCAACGCCGTGGAGGCCTCGTCGACCAGCGTCGCCACGGCGTCACTCAGCTCGAGTGCGGCCGCGGCGATGTGCGGCGGCACCGCGGCGAGGTACTGTTCGCGCACCCTGCTGCGTCGAGCTGCCCGAGGACCATGGTCGGCGTCACGCCGCTCCCAGTCGAGTTGCTCGTACTCCAGCGCCGGCCAGGTGCCCATGGTCACGACGCTCCTTCCGATCGCAGAACAACGACGCCAGATCTTCTGACTTGTGCCACTATCTCAGAAAAATCCGTCCCGTGCTTCTGTTGTCGACCCAGCGCTGCCCGAGGGCCGCCCGTGCACGCCGCTCGGTAGCATGGCGGCGCCCGGTCACCGTCGACCGGCTCACCCCGCGAAGGAGCCCCGATGCCCCCGACCCCCCCGGATCGGCCTCGTCGGCGCCGGCGGCATCGCCCGTGCGCACCTGCCCGGTCTGCTGCGCCTCGGCCCGGTCGTCGTCCACGCCCAGGGCGGTGCCGACGAGCTCGCCGCGGCCTTCGGTCCCGACGCCGAGGCCGCCGGGTCCTCGATCACCGTCGTGGACTCGCTCGACGCGCTGTTCGACGCGGTGGACGTCGTCGACGTCGTGACCCCGACCGCGACGCACGCCGAGGTGGTCCGCGCGGCGCTGGCCGCCGGCAAGGACGTCGTGTCCGAGAAGCCGCTCGCCCGCACCGACGCCGACGCGGCCGACCTGGCCGAGCGTGCGCGCGACGCCGGCCGACAGCTCTACCCGGCCCACGTGGTGCGGTTCTTCCCCGCGTACGTGCGCCTCAAGGAAGCCGTGACCACGGGCCTCCTCGGCGACCTGGCGGTGCTGCGGTTCGTCCGCTCCGGGGCCTTCCCGCTGCACGCGCCGTGGTTCGCGGACCGGGCACTGTCCGGGGGCATCGTGATGGACCAGATGATCCACGACCTCGACATCGCCCGCTGGGTCGCCGGTGAGGTCGTCCGGGTCTCCGCGGTCGGCACGCGGAGCGGTACCGACGCCGAACCGGTCGAGGCGGCGCACGTGCTCCTCACGCACGCGTCCGGAGCGATCACCCACGTCGCCGGGGTCTGGGGGCCGCAGCACCTCGGCTTCACGACGGAGTACTCGGTGACCGGCACGGCCGGCAGCCTGTCGCACTCGTCCCGCGCCGAGCAGGACTCCGTCGCCGACCTGGCGACGCCCCAGGCGCTCGACGGCTCCCTGCCGCAGGTCGACCCCGCCGACGACCCGTACGGCGCCGAGCTGCACGAGTTCCTCGCCGCGTTCGCCGGGGGCCCGACCCCGCGGGTGAGCGTGGACGACGGCGTCGCGGCGGTCCGGCTGGCGAACGCGGCGCTCGAGTCGCTCGGGACCGGGCAGCCGGTGTCGCTCGAGGTGCCCGCGTGACCGACCTCAGGATCGCCGTGCTGTCCTTCGCGCACACCCACGCGATCGGGTACCTCACCGCCCTCGCCGCGATGCCCGGGGTCGAGGTGCGCGGTTCCGACCCGGACGGCGTCAGCACCGGCGGGTCGCTCGTCGAGCTGCGCGGCCGCGACCTGGCCGACGAGCTCGGCGTCGCCTACGTCGACACGTACCAGGAGCTCCTGGCCTGGGGGCCGGACGCCGTCGTCGTGACGAGCGAGAACGCCCGGCACCGGGAGCTCGTCGAGGCCGCCGCTGCCGCCGGCGCGCACGTGCTGTGCGAGAAGCCCCTCGCCACGACGTGGGAGGACGGCATCGCGATGCGCGACGCCGTGCGGGCGGCCCGCGTGCTGCTCATGGTCGCGTACCCGGTGCGGTTCACCTCGGCGTTCGGCAGGCTCCGGGCGGCGCACGAGTCCGGTGCCCTCGGGCAGGTGTTCTCGATCCGCGGTGCGAACAACGGCATGCTCCCGCTCACCCGGTCCTGGTTCACCGAACCGGAGCTGTCCGGCGGAGGCGCGATCGTCGATCACGTCGTGCACGTCGCGGACCTCGTCGAGGGCCTGACCGGCTCGGCTCCCGTCTCGGTGACGGCCGTCGCCAACCGCACCCTGCACGCCGCGCGCGCCCGGGCCGAGACCGCGGGACTCGTGACGGTCACCTACGAGGACGGCGTCGTCGCCGCCGTCGACTGCTCGTGGAGCACGCCGGACACCTCGGCGGTGTGGGGCGGGTTGACCCTGGACGTCGCGGGCACCGGCGGCACGATCGCGACCGACTTCTTCGGGGCCGCCGCCCGCGGCACCGCCACCGCGACCGGTCTGCCCATCGAGTCGCGGTACGGCGCCGACCCCGACACGGCGATGCTCCGCACGTTCGTCGACGCGGTCCGCTCCGGTGAGCAGCCGCAGCCGGACGTGCACGTCGGACTCCGGACACTGGCGGTCGTGCTCGCCGCCCAGGAGTCGGTGGCCACCGGCAGGACGGTGGCGGTCCGGAGCGAGCAGCCCCGCCCCGCTGCTCCGGACGGTCCGCGCACGGTCAGCCGAGCCTGACGACCCGGTCGGCCGCGGCGATCGCGACCGGGTCGTGCGCCGCGTGCACGACCACGACACCGTCGGCCGCCTCGGCGGCGAGCGCCGCCACCACGAGCGCCGCGGAGTCGGCGTCCACCCCGGCGGTCGGCTCGTCGACGAGCAGCACCCGCGCACGCTGCGCCAGGCCGAGCGCCACGAGCGTGCGCTGCCGCTGACCGCCGGAGAGCTCCTCGACCGGCCGGTCCGCCAGGTCCGCGATCGCCATCCGCTCCAGTTGTGCGTCGACGAGGGCCCGGTCGCCGCGCCCGAGTGGTCGCCACCACGCGCGGTGCCGCCACCGCCCCATCGTCACGGCCGCGCGGACGGTGAGCGGCAGGGTGGTCGGCGGCACGGACTGGGTCACGTAGGCGACGCCGTCGGCCGGGAGGCCCGTCACCCGTCCGCCGGACGGCGTCACGACCTGCGCCACCACGTCGAGCAGCGTGGACTTGCCGGAGCCGTTCGGACCCGTGAGCGCGGTCACGACCCCGGCCGCGAAGGTCGCGTCGACGCCGTCGAGGACGGTCCGGTCACCGCGGACGGCGGTCACCCGGTCGAGGTGGACGGCGGTCCGCAGGTCGTTCGGAGCGGTCGGAGGCACCTGAGCACGCTATCAGTATCGATAGTCGTTTTCATGTAGCGTCTCGGACCGTGACCTGGCTGACCGATCCGTTCTCCGTCGACTTCATGGTGCGCGCCCTCGTCGGCGGCGCCCTGGCCGCGGTCCTCTGCGCCGTGGTCGGCACCTGGGTGCTCGTCCGGGGCATGGCGTTCCTGGGCGAGGCGCTGTCGCACGGCATGCTGCCCGGCGTCGCGGTCGCCACCCTGACCGGGATCCCGGCCGTGCTCGGCGCCGCGGTCAGCGCCGGCGTCATGGTCCTCGGCGTCGGGGCACTGCGCCGCCGTGCCCGGTTGTCGTACGACACCTCGATCGGGTTGCTCTTCGTCGGCATGCTCGCCCTCGGGGTCATCATCGTGTCGTCCTCGCGCTCGTTCGCCACCGACGTCACCGCGATCCTGTTCGGCGACGTCCTGGCGGTCACCCGCGCCGACCTGGGCGGCCTCGCGGTCGCCGTGGCCGTGGCACTCGCCATGGCGGTCGGGTTCCACCGGCCGTTCACCGCCCTGGCCTTCGACCCCCGCAAGGCCGCCACGCTCGGGCTGCACCCGCGGGTGGCCGAGGTCGTGCTCATCGGCCTCGTGACCCTGGCGGTCGTCGCCTCGTACCGGGCCGTCGGCACCCTGCTCGTCGTCGGCCTGCTGCTCGCGCCCGCCGCAGCCGCACGCGCGTGGACCCGGCACGTGGCCTCGACGATGCTGCTCGGCGCCGGCATCGGCACCGCCGCCGTCCTCGTCGGCCTGCTCGCCTCGTGGCACGCCGGCACCGCCGCGGGCGCGAGCATCGCCGCGGTGGCCGTCGCGAGCGTCGTCGCTTCGCGAGCCGCAGCAGCAGCCGTGGTCGCGCTGCGACGCACCCCGACCCCGGCACCGGCGCGCGCGGCCGCGCCGGCAGCACCGCGATCCGCCGCACCGTACCGAGAGGGAGCATGACGCACTCGACCACCCGACGCGCACCCGCGCGCCTCCTGTCCACCATCGGCCTGGCCACCGGCCTGGCCCTCACCGTGACCGCCTGTTCCACGGGCACCCCGTCGGCCGACCAGACGACCGCGAGCGCCCGCCCCCACGGCTACGTCGAAGGGGCGAGCGAAGCCCAGGAGCCGCAGGTGCGCCTCCTGGCCGTGTCGGCGACCGGCGAGACGGCGCTGCACGACCTGCTGACCGAGGAGTCCACCGAGCTCGACGGGGTGGGTGCCCCCGAGCACTCCGCCACCGACGGCCGGTTCCTCGTGACGAGCGACGGCGACCGCACGACGATCGTCGACGGCGGCGCGTGGACGGTCGACCACGGCGACCACACGCACTACTACGCTGCCGAGCCCCGCGTCGTCGGCACCGTCGACGGCGGCGGCCCGGTCGAGGTGCACTCGTCCGAGACCATGACGACCCTGACGTGGCCGGACCGCGGCGAGGCCGTCGTGCTCGACCGCGCGGCCCTGGGCCAGGGCGAGGTCGACGAGACCGCGCGGGTCGACGCCACGGTCCTGCTGCCGGTGGGCGAGCAGCTCGTCGCCGCCCAGGGCGACACCGTCCGGGTGCTCGACGCGGACGGCCACCCGGTCGACACCGCAGCGGGCGGCGAGCAGGCCTGCACCGACCCGGCCGGCGGGATCCTGACCCGCGCAGGAGCCGTGGTGGGCTGCGCCGACGGCGCGGTCGTCGTCGACGACGCCGGGCAGACGTCCTTCGTGGACCGGCCGGACGACGCCGAGCGCCCGACGGCGTTCGCCGCACGCGCCGGGCGTCCGACGGTCGCCGGGTTGGCCGGGGACACCGGCTTCTGGCTGCTCGACGTGCGCGAGGGCTCGTGGCGCCACGTGCCGACCGAGCGCCCGCTGCGCGCCGTGGTCGCCGTGGACGACGAGGACGAGCACGTGGTCGGGGTCGACGTCGACGGTCGCGTGGTCGTCGTGACGCCGGACGACGGCACAGCCGCCTCGACCGAACCCCTCATCGACGCCGGTGCCACTCCGTTGCTGCAGCTCGACGCCCAGCGCGCGTACCTGGCCGACCCCGCCGACGGCACGGTGCACGAGATCGACTTCGCCGACGACGCCCGCGTCGCCCGCACCCTCGAGCTGCCGGTCGCACCTGCCGCCTTCGCGGAGGTCGGGCTGTGAGGGCGACGACGCGACTGCTGACCGCCGTGGTCGTCACCGCGACGCTCGCCGTCACGACCGCCGGGTGCACCGCCGCCGGCTCGGACCGCCCCCTCGTCGCCGTCACCACGAACATCCTGGGTGACGTCGTGTCCGAGGTGGTCGGGGACCGGGCCGACGTCATGGTCCTCATGCCGCCGGGTGCCGACCCGCACTCGTTCGAGGTCTCGGCGCAGCAGGCAGCACGCCTGCGGAGCGCCGACCTGGTGGTCGAGAACGGCCTCGGGCTCGAGGAGGGCGTCGCGCGGCACGTGCAGGCCGCGGCGGAGGACGGCGTGCCCGTGACCACCGCCGGTGACACCGTCGAGACGCTCGACTGGACCACCGAGGACGACAGCGGCACGGACCCGCACTTCTGGACCGACCCGGCACGGATGGTCGACGTCGTCGAGGCGCTCGACGCGGACCTGCGCGCGGTCGGCATCGAGCCGGGCGGCACCGACGCCTACCTGGCCGCGCTGCAGGACCTAGACGACGAGATGACGACCGCACTGGCCACGGTGCCCGAGGACCGTCGGGCCCTCGTGACGAACCACCACGTGTTCGGGTACCTGGCCGACCGGTACGGCTTCCGGGTCGTCGGCGCGGTGATCCCGAGCGGCACGACGCTCGCCTCGCCGAGCGCCGCGGACCTGCGCGACCTCGCCGACGCGATCGAGACGGCGGGGGTCCCGACGATCTTCGCCGACGCCTCGCAGCCGGCACGACTGGCCGAGGTGCTCGCCGAGGAGGTCGACGTGCACGTGACTGTCCGACCGCTCGCGACGGAGTCGCTGACCGAGGACGGCGCCGCCTCGACGTACCTCGGCATGATGCGGTCGAACACCGCGGCGATCGTCGACGGCCTGTCGATTCGTAAATGAGAATGAGAATCAATACAGTGTTGTCCATGACCTCACCGAAGAACCTGCTGGCCCCGGCCGCCCTGCTCGGCGCCGCCGCCCTGGCCCTGACCGGCTGCTCCTCGAGCCCGGCCGCCGGCGACCGCTCCCCGACCCCCGCGGCCGACGGCACGCGCATCACGCTGACCTACGACGGCGGCCTGCTCACCCTCGACGACGACCTGCGCGTGGTCGCCGACGACGCGATCGACGGCTTCACGCGCGTCAACCCCGCCGGTGACGGCCGCCACGTGCTCGTCACCGTGCCCGAGGGCTTCCGGGTCCTCGACACGCAGGCCGAGCCGGCCCTGACCGACGCGGTGTTCCCCGCCGACACCGGCGGTCACGCGGTCGTGCACGGCGACCGGACGGCGCTCTTCGCCGACGGCACCGGCGACGTCACGACCTTCGACCACACCGAGCTCGACGGGGCCGACCTGCCCGACGTCGAGACGACGAAGTCCGAGGCCGCCCACCACGGCGTCGCCATCGAACTCGAGGACGGCACGCTCCTGACGACCATCGGCACCGAGGAGAGCCGCTCCGGCGTGCGCGCCCTGGACGCCGACGGCGAGGAGATCGCCCGCTCCGAGGCGTGCCCCGACGTGCACGGCGAGGGCGCGGTCTCGGACGAGGTCGCGGTGTTCGGCTGCACCGACGGCGCCCTCGTCTACGCGGACGGAGCGTTCGAGAAGATCGACGCCCCGACCGAGTACGGCCGCACCGGCAACCTGTTCACCACCGAGGACTCCTCCGTCGCGGTCGGCGACTACAACGACGACCCCGACAGCGAGGGGTACCTGCTCGACCAGGTCGCCCTCATCGACGCGGCCTCGGGCGAGTACACCGTCGCGGACATGCCCGACGGCGTCGGCTTCACCTTCCGCGACCTCGCCCGCGGCCCCGGCGACGAGGCCGTCGTGCTCGGCTCGGACGGTGCCCTGCACACCTTCGACGAGACGACCGGCGAGCAGCTCGAGTCGTTCCCCGTGATCGCCGCGTGGGAGGGCCCGGCCGAGTGGCAGGACGCCCACCCCGCACTGAAGGTCGCCGGTGACGTCGCCTACGTCACCGACCCTGCCGAGCAGAAGGTGCACGCGGTCGACCTGACGACCGGGAAGGTCATCGCCTCGAGCGACGAGCTGCCTGGCGTGCCCAACGAGATCGCGGTGGCGTAGCACCGGAACGAGCCCGAACCGGACGGGAGGCCCGTGGCGGCGTCGCCACGGGCCTCCCGTCCGTCTTCCGCGCGCGTCAGCGCGGCGGCACTCAGCCCTGCGGCGGCGAGTAGAGCTGCAGGTCGTTGCCCTCGCTGTCCTTGAAGGGGATGATCTTGCCCCACGGGTGCTCGCTGATCTCGCCCTGGATGTCCGCGCCGCGCTCCTTGAGCGAGGCGACCTCGTCCTCGATGCTGCCGTCCGGCTGGAACGTCACGACCGCTCCCCCGCCGCTCGACGAGGTGGCCGACTCGCGGCCGTTCAGCCCGATCATCAGGCCGTTCGCGTCGATCTCGCTCCAGTCGTCCGACTGGTCCTTCACCGTGAGACCGAGGGTGTCGCGGTAGAACGCGACCGCACGCTCCATGTCGCTGACCGGGACCCAGACTGCTGCCACTCCACTTGCCATGGTGGTTCCTTCCGTTGGTGGTGCCGTCCTGCGGAGCGTAGGCAGCGCGTCGTGCGCACCAGCACAGGATCATCGGCGGACGGGTACGTTCGGACCGGACCTCCAAACCGCCCGGGGGCTTGCTCCGAATGCCATGTGCGCCGCGCTCGGCGACGCGCTCGAAGAAAGAGATCGATCATGACCAGCAGCACAGTTCCCGCTCGCTCCGGCTACGGCTCGACGTGGACCCAGAAGGGTGCACTCGTCTTCGGTGTCGTCTTCCTCATCGTGGGCCTGGCCGGCTTCATCCCCGGCCTGACCATGGACATGGGTTCGATGTCGATGGCCGGCGACGGCTCGATGGCACTGCTCCTGGGCACGTTCCAGGTGTCCGTCCTGCACAACATCGTGCACCTGCTCTTCGGCATCGTCGGGCTCGTCGCAGCTCGCGGCGCTGCGTCCGCCCGCCTGTACCTGCTCGTCGGCGGCATCATCTACCTGGTGCTCTTCGTCTACGGCCTGTTCACCGCGGGCATGTCCACCGGCGCGAACTTCGTGCCGCTGAACGTCGCGGACAACGTGCTGCACGCCTTCCTCGCCGTCGCGATGATCGTGCTCGGCCTGGTCCTGCCGCGGATCGGTGCGCGCACCGCGCGCTGACCCACCAGCGCGACCGACAGACGGACGGGAGGCCCGTGGCTACACCGCCACGGGCCTCCCGTCCGTCGTCTGCGCGCGATCGCGCCCCGGCACGGGCATCGCGCCCGCGTGAGCCGGGGCGCACCGCCCGCACGGGGGCGCGGCGTCTGTCGCCGCTGCCGTGCGTCGGCTGCCCGCGTCCGCGCCCCGGCGCGGGCATCGCGCCCACGTGAGCCGGGGCGCAACGCCCGCACAGGGGTGCGGTGCGCCGACGCACCGCCCGGCCCACCCCGCCGCGCCGGCGGCGCCGCTCCACGCCCCGTCGCAGCCACGGCGTACTGTCCGCTGCATGCCCGCACTCACCGACACGTTCACCATGTCCAACGGTCTGCACATCCCGAAGATCGGTTTCGGCACCTGGCAGATCCCGTCCGGCTCCGAGGCGTACGACGCGACGAAGACCGCGCTCGACCTCGGCTACCGCCACATCGACACCGCCCTGGCGTACGGCAACGAGGCCAGCGTCGGCGAGGCCGTCCGCGACAGCGGCATCCCCCGCGACGAGGTCTTCATCACCACGAAGCTGCCGGCCGAGATCAAGACCGCCGACGGCGCCCGCGAGGCCTTCGAGACCTCGAGCCGCAACCTCGACCTCGGCGGGATCGACCTGTACCTCGTGCACGCGCCGTGGCCGTGGAGCGACATGGGCAGCGACCACCGCGACGGCAACGTCGAGGTGTGGAAGGTCCTGGAAGAGGTCTACGACGCCGGCCGCACGAAGAGCATCGGCGTCTCGAACTTCGCCGTCGCGGACCTCGAGGACCTGCTCGGCCGCACCGACGTCGTCCCGCACGCCAACCAGATCCGCTGGTTCATCGGCAACACCCAGGACGAGACGACCGCGTTCGACCGCGAGCACGACATCCTGACCGAGGGCTACTCCCCGCTCGCCACCGGCGGCCTGCTCGAGAACGGTCAGATCGCCGAGATCGCGGCGAAGTACGACAAGACCGTCGCGCAGGTCGCGATCCGCTACCTGCTCGAGAAGGACGTCCTGCCGCTGCCGAAGTCCACGACCCCGTCGCGCATCGCCGCGAACGCCGACGTCGACTTCGTGCTCGCCGCCGAGGACGTCGCCGCCCTCGACGCGCTCGAGGACACCGCGAACTGACCCGAGTCGGGAACACGACACCCCCGTCGCCGGTTGCAGCAGAGGATGCCGCAGCCAGTGGCACGACGACCTCAGGAGGCCACCATGACCACCACCGAAACCGCCATCCTCGCCGGCGGGTGCTTCTGGGGAGCGCAGCAGCTCCTCCGTCGCCGTCCCGGCGTCATCAGCACCCGCGTCGGCTACTCGGGCGGCGACACCCCGAACGCGACGTACCGCAACCACGGCGACCACGCCGAGTCGGTCGAGATCGTCTTCGACCCGTCGGTGATCTCGTACCGCGACCTGCTCGAGTTCTTCTTCCAGATCCACGACCCGTCGACGAAAGACCGCCAGGGCAACGACGTCGGCCGCAGCTACCGTTCGGCGATCTACTTCACCTCGCCCGAGCAGGAGCAGGTCGCGCGCGACACGATCGCGGACGTCGACGCGTCGGGCATCTGGCCCGGCAAGGTCGTCACCGAGGTCGAGCCCGCCGGCGACTTCTGGCAGGCAGAAGAGGAGCACCAGGACTACCTCGAGAAGTACCCCGCCGGGTACACGTGCCACTTCGTGCGCCCGGGTTGGAAGCTCCCGCACCGCGACGAGGCGACCGCGGCCGTCTGACGCGATCGGTTTCCGGACAGGAGGCACGGTGCCAGCTGGCACCGTGCCTTCCGTCCGTCTTCCCGCGTCTCAGACGCGGCGGCGGCGCACCAGTGCCAGGACGAAGGCGCCGAGCGCCATCGCGAGCACGGCACCGCTCACCGCCAGCGGTGAGATCGAGCCGCCGGTGAAGGCGAGCTCGCCGACGTGGCGGACGGCCTTGCCGACGGTGTCGCCGGTCTCGTGCGTGACCGCGGTGATGACCGTCGCGGGCGTGGGCTTCGCCACCGTCAGGGCGAACGACGCCGTGACGGGTGCAGCGCCCGTGTCGCTGAGCGTCACCGTGAGCTCGTGGTCGCCCGGGGCGGTCGCCGCGGGGATCGTCACCACCGTGTCCAGGACGCCGTCCGCGCCGATGCGCTCGGTGGCGAGCACCACCACCTTCGAGTGCAGCTCGACGGTGACGGACGATCCGGCCGGCAGGTCCGTGGCGTGCAGTCGCACGCGGTCACCGATGCGGACCGTGCGGCCGTCGAGCGCGCCGCCGTCGGTCACGGCCGAGGGGACGAAGACGAAGGGCGTGGCGCCGACGGAAGCGCTCGGCGCCCCGGTGCCGACGGCGTTCACGGCGGCGACGCGGAACGACAGCTCGGTGCCGTTCTCGAGCCCGTCGACGGTGAGCGAGGTGCCCTCGGTGCCGGCGGCGTCCTGCCAGGGGCCGGTCCCCTCACGGGTCTGCACCACGTAGCCGGTGACGGCGCTGCCGCCGTCGATGGTCGGAGCTGTCCACGACACGGCCGCGGAACGGTCGCCGGGGACGACCGCGACGTCCTGCGGCACACCAGGCAGGGCGACCGGGGTGGCACGCACGGGTCCGCTCCAGGCGCCGGTGCCCGCGGCGTTGACGGCCGCGACACGGAAGGCGACCTCGGTGCCGTTCGCCAGACCGGTGACCTCGGTGGCCGTGCCGGCGACGGACGCGTCGTCGGTCCAGGTGGTGCCGTCCGTGCTGTGCTGCACGGCGTAGCCGGTGACGGGCGAGCCGTTGGCGGTCTCCGGTGCGCTCCAGTCCAGGGCGACCGAGGAGTCACCGGGCGTCGCTGCGAGCCCGCGGGGCGACGAGGGCAGCCCGAACGGTGCGCTGCCGCCGCTCGAGGCGGCGGGGCCCGTGCCGGCGGCGTTCGTCGCGGCGACGGTGAAGACGTACGACGTGCCGTTCGTCAGCTCGGGGACGACGACGCGGGTGGCATCGGCGTCGGGGCGGGCGACGACCGTGGCCGGGCCGCCGTCGGCGCTCACGGTGACGACGTAGCCGGTGAGCGGCGACGAGCCGTCTGCGGGAGCGGTCCAGGACAGCGCGGCGGTGGTGTCACCGGGCACGACGCGCAGACGACCGGGGGCGTCCGGGGTCGTGAAGGGCACGACGGCCTCCGACTCGGCCGACGACGGGCTGGTGCCGGACGCGCTCTTCGCCGTGACCGTGAAGGTCGTCGGGGTGCCGGCCGTCAGACCGGTCACGGTCGCCTCGGTGGTGGTGCTCGTCGCGGTCGCGCCGCCCGGGTGCGCGGTGACGGTGTACCCGGCGACCGGGTCGTCGCCGGCGGCGGCCGGGGCGGTCCACCGGACCGACGCCGAGGTCGCACCGGGCGTCGCCTGCACCGCGGTGGGGGCCGACGGCGCCTGCGCGGGACGGACGACGATCGTCGAGGTCACGTCGGCGGTGGTGTCGCCGGACGTCGCGCGGACGGTGAAGGTCGACGTGCCGACCCTGGTCGGGGTGCCCGAGAGCACGCCGGCGGACGACAGGGTCAGACCGGCCGGCAGCGCGCCGGCGACGACGGTCGTGGTCGACGGGACGCCCCCGAGGTCGTAGGTGTACGAGTACGGGTGGTCGACCGCGACGTCGGTGGTCGGGGTCCCCGCGATGGCCGCGTCCGCGACGACGTACTCGCGGAACATGAGGTCGTAGTACCGGGTGTAGTCGCTGGCGACCCCGTCCCGGAAGAGCCGCAGGCCGCCGCCCGCGTACACCGGATCCGTGAACGACAGGTACATGCCCCGGTAGTCGACGGAGAGTGCGTACTGGGTGCCGGCGCGCAGGGGCTTGACCGACGTCATCGGGACCGAGAACCAGCCGGGTCCGCCGACCGTCGTCGAGCCGCTCGCGAAGACGTCGTCGGTGCCGATGCCGTCCGCGCCCATCGCGCGGACCGTGACCTGGATCGTGCCGTCGCCGTCACCGGACATGGAGTCGGCGTCGAGGTCGATCTGAGTGACCGGCCCGGACAGCGACGGGGTGATGCCCTGGTCCCACCGGCAGGAGCACGCGATGGTGGCCTGCGGCCCGTCGTTGACCTGGTCGGGCCGGCTCGCCCCGGCCGCCGTGGCGGCGCCCGCTCCGGCGAAGACCGAGGCGGCGACCACGACGGCCCCGAGCAGGGCGCCGAGGCGGTGGACGAGGCGCCGTCGGCGCGGGTGGGCAGGGGGCGGCGGCAGGAGCACACCAGGCATGGCAGGGTCCACTTCGGGTCAGGACGGAGCACGGGGTACAGGAGTCAGGAAGGACTCAGTTTCGGTCACAGTAGGGCCTGGGAGCCGCCGACCGGTACGGCTGGCGGACCCCCAGTTCGGGCGACGGCGGGGGTGTGCGTTCCGTCAGGAGTCGCGGGCCGGCCGTTCGGGTTCCGTCAGCGCCCTTCTCCGGCGTCGCTCCGCGCGCGAGCGTGTCCGTGTGACCCTGACAGCGATCCTGCCGACGCTCCGCGCGTCCGTCCCCGACCCGGTGGACCCCTTCCTGTGGCCCGCGCACACGGTGCCCACGACCGACGACGTCCTCGTCGCCGCGATCTCGATGGTCCGGCTCGCCGACCTCGCTGGCACCCCGTGCGTGCACACCGCCGAGCAGGCCCCGCCCCGGTACCGCCCGCGCGACTGGGCACCGCGCGACGTCAGCGTCGCGGTCGCGTCGGTCGCCCGCGTCCGGCGGCCCCGCCCCGGCGTGGTCCTGCTCGAGCTCGACGCCGTGCTGCCCCGCTGCGCCGTCCTCGAGCAGGTCCGGCTCATCGGCCGCACGAGCACCGCGCCGCTGTCGACCATGTACGTGGTGACCCGGTGCGACGGTGAGACCGACGGCCCCTTCCACCGCCTGCCGACGCCGCTGCCCGCGGACGTCCGGGCCGGCGACCTGGTGTGCTTCCCGTGCCTCGCCACGGTGCGGCACCGGGACGTCGTCGAGCCGGTCCGCGCCGAGGTCGCGGAGGCCTGATGTCGACGTCGGCGGTCCCCCTGCGCTCCCGGTCGCTGCCCGGCCCGCACCTGTGGGGCTGGTACTCGGTGCGACCGGTCAGCCGTGCGATGTGGAGCTCGCGGACGCTGACGGTGTTCCCGCCGGGGACGACCCCGGCCGAGTGCTGGCGGTTGCGCGCCTGGCACGTCTGGCCGGCCCTCGGCGCGCTGCTCGTCGTGGTGGTGCTCGCCGTGACCGTCGACCGACCGGGTCCGGGGATCATCATCGGGCTCGTGCTCTACGCCCTCGGGTTCGTCGTGCTCGACCGGGCGACCCGGACGCTGCGCCCCCGGGTGCGGACGCTCACCGTGACGACCTTCCACGGGGGCGACCGACCAGAGGTGCACGGCGACGAACGGCTGCTGGCCGGGTCCCTCGACGCGTTGTCGATCCTGGAGCGGGCACTGCGTGCGCACCGGATCGGCCCGGTCGACTTCGAGCTCGTCTGGGCCGACGTCTGGGACGCGCTCCCGGCTCCGGGGTCACCGGTCGGCCGCTGACCCGGGCCGGCAGCGCTCGGTCACTCGTCGACGGAGTCGTCGTCCTGGGTGCTGAGGTACAGGCGGTGGCTGGTGATGATCATCGACAGCCACCCCGCGCCGGTCACCCACCCGACGGCGACGTCGGTGAACCAGTGGGCCCCGAGCAGCACCCGCGACAGCCCCACCGTCGCCGCCGTCCCGGCCGCACCGCCGATGATCGCGACCTGCGGGGCGGTGCGCTCCTGCCGTAGGGCCAACAGGTACGCGAGCGTCCCGATGATCGTCGTCGTGTTGAGCGTGTGCCCGGACGGGAACGACGGCGACGTCTCGAACGGCGGGATCGCGTCGCGGCGCCGCGGGCGGTTGCGCTTGATGAGGTCCTTGCCGAGCAGGGTCATCGCGAGTGAACCGGCACCGGCCGCGAGCAGCACCGTGACCGGGCTCGCCCGACGGTCCCGGATCGCGAAGGCCGCCGCCGACCCGAGCGTCAGGGCCGGCATCGCGACCGGGCCGAACACGTGCGCGATGGTCGCGGCCACCCCGTTGGCCAGCGGGGAACGCAGGCGCTTCGCGCGCTCGAGCGCCGGACGGTCCAGGCTCTGGATCCCGTCCCGTCCGGTGACGCCGTCGTAGATGTACGCGGCACCCGCCGTCGCCGCGACCGCGATGCCGCCGCCGACCGTGAGGGTGGTGACGAGGGCGCGCCGGGCGCCGATCCGCCGGGCGACGGAGCGGTGCCGCTCCTCGAGGCGCTGCCCGGGGCGGCTGCGCCACTCGGTCAGGTCACGGCGGCCGATGCGTCGGTCGTGGGGTGTGGGCGCGGAGGCGGCAGGGGTCGAGGGGTCGGTCACCGGGCCAGTCTGGCCCTCAGTGGTCAGCAGTACCGGAGTGACGGTGGCCTCCGCGACGGTGGCGGTCGCGAGCACGGTGCCGCTCGCAGCGTCGAGCTCGGCGCTCACGACCGCTCGGACCAGTACCACTCCGGCCTGACGGCTTGTTCTGGTCTTGACTCAGTGAGCGGAACGATCACCGGAGCATCCGTGGGAGTAACCGAATCCCCATTTCTTCCTTTGCTGAAATACTTGTGCTAGAACTCTACACACTGACGATGAGGTCTTGGGCCTCACGGCAGTCATCGACAGCCTGGACATCGATCGAGCAGCGTTCGACCAGATCGGTGCCACTGACACCCCCGAGTTCGAGGCTTGGTTCGCATCGTTCGCACCCGCGATCAAGGGCTACTGCCGCACTCCACCCCAGATCACCAACGAGGACCTGCCATGAACACGCTCCTCACTGCTCGCCGGATCGCCGTGACCGGAGCGGTCATGTTCGGCATCGGCGTCGTCCTGATCCTCGTCATCGACCAACCGCTCTACCTGGGAACGCAAGCGATCGACGTGGGCTTGGGATGGGGTGTCAGCGTGGGCTTCATCGTGAAGTACACAGCGTTCGGTCTCGGCCTCGTCCTCATCGGCGTGAGTCCCATCGCCTGGATGATCGAGACACGGTTCCCGGCTGGCCTCCCAGAGGAGTGAGCGTGCCTGCACCCTGCCGGAGCAACAGCGGGACCAGGCTCGACGGTTGCGATGGTCTCCACGGGCACCTGCTCGGGAGACGGTGCCAGCACCCGACCGGGATCGCGCACACGGTCCCGGTCAGGTCGCCGGGCTGACCCACCACCGGATCGCGGTGGTCCTCGATGCCCCCGGCGCCAGCGGGCTCCGGCGTCCGAGCACCTCGAGCTCGGCCAGGTGTGCGTCGGGCCGCAGGTCCTCGAGCGCGGCGATCGGTGCGGCGACGGGGCGCTGCAGCCACACCTCGAACCGCGCACCGCCGTCGGGGTACTCAGCGCCGACGGGGTGTTCAGCGCCGTCGGGGTGTTCAGCGCCGTCGGGGTGTTCAGCGCAGTCGTCCGGTTCCTCGGCCGCGGCGAGCGCGATCACGGTGCCCGAGGCCCGGCGGTACCCGACCGAGCGCCCGGCGCGGTAGCCGCGCTTCGCGACCCCGGTGCCGACGGGCAGCACCACGCCGTCCGGGCCGCCGTGCCCCTGCACCGCGCCCTCCCACGTGCCGAGGTCGAACTCGTCCGCCGGACCCGCGCCGTCGACGACGACCGTGCCGCCGTCCTCGGTGCGGACCTGGCAGACCTCCCACGGCGACCAGTGCGTGGTCCGGTCGCCCTCCTGGCCCCGTCGGCATCCGCGTCACCGCGATCGTGCCTGGCAACGTCCGCCCCGTGACCGTCGCCGTCCGCCAGGACGTCGCCGCGGCCGTGGCCTCCCCCGCGTCCGACCGTGCGCAGTGGGTCACCGGCACGACCCTCGTCGTCGACGGAGGCGTCAGTCCTCTGTCGCGAGCCACTGAAGGACGGGAGGCACGGTGCGGATCCGCACCGCGCCTCCCGTCCGTCTCGGTCGCGCTCACGAGGCGTTGCCCCCTCGAGTGACAGCGCGCCCCTGGCGGCCGTCAGCCGTTGGAGCGGTCACTCCGTTGCGCGGCGGCGCGGCGCATCAGCAGCCACTGCCCGAGCAGGAGGAGACCGATGACGACAGGGATCCAGGTCGTGACGGGCACGTCTGACACGAGCGGTCCCACGACGGCGCCGAGCACGACGCAGACGAGGCCGCAGACGAGGACGATGTTCTGGTTGAGGGTCGAGGGCTTCACGAGACGGTCCTTCCGTTTCAGGCGGTGATCGGACGGCGGAACCGGACGGCTCCTGCCAGCACTGCGATGACGACGTACACGACGAGGACGCCGATCCCCAGCGTCTGGTCGGCAGACGACGCGCCCGTCGCGAGGGAGAGCAGCGTCCCACCGCTGGCACTGTCACTCGCCGAGCCCGGCAGGTACCGCAGGGCGTCCGTGAAGCCGACTGAACCGGCGAGGACACGGAGCATCGGCTCGACGAACTGCGTGAACGCGAGGACGACCACCACGGCGACCAGTTGGTTGCGCACGAGGGCCCCGACCCCGACCCCGATGAGGCCCCAGAGGGTCAGCGTGAGGACAGCACCCGCGAGCCGTGACGTCACCGCATCGGTCGTGGCGGCAGGGTCCGTTCCGGTGGCGGTCAGCGCGAGGGCCACGACCACCGCAGTCACGAGCATCGCGGAGACGGCGAGCGCCGCCGAGAACACGAAGCCGACCACGAGCTTGGCCGCGAAGACCACGAGTCGACGCGGCTCGGCCAGGAAGGTCTGCGAGATCGTCCGGGACTGGTACTCGGACGTGACGACCAGGACACCGAAGATCAGCGGCAGCACGTAGGCGATCGAAGCCGGCAGGTTGTACAGCACCCCGACGCCGTCAGGCCCGTCGAGGTCGAGACGTGCCTGCGGCGCAGCGTGGACGGCGAACACCAGGAACGCCGAGAACGACGGCGCGACCACCAGCAGGATCAGGCCGATCACCCACCACGTCCGACCACTCGCGGCCTTGATGAACTCTGACTGGACCTGCGCTCTCATCGGGCCGACACCTCCGGGGCGACCCGTGCGAGGAACGCCGCTTCGAGTCCGAGCCGTTCGATCGAGAACCCGCCACGCAACCACGGGTCGGCAGCGACGAGGTCGTCGACCACCGGCGAGACCGAGGCGACCGGCGCCGAGACGAGCAACCGTGTCCCCGCGATCGCCTCGACCGGGAAGCGCCTCGACAACTCGGCTTCGAGGAGGCGGTGCGCATCGGGCCCGTACGGCGTCACGACCGTCGTGTCCTCGTCGAGGAGGTCCGAGAGGCAGCCGGTGAAGACGGTCCGACCCCGGTCGATCAGGACGACGTCGTCCGCGATCAACTCCATCTCCGCGAGCATGTGGCTCGACAGGAGCACCGTCCGACCCGAGGCGGCGAAGTCGCGGAGGAACGTCCGGAGCCAGTAGACGCCGCTCGGGTCCAGGCCGTTGGCTGGCTCGTCGAGGACGAGGACGTCCGGGTCGCCGAGGAGCGCGGTGGCGAGCGCCAGTCGCTGCTGCATGCCGAGCGAGTAGTCGCCGACACGACGACGAGCGTGTTCTGCGAGCCCGACGACGTCGAGGAGCTCCTCGACCCGGGTCCGAGCAGCATGCGCGGGCGCGGCGTACGCGAGCAGGTGCGATCTCCCACGTCGCCCGCGCGCAACGGCGCTGCTCTCCAGCGAGGCTCCGACAACGGTGCTCGGACGGGCGAGGTCGCGGTACCGCACGCCGTCGAACGTGGCACGTCCCGCGGTCGGTTCCAGCAGGTCGAGCATCATGCGCAAGGTGGTCGTCTTCCCTGCTCCGTTCGGGCCGAGGAACCCGGTGACCCGTCCGGGACGGACGGAGAACGACACGTCGGACACCACCTCACGGTCACCGAACCTGCGGGAGAGACCGTCGACGTCGACGACCACCCCGTCGTGGTCGGTCCTGCCCAGGACGCTGCGATCAGGCATGTGTTCGGCCCCTTCCCCTGCCGGCGACGAGGTCCCCGACTCGTTCCACCTCACGGTAGCAGACCCCCCGAACGAGGGTCACTCGACGACTTCCATCTGCGCTCGGACCAGGTCGCGGTAGACGCCGTCGACCGCCAGCAACTGGGGATGTGTGCCCCGCTGCACGATCCGGCCGTCCTGCATGACCAGGATCTGGTCGGCGGCCATGATCGTCGACAGCCGATGAGCGATCACGACCTGGGTGCACCGCATCTCGCGGAGCGAGTTGGCGATCGCAGCCTCCGTCACCGCGTCCAGCGCACTGGTGGCCTCGTCGAGGACGAGCACCTTGGGCCGGCGTGCCAGCGCGCGTGCGAGGGCGATCCGCTGCCGCTGCCCCCCGGAGAGGCTCCCGCCCATCTCACGGACCTGGGTGTGGAAGCCGAGGGGCATCCGTTCGACGTCGGCGGTGAGCGATGCCAGACCCGCCGCGGCGTGGACCAGCGGCATGTCGGGCACCCCACCCGTGAAGTCGATGTTCTCCGCGATGGAGCGGTTGCTCAGCACGACGTCCTGCGGCACGTGCCCGACGGCGCGGTACAGCGAGTCGGGAGTCATCTCGTCCAGCCGCCGACCCGAGAACGCGATCGAACCCTCGGAGACCGGGTGCAACCCGAGCAACAACTTGCCGAGCGTGCTCTTCCCCGACCCCGTGCTCCCGACGATCGCGACCCGTTCTCCGGCGCGGACGGTGACGTCGATGTCGCGGAGCACGGGGCGGGTGGCCCCGGGGTAGGTGAAGTGCACGGCCGACACGTCGATGGACCCGTCGAGGTCGACGTCGTCCTCACCGAAGACCGGTTCGTCCTCGGGCTGGTTGACGATGTCTCCCAGCCTGGAGACCTGCGCGTTCGCGAGGACGAACTGGGAGAACGAGGACGACAGGCTGAGGACCGTGCCGAGCGCCGTCGCGGCGAGCGCTTGCGACGCCACTGCCGCTCCGAGGCCGAGGTCACCCGTCCGTACGAGTCCGAGTCCCACCAGCAGCACGACCAGCGGACCGAACATCTGCAGAGCGCTGGTCGCGCTCGAGATCCGTCCCTGCACGACGATCCGTCGAGCGGTGTGCCCGACCGCGCGTGCGTAGACCGTCCGCCATTCCTCGAGGAACCGCCCGGTCATGCCCGAGACCTTCAACGTCTCGATGGACGACAGCGCTTCGAGTTGCATCGACGACGCTCGCGTCGTCTCCGCGATCTCGTCGTCGATCACCGTGCGACTCGGCCGGTACCCGATGACGGCCACGGCCACCATGACGCCGAGGAGTCCGAGGGCAACGGATCCGAGCACGGCGGAGCGGAGGAACAGGTAGGTGAAGACCGCGAACAACGTACCGAGGTCGAGCACGACCATCGTGAGCTGTCCGCTGATCATGTCGCGGACCGACGTCACGCTCGCGAGGCGGTACATGAGCTCACCGGACGAACGGTTCGCGAAGTACTTGAAGGGCAGCTCGAGCAGACGACCGAAGGTGGTCGTCATCATCACCGAGCCGAGTCCGCTGACGATGCGGGCGATCACCCGGTTCCGCAGCGCGGACACCGCGTAGTAGCTGAGCATCGACAGGGCCAGCACGAGCGCGATCAGGAGCGCCGGGCTGTCGCCGACGAAGGAGCCGTACTCGTTCACGGCGTACTCCGTGGCGAGCGGGACCCCGAGCACGGCGAGGTAGAGCACGAGGCTGAGCGCACCCGCGACGCTGATCGGGTTCCGCAGACCCGAGGTCTGGCGGAGGAACGAGGCCCAGACGCTCCGTTCGCGCGGACGGCGTTGCACCCAGTCCTCGGCGGGCACGGCGTGGATCACCACGCCGGAGTAGTGCTCGAGGAACTCCGACATCGGGATCCGTCTGCGTCCCGTGGCCGGGTCGACGATGTCGACGTCGTCCTTCCGGATCCGCTCCACGACGACCAGGTGGCTGTCGTCCCAGTAGGCGATCAACGGACCGTCCAGCTGCCGCGCTGCAGCGATGCTCGCGCGGTAGGGCCGGACCTCCATCCCCTGCCGACGGAGCAGGACGACCACGTCGCGCAGCCCGAGACCGTCCCGACCCGTCTCGTACTCACGCCGGAGAGCCGCCACCGTGCCGTTCGCTCCGTACGCGGAGAGGACCATGGCACTGCAGCACAACCCGCACTCGGACTGGGTGAACTGCTGCACCACGCGCACCCGAACCGCGGCCTTCATCGCGTCCCTCCCAGCAGCGCCGGGAGCGGGAGCCCGTCCCGCACAGCGCGCCACCCTGCTGCACCGAGGAAGAAGGAGTCCAGCCGGGGTGCGCCGAGCAGTCCCGATCGGGGGACCCCGGACCGTGCCGCACGGACGAGGCGGTCAGCGTGGTCCGTGAGGTCGGGGAGGGCGAGGCGCTCCCCCAACCCGGCGAGCACCGCCGCCGTCCCCGCGACACCGTGGCAGAGACTGACGTCGACGTCCTCACCCGCGACGGTCGGAGAGACCGACCGGAGCAGCTCCAGTTCCGGTCCGAGTTCCGCCACGATCGCGTCGCGGTCGCGGTCGAGACTGCGCAGCACCTGTTCGTGGGCGAACGCCGTGCCGGCCACGCCCTTGCACCACGCTCGACGAGTACGACGATCACGCATGGCGGAGCCGTCCAGCACGACCTCGCGCCAGGAGGAGACCAGGGCCTCGACACGGGCCCGAGTCCCGTGCGGCCACCCCGCCAGGACCGCCGCGTCCGCCACGGCGAGGATCCGTCCCGCGATGCCGTGGGCGAGGCCGACGTCGCCCTCGGGGTGCTCGAGCAACGACGACCCCCAAGCCGCGAGCCGATCGGACAGGACACGTCCGAGCGCGTCCCGGTCGAGTCCGTCGACGTGGTCGGCGTGGACACGCAGCGCACGGAGGTACCCGCCCAGGCCGTTGAGGTGGTCGAGGTCCGGTGGGGAGGCCGACCGCAGGGCCTCGGGTGCCAGCGACGCAGGGAGCACGGGCACCGACGGCACCCGTCTGCCCCGCTGCTGGAGTTCGATGAGCGTCACGGTGTCGGCGAGGATCCCCGTGTAGACCGACAGGTGCCAGGGCTCGATGACGTCGGGATCCGGCAGGACGTGGACCACGGCCCCGCCGACGAGTGCATCGATCTCCTCACCCGGCGCCGTCGCTGCTTCGACGAGCAACTCTCCTCCACCCTCGAACAGGCTGAGACCGATCGGCGTCAGACGCAGACCGTCACCCAGGGCCGTCACGGTCAACCTCGTCGCGGTGCGCCCGTCCGACGAGCAGATCGTCGCCGGCGGCACGAGCGACGGCTCACCCCGCGGAGGGGCCGTCGGGACGTCCCAGACGTCGTCGGCCGCCGAGACCAGTGCGAGCTCGATGAGCCGCACGGCGTCGTCCGGGTCGGCGGACAGGAACCCGTCGAACCACTCCTGCACCGTCGACACGAGGTCCGTCCAGGCCGCACCGCTCACCCGTCGACCGGTTCCGCGGACCTGCATGCCCGTGGATCGCGCCTCGATGTCGAAGGCGGGGACGTCGAGGTCGACCAAGGCGTCGACCTCGGCGCGGTGGAGTTCCGGTGCGGCCGTGTCGGTGGCGGACCGGAAGCGGACCGGAAGCCGCTCGAAGAGCGCGCGTCGCTGGTCGGTTCCGCGGAGGTAGTTCGGGTGCGTCGACGCCTCGAGGAACCGCACGTACACGTACGTCGGTCGCAAGACCTGTCGCACCGTCGACGGCACGAGGTCCTCCAACGCCGCGGCGATCGCCGGCGCTGCAGCGACGAGTGCGGCGCGACCGCGGCGGTACCCTCGCTGGATCGCCGCCGTGTGGTCACGAGCGTCGACCTCACGACCCTGGGAGGTGACGCGGTTCGCAGCGAGCGGGACGGAGCTGGTGGTGTCGTCGAAGCGGATGTGGTCCGTGCCGGCGTCGACGACGTCGAAACCGGTCATCGCGGTCCGCGCCGTCGCAGCGCTGCGCAGACCGGAGATGTCCGAGCCCAGACGCGAACCGGCGAACCGCGTCGGCAGGAGCATGGAGTGCAGTACCGACCGGTCGATGTGGTCGCGGAGCGCCTCGTGCGCGGATACGTCGGTTGCTGCCGGGGCGAGCATGCTCGACACGGTCTCGACGTCGACGACCACCGGGCCGTCGGCAGTCGCGATCAGGTTCTCGAAGTGGAGGTCGGTGCTCCCCAGCGCGTGCGCGAGGCTGACGAGCGCTCCGTAGCGGGTGAACCACCGATCGACAGCATCCGGGTCCGGCAGGTCGTCGTGGGACACGAATCGCTGCCAGGTGTGCGGGCGTCCCGTCCGGTGCAGAGTCGCGGGTGCGACGACGGGTCCGAAGACGACACCGTCCGGATCTGCCAGCTCGAGGACACCGCGGAGGAGCCGGTCCTGGTCGGCGACGGCCGGCTTGTGGACGACGCGATTGCCCGAGGTGTCGGTGACGATGCTCACGGACCGGCCTCCGGCATGCTTGTCCGCGCTCCCGAAGCGGATGGACCGCACGGAGCCGACCACACCCAGTCCCCGCAACGCGTCCTGGTCCTGACGAACGGCGTCGACCACCTCGAGCGCGGCGCGGACGTCGCGTTCGACCGTGAGGTCGAGCAGTCGCGCGAGTTCCGGTGCGCGCTCTTCCACCGCTCGGACCGCCGACGTCTGCTTGAGCGAGGCGGCGAAGTCCGAGAAGGTGCCTCCGTGCTCGCGGAACTCCGTGATCAAGGTGCGTACCGCTATCCCGTCGAGGTCGCGAGCGATGTCGGCGAGCAGTCCCTCGAGGACCGATCTGACATCGATGTCGGCGCCTGAAGCGCGCAACCCGACCAGGAGCTGGGCCCCCACGGCACGGAGGCGGCGGCGGTGGAACTCTCCGAACCGGTCTGCTCCGGCGGAGACGACTTCGTCGACCATCCGGTCGACATCCGGGTCGTCGACGTGGGTCACGGGGATCAGGAGGACCGTCATGAGCTGCTCCGGGAAGGGGTCGGTCGGGTGTGGTGTCCGAACCGGGTCGCGGTGGCTTCCCGGTGACGGATTGCAGCGCTCGACCGTCCAGGTGACGCACGGGCGCGGCGGAGCGAGCGCGGCGGGGTGCCGTGGAGCGACACCCCGCCGACTGCTCAGCACTTCGAGGTGCAGGCTCCCGTCGGGCAGAAACCGGGGAGGGCGGCGCTGGCGGCGATGATCGTGCCTGCGACACCGCAGGGCACGGTCGTCGTCCCTGCGACGCCTGCGTCGACGCCGTCGTCGGCGAGCAGGACGAGCTCGTCCTCGGCGACGTAGCCGGTGCTGCGGTCGGCGGAACGGAGGTTCGAGATGGTCATGATCGTTCTCCTGTCGTTGTTGTCAGGGCGGCACCGGACGGTGCTGCCCGGCTCGCGACGGAGATCGTCGCGAGCGTCTGCTACCCCGCGGGCGGGGACGTTCGGAGCCGCCTCAACTGAGGGAGAGCACGCTCGGCAGGTGGCGGTCGGCTGCATGGCGCAGCAGCGTCCAACCGATGCCGGCGGTCCCCACCATGAGGCTGTCGGTGTGGTCGTACTTCGAGTCGCGCCGTCGTCCGACGAGGAGTCCGTCGTCGAGGAGGGTCGCGAACGCGTCGTCGACGGTGCTCGCCAGCACGTCGTCCCCGAGCACCTCTGCCGCCTCGGCGAGGATGTCGAGGGTCCCGGCGTCCCCGTGGCAGAGCGTCGGGTTGTTCCCGAGCGCTCGCTCCACGCTGCTGGTGACGAGGGGGCGGAGGAGTGAGTCCGGCACGTGCTCCGGCAGGGACGCGCGCGCTCCGAGCAGCCCGAGCAGGATCCCCGGAGCCCCGTGACACCACGCCCACGATCGCTCTGCGGGGTCGCCGTCGAACTGACGCGGGTACTCACCGTCGTCGTGCCGGGCGGAGACCAGTTCCGCGAGCAGTCGGCCGCCGAGGTCCCGGGCTCGCTCGTCGTCGCGCGAGTCCGCCCAAGCGAGCAGGGGTCGCAGGATCCCTGCCGTCCCGTGCGCGTAGCCGGTGTAGCGAGGGCGACCGTCCGCCGGGATCCGGAGCACCGAGCAGAGCCGTTCAGCGATGACGTCCGTGGAGGGTGACTGCGAGCCCCCCTCGATGTCGAGCGCGGCCGCGAGTGTCCCGGCGAGTCCGCTCGTGAAGTCGGCGGACGTGTCGGTCTGCACCGACTCGGCCAGGCGCTGCAGCAGGACGCCGTCCGCGCCCGGGTCCTGCCGTTCGGGTCGCAGCCCGGTGCCGGCGAGGAGCCGTCTCGAACGGGACAGCGCCCAGACCGTGCCCCCCATGCCGGTCATGCCGCCGCCGGACACCGCTGTCGGGTCCACCTGACGATCGACGAGCTGCCGTTCGATCGGCGCGAAGACCCGCTCGGCGACTGCCGCGACCCGCTCGTCGCCGTTCACCGCTGCCGAGGCGGCGAGGAAGAGGGCGACACCGGTGCTCCCGCCGTACAGGTCGTACCCGAGGGTGCCGGGCAGCCACTGCGCCTGGTCGGACGTCGTCACCTGCGGACCGATCCAGGTGGCCGGGTGAGCGGGATCGGGACTGGAGACGACCGAGTCGGCGATCCTGCTCGCGGCACGGTGCGCTCTCGCCGACGCCTCGCGCCCTCGTCGACGGTTCGGTCGCGCGGCGTCGTGCCGAGTGCCCGTGGCCAGCACGGTGCGCTCGGCCTCGCGGGGCAGGCGGTTCACGAACGCGAGGTCCAACAGTGTGCTCTGTTCCTCGATCGCGTCCAGCTCGAGTCCTGCGATCCGCTGCCGGACGCGCTCCAGGGGACTCTCCACGAAGAACGACGGGACCGGAGCGCCCTTCGCGTTGTGGAGGTCCCGGCCGTCTGCGTCGCACCAGAAGTAGGGGACGTCGCCGTCCAGGAGCTCCGCGAACTCGAGGTCGGCCAGGCTCGTTGCCGCGGCGCCTTCCCGGAGCGCGACCCGGTACATGACCGCGGCACGAGCGCGCTCGTCCTCGAGGAGGTCAGGGTGGGTGGCCATCCGGAGGAGCTGCGCGTAGAACATCGTGGGGGCGTGCACGTAGCGGACCTCGGTGCCCTCGAACCGTTCGACGAAGGCGCGCTGCACGTCGGCTCGACGGGCGGCCGCGCGCTCGAGGGTACGGCGGAAGGCATCGCGGATCGGCTCTCGCACCGCACGGACGTCACCGTCTCGGTCGAGGACGGGGTTGGCGCTGGCGACTGTGGTCGACGCGTGCGCGAGGGTCGTCCGCATGTCGTCACGTCCGGCATCGACGAGGAGGAGGCTCCGGTACGGGCCCGTCTGGCCGGGCGCGTACCCGACCGCGCCGATGTCGAGCGCTTGTTCGCGTCCGGGGACCTTCACCAGGTTCGGCAGGATGCCGATCCCGAGGACGGAGTCGGTGATGCGCGTCTTCGCGACCTTCGACGCGGCGCCGTCGTCGTACGACTCCGCGACCACCGGTCGCGGAGTGAGGACCGTCTCCGTGTCGACCACGACCGCTCGACCGCCCGACGTGATCACGTTCTCGTGGTGCATGTCCGACCCGTTCGCCAGGTGCAACACAGCGGTGAGGGTCCCGATGTCGTCGAGGTACGCGACGTCCGGTGCCCCTGGCGGGTCGGCCTGTACGAACTCCGTGTAGCCGTACCGGCCACGATCGAGGCACCGCAGGGGACGGAGATCGGCGACTCCGAGGTTGCGGAGGTCCCCCAACAAGCCGTTCCACGCGGTGTCCGTACCGACGCTGCGCGGCTTGTACACGACGCGCTGTCCGTCGACGAACTCGACCACACCGACGGACCGACCCCCTCGATGCGTGTCGCCTCCGCCGATGCCGAGCAGGCGGACGGGCGATTCCGGGTCCAGACCAGGGAACTCCCGAGCCAGCGCTCCGCGGTCGGCTTCGATCCGGCGGAACGCTTCCTCGGCTACCCGCCCCGCGCTGGTGACCGCGCGGTGCGCAGCTGCGAGAGCGCCGTCGTGACGGTTCGCGAAGACGGTCACGCCTGCTTCGGAGGTGATCCAGGCCGAGAACTCGTCGAAGCGGGCTTCCGACGTCGCCGCGGAGAGGAACCCGGCATCGCGGCGGTGGTGCAACTCGTCGAGCAACGACCGGAGCAGCGCACTGAACGCCAGACTTCGCTGTCGAGCGACGAGTTCCGACCGCACCGATTCCGGGAGGACAGGGATTCCCCCGTTCGGCGCCCAGACGTCGACGACGGCCTCGATGAATGTCGAGAAGTAGAGGTCGCGTTCGTCGGCGACAATGTCGAGACGCTTTTCTCGGAATGCGGGCGCGAGCCCTCTCCGAGCCGCATCCCGATCGGTACCGGCATTTCCGTCCCGACTCTCCATCAGCTCAGCCAGGCGCTCACCGACCCGGGCCGCCCTGGTCGACTCGGTGATCTCCGGGATGTACACCGAGATCAGTTCGTCCGTCGCTGCGATCGTCATGATCGTCCCCCTCGTGGTGGTCGGGCGCGTGCCGACGTCGGCACGCGCCCGACTGGTCACTTACAGTTCGACTGGCACTCGACCGTGGCGGTGCAGAAGTTGCCGTCGTTGCCGAGTGCCCAGCTCACGCCGTAGCAGCTCAGCGTGGTGACGGTCGTCCCGATCCCCTGGCCGGCCTGCAGGTCGCTCATGCCCTGCTCGTCGATCTCTTCCAGAACGCTGACGTTGCGCATTCGGTGCTCCTCAATTGTCGATTGACAGCTGAGGATGCTGTTCTCCGCCCCCCAGCCGTCGCTTCTTTGCGAACATCCGAGGCGTGCTGCGACGTACAGAAGATGATTCATCCCCCATTGCCGTTCCCACCCCCGGCACCACCGATAATTGCATTCCGGTACCGGACGCGCAAGACGTTGCCACCGGTTGCCAAATCAATGCATCTGCATGGGGCATGCAATGCACACCCATCACCGCACGCGTGCGTATTTATTCAGCGCCCTGCCAGCCGTCAAGTCGGGCAGCATCGGTCCCAGCGGATTCACCGCTCGCGGTGGGCTGAACGGCGGACCCCCTGTACCCCGTTCGGGGGGCGTTGCCGCGGCTACGGTCTGAGATCACGATCGTGTAACGGCACCGTCCGCGCACAGTCGACGCGGGTCGACAGCTGCCCGGGGCCACGACGACGGCGAGTTCCCGTCCGACGTTGGACAGTGACGCCACTCCGGACTCCCACCCGTCGCCGTGATGCCACACCGTGTCCGCTGCGACCGCCCACCAGCGGCGGCGGAGGACGTGGTCCTCGATGGTCTCGAAGTCGGCACTGCTCGGGGCGCCCGCGAGTGCGCCCATCGCCCGCGCGGCAACGGGCGACGGGCGGCCGCAGGGCGGTGCACGTCGGACTCGACCACGACAGCGCTCAGGACCCCGCGGCCCGCTGCACGTCCTCGTCGCCGGCCGCGCACCGCGAGAACGCCGCCGCGGCACCGGTGCGGACCCGTGCGAGCGTGCCGTCGGCCTGTTCCTCGAGCCGGAGCAGGCCCATCCGCCGCAGGTACGGGGTCTTCCGCACGCTCTCGGCGCGTTCCGCGATGAGTTCGGCGGGGAGCTCGAACTCCTCGACGTTCCTGCCGCCGGCCGCGTACGACCAGTCCACGAAGTCGAACATCGGCCACCACGTGAAGCCCCGGACGTCGACGCCCTGCGCCACGAGTCCCTGCACCGCACCGGCTGCGTCCCGCACCCAGGCGGACCGCACCGCGTCGTCGCCCTCGATGGAGGTCTCGGTGACGAGCATCGGCAGCCCGTACCGCTGGTCGAAGCGCCGGACGGTCTCCTCGAGGCCGTCCGTCCACCGGTCGTGTGCGTGCTGCACGACCCGGCCCGCTTCGTGCACGAGCCGTCGGGGTGACAGGTCCGGGTAGTAGTTGACGCCGAGCAGGTCGATCGACACCGCGCCGTCGACCAGTGCGCGCAGCACCGGTGTCGTGGCGCCGTGGGACCGCAGCCAGCCGTGGGCGGGGTGGTCGGCCGTGACGCGACCGAGGACGAGGTCGGTCGGCACGGTGCCGAGCGTCTCGAGCAGCTCGGCCTCCGCCCGGGTCTCGGCCGTGTCGTCCGCGGCTTCGACGAGGGTGCTGGCCTCGACGTGGACGACGACCGCCGCGGGGTTCGCGGCACGGACGGCCCGGACGGTGCGCTGGATGCCCGCGGCGATGCCGAGCACGACGCACGTCCACCCGTCCCAGCCGGTCAGGCCCGGGGGCCACACCCCGCGCAGCCCGGCGAACGAGGCCGTGGTGATGGGTTCGTTGAGCGGCGTGACGTGGTCGACGACGCCGGCGTACCGCGCGGCGAAGGCGCCGGCGAACTCGGCGATCGCATCGGGGTACCGCGGGTCGGCGAACGAGTCGTCGAGCCAGGTGGGTGTGCCGTAGTGCACCAGGTCGGCGATCACGGTGACCCCGTCGGCCGCGGCGTGCGGGAGCCGTTCGTCGAGCACGGACCAGTCGAACTCCCCCGGTGCCGTGTGCACCCGGGGCCAGTCGACCCCGTAGCGCAGCGCTCCCGCGCCGAGTTCGCGCACGGTGTCCAGGTCCGCCCGCCAGGACGCGTCGTGGTCGGTGAGCGCGTGCTCGTCGAGCGGCGCCATCGCGAACCGGGCGGGTGGGTAGACGCAGGTGTCCTCGATGCCGAGCGCCCACGTGAACGTGCCGGGGGCGAAGGCGGACGGGCCGGTCACTTCAGCCCGGACGTCGCGACGCCGGCGACGAAGTACTTCTGCGCGAAGAAGAACCCGACGGCGATCGGCAGCAGCGAGATCACGGCCCCGGCGAGCAGGACGGCGTGGTCCGTCACGTGGGCTCCGCCGAAGAGCGTCAGCCCGGCCGGCAGGGTGAGCATGTCGTTCGAGGTGCTGATGACGAGCGGCCAGAGCAGGTCGTTCCACAGCGCCATGCCGTTGAGGACCGCCACGGTCGCGATCGCGGGCTTCGCCAGCGGCAGGATGACCTGCCAGTAGATCCGCCAGTGCCCGGCACCGTCGATGCGCGCGGCCTCGTCGAGCTCCGGGGGGATGTCGATGAAGAACTGCCGGAACAGGAAGATGCCGAAGGCCGAGGTGGCCCGCGGGATGATGAGCCCCTGGTAGGTGTTCAGCCAGCCGAGGTGGAACAGCTCCACGAAGACCGGGATGAGCGTCACCTGGAACGGCACCATGAGCGTCGCGATGACGAGCACGAACGCGACGTTCCGGCCGACGAACCGCATCCGCGCGAGCGCGTAGGCGCACATCGAGTCGAAGAGCAGCGTCAGCACGGTGGTCACGACCGTGAAGACGAACGAGTTGAGCAGGAGCCGCAGGAACGGCAGCTGCGACCACACCCCCTGGTACCCGTGCAGCGTGACGCTGGTCGGGAACAGCGAGGCGGGGTGGCCGAACAGGTCCGCCTCGGAGCGGAACGACCCGCTCACCATCCAGACGAACGGCACGAGCGCGAACACGAGTCCGATGCCGAGGTACACCCACTTCAGGACGGAGCCGGTGACGACGAGGCCGCTCTGGCGACCGTGTCGCCGCCGTCGGTGGTCGGTGGTCGGCCGGGAGGCACGGGTCGGCTCCGTCTCGGACGGTCGCCGGGTGAGCGCGTCAGTCGACATCGTCGTACCGGAAGAGTCGGAGCTGCAGGACGGAGATGAGCATGATGATCACGAAGAGGACCCAGGAGATCGCCGACGCGTAGCCGGTCTGGTAGTCGACGAACCCGTCGCGGTAGAGCAGGTTCACGAGGGAGTCGGTGGCGAACACGGGGCCGCCGCCGGTCATGACGTAGACGAGGTCGAACACCTGGAACGACTGGATCGTCAGGATCATCGACGTGAAGAGCAGCGTCGGCCGGATGCTCGGCAGCGTGATCCGCCAGGTGGTCTGCCAGCGGTTCGCGCCGTCGAGCTCGGCGGCCTCGTAGCGTTCCGCCGGCACGCCCTTGAGCCCGGCGATGAACAGGATCATCGCGAAGCCGATGCTCTTCCACACCGAGACCAGGATCACGGTCGGCAGGGCGAGCGAGGTCGACTGCAGCCAGGCGACGCTCGGCAGCCCGAGCAGGGCGGTGATGCCCCCGACGAGCCCGATGTCGGGGTCGAGCAGGAACTTCCAGACCAGGCCGATGGTGACGAGCGACACGATCGTCGGGAAGAAGAACACCGACCGGACGATCCGGTTGAGCAGCGTGTCCCACTGCAGCAGGAGCGCGGCGACGAAGCCGAGCACCACGAGCAGGACGACGGAGACGACCGTGTACTCGAGCGTGACGCGCAGGGCGTTCCAGAACTGCGGGTCGTGGGCGAGCTGCACGTAGTTGCCGAAGCCGACGAACTGCTGCGAGACCGCACCGACCGTCCAGTCGAAGAACGAGTAGTACAGCGAGCGCAGGATCGGGAAGACGACGAACACGCCGAGGATGAGCAGCGACGGGGCCATGAAGAGCCAGGCCGGCTGGAAGCGGCGCGCTCGGCGGCGGGTGGGGCGCGCCTCTCCCCACCGTCTCGGCCGGCCCGCCGCTGGCGCGTCGCGCCGGAACCGGCGGCGTGGGCCCAGACCCCGGTCGGAGGCGGGGGCCCCGGCACGCGCCGTGCGTGCCGGGGCCGACCCAGTGGTCTGGTCGGTCACTTGCTGCAACCGGTCAGGCCGTCGATGGTCTGCGCGGCTTCCTTCGTCGCGTCCGCGACGGAGGTGCCGCGGGTGATCTTGCCGATCATCGGGACGTAGGCGTCGGAGTCGACCTTGGTGGCGTCCGGCACGTGCGGCAGGTACAGGCGGGCGTCCCCGACCTGGCTGGCGAAGACCGACACCGTCGGGTCGGCCTGCAGCTTCGCGTCGTCCGACAGATCGGTGCGGAGCGGCGGGAATCCGGTCTGCAGCGAGAACTTCTGCTGCGCGGTCTTCGACGTCCAGTACGCCAGGAACTGCTGCGCCTGCTCCGGGTACTTCGTCTTCGCCGAGATCGACAGCGGCGCGATCGAGCCGAGCGTCGACGACTTGCCGTCGACGCCGACCGGCACCTTCACGATGCCGAGGTCGATGCCGGCCGACTTGTACCCGGAGGCCGCCCACGGCCCGTTGATCTCCATCGCGGCCTTGCCGGCCGAGAACAGCGAGTCGGCCTCGGCGCCGGTGAGGCCGACCGGGCTGACCTTGTCCTTCGCGACCAGGTCGCCCCAGGTCTCGAGGCCCTGGCGCGAGGCGCTCGTCTGCACCGCGCTGCAGCCCTTGCTCGTGACGACGTCGCCGCCCTCGAGCCACTGCAGGACCGGCCACATCTGGATCGTCTGGTTGTCCGCGAGCGCGATGCCGTACTTGCCATCGGTGGTGAGCTGCTTCGCGTCGGCCGCCAGCTCCTGCACGGTCGTCGGCGGCTTCGCGATGCCGGCGTCCTCGAAGAGCTTCTTGTTGTAGTACAGGCTGAGCGTCGCGAAGTTGGCCGGGACGCCGTAGAGCTTGCCGTCGTAGGTGAACTCCTCGACGGTCCCCGGCGCGAAGTCGGACGTGTTGATCTTGCCGTCGCCGCTGCCCGTCATCGTGATCGGCAGCACCGAGTTCGTCTTCACGTACTGCGCGACGGCGTTCGGGTCGCTCGACACCGCCGCGACGTCGGGGCCCTGCCCGGTGAGCCAGGCCGACGGCAGCTTCTGCTGGATCGTGTCCCACGGCTGGACGGTCATGTCGACCTTGATCTTCGGGTGGGTCTTCTCGAAGTCCTTGACGATCGTGGCGTAGCCGGGGCGGTCGCCACCGGTGAACCCGGTCCAGACCTTGAGGGTGACGGGTCCGTCGGTGTCCGCGGACCCGCCGGCCGAGCAGCCGGACAGGACGAGGGCGATGGCGGCGGCACCGGAGACGACCGCGAGGGTCGTGCGTGCGTGCTTCATGGTCGAACGCTCCTTTGCGTTGCAGGTGGGTGCGCGGGTCGGTGTTCGGTGTCGATCGGCGCTGTGGTGGTGCGGGTCGGGTGGTGTGGGATCGGGTCGTGCTGGTTCGGGTGGTGCTGTCGGGAGCGGCTCAGCCGGTCGGCTGCTCGCGGTCGTCGTCGCACCCGCAGGATCCGCGGAGGACGACCTCGACGGGCAGCTCGGTGTGCTGCCCGGTCGTGCTGGGGGTCCGACGGTCGACGAGGTCGAAGAGGCGCTCGGTGGCGATGCGTCCCATCTCCTCGGCGGGCACGCGGACGGTGGTGATGCCGGGGGTCGTCACGCGGGCGAGGCCGAAGTCGTCGAAGCCGACGACCGAGACGTCCTCGGGGACGCGGACACCCGCGCGACGCAGGACCCGGAGGCCCCCGACGGCCATGTCGTCGTTGGCGAAGACGATGCCGTCGTGGTCGGCCCCGCTCGCGAGGGCCTGTTCGACCGCCGCGGCACCGGAGGCCTCGGACAGGTCGCCCTCGACCACCGTGACGTCGGTCAGACCGTGCTCGTCCGCCGCGCGGAGGAACCCGTCGCGACGGTCGATGCCGGTCTGGTGGTCGAGCGTGCCGGTGACGTGCAGCAGCCGGCGGCGGCCGTGCACGGTGACCAGGTGCTCGACGAGTCGCTCGGTCGCCGCGACGTCGTCGATGCCGACGGAGACCGCCCGGTCGAGGTGCGGGTAGTTGCCGATGAGCACCACGGGCAGCCCGCTCGCGACGAGCGTCTGCACGTGGTCGTCGTCGATCGCGGCGCTCGTGACGATCGCGCCGTCGGCCGTCCGCGACCGCATGACGCGCTCGTAGGCGACGCTGCCCGAGGACGTGTCGGCGTTCGTCGAGACGATCACCTGGGCGTCGTGCGCGTTCGCCGCGGTCGACATGCCGGTCAGGACGTGCATGAAGTACAGGTGGCCGAACACGTGGGTCGACGAGTTCGGCACGATGAGCGCCACGGCGTCGGCGCGCTGGCTGCGGAGCGCCCGACCGGCGGAGCTCGGCACGTACCCGAGCTCGTCGGCCGCCTGCTTGACGGCGGCCCGGGTCCGTTCGCTGATCCGCTCGTGGCCGGACAGCGCCATGCTCGCGGCGGCCGAGGTGACGCCGACCGCAGCGGCCACGTCCTTCAGGGTCACGGACTTCGGCACGAGCGCCTCCTCGGGTTGTTTTATCGATTAACCGGTCTGCACAGCATGCACCTGCTGAATCGATTGAGCAAGCGGTGCGTGTGGATCGGACAGGAGGCGCGTGGCGGGGCCGCCCCGTGCCTCCTGTCCGGTGGATCAGTTGAAGCGGAACACCTGCGGCGCCTGCCCGTTGCAGTCGTACAGCTGCAGGGCGGTGCCGTTCGCGGTGTTGCCCGACGGCACGTCGAGGCACCGGCCGGACTGCGGGTTCAGCACGGACCCGTTCGCCTGCGGCACCCACTGCTGTCCGCCGACGCCGTTGCACGTGTACAGCTCCAGGTGCGTGCCGTTCGCCGTCGCGTTGCCGTCGAGGTCCAGGCACCGGCCGAGCGTGCGGATGGTGTGGTCACCGGCGTCGTACGCCCACTGCTGGTCGGTCGTCTGCTCGTCGGTCAACAGGGTCTGGCAGTCGTACACCTGCACCTGCTGGCCGTTCTGCTGCAGGTCGTTGCCCGCCACGTCGACGCACTTGCCGCCGATGGTGCCGATGGGGACCGCGGCGACGAACCTCTGCGCGGCGTTGCCGTTGCAGTCGTAGAGCTGCAGCGCCGTGCCGTTCGCGGTGTTGCCCGACGGCACGTCGAGGCACCGGCCGGACTGCGGGTTCTTGATCGACCCGTCCGGCTGCACGATCCACTGCTGCCCGCCGACGCCGTTGCAGTCGTAGAGCTCGACGTGGGTGCCGTTCGCGGTCCCGTTGCCGTTCGCGTCGAGGCAGCGCCCCAACGTGCTCAACGTGTGGGTGCCGTAGACGTTGCCGAGCCAGTGCTGGTCCGCCGCCAGGGCCCGGCAGTCGTACAGCTGCACGACCGCGGTGTTGCCACCGGTGTCGTCACCGGCGACGTCGACGCACTTGCCGCCGGGGCCGGTGATGGACGCGCCGGGTCCCCCGCCGGTCGACACGCCCTGGTAGTTCTGCGCGACGATGTTCGCCTGCACCGCGCTGTCCGCGGCGTCGGTCGAGTACCCCGTGGTCATGACGCCCTCGAAGAACGACTGCGTGCCGCGGTTCGAGTTGTCGCCGCCGGCACCGAGCACGATCGAGCCCTCGAGCTTCATCGGCGTGTAGCCCTGGCCGTCGCCGTCCCGGTCCGTGGGCAGCGCGCCCTCGTACCACTTCGACAACGAGCCGCCCTGCGCGTCCCCGCCCTTCAGCGCGAAGTTCGCGACGCCGTCGTTCTTGAGCAGCGCGGTGACGAACTTGCTCGAGTTGCCGGTGTTCGCCGTGTTGATCGCCGTCTTCCCCTCGTAGACGCCGTTCTCCAGGTCGGCCTGCACCCACGGACCGCGGCCCGCACTGCCCTTGCCGTTCAGCATCGACAGGTTCAGGGCGTCCATGTGCCCCTTGCCGGTGTCCTGCGGCAGGGTCTCGACGTTGCCGAAGTCCGAGCAGCAGCCGTGGTTGACGTTGGTGCCGCTGGCGACCTCGTACATCGACTCCGGGCTGGCGCCGCGGGCGGTGCCCTTCGCGACCGTGCTCGAGATGCGGTAGGCGACCTGCTGCGGCATGAAGACGCCGTAGGCCTTGTGCCCGGCGACCGTGATCGGCAGCGCCGCGGCGTCGGCGGCGTGGTTCGCCGGGCCCGCGTCCCCCGCCCCGGCGACCGTCAGGTCGTTGTGGTTGCTCGTCTGGTCGTAGATCTTCGGGATGGTGCAGGTGGTGCCGGAGCAGAACGCTTCCTGCATCGCGGCGTTCGCGTACCCGCCCGCGGCGAGCAGCCCGACGTTCGTGGTCGCGCCGTCCGAGGCGCGCTGCACCTGGTAGAGCGGGCCGTTGTACGCGGCGAAGAGGGCGCGCGTCGAGCTGTAGGCGGCGACGCACGACGTGCCGGCACTGCCGTACGTGTCGCACGGGCCGTTCGTGGCTGCCGAGGCAGCGCCGGCACCGAACGTCGTGGCGAACAGGCCGCCGGTGACGAGGGCGAGGGCGCCGAGCGCGGCGGCGATGGGACGCCGCCTTCGCGTGAGTGGTCTGGTGTGCATGGTGAGCGGTTCCTTCCGAGCGTCGTTGCTTGCGGATGCGGTCGATCGCGAGGATGCTTAATCGATTAACCGCGACCAGGATAGCGCAGGCCGGGTCGGCGCAACAGTCCGATCGGGCACACGGCACCCACGGAGTTGACTGACCGTCCCGGCACGACCCCCGACAAGGAGCCTCCGATGCTGTCCCTCATCTACTCGAGCCTCGCCACCCGACACCTCGAGGACGACGACCTCGCCGCCCTGCTCGCACAGAGCCGACGCGCGAACGCCGAGAACGACATCACCGGCGTCCTGCTGTTCCGCAACGGCTACTTCCTGCAGCTGCTCGAGGGGCCGGACCAGGCCGTCCGCGACAAGATGGCGACCATCAAGCACGACGACCGGCACACCAAGGTCTCCGTCCTGGTCGAGGAACTCGTCGAGGAACGACAGTTCCCGGAGTGGACGATGGGCTTCCCCGCCGAGGACTCCGACGTCGAGCAGGCCCCGGGCTACCGGACCACCTTCGACGACCTCGACGCCGCCGGCGGCGCCCAGGTGAGCTCCCTGCCGGCGCTGCGCGAACTCATCCGGTGGTTCCGGCCGGCGGCGGGCTGACCGAGCGCCTGCCGTCAGCGCGCTCTGCGGCGGCCGACACGTCGCCGGGGCCCGCTGCTCCTCCGTCCCCGGTCCGGATGCTCGGGCGCACACGGGTGCGGCGGGGCACGGCCGCTGGTCGCGTCGTCAGCCGCAGCTGCTGCGGCCGAAGCCGAGGAACTTGACGGTGACGATCCGGACGGTGCTGTCCGAGGTGGCGGTCCAGGCGGGGGTGAGATCGGTCCGGACACTCACCGTCGAGGTACGCCAGGTGAAGAGGTCCCGGGAGCTGAGCGTGGTGGATCGTGTCGCGGGGGCAGCCGTCGCGGTGGCCTGTCCGTCGACGAGCGTGGTGAAGCGTTCGGGAGCGGCTCCGGCGTAGGCCCAGCCGATGGTGACGGACCCGTCCGGGTTCGAGGTGCACGTCAGCGCACTGACGGGTGTCGCCGTCGCTGCGGTGAGGCTGCCCGTGGGTGCGGCGGTGCTCGCGGCGAAGCTCGCTGCGGCCGCCGGAGCGGGCAGCGCCAGCGCTCCGACCGCAGCGGCGATCGCGAACGCCACGGCGACCGTCGTCCGCGGTCGTCGCGGTGCCGCGCGGTGTCGGGCACGTCCGGCCGTGGGCCCGGTGGGCGTCCGCCCGTCGGCGACGGCGGGGGTGACCGCGAGGGCGGCCAGGGCGAGGAGTGCTGCACCGAGGGCGACGAGCGCGCCGGCGTCACCGTCGGCGGCCCAGCGGACCGGCGTCCCGATCAGCGGCACGCGCAGGTACCCCACACCGAGCACGGCGGAGCGAGTGACGGGGGTGGAGTCGGCGGCGGGGTTCGCGTCGCCCTTGGTCGTGAGCGTGCCATCGTCGTTCAGGGTGTCGAAGCGGTGCATCCGCAGGGTGCCGACGTGGTCGGGGTCGGCGAACAGGAGCACCTGGCCCTTGCGGAGCTCGTGCGGGGTGACCGTCTTGCTGACGACGACGTCGCCGACGTGCAGGGAGGGTTCCATCGACCCGGTCATCACCGTCGTGCTGTGCCAACCGAGCAGCATCGGCGCCACCGCCCAGAACAGCAGCCCGAGCAGGGCCGCGATGACGCCGCGCGCGGTGAGCACCGCCGCGAAGCGGATCCAGGACGACGATCGCATGGTCGGTTCCTCCCGACGAGGGATCAGGAGTTCTGTGCTTCCCAGGTGAAGCCGAGGCTCGCGGTCGCGCCCATCAGTGACGCCGGAGCGTCCGGGGAGACCGTGTACGTGATCTGGAAGGTCTTCGACTCCGCCTTGTCACCAGCCGGCTTCCACGTGCCGATCCCGGTCGCGTAGTTGGTCCGGGTGGAAGCGAAGGTGGCGAGCGAGTCGTTGTACAGGGTGCCGTCCGCACCGGACGCCGCGGTGAAGCCGTTGCACGTGCCGTAGCCGCCACCGGAGCCCTGCTTCACCTGCAGGGTCACGTACGACGCGAGCGCCTTCGTCTGCTGCACGTTCGTCGCGTAGAGCTTCACGGCACTCGGCAGGGAGCCGCTCGAGGTGACCGCGATGCAGTTCGTCCCCGTCGAGCCCGGCTTGAGGTTGGCGGCGGAGAACAGCGCGCCGTTCGAGGCGTCGTTGCTGAGTGCGACCGATCCCATCGACCAGTTGTTGGCGTCGTCCGACGACGTCGCCGAGAACGCCGAGTACGACGCCGTGGACACGGCGACACCGCCGGCGATGAGCGCCGCAGGGATGACGGCGAGGGTGGCGAGACGAGCAAGGGTGCGGTTCGGGCGACGCATGGGGTTCCGTTCAGAGCAGGTTCAGATGGCTCGTTTTTCGAGCCATCTGAACCATACGCCTCAATTTTCGATCATGTCAATCTTCGTGCCAAACGATTCTCGTCTAGACTCGCCGCATGCCTGCCGCCCCGTCCGGGACATCCCGCGATGACGACCGCCTGCTCGACGACGCCGTGGCTGCCTTCTACGCAGCCCAGGTGGAGCACGCCCACCTCATCCAGCACCTGGCGGTCGCGCACGGCTTGAACCCGGTCGACCTGCGAGCGCTGAAGTTCCTGGGTGCGCTCGACGAGGACCGCACCCCGAAGGAGCTCGGCACCTACCTCGAGATGGGGACCGGTGCCGTCACCGCCCTGCTGGACCGGCTGACGCGACGAGGCTTCCTCGACCGGGTCCGCAACCCCGACGACCGGCGCAGCGTCCGGATCGAGCTGTCCGCGAACGGCTTCGCGATCGTGGGCGCCCTGCGCTCGGCGTACCGCGAGGCACTGCAGCGCTCACTGCCGCGGGAGAGCACGGAGATGTTCATCGACTTCTCCGGCCGGGTCGCCACCGCGTTCGCCGACATCGCCGTCGAGGACCAGCAGTAACCGACGGCGGCCGGCAGTCGGACCGTGCCCGCGTCCGAGGAGCAGCCGTGACGCACGGTCGCTCCTGCCGACCGTTGCGCGGTCGGCGCGCACGGCTCCTGGCAGGGTGACGGCGTGCGCACCACTCCTTGGCCCGCTCGGAGCGGGGCTCTCGTCCTCCGCGAGCCTCGCCCCGGTGACGCAGCCCAGCTCGTCGCCCTGCGGAACGACCCGGTCGCCAACCGCTTCATGCTCCGCACGCACGTCGACCCGGACGCGTACGCCAGGGAGTGGGCGAGCATCCCCGACAGCGACACCGACTACTCGTGCACCGCCGAGCTGGACGGTCGGCTCGCCGGCCTGGGGTTCCTCGACGTCACCGACGGACTCGGGCAACCAGGGATGCCGCAGCACACGCAGGGCGTCATCGGCTACATGCTGCGACCCGACCTCGTCGGACGAGGACTGGGAACCGCCCTGGCGCGCGGTCTGCTGACCGCAGCGTTCGACGTGCTCCGGCTCCGGCGCGTCACAGCGAGCTGCAACGCAGACAACATCGCCTCAGTCCGGGTCCTCGAGAAGATCGGCATGCGACGCGAGCACCACGGCATCGAGGACTCCTGGCACGCCGACCTCGGCTGGGTCGACGGCTACCAGTACGCCGTCCTCGACCGCGAGTGGGCCGCCGCGCGACCTGTCCGCTGATCAGCCGTCGGGATGCCGCCGGCGAGGTCGCGTCGCTCCGGCAGACCTCCAGAGCGGCCGGGCGGTGAGCAGGAGGAACAGCAGGAACGCCGGCTGCGTGACGAGCCCGGGCCCGGCGAGTGCAGGATGTGCGAACGCCGCCGACCAGTTGACCAGGACGTCCGCGACCATCGTGGTCACTCCACTGAGGACACCGGCTCGGCGCCTGACGAGGAGCAGCACGACGATGACGGGATCGACGACGGTGAGTGCGACCCAGAACCACCGGACCGGCTCAGGTGCGTCGGCGTAGACGCCCATGCCCGCGGTGATCAGCTCGAACAGGTGCGTCGCGGCCCCGATGCCGAAGCCGAGCACCCAGACCGCGGTGACGAGCGCGAGGCGTCGTCTGTATCGTCCCATGTCCGCCGCCCCCACTCGTGCAGCGTACGAACGACTGCTGGTGTTCGACAGCCCGTTTACTGCCGGTCGTGGCTCCGCGTCCCGCGGCACCGCCCTCGCAACGGGGTCCCCTCGGGCCCACCCGAAAACAACTGCGAGCAGCAGGACCGACACGGCCCCGCGGTCGCAACCGCCGGACTTGCGCGCGGGTCGAAGCTCGGGTCGGCGACTGACTTATTCGGTCCAACGCTTGCTGAACGTCCCGTTCACCTGTCGGCCGTCGGCCGTCGGCCATCGGCCATCGACCATCGACCATCGAGACAATCGCTGGATGCATCGGCTCGTGTGCTCGATCGCGATTTTGAACCTTGCAGGGTGGCGGCACGCAAACCAAAAGCAAGTCGGCATCCAGCGAACGCCGGTGACGGCCGAGGCTGGTCAACAGACCGTTAGGTTGAGCCCGTGAGGGGTCCGGCCGGCGGCGGCCTCGGATAGTGGGCGGCGATAGTTCGTCGGTGTTACGCATCTGACGGCTAGTCGCTGTCCGCGGCCCGGTACCGTGAAGCCGAGAACCGAGGAGGGGTCCGTGAGCGCGGTGGGGTACCTGTGGATGGCGGCGTCGCCAGCGCCGAGTTCGGCTCTGACACCGCCCGCCGCTTCGTGCCCGTGCGTTACCTCGACGCCCAACCCCGCGCCTGGCATCGGGGACACCGTCGCGATGGCTGCCCCGTGGCAGTGGACGTTGCCGTTACTCGTGACAGTCCTGCTCGGTGCCGCGACCGCTGCCGGCATCATCTGGACGATCGTGCAGCGGCACCGCTCCGACCGTCGGCAGCAGCTGTGGAACCGGATGCAGTGGGCGCTCGAGGCGGCGACGAGCGAGGTCGAACCGCGCGCTTTCGTCGGGGCACTCGCGATCGAGCACCTGCTTGAAGCTGACGAGCACTCCGCCAAATCGGGCGGTCCACCGATCAAGATGACGACGTACGATGTCGAACTACTGAACCGGACCTTCAAGGGCCTGGACTAGGAGGCGGTGACCCGATGGCGACGAGACTTCAGATCGCACGTGCGCGCGCTCGGGTGGCACTCGCGCGCCGCACTGGTGAATCGGTCAGCGACGAAGTGCTCGAGCTCTCCAGGATAGATCTTGCCGACGCCGAGAAGCCGGCCAAGGACCGGGACCAAGCTGGACTGTCCGAGCCGTCACGGGACCCGAGAATCGACCAGCCTGTCGTGAACCCTGCTTCCGATGGACCGGCACAACGGAAGCACGTGAACGTCTGGACTGGCTCATTGCACGAGCGGCTCGTAGACGGCATAGGAATTGAGAACGACGCGACAATCCGAACCGTCGAGGACATCGTCAGCGGCCCGGCAAATGGCATCGACGAATTCGCCGTGTTGCCTTATCACCTCCGCTCGAGCCGGATTGACCGGCACGAGCACGAGGCCCTTGGAATGAATGCGTCGTGGCTGCGTCAGGGCAACCCGTTCGTCTTCACACCCGGCGAGCTCGGACACGAGCCTCGGATCGGCGCAGGGCTGTTCCGACGGCACCCGTCGGAGACAGTGCGGCATTTGAATCTCGGTCTGAGCATCATCGTCGTCCACGAGGGCCGTGTCACGCCAATCGGTGACGTCGACGGCATTCCGCCGGCGGGATCGCAGCAGAGCAAGACCTAGCCTTAGAAGAACAGAAAGCCCGCAGCTCCGAAGAGCGCGGGGTTCTGTCATCTCAGGTCCGCGGCCGACCATGCCGCTGAGCTCAGGAGCTGGCGCTACCTTGCTGTGATGCGTTCTCGGTGGTGCGGTACGAGTCGTACGGGGTGGGTGTGAGCTCGCCGCGAGATACCCCGCCTCAAATGATTAATATCGGACTGATTACGGCAAAGTTGCTATAAAAAACAAACCGCCGCGCGCGACCATTCAGAGCTCGGAACGAACAAGCCTGCAGCCAGTGGCCGCGGCCAGTGTCTGAAGCCAGCGCTACAGCTGCTCCGCTCGTTGCCGACTCAACGCAGAGGTAACATTATCGAGGTCATCGGGGGACGACGCGGCGTAGATGACGAGCGTCACCTTGGTCGACTTGTGACCCAGCATCCGCTGGATCACCTTGACGTTGGAATCGGCACTGATCGCGAACGCCGCCGCGTCATCGTGATCCGTCGGAAGTCGACCCAACAAGCATCGCCCCACCGTGGGCTGACAAGATCGATATACATGGCACCGACCATGAAGGAGTCGCAGCGGTCCGAGCTACACAAGACGATCTCGCGGATCGCGAACCATCTCCGCGGCTCCGTGGAAGGGCGGAACTTCAAGTCCTACATCCACGGCGACATGGTTCATCTCGGGTCCTCGAGCCTGAAAGGTCTAAACTGCGGGCCGCCAAGTTAGCGCTCTAATGGCAGCCCAGTGCGAGCGGCCACTTGAGGGTCACGCGTCTCGAGGCAGAACGACACCCGCGCTTACGCACGATTTTCTGATCACATCTTCAAAGTCGGTGTTGGCGATTGCATTGGCAAGCAAATATGGCTTCGATTCCGCTCGTTCAAGGACAGCAAGAATCTCGGGCTGCGAGTAAAGCCAGTCGCGCGAGTCCACATAATCCGCAGCCTCGGGGGCATGCTGCTTCAGCAACCGACTGATCCTGGATCTATTCAACTCACAAAATATGTGCACCAGATCTTCGACACGGTCGGCGTCCGATGGATATGCGCTCAACAGGAGATTCATCAATACTACGTCCACGGAAGGGGTTGTGATCTCCCCACTCAGAACCTCGTACTCCTGTTCCAGCGCTTCGAGAGCGAGCGCCGGCCTGTACATAGGCAGCTTCCTCCTCTTGCGAATCATCCGCTGAACCTCGTCGTCAAACAGTTCGACAAGAACGGTAAGCCTGTCAATCACTCGCCGCATCCCGCTGGGAGGTTTCACAAGCCCTTTGTACAGCAGCTTATGCGACACCACTGACCATGCATCCTGAGCACGAGTTCGTAGCTGCACCTCAGCCAGGATCAGCTCCTCCTTGTCATCGACAACAGTCCCTGCCGACAAGATAAAGTGGATACCGGGATAAAACAGCTGGTCGTGCTTGCCTCGCTTGACGGTACGTTCAAGGATGCGCCATGGACCTCGCTCTATGAGCCGATCTGCGGAGCGAACGTCCTCCTTCGTCGAGCAGATAATTCTTAGACCAATTTTATCCTGGATAGAGGTCCAAGAACGGGGGTTCGACGGGTCCGCACGTGCCTTCCGGATGAGGCTGCGGGCTGTCTTCACTCTCCCTGATATCACGTAGTCGCTCAGGAGTGGAGACACGACCTCCTTGAGGTCCCGCTCGTAGGTCACGAGCGCCTCATCGAGCGACGGCCGCGCATCTCGGTAGCGCGACCCTAGGTCTTCGGCGTCCGCCATCACGCTGGCGGACGTGACAGGCGGTAGGAGTCCGCCTCGCCCTTCACGATGATTCGGGGACCGTCCTCCGAAGTCGGGTCAACGATCACAGTTCCGTTCTGCATGGCCTCGCTGGAAGCAGTGATCGTCACACCTGACGAAGTCTTCACTTTCAAGCCCCCAATCTGGCTCCTCACCAATCGAGTATCTTTTGTGAAGGTCGACGAACGAATCTGACTCGGAAGACTCTGGGAGAAAGTATCCCGGTCTTCGGCATCCATGAATTCTGAAATGAAGGAACTCGGGGTTAGTTGACCAGAAGGGCTTTCGAGCACGGCGACGGCCGCCGTTGCATACCGCGCACGCTTCTCCTCCGGCATTCCGGGCGTGTTGATGAAATTGGTAACGGCCTTCACAAACTCTTCTGTCTGCACTTCTGCTCGATGCTTTAGTTCACAGCCAAGAAATTGCTGCAGAAAGTAGTCCGCAAAAGAAACGCCATTTTGCTTATCTACCATCAGACCAACAAGCTGATCCTGAGCATCAACCCAAAACAACCCGATCTTATAGACGCGAGAGTTCTGCCCCATAATGAGTTCAGTGAGATGTTCAACCTCGAAAACAACATTCTCGCCGTTCGTCTCATGGTTCAAGCGAACGCCTTCCTGGTGTTCGGCCTTCAGAATGACGAAACGATCACCAGCGCTAGCTTTAGCGAGAGCTGCCAGAAATACGCCAGCAGAGCTACCATTCGTCTGCTTGCGATGCATCCAATCGGCAATTTGCTTCGAGTTGTCCGCAAGGAGGTCAGGATTTTGAAGTGCAGCTCGCACCAGAGCTGGTACCGGGCTGCCGTACGTGTCGGTTGCGACAATCTCTCGTGCGAACGCGAATGCTGGCTGCAGCATCTCCTCCCGGATGAAGCGATCCGTCGCGGGGTTCAGCGGCGTCGGAGCGGAGGAATACAACGGCTCAGCCCCGCCCTTGTCCTGCCGGCGACCGCGAGGGATCTCATGCAGCATTGTCTGCTGAAGAGTTAGTGGTTCTACAGTCGGCACGATGGTCCTCTCCCGCCTCATCCGTGAGGCATGCTCGATGCAACTGTATCGAGTGCGCTGAGCGCGAGCGTCTCCAGCGTCACGCGCGCCGCCTCCGCACCGCGTCATGATTTCGACGCGATCCGCTTGTCAGCCATGCGCATGCTGTCTTACGGTCCCTCTCGGCAGCTTGCCGCACATCTGAGCCCTGGTCTAGATGTTGTGCAACGCCAGTCGGCGGCGGCGCTCGACTCGCCACGAAGCGGGAGAGACGCAAGCGAGCACCTCCGCTTCGACATGCAAGCTCGTGTAACAAGCGAGTGGATGTGAGCATCAGCCCGGGAGGAACCCCGACAAGCAGCCCTGCCGAGGAGATGGCGGCCACGAGAGGGGCGGTCTGAAGCGGTGGATGGAGAGCGTGCACCAGAACAGCACCACGGGCACCCCCCAGAGATAAGAAAACCCCCGCGTCAACGGGGGTTTTCTGTGGCGGTACCGGTGGGATTTGAACCCACGGTGGAGTTGCCCCCACACATGTTTTCGAGACATGATCCTTCGGCCGCTCGGACACGGTACCGGGAAAGATCATACACGATCAGGAGGCCCCTCCCGCCACCCGCGGTCGGCCGTCCCTCCACAAGCGGTTGCATCCAGGGCACTCTCCACATCCGCGCAGCACCTCCGCCGAGGACGAAGCGTTGCGGCGTACCGTCCTCGGCATGAAGTCCCGCACGCTCATCGCCCTGGTGTCCTCGATCGGCGGGGGCCTGCTCGTCGCCGGCAGCGCCGCCCTCGGTACCCGCGCCGGTGTGAAGGGTCAGCGTGCCGCCGCCCAACGCGTGGTGGACATGCTCCCCGTGCACGCCGACTGGTGGCGCGAACGCCAGCAGCACGAGGGGCAGCTCCTCTACCTGGCGATCGGTGATTCGGCCGCACAGGGCGTGGGCGCGACCGCTCCGTCCCGCGGGTACGTGGGCCTGCTCGCCCGGCGCATCCGGCACCGCTCCCGCATGTCGGTGCGGGTGGTGAACCTCAGCGTCTCGGGCTCGACGACCTGGGGTGCGAAGCGTGACCAGCTCCCGAAGCTGCAGCAGTACTCCCCCGACGTCTGCACGGTGTCGATCGGTGCGAACGACATCGCCGACTTCGACCCGGGCAAGTTCGAGCGGAACATCCGGGCGATCTACGGTGCCGTGCCGTCGCACACGGTGGTCGCCGAACTGCCGTGCATGTTCGTGCCGGACCGGGAGCGCAAGGTGGCGGTGGCGAACGAGATCGTGCACCGGGTGGCCGCCGAGTTCGGGTTGACGGTGGCACCGCTGCACACCATCACGAAGCGGGTCGGGCTGCGGCGCACGTTCTTCAACAGCTACGGGGACCTGTTCCACCCGAACGACCGCGGGTACGAGATCTGGGCGAGTGCGTTCGAGCCGTCGGTCGACGCCCGGGTGGACACCGTCGCGGCGATCCGGCACTACCTCTCTGCTCGCGAGGCCGAGACCCTCGGGCGTGAGGCAGGCGCCGTCGCCAACGCCCGCGCCGAGCAGGACACGGAGGGCGCCGAGGCCCTCGACCACGCGGGGCGGCAGAGCCCCGGCCCGGTCGAACGACTCCGCCAGCGGATGACGGCATCGGCGACACACGACGAGCACGAGCACGAGCACGAGCGCGCCACCGACGCGAACCCGGACCAACACCGAGACCGACAGTCAGACGAGCAAGCCGCCCCCGCCCAGCACGACGAGCAAGCCGAGCCCGACCAGCACGACAACCGAGCGCAATCCGCTCGACAGCAGCCCGCCGGCCCGTCGGGTGATGTCGGCGGCACCCCCTAACCTCGACGTCATGGCGCGCCCGCAGTCCCTCTACCGATGCACCGAGTGCGGCTGGACCAGCGTGAAGTGGGTCGGCCGCTGCGGCGAGTGCCAGACCTGGGGAACGGTCGAGGACTCCTCCGCCGCCTCGGCGAGCTCCCGCGGCACCGCTGCGGTCGCCGTCACGGGCACGCGCGTCGCCCGACCGATCACCGAGGCCCGTGGCACGTCGGTGCAGCGGTGGCAGACCGGCATCGGCGAGTTCGACCGGGTGCTCGGCGGCGGCGTCGTTCCCGGAGCGGCAGTGCTGCTGTCCGGTGAACCCGGCGTCGGCAAGTCGACGCTCCTGCTCGAGGTCGCTTCGCGTGCGGCGTCGGCCGGCAAGCGTGTCCTCTACGTCAGCGCCGAGGAGTCCGTCGACCAGGTCCGCCTGCGTGCCGAGCGCACCGGCGCCATGCACGACCAGCTCTTCCTGGCGAGCGAGGTCGACCTCGGCGTCATCATCGGGCAGATCGACCAGGTGCAGCCCGACCTGCTCATCGCCGACTCGGTGCAGACGATCTCGTCGGGCGCGATCGACGGCATCGCCGGTGGGACGTCACAGGTGCGCGAGGTCGCCTCGACCCTGATCCGGATCGCGAAGGACCGCGCACTGCCGGTCCTCATCGTCGGGCACGTGACGAAGGACGGCACGATCGCCGGCCCCAGGCTGCTCGAGCACCTGGTCGACGTCGTCTGCCACTTCGAGGGCGATCGCCAGACCGCGCTCCGGTTCGTCCGGGCGCTGAAGAACCGCTTCGGCCCCACTGACGAGGTCGGGTGCTTCGACATGGCCGGCGACGGCATCCACGAGGTCCCCGACCCGAGCGGCCTGTTCATGTCGAAGAACGCCACCCCGGTGTCGGGCACGTGCGTGACCGTCGCGCTCGAAGGGCGTCGGGCGCTGCCGGTCGAGGTCCAGGCCCTCATCGTGCCGAGTTCCGCCCCGCAGCCGCGCCGCGTGGTGAACGGTGTCGACTCGTCACGCGTGGCGATGCTGCTCGCCGTCCTCGAACGGCGCGCGGGGCTGAAGCTCTCCGATGCCGACGTCTACGTCTCGACGGTCGGCGGCATGAAGCTCACCGAGCCGGGTGCCGACCTCGCCATCGCACTGGCGCTCGCGAGCGCCGCACGAGACCGCCCGTACCCGCACACGTTGGCGGCGGTGGGTGAGATCAGCCTCGCCGGCGAGATCCGCCCGGCCACGGGGACGAAGCAGCGGGTGGCCGAGGCGAAGCGGCTCGGCTTCACGACGGTGCTCGGCGCGGACTCCGGTCACCTGCGCGAGGCACTCCGGGTCGCGTTCTCGATGACCCAGTCCGCTCGCGAGCGCGAACTCGACCGCGCCTTCTGACCGGCACGTACGAGCACCGGCACGTGCGAGTACCGGCACGTGCGAGCACCGGCACGCACGAGCACACGCCGGGGCAGGTGCACCGACGCGGGCACCTGCACGAGCCGCCCCGCCGCCCCTCAGGCGCGCAATGCGGCCAGCAGGTCCTCGGGCGTCGCCTGCATGGTGTGCGGGCCGGCGATGTCGAAGAACACGCCCTCGAGCAGGTCGAGGTGCGCCGCGAGGAACTCCTCGAGCCGCGGTCCGTCGTAGACCATGACCTGTCGGATCTTCTCGTCGGGCACCATCGCCGTGTAGGCGTCTGCCGACGAGAACAGCAGCAGGATGCGCTTGTCCGAGCCCTCACGGCCGAACACCCGCACCTGCATGTCCTTCTTGCCGGTGACGAGTCGGGGGACGATCACGATGTCGTTGCGCAGCGCGAACGCCACCGCAGCGACGTCCTGCTTCGCGAGGGCTTCCTCGAGTTGTTCACTCCGGAAGCGCTGTTCCTTGTCTGCCATCGGAACGATTCCACCAGATTTCGCTGTGCCGTGGAGAACGCGTCGCGAGAACGGGTAGCCAGCGGAGCCGGAGCACGCTAGCCTGGTGAAACCGCTTCGGCGGCGCTCAACGTCCTGGTCAGGTGGTTTGCCCCTGACTCGGACTACCAGGATCACCGGTCGTCAGACCTGATCCCGAACCCGTCCCGCCGGCACCTGCCCGCGTGGCGCATCACCCCCGTCGACGTACGTCGGGGCTCCGCAGGTGCGATCGCACCATGGCGGAACGCAAGAAAGCTAAGGAAACGCCATCATGGCATCTACCGGTACCGTCAAGTGGTTCAACAACGAAAAGGGCTTCGGCTTCATCGCCCCGGACGACGGCAGCGCTGACGTCTTCGCGCACTTCTCCGCGATCGCCGGCAACGGCTACAAGTCGCTGGAGGAGAACCAGAAGGTGGAGTTCGACATCACCGAGGGCCGCAAGGGCCCGCAGGCGGAGAACATCACCGTCCTCGGCTGATCACATCAGCTTCGAACGGCCCCGTCGTCTTCGGACGACGGGGCCGTTTGCTGTCCCCGGGCAGGGAACGCCGCACAACCACAGTGCACCGGAACCGGCACACGACCCGGCGTGGACGCACTCCGGTTGTGCGAAGCGTCCCCGAACCACCCGACCGAGCAACGGGACCCCGCCCGTCGCCACCCTGCCCTGGTCGCGACCACCGCCGGACGGGAGGCGCGGCACCAGCTGGCACCGCGCCTCCCGTCCGTCCGTGCGCACGTCGAGCGCCGCATCACCGCAGCGACGGACCCGCGAAAGCGACAGTGTGCCGCGAACCATCCGCGGAGATCAGTCGCTTACGCGACACACTCAACAGCCCCGAGCGCCCAGCCCCGCCCGGCGCCCCGCCGAACGCCAAGCCCCGCCCGGCGCCCCGCCAGCCTCAGTTCAGCACCAACTGCGCCGAGCGCTTCGACTCGACCTTCCCCACCCCGACCTGCAGGTGGTAGCTCGCTCCCCCGCCGGTGACGGCCGGCCGCGACGAGTCGCAGGTCGTCGTCGAGGACCGGGTGCGGTCCCACTCGATCGCCGGCGTGGTGAGGGTCTGACCGGCCTTGATGGTGACGTCCTGGTGGGTGCCGCCGGTCTGGCAGTCCTTCGATGACCAGTACTGCTCCTCACCGGAGCTGATCGTCAGGACCTGCTGCGCCGAGCCGAGGTCCCAGTGGCAGCTGTTCGAGCCGGAGTTGGTGATCGACATGGCGATCTTCGGGTCCTCGGTGGGGCCGTAGGCCTCCTTGTCGAGGACGGGCTCGAGCTCGATCTGGTCTGCCGTGCACTCGGCGCCGTCGGCGGCGGTCGGCGCCGCGGAACGCGAGGGCGCGGGCGTGCGCGACGTCGCCGTCGACGACGAACCGGAGCTCGCACCCGATCCCGACCCCGCGGCCGGCTCCGCGGAACCGGAGGCCCCGGGAGCAGCCGACTCGGCTGCCCCGCCGCGGCCCACCACGATGAGCACGACCACGATCACGACGACGAGGACCGCGCCGAGCGCGATGGCCCGGCGGCGCCAGTACACGCTGGGGCGCTCGGGGCCGACGGGGTGGCGGAACGACGACATGCGCACAGGGTAGGGCGGCAGGTCGGACGAGCGCGGATGCCGCGCGACGCGTCAGAGGATCTTCAGCATGCGGGTGTTGCCGAGGGTGTTCGGCTTGACCCGGGCGAGGTCGAGGAACTCCGCGACCCCCTCGTCCGACGAGCGGACGAGTTCGGCGTAGACGTCCGGCGAGACGACGCTCTCGCCGATCTCCAGGTAGCCGTGCTTCGCGAAGAAGTCGACCTCGAACGTCAGGCAGAAGATGCGGGCGACGGCGAGCTCGCGGGCGTCGTGCTCGAGCGCCTCGAGCATGCGGTGCCCGACGCGCTTGTGGATCCAGTCGGCGTCGAGGGCGAGCGTGCGGACCTCGGCGATGTCGTCCCAGAACACGGCGAGGGCGCCGCAGCCGATCGGCACGCCGTCGGGGCCCTCGGCGATCCGGAACTGCTGGATCGAGCCGTAGAGCTGGACGTTCTCCTTGCCGAGCAGGATGCGGCGGTCGACGTACGGGGCGATGAGCCGCTGGATGTGCGGGACGTCCGACGCCAGCGCCGGACGCACGAGGATCCCGTGCTCGTCGCGCTCGTCGAACGCGTGCCTGCCGTGCTCTGTCATCCGGCCCACACTAGTGCGAGCCGACCGTCGACGTGCACGGCGCCGAGGGGGACACCCGTCTGGGTTCCGCTCAGGACGACCGGCCTACCGTGCAACCCATGCCCCAGATCATCGAAACCGTCGACGTGAACGTGCCCGTCTCCGCTGCCTACAACCAGTGGACCCGCTTCGAGGAGTTCCCCACCTTCCTCGACGAGGTCGAGAAGATCGTCCAGGTGGACGACAAGACCACCGACTGGACCGTGAAGGTCGCCGGCCAGGAGCGCGAGTTCCGGGCGATCATCACCGAGCAGCACCCCGACGAGCGCGTCGCCTGGACCGTCAAGGACGGCGAGACCGACCACGCCGGAGTCGTCACCTTCCACAAGCTGTCCGACAACGAGACGCGTGTGACCGCTCAGATCGACTGGCAGCCCTCCGGCTTCCTCGAGAAGCTCGGCTCGGCCGTCGGCATCGGTGGCCACGCCATCAAGAAGGACCTGCAGAACTTCAAGGAGCGCGTCGAGTCCGCTCCGACCGACTCCGGCTGGCGCGGGGACGTCCAGGCCTGAGACCGGCTGCGGTCGTCCGTGGTGACGGACGGCCAGACTGGAGGCGCGGTGCCGGACGGCACCGCGCCTCCCGTCCGTCCGGGGGTCGGGTCCACCCCCGCACCCGCGCCGACGCACGCCGGGAGGCTCCGCGAGGGGAGACCACATGACCGGCACACGCACCACCGTCCTCGGCACGACGATCGGCACCGCGGTGGGGACGGCCGGCAGCGTCGCCCTCGCCGCGCTCGTCGCCCGCCGACTGCTCGCCCCCGCCCCGTACCGGGCGACGGCCACCGTCCGGAGCTCCACGCGGACCGAGGCCCTCCTCGACGCGACCCGTGACACCCGGCTGCCGGGCACGTACGGCCTGCAGCGCTCGGGCCGGCGCGAGCGGATCGGCACCGTGCTCGGCGTCGACGGCGACGCCGTCCGCCGCGCGGTCACCGACCCCGTCGACCCCGGCGTCTGGGAGTGGGACGCGCTCATGGCCGACTCCCCCGACGACGTGCCGGGCGAGGAACCGGCCACGACCGCCCGCACCCACGTCGTGCACGTGCACGGGCAGTCGTTCGGGCCGCGCCAGGTGCTCCGCGGGCTCGCCGTCTGGCGGTCGCTCGGGGCGTCGAACACGATCGTCGACACCACCGACCTGCCGCTGCGCTCGCTCGACCCCGCAGCCGCGGACCGCGTCGTCGCCGCCGTCCGGGCCGCCCGCGCGAACGGGGCCGAGCGCGTCGTCCTGCAGGGCTGGTCGGCCGGGGCCCTCGCGTGCGCGGTGGCGGCCGACCGCGAGCACGTCGACGGCATCGTCGGTGTCGCGCCGCTGCTCTCCGTTGCCTCCGCGCTGCGCGGGGCCGTCCGGGCAGCGCACCTGCCCGCGGCCGTCGGCTCCCTGGCCGCGCGCATCGCGTCGACGCCGCTCGTCTGCCGGCTCGCCGGCACGCACGACCCCGTGGCCGTGACCGCCTGGCCGGACCGGTCCACCCCGACCCTGCTCCTGCACTCGACGGCCGACGCGCTCGTGAGCGCCGACGACGTCGCCGCACAGGCTGCCCGGCCGGGTGTCACGGCGGTCGCGTTCCACACCGCACCGCACACGCTCGAGTGGAACGAGGACCCGGCCCGCTGGGACGACGCCGTCCGCCGGTTCGCCGCCGAGGTCCTGCCGACCCCCTGACGTGCAACGGCCCCGGTCTGCGAACAGACCGGGGCCGGCAGCGCCTCGATCCGTTGGGGGGAACCGATCGAGTGCTCCGCGCGAGGAGTTGGGGGGAACGTCTCGCGCGTACTGGCAACACTACCCCCGGACGAGGGCCGATGGCCGCGACGCGCGCAGAACGGACGGGAGGCCCGTTGCCAGCTGGCAACGGGCCTCCCGTACCGACACGTGTCGGTTATCCCTGGATCAGGACTCGATCTCGCCCTGCGGCGCCTCGGGCGCCTTGTCGAGCGACGGCGCACCGGCGAGGACCTCTTCGCGGCCCGGCTGACGCCCGGTCTCGAACTGGAACTTCCCGTCGGCGAAGTCGACCTTCACGTGGTCGCCCGCGTTGAGCTCACCCTGCAGGATGTGCTCGGACAGCTGGTCCTCGACCTCGTGCTGCATCGCGCGGCGCAGGGGGCGAGCACCGAGGGACGGGTCGAACCCGACCTTGATGAGCTGCTCCTTGGCGGCGAGCGTGAGCTCCACCGTCATGTCGCGGTCGAGCAGGCGGTCGGCCAGACGCTTCACGAACAGGTCCACGATCTGCAGCAGCTCGGGCTGCGACAGCTGCGGGAACACGATCGTGTCGTCGACACGGTTCAGGAACTCGGGCTTGAAGTGCTTCTTCAGCTCCTCGTTCACCTTGCCGCGCATGCGGTCGTAGCCGACGGCCGAGTCACCCTCGACCTGGAAGCCCACCGGGCCACCGGCGATGCCCTGCGAACCGAGGTTCGTGGTCATGATGATGACGGTGTTCTTGAAGTCGACCACACGGCCCTGACCGTCGGTGAGACGGCCTTCCTCGAGCACCTGCAGCAGCGAGTTGAAGATGTCCGGGTGGGCCTTCTCGATCTCGTCGAACAGGACCACGGAGAACGGCTTGCGGCGCACCTTCTCGGTGAGCTGGCCACCCTCCTCGAACCCGACGAACCCGGGAGGGGCACCGAACAGGCGGGACACGGTGTGCTTCTCACCGAACTCCGACATGTCGAGGGAGATCAGCGCGCCCTCGTCGTCGAACAGGAACTCGGCGAGGGCCTTGGCGAGCTCGGTCTTCCCGACGCCCGTGGGGCCGGCGAAGATGAACGAGCCGGAGGGACGGTTCGGGTCCTTCAGGCCGGCACGGGTGCGGCGGATCGTCTTGGACAGGGCCGAGATGGCCTCTTCCTGACCGATGACGCGCTCGTGCAGTGCCTTCTCCATGAAGACGAGACGCGAGGTCTCCTCTTCGGTGAGCTTGAACACCGGGATGCCCGTGGCCTGGGCCAGGACCTCGGCGATGATGCCCTCGTCGACGGTGCCGGACGCGGCGACGTCACCCGCACGCCACTGCTTCTCGAGGCGGAGACGCTCGCCGAGGAGCTTCTTCTCCTCGTCGCGCAAGCTCGCAGCCTTCTCGAAGTCCTGCTCCTCGATGGCGGCTTCCTTCGACCCGCGGACCGTCGAGATCTTCTCGTCGAACTCGCGGAGCTCCGGCGGTGCCGACAGGATCGACAGACGCAGGCGAGCGCCGGCCTCGTCGATCAGGTCGATGGCCTTGTCCGGCAGGAAGCGGTCCTGCACGTAACGGTCCGCCAGGTTCGCCGCGGCGACGATCGCACCGTCGGTGATGGACACCTTGTGGAACGCCTCGTACTTGTCGCGCAGCCCCTTGAGGATGTTGATCGCGTGGGGCAGCGACGGCTCGTTGACCTGCACCGGCTGGAAGCGACGCTCGAGTGCGGCGTCCTTCTCGAAGTGCTTGCGGTACTCGTCGAGCGTGGTGGCACCGATGGTCTGGAGCTCACCGCGGGCCAGGAGCGGCTTGAGGATCGAGGCCGCGTCGATCGCGCCCTCGGCTGCACCGGCACCGACGAGCGTGTGGATCTCGTCGATGAAGACGATGATGTCACCGCGGGTGCGGATCTCCTTCGTGACCTTCTTCAGGCGCTCCTCGAAGTCACCGCGGTAGCGGGACCCGGCGATGAGCGACCCGAGGTCGAGCGAGTAGAGCTGCTTGTCCTTCAGCGTCTCGGGCACGTCGCCCTTGACGATCGCCTGCGCGAGGCCCTCGACGACGGCGGTCTTGCCGACGCCGGGCTCACCGATCAGGACGGGGTTGTTCTTGGAGCGGCGGGAGAGGATCTGCATGACCCGCTCCATCTCCTTCTCGCGCCCGATGACGGGGTCGAGCTTGCCGTCGCGCGCGGCCTGGGTGAGGTTCCGACCGAACTGGTCGAGGACCTGCGAACCCTGCTGCGCGTTCTGCTGCTGCTCGCCACCGACGGCGACGGCTTCCTTGCCCTGGTAGCCGGACAGGAGCTGGATGACCTGCTGGCGGACCCGGTTGAGGTCGGCGCCGAGCTTCACGAGGACCTGGGCTGCGACGCCCTCGCCCTCGCGGATCAGGCCGAGCAGGATGTGCTCGGTGCCGATGTAGTTGTGGCCGAGCTGCAGCGCCTCGCGCAGGGACAGCTCGAGCACCTTCTTGGCGCGCGGCGTGAACGGGATGTGCCCGGTCGGCTGCTGCTGGCCCTGCCCGATGATGTCCTGGACCTGCTCGCGGACGGCATCGAGCGAGATGCCGAGCGACTCCAGCGCCTTGGCGGCGACGCCCTCGCCCTCGTGGATGAGGCCGAGGAGGATGTGCTCGGTGCCGATGTAGTTGTGGTTGAGCATCTTCGCTTCTTCTTGAGCGAGGACGACAACCCGACGGGCTCGGTCGGTGAATCTCTCGAACATGTGCTCTCCCTTGCCGGAATCGTGGGAGTCCGGTGACGTACATCGAGACTAACCAGCGCTCCCCCGACGGGCTCCCCCTGTTCGCCGTGGGCGTGACCTGGAGTGCGCGATGTGCGCGATGAGCGAACGCCGGTCGACTCCTCGGCGTCCGGGAGCCGGTTCAGCCGCGCCGGACCGCTCGCCGCAGGGCCCGTCGGAAGCGCCGCGGGTCGACGCCGAGCGTCTCGAGGACGTCGTGTGCCGAGCCCATGAACGGGTCGTCGACGCCGTCGAGCACCGCGAGCACGACGTGCGCGGGGCGGACCCGGTCGAACGGGCCGGCGAGGACGGCCGCGCGGGCGAGCACCCGGGCGGCGGCAGGCGTGCAGGCGACCCGGTCGTGCTCGCCGGGGCACGGCGTCCGGGCACCGACGAAGGCCGTGATGCCACGGCGGACGGTCTCCGGCGTGACACCGTGTGCCGCCAGGACGGGACGGAACCGGGGCATGCCGCTGCACAGGGTCACGGCGGCGAGCAGGAGGTGTTCGGCGTCGACGAAGCCGAAGCCGGTCTCGTGGGCCTCGAGGTCGGCGAGCAGGACGATCTCGCGGCCGTGCCGTGCAGCGGGGAGGGCGACGAACAGGTGAGCGATCTGCATGTATGCAGAATATCGGACGCGCTTCTGGACGGCCAGCCCCCGATCGAGGTCCGGTCGGTAGCATCCGCAGCATGGATCAGCCCGTCGTCGGCCTCGTCGTCCACCCGACCAAGAACGTCCAGGAGTCCGTCGCGACCCTGCAGCGCTGGAACGCGTCCGGTCTCGGGGAGCTCGTGGCCCGTCGGGCGGACGCCCAGCGCGTCGGCCGCGGGGTCGCCGTCGTCGACGACGACGACTTCACCGACCGGGTCGACCTCGTCGTCGCGCTCGGCGGGGACGGCACCATGCTCGGGGCGATGCGCCTCGTCGCGAAGCGCCCGGTGCCGGTGCTCGGCGTCAACTACGGCAACGTCGGGTTCCTGGTCGAGATCGAACCGCCGGAGCTCGAGGCCGCGCTCGAACGGCTGTCCGCCGGCGAGTACCAGCTCGAGCCGCACCACGCGCTCGAGGCCCGGCTGTCGTGGGGCGGCGCCCGCACCGACTACCTGGCGTTCAACGACCTGACGGTCGTGCGACGACCGGGAGCGGGTCAGGTCTCGGCCGACCTCAGCGTCGGCGGGCTCGGCTACGGCTACTACCGCGCGGACGCCGTCGTCGCGTCGACGCCCGCCGGGTCGACCGCCTACAACTACGCCGCCGGCGGCCCGGTGCTCTCCCCCGCCCTGTCCGGCTCCGTCGTGACCCCGGTCGCGCCGATGGCCGGCATCGACCGGTCCGTGGTGCTCGCTGCCCGGGAGCGCTACCGCCTCGACATCGCCGAGGGCACGAGGAGCGCCGCGCTCGAGGTCGACGGCCTAGTCGTCGGCGAGGTGGCGACCGGGGCGCAGATCGACATCCGCCTGCGGAAGGACGCCGGCAGCGTGGTCCGGCTCGACGCCGAGCGCCACGGGCGGACCGGCCGCGTGAAGCTGAGCCTGCTCGACCTGCCGCTCCGGCCGGACCAGCTCATCGAGCTCATCCCGAACGACCTGCGGCAGAAGCTCGACCGCGAGATCGACGAGTGACGGTCCGGCCCGGGAACGAGAGTGGCCCGCTCGAGCAGTGCTCGAGCGGACCGTCCCATCACCCCACCGGATCGCCTTCCCACAGGACGCTCCGGGCTCCCCGCGCCGGCACGAGAGGTGCCGGCCGAAGCCTGCTGACCTAGTCGGTCAGGTACAGCTGCATGTCCTGCGACACGGCCTTCGCGAAGAGGCGCAGCTTGGCGCGCGACTCGACACGGCTGACGGCCTGACGCGTGGTGTGCACGATCTTCGAGATCTCGTCGAGGGTCATCGGCTTGTCGTCGTCCAGGCCGTAGCGCATGCGGATGACGTTGGCCTCGTCGCTCGGCAGCTCGGCGACGATGGAGCGGATGTCGCGGTGCAGCAGCGTCGTCTCGGTGAGCTCGTTGGGGCTCGCGGCGTCCTCGTCCTCGATGAAGTCACCGAGCTCGCTGTCGTCGGAGTCACCGACGACGGTGTGGATCGAGACCGGCTCGTGCGAGCGGCCCTTGAGGTCGACGAGTTCCTCGACGCTCATGCTCAGCTCGGCGGCCACTTCCTCCGGCATCGGCGCACGGCCGAGGTCGACGGTCAGGTCGCGCTCGGTGCGCGAGATCTTGTTGATCAGCTCGACGGTGTGCACCGGGATGCGGATCGTGCGGGCCTTGTCGGCGAGACCGCGCGAGATCGCCTGGCGGATCCACCAGGTGGCGTAGGTCGAGAACTTGTAGCCCTGCGTGAAGTCGAACTTCTCGACGGCGCGGACCAGGCCGAGGTTGCCCTCCTGGATGACGTCCATGAACGGCAGGCCGCGCTGCGAGTAGCGCTTCGCGATGCTCACGACCAGGCGGAGGTTCGAGGTGATCATGCGCTCCTTCGCGCGCTCACCGTCGCGGACGAGCCAGCGCAGTTCGCGCTGCAGGGACTTGGCGAGCCCCTTCTCGGTGGTCAGCTTCTCCTCGGCGAACAGGCCGACCTCGATGCGGCGGGCGATCTGCGCTTCTTCCTCGGCGGTGAGGAGCGAGAGGCGGCCGATGTGGCGGAGGTAGTCGCCGACCTGGTCGACGGAGGCGCCACGGACGCCGGCGAGCTGCTCGTCGGCCTCGACCTCGGTGTCGAGGGAGGTGGTCGCGGACTCGGCGGTCGCGGTCTTCGACGCTGCGGTCTTCTTGGTGGTGGAGCGGCGGGTGGTGCTGGGTGCAGCCGTTGCGATCGTCATGGTGTTTCTCCCTGCGTTCGACGTGGTGGCCATCTGGGGGTGGTGCTCACCGGGGGGTGGTCATGAGTAAAGCGGTCGGGGGGTGTACCCCACAAACCCGCTGGATCGATTCCCAGGCTTCTCCGTGGTTCGCCCCCGGAACGGCCCGGAACGGGGTACGGGTGCCCCCCGATCTGTCCCCCTGACCGGGCGCGCAGAGCGGCCATGACGTGATGTTTCCGCCGTTGCCGCCGTGTTTCGGCCGCGTTTCCGCACCCGGCCCCCGGGGCACACCGCCCCCAGGACGAACGAAAGGGGTACGCCCGGCCTGATCGGTTCGATCTGGTCGGCGTACCCCGATTGACGTGCGGTGGGGGTCACCAGGACGGTTCGAGCCAGCCGTCCCGGCGCTTCGAGGCCTCGAGGTCGGCGTCGCGGTCGAACTCGTCGTACTCGCTCTCGATGTCGCCGACGAGGCTGCGACCGGTGAAGGGGTGTGCGGTTGCCATGCCGACGATGGTCACCCCGGCGCGCGACGACGGGGTGAACGGGTCGTGACGGGACGCCGGCGCGCAGGCGTCGCGGCGGGGCCGCTGCGCCCGGAGGAGCGCAGCGCACAGCAGAGCGCTCCGCGCTGAGGGGCACTGCGTGCGGAGGGGTGCAGCCGGCAGCGGGCGCGCGGGTCCGCGGATGGGCGCCGTCGGGCGGCGGGCGCGCTACTCGGCGGAGGTGGTGCTCGGCGCGGGGTAGCCGTGCTCACGCTCGAAGCGGGCACGCTCCTCGGCCTCGACCTTGGCGTAGGCGGCGCGCTCGGTGCGGTCCGCCCGCATGATGGCGCGCATGACGAACCAGAAGATGAGGCCGACGATGATCGTCGGCGTCAGGGCGAAGATGATCCCGGTCACGACTCCATGCGGCACCCGAGCATGGTACCCCGCGAACCCCGGGCTTACTTGACCAGGGGGAACAGGATGGTCTCGCGGATGCCGAGGCCCGTGATGGCCATGAGCAGCCGGTCGATCCCCATGCCCATGCCTCCCGACGGCGGCATCGCGTGCTCGAGCGCGCGGAGGAACTCCTCGTCGACGCGCATCGCCTCGGGGTCCCCGCCGGCAGCGAGCTTCGCCTGCTCGACGAAGCGCTCCCGCTGCACCACCGGGTCGACGAGCTCCGAGTACGCCGTGGCGAGCTCGAACCCCCGGACGTACAGGTCCCACTTCTCGACGATGCCGGGCCGGGTGCGGTGCTGCCGGGTGAGCGGCGAGGTGTCGACCGGGAAGTTCATCACGAACGTCGGGGCGTACAGGCGGTCCTCGTTGAAGTGCTCCCAGAGCTCCTCGACGTACTTGCCGTGGGTGGCGTGGGCGACCTCGACGCCCTCGGCCGCGGCGAGCGCCTGGAGCTCGGCCAGCGGCGTCTCCGGCGTGATCTCGCGCCCGGCCGCCTCGGACAGCGACCCGTACATGTCCATCCGGGCCCACTCGCCGCCGAGGTCGTACTCGGTGCCGTCGGGCAGGGTGACGACGAGCGAGCCGCCGGTCACCGCGCGGGCGGCGTTCTGCACGAGCTCCTGGGTCAGGTCGGCCATCTGCTCGTAGTTGCCGTACGCCTGGTAGGCCTCGACCATCGCGAACTCGGGCGAGTGCGACGAGTCGGCGCCCTCGTTTCGGAAGTTCCGGTTGATCTCGAACACGCGGTCGATGCCGCCGACGACGGCGCGCTTGAGGAACAGCTCGGGCGCGATGCGCAGGAACAGCTCGGTGTCGAAGGCGTTCGAGTGCGTCACGAAGGGTCGTGCCGAGGCACCGCCGTGCTGGGTCTGCAGCATCGGCGTTTCGACCTCGAGGTACTCGTGGCCGGTGAAGGTCTGGCGCAGCGAGGCCATCACGGCGGCACGGGCGCGGACGGTGGCGCGCGCCTCGTCGCGGACGATGAGGTCCAGGTAGCGCTGCCGGACCCGGGTCTCCTCGTTCAGCTCGTTGTGCAGGTTCGGCAGCGGCAGGATCGCCTTCGCCGCGATCGCCCAGTCGTCGACCATGATCGACAGCTCGCCGCGGCGCGACGAGATGACGCGGCCGTGCACGAACACGTGGTCGCCGAGGTCGACGAACTCCTTCCAGCGGGCGAGCGACTCGTCGCCCACCTCGGCCAGGGACACCATCGCCTGGATCCGGGAACCGTCGCCGGACTGCAGCGACGCGAAGCAGAGCTTGCCGGTGTTGCGCGAGAACACGATGCGGCCGGCGACGCCGACGACGTCCTGCGTCTCCTCGCCGGTCTCGAGGTGCGCGTACTGCTCGCGGACCGCCGGGATCGTCGTGGTGATCGGGAGCTCGGCAGGGTACGCCTCGATGCCCGACTCCAGCAGCTTCGCCCGCTTGTCGAGCCGGACCTGTCGCTGCTCGCTCGTCTCCTGCTCGGCCTGTGCGGCGGCGTCGGCGGTCGCGGTGTCGGGGGTGACGGTCTCGTCGGTCATGCGGGTGCGGCTCCGGGGGTCGTGGGGGTCGGGGGAAATGCTACCCGCGACCGGCGCCGAGCCGGACCCCGCGCGACGTCGCCGCCCGCTACAGCGTCGACTGCCCGTCGGCCGCGGTGAGCGCGTTGTCGACGGCGGACCGCACGAGCGCCCCGAGCACCCGGCCGGGGTGTTCCACCCCGATGCCGGACAGCGTGCCCGCCGACTGGTCGACGATGGCCGTCGAGAACGCCACGGCAGCGCGCACGGCGTCGGCGTAGGCGGGCCGGTCGCCCTCGGCCACCACGAACGGCTCCGCGCCCATCTCGACGACGAGCGCCTGCGCGATCGGCAGCACCGGTGACGGGGCGGTCACCGCGCAGTAGGCGTCGCGCAGCCGGGACAGGTCGACGCTCGTGCCGGTGAACGCCATCGCCGGGTGGATCGCGAGCGGGATCGCCCCGGCCGCCATCGCCGGGGCGAGGATGCCGACGCCGTGGTCGGGGCTCGTGTGCACGACGAGTTGCCCGGGCTGCCAGACGCCGGCGTCGGCCAGGCCCTGGACGAGCGAGGGCAGCTGGTCGTCCGGCACCGCGAGGAGCACGAGTTCGCTGCGCTCGACGAGTTCCGGTGTGGTGAGCACCGGGGCGCCGGGCAGCATCGCCTCGGCGCGGTCGCGTCCTTCGTCCGAGACCGCGGTGACGCCGACGACCGCGTGCTCCGCGTTCGCCAGGGCGGCGCCGAGCACCGGGCCGACGCGTCCGGCACCGACGATGCCGACGCCGAGCCGTCCCGCCCTCATCGGGCGGCCTCCGTCGACGGCACGTCCGTCCACCCCGCGGGCAGCGGCCCGGGAGGCACGGCTCCGATCCGGCGGTCGGCGTCCGGCCCGGCGGACGCACCGGCGAGGGCTCCCCGTCCGCCCGGCGCGCCCGCGTCCGGCACGCCCGCGTCCGGCACGGCGGACGCACCAGCGAGGGCCCCCGGTCCGCCCGGCACTCGCGCGCCCGGCTCGGCAGACGCACCCGCCGGTGCTCCCGGTCCACCCGGCACGCCCGCTCCCGGCCCGGCAGACGCACCGGCCGGTGCTCCTGGTCCGCCCGGCACACCCGTGCCGGACCCGTCAGGGGCGCCGGAGGTGACCCACGACCCGTCCGCAGCGTGCGTGCCGGGCGCGGGGCGGGCCTCCCGTGCGCGCCACCGGTGGGTGGTGTCCACGGCGGCCGCCTCGACGGCGCGGTGGGCGGTCTCGGACCACAGCCGCTGCGCGTCGCGGGCGTCGAGCGCACCGACGCGGGGCGAGACCGGGCCGGCGACGGTGTGCACGTGCACGGAGGCGAGCCGCAGGGCGCGCTCGAGCGGACCCTGCTCGACCTTGACGCTCTGCACCCGGGGCAGGGGCACGACGACGAGCGACCGCCACACCGCGCCGAGGCGGAGCAGCACGGCACCCTGCACGAAGCGGTAGCCGTTGCGGCGCGAGGACAGCGGGCGCAGCCAGGCGCCGCGGCGCGGGGAGTGCACGAAGCCGCCACGGTCGCCGGTGGTGGTCAGGCTGTCGTCGACGACGTCGACGGCCTCGGCCGAGCCCTCGCGCAGGGCCTCCTGCGAGGCGGCGGGACCGGCGACGACGGTGCCGACGAGGCCGGGCAGGATGATGTCGAGGACCTCGCGGACGTCGGCGGCCGTGCCGACCGGCAGCACGATCGACGACACCTGCTGGTTGTTCGACGCCCCGTTGCCGGCGTTCGTCGCGCGGTTGATCCGGACGTCCCACCAGCCGAACGGCCGCCAGAACAGGGGCTGGGCGACGCTGACGGCGTGGATCCGCCCCGGCGGCAGGGTCTCGTTCGAGGTCGAGACGAGGCCGAAGCCGATGCGGATGCCGTCGCGGGTCTCGGCGATCGTGTACTGCAGCGACCGCGAGAACTTGCGGACGTAGTACCCGCCGGCACCGATGACGGCGGGGAACAGCCCGAACAGGAACCCGTACTCGCCGGTGAGCGCGACGCTGACGACCATCGCCGCGACGACCAGCAGGATGAAGAACGTCGTGCCGGACAGCAGCATCGAGGCGATGAGCCGGCCGGGGTGCACCTTCACGATGCGGGTGGCGTGCACGGCGGCGGGGTCGAGCTCGGGCGAGAAGACCTCGCCGAGGCGGTCCTGCAGCACGCCGTGCGACACCCGGGTCGGCCCGCCGGCGGGGTCGTCGTCCTTCGCCCCGGAGGCGAGCACGAGGATCCGCTGCCGCAGGTCGTCGGCGGCCTTCACCCCGAGGTAGGCGAGCTGCACGTTCGCGTCGTTGCCGGCCTGCGCGATCTCGAGCTTCGCGGTACCGAACAGCCGGGGCACGAGCGGCCGCTGGATGTTGATGCCCTGGATGCGGTCGAGTCGCGCCTTCCGGTGGTTCCGGAAGAGCACGCCGGAGCGCACCTCGACGATCTCGCCGGTGACCCGGAACTCGTGCATCCGCCAGGACAGGTAGAAGAGCCCGATGAGGACGACGAGCAGGCCGGCGACACCGAGCAGCACCCAGCCGACCGCGCCGTGCTCGTAGACGTACTGCACGGGGTCGCCGTCCTCGCGCGGGCCGCCCGGGATGAACACGTCGACGAGCCGGTCGCGCAGGCTGTTGAGCACGTAGCCGAGGACGACGATGAGCACGATGCCGCCCTTGAGCAGCGGTGTCAGCGGGTGCAGGCGGTGCCAGTCGCCGTCGGTCAGGGGCGCGGCGGCCGCGGCGTCACCCCGGCGGGGCGGGGCCGGCGGCAGCGGCGGGCCGGGTCGGAAGGTCACGGGTCCCCCTAGAGCCCGGCGCGGCGGGACTCGGCGAGTTCGACCAGCCGGTCGCGCAACGCGTCGGCGTCGGACGCGGGGACCCCGGGGATCCGGACGTTCGTGGCGGCCGCGGCGGTGACGAACTTCAGCTCGCTCATGCCGAGCGCGCGGTCGAGCGGACCGCGGGCGACGTCGACGAGCTGCATGCGGCCGTACGGCACCGCCGTGAAGCGCTGCCACATGAGCCCGCGCCGGACCACCAGGTCGTCGTCCCGCAGGGCGTAGCCGATCGCGCGGACCCGGCGCGGGGTGAGCGACGCCGTGACGATGGTGACGACGGCGGCGGCGAGGCCGATCAGGGTAAAGACCGTGCCGGCCGGCGAGCCGAAGCCGTCGTTGACGACGCCGATGAGCACGAAGCCGGCGGTGAACACCGCGCCGATCACCAGGGCGATGACGAGTTCGGTCCAGACGAGCTTGGCGGACACCCGCGTCCACGCGATGCCCTGCAGGCCGAGGCCGTCCTCGTCGAGTCGTTCACGCGGCATCGCGGGGCCTCCTGGGGTGGTGCTCGGTCAGTCGAGCGTCGTCGAGCCGGTGCCGGGACCGTGACGGTCGTCGTCGTCCTCCGGGGGTGCGACGCACATCCGCTCGGCCACCAGGGCGCAGACCGTCAGGACGACACCGCCGCCGACGGCGACCACGTTCGGCAGGGTCGAGCCTAGCGAAGGCACCACCGCGCGCGTCAGCAGGTAGACGACGAGCCCGGCGCCGAAGCCGGTGAAGAGCGCGCCGCACAGACTGGCGGCCTTCGCGAGCACGACGACGCGGGTCGCGTACAGCGGGTCGACCGGGTGCCGGCGCCCGGCGCCGTCCCGTGCGTGCTGCCGGATCGGGCGCGCCATGGCCACGACGGCGACGCCGATGAACGCGAGCGTGACGCCGAGCGGCACGGCGAGCAGGAGCGTCGGCGCCTGGCGCGAGGCGAGCACGGCGTCGATCGCGTACCCGGCGACGCCGGTGACCACGGCGAGGGCGAGCAGGGTGGAGAGTCGGGTCGGCTTCATGCGCTGGTCACGTTCCGTTCCGGTGCGGAGGCCCGGGTCGGCTCGGCGAGCAGGCGCGGCTCGTCGACGCGCTCGGTGTCGTCCCCCAGTGCGGCGAGCAGGTCGGCCACCGGCCCGGCACCGGGCAGGACGGCCGCGGGGTCGGCGTCGAGCCACGGCGCGAGCACGAACGCCCGTTCGGCGGCCCGCGGGTGCGGCACCGTGAGGGTCGCCGTGTCGATCCGGAGGTCGTCGACGGCCACGACGTCGAGGTCGAGCGTGCGGTCGCCCCAGCGGACGTCGCGGGTGCGGCCGTGGGCGTCCTCGATGCCGTGCAGGGCGTCGAGGAACGCCTGCGGCTCGAGGTCGGTGTCGACGATCACCACGGCGTTGCGGTAGCGGGGCTTCGCGTCGTCCGGGCCGTCCAGCGTGACGGCGACGGACTCGACCTCGTGGCTCGACGCCACCGGGCGCACGCCGGGCAGTGCGGCGACGGCCTCGGCAGCGGCGCGCAGGGTGCTGCCCCGGTCGCCGAGGTTGGCGCCGAGAGCGACCACGACGCGGCTCACGCCGCCCCCTCGACCGGCGCGTCGATGCCGCGGGTGCGGCGGATGGTGATCGACACGTCGGTGAACGGGACGGTGATCGGCGCCTGCGGCTTGTGCACCGTGACCTCGGTCGCCAGGGCGGCGCGGTGGGTCAGGACGACGGCGGCGATGCGCTCGGCCAGCGTCTCGATGAGGTCGACCGGGTCGCGCTCGACCTCGGCGACGACCTGCTCTGCGAGGACCCCGTAGTGCACGGTGGCGTCGAGGTCGTCGCTGCCGGAGGCGGCTCGGGCGTCGAGCTCCACGGCGACGTCGACGACGAAGTCCTGGCCGTCGGCGCGTTCGTGGTCGAAGACGCCGTGGTTGCCGCGGGCGCGGACCCCGACGAGGCGGATGGTGTCGTTCACGAGCGAGCTGCCCTCCAGGCGTCCCAGACGTCGAGCACGGCACGGGTCGGTGCCGGGTCGTGCACGCGCACCCCCCACGCGCCCCGTTCCGCGGCGAGCAGGCTGATGGCGGCGGTGGCGAGGTCGCGCTCGCGCGGAGCGGCTCCCTCGGGGCTCCCGACTCCGTCGAGGAACCGCTTGCGCGACGCGGCGACGAGCACCGGCAGGCCGATCGAGGCGAACCGCTCGTAGCCGGCCAGGATCTCCCAGTTCTGCGCGCCCTGCTTCGCGAAGCCGAGGCCCGGGTCGATGACGACCTGCTCCTGGCGGACCCCGAGGACGATGAGCTCGGCGACGCGCATCTCGACCTCGCGCCGGACCTCGTCCACCGCGTGCGTGTACTCGGCGTTCCGGTACATCCGGTCGCTGTGCCCGCGCCAGTGCATCACGACGAACCGGGTACCGGTGTCCCGGACCACGCGGACCATGTCCGGGTCGGCGAGTCCGCCGGAGACGTCGTTCACGATCGCTGCGCCGGCCTCGACCGCGCGTTCGGCGGTGGCGGCGTTCATCGTGTCGATGCTCACCGGGATGCCCTCGGCCACGAGCTGCCGCACGACCGGCAGCACGCGTTCCTGCTCGACCGCCAGCGGGACCCGTTCGGAGCCCGGACGGGTGGACTCGCCACCGACGTCGACGATGTCGGCACCGGCGGCGACGAGGTCACGGGCGTGGGCGACCGCGGCGTCGTACGCCTGGTGCAGCCCGCCGTCGCTGAACGAGTCGGGGGTGACGTTGAGGATGCCCATCACCCGGGTGCCCGCCGCGCTCGGCACCCGGGTCGCGGGTGCCGAGCGCGGACGGCTCACCTCGGCGAGCCGACGTGCACGTCGCGTCGGGAGGTCGGACATGCCGGCCGCCTAGGCGGGTGCGATGCCCGGGTTGCCGAACGGACGGTGACGCGGGGCCTTCGACGGCTCGCGGTCATCCGGCTCGACGGCGGTGTTCGCGGCCTTGCCGGAGGCGATGGCGGGCAGGTCGCTCACCGGGCGCTTGTCGCTGGAGAGCCACTGCGGGCGCTCCGGCAGCTTGCGGACGTCCTTGAAGATCTCGACGAGCTCGGGGGCGTCGAGCGTCTCCTTCTCGAGGAGCTCACCCGCCAGGCGGTCGAGGATGTCGCGGTTGTCGTTGAGCACCTGGTAGGCCTCGTCGTGCGCGGCCTCGAGCAGGGCACGGGTCTCGGCGTCGACCGTCTCGGCGATGTTCTCCGAGTAGTCGCGACCGGTCCCGCCGCTCATGTCGCGGCCGACGAACGGCTCGCTCGACCCGGAACCGAGCTTGACGGACCCGACCGCACGGCTCATGCCGTACTCGGTGACCATCTTGCGTGCGGTGCCGGTGGCCTTCTCGATGTCGTTCGAGGCGCCCGTCGTCGGGTCGTGGAAGACGATCTCCTCTGCGACGCGACCACCCATGGCGTAGGTGAGCTGGTCGAGCAGCTCGTTGCGGGTGACCGAGTACTTGTCCTCGAGCGGGAGCACCATCGTGTAGCCGAGCGCACGGCCTCGCGGCAGGATCGTGATCTTCGTGACCGGGTCGGTGTGGCGCATGGCCGCGGCCGCCAGGGCGTGTCCGCCCTCGTGGTAGGCCGTGATGAGGCGTTCCTGATCGGACATGATCCGGGTGCGGCGCTGCGGGCCGGCCATCACGCGGTCGACGGCCTCGTCGAGGGCGCGGTTGTCGATGAGCTGCGCGTTCGAACGGGCGGTCAGCAGCGCGCCCTCGTTGAGGACGTTCGCCAGGTCGGCACCGGTGAAGCCCGGCGTCTTGCGGGCGAGCAGCTCGAGGTCGACGCTCGCGGCGAGCGGCTTGCCCTTCGCGTGCACCTCGAGGATCTGCTTGCGGCCGGCCAGGCTCGGCGCGTCGACGCCGATCTGGCGGTCGAAGCGGCCCGGGCGGAGCAGGGCGGGGTCGAGCACGTCGGGACGGTTCGTCGCGGCGATGAGGATGACGTTCGTCTTGCCGTCGAAGCCGTCCATCTCGACGAGCAGCTGGTTGAGCGTCTGCTCGCGCTCGTCGTTGCCGCCGCCGATGCCGGCGCCGCGGTGGCGGCCGACGGCGTCGATCTCGTCGATGAAGACGATGGCCGGCGAGTTCGCCTTGGCCTGCTCGAAGAGGTCACGGACACGGCTCGCACCGACACCGACGAACATCTCGACGAAGTCCGAACCGGAGATCGAGTAGAACGGGACGCCTGCCTCGCCGGCGACGGCGCGCGCGAGCAGGGTCTTGCCGGTGCCGGGAGGGCCGTACAGCAGCACGCCCTTCGGGATCTTCGCGCCGACGGCCTGGAACTTGGCCGGCTCCTTGAGGAACTCCTTGATCTCCTGGAGCTCCTCGATCGCCTCGTCCGAGCCGGCGACGTCCGAGAAGGAGACCTGCGGGTTCTCCTTGTTGTTCATCTTCGCCTTGGACTTGCCGAACTGCATGACCTTCGAGCCGCCGCCCTGGGCGCTCGAGAGCAGGAACCAGAACAGGGCGCCGATGATCAGGAAGGGCAGCAGGATGCTGATGAGCGACAGGAACCAGTTGCCCTGGGACACGTGGTCGTTGTAGCCCTTGGGCAGGTCGGCGTCGTTGACGGCGGTGACGACCTCGTCGCCGCGCGGCGTGGAGTAGTAGAACTGCTCCTGCTTGTCGCCGTCCTTCAGGGTGAGGTCGACGCGCTGCTCGGTCGAGTTGATGACTGCGGACGAGACCTTGCCGTCGGCGAGCTGCTCGAGCCCCTTCTGGGTCTCGATCTGCGACGTGCCGGCCTGGCTGAGCAGACTCCAGCCGATGAAGATGCCCGCCAGCGCGATCAGCACGTAGAGGTACGGGCCGCGGAAGATGCGCTTGAAGTTCATGTGATCCGGGCTGAGATGCCCGACACCTTTCTCTGCCGAAGTTGCGTGCTGATCAGCATACGGCTGCGATTCTGTGGCGAGAATGGGTGTCCTCTGCGGGCGAACTCACCGTTCGGCGAGTGTCCTCGGCGCGAGACCGCGCGGCCCGGACCCGCTCAGCTGTAGACGTGCGGGGCGAGGACGCCGACGCCGCGCAGGTTCCGGTAGCGCTCGTCGTAGTCGAGGCCGTACCCCACCACGAAGGCGTCCGGGATGTCGAAGCCGACGTACTTCACGTCGACCTCGACCTTGGCGGCCTCGGGCTTGCGCAGCAGCGCGACGATCTCGACGCTGGCGGCCCCACGGGACTGCAGGTTCTGCTTGAGCCACGACAGGGTCAGCCCCGAGTCGATGATGTCCTCGACGATGAGGACGTCGCGCCCGTGCAGGTCGGTGTCGAGGTCCTTGAGGATCCGCACCACACCCGACGACTTCGTGCCGGAGCCGTACGACGACACCGCCATCCAGTCCATCCGCGCCTGCATCTTCAGGTGTCGCGAGAAGTCCGCCATCACCATGACGGCCCCCTTGAGGACCCCGACGAGCAGCGGGTCACGCCCCGCGTAGTCGGCGTCGACGACCGCCGCGAGCTCGGCGAGCTTCTCGTCGATCTGCTCGGGGGTGAAGAGCACTTCGGACAGGTCTGCCTGGACGTCGGAGAGTTCCACCGCTCCAGCCTAACCGGCGCTGAACGCGATGCGGTCGCCGATCCGCGCCGCACGGACGCCCGGCAGGTCGATCGGGCCCTGGCCGCTCCAGTCCGTCACGAGCCGGCAGACCTCGAGCGTCTGCACGCGGGACAGCGTCACCCCGAACTCGCTCCGCACCGCGAGCCGGACCAGCCGCTGCCGCAGCGCCGGCGGGTTCGCGGCGAGTCCCGGCACGGACAGCGAGATGCCCGCCTCGGAGTGCTCGGCCAGGTCCTCGGCGATCTCCTCGGCGAAGTGGTCGAGCGCCGCGGCGTCCTCGCGCAGCTGGTCGGCCGTCCGGGCGAGCGCCTCGGGCACCCCGGCGCCGAGCTCCCGTTCGAGCACCGGCATGAGCGCCTGCCGCACCCGCACCCGGGCGAACGCCGGGTCGTCGTTCTGCGGGTCCTGCCAGGGCGCGAGGCCCGCGGCGGCGCACGCCTGCCGGGTGGTGTGGCGCCGCACCGCGAGCAGCGGCCGGCCGTAGGCCGGGCCCTCCGCGCGCCGGACGAGCGGCTGCATGCCGGACAGGCTGTCCGGCCCGCTGCCGCGCAGCAGGCCCAGCAGCACCGTCTCGGCCTGGTCGTCGAGCGTGTGCCCGAACAGCACGAGGGGTGCGCCGACGGCGGACGTGACGTCCGCGACGGCCGCGTGGCGGGCCTCCCGGGCGGCGCCTTCCGGACCGCCGTCGGAGCCGACGGCGACCCGACGGACCGTCACGGGGTCGAGTCCCAGCTCGGCGGCCTGTCGGGAGGCACGGGTCGCCACCGCCTCGGAGCCCGCCTGGAGCGCGTGGTCGACGACCACCGCTCCGGACCGGAGCCCCTGCTTCGACGCCTCGAACGCGGTCGCCGCGGCGAGCGCGAGCGAGTCCGGTCCGCCGCTCAGCGCGACGAGCACCAGGTCGCCGTCGGCGACGACACCCTGGGCACGGGCGTCGGCGAGCAGCGTGCGCACCGCTCGACGGGTGTCGGCGACCGCGGGGTCCAGCCGGGGGCGCGGAGAGTTCACCCGGTAACGTTAGCCGCGCTTTCGGAACCACCGACAGCCCGTTCGACAAACCAGGAGTGCAGACATGGCCGCGTACGACGTCGTCGTCGAGATCCCCAAGGGCAGCCGCAACAAGTACGAGGTGGACCACGAGACCGGTCGCGTCTACCTCGACCGCGTGCTGTTCACGTCGTTCGTCTACCCGACCGACTACGGCTTCTTCGAGAAGACCCTGGCCGACGACGGCGACCCCGTGGACGCGCTGCTGCTGCTCGAGTTCCCGACGTTCCCCGGCGTGGGCGTCAAGGTCCGTCCGGTCGGCGTCTTCAAGATGAGCGACGAGGCCGGCAAGGACGAGAAGGTCCTCGTGGTCCCCGCGAAGGACCCGCGCTGGGCGCACATCCAGGACATCTCGGACGTGCCGGAGCAGACCAAGGCCGAGATCGCGCACTTCTTCGAGCGATACAAGGACCTCGAGCCGAACAAGTGGGTCAAGGCCGAGGGCTGGGGCGACGCCGCCGAGGCCGAGGCGATCGTGCAGGCCGGCCAGGCCGCGTACGTGCCCGGTTCGCACTGACGGAACGTTCGGGTTCGGCCGGCCGGCCTCGTGCGGCCGGCCTCGCCCGCCCGGACAGCTGATCGCGCCCCCGTGCGGTCGTTGCACCCCGACTCTTCGGGGCGCGGTGACCGTGCGGGGGCGCGTTCATGTGCGGCTGCTCGCGCAGGTGCCTCAGAGGGAGCCGCTCGGACGGGCGACGTAGGGCAGGAGCTCGTTCGGCAGCCAGACGGCGCGCTCGACCACGCCCACCCCGGGCCGCGCGGCCTCGACCATCATGCCGTTGCCGGTGTAGATCGAGTCGTGGTAACCGCCTGAAGCAGTTCCGGTGTGCGAGTAGAAGAGGATGTCGCCGGGCTGGCGCTGCGACAGCGGCACGAGCCGTCCGATCGAGGCGAAGTGGTTGTACTGCCAGACCACGTTGTGCCCGCCGGTCGGGATGCCCTGCGAGCCGTAGGCCATCATCACGAGACCGGAGCAGTCCCAGGTGTTCGGCCCGGCGCCGTTCAGCACGTACGGCTTGCCGAGCTGGGCCCGCGCGTAGGCGATGGCGCCGGCGGCTTTCGACGGGCCGCTCGGGACGGTGGGCGTCGGAGCGGGGGCGGGGGCCGGAGCGGGCTTCGGCTTGCTCGGTGCTGGTGCCGGAGCCGGTGCCGGTGCCGGGTTCGCGGGGGCGGGCTTCGCCGGCTTCGGCTTGCTCGGCTTGCTCGGCGCTGGCTGCGCGGGAGCCGGGTTCGCCGGGGTGTTCGTCGAGGGGGTGCTCGTGGACGGCGTGCTCGTCGACGGGTCGGAACTGCCGGTGGATGCGCCCGGGCGGGTGCCCGTCGCTCGTCCGTCACCGTCACCGTCGCGTGCGGTCTGCGCCGCCAGGGCGATCTCGGCGGCCTTCGCCTGCTGCGCCGTCCAGTACGCGGTCTCCGTCGCGACGCTCGTGCCCTTGAGGTAGGCGAGCTGGCGCAGGACCTCGTCCTGCTGCTCCTGCTGCTCCTGCACCCGGGCCTGCGCGTCGGCGGACACGTCGTTCGCCGTGGTGAGCGCGCTCTCGGACGTCTTGGTCGCCGCGCGGAGCGCCGTGGTGGCGGCGTCCTGCTGGTCGGCGAGGGAGTCGACGGTGTTCTGGTCGGCCCGCGCCTCGGCGAGGACGGTCGCCGACCGCTCGGACAGGTGCGACATCGTGCCGACGCGGTAGAGCAGGTCCTCGGAGTCGGACCCGTCGACGAGCATCGCGGTGGACAGGTCGCCGCCGCCGGTGCGCGACAGCTCGACCACGAGGCCGGCGACCTGCCCGGCGGAGTCGTCGGCCTTCGCCTTCGCGCGCTTCGACTGCGCGGCGAGGTCGTCGAGGGTGTCCTGCGCCTGCTGCTGCTGCGACACCGCCATGGCGTACGCCTGTCCCGCCTGCTGCTCCACGACACCGGCGCGGTCGGCGGCCTCCTGCAGCGACGTGAGCCGCGAGCTCAGCTCGTCGACGGTCTGCTGGGCGTCGGCGGCGTCCGACTTGGCGGCCTTCACGTCGTCCCACGAGGGACCCGACGGGGCAGCCTGGGCCGGACCGGCGACGACGAGCGACAGCCCGAGGCCGAGCACGGCGACGGTCGCGATCCCGCAGGACAGGGAGCGGGCGGACAGGTTCATGACGTGGGCCGGGGCCTTCCGACGGCGCTGATGCTCAAACCGAGATCCCCCGCGCTGCCATGAAGGGGACCGGGTCGACGGCGGCGCCGTTGATCCGGGTCTCGAAGTGCAGGTGGCAGCCGGTCGACCAGCCGGTCGAGCCGATCTTCGCGATCTGCTGCCCGGCGGTGACGTGCTGCCCGCTCGTGACGAGGATGCCCCCGTCGACGACGTGCCCGTAGGCCGTCGAGATGCCGCCGCCGTTGTCCAGCACGACCTCGTTGCCGTAGCCGCCGCCGTTCCCGGCGAAGGTCACGGTGCCGTCGTGCGCCGCGTAGATCGGCGCGTAGCAGGCGGGGGCCAGGTCCACCCCGGCGTGCAGTGCCGTGTAGTGCGTGTACGGGTCGACGCGGTACCCGTAGCCGCTCGTCTGGAAGCCGCCGGACGGCCGAACCCAGCCGGCCGAGTTCGCCGTGCCACCACCGGTGCCGCCCTGGCTCGTCGCCGCGGCCTTCGCCGCCGCCCGGGCCGCCGCGGCCGCGATGCGCTCCTGCCGCGCCTTCTCGGCGGCCACGCCCCGCTTGTACGCCGACTCGACACCGTGCTGCTTCGTCGTGAGCGCGGTGAGCTGCGCCTCGAGCCGGGTCTCGTTGTCGTTCTGCGCGTCGACGGCTGTCTGTGCCGCGTCCGCCGCACCCTGCGCTTCCTGCATCGTCGACTGCGCGGCGTCCGCGAGGTCGCCGAGGGCGTCCTTCGCGGAGTCGGCCTTGTCCGCCTGGGCCTGGGCCGTGCCGCGGTCCTGCGTGGCCTGCGAGTAGATGCCGTCGGCCTGCTCGCTGAGCTTCGACATCGCGCCGAGCTCGTACAGCAGGTCGCCGGAGTTCGACGGGTGGGTGAGGATGTCCGTCGTCACGTCGTTGGCGCTCGCCCGCCCGAGCTGCGCGGCGAGCTGGCCCGCCTGCTCCTCGGACTGGGTCGCCGTCTTCGCCGCGTCGTCGGCCTGCGCCTGCAGCTTGTGCTGCGCGAGCGCCGCGGCGTCGTACTTGGTCTGTGCGGCCTGGTAGGCCTCACCGGCGGCCTGCGCGGCCTTCTGCTTCGCGGCGGCCTCGGACTGCAGCGACGAGATGAGCGACTTGATCTCGGAGACCTTGGCCTGCTGGGCGCTCGTCGACTTCTTCGCCTGCTGCACCTCGCTCCACGACGGGTACGACGCAGCGCTGGCCGACGCCGTGGGCGCCAGCGCGGCGAGCGTGCCGGCCGTGAGCACGACGGCGGCCGCAGCGGCGACGAGGCGGCTGCGGGAGCGGAGGGAGGTCTGGGCTGAGGTCGACATGTATCTCGATTTCGTAACAGCGCGGCAAGGCTCACGCACGTAACACTGTTAACAGAGGCAACAGTAACAACAGGAGGCGCAGGGTCGACAGCCCCTCGGACGAGGGATGCCGACCGCCGACGATGCTCGCACCACGGCCTCCGACGAGCCTGCGGCGACGGCGCGACACGCCGGGGATCACGGGCGAACGGGCCTCGATTTGTGAAACCCGCGGGGCATCCGTATGCTTGTCCATCGGTAGCGCGATGCACTGCTTGCGGCCCTATCGTTTAGTGGCCTAGGACACCGCCCTTTCACGGCGGCAGCACGGGTTCGAATCCCGTTGGGGTCACTCTCCGAGTGAGCGAGCAAGCAGTACTGAACAACACCACAGCAATTCAACATGGCCCTGTAGCGCAGCTGGTTAGCGTGCCGCCCTGTCACGGCGGAGGTCGCGGGTTCAAGTCCCGTCAGGGTCGCCACGGCTGGATAGCTCAGTTGGTAGAGCGTTCGACTGAAAATCGAAAGGTCCACGGATCGATGCCGTGTCCAGCCACCGGTGAAGGCCCCCTGCTTCGGCAGGGGGCCTTTTCGGTTGTCCGAGGGGTGTTTCTTCCGGGGTCTTCGGCGGCGGCGGTTCGCTTCCGCCCCGCACAACGGACGTCACCCCGAACCACGCGAGTGTGCGGTTCGGGGTGACTCCGGTCGTGCGGACCGGTCGATCGATCAGGCCTCGCGGGTCTTCGGGCTGCTGTCGTTCGTCTTGGCCGGGTCGCGCTCGACCACGGAGCCGAGCACGTCGTCGATCCGGGTCAGCAACTCGGCCGGGATCGTCACACCGGCGGCGCCGGCGTTGTCGTGCACCTGCTCCGGACGCGAGGCGCCGATGATCGCACTCGCGACGTTCTCGTTCTGCAGCACCCACGCGACGGCGAGCTGCGCCATCGACAGGTCGAGCTCGTCGGCGATCGGCTTGAGCTCCTGGACGGCCGAGAGCACCTCGTCGTTCATGAAGCGCTCGATCATCTTCGCGCCGCCCTTGTCGTCCGTGGCCCGCGAGCCCTCGGGCAGGGGCTGACCCGGCTGGTACTTGCCGGTGAGCACGCCCTGGGCGATCGGCGACCAGACGATCTGCGAGATGCCGAGCTCCTTCGAGGTCGGCACCACCTCGTCCTCGATGACGCGCCACAGCGCCGAGTACTGCGGCTGGTTCGAGATGAGCTGGAAGCCGAGGTCCTTCGCCAGCGCCGCACCCGCACGGAGCTGGTCGGCGGTCCACTCGCTCACGCCGACGTACAGGACCTTGCCCTGCCGCACGATGTCGGCGAAGGCCTGCATGGTCTCTTCGAGGGGGGTCTCGTGGTCGAACCGGTGCGCCTGGTACAGGTCGACGTAGTCCGTCTGCAGCCGCTCGAGCGAACCGTCGATCGACTCGAGGATGTGCTTGCGGGACAGCCCGGTGTCGTTGTGCCCCTTCGGCCCGGTCGGACCGAACACCTTCGTGGCGATCTCGAGGGACTGGCGCCGCTCCCCCTTGAGCGCCTCGCCCAGGACGGTCTCGGCGCCGGTGTTGGCGTAGACGTCGGCGGTGTCGAACGTCGAGATGCCGACCTCGAGCGCGGCCTTGACGCAGGCGATCGCCGCGTCGTTCTCGACCTGTGAGGCGTGGGTGAGCCAGTTGCCGTAGGTGATCTCAGAGACCTTGAGGCCCGAGTTGCCGAGGTAGCGGTACTCCATGTGCGTGTCACTCCTGTCGTGGCCGCGTCGGTGCGGCTCGACCCGTGACGGTAGTCCTCGGGTCGGTGCCAGAGCACAGCGGCCGACGTCGTCCACACGACGAAACCCCGGCGATGTGGCCTGAGCCAGGGATCGTTCCGGGGTCTTCGCTGTCCATCCTCGCATGTCTCCGTCGGCGCGTGCGATTGCGGACGAGCGCGGCGCACAGGCACTTGCATGAACCAGACCCCTCAGTCACTCGTCCAGCTGCTGTCCGACGAGGTGCCGTCTGCGCTGATCCAAGCCGTGGTCTTCACAGGCGTCTCGATCGCCGCAGACTTCGTCCGTGGTCGATGGCTCCGTGAGCGGTCCGGTCACGGAGGCAGGATGCCCCTGCGCCGCGCTGTCCGATCGGGCCACGTTCGCGCCCGGTCCGTCGGGGAGGTGCAGGATCGAGGGAGTGCGGCACGGAGCGGTGCCGCCAGGAGCGAGGGAGCACCCATGACCGGAGCGAGCGTGTTGTTCATCGGCGGGAGCGGCGTCATCAGCGCCGCCTGCGTGCGGGAAGCCGTCGAGCAGGGGTTCGACGTGACCGTGCTCAACCGGGGGACCACCGGGGGCAGGCCGATCCCGGAGGGTGTGACGCGCCTCCAGGCCGACGTGTCGGACCGCGGCGCACTGGCGGACGTGCTCGGCGACCAGCGCTTCGACGTGGTCGTGAACTGGATCGCCTTCACGCCGGACCAGGTGCAGGCGGACGTCGACTTCTTCGCGGGGCGGACGCGGCAGTACGTGTTCATCAGCTCGGCCTCGGCGTACCAGACGCCGGCGACGCACCTGCCGATCACGGAGTCGACGCCGCTGAAGAACCCGTACTGGCAGTACTCGCGCGACAAGATCGCGTGCGAGGAGCTGCTGGTGCAGGCGTACCGGGAGCAGGACTTCCCGGTGACGATCGTGCGGCCGTCGCACACCTACGACGAGACGAAGCTGCCGCTGACCGGCGGCTGGACCGCGGTGGCGCGGATGCGCGCGGGCAAGCCGGTCATCATCACCGGTGACGGGACCTCGTTGTGGACCCTGACGCACAGCCGCGACTTCGCGGTCGGGTTCACTGGGCTGCTCGACAACGCTTCGGCAGTCGGGGAGGCCTTCACGATCACGAGCGACGAGGCGCCGACGTGGAACGCCATCGCGCACGAGATCGCGGCGGCGGCCGGGGTCGAGGACCTGCGGATCGTGCACGTGCCGGCGGACGCCATCAACGCGGTGGACCCGGAGTGGGGCGCGGCGCTGCTCGGCGACAAGGCGAACAGCTCGGTGTTCGACAACAGCAAGGTCCGGTCGCTCGTGCCGTGGTACCGGCCGCGCACGACCTACCGGCAGGGGGTGCGCGAGGTCATCGCCTGGTACGAGGCCCACCCCGAGGAGCAGGTCGTGGACGAGCGGCTCGACGGCTTGATGGACGAGCTGGCGGCGCGCTGGGCGGTGTGAGGCGCGGGGCGGCGGCCGCACGGCCGCGGCGTTTGGTGAGCAGAAATGGTCGGGTCGCCCGAGGGCACCCGACCATTTCTGCTCACGAAGCGAGCGCGGAGCTCAGGCTCGGTCGCGCAGGACCTCGCCGAGCACGTCGATCGCGAAGCGGATCTCGTCGTCGGTGACGACGAGGGGCGGCGCGAAGCGGATCGTCGACCCGTGGGTGTCCTTCACCAGGAGTCCGCGGTCGGCGAGGTCCTTCGCGATCGCCTTGCCGGTGCCGAGTGCGGGGTCGATGTCGATCCCGGCCCAGAGTCCGGCCACGCGGTGCGACACGACGCCGTGCCCGACGAGCTCGTCGAGCAGGCCGCGCAGCAGCGGTTCGCCCTCGAGGGCCCGCTGCTGGAACGTGCCCTCACCGAGCATCGCCACGACCTCGGCGCCGACGGCTGCGGCGAGGGGGTTGCCGCCGAAGGTGGACCCGTGCTCGCCGGGGCGCAGGACGCCGAGGACGTCGCGCGAGCCCACCACCGCAGACACCGGCACGATGCCGCCGCCCAGGGCCTTGCCGAGCGTGATGAGGTCGGGCCGGACGCCGACACGCTGCACCGCGAGCGTGTGCCCGGTGCGACCGAGGCCAGACTGGATCTCGTCCGCGATGAACAGCGCACCGAACTCGTCGCAGACCTGCCGGACGGACGGCAGGTACGACTCCGGGGGGATGACCACGCCGCCCTCGCCCTGGATCGGCTCGAGCAGCACGGCGACGACGGTCTCGTCCATCGCCGCGCGCAGAGCAGCGGCGTCGCCGTAGGGCACCGTGCGGAAGCCCGGCGTGTACGGGCCGAAGTCGTCGCGGGCCGAGGGGTCGTCGGAGAACGAGATGATCGTCGTGGTGCGGCCGTGGAAGTTCCCGGACGCGACGATGATCGTCGCCCGCTCGGCCGGCACGCCCTTGACCCGGTAGCCCCAGGCGCGGGACACCTTGATCGCGGACTCGACGGCCTCGGCGCCGGTGTTCATCGGCAGGACCATCTCGGTCCCCGTCAACGCCGCCAGTGCTGCCGCGAACGGCCCGAGCTGGTCGTTCACGAACGCGCGGCTGGTCAGCGTCACGCGGTCGAGCTGCGCCCGTGCGGCGGCGAGCAGCCGCGGGTTGCCGTGGCCGAAGTTCACCGCCGAGTACGCGGCGAGGCCGTCCAGGTACTGCTTGCCGTCGACGTCGGTGACGGTCGCTCCGGCACCCGACGCGATGACGACGGGCAGCGGGCTGTAGTTGTGCGCGAGGGCGCGGTCCTCGACGGCGAGCGCCGCCGCGGTGTTGACCCCGAGCGACGCTGCCGCCGACATCAGCTGACCCCGAGGGAACGCGCGACCGAGGTGCCGGTGCCGACCGGGTGCAGGTCGAGGGTGCAGCACTTCACGCCGCCGCCGCCGAGCAGCAGCTCGGACAGGTCGACGCCGATCGGGTTGTAGCCCTTCTCACGCAGCTGCGACGCGAACGTGGTCGCGCGGGCGGCGATCACGACGTTGTACCCGTCGGAGTACGAGTTCAGGCCGAGGATCGCGGCGTCCTCTTCCGTCGCGATGATCGCGTCGGGGAAGCGCTCGCGCAGGATCGCCAGCGACGGCTCGTCGAAGGCGCTCTCGAGGTAGGCGATGTTCGACGTCCCGTCCGCCGCGGGCTCGGGGTCGAGCACGGCGATGGCGGTGTCGAGGTGGTAGAAGCTCGGGTTGATGAGCTTGAGGGTGACGACCTCGCGGCCGTAGATCGTCGCGAGCTCGTCGTGCGAGGTGCTGTCCGACCGGAAGCCGGTGCCGGCGAAGATGGTGTCCCCGATGAGCAGGAAGTCACCCTCGCCCTCGTTGGTCTGCTCCGGCTCGGCGACGGTCAGGCCGGCCTGGCGGAACCAGTCCATGTACGCCGGGCCCTCGGGCTGGCGCTCGGGGTACTGGAACTTCGCGCCGTAGGCGATGCCGTCGAGGACGAACCCGCCGTTGGCTGCGTAGACCATGTCCGGCAGGCCGTCGATGGGGTCGATGTACGAGATGTCGAAGCCGAGCTGCTCGTAGACGGCGACGAGCGACTCCCACTGCTCGACGGCCTTCGACGTGTCGGTCGGCTCCTCCGGGTGCATCCACGGGTTGATCCGGTAGCTCACCGTGTAGAAGTCCGGCTTGCACATCAGGATCGTGCGCTTCGTGGCGACACGGGCCGGAGCGGTGGGAGTGGCGGGTGCGGTGTTCGACATCAGTCCTCCGAGGACCGGGGTCCGAGCCTGCCAGGAACCACCACTGAAAGTTGCTCCGGCGAGATGCAGGCTCACTCGCCGTAGCGGACCAGGTCGACGCCGCTCCGATCCTCGCACAGACCGTCCGAGCCGTGCAGTGCTCCGTGCCGAACCGCGTGGCACCCGTTCGGGTGACGCACGATTCGTGCGTGGAACCCGTCGGGCTCGCAACGACCCCGCGTACGATGGGAGTCGATGGACACACTCGATCACCGCATCCTGGACCAGCTCCGGGACAATGCCCGTGCCGGCTACGGCGACATCGGGTCGGTGGTCGGACTCTCCGCGTCGGCCGTCAAGCGCCGGGTGGACCGACTCGTGGGCGACGGGGTGATCCAGGGCTTCACGATCAAGGTGGACCCGGCGGTCGAGGACCGCGGCACCGAGGCCTGGGTCGAGCTCTACTGCCGCGGCACCGTCTCGCCCGACGAGCTGCGGGCGCTGCTCGACACCGTCCCCGAGGTCGTCGACGCCGGCACGGTGACCGGCAGCGCCGACGCCGTCGTGCACATGCGCTCGAAGGACCTGTCCGCGCTGGAGGAGGCGCTCGACCGCGTCCGCCTCGCGCCCCAGGTCGACCACACGCGCTCGGCGATCGTGCTCTCCAAGCTCGTCAGTCGCGAATCCGCGTAACGTCCCACGCATGGGACGGATGACGACGGCCAGGAGGCCCGGATCACCGCCCACGGGATCGCGTCCCGCCCGTCGGCTGGTCGCCGCTGCGAGCGTCGCGTACCTCGTGAACTGCCTCTGGGGCACCGCGGTCGCCGTGCGGCTCATCCGCACGAAGAAGCTCCGCGTCGTGCACCACGGGCTGTTCGTCGTGACCGCGACCCTGACCGGCGTCGCCGCGACCACCCCCGTGTGGACGCGCGACCGGACCGCGCTGTTCCTGCTGCCGGCACTCGCGCCCCTGGCGGTCGCTCCGCGCACGGACCCGCGCTCCCGAGCACACTGGAAGGTCGCGGTCGCGGCTGCACCGTCCTACCTGGCAGCGGTGCTCGCCGGCCGACGACGAGAGAGGTGAGCGGTGGAGCTGTTCGAGGCCATCCGACGACGACGCACGACGAACGGGGCGTTCCTGCCCGATCCGGTGTCCGAGGAGCACCAGCGGCTGCTCATGGAGCTCGCCGGCCGGGCGCCGTCGCAGTTGAACAGCCAGCCGTGGCGGTTCGTGGTGATCGAGGAGCGCGACACGATCGACCGGGTCGCGGAGATCAGCGGGCGGTCGATGACCAGCACGATGGCCGAGGGGACGTTCTTCGAGCGGTACAAGCCGTACTTCCGGTTCTCGCAGGCCGAGATGGACTCCCGGCGCGACGGCATGCTGTTCGACAAGCTGCCCGCACCGCTCCGGCCCTTCACGAAGCAGGTGTTCACCAAGCGTGGGCAGGTGCTCATGAACGCGCTGCGGGTGCCGCAGACGCTGGGTGCGGAGAACCGGAAGCTCGTCGCCGGGTCGCCGCTGCTGCTCGGCGTGCTGCTCGACCGTGACGAGTACCGCAAGGAGGCACGGAACGCGTTCTACTCGGTGTTCAGCATGGGCGCCGCGATGGAGAACGTCTGGCTCGCCACCACCGAGCTCGGCCTCGGGATCCAGTTCGTGTCGTTCCCGATGGAGATCGAGGAGGCGTGGGCCGAGGTCGAGTCCCTGCTCGAGGTCCCGCCGGAGCTCGAGCTGATGGCCGTGTACCGGATCGGGTACCTGCCACCCGAGCGTCGGCGCCCCGCGATCGACTGGGTGTCGAACGAGCGGAAGCGACCGTCGCAGTACGTGTTCCGCGGCACGTGCGCGACCCCGCAGACCGGGTGGGACGACCTGCCCGTCGTGAGCACCGACCCGGAGGCGACCACCCCGTGACCGACACCCGACCCGCTGACGGCACCCCGGGCCTCCAACCCGTCGCCCCCGGCCTGACCGGCCGCCCCTGGATCTCGCAGGACTGGCTCGACGTCGTCTTCGTGCACTGGCGCGTCGACGTGTCGGCGGTGGCCCCGCTGCTGCCGGCCGGCACCCGACCCGACACGATGGCGCTCGACGGGACCGACGACGGGGTGACCACCTGGGTGGGCCTCATCGCGTTCCGGTTCGAGGACACCCGGTTCCCGCCGTTCTCGACCGGGAGCATCGGCGACTTCGTCGAGCTGAACGTCCGCGTCTACACGGTCGACGAGCAGGGGCAGCGCGGCGTCGTGTTCCTGTCGCTCGACGCCGGCAAGCTCCTGCCGACCCTCGGCGCACGCGTCGCGACCGGCCTGCCCTACCGGTGGGCCGTGGCCGAGTCGCGGAGCGGTGACGACCGCGTCGGGTACGCGATGCGGCGGCACGGCACCCACCTGCGGTCGATGGTCGACGTCCGTGTCGGCGACCCGATCGCCGAACCGACGACGCTCGAGACGTTCCTGACGGCACGGTGGGGCATGCACGTCCGTCGGGGCGGGCGCACCCGGTTCTGGCCGAACGAGCACGAGCCGTGGCCGTTGCACCGCGCCTCGGTGGTGTCGATGCGGGACGACCTGGTCGGGGCGGCCGGGCTGCCGTTCGGGCTCACCGAACTCGAACCGGACTCGGTGCTCTACTCGCCGGGGGTCACGACGCGGTTCGGTCGGGGGCGCTGACCGCGCGCTGCTCGGGGGACACCCGCTGAGTGGGCGGCACGGAGCGGTGGGTACAAGGGAGCCATGACTCGAGTGGCAGTGGTGACCGGTGGATCCGCAGGACTGGGACGGGCGACCGTCCGCGAGCTGGCCGCCCGGGGGTGGGACGTCGCGGTCCTGGCCCGGGGGAAGGACGGCGTCGACGCCGCCGTCGCCGAGGTCGAGGCGGCCGGCCGCCGCGGGCTCGCCCTGGTGGCGGACGTCTCGGACCGGGACGCCGTCGAGGCGGCGGCCGACCGGGTCGAGCAGGAGCTCGGTCCGATCGACCTGTGGGTGAACGGCGTGATGGTCGGGGTCTTCGGCCGGTTCATGGACACGGCGCCGGAGGACTTCGAGCGCGCACTGCACGTCACGTACCTCGGCTTCGTGAACGGCACCAGGGCCGCGCTCTCGCGGATGGTGCCGCGCAACCGCGGCCAGGTCGTCCAGGTCGGCTCGGCGCTGGGCTTCCGGGGCATCCCCCTGCAGTCGGCCTACTGCGGCGCGAAGCACGCCATCGTCGGGTTCACCGAGTCGGTCGTCTCGGAGCTCCTGCAGCAGGGCAGCAAGGTGAAGGTGTCGCGGGTCGACATGCCGGCGCTCAACACCATCCAGTTCAGCTGGGTGAAGTCGAAGCTGCCGCACCACCCGCAGCCGGTCGCGCCCATCTACCAGCCCGAGGTCGGTGCGCGGGCGATCGCCGCCGTCGCGGAGCACCCGCGCCCCCGCACCTGGGTCGGCGAGTCGACGGTGTACACGATCATCGGCAACCGGATCGGCGGCCGCTTCGCCGACTGGTACGCGGCGAAGACCCTGGTGTCCGGGCAGCAGGCCGAGGCGAAGGACGGCGAGGAGATCGGCGTCAACCTGTACGAACCCGTCCCCGGCGACCACGGTGCGCACGGGGTGTTCGACGAGAGCGCGCACGCCTGGTCGCCGCAGACCTGGTGGGTCGAGCACCGCCGGCTCGGCCGGTCGATCGTCGGCACGGTCCTCGGCACGGCCGGAGCCGTGGCACTCGTGGCGGGACGACGACGATGACCCGGCGTCGCGGGGACACGACCGCGTCGACGGTCGTCGAGGTCGGTCGGGCGGTGCTCGGGGTCTGGCACCTCGGGCGTGCGCTGCGCGGGCGCGACCAACGGGTGCTGCACGCGGTGCTCGGCGTGCGGCAGCTCGCGCAGGCCGGCGTCGTCGCACGCGCCGGTGGACCGGACGCGCACACGGCCAGCGCCGTCGTCGACGCCCTGCACGGCACGACGATGGTGCCGCTCGCCCTGCTCGACCCCCGCCGCCGTCGGTTCGCCGTCGAGCAGCTGTGGATCGCGGCGGTGCTGACGATCGCCGAGGTCGGGGTCGTCGGGCGCGGACGACGCTGAGGTCGCACTTCCGCCCGCGTCGCCGACGCCGTCACGGGCCGGAGTGCGATCTCAGCACCGCGGCCGTCACCCGCTGCCCGCCCGCCGGGCGGTGCGCAGCGTCTTCGGCGTAGCGTCCGGGGCATGAGCGACAACGAACAGACCGAGCCCGTCATGGACGGCGCCAACGAGGCCACGAACCACGAGAAGCTGCAGGGCCTCATCGAGCAGGTCGACCACGACCACCACGGCGAGGGCGCCGGCGCGATGGCCGACCACCTGCGCGACCGCATGGACGAGACGGGTGTGGAGTCCGAGGACGGCGGCGACGTCGAGGACTGAGTCCTCCGGGGCGCGGGCGCTGCTGCGCGCGGCCGATCGTGAGCAGAAGGGGTCGGGTCGCCGTCGGGCACTCGACCCTTTCTGCTCACCAAGTGCGGCCCCGCCTGCCCCAGACCGGACCCGACCCGGCCGGGCGCCGCTACACCCGCAGCTCGGCGAAGTCGCTGTCGACGTCGCCGAAGCGGTGCGCGGTGATCGTCACCGTCTGCTCCCGCAGGTAGGGCAGCATCTCGATCAGACCGGCCTCGACCACGGGGGCGTCGTGGACGGCGACGTCGATGCTCGCCCCGAGGGCTTCCTCGAGGGCTGACGCGTCGCCGCCGATCAGGCGGATGCGGGCTCCGGGTCCCCCGAACGCCGTGGGCGCCGGACGGTCCTGCCCCTGCGACAGCACGGCCTCGAGCGCGTCGACCAGGGCGTCCTCGCCGGTCGACCAGTCCGGCCGGAACACCGCTCCGGACGATGCCCGGGCGTGGAAGTCCTGGTCGGACTCCACCAGGTGGTCCACGACGTGCAGCGGTGACCGACTCGACGCGAGCAGCTGCGTCAACGGCCCCGGCAGCGGGCGCGCGGTGCTCAGCAGCACGTGGGCGCGGGCGGCCGTGGCGGCGGCGAGGCTGCGCACCAGGTCACCCATCGAGGCGTCCTCGGCCTGGCGGACGACGACGGACTGCGGCCGGTAGCGCAGGACGTTCCGCTGCACGACGAGCCCGGCCGGGTCGTGCGACCGACCGTACTGGTCCTCGCGCGCGCGGACGTCGCTCAGGGCGCCGGCGCGCACCTGGTCGAACTCCTCGAACGACAGGCCGCTCCGAGCCGCCTCGATCAGGGCGGTCACGCGCGGCGGCAGCCCGTGCAGCTGGATGCTCTTGTGCACGGTGCGGGGCACCGGCTCCCAGCGGCCGAGCGTCGCGACGTACATCGGGCCGCCGGCCTTCGTGCCGGTGCCCACCGACGAGCGCTTCCAGCCGCCGAACGGCTGCCGACCGACGACGACGCCGGTGGTCGCGCTGTTCACGAACAGGTTGCCGGCGCGGACCTGGGCGAGCCAGTCGGCGACCTCCTCGGCGTCGAGCGAGTGGATGCCCGCGGACAGCCCGTGGTCGGTGCCGTCCTGGATCGCGACGGCCTGCTCGAGCGTCTCGGCGCGCATGATCCCGAGCACCGGGCCCGGGTACTCGGTCTGGTGGAAGTCGCTGCCGGGCCGGACCCCGTCGCGGATGCCGGGCGACCAGAGCCGACCGGAGTCGTCGAGCGGCGTCGGCTGCACCAGCCAGGACTCCCCCGGGCCGAGCTCCGTCAGGCCCCGGCGCGCCGCCCCCGCGGGTTCCGAGGTGACCGGGCCGACCTGTGCGCCGGGGTCGTCGGGCCACGCGACCCGGAGCGTGCGGGTGGCGTCGACGAGCTGCCGACGGAAGCGCTCGCTCTCGCCGACGGAGCCCACGAGCACCACGAGCGACGCCGTCGCGCACGGCTGCCCGGCGTGCCCGAAGGCGGACCGCACGACGTCCTGCACGGCCAGGTCGAGGTCGGCGCTCGGCGTGACGACGATCGCGTTCTTGCCGCCCGTCTCCGCGGTGAGCGGGAGGCCCGCACGCCACCAGCGGAACGAGCGCGCGGTCTCGGCGGACCCCGTCAGGATGATGCGGTCGACGGCCGGGTGGCCGATGAGGTCGCGGCCGAGTTCGTCCTCGTCGATGTCGACGAGCTGCAGCAACGAGTGCGGGACGCCGGCGTCCCAGAGGACGTCGGCGAGCAGGGCACCGCTCCGACGTGCCTGCGGAGCGGGCTTCAGCACCACACCGCTGCCCGCGGCGAGCGCCGCCAGGACACCGCCCGCGGGGACCGCGACGGGCGAGCTCTGCGGCGGGACGACGACCGTCAGGCGCGGCGGGACGAACCGGGCGCCCTGGACGTCACCGAGCCGTCGGGCGCTCTCGGCGTACCGGTGTGCGGCGTCGACGGCCGCGGTGACCTCGGCGTCGGCCTCGGTGAAGGTGGCGCCGGTCTCCGAGACCGTGACCTCGATGAGGTCGGCACGCCGGGTCTCGAGCTCGTGGCCGATGAGGTCGAGCAGCTCGGCCCGGTCGCCCGGGTCCTGCCGACCCCAGTTCACGCCGGCCTGGGCGGTTCGCGCCGTGATGCGTTCGAGCTGCGAGCGGTCGGTGACCCGTGCACCGCGGATGGTCTGTGCGCCGAGCTGCGAGCGCGGGACCCGACGGAGCACGTCGTGCGCCCAGGAGCGGTTCGCGGCGACGGACGGGTCGGTGTCGGGCGCGTTCCGGAAGGCGTCGCGCAGGACGGGCTCGCCGAGGGCGCGGTGGCGGTCCTGGGTGCGGTGCGTCGGCACGACGGGCTCGTCGAGTGCGGCGACGGACGCCAGGTACCGACCGTGCTCGCGGTCGAAGACGCTCGCGTCGCGGTCGATCTCGGTCGCGGCGGCGGCGAACCCCTCGGGGTTCGCGCTCTCCTGCAGCCGACGGGCCAGGTAGGCGGTCGCGGAGTCGGGGTCGTCCGGGTGCACGACCGGGGTGTACAGCACGACGGAGCCGACGTCGGCGCGGACGGCGTCGACGTGCCCGGCCGCGGTGCCGAGGAGCATCTCGACGTCGACCGCGTCGGTGACACCGCGGCGCTGCGCGAGGGTCCACGCCGTCGCCAGGTCGAACAGGTTCTGACCGGCGACGCCGATCCGGACGGCGTCCGTGCGCTCCGGGGTGAGCGCGGCGTCGAGCAGCCGCAGGTGGGCGGTGTCGGTCTCGCGCTTGCTGCCCCACGTGGCGAGCGGCCACCCGTGCAGGACGGCGTCGACGTGCTCGGTGGCGAGGTACGCGCCCTTGACGAGCCGCACGGTGACCGGCGCTCCGCCCGCTGCACGACGCTGCTGCGCCCATGCGGTCACCGCGTCGAGCGCACCGGCGGCGTCGGGCAGGGCGGTCTGCAGCGTCACGCCCGCCGGCAGCGAGACGAACTCGTCGCGGTCGAGCAGGGTCCGGAACACCGCGAGCATGCGGTCGAGGTCGCCGGACGCCTCGGCGTCGAGGGTGATCGTCTTCGCCGGACGGCCGGCAGCCATCGGGGCCGCCGCCAGTCGGTAGAGCGGCAGGAGCCGCTCCACGGCGCGCTCGACCGCCTGGTCGAGGCCCCACGGGGACGTCGGCGGCAGCACCGAGCTGAGCTTGACGGACACGCGGTCGACGTCGTCGCGGGCGAGCAGGTCCGTGATCCGCTGCAGGCGTCGGTCGGCCTCGGCCGCGCCCTGGACGGCCTCGCCCAGCAGGCTGAGGTCGAGCCGCGTACCCGGGCCGCCGAGCCTGGCGAGCGCCTGGCCGGTCTTCGCCGGGGCGGCGTCGACGACCAGGTGCCCGGTCATCCGACGCAGGATCCGGCGCGCGGTCGGGACCACGGCCCACGGAGCCATGGTCGCGAAGCCGCCGCCGAGCGTCACCGCACCGCGCAGGTACCAGGCGAGGAAGTCGGGGACGTCGCGGCTGGCCCGCTCGAGGTTGCGAGCGGCCACCTTGGGGTCCTCGGGGCGGACGACCTTGTCGACGAAGTCACGGGCGAAGTCGAGACCGCGCTCGTCGCGCAGGGTCCGGGCGAGACGCACGGCGCCGGGGTCAGGCTTCACGCCGGCGGACGCCGCCAGCCACCGACGGACCAGCGCAACGGCGTCGTCGGTGCAGTCCTGGAGGCGGGCGCTCGGCATGGACCGATCGTATGCCGCACCCCCGACGCCACCTCGGAGCGCGCCGAGCGTCAGCCAGGAGTCATCCGGACGGATGAAACCCGTGCAGCGACGGCCCCGGACCACGGCCGGTCGGTACGCTGGGCCGCATGTCGACGCAGGGCAACGACGGCCACGACTGGGCCACGTGGGACGCCTTCCACGACGCCTGGCGCCGGCTCGACCGGGCCCTCGACCGCGCGGTGCAGTCGGGTGCCGGCATCTCCGTCCCGGAGTTCGAGATCCTGATCGGCCTGCACCGCGACCCGGAGCACCGGCTCCGCGTCCGGGACATCGCGAGCGGCATCGGGTGGGAGAAGTCGCGCGTCAGCCACCAGGTCACGCGCATGGTCTCCCGCGGACTGGTGGAGCGCGCCGACTGCCCGACCGACGGCCGTGGCAGCTGGGTCGTGATGACGACCGACGGTCGCCGCGCGGTGCTCGCCGGCATCCGCGCGCACACGGCGGCGCTGGAGGACCTGTTCTGGAGGCCCGTGGGGACCGACGCGGACACGCTGCGGTCCGTCAGCGGCCGGGTGGACGACGCGATCGGTCCGGACGAGCACGAGACGGAGCGCGCCGGCTGACGCCGGCCATCCCGGAGCCGGCCCCCGCCGCGCGGCTCCCGCTGACGCCTCCGCTCAGGCAGCGAGGTCGGCGAGCACCTGCTCGGCCGTCCGCGGCGCGTGCCCGAGCAGCTCCGTGAGGACCGGGTCGGTGCCCGCGAACCAGCCCTGACCGGCGGCCTGGTACATGCCGAGCAGGAAGCGCACCATCGGTTCCTGCTGCCCGGCGGCGACGGCGCGGTCCACCCACTCGTCCTCGTCGACCACCTCGAGACCGACGGTGGTGCCGGTGATCGCGGACGCCGACCGTGCGAGCTCCGCGAAGGTCGGCGCCTGCTCGGCGGTGATCGTGACGGGACCGTCGATCGGCTCGTCACGCAGCAGGATCGCCGCGGCACCGGCAGCGGCGTCCTCGCGGTCGGTCCACGACACCGGGCCGTCCGCCGGCACGGTGACGACGCCGGTCTGCTGCCACGGTCCCATCAGCCACTGCAGGCTGTGGGCGTAGAAGCCGTTCCGCAGCGAGGTCCAGGGCAGGCCCGACGCCGCGAGCAGCTCCTCGGTGGCCGCGTGGTGCTGCGCCGGCACGAAGGGCGACGCGGCTCCGGCGCCCTGGTGGCTCGTGTAGAGCACACGCCCCACCCCGACGGCCGCCGCTGCCTGCACGGCGTTCCGGTGCTGCGTGACCGTGTCGCCGTGCGGGTCGTTCGAGGACACGAGCAGCAGCTGGTCGGCGCCCTCGAACGCCGCCCGGAGCCCGTCGGGGTCGTCGTAGCTGCCGGTGCGGACCGTGACGCCGCGGTCCGCGAACCGGGACGCCCGCGCTGGGTCGCGGGTGACGACGGTCAGCTCCGAGGCCGGCAGTCGTCGGAGCAGGTGGTCGGCGGTCGCGCCGTTGAGGGCGCCCGTCGCGCCGGTGATCGTGATCATGGGTCCGACCTCTCTGTTATCAGTGGTAACACCTGGACAGTATCATCGGAAAAGCGATGGTAGCAACGGGTTGTTATCGTTGTTCCGTGACCGAGCCGATCGCACCTCCCGCCGCCGACGTCCGCCTGCGCGTGGTGGAGGCCGCCGCCGCCCTGCTGCACGACGACGGCGCGGCCGCGGTGACGACCCGGGCGGTCGCGCAGCGCGCCGGGGTGCAGGCACCCACGATCTACCGGCTCTTCGGGGACAAGGACGGCCTGCTCGACGCCGTCGCCGAGCACACGATGGCCTCGTTCACCGTCACGAAGGCCGCTGCCGTGCAGACCTCGGCCGACGACGACCCCGTGACCGACCTGCGGACCGGGTGGGACGCGACGATCGGGTTCGGGCTCGCCAACCCCGACCTCTTCGTCATCATGAGCGACCCCCGACGCGGTCGGGGGTCACCGGCCGTCGCCGTCGGGCTCGAGCTCCTCGCAGCCCGACTCCGCCGCGTCGCGGCAGCCGGCAGGCTCGCGGTCCCCGAGCACGAGGCGATCCGGCTCGTGCACGCCGCCGGCACCGGAGCCGTCCTCGCCCTGCTCGACGAGCCGGAGGACGAACGGGACACGCACCTCGCCGACGTGGTCCTGGAGACCGTGCTCGCCCGCATCCTCACGCCGGGCCCGTCGGACGGCGCCGGGGACGACTCGTCGGCGCTGCGAGCCGCGGCGGTGACCCTGGCGGCGGCCGCACCGGACCTCGACGTCCTGTCGCCGGGGGAACGCGCGGTGCTCGGCGAGTGGCTCGGTCGCATCGTCGACCACCCGAGCGGCGGGGCAGCAGGGCGGACGCCGACGCCCTGAACGCGTGCGGGCGCCTCCGCGGTGCGTCCCTGCGGGCCGGAGGCGACCCGTCGGGGCCGAGCCGGGCCTCCTGTCCGGGGCTGCACCGCGACGGGCGCGCGCGACTGGACAGGTCTTGTACATGTATGCTCGTCGTCATGCCCGTCTCATCGAAGCGACGCCTCGTCGCCGACGCCCTGCGCGACGCGATCGCGACCGGGCGGCTGCTGCCCGGGCAGCGCCTGCCCGGTGAGCACGAGCTCGCCGAACGGTTCGCCGTCAGTCGCGGCACCGTCCGCGCCGCACTCGCCGACCTGGCCGACGAGGAGTACATCGCGACGCACGGCGGCGTCGGGTCCGTCGTGACCTTCGACGGCGCGGCCCTCGACCCCCGCGGCGGCTGGGCCCGTTCCATCGCCGCCACCGGCGTGCAGGTCGCCACCCGCGTGCTCCGCATCGCCCGCATCGAGGACGTCGACCTCGCCGAGCGCGTCGGCGCCGACTCGGCGGCGTTCATCGCCGTCGACCGGGTCCGCCACGTCGTCGGCGGCACGCCGGTCTCGCTCGAGCGCAGCCGGGTGCCGCGCACCGGCGCGCTCGACCGCGCGGTGGACGACGGTCTCGTCGACGACTCCCTGAGCGCCACCCTGGCGGCGGCCGGTCTCGTGCCGGCGATCGCCGAGCAGTGGGTCGACGTGACCCCGCTCGACGCCGAGGACGCCGCCGTGCTCGGACAGCCGGTCGGCGCCACCTTCCTGCACAGCCGACGGATCTCGCGCACGGTCCACAACGGCTTCGTCGAGCAGGTCGACAGCCTCCTCGCACCGGACCGGTTCCGGCTGCACATGCGATTCGGAACGACGGAGCAAGCACGATGACCACCACCACGCACGCACTCGCCGCCCTGCACGGCCTGGCGATCGGCGACGCCCTCGGGATGCCGACCCAGTCGCTGACCCTCGCGCAGATCCGGCAGGACCACGGCGTGATCACCGACTTCGTCGACGCCGGGCCGCACCAGCGCATCGCCGCCGGCATGCCCGCCGGCAGCATCACGGACGACACCGAGCAGGCGGTCCTGGTCGGCGAGCTGCTCGTCGAGGGCGGCGGCCGACTCGACCCGGTGCGCTTCGCCGAGGCGATCATCGCCTGGGAGCGCACGATGGAGGCGAAGGGCTCCCTCGACCTGCTCGGACCGAGCACGAAGACCGCCGTCGAGCGGATCCTGGCGGGCGTGCCCGCGGCCGAGGCCGGGTCCACCGGCACGACGAACGGCGCCGCGATGCGGATCGCCCCCGTCGGGATCGCCACCCGTGCGACGGACCTCGACGCCCTCGTCGACGCCGTGCAGGACTCCTGCCGGGTCACCCACGACACCGGGCTCGGCATCGCGGGGGCCAGCGCCGTCGCCGCCGCGGTCAGCGTCGGCCTCGACGGGGCGACCCGCGCGGAGGCCCTGGACGCTGCGGTCGCGGCTGCTGCCATCGGCGCGACCCGCGGCCACTGGGTCGCCGGTGCCGACATCGCCGAGAAGACCCGCTGGGCGCGGGCGTACCTGCCGACGGTGCCGGCCGACGACCGGATCGACGTCGTCGCGCAGGTGATCGGCACCTCGGTCGCCTCGCAGGAGTCCGTCGTCGCCGCCCTGGCACTCGTCTCGCTCGACCTCGACCCGTGGGAGACCGTCGGCATCGCGGCGAGCATCGGCGGCGACACCGACACCATCGCCGCGATGGCCGGGGCCGTCCTCGGCGCCGTGCACGGCCCGGACGCCTGGCCCGACCACGCCGTGCGCACGGTCGTCGAGGTCAACGGACTCGAGCTGCCGCCGCTCGTCGACGGCCTGCTCGCCATCCGCGCCGGTGCGGACCACTAGTCCGCGCCCCACAGTCCCCTCCCCCACCCCACTCCCGCACCCCATCCCACTTCCGAGGACGCAAGAGGACATGAGCACGACACCCGACCCCACGACACCCGCGTCGACCGCGACCACCGCGACCACCGCTCGGAGCGAGGGCACGCTGACCACCATCGAGCAGCGCGGCATCGAGCCCGTCCCCGCCGAGGAGCGCACCGGTCGCCCCGGCGCCCTGTTCTGGGTGTGGTTCGCCGCGAACATCTCGATCCTCGGGCTCCCCCTCGGGGCCACGCTCGTCGCGTTCCAGCGGCTCACCATCTGGCAGGCGCTGCTCGTCGCGGTCATCGGCGCCGCCGGGTCCTTCGCCGTCGTCGGCGTCATCTCGATCGCCGGGCGTCGTGGCGGGGCACCCGGCCTGACGCTGTCCCGAGCCGTGTTCGGCGTGCGGGGCAACATCGGCCCGACGCTCGTGTCCCTGCTGTCGCGACTCGGCTGGGAGACGGTGAACACCACCACCGCCGCGTTCGTGCTGCTGTCGCTCTTCACGATCGTGTTCGGCACCGACGGCGACGCCAAGCGCATCCCCGTGCTCACCGTCGTGGCGATCCTGGTGTTCGTGCTCTGCACCGTCCTGGTCTCCGGGCTCGGGCACGCCGCCATCGTCGCCATCCAGCGGTGGGCGACGTGGGTGTTCGGCGCCCTCAACGTCTTCGTCGCGGTCTTCCTGGTGATCCGCGTCGACTGGGACACCGTGACGAGCGCCCCGGCGGGACCGGTCAGCGCGATGGTGATCGGCATCGGCACCATCGCCGCGGGCACCGGCATCGGCTGGGCGACCGCCGGCGCGGACATCGCCCGCTACAGCAAGGTCTCGGTCCGGGGCAGCCGGCTCGTCCTCGCCAGCGCCGTCGGCGCGGGCACGCCGCTCGTCGTCCTCGTCGGCCTCGGTGCGCTGCTGTCCGCCGGTGACCCCACCCTCGCCGAGGCCGGTGACCCGGTCGCTGCGATCCGCGACCTGCTGCCGAGCTGGATGGCCGTGCCGTACCTCGTCGCCGCGTTCGGCGGCCTGCTGCTGTCGAACCACCTGTCCGTGTACTCCGCCAGCCTGACCACCCTGACCCTCGGCGTGAAGGTGCCCCGGGTGTGGGCGGTCGCGGTCGACGTCGTCATCACGTTCCTCGGCGCCGTCTACTTCATGCTCATCGCGGACGGCTTCTACGCGCCGTTCATCACGTTCATCTCCGTCCTCGCCGTCCCGATCACCGCCTGGCTCGGCGTCTTCATCGCGGACATGCTCCGCCGCCGCTGGTACGACCCGGTGGCGCTGCTCGACCTGCGCCCCGGCTCGGGCTACTGGTACCGCGGCGGCTTCGCCTGGGGCGCGTTCACCGCCTGGGCGGTCGCCATCGTGGTCGGCTTCCTGTTCACCGTCGTGTCGGTCGGCGACGCGGACCCGGTGTTCGTCGGCCCGCTGTCCGGCAGCTGGATCGGTGCGAACGGCCTCGGCTGGGTCGTGACCTTCGTCGTCGCCGCCGGGGCGTACCTGGCGTTCGGCGGTGCGCGCGGCACCCTCGAGGAGCCGACCGTCGTCCGCGACACCACGTCGGCCCGCTGATGCCCCGGCTCGTCTCCGTCGGCAACGTCATCGTCGACATCGTGATGCGCATCGACGCGGTCCCCGAACCCGGCGGCGACACGATCGCCGAGGGGTCCGAGATCACGGCCGGCGGCGGCCTCAACACCATGGTCGCCGCCCGCCGCGACGGCATGGAGGTGGTGTTCGCCGGACAGTACGGCACCGGACCGTTCGCCGACGTCGTGCGCGCGGCCCTCGCCGCCGAGGACGTCGACGTCGTCCAGCCCGGGCTGCCCGACGTCGACAGCGGCTACTGCGTCGCCCTGGTCGACGCCACCACGGAACGCACCTTCGTCACGAGCGTCGGCGCCGAGGGCCGCCTGACCGCCGCCGACCTGGACCGCGTCGCGGTCCGCGACGACGACGTCGTCTTCGTCTCCGGGTACGGGCTCGCCCACCCGTCGAACGCGGACGCGATCGTCGCGTGGCTCGGGCGCCTGCCGGAGCCGACGACGGTCGTCCTCGACCCGTCGCCGCTCGTCGACACGCTCCGTCCCGACGTGCTCGCCGCCGTCCTGCGGCGTGCGGACGTCGTCAGCACGAACGGCCGGGAGGCACGGCTCATGTCCGCCACGTCGCCCGACCTGGCCGACGCGGCGGTCCGGATCGCGGAGCGCTCCCGCGGGGCGGCCGTGGTCCGCGACGGCGCCGCGGGCTGCTGGGTGGCCGGCCCCGGACGGCGCACCGAGCTCGTGGAGGGCTTCCGGGTGGCGGCCGTCGACACGAACGGCGCCGGCGACGCCCACGACGGGGTGCTCGCCGCGGCGCTCTCGCGTGGCGACGACCTCGTCACGGCGGCGCGACGGGCGAACGCGGCGGCGGCCATCGCCGTCACCCGACGCGGGCCGGCGACCGCACCGACCACGGCCGAGATCGACGCGCTGCTGCAGGGCGCGGGCGGCCCGCTCAGCGGCTGAGGACGGCCTCGAGCTCGGCGACCACCAGGTCCGGGCGGGAGACGAACGGGTGGTGCCCGGTCGCGACGTCCACCGACCGGCTCGCCCGCTCGGCGTGGGCGCGTTGCAGCCCCACCGTGGTGCTCCGGTCCTCGGTGCAGACCAGGTACGTCGAGTCGACGCCCTGCCAGCCCGCGGCGGTCGTCGGCGTCACGAAGGAACCGACCGCCTGGGTGGTCACCCGGTCCCACGCCGCGCACTGCGTCTGCTCGTCGGCGTCCTGCAGGAACCGGGCCCCGAACGTCCCTGCGTCGAACCCGACGAGTCCGAGCATCCCCCCGTCGGCCGGCTCGACGCGCACCGGGTCCGGTTCGTCGGCCATGATCGCGCCCTGCGCCTGGCCAACGTCGGGCAGGTAGGACGACACCAGGAGCAGGTGCGCCACGGCGGGGTGGTGCCCGGCCTCGGCGACGACGGTCCCGCCGTACGAGTGCCCGACGACGATCGTCCCGTCGCCCCGGTCGAGCTCCCGCCGCAGGGCCGCGGCATCGGCCGTCAGGCCGCCGGACGCCTCGTCCGCGGTCGTCTCACCGCAGGACGGCAGCGCCACGGCTCGGCTCGCGATGCCGGTGCGCTCCCGCAGCAGCTCGGCCGTCGGCCCCCACCACCACGCGCCGTCGCGCACCAGGGCCCCGTGTACGAAGACGACGTCCATGCGGTGCTCCCTGCGTCGGTGGTGGGTCGCCGCCCACCGTAGCCCCGCTCCGGGCTGCGCGACCCGACGCCCGTGGTCGCGGTCCTCACGACGGGAGACCGGTCAATCGGTGCCCTTCGAACACGTCTGCTCGGCGGCGCTCTGCCCGGTGATCGTGGAGGGCAGCGCCGTCGGCTTCGGGGTCGCGGCGGTCCCCGGCGAGCGCGACGCCTGGCCCGCTGCCCGGCTGCTGCTCGGCGACGGGGCGTCGGCGGATCGCTCCGCGGCGGGCGCACGGGACGCCGACGGCGCCTGCACCGCGCCTCGGCCGATGGCACCGGAGGCGACCCGGGTGCGCTGGTCCTGCTGCAGTGCCACGTTCAGGCTGTGCGCCGCGGCCTGGTCGACCACGACGCGGTTGCTGTCCTCCGGGTCGGCATCGGTCGGGTACTGCACCAGGAGCATGTGGGCGGTGTCCGTGTTGCGGACGGCAGCCGCGAGGGCGACGAGGGTGCGGGTGTCGTTCAGCCCCTCCGACAGGGCCATGTTCGAGGTCGCAGCCTTCGCGAACCGGTACAGGGTGATCGGGTTGCGGAGCGCGCCGTCGCTGGTGAGCTTGCGCAGCATCGCGGAGAGGAACACCTGCTGGTTGCTGATGCGGGCGATGTCGCTGCCGTCGTCGACGCCGTGGCGCGTCCGCAGGAACCCGAGCGCCTCCTTGCCCTGCAGCGGGACCTCGCCGGCCGGCAGGTTGAGGAAGCTGCCGTCGTGGATCGGCTTCGCGATGCAGACGGTGACGCCGCCGAGGGCGTTGCTCATGGCGGTGACGCCGTCGAAGGTGATGAGTCCCGCGTACGGGATGCTCAGCCCGGTCAGGTTCTCGACGGTCTGCACGACGCAGGCGACGCCGCCGTTCGGGCCGCCCCGGAGGAGCGCTGAGTTGAACATCGCCTTGCTCTCGGCCGGGCTCGACGTGCCGGCGTCCGGGTCCGCGCAGGACGGGATCGGCACCATCGCGTCGCGGGGGAAGGACACCACCGTCACCTGGGAGTGGTCCTCGCTGAGGTGCACGAGCATCGTGACGTCGTTGCGTGCTCCGTCGGCGTCCTGTTCCTCCGCCCGCTGCCCGACACGGGTGTCCGACCCGATCAGCAGGATGTTCGCGCCGCCCTTGATCGCGTTGATGTCCTGGCTCCGCGCCTGCCCCTCGTCCGACGGACTGAGCGAGATGGTCGTGATGTCGTCCTTGACGTCCCGCGCGGCGATGGCACCGACGCTGCCGACACTGACGACCGCGACCACGGCGGACGTGCCGATCAGCCCCGCGAGCGTCGCGAGTGGTCGTCGCCGCCGCAGCTTGCCGTGCCGCGCGATCCCCCGCGCGCTCCGCCGTCCACCTGGTCGTCGGCCCTCGTCGGTCATGACTGCTCCCCCTCCGGAGTCTCCTCGACGCTAGTGGACCTGCGACGAACGCTCACCTGGGATGTGCTGGGGGTTCCTTCAGGGTCGGTTCACGGGGCTGTCAGGCGCTCGCGCAGACGGGTGCGCAGGGCGTCGTCGGCCCCGATGACCGCGAAGGCGCCGTCGACGTCGGCGGCGACGTCCTCGACGATCGGGGCGGTCTGCGCGATCCACCGGTCCACCTCGTCCTGCCCCCACGTGGCCTGCCGGTCGTGGGTCGGCGCGTGCGAGTTCGCTCCCGCCATCGCCCGGACCGACTCCGCGTGGTCCGCGGCGACCGCCTCGGGCGCCACGCCGGCGTTGGCGAGGAGCAGGGCGCTGACCATGCCGGTGCGGTCCCGGCCGGCACTGCAGTGCACGAGCACGCCGGACGGGGCGTCGGCGATCGCGGTGAGCGCGCCGAGGACGAGCTGCGGCAGGATGCGGAAGTTGTGCCGCCAGTACTCCGGCGAGTCGAGGATCGGGAAGCAGACCTCGCGGAACTCCGGGTCGTCCTGGTCCTCGGTCGGGGCGTTCACGATCCGCACGCCCTCGGAAGCTCCGGCTGCGACGACCGGGTCCCCGTCACGGGCGCCGACCTCGTACGCGCACCGGAGGTCGACGACCCCGGCGAGACCCCAGCCGCGGGCGTCCCGCCAGCCCTGCTCGGTGAGGAACTCGCGACGCGGTCCCCGCGCGATCCGGCCCGGCACGGTCGCCCCCGTCGGCGAGGCGGACGTCGGCAGCCCGCCGAGGTCACGCGCGTTCAGGTAGCCGTCCCAGTCGAGGTTCCGCATCGGGCCACCCTAGGTCACCCGCTGTCCGGCACCGGGCCGGCACCGGGGCGTCACCGTGCCACGATGCCCACCACCGCGAGGAAGGGGAACGCGCCGGCCGCTGCGGACAGTGCGGCGAACCAGATCGCGGGAGTCCTGCCCCGCAGCCCGCGCAGGCCGACCGCCGCGACGAGCGCCCCGACCGCGAACGGGAACGTGCCGAGGGTGGCGAAGAACGGCCACGACACCGGCGCCCAGGACGCCGCGCTCTCGCCCACAGCCCCGACCGAGACCACCGAGCCGGCGACGACGAGCCCGACTCGACGACCGGCGGCAGGCCGATCGCCACGTCACGGGCCACTCGGCGGTGCCGCTGCCCCCCCCCGCCCCCGCTGCCCCACGCGCCGAGGGTAGCGGTCACCGGTGGGCGGTACCCGTCGTGACCGCGCCCCCAGCCGCCCGTGCCAGGGTCGATCCGTGCTGAACACCTCCACCGTCGTCATCGCCGGCTGCGGCGACCTCGGAGCCGAGGCCGGCCTGCGGTTCGCCGGACAGGGCCACCGCGTGCTCGGGCTCCGTCGCCGCGCCGAGCTGGTCCCCGCCCCGATCACCGGACGGAGCGTCGACCTGCGCCACGAGGTCCCGGACGTCCCCGCCGACACCAGCGTCGTCGTCGTGGCGTTCGCGGCCGGCTCGCGGGACGTCGACGAGTACCGGGCGACCTACGTCGACGGTCTGCGGAACGTGCTCGACGGCATCGACGCGTCGGCGGCCGACCCCCGCCTGCTCGTCGTGTCGTCGACGGCGGTGTACGACGTCGACGACGGCAGCGTCGTCACCGAGGACACCCCCGCGCACGCCGGGACCCCGACCGCCGGGGTGCTCGTCGAGGCCGAGGCGCTCCTGCGCGAGCGCGCTCCTGGTGCCGTGCTCGTCCGGCTCTCCGGCGTCTACGGGCCCGGCCGCGAGCGCCTGGTCGACCAGGTCCGCTCGGGCTCGGCGCGGCTCGCCCCCGGCACCTCGCCGCACACGAACCGCATCCACCGCGACGACGCCGCCGCCGCGTTGGTGCAACTGGCGGGCCTGCCCGACCCCGCGCCGCTCTACCTCGGCACGGACGACGAACCGGTCCGCCTGGACGACGTGCTGCGGTTCCTCGCCGACGAGCTCGGGGTCCGGCAACCGGTGGTCGGCGACGGCGGGGCACGGCAGGCCGGCGGCGACAAGCGGCTGTCGAACGCGCTGCTCCGGTCGACCGGGTGGACGCCGCGGTTCCCGACGTTCCGCGAGGGCTACCGCGCCGTGCTCGCGGGCGAGGGCACCCGCCACCCGTAGTCGTCCGACACCGGCACGGGCACCGGCCTCAGTGGAACCGGTGGTCCTGGATCGTGAGTCGCGGACCGAACGCCGGCTTGCGGAATCCCGAGCCGCCGATGAGCCGGACGATGCGCTCCCGGTGCCCAGACCACGGTTCGAGCAGCTCGAGCATGCCGTCGTCGTCGACCGGCGCCCCGGTCAACGCCCACCCGACCAGTGCCGGCACGTGGAAGTCGCCGACGCTCGGCGAGTCCGGGTCGCCGTGGGATCGCTGCGCGGTCTCGGCGGCGGTCCACCGGCCGATCCCGGGCACCGACTGCAGCCGCGCGGACACGACCGCGCCGCCCCGGCCGAGGGCGAGCGTCCGCTCGAGCGCCGGCGCGACCCGCACCGCGCGCATGACGGTGGCGGAGCGCCCGGGCTCGATGCCGGCGCGGTGCCACTCCCAGCTCGGGATCGTCGCCCACTCCTCGGCGGTCGGCGGCACGGCCATGCCGTCGGGCGCGGGACCGGGAGCGGGGGTGCCGTGGCGCCGGAGCAGGTACCGCCAGGCGCGCCAGGCCTGCCGCGAGGTCACCTTCTGCTCCATGATCGCCGGCACGAGCATCGCGACGACGGTGTTCGTGCGGAGCAGGCGGAGCCCGGGCTGCCGGTGGCGGGCGGCCGCCAGGAACGCGTGCCCCGAGACGTCGAGGTCCGACCAGTCGTCGCCGCGTCCGAGCAGGTCCGGGGCGTGCTCGACCGCCCACGCGGACCCGGCGCCCCACGCGGACACCGCGATCGTGCCGCCGGCCTGCCGGATCGCCACGGACGCCGGGCCCCGCGGCGTGCGGAGCGCGAGCCAGACGACGGGCCCGACCACCTGGAAGGCGGGGTCGCCGGTGCCGCGCTGCAGGGGCCGCAGGGTCGACGCGACGTCCACCGGGCCTCCCGGCCGGTACACGGTGTCGACGCGGGTCGCGTCGTCGGACGCACCGCCAGGCGACTGGGCGGACGCACCGGACGGGGCACAAGCGAGCAGGGACACACCGGGATGGTAATCCGCAACCACCGTCAGTCATGATGGGGACGTCCCCGCACCCGACGACGGAGTTCCCCATGCGCATCGGCATCCTCACCTCCGGAGGCGACTGCCCCGGCCTGAACGCGGTCATCCGCGCGATCGTCCTGAAGGGCATCGCCATCTACGGACACGACTTCGTCGGCTTCCGGGACGGCTGGCGCGGCGTCGTCGACGGCGACATCGTCCCGCTCGGTCGCAAGGACATCCAGGGCATCGCGAAGCAGGGCGGCACCATCCTCGGCACGAGCCGCACCAACCCCTTCGAGGGCGAGCACGGCGGGGTCGAGAACATCGAGCGCACCCTGGAGCGGCACGGCATCGACGCCATCGTCGCGATCGGCGGCGAGGGCACCCTGGCCGCGGCGAAACGCCTGACCGATGCGGGGCTCAAGATCGTCGGCGTGCCGAAGACCGTGGACAACGACCTCGGCGCCACCGACTACACGTTCGGCTTCGACACCGCCGTCGCGATCGCGACCGAGGCGATGGACCGCCTGCGCACCACCGGCGACTCCCACTCGCGCTGCATGGTCGCCGAGGTGATGGGGCGGCACGTCGGGTGGATCGCCCTGCACTCCGGCATGGCCGCCGGCGCGCACGCCATCCTCATCCCGGAGCAGAAGACGAGCATGGAGCAGATCGCGAAGTGGGTGCGCGCCGCCTACGACCGTGGTCGCGCCCCGCTCGTCGTGGTCGCCGAGGGCTTCGTGCCGGACCACGAGGACAACGCGCACACCGAGCGCGGCCTGGACGCCTTCGGTCGTCCGCGGCTCGGCGGCATCGGCGAGCGCCTCGCGCCGCTCATCGAGGAGATGACGGGCATCGAGACCCGCGCGACGACCCTGGGCCACATCCAGCGCGGCGGGACGCCGACCGCGTACGACCGCGTGCTGTCGACGCGGCTCGGCCTGGCCGCCATCGACTCGGTGGTCGAGGAGCGCTGGGGCCGGATGGTCGCCCTGAAGGGCACGGACATCGTGCACGTGTCGTTCGACGAGGCGCTCGGCGAGCTGAAGACGGTGCCGCAGGCGCGCTTCGACGAAGCCGCCATCATGTTCGGATGAACACTGCCGGGTGAACACTGCCGGGTGAACACTGCCGGGTGAACACTGCCGGCTGAGCACCGCAGGCTCGGCACGGCGCGCCGTCACCCGGCCGGGAGGCCCGGGGTAGCGTCCGGCGCATGACCCGCGCCGTCCTCGTGTCCAGTGCAGCCCCGCCCACCGTCACCGACGTCGACCTGCCCGAGCCGACCGAGGGCGAGGCCCTCGTCGACGTCTCGTACTCGAGCGTCAACTACAAGGACGGGCTGGCCCTCGCCGGGGACCCCGGGGTCGCCCGACTCGACCCGCTCGTGCCGGGCATCGACGTCGTCGGCACCGTCTCGGCGCTCGGGCCCGGGGTGCACGACGTCGCGATCGGCGACCGGGTGGTGGTGACCGGCGCCGGTCTCGGCGAGCGCCGGCACGGCGGGTGGGCGCGGCGGGCGGTCGTGCCGTCGGGGTCCGCGGTCGTGCTGCCGGACACGATCGACGACGCCTTCGCGGCCGCCATCGGCACGGCGGGCTTCACGGCGATGCTCAGCGTGCTCGCGCTCGAGCGGTTCGTCGCGCCGGAGGAAGGACCCGTGCTCGTGACGGGCGCGTCCGGGGGCGTGGGGACCGTGGCGATCGCGCTGCTCACGGCACGGGGGTACCGGGTGACCGCGTCGACCGGCCGACCGGCGAACGCGGAGTCCCTGCGGCGGCTCGGCGCGGTCGACGTCGTCGACCGCGCGACCCTGTCCGAGCCGGGCCGGCCGATGCAACGCACGGTGTGGGCGGGGGCGGTCGACAGCGTCGGCGGCACGACGCTCGCGAACGTGCTCGCCTCGACGCAGTACGGCGGCGCTGTGACCGCGTGCGGGCTGGCGCAGGACGCCGCCCTGTCGACGACGGTGCTGCCGTTCATCCTGCGCGGGGTGTCGCTGCTCGGCATCGACTCGGTGCAGGCCCCGATCGCGCTGCGGCGTCGGGCGTGGGAGCGTCTGGCGACCGACCTCGACTCGGGCCTGCTCGCCGGGGTGACCCGCACCGTCTCGCCGGCCGAGGCGATCACGATCGGAGCCGAGGTCGTGGCCGGGCGCGTGCACGGACGCACGGTCGTCGCGATGCGCTGAACCGGTGTGCCAGCATTTCACAAACGCTTGCCATTTGACACGTTAGGATTCCAGCGTCGAGTCCCAGGCACGAGGAGATGGCATGCCGGTCCCCAAGTCGACGGTGGAGAACTCACCGCGGAAGCTGTTGCGCGACGTCGTCTACGAGAAGATGCTCGCCGCCCTGCGCGACGGCACCCTGCAGCACGGTGAACGCCTCAACGACGACGAGCTGGTCCAGTGGCTCGGCGTCAGTCGCACGCCCATCCGCGAGGCCATCGCGAAGCTCGTCGACATCGGCCTGGTCGAGATGGAGGCGAACCGCTACACGCGCGTCGCCACCCCGACCTTCGACGACTGGGTGACCGCCACCCGCGCCATGACCGGGTTCTTCGAGCTCAGCCTGCGCTGGGGCGTGCCCGAGTACGCCGACGAGGACGTGGAGGCCCTCGCCACGCTGCTCGACAAGGCGGACGCAGCACGCAAGGTGCGGGACTACGGCTTCAGCGGCGCCGTCACCGACGTCATCGAGTTCGCCGTCGCGCACTCCGGCAACCCGCTCGTGCAGAACGCGGCGGTCGGGGCGATCGAACGCGTGCGCTTCACGCTCAACCCGACCCCGCCGTTCGAACAGTACGGCTCCGAAGCGTTCTTCTCGATCCTGCGCGACGCGCTGGACGAGCGCGACGGCGAGACCGCCGCCGAGGCCGGGCGTGCCCTGACCCGCAACTTCGAGCAGCACATCGAGGCGGTCCGCGCCGACCGCGGCTGACCCCGGTGGACGGCGAGTGGGGTGACCCGTGGGCGTCGCGCAACGACGACGCCTACGCCGCCCTGCTCGCCCACGTCCGCTCGGGGCCGCCCGGCCCGGTGACGGTCGACGTCGACCACCTCGGGTGGGACTGGGGCATGCCGGCCGCCCGGGTGCGATCGGCAGCGCTGCGCCTCGAGGACCTCGGCATCGTGACCCGTGGGGCCGGCGGCTCGTGGGAGTACGCAGTACTGTCCGACGCGGACCTGTCGGACGCCTTCGACGCGTGGGTCGCGCTGTTCGGTCCGGCCGTCCGCGCCACGACCACCGTGCTCACCCCCGACCTGCGCGACGAGCTCGACCGGCTCGTGGCCGCCGCCGAACGGACCGCGGCGCTCCGGCTCCCCGACTTCCCGACCGCGTTCTCCGCGTCGGTGCAGTTCTGGTTCAGCCGGTGCCCGGACACGCTCCTCCGGGACCTCGGTACCCGCGCCTACGAACGCCTGCGGTGGGCCCGGGTGCCGACCGTGCCGTGGTCGGTGCACGACCTGCACGGATGGTCGCGCACGGTCGCGAGGGCGGCGGCCACCGGCGATCCGGACGATGCGACCGCCGCTGCCGAGCGCATGGAGGGCCTGATCGAGACCCACCGTCGACACCTCGGGATCGTGCGCACGACCGACCGGGAGCCGCTCCCTGCCGGACTCCACCCGAGCGTGCTCGACCGTGTCCTCCTCCGTCACCTGCGATCAGGAGCGCTGCCGACGGGTTCGACCCACACCGTCGCGGGACTGGTCGCGCTGACGGGCGCCCGGCCGGACGACGTGCTCGACACCCTCCGGTGGCTGGTCGACCTGGGCCTCGTCGTCGACGCCCCGGGCGGCGTCCGCGTCGCTGCGCCGTCGATCGACACCTGGCGGGAGGCGATGGAACTGCTCACCGGCGTCTTCGGGAACGCCGCCCTCCACGTGCTCCCCGACCTGCGGGGGGCTGCGCTCGAGGAGTTCCTCCGCCTGGTCGACCGCGCGCGGGACGACGGCCACGTGCGGGACCACCGCTACACCGAGAGCGCCTTCGCCGTCACCCGGTTCCTGTCCGAACAGACCGAGAACCGGTGGGTCCGCGAGGCCCTGCGCCTCGCGATGGCCCGGCTCGCCTACGCGCTGCCGGAGGCACCGCCGTTCCGCCAGTGGGAGACCGACGCCCTGTGGATGGCACTCGAGGCGGCAGCCGGCCGCGGAGACGTCCGGGCAGCCAGGGCCGCGGGCCGCGAGTTCACCGACGTCGCCCGGGCCCACATCGATGACGTCACCGCGCGGTACGGCACGATGGGGACGTGACCGACGTCCTCATCCACGCCACCGGGGTCCGCGTCACGCGCTCCGGCCGCGACCTGCTGCACGACATCGACCTGACCGTCCGACGCGGCGAGCACTGGGCGCTGCTCGGCCCGAACGGCGCCGGCAAGTCCACGCTGCTCGCCGTGCTCGGCGCGACCGCGCACCCGACCGCCGGGCACGTCGAGGTGCTCGGCAGCCGGCTCGGCCGCACCGACGTCCGGGAGCTCCGACAGCGCATCGGGCACGTCGACCCCCGCCACCGGATGCTCTCGCCGCTCACCGTGTTCGAGACCGTCCTGACCGGCCTGACCGGGACGACGGACCTCATGCTGCGGTGGGAGCCGTCCGCCGAGCAGCTCGCACGGGCCGAGCAGCACGTGGCGGACGTCGGGCTGGCCGCTCGTCGCGACGCCCGCTGGCCGGTGCTCTCGCAGGGCGAGCGCGGTCGGGCCCTCATCGCACGTGCGCTCATGGCGGAGCCGCAGCTCCTGCTGCTCGACGAACCCGCGACCGGTCTCGACGTCGCGGCGCGCGAGCACCTGCTCGAGACGGTCGACGCGCTCCGCCAGCGGCACCCCGAGCTCGGCAGCGTCATGGTGACCCACCACCTCGAGGACCTGCCCGCGTCGACGTCGCACGCCGTGCTGCTGCGCGACGGTGCCGCGGTGGCACAGGGCACGTCGGACGAGGTCATCACGTCGTCGGCGGTGTCGCACGCGTTCGACTTCCCGCTCGCCATCGTGCGCTCCGAGGGGCGCTGGGCCGCCCGCCGCGCCTCCTAGGGCCGCGGGCCCCCGGCTGCCGGCGCCCCAGCGGAGCACGTGCGTCGGCTGCGTGCTTGAATGGGCCTTCAGGTGTCCGCGGCCCGTGTCGGGGAGGGCTCCGGCACCGCAGCAGGTGCGTCGCCGCGGGCCGCGATCCAGGGGGAACCACCATGTCGAACACGCCGCCGTCCCACCCGGGGTCGGACCCGCAGCCGGACCCGCAGCAGCAGCCCGGGCACGGACAGCAGCAGCCCGGGTACGGACAGCAGCCCGGTGCGCAGCAGCCCGGCTACGGACAGCAGCCGGACGGGCAGCAGCCCGGCGCGCAGCAGCCCGGCTACGGACAGCAGCAGCCCGGCCAGTACCCGGACCAGCAGCCGGCGTACGGCCAGCAGCCGGGTCAGCAGCCGGCGTACGGCCAGCAGCCGGGTCAGCAGCCCGGCTACGGCCAGCAGCCCGGACAGCCGCCGTACGGACCGGGTGTCGGCGCTGCGCCGTACGCCCCGCCGCCCAAGCAGTCGCGGGGCAAGCGGGTCCTCATCTCGGTCCTCGGCGTCGTCGTGTTCCTGGCCGTCGGGTTCGGCGTCCGCCAGGGGTTGCACGCGGCGTTCGACGACTCCACCGAGGAGACCGTGTCGAAGGCCGTCGCGCAGATCCGCGAGGACACGAAGCTGCCGCAGCAGGTCGACTCGGTCACCACCTGGACCGGTGTCGAGGCCGAGGGCACCGCGATCCACTACGACTACACGGTGTCGTCGAGCGTCGACCCCGCATCGCTCAGCGAGAGCGCGCTCCGCGACTCGCTCGGGGACACGGTCTGCACGAACAGCGACACGAAGAAGCTGTTCGACGAGGACATCGACGTGCGCTTCAGCTACTCGTTCGAGGGCTCGTCGAAGAAGCTCGACGTGTCCTTCACGAAGTCCGACTGCGACTGAACGACGACGCCCCCGTGACCGACGGAGACATCGGGCACGGAGACGTCGGTCACGGGGGCGTCCGCTTGTTCAGATCCGCGGCTACGCCGTGGCGGCGGCAGCGGCCTTCGCGGCCGCCGGCAGCGCGTCGAGCACGCGGCCCACGGCGCGGTCGTCGTGCGCAGCCGTGACGAACCACGCCTCGAACACGCTCGGCGGCAGGGTGACCCCGGCGTCGAGCATGGCGTGGAAGAACGGCGCGTAGCGGAACACGTCCTGCGCCCGCACGTCGTCGTAGTTCCGCGGTGCCTGCTCGGTGAACGCGAACGAGAACAGGTTGCCGGCGTGCTGCACGGTGTGGGCCACACCCTCGGCCGACAGTGCCTCGCTCGTCGCGGTGGCGATGGTCGAGGCCGTGCGGTCGAGGTGCTCGTAGACCTCGGCGGTGGCGGCGCGGAGCGTCGCGGTGCCGGCGGCGACGGCGAGCGGGTTCCCGGACAGCGTGCCCGCCTGGTACACCGGGCCGAGCGGGGCGAGGAAGTCCATGACCTCGCGCCGACCGCCGAGCGCGGCGAGCGGCATGCCGCCGCCGATGACCTTGCCGAACGTGATGATGTCGGGCTTCCACCCGGCGCCGTCGGGGACGACCGTCGACGCCTCGAGGCCCCACCAGCCGGCGGGGCCGACGCGGAACCCGGTCAGGACCTCGTCGACGATGAGCAGTGCGCCGTGCGACTGCGTGATCTGCGCCAGCGCCCGGTTGAAGCCGCGCTCCGGGGCGAGCACGCCCATGTTCGCGGCGGCGGACTCGACGATGACGGCGGCGATGCGCTCGGAGTGCTCGTCGAACGCCCGGCGCACCGCGTCGAGGTCGTTGTAGGGCAGCACGAGCGTCTGCGCGGCGGTCTCGGCGGTGATGCCCGCGCTGCCCGGCATCGCCAGGGTCGCGACGCCCGAGCCGGCCTCGGCGAGCAGGGAGTCCGAGTGGCCGTGGTAGTGCCCGGCGAACTTCACGAGCAGGTCGCGGCCGGTGTAGCCGCGGGCCAGGCGGATCGCGGTCATCGTGGCCTCGGTGCCGGTCGACACCATGCGGAGCTTCTCGATCGGGCCGTCGCCGTCCACCGACACCCGCTGCTTCACGAGCTCGGCGAGCTCGGTCTCGCCCGGGGTCGACGCCCCGAAGGACAGTCCGCGCGCGGCGGCCTGCTGCACGGCCTCGACCGTGCCGGGGTGCGCGTGCCCGAGGATCGCGGGGCCCCACGACGCGACGAGGTCGACGTACTCGCGACCCTCGGCGTCGGTGACGTAGGCGCCCTTCGCCGACACGAGGAAGCGCGGGGTGCCGCCGACCGAGCCGTAGGCACGGACCGGTGAGTTCACGCCGCCGGGGATCGCGTTCTTCGCGCGGCCGAACAGCTGGTCGTTCGAGGTCATTCGGGGGCCTTCCCGGTCGGTGCGATGCCGGCGACGGCGGCGGTGGTGCCCGAGGTGCGGAGGCCCGCTTCCTCGTTGAGCTTCCGCGCGACGTCGACGGCGAAGTAGGTCAGGATCGCGTCGGCACCGGCACGCTTGATGCCGACGAGCGACTCCATGGCTGCGGCGTCGCGGTCGATCCAGCCGTTCTGCGCGGCTGCGGTGATCATCGCGTACTCGCCGGAGATCTGGTACGCCCAGACCGGCACGGGCGAGGTCGCCGCGGTCTCGGCGAGCACGTCGAGGTAGCTCATCGCGGGCTTCACCATCACGATGTCGGCCCCCTCGTCGACGTCGAGCGCGACCTCGCGGAGGCCCTGACGACCGTTCGCGGCGTCGATCTGGTACGTCCGGCGGTCGCCGACGAGCGACGACGAGACGGCTTCGCGGAAGGGGCCGTAGAACGCCGACGCGTACTTGGCGGCGTAGGCGAGCAGCGCGGTGCCGCTGTGCCCGGCGCCGTCGAGGGCGTCGCGCGCGGCGGCGATCTGGCCGTCCATCATGCCGCTCATGCAGACGAGCTCGGCGCCGGCCTCGGCCTGGGCGACCGCCATGTCGCGGTAGCGCAGCAGGGTGGCGTCGTTGTCGACGGAGCCGTCGGACGCCAGGACCCCGCAGTGCCCGTGGTCGGTGAACTCGTCGAGGCACAGGTCGGACTGCACGACCAACGCGTCGCCGACCTCTTCCCTCGCCACGCGGATCGCCACGTTGAGGATGCCGTCCGGGTCGGTGGCGCCGGAGCCCTCGGCGTCCTTCGTGGTCGGGACGCCGAACAGGTTCACGCCGCCGACCCCGACCTCTGCAGCCGACACGAGGGCGCGGCGGAACGAGTCGAGGGAGTGCTGCTGCACGCCCGGCATGCTCGAGATGTCGACGGCGTCGGTCGCGCCCTCGCGGATGAACATCGGCAGCACGAGCTCGGCGGGGTGGAGCCGGGTCTCGGCCACCAGCCGTCGCATCGCGGGGGTGGCGCGGAGTCGACGGGGGCGGACCTGGGGGAAACGACCGGTCACGGGTGACCTTCCTGGTGTGGGGTGGTGGGGTTCAGGGCCTCGACGACGGCGTCGAGCAGGGCTTCTGCGGACCGCGTGGGTCCGACGACGTGGACCGGCAGCCCGGCCGCGCGCGCATCGGCGGCGGTCCCGGGGCCGATGCAGGCCACGAGGGTGTGCGGGGCGAGCGGGGTCATCCGGCGGGCGATCTCGCGGGCGACGCTGCCGCTCGTCACGAGCACCGCGTCGGGCGCCGCGTCGAGGACGACCGGCTCGTCGCCGGTCCCCACGGTACGGTACGCCACCACGTCGTCGACGTCGATGCCGCGGGCACGGAGCCCGTCGACCAGGGTGGGTGCGGCGATCTCCGACCGCGGGAACAGGACCGTGCCGTCGGTGTCCGGGAACGCCGCGACGAGGCCGGCAGCCGACGTCTCCGCCGGAATCAGGTCGACGACCCAGCCCGCAGCACGCGCGGCCCGCGCGGTCGGCGCACCGACCGCGGCCACCCGGACACCGGCCGGGAGGCCCGCCACGCGTCCGGCGAGCGCCCGCACGGCCGTCGCGCTGGTCACCACCACCCACGCGTACCCGGCCACGCGGGTCCGCGCCCCGACCGCGGGTGGTGATCCGGGCCTCCCCACCGTGTCGGCCAGGCGGCGGACCGCCGCGTCGAACGCGGACGGGTCCGACGGCGGCGCATCGGTGATGAGCGGGACGACCACGGGGGCGAGCCCGCGGTCGCGCGCCTCGTCGGCGACGCGCGCACCCCACGCACCGCCGCGCGGGACGAGCACGACCGGGGGTCGCGCCGCGTTCCGGACGGTGGTGGTGGGGTGCGTGGTGACCGCCTACTCCGCCGGGGTCGCCAGGCCGGGGCCCGCGGTGTACGGCCCGTCCGTGGTGTCCTCGGCGACCGTGGTCGCCAGGTCGGCGAGGTCGGCCGCGCCGTTCTCGAGCAGCTCGGCGGCGACACGGCCGCCGACCTCGAGCGCCTCGTCGAGGCGGTCCTGCGCGGAACCGTCGAGCACCGCCGCGTGCGACGCGGTGCGGTACTCGCTGCCGTCGGGACGGTAGACCGTCGCCGAGACGAGGAGCATCTCGGCGTCCACGACCGCGGTCGCACCGATCGGTGCGGAGCAGCCGGCCTCGAGCTTGGCGAGGACCTCGCGCTCGGCCGTCACGGTCAGGCGGGTCGGTGCGTGCTCGATCTTGCGGAGCGCGGCGAGCAGCCCACGGTCGGTCTCGTCCGACCGGATCTCGACGGCCAGGGCACCCTGTCCGGGCGCGCTCGGCCAGAATCCGAGGTCGAGCAGCTCCGTCGCCTCGGACAGGCGGTCGATGCGCCCGAGTCCGGCGGCGGCGAGCACCACGGCGTCGAGGTCGTCCTGCACCCGGCCGAGCCGCGTGTCGATGTTGCCGCGGATGTCCACGACGTCGAGGTCGGGACGCTGCGCGCGGAGCTGAGCGACGCGACGCGGCGAACCGGTGCCGACCTTCGCACCCTCGGGCAGGGTGTCGACGGTGGCGCCGTTCCGGGCGACCAGGACGTCGCGGGCGTCTGCGCGCTTCGGCACGGCACCGATGGTCAGGCCCGGGTACGGCGCGGTCGGCAGGTCCTTCAGGGAGTGCACGAGCACGTCGACCTCGCCGGCGACCAGCGCTTCACGCAGCGCGCTGGCGAAGACGCCGGTGCCGCCGAGCGACGCCAGGGACGCACGGTTCGTGTCGCCCTCGCTCGTGACGGTGACCAGCTCGACCGGGCGGCCGGCCGCCTTCGCCAGGCGGTCGGCGACGTCCTGCGACTGGGCGACGGCGAGCCGGCTGGCACGCGTGCCGAGCCGGATCGGCGCCGGACCGTCCGTCGTGGCGTCGGTCACGGGGCGACGCCGGCGGCGGCGGGCTTGAACCCGGCGCGGACGTTCTCGCAGCAGCCCGGACGGCACACGTCGTACCAGGGGCCGATGTCGGTCAGGTGCGGACGCTCGGCGGTCGGCGTGCCGTTGACGCGCTCGAGCACCAGGTCGACGAGCCCGGACACGTAGGCCGGGTCGACGCCGGGCGTCTGGGTGCGGAGCGACCAGAAGCCGAGCTCACCCGCGGTCTCGGTGGCTTCCTCGTCGAGGTCCCACATGACCTCCATGTGGTCGCTGACGAAGCCGAGCGGGACGATCAGCACGGCACGGGTCGGGCCGCCCTTGAGGTCCTCGTTCATGTAGTCGTTGATGTCGGGCTCGAGCCACGGCTGCGTCGGGGGGCCGGAGCGCGACTGGTAGACGAGCTTCCAGGCGGGCTTCGACGTGCCCTGCAGGTGCGCGTGCTCGGGCTGCTCGAGCAGCTCGGCCCAGGCCTGGTCGAGGACGACCTGGCCGACGGCGAGGTGCTGGGCCTCGTACGCGCCGTGGTCGTCGAAGTGACGGTAGTCCGGACCGGACTTGGCGGCGTCGGTCGAGGGGATCGAGTGCGTCGAGAACAGTACGTGCAGCTCGGTGGCGACGTCGAGGCCCTCGTTCTCGGCGATCGCGCGGGCCAGGCCGTCGCGGACGCCGTCGACGAACGGACGGATGAAGCCCGGGTGGTCGAAGAACTGGCGGACCTTGTCGACCTGGATCGTGTCGATCAGACCGGTCTCGGTCAGCACGCGGGCGTAGTCCTCGCGGTACTGGCGGCAGCTCGAGAACGACGAGTAGGCGCTCGTGGCGATCGCGATGAGCTTCGTGTAGCCCTTGTCAGCGGCCTCGGTGAAGGCGCCCTCGAGGTAGGGCTCCCAGTTGCGGTTGCCCCAGAGCACGGGCATGTCGATGCCGCGCGACGCGAGCTCGGCTTCGAGGGCCGCCTTGAGCGCGCGGTTCTGCGCGTTGATCGGGCTGACGCCGCCGAAGTGGCGGTAGTGGTGCGCGACCTCTTCGAGGCGCTCGTCGGGGATGCCACGGCCGCGGGTCACGTTGCGCAGGAACGGGATGACGTCGTCCTGGCCCTCGGGGCCACCGAAGCCGGCGAGCAGGATCGCGTCGTACGCGGTCGGGACCTCGACGTGCTCCGGACCCGACGCGGCCGCAGGGGTGGCGGCGAGGACGGGCTGGCCGTTCGTGATCATGCTGGTGTCGGTCATGACAGCACCTCCGGGAGTTCGGCGGTCGTCACGCGACGACCCGTGAAGAAGGGGACCTCTTCGCGCACGTGCATGCGCGCCTCGGTGTACCGCAGGTCGCGCATGAGGTCGACGAGGTCCACCAGGTCGGGGCTCTCGAGCGGCAGGATCCACTCGTAGTCGCTCAGGGCGAAGGTCGCGATGGTGTTCGTGAGGACGCGGCGGTACTTCGCACCGGCGACGCCGTGGTCGCGGAGCATCGTCGAGCGCTCGTCCTCGGGCAGCAGGTACCACTCGTAGGAGCGGACGAACGGGTACACCGTGATCCACGCCTCGGGGTCCTTGCCGCGCAGGAAGGCGGGGGTGTGCCGCTTGTTGAACTCGGCCTCGCGGTGCATGGCCATCGCGTGCCACACCGGCTCGGCGTCCTGGAACAGCCCGGTGCGTCGGAGCTCGCGCAGCACGGCCTGGATCGCCTGGGCGTCGTCGCCGTGCAGCCACACCATGACGTCGGCGTCGGCACGGAAGCCGGAGACGTCGTAGAAGCCGCGGATGGTCACACCGCGGTCGGCGGCGGACGCGATCACGGCGTCGAGCTCGGCCACGGCGTCGTCACCGACGCGGTGGACCGGGCCGAGCGGCCGACGGAAGACGGCCCAGAGGGCGTACGCGGTCAGCAGGTTCGGGTCGATCCCGGTGGCGGGGTCGACCGCAGGAGAGGAGTCGTGCTCGTGCGCGGATGCGGGCGCGGTGGAACTCATGGATCCGTTGTCCTATCGGTTGCCAGGGGTGATGGCCGCCCCGACCGGGTGGACCGCGCTCGGAGCCGGTCTACCGCCGTCGGAGCACCATCACGACGATACCCCCGACCACCGCCACTCCGGCTGCGAGGCCGGCCAGGTACGGGACGGGCTGCTCGTCGATCCCTCGCTTGACCTTCGCGGCCGCGATGCCGAGCTGCTTCGGCACGTTGAGCTTGTCCTCGATCGCGTCGAGGGTGTCGAACAACTGCGCGCGGGTCGCGGCGACGCGGTCGGCCAGGTCGTCGTGCGAGTCGGTCACGGTTCCTCCGTCGGTGGGGCGGCTGTCGGGGCTCAGAACCGGCCGCCGACGTCCGGCTTGCGGCTGCCGTACTGCGTCGGCGGGGTCGGCTTCTTGCCCAGCCCCTTCACCGCGTTGATGTCGTTCTTGACGCTGTCGATCGTGCGCTTCGGCGTGATCGGCAGGCCCTTCTTCAGGCGCTTCCAGCCGAGCAGTCCGAGGACCGCGGCGACGATCAGCATGACGACGGCGATGACGATCGCGGCCAGCCAGGCCGGCATCACGGTCGCCAGGCCCATCACGGCGGCGGTCAGCAGCACGCCGATCGCGTAGAGCACGATGACGAGCGCGCCGACCAGCAGACCGGCAGCGAGCCCGAAGATCTTCGCCTTCGCGAGCATCTCGGCCTTGAGCAGGTCGATCTCGCCCTTGACCAGGCCCTTGACGAGCTTGGGGACGTCCCCGACCAGGCCGAACAGCGAACGCGACCGGCGATCGCGGGTGTCGGTCATGAGGTGGTGGAGTCCTTCTTCTGACCGACCTTGCGGACGGCCTTCTTCGTGGTCTCACCGATGAACTCGGCGACGTCCGGGGTCTTGTCGGCGACGAAGTCCTCAGCGACGTGCACGCCCTTCTGGACGCCGTTGCTGTTCCAGATCTTGCCGCTGACGGTCTTGATCTGCTCGTACCGCGCCCGTCCGGCTCGCGATCCCAGGACGTACCCGAGTGCTGCGCCGGCGACGAACAGGAGCTTTCCTCGCATGTGCGATTCCTCCGTTGGGTCAGTGTGCGTGGTCATGCGCCGAACGGAATACGTCCCGCGCTCTCGCCAACAGTAGCCCTCGGTCGCCGGGTGGTCCGCTCAGGATTCCAGGATGCGCCCAGCTGCGGCCCGTGCGGCGCCGACGATGCCGGCCAGACCCCGGCCGGACGATGCCTCACCGATGCCGACGACGCCCTCCGCCAGACCCGCGGCGGTCAGGTCGGGCCCGTGCCACCGGACGCGCGCCGCCCCGACGACGCGGTCGGCCGCCAGCGGCACACCGAGCAGCGTGGACGCGTCGTCGAGCGCGCGGCTGCCGACGGGTCCGGACGGGTCGACCGGGAGGCTCGTGGCGACGTCCGCCGCGTCGGCCCCGTCCACCGGACCGGTCGCGACCGGCGTCGCGTAGCTGAGGCGCAGCACGTGGCGGCCACCCGCTGCCTCGGCCAACCACGGCCACTTCACCGTCGCGTGCGTGAGCGCCTTCGCCCCGACCTGCGCGGCGTCGGGGTGCACGAGCATGCCGGTCCCCCGCGGCGCCGCGTCGAGCTCGGTCTGGTCGACGACGAGCGTGACGAGCTCGATGCCCGTGCGGTCGGCCGGGTCGGTGCGCTCCGGGTCCGGCACGGACGCCAGGGTGTGCTGCGCCGGCAGTCGCTCGACGACGCCGTCGGCGGAGACGACCTCGACCGCGTGCGCCTCGATGCGCGTCGCACGGGTGTGCAGTCGGACGTCGACGCGGTACGTCTCCATGTCGGCCACGAGTTCGTCGACCAGCCGGACGATGCCGCCGCGGATGCCCTGCACCGGCGTTCCGGCGGCCGCGCGGGCGCGCAGCGCGACCACGGCCCGCGCCAGGGAGCCCTCGCGCAGCAGCGCGGCGCGCAGGCCGGGTGACACCCGGTCGGGGTCGAGCTGGTCCGGGTGGGTGGAGTGCACGCCGCCGGCGATCGGCACGACCAGGTCGTCGAGCACGCGCTCGCCCATGCGCCGGCGCACGAGCTCGCCGAGCGACGACGCCTTCGCCCCCACCGGGGCGGGCAGCAGCGAGTCCATCTGGGCGCGCAGACCGCCCGCCTGCCCGACGACGGCCAGCACGTCGGCCGCCATCGGGGTGCTCGGGATGCCGAGCAGCCCGGTCGCGGGGATCGGTGCCGTGCGACCGTCGCGGGTCATCAGCCAGGCGCCGCGCGGGTCCGGGGTGACGACGTCGCCGCCGAGGCCGAGTTCGATCGCCAGGCCGCCGACGGCGTCGGTCCTGGTGGCGAACGAGTCGGCCGCCATGTCGAGGTCGAGCCCGCCGACGGTGTGCCGTCGGATCATCCCGCCCAGGACACCGGCCGCCTCGACCAGGACGACGTGCGCCCCGCCCTTCGCCAGGTCGCGCGCCGTGACGAGCCCGGCGACGCCACCGCCGACCACGACGACGTCGGTCATGCGGTGGCTCCGGTCGCCCCGTCGGTGCCGTCGCCGAGCGAGTGGACGAGCTCGACGACGCGGGTCAGCACGGTCGGGTCGGTCTCCGGCGGCACGCCGTGCCCGAGGTTCACGACGTGCGCACGGGCCGTACCGCCGCGGCGGACGACGTCGCGCACGTGGTCCTCGAGCACCTGCCACGGTGCCGCGAGCATCGCCGGGTCGATGTTGCCCTGCACCGTGACGCCGGTGCCGACGCGGCGGACGGCCTCGTCGAGGGGCAGTCGCCAGTCGACCCCGACCGCGTCGACCGCGACGGAGTCCGTGCCGAGCGTCGTCATGTCCGCGAGGACCTCGCCGCTGCCGACGCCGAAGTGCGTGCGCGGGACCCCGAGGTCGGCGACGTGCGCCAGCGCCCGGGCCGAGTGCGGTGCCACCGAGCGCACGTAGTCGGCGCGGGAGAGCGAACCCACCCACGAGTCGAAGAGCTGCGCGGCCGAGGCCCCGGCGAGCACCTGCGCGCGCAGGAAGGCGCCGGACACCTCGGCGGCCCAGGCGAGCAGGCGCGACCAGGTCTCCGGGTCGGCGTGCATGAGGGTGCGGGCACGGATGTGGTCCTTCGAGGGACCCCCCTCGACCAGGTACGCGGCGAGGGTGAACGGCGCCCCCGCGAAGCCGATCAGCGGGGTGTCCCCGAGCTGCTCCACCGTGCGGGCGACGGCCTGCTCGATCGGGGCGAGCGCCGCGGGGTCGAGCGTCTCGAGGGCGTCCACGTCCGCAGCGGTGCGGATCGGCGACGCGAGCACCGGGCCGCGACCGGGCACGATCTCGACGTCGACGCCGGCGAGCTTGATCGGCACGACGATGTCGCTGAAGAAGATGCCGGCGTCGACCCCGTGCCGACGGACCGGCTGCAGGGTGATCTCCGACGCCATCTCCGGGTCGAGGCACGCGTCGAGCATGGCCGTGCCGACCCGCAGCTCGCGGTACTCCGGCAGCGAACGGCCCGCCTGGCGCATGAACCACACCGGGAGGCCCTCGGGGCGGTCGCCGCGCAGCGCACGGACGAGCCGCGAGCCGCTCGTGCGCCCGTCGGCGAGGGGGTGCGAGGCGGGAAGGGCGTCGGTCGGTGCTTCGGTCACCGGATGATTCTCCCATCGACGGCGTTACCATTGTCTCCGTGCTCATCTGTCTCACGGCGTCGCATCGCAACGCCAGCTTCGATCTCCTGGAGCGACTGAGCATCGGTGCACCGGCTGCGGCCGGCCGACTCGTGACGGACTCGGACGTCCTCGACGGGGCCGTCGTCCTCGCCACCTGCAACCGCTTCGAGGCCTACCTCGACATCGCCGGCGACGACCGTGACTCCGCCGTCGCCGCGACCGTCGACGCCGTCTCGGCGGCCAGCGACCTCGACGCCTCCGAGGTCCTCGAGTCGGTGAACGTGCTCGGTGGCAAGGACGTGGTCCAGCACCTCTTCGCGGTCTCCAGCGGACTCGAGTCCGTCGTCGTCGGCGAGACCGAGATCTCCGGCCAGGTCCGTCGCTCCCTCGAGGACGCCCGCACCAACGGGACGACCACCTCGGCGCTCGAGCGGCTCTTCCAGGAGGCCGCGCACACCTCGCGCGGCGTGAAGACCCGCACGCGCATCGGTGCAGCCGGCCGGTCGCTCGTCCGCCTCGGCCTCGAGCTCGCGTCGTCGCGCATCACCGACTGGGCGCACACCCGCGTGCTGCTCGTCGGCACTGGCAGCTACGCCGCCACCACGATCGCCGCCCTGCGCGACCGCGGGGCCGAGACCATCCAGGTGTTCTCGCCGTCGGGCCGCGCCCCGTGGTTCGCCGCCAAGCACGACCTCGTCGCCGCTCGCGACCTGCGCGGGGCGATCGCCGCGAGCGACGTCGTCATCACCTGCACCTCGAGCGAGGTCCCGGTCGTCGCGCCGGACGACCTCGACGACGGCGTCCGCCGGATCGTCATCGACCTCGGCCTGCCGCGCAACGTCGACCCGGCCGCCGCCGACGTCGACGGCGTCGAGCTGCTCGACCTCGAGACCATCAGCATCCACGCCCCGATCGCCGAGCTGAACGCCGAGTCCGAGGCCCGCGCGATGGTCGACGACGCGGTGTCCCGGTTCCGCACGCAGGCGCTCGAGCAGTCGACCACCCCGGCCCTCGTCGCCTTCCGCACCCACGTCTTCGACATCCTCGACGACGAGATCGACCGGGCGAAGCGCCGCGGCGGCGCGGACGGCGAGTCGGCCGAGCACACCGAGCGGGCGCTCCGGCACCTGGTCGGCGTGCTGCTGCACCGTCCGTCGGTCCGTGCCCGCGAGCTCGGCCGTGCCGGGCGTGGCGACGAGTTCGTCGCGGCGATCGACTCGCTCTTCGGCGTGCGCCCCGAGCCGCAGGCCCAGCTGCCGACGCCCGTCGTGCCGCTCGCCGAGCGCACCGCGCCCGAGCGCCCCACGACGGACCGCAGCGACCAGGCGGACGCGAGCTGAGCCTCCCGTCCGACCCGGTGACCCTGCGCGTGAGTGCGCTGGTCCTGGTGCGCGACCGACGCGTGCTCATGGTGCGCGCACGCGGACGCGACGTGCTCTACCTGCCTGGCGGCAAGGCGGAGCCGCACGAGACCGACGTCGAGGCCGCCGTGCGTGAGGCCTTCGAGGAGACCGGTCTGCGGTGCACCCCCGACGACCTCGAGGAGTTCGGCGTGGTGCTCGAACCCGCGCACGGGCAGGCCCCCGGCACGATGGTCGCGATGACCCTGTTCACGGTCCGACCAGGAGGCCCGCTCGACACCGCCACGCCCGTCGCCTCCGCAGAGGTCGACGAGGTCGAGTGGGTCACCTCGGCCGATGCCGACCGCTGTCCGCCGGCGGGCGTGGAGACGCTCCGCCGCCTGGTGGCGGCGGAGCGCATCGACTAGCCGTCAGGCGTGGTCCTTGTCGACGTAGTGGCCGGTCTCGCCGTCCTGCGTCGGCTCGGCCTCGCCGGGGATGTCCGACTCGACGTACTCGCCGTCCGGGCCGCTCGAGTCCGGTCGCACCTCGCCGGGGATGTCGCTCGAGACGAACTCCCCCGCCGGCTCGGTGGACGCCACGTGGTGCTCGCCCGGGATCTCGCTGTCGGTGAACGCGCCGGCGGTGGGTTCGACCCCGTCCGCCCGGCCGTCCTCGCCGCGTGCTTGCTCGTGCTTGCCGGTCATGTCCGACCTCCAGTGCTCGGTTGTCCTGCCGGGGAGTGAACACGCGGTCCCTGGACGCCGACCGAACCGCGAGCGCCCGGTGGTGGTTGCCTGTGGTCCATGCACCGCAGCAGCCGATCGAAGTCCCTGCTCGCCGTCACCGGTCTCGTCGCGATCGGGGCGCTGGCGGGCTGCGCCTCCGGCGGGACCCCCACCGCCACGGACACCGTGACCGTGCCCGCCCCGTCGTCGTCCTCGTCCTCGTCCTCGTCCTCGGACGCTGCGTCCGGGGTGCCCTCGACGGGGACCACCTCGTCGTCCGCTCCGGGATCGTCGTCGGCGTCGACTCCCGCCGGGACCGCCGACGCCGGTCGGTGTGCCGCGTCGTCGCTCGCGGCGTCGATCGAACCGGGCAGCGGCGGTGCGGCCGGCAGCGTCATCGTGCACCTGGCCCTCCGGAACACCGGTTCGACGGCCTGCACGCTGCAGGGCTGGCCCGGAGTCTCGTTCGTCGGGGGCGGGAACGGCACCCAGATCGGTGCCGCCGCCGCGCAGGAGAAGAGCTCGCCGCACCCGACCGTGACCCTCGCCCCGGGCAAGACCGCCGTCGCGCCGCTCAAGATCACCCGCGCCGAGGACTACCGGAAGGCGGACTGCTCCCCGAGGACCCCGGACGGCTTCCGTGTCTACCCGCCCGGGTCGAAGCAGTCCCTGTTCGTGAAGACGTCGGACTGGACCGCGTGCTCGTCCGCCGACGCGGGCCTGTTGGCCGTGCAGGCGCTCGTCCCCGAGGGCCAGGCGACGTCGTAGCGGCGGTGGGGGCGGTGGCCCGGGTTCGGGCACCATGGGTACCGTGACCTGCACGATCGAGCACGAGCGCCCGGGGACCGACGAGCTCACGGCGCTGTACGACGCCGTCGGCTGGACGACCTACACGGCGGACCCGGCGGCACTGGGTGCCGCGGTCGCCGGCTCGCACACCGTCCTGACCGCCCGCGGCGACGACGGGCGGCTGCTCGGCCTGCTGCGGACGATCTCGGACGGCGTCACCGTCGTGTACGTGCAGGACGTGCTCGTCGTGCCGGACGCCCACCGGAGCGGTATCGGCGGGGCTCTGCTCGACGAGGCCCTGCGCCGGTACGCCGGCGTGCGGCAGACGGTCCTGCTCACCGACGCCGAGGACGGCCAGCGGGCCTTCTACGAGTCGCGCGGCTTCGTCGAGGTGCACGACGTCGAGCCGGCACCGCTGCGGTCGTTCGTGCTGCTGCGCTGAACGCGGCTCAGCGACGCGCGGGTGCGTGCACGGCCTCGAGCACCTCGGTGCCCATGGTGCGCAGCGCCTCGACGACAGCGAGGCGTCGCTGCAGCGAGACGTCGTCGAAGGTCACCGTGACGGCGTAGCTCACCGACGACCCCGGCCCCCGCAGGATCCCGGCCTCGGCGCGCACGCCGGTGCTCGACCCCGTCACCGCGACCGCCTGCAGCCCGTGGTCGAGCGCCCGGTGCGACAGCGGGTCGAGTCCGAAGGAGCCGGCGACCAGGCTGAGGTCGCTCGCCAGCGACAGCCAGCCGAGCACCCGGTTCGAGACGGCCTCGTCGACGACCTCGCCGAGGGCCAGGCCGCGCATCACCCACGCCAGCTCCCCGGTCGGCGCGACCGAGGTGTCCGGGGCGTCGTCCGGTCCGCGGCGGTCGCGCACCCGGTCGATGAGCGCCGTCCGCTCGAAGCCCAGGGAGTCGGCGCGCTCGCGCACGGCGTCGATGCCGACGGTGGAGAGCAGGGCGTTCGTCGCCCAGGCGTCGCCGGTGGCGCCGACCAGGGTCGCCAGGTCGGGCACCTGCATCGTCGGCTCCTGCAGGAACTGCCACAGGCCGGCGCCGGTCGCGGTGTCCCTTGCCATGCGCTGCAGCCGGTCGCCGTGCAGTCGGCCGTCCTCGAGCCGGGCGGCGACCTCGACCAGCAGGAGCACGCGGCCCAGGCTCGCGACCGGCTGGACGAGGGTGTCGTCCACCGAGAGCAGCGACCTGCCCGACGACGTGTCGATGACGGAGGCGCTCACGGAGGCACCGTCGACCGCGAGCGCGCCGAGCGCCTCGGTCGTCGCCACGAAGCGGTCGGTGCCCCCGCCGCGGTGCTTGCCGCGGTCGCGTCCGCCGCCCGCCGCCCGGCCGTCCGGTCGCCGACGGCGGGACGACCGAGCCGCGTCCGGCTCCGCCATCACCAGATGGCGACGCGCTCGGCGGGGTCGAGGTACATCGCGTCCCGCTCCGTCACGCCGAACGTGTCGTACCAGACGTCGATGTTGCGGACCACCTGGTTGCAGCGGAACTCGTTCGGCGAGTGCGGGTCGATCGAGAGCAGGCGGGCTGCCTCTTCCGGACGGATCGCCATCCGCCAGGCCTGCGCCCAGCTCAGGAAGAAGCGCTCGGCGCCGGTCATCCCGTCGACGACGGGCGGCTCCTGCCCGTCGAGCGACAGCAGGTACGCCTTCCACGCGATCGACAGGCCGCCGAGGTCGCCGATGTTCTCACCGATCGTCAGGGCGCCGTTGACGTGCCCGTCCGGCACCTCGGTCGGCACGAGGGCGTCGTACTGCGCGATGAGGGCCTTCGTGCGTTCCTCGAACGCGGCGCGGTCCGCCTCGGTCCACCAGTTCTCGAGCTTGCCGTCGCCGTCGTACTGCGACCCCTGGTCGTCGAAGCCGTGGCCGATCTCGTGGCCGATGACGGCCCCGATCGCGCCGTAGTTCGCGGCCGCGTCGCGGTTCGCGTCGAAGAACGGGAACTGCAGGATCGCCGCCGGGAACACGATCTCGTTGAAGCCCGGGTTGTAGTACGCGTTGATCGTCTGCGGGGTCATGAACCACTCGTCGCGGTCGATCGGCTTGCCGATCTTGCCGAGCTCGCGGTCGACCTGGAACGACGCCACGGCGCGGACGTTGGCGACCAGGTCGTCGGCGGTCACGGGGAGCGCCGAGTAGTCGCGCCACTGCACCGGGTAGCCGATCTTCGGCGTGAACTTGTCGAGCTTGTCGAGCGCGCGGGCCCGGGTCTCGTCGGTCATCCAGTCGAGCGCCGTGATGCTCTGCCGGTACGCCTCGACCAGGTGGGCGACGAGGTCGTCCATCGTCGCCTTCGAGGTCTCGTCGAAGTGCTCCTGCACGTAGATCCGGCCGACGGCCTCGCCCATCGCGCCCTCGACCAGCGAGACGCCGCGCTTCCAGCGCTCGCGCTGCTTCGGCGCCCCGGTGAGCGCGGTGCCGTAGAACGAGAAGTTCGTGGCCGAGAAGGCGCTCGTCAGGTACGCGGCCGAGCCGCGGATGACCTGCCAACGGAGCCAGTCCTTCCACGCCTCGAGCGGCTGCTCGCGCAGCAGGGCGGCCAGACCGGTGACGAACGAGGGTTCGCGCACGACGACGGTCTCGAAGGCCCCGGCCGGTGCGTCGATGGCCTGCCACCAGGTCTGCAGGTCGATGCCCTCGGCGAGCGCCGCGACCTCGGACCAGGGCAGCTTGTTGTAGGTCTTCTGGCTGTCGCGGGTGGTCACGTTGTCCCAGTGCACCGCGGCGAGCGCGGTCTCGAGGGCGATGACGTGCTCGGTGCGGTCGGCGCCGTCCTCGAACCCGGCGAGCGGGAACATCGCGGCGACGAACTCGCGGTACTTCGTGCGGATGTCGGCGAAGCGTTCCTCGCGGTAGTACGACTCATCGGGCAGCCCGAGGCCGGACTGCTCGAGGAAGACGACGTAGGACTCGGGGTCGCCCGGGTCGTTGTCGACGAAGAGCTGCAGGAAGCTCGGCAAACCGAGCCGCTCGAAACGCCCGACGGCGGCGACGACCTCGGGCACGGACGTGATGGCGGTGATCTCGGCGAGCAGCGGCTCGATCGGCGCCGTGGCGAGTTCCTCGAGCCGGGCCTCGTCGGTGAACGAGGTGAACAGGTCGCCGACCTTGCGCTCCTCGGTGCCGGGGGCCGCCTGCTGCGAGCGCTCGATGATGGCGCGGACCGCGAGTTCGGCCGCCTCGGCGAGGACGGTGAACGAGCCGTAGCGCGCCTTGTCGTCGGGGATCGGCGTCGCGTCGACCCACGAGCCGTTCACGTGGCGGTACAGGTCGTCCTGGGGGCGCACAGCGGGGTCGAGTTCGTCAGTGTGGATGCCGGAGGCACGTGCGACGTCGGTCATGCGCTCCACGATAGCCATGCCCCCACGGGAGCAGGCAGGAACGGGTCGTCGATGTGCACGGCTGCCGGTACGGTCATCGCATGGGACTTCCGTGGAAGCTGCACGGGGACGGCAAGACCGTCTCCTCGACGACCATCGTCGCACCGGACGAACGGCTCACCTGGGGGCGCACGATCGGCCTCGGCGTGCAGCACGTCGTCGCGATGTTCGGCGCCACGTTCCTCGTGCCGCTCATCACCGGCTTCCCGCCGGCCACCACGCTGCTCTTCAGCGGCATCGGCACGATCCTGTTCCTGCTCATCACCGGCAACCGGCTGCCGAGCTACCTCGGCTCGTCGTTCGCGTTCCTCGCCCCGATCGGTGCCGCGACGAAGATCGGCGGCATCCCGCTGGCGCTGTCCGGCATCATCGTCGTCGGCGCGCTCCTGGCGGTCGTCGGCCTCGTCGTGCACCTGGCCGGTGCCGGGTGGATCGACCGGCTGATGCCCCCCGTGGTGTCCGGCGCGATCGTCGCCCTCATCGGCTTCAACCTGGCGCCGTCCGCCCGGACGAACTTCGCCGAGGCGCCGGTGACCGCGCTCGTGACGCTCGCGGTCATCGTCCTGGTCACGGTGCTGTTCAAGGGCCTGATCGGGCGGTTGTCCATCGTGATCGGCGTCGTCGTCGGCTACCTCGTGGCACTCGCCGCCGGCCAGGTCGACCTGTCGCGGGTCGCCGACGCGAAGTGGTTCGGCCTGCCCGACTTCCACGCTCCGGCGTTCGACCCGGACCAGCTCGCCGTGTACCTGGCGTTCATCCCGGTCGTCCTCGCCCTGGTCGCCGAGAACGTCGGCCACGTGAAGGGCGTCGGACAGCTCACCGGCCGTGACCTCACGCCGCTCACCGGTCGCGCGCTCGTCGCGGACGGCGTCTCGACCGTGCTCGCGGGCCTCGGCGGCGGTTCGGCGACCACCACGTACGGCGAGAACATCGGCGTGATGGCGGCCACCCGCGTCTTCTCCACCGCGGCGTACTGGGTGGCGGCGATCGTCGCCGTGCTGCTCGGCCTGTCCCCGAAGGTCGGCGAGGTCATCTCTTCGGTGCCGCACGGCGTGCTCGGCGGCGCCACCACCGCCCTCTACGGGCTCATCGGCATCATCGGCATCCGGATCTGGGTCGAGAACCGCGTCGACTTCGCCAAGCCGAAGAACCAGCTGACCGCGGGCATCGCGCTCATCATGGGCATCGCGGACTTCACGTTCGACTTCGGCCAGGCGTCCTTCGGCGGGATCATCGTCGGCACCGTCGCAGCGATCGTCGTCTTCCACGTCATGGACCTGATCGGTCGCGCACGCGGCACCGACGAGGCCACCCCCGTGGCCTCGGACCAGGCGCACGCCGCCACGGGCGGCGTGCCCGCCGAACCGCGCCGCGACTGACGCAGGTGCACAGCCGGTCCGGGCCACGTGCCTGACGACGTGGGACCGCCGGACGGGAGGCCCGTGGCGACGCCGCCACGGGCCTCCCGTCCGGCACGGCACCCGTCCACGGCGCGGGACGGCCAGAATGGGCCGGTGCCCCGACCGACGCGACCCGCTGCGACCACCGAGCGACGCGCGGTCGACCGCGACATCGTGCGGCTCGCGGTGCCCGCGCTCGGCGCGCTCGTCGTCGAGCCGCTGTTCCTGCTGACCGACACCGCGCTCGTCGGCCACCTCGGCGCGACACCGCTGGCGGCCGTCGGGCTCGCGAGTGCCGTGCTGTCGACGGTGACCGGGCTGCTCGTGTTCCTGGCGTACTCGACGACGCCGGCGGTGGCGCGGGCGCTCGGCGGTGGCGACCGTCGCGGCGCCGTGCACGCGGGCATCGACGGGATGTGGCTCGCGCTCGTGCTCGGCGTGGTGCTGGCGCTGGTCGGGTGGCCGCTCGCCGGGCCGCTCGTCGACCTGTTCGGTGCCTCGGCCGAGGTGTCCGCTGCAGCGACCGGCTACCTGACCGTGTCGCTCGTCGGCCTGCCCGGCATCCTGGTCGTGACGGCCTTGACCGGGCTGCTGCGCGGGCTGCAGGACACCCGGACCCCGCTCGTCGTCGCAACCGTCGGGTTCGTCGCGAACGGGCTGCTGAACGCCCTGCTCATCTACGGGGCCGGCTGGGGCGTCGAGGGCTCCGCCGCCGGCACGGTCATCGTGCAGTGGGCGATGGCCGTCGTCTACGTCCGCATCGCGGTGCGGGCCGCACGGTCGTCGGGAGCGCCGCTCCGGCCGGGTGCCTCGGGCGTCGCGCGGGCACTGCGGTCGGGCGCGTGGCTGTTCCTGCGGACCGCGTCACTGCGGATCGCGATGCTCGCGACCGTCGGGGCCGCGGCCGGGCTCGGGACCACGGGGCTGGCGACCACGCAGGTCGGGCTGACCGTGTTCTCCACCCTGGCGTTCGCGCTCGACGCCCTGGCGATCGCCGGGCAGGCGCTCGTCGGGCACGGACTCGGTGCACGCGACCCGGAGCGGGTGCGGCTCGTGACGCGGCGGCTCGTGCTGCTCGGGATCGCCGGCGGGGTGCTCCTCGGCCTGCTGACCCTGGCCGTGAGCGGGCTGCTCGGACCGGTGTTCTCGGACTCGCAGGCGGTGCGCACCGCGCTGCCCGTCGTCCTGGTGCTCATCGCCGTCGGGATGCCCGTCGCCGGCTACGTCTTCGTGCTCGACGGTGTGCTGATCGGCGCCGGGGACGCGCGGTACCTGGCCGTCGCCGGCGGCGTCAACCTGGTCGTGTACCTGCCGCTGCTGTGGTGGGCGGGCGGGACCCTCGCGGGGCTGTGGGCGGCGTTCGCCCTCGGGTACATCGGGGTCCGGGCGGTGACGCTCGGACTGCGGGCGCACCGTCGCGGGTGGGTCGAACAGGCGCTGGCGCGGTGAGCGGGTCCGCTGCTGCGTCGTCGTCCGTGGCGTCGTCGGCCGTGCTCGCCACCGTCGGCATCGGGGTGCAGGGTGTCGCGAAGCTGCTCGTGACCGTCGTCGTCGGGCGGGTGTTCGGCACCGAGACCCTCGGGCAGACCACCGCCCTGCTGTCGCTCTCGGTGTTCGTCGCGCTGCTCTGGCCGAACGCGTCGGGCAACACCGCCTCGCGGTTCCTGGCGATCGCGCTGCGGGGACGCCGGTCGGACGCCGCGGTGAACCGGCTGCTCGGGATGTCGATGCTGGTGTCGAGCGTGGTGCTCGCCGCGGTCACCGTGCCGGTCGCGCTCGCCTGGGGCAACGGCCCCGGGACGGTGCTCGGCGGTGCCGCGGTCGTCGTCGGCTACGGGCTCTACTGCCACGCGCGCGGCGCACAGCTCGGGTACGGGCGGGCGCCCCGGATCGCGCTCTGGGACTCCGTGACGAGCGTACTGGCACTCGCGTTGCTCGTGGTGGCGTGCGTCGCGCGGCTCGAGCCCTTCGTGCTGCTCCCCCTGGCGATCGGGTACACGGTGTTCGCGATCGCGTGCTGGCCGCGGGGCAACGGCCTGTCGGGTCCCGCGGAGCCGACGGCCGGGGTGCTCGGGTTCGCGGCGTGGAACGTGCTGGCGGTGGTGACCTCGAACGGGTTGCTGCAGCTGACGATGATCTCGGCACAGGTGACGTCATCGGCCCACGACGCCGGCGTCTACGCGGCGGCGTTCACCCTGGCGACGCCGGCCTCGATGCTCGGGCAGGCGCTGGGGCAGGTGCTCGTGCCGGCGTTCGCGCACCGGACGGACGGCGGGTCGCTGCGGTCCCGCGGCGCGGTGCTGCTCGTCGGCGGGTTCGCCGCCGCCTCGGCCGTGGTGTTCGGGCTGGTCGGGTTGCTCGCCGGGTGGTTCCTGCCGATCGTCTACCCCGCCGAGGGCACGGCTGCCGTGGCTGACCTGCGGTACCTGATGGTCGCGGTGTGGGTGTTCACCGTCGGGCTCGTGCCGGCCGCGCTGCTGCTCGCCTCGGGGCGGTCACGACAGGTCGCCCTGGCGTCCGTCGCCGGGTTCGTCGTGGGCGCCGGGCTCATGGCGGTGCTCGGACCGGTCGCGGGAGTGGCCGGGGGGACGACGGGGTTCCTCGTGGGGAGTGCGGTCAACCTGGTCGCGGTGGTGGGGCTCGGGGTGCGGCGGGGCTGACCGCTGCGCATGAGCAGCGTTCGCGCGATGCGACGTCCGGCGCCCCCCGATGAGGATCGATGCGGACCAGGTGTCCGAGGACTCGTCCTCAGTGGCGTGCTGCTCGAAGTTCCCGCTCGAGACGCAGCCGCCGCCGGTTGAGCCGAGCCAGTCCGGGGAGGCCCGTGACCAACGTCCACGTCTGACGCGTCATGCTCGGGAGTCCTTGCGCTCGCAACTCGGCCGACACCTGCTGCTGCGCGGCACCGTCGCTGTTCTTGACGAGCATCCGAGCGCGCTCCATCTCGGGGTCGTTGAGGGGATGCGCTGCGATCCGGGCCTGGACGCCGCGGTGCCGGGCGCGGAGTGCGGCTTCGGTCTTCGTTCGCATGGAATTACCTTCCTGTGGTGGACACGGCCAGCAGCAACAGTACGAAGACCGACGATCGGCCGCCTCAACCGAACGGTTGATGGAGAACCCGGTGACCAGTGGTCTCGGCGGCGAGGGCGCTGGACGTCTCGGGGTCCCGCCCGTGTGCGACGAGGAAGATGCCGGTGACGTCCTCAGCGATCAGGCGGTGCGTGCGGCGGTCGCGGCGGTCGCGGCGGACGGTGTGGGCGGCGGCCCCGTCGTGTCCCCCACCCGCAACGTCGACGTGAACGACGCCGGCTCCGGCTCCGCCCCCTCGAGCATGGCGAGGGCAGCGCGCGCGGCGGCCTGACCTTTCTGCACGAAGGGCTGGACGAGGGTCGTCAGCTGCCGGATCGGCGATCGGTGCAGCAGGCTGTCGTCGACCGTGATGCCGTCGAAGCCGACGACGCTGACGTCCTCCGGCACCCGGAGTCCGGCGTCGAGGGCCGCCGCGATGACGCCGACGGCGAGCAGGTCGCTCTGCGCGACGACGGCAGTCGGGCGGGGGCCGTCGGCCGCGAACAGGGCGGTGCCGGCGAGGCGCCCCTCCTCGACCGCACTGCCGGCGGCCTCGATCGCGACGGCCGACGGGAAGACCTCGCGCACCCCGCGGAGCCGTTCGAGCGTGGTGAACGCGGTGCCCGAGGACAGCCGGTCGTCGGCGATCGGTCCGCGGCGACGCGCCGCGTCGAGGGGCAGGGTCACCACCGTGACGGCGGCGTGCCCGAGGTCCTGCAGGTAGGCGGCGGCCCGGCGTGAGGCATCGCGGTTGTCGAGCTGCACGGGGACGGCGCCCTCGATGTCGTCCGCCTCGATCGCGACGACGGGGATCTGGCGTCGGCGCAGCACGGCGACGGCGGGGTCGATCCGGACGTTGCAGCCGACGAGCACGACGGCGTCCATCGGGGCGTCGACCAGCGGGCCGGTCCCCTGCTCGTCGTCGAGGGGGCTGCGGACGAGCAGCAGCGAAGCACCCGCCTCGCCGGCGACCTCGGCGATGCCGTCGAGCGTCAGGACGTTGACCGGGTCGCGGAACGCGTCGCTCAGGCGTTCGTCCATCACGACGCCGATGACGCCGGAGCGTCCGCGGCGCAGGGACCGGGCACGGGGATCGGGGCCGCCGTAGCCGAGCTCGGCCGCGGCGGCGAGCACGCGGGCCTTGGCGTCCTCGGACACCGGGCCGAGGCCGCTGAAGGCGAGCGACGCGGTGGACGGCGCCACCCCGGCGGCGCGGGCGACCGCCGCGAGCGTCGGGCGCGACCGACGAGCAGCGCCGCCGCCCGAGGGCGACGCGCCGGGTCCTGTTGCCGGTTCGTCCATCGCCCGTTAGCGTATCCGGAACGAGCGGTCGAATCGATTCGACCGATGCAGGACACGCAGCAGAACCCGCACCGCAGCACGATGGGACCACCATGACGACGACGTCCACCCGCACCACCCCGAGCACCAGGGCCTGGATCACCGCGGTGTTCGTGACGTTCACCCTGTCCGGGCTCGACATCGCGACGTGGCTCGGCCGGATCCCGAGCGTGCGCGACTCCCTCGGCGCCAGCACGCTCGAGATGGGCCTGCTCGTGCTCGGCATGGCGGTCGGCTCGATCGGCGGGCTGACGTTCGCCGGGCACATCGTCGCGAAGCTCGGCGCACGCCGGGGCGTGCAGGTCGCCGCCGTCTGCCTGCTCGTCGGCATGGTCGCCGCCGGGGTCGCGGTGACGCTCGGCTGGGGCTTCGCCGCCATCTGGATCGCGCTCATCGCCTTCGGGTTCGGCAACGGCCTGGTCGACGTGTCGATGAACGTGTCCGGCGCGGCCGCCGAGAAGGCCGGTGGGCGGACGATCATGCCCCTGTTCCACGCGGCGTTCAGCCTCGGCACACTGGCCGGCGCGGGGCTCGCGGCCGTGACGGAGCGCTTCGCGGTGCCGGTCGTCTGGCACTTCACGGTCCTGGTCGTCCTGACGAGCATCGCGATGTTCGTCGCCGTGCGCGGGTTCCAGGACGAGCACCGGTTCGAGGAGCCGGTCTCCACCGACACGAGCCCGATCGCCGCGCCGCTCACCCGCTGGCAGGTCTGGGCGCAGCCCTCCACCATCCTGATCGGCGTCATCGTGCTCGGCATGGCGCTGGCCGAGGGGTCGGCGAACGACTGGCTGCCCCTCGCCATGATCGACGGCCACGGGCTCGACAACGCCGCGGGTGCCGCCGTGCTCACGGTCTTCCTCGCCGCGATGACCGCCGGCCGGGTCGCCGGCAGCCCCCTCATCGACAAGTTCGGACGCGTCCCGGTCCTGCGCACGAGCGCGGCGGTCGCGGTGGTGGGGCTCGGCATGCTCATCTTCATCGACAGCGTGCCGATCGCGATCGTCGGCGTGGTGCTCTGGGGCCTCGGCGCGAGCCTCGGCTTCCCGATGGGCATGTCCGCCGCTGCGGACGACCCGCGCACCGCGGCCGCGCGCGTCAGCGCCGTCGCGACGATCGGGTACGTGGCGTTCCTCGCCGGCCCGCCCCTCATCGGGTTCCTCGGCGAGCACGTCGGCCTGCTCGGTGCGCTCCTGGTGGTCTTCGTGTTCATCATCGCGGCGGGACTGGCCTCGGGCGCCGCCCGCGAGCGCGGCGCCGCCGCCCGGCCGACCCGCGGCGGTGGCGACGGACACGGCGGGGGCGGGGCGGGCCTCCCGACCGACAGCGCCGGAGCGACGGACAGCGCCGAAGCGACCAGCAGCACGGAACCGACCAGCAGCACGACGACCGGGCCGACCCGCGACGCCCGTTAGGCTCTCCGCGTGCGTCTCGTCATCGCCCGCTGCTCCGTCGACTACGCCGGACGGCTCTCAGCCCACCTGCCGCTCGCGACCCGTCTGCTCATGCTCAAGGCCGACGGCTCCCTGCTCGTGCACTCCGACGGCGGCAGCTACAAGCCGCTGAACTGGATGAGCCCGCCGTGCTCGATCGAGATCACCGAGCCCGACGACGACCAGTCGGCCGCCGGGATCACGCAGGTGTGGACGGTGACGCAGAAGAAGACGCAGGACAAGCTCATCGTGTCCCTGTACGAGGTGGTCGCCGACGAGACCCACGACCTCGGCGTCGACCCCGGGCTGGTGAAGGACGGCGTCGAGGCGCACCTGCAGCAGCTCCTGTCCGAGCAGATCGAGCTGCTCGGCGACGGCCACACCCTGGTGCGTCGCGAGTACATGACCGCCATCGGACCGGTGGACATCCTGGCGCGGGACGACGCCGGGGCGAGCGTCGCGGTCGAGATGAAGCGGAACGCCAACATCGACGCGGTGGAGCAGCTCACCCGCTACCTCGAGCTCATGAACCGCGACCCGCACCTGCGCCCGGTGCAGGGCGTGCTCGCGGCGCAGACGGTCGCACCGCAGGCTCGCACCCTCGCCGAGGACCGCGGCATCCGCGTCCTCGTGCTCGACTACGACGCGATGCGCGGCATCGAGGGCGGGCACACCCGCCTGTTCTGACCGCGGGCCGATCCCCGGGAACCAGGTTCCGGACACGGAACCGCGCAACAGCGTGGTTCGGTGTCCGGAACCTGGTTCCCCAGGCCGCGGGCCAGCGACGGACGGGAGGCACGGGCCGCGCCCGCCACGTCGGTCGCCGCCACCGCCCGGCTAGGGTGGGCAGGACATGACCAGCCCGTTCTCCGCCATCCTGTTCGACCTCGACGGCACCATCAGCGACTCCGCGCCGGGCATCCTCGAGAGCCTGACGCACACCTTCCGCACCGTCGGGGTCCCGGTGCCGGACCACGACACCCTGATGTCGTTCGTCGGTCCGCCGATCATGGACACGTTCCGGGTCGCGATGGGCATGGACGCCGAGCAGGCCGAGCGCACCCTCGCGGTGTACCGCGAGCACTACTTCTCGCACGGCGCCCTCGACTCGGCGATGTTCCCGGGCATCGACGTGGTGCTCCGCACCCTGCACGACGCCGGACTGCCGATCTCCACGGCGACGAGCAAGCCGGAGACCCCGGCGACGTACATCCTGGAGCACTACGGGCTCACCGGGGACATCGACATCATCACCGGCGCGAGCGACGACGAGGTCCGGTCGAGCAAGGCCGACGTCGTCGAGGAGGCGCTCCGCCGCCTCGACGCCCACGGCTTCGACGTCTCGCGCCCCGTGCTCGTCGGCGACCGGAAGCACGACGTCGAGGGCGCCACGGTGCACGGCGTCCCCGTGGTCTTCGCTGAGTGGGGCTACGGCTCCCCCGACGAGGCCGCCGGCACCGTCGCGAGCGCGGCCACCCCGCTCGACCTGCTGCCGATCCTGCTGCCGTGACCGGCCGCGTCGCGAAGGGGCTGCGCGGTGCCGCGTGGGCGCTGCCCGCCGCCATCGTCCTGGTCGCGCTGAACTTCCGCGGCCCGATCGTGGCCCCGGCACCGGTGATCGGCGACATCCGGGTGGACCTCGGCCTGACCGCCACGATCGCCGGGCTGCTCACGACGATCCCGGTGCTCTGCTTCGCGCTGGCCACCCCGTTCGCGAGCTGGGTGATCGCGAAGGCGGACCCGGAGCGGGCGGTGTCGCTGTCCCTGGTCATCGTGCTGGTCGGCACCGTGGTGCGCTCGCTCCCGTCCGCGGCGGCGCTGCTCGTCGGTACCGCCGTGATCGGCATCGGCATCACGATCGGCAACGTCGTCGTACCGGTGGTCATCCGGCGGGACACCTCGCCGGAGCGGGTCGGGCTCGTCACCGGCGTGTACACGTCGGCGCTCAACGTCGGGTCGATGACCACCTCGCTCGGCACCGCGCCCCTGGCCGCGCTGTGGGGCTGGCCCGTCGCGATCGCCGCGTGGGCGGTCTTCGTGCTCGTCGCCGGCGTCGCGTGGACCACCGCGGTGGGTGCCCGGGCCGCGTGGCGCCGCCCGGCGCCCACCGCCGCCGCGGAGCCGCTGCCCGTCACCGGTCCGATCGACCAGGTGCTCGACACCGGGGCGGTCCGGACCGCGCGGGCGGCACCGGCCGAACCGGTCCGTCCGGCACGACGATGGATCACCTGGGGGCTCACGCTCGCGTTCGGCGGCCAGGCGTTCTCGTACTACGCCCTGACCGCGTGGATCCCGACCCTGCTGCACGACGAGATCGGGTTCTCGAAGGCGTCCTCGGGCGCGAGCTCGTCGGTGTTCCAGATCCTGGCCGTGGTCGGGGCGCTCGGGGTGCCGCTGCTCGCGACGCGGTGGCGACCGCGTGCGATCATCGCGCTCGTCGGGATCCTGTGGTTGGCGATGCCGCTCGGACTGCTCTTCGCCCCGCAGCTCTGGCTGCTGTGGTCGGTGCTCGGCGGTGCGGCCCAGGGCGGTGGCATCACGGTGATCTTCATCGTGATCGTGCGGATCGTGTCGAGCGACGCCGACGCCCGACGGATGTCCGCGTTCGTGCAGGGCGGCGGGTACCTGATCGGGTCGGCCGGGCCGCTCGTCGCCGGGGCGCTGCACGGTGCGACCGGGGACTGGACGGTCCCGCTGCTCGTCGTGCTCGCGTCGGTGCTCACCCTCGGGGTCGCCGGCACGATCGCCGCCCGCCGCGTGGCGTGACGGGCTCCGGGCGCGAGGGGCACCGGGCGGCCCACTTCCTGAGCAGGAACGGTCGAGTGGCCACGCGGGACCCGACACCTCCTGCTCACGGAGCGGGGCAGGTGCGCCACCCCGCGCGTCAGTCGGCCGTCAGGACCTCGCGCAGGGACACCGGACGCCGACCGGTCACCCGTTCGACGTCGCCGGAGACGTGCGACAGGGCGCCCTCGGCGATCGCCGTGTAGGTGCTCACCCACGCATCGGCCTGCCACGGCTCGGGCTGCCACCGAGCCCGCGAGGCGTAGGCCTCGTCCACGGTCTCCGGGTGGTAGGACACCGGGCGGCCCCGGACCTCGGACACGGTGGCCGCCGCCTCGGCAAGGGTGATCGCCGCGGGGCCGGTCAGCTCGTACGTGCGGTCGAGGTGCGCCGCCGGGTCACGGAGCACGGCAGTCGCGGCGCGTGCCACGTCGGCACGGGCCACCGCGGCCATCGCCCCGTCGCCAGCCGGGCCCCGGATCACGCCGTCCTCGCCGACCAGGTCCTCGACGAAGTCCAGGTAGAACGAGTCCCGCAGGAACGTGTGGCCGACATCGGTGGCCCGGATCGCCGCCTCGGTCGCCCAGTGGTCGCGACCCAGGGTGAAGGTGGCGTCGGCCGCCGCGCCGACGAACGACGTGTACACGACGTGTCGCACCCCGGCCGTCGCGGCGGCGGCCACGAAGGTGCGGTGCTGCTCGAGGCGGTCCTGCGCCTCGGCGCCGGAGACCATGAGGAGCACGTCGACGCCCTCGAGCGCCGCGCGGGCCGCCTCAGCGTCGGCGTAGGTCGCGACGGCGACCTCGGTGCCGGGCAGCTGCGGGGCACGCCCGGCGTCGCGCACGATCATCCGGAACGGGACGCCGTCCGCGGCGAGCGCGCGGGCGACCGCACCTCCGATGTTGCCGGTCGCGCCGGTGATGGCGATGGTCATGGTCGCTCCTTCGGTCGGGGTCGGGTCGGTCGCCCGGTCACGTCCACACCGTCCGGGAGGCACGGTGCACCGTGGGCGCGACCCTCGCCGCGTTCACGCCGTCGACCTCCACCGCCCAGGTGCGGGCCGCGTCGTGGTCGCGACCGTGCCGCATGTGGCGTCCGACGAGCCGGTCCACCCGGACGGCGTCGTCGACGACGCAGAACCAGGTCTCGGTCAGCAGGCCGCCGAGCGCGGGCCAGGGCTCGGCGTCGTCGAGCAGGTAGTTGCCCTCGGTGACCACGAGCCGGGTCGCGGCGGGGACGGCGATGCTGCCGGCGACGGGTTCGTCGACGCGACGGTCGAAGTCGGGCGCCCACACGACGGGCTCGGTGGGGTCCGCCAGCCGACGCACGAGCGCGACGTAGCCGTCAGCGTCGAAGGTGTCGACGGCGCCCTTGCGGTCGTGCCGACCGAGGGCGTCGAGCGCCGCGTTCGACAGGTGGAAGCCGTCCATCGGCACCTGCACCGCGGTGCCGGCGCCGAGGCGCTCGTCGACCGCGCCCACGATCCGGCGGGCGAGCGTCGACTTGCCGGCGCCCGGGGCCCCGGCGATGCCGAGCACCGTGCGGCGGCGGCCTCGGGCGAGCTCGACGGCGCGTTCGACGGCGTCGTCGGGGCGCATGCCGGGTCGGTCCACGGCATCATCCTGGCAGAGCGCGCCGACGTGCGGTCGCGGTGGTTCACTTCCTGCACGGTGCTCGACCTGCCCGTGCCGGACGTCGACGCCGCGGTGGCCGAGCTCACCGCGGCGGGCGTCACGTTCCTGCGGTACGAGGGGCTGACCGACGAGCACGGCGTCAACCGGCGGGGCGGGCCGCTCATCGCGTGGTTCACCGACCCGTCGGGCAACGTCCTCAGCGTCCTCGAGCAGGAGCAGCAGGAGCAGCCGCAGTCGCAGTAGCGCGCGTCAGCGGGCCAGCGCACCCGCCCAGCCGAGGGCGATCGGCACGAGCAGCCCGTGCCGGTGGTGCGGCAGGCCGGCGATCGGGATCCAGCGCGCCTCGTCGGTCGACCCGTCGACCTCGTCACGCAGGTCCCCGCCGACGACGGTCACCCGGAACACGACCTGCACGGCCTTCATCGGCCGGCCGTTGGCGTGCATCCGGCGTTCCGCGGGCACGACGTGGTGGCGGATCCCGAGCAGGGCGCCGACCTCGGACTCGTAGCCGGTCTCCTCGCGGACCTCGCGCACGACCCCCTGTTCGACGGTCTCGTCGAACTCGACGCCGCCGCCCGGCAGCGACCACGTACCGGCGTCCGGCCAGCGCAGCCGTGCCAGGAGCACGCGGTCGTGGTCGGTGATCACGCCGTAGGCGGCGAGCCGCGTGTCGTAGTCCGTGTACTCCATCAGCCGACCCTGTCAGGGACGTGCGCCGACGTCGGTGTGCCGCGCCGCGCCTCCCGACCGTCTCGCGGACACGTCCCGGGGACGGTGACCGTCAGACGGCGACGCGCGCCTCGGCCCAGCCGACGCGCATCCGGGTGACGGCACGGTCGAAGCCGGCCAGGGGTTCCGCGTCCTCGCGGAGCAGGGACTGCAGCTGCAGGCCCTCGTAGAGGGCCATGAGCTGCTCCGCGGCGTGCCGGGGCGACGCGCCGCGGGGCTCGCGGCCGGCGACGACGTCCCGCACCAGGGCGAGGGTGACGTCCTCGAAGGACTGGGTGTACTGCGCGTGGAACCAGCCGGCGGCCGGGTGACCGGGGTTCGACGCGGCACTGAGCACGGCGATCCGGAGCCGGACGAGCGCCGGTTCGGCGAGGCCGGCCTCCAACAACGCACGCAGGTAGGCGACGGCTCCGTCGCGCTCGGCGACGGCCCAGGCCGCACGGCGGCTGCCGTTCAGCCACCGGTCGGTGACCGCGACGACGAGCAGCTCCCACGTCGGGTAGACGCGGTGCAGCTCCGCGACCGCGACGTCGGCGCGCACCGCGACCTCGTCCGGCCCGACGCGGTGGAAGTCGGTGGCGCGGTACGCCTCGACGGCGGCGGCGACGATCCGTGCGCGGAGTTCGGTGTCGGGCGTCGGCATGGACACGATTGTGCGCGGCGGGTCCGGCAGGCGCGACCCGCCAGTCCGGGGGGTGCGGCGGAGCGGATCGACCCCGCAGCGGCCCGGACGGGCCCGGTGCCGACGGGCCGACGAAGCGCCGCGCAGCAAAACTACACACCGGGTGGTTTTTGGGGTAGCGTCGGTGACGATCTCGCCGTGGAGCATCGCTCCTCGTCGGGTCGCGACACCGCCAGGCAGTCAGGACCGAAGGAGCCTCCCGCAATGCCCACCACCTCTGTGCAGCTCTACTCGCTGCGCGACGCCATCGCCGAAGACCTCGACAAGGCGATCGCCCGTGTCGCCGAGATCGGGTACGAGAACGTCGAGCCGTACGCGTTCGTCGAGCGCGCCACCGACCTCGAGCGTGCCTTCGCGGCCACCGGCCTGCGCGCCCCGTCCGGTCACGTCGCCGTGATCGACGCCGAGGACACCGCGCCGATCTGGGACGCCGCCGAGCGCCTCGGCATCCGCACCGTCATCGACCCCTTCATCCCGACCGACCGCTGGCAGACCGCCGACGACGTCGCGAAGATCGCCGAGCGCGTCAACGAGCTGACCGCCGAGGCCGCCGCGCGCGGCCTGCAGTTCGGGTACCACAACCACCAGTGGGAGTTCACGAACAAGGTCGACGGCCGCACCGTCTACGAGCTCTTCGTGTCGCAGCTGTCGCCGGAGACCGTCCTCGAGGTCGACACCTTCTGGGCGACCGTCGGCGGCGCGGACGCCCCCGCCGTCCTGCGGTCCCTCGGCGACCGCGTCGTCGCGATCCACGTCAAGGACGGCAAGGTCGACGGTGACATCCGCACCGCACTGCCGTCGTCCGAGAGCGCACTGATCGTTCCCGAGGCCCTGCAGCGCGCCTTCGAGAACCAGACCCCGGCCGGCCAGGGCGACGTCGACGTGGCGGGCATCCTCGCCGCGGCGCCGCAGGCCATCCGCGTCGTCGAGTTCGACGCGTACAAGGGCGACGTCTTCGAGGGGATCACCGAGTCCCTCACCTGGCTCCGCGCCAACGACCACGCCGGGGACGCCGCGTGAGCCGCGTCGGGATCGGCATCATCGGTGCCGGCAACATCTCCACGCAGTACCTCGAGAACCTGACGCAGTTCGCCGACGTCGAGGTCCGGTTCGTCGCCGACGTCCTGCTCGACCGGGCCGCCGCCCAGGCTGCGGCCTACGGGGTCGCGGCGTCCGGCACCGTCGAGGAGCTCCTGGCCCGTGACGACATCAGCATCGTCATCAACCTGACGATCCCGGCGGCGCACGCCGAGGTCGACCAGCAGATCGTCGACGCCGGCAAGCACGTCTGGAGCGAGAAGCCGATCGCCACCGACCACGAGTCGGCCGCCGCGGTGCTCGCGTCGGCGCAGGCGAAGGGGCTGCGGGTCGCGACCGCGCCGGACACCGTGCTCGGCGCGGGCATCCAGACGGCGCTCCGCGCCATCGCCCGCGGCGACATCGGCGAGCCGCTGTCCGCGACGACGCTGTTCCACGTGCCCGGACCCGAGGCGTGGCACCCGAACCCGGACTTCCTGTTCGCGAAGGGTGCCGGCCCCCTGTTCGACATGGGCCCGTACTACGTCACCACCCTGGTGCACGCGTTCGGCACCGCATCGCGGGTGCAGGCCGTGTCCTCGAAGTCGCTCGACCGCCGCACGATCGCGTCCGGTGACCGTGCCGGCGAGACGTTCCCCGTCGAGGTCCCGACCCACCACGCCGCGCTCATCGAGTTCGCCGGCGGGCAGTCCGCCCAGTCGACGTTCTCGTTCCAGCACGCCCTGCCCCGCATGGGCTTCGTCGAGATCAACGGCACCCTCGGCACGATCTCGCTGCCGGACCCGAACACCTTCGAGGGCTCGTCACAGCTGTGGCGCTACGGCCAGGACGAGCCGGAGACCCTCGAGGCCGTCGGTTCCACCTGGGGCCGCGGCACCGGCGTCGTCGAGCTCGCCCGCGCGATCGCCGAGGACCGCCCCGAGCGCGCCTCGGGTGCGGTCGCGCTGCACGTCCTCGACGTGCTGCTCGGCATCCGCGACGCGGCCGAGTCGGGTTCCGCGGTCGAGATCACGTCGAGCGTGGAAGCGATCCCGCCGCTGCCCGAGGACTTCGACCCCGCGGCCGCGGTCCTGACGGCAGGCGTCGACGCGTAGGCACCGCACTGCACGAACAGGAACGGTCGGGCACCCTGTCGGGGGCCCGACCGTTCCTGTTCGTCACGACGGCGACGCGGGCGCCGACGGAGCGGGTGGCACCGGCGGCACCAGCGACTCGAGCAGGCGCAGCACCCGCTCGCTGTCGACGGCCTCCGGGTCGAGCAGCCACTGCACCTGCAGCCCGTCCGAGGCGGCGATGCTCAGGGAGGCCAGGTCGACGGGGTCGAGGTCCGCGCGGATGCGCCCCCGGGCCTGGTCGGCCTCGATGAGGGCGGCGAGGTCGGCCCGGAGCCCGGTGAAGCGCTGTCGCATGAACTCCCGGGTCGCCGGGTGGCCCTCCTGCACGGCGTCGGCGCCGAGCGTCGTGTACAGCTGCACGAGCCCCGGCACGGCTCGGTTGCGCAGGGCGCTGTCCCGCATGTCCCCGATCGCGGACAGCAGGCGGTCGGGAGCCTGCTGCTCCCGCACCTCGTGCTCGCGGTAGACGGCGAGCAGCAGTTCGTCCCGGCTCGGGAAGTAGTGGCGGAGTGCGGCGTGCGTGATCCCGAGGGCGTCGGCGACGGACCGCAGCGACGACGCGTCGACGCCCTGTTCGGCGACCATGCGGATCATCTCGTCGAGGATCTGCGCCCGGCGCTCGGCACCCTTGCGGTAGCCGCCCCGCCGCGGCGGGGCCGCGTCGTCGTCGTCGGCGTGCGTCATGCACCCAACTTACCGCTGGAAGGTTTTCCCGCCACCGTCGGACGGGAGGCCCGTGCCGGCGCCGCCACGGGCCTCCCGTCCGGCAGCCGGTCGCGTCAGCCCTGTGGGTCGGGTCGGTCCTGCTCGTCGACCGTGTACTCGTCGACCGGTGCCGGCGTACCGGCGGCGAGCGCCTCGACGACCCGGGACAGGGAGCGCGCGAGGACCTCGTTGTCGGCGTCGGACAGCTCGTCGACGGCCCCGACCACGGCCTCGTGGAAGCGGGCGTACGAGGCGTCGATCTTCGCGGCGGCGTGGTCGGTGGGTAAGAGCAGCTGCGCGCGGCGGTCGCTCGGGTGGGCGGTGCGCAGCAGCAGCCCCTTCTCGACGAGGGCGTCGACGATCTTCGTCACCGAGGCGTTCGACACGGCGAGCATCACGGCGAGGTCCTTCGGCCCCATCGTCCGGCCGTCCCGGTGCGCCTGGAGCAGGTAGCGGACCGCCAGGAACTCGTTCTTCGTCAGGTCGCTCTCGATGCGAGCCGACTCGATCTGTTGCTCCTCGGCGTGCTGCAGCTGGAGCAGGGCGTCGACGGCGGTCCTCGCGGCCTGGCTCCGGGGCTCGCGCGTGTAGAGGTGGGCGTGCTCTCGGCGGACGACGGTCAGCGGCATGTGCGCACGTGCTCCTGGTCAGGCGGTGGGGACGGCGAAGAAGTCACCGTAGGACGGCTCGGCGTGGCCGGCGAGCAGCGACGGGTCGGCGATGCGGCGCTCGACGTAGGCGTCGATCACGGCGGGGTCGGTCAGGCCGACGCGGGTGTGGCTGCTCCCGATCCGTGCGACCCGAGGCATCCCGGAGTACGTGCTGTGCATGTGTGGTCCCGCCCTTCTGCCGTGCGTCCCCTGCGGACGAGGTGACTCTTTCACAAGGTGAACGTTCTTCGCAACGAAACAGTTGTCGGCATGCACGTTTCGCGAAGTGAACGACCTGCGCCGGGCTCCGGACGGGCCTACGGTGGCGGCATGGACCTCGAACTGCAGCACCGCGTCGCCCTCGTCGTCGGCGGCAGGGGGTACGTCGGCGCTGCGGTCGCCGACCGCCTCCGGACCGAGGGTGCGACCGTCGTCGTCGCCTCGCGCTCCGCGGGGGACGACGACGCCTCGGTCACGATGGACACCGCCTCGCAGGCGTCCGTCGACGCGGCGGTGGCGACCGTCCTCGAGCGGTACGGGCGCATCGACGTCCTCGTGGTCACCGCCGCGCCGAGTGCCGGGACGCTCGACCCGGCGAAGCGGTCCGACCCCGCGCAGGTGCTCGACGCGATCGACGGCAAGGCGATCGGGTTCCTCCGGGTCGCCGCCGCGGTGCTGCCCGGCCAGCGGGAGGCCGGCCACGGCCGGGTCGTCGTGGTGAGCGGGCAGAACGCCTACCTGTCGGGCAACATCACCGCCTCGTTGCGGAACGCGGCCGTCGGTGTGATCGCGAAGAACCTCGCCGACGAGACCGCGGGAACCGGGGTGACGGTGAACGTCGTCAACCCCGGCACGGTGACGGACACCCCGACCGCCGCGGTGCGACCGGGTGCCGGCGGCGAGTCGAGCCCCGAGCAGATCGCCGACCTCGTGGCGTTCCTGTCGTCGCCGCGGTCGGTGGTGTCCGGCGAGTCGATCTCGATCGCGCACCGGGTGCTCGGCACCGTCACGTACTGACCCCGTGGCCGAGACCCGGCCCTGCCGGTTCACCCTGCGGGACGAACGCCCTTCCGCCCCTGGCCCGATGCCGTCGTGCCCGCGGTCCGTCAGGCTCGACGGCATGGACACCTCCACGAAGCACACGATCGCCACGCTGCTGCTCTGCGCCGCCATCGTCGTCGTGACCGTCGTCACGCTCGTCGCCGTGTCGCCCACGCCGTGACCCCGGGGAGCGCCGCCGGCACGCTGCCGTGCGGGCCCCGTGCGAAGATCGTGCCGTGACCGAACGGGGCAGGTTCATCCGGCCGCTCGCCACGCGTTCGATCGCCGTCGACGTGGCCTGGGCGGGCCTCGCGGCGTTCGTCTTCCTGCTCCCGATCGACCTCGCACTCGAACAGGCCAGCCTGGCCGCGGTGCTGACGGCATCGGCCGCGATCGCCCTGCGGCGGATCTCACCGTCGGCGTCGATGTTCATGATGGTCGCGCTCGGCATCGTCCAGGTCGGCGGCAGCGAGCGCCCCTCGCTCGTCGACCTCGCGATGTTCGTCGTCATCGGTACCGTCGCGGTGGTCGGCACCCGCACCGAGGTCATCGTCGCCGGCGTCCTCGCCTTCCTCGCCGGGGTCGGGGCGACGTTCTACCTCGCGGCGACCGGCTTCCGCTTCCTCGTGCTCATCAACGGCCCGCGCGACCAGGCGTTCCTGGCGCTGGCCGCACCCGTGACCGCGCTCCTCGGGGTGTGGGCGGGCGGGCTCGCCCTCCGCGCGTTCCGGTCCCGCGACCGCGAGTCGGAACGCCGGGCCGACGCCGAGGCCGCCGCGTCCCGCGCCGAGGCCGTCGCCACCCGGGCCGAGGCGACGGCCACCCGCGCGATCGACGTCGCCGAGTCGGAGCGCATCCGCGTCGACATCGCCCGCGACGTGCACGACGTCGTCGGGCACTCGCTCGCGGTGATCATCGCGCAGGCCGACTCGGTGCCGTTCCTCGACGACGAGGCACGCATCCGCGAGGTGAGCGCCACCATCGCGAGCACCGCCCGCAGCTCGCTCGTCGAGGTCCGGCAGGTCCTCGGCCAGATCGACGGGTCGTCGACGACCACCGACCCGGGGTCGCTCGACGCGATCGTGCAGGGCATCCGCGAGGCCGGCGTCCACGTCGACCACGCCGTCCGCGGCACCCCGGTCGTCCTCGGTCCGGAGCCCGGCACCGCCGCGCGCCGGGTGCTGCAGGAGATGCTCACGAACGCGCTCCGCCACGGTGCCCCCGGCGCCACCGTGGTCGTGCGCGAGACCTGGCGCGGAGCCGACCTGGTGTTCGAGGTCGAGAACCCCGTGGGCGACGGCTCGACCGGCGGCTCCGGCCGCGGCACGGCCGGCATGGAGTCCCGACTCACCGCACTCGGCGGGTCCTTCGACGCCGCCGTGCTCGACGGCGTGTTCACCGCACGCGCCCGCATCCCGTACGACGTCCAAGGGGGACCAGTCCGATGACCGAACCGATCAGGATCCTGCTCACCGACGACCAGGCGCTGTTCCGCGCAGGGTTGCGGGTGGTGCTCGACGCCCAGGACGACATGCAGGTGGTGGGTGAGGCGTCGGACGGGGCCGAGGCACTCGCCCTCATCCCGGAGCTCCGCCCCGACGTGGTGCTGCTCGACATGCGGATGGCGGGCGTGGACGGCGTCGAGACGGTGCGGCGGCTGTTCTCCGGCGCCGTCGAGGGGCCGCTCCCCCGTGTCGTCGTGCTCACCACCTTCGGGCTCGACCCGGCGGCGGCGACCGCGATCCGACTCGGCGCGAGCGGTTTCCTGCTGAAGGACACCACCCCGACGTTCCTGTTCGCCGCCGTGCGGGCGGTGCACGAGGGCAGCTCGGTGATCGCGCCGAACGACCTGGCGCAGCTGTTCGGCGCCGACGTCGCGCGCGCCCCGGCCCCGCAGCCGCCGGAGTTCGCGACCCTGACCGAGCGGGAGCGCGTCGTGTTCGGCTGGGCGTCCCGCGGCCTGTCGAACGCCGAGATCGCGACGAAGGAGTTCGTCACCGAGTCCACGGTGAAGACGCAGATCTCGAGCATCCTCGGCAAGCTCGCGCTGCGCGACCGGGTGCAGCTCGTCGTGTACGCCCACGACCACGGGCTCGCCGGCGCCCGGGGCGACTGACCGCGGACACGGCAGCGCGCACCCGGCGGGAGCGGGTACCGTCCCGGGCACCGACCGAACGATGCCCGGCCCGCCGGGCAGAGAGGGGCGATCGATGACGATCGACCAGACGACGACCGTGGCACGCGACCTGACGGACCGGACGGTGGTGGTGACCGGCGCGGCCGGCGGCATCGGCCTGCAGGTGGTCCGGCGCCTGCACGCCGCCGGTGCGGACGTGGTCGCGGTGGACCTGCGCGAGCCGTCCGACCTGCCCGACGGCGTGACGTCGGACACGGTCGACATCACCGACCCCGAGTCGCTCCGGGCACTCGCGGAACGCGTCGGCGCCGAGCACCCGGGGCGCATCGACCTCGTCAACGCGGCGGGCATAGTCGAGGACGACGTCGCCGCAGCGGAGATGTCCGCCGACCAGTTCCGCGGCGTCCTCGACGTCAACCTCGTCGGGGTGTTCCTGACGTGCCAGGCGTTCCACGACGTCATGGACGGCCGCGGTGAGGCGGCCATCGTGAGCATCGCGTCGATGTCCGGCAACCGGGTCGTCAACCACCCGCAGAAACAGGTCGCGTACAACGTCTCGAAGGCCGGTGTCGCCGCGCTCACCAGGACGCTCGCCGTCGAGTGGGGGCCGCAGGGCATCCGTGTGAACTGCGTCTCACCCGGCTACGTCGACACGCCGCTCCTGGCGAAGAAGCGCCACCAGTTCGACGAGTGGATGCGGGACATCGTGCCGGGCAGGTTCGCGCGGCCCGAGGAGGTCGCGGCGTCGATCCACTTCCTGCTGAGCGACGCGGCCTCGTACTGTCACGGCACCGAGCTGCTCATGGACGGCGGCTACTCGCTGCGCTGACCGGCGCGGGACTCAGCGGCGGGAGAGCGCCGCGAGTCCCCGCAGGTCCCCGAGGCCGAGTGTCCGCTGCGCCGTGTCGCACACCGTCGACGAGGGCTTCATGACGAGACCGGACCGCTGCGCGGTGTGCCCGAGCCCGACGGAGTGGCCCCACTCGTGCGTGGCGATCCCGCGCAGGTCGTACCGGGAGCCCGAGCACGTGGCGGTCGACGACCAGAGCTGCTTCGTCGAGTAGCGCTGGTCGGTCTCGAACGCGACGCCGTCCGTCCACGACCAGGTGCAGGTGAGCGCGAGCGTCAGACCGGGCAGCGGACCCCAGCCGACGACGCTCGTGCCGCTCGACGCGCCGCACCCGCCGCGGTCGGTGACGGCGGCGGCCTGCTTCGCGGTGCCGAGGTACCGCTGGGTCACCGACGAGCGGACGGTCTCGCCGCACGCCCCGACCTTCCCGGTCCAGGCCTGCGCCCCGGCCTGCACGGCGTCGGGCTTCGCGACCCGCGCCCCCGACGGGTTGTACCGCCAGTCGATCGTGGACTCCCAGTGCGCACCGGTCAGCGTGTACGCGGTGCTCCCGCAGCTCGCGGTCGTGCCGACGTGGCGTCCGGGTCCGGTGGTGGCGAGGCCGACGGCGCGCGTCCGCTGCTGCACGGCCGCCCGTTCCTGGCGGACGGCGGTCGGCGACCCCCGCCAGACGTCGTCCACCATGACGGCGACACCCGCCCGACCGCGGTTCACGACGACGACGTCGTCGTGGTCGTGGTCGCTGGCCGACACCGGCTCCGCGGACACCCGGACACCCGCCGACGGAACCACGAACGTCCGGCCGTCGTCGAGCGTCAGGGTCCCGCCGTCGACGCTGCAGCCGGTGCCGAGCACCCGGACCGACAGGTCCTCGTCGTGGCAGGGGGTCCCCGCTCGCAGTATGCCGACGTCCCACGTCGCCGCGGTGCCCGGCACGGCGACGAGCGCCGTCAGCACGAACCCGAGCACGACGGCGCCCACGGTGGTGGTCGAAGCGCGCATGGTGTCCCTTCCGGCGCGGGAGCCCCCAGCCCGGTGGCGGAGGACTGGAACAGTGTGCGGAGCGGCCGTGGACCCGACAAGACCCCCGAACGGCCGGTCCGCGGCCGGAGGTCGGGTACGGTGCCGTGGTGCAGTGGGAGCGGACACGGTGGGAGCGGACACCGTGGGGGCGGACCGGACTCGACGACCGGCAGGCGTCGTTCGTCCGCGCCGTGCTCCCGGGGGCCGAGGTGGTCGGCGACGACTCCTGGGGCCTCCTCGACACGATCGTCCTGCACGTCGTCGCCGAGGGGCGTGCCTACACGGTCAAGGCCTGCGGTCCGGACAACACGCACTTCCCCCGGGAACTCGAGGCGCACCGGCACTGGACGGCTCCCCTGCTCGCGACCGGGGACACCAACGCGCTCGTCGCGGTCGACCCCGAGCACCGCGTGCTCGTGGTCACGCGCGTCCCGGGGCACCTGGCTCTGGACACCCCCGACGCCACCGACCCGGACGTGCACCGGCAGGCGGGCGTGCTGCTGCGCCAGCTGCACGACCAGGGCACCAGGCACGACCCCGACCACCGGGTCCGCGAACACGCGAAGGCGCTGGCGGCGCTCGACGCCCCGCACCGCATCGCCCCGGGGACGGTCGACCGGGTCCGCGCGGTCCTCGGCGAGCGCCCCGGCGGCGGTGTCGTCGAGCCGCTCGTCCCGACGCACGGCGACTGGCACCCCCGCAACTGGGTCGTCGACGACGGGCACCTGCGGGCGATCGACTTCGGGCGCTTCGCCTGGCGACCGGCGACGGCGGACCTCACCCGGCTCGCGGTGCACCACTGGCAGCACGACCCCGTGCTCGAGGCCGCGTTCCTGGCGGGCTACGGCCGCGATCCGCGCGACCCGGAGCAGTGGCGTCTGCTGCAGCTCCGCGAGGCCGTCGGTACCGCGGTCTGGGCGTACGCGGTGGGCGACGAGGACTTCGAGGCGCAGGGGCACGACATGCTCCGCGACGCCCTCGCGGCCTTCTGACGCGCAGCCGGCACCGGTCACCCGGCGAGCCGCACCCCGGTGAGCTCGGCGGTGACGTCCCACAGGCGCGCCGCGTCGGCGTCCCGTCGCATCGGTGCCCACGGCTCCTGCCGCCCGGCGGGACCGCCGACGCCACCGGGTCCGGTCGGCCCGACGAACGCGTCGGCGAGGTCCTCGCGCGTGGCCGCGAGCACGGCCGGGTCGGCGGCGGTCTCGGGCGTCCCCACCAGCAGCCCGTGCGCCGACAGCCACCGGATGAGTCGCACCTGCGGGGTGTCCCGCGTGCGGCCCAACTCGGAGCGTGCGGCGAGGAGCGAGGTGGGTGCGACGCCGGGGTGGCTCACGGCGCTCGTGATGCCCCACCCGCCGGCGCGGCTGCGCCGACCGAGCTCGAAGGCGAAGAGGGCGCCCGCGAGCTTCGACTGCCCGTACGCCCGCCCACCGTGGTACCGCCGCTCGAACTGCAGGTCGTCCCAGTGCACGGACGCCCCGCGCGCCGCGACGCTCGACTGCACCACCACCCGGCCACCGGCGGCGCGGAGCAGCGGCAGCACCCCACCGACGAGCGCGGCGTGCCCGAGGTGGTTCGTGCCGAACTGCAGCTCGAACCCGTCCGCGGTCGTCGCCCGCTCGGGCGGCGTCATCACGCCGGCGTTGGCGACGAGCACGTCGATCGGTGCTCCGTCCGCCCGCAGCCGGTCGGTGAGCGCGGCGACCGAGGCGAGGGACGACAGGTCGGCGTCCTCGAGCACGAGCGCGGCGTCGGGTTGGCGGTCGCGCACCCGGGTGATCGCCGCAGCCCCCTTCTCGCGGTTGCGCACCGGCAGGACGACCTCGGCGCCGGCGGCGGCGAAGCGTCCGGCGAGCACGAGGCCGATGCCGTCGCTGCCGCCGGTCACCAGGACACGGTGACCGGTCAGGTCGGGGACGGACGGGTGGTCGTGGTGCTGCGGCATGGTCTGGTCCTCTCGCGGTCGGGCGCCGCGCTCGGTGCCCCACGCCGATGCTCGCCGGACCGCCGCCGCCGAGCCACGGCCTGACGATCCGTGGCTCCGGGGACCGCGTCGCGAGAGGATGTGCCCATGATCGATCGACCGGGCCTGGCGGAGTTCCTGCGCGGCCGTCGGGCAGCGCTGCAGCCGGAGGACGTCGGGCTGCCGCGCGGGCAGCGCCGCCGCACCGACGGCCTGCGCCGCGAAGAGGCCGCGATGCTCGCCAACATGTCCGTCGACTACTACGCGCGGCTCGAGCGTGAGCGGGGTCCGCAGCCCTCGGACCAGATGCTCGCCTCGATCGCCCAGGGGCTCCGCCTGAGCCTCGACGAGCGCGACCACCTGTTCCGGCTCGCCGGGCACCAGCCGCCGGCCGCGGGTCCCGGGGGCGACCACGTCGACCCGGGGATGATGCGGATCCTCGACCAGCTCGCCGAGACCCCGGCCGAGGTCGTCTCCGAGCTCGGCGAGACGCTGCAGCAGACCCCGCTGGCGGCGGCGATCACCGGGGACGCCCGCGAGCGCCGCGGCGACGCCAGGAGCGCGGGGTTCCGGTGGTTCACCGACCCCGCCGAGCGCGACCGCCGCCCGGCCGACGAGCACGACTTCACGTCGCGCATGTACGCCGCGGGGCTCCGCGACGTGATCGCCCGGCGTGGACCACGGTCACGGGCCGCGCAGCTGGCCGACCGCCTGCTCGAGCAGAGCGAGGAGTTCCGCACCGTGTGGGCGGCGCACGAGGTCGGCGTCCGTCCGGAGGCGGTCAAGCGGTACCTCCACCCGGAGGTGGGCGAGCTGACCCTGCACTGCCAGGTCCTGCAGGACGTCCGCCGCTCGCACACGCTGCTCGTGCACACGGCCGAGCCGGGGAGCGTGAGCGCCGAACGCCTGCGCCTGCTCGGCGTGATCGGCGCCGACGCCCACCGCGTCCGCTGACCCGGCCGCGACCGCGGCCCCGGCGGCGTCAGGCCCCGTGCGCCTCCTCGGACACCGGCTGCCACGCACGCCACGTGGCGAGCCGGGACTCGTAGTCCCGCTCCGCGATGCCGAGCGGCGCCTTGCCGAAGAACACGCGCAGCGGCGGCTCCTCGGCGTCGACGACCCGCAGGATCGCCGACCGCGTCGCCTCGGGCTTGCCCGGGTCGGCGGCCGACGGACGCTTCGAGGCGGCTTCGCGGACGTCGGCGTAGGCCGGGATCTCCTCGCTGCGCTTCGCCGAGGGGCCGGACCAGTCGGTCGAGTACCCGCCCGGCTCGACGAGCGTGACCGAGATGCCGAAGCCGGCGACCTCCTGCGCGAGCGACTGGGACAGCCCCTCGAGCGCCCACTTCGACGCGTGGTAGGCGCCGACGGTCGGGAACGCGCTGATCCCGCCGATGCTCGACACCTGCACGATGTGCCCGGAGCCCTGCTCGCGCATGACCGGGAGCGCCGCCTGGGTGACCCAGAGCGCGCCGAACAGGTTCGTCTCGAGCTGGGCGCGGACCTCGTCCTCGGTGAGCTCCTCGACCATGCCGAAGTGGCCGAAGCCGGCGTTGTTGACGACGACGTCGAGCGAGCCGAAGTGCTCGGCGGCACGCTGCACCGCGGCGAAGTCGGCGTCGCGGTCGGTGACGTCGAGCTGCAGCGCGAGGAACGTGTCCGGGTACTGCGTGACGAGCTCCTGCACGTCCTCGGGGTTCCGGGCCGTGCCGGCGACGGAGTCGCCGCGCTCCAGGGCGGCCTCCGCCCACTCGCGGCCGAAGCCCTTGGACGCTCCGGTGATGAACCAGGTCTTGCTCATGTGTCCTCCTCGGTCTGCCGTCGGACCACCGACGCCGTCTGACGCCGGACGACCGACGTGGTCTGCCGTCGGACAGCCAACGCCGCGACGTCCAGGACGATCCGCAGGATCCCGGTCCGGCGTGCGGCAAGCGGACACCACGGGCCGCACGCACCGGGCGCCGGGCGCCGGGCCTCCACGGTCGGGGCGCGGCGAACTCCAGGTCGACGTCGTCCGGGTCCTGCACGGACAGGACCAGCAGGCTGCACCCCCCCGTCCGGGGGACGGACTGGTCCGCCGATGCGCCGACTGCCTGAGCCGACGGACAGGTCTACCGTCTGTTGCGTGCGGCAACGGAGCCGTACGCGGACGAATCGAGCATCATGCAACGACGGATGAGCACGCTCCTCGCGATGGCCGTGAGCGTCGGGATCGTCGGGGTCGTGGCCCCGGCGGGCCCGGCCCAGGCGGTGACCACGAGCGACACCCCGGACTTCGGGAGCAGCGTCACGATCTACGATCCATCGGTACCGGCGTCGACCATCCAGGCCGACGTCGACGCCGCGTTCAACGCCCAACTCCGCAACCCGAGCGCACAGTTCGGGCAGCAGCGGCACGCCTTCCTGTTCAAGCCCGGCTCCTACGGGCGCGTCTGGGCGAACCTCGGCTTCTACACCTCGGTGGTGGGACTCGGGAAGAACCCCGACGACGTCACGATCAACGGCGCCGTCAACGTCGACTCCGGCTGGAACGCCGGCGACGAGAAGAACGCGACGCAGAACTTCTGGCGCTCGGTCGAGAACCTGGCGATCGTGCCGGAGGGCGGCACGGACCGCTGGGCGGTGTCGCAGGCCGCGCCGATGCGCCGCGTGCACGTCAAGGGCAACCTGACGATGGGGCCGTCGAACCAGGACGGTGGCCAGGGCTACTCGTCCGGCGGCTACATCGCCGACTCGAAGGTCGACGGCACGGTGACCTCCGGGTCGCAGCAGCAGTGGTACACCCGCAACTCCACGATCGGCTCGTGGCAGGGCGGCAACTGGAACATGACGTTCTCGGGTGTGCAGGGCGCCCCCGCGAACGACTTCTCGAAGAGCTACACGACGCTGGCCACCACGCCGACCACGCGTGAGAAGCCGTACCTGTACGTCGACTCGTCGAACAAGTACCACGTGTTCGTCCCGTCGCTGAAGCAGAACTCGACCGGCGTCACGTGGCCGAACACCGGCGGCACCGACATCCCGATGCGGAACTTCTACGTCGCCCACCCGGGTGACTCGGCGGCGACGATCAACAGCGCGCTGTCGCAGGGGCTCAACCTGTTCTTCACGCCGGGCACCTACCAGCTCGACGCCCCCATCGCCGTCACCCGTGCCGACACCGTCGTCACCGGCATCGGCTTCCCGACCCTCGTGCCGACGAAGGGCAACGCGGTCCTGACATCGACCGACGTCGCCGGGGTGAACGTCTCGAACCTCGTCGTCGACGCCGGCACGCAGAACAGCGCCCAGCTCGTCCGGCTCGGCACGAGCGGTTCGCACGTCGACCACGCCGCCGACCCGCAGAGCATCCAGGACGTGTTCTTCCGCGTCGGCTCGAGCATCCAGGGCAAGGCCACCACGACGCTGCAGGTCAACGCCGACGACACCCTCGTCGACCACATCTGGGCCTGGCGCGCCGACCACGGTGGTGCGGCCACGGGCTGGACGGTGAACACCGGCGCGACCGGTGTCGAGGTCAACGGCAACGACGTCCTGGCCACCGGCCTCTTCGTCGAGCACTACCAGAAGTACGAAGTGCAGTGGAACGGCAACAACGGCCGGACGATCTTCTTCCAGAACGAGATGCCGTACGACGTGCCGGACAACGCCTCGTGGCAGAGCCCGACCGGTGCCGGCTACGCGGCGTACAAGGTCGCGTCGAACGTCACGAACCACGAGGTCTGGGGCGGCGGCGTCTACTGCTTCTTCAACACGAACCCGTCGGTGCACGCCGACCGGGCGTTCGAGTTCCCGCAGACGGCCGGCGTGAAGGCGCACGGGCTCGTCACGGTCTCCCTCGGGGACACCGGGACCATCTCGAGCGTCGTGAACGGCGTCGGCGGTGCCGTCCCGACCCCCGCGGGCAACACCGCTCCGAACCGACTCGCCTCGTACAACTGATCCCGGGAGGGACGATGACGAACACCAGCAGCAGGACGCGACGTCTCGTCGCACTCACGGTCGCCGGCGCGGCGGCCCTCGCACTCGGCGTCACCCCGGCTCTGCAGGCGGCGTCGCCGGCGAGCGCCGCCGCGGGCGACGTCGTGTGGTCCCAGGACTTCGACGGCCCGGCGGGCAGCGCCCCGGACCGGTCGGCGTGGACCAACGAGACCGGTGTCGGCGGGTGGGGCAACAACGAGCTCGAGAACTACACCGACTCGCGCGACAACTCGGCGCTCGACGGCCAGGGCAACCTGGTCATCACGGCGAAGCGCGAGTCGGACGGCTCGTACACGAGTGCCCGCCTCACCACGCAGGGCAAGTACACGCCGCAGTACGGCCGGGTCGAGGCCCGCATCCAGATCCCACGCGGGCAGGGCATCTGGCCCGCGTTCTGGATGCTCGGCGCCGACCTGCCCCAGGTGGGCTGGCCGAACTCGGGTGAGGTCGACGTGATGGAGAACGTCGGGTACGAGCCCGCGACGGTGCACGGCACCGTCCACGGCCCCGGGTACTCCGGCGGCGCCGGGCTCACGTCGTCGTACCAGCACCCCCAGGGCTGGTCGTTCGCGGACACCTTCCACACCTTCGCGGTCGACTGGAAGCCTGGGTCGGTCACCTGATCCGTCGACGGCGTGGCGTACAAGACGGTGACCCCGGCCGACACCCGCGGCAACCCGTGGGTGTTCGACAAGCCGTTCTTCATCGTGCTGAACCTGGCGGTGGGCGGCAACTGGCCCGGCTACCCGGACGGGTCGACGCAGTTCCCGCAGCAGATGAAGGTCGACTACGTCCGCGTGATCGACAACTCCTGACCGCATACGGTCCACGGAACGGGACAGGAGGCGCGGTGCCGTCGGGCACCGCGCCTCCTGTCCGTCGGTCGGTCGCCGCTACTGCGGGTCGGCGGGCTCGCCGCCGGAGTCCGTGTCGCTGTCCTGCGCGGGGTCCTTGGTCGCGTCGCCCGTCGGCGACCCGTCCGGCAGGTCCTCGGTGTACTGCTGCTGTGCCTCGGTGGGGTCGCTCGAACCGTCCGGTGTCGTGTCGCTCATGCGGCGCACGCTACGCGGACCCGCACGACCGCCGTTCAGCAGGCCGTCCGGTCGGGCGGCGAGCGGGCGGTCGAGACCAGCCACACGGCGGACGGGAGGCACGGCGCGGCGCCGCCACGGGCCTCCCGTTCGGAACGGGTCGCGTCCTCGACGCGAGTCGGCCTTGAACGGAGAAGGCCCCCGGATTCCTCCGGGGGCCTTCTTCGTTCTGCCTGGTGCGCGAGGGGGGACTTGAACCCCCACGCCGTTTCCAGCACACGGACCTGAACCGTGCGCGTCTACCAATTCCGCCACTCGCGCCAGCCCCGAAACACTATCACGCACAGACGGCGCCCGACGCCAACCACTACCATGCAGTGGTCAGACGACCGAGACACTGGAGACGCATGGGCCTGTTGGACAACTTCGAGCGGGGGTTGGAGCGTGCCGTCAACGGCGCCTTCGCGAAGACCTTCCGCTCCGGTGTGCAACCCGTCGAGATCTCCAGCGCACTCCGTCGCGAGCTCGACACGAAGGCCGCGGTGGTCTCCCGCGAGCGGATCCTCGTGCCGAACGAGTTCACGGTCCGCCTCGCCCCGCCGGACTTCACCCGGATGCACGACGTCGGCCAGCCGCTCGTCGACGAGCTCACGCAACTCGCCCACCAGCACGCCGTCGCCCAGAACTACTCGTTCTCCGGGCCCGTCACGATCCGGCTGCAGCAGGACGGCACCCTGTCGACCGGCATCCTGCAGATCGACTCCACGACGGTGCAGCGCGACGTCGCATGGATCGCCGTGCTCGACATCGGTTCCCAGCGGCACCGGCTGCAGCGCGGCCGCACGGTGATCGGCCGCGGCAGCGACGCCGACATCACGATCGCCGACACCGGGACGAGCCGGAAGCACGTCGAGGTGGTCTGGGACGGCAAGCACGCGCAGGCCACCGACCTCGGCTCGACGAACGGCTCGAAGCTGAACGGGCAGCACTTCCAGCAGGCGATCGTGGAGCCGGACTCCACCATCGAGATCGGTCGTACCCGTATGGTGTTCCGGGTGATCCCCGAGAACGACGGAGGTAGTCGATGACAACAGGGCTGACCCTGCTCGTCCTGCGCTTCGCGTTCCTCGCGGTGCTCTGGCTGTTCGTCTTCGTGATCGTCTTCGCGCTCCGCAGCGACCTCTTCGGTCAGCGCGTGCGCACGATCCCCACCGACCCCAAGGCCGCCCCGTCGGGGCCGACCACCCCCACCATCCCCGCGGCAGCCGCTCCCGGCCCCGTCTCCAGCGGTGCGTTCACCGACCTGATCGGCCAGCCCGGCACCGCGCAGCAGTCGTCCGCGCCGGCCGCGACCCGCCTCGTCATCACCGAGGGCGCCCGTGAGGGCATGGAGATGCCGCTCGGCGGCGGGCCGATCACGATCGGCCGCTCCAGCGAGTCGAACGTCGTCATCCGCGACGACTACACGTCCACCAACCACGCCCGCCTCGACCTGCGGGCCGACGGCTGGCTCCTGACGGACCTCGAGTCCACGAACGGCACCTTCGTCAACGGTCAGCAGGTGAGCGCTCCCGTCATCGTGCCGGAGCGCACGCCGATCACGATCGGGACGACGACGTTCGAGCTGCGGCGGTAACCCGGCATGACCGCTCGGACGCTGAGCGCCGCTGTGTCCCACGTCGGGCGCATCCGCGCGAACAACCAGGACTCCGGCTACGCCGGCGCCCACCTGTTCGCGGTCGCCGACGGCATGGGCGGGCACGCCGGCGGCGACGTCGCCTCGGCCATCGCCATCCGGCGCATCCGTGAGGTCGACCGCGAGTTCCCCTCGGCGCACGACGCCGAGTTCGCCCTGCAGTCGGCCCTCATCGCGGCCAACCAGCTCATCACCGAGACGGTGTTCGAGCACCAGGAGCTCACCGGGATGGGCACCACCGTCTCCGCGATGATCCGGGTCGGGGACCAGATCGCGATCGCACACATCGGCGACTCCCGCATCTACCGGCTCCGCGACGGCGAGCTGCAGCAGATCACCTCGGACCACACCTTCGTGCAGCGCCTCGTCGACAGCGGCCGCATCACGCCGGAGGAAGCCGCCGTGCACCCCCGCCGCTCCGTCCTCATGCGCGTGCTCGGCGACGTCGACGCCGCGCCCGAGGTCGACACGGCGATCATGGACATCCAGCCGGGCGACCGCTGGCTGCTCTGCTCGGACGGACTCTCGTCCTACCTCGCCGAGGAGCGCATCCGTCACGCGCTCGCCTCGACGATGGACGCCAACCAGGTGACGCAGCGCCTCGTCAAGGAGACGCTCGACCACGGCGCACCGGACAACGTCACCGTCGTCGTCATGGACGTCACCGCCGAGGACGTCGACGACGAGGACGACGCCGCGACCACCGTCGGCTCGGCCGCCGCACCGCTGACCTTCGAGGCGTCGACCGGCCGCAAGCCGATCCGCCTCCCCACGATCCTGCTGCACCCGCTCAAGGTCACCACCGCCCCCGAGGACTCGCACTTCGAGCCGGAGTCCGACCAGTTCTTCGCCGAGCTCATCGCGGAGGACCGCCGGCGGCGCATCCGACGTCGGGTCTCGTGGACCGTCGCCCTCGTGCTCGCCGTCGCCGTCCTGGTCGGCGCGGTCTTCGTCGGTTGGCGGATCACGCAGGACCACTACTACGTCGGCACCGACCGCGGGACCGTCGCCATCTACAAGGGCGTCCAGCAGTCGATCGGCCCGATCGCGTTGTCCGACGTCTACGAGGACACCGACATCACGGTGTCGTCGCTGCCCGACTACACCCGCGAGAACGTCCGCTCCACGATCAACGCCCAGTCGCTCACCGACGCCCGCGACATCGTCGACCGCCTGCGGAAGGCAGCCGAGACCGGCCAGGACCAGGCCGGCACCGGTGGTGACGGGAACCAGACGGCGTCGCCCACCCCCACGTCCTCGCCGACGTCGACCCGCACCCCGCGGCCGACCTCGACCCGGAGCCCGCGATGAGCGCCGCGACCGCGCAGTCCTTCACGCAGGCGATCACGATCAAGCTCCGCGAACCGGCACGCGCCCGCAACCTCGAGCTCGTGCTCCTGGTCATCGCGTGCGGCATCTGCGCCGGCGCCATGGTGCTCGTGCAGCTCGGCACCAAGGGCGAGCTGTTCGACACGTCCGTGCTCTGGGTCGGTGCGGGGATCCTCGGACTCGGACTCGTGATGCACGTCGTGCTCCGGGTCGTGGCGAAGAACGCCGACCCGTTCATCCTGCCGATCGCCCTCGTGCTCAACGGCATCGGCATCGCCGAGATCTACCGCATCGACGTGCACAACGGCCTGTCCGGCTGGGACGCCATCGGCGTCAAGCAGATCGTCTGGACGATGCTCGCGATGGTCCTCGCGATCGCCACCCTGCTCCTCGTCCGGAACCACCGGTTCCTGCAGCGGTACCGCTACATCTTCATGGCGCTGACGATCGTCCTGCTGCTCCTGCCGATGCTGCCCGGCATCGGGACGAACATCGGTGGCGCCCGGGTCTGGATCAGGATCGGCCCGTTCTCGTTCCAGCCCGGTGAGCTCGCGAAGATCACCATGGCGCTGTTCTTCGCCGGCTACCTCGTCACCGCACGCGACTCGCTGTCGATCGTCGGCAAGAAGTTCGCCGGCATGACGTTCCCCCGTGCCCGCGACCTCGGTCCGATCCTGGTGATGTGGGGCGCCGCGATGGCCGTGCTGGTGTTCCAGCGCGACCTCGGCACCGCGCTGCTGTACTTCGGCCTGTTCCTCGTCATGATCTACGTCGCCACGGCCCGACTGAGCTGGGTGCTCATCGGCCTGACGCTGTTCATCGGCGGTGCCCTCGTCGCGCAGAGCGTCCTCGAGTACGTGCACGGCCGGTTCGAGCAGTGGCTCGACCCGTTCGACCAGGAGATCTTCGCCCGGCAGACGCAGGGCAGCTACCAGCTCGTGCAGGGCCTGTTCGGCTTCGCGAACGGCGGGATCACCGGCACCGGGCTCGGCCAGGGCCGGCCCTACATCACGCCGGTCGCCAACGCCGACTACATCGTCGCCTCGCTCGGCGAGGAACTCGGGTTGATCGGTGTCTTCGCGATCCTCGCGCTCTTCATCGTGCTGGCCTCGCGCGGCCTCCGCGTCGGCTTCATGGCGCAGGACGACTTCGGCAAGCTGCTCGGCGTCGGCTTCGGGTTCATCATCGCCCTGCAGGTGTTCGTCGTCGTCGGCGGCATCACCCGGATCATCCCGGTGACGGGTCTGACCACGCCGTTCATGGCAGCCGGTGGTTCCTCCCTCATCGCGAACTGGATCATCGCCGCGATGCTGCTGCGCCTGACCGATTCCATCCCAGCCGAACAACGCGTCCAGCAGGGCGCGATCCCCGCCGCGAGCGGGCGGACCAGGAAGGAGCGTCGTCGATGAACCGGCAGCTCCGCGGTGTCTCGACCGTCATCGTGCTCATGTTCGTCGCGCTCTTCGTGTCGACGACGTCCATCCAGTTCTTCTCGGCCGAGCAGCTCCGCGCCGACTCCCGCAACTCCCGAACCATCCTGGCCAGTTACTCGACCAAGCGCGGAGCGATCCTCGTCGACGGCAGCCCGATCGCCGAGTCGACCCCGGTCGACGACCAGTACCAGTACCAGCGCAAGTACACGAACGGTGCGCTGTACTCGGCCGTCACCGGCTACTTCACGATCGGCCAGGGCAACACCGGCATCGAGAGCGCCGAGAACACCGTGCTCTCCGGCAACTCGGACGCCTCGTTCTTCCAGAACCTCAACTCGATCCTCACCGGCCAGGACGTCCAGGGCGACAACGTCAACCTGACCATCGACCCGGACGTGCAGCAGGCCGCCTACGACGCCCTCGGTGACAACACGGGCGCCGTGGTCGCGATCCAGCCGAAGACCGGCAAGATCCTCGCCATGGTGTCGAAGCCGGCGTACGACCCGAACGCGCTCACCTCGCACGACACTGCGAAGGTCAAGGAGCAGTACGACGCCCTGCTCGGCGCCGAGACCGCCCCGCTGCAGAACCGCGCCATCGGCGGCGACCTGTACACGCCCGGATCGGTCTTCAAGCTCGTCGTCGCGTCCGCCGCCCTCAAGGACGGCAAGTACGACCTCGACTCCGAGTTCCCGAACCCGTCGCGGCTGCAGCTGCCCGGCACGAGCACGTACATCAACAACGCCGAGGGCGGCACCTGCGGCGGCGGCGACAAGGTGAAGCTGCGGACCGCCATCCAGTACTCGTGCAACATCCCGTTCGCCGAGCTCGGCCAGAAGCTCGGGTACGACGCCATCAAGAGCATGGCCGACGAGTACGGCTTCGGCGACGCGATCGAGGTCCCGATGCGCGCGACGGCCAGTCAGTACCCGGACGTCGACTCGACCGCCACCCTCATGCTCAGCGCCTTCGGTCAGGCGAGCGTCCGCGTCTCGCCGCTGCAGATGGCCATGGTCTCGGCCGGCATCGCGAACGGCGGCACGGTGATGCAGCCGTCCCTGGTGGACTCGATCACCACGAGCGACCTGAAGACGGTCGAGTCCTTCTCGCCGAGGCAGTACAGTGATCCGCTGTCGTCCTCCGAGTCGGCCGACCTGACCGAGGCGATGCAGAGCGTCGTCAGCGGCGGGACCGGGACCAATGCGAAGATCGACGGTGTCGACGTCGCCGGGAAGACGGGCACCGCCGAAGGCGGCACGGGTGCCCCCTACACACTCTGGTTCACGGGGTTCGCGCCCGCCAAGGACCCCGAGGTGGCCGTCGCGGTCGTCGTCGGGAACGGCGGCGGGCTCGGGCAGTCCGGAGTCGGCAACACGGTCGCGGCCCCGGTCGCGAAGAAAGTCATGGAGGCGGTGCTGAACAAATGAGACCCACCAGCGGACTCACCTTCGGTGGGCGGTACCAGCTCTCGTCCCGGGTCGCCATCGGCGGCATGGGAGAGGTGTGGCAGGCGACCGACCTCGTCATCGGCCGGACCGTCGCACTCAAGATCCTCAAGGACGAGTACCTCGGTGACCCCGGGTTCCTCGAGCGCTTCCGCGCCGAGGCCCGGCACGCTGCCCTCGTCAACCACGAGGGCATCGCCAACGTCTTCGACTACGGCGAGGAGGACGGCAGCGCCTACCTGGTGATGGAGCTCGTCCCCGGCGAAGCGCTCTCGACCATGATCGAGCGCGAGCACACGCTGCCGGTCGACAAGGTGCTCGACATCGTGGCGCAGACCGCGAACGCCCTGCAGGCCGCCCACGCCGTCGGCCTCGTCCACCGCGACATCAAGCCCGGCAACCTGCTCATCACGCCGGACGGCCGCGTCAAGATCACCGACTTCGGCATCGCCCGGATCGCCGACCAGGTCCCGCTCACCGCGACCGGCCAGGTCATGGGCACCGTGCAGTACCTGTCGCCCGAGCAGGCGAGCGGCCACCCCGCCTCGCCCTCGACCGACATCTACTCGCTCGGCATCGTCGCGTACGAGGCACTGGCCGGCCGTCGCCCCTTCACGGGCGAGTCGCAGGTCGCGATCGCGATGGCGCACATCAACGAGCAGCCGCCGGCACTGCCCGGCGACATCCCGGCGCCCGTCTCCGCCCTCGTGCTGTCCTGCATCGCGAAGAAGCCCGCGGACCGTCCCGCGACCGCGGCGAACCTCGCCCGTGCCGCGCAGGCGCTCCGCCGTGGCGACGTCGCGGCCGCCACGGTGGCCGTGCCGGCGATCGCCCAGGACGGCACGGTGGCGTTCAACCCGCCGCCCGCCCAGGGGAACGACGCCGCCACCGCGCTCATCGGCACCCAGGCGGGCGCGATGGTCGGCGGCCCAGGGACCCCCCGGTCGCCCGTCACCGACGACGCAGAGGAACCGAGGAAGAAGCGCGCCTGGATCTGGTGGCTCGTCGGCATCGTGGTCCTGCTCGCCATCGCCGGCGGCATCGCCTACGCGGTGACGAGCTCGGAACCGGAGCCGGAGCCCACCCGGTCGTCGGCGGCGTCCCGTCCGCCCAAGCCGACGCCCACGCCGTCGGAGACCCCGTCCCAGACGCCCGTCGACACCCGGATCACGGTGAACGCCGCCGACTACACCGGCCAGAACGCCCAGGACGTCGCGAACCAGCTGCGCGCCAAGGGCCTGCAGGCCGACGTGGTCGACGGTTCGAACGCCACCTCGACCGACCAGGTCGGCACCGTCGAGTCGCTCGGTCCGGAGGGCAGCCTCGAACCCGGCACGACGGTCACCATCAAGGCCTTCGGCGAGGTACTGACCGCCGAGACGCCCGAGCGGGCGAACGGCGGCGACGTCAGCGCCTCCGGCCGCACGACCTTCAGCTGGCCCTCGTACGACAAGTGCCCCGCCGGGTACACCGACGTGACCTACACGTACACGATCGACAACGGCACGGTCCCGTCGACCGGCAGCAGCTCCGGCACGACGTCGGGCACGGCCGTGACGGTCGCCGCGGCCCAGCCCGGCACGGTGACCCTGTCGTACAAGGTGACCTGCAAGTCGCCGCAGTCGAGCACCACCGTGGTCTCGGAGTCGTCGCCGGGAGCCCAGGTCGAGTGGACCCAGGCGACCGAGGAGCCGACTCCGACGGACCCCGAGGAGGGCACCAACCCCAGCCAGGGCGGCCCGATGGACGGCAACTGACCGACCCCCGTTCGGGGCTGTTGACACTGTTCGGTAACGGTTCGGCCGACCCCTCGGTGGCCAGGGTTCGACCAGGTTCGGCTGCCGTACACTGGCTCGGACCGACAGACGGAGGAGTACGTGCCAGAAGGTGTGACCGCGGGGATCACGCTCCTCGCCAACCGCTACGAGATCGGTGACGTCATCGGTCGTGGCGGCATGGCCACGGTGCACCTGGGCAACGACACCCGCCTCGGGCGCAAGGTCGCGGTGAAGCTGTTGAAGCCGAGCCTGGCGAACGACCCCGCGTTCCGCACCCGCTTCCGGCAAGAGGCCCAGGCGGCCGCGCGCATGGCGCACCCGACCGTCGTCCGCGTGTACGACGCCGGCGAGGAGACCGTCCGCGAGTCCTCGGGCGCCGAGGTGCAGGTCCCCTTCATCGTCATGGAGTACGTCGAGGGCCGTCCGGTCTCCGACATCATCGCCGAGGGAGCGGTCGCGCCGGCCGAGGCCGTGCGCATCACCGAGGGCATCCTCACCGCGCTCGAGTACTCCCACCGCGCCGGTGTCGTGCACCGCGACATCAAGCCCGCCAACGTCATGGTCACGCACAGCGGCCAGGTCAAGGTCATGGACTTCGGCATCGCCCGGGCCATCACCGACACCTCGGCCACCGTCGCGCAGACCACCTCGATCCTCGGGACGGCGTCGTACTTCTCGCCCGAGCAGGCCCGCGGCGAGACCGTCGACGCCCGCACCGACCTGTACTCGACCGGCGTGGTCCTGTTCGAGCTGCTGACCGGGCGTGCGCCGTTCCAGGGCGACACCCCGGTGGCCGTCGCCTACCAGCACGTCAGCGAGCAGCCCGTCGCACCGTCGACCATCTCGCCCGAGGTGTCGCCCGCGCTCGACGCCGTGACCCTGCACGCGCTCGTGAAGGACCGGACGCGCCGGTTCCAGAACGCCGCCGAGTTCCGCACGGACCTGCAGCAGGCCGCTGCCGGTCGGATCCCCACCTCGACCAAGAAGCTCCAGCAGAACGCCGCGAACGACGCGTCCACGATGCTGTTCGGCGTGGACCCCCGGACCACGACCAACGCCGCGTCCGCCTTCCGCGAGCTCGACGACGACACGGCGGAGCACCGGCCCCAGCGCACGCAGAACCGTCCGCCGGTCGCGTGGATCTGGGTCGGCATCCTGCTCACCGTCGCGGTCATCGTGGCGGTCGTCTTCTTCGTCGCGAACCTGCAGCCCGGCAAGCCGCCGGTCTCCTCGTCGGTGAGCGTGCCGAGCGTGGCCGGCCAGACCTTCGACGGGGCGAAGGCCGCACTCGCGAAGCAGGAGCTCACCGCCGTCCGCGTCGAGGAGAACTCCGACGACGTCGACAAGGGCCGGGTCATCCGCACCGACCCCGGCTCGGGCGTCAACGTCGGACGGCGCACCAACGTCGACGTCGTCATCTCGATCGGACCGGAACGGATCGCCGTGCCGTCCGTCGACGGGCAGTCACAGGCCGACGCCGAGCAGGCGCTGACGGCGGCCGGGTTCCGCGTCGGAGCCATCACGAGCGACTACTCGAAGGACTCGCCCGCGGGCACGGTCCTGAGCGCCGACCCCGGATCCGGCACGATGCACAGCAAGGGCCTCGTGATCGACCTGACGGTGTCGAACGGCAAGGTCCAGTTGACCGACGTCCGGCAGAAGCCGTTCCCCGACGCCCAGAGCGAGCTGCAGCAGCTCGGGCTGACGGTGAACCCGGCGCCGGACACCTCGTGCGCGGGCAACCTGGTCACCCAGCAGGACACCCCGGCGGGCGACGTGCCGCAGGGCAGCTCCGTGACGCTGACCTACTGCGCGGCACCGAACGAGCCGGCGCAGACGCCCACCTCGGACAGCGGGTCGGGCAACGACCGGGGGCCGGGGAACGGGCAGGGCAACAACAACGGTCCCGGCGACCGTGGCGGCGACGACGACTGACCCGACCACCCGCGGGACGATGTCCGCTCGTCGGACGCAGGGCGGGCCTCCCGACCGGAACCCGCCTGACCGGGTCCCGACGGTGACACGGAGCGGCGACCGAGCCTGACGCAGGCCGGTGCCGTCCCGCCGGGGCGTCAGCCCCGGTGTGCGGCGATCAGCGGACCGAGTCCGTCCGCCCGCTCGACGGCACCGTCGAGGCCGGCCGTCTCGAGCCAGTTGCCGACCATGCGGTAACCACCCTCGGTGAGGACCGACTCGGGGTGGAACTGCACGCCGTAGACCGGGTGGTCCCGGTGCTGCACGCCCATGATGACGCCGCCACCGGTGCGGGCCGTGACGGTGAGCTCCTCCGGGACGGTGCCGTCCACGATGGCGAGCGAGTGGTACCGCGTGGCGGTGAAGGGGTGCGGGACCCCGGCGAACAGCACGCTGTCGTCGTGGTCGACCTGCGACGTCTTGCCGTGCATGAGTTCCTCGGCGTGCGTGACCGTGGCACCGAGCGCCTCCGCGATGGCCTGGTGGCCGAGGCACACCCCGAGCAACGGCGTCTCGGCCTCGATCGCGGCGTGGACGGTCGCGATGGAGACCCCGGCGTCCGCCGGCGTGCCCGGGCCCGGGGAGAGCAGGACACCGTCGTACTCGGCGAGGCGGTCGGCGATCTCGGACTCCGGGAACGCGTCGTTCCGCACCACGTCGGTCTCCGCTCCGAGCTGCTGGACGTACCCGTTCAGCGTGTAGACGAAGCTGTCGTAGTTGTCGACGACGAGGATCCTGGTCATGGTCGATCACCGTACTCGTGGGGGAATGTGTGGTCCGTCCGCGGATGGACCACGGACGCCGTCACGGTAGGATACCGGCCATGGCCAAGGACAAGGACCGCACCAAGCCCGCCCGGAGGACCCGAGCCGACTCGGTCGACACCGCGGGGGACGCCCCCAACCCGGTGTGGTTCAAGCCGGTCATGTTCGGCTTCATGCTGCTCGGACTCATCTGGGTCATCGTCTTCTACATCTCGAACGCGATGCTGCCCGTCCCGAGCCTCGGCTCGTGGAACATCCTCATCGGCTTCGGCATCATGTTCATCGGCTTCCTCATGACCACTCGGTGGCGCTGACACCGAGCAACACACCTCCCGACGCCCGTCGCACCGAAAGGTGCGGCGGGCGTCGTCGTTCTCCACAGCTTCACGGGGGCTCGTCCGCCAGATCCCGTGCCGAACGGCGGGTTGTCCTCATCTGTCCACAGTTGTGCACACTGTCCACAGCTCCCTCCACACCCGGGCCCGGGAGTTATCCACACCTGATTCCACAGTGGGGATAATCACACCGGTGTAACTCACCGGGTTGTCCCCAGGTGTGGATAACTTTGCTGGGACGTGTGGAAAGCGCGTCCGACGTGCCGCTGACCACCCGGCAGGCCGTCTCCTGCGGCGGCGTCGACGAGCGCCGCAGCCGCGCTGATGCGGCGCGCAACCGCTGTCCGCGGTGCCGTGCTGGTGCCGGTGCCGGTGCCGGTGCCGGTGCCGGTGCCGACCGACGCCCGGTGCGCGCTGCGGTGCCGACGGACGCCCGTACACGACGAACGCCCCGCCGCATGGAGCGACGGGGCGTTCGAGGGGCTCGCGGTGTGCGGCTCGGTGGCTGGTCAGCCGACGGTGACGGCGTACCCCACGACGGTGAGGGCCACCGCGACCACGGCAGCACCGACGAGCAGTGCGATCTGCAACGAACGCTGGCGGACGTTCCGGGTCTGCGCGAAGACGAACCCGACGAGGAAGCCGCCGATGATGCCACCGACGTGCGCCTGCCACGAGATGTTCGTGCCCGGGATGAACCCGACGACCAGGTTCAACCCCATGATCACGAGGAGCTGCACCGCGTTCTGCCCGAGACTGCGCTGCAGGACGAAGAACGCCGCGAACAGCCCGAAGATCGCGCCGGAAGCACCGACGACCCACGTACCGGGAGCCAGGAACGTGACGAGCATCGTGCCGAAGACCCCGGTGATGAAGTACAGCGCGACGAACCGCCAGGTGCCGAGCATGTTCTCGAGGATCCGACCGAAGATCCACAGCGCCCACATGTTGAACAGGATGTGGAGGAAGCCCGAGTGCACGAACAGCACCGTCACCGCCCGCCACGGCTGCACCGGCAGCAGCAGCGAGTTGTAGGCGAGCAGGTTCGTCAAGGCGCCGCGACTGAGCTCGTCGAACAGCCAGACGAGCACCGAGATCGCCACGAGGACGACGGTGCCCTTCTGGTCGAGCATGGCGAAGCGCCGTCGGGCGACCGTCAGGCCGCTCGGGCCTCCGGACGCCCGACGGTTCGCCGCGAACTGTGCGCGCTGTTCACGCACGCACTCCGGGCAGTGCACCCCGACCGCCGCCGGCGTCTGGCACTCCGGGCAGATCGTCCGCCCGCACCGCTGGCAGAGCACGAAGCTCTGCCGGTCGGGGTGCCGGTAGCAGGTGTTGTTCGGGTTGTACGCCTGGTCGGTCACGTGCGGATCAGACGTCCTCGACGTCGATGCTCTGGATGACGACGTCCTCGAGGGGCTTGTCGCGGCCGTCGGTGGCCACGCCCTCGATCCCGTCGACGACCGCGCGGGACTCGTCGTCCGCGACCTCGCCGAAGATGGTGTGCTTGCCCTGCAGCCACGGCGTCGCCACCGTGGTGATGAAGAACTGCGAGCCGTTCGTGCCACGGCCGCCCTGGATGCCGGCGTTCGCCATGGCGAAGATGTAGGGGTTCTGGAACGTGAGCTCGGGCGAGATCTCGTCGTCGAAGCGGTAGCCCGGGCCACCGATGCCCTGACCGAGGGGGTCGCCACCCTGGATCATGAAGTCCTTGATGATGCGGTGGAAGATGACGCCGTCGTACAGCTTGTCGGTCGAGACCTTGCCCGTGCCCGGGTGGGTCCACTCCTGCTGGCCCGTGGCGAGGTCGACGAAGTTCTTGACGGTCTTCGGAGCGTGGTTGCCGAACAGGTTGACGCGGATGTCGCCCTTGTTGGTGTGGATCGTTGCGACAGCGGTGTGCAGAGACATGTTCCGATTCTCGCATGTACTCCTGACATGCAGACGGATCCCACAGCGGAGGTTCCGTGACCTGTCAGGGAGTGTGGTGGCAGGATGGGGTCACGCCGATCCGATGGAGGAACCAGATGACGACGATCGAGATCCCGCGCAAGCGTCGGAAGCAGATCAAGAAGCTCAAGGGCCAGACCGCCACGCTCCTCGGAGAGCAGCGCAAGGTCCTCGAGCACGCGAACGCGATCCTGGCCGAGGCCCGGTCGAACGCAGCAGACGCAGCCCGCAAGGACATCGCCCCCCGCGTGCAGAACGCGATTGACAACGGCATCCGCCCGGCCGTCGCGACGGGGGTGCACGCAGCGACCTCGGCAGCGCAGAGTGCATCGCACCGCTTCCAGTCGGAGGTCGTGCCCGGCCTGGTCTCGACCGCCGGTTCGGTGCTGAGCATCGGTGACCTCGCGAAGGACCCGCGGGTGAAGAAGATCGTGAAGAACGCCCAGAAGAAGGGCAAGCAGGCCAAGAAGGCCGCGGGCAAGTACGTCCCGCAGCAGAAGAAGGGCCTCGGCTTCGGTGGCGTCGCGCTCATCGTCGTCGGCGTGGTCGCCGTCGCCGGCGCCGCGTACGCCGCGTACCAGACGCTCCGTGCGGACGACGACCTCTGGGTCGCCGACGACGCGGACTCGGCGGAGAAGCCCGCCGCCTGACCTCCCGGTTCGTACGAAGGGCCCCGGCACTGCGCCGGGGCCCTTCGTCGTCCCCGGGTACTGGCGTTCGTGCACCCGCCCGCCGCGTGCTCCGAACGCACCCGTCCATCTGCCTGGAGGCACGCGGCGGCCCGCCACCGCGCCTCCCGTCCGCCACGCGGCCGCGCCGGACACGCAGCGCGCCACGGGAACGCCGCCGAGCGGTCGCAAGCTGTCGCTCAGACAGCACGCAAACGACAGTTCCAGCCACCTCGGTGAACCACAGGCGGCATGTCGTGACCACTCGCCGAAGACGATGCGGAGTGGCGAGTGCCGGACTCAGCCACCGCGGAGCGGCGCGTCGCCGAAGGCGCGCGGACGAACACGGCGACCGAACCACCCGCGACGATCGCGCCGCAGGGGCCGCGGCGCGCACGGGCACAGAACGAAGCCCCTGGGCAGACGACGGAGTCCGCAACCAGGGGCTGATGCGAGTGGAGCCTGGGAGAATCGAACTCCCGACATCCTGCTTGCAAAGCAGGCGCTCTACCAACTGAGCTAAGGCCCCTGGACACCTGTGGTGCAGGTGCTGGAGGGAAGTGGTGGGGCTACAAGGACTTGAACCTTGGACCTCTTCGTTATCAGCGAAGCGCTCTAACCGCCTGAGCTATAGCCCCTCAGACCGGATGAAAGCCTACCGCACGATCCCGCCGGAACGAAATCGAGCACTGGCGCCATCCGGCCCGGGTGTGTCAGTTGTTCGTGAAGCCGACGAGCAGGCCGCCGGTGATCCGCACACTGAGGTTGTAGAGCACGCTCACGATCGCGCCGAGCACGGTGCCGACGACCACGTTGAGGATGCCCACGACGATGGAGAACCCGAGGACCTGGCCCAGCGAGAACTGGTCCATGATCGAGTAGCTGTTCTGCCCGGTGACGTCCTTGAGCAGGGCGTCGACCTGCGTGAACACGCCCGTCTGGTTGAGGATGACCCACACCAGGGCGGTGGCGACCACGATCACGATGCTGCCCGCGAGGGCGATGAGGAAGCTCAGCTTCACCATCGACCAGAAGTCGAGGTAGACCAGCCGCAGGCGGACCTGGCGGGTGCCGACGGGACGCTTCGCCTTCTTCTGGAGCTTCTCGGCGACACTACTCATTGCTTGACTGGTCCTCTCCGGCCTCGTCGTCGACGGGCGCGGGGTTGGTGGGCGCGTTGTCGATGGGGTCAGTGGGTTCCGGCGCCGCTTCGGCCGGGCTGACCGTCTCGACCGGGCCCGCTGGCTCGATCTCGGCGTCGTCCTGGTCGACCAGGTTCCGCTCGGTGTTCTGGGCCACGGCGATGATCCGGTCGTTCTCCGCGAACCTCGCGAAGACCACGCCCATCGTGTCTCGGCCCTTGGCGGGGACCTCGGCCACGGCAGACCTTACCACCTTGCCCGATTGCAGCACGACGAGCACCTCGTCGTCCTCGCCGACGATGAGCGCGCCCACCAGGTCGCCCCGGTCGAGCGCCAGCTTGGCCACCTTGATACCGAGACCGCCACGGCCCTGCACCCGGTACTGGTCGACGGAGGTGCGCTTGGCGTAGCCGCCCTCGGTCATCACCCAGACGAACCCGTCGTCGGACACGACCCGGGCCGCGAGCAGCGAGTCGCCGTCGCGGAAGGACATGCCCTTCACGCCGGAGGTCGACCGACCCATGGGACGCAGGGTGTCGTTCGTCGCGGTGAAGCGGAGCGACATGCCCTGGCGGGAGACGAGCAGCAGGTCGTCGTGCTCGTCGACGAGCAACGCCTGCCGGAGCTTGTCGCCGTCGCGCAGGTTGATCGCGATGATGCCGCCGGTGCGGTTCGTGTCGTACTCGGTGAGCGCGGTCTTCTTCACCAGGCCGTGCTCGGTGGCGAGGACCAGGTACTGCGCGACCTCGTAGTCGCGGATGTCGAGCACCTGCTGGATCTGCTCGTCGGGCTGCATGGCGAGCAGGTTCGCGACGTGCTGGCCCTTCGCGTCGCGGCCGGCCTCCTGCAGCTCGTACGCCTTCGCGCGGTAGACGCGGCCCTGGTCGGTGAGGAACAGCAGCCAGTGGTGCGTCGTCGTGACGAAGAAGTGCTCGACGATGTCGTCGGCGCGGAGCTGGGCGCCACGGACGCCGCGGCCACCGCGGTGCTGAGACCGGTACTGGTCACTGCGGGTGCGCTTGACGTAGCCGCCGCGGGTGATGGTGACGACCATCTCCTCTTCGGGGATGAGGTCCTCGATGGACATGTCGCCGTCGTAGCCGAGCATGATCTCGGTCCGGCGGTCGTCGCCGAAGCGGTCGACGATCTCCTCGAGCTCGTCGCGGATGATCGTGCGCTGCCGGGTCTCGGACGCCAGGATGTCCTGGAAGTCGGCGATCTTGCGCTCGAGTTCCTCGGCCTCGTCGTGGATCTTCTGCCGCTCGAGGGCAGCGAGACGACGGAGCTGCAGCTCGAGGATCGCGCGCGCCTGGATCTCGTCGACGGACAGCAGGTCCATCAGGCCGGTCCGGGCCTCTTCGACGTCGGGCGAGCGCCGGATGAGGGCGATGACCTCGTCGAGGGCGTCGAGCGCCGCCAGGTAGCCGCGCAGGATGTGCGCCCGCTTCTCGGCCTCGCGCAGACGGAACTGCGTGCGGCGCACGATGACGTCGATCTGGTGGGCGACCCACGCCGAGATGAAGCCGTCGAGCGGCAGGGTGCGCGGCACGCCGTCGACGATCGCGAGCATGTTCGCGCCGAAGTTCTCCTGCAGCTGCGTGTGCTTGTACAGGTTGTTCAGCACGACCTTGGCCACGGCGTCGCGCTTCAGCACGATGACCAGGCGCTGGCCGGTGCGCCCGGAGGTCTCGTCGCGGATGTCGGCGACACCCGCGAGCTTGCCGTCCTTGACGAGTTCGGCGATCTTGATCGCCAGGTTGTCCGGGTTCACCTGGTACGGCAGTTCGGTGACGACGAGGCAGGTGCGGCCCTGGATCTCCTCGACCGCGACGACGGCGCGCATCGTGATCGACCCGCGACCCGTGCGGTAGGCGTCCTGGATGCCCTTCGTGCCGAGCACCTGCGCGCCGGTCGGGAAGTCCGGGCCCTTGATGCGCTGCATGAGCGCGGCGAGGAGCTCTTCACGCGTGGCGTCGGGGTTGTCGAGCGACCACTTGGCGCCCTCGGCGACCTCGCGCAGGTTGTGCGGCGGGATGTTCGTCGCCATGCCGACCGCGATGCCGACCGAACCGTTGACGAGCAGGTTCGGGAACCGGGCCGGCAGGATCGCCGGCTCCTGCGTGCGGCCGTCGTAGTTGTCCTGGAAGTCGACGGTGTCCTCGTCGATGTCCCGGACCATCTCGAGCGCGAGCGGCGCCATCTTCGTCTCGGTGTACCGCGGGGCGGCGGCGCCGTCGTTGCCGGGCGAGCCGAAGTTGCCCTGCCCGAGCGCGAGCGGGTAGCGGAGCGACCACGGCTGCACCAGGCGGACCAGGGCGTCGTAGATCGCCGAGTCACCGTGCGGGTGGAACTGGCCCATGACGTCGCCGACGACACGGGAGCACTTCGAGAACGCGCGGTCCGGGCGGTACCCGCCGTCGAACATGGCGTAGATCACGCGGCGGTGCACCGGCTTGAGGCCGTCGCGGACCTCCGGCAGGGCACGGCCGACGATCACCGACATCGCGTAGTCGAGGTACGACCGCTGCATCTCGAGCTGCAGGTCGACCTGCGAGATGCGGTCACCGGAGACGACGATGTCCCCGCTGTCGCCGTGGACGATCTCGGGCTGCTCGTCGGCGCCGTTCTCGTTGTCGTCAGCCATGTGGCTTCGTTCCCTTTCTGGACAGCCCGGAGGCTGTGGTTCCGTTGGTCGCGCCGGGCGCGACCACAGGTGGTCAGGACTGGTCGACGCGGCTCACGCCGCGCCTCCTGGCCGTTAGATGTCGAGGAAGCGCACGTCCTTGGCGTTCTGCTGGATGAACTGGCGACGCGACTCGACGTCCTCGCCCATCAGCGTCGAGAAGACGCTGTCCACCGCGGCGGCGTCCTCGAGCGTGACCTGCAGGAGCGTCCGGGTGTCCGGGTTCATCGTGGTGTCCCAGAGCTCCTTGTAGTCCATCTCGCCGAGGCCCTTGTAGCGCTGGATCCCGTTGTCCTTCGGGATCCGCTTACCGGCTGCCAGGCCGGCCTGCATGAGGGCATCGCGCTCCCGGTCGCTGAAGACGTACTCGTGCGCCGAGTTCGACCACTTCAGGCGGTACAGCGGCGGCTGCGCGAGGTACACGTAGCCGCGCTCGATGAGCGGCCGCATGTAGCGGAACAGCAGCGTGAGCAGCAGCGTCGTGATGTGCTGGCCGTCGACGTCGGCATCGGCCATCAGCACGATCTTGTGGTACCGGGCCTTGTCCGGGTCGAAGTCCTCGCCGATGCCGGCGCCGAACGCCGTGATCATCGACTGGATCTCCTGGTTCGCGAGGGCGCGGTCGAGCCGGGCCTTCTCGACGTTGAGGATCTTGCCGCGCAGGGGCAGGATCGCCTGCGTCATCGGGTTGCGGCCCTGCACGGCGGAACCGCCGGCGGAGTCGCCCTCGACCATGAAGATCTCCGACAGGGTCGGGTCCTTCGACTGGCAGTCCTTCAGCTTGCCGGGCATGCCACCCGACTCGAGCAGGCCCTTGCGCCGCGTGGTCTCGCGCGCCTTGCGGGCGGCGAGCCGGGCCTGCGAGGCCTGGATCGCCTTGCGCACGACGTCGCGCGCCTGGGTCGGGTTGCTCTCGAACCAGTGCGTGAGCTCGCTGCCGACGACGCGCTGCACGAAGCCCTTCGCCTCGGTGTTCCCGAGCTTGGTCTTCGTCTGGCCCTCGAACTGCGGCTCGCCGAGCTTCACGGAGATGACGGCCGTCAGGCCCTCGCGGATGTCGTCACCCGTGAGGTTGTCGTCCTTCTCCTTGATGATCTTCGCCTCGCGCGCGTACTTGTTCACCAGGTACGTCAGCGCGGCACGGAAGCCCTCTTCGTGGGTCCCGCCCTCGTGCGTGTTGATCGTGTTCGCGAACGTGTGGACGCTCTCCTGGTACGAGGTGTTCCACTGCATCGCGACCTCGAGCGCGATCTTGCGCTCCGGGTCCTCGGCCTCGAACCCGATGACGTCGGGGTGGACGAGGTCGGCCTTCTTCTGCGAGTTGATGTACTCGACGTAGTCGGCGAGCCCGCGCTCGTAGTGGAAGGAGTCCTTGCGGGCCTCTTCCCCCTCTTCCGGGGTGCGCTCGTCCAGCAGGTTGATCCGCAGGCCCTTGTTCAGGAACGCCATCTGCTGGAACCGGGTGCGCAGGGTCTCGTAGTCGAACTCGACGGTCTCGAAGATGTCGGCGTTCGGCCAGAAGGTGATCGTGGTGCCGTGGTCGTCGGACGCTTCGTCCTGCGAGACCGGGGCGACGGGGACACCGTCGGTGTAGCTCTGGCGCCACACGTGCCCCTGGCGGCGGACCTCGACGTCGAGTTCGCTCGACAGCGCGTTCACGACCGAGGAACCCACGCCGTGCAGGCCACCGGAGACCGCGTACCCGCCGCCGCCGAACTTGCCGCCCGCGTGCAGGACGGTCAGCACGACCTGCAGCGTCGAGACGCCCTCGGCAGCGTGGACGTCCACCGGGATGCCGCGGCCGTTGTCGACGACGCGGACGCCGCCGTCCTCGCGGATGGTGACGTCGATCGTGTCGCAGTAGCCGGCGAGGGCCTCGTCGACGGAGTTGTCGACGATCTCCTGGACCAGGTGGTGCAGACCGCGCGGGCCCGTCGAGCCGATGTACATGCCGGGGCGCTTGCGCACGGCCTCGAGCCCCTCGAGCACCTGGATCTGGTCCGCGCCGTAGGATGGTTCGCTCTGCGGGGTCTCCGCGTCGAGCGGGTTCTGCGGTTCGTCTTCAGATCCTGATGCCATGTCGAGCGTGCTCCTGCCTGCGCGCGGAACGCCCGCGCACTGCACCTCCCAGTCTACCGCAGGGACCCCCCTTCCGAGGCGTCATCCGGCCCTCAGACGGGCTTTTTTGGCACCGCAGGATGATTTCGTCTGGTCACCCGTAGGTGTCGCGGGGGCCGCGCCCCTGGACCGTCCTGGGACCGCGTTTCCAGGTGGGGGCGTCCGGCCCCGAAACCCGGATCGACTCGACCCCGGCCTCCGGGTGCCGCTCGGCGATGGTCGTCGTGACGGATGCGCGCATGAGTCGGAGCTGTGTCGCCCACGCGGTCGAGTCGCAGCGGATGACGAGTGCACCGTCCTCGATCGTCACCGGGGTGGAGTGCTTCGCGAGCTCGTCACCCACGACGCTCGGCCAGTCCACGAAGAGCTCCGAGCGGGCGAGCGGCTCAGTCCAGCCGAGCTCCTGCGCGAGCGAGCCGACGACGTCGCCGAGGCCCCTCGGCTCACGACCCCGCCCGTACGGCACGGTGTCCGCGTCGAACTCGCGCGCGCGCCGCCGACGGGCGTCGGTACCGCGCTTCGACGGGTCGCCGAACACGGCACGGAGGTGCCGGTAGACCCGTGCGGGTTCGGTCGGCTTCCAGGGGCGGGGCATCAGGAGCCGGTTCCCGGTGCGGCCGCGTCCGGGGTCGGGGTCGGGCCGGCGGTGCCGACGGTGCCGGCCGCGTCCGGCGTGCCGGCCGCATGCGCGGTCGGGGTCGGGTTCGCATCCGCGGTCGAGGTCGCATGCGCGGTCGGGGTCGCGTCCGCGGTGCTGGCCGCGTCCGCGGTCGGGGTCGTCGCGTCGGTCGCGTCCGCCGTCGGGGTCGCGTCGTGCTCCGGACGGGAGGCGCGATCCGCGTCCGCCTCGTCGGTCACGATCGTGCCCGCCTCGATGCGCACCGTGTGCGCCGCCAACTGGCCGGGCACGTCACCGAAGACGGCGGCCGTGATGAGCACCTGCTCGTAGTCGGCGACCGCGTTCCCCAGCCGCTCCCGCCGCGACTCGTCGAGTTCGGCGAAGACGTCGTCGAGGATGATGATCGGGTCGCCCAGGCTCGACTCGGCCCGCAGGATCGAGGCACTCGCCAGCTGGATCGCGAGCGCGAACGACCACGACTCACCGTGACTGGCGTACCCGCGGGCTGGCAACCCGTTCAACTGGAAGAGCACGTCGTCCCGGTGAGGCCCGACGAGGGTGAGCCCGCGGTCGAGTTCGTCCCGCCGCCGCCGCTCGAGCGCCGCGGCGAACGCCTCGGCCGCAGCCTGGACGGACACCGGTTCGTCGGGGGTCCCGAGCACCGGGTCGGTGGCGGCCGCCGACTCGGGGTCCCCGCCACGGATCGACAGCACGCCCGCGATCGACGCGTCGTGGTGCTCGCCCGCGACGGTGGCGTAGGCCTCGGCCACGAAGGGCGCGAGCCGCCGCGTCAGGTGGTCGCGCGCCGCGACGATCTCGGCGCCGAGCCCGACCAACCGGTCGTCCCACACGTCGAGCGTCGACAGTGCGTTGGCCTTCGCGCCCGTCGCCCGGGCCGACTTGAGCAGCGTGTTCCGCTGCCGCAACGTGCGGTCGTAGTCCGCGAGCACGCCCTGCATCCGCGGGGCGATCTGCCCGAGCAGCTCGTCGAGCATCCGGCGACGACCGGCCGGTTCGCCACGCACGAGTGCGAGGTCCTCCGGGGCGAAGAGCACGCTCGTGCAGTAGCGCGGCAGCTCACGCGGCTTGATCGCCGACCGGTTCACCTGGGCACGGTTCGCGCCGGTGCGGTTGATCTGCACCTCGGCCAGGATGCTGCGCTCCTCGTGCGCGAGCCGCGCGCGGACGATCGCCGCGTCGCAGCCCTGGCGCACGAGCGCCGCGTCGGTGGGGACGCGGTGCGAACCGAGGGTGGAGAGGTACCCGATCGCCTCGACCAGGTTGGTCTTGCCCTGTCCGTTCCGCCCGACGAACAGGTTCGGCCCGCGTGCGAGGTCGACGTCCGCCTCCCGGTAGTTCCGGAAGTCGGTCAGTTGGAGGTGGTCGACGTGCACGCGGGCCGAGGCCGGGTTTCCCCGGGAAGTCCTAGGACTTCTTGACGGCGTGACCGCCGAACTGGTTGCGGAGCGCCGCGACGGCCTTCATCGTCGGGGACTGGCTGCCCTGACGCGAGACGAAGCGGGCGAACATCGCCGCGGACAGCGCCGGCATCGGGACGGCGAGCTCGATCCCTTCTTCGAGGGTCCAGCGACCCTCGCCCGAGTCGTCGACGTAGCCCTCGAGCTCGTCGAGCTTCGGGTCCTCGTTGATCGCGAGCACGAGCAGGTCGAGCAGCCAGGACCGCACGACGGTGCCGCGCTGCCAGCCGGCGAAGACCGCGGGGACGTCGTGGATGATGTCCTTGGCCTCGAGGAGCTCGTAGCCCTCGCCGTACGCCTGCATGATCGCGTACTCGATGCCGTTGTGGACCATCTTCGCGTAGTGACCCGCGCCGACGCCGCCGGCGTGCGAGAAGCCCTCTTCGCGGGGGCCCTCGGGACGGAGCGCGTCGAAGACCGGCATCGCGAACTCGACGTCCTCGACGGCACCGCCGACCATGAGGCCGTAGCCGTTGTCCTTGCCCCAGACGCCACCGGAGACACCGGCGTCCATGTAGCGGATGCCCTTGGCGTCGAGCTGCTTCGCGTGCACCTCGTCGTCGAGCCACTTCGAGTTGCCGCCGTCGATGACGAGGTCGCCCTCGCCGAGGACCTCGGCGAGGTCGGAGATCACGTCGTCGGTGATCTTGCCGTGCGGGACCATGACCCACACGAGCTTCTTGCCCTCGGGCAGCGCCGCGGCGAGTGCGCCGAGGTCGGCCACGTCGGAGACGGCGGGGTTCGCGTCGTAACCGGTGACCTCGATCCCAGCGTTGCGGAGACGGGCACGCATGTTGTTGCCCATGCGACCAAGGCCGACAAGACCGATGTGCATGATTTCCTCTTCTGTTCGTCGTCGCGCTGATGCAGCGTGGAGCGCGTCAGCGCAGTGTTCGGCTGTTGCGCTTACCGCAGCAGGAGATTGGGCTGCAGCAGGTACCGGTAACCGTCGGTCGCTGCGGCCTCTTGCGAAGTCTGGCCGGTGATGAGCACCGGGCCCGGCTTGTTGGGGTTCTCCGTCTTGGTGAAGGAGATGCGGACGAACTCGGAGTGCACCGCGTTCAGCCCGTCCAGGAGGAAGGCGGGCTTCAACGAGACCACCGTTTCCTCTCCGGTCAGCAACGCACTGATCGACTCTGACGCCTGCGCTTGTTCGGATCCGATCGCCTCGAGCGTGAGCCCGTCGACCGAGAAGGAGAACCGGAGGGCGGCTTCGCGCTCCAGGACGAGGGAGACCCGTCGGACGGCCTCGACCAGTTCCGCGGTGTTGATCACCGCGTGGTCGTTGACGGTCTCGGGGAAGAGCCGGCGGACCGGCGGGTAGTTGCCCTTGATGAGCAGCGACGTCACGGTCTTGTCGTCGGCGTGGAACGCGATGAGCTCGCGGTCGGAACTGCCCGAGATCGACACCGACACGGTGGACGCCGAGCCGAAGGTGCGGCCGACCTCCTGCAGGGTGCGCGCCGGGACCAGTGCGTGCAGCGGGTCGGACCCGACGCGGCCGGAGTCCCAGGCGATCGTGCGGACCGCGACGCGGTAGCGGTCGGTCGCGATGAGCGACAGGTCGTTGTCGCCGACCTCGAGCTGCACACCGGTGATGACGGGGGTGACGTCGTCGCGGCTCGCGGCCACGGCCACCTGAGAGACGGCCTCGGAGAACGCGTCGCCGGGGATCACGCCGGTCTGCGGACCGATCTCCGGCAGGGTCGGGTACTCCTCGACCGGCATGGACAGGAGCGTGAAGTGCGCGGAGCCGCAGGCGACCGAGATCTTCGAGTCCTCGGTGGTGAACGTCACCGGGGCGTTCGGCAGGCGGCTCGCGATGTCGTTCAGCAGGCGACCCGAGACCAGGACCGTGCCCGGGTCGTCGATCTGCGCCGTGATCGAGGTCTGCGCCGAGACCTCGTAGTCGAACGACGAGAGCGTGAGCCGGTCGCCGTCCGCGTGGATGAGGACACCCGACAGGATCGGGAGGGTCGTGCGCTGTGGGAGGAGCTTCACCGCGAAGGAGACGGCTTCGGAGAAGACGTCCCGGTTGACCTCGAACTTCACAGCTGGAACCCCTGTCGATCGGCTTGGACTGTCCGGCCGCCCCATTGTGGCACAGGCGGACGGAGCCCGGATTTCTTGTCATCCCGCCGTCCACAAGGTTGTCCCGCGGAGATGGATCGTTAACCAGGAGTAATGGTGTTAACGCCTGTGCACACTGTGGATAACCCTGTGCATGCCGCTCCGGCGTTGGGAACTACACGGTTGTGACTTGTTGACGGCCTGTGAGCGCTGTCTGGATGACGAATGCTCGTCTATCCACTTCCATCCCCAGTTTCCACAAGTGCCCCCTCAGCTGTGAACAACCGGGCGGCGTGTCCTCCACAGTTATCCACAGGCTTTCCACACTGTGAAGAGTCCGGCCATTGGAACCGTCTCAGATGGTGGACGGGGCCGCGACGGGGCCGATCTCAGCGGTACCGGCGGTCCTGCTTGATGCGGCTCGTGAGCTCGGTGACCTGGTTGTAGATCGACCGACGCTCCTTCATCAGCTCGGTGATCTTCTTGTTCGCGTACATCACCGTCGTGTGGTCGCGGTTGCCGAACAGCTGCCCGATCTTCGGCAGCGACAGGCTCGTCAGCTCACGGCACAGGTACATCGCGATCTGTCGCGCGGTGGCGATCGCCTGCGACCGCGAGGAGCCGTAGAGGTCGTCGACTGAGAGCTTGAAGTACTCGGCGGTGTGGTTGATGATGTCCGTCGGCGCGACGACGTTGTCCTCGTCGAGGGTGATGAGGTCCTTGAGGACGGTCTGCACGAGCGCCATGTCGACGGCCGTCCGGTTCAGGCTCGCGAACGCGGTGACGCGGATGAGCGTGCCCTCGAGCTCGCGGATGTTGCTCGACACCTTGGAGGCCATGAACTCGAGGATGTCGTCGGGCACCTGCAGGTGGTCGGACTGCGCCTTCTTGCGGAGGATCGCGATGCGGGTCTCGAGCTCGGGTGCCTGCACGTCGGTGATGAGGCCCCACTCGAACCGCGAGCGCATGCGGTCCTCGAAGCCGGTCAGGTGCTTCGGTGCGACGTCCGACGTGATGACGACCTGCTTGTTGTGGTCGTGCAGCGTGTTGAACGTGTGGAAGAAGGCCTCCTGCGTGGAGTCCTTCCCCTGCAGGAACTGGATGTCGTCGATGAGCAAAATGTCGATGTCGCGGTACCGCTGCTGGAACTGGTTCGAGCGGTTGTTCGCGATCGAGTTGATGAAGTCGTTGGTGAACTCCTCGCTCGACACGTACCGGACGCGGATCCCCGGGTAGAGGCTCTCGGCGTAGTGGCCGATGGCGTGGAGCAGGTGGGTCTTGCCGAGGCCGGAGTCGCCGTAGATGAAGAGCGGGTTGTAGGCCTTCGCCGGCGCCTCGGCCACCGCGACCGCTGCGGCGTGGGCGAACCGGTTCGACGACCCGATGACGAAGTTGTCGAAGTTGTACTTCGGGTTGAGCCGGGACTCCGGTCGTCCGCTCGTCCCCGGGGAGTCGATCTGGCTCGGCACGAACGGCGCCTCGATGTACTGGCGCGGGGCGGCGCTCTGCTCGACGATCTCCTGCACGGGTTCGGCGTACTCCGGCACGTTCGGGTCGACGCGGGGCTCCGAGGCCATGTCCGGGTTGACGGTGATCGCGAAGTTCGCGACCGAGTCGTCGCCGATGCGGGTCACGGCCTCGGTGATCGGGATCCGGATGCGCTGCTCGAGCATGCCGCGGGTGAGGTCGTTCGGCACCTCGAGGTAGAGGGTGCCGGCGAGGACGCCCTTCGGCTCGACAAGGTTGAGGAAGCCGTGCAGCTGCGGCGTGATGCGGGGGTCCTCGGCGAGGAGTCCGAGTACGGATGACCAGAGGTCCTCGACGGGGTCGGCCGGCATCGTCAT